>CAWFCO010000008.1:0-227240 GCA_963814335.1 uncultured Acidobacteriaceae bacterium | reverse complement strand
AAAAGTCGGCTTGTGTTGACTCACATGACGCTACATCTCGACGTGGTTGAGTCAGCGGCTAGCCAGAGGAATTGGCGCACATTCAGCAGGACGCGCGGCTTTCAAACCGCGCGTCCTGGCCTGAGTCGCTTCCCTTCGCGATCTTCTATCTATCTGACCGCTGCAACACCATCTTGATGTTCGTTGGGAACTTCATGGACGGGTCGCGCGAGGGGTCGGTGCCGTCTGGCGCCGGGCCGATGTCTGGCGCGTTGGCAGGAGGCGCGCTGGGTGGATTGAAGTGCCATGGAATATGGAAGGTGCGATCGAGCTCCATGCGGTCGCCCTTGATTTCGCCGGTATACGAATTGATGCCGGAGCTGAAGGAAACCTTCGAGCCTTCAATCTTGCCGTCTTTGATGGGCGTGACTTCACCGCCGCCAAAGAAGCCGCCGCTGCCTTCAATGTCGCCGGTAAGAGCGCTGCCCTGCTGATGCAGGGAGAAGACGGCATTGGAGCCGAGGATGCGTTGCATCAGGCGGTTGTCGTCTGTTTCCTCATTGGGCACGGGGCGCCAGAGGCCGGTGATGCCTGGTCCCTTGGGAACCGGGCGCACCCACTCAGCAGCCTGCGGGCGAAGCGTTGCTTCCTGGGCGGGGATGGTGAGGGACGCGGACCTGAGTCCGTCGGCCGCTACTTCCACCGTGATGTCTCCGGCCTTTTTGCTGGCCTGAACAATTCCCATGCAATAACCGGAAAACGCTTTGCGCTTGGTGCCGATGTCCGAGTCGAGATCCGTGGGATCGCCATTGCCGACGCCGATGAGCTTGCCCGCGCCGGTGACTTTGAACTCGACTTCGTTGTCTGTGATGGGAACGGTGCGGCCCTCAGAGTCCTGCACTTCAACGGCGAACATGGCCACATCTTCGCCATCGGCGGAGACGGCCTTGCGGTCAGAGCTAAGAACGAGCTTTGCCGGCGCCCCGGTGGTTGCGCGTTTGGTGGTCATGACCTGTTTGCCGTCTTTAAAGCCGCGCGCCTCAATTTCTCCGGGGGCATACTTCACCACCCAATCCACATGCGAGTTTTTGGGCACGGCTTTTTTGCCGAGGCTCTGGCCGTTGTGCAGCAGCTCAACCTCATTGAGGTTCGAGTAGACCCAGACGGAGATGGTTTTGCCTTCCATGCCCTTCCAGTTCCAGTGCGGAAAGAGATGCAGCACCGGCTTGTCGGTCCACCAGGACTGGTAATAGAAGAACGAGTCCTTGGGGAAACCGCAGGTGTCGATGATGCCGTACTGCGAGCTGATGTTGTGCCAGTCGTCGGGTGAGGGCTCGCCGCGATAGTCGAAGCCGGTCCAGACAAAGCCGCCGGAGAGCCATTGCTGCGCGTCACAGAAGCGCCACCAGCCTTCGGCTGAGGCGCGGCCGGATGTGGTGTAGGGATCGTAAGAGGCGACGTAGCCCTTATCGTGGTCCGTAATATAGATGCCGCGTGTGCAGACGGCGCTGACGGTTTCAGTGCCCATGATGGGGCGGTCAGGGTGCGATTTATGGAAGGCAGCGGCCTGCGGGTCCATGTAGTTGTAGCCGTCCACGTCGCAGACGGCGAGGCCGCCAGTGCCGATGGCTCCGGTGGGCGCGATGGAGACGGGGCGCGATCCGTCGAGCTTGTTGGCCACGTCTTTCATGCTGGTAAGAATGAGCACACCCTTTTCCGTGTTGGCCGTACCTTCCTCATTGCCCATGGACCACATAAAGACGCCGGGATGGTTGCGGTCACGGCGGACAAGATTGGCGAACTGGGCGAGGCCTTCAGGATTCGACGACATCATGCGGGTTTCATCGAAGACGAGAATGCCGAGCTGGTCGCATGCGTCAAGGAGTTCGGGCGTGGGCGGGTTGTGCGAGGTGCGGATGGAGTTGCAGCCCATCTCCTGCAGCTTGCGGATGCGATAGTACTGCACGGCATCTGGCAATGCGACGCCGAGACCGGCGTGGTCCTGATGGTTGCAGGTTCCCTTGAGCTTGACTGATTTGCCGTTGAGGAAGAAACCGCGCTGCGCATCAAACTTGACGGTGCGGATGCCGAAGGGTGTTTCGTAGCGGTCGACGACTTTGCCGTCGGACTGAATTTCTGTAACGAGCTTGTAGAGATTGCGCTCCTCAAGCGACCAGAGCTTTGCGTTGCCTACAGCAATCTGCTGGTCGTAGTCGTGACCATCACCGGCTTCCATGGATGCGGAGGCGGAGATATTTTTGCCGACGGCGTTGCCTGCGGGGTCAAGGATGGTGGAAACGACGCGCGCGTTGGCAGCGGTCTTGCTGTGGTTTGCCACTTCAGTACGAATGGAGAGCTTTGCGTTGTTGCCGTTCACATCCGAGCGGACGAAGGTGCCCCATTTTTTGACGTGGACCGGATTGGTCTTTACGAGCCAGACGTGGCGATAGATACCGGCGCCCTCGTAAAACCAGCCGTCGGTTTCAGTGGCGTCCACGCGCACGAGCAGAGTGTTGCGCTGGCCGGGATAAGCGAAGTCGGTGACGTCGAAGCTGAAGGGATCGTAACCGCCGCTGTGCTTGCCGATGTAAAAGCCGTTGAAGACCACGAGAGCATCACGATAAGCGCCGTCGAACTCGATGGTGATTCTCTTGCCGGCGTCTTCGGCGGGTATATCGAAGATGCGGCGGTACCAGCCGACGCTGTTCCCAGGGTATTTGCGGCCGAGCGGGTAATAGCCCTTGCTTTTGAGCTCGGGGTCGTTGGTAAAGGGCAGCTCGATGGCCCAGTCGTGCGGCAGATTGAGGGCGCGCCAGTCACTGTCGTCGAACGTGGCGGAGGCAGCGGGCATGAAGTTGCCGGTCTTCTGGAAATTGCCGGCAGAAGGCGTGCTGTAGTCGAAGTCCTTGCTGGCGTCGGCGGCATTGCCGAAGTGGAAGCGCCAGCCGAAGTCGAGCAGGAGGCGCTCACGGCCAGCGCCGGGCGTGGGCGAAGCCAGCGAGTGGTCAAGACTGAGGGGACCAACGGGCTCACTGAGCGGACTTGCGGCCGCATCGGTTGGAGAGAGGCCCTGCGCGGCGGCAACGGCGGCCGGTGCGAGGAGAGAAGTTTTGAGCAGGTCGCGTCTTGAAAATGTTTTCATAATGACTCCCTTTTTAGGCCGGGCGAAAGCGCTGGCAAATGTCTTTCAGATTGCTGGAGGCCGAAACGGACGAAGTATACGCTTCGCGCAGAAGCTCGAACAAGGAGAAAGCCCACCGGCGGACGGAGATGGAAGTTGTTGGGCGGCCGGTACTCCGAAAAGCGGCCAACCCGCTCTTACTTCCCGGACAAAGAATGCGCCGAAATTCCGTCAGGGAGACCATTGCGTCACGGAGAGTTACAATTTGGACGTTTGCTGAAAGAGTGGAAACGCTACCATGAAGGGATTCAGGATGATGAAGATGAATAATGACCGCATGCGACCCGGTGCGGGAAGCTATGTTGCTTTGGCGCGATGGACGGCGCTGGTTGCGCTGCTGATGTTGACCGTGTGCACTGCGCGGGCGCAGGGCCCGGCTGTTACCGGACCGGCCGCAAGCGTAAATCCGCTGATCGGAACCGGCTATGGTCCCGGAGATGGGGTGAACCTTTTCCCCGGCGCGACGACACCTTTTGGCATGGTGCAGTTGAGCCCGGATACGGAAGACCACGGATTTGGCTATCACTCCACGAACACCGCGGTGAAGGGTTTCAGCATGAACCACATGAGCGGCCCCGGCTGCTCAAATGAAGGCGATGTGTTCTTCACGGCGACCACCGGGCCGATCATGACGCAGGTACAGGATTTCCAGTCGCCCTACTCGCACAAGATGGAGTCGGCTTCACCGGGCTACTACCAGGTGCGCTTGCTGCAGTGGGATATCAATGCGGAATTGACCGCGACGGATCGCACCGGCCTTGCCCGGTTCACCTACCCCGCGGGCAAGAATGCAAATTTTCTGCTTCCTCTGAGTCACACACTGAACGAAGTAAACGCAGCATCCGTGCGAGTGGTGGGCAATGACCAGCTTGAAGGCTACGTGGAGAATCATGCCTTCTGCGGCAGCAAGCAGCTGTACAAGGTTTACTTTGTGATCAAGTTCAGCAAGCCCTTTGCGAAGTTCGGCACGTGGACGGGCGAACATTACGGCGGCCCGGGAAAGATTGAAGAGAGCAGTCGCCAGGCCGAGCAGACAGGCCGTGAGGAATGGACGGGCGCATACGCGTCGTGGCCCGAAGAGCAGCATGCGCAGACGATCACGGCGAAGATCGGCATCTCGTATGTGGACCAGGCGGGCGCTGAAAAGAACCTGAAAACTGAAGCGGAAGCGAAGAACTTTTCGACGGTTCTCAAGGATGCAGAGCAGGCCTGGAACAAGGAGCTCGGAGTTGTAGACGTGCAGGGTGGAACACCGACGGAGCGCAAGGTGTTCTATACGGCGCTTTACCACAGCCTGCTGATGCCGACGATCTTCGAAGACTCCGACGGGCGCTATCTGGGATTTGACGGCCAGGTGCACAACGTGGAGAACGGGCACCATATTTACGCCAGCTATTCGGGCTGGGATATCTACCGCAGCGAGATGCCGCTGCTGGCGATGATTCAGCCGAAGCGTATGGAAGATATGGCGCAGTCGATTGTGCTGATGTACAAGCAGGGCGGCTGGATTGGACGGTGGCCGCAGTTCAATGTCTACACGAACGTGATGGCGGGCAGCCCGCTGACAGTTGGGCTGGCGACGGCGTGGCTCGACGGCCTGCACGGCTTTGACATGGACGCTGCGTGGGAAGGCATGCTGAAGGATGCGACACAGGCTCCACCGAAGGGCAAGCCGTATGTGGGCCAGGAAGGCGTGGACTGGATCAACAAGGTGCATTACGTGCCGGACGATAAGGTCGGGTACGGATCTGTTTCGCAGATGCAGGAAGATGCGATTGCGTATGCGTCGCTGTATCGCGTGGCCAAGGCACTTGGTAAGACAGACGATGCAAAGATGCTGTACGAGCGCGCGACGTATTACCGCAACCTTTTCAATCCACAGGACAAGTACTTCCGGCCGCGGAATGCGGATGGCACGTGGGTGGCGGACTTCAACCCCTCGCAGGATGGACACGGGTTTATCGAAGGCACGGGCTGGCATTACCAGTCGTTTGTGCCGGGAGACCTGGGCTGGGTGGTGAAAGCGATGGGCAAGGACCTGTTCAACAAGCGGATGACGGAGTTCTTCAACTATCCGGTGCCGGGCTGGTATGCGCAATATTACAACCCGTACAACGAAACGGACTTGCAGGCGCCGTTCATCTTCAACTTCAGCGGTGAGCCGTGGGAGACGCAGAAGGTGGTTCGCCGTGTGCTGACGGAGAACTACACGGATGCGCCGGACGGGATTCCGGGCAACGACGATTGCGGCGAAATGTCGTCATGGGCAGTGCTGAGCATGATGGGCATTTACAGTGTGGACCCGGCGAGCCTGGCGTATGAACTGGTGGCGCCGTCGTTCCCGAAGGTGACGGTTCATCTGGCCGCGCCGTACACGGGCAAGAGCTTCACGATTGAGGCTCCGGGCGCGAAGGCAAGCGAGGCGTACATCCAGAGCGTGGAGTTAAACGGTAAGCCACACACAAAGAACTGGATCTCGTTCAAGTCGATTGCGGACGGCGGCACGATGAAGGTTGCGGTTGGGCCGAAGCCGAACGAGAAGTGGGGTGCTGCGGCAGATGACGCACCACCGTCCTTGATGGACGAACAGCCGTAAGGCGCGCAGATAGGACGAAAGGCACTGTGTGCATCCAGCGCACAGTGCCTTTTCTGTTTTTGAGGCGATGGTGAATTTATCCGGTGAAAGTTTTGCTGCGTTGCAGAGAGTTTTTGCCGGAAGCGAGAGCTTAGCGGGTTGAGAGCTCATTTCTTATTTGCCGTCTGAAGGCCTTGTTGCTCTTCTGTTGCAGGTTGGCTTTGCATGCATGGCCTGCCGCCTTCCATGGGTGTCTCCTGCGACCGGTATCATTGAATCTGAATATTCAGATTCATCGAATTGAGGGGACCATTAATGTCAGTTTCTGCAAATCGTATTTGGCGACAAATGCCGGAAGAGACCCGCATTGCTGCCAGCAAATCGTTTTGGGCTGAGTCGAAAGGCGCCGGGAAGCAGATCCTCTTTGCATCTCTCGCAAAGGCAAAAAATCTTCGGGAGGTGACAGTCCGCAAAGCGCCGGTTGAGAGACTGGCCAACTGGACGGCGGTAACACTGTCGCTTCCTGACCAGATTGTGGATGAGCTTCTGAAGAACTATCTGCTCCACGAACATCTTGCCGTGATTGTAAGCTTTCTTGAATTGCTCAAGATTCCCCATGTCGACGGCATGATCGACGAGTCATTTGACCTGGCAACTCTCTCAAATGATCAAGTTCAGAAGGCGGCTCGCAGCTCGCTCGGATCGGCTGATCGCGCGGGAGCCTTACTTTACCTGAAATATCTCGTGCTTCAAGGTGGACCGTGGGCAGCGATTGAAGAAGTTCTGACGGCTGAAGAATAAAGAAGGCGTTCAAGCGCTAACGCACAACTTCTCCAAAAAGAACCAAACGATCAGCCGGTTCCCGGTTAGCCTGCTTCACTAAGTTCGCGCAGTTGCGAGTGCATGCCCCCGCCAGCACGTTTCAGCCCAGGGGGCTGTTGTGAAACGGCGAACCATTCGATGTTAAGGCAAAATGAAAGTGACCGTGACGATGCAATCAACAGAGGCGCAGATGCAAGCTCAGGACTTTATCGATCTTGAAGAACAACACGGAGCGCACAACTATCGCCCTCTCGACGTAGTGATTGACCGTGCTGAGGGCGTTTGGGTTTACGACGTTGAGGGCAAACGTTATCTGGATTGCCTGGCCGCATACTCTGCGGTAAATCAAGGTCACTGTCACCCAAAGATTCTTCGAACCCTCGAAGAGCAGGCCAAGAAAGTCACGCTGACCTCGCGCGCATTTCGGAACGCCGAGCTTCCACTCCTCTGCAAAGACCTTCACGATCTCACAGGCTTCGACATGGTGTTGCCCATGAATTCCGGCACCGAGGCCGTCGAAACCGCCATCAAGGTCGCGCGCAAGTGGGGCTACAAGGTTAAAGGCATCGCTCAGGACAAGGCAGAAATTATCGTCTGCGCCAATAACTTCCATGGGCGCACTGTCACCATTGTTGGCTTTTCAACCGACGAACAATACCGTGATGGTTTCGGCCCCTTCGCGCCCGGATTCAAGGTGATCCCCTATGGCAACGCTGAGGCACTGCGCAACGCAATCACCCCGAACACCTGCGCGTTCCTCGTGGAACCGATCCAGGGCGAAGCTGGCATCCTGATCCCGCCGGTCGGATTTCTTCGCGAGGCGGCTGAGATCTGCCGCCGCAATCGCGTGCTTCTGATGACCGACGAAATTCAATCCGGGCTGGGACGCACCGGCAGACTATTTGCATACATGCACGAAGGAATCACGCCGGATATCTTGATTGTGGGCAAAGCCCTGGCCGGCGGCTTTTATCCCGTTTCGGCAGTTTTAGCATCTCGCGAGATTCTGGGAGTCATCACACCCGGCGATCACGGCAGTACGTTTGGAGGAAACCCGCTTGGATGCGCGATTGCCCGAACCGCCCTGCGCGTTCTGATGGAAGAGAATATGGTCGAGCGGTCCGCCGAACTGGGGGCTTACCTGCTCTCCCGGCTTCAGTCGCTTCGCAGTGCTGCCATCAAAGAAGTTCGCGGGAGGGGCTTGTGGATCGGCATCGAACTGCACGGAAAGGCGCGCCCTTACTGCGAAGCGCTGAAGGACGAAGGAATCCTGTGCAAGGAAACTCACGATCACGTCATCCGCATTGGGCCACCGCTTGTGGTCACGCGGGAAGAACTCGATTGGGCATTGGAACGGATCGCGAAAGTGATAGAGGCGAGCCGGTAAGTTTTCAGTGCAACCGAAAATTGGAGCTGCCCAAACGTACTGAGCTGCTCCATCTTTTTGAAGCATTCACCGCATGGCACACCGGCGCGGGATTGTTGCCGGCCTGAAGACCATTTGTGAATGAGAACCGGGAAATGCATCCGGATGATGAGAATCTGCCCGTGACTGAATTTCCGGCGCGCATTCCGCCGACGCTTGGTGGGGAATGCTGAGGAGTTCTTCCCTGCTCCGAATTGCCCCAGGACTGAAGCACGGCGCCATTCTTAATGGGCTTTGCGCCGTGGCCTGAGTGTTACCCCACAGACGAAGACATGTTTATTGAAGCATCCGGTCACGGATCCCTCCGTTGTGGGCGTGTGTGCTTAGAAACGGAAGAGGTAATTGATCTTCATGTAGATGGTCTTGCCGTCGTTCATGAGGGAAGATCCGGTGGGCGGGAGGATGGGATACAGGGTGTTACAGTTGCCGTCGAGCTGGCGGGTGCAGAGCGAGCGGTCAATGTTGGCGAAGTTGCCGATGTAACCGAAGTACAGGGCAGTGCCGGGATGGGGCATGTAAGTGATGAGCGCGTCGCCGAAGAGGGACTTGGAATTGGGGGCGCTGGTGAGGTCCTGATGGGGAAGGGTGGAGATGTATTGGCCGATCAGGTTGAAGGAGGCGGCCTTGGTGAGCTGGTAGTTCCAGCGCGAGATGAGCTCGTGATTGTCGTAGACGTTTTCGCCTGTGTCGAGCGCGGTGAAGTGGGTGTAGGTGTAGCTGGTCTGGAGGTCGAGTCCGCCGAGGGGTTTGAGATCAAGGTTCATGCTGGGCGATGCGACATTGACGGGGGCGGGACCCTGGTTGGCGGGCGGGGAGTAATTGACGACAATGCCCTGGTTGTATCCGCCGCTGACGGCAAAGTAAGAGGTAGGCGCGGAGGAGAAACGCACGCCGGCGGAGTGGCTGTGCCACTCGACGTTAGCGGGCAAGACGGAGTAGTCGATGGGACGAAGGCGCTCCTGCCCCAATTCAAGCCAGGCGGCGAGGTCAGTGTTGTGGTTGAAGCTGATGTGGTAGGACGGGTTGAGGTAGAAGTCGAGCGGCTGGCCGGTGTGATCCCAGATGCGCTCCATATAGAGTCTGGGCCCGTGGGAGAGGATCGGGCCGGTAGCCGGGCGAAACGTGTAGGAAACGCGGCCACTGGGCTGTCGCACGTCGGGGCGCTGGAAGTAGCCGGTATCCGTGACGAAGCCTGCGGAGGTATCGCTATAATCAGCCCACCAGTCCCAATGCAGATCGCTGTAGCTGACTGACTGCGTCCAGGCTTGTCCGCTGCAACTGGGAGCGGAGTTGGCGCAGGCCTGCTCGCCCACGGGGGAGTCATCGGTGTTGAGGGTCTGTGAGGTGATGCCCTGCCCCTTGATGGTCCAGCGGTGGTGAATGCGGGCGCGGTAGTCGATGCCGCCGGCGCGGTTGAATGAGTTGCGATATTCGCGGTCCGCGAAGATGACGCCAGCATTGGAGAGAGGGCCGAGGTCGCGATTGACGCGGGCCACCCAGAAGTTCGCGCGGGAGCCGTAGGCGGGGTCACCGGGGACAACGGCTTCTCCGGGGCCGCGATCGTCGACACCGAGCAGGCCGACGGCCCATGGACCGAGTTTACCGGTGAGTCGCGCGCCGTACTGCGGCAGGGCGATGTTGTCTGTGTAGTAGAGGTTGAAGGGGGTCATGAAGTAGCTGCTGTTCTCAATGAAGAACGGGCGCACTTCAGGGAAGAAGGGCGGGAAGCGCTGATTGGGCTCGGCGGGATTATCAATGCCGACCTGGCTGAAGTCGGGGTTGATGGTGGTATCGAGCACGAGACTGTTGTGGAGGATGAACTTGGCGTCGAGCCCGGTGTAGCCCTGCAGATGCTTGTGTTGAAAGTACGGATTGACTGGATCAATGACGTTGAGCTGGCGCAGATTGCGCGCGAGCACGTACGGTTCGAGCTGAATATTCTCTTCGCGGTCCACATCACGGAAGCCCTCGATTTCCATGTCCTGCGAGAGACGGCCTGCGATGCTGTGACTGATGCGGGGCCAGTAATCGCTCTCGCTGGTGTGAGCGACGTTGCGCTCCAGGATGATGCCCCAGGTACGCATCTGTCCGGGATTGGTTTTGGCGAAGTAAAGGCTGGCGAAGGGAATGCGCATGAGCACGACGTATCCAGTGGGCGTGCGCTTGCCCCAAGTGTCCCAGACGGTGTTGAAGGAGAAGTCGTAACCGGTTTGCTCGCTGTACATTGCGTCTGCCTGGATGCCGAGCGGATTGCTGGCGAAAACAAAGGCGCGGCGCTCGTCGTGGAACGTATCCAGCATGACCTGCACGGTGTCGTCGTCAGAGATGCCGTCGCGTGCGAGCATGTGCGCGCGAATCAGAGCGGATTGGTGATCATTGCAGACGAACGCGATAAAAAAATACTTCTGCGAGTAGCCGAGGAAAGCGGTGGTTGGCTCGTCGGGGGCGCTGCCGTCGTCGGGATAACGCTGCACGAAATTATTGACGCGCAACATTTGCCGCGCACTGCCGCTGAGGGATTTTCCCAAGAAGTCTTCAAGTGCGGGATCAGCACCGAGCCTGGGGATGAAGACACGTCCAGCATGAAGGACGATTCCACCTTCCGGTGCTTCAGGATCAACCGCAGCAGACACCGCCGGCATGGGCGCGTCGGGGAATTCTGATCCATCTGAGGCCCACGCTGGGAAACGTATACAAAAGGCAACCAGAAGCAGAAATATGCCGAACTTTTGAGGCAACGAGAAGACCATGAGTAAGAAAGCAAACCTTCCTGATTTGAAGCCCTATTTTCCCTGGTATGCGATGTACCGGGAAGAACTGCGAATACATTCTCAACTTCCAGAATACTCGTTTAGATGCGGGATGAATGTGATGGGGAGACCTGGCGAAGCAGAGGCGGTTGCAAGATATGCAACATACCAGTTTCATTGAGGTCGACAATCCGCAAGAGAAGGTAGTGAAAATTGCTGATTCCGAGCATTTCATCATCCTTTCAAATGCAGCCGAAGTGCTGCGTGAGATAGATAAGTTCCTTGGAAATCTGCCGTAGATGCGTTGGCGAGCCCTGCGGAAGAAATCTGGCAACGGCAAGATCTGGATCGCGTTGGGTATGATGGTCGCGGTTCAGGATTAGTGGTCAAGGGGAGAGTTCCCGAGGAGGAGCGAGAGATGAAGCGAAATGGAAGAAGTGCCGTGTTGGCAAGAATGGCGGTTGCGGCTCTCTGTTGCGGACTTGCGGCAGGCGGCACCGTTGCGGCGCAGGACGGGGGGAAGGCGGCGTCCATTGCCCGTCCGCCGATGGGGTGGTCCTCCTGGAACAGCTTCTCAAACATTGTGGACTCGCGCGTGGTGATGGCGCAGGCGCAGGCGATGGCCGCCAACGGGATGAAGAAGGCCGGCTACGCGTACGTGAACATTGACGAGGGCTGGTGGACGGGCGAGCGCGATGCGGAGGGAAACATTGTTGTCCATGCAGAGCAATGGCCGGCGCTTGCTGCTGGTGAACACGCGGGAGATATGGCCAACATTGTCCGCTACATTCACGGCCTGGGATTGAAGGCGGGCATCTACACGGACGCGGGCAAGGATGGCTGCAGCATGTATCCGGACCTGGGGCCTAAGTATTTTCATACGGGGAGCGAGGGCCACTACCAGCAGGATTTTCTGCAATTCGCGCGGTGGGGATTTGACTACGTGAAGGTGGACTGGTGCGGCGGGGACAAGGAGAATCTTGACCCTGCGGTGCAATATGCGCGGATTGCCCGGGCGATTGCGCATGCCGAAGCCGCGACCGGGCACAGGCTGTTTTTCTCACTTTGCGAGTGGGGCAAGAACAGTCCGTGGACGTGGGCTCCGCATGTGGGTGGAGCGCCGGCGGCGGTGTGGCGCACCAGCGGCGACATTGTGGATCCGATTGTTGCGGGGCATGAACATGCGGATCGCAAGGCGAGTTTTGCGAAGGTGCTGGCGAATTTCGACCAGGGGATCCATCCAGAGGCGGAGCATACGGGCTACTACAACGATCCGGACATGATGGTGCTGGGCATGCCGGGGCTGACGCCGACGCAGGATCGGCTTCACATGGCGCTGTGGGCGATGTCAGGCGCGCCGTTGCTGGTGGGAGCCGATTTGACGAAGCTGACGCAGGGACAGATTGCCGACCTGACCAACGGGACAGTACTGGCCATTGATCAGGATGCGGCCGGTCTGCAGGCGGTGAAGATTTCAGAAGCGAAGGCAGGTGTGCAGGTGTGGGCGAAGGCGCTGGCCGAGAGCGGCCGGCGAGCGGTGCTTCTTCTGAACCGAACGGATGCGGATGAGTCGATCACTGTGCGCTGGACGGAGCTGGGACTGACGGATTCCGCGCCCGCGATGACCGACGCGTGGACGGGAGAGCGGATCAAGACAGCTGGAGATGGATACAGCACAAACGTAGCCGCGGGGGACGGCATGCTCCTGCTGATTGCGGGCAAGGATGCGCCGGTGAGTCGCTTTGAGCCGCGCAACGCTGGAGGAACTACCGAGGGAAGCGTATTGCGTGGGCATCCCGTTGAGTTTGCGAACGTGCATGCGCATGGAGCGATGACGCGCATCCGTATTGAATACAGCAACCCTGACGCGCAACCGCGCTATGCCGAATTGCATGTGAATGGCGAGGAAGCCACAAGCATTGAGTTTCCGCCAACGGGAAAGAATGAAACGAAGTATGTCTGGATCCAGACAACGCTTGCGACCGGCGACCGCGGAAATGTGCTGACCTTCTCGACTGACTGGGAACCCGGCCCGGTTATCCACACGCTGGAGGTGGAGTGAGGGTTTTGGCGTTGGACCTGGCGCGGCATTGGAAGCAGTTGCATGCAATGCCGCGCATTCGTCCGCGCGTATGAGCCTTCTCCTCAGTCAACCTGCCAGCTACTCCTCAGCGAAAGCGACGAAGCTGTGCGGCTGGATGGTGAAGTGAAATTCCGTCGCGGGAGGCCGTGGGACGGAGGGTCCGAAGGGGGTTTTGATGGGGGGCGGCGCCTCGCCGTTGAGCACCTTGCCTGTTGCGATGTTGCGGAGGTGGTGACCGGCACCATTGAGTTTGACGGTGACGTCTGCGGGATGGTCAAGGAAGGACTCCGTGACGAAGGTGTTGTTGTCATAGGCAAAGAGACTGACCTGGGCGGGCGCATCGAATTGCAGCTGAAAGTCGCGCAGGAGGTAGTGGCGGAGCGATGCAAGAACCGGCTGTGGGAGATCGTACAGGTCAAAGGGATTTTCGGGAATGTCGAGGACGTAGAGTAGGCCGTTGGCGTAATGATCCTGGAAGAGGAGCGGAACGCCATTGCCGTTGGCGGTGAGGCGCACGACCGGCCATGCGTCGTTGGTCATGAAAGAAATCTCCGGCATGAGGATGTTGTGCGGGAGTGCACCGCCCGGCATGCCGAAGGAATCCTGGTAGTGATCGGCGCTGAGTGTGTTGCCGGTGGTGGCGATTTCGGCCAGCTGCCCGATCTGATTGGGGCCGTTGCCCTGAAGGGCTTTGAGGAGACCACTGGTAATAATGACTGTTCCGCCCTGCAGGAGATGAGCTTTGATTTTGCTGACAATCTGCGGATCGAATTTTGCATCTTCCGTGAGCAGAATGGTCTTTGCGGCGCTGGGAAACTCGGGGTACATCTCAATGGGAAGGCCGATCATGCCGAGATAGTTGGGGAGGTAGTCCTCTCCGATGGACTGATAAGGCTTGTAATTGGCGATGGCGGTGGGCTTGCCCAACTTGCCTACGACGGCGTTGACCTTGGAAAGCGCATAGCCGGCAGCGGCCGCGTAGCTGGGTGGGCCTGCAGCGCCGCCGCGGGTGCTCCACTGATCGAGTTCCGGCATGTTGAAGGTTGTATCGAGATTGCTCCAAGCTTTGCGGTCACCGGTTTCGGCAGTCTTGAGCAGATCGCTGTACTGGAAGAGCATGATCTGCGGCGTCTTTGCGAGCATGGTGTCCCATAGCTGCTCGGCGTAGCGATCAAGGTAGAAAGTGCCGTAGGTATCAACCCAACCGCCGCCGTTACGTCCGGGAGCAATGTTGTCGAGGTAACGGATGATCTCGTAGCTCTCGTATTGCTGGAGATGCTGATCGTTGAAGATGGGATCGCGGGTTTCCGTGCCGGTATAAACGCCGTTGAAGATTTTCGGTTCCTGATCGAGGTCGTATCCGTTGGCCTGGAAGTGTTCATACCAGTTGGGGAATTTGATAATGACCTTGACCCTGGGGTTGACGGATTGCGCTGCGCCGACAACGAGGTCGCGTGCGACTTTATCCATGGTGCGCAGACGGAAGTCGGTCCAGCTTGCGTCGCCTTTGGCGGCGATGTCAGAGGCGGTCTTGGTGTTGTTAAAGAAAAAGTCATCAAGAATAATTTCGTCGAAATGGCGAGCGGTAAGCTGGGCAATCTGCTTGACGAAGGCACGCTGCGCAGGGTCTGTGTAACAGAGAGAGATGAACTGGCCGGGCTCGATTTTCTGCGTCTCTTTGAAATTACCGACGCGGCCTGCATTGTCGCCGCCACCAACATATGCGATGCCGCCTGCGACCTGGACGCCCTGAGCGACGAAGAATTTCTTGACCGAATCGATGAGGGCATCATCAGCAACCAATCCGCTGCGGTAGGTCTCGATGTAGACTTTGTCGACTTTGACCTGGCTGGAGATTTCTTTCCAGGAATTTTGCAGCCACACGGGGTCCTTCATCTGTTCGACGACGCCGACGGGAATGTAGACGGCAACATGAAACTGATCGTGGGGCGGGGGCGCGGCGCAGAGTTGCAGACAGGACAGGGCGAGAAGAATCGGCAGAAACAAGCGGATACGAACGGCCACTTTAACAATCTCCATGATGGTGGGTGGATGCGGCGTGCGAAGCGACTGTCAATTTGACGTTATCGTGATTCGCCGCGGCCGGTGCGCGGCAAGTATACGCGTGCGGAGCCCTCTAGTAAATCGTTTACGCATGCGAGCGCGGTGGGTTCACCGGAGCACGCAAGAGCTGGTTCGCAGGGATTCGACGGTGCGCGCGACTCCGTGAACCGTGACGACGGGGGAATTTCATATGTCCCACCAGATAACAGTGCTATAGTTGGCGTCTTCGCGCGTTCCGGCGCTTTCCCCCATCGAAGACAATCCGAGAAACAAGAATTGGAGCGATTCGCATGAAATTCATGACGACCTGGACTTTTCCCACGGGCAATGTTCCCGAAGCTGCCGAACGTTTCCTTGCAGGCGTGGCAACGCCAGATGCAGGCGTGACGCTGCTGGGCCGCTGGCACAACGTGGACTGCAGCGGGGGTTTTGCACTGTACGAGACCAATGATGCCGCGGCTCTCTATAAGGGCGCGGCCAAGTGGGCTGACCTGCTGGAGCTGACCAGCGTGGCGGTGATTGAAGACGGCGAGGCCGGGCCAGTTCTGGCAGAGCAGTACAAGAAATAAGACGGCACGCTTCAGGGTGAGAGAGGCCGCGACCCAATAGGTCGCGGCTTTTTGCTGTCCGGCGAATGGGTTGAGAAAAGAGCCAGCCGCAGGCGATGGCGCTGCGGAGACCGGGGACGTGCTATTCGATTGCACGATGATGCGTTTTCATTTTCAAGAAGGGCAAGGCCCACCCACGCACGCCCATCCTATGAAATGCCCCGTTCGTCACAAAACGCATTCGAACGCAGACCCAAGTGCGGAACCAAGATATAGAGCGATGCGTAGCTCCTGAAAGTTACATCTCGCCAGTTCCTATCCCCATCCCACCGGGAGGTCGACCATGAATTCCCTTTCCAGCCAGATCCGGCAAATTGTGCGCAGGCTTTGGCGCGCACCTGTTTTCACGGTGATTACGCTGATAACCCTGGCGGCCGGTGTCGGCGCCAACATAGCCGTGTTCAGCGTTGTAGAGAGCGTGCTGCTGAAGCCCTTGCCCTATCCGCATCCAGAGCGACTGGTGGGCGTGTGGCATACGGCGCCGGGACTGAATCTGGACGATGTGAATATGGCGCCGGCGAACTACTTTATCTATCGCGAGCAGAACCGGACGTTTGAAGATGTGGGAATTTACCAGGGCGACTCGGTGAGCGTGACCGGGCACGGAAATCCCGAGCAGGTGCCGGCGCTCGACGTAACGGACGGCGTGCTACCGATTCTGGGTCTGAAGCCGGTTGTGGGGCGCTGGTTCAGCCGCAGCGATGACAGCCCAAACTCGCCCAAAACGGTGATGCTCAGCTACGACTACTGGCAGAGTCAATTCGGTTCGAGTAAGTCGATTGTGGGACAGACCCTGCGAGTGAACGGCGAGGCGCGACTGGTGATTGGCGTGATGCCCAAGGAGTTCCGTTTTCTGGACTGGGAGCAGCCGAAGTTGTTTTTGCCGCTTCGACTGGATCGCAGCAAGACGACGCTGGGCCAGTTCAGTTATGAGGGAGTTGCGCGACTGCGGCCGGGCGTGACGATGCAGCAAGCAAATGCCGACGTGGCGCGGATGTGGCCGATTGTGCTGAAGAGCTTTCCCGCACCGCCGGGATTCAGCCTCGACCTGTTCAAGAAGGCGCGGTTGGGGCCAAACGTGCGGCCGTTGAGCAGGGACGTGATTGGCGATGTGGGCAAGTTGCTGTGGGTTCTGATGGGCAGCATTGGCGTGGTGCTGCTGATTGCATGCGCCAATGTGGCGAACCTGTTGCTGGTGCGCGCGGAGGGTCGGCACCAGGAGCTTTCGATCTGCGCAGCGCTCGGGGCGAGTCCGTGGCGGATTGCGAAGCAATTTTTGCTGGAGAGCGCAGTGCTGGGCGTAATGGGGAGTGCGCTGGGACTGCTGCTGGCATGGGGAGCGTTGCGGCTGCTTGTGGCTCTTGGCCCGGAAGGACTGCCGCGCGTCCATGACATTGGCATTGACCTGAATGTGCTGCTCTTTACGCTGGGAGTGGCGCTGCTATGCAGCCTGCTGTTCGGTTCGATACCGGCGCTGCGCTACGCAGGAACGCGCGCAGGAACGGGATTGCGTGGGAGCCGTACATCGAGCCAGGGCCGTGAACGCCACCGCACACGCAATACTCTGGTGGTGATCCAGGTTAGCCTGGCGTTCGTGCTACTGATCTGCTCGGGACTGATGATCAGGACTTTCCGCGCACTGATCCATGTGGATGCCGGATACGATACGACGGCGAAGATCCAAACAGTGCGGCTGGGGATTCCGGAGGCCGACGTGCCGAAGGACGGCGATGTGTTGCGCAGGCAGCAGGCCATTGCAGAGAAGATTGCAGCGATACCGGGCGTGGAGCAAGTGAGCTTTGGCGGTTCAGTACCCATGGATGGCAACGGATGGCATGACCCAATCTATGCCCAGGACAAAAACTATGCGGGCGGCGCGATGCCGCCACTGCGCGAATTTATTTTTGTGGCTCCGGGTTATCTGAAGACGCTTGGCATTCCACTGCTTGCGGGACGGGACTTTACCTGGGACGATCTCTACCAGGCGCGGCCCGTCGGCATGGTGAGCGAGAACTTTGCCAAGGAGTATTGGGGCAGCGCCGCGAATGCGGTTGGCAAGCACATTCGCGTGAGCACAAAGGATGATTGGCGCGAGGTTGTGGGCGTCGTCGGCGATGTGCACGACGATGGGATGGAAAAAGACGCACCAACGATTGCGTACTGGCCGACGAGGCTCGCTCACTTCGAGAGCGATCAGGTGACCATCCGGCGCTTTGTTGCGTTCGCTATTCGCACGCCGCGCGCCGGATCTGAGAGCCTGATGACGGACGTGCGACGGGCGGTCTGGTCCATTGATGCCAACCTGCCTCTAACCGACATCCATCCGCAAAGCTATTACTTCCAGAAGTCGATTTCGCGCACCTCGTTTACGTTGGTGATGCTTTCAATTGCAGCGGGCATTGCACTGCTGCTGGGGATTGTGGGGCTCTACGGCGTGATTGCGTATTCAGCGTCGCAGCGGACGCGCGAGATTGGCATACGCATTGCGCTGGGAGCGCAGCGAAACAGTATTACCACGATGTTTGTGCGGCAGGGACTGGTGCTGGCAGGCACTGGCATTGCGTGCGGGTTGCTTCTGGCCTTCGCGGCGACCCGCCTGCTGAAATCGCTGCTTTTCCACGTGAATCCAGCAGACCCGGCGACTTATCTTCTGTCGTGTGCTGCGTTGTGCGGAGCGGCAGCGCTGGCGAGCTATTTGCCTTCGCGGCGGACTGCGGCAGTGAATCCAGTGGAGGCTTTGAGGGCTGAATAACTGAACTGATCGGATTCGATTGTTGGGATACTAGCCGCCGGCAATGGCGCCGACGACGAGGAGGGGTTCTTTGCCTTCGGCGACTTCAGCAGGAAGGGGCGTTTCGGGATCGAGGAGAGAGAAATCTTCCTGGCAGGCGAAGAAGCGGAGGAAGGGGCGGCGCTTGAGTGTTTCGTAGTCGCGAATGGTGCCGCGGAGCATGGGGTAGCGCGCCTCAACCGCGTCAATGATGGTGCGGACGGAGATGGGCAGTTCGGCGTCGACAGTGATCTCAGCGCCGACGTGCGCGAGGTTGCGCAGGTGGAAGGGGAGGACGACGCGGATGGGAATGGTGGACATGATAAGAGTACGGAGTTCGGAGTCCAAAGTTCAGAGACCTGCGGTACGGCAGACGCTCGCAGGAGTCTAGTGGTTTTTGGTCTGGGGACAGTCCCATGTCCCAACTTCAGGGACATGGGGTACCGGGGTCGTAATCATCCTTAGCTTAGTGTCTGGACTTCGACGGAGAGAACCGAGGGCAGGTTGCTGACGATGGGCTTCCAGGAGTCGCCGCCGTCTGGTGAGACATAAACCTGGCCGCCGGTGGTGCCAAAGTAGACGCCGCAATCGTCGAGCTTATCGACGGCCATGGCATCGCGGAGGACGTTGACGTAACAGTTCTCCTGCGGGAGGCCTTTGGTGAGGGCTTCCCACTCATTGCCGCCGGTGCGGGAGCGATAGACCTGAAGCTTGCCGCCGATGGGGAAATGTTCAGAGTCCGACTTGATGGGCACGACGTAAAGGGTTTCTGGCTCGTGCGCGTGCACGTCAATGACGAAGCCGAAGTCAGTGGGAAGGTTACCAGAGACTTTGGTCCAGTTATCCCCTGCATTGTCAGACCGCATGACGTGCCAGTGCTTCTGCATGAAGAGCGTGTTGGGCTTGTCAGGGTGCATGGCGACATGGTGCACGCAGTGGCCGATTTCGGCATTGGGATCAGGCATGTAATTGGAGATGAGGCCCTTGTTGATGGGCTTCCAGGTTTTGCCGGCATCGTCGGAACGGAATGCGCCGCAGGATGAGATAGCAACGACGATGCGATTTGGATCACCAGGCGAAAGAATGATGGTGTGCAGGCAGAGGCCGCCGGCCCCGGGCTGCCATTGCGGGCCGGTACCGTGGCCGCGCAGGCCGCTGAGTTCCTGCCAACTTTCGCCACCGTCAGTGGATTTAAAGAGTGCAGCATCTTCGACGCCGGCGTAGACGGTATTGGCCTCAGTAAGCGATGGCTCAAGGTGCCAGACGCGCTTGAACTCCCATGGATGCGGTGTGCCGTCGTACCAGGCGTGCGTGGTGAGTGGTGCGCCGGACTGGTCATAGACAAAGCGGTTAGGCGCTTTGGCTGGGAAGGCAGGCATTTCGGGCTCGCCGGGCTTGAGTCCGGGCTGCTGCCAGGTTTTGCCGCCGTCAGTGGATGCCTGAATGAGCTGGCCGAACCAGCCGCTGGTTTGCGAAGTATAGATGCGGTCGGGGTCTACGGTTGAGCCTTTCATATGGTAGATTTCCCAGCCTGCGAAAAAGGGGCCGCTGACCTCCCATTTGTCGCGTTTGGCGTCTGCAGTAAGAATGAAGGCGCCTTTCTTGGTGCCTACAAGAACACGGACCTTGCTCATAAAAGGAGATCGCTCCTCAGGGGAAATTTGGCCGAGGTTCCGGCGCGTTCAGAGATTTTTCAACAAGTGGCTTGCATTTTGCAAGTTATTTTTGCGTTGCACGCTGCAGAGGTTCGCTGGCCGCTCGCAGGAGGATTTTCAGGTCTCGAAATCGAGAGCCTTCGACTTCGCTCAGGAGAGTCTTTGAGGCGCGCGAATTCACGCTGAGCCAGGGCTTTAGACTGAAGACTGGACGCATGGCATGGTGATTTCACTTTTTGGCAGCAATCGAGAACCTGAGAAGAATCAGGATTCGGATGAAAAGCGCGGCTTTTTCGGGAGGATGCGCGACGCGGTAACGCGCACGCGGGACTCGTTGCAAACGCGCCTGGGCGACCTGGTGGCGATGACGCGCACGGTGGACGAGGCGGCGCTGGAGGATCTGGAGGCAATACTGCTGACCAGCGACCTGGGCGTGCCGACGACGGCGGCAATTCTGGATGCGCTGCGCGAAAGGGCGCGGCACCAGGAAATTGAAGGCGGGGCAGAGCTGCGCGCGCTTTTGAAGGAGCAGTTGAGGGCCATACTGGAGGCTCCACGGGTGGTTGTGGCGGAGCCGGCAACGCCACCGAAGGTGACGTTTCTGGTGGGCGTGAACGGCGCGGGCAAGACGACGACGAGCGGAAAACTGGCGGCATGGCTGCAGGGCCAGGGCAGGACTGTGTTGTTGTGCGCGGCGGATACGTTTCGCGCAGCGGCGATTGAGCAGTTGGAAATTTGGGCGCAGCGCTCGGGCGTGGAGATGATCAAGACGCGACAGGGCGGCGACCCTTCGGCTGTGCTGTATGACGCGGCGAATTCGGCGAAGGCGCGCGGCGTGCAGGAAGTCATCGTGGACACGGCGGGGCGGCTGCATACGAAATCCGGATTGATGGACGAGCTGGACAAGATGCGGCGGACGGCGGCGAAGCTGGTCGAGGGTGCTCCGCATGAGGTGCTGCTGGTGATGGACGCGACGACGGGGCAGAACGGGCTACAGCAGGCGCGGCAGTTTGCCGAGTCGGCCGGCGTAACGGGGATTGTATTGACGAAGCTGGACGGGACGGCGAAGGGCGGCATTGCGGTGGCGATTGCGCGGGAGTTGAATTTGCCGGTGCGGTACGTGGGCGTGGGCGAGAAGATGACGGATTTGCTGGAGTTTGCGCCGGAGGACTTTGTGGAGGCGCTGCTGGGATAGTTTGAGGAAGGCCCGTTGGGGTGGGAGATGGCTAAGAGGAAGTTGTCACTTTCGAATCAGATTCTACTGGTAAACGTGGCTGTGATTGCGGGTCTGGTTTTCCAGTATTTTCGTGGAGCACCAATGGCAATCCTGGCAATGTCAGCGGTGATTTTGCTGGCTCTGGTGAACCTGATCTTTCTTTTCCGGATTCGCAAAGCGAAGAGCAACCTTTAGTCAATTGCAACCTAGTCGATCCTTCAGTCTTCGCAAACGCGTTTCAATGCAAAGCCGGAGTCGTTTTAGGTCTTAGAGCAGCTTCCCGTTAGACTTGGTAGTTCCCTTCTCTGTATGAGCACACGCGACGAGATCGACGGCAAGTGGATGCAGCGCGCGCTGGAGCTGGCGCAATGCGGCATCGGCCTTGCCTCGCCGAACCCCGCGGTGGGATGCGTGATCGTGAATCGCGACGGGCGGGCGATTGGCGAGGGATGGCACGAGTACGACCGGCTGGACCATGCGGAAGTGGTTGCTATCAAAGAGGCGAAAAAGAATTCTCTGGAACGCGTGCGGGGGGCGACGGCGTATGTGACGCTGGAGCCCTGCAACCACAGGGGCCGGACAGGGCCGTGCACGGAGGCTTTGATTGCAGGCGGCGTTGCAAGCGGTTGTGGCGGCGACGCGCGACCCGAATCCTGAGGCCAGCGGCGGGCTTAACGCACTGCGGGCCGCGGGGATTGAGACGACTGTGAGTGTGTGTGAAGAAAGTGCCCGGCGGCTGAACGAGGGATTCGCGAAGTGGATTCGTACGAAGCGGCCGTTCGTTCGGATGAAAGTTGCGATGACGCTGGATGGGCGCATAGCGCCGGCGGCCGGCGTGCATGCAGCGGGTACACCGTACTGGATTACGAGCGAAGTGTCTCGCGCTGAAGTGCAGCGAATGCGCCACGAGGTGGATGCAATTCTTACCGGGATTGATACGGTTCTAGCGGACGATCCGCTGCTGACTGACCGCAGCGGGTTGCTGCGGAGGCGCAAGCTGCTGAGGGTGGTGCTGGATTCGAATCTGCGCATGCCACTCGATTCAAAACTGGTGAAGACTGCCGACGGCGATGTTGTGGTGTTTACGGTTTCACGCGATGAAGCAAAGACCGCGGCACTACGTGCTCGCGGGGTGCGCGTGGAAGCGTTGGAGGCCGATGCAGGGCGTGTGCCGCTGGGCTTGGTGCTGGACAAGCTTGGAGCGGACGGAATTCTCTCGCTGATGACCGAGACCGGGACACGCCTGAATACGGCATTGCTGGACGGAGGCTTTGTCGACCGGATGCAGGTTTTCATCGCGCCGCAGTTGGCAGGTGCAGATGCGGTGCCAGCGTTTGGTGGATTGAAGAGCTGTGTACGGCTGGACAATGCCGGCGTTACACAGACGGGCAGTGACGTACGTGTGGAAGCGTTACTGCGGGACCCGTGGGCCTGACCGCGGTAAGAACACACTGCCTACGCGGCGTTTTGCGGAATGACGACCTTGGCCTGTGCCACCTGCGCTGCCTGCACGGCTTGCAAACGGTAGGCGTTATTTCCCGCAGGAACCATATCAAGCGCGATGGGCTGCCGAGTGATTGTGCCGTTCGGGTGCTTGGCTTCAAGCCAGGCGCTCAGACGTGCGTCGGTAATATCCGCCTCGCCATCCCAGAAATCGGGCTTAAGCGCGCATTGAATTTGTAGATGGTCGAGAAATAGTTCGACTGCGGGCGTTCCCTTCGGAAAATAGCGGCGCGCATTCGTTACTCCAATATGGAGCCCGGTAATTGTGCGTCCTTTACATTGTGTTCGAACCACCATAGGCACCTTCCTAAGGGAAAGACTCTTGCGAGTTTAGGGTGCTGGGGCAAATAACGGTGAAACATCACCTTGAATGACTGGTGGGCCATCCCTGATTGGGATTCGACCCAATTCTGATCCCAATTTGGCAAGATGATGCGCTCGTTTCCATCCCATGTCAAGCGACACGCCTGCCGTTCAAACAGGCATTCGCGGTGCGAATATGAATGCAAAGAGAACCTGCAGCTCCCCCGGTGAGGGGGTCTACTGCACTTACTTGCTACTGGTTTAGATGAAGTTTAGAGCGGAAGGTTATTTCTTTCGACTTAAAAACTGAAAAGTTGACAGTTATTTCTTATTTGGGTCCTGAGTCCGTTACTGGTCAGGGGAGTGTTTTGGACATTCATGACGCCATGGAGCTCACATGGAACGGAGAGCTGCAAGGAGTGAATCAGTTACAAAACGCTGCGTGTGACTTTCTATTCGCGTAAAGAATGGAAGAGCGAGAGTGCGGCGGGCCACCCGTTCGGTTACGGGAAGGTGAAGATTGGCGGCTCCTCCGCTGGCGAGCCAGGCGGGCTGCCGATGCAGCGGGGGGAAGTAAAGACCGGTTGCGATGGCGTTTGCGGCCAGTGACCGTTGAATCTGCTGCCGGCCGATATCGATTTGCGTAATCGATTGGGGCAGCTGGACGACGTAGACAAACCAACTGAGGACGCGGTTGGGCAAAGCCAAGGGCGGAAGAATCAGATCTTCGACACCGGAGAGAAGCAAGTTGTACTGCGCAGCAGCGGCCGCGCGGAGAGCAAGCATTTCTTTAAGCCTGCGGAGTTGCACTCGGCCCAAAGCGCAGGCAAGCTCGGAAAGCCGGTAATTGTAACCAGGTTCAGAATGATCAAGCCAGCCAGCGCCAGACTGACGCCCCTGATTGCGGAGGGAGCGGAGTCGATTGGCGTGCTTTTCGTCACGGGCCAGGACCATGCCGCCTTCGCCGGTGGTCATCTGCTTGTTGGGGTAGAAGCCGAAGACGGCGAGGTGGCCGAAGCTGCCGGCGCGGCCGGTGTTGGAGGGGGAGTTCCACTCGGCGCCGATGGCCTCGCAGGCATCCTCTATCAGAAAGAGACTGTGACGGCGGGCGATGTCGAGGAGTGCGTCCATTTCGGCGGGGATGCCAAAGGTATGGACGACGATGAGGGCGCGGGTGCGAGGAGTAATTTGGGCTTCGACACTGGCGGGATCGAGGTTCAGTGTGATCGGGTCGATGTCGGCAAGGACGGGCTTGGCGCCGACCTGGAGTACGGCATTGGCGACGGCCACGAAGGTGAACGCGGGAAGGATAACTTCATGGCCGGGACTGACGCCGAGAGTGAGCAACGCGAGGTGCAGGCCTGCCGTGCCGGAACTGACGGCGACGGCGTGCGGCACGCGATGATACGCGGCGAACTCTTGCTCGAAGGCGGCAAGTTCGGGGCCGATGCTGAGTTGCGGTGTGCGGAGGACGGCAGTGACAGCGGCGATTTCGGCTTCGGTGATGTCAGGTGCGGAGAGGCCTATTTGCGGAGAATCAGACTGGTCGCGCATCATGGCAACGGCTCCGGCAAGGGCACAGGCTGCTTGATGAGTATGCCTTCGAGTGGCGTGGTGGCAAGCACGCGGGCAATGGTTTCGGCGGCGGTGCCGTTGCCATAGGGATTGGCCATGTCGCGGAGTGAGGTGCGGAAGACCGGATCAAGAGCTTGTGCAAGAGCAACTGAGATGGCGTGTGCATCCGCTGGGACGTCAAGAATATTGGCGGCGCGTTCGCGGCCCTGCTGGCGCATGCCGACGTTGACCACGGGCAATGCGAAGGAGGCTGCCTCCATGATGCCGCTGGAGGAGTTGCCAATCATCGCATCGACCTGGCCGAGCAGGCTCCAGTACGTGACGGCCGGCAGATTGACAAAGATATGCGTATCGGGCCGAGATGCAGCCAGGGCGCGTGTGCGCTCAATGAGCGCGTGACTGCCCGCGTCAGAGTTTGGGAACACGAAAAGCAGTTGCCCTTGCCATGAAGCGAGCGCGTTGAAGAGAGCGTCAGCTTCGGCGTTGGTGTCTTGCAGGATAGTTACCGGATGCCAGGCGGCGAGAAGCGCGGGCGAGCGGAGTTCGATACCGAGTTGTCCTTCGAGTGCGGCGCGGTCAAGAAGAGCGGAGCGACGCACGTGGTCGAGCGAGGGCGCGCCGGCATGATGGACGCGACGGGGTTCCTCACCCATGGCGATGACGCGGCGGCGCGCGGTTTCGGTTGATGTGAAGTGAATATGAGCGAGCTTGGTGAGAGCGTTACGAATCTGGTCGTCGATGGCTCCCTGGCTGACTTCCCCGCCCTCAATGTGTGCAATGGGAATACGCATGGCAACGGCGGCGGCGGCGGGCGCGAGCATCTCGTAACGGTCGGCAATGAGCAGCAGCAGGTCGGGCCGCCATGCGGTGAGTGCGTCCGTGAGAGAGACGATGGCGATGCCGATGGTCTTGGCCATGCCAGTGTCTGTGTCTGAACTGAGGAGGCACTCAATGCGCGCCTTGATGGGAAAGCCGTCGCGCTCGATTTCAGCAAGCGTGTTGCCGAAGAGAGGTGAGAGATGCGGGCCGAGGACGAAGAGGCCGAGTTCGACGTCACTGCGAACAGCAAGTTCGCGAAGGGGCCAATAGAGGTGGCTGTAATCGGCACGCGAGGTGGTGACGACGCCGATGCGACGCCTGGTTGCAACAGGCTGCTTTGATTCCGACTTGCTCATTGGGTGACTCGCGCGGCGGGTTGCGAAGCGAGAACGGAGGCGCTGGGCACATACTCGGGAATGGCTTTGCGGATGACGTCGAGGGCTGCGGCAAGATCACACGCAGTGCAGGCCGAGCGCAGTGCATGCACGATGTCTTCGAGCTGCGATGCGGAGGGAAGCGGCGTTGCGACGCGAACGAGGTCGGCGTTGTGTGCGGACTGAGCGCCTTCCTCAGCAGACCAGAGCGACTCAGCGAGCTTTTCGCCGGCGCGCAACGAGGATAATGCGATGTTGAGGTTGCTGCGGGGCGCAAGCGAATCCGCAATGAAGCGCGCGAGATCGGCAATGCGGTACGAGGTTTGGAGACGAGGGACGAAGAGACCCGGTGCAGGCTCCGCTGCGACAGCCAGCAGGAGATTGACGGCATCGTCAACGGTGAGGAAGTAACGCTCAGCCGCAGGATCCGTAACGGTGAGAGGTCCGCCCTGGCGGGCCTGGCGGATGAAGACTTCCGTAACGCTGTCTCGCGAACCGAGAACATTTCCGAAACGGACTGCGCGACCGCCTGAGCCAAGGACAACGAGCTCGGCGAGCCGCTTGCTCACGCCCAGCATGGAGGTTGGCGCGGCGGCTTTATCCGTGGAAAGCAAGACAAGACCGGCGCCGTGACGTACGCACATGCGCGCAAGTGTTTGCGTGACGAGGGTATTGTTTTCAAGCGCGGCGAAGGGTTGCGACTCGAGAAGCGGCACCTGCTTATACGCGGCGGTGTGAAAGACGTGTTGCGGAGCGTGGCGAGAGAAGATGTGTTCAAGAAGCGCGGAATCGCCAGCATTACCGAGGATGAAGTCGATGTCTGCCGAGTGCGGCAGGGACTGCAGGTTTTTTTCAAGCGACGCGAGATGCGACTCAGAGGACTGGAGCAGAATGAGCGACGAGTCGCATGCCTGCGCGAGGCGCAACGCCAACGCAGATCCGATGGAACCACCGGCGCCTGTAATCAGAATGGTTCGGCGAGAGAGGGTATGAAGCGTTGCCGCAGATGGGGGCGCAAGAGGAGGACGCCCCAGAAAGGCGTGCCAGCTGAGACTTTCTTCAGGCGCCATCACGACTGAAGTATAAATTGCGGGGCGAGGTCAGGGTGCGGCGGAAAGCTCGCCGGTACATTGGGTGACTTGATACCACGCGAGATGCAATGCGCCGGAATGCAAATTGAAGCAGACAGGGTCACGCAGTTCTGCGGCATAGTAAGCGCGGTGCGAGACTGTAATTTGATTTTGCTTTTGTACCGGCCCCCATGGAGCGAGATCAAGAATGTACGAGGTGGATTTACCGCGCGCGATGTGTTTGCCGATTACCATGGTGGAGTAATAGACCGGCTTGGAGTGATCGGAAATCTCGTTGGCGACAACGATGAGGCCGTAACTGTACATCCCCAATGCAAACAGCAACGCAATCATCCGTCCCCACACAGCAGCTCCCGACCGCATGGTGTTGAAGAATGCTGCCACGAGCACGAGTGTGAGCAGGGCGGTGAACGCAAGGACATTTTGGAGCGAGACCATGTGAATTCCCACGCAGCGGAACAACAGGACAGCTCCGGAGATCATGAGGACGAATCCCAACTCACTGCGGGGATCGGCCTTTGCGCGGAAGACGGTATAAAGGAGCGGCGAATGCCAGACAAGAGCGACGGCCGCGATTGGCGCCAGTGCGACGAGGAGGACTGCGCCCTGCCTCAGTGATTCATCCCCGAAGATCAGGGCAACTGCGCCCAGAATGGCAACGAAGTGAAGCAGCACGGCCCAGGCCACGGCGTAACGCAGTGCGGACTTGCGCTCGTCTGGAGTGGAACCTAGCGCTTCATCCTGGGAGATCTGGTCGAGTATGGATTCACGATCGCGCTGATCGAGATTGGGGATATGACGGAACCATGTATCGAAGTCACCATCGGTCTCAAAGCCCTTGAGGAAGTTGATGGAGCCGCGACCTTGCTTGAGATAGAGCCTGATGTACGTTCCGCTGCGGTCGGAGTATGTCCGCATGCCTTCAATTTCATTCTGATCGGCGGATTGCTCACGCAGAGGACCATGCACGATGATTCTGGTTCCCACGAGCGTGATGCGGCTGCGGATTGCATAAGCCAGGAGGTAAAGCCCCGCGCCTAGGAGAAAGAGAGCTGAGAGGATTGCGGGGAATTGTCCACCTGGTCTGTTCACTGCCAGCGAGAGAAAGAGTCCGACGGCGGTGAGCGCAGTGCCGAGAATGATGTACATGGCCCGGCGCCAGGAGCTGAGCAGGTAGACGCGGTGCCAGTTGTCGAATTGCGGACTGGTGCTCATCTGGAGACTCGATTGCGGGGCTCACTCAGGAACGTAACATGTACGCAAACTGCAGGCAATTGTAGAACTTCCCTTCCATGCGATTGGTGTTCCGACGGTAACCCTTTTCATGATTGGAAAGTCAAGTGATGAAGGGGTGGGCCGGGGAGGGCTTGCTCCCGTACACTTGGTTTCGATGAGAAATTTGTCCATTCGTCCCAGTATGCGCAAACGCATGCAAGGCTTTTCTGCGTTTGCCGCGTGCCTGTCCATCCTGCTCGGCCTGCCAGCCACGCTTTCCTCGCAGACGGCTTCAACCGCGAAATCCCGAAAAGAGGCGATCCGCCTGAATAACCGGGGTGTTGCTCTGATGGGGCAGCAGTTCACAGATAAGGCCGCAGCAGCTTTTACTGATGCATTTGCCACGGATCCGCATATGACGCAGGCAGCCATCAACAAGGGCATTGCGCTGATGTATCTGCAGAAGCTGCCGGACGCGGAAGTTGCGCTCAAAGCAGCGCTAAAGCTCGACCCGGAAAGCGCGCAGGCCTGGTACAACCTTGGGCTGGCGGAGCACTCAAACAATGAAACGGCTGCGGCATTGGCCAGTTTTCAAAATGCGTTCAAGTACGACCCTCACGATGCGGACTCGTATTACTTTGCGGGCGTTTGCTTCAGTGAGATGAATAATTACGCGCAATCCATCACCATGTTCAAGTCGGCTCTGGCAATTCAGCCTCTTCACGCTTCGGCCGAATTTGCGATGGCGCGCGCGCTGCAGCGCACTGGTGACACACCCGATGCGCGCAAGCATTTCACCATTTTCAGGCACCTGACCACGACAAAAATCTCCGCAGCCATTGGACTGGCATATGGAGAACAGGGACATTACTCGACAGTGCTTCCGGTGGAAGAAGCGCAGGAGCGCCAGGCGGCGATGATTCCAGTGAAGCTTGAGCCGCATGCAATTGCCGATGACGCCGCACTGAAAGGCGCAACAGGCGGCGCCTGCATGATCGACGCAACGGGCGCAGGCCAGATGGACCTTGTCCTCATGGCCGATGGCGAGAAGGCCATTCGCGTATATCACCGCGAAAAAGATGGGCAGTTTGTTGAACTGAATGAAGCGGCGATTGGGCTGCAGGCATCGGGCGATGCAGTAGCATGCGCGGTGGGCGATTTTGATGCAGATGGGTTGAACGATCTGGCGGTTGCATTCAGCGACAAAGTTCTTCTGTTTAAGAATCTTGGCAACGGCAAATTCAAGGACGCAACCAAAGCAGTGGGGCTGAGCGCGAAGAACAAGCCGACCGGAATCACATTCATTGACTTTGATCATGACGGCGACCTGGATCTGTTTTTGACTGGCGCACCGCTCAAGACGGGCGGCGAGGCCAACGTTCTGTGGCGCAACAATGGCGACAAAACGTTCACCGAGTGGACCGCAGAGACCGGACTTGGTGGGACAACCAAGACAAATGCGGCGATACTGACGGACTTCAATAACGATCGCGCGGTGGACATTGCCGTGACAGGCGAGAGCGCTTCACCGGTGCTCTACGTGAATCCGCGCGAAGGAAAATATCCGGCGCAGCCGCTTTCCAGCGACAAATTGCCCACGTCCGATGGCATTACAGTTCTCGACTACAACAAAGACGGATGGATGGATATTGCTGTGACGCACGATGGCGCACCGGGATTGACTCTCTGGCGGAATGTGGAGGGACCGGACCATGTGGGCCGGCGCTATGAGCGGGTGGAGTTGCCGCTCACGGGTGTGAAACGTGCGTGGGGAGTGACGCCTATCGATATTGATAACGACGGCTGGATTGATCTGGCTGCGATTGTGGAGACGAGCGCCGGAGAGCGTGTAGTTGTACTGCGCAATAAAGGTGATGGCACATTTGAGGATGTGTCTGCGCGGTTAGGCCTGGACAAGGTGAAATTGACTGCACCGCGCGGGCTGATTGCTGCCGACATCGATGGAGACGGAGCGGCGGACCTGATTGTGACGCAGAAGGATGCAGCTCCTGTGCTGCTGCGCAATCTTGGCGCGAATAAGAATCACTCGGTACTGCTGAACCTGATTGGCTATGCCGACAACAAAACGGCGATCGGCAGCAAGGTGGAGATCTATGCCGAAGGCCAGTGGCAGAAGTGGGAACTGGCTGGGTCGTCAGGATTGGCAACACAAGGGCCGACTCAATTGCTGGTCGGACTGGGGAAGGCAGACCACATCAACCTGCTACGCATTCTTTGGCCGACGGGTGTGCTGCAGGACGAGATTGATTTGCCGCATACGCCTGTGATCTCAATGAAGGAAGCTGACCGGCGCGGAAGCAGTTGCCCGGTGCTGTTTGTGTGGGACGGCCACAAGTACCGCTTAGTGACGGACGTGATTGGCGCGGGCGTGCTTGGGCACTGGTTTACTCCCACGCGGCGCAACACGCCGAACCCAAGCGAGTGGATCAAGGTGGACGGCGCCTCCATGGCGCCGGTGGATGGAAAGATGAGCATCCGCTTTATTGAGCCGATGGAAGAGGTGAATTACATTGACCGACTGCGACTGGTTGCGGTGGATCATCCGGACAATGTGGAAGTGAATCCTGATGAGCGGTTCCTGGACGATCCTCCGTTTGCAAGCGGCCGCGTGATTGCTTCCGCGCAGGCGCGGCTGCCGCTTGGCGCGTGGGATGGCGAGGGACACGATGTGACGCATGTGCTGAGCCGCGCGAACCATACGTTTGCCAGCGGATTTACGCCGACACCGTATGACGGCTTTGCGAATACGCATAATCTAACGCTTGACCTGGGTGAAGTAGATACCTCCAAGCCGTTGCATCTGCTGATGACGGGCTACGTGAACTACTTCAGCGCAACCTCACTCTATGCGGCGTGGCAAGCAGGCATCAAGCCCATCTCACCGTATGTTGAAGCGCAGTTGCCCGACGGGAGCTGGAAGCGGATTCCGGGCGAGGCAGGCTTCCCTGCCGGACTGGAACGCACGATTGTGGTGGACCTGACGGGCAAGCTTCCGAAGGGCACACGCAAGATCCGGCTGGTGTCAAATCTGGAGATTTACTGGGACCAGGTTCTTATAGACAATGCGCCTGCAGGCGAGTTCCACACGAGCGAATTGACGCTTTCACATGCGACCGAGCATTTCCGTGGTTACCCGTTGCAAATTGAAGGCAAGAGCCCTGGCGATTTGAATTACAACTATGATCGTGTGAGCCTGACGGGCCCCTTCCAGCGGCAGCGCGGCAACTATACGCGGTTTGGCGACGTGACACAGCTTGTGAATGGCACGGATGACCGCTTCGCGATTTTCGGAAGTGGCGAGGAGATTGCGGCGGAATTCGACACGAGCTCTTTGCCGCCGTTGCCACCACACTGGAAGCGTGACTATTTCTTCTACGCTAATGGCTACGTGAAGGATATGGACTGGTGGGATGCCTCGCCTTATACAGTGGCGCAGCTGCCATTCCATAAGATGAGCAGGTATCCGTATCCAAAATCAGAGAAATATCCGGACGATGCGGATGCGTTGAACTATGAGTTGAACTTCAATACGCGGTTCGACTCCGGCAATCCGGTGCGTTCCTATCGGTTCGATTACCAGTCGTTGCCTTCGACACCGGCACAGGATAGCTCAATCACTCCGGGGGCTGCCGCAAAGCCGTCCGTAGATACTCGGCCATGAGCGGTCTGGTTCTTCAATCGGCGGTCGAGCAGCTTACGTTGCTGCGCGATCGCCGGATTTCGGTAAGCGAACTGGCAGAAGCGTATCTTGCACAGATTGCGCGCCTGAATCCGCAGCTTAACGCGTTTGCGGATTTCGACGCTGAGAGAGTGCGCGCGCAGGCGCGGCAGATGGATGCTTATGGAGGCGAACGCGGACCTCTATTTGGGCTTCCTGTATCAGTGAAGTCGTCGATTGCTACGGCGGGATATCGCTGTGAGATTGGGAGCAAGCTGCTGAAGGGCGACACGCCGGCGAGCGATGCCGTTGTGGTGGCACGGCTGCGCGCCGCCGGTGCGTTGATTCTTGGAACAACCAATTGCCCTGAGTTCCTGATGGCATACGAGACGGCGAACCTGCTGCATGGCCGCACGCACAATCCGTGGGATTTGGAGCGGACGCCGGGAGGATCGAGCGGCGGCGAGTCGGCGGCAATTGCCGCAGGAATGTCTGCTGCGGGATTTGGTTCTGACTCCGGCGGAAGCGTACGTGTTCCGGCGCACTTCACTGGCATTTGCTCCCTGAAGCCGACACCGGGACGTTTTCCGGGCGCAGGGCATTTGCCGCCTTGCGTGGGGCCATTCAGCGTGCTCGGCGCAATCGGGCCAATGGCGCGCACGATGCGCGATGTTGAACTCTTGTTTGCCACTCTTGGTGGACAGGATGCGACTGATCCATCGAGCCCGCCGATTCCGTATCGAGTGCGTAGCATGGATGAGCTACGCAACATTCCGATTGGATATTTCGAAGACGACGGTCTGGTTCCTGTGACAGCAGAAACGCGTGCAGCAGTGAGGGCAGCCGCACAGGCTTTACGCGAAGCTGGCTTTCACGTGGAATCCTTCCGGCCCAAGTCACTTGAAGCACTTCGGCAACTTTGGTGGAAGCTTTTTGTGCAATGTGGCGAGATGTTTTACCGGCCTTTATACAGCGGACGCGAGAACGAACTGAGCCCGATATTCGCTGAGTTTCTTGCAATTGCGCGCACAAGATCCGAGCTGACGCCAATGGAATTGCTCACAGCGTGGGCGGAGCTCGACACACTCCGCGCCAAATGCTGGAAGAGATGCGGGAGTTCCCTGCTCTGCTTTGCCCTGTAGCCAGTGTGCCGGCATGGAAGCACGGCGAGCGAAGCTGGAGGATCGATGGGCAGGAAGTGGCCTACCTCGACTCTGTGCGGCATACACAGTGGTTCAATGTGCTGGGAGCACCAGCGGCGGTGGTGCCCGTGGGGAAATCGCCGGAGGGACTACCAATTGGCGTGCAGATTGCCGCGCGGCCGTATGAGGATGAAGTAGCGCTGGGTATTGCGAGCGTGATCGATGACGCCTTCGGCTATTGCGCGCCAGCTCTTGCGACCTGACGCAAAGATCACACGCAAAAAGATAGAGGGCAGCCTACAAGAGGCTGCCCTCGTCCATTGCGAGGTCGGGGAAGGTTAGTAGCTGAACTGTGCGTTGATCATGATGGCATTGGTGCCGCCAGGTACAACGCTGGGAATGCCAGTTGGATAGGAAGCCGCCAGCGAAGAACTAAAGGTGGCGATCTGCGCTGCGGTCATATCGTACTGGCCGGTATTGTAGTTCAGGTTCTGATCGTCGATGGCGAAGGTGAGGTACTTGTTGTAGCTATAGCTGACACCTGCCACGGTACGAACGAAGTTAAGTGGATTTGGAGGGCTGATTTTGGTGTTGGGTTGGAAGCCGTGCACCGTGCCAAATACCGCAAAAGGCGACTTGCCGAGCGCGGCGTGGCCGAATACAGCCCAGCCCTGCTGGCGCGTCTTGTCGCCGGCAAGAAGCGCGCTGGCGAGGCTGCTGAAGGCGGCGTAGGTGCCCGTGGAAGCCGGACCTGCACCAGAGAACATCTGGCCTGTGCTGATGGCATTGCGGCCAAGGTCGTATTCGCCGGCAATCAGATAGCGCTTGTTGGCGCTCTGATAGTGTCCGAGAATGGCAAGACGGTTCAGTGGCGTGCTCTTGGTGTCAGGGGGTTTGGTGTTATAGCCGTAGTTTTCAAAGATGGTGAAACCTAGACCCGTGCGGTCAGTGTGTGTGCCCATGGGATACCAGGTAAGGCGGCCCATGATCTGCTTCTTGTCATTCTGTTCGATGGCGTGGAAGCTGGCAGTGTTGAATACACCGATCTGGTAATCGAGGAATTCCTTACCACCGGACATGATTGGACCGTTGACTTCAGCGCCGACGTAAGTCGAGCTCAAGCTCAGGTAGTTCCACGGAGTCAGGTTAACGAAGCGGTATCCGTAGAGACCTTCTTCCCAGTCCGTCAATGGCTGCATGGTCTGGCCCAGGCGGATATTGCCCTTCGAGAAAGCGCCACGGAACGGATGGTTAAACTGCACGTAGGCATACTTGAGGCGGAAGCCGAGGTTTTGGTTTGTGCTGGCGCCAATCGTCGCGTTGTTGCCGTTAGAAATTGATCCTGTGCTGCCATCCACCATGCGGTAGATGTTGGGAGTGAAACGCAGGGTAACAGCCTTCGTCGGCGTGTAAAGGAAGTTCAGGTAAGTACGGGTGACATCGAAGGTGTTGAATCCATCGTTACCGGGCCCTTCCTGGTTCATCTGCGTGAGGAATTGTGGTCCGAAGCCGGTTTTGTTGTAGTAGGTCCAATCACCGTAGAAGGTTGCACCAATCTTGACCTTACCGAAAGCCAAATCAGACAGTTCAGACTTCTTGACTGCCTTCACCTGGTCTTCCTGCACGGTTGCGACGATCGCAGCATTTGCCGACTTCATATCATTGACGTCGCTCTTCAACGTTGAAACCGCGGCAGCGTTGTCAGAATTTGCCTGCTGCTGAGCGGTCGCGGCTTCCTGCGCCTTGGCTGCTGAGGCCTGCGCGTCTGCTGCATCCTGTTTGGCCTTCTGCAGCTCTGCGTCCTTTTCCTGCAGGTCATTTTTCAAGCTGTCAATCTGACCTTGCAGTTCCTGACGCAGCGCCTGGATCTGATCTTCGACTGAAGGCTTAGTCTCCTTCTTCGCTTTTGCATGCTTGGTCTGAGCAGCCGCTGGCACGGGTGCCAAGGCGATCGTGCCCGCTAGACTGGCCGCCACAAGGACTGCGGCAACCGCATTCAGTGTTTTCATTGAGCCTCTCTCTTTTGATTCACAAAATCGTTGCTGCACACTCGACCGGCCGCATTCCATGTCTTGTTGGAGCATTTATGCGGCACCGGAGAGGACACCATGAGCTTCGGCATCAGTGGCATGCTTGCGCGTTTCACAAGCGTGACCAGATTGGCCGCTTAGCCAGTCCCCACCCGCGGTGGTGATTTCTAGAAAGAGCCTCGCAGAACTAGATGAATATATGACGAATTCACATATTTTTAACAACATAAATCATGCGAGTTTTCGCATGTTACAAAACGATGAATCATACGCGAAATACCGCATAAACATTGATGAATATCGATAAGTTGAATATTACAATTTCATCAAATCCAGTATCGAGAACTACTTTTCTGCTCCTGCACTGAGTAAGTTGGCAAGGATGCGATAGGAGCCGGGCACAAGCTCGGGAAGTTGCCGGTAGAGTGCGTAGGCAACATATATATAGGTCCCCTTTCCGGGATGCGCGACAATCCATCCGCCATCCTGCGGATCTTGTCCGGGGTCTGCGGTTTCGGTGAGCGCCGTGTAGTCCTTGTCCCAAGAATCGAGGAAAGAGTGGCCTCGTTCTTCCACCCATCCGTCGAAGTCAGCGGATGTAATGCGATTCGGAGTGGTGAGTAAGGGGTTGTCAGGAGCGAGTATTTTCACCGGGTCAGTTTCGTCCACAACACGCTCGGGTGTTCTTTCTCCCATGGAGAGCTTGAGCGGCGCCGGAAAAGTTGCGCTCTGATACTGCACGATTATCGTTCCGCCGTTTTCAACGTATGCATTCAGGCGGGCCTGTTCGCTCCAAAGCGCGGGACGCACGGAGTACGCACGAATTCCGATGACGATTGCATTGAAGCCGGAAAGATCCGCTGATTTCAGATCCTTATCCGAAAGCATCTGCACGTGGCCGCCCATTGCTTCGATCGCATCGGGGACCAGATCGCCCGGCCCCATGACATAACCGATGCGCAGATCAGGGGCGATCTTCACATCAACCTTGCGGGTCTTGAGAACGGCTTTCAGATACTGGTTGTAAGGCCGGAGACCGCCATAGCCTACGCTGTGCCAGCCGCTCTCATAGCTTTTGCCGCCACTGGATGCGATGGCCTGGATGGAATATGCTCCCGTTTGAGCCTGCGAGGGCTTTACATGAAATAGCGTTGGCTGGGTATCGCCGGCCGCAGACAGCTTGAATGGTGCAGATGCAGGCTCCGCGCTCCAGCCTTCGGGCAGCTTCAGTGTGACGGTACCTTCGGCCGCCTGCTGTGCGTGCACGGTGACTCGAACCGGCAATGCGCTGCCGTCGAGAGGAAGGATCTGCGCCTCCGGGCTGATGCTGACGCCGATGCCGGGCGTGACCACGAGCGGGTCATAGATGCCGCCGGGGCCTGTGACTCGATGCAGAGTCTGCACGACTTTGCCGATGCGTATAGGGACTCCGTCAAATGTGTATTCCACCCAAGCCGCGAGCGGCCATGGCGCGAAGGAGCGGTCGCGCCACATGGGATTTGAAACGTCGTAATAGGGTTGCTCAATCGTGGGCCGCGTGAAATAAGGAGCTGTGGGCTTCGCATCGTCAGGGACGGTGACACTGAAGACCGGATTGGCCTCAGGAGCATGCGGCGCAATTTTGCCGGTGGTTATTGAGTTTGGCCATGGAGTGCCGTAGCTCTCGAGCCATACATGGTCTAGCGCTGTCTCCTCTGGAAACGCCTGCGAAGTGTGGACACGCACGAAAAGCTTTTCGTCGGGAGCAACAGATGGCGAAGTTTCATCGGCGGAGCTGCCGCGGAAGCCACGCAATTCGGCACTGGAGTCACGGGTGCGGAAAGCAATCATGTCGAGACCGAGCAGGTCGGCCAGGACGGACTGGAAGTGACCCATCTTGCGATCGAGCACAAAAAGCAGGTTGGCCTTTGCGTCTTCGTTCAACCCGCTCTTTGCAACTTTTCCGCGCAGGGCGATCGTCTGCTGATAGACGGGCACAATGGCACGTGCGACCTCCTCGCCTGCCTTGCATGGGCAGTGTGATTCGATGGTGTGCAGCTGCATGTCGATTTTCGACAGTGATTCGGTGAGCCAGGAAGGTGGATTTTTGCCCGCGAGTGTGGCCAGTCCACTGATGGTTGTGTTGACATTGACCTTTGCATTCACATAGAGGCTGCTATCGCCATGCGCGGCAGGTTGCGCTTTCGCCGCAGTGTCAACGGCCCACAGGTGGTAGCGCGTGCTGCCAGGGCCGCTCAAAGTGGGGTTGCCGCCGCCATTCTGCGATTTCTGCATGCCCCAGCCCTGGCGTGCAATCTGGGAGTAGCTACGACCCAGCACTTCATCGAGTTTGCCAACGGGTATCGTTACGTCCGTTGATGGAGCGGTTGTGCTCCATTGACCAGTTACATAATTCTTGAACTTCGCGGGAGCCCACTTGCCTGTTGCATAGTCGAACATGCCCTTGTCTGTGATGGGCGCGAAGGGAACCATGCTGTAGACGGCGCTGGGCTGCCACACAGTGAGACCGAGGCCGCCATCTTTAACGGGCTTCAGCTGGTCAGGGAAGATTTTGGGGTCGGCCGCAGCTTTGAAGACTTCCTGCGCGATCTCTCCCGAGACCTGGTGCTGGCCGTGGCCATCGGTGATACCGCCTACGAAGGTGGAGACGATGATTTGCGGCTTTTCACGGCGCACGGCGAGCACGGCGTCATAGAGCACGCGGTCGTGTCCCCATTTGGAGAAAGATTCCTCCTGCGTTTTCGAGAATCCGAAATCGGCTTCGGTACCCCAGAGTTGCTTTGCGCCGTAGTATTCGTCCGCTTTAAGTAGTTCATTGGTGCGAATGAGGCCGAGTGCATCGTAGGTATCGGCGGACATGACGTTCTGGCCGCCCTCGCCGCGCGTAAGCGTGAAGAGCACACAACGGACGCCGAGCCCACGCGAGAGATAGGTGAGCAGTCCACCGTCTTCATCGTCAGGATGCGCCACGATCATCATGAGGCTGGCCGTGGTGCCGAGGCGTTTCATGTCCTGCTCAAGTTTTGCGGCGCCACGATCTTCCGGCAGCGGCAGAGCGATGGATGAGGCCTCCCTGTTGGGCAGTTGGACCGAAGCGCGCGATGCGGTTTGCGCCAGAACGGGCGGGCCCGCGGCAACAGCAGCGAGAGCGAGGATGGCAGCGGTGGACAACAGGCGTTGGCAATTCATACTCAAGCACAGTGTACAATCCGGTCAGCGCTGCTGACCCATGACTCAGTCTTCTTCCCATCACGCCGGCGGTGCTTCTCTCGACCGCCGCATCGGTTTGCGCTCGGCCGTTCTGTTCAACATGCTGGAGATGATCGGCGTGGGGCCGTTCATCACGCTGCCACTGGTGATTGCCGCGGCTGGCTACCGGTTGAGCGTATGGGCATGGCTGCTGGGGGCGGCAATTGCCGTGTGCGACGGACTTGTATGGGCCGAGTTGGGAGCGGCATTCCCACGCGCGGGCGGCTCGTACGCGTTTCTACGGGAGATCTATGGACCGACCCGTGCCGGCAACTGGCTGGGCTTTCTCTTCGTCTGGCAGTTGAGCTTTTCCGCACCACTGTCGATCGCGTCGGGCTGCATTGGGCTCTCTGGATTTCTGGCATGGTTTTGGCCGGGGTTGGATCACGCGCCGATTGCGACACTGCCGATGTTGCACTGGTCGAGTTTTGCGGCGGCAGGCGCTTGCGTACTCATCACGTTACTTCTCTATCGCAATCTCAAATCGACAACACGCCTGGCATGGATTCTATTTGTGGGCGTGATGGCAGCAATGGCGGGCGTGATTGTATCGGGATTTGCGTACGCAGCTTCCACGGGTGGATGGCATATGCCACATTCACCCGCGCTGAGCGCTGGGCTCGCGGTAAGCGGGCTGGCACAGGCAACGCTGATTTCCACTTATGACTACTGGGGTTACTACAACATCACATTTCTCGGCAGCGAAGTGCGCAATCCGGAGAAGACTATTCCGCGCGCGATCCTCTTTTCCGTGGCGATTGTGGCCACCATGTATGTGTTGATGAATCTGGCCGCGCTGCCTTCCATGAGGGACGCCGCCGCGCACGTGGCTGAGAGCGCCGCATCGCGGATTCGCCTTGTGGCAGAGATTGCGCAGTCTGCCTTTGGCGTGTGGGCCGGACGGCTGATTGCCGCGCTCATCATCTGGACGGCGTCTGCGTCGGTTTTCTCGTTGCTATTGGGCTACAGCCGAGTACCCTATGCAGCCGCTCGCGATGGCAACTTCTTCTCGTTTCTTGGGGCGATTCATCCCAAGTTCCACATTCCGCATCGTTCTCTCATTGCGCTCGGCGCAGTGGCCACGGCGTTTTGCTTCTTCAGCTTGCAACAAGTGATTACGATGCTGGTGATTACGCGCATTCTGCTGCAGTTTCTGCTGCAGCATGTGGGTGTGATTCTCCTGCGCACGAAGCGGCCGGAGATGCCACGTCCCTTCAGGATGCCGCTCTATCCTCTGCCGCCGCTGCTGGCGATGGCGGGCTTTTTGTTCATCCTGGTCAAGCGCGTGAATGCACTGGAAGGGCTTCTGGTTGCAGCCGGCATTGGAGTAAGCGGGTCTCTGATCTATTTGTGGCGTGCGAAGCAGCGGGGCGAGTGGCCGTTCGGAGAGGGCGAATCAGCGGGTCAGCGAACCGGCTAATTGGCTGCATGGACGGGAGCACTGCGCCGTATCAGGAAGAACCATAGCAAAACGCAGGTGGTTGCACTCAACAGAGCATCGGTGAGGAAGCTGCCAGTAAGGCCCCCGGCGTCGTAGCCACGGCCGTCAAAGTATTCCATATAGACAATGGGCAGGTTGCTTGTAGAAATGAGCAGCGTGAAGATGGTGGCGGCGAAGGGATTGTCAGGGCCGATGACTTCAAACGTGATGGCGTTGGAGACCGAGAAGGCCATCGCCTGGAATAGATTTTCACCGGAGATTGCAACGGCGAAGACCCAGGGAGCGCGCGGCAGCAATATGAGACCCAACGTAAACGTAGCGCCCACGATACCGATGGCTAAGTAAAGACGACGCAGGGGCAGTCGCTTTGCGAGCGGAAACAAGAGGAAACTACCTACGATGCCGGCAGCGATGCAGCCGAATCCCGCGAAAATTCCAACTAAGTGATCAGATGCACCAAAGTCTCTTCCCGTTCCGCCGAGCACATTGGTCAAGGCAAATGAAGCGGATGGAAGACCGAGCAGAACAAGTGCTATTTGAATCTCGCGCCTGCGAAGAAGCAGCGCGGCTTCTCGCCAGAACCGCGCAGTGGACTCACGAGCCTGATGCTCACTGGGCGGGGGTGAAGGCACGAGGATGAAGAGCAACATGGGTGACAGGACGACGGCGGCCACAACGAGACCCGCCACGAGCGGCGTGCAGCGCTGCATCAACTCGCTGGCCAGCACCATCATGATGCCGCCCGCGCTGAGATTGGCGACCGTGAACCAGATGCCGAGTTTGCTATCGTCGCCCTTGCTGATGAGCGCGCCCATCCAGCCACCGACAGCGCCCTGATAAAGCATGGCGCAGAAGAAGCCGATGGTCATCACGACCTGCACCAGTAGCAGCGAAGAGTGATCCGCGAGCGTGAACCCGACTGCGGCTGCAGTGATCAGGCCCGTTATCAGCGCATAAGTGCGACGACTGAGCCGCATGTCGAGGATGGGCGAGAAGAGGAAGCCCCAGAAGCCGGGAGACATGATGACTGCGGCGGCAGTGGCCACGTGGCCAGCAGGAATGCCCTGGGCAGCCAGCATTTCCGGCACACTGACGGCAACGAAGCCTCCGCAGAGGCCAAAGGTGGCATTCGTCAGCCCCATGACCCAAATGGGCGGAAGGCGACGCGGTTCCGAGCTCACGAGATCCCTCTAATGGAAATGTGCGCGGGACGGAACGAGAGAAATGAAGAGTTTGCCACGTGATGCTGTTGTACACCATCCGAGGGGAAGCAGTAGCTGTAAATCTGGGCGCGTTCACAAATTGCAGAATGAGAAAATTACTCCGCGCCCATGCCCTGTTACTTCTGCAACCATCCGTGCATCTGCATCCAGTCAGTGAAGCGCTCGATCCAGTGGTCGGTCGGAATGCCCTGCTTGTGCATGCCGAAACCGTGACCGCCTCTTTCGTAGATGTGCATTTCGGCCGGTTTATGGGCGTTGGTCCAACGGGTGTAGAGATCGAGAGTTTGTGGCATCAATCCAAGTGAGTCGTCGGTTGCCGCAGCGAGGAACATGGGAGGAGCATCGTCAGGAACCGGTGTGTCTTTCGCGACCGAGCCGGCATAGATGGGCGCAACAAATGCGGGGCGGCCTTCGGGCTTGTAGTGAAAGGCAACTTCCGCGGTAACTTCTCCACCGGCAGAAAAGCCGATGATACCCACGCGATCCGGAGAGACGCCCCACTGTGCCGCATGCTGGCGAACGTAAGTGACCGCCGCAAGGCCATCTGCGGCGGCAAGCGGCTCAACCTGATGCAAGAGCTCTTCGAACTTCGGCCGGTCTGCAAAGAGCCTGGCGAAGTCCTCTGCCGCGTCGCCTTCGGTGTGGGCAAGGCGATACTTCAGGACGAATGCTGTGACGCCACGTGCGGCGAGATACTTTGCCACGTCATACCCTTCACTATTAATGGAAAGGGCCATGAAGCCGCCGCCGGGGCAGATCACAATAGCTGTGCCATTCTTACGCTCAGGTGAAGGCTTGAACACGGTTAGCGTTGGTCTGGTGACATTGGTGACGATCTCAGTGTTCCAGGCCTTGGTGAAGTACTGCTGCTCAGGATAGTTTGCTGTGGGCGAGCCGGGCGCGGCGCCGGGATAGAGCGGAATAACGTCCTGCGCAGAAGCGATGCTCACCAGGAAGAGCAACGCAAAGAGGGTGCGAAAGGCAAAGGTTTTCATGGCGGGCCAAGTCTAGCAGAGCGCTACGACAGATTTCGAGAGTATGAGAAACCTTAGGACAAGGTGCGGCGCGATACCCGCGCCGCACCTGAATGCAAATCTAGATAGTGCAGTGCTTCTTGGGATTCTTGAAGTCAACTTCGGTGGTAAGCCAATCGGAGAGGGCGTTGTCATTGATGCCCTCGTCACTGGGCTGCGGGCTCAGCGATGATTTCTCGAGGCGCACCTGGACATTGACCTTTCCGTTTACACAGTAGGAGGTGAGCAGGTGCGCAAGTCCTTCGTCGGCATACTTCAAGGTATCGGCGGAGAGTGAGCCTTTTGCGCCTGAAATATCAAATGGAGCCAGTACAACCTGATTGACGATCAATTTGTCAGTCTTCACGCCAGATGAGTCGAAACGGGCGACGAGCGTGGCTCTTCTCTCAACGGCTTCAGGATTGGCGTCGTACGTGATAGCCGGCAATGTGACGCCGGATTTGTCGGGCTTCGCCTGCTTGTCGCCAAAGGCGAGGTGATAAGCGGGGCCTTTCCACTTGGGTTTAATCGGAATGCCGGCAGATTTGTTTGAGCCGCTGTTGCATCCGGCCACCAGCAGCAGCCCGCTGAGAATCAGCAAAACGGTTTTTCTCACGTTATCCTCCTCAAGGCAAAAAATGGACGCGCCAGAATATCACCTGGTGGGGGACGCTGGCGCGTGATCCGGCACACAAAACGCCTTAAGGGAATGCGGCGGCGATGGGTGAAAGTGCGTTTCTTAGATCCCTCGGGTATCCGAACAAACTTTCTGTGATAAAAGTCGCTGCGATTCCAATCGGACTGCCGATATGTTTAATTCATCAGGCGCAATGGATCGATGAAATGGGGAAGCGCCAGGAGATGAGTGATGGGAGCACCAATGCAAGCCATTCCGGCGGAGAGAACGACCCGCAACAAGTTGTATCTACCGCGCGAACATGGGGCAACGGCGATGCTACTCACACCCATCTTCAGCGTGGCAATTCTGGCGCGGGTATGGCATTGGAGTGAACTCGCGGTTCTTGCAGCGGCATTTTCTGCCATGGCTGCCAAGGATCCGGCAGTTCTGCTGCTGCGGCAACGCTTTGTGTGGAAGCAACGCAGCCCGGAGGCATCTGCCGCCGGACGATGGCTGCTGGGCTGGAGTGCAGTTCTCATCGGGAGCATTACTGTGCTGCTCGCGACCTGGCCGCTCAAGGCGTTTCTGGCAATCGGGGCGGGAGTTGCCGCTTTTGGATGCCTTGCCGTTGCAGTGAACTTCAAGAATCGGCAACGTTCGACGCTCTTCCAGATTGTGAGCGCGGCGGCGCTGACTTCGACCTCGCTGGCGACATGCATCTCCGCAATGGGAACCGTCACACTGTGGTGCTGGTGGTTCTGGGCATTGATTGCAATGCAAGCGAGCGCAGGAATCCTGGTGGTACATGCGCGGCTGGATGCGCGGATTGCACTACGCAAGGCCTCACCAGCAAGCGCGCAGTTTCGCCGTGCGGCGCAGGCTGCAGTTGTGTTTCTGCTGTGCGCGGCTGTGACGGCGATTGTCCTGGGACGAGTCTGGATTGCTTCAGCACTGGCAATTGCGGCAATTGGCTACGGATATGACCTGACTCGACAGAAGAACCCGGCATCTCTCCAGATGGCGCTCAAGACGGTTGGTCAGCAGGCGCTTTCGCTCTCGGTCGTGTATTCCCTGCTGCTCATCGTAGGGCTCTGGTAGCGGTTCTTCCTGGTGCACCAACCAATTTCCAAGGTCAGTTCAAAAACATCGTCCGATAGAGCGTGTCGCGCTGGACGGGTTTAAAGCCGGCGTCGCGGATGATGCGGCGCAGCTCCTCTTCCGTGGTGCAATTGGAGGTGCCCGCTGCCTTGACGACGTTCTCTTCGAGCATGACCGAGCCCACATCGTTGCCGCCGAAGTGGAGACCGAGCTCGAGCACCTTGAGGCCCTGTGTAACCCAGCGAGGCCTGCACGTTCTCAATGTTGTCGAGATAGAGGCGCGAAATGGCGAGGGTCTTAAGATATTCGACGCTGGTGGCCTCGTCCCAGCCGCGGCCGCCGAGCGCCGTGTATTTGGGCTGGAAGCTCCACGGGATGAAGGCGGTAAAGCCGCCGGTTTCTTCCTGCAGGTTACGGACAACTTCAAAGTGGTTGACGCGCTGATCCATGGTCTCGCCGACACCGAACATCATGGTTGCCGTGGTGCGCATGCCGAGCTCGTGCGCGGTGCGGTGGACATTGACCCAATCTTCAGTGCGGCATTTGAGGCGGGCGATGCGCTTGCGAACATCGTCGTCGAGAATTTCTGCACCGCCGCCGGGAATTGAATCGAGGCCGGCATCGCGCAGGCGGGCGATAGTGGTACGCAGGTCGAGCTCGGAGTACTCGGCGATGGCCAGCACTTCAGAAGCGGACAGGCAATGCAGCCAGATTTGCGGAAAGCGCTGCTTAATGCCGGTGAAGAGGCGCTCAAACCAGTCGATTTTGAGGTCTGGGTGAATGCCGCCCTGCATGAGCACGCCGGTGCCACCCATCTCGAGAGTTTCGGCAATCTTTTCGTAGATGGTTTCAAACTCGAGAATGTAGCCCTCGGCAGCCTTCGGCCCTTTGAGCGGGCGATAAAAGGCGCAGAAAGTGCAGTACTCGGTACAGAAGTTGGTGTAGTTGATATTGCGGTCGATGATGTAGGTGACTACCTGCTCAGGATGCAGGCGACGGCGTACGGAATCCGCCTCCATTCCAAGGCCAATGAGATCGGGGGATGCAAAGTAGTCGAGCGCCTGCTCGCGCGTGATCGCCATGGCTATAGTTTACAAGGAACGGGGATAAGGGAACAGCAGAGCGGGCAGCGGCAGGAATGCGGGGTTGTGGGCGAAGTCCGATCATGAGGTGGGCGATGTGGGCTGTTTGTCCTTGCGGGTGCGAAAGAGGAAAAGTCCAAGACGTTTGACGGGGTTGCGCTGCGTGCGCGAGAGGTTGGATGCCGTCGAGATGCCGCTGAAAAGAATGAAGAAGTCGAGAAATGCGCTCAAGAAACCTCGGCTCTTTGATTGCGTCATACCAATACCTGCCAATTTGCTACACAACTAGGATGAGGGGACCGTACGGAAGGATGCAGCTTTGAGGCAACTGCCCTGTGGGGCGCTCAACGCAAAAGTTCGGTTGCAGCCCACAAAACGGGAGCCTGGCCATGGAAATCGCCAGTGCGTCGATGGCGAGCGAGGTAATAGGCGAGGTCATTCTTTTTACCTGTGCCTTCGCAGACCTGAGTCACATCCCAGTTCTGGTCAATGTAGCCAACGACGGCGATCCAGGCCCGTCGCGCTGCGGGGCCGTAGTTTGCCGCCGGGAGCCAGCCGTTCTTGACTCCTGTGATCATTGCGAAGGCAAACATAGCTGAGCTCGACGTTTCAGGCCATGCCTCGGGGTGGTCGATGAGTTCACGCCACATGCCGTCTTTGCCCTGATAGCGCAGCAAGGCGGCCATCATCTTCTTGTAGCCCTTCATGATGCGTGCGCGATCTGGATGATTGGCCGGTAAGTCACGCAGCATTTCGGCCATCCCAGCAGCGAACCAGCCATCGCCACGGCCCCAGAAGAAGGGGACATCGGGCGCGTGATAGAAAAGGCCGTTCGGTTGCTGCAACTTGTCGAGGTAAGCCACCATTTCTCTGGCGTCGCGGTCGAGATACTTACGGTCACCTGTGGCACGATAGGCCTCAAGCTGAAGCATGTTGAGCATGTACATATCGTCGACCCAATAGCGTGTTTCACGCGAAAAACCATCGGGCAGAGGGTCTTCCCACTGGCGGTCGGCCCAGTATTTGCCTTCGGCCAGATACTTTGCATCCTTGGTCTGAATTGCGATTTCGAGGGGTACAACGCCGAAAACCGAATCGTCGACGTGATGCCGCAACGGTCGCCGGGCAGCCTCGGCACCGCCGGGCATCAGCGGCTCAAAGCGATTGATGAGCTCAGAGCGAAGTGCATCGTCATGGGTTACTTTCGCAAAGGTGAGAGCACCATACCAGGTAACAACTTCTGAATAATGAATTGTTGCCGTGTACTGATGAGGACTGGTGACAAAATGCTCGGCCAAGTGCTTGCCAACGAATTCGGGCGAGGTGCCTTCAGGCCAGTTGGTGAAGTAGCCGTTTTGCGCCTGAAGACTGGCGGCTGCAACCAACAGTACGCAGATAAGGGCGGCGCGACGTATACGAGTGAAGCTCATGAAAGAAACCCCGCGGCAAAAACGTGATCCTGACGCCGCGCAACAGGGTAGCAGGTACTGTGGTGGGCGTGATTCAAGTATCGAGCAACGTGCTTTTCAGTGGGGCATTTCAGCTTTTTGCCGACGTTGAAGTTCCTGAGGTCACCGATCAGGTCAGCTCCGAAATCGGACGACTCTGAAAACAAAGACGCCACTGCAAACAACACAACCAGGAGTACAAAGACGGGAACGCCAAACATGGCCGACATTCCGAATCATTCCTCACTTTGGTTTTGACGGCGGTGCAGGCTTGGGCTTTTTCTCCGGGGTTGAAATACCCATGCTCATCAGGAAAAACTTGAATCCCTTACGCAGGCTTTCCATTGCATTCATAACCGTTCACCTGCTTGCAATTGTATGTGACCTGAAGTAAGAATCTGTCGCACCGCAATAGAGATTCGCCAGTGCTTCTATTGAGGCGAGCCAGCATCGGGTGCCGGTGTGGACCCGGACTTTCCACCACTGCTCAGGTCTTTCCACCATGGTGAAGCCTGATCCTGTGCCGCAGGCGCCTTGTCCTTTGCCCCATGCGCCGGTGGCTCAACGCGCAAAAGCTGCAACGCTTCTGGAGGAAGTGGCTTGTCCGCGTTGGCAAGCAGCAGGCTCACCTGCCAGATTTCCGTGTCCGTCAGATCGTAGTGATACGAGGGCATTCCCGTCAGCCGGATGCCGTTCTTGACCTTCCAGAATGTTTCTCCGGGTGGGTCATCGCTGACTCCAACCACGGAACTATTCTTGTGCTGCTCCCAGAGCTGCGGAGCCGACGGATACATGTTCGGCCCAATTTCAGACGGCTTGCCGTGAAATCCATGGCACACCGAGCATTTGTCCGCGTAGATGCGCGCGCCCGCCACCAGATTCTGTTCATTCACGAGCACAGGAGGCATCTTGATTTCTTCTTTTTCAATGCGGGCATTGAGTGGGATATGGGTCAGAGACCGTTCCATGGGAAATGGCGGATCTGCTACCGCGACCGGCACTTTGCCATAAGAAAGCCACGCGATGACTCCGGCGATTACGCCGAGCACGCCAATCAATACCCCCATAAACACTCTGCCCATTCGGGAAAGTTCCTCCGCCTGCTGTATGCCAGAGCTTCGTTCACCCTTTACCTACCGTACCACTCGCTACTTTAATGTGCCGTCCTGACGACCCCGAAATTTGACTGCAACGGATGCAAACGGCGTTTGCGCACGTCCAATGGGCAGCGAACCACCCCGACACCACCCCTGAAATGGTTTAATACCAGTTGGGGGAGCGCTTCCAAGCGGGTGCTTCCGTCTCGTAGTGGAGGTATCCCGAAAGCAATGTCTTCTTGTCGCCCTTTCACCCTTGCGCTGGCTCTTCTTTTGCCCGCCGCATCCGCCCTGATGGCGCAGTCTTCCAGTTCAAGCAGTTCCAGCAGCAGCCAGACGCCTGCCGCGCAGCAGAGCCAGCGACCGGAGCTTTCGCCGGCAGAGCTCAGCGTGCAGGCCCGCATCCGAGCACGCCGCGAGGCTCGTCGAGCCCAGGCGATTAAAGACACATACGGCAACAAGTATGAAATCTTTATCGGGGGCGGTTACCTGCGCTTTCAGCCGGGACCGCAGCTTCAGCACGTGACTTTCTATTCCTTTGACACCGCCGTCAGCCGCTACTTCAGCGACAAGTTGGGCGTGACCGTCGACGGACGCGGCTACTATGGCACACCATTTGTAGGCATTAACTTTACCGGCATCACGCGCCCGGCCATCAGCCAGTACGATGTGCTCGCCGGTCCCACTTACAGGTTTATTGCGCATCCCAAATACTCAATTTCGGGTCGCGTGATGGGCGGTGTCGCCATGGGCAACTTCTCAGGCGACACGAATGGATTCGGAACGGCAAATCTCGGCCTCTTCCCTGACGGCACCACATACGCCATCAACGGCGCCATCGTAGGGGAGACCAACATTACCCCGAATTTTTCCCTGCGCCTGACCGGCGACTACCTGAACACCGGCTTCGGTTCCAAGATGCAGAATTCGTTCGGATTTAACTACGGGTTTGTGTATCGGTTCGGGAAGAGGTAGGACATCGGCAAGAAACAAGGGTTGGAACGGGCCGGCCGGAGAGGAATCTCCGGCCGGTTAGTGTTTAGGAGGACTATTGCCCTGCGCAGCCTCCCCATTGTTTTGGAGGTCAAGGCTCTCGCAAGGCGAAATAGAATCCGGCATTGGTCTGCGCCTTATTGCGAGCAACCCTTGCCGCGGCTTGGGCGAGCACCCGCCGCCTTTGCCTGAGACTCAGACATGTATTTGCCTTCCTTGGTTGTTCCGTAGAACTTGTCTCCCTGGCAATGGTAGACATTGGAATCCGTGTTGACCCACACCATGCCGGCGCCGCCACCTGGGGCAACTGTGCCGCTGGGCCGCGATGGGGATGTGGATTTGGTCGACGAGGCCGCTGGTGCCGGGGCCGGAGCACGTGCCGGAGTCGAAACCGGCGCACTCGATTTGCTTGGGGCGCTGGCGTCCGCATACCAGGTGGCTACGCCCTGATGGCCGCGGCATGCGCCGCGCTTGCTGGCTGCAGTAGTGAAGGAGCCGTCCTTGCACTGGCCGGTTGCGCCAGAAGGTGCAGACTTCGAAGCTGTACTGGGAGCCGCCGCGGGTGCGCTACTGGGGGCTGTGGTCTTTGTTGACTTGGTTGCCATTGGCGCACTGGCGTCGGCATACCAGGTGGCTACGCCCTGATGCCCACGGCATGCGCCGCGCTTGCTGGCCGCGGTGGTGAAGGTTCCGTCCTTGCATTGGCCTGTGGCGCCTGAAGGAGCAGACTTCGAAGCTGCAGCGGGAGCCACCGCCGGTGCGCTGGCTGGGGCCTTGCTCTTCGCAGTGGTGGTTTTTGTGCTCTTTGCCGCGGTAGCGCCAGAGTCGGCAAACCAGTTTGCCACGCCCTGGTGGCCACGGCATGCGCCACGCTTGCTGGCAGCAGTTGTGTAGCTTCCGTCTTTGCACTGGCCCGTCGCGCCCGCGGGAGCTTGTGCGGTTAGGGCAATTGGGGAAAGAACAATCGCAGCCAGGGTGGCAATCAAGAAATTGCGTTTCATGTTTTCGTGCCTCTTTAGAGAATTCATTTGACCTTAAATTTGACGACAACCAGCGGTGCCTCATCGTAATGTATCCGGCAGGCTTGTGGATGTGAATTTAGCAAAATCCAGGTGGACAGGTGGGTGTTTGAGACCGTACCTTCCTACTCAGCCCCACTTAATTGAAAAGATGCACCCCTGAGAGGAGATCGTCATGAGCTTTTTTGATTCTGTAGAGAAGTTGGCAGGTGGACTTGCGCAGGGAGAAAATCACGCGACAGTCGCGGGCGGTCTTCTGCAAGAGCTCGAAGGATCGGGCGGCGTGACGGGCATTGTGCAACAAATGCAGCAGAATGGCGCGGGAGGGCTGCTGCAACAGTGGATGGGCGGCCAGACCCAGGGCACAAACGCTGCTCAAATTGAACAGGTACTTGGCGGTACAGGTCTGATTGACAATATTGCGCAGCGTACGGGTGTCTCAGCAGACACGGTGCGCACAAGCCTTGCCACGATTGTGCCGTTGCTGGTGAATCACCTGGCCCAGAACGGCCACGTGACACCTGACGGTCAGCCAACAGGCAATCCGGTTCCTGACTCCGGATCACTGGTTCAGTCTCTCTTGGGCAAGCTGCTTTAGAAAGGTTCCGATCCTGCGCTACTGCAGGATCGGAATTCCGGCAATGCGCTGCTTCCACTCGGCGGGGCCGGTGATGTGGACGCTGGTGCCCTTGGTGTCGACGGCGACGGTGACGGGCATATCCTTGACGTCGAACTCGTAGATGGCTTCCATGCCGAGGTCTTCAAAGGCCAGCACGCGCGCTGCCGATGATCGCCTTGGAGACCAGATAGGCCGCGCCGCCGACCGCCATCAGATAGACAGCTCCGATGCTCCTTGATGGCCTCAATGCGCCACAGGGCCGCGCTCGGCCTTGCCGACCATGCCAAGCAGTCCGGTTTCGGCAAGCATCTGCCGGGTGAACTTGTCCATGCGCGTGGCGGTGGTGGGGCCGGCAGGGCCGACGACTTCGTCGCGCACGGGATCGACCGGACCGACGTAGTAGATGAATCGGTTCGTGAAATCGACCGGCAGCTTTTCGCCGCGGCTGAGCATGTCGGTCATGCGCTTGTGGGCGGCGTCGCGGCCGGTGAGCAGCTTGCCGGAGAGCAGCAGGACTTCGCCCGGTTTCCAGGTGGCAGCTTCTTCGCGGGTGACGGTGTCGAGGTTGACTCGGCGCGCGCCGCTGACGTCGTAGGTGAGCTTCGGCCAGTCGTCGAGCGAGGGCGGGTCAAGATAGACGGGGCCGGAACCGTCGAGCACAAAATGGGCGTGGCGCGTGGCGGCGCAGTTGGGAATCATGGCGACGGGCAGGTTGGCGGCATGGCGTGGGCGTAGTCGAGCATCTTGACGTCGAGCACGGTGGTGAGGCCGCCGAGGCCCTGCGCGCCGATGCCGAGCGCGATTGACCTTGTCGTAGATTTCGACGCGCAGTTCTTCGGCAGTGGTCTGCGGACCGCGCGCGATGCAGGTCCTGCATGTCGATCGGATCCATCAGCGATTCCTTGGCCAGCAGCATGGCTTTCTCTGCCGTGCCGCCGATGCCGATGCCGAGCATGCCGGGCGGGCACCAGCCGGCGCCCATGGTGGGCACGGTCTTGAGCACCCAGTCGACGATGGAGTCGCGACGGATTGAGCATGACGAACTTGGACTTGGCTTCGCGCCGCCGCCCTTGGCCGCGACGGTGATCTCGACAGGTGCTGCCCGGCACGAGCTCGATGTTGACGACAGCAGGGCGTATTGTCGCGTGTGTTCTTGCGCGCGCCGGCGGGGTCGGCCAGCACAGAGGCGCGCAGCTTGTTGTCCGGATCGAGGTAGGCGCGGCGCACGCCTTCGTTGACCATCTCCTGCAGGCTCATCGCGGCACGCCGCCATCGGGCCTTCGATGCGCACGTCCATGCCGACCTTGACGAAGACGTTGACGATGCCGGTGTCCTGGCAGATGGGGCGGTGGCCCTCGGCGCACATGCGGCTGTTGATGAGGATCTGCGCCATGGCGTCCTTGGCCGCGGGCGACTGCTCGCGCTCATAGGCCTTGGCCAGGGTGGTGATGTAGTCCACCGGGTGGTAGTAGCTGATGTACTGCAACGCGTCGGCAACGGAGTCGATGAAATCCTGCTGGCGAATGACGGTCATGACAAACCCCTCGAAGTGGTCAACCTTCTAGGGTAATGGCTCAGGTTTGAATCTGTCGTGCCAGCAATCACTCAAAATTGACGGGAAAGTTATACTGCGAGACTTACTCCGGCTCGTTGTAGATGCCGATGTCGGCGATGTGGGGCGTGTCGGCACTGGCTTCGAACTGCAGGCGCACCTTGCGCGCCGTCGTGCGCGGAATGCGGAGAATCGTCACCGGGGTAGGAACACCGCCTTCGGCGAGTTTCTCCCAGCCTGTCCCAATCCAGCGCTCGAATTTGTAGCTTGCGATGCGGCTTACGGGGTAGTTCCGCCAGCGGCCCACCGGCTCGACGAGCGAGAGCGTGTTGAAGCTTTCGGAGCGTGTGAGGTCCACCTCGAGCCAGCCCGACCGCTGCCCTTCGTCGGGGTGCCAGGTGGAGTGAAAGTTGCCGTCGTTGGTCTCGTCGGGACCGACCGTGTCTGGATACGAGCTGGCGTGAATCGGTTTGGCTGTTGCGAGATTGCGCGTGGTGAGGACGACGTGCGGACCGAGCGGCGGCAGGGGGCCCGCATGGCGCCAGGCCTTGCCAATCTCCGCGAGGCGCTGAACGACGTTGGGCGCGAGCTGGCCGGTGCGGGTGGGCGGCGCGTTGAGGATGAGATTGCAGTGGAGGTTGTTGAGCGGCTCAAGCCAGTCGTGGACGACGGTTTCGACAGGCTTGAGCGGGCCATCGATGTCACTTTGTTTCCAGAACCAGCCGGGCGTGATGGTGACGCAGGAGAGCGCGGGAACCTGGCTGCCCTGCGGCACGTGCTGGCCGGCGTTCTGCTCGAAGGCCTTGATATCGGAGTAGTAGAGGCCGCCGGCCGGGTACTGGCTCGCGTTGAGGTCGCAGAGCAGGCAGTCGGGCTGCAGGCTTTTTACATGCGCGTAGATTTCGTTGTACGGCACTTCCTCGTAGGTGATGCGGCTCCAGGGAGCGTCCCAGCCGTCGGTGATGAGGAGATCGATCTTGCCGTAGTTCGTGAGCAGCTCGGTGAGCTGATCTTTGATGAGCTGGATTTTGGCGGGCGTGACGTTAAAGTGGCGGATGTCGTCGCGCAGCGACAGGATGGAGTAGTAGAGACAAACATGGAGACCGGCCTTGCGGAAGGAGTCGACGTAGGCGCGGACGACGTCGGTTTTGTGCGCGGTCTTTGCAACGCTGGCGGCGCAGGTGCGCGTGGGCCAGATGCAGAAGCCGTCGTGGTGGCGCGTGGTAAGGCAGCCCCAGGTCATGTGCGCCGACTTTGCGGCGGCTGCCCACTGGTCGGTGTCGAGCGCGATGGGGTTGAAGAGCGAGGCAGGCGAGGTGGGATCACCCCACTCGCGGTCCTGAAAGGTAGCCATGTTGAAGTGCAGAAACATGCCGAAGCGGAGATCGACGAAGCGCTGCTGAAGCTGCAGCAGTGGCGTTGCGCGGCGGACGGCGGGAATGGCCGGCGCGGAGACTTCAGCGGCTGAGGCAGATGTGCCGGCAAGTGCGGCGAGGGTTGCGGATTCGGCGGCAAGGCGGAAGAAATCGCGGCGAGTGGTCATGTGGAAGACGGAACCCTTGAAATGTAAGCGCTGTTCTTGCTTTGCGCGGCGCACGTGCAGCATAGCCCAGAGTAAATGTTTGCACATGTCAAACGACTTCCGCCGCCTTGATAGACTCAAACACGATGACTTTACAGAACTTGCAGGAAGAGATTGAACGCCAGTTTGCGGCAGGTTCCGCTGCAGTAGGCAATGGCGAGGCAATGGAGGCCTTCATTTCGCTGCGCACCGCGCTCGAAAAGGGAGAAGTGCGCGCTGCAGAGCCGAGCGACGCGGACTCCTACGGCTGGCGGGTGAATGCGTGGGTGAAGCGAGGGATTCTGCTTGGCTTCCGGATTGGCGCGCTGGAGGAGATGGCATCGGGTGCGCTCTCCTTTGTCGACAAGCACACCTATCCCGCGCGGCAATTCACTGCCGGAGACGGAATCCGTGTCGTTCCCGGCGGGTCATCGGTAAGGTCGGGAGCATATCTGGCACGAAGCGTGGTGTGTATGCCGCCCATGTATGTGAATGTGGGCGCGTATGTGGACGAGGGCACGATGGTGGACTCGCACGCGCTGGTGGGCAGTTGCGCGCAGATTGGGAAACGCGTCCACCTGAGCGCAGCGGTACAGATTGGCGGCGTGCTTGAGCCTGTGAACGCGAACCCTGTGGTGATCGAGGACGACGTTCTGGTCGGAGGCAATTGCGGTGTCTATGAGGGAACGATTGTGCGCAAAGGCGCGGTACTTGCTCCGGGCACGATTCTGACGCGGGGCACGCCGGTGTTCGACCTGGTGAAGGGCGAAGTCATCCGCGCTTCGGTAGACAGGCCGTTGATCGTACCAGGGAATGCGGTGGTGGTGCCGGGATCGCGCGCGGTGAGCAAAGGCAAGGCGCATGCCAATGCGGCGGAGTGGGGAATCTCGCTCTATGCGCCGGTGATTGTGAAGTATCGCGACGAGAAGACCGACCTGAGCACGGCGCTGGAAGACCTGCTGCGCTAGCCGTCTGTGGTGCGGGCGGACTTGGCCGTGCCCCGCATCGAGTTTTGCTTCTTAGGCTTTGCGAAGCGAAGTCTTTCGTGTTTCGCAGGGCAATCTCTGAAATGCTCGGATGAATCTTGAAACCTCCAATGCGGCTGAGACTCCGATTCGCTTCGGCGTGATCGGCCCTGGGCGCGCGGGAGTGCGCTTCGCCGAAGGACTATGCGGCGTGCCTGATGCGGTGCTGACGGCGGTGTGGGGTCGTACTGCTGAACGCGCAGCGAGCTACGCCGAGCGATTTGCGGTTCCCATCACCGCTCATACGTTGGAGGATCTGCTCTGTGCGCCGATTGACGCTGTTTATGTGGCCACGCATCCTGATTCGCACGCGGACATTGCCTGCGCCGCTCTGAAGGCCGATAAACACGTGCTTTGCGAGAAGCCCGCTGCTCTCAATGCGGCGCAAGTTCGCCGAATCGTGGAGGCCGCACAATGCAGCGGCCGCCTCTTCATGGAGGCGATGAAACCGCCGTTCTTTCCCCTGTATCAACGGCTGCGCGCACATCTTGCAGAATATCCAATTGGCCCCATTGGTTTCGTCCGCGCGGGACATTGCGATTCCAGCCGTGCTCCAGATTATCCGTTGCATTTTGCCGAACTTGGCGGCGGCGGCATTATGGGCATTGGGCCCTACGAAGCGTTTCTCGCGCTGGACTGGCTTGGACCTCTTTTGAACTTGCAGACGATGGGCCGCGTCTCTTCTGCCGGTGTCGATACCTTCGCGCTCTTCCAGACAGAGCACAAGAGCGGCATGGCGCAATTGCACACCGGGCTCGATTTGCTGAGCCGCGGCGACGCGATGATCTGCGGCACATCGGGTTACGTCCTGATTCAAGAGAACTGGTGGAATCCCGTGCGCGCGACGGTTGTGTATGGGTCAGGACGAACCGTTGAACTGGAAGAGCCCTACACGGACGGCGGCTTCAACTACGAGACGAACCATTTCTGCCGCCTCATCCGCGAGGGCAAAATGGAGAGTCCGGAAATCACGCACGATCTCTCCATTGGAATGGCAGAACTGCTGGAGCGCGCTCGCAGAGCGCTGGGCGTGCGCTTCCCCGGCGAATCAAAGCAGAGCTGAAAACAGACGACTAGGCCGGCGGCGGACCCATCGGCTTTTCATGAAAAATCATCCATGAGACGCCAAAGCGATCGCGGAATTGAACATAGCGCGAAGCGAAAAATGTGTCCTGCATTGGCATGTAAACTTCTCCGCCCTCGCCGAGAATGGCAAAGATGCGCTCAGCTTCAGCATCGGAGTCCACGCGCAGAGAGAGATACACACTGCGAATAGGCTGGAACCGCTCAGGCGGCACATCGCTGGCCATGATGACGGCGTCGCCAATGGTGATTCGCGCATGCAAAACATCATTGGCGCGCTCAGGAGGAACCGGCATGCCGGGAACCTGGCCCTGCTTCATCATGCCTTCGACCTTGGCGCCGAGATGGTCAGCATAGAACTGAAAGGCCTCGGCGCAGTTGCCGCCAAAGTTGAGATAGGTGTTTACCTTCATCGTGATCGTTTCCCCTTCGGAGTTTTGGTTATCTCATTCCCGGTTGTAGTTGGCTTGCCGAACGGCGGAATGAGAGCAGTGTGGTCATGCTCACGCCAGCGGCGGTAGGTCTCGTCGAGGATAGCCTGCCTGCTGCCTTCCATCTGCCGAATCACGGGACCGGGGGCCGCAGTCTCTTCATGGTTTCCTGACCAAATTAGAAGTTCGAGCAGCACCGGAGCCAACGCTATGCCCTTCTCCGTCAAGCGATAGGCAAGACTGCGCCCATCCTCCTTCAACGGTTCGGTTGTAAGTATGCCCGCTGCTTTCAACCTGCGCAGTCGAGCGGAAAGGATATTGGTCGCAATTCCTTCACCCGAATTCTGAAACTCGCGAAAAGTACGATACCCACGCACCATCATGTCGCGCACGATCAACAATGACCAGCGATCGCCGAACAGATCGAGCGCAATGCTGACCGGGCAACCTGACCTCTGCTGCGGGATGGCTTTATTCGCCACACCTGAACCTTACAAATCTAACTTGCAATTCGCAAGTAATTTATGTTTCGATGTTGCCTGCGCCGCGCAGCGGGCGGCGCAAAGGTCATCAACTTCCTTTAGCGAGGCACAACACATGGTCACAATCACACGCACTGCGCAAATTACTCCCTTCCTCTGGTTTGATGGAAAAGCTGAAGAGGCAGTCGACTTCTATACGGGAGTTTTTCCGGGAGCACGCAAGCTGGATGCGATGCGCAGCACAGGCACCGGACCATGGCCCGAGGGAACAGTGGTGACAATCGGTTTTGAGATGGGCGGCGCGCATTACACGGCATTTAACGGCGGGCCTGGATTTCCTTTTACGCAAGCCATCTCGCTGGTGGTTCATTGCGCAGACCAGGCAGAGATTGACCACTACTGGGAACAGCTCTCCGCAGGCGGCACGGAAATCCAATGTGGTTGGCTCAAGGACCAATTCGGCATGCACTGGCAGATTATTCCGGCAAACATCTTTGAACTGATCAAGCACCCGAAGGCGATGGAAGCGATGATGCAGATGGTGAAGCTGGACATTGCCGCACTGGAAGAAGCAGCAAAGTTGTAACTGGGCGCTACTCGCCAGCCGCACCGGCAAGAAGAATAGGCAGAGTTGGTGTCTGCGATCCCTGCGCCTGCTCCATTGTGACTCCGAAAGCCTTGGCGCGCACACCCACTGGAATCTGCGGCAGGACAACGCTTGCACTACCTGTCGAGTCAGGCTGGAAGAGACCAGCTGGGATGGGTGCCTTGCCATCAGCTGGAATCACCCATAGTTCATAGGTCTTGCCTGTTGGCAATGGTTCAAGATGCGAAGCCTGGAAGATGAGCCCGCCAGTTGAGGCAAGGTAAACTGCGCGCCCCTCCGGCTCTGGATGTGCCTTCGCTGAAGTCAGCGTAATGTGTTGGGCATTCTTCGCGGTCAGCACGTCAAGCGCACGCCTGGCCTGCGCGGTGTCTTGCTCCTGCTGCTTCAGCTGTTCAGACTGCTGATGGATCCGCATATTGAGCTGGCCCACCCTGAGCAAGGCACCCACTGAGAAAATCAACAACGCGGCTGCCAACGACCAAGAAACTGAGGCATAAATCTTTTTCGCGGTCTTGCCCGACTCAATTGAGACTGTCTTACCCGTACTCTGTGGCTCAATCGCAATGCGCTTGAGCAGGCGCTCACGCGCACCCTCGGGCAGTGGTTGCTGCTCTACGGAAAGCGCCAGGAGCGCAGCATCGCCACGCAGGCGAGCCAGTTCACCCCGGCAAACAGAACACTGGTCCACATGCGCGCGCACAGCTGACTGCTCCGCCTCAGGCAATGCCTGCAGAGCGAAGAGTGCCAGTTCTTCCTGCGCGATGTGTTGCTGTTCCGTCATACCTCGATTGCCTTTCTCAAGCTCCCAAGAGCCGCGCGGATTCTGGACTTCACAGTCCCCAGCGGGTCGCCTGTGCGCTCGGCGATTTCCGCATGGGTCAAGCCCTCAAAAAATGCCAACTCAAGAGATCGCTTCTGCTCAGCCGGCAAGACTTTCATTAATCCACGGACTTTTCCCATCAAAATGTTGTGCTCCACCTCGCCGGCAACGTCGACGCGCGAAGCAAGCACCACATCATCCACCGAATCGCTTGGTTTCCGTCCGCGCAAGACATCCACGGCACGGTTTCTGGCTACAACTGCAAGCCATGCTCCCAATGATCCCTTGCCTGAGGAAAATCTCCCCGGCTCGCGCCAAAGTTGCAGAAACACTTCCTGCATCAGGTCTTCAGCGCGCCCCGTGTCATTTAACACGCGGAGAGCAACTGAATAGATCATTCCGCCGTATCGGTCGAAAAGCACCGCCATTGCCTGTTGCTCACCGGCGGCAATGCTTGCCAGCAGCGCCACATCACTCTCCTCAGAGGCAGTCCGCGTCGATGCGCTAGTCCCGCCCATTTCAGAACGAAACAGCATCAGAATCGGATTGAGCAGTTTTGTGAGCATGAGGGAGCGTCGAATCAAAGCGTATTCTATGGGCCGTTTCCGGCGATTGCAATGTAACTTCCGCATAGGTTCCACGCCCGCCAACAAAAAAGAGCAGCAGCCGGGCGGGGACCCGAACTGCTGCTTAGGCAGGGGTAGGACAACAAACTATTTGATTGTTCCATTCAGGCCATCCGGGAAGAACGCTCCTCCGGAAGTACCTCCGCCGTACACAACTTTGAGAACTTGCGCCGTCGTTCGGCTGAAGGCGATTGCATTGTCGTCCGCGTCGACGATGGTGGCCGCACCTCCGCTCACGCCGACTCCGATGTCGTCGCTGCCGGTACCGTCGAGCGATGCGCGGGCCGCAGCAATCTTGGCCGAAGCATCCATCGCGCCCGTCCCGGCCTGGAAGATGCGCAAGCGGATGCTGCCCGCGTGATAGGCTTCGACGGCAAGTATGCCGGCCGCTTTGTCGAGATAGGTGCTACTGCTGATCAGCCCGGCCGCGCCGCTGTACGCGGTAACGCCCACGTCTTCAAAAATGAAGGCGCCGAGGAGGAAGTTCGTTTCGCTCGCGAAGGGATCGAACGTACTGCCCAGTCCCGCCGCCTGCGCCAGCGCGTTGAAACTGTTCATCAGGTCAATGTTGGGCATGGCCACGGCGTTAGCACCCAGTGCCGAACGTAGAAACTTCACGTGGTTCTGCTCTTCCAGCGCCACTTCTGCCGCATATTGCTGCAGCAGCGTTGTAGTAAAAGGCACAACCGGGTTTGCCTTGACCGTTACGCTGCCGCCGGCCGCGCCACCACCGCTGTTAATGCCAATCCCAATCTGGTCGATTGTCATTCCAGTAGTTGCCAACGTGTAAAACTGTGCTTCGAGATATTCGAGGTTTAGCGCGAAGTTCAGGATGTCCGTATCCGTCACCATCGCTGACTGCGCGTCTGACTTTCCGCCCAGTGCAAGTCCTGCCAGCGCCGCGCCACCCAGCATTATCGCTGCCCTTCGTCTCAAAAGGCCTTCACCCGGATTGTTGACTGCCATTGCTGTCGATTCCATGTGTGATGCTCCTTAGTTGGTTGTGGCTTTGATGGTTCCGTTCATTCCTGAGGGATAGAAACCGCCGGAGCTTATCACTCCCGTCATCGCATTCAGGTAGACAATGTGAAGCACTTCATCGGCGTCGCGGTCGAAGGCAATGGAATCAGAATCGGCTGCCACAATCGTGCTGCCGGAAACCGTTACCTCGGCTCCACCGCCCGCGGCAGCACGCAACGCGGAAATCTTGTTGGCCGCATCCAGATACGCGCCGCCTAATCCCGCAATCAGAGTGCGTATTTCCGCCGCGTGATACGCCTCAACGGCCATGATGCCCGCCGCTGCGCCGAGGTAGGTCTTGTTCTTGAGCAGCCCAGCCGCACCGTGATACGCGGTTACGCCCACGTCTTCAAAGGTGAACGCTCCGACCAGGAAATTATTCTCATCCGCGAATGGGTTGAATGAGGAACCGATGCCCGCAGCCATTGCCGCCGCGTTGAAACTGCCACTGAGATCGATGGCCGGGCGGCTGACCGCAGCCGAGCCTAGCGCGCTGCGCAGAAAGCGCACATGTGCCAGTTCGTCATTTGCGATTTCCAGCGCATATTCCTGAATGGCCGGCGTTGCAAACACTACCTGTCCGCCGCCGGTGACCATACCCGCACCGGATCCGGCATCCGCGTCCGAGAGGCCCATTCCTGTTGCCGCACGCAGATAGTACTCAGCCTCGAGATACTCAAGGTTGAGGGCGAAATTCAAAATGTCCTCGTCTGTAATCTGCGGTTGAGTGGGTGGTGTGGGTGTCGATGACATGCTTGAAGAGCCGCATCCCGCCGCCAAGGTGGCCACCGCGGCAGTTCCTGCACCGGCAGCCATACCGCCGAGAAACCTGCGCCGTGACACACCTGTCTTATCCAGAGTCTGGATTCTTTCCACAATTCGCCTCCTGTGTTGCGCGAGTGCTCGCCAACACAGGCAGAACGAAAGGGCTCTGATTTTGGATTGGTGGTGACGAGAATTTTTTGATGGCAGGAGGTACCGCGACTCCAGAGGCCCCAGTGATAGCATCAAAATTGACGAATGCCATCCAATAAACTACACATCATCCCTCTCGGCGGCCTTGGCGAATTCGGTATGAACTGCCTTGCGCTGCGCTGGGGCGACGACATTATCGTCATCGACGCCGGCCTCATGTTTCCCGAGTCCGAGTTGCTCGGTGTGGATATTGTTGTTCCCGACATCACCTATCTGATTGAAAACAAGGAACACGTTCGAGGAATCATCCTCACGCACGGCCATCAGGACCACATTGGGGGCCTGTCCTGGCTGCTCAGCGAGCTCAAAGTGCCGGTCTATGCCACCGAGTTCACTCTTGCCTATGTAGAAGGCAATCTGGAAGAAAACCAGATGCTCGATGAGACTGAGCTCATTGAGATTGCGCCAAAGGAAAAATTCTCTATTGGCCCGTTCACCATCGAGCCCATTCGTGTAACGCATTCACTGGTGGATTGCGTGGCGCTGGCCATTGAAACTCCCGCCGGCATTGTTATTCACACCGGTGACTTCAAGATTGACCTTTCGCCTCTGGACGAAAAGCCTTTTGATCTTCACACCTTTGCCGAATACGGGAAGCGCGGCGTGCTGGCTCTGCTGCAGGACTCGACAAATATTGATCGTTCCGGCTACACGCCTTCCGAAGCCGCGGTTCGTCCCCGTCTGGATGAAGTCTTCGCACGCGCCAGGAAGAAGCTTTTTTTCAGCTGTTTCTCTTCGTCAATCTATCGCATCAAGATTGCGCTTGAACTAGCTCGCCAGCATGGCCGCAAGGTCGCGGTGGTGGGCCGGTCCATGCTGGAAAGCACGGACATTGCGCAGGACCTGGGTTACATCGACATCCCTCCGGGACTCATCATCAATCCCGGCCAGATGCGCGACTACACGCCTGATCAACTGATGGTGCTGATCAGCGGTACGCAAGGCGAACCGATGAGCGCGCTGAGCCGCGCCGCCGTGGACAATCACAAGCACGCACGGATTGAATCCGGCGACACTGTATTGCTCAGCTCACGCGTCATTCCTGGCAACGAGAAGAATATCTTTCGCGTGATTGACCATCTCTACCGCCGCGACGCGCACGTGATTTACGACGACGGTTCACACGGCTTGATCCACGTGAGCGGGCACGGCAGCCAGGAAGAGATGCGCCTGCTCATCAACCTGGTGAAGCCGAAGTATTTCATTCCTGTCCACGGCGACTATCGTCATCTGCGCCGTCACGCCGAGGTCGCCATGCAGACCGGCGTGATTGAGCACACGATTGTGCTGGAAGACGGCGACGTGCTCGAGTTGGACAAAGACAACGCGCGCCGGCTGGACAAGGTGCAGGCAGGCCGGATTCTGATTGACTCGGGCTCATCGATTGAAGTGGTGGAAGACCTGGTCATTCGCGACAGGCGCATCCTGAGTGAAGACGGATTCGTGGTGGTGATTCTGGCCATCAATCAGCGCACAGGCTCGCTCGAATTGGCTCCGGAAGTGGTGATGCGCGGTTTTGGCGGAGCGGACATTACCGAGCAGGCGCGCGAAACCGTACTCAAGACACTCGACGCACTGAACAGCGAGCAGAAAGCCGACTACGGCATGGTCAAAGATAAGATACGTGGTGATTTGAAGCGGCTCATTCAGAAATCAACCGGCAAGCGGCCGATGATTATGCCGGTGATTATGGAAGTGTAAAGACGCGATACACTGCCTGCACCTGGTTTTCCGTTGTCCCATTCTTGTGAATGAATTCCCGGAGGCCAAAACCGGTCATGAGACTCTCCTCTGCTTTCCTTGCGGCATCCCTTGTTCTGGTACCTGCTGCATATGCGCAGACAAACACGCAACCTGCTGCCACCACCGAAACCTGCCTTCCCTCCACTACTCTTGACGAGATGATCACCGCACTGGATGCTGCCGTGAGCGGCCCCGGCGACAAGGACCGCACCTGCATGCGCGAGCTTGTCCTGCCTGATGCGCGGCTGACCCCTATGAGAAGTGCACCAGACGGCAGTATCGCACCGCACATTCTCACGCTTGACGGCTGGATTGACGCGGTAAAAAAGCGTGGCCATGCACCATTCTTTGAAAAGCAGGTGAAGGTGAAACAGCAAGTGTACGGCAGCATGGCGCACCTGTGGAGCACCTACGAGCTGCGCGTTGACTCGCCGGACAACAAGCCTGAAGTGCGCGGCATCAACAGCATTCAGGCCGTCTTTGATGGCAAGCGCTGGCGCATCTATGGAATCCTGTGGCAGGCGGAAACGCCCGCGACACCAATCCCCGAAAAATATCTGCCATGAGCACAGTTTCAGAACAACTCGTTTCTCTCGCCACCATTCGCGAGGCAGCCGAACGGATCAAGGGCATCGCTGCGCGCACGCCACTGGTGGAAGCTGCCTTTCCCGGCCTGAGCGGCTATGGCACGGACCGCCGCATCTGGCTGAAGGCTGAAAGCCTGCAACCCATCGGCGCTTTCAAGCTGCGCGGCGCTGCGAACAAGGTTCTGCAACTTACGCCGGAAGAGCTGAAGCGCGGGGTCATTACATATTCGAGCGGCAACCATGCGCAGGGCGTGGCCTATGCGGCGCGTGCCGTCGGCGCAAAGGCTGTCATCGTGATGCCGCAGAATGCACCGGCCATCAAACGCGCGGCGACAATCGCACTCGGAGCCGAGGTCGTCGACGTGGGCAACGCTTCGACAGAGCGCTTGCGCGCGGCGCAGGAGCTTGTGGCAAAGCATGGCTACGTGGTGATTCCGCCATACGACGACGAGCACATCATTGCCGGCCAGGCCACGTGCGGTCTTGAGATTGCCGAAGAGATTCCGGACGTAGATCTGGTTCTCGCGCCGGTTTCCGGCGGCGGCCTGCTGAGCGGCGTGGCTGCGGGCGTGAAGCAACTGCTGCCTAACGCGCATGTGATTGGCGTGGAGCCCGAACTGGCAGGCGATACGGCAGAGAGCTTCCGTACGGGCAAGATCGTGGAGTGGCCGGCTGAGCTAACCAGCCGTACGATTGCGGACGGCCTGCGCACGCAAAGCGTGGGTGTGCGCAACTTTGAGCATATCCGTGCATTTGTGGAGAATATTGTGACCGTAACGGAGGCGGAGATTCGCGCGGCAATGCGGGCGATTGTTGCGGCCACTCGGCTGGTTCCGGAGCCAAGCGGCGCGGTAGCCACGGCTGCGTTACTCTTTCACGGCGACAAGCTGTCAACTTACCGCAAAGCGGTGGCTGTCATCAGCGGCGGCAATGTGGCGCCGGAGATGCTGGCCGAAGTACTCACGGAATCGCAGAGCTGAGTTGTATACGGCAAAAGCATCCATCGGCATGTTAGCGGCTTCCAAACCATTACGCACTACCCACTTCTGCGTCTACTATGATGAACACCATCATGCGCAAGCGTCTCATCTCCGTTGCCTCCTTCCTGTTTCTTGTGGTTTCGCTCTCAAGTGCACACGCCGCGGACAAGAAGCAGAAAGACCAGCTTGTAAAGCCCATGGCCGGTCCGCGCGCCACGGCGCTGCGCGTTACCTGGCTGTACATTACGCCGGACCTGCACGCGCAGAGGATTGACAAGGTGCAGCCCGGCCGCGAGCTTGTGATTGCCGAGCGCAGCGGTTCCTGGCTGCGCGTCTTTGCCAACACGGATGCGGAAGAAGAACACACGAGCGACACGCCGATTTTTGGCTCGAATGACACGCCACCACCCATCTCTGGCTGGATGGAAGGACGCGGGATTGTAGAGGAGTCCACGCCCAACGGAGACCAGGTGCTGATGGGCGCCGCCGCCACTGAAGAAGTTCTCGCCTCCGATCCACGAGGCCCTGTAAATGCCGCCCGTACCGCACACTTGCTCTATCGCCGCCTGGCGGAAATGTTTCCCAACTCACCCCTTGCTCCCACGGCAGCATGGCGCGCCGCAGATATTCTTTGGCAGATCCAGAAGTCGGATGCAGCCTCGCTGCCCTCGGCCAAGGAGCGCTCTCCTTATATGCGTGAGCTGTTGGATGAAGATGGCCTGAAGAAGGTCATCAAGATGTATCCCGATACGCCCGAAGCCGATATGGCCGCCTTTGACCTGATTGACAACAAGCTCTGCGGCGACTGGCAGGGCACGGAGAAGTGCCCGGAGAAAGAATCCGAGGTCTACGAGAAGTACGCGGAGGAACACCCGAAAGGTCCCCGCACAGCCAAAGCCCTTTATGAAGCCACTTATCGCCAGTCGGTCCTGGTGGATATGTACAAGGCGGATGGCAATAACGGCAAAACCGCCAAAGCAGACGCGCATGCGCACGAACTGGCCGCGGAGCTCAAAGCCAAATTTCCCACCTCGGACTACACGGCACGTGCCGCCACTCTCGTGTTCAAATTGGATCAGGGCGTTCCCGTGTACGGCATCGACCAGCCATAATCATTTTCGATAGATTCACTACTTCACTCGACCGGACCCCGCGTTTACCGGAGGCTTCTTGAACGTCTATCTGCAGTCCGTCCTTCTGGGCGTTGTTGAAGGACTCACCGAATTCCTGCCCGTTAGCTCCACGGCACACTTGCGCATTACAGAAGCGCTGATGCATTTGCCTATGGATGATGCTTACTGGAAGATGTATTCCATTGTGATTCAGGCAGGCGCCATTTTTGCACTGGTGCTGCTCTACCTGAAACGCATCGTCGACTTCATCCGCACTTTTCCGCAGGGGGAGGGCGGCGACCGCAACTGGATCACGCATCCCATTTCGCTGACGTTCATCGCCTTCGCATGTACGTCGGTCCCGGCGCTGGCGCTGCGCAAGTGGAGTGACAAGAACCTGGGCAGCATTACAGCCATGGCGCTGGCGCTGCTCATCGGCGGCATTGTGATGTGGGCGGTGGACGCGTGGGCTTCGCGCACAGAACCGAGCACCACACATGTAGAAGAGATGGGTTTGGGTCAGGCCATCTGGATCGGCCTGTGCCAGTCGCTTTCGGCAGTATTTCCAGGACTCTCCCGTTCCATGTCCACCATTGCGGCCGGCCAGCTCGCAAGCCTTGACCGGCCCTCGGCACTTGAGTTCAGCTTCCTGCTATCAATTCCGACCATGCTGGCAGCCACGGCATGGGATTTGAAGAAGGAAGTCCTACCCAGCCATGGAGCAGTCGCCGCACATGTAGCGATGAACGGCCAGCGCTGGGTGGTCCTCGCCATCGGCTTTGTCGTCTCGTTCATCATCGCGCTTGGAGTGGTGGAGTGGTTCCTTGCATGGGTGCGACGTCGCGGCTTCACCATCTTTGCCATTTACCGCATTGTCATCGGCATTGCCCTGCTGATCTTCGGCTCGCGTCTCGCTGGCTTGTAACCCGTCAGAAATCATTTGCATAGGCCGGGGGTGGACACCGTGGTTCCCCGGCCTGACTTTTGCCGTGATTCGCTTCCTGCGGCGCGGATAATAAAGACTGCTCTGGGGTTGATTCCGTCCGCACTGCCGGTGCGCCGGCACGTTGCGTGCGGCGGCCAATGAGCGTAAACGCGCCCCATGATGAAGACCATTCCGATTGCTCTCTCGCCCACGCGCAAACACGCCCTCAATGTCTTTCTCGGGGTAGTACTTGCGCTGGTCTCCGTACTGCTGTTTCTGGCGCTGGCCACCTACCACCCCATTGATCCGTCACTGAATACTTCAACAGACCCGATTACGCCGCACCAGGTGCACAACTGGGTTGGCCTGTTCGGTGCGACGTTGAGCGACCTCCTGCTGCAGTTCATTGGAATTACGGCCTTCCTACTTCCCTTTTGGATCGGGGGTATCGCGTGGGATTGGATGCACTCACGTTCGGCTGGTTCGGCTGCTTTGCGCTGGCCAGGCTGCATCCTTGCGCTCGTCTTCACGCCAACTTCGTTCGGGCTGCTTCCCTGGCACTGGCATTGGCTGCACGCAGTTCCCATTGAGGGAGTACTCGGCAGGCTCATCGCGGCACAATTGATCGTCTACCTCAATGTGCAGGGTGCGGCCGTAGTAGCTGGAGCGCTCGCCGCGACCGGGCTGTATTTCGGATCGGATATCAATTTCCGCAAGGTCAAGGCATTTGTCCAGGAGTACTGGATCCGGTCTGTTTCGCTCTATGAACGCTGGCAAAACTGGCGTGAGAGCCGCGCTGAAGCGCGTGCGGAGCAGGCAGCCATCCGTGCTGAGCAGCAAGCGCCTGGTCCCGACCAGCGACTGTTTTCGAATGCACCCAAGGCCGCAGCTGATGAAATGCTCGACGAACCGCCTGTGGAGCGCAAGCCCAGTTTCCTCGCTGGTCTCTTCCGCCGCAAGAAGGCTGCGCCAGAAATGGATCCTGTTGAGGACATTCCCGCCTATCAGCGGACAATCGCCACCCCCGAATCGGAAAAGGTTCCGGTGGTCGCGCATCGCCGTGCAAGCATCTGGGAGTCGGAATCTCCCGCAGGGGCTCAAGCGCCGACGCGCCCTGAAGTTGCCACGCGTACTGCAGCGCAGGTTACTCCTGTCTCACCGCGCACAGCTGCCGCGCCTGCGGCCGCACCACGCCTTGTGGAGGCACACGCACCGCAATCCGTGCCGGAACCCGCAAAGCCGGTTGAGACCTCCGCGCATGCACAGACCATTGCCATCCACGAGCGCGCCGACGCCGAAGTGAAGTCTGCGACAGTAGCGCCCAAAAATGTGAGCGGCTTCAAGCTGCCGCCGAGCACACTGCTCAATCCCGGCGCGGGCCCGCAGGCCGTTCGCGAGGACGATCTACGCGAAGAAGCAAAAATCCTCGTCGAGAAATGCGCCGAGTTTGACGTACGCGGCCAGGTGGTGCAGATCAATCCCGGCCCGATGGTGACGACCTATGAGTTCAAGCCGGAGGCGGGCGTAAAGTACAGCCGCGTCACGGGTCTTGCCGATGATCTTTGCCTCGCCATGCGCGCGGAGAGCATCCTCATCGAGCGGATGGCAGGCAAGAGCACGGTCGGTATCCAGGTTCCCAATCACGAAAAGGAAACCATTCACCTGCGCGACGTTCTGGAGTCCGAGACGTTCGCACGCGCACGTTCCAAACTGACGCTGGCAATGGGCAAGGACATCAATGGCCGCATCGTCACGGCCGATCTTGGCTCCATGCCACACGTGCTCATCGCCGGATCCACAGGGTCCGGCAAATCGGTGGCCATCAACGCCATGATTATGAGCCTGCTCTTCCGTACCACGCCGAGCCAGGTGCGGCTCATTCTTGTTGATCCCAAGCGCGTGGAACTGGGCATGTACGAGGGCATTCCGCATCTCTTTACGCCCATCATTACCGAGCCTAAGCTTGCCGCCAACGCGCTACGCAACGCGGTGCGCGAAATGGAACGACGGCTCAAGCTGCTCGCATCGCGTTCGGTGCGCAACATTGACCAGTACAACAAACTGTTCGAAGGCACAATGCCCTCACTCTTTGATGAGGGCGAGCCCGAAGAACCGCTGCCCTACATCGTCATCATCATCGACGAACTGGCTGACTTGATGATGCTCGACCGCTCGAACGTTGAAGAGTCGGTCACGCGCCTCGCGCAGATGGCACGCGCCGTCGGCATTCACCTGATTCTTGCCACGCAGCGGCCCAGCGTCGACGTTATTACAGGCCTCATCAAAGCCAACGTGCCCACGCGCATCAGCTTCCGCCTCGCCACCAAGGTCGACTCGCGCACCATCGTCGATACCAACGGCGCCGAAGCGTTGCTCGGCCGCGGAGATATGCTCTTCCTGCCGCCGGGCACCAGCCGTCTGATGCGCATCCATGCACCTTACGTGAGCGAAAAAGAAACCGCTTCGGTGGTCCAATTCTGGAAGAACCAGGGAACCGCCGAATACGCCGAAGGCTTCCTCGAGTCACCGCGTGACGAAAAAACGAGCGTCGACGGCTCCAGCGACGGCAGCGATGATAGCGATCCTATGTTTGACGACGCGGTTCGTCTTGTCTTTGAGTTTGGCAAGGCGTCCACATCACTGCTGCAACGGCGGCTGCGCGTCGGCTATGGCCGCGCCGCACATCTCATCGATTTGATGGAACGCGACGGTCTTGTTGGGCCCGCAGATGGCTCCCGTCCGCGTGAATTGCTCAAATCGCCGGGCTGGTTGCACGAGGTCGGAGTATCCGAGGACTAGTGAGAATTGCCGCTGATGGGGTGCGGCAAACATGTTAGGCATTGGTGAACGAAAGCAACTGCCGGCAATCTTTCTGATTGACGATGATATGGTGAGCCGTGAGGTGATTGCCACGGTGCTCACTCTCGAGGGGTACGAAGTACACACCGCCGACAGCGGAGAATCCGCAGTTGAGCAATTCACCGAACAGCAATTTACTCCGGCAGTCATCCTGATGGATGCGCAACTTCCTGGCCTGAACGGAGTGGAGCTTATCCAACAATTACGAGCGCACACTGCAGCCACAATCATTGCCATCAGCGGCAGCAAACTGACTCCGGAGTTGGAATCCGCCTCAGACGGCTTTTTACTGAAACCGTTCAATCCAGATGCGCTGCGGACAATGATTGCAGAAAAAGCACCGGCAATGCCCGCAGAACCCACCGCACCCGTCATCCTCCCTGCGACGCTTGCTCAATTTCGCCAGCTGATGCCCGAACCCACAGTGAAGCAAATTTATGCGGCCGTCGTCACCGATCTGAAGAAACGTTACATCGCGCTTGAAAACGCATTAGCCGCGGAAAATTGGGAAGAAATCGGCAAGATTGGCCATGCAATCAAAGGTGGATGCGGTATGGCCGGTGCCCTCGAGGCCGCGAATATTGGGGCGAGACTCGAAGCTGAGAGTAATGATCTGGATTACTGCCATAAGGCTCTCGACCACTTGACGGAAGCCATTGGCAATCTAGAGAGTATGCTGGAGCGAGAATTTGCTGATTAATCACGGCTTACAGTGATAAGAATACTTGGAACCAAAGGTACTGATGAACCTCAACTTTTGAGGCGCATTTGCATATCCTGATTCGATAGCATACTCAGGGAGGAAGTTCTTAAGGTGGATAACCCAATTCGCATCGTACTTGCGGACGATCATCCAGTTGTGAGGATTGGCGTTCGCAACATGCTGCAACGGAACGACGGGTTTGAAGTGGTGGGCGAAGCAGACGACGGCGACGAGGCCATTACCCTCACGCTCGACCTGAAGCCGGACATCCTTCTGCTCGATGTGCAGATGCCGCGGCTTCCAGGGCTCGAGGCCATGCGCGCTATTATGAGCGGCTCGCCGACGGTAAAGATCCTTTTGCTGACGTCGACCATTACCACCCAGCAGATCATCGAAGCTTTGCACATTGGAGCACGCGGCATTGTGCTCAAGGATGCGCTTGCAGGTGCCCTGCAGGAGGCAATTCACACTGTTTGCGCGGGCGACTACTGGATCGGCGGCAAGCGTGTTGTCAACCTTGTGGCCGCGCTGCGCGATTTGATGCAGCAGGCCGCCACGCCCCCGCACAAAACCTACGGCCTGACACCTCGAGAAATCGAAGTTGTTGGCTGCATTGTGGAAGGCTGCAGCAACCGCGACATCGCCAAGCAGTTCAGCTTGAGCGAAGAAACAGTCAAGCGCCATCTTTCCAACATCTTCGACAAGACCGGCGTATCAACGCGACTCGAACTGGCGCTCTTTGCCATTGCCCATCATCTGGTGACGCCGCAGTAAGCGGTGTCACTCTTTTCCGCTTCAAAATTTCTTTGGAATAGCGGTTCTTCAGGAGAAGAACTGCTTTTCCAGCCTGTCCAGCAGGTTCCTGGTCTCGTCGCACACGCCCGTGTGCACCGGCGACGGCTGGATGATGGTGCTGCGTGGCGAAACTAGCCAGTGGAAGCGCTCGCTTTGCGAAAGCCGGGCAATGGCTCCGGCTGTTGGGTCGCCCCTGCAGATGCGCACCACAGCGTCCAGATGCTGCGCGATCAAGTCCAGATCAGCTTCAGGCCATAATGCGATCACCCGCTCGCGGTCGAGCCGCACTCGCGCGTCCAGATAGCGCTTCTCGCGGCAGAAGACGACCACACCGGAATTCACAAACTCCTGCCGCTCCACACGCGGCACCACGCGCAGCAGGGCGTAATCAAACGAGGCGGGCATGGGCATCCATCGCCTCCTGTTCGAAAATCCTCGCCGCGGCGAGTCGGCGGGAGAAAAACTCGAGATATCCTGAACGTCGCTCCTCCGCGCTGATGCCCGCCGCCGCATCCTCGAGCCACGCATCCGGCACCGCGCTCACAATGGTGCGCACAGTCTCCGGCGTGAGCTTTCCGCGCGCCGCAGCGCCCGCGTCCGCAACCTTCATCGCCCACGGTAGCAGCACGTGTTGGGCAATCTCCTTAAATCGCGCATCGGCCTTCGACCTCCGATTGGCCCAATCATGATGAAAGTAAAGCGCCGCACCGTGGTCAATCAGATACAACTTTCTGTGCCATAGCAGCAGATTCGCGTTCTTCGGGGTACGGTCCACATTCATGATGAAGGCATCGAACCACACGGCCATGGATGCCTCCTCTTCCGGCACTGCATCACGCGCCGCGGGATCGAACATCACTGAGCCTGGCAAATAATCGAGCGCCAGGTTTAACCCCGCGCTCGCCTGTAGCAGTTGGCGAATCTCATAATCCGGTTCGTTGCGGCCAAGTGCGGGGTCCACCTCGACAAACACAATCTCTGGCACCCGCAAGCCCAACACCCGGCCAATTTCGCCGCACATCAGCTCCGCCACCAGCGCGAGCCTGCCCTGTCCCGCACCTCGAAACTTCACGACGTAGAGACCCAGGTCGTCGGCTTCTACAATTGCCGGAAGCGAACCGCCCTCTCTCAAGGGCAGCACATAACGCGTCGCGTGAACAGTTCGGAGCATCTGAACAATCAGTGTACCCGTCAACCGGGGATGCGCTGTACAACTTGAACAAATGGAAAGAGGAGTTCACACACAATGAAGATTGGATTTTTGGGCACTGGTTCCATGGGCACGCCGATGGCGCTGCGTTTGATTGGCGCTGGACATGAATTGCGCGTATGGAACCGCAGTGAAGGCCGCACTGAGCCATTACTGCGCGAGGGAGCGATTGCCGCGGGTACACCCGCCGAAGCCGAGCTCGGTGCGGACGCAGTGGTGACCATGCTCTTTGACGACGCGGCACATGAAGACGTGCTTTTCGGCTCCAACGGCCTGATGGATGCACTCGAGCCTGGCTCCCTTCATATTTCCTGCAGTACCATCAGCACGGCGCTGAGCGAACGGCTGACCGCAGAGCACGCGAAGCGCGGCATCGATTTTGTGGCCGCACCGGTATTTGGCCGGCCCAACGTGGCACAGGATGGAAAGCTCTGGATTGTGGCCGCAGGTGCGGAAAAGGCTGTGGAACGCGCGCGACCGGTACTGGAGCCCATGTCACGCGGCATCTCAGTCGTCGGCACGGAACCACGCCAGGCGCACGCGCTCAAGCTCGGTGGTAATTTCATGATCGCGGCCATGATCCACACCATGACCGAGTCGTTTGTCTATGCGCAGTCGCAGGGCATTGATCCAGCGAAATTCATCGAAGCAGTAAACAGCGCGCTCTTTCAGTCGCCGTTCTACGCCGCCTATGCCAACGTGATTCTGAACCCGCCGGAGAAGCCCGGTGCGACGATTGCTCTGGGCGCGAAGGACGTAAACATGTTGCGCGCAGCGGCAACGAGCCGCGGTATCCGCGTTACGCTGGCCGATGAATTGGCCGAAATCTTCGAGGAAGCCGCCAAAGCGGGGCTCAGCGAAACGGATTGGCCGCTGGGCCAGTACAAGATGGCACAAATGCGCAGCAAAGCCTGACTCAGGGCTACCCCAAACATTTCGGTCGCCTCCTCAATTCCCTTGGGTACCATGGATGCATGGGACTCAAGGGAAAAGTTGTCTTCATTACGGGCGCAAGCGCGGGAATTGGAGCAGCCACGGCGTTTGCATTCGCGGCAGAAGGCGCAAGGCTTTTGCTTGCTGCACGCCGCGCGGACAAGCTTGAAATAGTGGCACAACAGGCGCGGGAACGCGGTGCGGAAGCTTTGCACACCTTCGCGCTCGATGTACGCAATCAAAAAGCCGTCGAAAAGTCCGTCGCAGACTTGCCAGCCGAGTGGGCCGCAATCGACATTCTTGTCAACAATGCCGGGCTGAGCCGCGGTCTCGAAAAGGTTTATGCCGGCAGCATTCAGGACTGGGAAGAGATGATCGACACCAACGTGAAGGGTCTGCTTTACGTTACGCGCGCAGTGGTGCCCGGCATGGTTGAGCGCGGAAGCGGTCATGTCATCAATCTCGGTTCAACCGCCGGAGAAATGACCTATCCCAATGGCGCAGTTTATTGCGGCACCAAAGCCGCGGAGCGCGCCATCAACGACGGTCTGCGGCAGGATCTACTGGGTACGAAGGTGCGCGTGACCAGCGTTGACCCCGGAATGGTTGAAACCGAATTCAGCGTGGTTCGTTTTCACGGAGACGAGGAACGCGCGTCGAAGGTTTACCAGAACATCAAGCCGCTCATGGCCGAAGATGTGGCGGAGACGATCGTGTGGGCGGCTTCGCGTCCCGCGCACGTCAACATCGCACGCGTGCTTATGACGTGCACCCAGCAAGCCAATTCCCTGCTCTTCTCACGAGACGCATAACTGCCGGTTAGGTCTATTCGAGAGGCAGCGCGCCGAACAACCTGTGTCATACGCGTGCACCTGAGAATTAGGCACTAAAAAATCCGCCCATGGGCGGAGCAAATCAATCGAGTGCTTCCAGCTGCCCCTCAATGTACTTGAGCGCCGCTTCCAGCGCCTGGCGCCGAGCTGGGCTTGAAGTTCGTTGCGAAAGAATCTGCTCTCGCTGCAGGTTGAGCGACTGCTTTTGGCGTTCGCGCGCCGCACGTGCGAGTCCTGCCTGCCGTCGCTGCTCCTCTGTCAGGCCATCGCTTCCCAAGCGCACGCCTGGCGTCTCCTGCACACTCGACATCTGTTCCTCCACGGATTTACTTTCCCATCCACGAGCCATATCTTCAATTCTAGTGGTTTTTCGCGCCGTACGTCTCACGCGGAACGAAATCGTCCCATTAAGCCCATTCTGGAGCAGACACATGCGCGCCTGGCAGTTGAAAGCATTCGGCCTCGAATCCCTTGAACTCGTTGATCTTCCAGTACCGAATCCCGGTCCTGGAGAAGTTCTCATCCGCGTCCGCGCGGTTTCGTTCAATTACCGCGATCTGCTTGTGGTCAAAGGCCTCTACAACCCGAAGATGCAACTTCCGCGCATTCCTTGCTCGGATGGTGCCGGCGAAATCATTGCGGTCGGCGAAGGCGTTACGGCCTGGCAACCCGGCGATCGCGTCAACGGCATCTTCATGCAGAACTGGCTTGATGGCCCCCCTTCAGTCGCGACCAACAAAGGCGCACTCGGTGGCGATATAGACGGCATGCTCGCCGAATACGTTGTTCTACCCGCATCGGGAATTGTTGGCATTCTCCCCAATCTCAGCTATGCGGAAGCGTCTACCCTGCCTTGCGCGGCCGTCACGGCTTGGAATGCACTCCGCGCCGGAAATGTTGGACCCGGTTCCACGGTGCTCATTCAAGGGACGGGAGGCGTCTCCATCTTTGCGCTTCAAATGGCCAAGGCATTGGGCGCGCGCGTCATTGGCATTTCCAGCAGCGATGAGAAACTTGAGCGGGCCAGGTCACTTGGTCTGGATGAAGGACTCAACTACCGCACCACTCCCGACTGGGAACACTGGGCTTTCGAGCGGACAGGTGGGGTTGGCGTAGATCTGGTGGTGGAGGTGGGCGGCACAGGTACTTTGCCGCGCTCTCTGCGCGCGGTCAGGATTGGCGGCACCATCACGCAGATTGGGGTTCTTACGGGCGCAATAGACCCCATTCCGCTGCCGCTCATCTTTCACAAGCAGTTGCACATCCACGGCATCTACGTGGGCTCGCGCGCGCACTTCCTCACCATGAATGCGTTCCTTGAACAGCACGAGATTCGCCCTGTCTGCCAGATTCACTATTGGAGCCAGGCGCGCGACACGCTTGCAACCATGGAAGCAGCCACGCACTTTGGCAAGTTGGTCGTCGAATTGAAGTAGCTTCAGGAGCGCGGTGGCACTTGCCGCTTTACAGAGCGGAGCGCGATTAACCCAAGCACCACTATGACCGCCAGGAGAGCAGCCCAAAGCAGAGACGGATGCTTATCCGTAAACGGTCGTTTGTCTGGTCGGGGTGAGTAGCTTAGGTTCTCCTTCTCCGGGCCAAGCAATGCCTGCTGCGCGTTGTCTTGCAGTGCAAACAACGTTGCGTAGTCGTACCGCGGAGCTGAAAGCGCGCTGTCACCGTAGAAGAGCGCATAGCTGGCCCCCGCCACGGCATCAAAACATAATTGACGCTCTCGCATTTCCAGGCGCACCTGTTTGAAATGAATCGGCGCGTCATCGCCATTCTCTACGCGAATCGTCCACTTCTTGTCGCCGTCTCCGTATACATGTGGGGCGGGCATGGCCAAGTTCTCTTCATCTATGCGGCGCCCATTGTGAACACTGTGTATGCGCAAGAGATTGCCGCCACCTGCAACGGAGTATAGCCCGAGCGAATTGGGCTCCTTCGGTGGTTTTGCGTCTTCCACCGTGATGGACACGGGCCTGCTGAATTGCGCGGGTTCGGCATCAGGCGCGAACACCACACGATCGACCGGTACATGCGCCGGCAAGGTGACGGTGAAGACAGTCCCACGATCCTTCTCTGTCGCCTGCGCCGTTTCGGCCACCGCAATGAAACGCGCCTTCTCCCGTGCTCCCTTCATCGCGGAGATGCCCGTCACGTCATCTGGCGCAATACCACCGGTGATGCTGAAATGCAACACGGCGAAGTTCGAGAGCGGCAGATGCAGCACGGTGCTGCGTCCGAGTCGCTCGCGCGAGAAGTCAAAGATGGTGTAGTCGCCCAGCTTGGTAGCTGCGCGAGCATCGTCCGTACGGTTGCCGCTCACTGTCACCGTAGCAATGAAGTTGTGCGCGGTTATGTTCAAATCCAGGTCGCTGTATGGCGCTTCAGGCATTTCAGCGTCAAACACCGTGTGCCCGCTACGAACACCCGCATTCAGCGGATGAATCAACTGCGGAACATACTCGGCAGCCGAGGCAGTATTCACCGCATAGGCTGTCTCCGTGCCGTCCCTGTAAACCCGTACATCAGCCAGATCGCGCTCTGAGTGCGCAAATACCTGCTCATCGAGCACCACGCAGGCTTGTCCGTTCTGCGCAAGCGGCGCCGCCAACGGGCGCTCGTAGCGGAAATACCTTTGCTGCGGAGTTGCGACAGCCAACAGGAAAAATGCGGCCAACAATGCACGCACATTCATGATTTGTCCGCCCCGCGCAGATTCAACCAGTCACGTTGATAGACAAAGCTCACCGCCAGCAGCAATGCTCCGAGGCCGAGAAAACTGAGAATGCGGAAGCCCTGACTCAACTCACTCATATCCACAAGAAACACCTTACCAATGGAGAAGGCGAGAAGAACTAGCGCCTGCCAGCGGAGGAAGCCTGACCTGCGCATAAATCCCAGCCCCAGAAGCAACGCGCCGTAGAGCATGAAGAATGCTGAATAGCTGAACTGCGCGTAGATATTGCTTGCCCGCCAGCCTTCGTACGAGTTCAGCACGCGATGCGATTGCCAGAACGCGTGAATCTCGAGACTTACGGCCAAAAGGGCCAGTAAATTCACGAGCATCACGGAGATGGCAGCCAATGTTGGCCATCTCGACGGTACGGCACTCTCGGAATCCGCAACGGAATGGAGAGAAATCCACGCCACAAAGGCGAAAACGCCAATGGCGAAGGCGTATGCCGCAAAGCGAGCATTGAAAATCGGCGTCTGGGATGCTGTGGGATTCACCGTGAGCAAGGCCATGAGTCCCAGCACAAGACATCCAATGGCCATCACGCGTAGCAGCTTCATCCCCAGCCGCTGCGCCACCCACATTAAAGCGGCGCCCTCAGCCAGCCAGCCTGCCGTGAGCCAACGCCCATGTGCCTTGAGCGGAATGGCGATGGTGAGAAACACAACCGCAGCAGCAAGGTGCAGCGCAGATAGCAATGTGGGCGTCTCATGCAGTCTGGCCCCTGCTGGGATCCGAAGCATTGCCAGATAAAAGGCTGCAAATAGTACCGCGATCCAGGGAGTTGCCCAATCTGTTCCCGTGCGGTCATAGAGTGCATAGAACGCCAGAAACCCGATCGCTGCATTCATCGCCGGCAGCACCATGAGGGCCAGCGCATTCCACCCCGAAGGCTCCGTACTCTCAACTTGCTCTATGCGCACCAGCCGTGGTGCAAAGGCAAACATCAAAAAGAACAACGCAACAAATACGGCCGTGCGCGTGCACTGGTTAATGCTGTAGTAGCCAATCCACCAGCCGGATACCATCAGCACCGTGCCTGCAAAGGCCACAAACAACAGGCGCGACCACGGTTTAAGCGCCACCAGTGCCAGTACTGCCAGGTCAATAATCAGCAGATAACTGAAGAGCGCGATTTCATGGTTCTCGCCTGTCGAGAGCAGTACCGGTGTGCTGATGCCGCCCACAATGGCGTAAAGCGCCAGCAACTCCGCATCCTGTACCCACGCCATCAACCCATTGAATGCGGTTACCAGGATCATGGCGGCGAATGCCACACCAGAAGGCACCAACTGATACACGCTGAACGCCGCCCAGAGCGACAGATAAAGCACGCCGCTGCCCACTGCCTTCAGTGAGTACGAAAAGACGACAAAGCCCTTACCTCGGAACTTCTCTGACCAGGCGACTAACCCGGCACCCGCGACTAGACCGATCAGGATGCGTCCCAGAGGGCCAATCCACTGGTTGTCGATGGCGAACTTGAGAAACCACGCCATGCCGATGAGTACGGCTAGAATGCCGATGCGATTAAACCATTGGGAGCCGATGCGGTTTTCGAGCGAGCCGTCACTCGCGACGTTCGCTGCCCGGGCATGCGCGGCACGCGCCGCATATTGCCCAAGCGGCAAGGCCTGCGTCCACGGCTGCTGTGGGGCCGCTTGTAATGGCTGAGCGGTTTGCTCCATTGGATGGGGAAAAATGCCTCCATCTTCAGCCATTTGCGCGTGCAACGAAGGAGCAGACGGCGCAACTGCAGGCTCTTGAGACGAGGTCGACTGACGTGGAGCGCTTCCCTTCTCCGTGATTGGTGGAAAAGCTCCACGCGCCAGGAGCGCTTCTTCCAGGCGGAAGATGCGTCTGCGCAGGTCTGCAACCTGCTCTTCAAGGCTGCCTGATGGAGTGAATTCCATTGCCGTTCACTGTACATCACCCCCGCCTTCAGCGCCACTGGCTGCCCTAGAATCTCCGATCGCCCTAAACCATCGGAATTCCGAGAGATACCGGCACACTGGCAGCACTTCTGCCTGCCCTCCTTGATTGCTTCCCGCGTGCATGCAGGTTACATGCGTGCCAATTCAGAAAAACTTCAACTTTTCTCTACCCAGGCCTCAATCAACAATGAAGTAACCTTGAGTTCGGGGAGCTCGTCTGGGCTGCAGTGCGTTTGGAGGCGCCCCGATAAGTATGGTCTGCATTTGAAGCTGGAGATTTCCCATTCCTCGCGCCGGGCTCCGTCTGCATGTCAGGCGCGCAAGATGGGTGCATTCCGGAGGCTGGCACAGGCCGCAGTGGCCGTTCTTGCCCCGGCGGCGCTGCTCATCATGGCAGGGTGCGGCGGTGACTTGGTGTCCGCCAACCCGGCGCAACCAGGCTCTTCCCTGTCCGTTACGCCGGGACCGGCTTCCATTGACACCAACTGCACCGGCTGCAATGCTTCCGGTTCTCACGGCCTTGCCGTAGAGCAATTTTCCGCCTCACTACCCACTGGACGACCGGCCGACGTCGTCTGGTCGGCGGCAGGCGGCGATCCTGTGAGCGGAGCCGGTACCATCACGGCAGATGGCCAATACACCCCGCCTAATTACCTCACCTCCGACCATTCCGAAGTCCACGTAACGGCGACCCTGCGCTCTAATCCGTCCGTCAAGGCAAGTACGTTGCTGAGCATTACGCCAGGCTTTTTGCAGCCGCTCACGCCTCAGAACGTAACACTTGGTCCTGGTGGTACATTCACCGTCACGGCTACGCTGGCAGAGTCTGGCGGAAGGAGCACTGTTCATTTTGCGCTTGTTTCCTCGCAGGCCGGGTCCCCATCACCACTGGGAACTTTGGGGGCAACCACGTGCAGACGCTCTGGTAAGACATTCACCACATGCACAGCCACATACACGGCGCCGGCCAGCATTAGCGCAAATAGTGTTACCTATATCGCTGCCACAGGTGAACTTGCGGAGTCCCGCACCGAGGCAGCAGTCCTCATTAATCCGTCAGGCGTGGTCAGTAATCCGGAATCGCATCAAACAGCACTACCGACACCAATGCTCCTGGGCAGCACTGGCGGGAATAACAACGACTTTGATGCCAAGGGCAACACAGTAGTCGACTGCTGCAGCGGTACTCTCGGCGCGCTGGTGCAGGACTCAAGTGGCCGTCAATATCTGCTCGGCAACAATCACGTGCTCGCTCGCAGCGATCAAGCCAGCGTGGGTGACGCTATTGTGCAACCCGGTCTTATTGACAATAACTGCACGCCCAACGGCGACGGACCCGGCACGATTCCTGTAGGCGCGCTCACGGGCTGGCTGCCGCTCAGCTCAAGCCGGACCAATGCCGATGCCGCTATTGCACAGGTAGCCTCCCGCAGCGTGGATCCCTCGGGCAGCATACTTGAACTTGGCTCGCGCCTGCCAGACGGTTCTCTGGCCGCTGCGCCTCCCGGAATTTCTTCCACCAGCGGCAACGGTGAAACGGCTTCTCTTGCTTTGCGCGTAGCAAAAAGCGGCCGCACCACGGGCCTTACTTGCGGAGAAGTCTCCGCCATCGATGTCGACGTCGAAGTGGACTACTTTACCGATTGTGCTGAAACGCATCCTTACTTGACCAAGACATTCACGCATCAGATTGCCATCAGCGGCAACCGCTTTTCCGATGCTGGCGACTCTGGATCTCTGATTGTCGACGCAGCAAATGCGGAACCTGTAGGGCTTTACTTTGCTGGCGGCCTCGACTCGTCCGGCGTCAGTCACGGTATGGCCAATCCCGCGCCCGAAGTTCTGCGTGAGCTGAGCACGCAGCTCGGTGCCGGATTGAGCTACACCTATGTAGGCGGTCCTGATCATCCTGTAAGCTGCCTCAGCTTCGGCAATTCGACCATTGCATTTGCACAGGCGCGTACGCTTTCCAACCTTCAGATTGCGCATGTCCAGCAGGCACTCGTTGCGGCACGTCAGCTTGTCAATCCATCCAAAGGCATTCTCGGTGTTGCAATGGGAAAGAGCAGTGACCAGCCAGGACAGGCGGCGGTACTTATTTACGTCAGTCCAGGTTTCAGTGCAGCACTCCCTCCCACAATTTCTGGTGTCCGCACCGTCGTGATACCTTCCACGGCGCAGGCAGTCGCTCTTGGAACATCGCCCATGACGGCCTCACTCAGCGAGGCCTTTCCTCTCACGGCAACCGAACTCGCGCCTGCCCTCGCGGCCAAGTCACGACTCGCCTCTGACCTACTGCGCAATTCCGCGTACTTTGCTGTCGGAGTGGGGCAAAGCCTCGACAATCCAAGTGAAGCGGCACTGGTGATTTATGTGGACCGCCACGACGTTCCTTCCAATATGCCGGCGACGCTGGACGGACTGCGCACTCGCTACATCCTGATGGACAGGCTCCACGTCACGCGTGGATACGCGGCAGGATTCCAACCCAGGCGCCACTGCATGCCTCACCATGAAGCGCCAAGTTCGGATCCGGCAAGGTTGTTTCGCCCGCAGCCCATCCTTTAAGCGCAGTTATGGAGGTCAGAAACCATTGCGGCGTGAACGAAAGTTATACATCACTCCCACAGTCACACCCTGTGGATGAATTCCCGTGCCGAACAGATTCGGCCAGATCTGGTATTCGTAGTCTGCCCTTAACCACACGTCACCATTGATACGAAAATCCGCGCCTCCGCTGAAGGCTGTGGTAATGCGGTTGTCATGGTGGTAAGTGCCGGTCGGAGGAAACTCAATATTTCCATAGCCAACCAGCGCACGGCCGTAGGGGCGCACGCCGTCATAACGCTGCCATTCGTACCGGAATCCCCCGAGGTAGGTGTCTTCGCGCAGATTAGTCTGTGCGGCGGAGCGCTTGTAATTCAGATCACGCAGCTCCATCGCAACGCTGAGACCTTCTACATGGCGCGCAATGAACTGCGGCCGGTAGTCCACCCAGAACGCGACGCCCAACATAGTTCCACTGTTGAAGTCGGGCGAGAACAAGGATGCACCCGCTCCAACGGCAAAGGGTGAGTACTGATATTGACCTGCGGATACAGTTTGTCCGCGCGCCGTAAAGGGCGCCAAAGTTACCACAGTCGACAGGCAAATCCAGGTGAATTTGTTGAAGGACATTCCTGTTTCTCCTTCCAGTCACGACACCAAGGGGAAATGCCCCATATGCGACGTATGCGCACATAGGTGGCCGATCATTCTCGATGGCGACTCAGCAGGCAATCCAGCGTGCTTTGCCATCCGTGACATTCGGTTTACGAAAAGGGTGGGGAACCTGTCGGATCATTGTATCCACATTCGTCCCGGACGGGACAGAGAATCCCTCAAATTGCTAATACAGCAAGTCTCCGGCCTCGTCCTCGATGGCAGCGATAAATGCCCGCAGCGAAGCCACGCGCAATTGTGCCAATTTGGATGAATGGATCAAGCAAAGCTTCGATGGCAGGTCATTGACGGCACTGCGCAGCACCTGCATGACGGATGAGAAGTCCGGGTAGCGCGTGTCACGTCCTACCTTCGCCAATGCGCGCATAGCGCCAACAGCGCCCAGTTGCTCCAGAATATCCGCGTCATGGAGCAACTTCCCTTCTATAGTCTCCGGCCTCTGGTGCGGCTGATGGGTACAAATCACGTCCGCAACCGCATCTACTTTCGTCGCAGGAAAACCCCAGGTGGGCAGCAGCGCCCGCGTCTGATGGATTGTGTACGGAATGTGATCCCATCGGGCAAGTGCCTCTGGATTTTCCGGCCGGTGGCCGACGAAGACGCCCAGATCGTGCATCCAGGCCGATGCAAAGACGACATCGTCGTCAAATGCCATGCCCTTGCCGAGTTCGACGGCTAGCGCATAAAGCCGCGGCTGATGGCCAAACTTGTCCACCGGCCGCGCGGCGTCGCGGATATAACTCATCACCGCTTCACGCCAGCCGTTGCCGCTCATTTCGATGTCGCTGGCCACTTGGGTGCAATGCGAATCAAGTCGAGTCCACCTAAATCCTGTACGGCAAATATCGGGGAGGTTGCGGGAACCGCCACAATGCTCCGCGCCGGAATTTCAAACCCTTCAAAGCCTGTGCTCGCCAGTCTTCCACTGCCAGAAGCTGCAAACAGATAACTCAAACCCGGTCCGGTTTCGTCCGCACCCATCAAACTTGTACTTGTCCGGCTCACGTTTACCGGAATCCGTTCGACCTTGAAATACTCTTCATCGATCAGAACTGTGCGGTCTTCCAGCTTCTTCTCCGCAACCTTACCGGCGCGTGTCTTCAGGCGCGTCGCCTCAAGAGATTTTTCAATGTGCAATTCGCGCGGGCGTCCGTAGTCATACATGCGGTAGGTCAAATCGCTGTTCTGCTGCACTTCCAGCAGAATTGATCCCGGCCAGATGGCATGTACAGTGCCCGCATCCACAAGTATCATGTCGCCTTCGTTCACTGGCAACACGGCAAGCGAGTTCTCCAGGGTGCCCTTCTGAATGCCGGCGCGAATCTCGTCCAACGTCACGCCTTCGCGAAGTCCCGCCGCCACTTCAGCACCTGGCTCCGAGGCCAGTGCATACCAGCACTCGGTCTTCCCGCGAGGCTGACCATATTTTTGGGCGAGCTCATCGTCTGGATGTACCTGCACACTCAATTTCTCCCTGGCGAAGATGACCTTCACCAGAAGTGGCGATCCATTTGCCGGCCGATTTTTGCCCATGAGTGCATCCGGCGCTCGCTCAAATAATTCACCGAGCGATGCTCCCTTGTAGGAACCACTCGCAATGGCACATTCGTCACCCGTGAGCCACACTTCCCCAATTGGTTCGCCGCCTGTCTTAGCAGACGAGTAGTCAAACCATGGATTGAGGTCCTGATAACCCCAGATGCGCGTAACAAATCGCGGTTCAATGAGGAAAGGAGAGAGTGCGGCGAAAACGGACGCTTTGCCTGACTGAAACATGCCGCCTGCTTTATGAAAAAGTGAATCGAACTTCATGGCCCCTGCTTGCGTGTGCTGGATGTGCCTGGTTTAGACATCACCCGCACTCTCAATGTAGCAGAGGGCATGCAATGGCCAAAGTGAGTATTTCAATTCCAAATTTGTGATCCGTGTGGCGCGTCTCTCCCGCTCACCGTATGCTCTGGAACATGACACACTCAACCCTGTTTGATCATCTTTTTCAAATGCCACTGCCCGTGGCGGAAAAGATCATTCGCCCCATCCTTGTCTACGTGGCGCTGGTTCTGCTTGTGCGCATATTTGGCAAGCGCGAACTGGCTCAGCTGAATCCATTTGACCTGGTGGTGTTGCTCTCCCTCTCCAACACCGTGCAAAACGCCATCATCGGCAACGACAATTCAGTCTCCGGCGGCATCATTGGCGCCTTCACGCTACTTGCCATCAACTGGTTCGTAGTGCGGCTCCTCTTTCGCTCGCCAAAACTCACCCGCATTATTGAAGGCAAGTCAGCAATCCTCATCAAGAACGGTCACCTGGACAAGCGCGCGCTCGAGCGCGAATCGCTGACGCGTGAAGAACTGCTGGCAGTCGTTCATCGGCAGGGCTTTGAAGGATTTCATCAGGTGTACCGTTGCGAACTCGAGCCGAACGGCACTTTCTACCTCGAACCTTTCGACCCTTCCTCTTCCGACAAGCAGCATGCCGAGCTCATCCAACGGATCGACACTCTCACGCAGCAGGTGGCTGCGCTGCGACCCGGGGTGTAACATTCATGCGTCGGCTAGATGAAACCGCGAAGTGTCGCTTTCCGGGTTCCGCCCCGCAACTTTGTGAGAGCGTAGCTCGTCGCAGATAGATAGAGGAAGCAGTCCATGAAAAAAGCATTGTTAATGCTGCTTGCAATACTGCTCGTTTCCGCGCCGGGGTTCGCGGAGAAGAAGCTAACTGTAAAGCAGCTTGAAGATCTACTTAATAGTCTGCAGCAGCAGAAAAAAACTGATGAGGAAGTTGCCAACGAGCTTATGCAGGTTGACCTAACCGAGCAACTCGATCGCGCAACCATGAATTCGCTGGCTGCATCAGTTCCTGGTAAGCTTTCGACCGAGCAGATTTACGTCCTTGAGGCGGAGAGTGCGAATATGCCGCCGCCGGCATCCGAGATTCCTTCGGACCCGGCGCCTGATGCAGCCACGCAAACTGCCATCCTCGACAAAACGTTCAACTACGCATCGCAAACCTACAAGGCACTGCCTAAACTCAGCGCGACAAAGACGACCCTCCGCTTCCAGGATGACATTTCGGCCATTACCGGAGGAGGTGGATTGAGCAGTGGCGCACGGGATGCCTCCGTTTCATCGGGTATTGGATCGAAGATTGCCTATGTTCGATACATCAATGCCGCCGAGTCCACAGTGCAGTTGCAAGACGGTGCCGAACAGCCTCAGTCAGAAAAAGACAAAATTCCTTGGGGACGCAACGGAATGATTTCGCTGGAAGATCCCCCCCCATCCCTTTCCGCTGCGGTGGCCGAAGCGCAAGCCTCTGGACACATCACCTTCACACGGTGGCAGACGCTCTTCGGTAAGAAGCTTGCGGTCTTTTCGTTCTCGGTAGATAAGAAGAAATCGCACGATGAGGTAAAGCTTTGCTGCTTTCCTGAAGTGAGTCAGACAGGTGTCGCGCAATTCATGTCGCCCACGCTCGGGGCACTCAACGGCGGTAGCGGGGGCGCCAAGGGGAACATGCAGATCAATACACAGTGGAAACATTACAAGTCCAGTGTTCCCTTTCATGGCGAATTCTTCGTAGATCCGGAGTCGGGTGTCGTCCTCCGTTTGATCACCATGGCAGATTTCAAGTCATCTGATTACGTGCACCGACTCGACGAACGGACCGACTACGCTCCTGTTCAAGTAGGCGGCAAGTCGCTCATCCTTCCCATCAAGTCCGTGATTCAGAATGTGGTGACGCCTCAGGGCGATTCCGGAGTGGGCGGTCATACTTTGCGTCACACTTACTTCGTCAGCGAATACAAGGATTACAAGACGCAATAAAAAGTAGTTCCAGATTTACGAAGGCTCAATCTTTGTGGCAGACGCAATCATTTACTCTGTTTGCATCTGCCATGAATTCTTCTCCACTTCGCAGCACGCTGTTCCATCAACGCTTATTTGCCTTTTTCTGTTTGGTCCTTTTAACGGGCTGGAGTGTGCCTTCGTCCGCCCAGACCCTGCCCCCAACAGCGAAAGCCATACTCCCAGCAGGTACGATGATCCAGATAGAGTTGCGTCGCAATGCGCCGATGAAATCCGGCGCCCCACTGCAGGCGGAATTCCTGTTTCCCATCTACGTTGACGGAAAGCTCGCGATTCCGGCCCACACCCAGGTGGATGGAAAAGTTACCACGCTCACTCCCAACAGGAAAGAACGCTGGCATGCACGCCTCTATGGAGACTTCACCCCGTTCCGCACACCGCAGGTAAATTTTGACTCGCTCCAGCTAACAGGAGACCATCTCGACCTGCACGCGACTGTGAGCGGAGGCACGCCGATCATCCGACTCACTCGCCCGGCGAACTCGCCTCATCGCTCCTTCATCCGGCGTCAGTGGGACGTTGGAATGGGCATCATCACTGGAACCATCCGATTCTTTGTTGCACCGGGACGGGGCGACCGCCTACTGCAGGTCATCTACCATCAGCTCCCCTATCATCCTCAGCGAATCGACAAGGGAACTGCCTGGACACTTGAGCTCACCCAGCCTCTCACCGTTCCGTTCACAAATGCAGAGGCTTCCAGGCAGGCTTCTACATCGAAACTGGTACAAGCCGTCTTGACGGAAGATTTGAACTCGGCCACTTCGCATGAAGGGGATGCCGTTACTGCGCTCGTCGTCGAACCCTATCGCAATGACTCGGCCAACATCGACATTCCACAGGGCGCAATTCTCGTTGGCAAGGTAACCGAAGCGAGGCCTGCCCGCTCGCTTGCCCGCAACGGAAGGCTCCGCTTTACTTTTCGGCAGGTTCACATGCCCGCGGCGACGCATAACGTCGAAGGCACTCTTGCAGGCGCCGCGGCCGGCGCGCCCCAGAATCTTGAACTCGACGCCGAAGGTGGTATCACACCGCGCAACACTTCAAGCATCGTTATGCCCTTGGCATTAACCATCCTCGCTCAGCGAGCCATGGATTACGACGATCCGGATGTCGCCCTGCAATCGGCTGTGGCTTCCAACGGCTTCGGCCTTATGGGCCGCATTGCCGGCGCTGCTTCAGGCGAGCGCAATGTGGCTGCCGGAATTGGCTTTTACGCTGTTGCGCTCAGTGTGTGGGAAAACTACCTCCATCACGGACACGACGCAGATTTTCCCAAGGGTACCCGCATTGAAGTGGACATCACACCCATCCATGCGCCTGTAATTAAACCGCAAAGCAATCCCTGAACAGGGCAGCATTTCTTGCCAGATTCAACGAGTGGCTAAAGAGGAACCATTACGTACTTTCACCGGAATTAAACCACGGAAGAATGCCGCAAGGTTCGGCGCACCTGAAGCCATAGGGACCAGCTATTCCCATTCAATGGTGCCGGGTGGCTTGCTGGTCACGTCGTAGACCACGCGATTGATGCCGAGTACTTCATTCACAATTCGATTGGAAATGCGCTTGAGTACCTCGTAAGGCAGCGGCGTCCAGTCTGCCGTCATGCCATCCTCCGAGTGAACCGCGCGAATCGCACAGGTATATGCGTAAGTGCGCTGGTCACCCATCACACCCACGCTCATCACGGGCAACAGCACCGCAAAGCTCTGCCAAATCTTCGAATAGAGTCCGGCGGCCTTAATCTCGCTCACGACGATGTCGTCGGCCTCTTGTAGAAGTGCAACGCGCTCCGGTGTCACCTCGCCCAGAATACGTACGGCAAGCCCAGGTCCCGGAAACGGTTGCCGCCCGAGCACATCTTCCGGCATGCCCAGGTCGCGCCCAATGCGGCGTACTTCGTCCTTGAAGAGGTCACGCAAAGGCTCAATCAGCTTCAGTTTCATGTGCTCGGGGAGCCCGCCCACGTTGTGGTGGCTCTTGATGGTCTGGCTCGGCCCTTTCACGCTGCTTGACTCAATCACATCGGGGTAGAGCGTGCCCTGCACCAACCAATCCACGCCGCCCGACTTTTCTGCGATGCGGCGCGCCTCGTCGTCGAATACCGCGATAAACTCCGCGCCGATGATCTTCCTTTTCTTTTCGGGATCGGTGACGCCGGCGAGCTTCGAAAGGAAGCGCTCGCTTGCATCCACCGCATCGATATTCAAGCCCAGTTTGTCGCGCAGATTCTTCTGCACGCTATGGAACTCGTTCTTGCGCAGCACGCCATTGTTCACAAAAATGCAAGTCAACTGGTTGCCAATAGCCTTGTGCACCAGGACCGCGGCCACAGACGAATCCACACCACCCGACAGGCCGCAGATCACGTGCCCCGCGCCAACTTTTTCGCGAATCTGATTCACTGTCGACTCGATGAAATGCGCCGGCGTCCAGTCACCTTTCGCGCAGCAGATGCCAAACACAAAGTTGCGGAGCAGGGTGGGACCCAGTGGAGTGTGGTGCACTTCCGGATGAAACTGCACAGCCCAGACCTTCCGCTCTTCATTGGCAATACCGGCAAGAGCATTGGAAGTTATCGCAACGCGCCGAAATCCCTCCGGTAACTCCAGCGCTTCATCGCCGTGGCTCATCCAGACCTGTATCGACGAAGGAAGATCTTTGAACAACAGCGTCGCGCTGTCTTCGATCGTGACTTCCGCGTGGCCATATTCGCGCTTCGCGGCTGAGCGCACCTTTCCGCCCAGGTGGTGCACGATGAATTGGAGACCATAGCAGATACCCAGCACGGGCACGCCTAGTTGCAACACGGATGGGTCAGCCGCCGGTGCATCGGCGTCATAAACAGACGAGGGCCCGCCAGAGAGAATCACGCCGAGCGGCTTGTGCTCGCGGATTTCATCCAGCTTGGCTGTGCAGGGAAGAACTACGGAAAAAACATTTTGCTCACGTATGCGCCGCGCAATCAGCTGCGTATATTGCGAGCCGAAGTCGAGTATGACGATTGTCTGGGTGTCCACGTCCTAGTGTGGCAGGGCTGCCCACGGCCTGTAAAGGTATGAAAACGGCACACATTCTGCTGCTGGCTACCGCCGATCAACTACCACATTCCAGCCACCGATTAGCACCCCAATGGGCCTTAAATTCACACATAGAGCTCCAAGAGCTTGCACCCATCGCTGTCTGCTAAATTGCTCCAGATCAATGCTCTGCCCTGGTCAATTACTGGCGGTAACGAATTTTGCAGTTACCAATTTGGCTTCTGATGCACACGAACTCGTCATTGCCTCTGCGACCAAAGCCTCATTGCTCCTCATTATCAATCGACCTAAATTTCTAATTGCAGACGCGGTACAGCATTCCCCTGAAGAACGCTGTCATCGATGCCAAGCAAAGTGGCAAACCAGCTGGCAGCGGAAATGGCGATCCAGCAGTACCTGCGCAATAAAGTTCACGGCAAACGGAGAGGGTCACATGCACGAATCAATACACGGTTTCGGTTGGACATACTTTCAGTCACATCTTCCAATCATCACCCTGATTCTCGTCGGTGTACCCCTGGTCCTTCTTCTTTACAAAGATTTCATTCGCCTTTCGCAAAGGAACTCACGAAAGAAAGATTCAGAACGCGAATTTGTAGTGCTTTCCCCGAAACGCGACAAGGACGGCATGCCTTTCTTTGTCAATTTGTATGGTGAACCCGTCCATGCCAAGGCGCGGGTCACTTCCATTGATGATTTTGAATCTCGTCGGGTCGCAGCCATGCGATCCGCCAAGTCGCGCTACTAACCAAATAGCGCCATGGGAACCCTCACGCGCTACCCTCAGGGCGCGTGAGGTAATTCCCAAACAGAACGGACTACTTCCCCACCACCATCTCGTTCTTGTAGACCACGCCTGCCTTCATCACAAAATGGACATTTTCAAGCACTCGAATATCGTCCAATGGATTCTTGTCCACTGCGATGATGTCCGCCCATTTACCTGGTTCCAACGTGCCCGTCTTCGCGCTCCAGCCCATCAGGTCCGCTGCATTTATCGTTGCAGTCTGCAACGCCGCCAACGGAGTCATCCCCATCTGGTTCACGTAGACGTCTAGCTCATGCGCATTCAGCCCGTGTGGATATACGGCCGCGTCGGTGCCCAGGGCAATCTTCACACCCGACTCAATGGCGTGCTTGATATTGGCCTTCGCTACCGCACTCACGTCCTTCATCTTCTGCTCATAGAAGGGAGGCAAATGGCCGTACTGCAGCATCCAGTCTTCCAGATAAAGCGTTGGCACCAGGTAGGTGCCGCGTTTCTTCATTTCGGCAATGGCTTCGTCGTTGATGTAGCTTCCATGCTCGATGGAATCCACACCTGCTTCAGTGGCCCACAGGATTCCCTGCGCACCGTGCGCGTGGGCCGCTACTTTGCGGCCCAGCCGGTGCGCATCATCCACAATCGCTTTCAGCTCTTCCTTGGTGAATTGCGAGGCCTGCGGATCATCACCTTTGCTCAGTACTCCACCTGTGGCGCAGATCTTAATCAGATCCGCACCATACTTGATGTTCTCGCGCACCTTGTGCTGCACTGCCGAAATTCCGTCGGCCACGCCATCTCCAACAGCGTGATACTTAATCGGCAGCAGATTCTCATCGCAATGCCCGCCTGTAATGCCGATGAGCGGTCCACTTACTTGCATGTGAGGGCCCGGAACCTGACCCGAATTCACCGCATCGCGCAGATCTACATCTGTAAAGCCGCCAGCGCCCACATTGCGCACAGTTGTAAAACCGGCCATCAGTGTGGTCTTCGCATTCACCACGCCATTAATCGCTTCCTTCGCATCAGTCTGCGTCAACTCGTAGTATGGGTCGAAATTCGTATTCATGGTCAGATGCGTGTGGACGTCAATGAGCCCAGGAAGCACCGTCATTCCGCTCAGATCGACCACTTTGTCGCCTGTCTGCTGCGGCACGCTCGCAGTGGGAGCGATCGCCTGGATCGTGTCCCCTTCCACAACGATGGTCTGGTTATCGGCAATCTTACCCGTCTTCACGTCGAGCAGATGACCGGCGCGCACCAGTGTGCGGATGTGCGGTGCATTCTGCTGTGCGGGCAACGCCATTGTGATTGCGGGAATCAGTACAAGTACCGCCAATCGAATGAGTCTATTCATCGGAGTGTATTCTCCTGATCGGATTGGATTTCGGGGGTGGCTGGGAGTGTATCAGAAGCTCATTACGCACTGCCCAGATCGCCGCAGACACGGCCAAATCCCCGGGCATCGTGATAGCCTTCCTAACACTGCTTATGGATTCATATATCTGAACTCACATTCAACGCCAGACGCCGACAAGTACGACCGCGCGGGCTGGCAGCACGTACAAAAATTGTTATGGAGGCTTCGATGAAGTCTATTTGTCTTTTACCACTGCTCGCACTCGCCGCGGGCATCGCCGTAGCGCAGGCGCCGGCGGATGATTCCAAACCAGCTCCACCTACTGAGGTCAAAAGCTTCGATCTCTCCGCAATTGACACTACCGCCGACCCCTGCACGGACTTCTATCAGTACGCATGTGGCAACTGGGTAAAGAGCAACCCACTTCCCGCTGACCAGGTGCGCTGGGCCCGCTCTTTTTCCCTTGTGGCTGAACGCAACCGCTACCTGCTCTGGAAAGAGCTCGATGAAGCTGCAAAGGACCCCAAGACACCGCTCCAGAAGAAGTACGGCGACTTCTACGCCGCCTGCATGAATACCGATCTCGCCGACAAGAAGGGTGTCACACCGCTCGATCCCGTCTTCAAACAGATTGCCGCATTGAAGAGTCCCAAAGAGCTCGGCCAACTGATGGGCGAACTCGATGGGGAAGGTGCATCCGCACCCCTCTTCGGCTTCGGAATCGCACAGGATCAGAAGGACTCCTCCAAGCAGATTGCCGAGCTTTCGCAGAGCGGACTATCTCTACCGGACCGCGACTACTATCTGGCCGATAACGAGCACTTCAAACAGATCCGCACGGAGTTCGTGGAGCACGTCACTAAAATGTTCTCGCTTGCCGGCGATAGCCCCGAGGAAGCTGCCAAAGAAGCGCAGTCGGTCATGACCATCGAGACTGCATTGGCCAAGGCCTTCACCAGCCGCACAGAGCTGCGCAACCCGGCTAATCGCTATCACATCTATAAAGTCGCCGATCTCCAGAAGCTTACGCCCGATGTGGACTTCTCCGCCTACTTCAAAGACGTCAAAATCGGTCATTTCGACACCCTGAACGTGACCACACCCAACTTCTTCAAAGAGCTGAACACGCTCATCGCCACCGAGCCTGTCAGTGCCTGGAAGTCGTACTTCCGCTGGCACGCCATCCACTCCGCGGCACCCAACCTCTCCAAGCCATTCTTTGACGAAAACTTCGACTTCTACGGCAAGACCCTTGCCGGACAGAAGGAACCCCAGCCGCGCTGGAGGCAATGCACCATCATGACGGATCGAGCGCTTGGCGAGGCCGTCGGGCAGGATTGGGTCAAACAGAACTTCCCGCCCTCGGCAAAGGCCAGCATGGACAAGCTTGTTGCTTCCCTCGAAAAGGCGTTGGGCGAAGACATTAAGACCCTTCCCTGGATGACTGAAGCGACCAAGAAGGCCGCCGAAGAGAAGCTCGCCATGTTCCGCAATAAGATCGGCTACCCCGAGCACTGGCGTGACTACTCCAATCTCAAGGTGAGTCGCGATGACCTGATAGGGAACCTTGATCGCAGCACGCGCTTTGAGATGGCATGGGATCTCGGCAAACTCGGCAAGCCGGTCGATGAGAAGGAGTGGGGCATGACACCGCCCACGGTCAACGCGTATTACAACCCGGCGCAGAATGACATTAATTTCCCCGCCGGTATCCTGCAGCCGCCATTTTTCGATCCCAGCATCGATCCCGCTGTGAATTACGGCGGCATCGGGGTCGTCATCGGTCACGAAATGACCCACGGCTTCGACGATCAGGGATCAAAGTACGACGGAAAGGGAAATGTGCGCGAATGGCAAACGCCAGAGGACCGCAAAGCTTTCAACGAGCGCACGGCATGCGTGGCTGACGAGTACTCCAACTTCGTTGCCGCTCCGGCGCACGGTGATGCTCCGGAAGTCAAGCTTAACGGCCGCCTCACTCTTGGTGAGAACACAGCGGACAATGGCGGTCTGCGCATTGCCTACATGGCACTCGAGAGCACTCTCGCGCAGGAAGGTAAGTCGCTCAATGAGAAGATTGACGGCTACACAGAGGCACAGCGCTACTTCCTCGGCTTTGCCCAGGTCTGGTGCCAGAACCAGACCGAGGCCGTCTCTCGTCAACTTGTCCTCGTCGACCCGCACTCGCCCGGTAAATGGCGCGTGAACGGCTCGGTGCAGAACTTCGATGAGTTCGGCAAGGCTTTCCATTGCAAGAAGGGCCAGCCGATGTATCCAGAACACTCCTGCCGCGTCTGGTAGCGGTCCGTTCAGAGCCGGAGTCCGCCGCGTTTCAACGCTGCGGCTCCGGCATTTCAATTGATCCATCCTTTATGCTTGAAAGGTGCAGATTTTTGCGCACTTCAGGGTGACATTTGCCCCCGCCTGCCAGTCCAAACGCCATCCGAATCATGGTTCTGAGCCGTCGCGCCGCACTTGAACGCACAATCCAATCTGCGCCTTTGTGAGGCTCGTTCCTGTTTCGCCTAATCTGGAGTGTTTGCAAGCCTTATCGCCCATGGGGAGGGAAACTAGGCACAAGCCGCCCTCGCCTTTTACAATGCAGCAGGGACCCTACCCAACCCAGCTCTGCTGTGGAACTAGAACACCTTGGCGGCAAATGCCCGGCCGGGATGAAGGAATCGCATGAAGTTCATGAAATTCGGCAAGACCCTTTGGATGAGCGCCCTTTCTCTTGGTGCCATTCTGGGCGTTACGTCTTGCGTACAAAGTTATACCGTTGGCTTCCTCTATGTAACGGGCACAGTGACCGCCGACACCACCGGAAATGGCATTATCAGCGGATTCAAGATCGACCACAATACGGGCGAACTGAGGCGCATCAATGGCCTCCCGGTTTCATCGGGTGGATCCAACCCGGTGCGAGCCGTCCTCTTGCAGGCCGGCAAGTTCATTTACGTACTGAATCGTGGCACCAACGCATCGGGCGGTGCAGATTGCACCACGGCGGATCCCTGCCAGGGCGCGAATATCACGCAGTTCGCAGTTGGCGGCAACGGCATCATCACGCCGCAGCAGACTTTCTATTCGCAAGGAATCAATCCCTTCCGCATGGTTGCGGACTCCTCGGGCGGCTACATTTACGTCCTTGACCATGATGCCCCGGATAACGCCTCGTGTGCGCTTGCACTGGGCTCCTCGGTCACCTCCTGCGGCGATATTACGGTGTTCCAGGTGGATTCCACCACGGGCCGCCTTTCGCTGGTCGTCAACGCCCAGGTTACCTCGGCAAGTGGTTCTGCTCTCCCGTACTTCCCGGTGCCGGCCAATCCCATCGACTTCACAATCGCCAGCAACTACATGCTGACGCTCTCCGGAACTCCGGCGACGGGTGATTATGTCTTCCCGTACACCCGCAATGCAGGCAATGGCCAGCTCACTGTCAATCAAAACAGCGCGCAGCCTCTCAATATTAAGCAGGCGACGGCTTTGGTCTACACATCGTTCCTGTACGTTCTTGATAACGAGCCCATCACGTATACGCCGACCGGTTCAAGCTCGCCTATAACTTCTCCCAGCCAGATTGTGCCGTACACAGTCGGTTCTAATGGAGCCTTGCAGTCACAGACTGGCGGCCCCGTACCCGATGATCCGTCGCTGTCGAATCCCGTCTATTTGATTTCGGCCGGAGGCAGCAATGGAGGCAAGTGGGTCTACGTCGTCAATCAGGGTGACAACTCGAATACTACGAACCAGCAAAGCGGAATCGCCGGCTACGTCATTGATTCGTCCACACACCAGCTGACCACCATGTCCGGCAGTCCTTTCGGCACGGGCGCTGGTCCACAATGCCTCGTCGAGGATCCCTCGAATCAGTTCATCTATACGGCCAACTACAATGACAAGTCCGTGACCGGCCGTCTCCTCGATCAGAACGTGGGTAATCTGGACGCTCTGCCGTCAAAGGCGAATCAGGCATACGCACTTGACGGCCCTCCAACCTGGTGCCTGGTTTCCGGCCGCACCAACTAGCCGCGCAAATATTTTTGCGGACTCTTCGCCGGGCAGCGGCGCTGCGGCATTAGGAGAGTCCGTTAACAACATTCGGACCGCAATGCAGTGCATGTTAAAAAGCGCGCCGGCAGTCCGCATGACTCAACCAGAGATCGGGGTAGATGCTAACCCCGGCAGATGAAAGATGCGCATGAAGTTCAACAAATCGGGCCAGTTGCTTCTGGTAGCCGGCGCAAGCCTCGTTGCTTCAGCCATGCTGAGTGCTTGTGCCACCCTCACCGTCGACTTTGTCTACGTAACCAGTGCGCTGGCCGCTGCTTCCAACAGCGCCGGCGTTGTCGACGTATTCGAGGTCAACTCCGAATCAGGCTTCATGCGCCAGATTCCCTCGTCGCCGTTCCCTTCTGGTGGGCGAAATCCCGTCGCCGAGGTCGTCGCTCCGGATAGCGCCAGCCTCTACGTCGTCAACAAGGACGACAATTCCATTGTCCAGTTCGCAATTGGCAACGATGGCAAGCTTTACCCCAACAGTACTGTCAACACCCCCGGAATCTTCCCGCTGGCCGTTGCCCATTCCAGTTCCTTCCTGTTTGTTGCGGATCTTTATCAGCCGCTCCCCATCTGTTCCAGCGCGGATCCCTGCACTGGCTCGGTCGGCGTGCTTCCCATCAATGCGGACGACACGCTTGGTTCGCCTGTGGGCAACTTGCAAGACAACACAACCTACTGGCCGCTCACTTTGCCCGCGAACCCAACCGATATCGTCGCGCCAACGGCCATTGCCACGGATTCTTCAGGGAACTATCTCTACGTGGCTGCGTATGACACCACGACTTCGCCAGCGGTCGGATATATCTTTGGCTTTGCCGTCGGCTCTGACGGAACGCTGACTCCGCTGAACGGAGGAGTCCCCTTCGCCGCGGGCCAGCATCCATCGAGCCTCGCTGCGGACCCTTCAGGCAGCTACCTCTATGCCACCGATTACGACGGCCGCGACGTGCTGAGCTATTCCATTGGTTCCGGCGGTCTGTTGACCGCTACAAGCGGGAGTCCGTATGCCACAGGAGCCGGCCCTCAGGCAATTGCAGTGGATGCAACCGGCAAATTCGCCTATGTGGCCAACTCTCAGGATTCCAACATCACCGCCTACTCGATTAATGCAGGGGCCTTAACCAACCTCGGCACATTTGCCACTGGGCTGCGTCCCGTGGCCATCGGCATCGACCCATCGTTGAACCAGTACCTCTACACGGCGAACTTCCTCGGCAGCAATGTTTCCGGATTCCAGATTCAATCGGATGGGACACTGCTGATCTCGCAGAACTCGCCCTACACTTCCAACGCCCAGGTCACCGCCGTCGCGGCCATTACGCACAACGGCCAGAAGAAATAACCTTGGCCGAGAGCATGAATTTGTACCCTTCCGCTGCGTACGGCGGACGGGCTGAAAAGCCAAACTGCTGTACCCCGTAACCGGCTTGTACAAACCATACGGGTTAACTCCAACAGATTTCCTGGGCTTTGAGCGGTTGGCCCACGATGAAGGAAGCGCATGAAGTTCTGCAAACTGAGCCAGCTACTTCTGGTCTCCGGAATTGGACTCGCAGTCGCAACATTGTTGACTGCCTGCCAGATCACCACCATTGACTACGTCTTCCTGGCCACGGCCGGTGACTCAAACGGTGGCCAGATTCAGGTTTTCGCAGCCGATTCGCAATCTGGTGCATTGCGTAAGGGTGCTGACACGGTCTCGACCAACGGCAATGATCCGGTGGCGCTGGCAACCACATCTGATTACCAGCATCTCTATGTGGCCAATGCCGATAACGACACCGTCGTTCATTACGCGATTGACTACAGCGGCAAGCTGACGGCAAAGGACACCGTGACGCTCAGTGATTCGCCGGTTGCGCTGGCCGTCAATCAAGCAGGAACCTATCTCTATGTGGTTTCCGGTTCCAGTTCGGCCACGCTTACTGAGTTTCCACTCACGTCGGGAACCATCGGTACGCCCACGTCGACGCAGCCGCTCACACTGAACGGCGCAAATGCCGGCGACACCCTCATTCCTACTGCGGTTACAGTTCTGCGCAACAACAATGCGGTCTATGCCACAGCCTATGACAAGTCTGCCTATAACCCCGGCGGAACTACAACAAGCAACGCCAATCCAGGATGGGTTTTCCCCTTCACCGTCGGCTCTGACGGCACGCTGACAGCATCTGCTGGAAGCCCATTTCAGGCTGGCGTTAAACCCACTGGTGTCGTTGCCGACCCCACAAACAGCTACCTCTATGTCACCGATTTCGCATCCAACGATCTCATCGGTTACACGGTCCAGTCCAACGGCATTTTGAGCTACCTGCTCAATGGTCCCTTCAAGACGGGCAATCAGCCGGACGCCATCGCCGTTGATCCACGCGGCAAGTTCCTATACGTTTCCAACCAGCTTGATTCCTCAGTCTCTGCATATGTCATCGACCTGAAAACGGGAACGCCCTCCTCAGCAATCAACGTCACCGGAAGCTCCGTAAACAGCACAGATACCAGCCCACTGGCTATCGCAGTCGATCCCGCCCTCGGCCGATTCGTCTACACGGCCAACTATCTAGGCAACTCGATCTCCGGTTTCCGCCTCGACCCAACTGCGGGCACCCTTCAGGATACTCAGTCCACTCCATACCCGTCCGGAAGCAAGCCTACGGCGATCGCAATCGTTCCTCACGGCAACCACTCCATTCAGTCCATCACGCAATAGCGCGGTCGCCGTAACCAAATCGAAAGCCCGGCCGTCATGGCCGGGCTTTTCGCTGCGCGCATTCTGTCTTTATGAGGCCGTCTCGGCAACGCGTACTTTGTCCGTGTTCGCCTGCATGCGATCACGCAGCCAGCGCTGTGCCGGCTTCTCCACAAAGTGAAGCGCCAGGAGCGACATTCCGATTAACAATGCGTAGCTGATCCACGGATCAAACTTCGCCAAGCCAGATTTATCCAGCACATGCGAGTCGTGAATCAGATTCCAGAGATTAAAGTGCAACAGATAAAGGCAGTAGCTCGCCTCGCCCACAAACACAAGTGGCTTTACGCCGAGTAGAGTGGCCAGCGGATTTTCTCCCGCAAGTCCAAGCACGATGCAGCCGAACAGCGGCATCAGCATGCCATCGTGTATCAGCGCATAGGGAACCACATCGCCCAGCGACAGCAGACCAAACGCCGCCGTAAATCCGAATACTCCAAGTGCAAAGCGCACCCAGCCTTCGCGTGGCATCATCCCATCCAGCGTTGACAGCAGCACACCAAACACAAAGCTGGCCAGATGCGGCAGGGGCGTGTACTTCAGAGCTTGCAGCCACGGCCCATAGCTCCATCGGTTCGGATGTGCTATTCCGTCCGGGGTGTAGATCATGTAAAGCGTGCCGGGAATCAGTCCAACAATCCACACCAGTGCCAGCTTCACAACCAATCCGCGCTTGCGCTCAGGCTTCTTCCACGTCGCCATAAAGGGAAACAGAAGATAGAAAAACCACTCCGCAGACATGGTCCATGCAGGCGTGTTGAGAAATGTCGTGAGCTCCGGCACCCAACCCTGCAGTAGAAGTGGAGTCAGCACCATACCAGACCAGAACATGGTGTGCGTGTGCGCGCCCCACTCCAACGGCACCATCTTCCACGCCAGCAACAGGCTCAAAAAATAGATGGGATATAAGCGAGTAAATCGCGCCTTGTAGAAGCGCGTTTTATCCAACACACCTGCCCGGCCGCGCGCGTTGTAGTTGTAACCGAGAACGAAGCCCGAAAGCAGGATGAAATAGCTCACCGAAGCGTAGCCCGCGTTTACCACTGGCGCAAGCCACCCGAACCAATTCGGATCAGAAAAATGGAAAAAGACAATATTCAGAGCCGCGAAACAGCGCAGACCTGTCAGAGCTTTCAGCGGAGCTGGCTTGCGATATTCCACAAATCAGTTAGACGTATATCTTTCGATTTGCTTGCGGTGCGCGGAACCTTTCGGGTATGAGGCTCTCTTGTGCGCCTTCTCAGGCCGTCACCAGCGACCCAACCTTTTCGCCCATCACCACTCGGCGAATATTGCCCGGTCGGTTCATGTTGAAGATCACCATGGGCAGGTTGTTGTCCTTGCACAGGCTCACTGCGGTCAGATCCATCACTTTCAATCCCTGCTTCAGGATGTCCATATAGGTAATCTCGTCGTATTTGACGGCGTCCTTCACCAGGACTGGGTCGGCGTTGTAGACGCCTTCCACTTTGGTCCCCTTCAGAAGCACATCGGCCTTGATCTCCATTGCGCGCAGGCTTGCTGCCGTGTCTGTGGAGAAGAACGGATTACCGATACCTGCCGCAAAGATGACAACCCGTCCCTTTTCAAGATGTCGAACCGCCCGCCTCCGGATGTAGGGCTCGGCAATCTGGTTCATAAAGACTGCCGTCATCACGCGACACTGCACATCGCGCGCTTCCAGCGCATCCTGCAGGGCAATCGCATTGATTACCGTCGACAACATGCCCATATTATCGGCAGCCACCCGGTCCATTTGTTGGGCCTGTTGGGCCACACCACGGAAAAAATTGCCACCGCCCACAACGATGCCAATCTCAACTCCCAGCCCGTGCACATCGGCAAGTTCGCCGGTGATGTCCGCCACCTTTTCAGAATCCAACCCAAAGCCCTTTGGACCCGACAGGGCTTCACCGGATAGCTTGAGAACAATTCTCTTGTACATGCTTTTTTGAGTATCGCATACGCGAACCGGCCCGCCGCCGACGATCAATCGTCCTCGATTGCGCATGCCATCCGAGGACGCAACGGCGGAAATTCTCCCCCAGCGGCAACAAGGTCCCAAAACAGCGAGGCCGGCGTTAAGCCGGCCCCGGTCTTTGCACTTAAAGTGCGGTTAGAAGGTAAAGCGAGCACCTAACTGACCCCAGATCGCCTTTGGCGTAATCACGCCGCCGGGATTGATGAAGCCCACCGGCTTCTGGAAGTGCGACGATGCGATGTTCCCGCTGAAGTCGTTTCCGTAGTTCGAGCGGTTGGTAAGGTTAAACGCCTCGGCAATCAACTGCACGTTCCAGCGATCATGGAACTTGAAGTTCTTGGCCAAACGAGCATCCAGTTCAAAAAACGGATCGCCGCGCAGCGGATCGTACTTGGCGATTGTGCAGCTCTTCTGCTGATTGATACCGAAGAAGCAGCCCGTCGTGGTCGTTACGTCAGCGTTTGCGTAGTAGGTGTAATTTTTCAGGTCGTCTATCGGAACCATCACGGCATTTGTTGTACCGCCACCCGAGTCCAGCGCGTTAGTGGAGTTGCTGGTGCTGTAGGGCCGCGACGAACCGTACTGCAGAATCGGCGAAATGACCAATCCCTTCGGCAGATTTACGACACCGCTCACCGTAAAATGATGACGCTCATCGTTGGTAGAGGGTCCCCACTCGTAGCTGGCAAACGGATCGTAGGCAAAGCGTGGATATGCACGGAACGAACTTCCGCTATCGTACCCGTTTGCCCACGAAAGCGTGTAGTTCGCATTTAGCTGGAAGTGCGGCATCATGTGCTCGCGGAATGAAAAGTTGAACCCGTCGTAGTGCTCCCGATTGATTGACTCCTCATTGCGAACGCTGGCCAGTTTGGGAAGCGAAGGATTGGCATTGAAGTCAGCGTCGAGCGGACGAACCATCGTTCCGTTGTTCGGAAGCTTCTGGTTGATGTTGATCGTCTTGTTTACATGCAGACCGAGAACGTGTGTGTACTCGGCCTCAATCGCCGTTTTCTGGTTTACCGCCCAGGTGTAGCCCAGGTTGAACTCCTCCGTGAACGGGTTCCGATAATGAGGATCCATCAAACGGCCCACGCTGCCCGCTGCGAGTTGTGAAGATGGTGCCGGTACGGTCGGCATCGCATCGACTCCATACCGCCACGCGTTGGAACAATCCGGGGGATCGTTTGGGTTAGGGCCGGGGATACATCCCAGCGTCCGTCCAGTTCCGGGAACGTCGTCGGTTTCACCTGTGAGGCTCAACGCGGTCTGGAAGACGGTTGCGTTCGACATCTGCTCCATGAACAACGGAATGTTCTGGAAGATGTTGCCGTAGTAGAAGCCAAAACCGCCGCGCAGCACGTGATCGCCTTTGCCCGTCAAGTCGTACGCAAAACCAACGCGGGGGCTGAAATCCAGGTTGTCATCGTGCGCAATGCTCGCAACGTAAGGATTCGACCATGGGCTATTGAGTGCCACAAGCTCCTGGTAGGTGCGGCTGTCCTTGATGTCAGAACCGCCAATGAAGTTGTAGTCCTTATCCCAGCGCAGGCCAAGATTCAGAGTCAGCCGGTGGCTTACTCTCCAGTCGTCCTGGAAGTAAAGCCCAAACTGCTTGGTCGCCACGATAAAGCTCGGGTCGCCATTCGCCGCGGACATGGCCGAAATCAGACCAGGCGACTGCAGGCCATCCGGGTAGGTTCCTGGATCAGCGAGAATGTCCGACGGATTTAGTTTGAAGTCAATTTCGAGCGTTGAGTTGAACTCAAAGAATCCGCCCTGTACCGGCGTATCAATGAAATCGAATCCACCCTTGAAGGTATGCTTGCCAACCGACTTCGAAAAATCGTCTTTGAACTGCCATTTGCGCTGGAATGACTGCTGGGGGACGTTCGTGTTGGTTCCAAACGAAGCGTCGGGAAATGTGACCAGCGGCGCGCTGATGTCGCTCGCGATCAAATTGTTCCAGTACTGGAAACCAATAGTTGCTTGGTTCACCGTCGTATCCGAAAGAATAGAGTTCAACGTGAAGTTCGCAATCTGCATGTGATTCACGGTGAAGTTGCCGTTGTTCAAATCGCCGGTGCCGTCCGACTGATCGTTCAAGCTGTTGTTGGCCTGCGAACTGTAACTGAGATATGCGCTCTCTTTGGGGCTGAAGATCCAGTCCGCGCGGCCGTTGTAGCGCGTTTCAAAGAACGGACGAGGAATCGTCGCGGAAGGCACGGCAAGTAGTGAAATGCCTTCGTCGCTGGCCATCTGGTTATAGGTGTTCAATACGTCCAGAGATGCCGTCTGCTCCACAAGGCTCTGATGTTCGCGCTCGCGATTCAGTGCGAAGAAGAGGAAGAACTTGTCCTTCATCACCGGCCCGCCAATTGAACCGCCAAACTGCTGACGGGTGTAATCAGGGTGGGAATTGGTGGTGCCGCCCTTTCCATCCGGATCTTTTTCGTCGGTATTGAGCGCCGTGTCGCGGAAAAGACCAAAGGCCGAACCATGAAAACTATTGGTTCCGCGCTTGGTGATGATGTTGATCGCCGCACCTTCAGAACGGCCGTTCTCTGCCGAGAAGCGCTGCGTGCTGATGTGGTATTCCTCGATTGCCTCCGCGGGCAGTTGCATCACCGGGCCGCCGACGGTGTTGTCCTTGTTGTCCACGCCGTTTACGGTCACGTTCACGTTACGGCCGCCGTCTCCGTTCACTGAGAGAATCGCATAGCGAGCCTTGGTCGGATCGTAGGAGTCGGTCGCTTTCACGCCAGGCGCAAGATAGGCAAGATTCGCCACGTCCTGACCCACCATCGGAAGATTGGCCACTTCGCTGGGTGTGATTTCCTGACCAACTCCGGTCTTCATTACGTCGACCAGTGGATTGGTGCCTTCCACTTCAACTGTCTGTGTCGCCGTGCCAGGCTGCAATTGCGCATTCGCAGTTGCTGTCCGCCCTACAAGAAGTTCAAGTGACTGCGTCGCGGTCGAAAAGCCGCTGGCAGCGACAGTCACCTTGTACTTACCCGCAGAAAGCAGATCGAAGCGGTAGCTGCCGATCGAGTTTGTCACCGTCGTGCGCTTCAGGCCAATCGCATCACTCGTGATCGTCACATTGGCGCCCGATACCACGGCTCCTGACGAATCGGTCACCGTGCCGACCACGGCGCCACTGGCAGTCGCCTGACCATACAAGGAAACTGAGGCAGTCAACCCTACAACAAACAGAAAAATTGCCGCTAGAGAAAGCTTTCGCATAGAAATCTTTCATCCTCCATTTGGATGTCCAACGTGTGAAGTGGATACACCTGTCCGAAGTACCCGGCTGCCTTTCAACCGCTAGGCTACTTATCCTCGCTGCAGGGGTAGGGATCTCCCCTGACTCCCGCAGGTATAAAACTTTGAGATTACGTGTGCCAGAGTCATAGCAATTGATGGGCCAAAATTCAGAAAATCTAAATATATGATTTGAAAGACCGTTACTAATGTGACTCGGACTCCAGATTCACATTACGGAAGCAACCCCCTCAAACCATTCCACTTTTCATAGAATTTTCACGGTGGCTTCTTGAGTGGCTACTTAATCCTGCCCATAAAATTCTGATTTCCATAGCTTTCCGGACCGGATTCGCTGAGAATTTTCGACTTCCGGCAAAAAAAAGTCCGGAGCCTAAGCCCCGGACCGCATGACCTTCATCGGCAGATCTCTGCCGGTACTGACTTTACTCTTCGGACGCCTCGACGGCCTTCGTCTGCGCTACTGTCCAGTCAGGCGCGCCGACCTTGAAGCGCGCAAAGCGCCGCACGGTAATATTCTCGCCCAGCTTGGCTACCTTCTGCGCAATCAGTTCCTTGATGGAAACCGACTGCTCCTTGATGAAAGGCTGTTCCAGCAGACAAACTTCTTCGTAGAACTTTGCCATCTTGCCTTCCACGATCTTCTCCACCACCTGCGCCGGTTTGCCGGTCGCAGCGGCCTGTGCGCGGAAAATGTCCTTCTCGCGATCCAGATCCTCGGTCGTTACGTCCTCGGGCTTCACGTAGCGCGGATCACTCGCAGCGATGTGCATCGCGATGTCCTTCAGCAGGTCCTGGAAGTCCTCGGTGCGTGCCACAAAGTCCGACTCGCAGTTCACTTCCAGCAGCACACCAATCTTGCCGCCCGCGTGAATGTATGTTCCCACCGCACCCTCGTTGGTTGAGCGCGCCGCCTTCTTCTGCGCGGAAGCCATGCCGCGCTTGCGCAGCACCACAAAAGCCTCTTCTAAATCGCCCTTGGCTTCCTGCAGCGCCTTCAGGCAGTCGCCCATCGGAGCACCGCTGCGGTCGCGCAGTTCCTTCACCAGCTTTGCATCAATCTTCTCGCTCACTGTCGTCATCTCGCTTTTCTTTACCCTTCATTCCTTCGTTGCACGGCACACACGTCTCGTTCGCACACAAGAAAAGCGTGACCCGGAATCTGCGGCCACGCTTATCTCCGGTTCGCGCACTCGGTGCGCCCCATCTCTCTTACAGAGCGTTTTCCGCCACCGCGGCTTCTTCCGGCGCATTTTCAGTTGCCGGAGCCTTGCGAATGCCGCCGCCCAATACCTTCTCCAAATCGACGTCTTCGCTCGATTGATCCTCTGTCGTCGGCTCTGCCGAAGCCTCAATCGACTCACCCTCTTCGACACCGGCCTCGCCCTCGGGCTGCTGCTCTTCACTGAAGGCCTTGTCGCCCACCAGATTCACACCCTCAGCCGCCGAGTCGGCGATCTTCGAAGTGAACAGTCGGATCGCACGCAGCGCATCGTCGTTGCCCGGAATCACATAGTCCACAACGGTCGGATCGCAATTCGTGTCCACAACCGCAACCACTGCGATACCCAGCTTGCGGGCTTCCTTCACCGCGATCGTCTCGTTGTTCGAGTCGACCACGAAGATCGCGTCCGGCAACCGCTTCATGTTCTTGATGCCGGCAAGGTTCGCCTGCAGATGCTTACGTTCCCGTTCCAGGCGAATCACTTCCTTCTTGGTCAGAAGGTCGTAGCGGCCATCTGAGGCCATCTCATCGAGTTCCTGAAGGCGCTTCACCGACTTCTGCACCGTAACCCAGTTAGTCAGCAAGCCGCCCAGCCAGCGCTGGTTGATATACGGCATGCCCGCGCGCGTTGCCTCCTCGGCAACTGCATCCTGCGCCTGGCGCTTGGTGCCCACAAAAAGAATCGTCTTGCCGCTCGCGCAAAGCTCAGTCACATACTTTGACGCGTCCTTGAACAGCTTCAACGTCTTCTGCAGGTCGATGATGTAAATTCCGTTGCGCTCGCCAAAGATATACTCCTTCATCTTGGGATTCCAGCGCTTCGTCTGATGCCCGAAGTGAACACCCGCTTCGAGCAGCTCCTTCATGGTAATCGTGGCCATTGGCCTCCTTCGTGGATTGCATCCGGGCTAGCCTTTGCCTGGCCCGAATTGAACCCGCCTTTGCGGGAGATTGAACTGCCGTGTGGTCAGTGCCCAAGTGCGGAGCGCTGACCACGAAACACTGCAAGCAATTAGCGCTTGCTGAACTGGAACCGCTTGCGAGCGCCCTTCTGGCCGTACTTCTTGCGCTCCTTCACACGCGCATCGCGGGTGAGCAGGCCTTCGGACTTCAACACCTTGCGCAATTCAGGATTGAACTCGATCAGTGCGCGGGCAATGCCCATCTTCACGGCATCGGCCTGCGCGGCCACGCCGCCCGAGCTCACCGTGGTTACCACGTCAAAGCTCGAGGCCAACTCCGCAACCACAAGCGTCCGCTTGGCTGCCACACGCTGCTGCTCGGTGACGAAATACTCCTCGAATGCCTTGCCGTTCACCTTCCACTCGCCCGTGCCGGGACGCAGAAAGACGCGGGCAATCGCCGACTTGCGCCGCCCCGTCCCGTAATACTGAACCAGATCTGCCATTCTTTGCTCTCTCCGCCGGACCTTCCGCCCGACTAATCTTCAAATCCTTTTAGGCCACTTCCATTGCCGTCGGCTGCTGAGCCGCGTGCGGATGCTTGTCGCCACGGTAGACCTTCAGCTTGGAGCCCATCGCGCGGCCCATCTTGGTCTTCGGCAACATACCCTTGATTGCCTCTTCCAGAATCTTCTCCGGCTTGCGGTTCAAAAGGCGCGTAAACGACTCCTCACGCAGACCGCCGGGGAAACCGGTGTAACGGCGATACAACTTCGTCTGAGACTTCAGACCCGTCAGCCGAATCTTCTCTGCATTGATGACAATCACGTGATCGCCCATATCGATATAGGGCGTGTACTGCGGATTCAGCTTGCCGCTGAGCACGCTCGCGGCCTTGGTGGCCAGCCGGCCAAGTGTCTGGCCATCGGCATCCACCACAAACCACTTACGCTCAATCTGCTTACCGCTCGGAACAAAGGTCGACATCGCTCTCCTGCCTTCTTACGTCCGGCACTGAAAAATCTTCTGCCGGCCCAAAAATCTCGCGCCACGCGCGTACTTTGCCCACGCTGCACGCGCGGGCTTCAAAACTCCACCCACTTCCAAACAATCCTTGTTCGGGTGAGGATTGCACGCGTTGACCCGTCCCTCGGGCTCTCACCGCGCCGGAATGCTGCACTCGCTTGTCGCGATCCAACACTGCTTTCCGGACGCCGGCTGCCTGTTCCGGCTTCTCCCAACCATGGGATTCGTCCGGCGGGCCTCTTCAGTGGGTCTCTCTCCGCCTCAATTCCTTCCGGCGAAAACCTACCCACAGGCCCCAGGCGCAACTCCGCGCAAGGACTTCAGGATACTTGATTTCGGGGGGCCAGTCAACGAATTGACGCCCCCCGCTGTGGACATTTTGCATGGGAAGCCTTTCGGCTCCCCTACCCTGTACTCTGACCGCTTTTACCCGGCGTTCTGCATCGCCCGACTGCCCTGCGGCCGGCCAAAGCGGCGTCCCGCCTTTCGAGGACCGCGCGGATCGAACGACCGCTGCTGTCCGCGGTCTCGCGTGACAGGAACACGGCTCTCATTTTGGGTCAATTCGCGGCTTTCGCTTACATTTGCAGGGCCGTCATTCACTGATCGCACCCGGAACCTCTTCATCTGGATTGACAGGGCCCGCTCGATCTTTTTCAGTTCTCCGCGTTCCGCAGGTCCCGCAAATGTAGACGCCACGCCGCTCGCAGAAGCCCGTCCCGTCCGGCCAACCCGGTGCACAAAGTCCTCGGCTACCTTGGGCATATCGAAATTCACCACGTGAGCTACATTGGCCACGTCAATTCCACGCGCTGCCACGTCGGTCGCCACCAAAATCCGGTGCCGTCCCTCGCTGAAGCTGCGCAGCGCAGAGTTCCGCTGCGATTGCGATCGGTCGCCGTGGATTTGCGTCGCCGCGTGCCCGCTCCGTGTCAGTCGGCGCGCAACCCGGTCGGCGCCGTGCTTGGTGCGCACAAACACCAGAAAACTACCCTTCTCTGAACCAAGCAGATGCTCCAGAAGCTCCTGCTTCTTGTCGTGATCCACTTCAAACGTGCGCAGTTCCACATTCTGCGCCGGCTTTAAAACAGAGCCAATCTCCACCCGCGCGGGTTCATTCAGATACTTGCGTGCCACTTCCTTCACCGCGCCCTCAAGCGTGGCCGAATAGCACAGCGTCTGCCGCATAGCCGGGACAGTGGCTGCAATGCGCGCGATGGCCGGCTGAAATCCCATGTCAAGCATGCGGTCCACTTCGTCCAGCACCATTATCTTGATCTGGTCCATCCGCACCAGCTTGCGCTTAAGGAAATCCTCAAGCCTGCCGGGCGTCGCCACAATTAAACGTGCTCCGCGGCGAATCGCGTCCAGTTGCGGGCGCTCCTGCATGCCGCCCACCACCAGTGCCACGCTCTGCAGCGGAGTGGTCCTGATCGCCTTGAAGGCAACTTCAACCTGCATGGCCAGCTCGCGCGTCGGTAGAAGAATCAGCGCCTGCGCAGCGTTCCGGTCTTGCGACTTAAGCAGCATCTCCACAATTGGAATGAGAAAGCTGAGGGTCTTGCCCGTACCTGTCTGCGCGGTGGCCAGCACGTCGCGGCCTTCCAGCGCCGGGGGAATCGCACCAGCCTGGACCGGTGTGGGTGTTTCAAATTTGTTGGCATCAAGCCGCGCCATCAGCGCGCTCGACAAAGAAAACTGCGAAAACTGAGTTGTCAAAATTCATTCCTGTGAGTTCCGCGAGCCTCTGATTTCATCGGGCCTGCCATCGGAACCGGACATGGAGGCGCGCACACAAAGACTGCTCAGGCGCGTGCCTGCTTACTTTCAATTCTGCGTAAGAAAGAACCCTAAGGTCCTGGGACTGGCTAACAGCACTTCCACAATCAAGGAGTGCTCGCTCACCCGGAGCTGACCCACGCAACTGGTACACCGGGCGGCTCAGTGCCGGCCGGCTCCACAAACGGTGCAAACACAGATGCAACGCTGCTCCACGAAAAAGGAGCCGATGTGGTTACGCTGTAGGGGCTTGGGGAAATCTGTGCCAGGCTGAGTTGCCTCGTTGGGGGCAAACGGCCGCTCACGACCAAATCACTGAGCGCACCTTTAGTGTAGCATTCTTTCTCCTTGTCCACGCTTTTTACGCGTGGAATCACTCCGGTACTCTCCTCGTTACCTCTTCACCTTTTCTCCCTGGCACAATCCCAGCTGCACGCATGTACCCTCATAGCGAGCCGCCGCGCCAGTCAAATTCGATCAGGAAAGAGCTGCATGGCCTCCCGAATCGCCCGCATCCTCGCTGCTGTCTTCATCCTCGCTGTCGGCGCGGGAATTCTCGTCTTCATCGCGCGCCAGAACAACGCCGGACAGCGGGACTTCATCGCCTATTGGTCCGCCGGCCAGCTCCTGCACCATGGCGGTAACCCTTACGACTGGAATGCCGTCCTTGCCGTCGAACGTGCCCATGGCTTCCCCGGCAGTGAACCGCTCATCATGCGCAACCCGCCCGTCGCGCTCTTCCTCGCCCTGCCTTTCGGTTACGTCAGCCCCAATTTCGGAAGCATTCTGTGGATGCTGGTCCTGTTGGCCTGCGTCCTGCTCTCCATCCGCCTCATCTGGATCGCCAACGGCCGTCCGCCCGACCGCACGCACCTGCTCGGCTACTGCTTTGCTCCTCTCATGTCCTGCATTATGCTCGGCCAGCTCGGCATCGTTCTCCTGCTTGGAACGGCACTCTTCTTTGCCTTCCAACGCTCACGCCCCTTCCTGGCCGGCGCTTCCATGCTCTTGTGCGTCATCAAGCCGCACCTCTTCGTTCCCTTCGGTATCGTCCTGCTTCTCTGGATCATTCAACGCAAAGCCTGGTCGCTTCTTGCTGGCATCGCCACAGCCATCGGCGCAAGCTTCCTGCTCGCTCTCATCGTCGACCCACAGGCCTGGTCACAATATCGCCACATGGTCTTGACCGCGGGCATTATGCAGCAAATCGTTCCCACATGGAGCGAGATGCTCCGTCAAGCCATCAACAAGAACTCCATCTGGCTCCAATTCATTTTGGAAGGAATCGCCTGCGTGTGGGCTGTCTGGTATTACTTTCGCAACCGCAATTCATGGGACTGGGGTCAACACGGCTTTCTGGTGCTTCTTGTTGGCGTGCTCTGCTCGCCGTACGCGCTCTTCACGGATGAGTGTCTGCTGCTGCCGGCGGCGCTCGGCGCCGTTTACATCGCTGAGCGCAACCACCGCTCACTCATTCCCTTCGGTATCGTTGCCGGTGCAGCCATGATCGAGGTGATGACCAACGTCCACATCACCACGGTCTACTACCTTTGGACACCCATCGCATGGCTCGCCTGGTTCCTGTACGCTACGCACACCACAACAGAGCCCACCATTATCTGAAGGGTCAATTTCCGGATTCTTAAACTTTCAGTTTGAAAGAACGTGAGGTCCTGAGCCGGACATTCGGGACTTTCATCCCAGCTTAGTCGCATCCAACTTGGCCAGCACCGTCTTCACCAGCATGTCCAAGTCTGGATTCGGCTTAGCCGGCGCATTCGCCACAAGTTCCGGAAGCCCAGCCAGCCGTTCATCCGGCAATCCCATGCGGCGCTTCATCAACAGCAGTTCCTGAAGCTTCTCTTCAGCAATCTTCTTGAGCGGCCGCCCTGTTTGCTCTGCAATCAGAATCGTCTTGCAATACGTATCCAGAACCTCCACCAGCCATTCGGCATGCGTCACCGTATCGGCCCAGCACACCACGCCGTGATTCGACAGCAGAATCGTGTTGTGATTCTGTACAAAAGGAATCACCGTCTCGGCAAACGCCTTCGTTCCCGGAGTCTCATACGGCGCCACAGCCGCCGGTCCCACGAAGAACTCGTATTCACTCACGTAGCCCACCGGCGGGGCGCTGCCCGTAATTGCGAATGCTGTTCCATAGGGCGGATGACAATGCACGACTGCTTTCGCACGCGGATTGGCGCGATAAATTTCCAGATGCAGTTGGAACTCGCTGGTGCGCAGGCGGTCGCCGGCCAGAATATTGCCGTCCAGGTCAGACAGGCAGATATCTGCTGGCTCCAGATCGCCCTTGCTCAGCATCGTTGGCGTGCACAGCACGAACTTCGCGCCCAGTCGAACACTGATGTTGCCACCGTTGCCGTCCACGTATTGCCGCTGCCAAAGCTTGCGGCCCACGCGAATCATCTCCGCGCGCAGATTTTCGGCTTCAAATGAGTTGGCTGCGGCCGACGGCGTGGGCTCTTGCTGCGGCGGCACACGGAGTGCTTCCACAACGGCCTCCACCACTTCCTTCACCTGCTTGGAGACGGGAGCATTCTCTTCCCGTGACGGTGTATTTACCTGCTCCATGCACACCTCGACCTCTTAAGTGTGTTCAATCAAGCAGCACATCGCAAGTGACACCGGTCACTTACGCACCACCAAAGAATTCACGCCTTCACCAGCTTCCGTTGCAGCGCTTCCAGTGTCTGTCCCTTGGTCTCTGGATAAGCAAACAGCACCACCAGGAACTGCACCACCGTCATGCCCGCGAAGAAATAGAACGGCGTGGCAGTGTTCATAGCATGCACCACCACCGGAAACATCATCGCAATGACGGCATTCATGAACCAGTGGCTGCCCGAGCCCACACCCTGCCCTTTTGAACGCACCGACGTCGGAAACACTTCGCCGATATACACCCAGATCACTGCGCCCTGTGAAAGAGCGAAGAACGCTATATATGTAATCAGAATCCACACCAGCATCGACTCATGCGCCCGTGTCGAAAAGATCCACGCCACCCCTCCCAGGCACACGGCCGTGCCAGCCGCGCCGATGAGCAACAGAGTCTTGCGCCCAATCTTGTCGATCACGCTCATGCCCACCATCGTGAACAGCAGATTGGTCGCGCCAATCGCAATCGCCTGCTGATCGCCAGAAAGCGTGCTGTAACCAGCCGCCGCAAAAATGTCGTTGATGTAGTAGAGAATTGCGTTGATGCCGGCCAGTTGGTTGAACGCGCCAATCGTAATGGCCAGAAAGAGCGGATAACGGAATTTCCACTGGAATACTCGCTCATGCGCCGTCGCGTGCTCCTGCCTCAGAGCCTCGCGAATATCCGCCAGTTCCGCCTCCGGATTAGGGTCGCCCATCAGCCGCAGCACTTCCAGAGCCTCGTCAATTCGATCCTTCGAGGCCGACCAGCGAGGACTGCGTGGAATTCCGAACAGCATTACCAGAAACAGTACAGCCGGCAGGCCGGCCACACCCACCTGCCAGCGCCATTCCGTCGCACCCAGGTGCATCGTGCGGATGCCATAGTTCGACATGTACGCCAGCATGATGCCGAACACCACGTTGAATTGAAACAGAGCCACAAAACGGCCTCGCCACTTCGCCGGCGAAAGCTCCGTAATATACACAGGCCCCAGCACGCTTGAAGCGCCAATACCCAACCCGCCAATAAAGCGAAACACGAGGAACGAATCCCAATTCCACGCGAATGCGCAGCCCACCGCTGACACGACATACAGGATCGCCGTCAGCCGCAGAGTCTCGCGTGCACCCAGCCTCTGGCCAATTTGTCCGGCTCCCAGAGCACCAATAATCGTACCTACCAGACCTATGCCCACCGTGAATCCCTTTTCCTTCGGGCTCAGGTGATACAGATTGGTCAGCGCATCAATCGCGCCCGCAATCACTACCGTGTCAAAACCAAAAAGCAGGCCGCCCAGTGCACCGGTGAGCGTCGCCTTCATCAGGTTGAAGTTGGGTTTCATGGTGAGGAAGTCCTTGAAGTCTTTGCCATCCTACAGACTCAATCTGTAGTCGGCAACCAGATTGTGGAAACGATACCACACCGGCAGCTGCCCTAGCCCTTCCTTTATTCCGTTTATTCTTAATGGAATGCTGCGTTGGTATTCACTGGCGCGCCGGAGAATAATTCAGCTTTTGAGGATCACCCCCATGACCCTGTCGTTTGTTGTGATGCGCCGTTTTTCCCTTGCTTCCCTGGCTGGCATCCGTTTGTCATCTCCGTCTACATTGGCATTCTTTGCCATTCTGATGTTTACGCCAATTTGCGCGCGTGCCGTCGCTCAAGACTCGAAGTCCAGTCCCGCGCCTGACACTGTCGTCCTCAGCAATGGCGACACCCTCCACGGCAAATTCGTGAATGAGATCAACGGTACCGTCACATTTCACAGCGATGTGCTCGGCGACCTGCAGCTGAGTTGGGACAAAATCAAGGAACTGCACACCAGCCAGCCCTTCGCAGTCATCAATAAGAACATTCAAATTCGAGTCGGCAAGGAGCTCGCCAAAGTACCGGTCGGCACCGTTGAGGTCTCGGACAGCAAGCTCACCATTCATCCTGAAAACAGCCAGCAACTCGTGTCGCTGCCGGTCAAGGACGTTCCCTTCATCCTCAGCCAGGACCTGCTCAACAACAAGATTCGTCACAAGCGCAGCTTCATCCAGGGTTGGGCCGGCTCGGCCTCCGCCGGCGCCACGCTCGTCACCGCCACGCAGAATCAATACACCGTCACCGGCGGCATCGCGCTTGTCCGCGTCTCGCCGCCCATCGACTGGTTGCAACGTCGTTCACGCACCTCGCTCGGCTTCACCGGATCCTACGGCAAAATTACCCAGCCCAGTTACACCGATGCCGGCGGCGCATTCGTTCCTGAAGTGGTCACCAAATCCGCCATCTACCACGCTGAAGCTGAGCGTGACCAGTTCTTCACCGATCGCCTCTTTGTCCTTGGACAGACCGCCTTCGACCACAATTACGCTCAGGACCTTGACCTGCAGCAGATATTCGGCGGCGGCTTCGGCTGGACCTTCCTCAAGACACCCAAACAGGAAGGCGACCTGAAAGCGACAATGCAATACGAAAAGCAATCGTTTATTTCAGATTCATCGCAAAACCAGAATCTGATCGGTTCAACTTTCAGCGCCAATTACATCGCGCACCTCAAGCTGTTCACCTTCACCCAGAACCTGGCGTTCATCCCGTCGTACAACAATCCGCACGCCTACTCCGCCACTGAAAGCAATACCTTCGCTTTCCCCGCGTATAAGAGCCTTAACTTCACCGTTGGCACCATGGACAGCTACCTGAACAACCCGCCCATCAGCTATCCCCCCACCGTGCGCAACTCATTCCAGTTCCAGATGGGCATCAGCTACACCATCAAGCCAAAGCAGTAATTAGTGAAAAGCCCGTTGCCCACCCATCGAGCGTTTTCTGCGCGATGGGTGAGTGAGCACAATTCTCATGCAGGCCCATTACGATCGTCTGCCGCACACATGGCGAACCGCTTATTCCTTCCCGCTTCTATCCATGCGCAGCCGTTACTGTTTCGGGTCAACCATTGCGTGCAGCAGAAAATTCCTCGAAGACTCGCAAAGTTTGAAGATGGGTTGAATCGCACCTTCGGGTTTCAGAAGTACTGCAGCAAGAGCTCTGAAACGCTGTCGGGTATACGTGGTTTACTGGACAGTGCCGTTGTGCAGACGGCAACGTACTTTCCACGGGGATTGCCTCTCGAATGATTCGCAGTGTTCGCACTCCGATTCCGATTGCCATCGTGCTGGCGATCATTCTCACTGCCTCATGTCGCTTGTGGGCAACTGGGACTATCGTCACTGCCGAGGACGGCTACGCGGACAGCGACGACGGCCAAAATTCGAAACTCATTGTGACGGCCGATTTTAATCGCGACGGCATTGCCGACATAGCAGAGATCGCCTGCCCCATGGAAAAACATGACGCACCATGCTTCCTTCAATTTCTCTTCGGACTGAAAAATGGGGGGTACAGATCGGCCGTACATCTCACCGCGCTGAAAGGCACCCCGCGAGTATTGGTTGCCGGCGACTTCAATGGAGACGGAAATCCCGATCTGCTGGTTGGCGACGCCGGTGGCAGCGTGACAGAGCTTCTCGGAGACGGCAAAGGTGATCTGAGTTCCCCAAGAGATGTCGCTCATGTTGGATCCGTCGTATCCATTGCCGTCGGTGATTTCAACCATGACGGTCATCCCGACATCGCTATTTCAGACTTTCGCTCCAACTCCGTCGTGATTCTTCTGGGGTCCGGCACGGGTTCCTTCACCACCGCATGGTCGTTTGCATTGCCTCAGCGCGGAAACACGTATTACCTTGCCGTGGGCGACTTCAATCATGATGGCGTCTCCGATCTGGCGATCTCGAGCGACGAGGAAGGGATGTTCGTCGTTATGCTTGGCAACGGCAATGGCACGTTTACGTATGCACCTGAACTGAGCCATATTAGAGACCCGCATTCATATTGCCCGACCTGATTCCGGCTTAAGTTCAACCATTGCACAATCCGGTTGCGGCTTGTACGCCTGACACAGTAGACTTCGACGCGGATTGGATAGAGCGCGAAAGCGCAATCAAAACGCGACCATAAGAAGCATCGAAGAGGACGATCCTGCAGTAAAGGTCGGCAATGGCTGCAGGACGCGCGATGACAATGAGTCGCTCACCTTATTCCCAAAGCTTGAAGGGGGCCGCCTTGGCTCACAGAAAATTGCGTTTCATTCTTGCCCTGGTTGCATTCGTGTTCGTTTTCAACTTCGGTAGCGCGCAGGCCCAGTCTGCGGACAACGCCGCCACTCCTCCTCCGCCGCATGCCAAAGAGATTCATCTCAAGCATGTTCTGGTCATTTCCCAGACCAAAGGCTTCGAGCACGACTCCATCTCGGACGCCATGGCCGCCATCTACAACATGGGTCATGAGAGCGGTCTGTGGGATACAGAGATGCGCACGGACACGGAGCTTTTGACCAAAAAGGACCTCGGGCGGAATGCAAAGAATCTCAACTACTTCGACCTTTTGATCTTCGCCAGCACCACCGGTGAGCTCGATCTGGATTCCAGTCAGAAGGCGGACATCATTTCTTTCGTCCACGATGACGGTAAGGGATTCGTCGGCATTCACGCCGCGCTCGATACGAATTACAAATGGCCGGAGTATGGAGAAATGATCGGCGGCTGGTTCGATCAGCATCCCTGGGGAACATTCAATGCCCCCATCATCAATGAGGCTCCTGATTTTCCGGCAGTGCGCCATTTTCCAAGGGAATTCGTGAAGTACGACGAGATCTACCAGCCAAAGGATTGGTCGCGCGACAAGGTAAATGTCCTGCTGAGTCTCGATCCCACCAGGCTGGACTATTCGAACAATCCGCGCATTCATCGCGCCGATCACGACTTTCCGGTGGCATGGAGCAAAATGTACGGCAAAGGCCGCGTCTTTTATTCCACATTGGGGCACACCGAAGAATCGTGGCAGGATCCGGACATCCGCAAAATGTATTTCGAAGCCATCAAATGGGCATTGGGAATGACCGAGGGGAGCACAAAGTCTCATCCACGTCCGGCCCCCACACAATAATTACGAAAATGGCGATGACGCCTTTGCAATACAGCAGGGAGCGATGTGCAGTTGCTCCCCTATGCTGGAGCTTGAGATGAGACTGTTGCTCAAAATGAAAATGCTTCCAGGAACTGCCTTCATGGCCGCTGCCGCCGGACTGCTCTCCGTCTGTGTGGTGCTGGTTCCCATGCGCGTTGTGAGTGCAGCCAGCGCCGGCCAGAAAGCCTCGCCCGCACAACCGCCAACAACCGCCGGTGCCGCCGTTTACGAGAGAGACTGTGCCATTTGCCACGGGAAGAATCGCGAGGGAATTCCCTCCGTCATTCCGCCGCTCACAGGCCTTCAGCATCACATGACGGACAACCAGATCGCGCAATTGATTCACGATGGGAATAAGACCATGCCGCCCGTTCCCACCGTGACCAAAGACGAGCTCCCCGCTCTGCTCGCCTTTCTTCACACCGAACCGGCACAGTCAGGACCTGCAGTGTCCGCAGATTTAGACTCTCGCAAAGGACTGGAGCTTTCTCCTCAGGCTGCCGCGGGCGGCGCACTCTTTCAGCAGAATTGCGCCTTCTGTCACGGACGCGATGCGATGGGCGGAGAGACGGGCCCTGATCTCACTCGCTCAAAATTGGTTTTGTCTGATACGGACGGCTCTAAGATTGCGCAAGTTGTGCATGAAGGTCGCGCCAAGGGTGACAAGAAAATGCCCGCCTTCCAATTCTCCACTTCTGAGATCAACGGCCTTGTGGCATTTATCCGCGCGCGCATTACCGCAGCCAATGCCATGCAGGGCGGACGTCGTGGCGTCGATGTAAGCGACCTGCAAACCGGCAACGTCGAACTCGGCAAAAAGTATTTCAACGGTGCAGGTGGTTGCGCAAAGTGCCACTCTCCCTCAGGCGACCTTGCAGGAGTCGCAAGCCGCTTTGAAGGATTGCAGCTTGAAGAGCGCATGTTGTATCCGGAAAACGCCAAAAGCACCGTCACCGTAACCTTGCCCAGCGGCAAGAAGATCAGCGGCTTACTCGCATACCAGGATGAGTTTACGATTGCGCTCAAAAATCACGAGGGTGTCTACAAGTCGTGGTCCAAAGACAGGGTGAAGTTCACCGTCGATTCCCCGGTGGATGCGCATGTCCGGCTGTTCAGCCGCTACACCGACGACGACATTCACAATCTGATGGCCTACATACAGACCCTTAAGTGAGGCAATGGTGGAATTGGCTCAAATGACCTGGAGAAACTGGCGGACGATGAAATCGATGAGCAAAACTTGGGTACTTGCGACGGGATTGATTCTTGCAGGAGTCGCCGGACCACTTTCGGTCGCCGCACAGGATCTTGAGCCGGCGCAACTGCTGCATCCTTCCGCGGACAGTTGGCCGCTCTATCACGGTGACTACTCCGGCCGCCGGCACAGCAGCCTCACGCAAATCCGCCCTGACAATGTTCAGAATCTCGGCCTCGCCTGGGCCTTCCAAACAAATCAACCCGCAGACATCAAGTCCTCGCCGCTGCTGGTGGATGGAATTCTCTACTTCACAGTGCCCGACAATATCTGGGCCGTCGACGCCCGTTCAGGCCACGAGATATGGCACTTCAATCACCCCACCACTGAAGGTGATCACATCGGCCATCGCGGTGTTGCCATGTATAAGGGCTGGCTCTTCTTCACCACTCAGGACGCGCATCTCATGTCGCTCAACGCCAAGGATGGAAAAGTGCGATGGGAAAAGACAATTGCGGACGTGAAGAAGGGTTACTGGTCCACAATGGCGCCCCTCGTCGTCCGAAATCACGTCATTGTCGGCGTGGGCGGCGACCTCGATAATCTTCCCGGCCTGCTGCGCTCCTTCGATCCTGACACCGGTGCATTGCAGTGGGAATGGGATGCAACTCCACCCGCCGGAACACCGAACAAAACCACCGGCGGCATGACATGGATTACTGGCACATACGACCCAGATCTCAATCTCGTTTATTGGGGTACAGGCAATCCCACACCGGTGCTAAACGGCGCTTCGCGTCCTGGTGACAATGAGTGGACTTGCAGCATCGTGGCCATCAACCCGGATACAGGCAAACTTGCCTGGGGCTTTTCAGCTTCGCCGCATGATACGCACGACTGGGACGCTGTAGAGATTCCGGTTCTCGTCGATGGCACATTCCTCGGCAAGCCCAAAAAGATGCTCATGCAGGCTTCGCGCAATGGATACTTCTTTGTCCTCGATCGCACCAATGGCAAGAGCCTGCTTACGGTTCCGTATGGGCCCACAAATTGGGCCAGGGGCGTCGATGAGAGAGGCCGCCCCATTCCTGATCCTGATAAAGAGCCGAAGCCTGACGGTCGTTTCATCGCGCCTGATGAAGGTGGCCTGACCAACTATCGTTCGCCCAGCTTCGATCCCAGGACGGGTTTGTTCATCGTCGATTCCCATCCCAGTTACAGTCTCTATTTCACCAAGCCGGCCGACGGCAATTATGGTTGGGCGGGCGCAGACTACGGCCTTTGGGGCAAGGGAGTGCTCGTGGCCATTGACTATCAGACCGGTAAGATTCGCTGGCGCCATGAGCTCGGTCCGGGCGGCTCCGGTGCCGGCGTGCTCACCACAGACTCCGGCCTCACGTTTTCCGGCGACGCGGAAGGAAACATCCTCGCGCTCGATACAAGCACGGGCAAAACGCTCTGGCACGCAGGCACCGGCGCTTCCATGCAAACATCTCCCATCACCTACGAGCTCGACGGCAGGCAATACATTGTCTCCGGTAGCGGCGGAGTCATGTTTGCATGGGCTCTTCCTCAGGCGTCAGTGGCGAATGGCAGAACAGCCAGCACACATACGCATTGAAGCGATGGCTCTGCGCAGGCGCATGCGCGGGAGACCCGCACCCCACCCTGCGCCTGAATAGTGATTGCCCCGAGGCCGTCATCCGCCCTTTTCAGTTCCAGCACTTCAGTCCTGCGTAATATGCGCGTAGTCCGTAACACTATCCAAAGAGCACGTCATTAAGTACAATCCTTATCCATATTCAAGTTGTAATCGCTTTTGCTCTTCTCTCGACAGCAGTAGCAGTACTGCATCTGATTCTTGTCGGGTGGTCCTCTACTCGTCTTTGAAGTGAAAACCAATCAAGTTGCACTAAATTGAATTCCATTGGGAGGCAAAAGGGTGATTGAGTCATCAGTCAAGAAATTTCTCTTCGGGGGAATAGCCGTTGTCCTCAGTTTGGTTGCTACTGGATGTGGAGGCAATTTCGTTGACAACCAGGGAACAAACACCGGAACCCAGGCCCAAAACAGCAACATCACAATTGTCGGCTCACAGCCCGGCGTTACGCCCTTCATCTCCATCGTTGAATTTGCAGGCAATAGTTCTCTCCAGCAAGTGTCATACGTCAACTTCAACATCTCGCCTCAACCCAATACGGTGTCCGCGCCGGTCAACGTAACTTGGAGCATGGCGGCCCTCGCTAACCGTGGCTATATTGGAGATACACAGGGCAACACGACGATCAATCTTCCGGTTTTCGGCCTCTATGCCGGCTACAACAATCGAGTCTCTTTCCAGGTCGGGTTTGCGGACGGGTCTGTGAAAACTATCGAATACCAGATTTCGACTCAGCCCTATGTTGATTCAACAGGAGTTTTCACAAGTCCGACAATCATCAAAGCCAGGGCGCCTGGCAGCACCTTGGGATTCAACTTCTTTGTCATGAAGGACCAGTTAACCTCACCGGTAATCGTCGATACGGATGCGCAGCTGCGATGGGTCGTGCCATTTCCCTGGTCGCAAGCCATCTTCTTTGGAAACGGCCAGTTTTACAGTGGAAGTGAAGCCGGACCTGGTATAGACGCCATACAATTTGACGGCTCAAACGCGGCGCTCCCAATCGATCTTCCCCAGCCTCTTCTTACAAAGTTTACCCACAATATCGATCCCGGCCCTTATGGCCTCCTGGCTGAATTTAATGGAACGGACGACCTTGGACCCAGCTTGAACGATATCGTCGCGGAAATAGCGACAGTTCCGGGTCAGGCTCCGTTTCAAGTCTTCGATATGGCCGACATATTGACGCAGTATATGCAGGAAAATGGCGACGACCCAACTGCGTTCGTGCGGCCGGGAAGCGACTGGTTTCATGTCAACGCCAGCACCTACGACCCGAGTGACAATACCGTCATCATCTCCAGCCGCGAGAACTTCCTGATTAAGGTGAACTATTCGACACACGATATTGTTTGGATTTTCGGAGATCCGACAAAGTACTGGTACACCTTCCCCTCACTGAGAGCCAAAGCGCTCACACTAGACGCTGGAGGAAATTACCCAATCGGGCAACATGGGGTTACCATTACTTCAGACGGCTACGTGATGGTTTTTAATGATGGCTACCAGAGTCTAAACCAGCCAGTGGGCGAACCTCCCGGCCTCTCGCGAACCTATAGTGAAGTGTCAGTCTACTCCGTGGATAGCTCCAATTTGACAGCGCATGAGGTATGGGGCTTTGACTATGGGAAAACCATCTATTCGCGACTTTGCGGAAGTAGCTACGAAGCACCGGGAAAGACTTATCTCGTCGACTTCTCAGCTGCGGACAACTACGCCAATGCGCGGCTCATTGGGCTCGACTCGAATCACAACGTCGCATTCGACTTTCAATACACTTCGCCCAAAACCTGCGCAGCGGCATGGAACGCCATACCTATTCCATTGGAAAACCTGCAGATTAATCAGTGATGGAACGGTTTCCCGGGTGCCTCAATTTTCGGCACTTGGGAAACCGCAATCGTCCTGCGAGCGAAAGGCCAGCGGCCGCCTCACCGCGGGCGCGCACGTTGAGTAGGAAAATCAACGCGCAGCCATGCAAGACCAGCCGCATCCACTAGACTGTTGCCTTTGAAGCATTTCATCAGGGGCTTAACTATGACGATTCGCGCCTTGTCCTCCGCCGTCGCGGCAGGACTGCTTTCCTTTGCCTTCGCGCCGCTCTTCGCACAAAGCCCCGCGCCGCCACCATCGTTTGCTTCGCTCGCCCCCATTGCCTTCGATACCTCCGGGCCCGTCCTGCGCGCCGCAACTGACGCCGAAAAACCGTTCACCGTCGCCGGCGAACGCGGTGTGCTCGTCGGACAACAGAACGGCACGCTCGAAGCCTGGGTGCTCCCCATTAAGCTTCTCTCTCATCTCACCATCGAAGCCGACATCCAGGGCTACCGCGTTCCCATCGACGTCAATCGCCAGACCGCATCCATTGAAGTCCGCCCCGACCGCACCACCATCACCTACAGCCACATCGGCTTCACCGTGCGGCAAATCATGTTTTCACCCAACCAGGCCTCGCCTCTCACCGGCCCCGTCGTTCTCTTCCAGTTCGATTGCGTGCATCCCACCACCTTCACCTTCCGCTTCACTCCCAACCTCGAATGGATGTGGCCCGAGCGCAATGAAGGCCATCCCGGCATCGAATGGGTATCGCCCAATCACAACGATGAGTTCGCTCCCGGTGGCTACTACGTCATTCACGGCGACTATCCCGACCTCGCCGGCGCCGTCACCATTCCCGGCGCGCGTCCCGGCATTCTCGCTCCATATCAGGAGCGCCCGCAATTCCATCCCGCAGAGCTGGTTCTCCACATAGACCCTGTCCAAGACCAGAAAAAAATCTTCCCACTCCTCATGGCCGTCGGCACCAACAAGGAACTCGCCACCAATGCTTCACTCGGTGCCGCTCTCGAACATGAAAACCAGGATCTTGCAGCCACCTACGCCGCGCACGAAACCTACTTCAAAAAGCTCCTCGCCAACGCCACCTCAATCGAAACGCCCAACACATCACTCAACCAAGCCTTTCAGTGGTCCGTCATATCCATCGAGCAACTCAAAGCGAAACTCGCCGATCAAACCGCACTCGTCGCCGGCTATTACGAGTCGGGCGACTCCGCACGTCCCGGCTTTGGCTGGTTCTTCGGTCGCGATGCGCTCTACACTCTGTACGCCGTGAACGGCTTCGGCGACTTTTCCCTCTCCCGCTCCGAGCTTGAATTCCTCATCGCCCGCCAGCGAGCCGACGGCAAAATCATGCACGAGTACTCCCAGACCGCACCTGCCGTTGACTGGCAGCAGTTCCCTTACGAGTACGCCGCCGCTGATTCCACGCCGCTCTTCCTCCTCGCCGTGTATGACTACGTCCGCTCCAGCGGCGACGTCAACTTCCTCCGCACGCATCGCGACGCCATCGAGAAAGCCTGGGCCTTCGAGACCGACCCCGCGCACGACACGGACCACGACGGCATCTATGACAACTCGCAGGGCACCGGCTGGGTCGAGAGCTGGCCCACCGGCATGCCGCACCAGGAGATTTACCTCGCTCTGCTCGATCAGCAAGCCTCCGCCGCAATGGCGCTGATCGAGAAGCTCCTCGGCAGCAGCGACAAATCTGCAACCGCGCAGTCCCGTGCCGAGCAGATCGCAAAAACCATCAACGCCGAGTACGCCGACCCGATCAAAGGCTGCTATGCCTTCAGCTACAACGGTCCCGGCAAGGTCGATCACACCACCACCGTCTATCCCGCTCTCGCCTGGTGGAGCGATATCTCCGGCACATCCACGCCCGGCGGTGATGGGTCCATCCTCACGCAACCGAAAGGTTGCCTTTCTCAATTCATCTCGGCTTCACTTGATACCGATTGGGGCCTCCGAGACGTTGCCAACACCGAGAAAATTTACGACGGCATGAGCTATCACCAGGGTTCTGTCTGGCCGCTCTTCACTGGATGGGCAGCGCTGGCCGAATACCGCGCCAACCAGCCCCTCGCCGGCTATCAGCTCCTCATGCAGAACGCCAACCTCACCCGCGCCCAGGACCTCGGCGCCGATACTGAGCTTCTCAGCGGCGACTTCTTCGTCCCCTTCGGCCGCTCCACTTCGCATCAGCTATGGTCCTCCGCCATGGTCATCACACCCACCCTCCGCGGCCTCTTCGGCATCTCCATCAACGCCCAAACCAAAACCATCACCGTGAACCCGCATCTGCCGGCCAGTGGCACGCATGCCAAGTGCTAAACATCTTGTTCTAAGCGGCACGTTTGACGACCTGCAATTTCAACCGCAACGGCAATCAACTCGACGCATGGCAACTTCGATTGCTGGAGGAGGGCTGCACCTTGCATCGATCTCCCGGATGCTACATTCGCACCCGATTTGACAGGTGAAATTACAAAGTAAATAGCCACAGAGTCCCGTTCTCGCCTCCAGCATTCCTCTCGGTCTGCAGAGGAGGCTTCAGTCGAACCTACCGCAGGCGCCTCTGCACAATTAGCGTCGTGTCGTCTCTAAAGAAACCGCCTCAGACCGGATGCAGGTCGACAGCTTTCGCGTCCTCAGGCTCCACCTGCTGACGCAATTACGTTATAGCCCAGCGCTGATCGGACACAGATGCAATCGTCACATCGATTCGTCAGCGACAACTTGTCCGAAGTCGATGCCACCCCACAAACGCATACAGGCGCCAACGGTCTTGCCCTGTCATTTCGCATCGCGATTCGATGCGAGATTTTTCACGCATGTACAGAACTTTCACTGATTCTCCACTTCCCACCCGGCACCGGCTACCAAACCATCACCGTCACCCTAACCTGGTAGCCGCCGCTCTGGCACAAAAATGGGTTTCCCATCCATCGCGGTCTTATCGCGATGGGTGGGAAAGCACAAACTCCTTCGCGCTAAGCGTCCTCTGCATGCAATGCCGAGCGATTAGCGAGTGGCTGCCGCACCGCAGGTGCCGTGCGCTCAAGCGCCATCCGCTGCATGCAATGCCAGTGGCTCCAGGTGTGCCGTGAAGTGTCGCAAAAACGGCGCCTCATACGTCAGCTTCATGCCGCGAATCCCCTCGCGCTTCCGCCACACTTCCAGAATCACCTCCACCAGGTAGTCAATGTGGCTCTGCGTATACACCCGCCGCGGAATCGCCAGCCGCACCAAATCCATCTGCGCCGCACCTGCAAACATCAGCGTGCCAATCTCCACGGAGCGCACGCCGCCCTCCAGATACAGCTCGCACGCCAGCGCCACTCCCGGAAACGCATGCTGCGGAATATGCGGCAAAAATCCGCGCGCATCCAGATAAATTGCATGCCCGCCCGGCGGCTGCACAATCGGCACACCCTCCGCGGCCACGTGGTTGCCCAGGTACGCGGTCGAGGCAATCCGGTAGCGCAGATAATCCTCCTCCAGCGCCTCCTGCACACCCACCGCAATCGCCTCCAGGTCACGCCCCGCCAGCCCGCCATACGTCGGATAACCCTCGGTCAAAATCAGCAGGTCCTTCTCCTGCTGCGCCAGCAGATCATTATTGGTACACAAAAATCCGCCAATGTTCGCCATCCCGTCCTTCTTGGCACTCATCGTGCACCCATCGCCAAGCGCAAACATCTCCTGCGCAATCTCCTTCGGCGACTTCTCTGCATACCCCGGCTCGCGCAGCTTGATGAACCACGCATTCTCCGCAAATCGGCACGCATCAAAATACAGCGGAATCCCATGCTTCCTGCACACCGCACTCACCTGACGCGCGTTCTCCATGGACACGGGCTGCCCGCCACCGGAATTGTTCGTCACCGTCAGCATCACCAGCGGAACGCGCTCGCGCCCCACGCGCGCAATCAACTCCTCCAGCCCGGCCACGTCCATGTTGCCCTTGAAGGGATGCATGCTCGCAGGCTGCCGTCCTTCCGGCATCAGCAGGTCCACGGCCTCTGCCCCGGTAAACTCCACATTCGCGCGCGTCGTGTCAAAGTGCGTGTTGTTCGGCACCACGTCGCCCTTCTTGCACGTCACGCCAAACAAAATCCGCTCCGCCGCGCGGCCCTGGTGCGTCGGAATCACATGCCTGTACCCGAAAATGTCCTGAACGGAATCGCGAAATCGATCGAAGCTGCGGCTGCCCGCATAGCTCTCATCGCCTTCCATCAGAGCGGCCCACTGGTGGGTTGACATCGCGCCGGTCCCTGAATCCGTCAGCAGATCAATCAGCACATTGTCCGCATGCAGAAGGAAAAGATTGTAGTGCGCGGCCTTCAGCAGCTCTTCCCGCTGCGCCCGCGTCGTCCACTTGATCGGCTCCACGCTCTTAATCCGAAACGGCTCAATAATCGTCTTGATCGCCATGCGTCTCTCCCCCGCACATCATAGTGCGCGCGCCGTATCCATGCCGTGCCGCCCATCAGCGTGCGCCCCGTCGCGCACGTTCCGCGCAGCACTCTATACTCGACAGGTAGCCTCCGCCGTTGAATCCTGAATGCACGCGGATACGAAGAGCCCTGCATGGAAATCCATCACGCCAGCCAACTCGGTGATCCGCCCTCTTCCCCATCCGGCAACATCATTTACGACTTCGGAGCCAATAACGGCGACGACATTCCCTATTACCTTCTCAAGGCCGCGCAGGTTGTCGCCGTTGAAGCCAACCCCGCGCTTTGCAGTGAGATGCGCAAGCGCTTCGCCGCTGAAATCCAGCAGGGCCGCCTGCACATTGAAAACTGCGTCCTCGCCAGCCAGGGCAGCCCCGCTGAAGTTCCCTTTTATCTCCATAAGCGCCACCATGTGCTCGGCCAGTTCCCCCGCCCTGATGACCGCGTCCTCAACGACTACACAATCGTCCAGCTCCCTGCAAAATCCGCCCTCGCCATCGTGCGCGCGCACGGCAGCCCCCTTTACATCAAGATCGATATCGAGGGGCACGACGAAGTCATCCTGCGCGAACTCCTCCAGAACGGCATTCGCCCGCCTTACCTCTCGGCAGAAGCCACCAGCATCCACGTCTTTTCCCTGCTCGACGCGCTCGGCCAGTACACCGCTTTCAAACTCGTTGAAGGCGCCGCCGTCGCTCGGGAATACGGCCGCCACACCATCTCCGTCGATGGAAAGCCAACTCCATATGCGTTCCCGCGTCACTCCGCCGGCCCCTTCGGCAATGACATTCACGGCGATTGGATGAACGCCGATGACCTGTTCGATCTGCTCGCCAAAAGAAAAATGGGCTGGCGTGACATTCACGCCACCTGGCTCGTTCAGCCCCACCCTCTCTCCCGCGCACAAAAAAAGCGGTACCTCACCCGCCACCCGGCCGGCTCCTTCCGCGCATGGCTCAACTCTCGAAGCGCAAAAAATCCTGAATAGTCGCAGGCAGTGGCTGCAGGCAGAATGTGGCGTCCCGCCCCGGTGAGCCCCGCAGTTGAGGCGGGTGGCGCACCTTCGCCGTTAAGACTCTTTCCTACCCCCAAAAATGGGTGCCCCATCCTTTCGGCGTGTAGTTCGCCGAAAGGGTGGGAACCACGACCCTTTAGGCGCGCAAGCGCCGCCTGCTGCATGCAATGCCCCCACCGCAATCAATCCTCATTCTGACCTGAGTACGGAAACAAGGTCTGTTCGGGCAGCCTTCATGGCGGGAAAGGCGCTCCCCAATGATGCGATCAATGTCATGAGCAGCCAGGCAAGCGAGAAGGAGAGCGGATCATGCACCTTGACTCCCACGAGCATGTTGGCAAGGAGTCGGTTAAGGAACCAGGCCGCAGTCACGCCCGCAATGCTGCCGGCAAGTATGAGTCGCATAGCCTTTCCTTTAAGTCCGCGCAAACGCCTCATTCACAATTGCCACTGGCACCGATTCCGCATTGTCTGCGTTGTTAAACATACGCCCTCTGAGAATTGGTGTACCCGCGGCGCGAAAATACTCATTGCTGATGCAGATTGCTGGGACAACTGACCAGGTTCCACGTGGTGGCAGCGGTCCATCACCCGGGAGCACCGCGGATATTTGGTCCCACGTTCTCTAGAGGTAGTGCGCTTGCAATTGCGGCTGTCTGCACTCCGGGAAGAGCGCTAAGTCGAGGTAGCAATTGCTCCACAAAGCCTCGCAACTCCTCGGGCGGAGACGAATAATTACGCTCCATGCGCGCAGTCAGGCACCCGAGCGGATCAAAGCCCGAATCGCTTCGCAGTATGTTCACAAAACTGTGGATGAGAAGTCCCGCGCATGTAAGCAGCAAAACCGCCAAACCAACTTCGGCCATAAGGAGTACACTCCGCAACCTGCGCTGCTGACGACCTGAAGAGAAGTGCCGAGCGGCTCCCTGAAGGGAGGCGCGCAATTCAGTTCGTGATGCACTGATCGCCGGGGCAAGACCAAATAGAATCGTCGTCACAAGCGCCAGCGCCGCAGAAAACCCGAGAATCCATCCGTTTACCTGAACAGCCGCACTCAATTTACCAAGGGGTGCCTGGAAAAGTTCTGCGAAGTGCGAACCCGACGAAAACGCTCCGGGCATTCCTCCGCGCCGGATGAGCCAGGAGATGCCAGCCGCTATAGCCAACCCCAGCATGGCGGCCATCGTGGCGAGAATGAGACTTTCGACCAGTGATTGGCGAATGAGGCGCAATTGTCCGGCGCCTAGCGCACCACGCACTGCCATCTCCTGCTCCCGCGCAACCATGCGTGCCAGTTGCAGATTGGCAACATTCACACAGGCGATCAATAGAACCGCCCCCACGCAAGCAAACAGAATCAGTAGAGGAGTACGATCGTCTCCGGTTAAATAGCGTTGCAGAGGCACTGCAAGAATCGCGCGCCCCTCCATCCATGAAGATCTTCCCTATCAAAATTCTTTCCATAACCCCAAAAATGGGTGCCCCAAAAATGAGTGACCACAGCTTCGCGTAAGTTCGCCGTTAATACTCTTTCCTAGCCCCACACATGCGTGCCCCATCCTTTCCGCGTGCAGTTCGCCGAAAGGGTGGGAACCACAGTCTCTCCTCGCGCGCACGCGCCGTTTGCTGCAAGCAATTCGCCCGCCGCAGAGCTGCCTGGCGGGTGGCGCACCTTCGCCGTTAAGACTCTTTCCTACCCCCAAAAATGGGTGCCCCATCCTTTCGGCGTGCAGTTCGCCGAAAGGGTGGGAACCACAGACTCTCCTCGGCGCGCAGGTGCCGAGCGCCTGCTGCATGCAATGCCGCTCCACTGCAGTTGGTTACACCCCGAACTGCCGCAAATGATGATCCATGTGCAGATAGCCCCAGCGCTGCCACTCCGCATCCGTCATCGGCCCGAAGATCGCATGGGCACTATAGGGAAAGGCGCGCGGCTGTGCAGTGAACCGCTCTACCAGCCCGCGCAGCTCGTCGAGGTCCCGCTCCATTTCCCCCGGCGGAGTCCCGCCCTTGCCCGCCTCGCACTCGGGAATCGTCTTCACCCCGTGCGGCCATTGCGTCGGCAGCCTCAGTGCCGCCCACTTCATCACCGTCCGCCCAAAAAGGGTGCTCACGGACCTGGCTTCCTTCTCGCTCATCGCAATCTTGAAGGCGTCGTTCAAATGGCAGACCATCTCGCCCACCGTCATCCTGCCCCACTGGCGCTGGCTCGCCGCGTTGATCCGCCCCATGCGCTCCAGAATCTCTCGCTTGTCTCTCTCCTGCGCCAGCGTTTTCATCAAGCCCTCGTCTGCCTCACTCGGCAATTCACAAGTCTACTGCGCGAGAAAAGTGACAGGTTGCTCCATGCAATGGTCGCCCCCAACCTGATCCCGATCTCCGGCGGCGCACCCCTCGGTCCCTCAACCGGAGTTTCATGGTCCGCAATTTGACCACAAAATGCACGCTTCTCTTAAAAGCAGTCTAATTCGACCAAATTTCGACTATTTGCGCGAGGCTGCCGCACGCTTTGGCCACACCAAACACGCCGTTCCGCACACCTCCGGCTTCAATACTCTTGCCATTCCGTGCGCACTCACTCCGCCTCTCAAAACGACGCGCATTCCCTCACCTTTCACCCGCGCTTCGGCCACAAAATACTCGCCTGTTCTCTGTTCTCAAGTCTCTCTGTCCCCAGATCCTCCATTTCTCTGCTTCTCTGTTTCTCTATTTCTCGATTTCTCTGTTTTCAGTAACTAAACCGATAAACCTAGCCAGTCGTACCCCATTCCTAGTAAAGTTCTTGGCGGCTCGCTGCGGGGCCCAAAACACCCCGTCCACGCGGCGCCTAGAAGGAGAGTTCGACCATGCACGTCCGCCGATTTACCTGGCTCGCTCTTGCAGCGCTTGCGGTTACCGCCGCCGCGCAAACACCCGAATGGCTTAACACCAATCTTTCGCCGCAGCAACGCGCAAAGGACATCGTCAGCCACATGACGCTCCAGGAAAAAGCCGAGCAGCTCGAGGACTGGGCCACCGCCATCCCCCGTCTCGGCGTGCCCGATTATCAGACCTGGAACGAAGCTCTGCACGGCGTCGCACGCGCCGGCTACGCCACAGTCTTCCCCCAGGCCATCGGCATGGGCGCCACGTGGGACCCCTCCATCGTGCATGCAATGGGCAGCGTTATCAGCGATGAAGCCCGCGCCAAGTACAACCAGGCGCAGCGCGAGGATAACCACCGCATCTTCTACGGCCTCACCTTCTGGTCCCCCAACATCAACATCTTCCGCGACCCCCGCTGGGGACGCGGCCAGGAGACCTACGGCGAAGACCCATACCTGACCGGCCGCATGGGCGTCGCCTTCATTGAAGGCGTACAGGGCCCCGACCCGGACCACCCGCGCGCCATCGCCACCAGCAAGCACTTCGGCGTGCACTCCGGCCCGGAGCCCCTGCGCCACGGCTTCAACGTCGATCCCTCACCGCGCGACCTCGAAGAAACCTACATGCCCGCCTTCCGCGCCACCGTGATGCAGGGCCACGTCGACTCCGTCATGTGCGCCTACAACGCCATCAATGGCTGGCCTGCCTGCACCAACAAAATGCTGCTGAAAGACCACTTGCGCGACGCCTGGGGCTTCAAGGGTTTCGTCGTATCCGACTGCGGCGCCATCGTCGACGTCTTCCAGGGCCACAAGAAAGCTGCTGACATTGAGCACGCCTCCGCGCTATCCCTCGAAGCCGGTACTGACCTCTCCTGCAGCATCTGGGCGCCCGGTTTCAATTCGCTCGCCAAGGCAGTACAGCAGGGCCTTGTTTCAGAAGACCTTGTCACACAAGCCGCCGTGCGCCTGTATACCGCCCGCTTCGAGCTCGGCATGTTTGATCCGCCGGGGTCGAGCCCAAACGATCACATCCCCTTCTCTGACGTGGCCTCCGCCGCCCACCGTCAAACCTCACTTAAAGCTGCCGAAGAATCCATCGTTCTGCTCAAGAACACCGGCGTTTTGCCGCTCAAGTCTGCGCCCGGCAAGATCGCCGTCATCGGCCCCACAGCCGACCTACTTCCTTCAATTCTCGGCAATTACGTCGGCACGCCGCTTCACCCTGTCACTCCGCTCGACGGCATAATGAAGCAGTTCCGGAGCTCTCCCATTCTGTACGCACAAGGCTCCACCCTCGCAGAGGGTGCGGCCGTTCCCGTTCCACGTACGGCATTCGGCCTCAATCAGGGTCTGAAGACTGAATTCTTTGCAACGTCCGACTGGACTGGACGCCCTGTCGCAGCCACCACCGAGCCGTTGATTCAGACCGACTGGGAAAACGCCATGCCCAATCCTGAAGTCGACACTCACGACTATTCTGTCCGCTGGTCCGGCACGCTCACCGTACCTGCCGCCGGACATTATGTCTTTTCCGTTGAGCCGGGCGACAGCTTCCCGTACTCCCCAGTCGAAAATTACAAACTCATCATCGACGGCAAGGTCGTCTCTGAAGGCAGCCTGCGCGGCCCGCGGAATTTTTCCGCAATGGGCGACTTCCACACTGAAACAGGCGCCTCGCCAACAGCTCCGCCGGTGATGGCCAATCCCAAGGTTCCAGACATTCCTTACGACTTTGCGGACAACAAACCACACCAGTTCGTCTTCGAGTATTCGCATGCGGGGGACCGTTCCGGTGGGGGCGTCACGCTCAAATGGGTCGCGCCACCGCAGGCTCAGCTCGATGAAGCGGTCGAACGCGCGAAGGAAGCAGATGTGGTGGTTGCCTTCGTAGGTCTCTCGCCTAATCTTGAGGGCGAAGAGATGCGCATCAAAATCCCCGGCTTTAATGGTGGTGATCGCACGTCACTTGACCTCCCGGAACCTCAGGAAAACCTCCTCAAAGCGCTGGCTGCAACCGGCAAACCGCTGGTAGTCGTGCTGCAATCAGGCTCCGCAGTTGCGCTCAATTGGGCCAATGAAAACGCCGGCGCAATCCTTGAGGCATGGTATCCGGGCGTGGATGGCGGCGCCGCCATTGCGCGCACGCTTGCTGGGCTCAATAATCCCGCGGGACGTCTGCCGGTCACTTTCTACAAATCGCTGGACGGCTTTCCGGCATTTACCGACTACTCGATGAAGGACCGCACATACCGTTACTTCACAGGCAAGCCACTCTGGGGCTTTGGTTACGGGTTGAGCTACTCCAGGTTCAAGTACGGTCCGGTGAAATTGTCGTCAGAGAATCTGAAGGCCGGCGAACCGCTCACCGCAACGGTTAATGTCACCAATGAGGGCACGCTCGGCGGCGATGAGGTGGTCGAGGCGTATCTCAAAACGCCGCAGACGGATGGACCCATTCACTCGCTTGTCGCATTCGACCGCGTGCATATTGGTGCGGGAGCCAGCAAGGACGTCACATTGACCATCGATCCGCGCGCGCTCTCGAGCGTCGACGACAAAGGTAACCGCAGCATACTCAGCGGCAAATATCTTCTCACTCTTGGTGGAGCGCAACCGGAAGAGACCTCGGCCAAGTCCGAGGCAAACTTCACCATCACCGGCACGGAAGTGTTGCCGAAATAATCATGAAGGAACGCCGGCGCCTTTGCTTACTCCAGCAGGCGCGTCGGCGCTCCTTCATCCTCTTCCCTGCCGCTGCCTAAGCCAAACTGAGCGAGCACGGCACACAGGAATGCCCACGCGAACGCAATCAGGCCAAGCAAAGTGAGAACGGGGCCGCCAACGGCCGCCGGGCCATACGTCTCGATGCTCAGTTTCACGACGGAGCCCGCAAAGGGGTAAGCCACATTCAAGCCAGCGTTTCCATGACAGTAGCCGAAGATCAGACTCAGGCCTGTGGCCAGTAACAGCACTGCAAGAATCAGTGGTCGATCTGCTCTCATCGCCTCGCACCTCCCTGCATGATTTTGACGGAAAGTCTCCCGCCGGGGATGTACGCACACTCTACACCTTGAAGTACCTGCGGTTCGGCGGAAAAAACAGGCGGCATTGCCTGCGCATTGCCGCCGCCCTGTCCCTGGGTTGATTTGAGAAGTACTTCAGTCCTGCGAAAACCTGTGATTGGCGCCTATTGAAGAAGCTTGGTCACTTCCTGCTGCACGCTGTTTGCCTGGGCCAGCGCTGCGATACCAGTCTGGCTCAAAATCTGATACTTCGAGAGCGCCGAAGTCGCAGAAGCGTAGTCAGTGGCTTGCACTGCGTCCTGTGCGGCCGTCACGTTTTCCTGTTGGGTGGCCACCACCTGGCTTACGGCGTTGAGCGTGTTGATCTGGGCGCCAATGTAGCCATCCTGTGCGGCCACATAAGAGATGGCGAGGTTCAACTGCCCAAGCGCCACTTGCGCATTTACCTGGTTCGTAAGGTCAGTCGCGCTCAGGTCAATGGTCTTGTCGCCGCCCGCGGCAAACTGGTAGCCGATCGTGGTCACTGCGGCCTGGTTGGCATTAAGCGTCGTCGCGCTTGTCGTCGAGTCCGCCAGAGATCCCAGCGCAATCGTTACGTTTGGGTTTGCGTTTGTGAGCTGAATGCCTATGTCCCTTACGTCCACACCAGACACGCCCACATCACCCGCCGTTGTAAAGGATGCCGTCACGCCGGGAATCTTCTGCGCATTGATCTCAGAAATGAGGGCGCTGACAGTCGTCGATGTCGTGGTGTATGTGGTCTGGGTGCCATCCTGCGCGGTGGTTGTGAAGGTCAGTCCGCCAGCCACGGTGTCGGTAGTCGAGCCGGCCGTCGTCATCACACCAGCGGTATCGGCAGACAGGTCAATGAACTGCCCGTTGCTGTTCTGCTGCACGGTGCCGCCAAAATCGCCCAGCGTGGACGAACTCAACTTGGCGAAGTAGATGTTGTCGACCGATGAGCCGGTAATGGACGAGTCGCCCGTGTAGATATCGGTGCCACCCAGATCACCGGTGAATACACGGACCTGGTTATAGGTCGTGGTAGTTCCAATGTTGTTGATCTCGGCCAGAATTGACTGGTACTCCTGATTGGCTGCCGCCTCCTGGGTCGAATTGAGCGTGCCGTTCGAAGCCTCAGTGGCCAGCGTAATCGCGCGATTCAGCAGGTTGGTCACCTGTGAGAACGCGCCATCGGCTACCTTCAGCAGTCCCACACCCGCTGTTGCGTTGATGGCCGACTGCGTGAGTGCCGCCGAGTTGGCCGCCAGGCCGTTTACGAGCGACAAGCCCGCCGCGTCATCGGCGCCCGAGTTGATGCGCGAGCCTGACGAAAGCTGCTGCAGCACAGTCTGCAGACTGTTGTTGGTGTTGTTCAGATTATTCGACGCGTAGATCGCGGAAAGATTGTTCAAGACACCGAGTGACATACGGTTGCTCTCCTCATCCGATGCATCCGTCCGCCGGTTAACTTCTTCGAGCGTCGCTGCTCACATGCGCGAACTGCATCCACCCCTTTCATCGGTCCGCAACCCACATACTTTAGTCATTTTTATCTGGACCTGATTCCGGCCCGTCTGTTCAGCTTCGACACAAACCCTCAAATTCTGTTTCATCTCGCATCATCCACTGTCTCCATTTGCGGCAACGTCTGCCCTGAAACGCTGCACTGCCTTGTACTTCGATGAGACATTCTGCTTACTCACGACGGGGCCACTTCGGCCCGGCTCATGCGGATTCAAGTTCCAAAGGTTGCGCAAAAAAAAACGGCGGCAAAGGGATAACCCCATGCCGCCACCGGATCGGGCAGGGCGCCGCATTGGGTGCCTGCTGGTTCCGCATCTGCTCTCTGCATTAAAAGTTATTGGCCGCCTGTGCCCGGTCCAGGCGCTCCATTGCCCGGTCCGCTATCCGGCTTTGCTCCGTCAGGAGGTGAAGGCGGTCTGTAACGGCGACCGTCGTGTCTATCCCACCTGCGCTCGCGACGATTCATGCGGTCGTTCCGGTCAGCCTGCAGGATCTTCCACTGTTCCAGCGTCAGGTTGGAGCGAATCGCCAGAAGGAAACGGGCATTCGCCTTCTCCAGCTCCGCCCGCGCCATCGCAACCTTGTCGATTTGCGCAAGAATTGCAGACTCATTTGGCTGGTCGGCGCTCATCAGCGGATCCATCGTCAGTTCCGCCTTTTCCAGATTGGCGTGCAGATCAATCAGCTTCGTCCGATGGTCCAGCAGAATTCCGTCCATCGCCTTGCGCTGCTCATCGGTCAATTTCAGCTTGGCAATCATGGTGGGGGAATTCCACCATTGCCCGTGATTGCCGTGAGGTCCCAGCATCCGCTGCATCGGCGGCCTATGGCCTCCGAAATCCGGCGGGGGACCGCCCTGCGCCTGCGCAACCGCAACACTCAACGCGCCAAGTGCAACGGACATCGATGCCCAACGAATTGCATTCCTGACTCTCATCCTCTTCTCATCCTTAATCCCCGTCCTCGAGAGCATACATTCGTCCGGGGCTTGCGTTTCAACGTTCTCACTTGCCATGAGCGCGGGGTTTCTCGTTGACTCCGTCACTCGCTTCCAATTGCATTTCTACTGTGCGTCGTACTCATTCATCAGCTGCGCCAACGGCTCCATCGCCTCCGGCACCTGCCGTGAAATATCGCTGTCAACATTCGCCAGCAGTTTTTCTTCCTGTTGCTCACGCTGCTGGGCAATTTGCCGCTGCTGAGCTTCCTTCTCCTGCTGGAGCGCAATCTGCTTCGCCACCTCATCGCGATGGTGGACATAGGCTCCGCCCGAAATTCCACCCACCAGGAGAACTGCTCCCATGGCCCACGCCACTGCAAACCGCCAACCGTGGCGCACAGCTGTGTGCGCCACCGTGCGCGGGCGGCTCATGGCCGCATCGCTCCACGCATGCACGCTTGACTTGAAGTCGCCCAGTGCCTGCTTCATCACGGGATCCAATTCATCCAACGCCGCCGTCTGTGCGGCGTCTTTCTCGAACTTTTCGCTTCCGCTCATCTTTTATCTCCCAGTTCTGTGCGCACGCGGCCCAGCGCTCGCGACAGATGTGCCTTCACCGTGCCTTCACTCAGGCCCGTTGCCACCGCAATTTCAGAAAGTTCCATCTCTTCCACGAACCGCAGAAGAAAAACCGTCTTCTGCCGCCCGCTCAGCTTCTCCACCACGCGCCACACATGCTTCACCCTCTCCTTCGCAAGCAGGTGCTGCTCGGCTGTCCGTTCACCGCTCGGCAGCCAGTCGCTGGCCTCGTCCAGGTCCACAGAGTTACTGGTGGCCTGACGCCAGAACTGCAGACGCCGGTTCCGCCAATGGTCGCGCTGCAGATTGATGGCGATCCGCATCAGCCACGTCATTGCGCTCGAGTCGCCGCGAAACCCTGCCCAGTTCCGATGTGCCTTCAGGAAACACTCCTGGGTCAGCGTTTCGGCCAGGTCGATGTCGCGCGTGGTCGACAACAGAAAGCGGAAGATTTGCGTACGATGGCTCTCGACCACACGTGCAAAGTCGTCTGCGGCTGGTTCGTTCGCCGAGGTCATCGTGAGCGCTTCCACTGCGGTACTGGCTGCCATCACTCAGGTAGACGGCACCCATTGCAACCGGGTTTACACGTACATTTCGATTTGCGAGCGTTTCGGCGGTATGCTCGTCGGCTACCCGGGCTCACTTCGCGCCGCAGCCACCCGCTACGGTTCACGACACACCGCACATTCGTTCGCCAGCCCATTTCGTTTGTCAGCCCGGCCATCATAGTCGGCAGAGGCTTCCTGCCGCACGATGGACCTCCCGGCTCCTGCTACACTGACCGGTGGTAAACGCTTACCAGCATCTACCTGCATTCTCCACGCTCTGCCAATGAGGTACGCTCATGCTACTCGAAAATCTCCGCGAACAGGTTCTCAAGGCCAACCAGGAGATCGCCCGCCGGGGGCTTGCCCCGCACACATTCGGTAATGCCAGCGGCATCGACCGTTCCGGTTCCCAGCCACTCGTCGTCATCAAGCCCAGCGGGGTGGACTACAACGCACTCACCACCGCCGACCTCGTTGTGACGGATATATATGGCGAAATTGTGGAAGGATCGCTGCATCCTTCCAGCGATTTGGATACCCACACCCTGCTCTATCGAGAGTTCCCACAGATCGGTGCCATCGTCCACACACATTCGGAGTTTGCCACATCATGGGCGCAGGCCTGCAGGCCAATCCCCTGCCTCGGCACCACGCATGCAGATTACTTTCACGGTTCGGTTCCGTTGACCGAACCTCTTACGGCAGAAGAGGTCGCCTCCGGCTATGTGCGGAACACCGGCGAAGTCATTGTCCGGCGGTTCAAAACAGAGAATCTCGACCCGGTCGCCGTTCCCGGAGTTCTCGTGGCCGGTCACGCACCTTTTGCCTGGGGTAAGGACCCGCATGACGCGGTCGAGCATGCGGATGTCCTGGAGTACATCGCCAGGCTAGCCTTCCGTTCTGTCCTGCTCAATCCGGCGGTGGCGGACCTGCCTGCCCATGTCCGCGATCACCATTACATGCGCAAACACGGTCCTAAAGCTACATACGGGCAGAAACGGTAAGGGTCCTGTCAGAACTATTCTCCTGCGAGCTAACTTCCCATTTTTCTGTCGTCAAGAGAACGGTACAATACTGTTGCGTACGCGCAACTCCTTCTCCGATGAGGTTCTTCTGTAATTTGGAATGCGAATTCCTTTTTTCATATCGACTCTTCACATTTACGTGAATTCCTCACAAATCTCGCGCAAACTGGATGACATCAAGCGAGAACGGACGTCATTATCGTGTCCTTTATCAATCGCTTGCCTTGATTCGGTATTTTGTCCACAGCTCCGGCACGGCATGGCAACTCGCGTGCAATGCATATTCGTGGTTTAAGGAATTCCCCGCATGGAAACGGGTCTCATCAACCGTGTACAAGCGACACTGCTGGCCGTGGCCACGGTCGGACTGGTGATGCTGGCGGTGTTGAACTTCCGGCAGGAGAGCCATTTCGTCCAGCCGTGGGATGGCGTCTGGTGGGTTGAGGCTCACGGTGGCCTGGTCGCGCAGAGGGTCTCACCAAGTTCTCCCGGTCATCGTTATGGCATTCGACCCGGCGACTTGCTGACGGCTGTCAATGGCGATCCCGTTGTTCACGAGTCCGACCTGGAACGCGAGCTCTATCGAGTTGGCGCCTACGGCACGGCTCACTACTCTATTACACGTGAAGGTATACCTCTCGACACCCCGGTAGATGTTGTTCCCATTCCGCCCGATCGCAGCCTGCAGATGGCGCTTCGATTCATCGGGCTCATCTATCTTGCCATAGGCATTTACGTTCTCTTCCGCAGATGGACCGCCCCACGTGCGACCCACTTCTATCTTTTCTGTCTGGTCTCGTTCGCACTGAACTCACTGAAATATACCGGCGCCTTGGACATGCTCGATCAGACGGTTTATTGGGCCAACATTGTCGCCGAAGCTCTGCAGCCCGCACTCTTCCTCCACTTTGCAATCAGTTTCCCCGAGGAGCGGCTGGGCAAATTAGCGCGCAAATTCATTGTGCCGCTTCTGTATCTGCCGGGAGCGCTGTATTTGACCCTGTGGTTGGTTGCCTATACCAGTTGGGAGGCTACGGGCATCCTCAAGCACCGGCTTGATCAAGTGGGTGTGGCGTACGAAGCAGCCTTTTACGTATTTGCCGCGGCCCTATTCGTCCACAGCTATCGCCGCGCGTATAACCCGCTTCAGCGTCAGCAGTTGAAGTGGCTCACCCGCGGGACTCTGCTGGCGGTACTGCCATTCACTCTGCTCTATGCAGTTCCCTATCTGTTCGATATCGCGGTACCCGGTCCGATCACAAAGGCGGCTGGCCTTTCACTCGTTTTCCTGCCGTTGACATTCAGCTGGGCTATCGTCCGCTACCGGTTGATGGATACGGACCTGATTTTCAAGCGCGGCGTGGCCTACACCGTTGCTACTGGAATGCTGCTCGGCGCTTACTTCGGCATCATCGCGATGTCCGCCGAAATGGCGCATACCGGACTGCCGGAGTCTGTCAGCCGCTGGGCACTTCCTGTTGCGATTCTTCTGACAGCTGCTCTCTTTGATCCGCTCAAGCGACGTATTCAGGGCTGGGTCGATCGCGCTTTTGACCGCCACCGTTATGACTACCGCAAAGCACTGGTAGAGTTCGGCCGCAGTCTGAGCACAGAAACCGACCTCCACGCCTTACTCAATTCCATCGTCGACCGTCTGCCCAGTACGCTATTGGTTTCGCGCATCGCTGTCTTTCTTGCGGATGGTCCCGGAAAGCTCCGTATGGCGGCTTCGCACGGTCTAACGGCTGAAGCCCTGGCTGCGCAGGATCGTCTCGCGTTACACTTCCTCGATTTCGATCGTGTTGCCGATCATTCGCATATTTTTCTCGAAAATGCACAACAGGCGCTTCACCTGCCTCCAGAGCAGCAACAGGCTGCGGCATTGCTCGACCTGAACTACTATCTACCCTGCCGCGTGGCCGAGGGCCAGGCGCAGGGCGGTTCCACACGTACCATCGCTGTGATCGGCCTGGGCCGTACGCTGGGCGGTGACTTCCTCTCAAGCGAAGATGTGGTGTTGCTGGAATCGCTTGCCGGCTACATCGGTATCGCCCTGCAGAATGCGAGTCTCTACGCGCGCCTCGAAGAAAAGATCAGCGAGTTTGAACGCCTGAAGGAATTCAACGAGAACATCGTCGAATCAATCAATGTAGGCATTCTCGCTCTCGATCTCGATGACCGGGTGGAAAGCTGGAACGCACAGATGGAAGCAATGTATGCGCTGAGTCGAGCGGAAGCCCTTGGCCAAACGCTTCGCGACATATTTCCATCAGACTTCGCCGATGCAATCGAGAATGTCCGCAGCGAGACAGGCGTGCACCACCTCTACAAGTTCCCGCTTACTACGCGGGCTGGTGAACAGCGCACAACGAACATTGCAGTTGCCCCGCTCATGTCACGCGACTTTGTTGCTGTTGGCAGGATCATTCTGGTCGACGACATCACTGAGCGCGTATCGCTGGAGACCCAGCTCGCGCAGGCTGACAAGCTTAGCTCCATTGGTCTTCTGGCAGCTGGCGTGGCGCACGAGATCAATACGCCATTGGCCGTTATCTCGTCCTATGCACAGATGCTCTCCAAGCAGATGCGCGGCGACCAACGCCTGGGGCCGGTGCTTGAGAAGATTACGCAACAGAGTTTCCGCGCTTCGGAAATTGCAAACGGCCTGCTCAACTTCTCGCGAACATCCACCACGGAGTTCCGCGAGACTGATCTAAACAAAGTTATCGCCGATACACTCTCTCTGCTGGAGCACCAGTTCAAGAAAGCGCAGATCGTGGTCGACGCAAATTTTGCGGACGAGCTCCCGCCCATCCAGGGCAACTCCGGCAAGCTGCAACAGGTTTTCCTGAATCTTCTGCTGAATGCCAAAGAGGCTATGCCGAGCGGCGGACGCCTGCGCGTCGTCACACAATTCAACGGGCATGTAGAAGCCATCGTCGCGGATTCAGGATCTGGCATCGCGCCCGAGCATCTGAAACGTATTTACGACCCCTTCTTTACCACCAAGACAATGCCCAAGCCAGGTGAGCGCCGCGGAACCGGATTGGGCCTCGCCGTCTCATACGGCATTATTCAGGAACACGCAGGGAAAATTCAGGTCGAAAGTGCCATTGGCGCAGGCACTACCTTCCATCTTGAGTTCCCCTTATTAAGGAAGTCGGTACATGCCTGAGGTAGACCAGCCCTTTCAAATCAGTTCTCCATCCGCGAACGGCAACGGACCTGGCGCAAGCATTCTCGTTATTGATGACGAGGCCGGAATTCGTGAGTCGCTCGAGGTGTTACTCACGCTTGAGGGCTACGACGTGCGGACTGCTCCAGATGGCGAGCAGGGATTGCGCGTCACCGAACTTGAAACCTTCGACCTGATTCTTCTCGACCTCGCATTGCCGGGTCAGAGCGGCCTCGAGCTGCTGCCGCAGATCAAGGAGCGCCAGCCTGAGACGCCGGTCATCATGATCACTGCCTATGGCACGGTTGATAACGTGGTGGAGGCTGTGCGTGCAGGTGCAGAAAACTTCGTCCAGAAACCGTGGGACAACGAGAAGCTGCTTGCTGACATTCGCTCGGCCGTTGCTCGACATCGTGCCGAGGAGGAGAATCTCCAACTAAAGCGCACGCTTAAACAGCGCTATAACTTCTCCAACATCGTCGGCAAAAGCGAGTTGATGCTGCGTGTCTTCGACCTTGTGGCACAAGTTGCACCCTCGCGCTCGACAGTCCTTATCCAGGGCGAGAGCGGAACTGGCAAAGAACTCATCGCCAAGGCCATTCACGCCAACTCACCTCGCAAGGACAAGCCCTTTGTACCCATCAACACGGGTGCAATGCCGAGCGAACTGCTCGAATCCACACTCTTTGGCCACGTGAAGGGCGCGTTTACTTCGGCGGTTGCTTCAAAGAAGGGGCTCTTTGAAGTCGCCAACGGCGGCACGTTGTTCCTGGACGAAATCGCCACCATGGGCATGGATACGCAGGCAAAAATTCTGCGTGTGTTGCAGGATCGTCGCTTCATGCAGCTTGGCGGAATTCAGGAAATTCAGGTCGATGTGCGCATACTGGCCGCAACCAACATCGACCTGCGCCAGGCAGTGCGCGATGGCCGATTCCGCGAGGACCTCTTCTATCGGCTGAATGTGATCACCGTTGATTTGCCGCCGCTGCGCACGCGCCGCGAAGACATTCCGCTGCTTGCACAGCACTTCCTCGACTTCTATGCGAACGAAAATGGCCTGTCACCGCGTAAACTCTCGGCCGATGCACTTCGCGCGCTCCTGGACTACGACTGGCCGGGCAATGTGCGTGAGCTCGAGAACTCGATTGAGCGCGGCGTTGTCCTGTCGACCAGCCCTATCATCGGTTCCGACCTGCTCCCGGGCCACATTACCGGCCGCAGCTTTCAGGACGCCTTGCTTGAACACAATCCCAATGCCTCGCTCTTTGACATTCTCGAAGACATCGAGCGCCGCATTATTGTGGAGAAGCTGGAACGCTGCAACTGGAACCAGACGGATGCCGCCGAGCAATTCCGCATTCCGCTCTCTACGCTCAATCAGAAAATCAAACGGCTGAACATCGAGATCAAGAAGCGAGGGCGCGAGTAGGCTGTCCACAGCGGCCCCTTTCTACGCGCCTGCGGATTCGAACGCAAGAACCTTCCAGCGCTGGCCGCCTTCGTGGATCTGCATGTCCTGCGTGAAGCCATGCCCAAAATACGCAATCGCATGCACCCAAAACTTGCATGCCGCGTGGTTTGACTCCATCACACGTATTTCCCAATTTCCAGGGAAGCGACGCCAAACCGCATTTGCAACCGCGGTACCCACTCCGCGCCGACGGAAATGGTGAAGAACAAAGAACTCTGCGATGTCCCAAATCGCATCGTCGGCCGAAAGTGCCTCATTTTTCTTCACAAGCACGAATCCCGCGACTTCTCCGTCCAACTCAAAAAGAAAAGGAAATCTGCCTGGCTCCCGCCAGTAAAGCGGAAGTGGCTCGTAGACGAATTTGCCCGCCGCATCGAACGTAACGTCGTGAAATGCGCTGAAATCTCGAGCGTACAGCTGCAGAAGGTTGGCCAGCATTGACTCCTGCTCCGGCGTGGCGACAATCAACTGTATGCGCGGGTTGGTCGGCGGATCGTATGTCGTTGGAGTCAATTCCTTACCTCTACTGCTCAGTGACCCACATCCTTAAAAACTCCCGCAGCTCCTCCGGGGGCTTGATCCACACATCTGCCACGGTCCTTCGCTTTTCGCGTTTCACAAGAATGCTCAGGTGCGGTCCCTTCGCTGCATTCACCGCTTCAAATCCAGGCTCGTCAGTCCAGTCGTCACCGAGATATGTCACAGCCGCGCCACTTCTGCCTTCACGGATAATCTGCTCCACTGCGCCACCTTTATCGCGACCAGCGCGTAGTTCCAGGCCAGCTTCAAATTTCAACAGCCGCAGTCCCTTAATCTTCGCCAACGGTTCGAACAGCTCACGTGTCCGCCGCTCGATCTCCCTGGCCTTGGCAAGCGCATGACCGCGCCAGTGCATCACCGCAGCATTCGGCTTGTCTTCGAACAGGCCACCGAGCGCATCCCGGTGCAAATGCCTCCGAAGTGCGGCAAGAGCCTTTTGCACTTCGGGCGATTGCTTCTCTAGCTCTTGCTTTCCGTTTGTACGCAGCCGCATGGCGCCGTGCAGTCCCCATACCTCAATCGGATGGTGCAGTCGCAGCATTGCTGCCACTTCTTCAGGCGGCCTTCCAGTCACTGCGGCGATTTTCGTTCGCTCCTGCCGCTGAATCTTGTTCAGCAGGTCCGTGACTCCGGCCCAGGGCTTCGCTTTGAAACGGTCCACGCGGAAATCCGCAAGAGTTCCGTCGTAGTCCAGGAGCAGCAAACGCTGAGGTGCGTCCGCCGCCGCGCGCAAAAACTCCTTCACCCGCTTCGCAGTATGTGCGTTCAAAATTGGCTCTCTTCTTGAGTTATGCCGGAATTTGTCCGGCTGATTCATCGTCCATTACCGGAGACAGTCCGGCGAGATCTTTTTCGCTCATGTTCTCCAGGCGCAACTCCCGCAGGTCGCCCATTACGCGTGCCGCCCAACGGTAGATATTGTGCTCCATCACCTGCCGGCGCATCTGGCGCATGCGTTTATGGCGCTCCTCGCGCGACATCTCAAGACCCATGTGTATGGCGGCCGCAACGCCACTCGTATCGTATGGATTCACCAGCAGGGCATCGCGCAACTCAACCGCCGCGCCGGTGAATTTACTCAGTACCAGCACGCCGTCCTCATCATCGCGCGCAGCCACGTACTCCTTGGCCACCAGGTTCATGCCGTCGTGCAGACTCGTCACCAGACACACGTCGGCGGCACGATACCATCGGTTCACTTCCTCGTGATTGCACTGCCGCTCAATCAACAGAATCGGTTTCCAGTGCGCGGTTTGGAATCGCTGGTTGATTCTTTCGACTGTTTCTTCCACGCTCTGCCGCAGAGCGGCGTAACTTGGAATGCGTGTGCGGCTTGGCGCGGCAATCTGAACCATTGTCAATCGTTCCCGCTGGAAAGGATGCCTATCAAGCAGATCCTCGATCGCGAGCAACCGCTCCACTATTCCTTTCGTGTAGTCCAACCTATCGACGCCAAGCGCAAGAGTTTCCGCCTGCAGGTTGAACTCGCGCAACAACTCCTCACGCCGCTCATTGCGATTGTCAAGGCCAAGACCCGAAAGCCCAAGGCCGCTACCCGGAACTGGAGTTCCATCAAAGGCCACGCTCACCGGATAAGGACGCACCGTGCTCACGTGGCCGTGCCGTCGCACGGTCATGTGCTCGCGATCGGTGCGTGACTCCATCACGCGATCTACGGTCGACAAAAAGTTGTTGCAGAACAGCGGTATGTGGAAGCCAATCAGATCAGCGCCGAGCAGGCCATCCAGAAGCTCCGCCTGCCAAGGACAGATGCCAAAGGCCTCCGGGTTTGGCCAGGGAATGTGCCAGAAGATAGCCACGCGCGCGTCAGGTCGCGCATTTTTCACCATCCGGGGCAATAGCGTGAAGTGATAATCCTGCACAAACACGATTGGCTCTTCGCTGCCTTCCATTTCCTCCAACAGCGCGGAGGCGAACCGCTCATTGACTTTCTTGTAGCACTCAAAATCGCTGGCACGGAAAGTGGGCCGTGTATGAGCCATATGGCAGAGCGGCCAGAGTCCCTCGTTCGAAAAGCCCTCATAATAGGCCGCCTCTTCTTCGGGCGAAAGCCAAACGCGGCGTAGCGTATATCGCGGATCGTCGGGCGGTACGCGAACGTGGTCAAACTCGTCCACAGTTGCGAGATCAGCATTTCCACTCCCGCTGGCCACCCACACACCGTCGCATGCACGCAGAACAGGTTCAATCGCAGTCACCAATCCGCTTGGCGGCACAATGCAAACCGTTTCGCGTCCTTGACGAGTGTGGACATATGGTTCGCGATTCGACACGACAAAGATTCGGCTTGAGCCAGTGCGCTCGCGCATGTGAACCGCGAGCCGTTCAGCGGTCCAGAGACTTTCACCCGCATCGCGGAGGCGCGCTTCTGCTTCCGCGGCAGCGCGCGCCGCAACCAGGCTCTCGGCCATCGTTTCCACTTCGCGCGCCAGTGGGCGGAAGATGCTCAAATCGTTGACGCCCTCGTCGAGTGGCTCACCCGGAGCACCGATGCGCAACCGGCGCAAGCGCTCAGTCACCCGCGTCACGGGCTGCATCAGGAGCCAGCGGATCATCACAAATGTTACTGCCGTGATCAGCACGACGAGCAACAGCGTACGCAGAAAACTCCTCTGCCAAACGTCTCTTCCCTGGTCGCGAATGTAGCCTGCATCAGAGACCAATGCCAGCGCGCCCACAATCTGGCTACCGTTGTGCAAAGGAAAGGACTCTTCCAGCCATTGCGCATCGCCTTTGTGGTCGAATGCACCTATGTCTCTGCCTCGCTGCAAAGTGCGGCTCACTGGTTCGCGCGACAGGGCCGCAATCAATTCCTTGGGCCCTGAGGCAGCCAGCAAATTTCCATCGGGGTCATAGACGGCCAGCGCCAGAACTCCCGTGCGCGCTCGAGCCCGCTCCGTCATAGCAATCAACGGTGCCACATAACCGCCGGCGAGGGCCTGCTCAAAATCTGGCTGGATTCCCGCACCAATATTGATGGTTCTCTTTTCCAGGTCCTCTCTCAAGAAATGTTTATGCGCTAACACCTCAAAATAAGTCGAAGCGATCGACACCAGGGTCACGCATCCTACGAGCGCAAGAATCAGCCGCAGGCGAAAAAAATGCATAGTGTCCCCTACCTTTGTTTTTAATTCGTTCTACTTCCTCAGCTTCACCGTGCAATGACCAGGCCAATTGCGTTTCATCTGTGTTTTCAGTTAGATGCAACGCCCTAATACGTACGCGTAGTGCAATTTGTACGCGGCGAAATCAGTTACTGCCAAAAGTCGCGAATCCCGTTCGCTGCTGCGGCAACTCAAGCGTGGTGCGCTATTCTGTCGTTGAGAGCTATCCGCCCTCTATCCTGCAGTTGTTGATACGGAAAAAGTTAGATGGCGATTGACAGGTTTGACCAGACCGCCAAACACATCGTTCTCACCGTGCAGGATTACTCCCTGTTCGCCTACCGGGCCTTCATCAATCTCTTCCGGCCGCCCATCTACTGGACTGATTTCCTTATCCAGTCGGACATCATTGGCGTAGGCTCTGTCTCTATTGTAATCCTTGCCGGCTTCTTCACAGGAGGCGTGCTGGCTCTGCAGTCCGCCGCCACGCTGGCCCAGTTTGGCGCCACCTCGGTTACTGGCCGCTTCGTTTCCATGTCGATGATCCGCGAATTGGGCCCCGTGCTCACCGGAATCATGGTCTCGGGCCGCAATGCTTCGTCCATGGCCAGCGAACTCGGATCCATGATTGTGACCGAGCAGATTGACGCCATGCGTGCGCTCGGGGTGGACCCCATGCGCAAGCTCGTCACTCCGCGCATCTTCGCCTGTATCGCCATGCTCTTTTTCCTTACCATCGTCGCTAACTTCTTCGGCATTCTAGGTGGCGCCGCGGTCACCGTCTTCATGAACCACCAGAACGGAACGCAGTACTTCTCGATGGCATACCAGTACCTGCACTACCCTGACATTCTTCAAGGTCTGGTCAAGCCGCTTTTCTTCGGCTACATTATTGCCTCGATTGGTTGCTTCTATGGCATGAAGACTACTGGCGGCACCGAAGGCGTGGGCCGCTCCACGATTCAGGCCGTCGTGTCCGCATCCGTGCTCATCATATTCGTGGACTTCCTCATCTCGCAGGTCATGATCAAGCTCTTCGGATGAATACTGCCTCCATCGCCGCGCCTCCCACACGGCTTGATGCGCCGCAGAGTGATCCTGTGGTTCAACTCACCAATGTCACCCTCTCCTTTCCTGGCCGTTCCGTTCTTGAAGACATTTCCTTTTCCGTCGCACCCGGCGAGACCCGCATACTGCTTGGTCCGGCAGGTGTCGGAAAATCCGTGCTCCTCAAGCTCGTCAACGGACTTCTGCGCCCTGACAGCGGTTCAGTGCGTATCTTCGGCCAGGAGATCAGCCGCACCCGTGAAGAAGATCTCTTTTCGCTTCGTACACGCACGGGTATGGTCTTTCAGGAGGGAGCGCTCTTTGACTCGCTCACGATACGCGACAACGTGGCATATCAACTCATCCAGGAACATGTCCCTGACGAAGAGATTGATGCACGCGTCCACGAAGCTTTGCGTTTCGTCGGTCTCGAACAGACTTTTTCGCTCTTTCCGGGTAGCCTTTCCGGAGGCATGCGCCGCCGCGTAGCCATTGCGCGAGCGCTCATTCATCGCCCTGAGTTGCTGCTCTACGACTCACCTACCGGCGGTCTCGATCCGGTCACCTGCTCCACCATTATTGAGCTCATCGTTAAGCAGAGGGACGACTATGGCACTCCTTCCCTACTCGTAACGCACCGACTGCAAGACGCCTTCACGATGTGCACGCACCAATATGACTCCGAACAGGGCCGCATGGTGCCGCTTCCTAAAGGCCAGATACACCCGAACACGACGTTCCTCATGCTCAATGACGGCAGGCTGCATTTTGATGGCTCGTTGCATGATTTGGTGACCAGCAGCGACCCCTTTGTACGCGAATTTCTCTTGTAGGCCAGTCCGCGTTCGTAAAATGCACGGTAAGGACCTTCGATGCACTTTTCAAAAGCTTTCACCGCGTTTTTCGCAGTTGCATGCTTTTTTCAAATTGCCGCGCAACAACCCGGACCGGACCCTCGGTTGAAAGCTGACATCCTGCTCGTGGTTGCGCATCCTGATGACGACGTTCTCATCGGCGGCTTTCTGGCACGCATGTCACTCGACCAGCACAAGCGAATTGCCGTAGTCTATGCAACCGACGGCGATGGCGGCGGAAACACGGTGGCCGTTGAGTCAGGTCAGGCGCTCGGCCAGGTGCGCAAGATTGAGGCCCGCCGCGCGCTGCGAATTCTCGGTATCGACGAAGTCTGGTTCCTCGATGGCCATGACACACCTGGCCAGAATCCACTCCGCTCGCTCGACCGCTGGAATCACGGCAAGCAGCTTAACGACCTTGTTCGTCTGGTGCGAATCACACGGCCGGATGTGGTAATTACATGGCTGCCGGCACAGGTGTCCGGAGAGAATCACGGTGACCATCAGGCCTCTGGGATTCTCGCGGTTGAAGCCTTTGATACCGCAGGCGACCCCAACATATTTCCAGAGCAGATCTCCATTCCACGCGAGATAAACGGCATGTCGAATCTGCTGGAAGGGCTAACTCCCTGGCAACCGAAGAAACTCTACTTCTTCACCGATGCCTTTGAAGTGTTCAACCCTTACTGGCATGACCCCGCATCGCGTTCTCCATTCCGACCTGCGCTCGACCATGAAACCGGTCCCAACTATCGCGCAATCGAAATTTCACCCTCCCGGCACATCTCCTATGCGGAGTTGGAGGCACGCCAGCAAGCCGAGTACCTGACTCAGGAGGGCTACCTAGGCACCAAGGCATTGCAATCGCATGACTTCTCACCTTTCGAATTTGCGGAACCATTGATCTTCGGCAAATCACTGGTCCGTGGTTCGGTAACGGGGGACATGTTCGAAGGTGTAACCGACAAGCCCATTGCCTTCCATCGCATACAAGCTGCATCAGTGCATCCTCAGACCGACATAACGTTTGAGGTAGGTGATCCGTGGCGTTTTTACACAAGCTTCTGGCAAGCACATGAGCTTGACAATATTGCGAAGATGCTTCCAGTGCCTGAATTAGGCGCGGGCTCCGGCGAGCAGATTCATATTCCTCTGGAAACATGCAACCATACTGCGGCTGCCGCAGCAATCACAATTACTCCTGAATTTCCACCAGACTGGCAGTCGCTACCTCCGTTTCATTTCGATGTCGCACCCGGCGCCTGCAAAACAACATTCCAAACATTCATCACACCATTGGCGCACCAGTCTGCATGGCATCCGTTAGTGTGGAAGGCCACCTCGGCTTCGCAAACAATCGGCACAGCCACTCTTCGCCTTTATGTGGGTAAATCAGGGGGTCTTCCACAGTGAAGTACCGCTGGCTCCGCTGTGCGGCGATCCTCATCCTCCTATGTGCCTCACCGTGGCTTCCTCAGGCGCGCGCTTACTCGCTGCTTACGCATGAGCAGCTTATCAATCTCGTCTGGGAAGAATCTGTCATTCCCTTTCTCTTGAGCCGATATCCGAATCTAACCCTAGAGCAAATTGAGGAAGCGCGTGCTTACGCCTACGGCGGGTGTGTGATTCAGGATATTGGCTACTACCCCTTCGGTGACCGATTCTTCTCTTACCTCACTCACTACGTACGTTCCGGGGACTTCGTCCTTAATCTATTTCGCAACTCTCACAACGCCAATGAACTGGCCTTCGCCATTGGCGCACTTTCGCACTACGTTGGTGACTCGGTCGGCCACTCGATGGCCACCAATCTGGCCGTTCCCGTTGAGTTTCCTCACTTGGAGCAAAAGTACGGCCCCGTCGTTAATTATGCCGAGGGGCCGGATCAGCACGTACAAACAGAGTTCGCCTTTGACATTTATGAGATCGCACATCACCGCATGGCGCCAGTACGCTTCTACCGCCACGTCGGCCTCAAGGTTCCAGTAAAGCAGCTTGCGCTCGCCTACTATCAGACTTACGGCCTGAGCGTAAACTTCGCGCGCAAGCGCAGCCTCATCAATGTGCGCGGTTACCGGTTTGCCGTCCACGTTTTCATTCCGCGCATTGCGTACGCTATAACCCTTCTGCATCGCCGTCACGAACCTGAAGAGCCGCAGACAACTGACCTGGCCACGCTCGATAGGCAAATTGCCGAAGTGGCTACTGCCAACAACTGGGCACACTATCGACGCCATGCCGGCATTGGCACTTACATGTTGGCCGGCTTCCTCTGGATTCTGCCCAAGGTCGGCCCGCTCAAACTCGTCGCCGTGAAAGGCCCCACCACGGCAACCGAAGGCGACTATCTTCACTCACTCGAAATCTCCACTCGCGTTCTTGAACGTACCCTGGCCCGCTTCACGCCCAACTCTGCCGCGGCCGTTGCGCGCGCAAATTCTGAATTGGCTCAACTCGCACCTTCCAACATTGAGTCCAATCGAATCACCTTGCTCCTCTCGCGAGACCGTCATCATCCGCTCCCCAATCGCGATCTTGACACTGGCCGCGTAGTCCAGCCCGGCGGCTATCCGCTCACGGACTCCACTTACGCCGAATTGCTTCATCGCATCACCGCCGACCCGCAAAAGCCCATTCCGCCGGGAATCAAGCGTGACATCGAAGCTTACTATGTGAATCCCATTTCTCCCATTACGACGAAGAAAGACAACGGCGCATGGAAGCAGGTGCAGACGGATCTTGCGACTTTGAAAGGCATGACCACCAGCACCGAACCGCAACCCTACCCCACCTATGGCGATGACGCCGTAGAGGCTGGCGAGCAATAACTCGCTTTGACCCGCTCTCAACTGGCACGCTCAGGCTCTCCTCTGCTAGCCTTTCAGGTTCGGCTTCATCGCACGAAAGGCCATACTCAATGAGCTTCAAATTTCAGGGCTTTGACTTTCTCAATCTTGATTCCTTCTTTTCTGAGGATGAACTGCTGGTCCGCAAGACGGCGCGCGAATTTGTTGATGACAACATTATTCCCATCATCGAAGAATGCTTCCGCACGGAGCGCTTTCCGCGCGAGCTAGTGCCAATGATGGGTGAACTCGGCTTCTTTGGAGCAAGCATGGAGGGCTACGGCTGCGCCGGCATGTCGAATGTCGAGTATGGCCTCGTTATGCAAGAGCTTGAGCGCGGTGACTCCGGACTGCGCAGCTTTGTCAGTGTACAGTCGGCGCTGGTCATGTATCCCATCTACACCTTCGGCAGCGACGAGCAAAAGAACCAATGGTTGCCCGCGCTGGCCACCGGCGAAAAGCTCGGCTGCTTCGGCCTCACGGAGCCCGGTTTCGGCTCGAACCCGGGCGGTATGACGACCATTGCGCGCAGGTCCGGCGATGAATACGTGATCAACGGCGAAAAGATGTGGATCACCTCCGGCAACATTGCCGATGTGGCCATCATCTGGGCCAAAGTGGAAGACGAAGATAACAAGGTACGAGGCTTCCTTGTCGAGACCGACCGCCCCGGCTTCCGGGCAGACGCCATTCACGGTAAGTGGTCACTGCGCGCTTCGGTCACCAGCGGACTTTCATTGCAGGATGTGCATGTTCCCGCGTCCAACCTGCTGCCCGGTACCGGTGGACTGAAGAGCCCGCTCATGTGTCTGAACCAGGCGCGCTACGGCATCAGCTGGGGTGGAATCGGCGCGGCTATGGCCTGTTTTGATACTGCTTTGCAATACACCAAGACGAGGAAGCAGTTCCGCAATGAGCCCATTGCGAGCCATCAGCTAATCCAGAACAAGCTCACCTGGATGGCGACCGAGATTTCGAAGGCTCAATTACTCTCCCTGCAGGTGGGCAGGCTTAAAGACGCAGGCACCGTGGGTCATCAGCATATTTCAATGGCAAAGAGAAATAACGTATGGATGGCGCTCGAATGCGCACGCACTGCGCGCGATATGCTGGGCGCTAACGGTATCACGGAAGATTACCCGATCATGCGCCACATGATGAATCTTGAGTCAGTGAAGACCTACGAAGGCACGCACGATATCCATGCACTCGTAATAGGGCAGCACCTTACCGGGATTGGAGCTTACTGAGCTCGACACAATTCTTCATCGACATTGCGTGGGCGGAGGCACAGTCATATCTATGCCGAAATTACAGGACATTGCGGAAACGAGGCATAGTCGTATCTATGCGGATATTTCAGGACTTGCGCTCTCTCCTTCGTGTGTTCGTACCTGTCGTTTGCCTTGTCACATGCGGAGCTCTTGTCTCCGCCCAGGCTCCCGCGCCCATCGTGCTCCACGCCGCACGCCTGCTCGAGGTCGACACCGGCAAGATTCTCTCGCCCGGCGAAATCCTCGTCGAGGGCGAGCGTATCAGCGCCGTCGGCACCTCCGTGCCACATGCAGCCAACGCCAAGGTCATTGATTTGGGCGACACCACGCTGCTGCCTGGCCTTATCGATGCGCACGTGCATTTATTCCTTCATCCCGGAGCCGAGGATCTGCAGACCGTGGAAGAGTCCGTGCCGTGGCGCGTCATCCTTGCCGAGCAGGCCGCCAAAGACGACGTGTTGGCGGGCTATACTGCCGAGCGCGACATGGGCACGGAAGGCGCTGGATCCGCTGACACGGCTATTCGTAATGCAATTAATGCTGGCATGATTCCTGGACCACGGATGCGTCTGAGCGGAAACGCCATCGACATCCTAGGCGGCCATGAGGATGCGAATAAATACAATCCCGAGCAGCATGTGCTCTCCAACGCCGACCGCGCCAATGACACAGAACAAATTGTCGAAGTGATGCGCGAGCAGCACAAAGAGGGCTCGGATTTTGCCAAGATATACGAGACCGGCAAAGACAAGATGGTTCCCGATGGCCACGGCGGACTTACGCTGAAGACACCCTACCAGTACACCGCCGAGCAACTCGCCGCTGCCGTCAAAGAAGCCCATCGTCTGGATACCACCGTGGGCGTACACGCCATGGGCGAGCCCGGAACGCATTATGCTGCGGAGGCTGGCGTAGCCTCAATCGACCATGCCACACAGCTTAGCGATGAGACCATGCGCCTGATGAAGGAGAAAGGCATCTTCGCTGTGCCCACCTTCACAATCTTCGAGTACTTCGCCAAGCACCGCGAAGAGCAGGACCAGGCGAAGACGCAAGCGGAGATGCTTGACTACAAAATTGCCGAGTTCAAGAAGCAGTTGGCGTACGGGATCCAGTTCGCAGTCGGGTCTGACGTGGGACCCTTCCCGCACGGCACTCAGGCGCGCGAGATGACGCTTATGGTCCAATACGGCATGAAGCCGCTGGCCGTGCTGCAGGCGGATATGATCAACGGGGCAAAGCTGCTGGGCTGGGCAGATGAGATCGGCCAGCTCAAACCAGGCTTTTACGCAGATGTGGTCGCCGTACCCGGCAATCCGCTGGACGATATTTCGGTCTGCGAGCACGTGAAGTTTGTGATGAAGGGCGGCAAGGTCGTCCGCCAGTAGATTCGTCTACTTCCTGGCTGAGGAAGCAGCTGCCTTCTGCGCGCGTCGCTGTTCCAGCTTTTCCAGTGCCTGCGTCCAGCGCCGTGGCTTCACCGTCATCTGCGACTCCTCAACGGCCTTGCGATACCCGCCCAGATAAATCGAGTACATAATTGCCAGCGAGCAGCCCGTGCCCCACAAAAAGCCAATGCACAGTCCAATCAGCGCGGCCGGCCCGAAATCCACCATCAGTCGTTCTCTCTTTCCCGTTGCACACTGAGCCCTCTGCAGTGGCAACTTCCTCAAGTGTGTCACGAATTTCGAGAACTCGCAGTTCGTGTTGGATTTCTGCGTTGCCCCGCACACGGTCCGGCAGCTAAACTCGCGGGCATGAGAATTCGACCATTGCCCACGCTTGCCGTATTTGTCGCCGTCTGCGCTCTCTCCTGCACGTCCCAACTATCCGCTCAGCAAACTTCTGAGAAGCCAAAACCCGAAGAGACCGAGGTCTGGAAGCCGGTGCCTCCTGTCGTTACGCCGGGTGCCAAATGCGGAGAAGCACCTTCTGATGCGATTGTGCTCTTCGGCGGCAAAAACGAAGACGCATGGGTTTCCGCGCAAGACCACACACCCGCGCAATGGATTGTGCACGATGGCATTCTGACCGTGAACAAGAACACGGGAAACATCGAGACAAAGCAGCGCTTCAAGAACTACCAGCTTCATCTCGAGTTCCGCATTCCGGCCGACATTACTGGCACCAGCCAGGCACGCGGCAACAGCGGTGTCTTTCTCGCCTCCACCGGGCCGGGCGACGACGGCTACGAGCTTCAAGTGCTGGACAACTACAACAACGCAACTTACGTGAATGGCATGGTCGGCAGCATCTATAAGCAGGCTATTCCTCTGGCGAATGCTGCGCGCAAGCCGGGTGAGTGGGAAACGTACGATGTGATATGGACCGCGCCTGAATTCAACTCCGACGGTTCGCTCAAGTCGCCCGCCTATGCGACGGTTTTCTTCAATGGAGTACTGGTCGAAAATCACTTCGAGCTCAAGGGGCAGACGCTCTACATTGGTAAGCCGTTCTACAAGGCGTATGACCGCGCGCCTATCAAGCTGCAGGCGCACGGCGACAAGAGCAAACCCATCAGCTTCCGCAATATCTGGGTGCGTGAGCTGCCTTAACAGGTGTGCGCGCTACAGTTGAAGCGCGCCGCGCTCCCTGTTTCCGGTTGATGCTGATTTTCGATTGAATCGCGTTGGGCGGCAAAGCCCACGTGGGGCGTTTACACGGCTACGGTGAAGCTGGTCTCCGTGCGCGTCACGGCGTGGTAAAGCGTGTCGCGCTCCACCGGCACGCGCCCAGCCTCGGTAATCAGGCGACAGAGCTCCTTGCGCGTCATGCCTTGCGGCGTAGTCGCGCCGGCATCGTGGTAAATCTTCTCCTCGATAACTGTGCCATCCAGGTCGTCCGCACCAAACCGTAGTGCAATCTGCGCAATCTTCGGCGTCAGCATCTGCCAGTAGGCCTTGATGTGCGCAAAGTTGTCGAGCAGTAGCCTGCTCACGGCAATCTGGCGAATGTCCGTCAACCCCGTGGTCACCGGAAGGTGATCGAGTGGCGTGTTCTCCGGGTGGAATGCGAGTGGGATAAAAGTCTGGAAGCCGCCCGTCTCGTCCTGCACGGCACGCAGCTTCACTAGGTGATCCACGCGGTCCTCGTCATTCTCAATGTGGCCATAAAGCATGGTCGCGTTGGAGCGGAAGCCCTTCTTGTGCGCCAGCCGCGCCGTTTCCAGCCATTCGCTGCCGTCAATTTTGTGGTCGCATATGATGGAGCGCACACGTGCTGAAAAAATCTCGGCCCCGCCGCCGGGCATGGAGTCCACGCCGGCTTCGCGCAACTTATCGAGCGTTTCGTTAATAGTTAGCTTTGCGCGCCGCGCCAGGAAGGCCACCTCCACCATGGTGAAGGCCTTGATATGCACCTGCGGAAATCGCTCTTTCAGTCCCTTTACAAGGTCGAGAAAATACTCGAGCGGCAAATCCGGATGTAAGCCGCCGACAATGTGGAACTCCGTCACCGCCTCCGAATAGCCCGACGCAGCGGAAGTCCAAGCCTCTTCAAGAGCCATCGTGTAGCCGTTCGGGTCGCCCTTCTTGCGACCGAAGGCGCACAGCTTGCAAGCCGCCACGCACACGTTCGTGGGGTTGATGTGCCGGTTCACGTTGAAGTAGGTAACGTCACCGTGCATGCGCTCGCGCACATGGTTCGCCAGCCAGCCCACGGCCAGCACATCGGATGATTTGTAGAGCGTGAGCCCGTCGTCGAAGCTCAGCCGCTCCTGGGCAAACACCTTCGCCGCAATCGGCTCCAGCCGTGCGTCATAGGTGCGAAATGCGGGGGAAGCTGTAGGGGCGCTGCTCTCTGCCTGCATATCTTTATGATACCTGTTTCCTGCTTCGCGCATCATTTTCGGCCGACTTCCACCCCATGGCTGCCTGGCTCTACCAGCACGCCGTCAAACATCGACGCGGCCAGCAAGTGTCCGCCGGCAGCACGAACCAGTGCAAGGCGATAGCCGGTCTTCCACCATTTCCAGTCCAGAGTTTTGGGGTCGATGGCATACACAAAATCCCCGCCGCGTGAACTCACCAGCACACGATTCATCGTGGCGTCGTAATAGACGTCATCCACGTCCACAAGGGGCAGCCGGTGCACCCACATCCAGGTCTTACCCAGGTCGCGGGTAAAATAGACGCCCTCGCGCGCACCCAGCCAGAGCGTCCCGTCTGGAGAGAACACGATGCGGTGAATACGTGTGAGCACAGTTGGGATACTCATCGGCCACCAAGTTAGCCCACCGTCTTGCGACAGGGCTACACTGTTGGGACGCGCTGCAGCCATCAGCTTGCCATGGGACGTCACGGACAGGTAACCGGTCATGCCCAGGACGGGCCCGCCTTGCCATGTCTTGCCCTCGTCGCGGCTCGTATAAAGGCCCGCTCCCGTTGAGGCGAGCCACGCATCGCCGCGCACATCCATCGCGTAGACCCGCGTCTCCATTTCGCGCAGCTTGTCCTTCACATGCTTTTCGATATTGACCCTGGTGCCGCGAATGCGCTCGGTTTCGGTCTTCACCAGCGTGTTGGCAATCGTCTTGCTTGGCTCCCAGATTTTGCTGTTCGGCGCCAGAGCAAACACTCCGTCATTGGTGCCCGCCAACAAGGTTCCGTCATCCGCCTGCGCGAGCGCAAACACGTCTCGCTCGTCCAGTCCGTCTGACATCTGCTTCCACTGCGCGCCATCATCGTCCGAGACGAATACTCCACCATAGGCCTTGTCATTTACTACGCCCACATACATCCGGCGCGGATCATTGCGGTCCACGAGGAGAGCTTCCACTTTGCGTGCGGAGATACCTTCATTCGAAGCGTGGAAGGTCTTGCCTCCATCATTACTCAAGAGCACTCCGCCGCGATCCGTGGCCAGCAATACATGTTCCGAATTCGCCGGATCCACGTAGACATCATTCACAATCACGTCCGGACCAGTCATCCGCTGAAAGGTACGACCGCCGTTAATCGTCTTGTAAAGGCCCTCTGTGGTCCCAGCGTAAACTGTCTCACGATGCGACGGATCCTGCCGCAGCACGCGCGTTCTACGGGCCGTCGAGGGAATGCCGTGAATCTTGCGGAACAGCTCGCCCGCGCTTTCGCTTTTGTAGATGCCGCTGCACGCGCTGGCATACACAATCTGCGGCCTCTCCGGATCGATCAAAATCGAGAACACGTCGGAGTCGTCAATCACGCCGCGCTTGATGTTATGCCACGTCTTCCCGGCATTCATTGTCTTCCACGGCAAGTGCCACGTGCCCGCGTACACCACACCTGGGTCGCGCGGGTCCACTGCCAGCGACTCGACTTCATGAATCTCTCTGCTGCCCGCAGGACTAATCTCTGTCCACGTCGCACCGGAGTCCTCGCTGCGATACACGCCCTTCAGCGTGCCCACGTACAAGACTTTGGAGTCGGACGGCGCCTGGGCCATCGAGTAAATCGACTGTCCCTTCAGCGTTGGCGACTCGGTCCAGCTTTTGCCGGCATCATGACTGATCCACAATCCACCGCCCGCGTGCACCAGTCGCCACGCCGCTACAAAGACAGTCGTCGGCTTCGCGGAGTCGACAATGATGTGATCGACAACTAGATCGTCGGCCTGATCCAGTTTGGCCAACCGATGCCATGACTCGCCACCGTCCTCTGACTCATAGATCCAGCTGCTGGCGGTTCCCAGATAAAGATGATTGGGCTCGCCCGGCACCGCGGCGAAGGAGCGCGCATCGCCGCCATCCGGCCCAACGGGGCTCCACGGCGCCTGCGCCGCCGTTGCACTGCGAGTGGTGATGCTTGCCAGGAGGAGAAAAAGGAATAGTTTGACGCATGACTGGCGCCACGTACAAGTTTCAAGGCATATCTGCCGAATACGTTTCAAGCAACAAGCTCCCAGAGCGGAAAAGGCGCCTCTGCAATTCAAGCGAGGCTGAAAATGCAAGAGGTTGACCGATGCACCGGTCAACCTCATCGAATCACAGAGGAGTTTAATCCCTGTCGTCCGGTCCATGACCGTAACCCTGGCAAGCGGTCCGGACTTTGAATCTGTTTTGTGCCTGCGCTCTCCTTTTGGAGAGCGCAGGCCTTGGTTCTGGTGCTTCTTTGGACTACATGTGGTGATGATGACGCTGGCCGAGAGGCTTCCGCTTCTGGACCTTCACCGAGGACTCGTCCACAGGCGTAGTGCCTTGAACGTCACTGGAGAAGTCTGCGCCCGCAGGCACAAGGTAGTTCTCCACGCTCTGGCTGTCTTCGGTTCCGGTCGCCACGCTCACGCGCGAAGCGTCGATTCCCTTCTCGGTCACCAGATAGTCCTTGGCGTTCACAGCACGCTGGGCGGCATAGTCTTCCACCTTCGCGTGTTTGTGGCGCGCCGCGTACTTCTCCTGGCGAGCAGTTCTTGCCTTCTCCTTCGCATCGGAAGTGCCAACCAGCACTGCCTTCGCATCCGAGGACTTCTGTAGGTCAAGTGCAACTTCGTCAAGGCAGGCCTTCGCCTCGTTGTCCACGCGAGTCGGACGGCTATGATCCTTGGTGAAGGTGATCGAGCACAGAGTCTCAGTGTGCGGCTGCGGCGGCGGAGGCGGCGCGGCAATCGTCACCGTCGTGGTGGACGAAGCCGAGTGGCCCTTATCGTCGGAGACACCGCACGTGATGTCGACTGGTCCAGTCGGAGCACCTGTCGAGTTATACGACGCAGAGTTGCCGCTACCGCTGATGGTGCCGGCTGCAGCCGAGTAGGTGTAGGTAAGCGGGCGGTTCTGCGGGCTCACGCCGTTGGAGGTGATGGTCGCAGTCTCGCCTGGCTTGATCGTCGTCGGGCTCGCCGAGCAGGAGATTGTTGGCGGTTCAAATTCCTTCACCGTGAAGGTTGTGCTGCTGTCAGCATTCTGCCATGGCTTCAGACCTTCCTTGCCAGGCTTGCCTTCCTTCACGCCGCACTTCACCGTATAGGTTCCGGGAGCAAGTGAGCTGGTATCCACCTTGGCGGTAGTTCCATTGCCACTAACTCCGTCGCCGCTCCACGTGTAAACCGCATTCCACTTCGGGTTCAGGCCCTCTGCGGTTGAAGTAACCGTGACTGGTTCGCCGGGAAATACCGACGCTGGATTCGCCGAGCAGGCAATCGTCGGCGGAGGTGGCGGAGCAATTGTGCCCACATGGAATACAAGGCCTGTGCTCAAACGCGCCGCATTGATGTTCGCGCGGCCACCGTAGACTCCGGGGCCAAAGTTCGCATGCATGTATTCGTAATCGGCCTGGAAGACTCGAATGGCAAGGCGGTGATTAAACCAAGGTGTCTCATAATCCATGCCACCACCGGCCGTCAGATCCGGTCCCCACCGGTTCGGGTTGAAATCGGGTCCGTTTACGAGTGCAGCGCCAACCAATCCATGCACGAACAATGTGATGTCTTCAGCTGGATAGCGGAAGATCGGTCCAGCAGCAATCGTTTGGAATCCATCGTTGTTGCCATGGGTACCGATATTGCTGCCATTCGGGTTCTGATCGCCCCACTCGTGGAGACCGTATTCCACCTGGCCGCCAAAATACTTGTTGAAGTAGTACGCGCCACTGAACAAACCACCCAGATTCACCGCATTGTACGAGTACGGCTGTACCGAGCCATTCGGCTGGGGTACTTGGACGGTGTCTTTCGGCGCCAGATAGCTGTAGCCAGCGAAGATGTCCCACCGTGACGGCGAATCAGCCGACGGTGCCGACTTTCTGGCCGGCTTGGGCGCATCTTGGGCCCAAAGGGCCAGAGGCGTAGCAACTACCGTTGCAAGCGCCACTGCGCGACACAAGGATTTCATTACTCGCAGATTCATTGGATTCTCCTCCGCAACCTAAAACTCAACATGCTTGCGGGCTGGTGGGTAAGTAACCCGCCGCCCGGTCTAGTCTTCAATCAAAACTCTTGAAAAGATTCGGGTAAAAGTTGAATTTACCCATAATCACGTTACCACAGTGTTCCCGCAAAGAGTACCCCTTTTGAAGGGGTTATCCCTTGGTTAACAGGAAAGCAGTACTACTTGACTATCCCCTGAAAATATCTGGTTCAGCATTCTGGTTCCGGCTCTCGAGCCGCCCCAATTCCACCACTCAATCTGCGTTCAAAGTCTTGAGCAGACTGCGAGGTTCGCGCTGAATCTTCTCTTGTAGAAGCGTAATTGCGTATAAAAGTTGTTCGGGACGGGGTGGACAACCCGGAACATAGACATCGACGGGGATCACCTGGTTCACACTCTGTACCACGGCGTAGTTGTTGAATACCCCACCCGAAGTCGCACAGGCTCCCATTGAGATAACCCATTTGGGTTCCGGCATCTGGTCGTAGAGCCGCCTGATAACCGGCGCCATCTTCTGGCAGACACGCCCGGCAATAATCATCAGATCGGCCTGTCGAGGCGACGGACGGAACACTTCTGCTCCAAACCGCGCAACGTCAAACCGGGAGGCGCCCATCGACATCATCTCGATGGCACAACAGGCCAAACCAAAGGTTACCGGCCATACCGAACTCTTGCGCACCCAGTTGACGGCAAGATCGAGCGACGTGAGCAGCACTCCCTCCGGTTGGTCAAAACCGTAGTTCACTTCGCGCACCTTCGCGCGGTTCATTGCGCTGCTCTCCAGCGATCCAAACAGATATCTGTCGCGTTCTTCCGGCGCTGCCATGGCTTCAGTATAACGCTGCGCCGGCCCTATCCGCCCCACTCCCTGGGACTTATCCGGGTTGGCCCGTACGAAGTCCCAACATATGCCCCGCCATCTGCATCCAAAATGCAACTTTCGGCTTCGAATCCGCACCCACAACGCTATCGTGGCCGAACTCACGCAGAATGCGTGCTTCCGACCTCGAAGGTATCTGCAGTTTGGTGAGCCTTTGTCTTGCGCGTCCCGCCGCGCCCATTTACGATGCGCCTTGGCACGGCAGGCTCTCGCCGATCGCGCCTAAATCTACATGGCTCTTCGAGCCCACCCACACCAACAGGAGAACGATCGTCGATGGTCCGCAGTACCCGCACGTTGCTGTTTCTTTCCTCGGCCCTCTTGATTCCCACAGCCGTCTTCGCCCAAACTGCATCCGCGCCGGCCACTTCGGAGCAAATTGAGGCGTTGAAACAGTCTGTCGCCAACGCGCAGATGAATGCCGACAATGCCTGGATGCTGGTCTGCTCAGCACTGGTCCTGCTGATGACCGGTCCGGGGCTGGCGCTGTTTTACGGCGGCCTTGTGCGCCGCAAGAACATTCTCGGCACAATGATGCAGAGCTTCGCCATGATGGGGCTGATCACCGTCGTCTGGGCCATCTGCGGATATTCGCTCGCCTTCAGCCCCGGCAACGCCTTCATTGGTGGCCTGCACAACCTGTTCCTGCGCGGCGTGGGCGTGGCGCCCAACCCCACCTATGCAGCCACCATTCCTGAGCAGACCTTCATGGTCTACCAGCTCATGTTTGCCATCATCACGCCGGCATTGATTACCGGCGCTTTTGCGGAACGCATGAAGTTCAGCGCTATGGCTGTCTTTCTTACCCTCTGGTCCATCATTGTCTACTCACCCATGGCTCACATGGTCTGGGGAGTCGGAGGCCTGCTTAATGCTGCGGGTGGCGCGGTTCCCTCGCTCGACTTCGCCGGCGGAACAGTTGTTCACATCACATCCGGTGTCTCGGCACTCGTGGCGGCACTCTACCTTGGCAAGCGCCTCGGCTATCCTCACACGGCCATGCCACCACACTCGCTGGTGCTCAGCTTCATCGGTGCCTGCATGCTCTGGGTCGGGTGGTTCGGCTTCAATGCGGGCTCAGCGCTCAGTTCTGGCCCATTAGCCACATCGGCCTTCGTCAACACCCACTTCGCCGCAGCCACCGCGGCCGTCGGCTGGTCCATTGCAGAATGGCTCCACAACGGCAAGCCCACCGCTCTCGGTGCCATCTCGGGAGCCGTCGCAGGTCTTGTTGCCATTACGCCCGCCTCGGGCTTCGTTCAGCCCTTCTCCGCGCTTGCCATCGGCCTTGTTGCAGGCTTCTTCTGCTTCTTCATGGTCTTCAAGGTCAAGGCCAGATTTGGTTATGACGATTCACTCGACGCCTTCGGCGTCCACGGCGCGGGCGGCACACTAGGTGCGTTGCTCACAGGGCTGTTCGCCACCCGACTGATCAATCCCATCTTTGGCGCCAACGCAGCCACCGGCGCCATGGACGGCAACTGGGTCCAGATTCTCCATCAGGCAGCAGGAGTTGCGGTTGCATGGGGCATCTCCATCGTCGGCACGCTGGTTCTGCTCTTCCTTGTCGACAAAACTATCGGCCTGCGCGTCACACAGGAACATGAGTCCGAGGGCCTCGACCTCTCGCAGCACGGCGAGGAAGGCTACGAATTCAACGCCTGATTGTTGGCTAACTATTTACCTGGCGTGTGCGCGCTGCTGGTACGCACCGCCACTTCTCCTGATACGCTTTCAGACGAGGATTTCTCAACATGATAAAGATCGAAGCCATTCTCCAGCCATCCAAGCTCGATGCCGTCAAAGACGCGCTGCTGGAAGCAGGCATTGAAGGCATGACCATTCTTGAGGCCCGCGGCCACGGCCGCCAGAAGGGTCACACCGAGTTCTACCGCGGTCGCGAATATACCGTCGACCTTCTCCCTAAAGTCAAAATCGAGCTCGTTGTGCTCGATGACCTCAAAGAGAAAGTCATCCAGGCCATCATGGGCGCCGCTCGCACCGGCCGCATCGGCGACGGCAAAATCTTCGTCACCAAAATCGACGAAGCCATCCGCATTCGCAACGACGAGCGAGGACAGTCCGCTCTCTAGCCTGCACACCAGTCCTCACACAGCCTCTCGGGTTCCGCCGCGTCCTGCGCCGGGACCCGATTGCGTCTTCGGCTCAATGTCGCCTTTTCGCTGACGACTTACATAGTCGTGAAAGCCATGCCGCCGCGCCCAACAACCCGGGCACCGGTTGCGGCTCATACAATTGGCAGGGTGCGACGGTTAGAAGAAGACGTACCAGTTCGCTACTATGTTCAGCGCATTCGGTACCCGTGGAGTAATGGCTGGCCCGTACAAATATCCGAGCCCCACGCTCACATAGCTCCCCGGCCCGGTGCGCACCGAATAGCTACCCGTCACGGTTGTGCCAGCCCGCCATACTGTCTTCCCAGCGGCCACATAGTTGTCCGTAAACACACTGCTGTAGCCGGTGCGCGAAGCCACCAGCGCAGCCACATCGTGCGGCCGCCGCCGAAACGGCGCTTCATCGTAAAGCCGCGCCTCGTAGTAGCGCGCGTACGCGTTCTTCGATTGTGGAACCGCCATCACCGATCCACCCAGGTACCATCCATGCCCCGGATACGCCGCATCGGTCTGCACAAGTTGTCCATCCATCAACGCATAGGCACAGTGATTACCCTGCTCGTCGAGCCCGTTGCGCGCATTCGTGTAAGCGGTGCGGTTATCGATGTAGCCCGTACGAAACCACAAGTCGCGCTGACCGGGTCCAGAGGTCCGCTGGTAGCCCACCTCGTTGATCGTTACAAGATTGTCGCCGTGCGGAATGAACCGGAACCCCGACTGGTTGCGCCTCACTTCCGTCGGCCCACCCTTGGGATCGATGCTCCGCTGCGCTGCACCCTTCCAGTACGTATTTCTGGGGCCACGAATCTTCAAGTCGAATGCAGGTGCGGTCAGTGGCCAGTACGACATGCCCGCTTCGAAGGGCAGTACCGCATAAACACCCTGTGAAGCAGTGGACGTGGAGCCACCTACAAACAGCCCCACAAAGTTCATGTTATGCGCCACATAGCCCGTTTTGATCTCCACGCGGTCCTGCGCCAGTTCCTTATAGAAGTAGAGCGCCCACAGTTGCGTAGTCTTCGGCCCTGCTGGTCGCCAGCTAACCCACTGCAGCGACGCACCTGTGTAAATTTGCGCACGATGCAGCCCTAATTGCCGCATATCCCAGGAGAGAATCGGCTGAAAAAACATCTCTTCGAAAGGGCGCTGACCGGCGTACACCTGGTCGTCGGCCTTCACCGGCGCATCCTTTAGATTCTGCACATACTGCGGCCCGGAAAGTACACGGAAGGCCAGCCCTTTGCTCGCCATACCCTGCCGGAATTTCGACTGGACAGGGATCTGGCTGTCTTCAAAGAGCGGCATTGCGGCTTCGCCACCAAGGTAGTTCAAATCTTCAATGGAACGAGGAGCAGGTGCCTTGGGCATTTGCCGTTTTGCGTCGGCTTCTTGAGCTCTGCACCACGGTCCAGAGCACACAACAAAACCGGCGATCAGAAGCCAATGCGTCGCCCCGCTACACAAAATTCGCATTTTCTCGTCTACCCTGAGCGACGACCACAGAAAGTGCATCCACCCGCGAAACGTCGCTTTCTCATCTATCGGATTTGTATCTCGACTTCGACCGCTTCGGCTGCGACGCCGGTCACATTGGAATCTGATCAAAATACATAGCGCTTTCAAGCATAACCGGGCCTGCCACGGGTCAATCGGATACCTGCATTGAGCGAGCATCAGGTGCCTATAAATGCACTTGTGTCGGAACATCCGTCGGAAAGTTCATAACCGCCGCAGCATCCTCACTTCTTTAATCACAATTCCGTGTGACGTATCGATTCGCTCCGAATTGTCAGCACTCCAGCCATCTCGCAAATAGAAGCGCTCCGCCCGCTCGTTACCTCTCAGCAGCCAGAGAAAGGCCTGCGTGCACCCGTGCTCGCAGAGTCGCTCACGCGCCGCCACCATCAGCTTCAGCCCCACTTTCTTCCCCCAATGCAGCGGATCCACGTAAAGCGCGTACAATTCGCCATAGCCGGCCAGGTTCTCGTCGCGTCCGGCTCCCACGGTCGCAAAGCCGAGGATCTCGTCCGCTTCAACCGCCAGTAGCGTCTGCGGTTTCTCCTTGCCACAATCGCCGAACGTGTAGCGCTTCGCCCTCTCTTCGACACTGAGCCGGTCCAGAAACGCCTGCGGCATCAGCCCGTAATAAGCAATTTGCCAGGCGCGCACGTGCACTTCGGCCACGCCCCGCGCGTCTTCCGGCATTGCATCGCGAATCAACATGCCAAAGTCTCGCACGACTCCGTTTCTCCTTCCCGTAATAATTCGCTATTCTGTTACAACACTCTGAATCGCCACGGCGAACCACACACAACCTCACCATGACTCCAGTCGTTTTTGCGGTTGACGATTTACGGGACCAGTATCTGCGCGAGATGGCGCTTGTCCGCCAGACCTATGAGCGCACCGGCGATGGCACGGCTGCCATTCGCCGTCGCTCGGCTGTGGTTGACCGAATCCTGATTGAAATGTGGCGCAGGGTGTTTCCCGCCTCAGCTCCGCCCAACGTTGCGCTTCTTGCGCTTGGAGGATATGGCCGCAAAGATCTCTTCCCCTACTCGGATATCGACGTTCTATTTGCCTTCGCCGACGAGAAGTCCGAGACACAACATCATGACACTGTGCGCTCGCTCATCCAGAGCATGTGGGATATAGGACTGCGCGCCAGCCCCACTTCGCGCACCCTGAAGGAAGTTGGCCGCTTCGATCCCAACAACCTCGAGTTCACACTCGCCACGCTCGACCGTCGCTTCCTCGCCGGACAATTTCCGCTGTATCAGCAGCTTCATCAGACCGTCCTGCCGGGCCTCGTTCTCAGCGAGTGGAATACCATCACGCAGAAACTCGGTGAGGTGGCCCGCGTGCGCCACGGCAAATTTGGCAACACCATCTTTCATCTTGAGCCGAATCTGAAGGACTGCCCTGGTGGACTGCGCGACTACCACCTCGCCGTCTGGTTCGCCTTGCTTTTCCACTTAAAGGAGACCAAGGAGTGGCCCCGCCAGCGTGGCGGTGTCTTCCAGTCGGCCCGCGGGGATGCAGAGGCTGCCTTCGACTTCCTCGCCGCTGCTCGATGTTTCCTGCATTTCCGCCACGGGCGTGACGACAATACGCTTGACTGGCAATCGCAGGATGAGGCTGCCGCGCAGTCCATCGGCCTTGAAACTCGCGGCACCGCCGACCCTGCTTACTGGATGCGCACCTACTATCGACATGCGCGCATCATCTATCGCCGTGCCGCGCTGCTCATGGAGCACCTGCCTGCCCCAGTGAGTTTCTACAAGCAGTTCCGCCGCCGCCGCACGCCAATTGCGGGCACCGACTTCGTCCTCGACCAGGGCCGCATCGACATCCTGCCTGGCGCACAGTTCTCTGATGCCTCCGCCATACTGCGAATCTTCGCCCTCATCTCCACCCACGGATACACGCTGTCGCAATCGGCAGAAGATCGCATTACAGATGCAATTCCCGCGCTCGCCATTCACGTACCCGAGGGGCCTTACCTCTGGAACTCATTGCGCGAAGTCCTGCTTGGGCCCCACGCGGCGCACGCTCTGCGCATCATGCATGCCCTCGGCGTGCTTGAGATGCTCATACCCGAGTTTCACGGCATCGACGCGCTCGTCATTCGCGACAGCTATCACCGCTACACCGTTGACGAGCACACTTTTCTCACCATCGACAACGTGCACGGACTGCGCCAGCCCTCGCAAGACTACGAGCATCGCCTCGCGCAGCTGCTGCCGGAGATCGACCGCCTCGATCTCTTTCTGCTCTCGCTTCTCTTGCATGACACAGGGAAGGGCCGTCGCAATGGTGAACACTCATCGGCCAGCGTCGAACTCGCCGCCAGCTTCCTCGCCCGGCTCGATTTTGATGCAGAAGAACGGGACACTGTCCTCAAACTCATCCGTCAGCATCTTGAAATGTCGCTGGCCATGCGGCGCGACATCTTTGACGTCGAAAATGTCCGCGCTTTTGCAGATAAGGTCGGTAATCCGAGCATCCTCAAGATGCTCACCCTCATGACCTACGCCGACATCAAGGCCGTCAGCCCGGACGCGCTCACGCCATGGAAGGCTGAAAATCTGTGGCAGTTTTACATGGCCACAGCCAACTTCATGGATCGCTCGGTAGACCAGATCCGCTACCACGCGGCCATTGATCCCACACTGCTCAATCGCATTCGCTCAATGGTCGCGCCAACGCAGTACGAAGCACTTCACCGCTTCCTCGAAGGTTTGCCTCAGCGTTACCTGCAAACGCGGCTGCCCGAGCACATCCGAAACCATTTTCTGCTCTCCACGCATCTTGACACGGATCCCGTACAGCTCGATCTGCGCCCCGTGCGTCAGCTCTTCGACCTCACCGTCATCGCACGAGACCGCTCGCGCCTTTTTGCCGATGTGGCCGGCGTACTTGCCGCATGGGGAATGAACATCGTCAAAGCGGGAGCCTTCTCCAACGATGAGGGCGTCATCGTCGACAGCTTCCAGTTCGCGGATACCTTTCGCACCCTTGAGTTGAATCCCACAGAAAAGGACCGCTTCCTCGCTTCCATACATGACGTGGTCGCACAGAAAACTCCCGTCGAGCAGTTCCTCAACTCTCGCCGTCACCTTAGTGATCGGTCGGCCGTCAAAGTTGAAGTCCCCACGCGCCTCTCCTTCGACACCGAGTCTTCCACGCACTCCACTCTGCTACAAGTTGTCGCGCAGGACCTTCCGGGACTCCTTCGACAGATCGCACTCACGCTCTCCACACATGACTGCAACATCGAAGTCGCGCTGATCGACACCGAAGGCGAAACCGCCATCGACGTCTTCTATCTCACCTCGCAGGGCTCCAAACTACCACCTCAAAAGCAAGAATCCCTCTCCGCAGAACTCACCCAAGCCCTCGACTCCATGCGCGCACCGGCCGCGTGAAACACGCAACTCTGTCTTCGGCGAAATCCACACCAATGTCCGCAACCAGCTGCCCTGCCCGTTATTCACATCGAATCTCGCGCAATGAATCGAAGCGCTTTCCGTTATGGACAGCCTATTCACTCCGTGATCCAGGTTTCGTGTGGATGCCATCGTTATCTCACTCCATCACTTCCATGACTTAATCGCCGGCAGACCTTGGTTCTGATAACTCTGGTAACTCTCATAAGTCTTGCAGAGACAGTTCCTCGACGCTGAAGAAGACGATCTGATAGGATGTTGCCAACTTTGCGTAATCTTTCCGCACACTGACTCAGCTCCGAAGAAAGACCTGGCCCTGCAGCCTCCGTGCTAATACTCGCGTTATTTATTCAGGGGGGCCTTGGAGTTATGCACGCTATCGCTTTGCCTTGTGTCTGTTCGTTGCATCTCTTCTTATCTATGGTTGTGGAGGAAACTCAAGCTCATCGGGATCAAACTCGGGCAGTGGTTCAGGCTCGGGAGGTCGCTGCGAGCTCGACAGCCTCGGTCGTCGTCTCCAGCGTATCTCCCAACTCCGTCCCTGCCGGTGCTCAGGACACTACCATTACCGTAACAGGATCAGGTTTCACCTCGTCATCTGTCGTCACTCTCAACTCGGCAAACCTCAGCACCACATTCAAGAGCAACAAATTCACTGACAGCGACAGTACCCGCGGCGGATCTCACCACCGGCGCCAGTTGATCAGATCGGTGTGTCGACTCCCAATGCAGCTGCCTCCACAACCGTACCGTTTCAGGTGAACAATCCCGCCCCTACGCTCGCTTCAATTTCACCTTCAACTGTCCAATTTGGGACAGCCGCTACGATCTCGCTCACTGGTACAGATTTCCTCTCCGGTTCAACCGTCCTGTTCAACGGAAACTCCTACACTCCGACAGCGATCACATCCACCTCGCTCAAAGTCGCACTGTCAGCCACAGACCTTGCCGCTGCCGGAGATGACGCCATCGCCGTTGTAAATCCGTCTCCGGCCGGTGGCTCCAGCCAGCAGTTGATTCTGCATGTCACGCAACCGATTCCTGTCATCTCCGCGGTTACGCCTTCATCCGTTCTTATCGGTTCAGGCGATGTGCCCATAACAATCACCGGTACGAATTTCACCCCTTCTTCGACGGTGACCGCAGGCACCCTGCAACTGGCCATCACCGCGCAATCATCCACCAGCATCACGGCCACAATTCCGGAATCGGGCTCGGCATACTCTTACTCACTGCCGGTCGTCGTCGAAAACCCGGGAACCAATCTGGAGTATTCCAATCAATTCACGGTCAACTTTGTTGGGACCCCGACGATTCGATCCATGAGTCCCAGTGGTGCGGCCGTCGGCAGTTCCGATCTCACAATCCAGATCAATGGCAGTTCATTCACATTCGGTACCACAGTTCTCTGGAATGGAGAACCACTTACAACTACCTATCAGTCTCCGTACCAGATCAGCGCCACGATTCCGGCCTCGTATCTCACAACCTTTACGAATGCATCCATCACAGTCTCGACTCCGATCGACTACCCATCCAGCCAGTCGGCAGCGGTCTCAGCGGCCGCCCCATTTAGCACGTACCTCGCGCTGATGAATAACGATTTGATTTACAACCCGAGTGACGACCTCCTGTATGCGTCTGTGCCCGGGAATGGGCCCTCCAACCTCGCTAACTCCGTCGTCGGCATTGACCCGTTCACCGGCAACATCATGAAGCAGTTCCCCGTAGGGAGTCAGCCCAATCGCATCGCCTTGTCCGATGATGGAACACAGCTCTATGTGGGTATCGACGGAGCAGGCGCAATACAGGCAGATAGATATGGCCACTGGGAACGTGGTTCAGCGCAAATCTCCCTCGGTGGAGGACCAGGCCTCTACAATCCTCCTTACACTGCAACTGCTCTGGCGGTGCTGCCGGGCGAGCCGAATTCAGTGGCAGTCTTTCCCACCAACGGAGTCCTGACGATTTACGATTCAGGTGTTCCACGCTCCAAGGACTCCACAGGCCTGCATCGATACCTATTTCAACCAGAACACCGGTTCACTGGCGTTCGGCTCGTCTGCCTCCACGCTTTACCTGTCGGCGCAGCCATTTCAAGGGATCGAGGATTTTACCGTTGACTCAACCGGCATAACTGCTGCGCAAGCTTCACGTCGAGCGTCACGAGCTATTCTTTCGGGCAATATCCAGTATGACAATGGGCGTCTCTATCTCCCGTCGGGCATTGTTCTGGACGGAAGCAACGGGATCGCAGCTCGGCACTTTTTCCATTTCTTCCAACTCTGCTGCCGTCGGCCCCATCGTTTCTGATTCCGCGCTAGGCAAAGCATTCATTGCATATGGAAATTTGAGCAACTCCAATGCTGGTGCACTGCTTTCGTATGATGAGTCGTCCTTCAACCCAATCACAAGCATTCCTGTCGGCGGGGTAAATTCCAGTAATTACTCCTCTGTCTTTAGCCGCATTGTCCGCTGGGCCAAATTGGCCTCGCAATGAGCACGGGAAACCAGATCTATGTTGTCCAATCAAGCGCAGTGAAGGATCTTTCGTCGTCACCAGCCGATCTTTCGGTCACCCTCAGCGCCCCCGCGACCGCTTCAACCGGATCGGCAATCACCTGTACCGCCACAGTCAAGAATCTAGGGCCCAATTCCGCACAGGGAATCGCGCTCAGCTCGACGTTGGCGGACTCGGTCATCGTCGGCACCGTTACTCCCAGCCAGGGAAGCTGCGGGACAGGTAGTGAATTCAATTGCAGCCTGGGAACTCTCGCCAGCGGATCAAGTGCTACCGTATCAGTTAGTGTTACGCCCACTGTTGCCGCAACCATCCAAAGCACTGCAACCGTCTCTTCGGTCAGCTATGACTCCGCCTCCGGCAATAATCAGTCCACAACCAGCACCACGGTGACGGGCACCCTCTACAGCATGCTGCCGGCGGTTTCAACCATTTCACCGGCGCTTGTAGCCCCCGGTGCCGGTAGTTCACGCTGACGGTCTATGGTACCGGATTCAATACCGCTTCCGCCGTATATGTCGGTGGGTCGGCCATGACAACCACCTATGTCAGCAGTACGCAGATTACAGCTGATGTTCCTGCTTCATCGATCTCCGCGTATGGCTGGCAACCAGTCTCTGTAACCAATCCATCGCCGGGCGGAGGCACGTCCAACGTTTCACCGCTCACAGTCTATAAATCGATCTGACATCTCTGCGAACGCAATTCTCTTCGATCCATTCACGCGAAATATATACGCAGTATTGCCAAGCACTTCGACTTCTCTCACAGGCAACTCTGTGGTCGCCATCGATCCAGATTCAGGAAACACCAGACACCCGTCCTGGTTGGCAGTGAACCGAATGTTCTCGCAGAAACCTCTGACGGGAAGTATCTCTTCATTCGTCTGAAAGGCGCCAATAGCCTCGCACAGTTCAATCTGCTTACAAAGACTGTCGATGCAACCATTCCGCTCAACTTCACTCAGTACTCCACCACTTCTCCAGTCGCCGCAACAGGACTGTCGGCAATGCCCGGAAGCGACTCCACATCGGTTGTCGACATTTCTTCGATCGGCACTCTCGGCATCGTCGACATTAGCGGTAGTACGGGGACATTCCGCGCCAATACCACCGGCTCCTACACGGGCAACTTCCCAACCTTTGCCGATGCGACCCACGTTTATTCCTACGACAACTACACAACCGGTGCTGAGTTCTATCGCTACAGCGTCGATGCCAACGGTCTCACCCTGATCGATGGAACCACACTGAACGGCATGGGAGGATTCAGTGGCTCATTCAAGCTGTCCACCGGACTCGTCTTTGGCGCGTCCGGTGGCGTCATCGATCCCTCAACAACTCCGCCATCGCAGTTGGCGCTTCTTTCCCTGCCTGGTTCGCCGGGATACTCAGTTGCGGCCGACAAGACGTTGGGCAAAGATTTCCTGATTACAAACCTTCAGAACTACGGCAACGGATTTTTGCTCAACCGATATGACCTCAACAGATACACACTTGAGGCTTCGCTCGCATTGCCGTATAGCCAATACTCGAGCAGCCAGTCCTTCAATCTCTATCGCTGGGGGCAGGATGGCCTAGTTTATCTGACAACATCTGTCGACTATTCCACTTATCCGTCCACCACAAAGACGCAGCTCATTCTGATGCGTGGCCCCTTCGTTCTTCCTTCGGAACTGAGACGCAAACGCGGCGCCCTCACTCTCCAGTGCAAACCAAACCACGCTCACCCTGAATGGCGGCAATACCGTCCTCACTCTCACCGGCAGTGGATTTATGCCCGGCGCCGTCGCACTCTCGGGCGGACGAGCAGCGCACCACCAATTATGTCGACTCGCAACATGTAACCGTCAGCCTGCCCGCATCCGACGTGAGCACGGCGGATCGTTTGACATCAGACGTCAAGAATCCGGCTCTTCCGCTTCCGGTAACCTCGCCATCACTGTCCAATAACGCAACCGTCCGTCTCATTTCACTTGTACAAGGGCCAGGTTTTTTCTCCTGGCCCTTCGTACATCTACGGTGCATTCACCGGTATCTCGCACGATAAACTGGGTTGTCGGCCACACCGGCTCGCATCGCCACATCATCGCGCTGCCCAATCTCTTAAGAAACCACGGAACAAACCTCAGCCATGCCCGCACTCATTGACGCCATAGACATCAAGCGCAAAATGTACTTCGAATATGAAAACACCCCGTTTTACTGCATGGACGTCGATGTTTCCACGCCCACCGCACGCGGCGGCCAGACCCTCATCCGTCTCAAGATGCGCAATCTCATCACGCGCGCCGTCTTCGACAAGACGTTCAAGGCCGGCGAAAAATTCAAGGAGCCCGATCTGGGCATGGTTGAGGCCAGCTTCCTCTACTCGGACTCTGTCGGCTCTTACTTCATGGACCAGGAAACGTTCGAGACACTCCAGCTTTCTAGCGATAAACTCGGCGATGCGCTTGACTTCATTACCGAGGGGGGCATCCTCAAGGTCACCAAATTCAACGGCAACCCCATCGGTGTCGAACTGCCTTCGCAGGTTGAGCTGAAAGTCACTTACACGGAGCCCGGTGTTCGCGGCAATACCGCTTCAGGAGCCGTCACCAAGCCTGCGACGCTTGAAACTGGCATTGAAGTCCAGGTGCCTTTCTTCATCAAGGAAGGCGAAGTGGTCCGCGTCAACACCGAAACTCGCGAGTGCATGGGCCGCGCCTGAGCGCGGTATCCTCCAATGCGCCAGGCAGCCGCTTTTCTGCCCGCCCGCCGCGCGGCACACGTCGACCCAATGCTGGCGCTCCGTTCTGAATAAGCTTTCACCTTGCTTTGCTGAAAGGCATGCAGACGCCGGGACTACTCGCTGTCAGTAACGCTGTCTTTCGAGAGGCTGTCGCGCGAGATAACCACCCAGCAGATCGCGACCACAATCACGCAACCAATCAGCCCTATAAAGAACAGGGTCTGGAATACATAGATGCCCCAATACATCAGGTTGTGGATCATGGCACACACCCCCACCGCGCCTTGCACGCAGACAACTCTATTGTATCCACGTTAGCGTCATCGTCCACTGCTTTGGGCCGTTCCGTTCTCATTCGCAGAAAAAGCGGCTCTCTCAATTTCCGAGAGAGCCGTCTGGATTGCAACCCATCCAACCTAAAAAACAGCCGGGCAAATCCGGCAATCCCTACTTGCTACCGCTGCTCCGCCCATCCGCTTTCGGATCAGGTGGCAGCGCCACAATCACTTCGCCCGGCTTGGCATAGTGCAGTTGCTCGCGCGCTTCGTGGGCAATCGCATCCGGATCGCTTTTCAGCTTGTCGATATGATCCTTGAGCTTAGAATTTTCCTGCTTCAGCTCTTCAATCTCTTTGTCCAGTTGTTTGTGTTCAGTTCTCTGCTTCTGCCAGGCTGACAGTCCATGTTTGCCGTTGACAACGCTCCAACCCAGCATGAGCGCCAGCAAAACGGCAAACACCGTAGCCGCCGGCTGCCACACTTTTTTCACCCACGCCTGTGCACGCACTTCCAGCGGCTCCAATAGCGTGGCCGACGCTCCAGGTTGTTTCTGCTGCTCTTGCATACCACCTCAACCGCAGCAGCCTTCCTGCTACTGCACAACAAATTCCTTCGCGGCCGCACTCAGCGCTTCCATATCGGCCTCGCTACGCGCTTCCGTATAGGCGCGCACCACGGGCTCTGTGCCGCTCAGCCGGTAGCAAACCCACGAGCCATCGTCCAGAATCAGCTTCAAGCCGTCAGTACGTACCACCTGCATTACCTTGCGCCCGCTCAGCTCGGACGGATCTGCCTTCAACTTCTCAGTGAATGCGGCCTTACGCTCCGGGGTCAAGTGGAAGTTCTCGCGAACCGGGTAATAGGAACCAACCTTGCCAAAGAGTTCCTTTAGTTGCACTCCCAGACTCTTGCCACGTCGGGCAACCATTTCGGCCACAAGCAATCCGGCCACCACGCCGTCTTTTTCCGGCACGTGTCCGCGAATCGTGAGCCCTGCCGACTCCTCGCCGCCGATCGCAATCTTGTCCGCAAGTATCAGTTCACCAATGTACTTAAAGCCAACCGGTGTCTCATAAAGCGGAACGTCGTGGTGCTCGGCCAGCGCATTGATGAGGTTTGTAGTTGCCACGCTTTTTGCCACACCGTTCTTCCATCCACGCGTCTCCACCAGGTAGTCGAACAAGAGAGCAATAATGTAATTCGGCTGGATGAATTTCCCGTCCCCATCCAAAATGCCAAAGCGATCCGCGTCACCGTCCGTCGCGATACCAATGGCCGCGCCAAACTCCTTCATCTTTGCTTTCGCGTCGCCCAGTAGATGATCATCCGGTTCTGGCGCATGACCTCCAAAAAGCACATCGCGATACTCATGCACCGTTTCCACCATTACGCCCGCTTCGCGCAGAAGGTCACTCGAGTAACCGGCCCCGGCCCCCCAAAAAGCGTCGTACACCACTTTGATACCCGACTTCGCAATCGTGTCCAAATCAACCAGCTCTTTGAGCCGCGTCAAAAAGTCCGGCTTCACGTCGGCCGTTTCAAATGGCTCTCTCGGAGCAGCACCGGCAGGCACGACCATCTCACCCAGCGCCGCAATCGCAGCCTCAATTTGTTTTGTTACCTCGGGCAATGCCGGTGCGCCGTCGTGCGTGGAAAACTTGATGCCGTTGTACTCCGGCGGATTGTGCGACGCCGTAAAGTTGATTGCGCCAGAGGTCTTCATTTGTCGCACGGCATACGCAATGGCCGGCGTGGGAGCCGCCTCAGAAATCACAATCGGCACAACTCCATGCGAAGCCAGCAAGCGCGCCGTCTCGTCCACAAAGCTCTCGCCCAGAAAGCGCGGGTCGCGCCCCACCAATACGCGATGCGGTTCTGGCTGTGACTTCACATAAGCAGCAATGCCCGCCACAGCCCGGCGAATATTCGCCACCGTAAACTCGTCGGCCACGATTGCCCGCCAGCCTGAAGTGCCAAACTTGATCGCCATCGCCATTGCTTACTCTCCTCAAAAATTGGGCAGCAGCCCGAAGGTCCATACTGCATCACGCAGCCGGACAGGGCAAGCGGCAGGAATCACTTCACACCATATCCATTGAGCAAAAATCTCCGCATCCTCCAAATCCCTTTCATACACTGTTCCCTGAGGTTCACCCCATGCCCGACTCCACCTCCACCGCACGCATTGTCCTCAGCACCACCTCCTCAATCGAAGAAGCCCAGCGCATCGCGCGTTCCCTTGTTGAAGAACATCTCATCGCCTGCGCTTCGATAATTCCCCGCGCTCAATCCATTTATCGCTGGCAGGGCGAAATCGAAATCGCAGAGGAAGCGCTTCTCCTCCTCAAGACTGCCCAGGACCAGCTTGTTTCCCTGGAAGCGCGCCTGCATGCGCTCCACAGCTATGAAACACCCGAGTTTTTAGTCCTCAGCGTCGACTCCGGAAGCCAAACCTATCTCGAATGGATTCAATCCTCTTTGCTCCGGCCATAACTTCGCTTCGGAATGCGGTCAAATCGATTCAATTCAACGCGATATTCTGCCCTCATTTTCGCCGCTTATTCCAGCTCACGAGTCTGATATCCTAACGGTTGTCTGTCGTGATGCGTTGGCTCATCATTGCCCTTCTCGTGTCTCTGGGGGCGCTGCTAATTGCAGCCGCGGGAATGGCGCGTCACATTTCGCGTAGCCGCGCGCAACTTCGATCCAACTCGTCCACCGACTCGAGGACTCCTGTCGAAGCCGGCGACGAAGTAGAAGCAGAATCGGAACTTTAGGGGAAGCCACGTGAACAAATCATCCGTTTCATCTCAGGCCGCGCTGGCCTCCACTGGATTTGCGCCTGCCCTCGTGCCTTCGCGAACTGCCACCCTCTTCCGCGCAAGCGTCGTCGTTTTCCTGGGAAGCGTCCTTGTTGCAATCTGCTCGCATATTGCGATTCCACTGTGGTTTACGCCCGTGCCGCTGACGCTGCAGCCATTTGCTGTACTGGTCCTTGGCCTGCTTCTGTCGCCGCGCATGGCCGCGGTCACATTATTCACCTATCTGGCAGAGGGCGCGGCGGGCCTCCCCGTCTTTGCTCCCGGCCTGGCATTTTCCGCAGGATTTGCGCATCTCTTTGGACCCACGGGCGGTTATCTGCTGGTTTATCCTGCTGCAGCCTTTCTTATCGCCGCACTTTGGCGCCGCGTCCAGCGCACATATTGGTTCGCGCTCATCAGCGCAGCCGCTGGCAATCTTCTTATTCTCGCGGGTGGAGCACTCTGGCTGTCCGCCTTCGCCCATGTTTCGCTGCAAACTGCAACCACCCTCGCCGTGATGCCATTCCTGCCCGGTGATGCGCTCAAGGTTGCTGCGGCAGCTGCAATCGGTGCTGGTTGGGCCCGTTTCCGCCACAATCGTGAAGAAGCTTGAATTTCAACTACTGCCTACAACCTCTGTAAAGCATCTATCCATATCGAGAGCTTTGATTGAATTGAAAGGACTGACCCAGCTGTGAGCTCAACAAGTTCTAAAACTGAAGCACCTGCCGCTGTCACTGAAATTAAGATCGCGCATAGTCCAGACTCTGACGACGCATTCATGTTCTACGGCCTTGCCACAAATAAGGTCCGGGTCCCCGGCTACAAATTTACGCACACGCTTTGCGACATTGAGACATTGAACCGCCGCGCTCAGAACGAAGCCTTCTTTGACGTCAGCGCCATCAGTTTTCATGCCTACCCTTACGTGCAGGACAGTTATGCCCTTATGGGTTGCGGTGGCTCCGTGGGCGAAGGCTACGGCCCGATGGTCGTCGCCATGCGCCAATACACGCCCGCTGAACTCGGCAGCATCAAGATCGCCGTTCCCGGCAACATGACAACGGCCTATCTAGCGCTCAAAATCTTCAATCCCGACATCGAAACCGAAGTGGTGCCCTTTGACCAGATCATTCCTGCTGTGGTCTCCGGCAAATACGACGCGGGTCTCATTATTCACGAAGGTCAGCTCACTTACAGCTCCAGTGGCCTCTACAAAGCCATCGATCTCGGCGTCTGGTGGCGCGAAACCACTGGCCTCGTGCTTCCGCTCGGCGGCAATGCCATTCGCCGTTCGCTCGGACCTGAAGTCCACAAGATCGTATCCGACGCACTCCGTGACAGCATTCGCCACGCGCTTGAGCACCGCGAGCAGGCGCTCGAATATGCCATGCAGTTTGCGCGCGACCTTGACACCAATCTCGCCTCCCGCTTTGTCAGCATGTACGTCAACGACCGTACGCTCGACTACGGCGCCGACGGCCGCGAAGCCATCAGCAAACTGCTTGCGCTTGGCTACGAGCGCGGCATCATTCCAATTGAACCCAAAGTAGACTTCGTCGAATAGGCGCCCTCAACGCGCGGAATCCCACCTTCCTCCTGATTCCGCGCACTTGCCTTTCTTCGGTCTATCTCTTCCAGTGACGCATCCCACAATATCCACAATATTCCTTGCACAGCTTCCTAAACTCCCTCTAACAATTGCCGATAAGTCGCGTGTTGAGGTTCGCCTCGCATGCTTGTCGGAAACCAATCCGGAATCCTGCTTATTGCGCGGGACGCTGCGCTTCTGGCCGCCGTTGAGCCACTACTGCTCAGTACCGGAGCCCGCATCACGGTCGCGTTCTCTCCCTCCTCCGCACTGGTCAACCTCGCCGCGGAAGTGCCACCCAGCCTCGTCTTGTTTGACATTGAAGCTGCGCATATCGATGGCGAAACCAGTTTCTGCCAGTGGCTCCACGAGGCGCGCAAAGCAGCGAATGGGCATCGCATACCCATCGTGCTCATCGCAGACACCGTGCACGATGATTGGGCAACATGCCTCACCGAAGGCACGCTTGACGACCTCATTCCGCGCTCCGTAAATTCAGTCTTTTGGAAGCTCCGGCTCTCCATGGTTCTCCGCAACTTCCAACACATGCGAGAGCTTGAGCGATTGCGCGAAAACGCCGCGATTGACGCGCGGATGGACCACCTCACCGGCATCTGCAATCGCACCACTTTGCTTGCCATGCTCTTCCGGGAAACCGACCGTGTTCAGCGCATGAAGACACCTCTTTCTCTCGTTCTTTTCGACGTGGATGACTTCGGTCAACTCAATGCGAGAATCGGCCCCGCAGCCTGCGACGACCTCCTCTGCCAGATCGTCGGCCGCACCATGCGTTTGCTCCGCAGTTACGACCTTTTCGGCCGCACCGGTAATGATGAGTTTCTTCTCATTCTCCCCGGATGCGGAACCTCTGATGCGCAGATGTTGAGCGAGCGACTTCGAAACGATGTTTTCGGCATATCGTTTCCCATCAATGGAAATTCGCTCACCGTTTCAGCTTGCTTCGGCCTTGCGCCGAGCCAGGGCCGCTCACCCATCGTTGTGCTGCGTGCCGCCGAGGAAGCCCTTGCCAAGGCCAAGCGCGCCGGTCAGTCTGTCATTCATGTGGCGGGAAACGGAAATGAAGCCGAACCAACAGCAGACTTCCTATCTGCCTGCTCAGGCGATGAAATCCTTGCTTGGTAGCCGCATAATGCGCACTGGCTTCCCGCCCTAGCGCCGCGCCTCTTCTACCGTCATCAAAAATTCCTGGAACACTTCGTTCGAGAGCAATCGTCCGCGCGCCGTGAGGCAAACTCTCTCGCCGTCCAGCTCCACCAGTTCATTTTCCTGCAGTCGACGCGCAGCCTCGAGGGCTCTCTCTGCGCACTCTTGGCCGAACTCGGCTCGCACCGCCGCCGCATCCACTCCCTCATTTAACCGCAATCCAAGGAACCACGCTTCTTCATGCTGCCGGTCCGCGTTCAGCCACGCCGTCTCTGCTGTTTCGATTCCATCTTTTCCGTCGAGAAATGACTTCAAATCGTCTGTCGTTGTCGCGCGCAACGCAAATCGCTCTTCACCCTCAGTCAGAAGCATTGAAGATGCATCCACCCCAAGCCCCAGATACGGCCGTCGCTCCCAATAACGCAAATTGTGCCGGGAACGAAACCCAGCGCGGCTAAAATTCGAAATCTCGTACTGCGCAAATCCCGCCTCTGTGAGTCTCTCCAATGCCAGCTCATACATCTGGGCAGTCGCTTCGTCGGTCGGCACCAGTTCTGCGCCATAGCGCGCGCCACCTGCCAGAATCTCGCGTCCCAACCGCGACTCCTCGTCCACTTCCAGCATGTAGACGCTTGCATGTGGCACATCCGTGTCAACCAGCGCATTGATCGAATGCTCCCATGACGCACGGGTCTGCCCTGCGAGCCCTGCTATCAAATCCAAATTCAGATTCACAATTCCAGCTGAACGGAGACGGGCCAGATCTTCGCGCACGACTGCTGCGGTGTGCAGCCGTCCACTGTTTTTCGCTTCGCTATCCACAAACGACTGCACGCCAAGGCTTGCGCGCTTCACGCCGGCCGCTGCCATTGCCTCCAGCGTGTCATCGCCGATCTGCGCCGGCGCACACTCCATTGTGATCTCCGCGTCGCGCTCCACGTCAAACTCTGCGCGCATTGCTTCGAACAGCTTTGTTATCAAATTAGCTTCAAGTAGACTCGGAGTGCCGCCGCCTAGGTAGATCGTGTCTACGCGCCGCGGCATTTCCACACCCATGCGTTTCGCCCAGACCTTGGCCGCACGCATCTCCTGAATTAACCGCTCTACGTACCGCGCATGCTCACGCGCTGGATAAACGCCCGACGCAAAGTTGCAGTAAGTGCACTTTGACCGGCAGAACGGCACGGAAAAATACAGCCCCAGTGCGGAGCCGGTTTCAACTGCCATTCATCTATTGTTTCACGCATGGTTCATTGCGCAAACCGTACCGCTGCATTCACGGGTCCGGCATGGAATCATAGAGATAGGAGTTCTCCTGCTTGAAAGTCTGGCCCATTCGCGCTGCCCTCGTCATTCAGACCATCCTGTGCCTTGCCCATTTGTTTCTTTACCTCACTTGGCGGCACTTCGGATGGCCGCTTTCCCCTTTCGCACTCAGCGCCCTGCGAATTGCGTTGACCGCTCTTTCCTTCTCCTTCATCGTCGCGTGTATCTTCGCCTTCCGCATGGTGCATCCGCTCGTTTCCCTCTTGTATAAGATTGCCGCTCTTTGGCTCGGCTTTCTGCATCTGCTCTTCTTCGCGGCGATCGCCGCCTGGGTGATTGATCCTTTCACACTCCTTCTTTCCATACCTGATCGCCTCGCGGTTCGCACGCATCTGGCTGCGGTTCTTCTCGCTGCAGTGCTCATTCTTGCGCTTTATTCGCTCGTCAATGCCCGCATCCTCCGCACACGCCGCATTACCGTTCGCCTGCCCAATCTTCCAGATGCGTGGCTCGGTCGCACCGCTCTTCTGCTCACCGACCTTCATCTGGGCAACGTCAACGGCGCGGGCTTTGCGCGCAGTGTCGCCCGCAAGGCGAGTGCACTCAGACCACACCTCATCCTCATCTCAGGTGACCTCTTCGACGGTCTCGCCGACGATCCGCTCGCCCTCGCAGCACCCCTAATCGATCTTGCAAAATCTGTACCCGTCTACTTCATCTCCGGCAATCACGAGCAGTTCGGCGGAACCAACCGTTACATTGAGACGCTCGAACCCTCCTCCATCCGCGTCCTCGACAATCGCACCGTCACGCTCGATGGGCTGCGCCTTATTGGAGTCTCGTACGAGCTTTCCACGTCGCCGATCGCCCTGCGCTCCTTCCTTGAAGAGCAACACCTTGAGTCCGGCCAGCCAAGCATTCTCCTCAACCACGTGCCCCACGGCCTGCCCATCGTCGCCGACTGCAACGTCAGCCTCCAGCTCTCCGGCCACACACATTCCGGCCAGATGTTCCCCTTCAATCTGCTCGCCCGGCGCGCATTCGGCCGCTTTACCTACGGCCTACAACACCTCGGAGAGTTGCAGGTTTACACCTCCTCCGGAACCGGAACCTGGGGACCGCCCATGCGACTCGGCTCCGCACCGGAAATCGTTCTCTTTACGTTCGAGTCCTAGCCCCTCCCCTGTCTCTACCTCACTGCGGTAGACTTCCTTCGACTCCAATCAAGGATGTGCCATGCCCCGTTCCAGCAAACGCTTTCACATGCCCGCCGTCATAATATTCGTCGCTTTCTCCATCGCACTGGTCGCGTCAGCACAGGACACCTCTCCTACTCGCGACCCGGATCTTTCCTTCCCTAACGTTCTCTACGGCGCGGCCTATTACAACGAATACATGCCCGGCGATGATGCAGCCAAAGCCGCGCGCCTGGAGAAGGACATCGCCCTCATGAAAGCCGCGGATGTCTCCGTCGTCCGCATGGGCGAGTCCACCTGGAGCCTCTGGGAGCCCGAAGACGGCCACTTTGAATACGCCTGGATGGATCGCATCGTCGACGCCATGGGCAAGGCTGGCATCAAGGTCATCCTCGGCACGCCCACTTACTCCATCCCCGCATGGATGGCCCACCAGCATCCCGAAATCCTGGCCGACCGCATCCCTGGCGGCCCGTTCGGTGGCCCGGCAGAGCCCGTCGCCTACGGAATCCGCCAGAACATGGACACGGATTCGCCCGCCTACCGCTTCTATGCCGAACGGCTCATCCGCCACATCGTCTCACACTACAAAGACAATCCCACCGTCATCGGCTGGCAACTCGACAATGAAACCTCCAGCTACGGCGCCGCGAATCGCGACGTCTTCATCGGCTTCCAGCACTACCTCGAAAAGAAATTCAAGACGCCCGAGGCTCTCTCGCAGGCCTGGTTCCTCAACTACTGGGGCGAGAACATCCATACCTGGGAAGACCTGCCTCGCCGTGACGGCACCATCTCCACCGGCTATAAGCTTGAGTGGACTCGCTGGTCCCAGATGCGCGTTACCGACTTCCTCCACTGGCAGGCCGAACTCGTCCGCCAGTGCGCCGGCCCACGCCAGTTCATAACCACAGACTATGGCGGCATGCTGAAGCGCGACGTGAATGAAGAGGCCATCGCCGACTCGCTCGACATCGTCGCCGACAACATCTACCACGCCACGCAGGACCACTACGACGGCTCCTTCCAGTCGCTGCAGTCTGACTTTGCGCGCTCCCTCAAACACGGTAACTTCCTCGTCACAGAGACCAACGCGCAAACCATCGGCTGGAGCTCACATTCGCAGTTCCCGCCCTACGATGGGCAGCTCCGCGAAGACGTCTACACCTATCTCGCCAGCGGCGCCAACATGGTTGAGTACTGGCATTGGGCCTCCATCGCCGCCAACCAGGAAACCTACTGGAAAGGCATCCTCTCGCACGATCTCGAACCCAACCGCGAGTACGCCGAAATGAGTAAGACCGCGCACGAACTCAAGAAGATCGGCCCCCATCTGGTTGGCCTCAAGATTCACAACGACGTCGCTATCCTCTACAGTCGTGACTCTGCAAACGCAATCAGCTTCATGCCTTACGGCGGTGACGCACCGGAACGCAGCTGGACCGGCGAGCCCGACGGCTACCTTTCCGTCCTGCAGCAGATGCATAAGGCTCTCTACGACCTCAACATCGGATGCGACTTCGTCTTCCCCGAGACGCAGGACTTCTCGCAGTACAAGCTGCTTATCGTTCCCGTTCTCTACATCTCCGACGATGCTCTACTCCAGCGAATTAGTGACTATGTGAAAAATGGCGGTCACGTTCTGATGACCTTCAAGAGCGGATTCGCCAACGAAAACTCCGCCGTCCGCTGGGTGCGCGCCCCCGGTCCGCTCCGCGAAGCCGCCGGCTTCAGTTATCAGGAGTTTTCGAACCTCGAGAAACCACTTGCGCTCAAGGGTGATCCCTTCCACGTTGGCGCAGAAGGCAACCAGGTCAAGTACTGGGCAGAGTTCCTTATGCCCGATCACGCCCAGCCTCTGGCGTATTACGACCACCCCTTCTTTGGTAAATGGCCTGCCGTCACTGAGAACCACTACGGTTCCGGCACGCTCACCTACGAGGGCACCTTCCTCTCCGACGATCTTCAACTCGCCCTCATGAAGCGCGCAATCAGTGAAGCCGGGCTAGCCTCAGGCGATCAGGAGATGCCCGCCAAAGTCCACGTGCAGCATGGCATCAACCGGATGGGCAAGAAGTTGGATTATTACTTCAATTACTCGTCCGACCCGCAGACGGTGATGTATGACCACTCCACCGGCACCAACCTGCTGGATGGCAAGTCGGTTACCCACGGACAAAAGCTCACCCTCGCGCCATGGGATCTGGCCATTATTGAGGAATAGAATAGGAAAGTTATCTTCCCCACGGTTTTATGGCGAGGTCAGCTAAAGGAGAACGCCCCGTGGGCACCATAATTCAAGACACACATATTCATGAGGGCCGGGGCATTCGCACCCGGCTCTCTGGTTATCAGCTCCTCTTAAATCCAAGACTCAACAAAGGCACCGCATTTAGCGAGGAAGAGCGCGACATCTTCGCTCTTCACGGCATGCTGCCCCCTCACATCGGCACGCTTGAAGAGCAGCGCGAGCGTCGTATGAAGGCATTTGCGGCCTTGCCCAATGATTTTGCCAAATACAGCTTCATGCGCAATCTGCAGGACGCCACCGAAACGCTCTTTTACTCCCTCATCGCGCACAATATGGAAGAAATGCTGCCCATCGTCTACACGCCAGCCGTGGGCGAGGGCTGCCAGCGCTTCAGTGAAATCTGGCGCAAGCCGCGTGGCGTCTTCATCAGCTATCCCAATCGCAACCGTATCGACCAGATTCTCTCCGACCCGCGCTTCGACGACATTCGCTGCATCGTCGTCAGCGACGGCGAACGCATCCTCGGCCTGGGCGACCAGGGAGCGGGCGGAATGGGCATTCCCATCGGCAAGATGGCGCTTTACACCGCACTTGGCGGCATCCCGCCTGAGCACTGCCTCCCTGTGCTGCTTGATGTCGGCACCGACAATGAAGCCCTGCTTCACGATCCCATCTACATCGGCTGGCAGCATCACCGTGTCCGCGGGCAGGAGTACGTCGACTTCGTAGAGCAGTTTGTCCAGGCAGTGGAGCGCCGTTGGCCGCACATTCTCCTCCAGTGGGAAGACTTTGCCGGCGAAAACGCACTTGCTCTCCTCGGTCGCTATCGTGATCGCCTCTGCACCTTCAATGACGACATTCAAGGCACCGCTGCCGTCACCACCGCCACGCTCCTCGCCGCCATCAACGCCACCGGTGTTCCGCTCAAAGAGCAGACCATCGTCATGTTCGGCTCTGGTTCGGCAGGCATTGGCATCATCGACCTGCTCATCGCCGAGATGAAGGAAGAGGGTCTCACCGAGCAGCAGGCGCGTGATCGCATCTACGCATTCAACCGCTATGGCCTACTTGTTGAAGGCTGCCGGGGCGGCCGCGTGAGCCAGCAACCGCTCATGCGCAAGCGCTCTGACATTTCCGGCTGGAAGCTCGAAGGCGGCGAAGATGTCACGTTACTCGATGTTGTGCGTAATGCCGGCGTCACCGTCCTCGTCGGCGTCTCCGCGCAGCCCGGAGCCTTCACGGAAGAGATTGTCCGTACTGTTGCCCGCAACACCGAACGACCAATTATCTTCCCGCTCTCCAATCCCACATCAAAGTCGGAAGCCGTTCCGGCAGACATTATGAACTGGACCGAAGGCCGTGCTCTCATCGGCACCGGCAGTCCATTTGCTCCTGTCGAGGTCTACGGAAAGCTTGTTCCCATCTCGCAGGTCAACAACTCCTACATCTTTCCCGGACTCGCTCTCGGCATTCTGGTTAGCCGTGCGCGCTGCGTCACCGATGCCATGATCATGGCTGCCGCCAAGACTCTCGCATCGCTCTCGCCCTCGCGGTCTGACAAGAACGCTCCACTTCTGCCGCCCATTTCTGACTCGCGCGAAGTCAGTTTCCTGGTTGCTGTCGCCGTGGGCCGTCAGGCCATCGCAGAAGGGCTTGCGGAAATCGAAAATCCTAAGTCGCTCGAGGATGAGATTCGTGAATACGTATGGGAGCCTGTCTACCAGCCCTACGAGCGCATCTACTAACCCCAATCTCTCCTTCATTTCGGGGTCGCCTTCGGGCGGCCCCGCTTGTTGCAGATGCATGCTCTCCCCGTCTTGGGATAGGATGATGTGTCCTGCAAAATCGTTTAAGTGAGGGTATGCAATGAAGCGTCCATTGTTCGCGTTTGGACGGGGCTCAGTCGCTCTGTTTGCTTTCGTTTTTCTCCTTGCCGGTCTGGCGTTCGCACAAGATCACGGGGCAGCGTCCAATGCTGACCACCCGTGGATGAACACCTCGCTTTCGCCCGACCAGCGTGCCGACCTTGTCCTCAAGCAAATGACGCTCGACGAGAAAATCGCTCTCCTACATGGCGTCGGCATGCCCACGGACGATCCCGTCACTCCCGAGAACGCCGCCTCTAATCGCGGCGTAGGCTACGCAGTCGGTGTACCGCGGCTCGGCATTCCCGGTATCGACATGAGCGATGCAGCCTATGGTGTGCGCTCAAGCGGCGTCAATGGCCGCTACTCCACCGCACTCCCTGCTAACGTTGCCGCTGCGGCAAGCTGGGACGTCGACGCCGCCTACCAGTACGGAGCACTCATTGGCCGTGAACTCCGCGCGCAGGGCTTTAACATGTCACTCGGCGGCGGTACGAATCTCACGCGCGATCCGCGCAATGGCCGCACCTTTGAGTACCTCGGTGAAGACCCTATTCTCGCCGGTACACTCGTCGCCCAGCTCATCCAGGGAACCCAATCCAACCATGTTATTGGGGATATCAAACACTACGCGCTCAATGACCAGGAAAGCGGCCGCGACTCCGTCAACATCCACATCAGCAAACGCGCCGCGCGTGAGAGCGATCTGCTCGCATTCGAAATCGGCGTCACCAAGGGCCACCCCGCGGCCGTCATGTGCAGCTACAACCGCATCAATGGCGACTACTCCTGCGAAAACAAGTGGCTCCTCACTGACGTGCTTAAAGACGACTGGAAGTTTCCCGGCTTTGTCCTCTCTGACTGGGGCGGCACGCACTCCACCGTCAAAGCCTCACACGCCGGTCTCGACAATGAAGAACCAGGCGACTTCTACTACAGCGCCAAATTCAAGGCCGCCGTCGAATCCGGTGAAATCTCCCAGGCCGAGCTCGACGAGCATGTGCACCGTATTCTCCGCTCCATGTTCGCCGCCGGCGTCATCGATCATCCGCGCCAGCGCTTCGTCGTCGACCCCTTCAGCGGCTTTGAAATCGCCCGAAAGGAAGAAGAGGGCGGAATCGTTCTGCTCAAGAATGAGAAGAAGGCGCTACCCCTCAACACCGCAAAGATTCGCTCCATCGCTGTCATCGGTGCACACTCTGACGTGGGCATGATCTCCGGTGGCGGATCCGCACAAGTCGATCCCATCGAAGGCAATGCCATCATGCCTCCAGGCAAAGGCGCCACGCATTGGATGGAAGAGATCTGGTTCCCTACTTCGCCGCTCAAGGCCATCAAGGCCCGCGCGCCGCAGGCCACCGTCACCTACGACCCCGGAACCGATCCCGCCGCAGCCGCCGAGGCAGCCAAGAAGGCCGACATCGCCATCGTCTTCGCCTATCGCTGGGCCAGTGAGGCCATGGATATGCCAAACCTCTCGTTGCCGCATCATCAGAACGACATCATAGCCGCCGTTGCAAAGGCGAACCCGCATACCATCGTCGTTCTTGAAACCGGCAACCCTGTCACCATGCCCTGGGTCTCCGCACCTGCCGCCATTCTTGAAGCGTGGTTCGGCGGCAGTGATGGCGCAGACGCAGTCGCCAATGTCCTCTTTGGAAGTGTGAATCCCTCCGGCAAACTGCCGAACACCTTTCCTTTGAGTGAAGCCGATCTTCCGCATCCGAATCTCACCACGCCGCCACCCGCCTCTCAGGAATTTCCCGCATCGGCAACGGAGGAAGAGCGCCACGCTGGCCTTCCTCCTTTCGATGTGACCTACGACGAGGGCGCCATGGTCGGCTACAAGTGGTACGAAGCGAAGCACAAGCCCGTGCTCTTCCCCTTCGGCTTCGGACTCTCGTACACCACCTTCGCCTACTCCGGGCTGAAGGTAACAGACGGCGACTCCGTCAACGCCACCTTCACCGTCACTAACACCGGCGCACGCGAAGGCAAAGAAATCGCCGAAGTCTACGCCATGCTTCCCTCTGCCGCTGGCGAGCCGTACAAGCGTCTCGTCGGCTTTACCAAAATTCCTCTCTCATCCAAAGAGAAGAAGACCGTAACCGTTAATATCGACCGCAAATATCTTTCAATCTTCGACGAGCAGAAGAATGGCTGGTCGCTCCTTCCCGGCGAGTACACCATCCTCGTCGGCGGCTCATCGCAGGACACGCCACTCAAGGCAACCATCGAACTTAAGTAGCGTAATTCGTGCAAATACATGAGCCCCGGCTCCACATGGAACCGGGGCTCAGTCATTTTCCGCCGTCTACTTATTACTCTCCGTCTCCTTCTTCACGCTCTCAATCAGCAGCATCTTCAACTTCGGCCATGTTGTCGGAATCGGGCCCATCTTCAGGTCAGGCCACTCCGTAGGAATCGGCTCTATCTTGGCCTTGGGTTTCGTTGGCTCCCCCAGCGGACTTGGCAACATACCAATCGCCAGCATCTGTGGCGTCGTCATCTTGTCAATATGCCATTCCCGATCCGCCAAATCGCCCTTGTCGCTATTGTGGTTTTCAAGCCACAGCTTCGGCGTGACCTCGCCCAAAGGCGAGGCGGGCCGCGCCTTCTTATCGTTCCTGTTCGTATCTGCCGTCTGCGCCCACGCTGTCGCGCCGGCCAGCAACGCCAATGCACACCATGAGATTCGCATAAGAGCCCCCTCCCCAATGGACGCTCGAAACGCAAAAACGGCGCGTCCCGACCCGGGCGCTCAATGTCCTGCAGCTTATGCTCCAGCATTTCATCCGGCAGCCGGATTTCCTTGTTCCTGGCGCACCGCAGGTACCTACTCTTCCTTCGGCACTTCTTCCAGCAGCCGCTTCCATGTCTTCTGGTTCTTTCTGAAGCTTTTCTTCAAATCCTCAAGAATCCGTTCGAAATCTGCATTCGTCTTCAAGTTCTTCCATGCCGGATTCTTCTGGAACCAGGGATAGTTCTCGTTGCCTAGATAAATCGCTCGGCGCAACCAGTGCAGCGCCTCGGTCGAGTCTCCGTCAACCGCGAAGTACGTGGCCAAACGGTACGCCATCTCACTGTCGGCCTCGGCCGCCGTCAAGGTATCGTCTTTCAGCAGCGCCGCTGCGCGCTCTCGTTCGCCTGCCTGCGCGTAGCACATCGCCAGCGTTGGCACCGCAATCCGCAACAGCTCATCGTCACGAATCACGCCCTCCAGAATCTCAATCGCCTTGTCTAGATTCCCCATGCGCATTTGTTGATAACCGGCCGAGGTGCGCAGCAGAGGATGCCTCGGTTCCAACACCAGCCCCTTCTCCAACTCGTCTCCCGCCAGTTCAATCTGATTTTGATAGTGATACACGCGCGCTCTATGGTTATAGAGAATTGCCGCATTTGCCGGATTCAGCTTCAGCGCACGGCTGAACTCGCTCAGAGCTTCGTCGTACATGCCGTCGCCGCGCAGCACCAGCCCTGCCACCATGTGCACATTCCAGTCGTTCGCGGCCGTTGCAAGCATGTTTGAAATTCCATGCCGCGCACTTTCCTTTTCGCCGCGCGACAAAAGCATATAAATGCGATACAGGTTCGGTTCACGGGCCGCCGGATCAATACGCAACGCTTCATCGAATGCGCGCCGCGCCCGCATCACGTGTGTCTGTCCACCGAATCCGTGGCGCGCATACTGCAATTCCGCAATACCCAGCCCGCTCCATCCCAGCGCAAATTCGGAATCCTTCTCCGTAACCAGGCTGAATAGCGCCTGCGCCCGGTCGAGGTCAGCCCGTGCGCCGGTCCGCACCATAAATGAGCTCAACAATGCCCGTGCCTGCAGATACGTTTCACTCACCGTCGCTGGCAGCGGAGCCTCTCGCATTCCATTGCCGCGCGGCGCGTCTATGGTGTCACCGGCGCTCGAACCGTGCAGCGATGCGAAAACTTCGTTCGAAATCTCCGACTGCACCGCAATCAGATCCAGTGAAGCCACCTGGATTGCGCCACCTGAGCGTACGCTCTGCGCACCCACATCCAGCATTTGCCAGTTCAGGTCGAAGCCCGTCTCCGACCGCGCAAAACTTCCCGCAAGCACGTAAGCCGCCAGCAGTTTCTGCCCCACCGCAAGTGGATCCATTTGTGCAAGAGGCAGCGCCATAAGCGAGCTCGAAGGTCGCACCACCAGTGCCGGTATCCGCGCAAGTCGGGTCGCAATCGCATCCGCCAAAGCGTAGCCATAGAGCGGCGAAACGTCCTTCGCGCCGAGGTTGGTAAACGGCACTACCACCAGCGAGTTCTGCTGGACCCTGTCGCCCGCCGACTCGCGAAACCTCTCGGCCAGCATCGACAGAATGCCCGTCGCGCGCTTTTCTGCCTCCGCCTCTTCAATCGGCAACTGCGCTGCCGCATCGCCGGGAATAATTCCCGTTTCAATCTGCAGCGTACGCATGATTGTTTTCAGCGCGTCGCGCACCTCGCCTGCGCTCGTGTACCGCATCGCCGGATTCTTTTCCAGACACTTATCAATTACGCTCTTCAGCTCAACCGAAATACCCGGCGCAAGCTCGCTCAAATCCACTGGATCGGAAAACTGAATCGAGCGGATTGCCTGAAAGTCTTCCGCATCGGGCCGCGCAAACGGATGCCGCCCGCTCACCAGCTCATACAGAATCACACCCAGTGCCCAAACATCCGATTGCACGCTCGACTGCCCGGTCACAAACTGCTCTGGCGCCATGTAGCGAATTGTTCCGCCGCGTGCTGTGTAGGTTGCGGCAACGCTTGCATCCTTGGCCATCGCCGGCTTTGACGGATCAAAGCCCGAGTCCTCTGGCCGCAGCCGCCGCGCAAGACCGAAATCCAGAATTTTCGCCAGCCCGCCGTCCGTCAGCATCACGTTCTGCGGCTTCAGGTCGCGATGAAAGATGCCCAGCGCGTGGGCAGCCTGCAAACCGTCCGCAATCTGGATACCCACGCTCAGCACCAGTTGCGTGCTCGCCGGTCCGCGCTCAATCAACTTGTCCAGACTCTTTCCCGGTACATACTGCATCACGATGAAGCCTTCGTCGCCGGCTTCGCCCACTTCGTAAATTGCGCACACATTTGGGTGCTCAATCGCTGAAGCCAGCCGCGCCTCTCGCAGAACGGTCGTGCGCATTTGCGCCGCGCTCAATAATCCCGCGCGCAGAATCTTCATCACCACAGGCCGCTCCAGCAGCGTGTCATTGGCCAGATACACCACACCGCTCCCGCCTGCACCCAGGCGGCGCTGTATCTCGTAGTGTTCAATCATCCTGCGTTTCATAAGGCTCTAATTGAGTGTATCGGTGGAGTTATAAAGACGTCTCATAATGCCGCAGATTGCTCATAAAAAGATGAAGAGCGCAATCGTTCTGCGCTCCTCACTGAACCACACAAACTGACAGCCGCCCACTTTCCGCTACCTCAATGCCCCCTCCGCACTTCGCCCGCTTCCTCGGGCGGTGGCGGCTGGCTCGCAATCTTCTTCTGCCCGGCGCGCCCCAGAAAGAACATCACCAGTCCGAACACCAGCAGCACCAGGCCCCACCAAAGGTTCGCATTGATTCCCAGGCTTTTCGCATAGAGCGCCGAGTCGCCGTTCGTCGCCAGGCCAAACAACGTCATAATCAGGCCGGTCAAGGTGAACATCATTCCCATCGGTAAGCGCAAATCCAGACTCATTCTTCCGCTTCCTCTCTATGCAAAGAAAATATTCAGCGCTACCGCACCCAGCAGAACTGCAACCGCCAACGCTTCGGGACGCTTCCACCACGGCAGGTGCGCGTGCGAAGGCATCTTCGTCATTGACTTCACCAGTCCAACCAATTCCGAATCCGGCTTTGGTTTGGTGAACAAGCTCACCACCACGGCCACTATGAAGTTCACGCTGAAAGCAAAAATCGCACCGTAGAAGTTCTGCGCCATGTCACTCGGGTAGTGGTGCAGAACCGTAATCCATCCACCGTGAATACCTACATGCGCTTCCATCGGCAGCGTCAGTCCGTGATGCAACACCGCTGCGGCAGTGCCTGCCACCAGGCCTGTAAACGCGCCGTGGCCCGTCGCCCGCTTCCAGAACATACCCAGCAGAAATGTCGCAAACAACGGTGCATTCACAAAGCTGAACACAAGCTGCAGCGTGTCCATAATGTTGTTGAATGCAATTGCCGCAAAGGCCGTTGCAATCGACAGCAATATTCCTCCCACGGTTGCCCATCGGCCCACAGCCATGTAGTGCTTGTCGCTCGCGTTCTTGTGAATATACGACTGGTACAGGTCATACGTGAATACCGTGTTGAACGCCGTCACATTGCCGGCCATGCCGCTCATAAAGCTGGCCATCAATGCTGTCAAACCCAGTCCCAGAATTCCCGTCGGGAAATAGTGCAGCAGCATATTGGGAGTGGCCATGTCGTAGTCCAGCAGTGGCTTGCCACTCGCATCCAGCATCACCTTGCCCGTCACCGGGTTCACCTTCGCCGGAATCAGCCCCTGTCCTTCGGCGGCGGTCTTTGACACCACATTTGTCTCGTGGATAATCACGCCGTTCTTTTCACTCACCACGGTCGTCGTGTGCGGCGTCGGCAAGCCAATTGCAATCAGCCCCGGAACAATCACCAGAAATGGAAACAGCATCTTCGGTACCGCAGCAATCAGCGGCACCTTCCGCGCCGACTCCATATTGCTCGAAGCCATTGCCGTTTGGATCACAAGAAAGTCAGTGCACCAATAGCCCGCGCCCAGCACAAATCCCAGTCCCATACCCAGGCCGATAACGTCCACGCCCAGCGTGTTGGTGCTGGCATGCATCATCCCGTGCCACTCATGTGCCATGCGCGGATCCACTTGGGATACCGCCGCCTTCATACCTTCCCAGCCGCCAATATTCCTCAGCCCGAGGAGAACAAGTGGCAGAAAACCAGCCACAATCAGGAAGAACTGCAGCACCTCGTTGTATATCGCGCTCGTCAGTCCACCCAGGAAGATATAGAGCAGAACAATAATGGCGGATAGCACAATCGAGAACGTGAAGATCCAGCCCTGGGGCCAGCCCATCGCATAGAACAGCCCGTCGAATACATGCAGCGCCTGAATCAACCGCGCCATCGCATACATCGAAATGCCCGACGAGAACACTGTCATCACCGCAAACGAGCAGGCATTCAGCGCACGCGTTTTCTCGTCAAAACGCAGCCGAAGAAACTCCGGCACGCTTCGCGCTTTTGACCCGTAGTAGAACGGCATCATGAAGATGCCCACAAAGATCATCGCGGGAATCGCGCCCAACCCGTAGAATTGCGCCGTCGCCAGGCCATACTTGGCGCCGCTGGCGCCCATGCCAATCACTTCCTGCGCGCCCAGGTTCGCGGAGATAAATGCCAGTCCGCAAATCCACGCCGGCAGCGACCGCCCCGCCTGGAAAAAGTCCTTGCTCGTCTTCATGTAGCGTTTCAGGGCAAAACCGATCCCAATCACAAACACGAAGTACAGCAGCATGATTAGCCAATCGACATGCGTCAGTTTCAAAATGGCTCCTTGCGCTCACAACCCAGGGAGTGGGGAAGGCAATAAAGGTACGAAAATCACTCTACGCAGCGGGACCGATTTCCGTCCAGCAATTTTTGTAAATGTTTTCACCCCTTGAATGCACCTCTTTTGTCCGGTCGTATCACTCCACCACCGCTGGACGCGCGCTCCTCCGCGGATGATTTACCCAGCCACATCGCAGGCGGCCCGCATCCGTCTCTGCGTGCATCCTCCTGGCCCTTCGCCTCCGAACAATTTCCGTTGACAATTCTCACTCGTCGTCGTATACATTCTCCGAATTCGAACAATCAGTTCGAATTTTATCGATCATTCTATCTATGCCCGCATCTTCCACCTCCGCACCCTACCGCGCCCATCGCGAGCGCCAGCGCGTCCGCATCCTGACCGCCGCACGCCGGCTCTTTGACCAACGCGGCATCGATCGTGTCGCCGTTTCCGAAATCATTGCTGCCGCTGGCATTCGCGCCTCAACCCTCTACGAGTACTTCTCCAACAAGGACGAAATTGTCTGGGCGCTCGTCGAGGAGTACATGCGCGAATCGGCCGCGCGCACACTAGCAGCCGTTGATGCCGCCCAGGGCTCCGCCATCGATAAAATCGCCGCGCTCTTTCAGGCAGCCGAGGATGACCTTGTTGACCGTCCCGAACGCGTCCGCTTTATGGCACAGTTCGACGCCATGTACGCACACGACTGGTCCGTCGAGCAGCTTCTCGCTGTAGAAGACCGCATCGCAACCGGCCGTCTCAATGGTCTCGAGTCCCTCATCCGCGCAGGCATGAGTGACGGCTCACTCCGCTCTGACCTTAACCCGCGCCTCACCATGCATGCCGTCATGAACGCGCTAATCGGCACCCAACGCCGACTCGCCTCGCTCGGCACACGCGTTGAAAAGGAATACGGCAAACCCATCGTCCAGCTTTTTCGCGAGTCAATCCGCATCCTTCTCCTCGGCCTTAGTGCGCCAGCGTCCAACTCGCGCAAACCCAAATTCATCTCGAGCTCAAAATCCGCCCAACCTAAAAAGAGAACCGCCATGCCCAAGTCACTTCGCCTCGTCCTTGCTTTCTCGCTTGCTCTCGGCTCGCTCGTCACGCTGCCAATCCGTGCCCAACTGTCGCCCTCACCGCGTCAAACGTTCTCGGCAGACGCACACTGGAAGTTTTTTCTCGGCGACCCGCCAAATGCACAAGCTACCTCCTTCAGCGACGCCTCCTGGCGTGACGTCACGCTGCCACACGACTGGAGCATTGAAGCCGCACCCAACAAGGACAATCCCTCCGCGGGAGGCGGAGGCTATTTCCCCGGCGGCATCGGCTGGTATCGCCGCGCCTTCATAGCGCCCGCTTCATGGCGCGGCAAGCAGGTCAACGTTTACTTTGAAGGTGTCGCGGCCAACGCCACCGTTTACCTCAACGGTCATGAGCTCGGCATGCACCCTTACGCCTACACCAGTTTCCGCTTCGATCTCACTCCCTGGCTGAACATCGGCAAATCCAACCTGATCGCCGTCCGCGTTGACGACTCCCAACAGCCCGCCAGTCGCTGGTACGTGGGTGCCGGTATCTATCGCCACGTCCACGTCATCGTCACTGACCCCATTCACGTTGCGCCGTGGGGCGTCTTCGTCACCACGCCGGAAGCAACAGGCGACGACGCAAAACTCGTCGTCAAAACCTCCGTCGACAACAGCACGTCACAATCCGCGCAGGTCTCCGTAGAGACCACCATCCTCTCGCCCGATGGCCAAACCGTCGCGCACGCCACCACACCCCTCCTGGTAAATGAGAAATCCAACGCCGAGGCCACCACCGATCTCTCCGTCGCGCATCCCGCGCTCTGGTCGCCAGACGAACCCCGGCTCTATCGCGCCGTCACGGAAGTTGTGCAGAACGGCAAGCCCATCGACCGCACTGAAACCACCTTCGGCATTCGCACGCTTTCGTGGTCGGTCGATCAGGGCCTTTTGCTCAACGGCAGATCCATCAAGCTCCAGGGCGGCAGCGTCCACCACGCCAACGGCCCGCTCGGAGCTGAAGCCTTCGACCGCGCGGAAGAGCGTCGCGTCCAATTGCTCAAGGATGCTGGCTTCAACGCTGTCCGCACTGCGCACAATCCGCCTTCGCCGGAATTTCTCGCCGCGTGCGACCGCCTCGGCCTGCTCGTACTCGACGAGCCTTTCGACGTCTGGAAGACGAAGAAAGTCGATTTTGACTATGCGCACCTCTTTGACCAGTGGTGGCGCAAGGACATCGACTCCATGGTCCTGCGCGATCGCAATCACCCCTCCATCATCATCTGGGGCATTGGCAATGAAATCCCAGAAGCATGGACTCCCGCCGGCGCTCCCATCGCCAAACAACTCGCGGGCAGCATCCGCGCCCTCGACAACACGCGTCCCATCACCGAAGCCTTTCCCGGTGCCACCTACACAAAGAACACGGACGCCGTCATGGCCCAGCTCGACATCGCCGGTTACAACTACAACCTTGTCCAGAACAGCCAGAAGGACCACGAGCGCGTTCCCACCCGCATCATGGTCAGCACTGAAACCATGCCCGCCAACGCATTTAGTCAGTGGCAGACCATCCACGATCATCCCTACACCATCGGCGAATTCGTCTGGACCGCAATGGATTACCTCGGCGAATCCGGCATCGGTGCACCCGCTATCCTGCCCGACGACCAGGCCAAGCAGGCTGCGGCCGTCACTGAAATGATGAAAGGCGCCATGGCCAACATGGGCGCCGACGGAAAAAATCCCTTCGCTGATTTCGCCGAACAGCAGAAGAAACAGGAAGAGGAAGCAAAGAAGCAACGTGAGGAACAGGCAAAACAGAAGAAGGCTGCGGGCAATCTCATGAGCCTCATGTTTCACGGCTACCCGTGGCACGCAGCTGACTGCGGTGACATCGATCTCGTCGGCCATCGCAAGCCGCAGTCGTACTACCGCGACATCCTCTGGAAAGGGGGCGACCGCGTCTATGCCACCGTGCGCGTCCCCATGCCTTCGGGCGAACAATACATCCAAATCGGCTGGAGCGTTTATCCCACCATGCACAGCTGGACCTGGCCCGGCCAGGAAGGCAAAGACATGCAGGTCGAAGTCTATGCCGGCACTGAAAAGGTTCGCCTCTATCTCAATGGCAAGCTCATCGGCGAACAGCCAACCGGCGTCAATGAACAACGCCGCGCCCTCTTCACCCTGCCCTATGCACCCGGAACGCTCAAGGCTGTCGGCGTCAACGGCGATCAGGAGGTTGCCATTAACACCATTGAAACCGCCGGCGCGCCTGCCAGTCTGAAGCTCACAGCCGACCGCACAACCCTCCACGCCGATGGAGAAGATCTCTCCTACATCACGGTCGAAGCCGTCGATGCCGAAGGCCGCCACGAGCCCAACGAATCAGCCGAGGTCCACTTCACAGTTTCCGGCCCAGCCACCATTGAGGCAGTCGGCAATGGCGATGGCCAAAGCACGGAGTCCTATCGCGGCAACCAGCGTGCTCTCTTCCACGGCCGCGCGCTCGTCATCGTCCGCACCACCACCGGCACCGGTGCCATTCACCTTGAAGCCACCGCACCCGGCCTCTCATCCGCAAGCGTCGAGCTCCATGCCGAACCAGCCGCTCCGCGCGCCGAACTGCAATAATCTGACCAATTCGGAAATCAAGGCCGCGCACCTCGCGCGGCCTTATCCCTTCCAGGCACTCATTAAGATCGGCTTTCTCTGGTAACTTTAGAATCCACCGCTATACTGTCCTCATCGGGATTGCCATGCTCCACTTGCTCCGGCGACACGCAGTTCCCATCCGCGCTCACCTGCGGGCCTCGCTCGTTCTCGCATATGCACTGCCCGCGGAATTGTTGCGTCCCCTCATTGGTCCCGGTCTTGAGCTCGACACATTCGGCAATTTCGGATTCCTTGCTGTCGCAATGGTTGAGACATCGGAACTTCGTCCTTCTTTTCTGCCGCCGGCAGCAGGCCTCAATTTCTTTCTGGCCGGCTACCGCATCTTCACCCGCTACCGCACTCCGGCCGGACGCACTCTCCGCGGACTCAAGATCCTTCGTAGTGACACCAACCGCCAATCCATGTGCGTTTTCGGCAACCTGCTCACCCATTACGGCTACGAATACGCACGCGTACAAACCAAGCACATCAGCAACCATTACGCAATTCAGATTCAGTCGCAATCCGGCTGCGCCAACCTTGAAGTCGAAGCCGATCTCACCCCTGGCAAAGAAGCTTTGCCTTTGGGCTCGCCCTTCACAACCTTGCAGGAGGCGCGCAAATTCGCTGGCCCTTTGCCCTTTACTTTTGACTACGAGCGCGAGACGCATTCCATGATCCGCGTGGAAGGCGTCCGCTCTGATTGGCACCCTAGACCTGTCCACGTCGATGTGCATCACAACACATTCCTTCAGCAAAAGCCGTTCTCACAGGCTGAAGCGGTCCTCGCCAACGCCTTCTATCTTGAAGAAGTCCCTTATCGCTGGAAACCCGGTGTTCGCGAGCCCTTGCCATGACTGCGCAAACCAACCGGTTCGCTGGAACCATCAAAATCCTCCGTTTCAATATCGGTCTTTACGCCGCGAGCGGCGCAGCTCTGATCATCGCTGCCCTCATCTTCATCTCTCATCTCGGCCCCGCCTGGTTCCGGGCGATGCTCATGGCGTTCGCCGGCCTCATTGTGTATTGGACTCTCAGTTCCCTCCTCGTATCCTGGTGGGTCTATGACCGCGCCCGTGTCACGGCATGGCAATGGCTACCGTCTCGCCTTGCCGTCCGGCCCCAAAACTGGGTTAATATCCACAGCGGCTTCGACGAATCCAGCTCCGTTCTTCACACTCTGTTCCCAACCTCGTCCGCCTGCATCATCGATATATACGACCGCAACACCATGACCGAACCATCCATCGAGCGCGCGCGCAAGCTCCACCCCGCTCAAATCGAGCCTATTTCAGGCCGATTTGATGCTTTGCCGCTCCCTGACGCCGATTGTGACACCGTTTTTCTGCTCATGGCCGCACATGAGGTTCGATCCGAATCCGGCCGGCAGGCGCTCTTCGCCGAAGTCCACCGCATCCTCGCTCCGGGTGGCCAACTTGTTCTCGTCGAGCACCTTCGCGATGGCAACAATTTCCTCGCCTTCGGTCCCGGCTTCCTTCACTTTTTCCCCGCCGCTACCTGGAAGCGTATTCTCTCCACTTCTGGCCTCGCTCTCGAACGCGAACAATGCATTACGCCGTTCGTCCGCTGCTTCGTCGCGCGCAAGGAGAGTCCGTGAAGTTAAATTTCGCTGAACGGATACTGGTCAACAATCCACTGCGCGCTCTGGTGCAGAGGCATTATGAGGTACCGCTGCTCATGCGTCTGGGCGGCAGGGTGGATGGCTGTTCCGTACTGGAAATAGGATGCGGCAGCGGCGCTGGCATGGAACTGCTCCTCGACGAGTTCGCTGTGGGCCATGCGACCGGCGTGGACCTTGACCCGGAGCAGGTGAAGCGTGCGGCCCGGCTGCTGAATGGACGCGCCCCCGACTGCTTTTCCCTTGAAGTCGCAGATGTAGAAACTCTTCCTTTCCCAGATGAATCTTTCGACGCGATATTTGACTTCGGTATGCTGCACCATGTACCTCGTTGGCAGGCTGCCGTTTGCGAAATTACACGAGTGCTCAAGCCTGGAGGCAGATTTTTCTTTGAGGAAATCACGCGGGAAGCGTTGCAGCGCTGGCTTTACCGGACTTTATTCGATCATCCCTCAGAAAACAGGTTTGGCAGGCTGGATTTCGCTGCGAACCTGCGGCAACATGGCTTTACGCTGCAAGCTGAACCTCAACCAATTCTCTTCGGTGACGGCTTTGCCGGAGTTGCCATACGGCAGTGAGACGCGGACAGGTAAACTAGATCTGTATGATTCCCACACTCACATGGACCGACGAAGGCGTCCGCTTCATCGATCAGACCAAGCTGCCCCTCGAAGAAAGCTACGTAGTAGCCACCACCGTCGATGAAGTAGCCGACGTCATCGTTACCATGGTCGTCCGCGGCGCACCGGCCATCGGCGTCTCCGCTGCCTATGGCGTCGCCCTCGGCGCTCACAACACCGCGGCCGCCACCGTCACCGAATTTGCACCCGAATTCGAGCAGATCTGCGCGCGCCTCGCCGGCACGCGTCCCACCGCCGTCAACCTCTTCTGGGCCATTGACCGCATGAAGAAGCTCTTCGCATCAGAAAAGGCCGCGGGAACACCACTCCACCAGATCAAAGTCAAAATTTTGAACGAAGCCCATGCCATGTACGACGAAGACATAGCCGCTTGCAAGGCCATGGGCGCACACGGCGGCGCTTTGCTTCCTGATGAAGGTGGCGTCCTGACCCATTGCAATGCTGGCGCTCTCGCCACCTGCGGCTATGGCACGGCGCTAGGTGTCATTCGCTCCGCTGTCGAAATGGGCAAAAACATCCACGTCTACGCGGACGAGACCCGCCCCTTCCTGCAGGGAGCGCGCCTCACCGCGTGGGAACTCATGGCAGACGGCATTCCCACCACAGTCATTTGTGACAACATGGCCGCCAGCCTCATGCGTGCAGGTAAGATCAAGGCCGTCGTCGTCGGCGCCGACCGCATTGCCGCCAACGGCGACTTCGCCAACAAAATCGGCACCTATAACGTCGCCATCCTCGCCAAAGAGCACGGCATCCCGTTTTACTGCGCCGCACCCTGGTCCACCATTGACATGGAAACGCTCACCGGCGACGCCATTCCCATCGAAGAACGCAATGCAAGGGAAGTCACCCATCACGGCGGCAAACAGCTCACGCCTAACGGCGTCGGCATCTGCAACCCCGCGTTTGACGTCACACCGGCCCGCTACACCACCGCTATCATCACCGAGCGCGGCGTACTGCGGGCACCCTACGCCGAGTCCCTGCGCACCATGGAGTTGGCCGCGAAGTAATGCGGCCAACTACAGTGTTGGTGGAAGGCTCTGCAATGCATCCCCTCCTCGCCATCTTCCGCCTGCGCCAGCGCTCCCTCATCCGAGCCATGCTGCTGTCGCTCATCGCATTCTTTTCCAGTCTGCGCCTCGCCGGCTTCCCATATATCCAGAATCTCCATGGCTCCCACTGGCAGTGGGCCATCCTCATCATCGCCCTGTGGGCCATGGCGGAAGGCGCGCGCTGCCTGCAGCGCAAGTGGAGCCTTTACCACGCAGCAGTCCTCATCATGCTTTACAACGACCTCATGATCCTCATGCTGGTCGTCTTCCTCGCCATTTATCAATGAGAGCTGGCCTTGCGCTGTTCAATGCGCGAGAGCATCAGGCCTGCAATCACCAACGCCAGCCCCACTGCTCCATACACGTAGTGCAGCCACATCACCATGCGCAGCATCACGCACTCAATCACCAGCCATCCCAGCAACACGCACCCCTGGAAGCATGTCCACTCACCATAGAATGGCCTTCGCGCAATAGCCAGCCAGAGAACAACCAGCGCCAACAGACCGTTCGCCGCAAGCAGCAATATTCCTGGAATCGTGTAGGAGCTAAACGGCGAGTACTGCAGAAGACTCAGCGGCAGCAGAATCTCATTGCCTTCCGGATACAGCAGCATGGGAATCGATCCCGCAATCGCAGTCACTCCCAGAAATGCCAGCAGAACAATGGCGCTTAAGCGAAGGAATTTCATCGCAACACCTCACCAGGCCTTCGAGGGGAAGCAACAGAAGTGTACCGCTTTTTCCATGTCACGGCACGCGTCTCCCGTGTAGCATGGGCTGCAAGAGAATCCATCTGTCGGCACTTCTGAACCGCTGCCGGCAATACCCCCAATAGGCGCGGCCTGCCTGCGTCATGGGTTGTTCGTTTGAGGAGGAACATATGTTTAAGGGCTTTCGTGATTTCATCCTGCGTGGAAACGTACTTGACATGGCGGTCGGCATCATCATTGGCGGCGCATTCGGCACCGTCGTCACTTCGCTCGTCAAAGATGTCATAACTCCTTTCATTGGCGGCCTCATGGGCAAACCCGACTTCGGCGCCATCAAAGCTGGCGACATTATGATCGGCAACTTCTTGAACGCCGTCGTCGCGTTCCTCATGGTCGCCTTTGCCGTCTACTTCTTCATCGTCGTTCCCGCCAACGCGCTCATGGCACGGGTTAAAAAGCCTGAGACTCTCGCTGCCCCCACCACCAAGCCCTGCCCCGAGTGCCTCAGTGACATTCCTCTCGCCGCAAAGCGTTGCGCCCACTGCGCCCAGCCCGTTGCCTAGTGCGCCGCGAATGAAGCCCGCAAATTCAAATGCCCTCCACACCGTGGAGGGCATTTCTCTGTTTCCCTTCTTTTCTATTTCTCTATTTCTCTGTTTTTAAAACACACCTATCTGCACCGGTCCCAGCCGCTTCGGCGCCTGCGCCGCAGTTCCCGTCACCGCTTCAAACTTCCTCCTGCCTTCCACCTTCAGCGGACGCACCAGGTAGTTCACCTTCTGCTTCACGCTGAATGTCAGCAAGTCGAAGTTCACTTTCACCTCGACCGGCTTTCCAGTCTTGCCGTTGAGCACTGCCAGGCCCTCTCCCGGCCACGGATTCCGCATCGTCACTTCCTCATCCAGTCCCGGCTCCAGCACCACCGTCGTCGGTCGTCCATTACGGGTCTGCACATCCACGCGCATCTTGCCCCGTACCCACACACTTCCGTCCACATCCCATCCAGGCGGCACCGCCGGTGCAATGCGAAGCACTCCGTCGTAATCCTGCACCAGCATTTCCTCCAGCGCCAGTGCCGTCACGCCCGTCTGCTCCACATAAAACTCCGTGTCTTCCTTGCCCCATTTCGCCATACCGTTCGGGTAGTTCTGTGACACCTCCGCAAGCATCTTCAGCGTCTCACCCACTTCAAGGCCCATATCCAACCGAGCCGCCTGCACTGGGTCATAGCTCCAGTCAATCGACACCTTGTTCAAACGGTGCTCGTACGTCCGCACCGCCAGTGGAAACTCATCCGACCGGTCCCCAATCAACCCATACGGCCACACGGGCTCCAGCCCAATATTCTCCTGATTGTGTATCTCGGCCGCAGGCCTGTAGGAATCCGCAATCACATCCTTCCCCTCCGCATCGGCCGACTTGGGAACCAGCTTCTTCCTGTCATCAATTCCCACCCGCGGAAACGCAGGAACACGCTTCAGCACCGTCTGCAGTCCAAACGCAAGATTGTGGTCCTGGTCCAGCATCTGCGTTGCCTGAATCACAACCGGATACAGCGCCTTGATCGCCGACAGGTCCGTCGTCGGGTCCACCACGTCCCATTGATTCTCATGCGCATTCGACGGAAACGTATGCAACAGTCCATCCTGTCCCTGGTGCTGTGCCGCCAGCAAAAACTTCGCTGACGCATCCATAATCGGAAAATACTTCTCCAGAAAATCATCGTCATCCGTCGTCAGATACTGCTGCCACACCCACAGCCCGATCTCAGCTCCGGTCGACTGCGTCCGCGCGTTGTAATACGGCTTCGAATCCAGATCGCAATTCAGCCCCGTCGCCGGTGGCGTCCAGGCACCTTCATATTCAATTCCCTGCCCGTTGAATCGCATCGTCTCCGGCACGCATACTCCATCCATGTTGTGCATGTGTGCGCGCGTCCACTCATACAGGTTCGGCAAATTATTGCGGTACAAATCAAAGTACGGCAGATTCAGGTCCCACAGTCCCGCGCCCAGATTCGCCGCAACCTGCATGCGCAGATTCCAGTGCCAGAACGCAGCCGGATCCCATTTGTGTGTGTCCCGCGCCGATGAAATCATGTCCGCCACGCCTGCCTGCGATCCCGGCCACTTCTCTCCCCGTTCGCAGGCCGCCACATAGAGATAGATCGTCCGCAGATTCTCCATGTACTCGCCCACGCCGTCTGTCGACGTCACCCGAATCATCGCTGCCTTCTTCCAGAACGCACGCCACCACGCCGCATGCGTCGCCACGCTCAGGTCTATGCCTCCATCCGTCAAAGCGCGAATCGCTGCCATCTGCGGTTCTGCCGTTCCGTCAAAGTGCGGTGCGGCCACCATCACGCGGAATCGTCCATTCGAATGCGGCAAAAAACGCAGTGTAAGCGTCCGTTTGTTCGTCACCGTCGCGCGCACATTCGTGCCGTCCGCCGTCACCACCGCCAACGAACCGAACCGCTCACCAGAAGCGCCGGGCTCTTTATCGTCAACCCAGCTTTCGGCGAACCACGCCGCATCGCGCATTGTCCCCGCCGTCGGTGAACGCGGCTCCCACAGTCGCAGTTCCACCGTCTGCTCCATCTTCGGATCCGCTCCGCTCACTTCCACCACCAGCGCATCGGACTTCGTCTCCACATAGGCCAGAGCCGTCATTCCACCGCCGCGCTCCACAAATGCGCCGCGATACAAATCCAGGCGCCCCGCATAATCCTTCGCCTGCGTCAGCTTCATCAGCCCGGGAATCACAAGCTGCCCCGCCGACAATCTTCGCGGCATCGTGTCCGCGCGATTCAACTGCACGGTCATGCCCTCGGCAGACCACACCGCCGCGCCCAGGCGACCATTGCCCAGCGGCATTGCTTGCCCCGCCTCCAGGTTCGCGTGCTGCAGCACAATGTCCGACCGGCCCACCACACCCTCTTCATTCACATGGAACGACCCGGCATTCCACGCCGTCGTCACTACGGAGGTGGTCTTTGCACCGCTTTGCGACTGCGCGCAAACCGAGCACACAAGCGCCGCCAGACATGCCAACAAAACTCCCCATTGCTTCAAGGCAAATCTCCCCGAGTTGAATCCGTATCGCAACAATCCTACCCGCTGGCGCGACCGCGCTCACCACTTTCCTGCACACCGCCAGTTACTCCTGGTTCATAGCCTGTCGATTGCCAGACGTGAAAAAGCCAGAGCATCCATCACACATCACAACTTACGACTAACAACTTGATACTTGCGACTGACCTTCTCAATCCAGCCCCCTCAGCGCCGGCGAACCCGTATAGAACCCGGCAAACGAAACAATCGCAACACCCGCCATCATCGCCAGCGCATGTCCTGTCGGAATATGACGCGACATCTCGCCCGCCAGCAGCGCGCCCAGCGGAGGAAGTCCCAGAAAACTCGTCGCGTAAATGCTCATCATGCGCCCACGCATCTCGTCAGACGACAGGTGCTGCATGCTCACGTTGAAGCATGAGATCATCAGAATTCCGTTGTAGCCTTCCATGAGTGACAATCCTGCCGAAAGTGCAAAACTGTACGAGTAGCAAATCCCAATAATCGCTGCAAAAAACACGATTCCGCACACCGTCAGCACGGTGCCGCGCTTTCGAATTACGCCCAGCACGGCCACCGTCATCGCACCCAGCACAGCGCCAAGCCCTGAACACGCCATCAGCCAGCCCAGCCCACTCGCGTTCTGGTGCAGTTGCACCTTCGCAAAGTAGGGAATGAACGTCAGAAACGGAATCCCCAGAAAACTTACAACCGCCGTCATGCACATCAGCACGCGCATCTCCCGGTCGTTGTTCAGGTAGCGAAAGCCAGCGCGCAGGCTCGTCCACACGCTGTCACTTGTCGTTCTGTCTGCTTCCGGATACCGAATCTTCGTCAGCGCAAGAATCACCGCCAGAAAACTCAGCCCATTCAAAAAGAAATTCCCCGCTACCCCGAAGATCGCCATCGCGTAGCCGCCCAGCGTCGGCCCCAGAATGCGCGACATGTTGAACTGCGCCGAGTTCAGTGCAATCGCATTTGTCAGGTCTTCGCGTTCCACCAGCTTCGGTACCATCGCTTGATAACTGGGTGCGTTCATCGACATGGTTACGCCGTTCAAAAACGCAATCAGGGCCACCTCCCACACCCGAATCAGCGGTTTCCCATCCTGCCCTTTGAAGAACGCCAGCGCCGCGAGCGTAAACGCCAGCAGCATCATTACCGTCTGGGTCACCAGCAGCAGCCTCCGCTTATCTACCCGGTCCGCGTATACGCCGCCAAACAACGTGAAGATGAGAAATGGGATCGATCCGCAGAAACCCACAAACCCCAGCCAGAATGCAGAGTTTGTCAGCAGCAGTACCAGCCAGCCGCGTGCCACGTTCTCCATCCACGAGCCAATATTTGATAAAAAATTCCCGCTCCAGAACAGGCGAAAATTCCGGTTTCTTAGCGCGCGCACTGCCGGCGGATACTTCTTCCGATCCTCGGCGGCAAGCATGCGAACCATGTCCGCGCGCTCCACCGTCTTCTTCATATCCAGCTCGTCGCCCGGCACCATTCATCGCTCCAGTCCGCGTTTTGCCAATCCCCCTAGTGTAAGCTGAGTGAAATTCAGCGCGGCGTTCTGCACGCGCGCTGCGCACATGCCTTTCCTGAAAATCCAGGTTCTGCATCCCGTTCGTGGAGGGTCTAACTTTACTCATGCGGATTCGTCGTTTCTCTCTTCTCTCTTGCACCGCCCTGCTCGTGATCCCCTCGCTGGCCTTCCTCGCCGCCTCCGGCCCCAAATCCGCTGACCCCGCTTCGTCGGCGAACATGTCGCATCACGCAGTCATCAATTCGGAGAAGGAAGCCGCTTGGGAAGAGAAGTTCATGGCCGTGCCTAGCGCCAAACTCGCCGGCCAGGAGCTCAAGATCCTCACCATCGCGCCGCACATGGCCGCAACGCCTGAGGACCACAAGACCGCACTCTACGTTGCTGAAAAATTCCGCGCTGCCGGACTCGAAACCGAAATCGTTCCCTACCGCGTGCTCACCAACTGGCCCAAGGTCGTCAAAGTTGAGGCGTACAACGCCTCCGGCAAGCAGCTCATGAACGGCCCCACGCGCGAACACGTCTCCCATGATCCCGGCCAGGACGATCCCCGCGTCGTCATGCCCTTCAACGGATCCTCTGGCTCTGGAGATGTCACTGCTCCGGTCGTCTATGCCAACTACGGTCGCCTCGAAGACTTCGACGAACTCGCCAAACAGCACATTGACCTCCATGGCAAAATCGTCATCTGCCGTTATGGCGGCAACTTCCGCGGAGTCAAGGTCTACATCGCAGAGCAGCGCGGTGCAGTCGGCGTCCTCATTTATTCTGACCCGCACGACGACGGCTATTACAAGGGTGACCAGTACCCGATGGGCCCGTGGCGTCCTGCCACCGGCGTCCAGCGCGGATCCGTTCAATACCTCTTTAAGTTCCCCGGCGACCCCGAAACGCCCGGCGTCGCTTCTACTCTGAATCTGCCCAACTCCGCACGGGGAAGTGCCAGCATCTCCCAGCCGCACATCATCTCCATCCCGCTCAGCTATCACGACGCCGCGCCCATTCTCCAGGCCCTCAAAGGCCCCGGAGTACCTGAAGGCTGGCAGGGCGCATTGCCCTTCCGCTATCACATCGGCGGTCAGGGCGCCGTTCGAGCTCACCTCGTCTCCCAACAGGACTACGAGCGCCGCATCATCTGGGATGTGGTTGGCAAAATCAAGGGCGCAGACTTCCCCGATGAAGCCGTCATCGTCGGCAACCATCGTGATGCATGGGTCTACGGCGCCGTCGATCCCAACTCCGGCACCGCCGCCATGCTGGAAGCCGTTCACGGCATCGGCGCTCTGCTCAAAGAAGGTTGGCGCCCGAGCCGTACCCTCATCTTCTGCTCCTGGGACGCAGAAGAAGAAGGTCTCATCGGCTCCACTGAGTGGGTCGAACAGAACGCTGAACTCATGCAGCACACAGTGGCCTACTTCAACACGGACGTTGCCGTCTCCGGCCCCAACTTCGGCGCATCCGCCGTGCCCTCGCTCAAGGATTTCGTCCGAAACGTCGCCAAATCTGTCCCCAGTCCTCTCGGTGGCACCGTGTATGAGCAGTGGAACATCCACCAGATTCAGCATGGCGATCGCCGCGGCACCACTGAGCCACGCGCAGCCGCCACCCCGGTCCACGTCGCCAGCCTCGGCTCCGGCTCTGATTACACTCCATTCCTGCAGCACGCCGGTGTGCCCTCAACTGACGTTGGATCCGGCGGCGACTACGGCGTGTATCACTCCACCTTCGACGACTACGCCTGGTTCGTCATGAATGCTGATCCCAAATTCGTCTACGAGCAGGAAATGGCCCGCGTCCTCGGCCTTGAGGCCCTGCGCATGGCCGACGTTGACGTGCTCCCCTACGACTACGTCGATTACGCGCACGAGGTGAAGACCTATATTGAGGCCGCACAACGCAAGGCCACCGATGACAACATCGGTCCGCTCGACTTCGCGCCCGCCTTGGCCGCTGTGGACAACTTCGCCAAAGCTGCGGAGAAGGCCAAAGACCTCCAGTCCACGCCGCCCGTTGACATTCCCAAAGCCAACCAGACCCTGCGCGACGTCGAGTCCGCACTTCTCTCACCCGCCGGCCTGCCCAACCGCCCTTGGTACAAGCACACCATCTATGCCCCTGGCGAATACACCGGTTACGCCGCCGTCGTCATTCCCGGCGTCAATGAGGCGCTCTCGGCACATGACACCCCGCGCGCCGCACAACAGCTCACCGCCCTCGCGGAAGCCCTCAACCGCGCCGCAGCCACCCTCAACTCACTCCCCAACTAAACCCAGGTATTTCTGTCTCATGTCCCGCTTGCGGGACATGAGACCTCCAACCATTTGCAGCCTGCGAAGGGTATCTCCCCAAATGTGACCTGAATCACACATCTTGCTCCAGACGGTTGACCCCAACCCACCACACTCGTATCGTGGAAACTGTATGAAAAAGAAGTCCAACTCGCTGCGCATCGGTCTTGCGGTGGCCGTCATCCTCGGCACCATTGGCTGGCTTGCCTTCACTGGCTACGGCTCCAGCAAGAGCTACTACGTCACCATCGCCGAGCTCCACAACATGGGCAACAAGGCGTACTCCAGCAACTTGCGCGTCGAGGGATTCGTCAAGCCTGGCTCCATCCAGCAGGACGGCCCCCACGTCACCTTCCTCCTCGACGAGTTCGAGAGCCATTCGCCCAAGGCCGCTACGGGGCGCGTCATGAAGGTCATCTATAACGGTTCCGAGCCGCCGCCTGACACATTCAAGGATGACGCACAGGCGCTTGCCATCGGCACCATCGGACGCGACGGCGTATTCCACGCCGACCAGCTCCAGGCAAAGTGTGCCAGCAAGTACGCACCTCAAAAGCCCGGTGAAGCACCGGCACAAAAGCCGGCCACTTCAACCGCCTCACCCAACGCCGTCGCTTCGGCCACTCCAACCGCAGCCCCATCGGCTCACTAAACGCATGAGCGCTGCCGCTTCCGGAACCGGCGTCGCCCTCTGCGCCCAAATCGACCAGGTCTCCAAGCTTTTTGGCTCCTTCGCCGCATTGCGCCAGGTTTCGCTCGCACTTGAACCCGCCCGCTGTTACGTCCTGCTCGGTGAAAACGGCGCCGGCAAGTCCACGCTCCTACGCATACTCGCCGGTCTCCTCCGGCCCACCCACGGCACCATTACTCTCTTCGGCAACTCACAGCCACACGAATCCCGCGACCGCATCGGCTACATGTCCCACGCGCCCATGCTCTATGACGAGCTCACCGCCCAGGAAAACCTCCGCTACTTCGCCAGCCTTTACCCTGAGCGCAGCTGCCTCTCACCCGAAGACGCCCTCACCCAGGTCGGTCTCGACCCCACGCTTCAGCGCACCTTCGGCCAGTACTCGCAGGGCATGCGCCAGCGCACATCGCTCGCACGCGTTCTGCTCTCCCAGCCCGAGTTACTCCTGCTCGACGAGCCCTTCTCCAACATGGACGTCGAGTCCGCCACGCAGATGGTCAAGCTCCTCTCCAGCTTCCGCCACTCCAGCCGCACCATCGTCATCACCACCCATCAGCGCGAACTTGCTGCGCCCATCGCCGACTTCGTCATCACTCTTCGCGCGGGCCGTGTGCACGACTTCTCCCCTGGGAGCCCCACCCTATGAAAACCAACGGCGCGCGCTTCCTCGAGTCCCTCAACATCCCTTTCGCTCTGCGGGAGTACGAAGTCGACCCCAACGACCTCTCCGCCATCGCCGTCGCCAACAAGATCGGCATGCCACCCGAGCAGGTCTTCAAGACACTTCTCTGTACCGGCGGCCCCAATCAATTCCTGCTTTGCCGTTGTCCCCGGCGATGCCGAACTCGACTTCAAAAAACTTGCCCGTCTCGCTGATCTCAGAAAAGCGGAAATGGTTTCCCTCAGAGACGTCCAGCCCCTTACCGGCTACATCCGCGGCGGCGTCACCATCTTCGGCGCAAAAAAGGCTTTTCCTGTCTTCGTCGATGAAACAGTCATCCTCTTCGAAAAGATCAGCGTCTCGGCCGGCGCGCGCGGCGTGCAAATCATCCTCTCGCCCGCTGACTACCTCCGCGCCGCGGAAGCACTCGACGTCCCCGTCACCACCGCCGACCTCACAAAGACATCTGTTTCCACGACTCCCGGTGCCCCGGGTCCGGGGTCCCCAGCGACGGGTCTTCGTCGATGGGGTGGGGATGCCTCGCATTTGGGCACCCGGGAAAGCAACGCGCTAAACAATGAGGGCCGCCAATGACTCGAGCCCTCTTCACCCACCTCATCAAAGACCTCCGCATCGAGTGGCGCTCCAAAGAAGCCATCAACTCCATGCTCTTCTTCGCGTTGCTGGTCGTCGTGCTCTTCTCGCTCTCCTTCGATCCCCGCGGCTCCTTCGCCCGCCAGATCGCCGGCGGTGTCCTCTCCGTCGCCACCATGTTCGCGTCCGTCTCCGCACTCAACCAGGCCTGGGCGCGCGAAATCCGCCATCAGGTCCTCGACGCGCAGCGCATGGCGCCCTCACCCGGCGCTGAGCTCTTCCTTGCCAAGGTCCTGGCCAACTTCCTCTTCGTCACCATCGTGCAGATTGTCCTGGCACCCGTCTTCCTCGTCATGTACAACCTGCAGGTCCTCGGCAACGGCTGGCTTCTCATGCTCGTCCTGCCGCTCGGCACCTGGGCTCTGGTCGCTAACGGAACCTTCTTCGCCGCGCTTTCCATCCGCAGCCGCAACCGCGAGCTGCTCCTGCCCCTCATCCTCTTTCCCATCTTCATCCCCGCATTGCTCGCCATGGTTCAGTCCACCGGCGCCATCCTCACCGGCGAAAGCGACCCCACCCTCTGGATCAAGCTCCTCGTCGGCTACGACATCATCTTCACTACTGTCTCGCTGCTTCTCTTCGACGTCATCTTCCACGCCGAATAAGTTTTATTAACGATTGACGTTATTAACGACATACGTTACTATAGAAAATGATCAAGAGCTTCAAAAGTGCGGACACACAATTGCTCTGGGAAACCGGCACTTCCCGCCGCATTCCTGCCGTCGTTCGAGCACCCGCGCTTCGCAAGCTTGTTATCTTGCATTCGTCCACATGCCTTCTTGACCTCAAGGTTCCTCCAGGAAACCGGCTGGAGGCTCTCAAGGGCGAGCGAAAAGGCCAACACAGCATTCGCATTAACGATCAGTACCGCATTTGCTTTATATGGCGCGGCACAGATGCACACGAAGTTGAAATCGTTGATTACCATTAGGAGACGATCATGAGCACAATTCCCTTCGCCTTTTCCATCCACCCCGGCGAGATCCTCCTCCACGAATTCATGGAGCCGCTCGGCCTCACCGCATATCGCCTCGCCAAGGACCTCCACATCTCCGCGCCGCGCGTAAATGACCTCGTCCGTGGCAAGCGCGGCATCTCTGCCGACACAGCCCTGCGCCTTAGCCGCTACTACGGTAACTCCGCCCAATTCTGGATTGGCCTGCAGAGCGGACACGACCTCTGGCTAGCCTCCAAAAGCAAATCCCTCAACAAGGTTCGCCCACGCTCGCAGGCCGCATGAACTTTCCGGCGCGAAGCGCCGTGCGCTGCATGCAATGCCCAAGCCGCAGGTGCCGTACACTAAACTGTTAGCCTCGTACAGTCATGAAAAAAGCCGCCATCTCGCTTTACGCCGTCCTCACCATCGCCCTCATGATCTGGGGCTTCTATCAGGCCTTGTTCGTCGCGCCCACAGATGCCTTGCAGGGTGAGATATTCCGCATCATCTTCTACCACGTGCCCTCGGCCGCCGTAGCCTTCGTCTTCTTCGGCGTATCGCTGCTCGGCTCCATCGGCTTCCTCACCTGGCGCAATTCCAATTACACCCGCGCGCAAATCTCCGATGCATGGGCACTCGCCGGAGCCGAAGTCGGCGTCATCTTCTGCACCGTCGTCCTCACCACCGGACCCATCTGGGGCCGCCGCGCCTGGGGCATCTGGTGGACATGGGACGCACGTCTCACCACCACCCTCGTTCTCTGGCTCATTTACGTTAGCTATCTGTTGCTCCGCCGCTTCGCTGCCGGCCCGCAAATGCAGACCCTCGCGGCCGTCCTCGGCATCTTCGGTGCGCTTGACGTCCCCATCGTCTATATGGCCAATCGCTGGTGGCGCACGCAGCATCCCGCGCCCGTCTTCGGCGGGGCCTCCGGCGCAGGTATGGCTTGGTCCATGACCCGCGTCCTGCTCTGGAACATGCTCGCCTGGTTCTGCTGGGGCGTCTTTATCCTCATGCTGCGCTACTACGTCGAGCGCAAGCATCAACGCAACCTCGCCGCCGAGGCCGAAGAAGCTCTCAACGCCAACACCTAACGTAGGTACTGCTCAAAGGGAAATACATGGACCGCGCCGCGCAACTCGATCACCAATTCCTCATCGCCGCCTACGTCGTCACCTGGGTCATCCAGCTCGGCTACCTCGCCTGGGTCGCCTATCGCTGGCGCTCGGAATCCAAAACCGCCGAACGCCGCAAGCACAGCCGCTGATCGCTCACTGCGTCATCAGCCCGTACGCAGCTTCCGCCAGCAGATTGTGCCCTTTCGTCGTCGGGTGCAGATCATCCCAGAAAAGATACGTGTCCGGATTCACCGGCATCGCAATCGCCTCATCCTTCACATCCGTCAGCCCGTAGATCCCCGGATGCGCCACAATCCCCTGCATCAGACGAAACACATCCAGCTGATAAAACTTCAGCCGCTTGAATCGGTACAAGCTCTCCAGCGTTGACACTCCCGCCGCCAGATAGCTGTTGTACAGCGCCGCAGCCGCATTCCCCGCCAGCTTTGTTCCAAAGCCTCCATTCAGCCGCGGAGTCAGCCCCAGCGGCGGCAAATTCAACACCAGGAACTGCGTCGCTCCCGCTTGGATCAGCCGCTGCATATTCAGCGTCTGTTGAAACGCAGCGCCGAAGATCTGCCCACCGCCCGTCACGCTCAACACATCGTTTGCGCCACCCCAGATCACAAACAGCGTTTGCCGGTCGATCGTTGGATGCGTCGCCAGATAGTCCGTGATCTGCTGCCCAATGTTGTGCACCTGCACCGGGCAAAGATTCGTCGGCCCAAATGAAAGCGGGCTCGTCCCGTTGCCATTCAAGGCAAACCCATAGGCGTAGTTTGTCCCGCCATCGAGTGAGTCCTTCACCACCGGCTGATGCGGCATCAGGTGTGCCAGTTGCTCCACCCACACGCCCTCAAAGTTTTGCGCCGGTGGCGCCGTGTAAAAGCTATCCGTAAAGCTCCCATCCGCGTAGTCCACACCCAGAAGCAAATTCGGACTCGGTATCCGCACGCCACATGACCCTTGCGTCAGGTCCGCCACATTCCCTGTGTCGCTCAGCGAGTCGCCGAAGATGACTAACTTCGTATAGTTCTGCACCTGCGCCAGCGCGCCCGCCGCCGTTGCAACCACCAGCGCCAGCACGCACACCAGCCCACGCATGCGCTGCGTACGCACCCGCCCCAAACCAGAGGACTCGATACCCATGGGAAACCCCTCCTCGCAGATTGTGTTGTTGATCGGGGAAACTGCTCAACCAGTATTGGCTGCCATACTAGGCCCGTTTCATCGGGAAGAAAACAAAATATTTCGTGAACCACCAGAGCCTGCGCCGATTTATCTCCGGGTTTCCGTCCTACCGCGCCGTGTCAGAACAGCGTATCCCCAGCCCGCTTGCCGTCCTCATTCACCTCATCCAGCAAATCCGGCCGGTTGTTGCGCACATTACCCACAGCCGCGTTCACCCGCCATGCCTTCATCTCGTCCGCATCCAGCGGCCGCAGCAAATCCACCGGCAACTGCGCCGGATCGGCCGGCGCCATCCATCGCTCCCAATCCTTCGGCTCCACAATCAGCGGACATCGATTGTGAAATGGCTCAAGTACCTCATTCGGATCCGTCGTCACAATGCTGAAGCTCTCAAACACCACATCCGCGCCGTCTTCGCTCTTGCCCTTCCACCGGTCCCAAATCCCGCCAAACGCAAACGGCTTGTCGCCCTTCAGAGCCACCGCCCACGGTTTGCGCGTCGCCTTCTTCTTGCGTTCTTCGTCGGTCTGCGGCTCCCACTCGTAGAAGAAATCCGCCGGAATCAGGCACCGCCGCTTCTTCCACGGCTCTCGCCACGCCCCACTCGTCTCCAGCGCCTCGCTCCGCGCATTGATGGAGCTGAACCCCACCTTCGGCGTCTTCGACCAGTACGGCACCAGCCCCCACTTCATCAACACCAGCACCCGCTCTCCCGTCTCGCTATCCAGCCGCACCACCGGCTGCAGCGTATCAGGAGCAGCGTTGTACGTCGGCCCGAACCTCAGCCCGTTCTCCTCGTAGTACTCCTCGTTGAACACATCCGTGTTGTGCGTCTGCATCCACTCGGCAATCCGCTGCTTGTCGCCTCGCCGCCCATACCGTCCACACATGATTCTTTTGCCTCACCCACTGCCAAAAGCCTACCGCACCCGCACCGCGTCATCCGTTACTCGATTTGCTATTGCCCTCCTGCGAGCGCTCAGCGAGCGCCTGCTCCTGACAGAAGTGAGCCACATCACCGCCAGCCCTCTGTTCCACATCTAGATTGTCAAACCTGAGAGGGTAGCCACGCCCGGCCCGGTACACCATCCGGTTCAGGCTTCAATGCCCCAATATCGCTTAAACTATTTCCTTACGAGGCCAGCCATGCTCATCGTTATGAAGTCGCACGCCACGCCAGAACAAATACAGGCCGTTTGCGACCACATTGAACAAATGGGTTTCCGCCCGCACCCGCTACCCGGCGCCCAGCGCACTGCCATCGGCATCACCGGCAACCCCGGTGAAATCGACCGCGGCAACTTCGAAGACCTCGCCGGCGTCGCCGACGTTATCCGCGTCTCCAAGCCGTACAAGCTCGCCTCGCGCGACGTCAAAGAGGAAGACACTGTCATCCGCTTCCCCGGCACAGACGCCACCATCGGCGGTCCCGCCCTCGCCATCGTCGCCGGCCCCTGCTCCATTGAAAGCCGCGAACAGGCCTTCACCATCGCCGAGCAGGTCGCAGCCTCAGGCGCGCAGTTCTTCCGTGGTGGAGCCTACAAGCCCCGCACCTCGCCCTATGCCTTCCAGGGCCTGGGCGTAGACGCCCTCAAAATCATGTCCGAAATCCGCGAGAAATTTGGACTCCGCATCATCACAGAAGCCATTGACAACGAAACCCTCGAGCTCGTCGCCGAGTGGGCGGACGTCATCCAGATCGGCGCGCGCAACATGCAGAACTTCTCGCTCCTCAAGCGCGCCGGCCGCACCCGCAAGCCCGTCCTGCTCAAGCGTGGCATGTCCGCCACGCTCGACGAGTTCCTCATGGCCGCCGAGTACATCATGTCCGAAGGCAATTACCAGGTCATCCTCTGCGAGCGCGGCGTCCGCACCTTCGCCGACCACACCCGCAACACCCTCGACCTCTCCATCGTCCCCGCCGTCCAGCAACTCAGCCACCTGCCCATCCTCGTCGACCCCAGCCACGGCACCGGCAAGCGCGATAAGGTTCTTCCCATGGCCCGCGCCGCTGCCGCCGTTGGCTGTCACGGCATCCTCGTTGAAGTTCACAACCAGCCAGACAAGGCCCTCTCTGACGGCGCACAATCCATCTACCCTGACCAGTTCGCGCAAATGATGGACGAAATCGAGCAGATCGCACCCATCGTCCGTCGCACCCTGCCACGCGGCATCCACATTGAGGCCACTTCCCCCACCGCATGAGTGAATTGATTCCCCGTCCATTACAGAACTGGGTGCCTCAGGTCTCGTTTCTGAGACCTGGCATCGCTCTTTTCGCGGTTCTACTCGCCCTCACCGCCTGCCGCCCCAAACCTTTCCCCACCTACCCGTCCAACTACCGCGAATACGCGTACGTCGCCAACTCCGGCTCCAATACCGTCTCCGTTTACGACATCATCAATGTCCGCGTCGATCGCGAAATAATCACCGGCCCGCATCCTGTCGCCGTCGCCTCCAGCCCCACGCGCAATCAGGTTTACGTCGTCAACGCCGGCCAGCCTTGGGGCCTCGGCTCTCTTTCCGTCATCGATGCGGAAAAGAACACCGTCGTCGCCACCATCCCGCTCCATCGGTCACCCGCCGCAATCGCCGTCTCCGCTGACGGCAAATTCGCATTCGTCGCTAACTCCGGCTCCGCCACTGTCTCGCTCGTCGACCTCACCGCCCACCGCGAGCTCGCGCAAATACCCGCCGGCCCCTCACCCGTGGACGTCCGGCTCTCCCCTGACGGCAACACCCTCGCCGTCGCCAACCGCGCCCCCGGAACCGTCACACTCATTGATCCCCATACGCGCCAAATCCGCGCCACCATCCCCGGATGCCCCGGCGCCACCGGCCTCATCATCCTGCCAGACTCATCAAAGGTCTTCGCGGCCTGCTCCACCGGCCACCAGGTGCTCTCCATCGCCCTCACCCAATTCCCCAAGCCCGGTGAAACCAGGATCGCCCAGCACGCCCCAGGCCAGCACACCGACCACGAAACCGACCATGCCGAAGCACTCCTCGACGTCGGACGCGCGCCCGTCTATCTCGCTCTCAAACCCGACGGCGGCGAGGCATTTGCCCTCAATTCGCTCTCGAACAGCATCTCGGAAATTGTCACCACCAACAACGACGTTGGCGGCGCCTACATGATCGGCGACACGCCCGTCTCCGGCATTGTCTCGGCCGACAACTCCACCCTCTACGTCGCCAACCGCAACTCCCAGGTCGTCACCCTGTACTCCACCACTGACGGCCGCTTCTCCGGCCACGTCAACGTCGGCAACGGACCCATTGCCCTCGCCTTCGCCAGCAACGGTTACCTACTCCTCGTTGTCGACTCGGTCTCCGGCGACCTCGCAGTCGTCCGTACCATCAGCCCCTCGCCCATTGACAACAAAACAACGGGCCCCTCGCTCTTCACCATTCTCCCCGCCGGGAAGGACCCCACCGCCATCACCGTCAAATCCTTCAAGCTCTAGCCGTCCTCCGGCACGGTCTCATGCAGGCCCGGCCCCCGCTCGGCCGCCGGGCGCCTTCCTGCGCACAAAAGGAAAGGGGCGGTCCGAAGACCACCCCTCTCACTGCAGTTCTCGTGCGCTTATGCAGGCTGCACGTTCTCCGCTTGCAGGCCCTTGGGGCCCTTCACCACGTTGAACATCACCTGCTGGCCTTCTGCCAGGCTGCGGAAACCGCTGCTCTGGATCGCTGAAAAATGCACAAACACATCTTCGCCATTTTCGCGGCTCAGAAAACCAAAGCCCTTCGCATCGTTAAACCACTTCACTGTACCTTGTTCCATTTTGAACTTGTTCCTTCTCGATTGAATGTACCGCCGAACTCAACATGGTATTGATTGCGAGTAGCAGTACTGCGAGAACAAGCAAATAAAACCAAATCGGATTCTTCGATCTGATTTGATGATAGCGCAATTCCTGTACAAACTCCATAGGGAATACGCACGCAGAGCCCCATGCTCCCCGCGCTTTATCCGCCCGTCCAGCTCCTTAGGCCGCTGGTTCAATCAGCAAAACATCAATCGTGCTGGGAGGAGGCACATAGGCCGGCAGAATGCCCACAAACTTCGGATTGGCCGCCATGTCGGTAAACACCTTGTTGATCGTGTCTTCCGTCCGCGTCGCATCCACATGGAACCTTTTAACCACTCGCATCACCGTACTTGACAGCAGAAACCTGTTTTCCACACGTTTCCCTGCAGCAAAAACCAGTTCAGATCGCAATAGGAGCCTCAATTCGCGGTAATGGTGCGTGTATGCAACCAAAGCCAAGCTCGGCTCAGCATGCCGGGCAAGTCGACGGTAAGGGCTGCTATGCCGACGTTGCGCTCGAAAGCAGGAAGGACCCGTTGCCGGGGTAAAAGAGAGGCGCAACCCTATACGGCAAGCATACGCTCTTCACACTGTTTCTCCTAATGAAACATCAGCAACGCCGCCTCCCCGTGTCCGGTGCGTTCCAGCAGGAGCCGGCAGGGGCAGCCGGACAACGATCAACCCTCTCCCGGCCCCTGTGAACCCCCGCAATCGTCCACCGGTTCCCCATATCCGGCAGCCTCGCCATCGCTCATTCCCATGCCCTCAACCGCCAAAACCCTTTTGCAGCAGTCGCGGGATCACTTGGCTAAGCTCAACCTTTACAATGGCCACAGTCCGGCCGATGAATTGAATCAGCAACTCTTACCGGACTTCCATAGGAGACTTGTGACCACCGCAACAATTCCTCATGACCTGCGCGACGTCCTCGATAGTGCGTGGCAGGAAGCGAAGAAGGTCCCAGGTTTTCTTTCCGAGGATGAAGCCCGTTTCCTCGGCATGGTTGCCGCTTGCACTCCGTCGCAGGGCGCCATTGTTGAAATCGGCAGCTTCAAAGGAAAGTCCACGGTCATGCTTGCGAAAGTTGCGCAGCATTACGGTTGCGGACCGGTAATCGCAATCGATCCCCACAACTTCAATGACCCTGAACTCCAGGAATACAAATCGGTACCCGACGATTCCACCTTTGATGCATTCCAGAGGAACCTTGAAGCCGCTGGAGTTGCCGGCATCGTTGACGCTCGCCGCGCCTTCTCAAAGGATGTCGCTGCAACCTGGACTGGCTCGATTCGCTTTCTTTGGATTGACGGGGATCACACCTATCCCGGAGCCAAGTCTGACTTTGATGGATTCTTTCCGCACGTCGTTCCTGAGGGCGTCGTAGCGTTTCACGATGCGCTTCACGAGTATGCCGGTCCCATCCGCGTCTTTGTTGAAGATATCCTCCGCTCGGACCGGTTCGGCGCGGCAGGATTCGTCGGCTCCATCGCCTGGTCACAGTTCCGTCCCAGGGACGGCGCAACGTTCCGCAGCCAACGCGCCGGCCTTGAGCCACTTGCCGCGCGCCTCATTCCCTTCCTGCACGACGACGCCGACCTGCACGGCATCTCAAAAATCCTCTTCAAGATCAATCGGTATCGCGTTCCACGGTCCCTCATTGAACCCGGCCAGTTGATGACTCTCTTGCATCGATAAGCCGGCAAATAAGACCTGGCCAGCGCCCTCACGCTGTTGAATGCCCCAACGATAATTTCAGCTACTCTGCCCTGCTTACTCTCCCTCTGACTCCACATTCCCTAGAACAACGAACCACTCGTCCACTAATCAACTAACGACTGGTATCCCACCGCCTCACCCCGCAACAGTTCCTCCACCACCTTCTTGAACCGCTCCTTCGGCTTTTCATACCGGTGCCGGAACCGCGCCTCCCCCACATAGGCCGCTGTGTGCTTGTCTGAAATCGTGATCCACGCCGCCTTCACGCCCTCATCCAGAAGGGCCGCGCCCGGCGTTGGCGTCCATGTCTCCCAGGTCGCCCGTCTCCGTCCTGCCGCAGCGCCCATCGCCGCCCGCACGCGGTGACACAGGTACCAGGCCGTCTTGTAGGTCACGCCCAGTTCCTCGGCCACCCGGCGCGCGCTCAGCCCCTTGTCTTCCTTCACCTGCAGCTTCACGCACTTCAGCCACCTCTCCAGCGACACGTGCGAACCCGCGAACGCCGTCCCCGCCGTAACGCTGAACTGGTACCCGCACGCCTCGCACTCCCGCTGGTCCCGGCCGGAAATCTCCCACATCGTCGCGCCGCCGCAGCGAGGACACCGCACACCGTGCGGCCAGCGCACCTGCTCCAGATACCGCCGCGCCGCCCCCTCGCTCCGGATTACCGGAATCTCTTCCGTCCGGTGAATTGGAATCGCCTGCACCGCTAAGCGCCGGCCCTGCGCACCCCGCTTCGGCTTCGCAGACTCCGCCCGCAAACCCTTCACTGTGCCCGGTCGCTTCCCCGCCTTCTTGACGCTCCGCTTCTTCGCCGCCTTACCCGTCTTTTTCACAGCCATCTTCTCCTCCTCAATCCCCAGGCCGCCCTATCCGCCTCCGAGCGGCCGGTAAACCTCTGCCGCATTGCCTTTTCCTGCTCCAAAGATATAGGTCTGCCCGATTCCCGCCCTTAAAAATACCCCTTTTTCGAGCAAATTTCGCCTCCTTGGGGCTCTTTTTTCCGTGAGCGGCCACAATTGACTCACAAATCCCGCAACAAATCGCCAGATCAACCCGGCAAAACCCGACCTGCCTCTCCGCGCCTTCAAAATCCACCGCACATCTCCAGCGCGATTCAACCCATTTCCGCCGGGTCTGTCCGTCACTTTGGGGCCGTTCGTCACGTAAAAATTATTTGTTGCAACTACTATCTCGCCTCTCGCGTCCAATCAACCAGGCACACCCTGCATCCCCACAGGAGGCCGCCAGAGGTTTTTCTCCTGCCTGCGCGGCGTCTTGATCAGGCAATACCGTGCCTCAAGTCAGACCCCCATATCATTGACGTGAAAGGATTTCTAAACATGAAGCGTTTCGTACTGATCGCCGCGCTCGCCGCACTTGCCTTGCCCTTCGCTGCCCCTCTCGCCCGTGCCCAGGTCACCACTTGGGCTCCGGATAAGGCACACAGCGAAGTCGACTTCTCCATCCTCCACATGAGCCTTTCCAAGGTTCGCGGCCGCTTCGGACTTGCCGGCGGCACCATCAACTTCGATGAAAAAGACATCTCCAAGTCCACCGTAAACATCACCATCGACGTGGCTTCCATTGATACCGGCGTTGCCGCCCGCGACAACGACCTCAAGTCGCCTACATTCTTTGACACCACCAAGTTCCCAACGGCCACCTTCGTCAGCACCAGCGTCGCAAAGGCGGCAGACGGCCTCACCGTCACCGGTAATCTGACCCTCCACGGCGTCACCAGGCCAGTCACGCTGCACGTCGAAGGCCCCACCGGCCCCGTCAATGGCATGGACCACAAACCCCACATGGGCTTCTCCGCCACCGCCACCGTCAAGCGCACAGACTTCGATATCGCCTCCAAATTTCCGGCGGCAGTTGTCGGAGATGACGTCAATCTCATCATCGATCTCGACGTGGCAAAGCAGTAGCTGCTGAACTTGTACGATTAAATAGAAGGACTCGTCATGGTCAGTCTCAAAACCGAAATCGCCCAGCAGCGCCCCTTCACTTCTCCCCAGGAAGAGGCGCTGCTCAACATCATGCGCACTGCCGACTGTCTCCACCGCGAGTTCCACCGTCGTAGCCGCGAATTCGGCGTCACCTCAACGCAGTACAACGTCCTGCGCATCCTGCGCGGCTCCAACCCCCAGGGCCTCACTTGTGGCGAAATTGGCGATCGCATGATCACTGCGGATCCGGACATCACGCGCTTGCTCAAGCGCCTTTCCACCATGGGCTTTATTCGCCAGAAGCGTGACACGGCGGATCGCCGCGTCGTCCGTACCTTCATCTCTCCAAAGGGGTTGGACCTGCTCGAGCAGATGGATCCGATTATCTCGAAAACACCGGTCGACCTGCTCGCATCCTTTGCACCGGCTGAACTCGCAGAGCTCATCAGCCTGCTCGAGAAGGCGCGTGCGCATTGCCCAGGCGGCGAGGCTGAGCCAACATGCGACGGTTCGAAGAACGTCTCTTGCGATGGGTCACACATAGCCACTGCGAGTCACATCAGCTAGGTTACGTTCGATTTGAAGCACTCCAGGTAACTTCCCAAAAATCGGTGGAAAAAGAGAAAACCGGGAGTCTGGGCTCCCGGTTTCTTGTCTTCGCTGAATCTCTTCGTGTCAGCCCTTGGCAACCTTTTGCGCAATCACTTCTTCGTCTGCATCGTTTTGGATGATGCGGTTGTGCAGACAATAGAGCGCCAGCTCTAACCTGTCGGACACGCCGAGTTTGTCGTAGATCTTGCGCAAATAGTTCTTGATCACCTGTTCGGTTGTGCCGAGCTGGAAGGCAATCTCCTTGTTGCGCTTGCCCTGCGTAATACAGGTGATGATCGCCATCTCTTTCGGAGACAGCCTCGGCTGGTTGCGCGGGCTCACCAGTGCGGCAGCCTGCGCGCGATAGGCTTCAATCACCCAGTTCACTGACTGGTTATCGATCCAGGTTTCGCCGGCAGCAATGCGGCGCACGCAACGCACCAGCAAATCGGGGGCAATCGAGCGCGAAATGATGCCACGAACGCCTCTACGATAGAGGTCAACTGTCTGGTTCTCGTCCGTCGAAACCGCCTGCACAATCAGCTTCACTTCCGGCGCCAGACGAAGTACTTCGGGAATGGCGTTGGTCTCGCCGGCAATCAGGCTGCCTTCCAGCAGAACAACGTCGGTCGGGTAGCGTTCAATCGCTGCGCGAAGATTCTCCAGCGTGTCGGCTTGCGCCACCACACGCAGGTCATCTTCAAGCGCAAATATCTTTCGGATTCCAACGCGAAAAATCGCCTGTGAATCCGCAAGAATAATGCGAATAGCACCGGGTTTAACCGGCCCTTCTTGAATCTCGTTATCGTTCGGTTCGTTAATAAAGGACATAGATTGCCGACACACAACTCACCCGGCTGTCACAGCTCGGCGAATCGATAATCGTCGATGGTTGCTGCAGCCTGGTAGTGGCTTTGACTTACCGAGCAGCGTACCACACGACCGCGGCAATGAACCATAACATCATTGTGTGTGCCAAGGACTTCACCAGGCATGCGTAACGAATAGCGGATGCCCTGCCCCACACTCAATGGATCTTCCAGTTCGAACAACACGCCATTCGAGGACACATTGCGCGTCATCGCCGTGCGTTCCTGCTTGCCGCTGGAGACCATAATCGGTAGCGACAACGGGAAGCGCACCGCGCAGCGCACTTCCTGCTTCATTGCCGCAACGGTTGGACTAATCTGCTTCGTCGAAGTGCTCCGTTTTGAACTGTTCATAGACACATCCTGCACCCCGGAACGGGATTCAATCGCAACTGTATCAAATTTTCAGCTAATACAAAGGCACGAAAGTTTGAGGCCGGTAATCAGACTTGCAACGATGACTCGGTACCCAATTCGGGAAGTTACATTCGATTAAAGGCATTGTTCAGCGTCATTTCCGACGATTCCTCGACACGAATTGCATCGTTTCCAATCAAACGATTGACCAACTGTCGCCAACTTTCTTTAAGGCCGACGCTCAAACTGGAACCAGAACGCGAGGTTTTACTGAGGCTTTCGCCATCGATCTTGGGATGGTTTCACGCCCAAATCTCCTGGATCGGGAAGAGTGTATTCGGCAGTCCGATGGGAAACGAGCCCCCGAACTGAACTTGCTGCCACCGGTCTCACCTTCGCCGCCCCCTCCAGTCCGGATCGAGCGTTAAGAGAGAAGGCATGTCGGGGATAACTCCAAAACCGACTGACTTACTAAATCAACTCCTACAGGCCGCGACAACTTCAGCCAGGTGGATCCAAACGCGCGGCGATCCAAATCAATAAGAAGTACCAAATAGATGGCATTTTCCAGTGAAAATCCGCCAATTCATTAGAGCGATCTCGGATTTGATCCTTTCCGTCACCAGCCATCCTACTTTGCGGACTTCCCGACTATGCCTTTTGGAAGAGTTCCTCTTGAACCATGTGACCCGAATGGCTAGGCCCAAAAGTTGTAGTTTGGGCAATTCCTACCGGTGAACAAGCCTAAGCGAATTTTCGGCGAATCATAAGGTTTTAAGACGGCGCAGCATGAATTCCAACGGGCGTTCATGGTATGTTCGGGCACCGGAGGAACCCCATCCTATTTCTCCCATATTTATAGGTATTTGTAGGGTTTATTGCTATATTTTCCGGCCTGTTCCGATAGTCGCCCCACTCTTTCACGGGGACGACTGGTTGCTCTGCTCAAAAATTACTCATTCCAATTACTTTTGTTGTAGAAATCATGGCTCTTTTGGGCTACTCTTATGGTGCTTTTGTATTTTTATCGTATTGAGGAGTGTACCCAAATGCGTTCTATCGTTCTGAAGTTGACTGTGGCGGCCGCTGTAATGTCTCTTGCTCTGCCGGTCTTCGCATCGAACGCTATTCCCGAGCAGCCCTTGGCCGACTGGCAAGAAGTCTGGCTCGCCATGATTCCCAGCAGCCCTTGGCCGACTGGCAAGAAGTCTGGCATCGCCATGATTCCCAGCAGCCCTTGGCCGACTGGCAAGAAGTCTGGCATCTGCCATGATTCCAAGCAGCCCCTGGCCGACTGGCAAGAAGTCTGGCATCGCCATGATTCCGAGCAGCCCTTGGCCGACTGGCAAGAAGTCTGGCATCGCCATGATTCCGAGCAGCCCCTGGCCGACTGGCAAGAAGTCTGCAGCGATACTGGGCTGCGATCTCGCTGATTCCCAGCAGCCCCTGGCCGACTGGCAAGAAGTCTGGCATCGCATGATTCCGAGCAGCCCTTGGCCGACTGGCAAGAAGTCTGGCATCGCCATGATTCCCAGCAGCCCCTGGCCGACTGGCAAGAAGTCTGGCTCGCCATGATTCCCAGCAGCCCTTGGCCGACTGGCAAGAAGTCTAGTATGGCCATGATTCCGATCAGCCCCTGGCCGACTGGCAAGAAGAGCGCATAACACGGACCGTTACCTAGGTTGGCTGTGATGGCTTCTCGGACTTTTGCTGCTAAACTCGATTCATCGCGGCAGCTTGTGATGAGCTGGGGTGCAGATGATGAATCTGGGAAACGCGCTTTGGCTTTTGGGATTTCTCGGTTGAGGCAACGCTCATCGCGTTCCTCTCGTTCAGCGGCGTGGAAGATCAATTTCCCGCTTTCTTTACTTATTTTGCTGATACTTTTTCCAAATATCGCTAATTTTTTTATCCTTAAACTTCCCTCTATTCAAACGCGACGCTATACCTCAATGCGTACCTCATCGAAGTTTCAGTCAGTTCCGTTCTTGAGTTTTGTGTGTCTCGTGGAATTGGCATGGTCGGTGCTAAAGCCAATCCGTGGTTCCCTTACCAGGTGGGCCCTTCTTTATATAGCAGGAATGATTCTACTCGCCGGCGCGCTGCTATGGCCATTTTCAGGGCTTGAGGCCGATACCGGCGCACAAGAGAGACTGCTCGTTCACCTTGTCCAAACGGTTGGCTTTCTGCGCGTCGGATTCTTCCTGCTCCTGGCAGCAACCAGCCAATGGCTGTCGATCGGCTGGCGTGATCGCGAGCTGCAAATCGCAACCGGGCTAGGCTTTTATTCGCTGGTAAGCTGTCGTCGTAGCCATGCTCCGCACACACCATGGAAATGTTGAGCAATACGCTTCACTGAATAACTTTGTGGTTGCCAGTTACGTCTTCTCCCTCGCTTACTGGGTTGTCAGTTTCGCGCAGAAGGAAGCCGAGCGCCGCGAGTTTACCCCTCAAATGCAGAGTGTTCTGCTCGCTGTTGCCAGCGCTGCTCGCGCCAACCGCACTGCTCTGAGCGACCCAACTAGAAACCCTTCGCACGGTGGCAGTCATTCCTGAATCGCGTTACCAGATCAGCCCCACCCAGCAGACAACCTTTTGCCCCATTCAAGACACTACCCTCATGGAATGTGACGAAATCTGGCCCCTAGGGAGCTAATCCATTCATTTTCCAGATCTTCACAGGTGTTATGCGGTCACCGAAAAGTATCATTGACCCCAGCATGGTAACCAGATTAAGTTACTTAAGAAGCTGCAAAGCAGAGTACCAGCTGTAGGGGTTCACTCAGATTCAAGGAGTTTTTCCCTTTTCGACACGGCGAGTTTTCTGCTAAAAATGGTGGCACCATCGAAAAGCCGAAGGATCTGCGAATTCGAAATTCAGACCCGAAGAATCGGATAGTTGAGGAATTCCCATGATTTTGCCTCTACTTCAAGTTGCCTTGTTAACCCTGTTGGCTTTGTACCTTGTCCGTTGGCGCGAAAGCGCGCGGCGCAAAAGTGCACAGACCTGGGATTCTCTGATTGCGCGATTGCGACCCGACTGGAGCGCGCGTGAACTGAGCGAGCATTTTCTCTGGCGTGAAGGGCTCAATGTCACTCCGGAAGAAACCTGGACCCGCATTCGGGGTGCCCATGGACTGTGGGCGATGTATCAGAATGCGAAGGTTATGTTGGAAATGGCCGACTACGCTGCCCGCAATTGCGAATCGGTGGATCGTGAACTTCTTGCCACACTTCGAAGCGATGCGATGCAGATTCGAGTATGCGTACTGAGCGCCCTTGTGCAATATGCGTGTACGGCTGCGAGCGAAGGCGTCCGGATCAACGCATTTCGCGCGGCATCCATGTACACTGGCATGGCTGCCCGAACCACCCAGCTCCTGCAGCAAAACGCAGCCATTATGGTTCCCAACTTCGTCGCCGCGATGTAACCACATCGCCTCTGGCGGAAGAGAAACCCCGGCAAAGGCCGGGGTTTTTTCGTGGCTTTGAACAGGAATCTACGCTGGATTCGCAGCAAGAAATCCTTCAATACGCCCTGCCTCATCGTCACTGAGCCTGAATTCAAGAGCTGGAGCAACACCTTCCACCTGTTGCGCGCTGCGCCCGCCCACAATGGCGGCCGTGATGGCCGGATGACGGAGAGTCCATGCGACGGCGACCACCCCTGGCTGAACGTTGTGCGCCCCTCCGATTTCACGCAGCAACTCGACCAGTTTGAGATTGCGACTGAGACGCGGCTCATTGAATTCGACGGCGCGGCGGCGCCAGTCGTCGGTCGGCATTGTGGCCACACGCTCAGCGGTCATTTTTCCAGTAAGAAGCCCAGAGACCATAGGCGAGTAATTGATGACGCCAATGTTATTTGCCAGGCAGAACGGAAGAACCTCCTCTTCAATGGCTCTACGGAGCATGGAGTAAGGAGGCTGCAGATTGCTGATGGGAGCGATGGCCTGCGCCCGCTTCATCTGTGCGACATTGAAATTCGACACACCGATCCAGCGAATCTTGCCCTGCTCCCGGAGTCGCGCAAGCTTCTCCCAACCCTCCTCGATTTCTCCCTCGGGATTGGGCCAGTGAATCTGATAAAGATCAATCGTTTCCACACCAAGCCGGCGCAGAGACGCCTCCAACTCTTCTTCCAAGGACGCAGCTTTCAAGGAGCGATAGATGGAGCGATCCGCGTGCCAGCGCATGGAACACTTGGTGAATACATAAGGCCTGTGGGATGTGGCTTTGAGAGCGCGTGAGACGACTTCTTCAGAATGGCCAAGGCCATAGATGGCCGCCGTATCAATCCAGTTGATGCCGAGGTCGAGCGCGCGGTGAATGGCCTTGATGGATTCAGAATCCTCTTGCGGCCCCCAGGCGAACTCCCAGTTGCCGCCGCCGATGGCCCAGGCTCCAAATCCAATGGGTGTGAGTTGAAGGTCAGTATTACCGAGTGTGCGAAGCGAGGATTTTGCAGATGTGTTTGCCATAGCAGTTGCTTGGATGATAGCGCCAGCAACCTTGACACGGGAACAATCAAATTCGCCGTCTTTCCATGCGACTTGTTCCCTATGGGGATACTTCAAGCGGGCACATGGATCTGCAAAGAACTGCCGGCGGAGTCGTTGCTGGCTCCGCGCGGCAGTTTGCTGATTTTTGAAACCAATCTCTACAACAGTCGCTTACCTTGGGCCGAAGCACATCCAGACATCAAGGGAAGTCCGTTCGCATCGAAGAACTGAATACTAGCAATATCGCTGAACTTGTTTCCACTTTTCGTTAATTTGATTGAATGACCAAGCCTTTGCGTTCCCTTAACGAACGGCCCCCCGCTAAAGAGGATGTACGCAGTATCGGACGCTGTGTAGGAACCATTGGCGTTAACCGACCATGTGCCAATGCCGGAGCTGCGTTGCCCAACCATGAAGGTGGGATTGGATGTGACTTCCGTGAGCGTTCCGCCGCGAGAAAAGAGCAGCAGGGACGAGAAACTTGATTTCACTTCAAGCGAACTGCAACTGGTATAGACCGTTACGTCGACCCACCACGCTCCCTCAAGAGTTCGTTGGGCGGCTGACTGTGGGGATTGGGCACCAGCTTCAAGCTGGCCAAATAAGAGAGTGAATGCCGCGAGTAACAAGACAAAGCTGCGCAGAACAGAACGATTCATGATGAACGACCTCCGCAAGTGGGTGCTTGGATTTGACCCAGCAATGTGAACGTACCAACTTGTCGCAATCAAAATCCTGCAGGGAATCTGAGTTTTTTTGAGGGAAAAGTTGAGGAGACGGCCTCGAACCCTTCAAGAGAACTGCTAGAATCTGGCCACTCCAGTAATTGACTGCACCTATGGCCGAGAAACCCCAATTTGTCTATGAGTTCGAAGACTTTCGTCTGGCACCGGCGGAAAAGCAACTGCTGCGTGGCGACAAACTGCTGAAAATGCAACCTAAGGTCTTTGAAACTCTTCAGTTTCTGGTTGAGAACCAGGGCAGGCTCATCGACAAGAACGAATTTCTCAAGGCATTGTGGCCCAACACCTTCGTTGAGGAGGCCAACCTTGCCCACTGTGTTTCCGAGCTGCGAAAGATATTTCGTCAGGAGCGGGAGGGGCTGGAAGCGGTAGAGACGGTGAGTAAACACGGATACCGATTTCTATTGCCGGTCAGACGGCTTGAGCAGACTGCGGAAAAGGCCGGGACCGGAGTTTCGGTTCTGGCGGTGCTGCCGTTTGAAAACTTGGGACCGGAGACGGAGAAGGATTACCTTGCGGACGGACTCACCGAAGAAGTGATCACGGCTCTTGGTCAGGTGGACCCGGAGCGCCTTTCGGTTATTGGCCGGACCTCTGTATTGCCTTACAAGCGGACATCGAAGACTCTCAATGAAATTGGGACTGAACTGAAGGCCACGCTGCTTGTGGAAAGCTCGTTGCGGAGCGAGGGTGGGCGGCTGCGGGTGACATCAAAGCTGATACGTGCGAGCGACCAGGTTCAAATATGGTCTTCGTCGTTCGACAGTGAGCCGCAGAGCATGCTTGCGTTTCAGCGCGAACTGAGCATGGCGATTGCGCGGCAGATTCAGCTGCGGCTTTCACCGGAACGTTTGCAGGCTTTGGAAAAACGGCAGGCACACAATCCTGCTGCATATGACGCATACCTGCAAGGACGCTATTACTGGAACCTGTTTACGCCGGCGACAACGCGGCGAGCTGTGGAGCACTATCTTCGCGCCACGCAGTTGGACGTGAAGTACGCCCTGGCGTGGTCGGGTCTGGCGGACGCTTTTACGTCGAGTCCGATTCATGCTGATGCCAGACCACTTGACGTGTGGCAGCGTGCACGGCAGGCAGCGGAACAGGCGATTCAATCGGAACCGGACTTGGCCGAGACACAGACATCGTGGGGTTTTCTAAAGTTCTGGCTGGATTGGGATTGGGCGGCGGCTGAGACGGCTTATCGCAAAGCGATTGCCATTGATCCAAACTATTCGCTCGCGTATAGACTACTGGGCATTGTGCTTGGCCACGCCTGCAACCGCGAGGATGAGGCAAGAGATGCCATGGAAAAAGCGCGCTCACTGGAGCCGCTGCAGGCCATGCATCATGCGCTGTCTGCGCAGGTTGCATTTCTGGCGAGAGATTTCGACGGCGCTCTTGAGTTTGCCCGGCACGCTGGTGTGGTGTTGGATGATTTTTGGGTCGCGCATTTGCAAATGGCTCAGGCCTATGAGCAACTGGGCAAAGACACCCTGGCCCTGGAAGCGCTGAGCCGGTGCGGCAAAGGCGGAGAAAACAGCAAGGTGCACGCACTGCGCGGATACATCCTGGGCAAGCTGGGCCGGAACGAGCAAGCGCAAAGTGTGCTGAATTCAATGCTGGCTCGAGCGAAAGAACGCTATGTGCCGGCGTGCGCAATCGCGCAAATCTACACGGGCCTGGGAGAAATGGACGAGACATTCATGTGGCTCAAGCGTGCGGTGCAGGAACGCGATGTACATCTTGCGACGCTTCCGGCTGATGCGAAATGGGATTCACTGCGCGGGGATGTGCGGTTCGCTGAAATACTGAAAAGTTGTGGGCTTCCTTATACTGATGACGGGAAGAGATAACGACTTGCTTGGACGTCCACTCACACCTTATAAAGGCGTCCAGAAGTTCACTGAGGGAAAGATGAATCGAAGAGAGTTTGTTGGTTTGGCCTCGGCGGCCGCAGCCGGGGTCTCGATGGGGTCCCGGAGCGCGCTCGCGGAACAGCAGAAGCCATTGAAGCCCATGGCATTGGGTTTGATTGTGAGCCCGTACGGGGAGCCTGATGTTGTTTTCAAGCGGGTGCATGACCTGGGGTTCACAAACTGCTTTCTTTCGCTGGACGGATACATCAACGGCTTTACGCCTGCTATAGCCAAGCAGTTTGCTGAGTTGCTGGATCAATATGACCTGATAGCAACCACCGTGGAAGTGGTGGGTCCGCCGCCGCTGGTGTGGAACTTCATGCAAGGCCCCTCGACCATTGGGCTAATTCCACCTAAGACGCGCGCGGCGCGCATCGACGCACTGCGGCAGGCTTCGGACTTCGCGAAGCAACTGGGAATCGGGCAGGTCCAGACTCATTGCGGCTTCATTCCCGAAGACCCTGCGGATCCACTCTATCCTCAGGCGGTGGAGGCAATTAAGACGGTGGCTGAGCACTGCCGTGGAAATGGGCAGTACTTTCTCATGGAGACGGGGCAAGAGACGCCGACAACGATGTCACGCATGATCCGCGATGTGGCG
>CAWFCO010000007.1:0-605308 GCA_963814335.1 uncultured Acidobacteriaceae bacterium | reverse complement strand
GATGCCGAATCTTGGGGTGGGGCTGGACACGGCGAATTTGATTCTTTATGGCAAAGCAAATCCGGTGGATGCGGTGGATATATTGGGCAAGCATGTGCGGAGTGTGCATGCAAAAGATGGGAAGTGGCCAACCGATCCGAGCGAGCTGGGCGAAGAAGTTCTGATCGGCAAGGGACTTGTAGACTTCAAGAAGGTCCTTACCAAGCTGCATGCCCTGGGTTATACGGGCGCCATCACCATCGAGCGCGAGACGTCCGGTCCGCAGCAGATTGAGGATGTGCGGCAGGAGAAGATTTATCTAGAGCACATTTTGCAGGAAGTGCTTGCCTGAAGTCTTTTGCGCCATGAATGAATTGATTTGAATTGAATTGATCTGCATGGGAAGAGGATGGAGAGAACATGGATCGCAGGAAGTTTTTGCAGGCGGGCACGGGGGTGGCTGCGGGAATGCTGGTGTTGAATGCGCGAACAGCGCTAGGCTACGAGACTAATTCGGCGGTACGGCTGGGTCTGCTGGGCTGCGGCAATCGCGGCACATCGGTGGCAACGTCGTTTGCAGAAAACACGAGCGCGCAGATTGCGGCAATTGCCGACCTGTTTCCTGATCGACTTGCGAAGGGGAAAGATCACTTCGGGCAATTGAATGCGAAGCTTGGACACCCGGCGATAGACGCGAGCCAGATGTTTCACGGGCCGCACGCTGTCAATGAGCTTGCAGCATCGAAACAGATCGATTTGATCCAGATTTCGACGCCGCCGTTTTTTCACGTCGAGCACCTCGGCATCGCTGTTGCGTCGGGCAAGCACGTCTATTGCGAGAAGCCCGTAGGCATCGATGTAGCTCAGGCTAACCAGGCTTTGGAGATCGCGAAGAAGGTTAAGCCTGGTCAGAGCGTGGACGTGGGCTTCCAGTGCCGAAATGCACCGCCGATTGCGGCATTTGCCGAGAAGGTGCAGAACGGTGCGATTGGCAAAATTGTTTCTGTGGCGGGCCGCTACAACGCGCCAAAGTCAGTGGAGGTGACGCCAACTGGCCCGACTCCGGAGGAATATCGGCTGCGTAACTGGCTATGGGATCGCGCACTCTCCGGCGACATTCTGGTGGAGCAGAACATCCACATTATCGACCTGGCAAACTGGTTCGTGGGGTCCCATCCAGCAAAGGCAGTGGCGACCGGCGGACGCGATGTGCTGAAGCACTTTGGCGACTGCTGGGACAATTACGAGGTAGTGTACACGTATCCCAACGGAGCTCGTTTCACCTTTACTTCAACGCAATTCGACAATTACGGCGGATTTGACGCGGGATTGCGGTTATTTGGGTCAGACGGCTCTTCTGAAGTTGCCTATTCTGGACCTGTGAATATCAAAGGTGCAAACCCCTGGGCATGGCAGGAGAGCAATGGCAACGGCGAAGGCAAATTCGCCGCAAACGGCGCCTTCAGCGACAACCTGCAATTTGCAGATCGCGACAAGGAACGGACGTTCATCGCCAGCATTACGGACGGGCCGACCCACAATCAGATTGCCGCGGGTGTGGAGACGGCGCTTAGTTGCATGCTTGGACGCATGGCCGGTTACACGGGGCGTGAGGTGACATGGGAGGACCTGCTCAGGCACGGCGAAACCTACAAGCTTGGGTTCAGTGTGGCGCAGTTCGGCTGAATTGAAATATGACTCTTTCTGGCGTCGAACAAGTTTAGACCCGTTGCGGCCAGATCAAGATATTCTTGGATCCTCATCAAATTGCATGTCACAAAGTCGCAATTAAGTCTTTCTTTAAATAAAGGGTTACTCGTTTATCACATCACCGTGTGATGAGTCGCACATACAAGTGTGAACAGAGGCGGCCTATGCTCACTTCGATTTTTAGCCTGGCATTTATGAAGCGATTTGATATCGCCCAGGCCAATCGAAATCGAAGGAATGGGCTGGATGAGCAGATTCAAAGACACTGAACACCTATTTCGATTTGTGGGTCTGTTTGTACTGCTGTTTCTCCTCTTTCTCATTATTCGGGCCTATGTGGTGCCGAAAAGCTTTGGGAAATACGGCCACTATCGCGCCGACGCAATCGCGGAAATCGCGGCAAAGCCGATCCACTTTGCCGGACATCAAACCTGCGAAACCTGCCACGCTGACATAGCCGACATGAAGAAGAGCGGCAAGCATGCTCATGTAAATTGCGAGGCCTGTCACGGTGCACTGGCGGCACATGCCAACGACCCTGGGACGGTGACTCCATCCAAGCTGGACACAGCGACGCTCTGTGTTCGCTGCCACGCAAAAAGCGCAGCCCGTCCAAAGGCATTTCCTCAAATCGGAACAGACCATTCCGGTGGATTGGCATGCGAAACATGCCATCAGCCACACAATCCTGTAGTTGGAGCGGGGGGTGCAAAGTGAATCTATCTCGTCGCCAGATTCTGATACTTTTGCCCGCCGCCGCCGTGGCGTGGAAATCGGTTTTGGCTGGCACTCCGGAGACCTCTCCCAACTACGCGATGACTGAGCACTGGTGGAGCATGCTCATCGACATTCCGAAGTGTATCGGCTGTGGAAACTGCGTACGTGCCTGTCAAACGGAAAACGATGTCCCAGACGGATACTTTCGAACGTGGGTAGAACGCTACCACGTAAACGACGAAAACATGACCAGTCCCGAGGTAATTTCGCCGGACGGAGGTAAGGAAGGATTTCCGGTTGAAACCGACACCACTGGTAAGTATTTCTTTGTGCCGAAGATGTGCAACCACTGCGTCGACTCACCGTGCACCCAGGTGTGCCCAGTGGGAGCAACCTTTGTTGCGCCGGATGGAGTGGTGCTGGTGGATCAGAAATATTGCCTCGGCTGCGCGTATTGCGTACAGGCATGTCCGTACGGTTGCCGCTACATCCACCCGGAGAAGAAGGTTGCTGATAAGTGCACTCTCTGTTACCACCGCATCACAAAGGGCCTTACAACAGCCTGTTGTGAAGCCTGTCCAACGGGTGCGCGTCAACTTGTAGATCTGAAGAATCCAAATGATCCAATTCATGAGTTTCTGAAGACGCACGCCGTGCAAGTACTGAAACCGCAGATGGCAACAGGTGCAAAAGTCTTCTACAACGAGCTGGATGGATCGGTTCGGTAGGCAGTGCCACGCCGGATTGCATTGAGGGAGAGCAGGAACGATGAGCGGTGTTGAAGGTTTCACTTATCCGAATGAAGTTGAGCTCTACTGGAGTGTGCTGATTGTTCTCTATCCCTATATCACCGGGCTCGTGGCGGGAGCATTTATCCTCGCGTCGCTCGAGCGTGTATTCCGGGTTGAGGCTGTAAAGCCTACCTATCGGCTTGCTCTGCTTACTGCGCTCGCTTTTTTAATTGTGGCACCGCTTCCGTTGCAGTTTCATCTCGGGCATCCGGAACGGTCGCCTGAAATGTACTTCACTCCGCACAGCTCGTCTGCCATGGCAATGTTCGGTTATGTGTATTTGTGGTATTTAATGGCGGTACTAACATTCGAAATCTGGCTCGACTACAGACGCGAGATTGTTTTGCGATCGCAGCAGAGCAAAGGGCTGATGCGCGTGATCTACAAGATCATGACGCTGGGGTCGAGCAACATCAGCGCTCAATCTCTGCACATTGACGAGCGCGTTGGATGGTTCGTAACACTCGTCGGCATTCCGTCGGCTTTCCTTCTCCACGGTTATGTCGGATTTATTTTTGGATCGATTAAGGCGAATCCATGGTGGTCTTCGCCCCTGATGCCCGTAGTCTTCATTTTTTCGGCGATGGTTTCGGGCATCGCCTGCGTCATGCTGATTTATATGGCGGCAACCCGATTACGCGGCGAAACGATTGACATGCGCTGCGTTGACACAGTGGCCAAATATCTCTTCTATACGTTCATAATCGACTTCAGCCTGGAGATGCTCGACCTGATTCATCGTATTTACGAAGCCGATGAGTCATTCAGAACCCTTGACTTCATGGTCCATACCAAGCTCTATTTTTCGCATATTGTGGTTCAGATTATTCTCGGGACACTCAGTCCGCTCATCTTGCTCGCCATTACTCAAGTTGCCAGACTATCGGAAACGGCGCGCAAGCGCTGCTACGCCATCGCCGGCACATTGACGCTGATTGGAATCTTTGCAATGCGCTGGAACGTGGTTATCGGTGGCCAACTGTTCTCTAAGAGCTTCCTCGGCTACACGACATACAAAATGGCACTCGTAACACGCGAAGGCCTCCTGGTATCCGCAGCTCTTACGTTGCTTCCACTTGGAATTTTATGGGTACTCGTGAAATTACTTCCGCCCTGGTCAGACCAAGAGCTGCCCGGTGCAAGTGCCGACTGAAAAAGCGACTTCTCTGCGAGTGGGCCATCCGCCTCTCGGGAGGTAGCAATGAACATTCCTTCCGAACCTTTTGAATTGCTCAAGCAACGTATTGACTCGCTGGAAAAGCGCGTTGAGCGACTGGAACAAGGCGAAGAACTTGTGGCAGAGGTCCATGAGACCCCAACGCCGATTCAAGCACTGGTTGAGAATAGCCCGGATGCAGGCGCACTGAGTGGGATCTTCGGCACTATCGGGACAGCGATGCTGGGAATTGCCGGGGCATATTTGTTACGTGCGCTGGCATCATCGGACACGTCTCCCCGACGCGTAATTGCTGGAGTTGCCATCATTTATGCAATTGCGTGGCTCGCTTTTGCCGTAAGAGCCTCGCGCACAAGACCTCTCGCCGGTACGATTTATACCGCCACGTCGGCGATCATCCTTGCACCAATGCTCTGGGAGCTGACCCTCCGATTTCAAACATTGCAACCTACATCCGCGGCTGTTGTCCTTGCAATCTTCGTCATTTCTGCGTTCTTTATGACTTGGAAGAGCGTGGACTCTCCCGTACTGTGGGTATCTTCCCTTGCGACAGCAGGTGTCGCGCTCACTTTACAGATTGCGACGCATAACAATCTGGCGTACATCGGAATCCTGATGATGACGCTGGTTCTCTGCGATTTGAAGAGCGGCCTTCGCCATGGGTTAAAGTTTCGGCCAATTATTGCGCTTGCAACGGACACAGCGTTATGGATATTCCTGGTTATCTATTCAAACCCTGAAACCGTTCAACAGGACTATGTAAGGCTGGGAACGCTTTCTCTCGTGATTCCGGCAGTTCTCCTGTTCGTGCTTGATGCCACAAGGCTTTTCGGAAAGTCAGTTCTGCTTGGAGAAAAGCTGGGTATTCTCGACACGATTCAAGCGATTATCTCCTTCCTTTTAATGTGGGCGAATCTCAGTTTCTTTACGCACCAAATAGGACTTGTTTCACTGGGTATCGCAAGTATTGTCATGGCATTCGGATGCTACGCGCTCCTGCTTGCGAAATTCCTCCACGACCAGGACGAAAGGAACTACGGAATTTTCGCAATGTGGAGTGCCGGGCTACTTCTAGCTGGAGTACTCACTACGATGCCCTTAGCAGTCGGCGGTCCGTGCCTCGGAGCGTGCGCCGTGATTGCAACTGCACTTGGTGTGCGCTTGAAGAGCCTGACGCTTGAACTCCAGGGAGTCCTTTATCTCACAGTTGCGGTAATTGTCTCGCGCTCACTGCAATTTGGAACGGGTGTGTTAACCGGTGATATGGCGCCAAGGACCACTTGGGACATCTGGCTTATCACGGTTTGCGCGGTACTGGCCTATGTTGCCGGTAGAGAGCGACTGGGCGAGGCGTGGAAAAGCCAGATAATGCATCTGATAACAGCATGGTGGGCTGCATTTTGCGTGGCCGCACTACTTGGCAGGGGGCTGCTGGGGATTACGGCGCTGTTCGTGGTTCCGCTGAACTTTCATATTGCACTGGTGCGGACACTGGCGATCTGCCTGATGGCTGTGGCTCTTGCATATATGGGTGCCAGAGGCAGACTGGAGATGAAGCGCATCGCGTATGCGGCACTTGCTCTCGTTGCGATTAAGCTCGTCTTTGAAGACCTGCGCCACGGGCGGATGGAATTTGTGGCAGCGTCCTTCTTCGTGTTCGCCATTACCTTGATTGCCGTGCCGCAATTGGCGCGCAAGGGACGTTCAATCCAGCACTAATGCAAGGCAGCACTGAATGCCAATGTGAGGACTACTCGTCAGGCGAGCAGCTCATGTTCCAGTACATCCAATTTAGTGCGGCCGGCCGGGTAAGATGAAGTGCTCGGCGCAACGCGGCTCGTAGAAATCGCCGGCCATGATGATAGGGCTTTCGTACGGCGCGGGGTTTCCGTCAATGAAGCGTTGCGGATAGAGCGCCTTGGCGCCACAACTGCAATAGGCGACGAGCTCAGTGATATTTCCTGAAAAAGTGCGCACTAACCAGGAGAGCGAAAGCATCTCCCCAAAGGGCAGGCCGCGAAAGTCAAGTTCGAGGCCGGAGACCATCACGTCGTGACCCGACTCTAGTAGACGCTTGGTGAACAGAAAAAGATCCTCAACGAACTGACCCTCGTCGAGAGCGATGCACTCCACGCGCTTTCCAATGCGCTGCTCCTCTACTTCAAGAATAGGAAGGGCGGCCCAAGGATCATTGGATGGAAATTCGACTGCCTGCATCTTTCCGCAGCCATTGCCGTTGCGGCTCTCGACCATGCCTGAAGCAGCCTTTGTGTCCGCGCTCGGCTTGAGCAAAAGGACGTTCTGCTTGGCATACTGTCGGCGAATCTCAATGCGACGAAGCAGCTCAGCCGTCTTGTTGCTGCGCATGGGCCCGACAATGAGCTCCAATTTGCCAGTCACGGGAATCTCCACCATGGATAGAGACATTGTGCGTTGCTCGCGGGCTTGAATGCAATGTGGAGAAATGGGCCGGAACTGTGCGAAGCGCAGAGGGACAGACGATAAATAGTGCGGAACGCTCAGATGCATGTCATAGATTAGGAACTGAGAGGTCACGACACGAAATGGCACAGGACAAGCCAGCAAAAGTTGGCATTATTGGCGCGGGAAGTGTGGGGGCGACGATTGCTTACGCAGCGATGATTCGAGGTGTTGCACGACATATCTGCTTGTATGACATTACGCGCAGCAAAGTGGAGGCGGAAGTTCTCGACCTGAATCACGGGCTACTGTTTGCGCCGCAGGCCACCGTGGATGGGTCGGATGATCTGGAAGTTCTGCGTGATTGCGATGTGGTGGTAATGACCGCCGGCGCGAAGCAGAAACTGGGCCAGACGCGTATGGATCTGGCGGAGGCGAACGCAGCCATCTGCTTCAAGCTGCTACCGGAAGTGGTGCGAGTGGCACCGAACACGCTGCTCCTATTGGTAACTAATCCTGTAGATGTGATGACGGAGCTGGCGGTAAAGCTTAACGGGGCTTCCGCGTGAGCGTGTAATCGGCTCCGGCACGGTGCTTGATAGCTCACGCTTTCGCTATCTGGTGGCACGGCACTGCGGTGTGGCTGTGCAAAACGTTCATGCCTATATTGCAGGAGAACACGGCGACTCCGAGATTCCCCTCTGGTCAAGCGCAACGATCGGATCGATTCCATTGAGCCAGTGGTCGGTGGAAGGGCACGGCAAGTTGACCGCGGCTGATAAGGACACCATTGTGCATAACGTGAAGGACGCGGCGTATCAGGTGATCCAGGGTAAGGGCGCGACAAACTATGCCGTGGGGCTAGCGGTGACGAACATTCTGGAAGCAATTCTGTTTGATGAGCGTCGCGTCCTGCCGGTCAGCGGACATCTATGCGGCTTTCACGGAATGAAGGACGTGTGCCTGAGCCTTCCGCGCATAGTGAGCCGCAAGGGCATGGAATCTCCCTTACCTGTACCAATGACAGTAGACGAGGAAGCTGGCCTGCAGGCGAGCGCAGAGAGAATTCGCAGCGTCTTACAGGGACTCGGGCATTGAGTTCCAGCGAAGCAACCCGACCTTGTAAAGATCTCGCAATTGAAATACGAGAATCAGCTGAAAGATTCCCATGAGTTTGACGTATTGCTGTTCACACACCTGCAACTTCGAACTGCACCGAAGGATGAGAGCTCATATCAATTCCACATCCCAATAATGGCCGCGTGGTTGCTCTCCCCGATGATGTGCTGCGGCAACTCATGGCGTGCATCCCGGCCTTCGCGCCGCACACACGAAAGGTCCGCTGTTGAACGGGGTGCTGACTCTGACTAGAGCCCCACAATCGTTTACACATGTTTCCGACGTCGCCCGCCAGTCAATTCCAGTGACTGCTCGATTTTCAGATTCAGTTCACCCGCCCCAAATACCGGACAGAGATGTGCTTCAGTAAACAATCCTGATTGGTCAGAGTTCGCGCGAGGACGGAATTGAAGCATCAGCAGAACAGCTGGAATTGCCCGCGGCAATCAATGGGTTGAACGTAGACAGTGCAAGACCTGAAGGTCGCATTCCGAAGACAAACCTGTCCTGGAACTTATGACTGTACGGGCTAATTCCGTGCCGCCAATCTTTAAGCTGCTTCCGTCGGAATATTGAAATGAGCCCGTTGCGGTGCGCGCCTCGCAGCGTTCCTAAGCGCTTCAAAACAATCGCCGTCCAGTTTGCCCGGTACGTCACGGGCAATAATGTCCAGCGCCTGTTCTGCAGACATCCCAGACCGATAGGGACGATCTTCCGTCAATGCACCGAAGACATCCGCTACGGCGATGATGCGGGCTTCAATTGGCAATTGATTTGCAGCTAGGTTGTAGGGATATCCAGACCCGTCCAGCTTTTCGTGGTGCGCACCTGCAATCCGGGCTAACTCACCAAAGCTCCCAATGCGTGACAAGATGCCAAACGTGAGAACCGGGTGCTCACGCATGATGTTCCACTCTTCTTCATTCAGCTTTCCGGGTTTGTCGAGAATGGAATTGGGCACGCGGAGTTTGCCGATATCGTGCAAGAGAGCGGCACGATGGACCAGCTTGCGCCGGTCGGCGTTGATTCCAAGATATTCCGCAATCGCATTCGCGGCATCGGTGACACCTATCGAGTGGCGGAACGTGAAGGACGATTTGGCATCGACGACATCCGCGAATGCCTCGCAGATAAGATCAATATCGGCGCTCCGTGGTTCCGCGGATTCTTCAGGAGCAAGGCGCAAAACCGCTTCACGCAGTTCACGTTCTGGCGTAACGGGAAGCGCATTCTTCCAGAGTTGCCCCTGCCGGTGCAAACTGACAGCAATCGCAACAAGTTCAGGATCAAACCAACGGCCGCTTCTTTCCTGCAGAACAGCGATAGCCTCCTGCAATCCTCTCTCTGAGGCGAAGACATCAAGATGCTGGGCAATTGCGAGAATGCGGGATTCAACTGGAATACCGCGTCCAATTCGACGTTCGGGGTAACCGCTGCCATCCCAATGCTCATCCAGTCCACGCACTGCTTCCGCCGTGACGTCACCCAGCCCGAGCTTGCGCAGAATCGATGCGCCGCGGTCACAGCGTAGCGTGATCATTTCTTCGTTATTGCGATGCTGAGTGAGACCGATGCGCGCGATTCCAAATGCCCGATGCAATGGACCGGAACCAGGCAATACAGTGCTCCAAAGCAGGCGCATGGTTGACCACTTCGGTTTGTTGGGCTGAGTCCAATCTTCCAGTTTGACGCCCGCCTTGACCGTCCGCTCGTCTCCACCGCCGATAATCTGGCAAAGCCGCGCGGCGTTGCTGCTGCAGCCAATGTCTTTGAGGAGAAGAGCAAAGTAGAGGCTCGATTTCTCTTCACTCGTCATGCCAAACTCATTCGCAATGCGCATCCCAAGCAGGCAACTGCGCATGGCGTGGCCGGGCACAGCTCCTTCAGTCAGATCGAGCGCGAATGATAGCGCAGAGAGGATTTCTGCCAAGGAAATAATCGGCAGAACACCTTGTTCAGGCCTGACGGGTTTCCAACTGGAAATTTCGATCATCTGCGTTTGGTCTCCTTTGTCCCCAATCAACGACATCACGGGGAATATCACCGACAACGCCAGCAGATAGCACGGTAGCAAAGGGTTGGAAGAAAAAAACTCCCTCAAATGGGTTGTTACGAGTGTGGGATCAAAATTAAAGGATGTCGCCGATAGTGTTATCCCAGGCGACACAATCCGTAACTCACCTGCAATGTGAGTGGTGCACGGGAGACCTGAGCATTCATAGCCTTTCGGTGTCCTGCGTTTTTGTGAGGCAAACTTCCGCTGCCACGTCACGGCGAAGACCTTTGAGTTGGCATAGAATGCCGTCGCGGGTGCGTTGAATGGTATTTACGGACCGACGAAACGCTGGCCGTGCATTGGCCAAAGTGGTCGCCGAGGAGAAGGGGATCGACGGTGCCGTGGTGTTGGGACTCCCTCGAGGCGGCGTGCCTGTGGCCTATGAGATTGCGGTTGCGTGCAGGTTGCGGCTTGATGTTCTGGTTGTGCGGAAACTAGGTGCTCCAGGCATGCCCGAACTCGCGATGGGTGCGCTGGCGAGCGGCGGAGGCGTGGTGTGGAACGCGGATGTCCTTCGAACACTTCATGTATCCCGTCAGATATTGCACGATACGGTTGAGGTTGAGCGGATGGAACTTGAGAGGAGAGAAAGAGTCTATCGCGAAGGAAGACTGCCGGTTACGTTTACCGGTCGAACCGTGATTCTTGTGGACGACGGACTGGCCACTGGAGCATCGATGCGGGTTGCCGTTCAGGCCGTGCAGAGGCTTACAAAACGCGTCATAGTTGCAGTTCCCGTCGGCGCGCGAAATGCATGTGATGAACTTGAAAACGAAGGCCTGCGCCTTCTCTGCCTGGAGAGAGCCAAGTCTTTGGGTGCTGTCGGTATGTATTACGAAGACTTCAGCCCCACAACGGACGAGGAAGTGCGTTTGCTGCTTTCGAAGGCACGCGAGCAATTCGCAAGACAGGAGACTGGAGGCGAAGCAAGGCCGTGAGGTTGCGCAAGAATGCCTGGCCAGAGAGTTTACCCGAGTCAAATTATTTTCGCCTTTTCTTCTCTTTTGCGCTATGATGCTGGTCTAGCGATGAACCTCTTTTCGCAACTCGCCGTTGAGCCCACTTATGAAGAGATCTTCCCCGGATCCGTACTGATGCGCGGGCTGGCAATGGAGCAGAACGAGGAGCTGTTTGCGGCAACAGAACGCGTGATGGAGCAATCTCCCTTGCGCCATGCGACAACCCCGAGTGGACTTCCCATGCAGGTGATGGTTACCAATTGCGGCGCTCATCGGACTGCGGTGGATCGCTGGAATCCTACTCCGCAGGGCCAGTCGCTTGTGCGTCCGCCAATACCGTTGATTCTGCACACTTTTGCGGTTCGCTGCGCACTGCGGGCCGGATTTCCGCACTTCAGACCGGACGCGTGCCACATCAATCGCTATCAGGCGGGCACCAAATTAGGACTGCACCAGGACAAGCACGAATGCGACTTGAGCCAGCCCATCGTTTCAATTTCATTCGGCCTGGAGTGCGTGTTTCTTCTCGGCGGGTTGGAACGGACCGACAAGACCCGGCACATTCTGCTGGAGCATGGCGACGTGATTGTCTGGGGAGGGCCTTCCCGCATGCGCTTTCACGGAGTGCAGCCGGTGAAGCCCGGATATCATCCGATGACCGGACCGTATCGCTACAACCTGACGTTCCGCAAAGTGACCTAGAAAGGGTTGCTTGAAGCTCTCGCCCTCATGGTGTTTCAGGCGCGAGTGTTCCAATCGGAGATAGCTGCACCCAATTCGCGTCCTGCGAATCGAATACACCAGAGTTTCTGTTGTGCGAGATTTGGTGCGAGTGGGAGCGTTTGGGTGCCTCACATGTTGCATTCTGTCCAATTCATTTGATAATTGACGTCGCGCACGACCGATGCAATTTGGTATGTCTTGCAGGTCGCTCTGGAGGAACAGATGAAATACCGTGTTTTGACGGTGTCGCGTGAGTATGGGAGCGGAGGCGCGCGGATTGCGAAGCTCGTCGCGGAACAACTGGGTTGGAAGTTGCTGGACGGCGAGTTGATTGACGCAATTGCCTGCGCGGCGAATGTAGATCCAGATGTGGTGAGTTCTTTGGATGAACATGTAGAGGGCTGGCTGAAGAGGATGAATCGGCAGGCAATGCGCACCGCGGCCCTTTCAGGTGGCGTGGTTCCGGAGAAAAACGAGTGCTTTGATGCGGACACGATGACCGAATTGACGCGGCAAATTATGGAACAGGCCTATGCAGATGGGAACTGCGTGATTGTGGGCCGCGGCGGTCAAACAATTTTGCAGAGCAAGCCTGATGCGTTTCACGTGTTTGTGTACGCTCCTCTTGAAGAACGCGTAAAGCGTTTGAAGGCGCGTCTGCCTGAAGGCATGAATGTGGAGAAGAAGGCGCGAGCGGTGGACGCAGAGCGGGCGAAATTTCTCTTCCAGCGCTTCAAGATTGATTGGCGGAATCCACACCTGTATGACCTGATGGTTTCATCGCAGGAAGATGAAGCCGTGACAGCGCGGCTGATCACCTGCGCAATGGCACAAGAGTAAAGTTTGCATGCAGCGGGCGAGAGAGGCACGACGCGAGTCGCGCCCCAATTTTTCCCTTGTGTCAGCTCTGCGGTTTCACGTCCCAGTCGAAGCTGAGAGCGCTGATAAGTTGACTCAGTTTCTCGACGGCCGCTTTGCGCTGCGCCTTCAAATCGGCAATCTGCTTGCGTGTTGCCTGCAACGTATCTTCGGCGCTGTTCAGCTCATTCACAAAGCGCTTTGCCGCATCGTTGTCCTTGAGCGCTTTTACATTTTCACGTGCGCGCGCTTCGTCGGCAATTGCGGCCTGCTCCTGCTGCTTTGCTTCCTTGATCCGCTGGTCGAGATCAGCAATAGTGCCCTCGGCGGCAATCACCGGCTCGAGTTGCGACTGCGCATCGGGAAGCCGCTTGACGAGATCGAGCAGATAAACGCGGTAGTCCATTTCAGGATTGAGCACGACCGAGGTAGATTCAGGCCCATGCTGGCGCACTTCGAGCTTGGCAGTTTGATGCGCAGTCACAGGCAGACGGAATCGGTAGAGATCAGGTGTGGTTTCGTCGGCCTTAATGCCATCGTCGAGCGACCACCCGTTGGTACTGCGAGGTACCTCGACAAGAACATCGCGATCTGAGTCGGCTGAATTCGAAGCCGAGTAGGTCACCGCTTCCGTATCCATGCGCGTTTCAATGATGACGCCTTTGCGGATGGCAACATGATGCAGATTGCGCCGATTGTCACGGTCAACGACCTTCACGCGAATCGCCTGATCATTCGCATACGAGAGCAGGCGCTTCTCTCCCGGATGGATGGGATCGAGCAGGCCTTCGCCTGCGAACTCGCCGTTCTCAAAGATGGAGAAGCTGCCCGAGTCGAGTGTGAGCTTCGAGTCGTTCGTTAGCCACACCGCGCGCAGCGGGCGCGGCTCGCGCTCGCTCCACAGCGTTACGTGTTGCGCGTCCAGCTCCTGTTGCAGGATGGGCACCATGGCCGATTCGTTCTTGTGAATCGTGACAGGCTGCGTAAGCGCGTATTCAAAGTAGTCATCAAAAGCGCTAGTGGAAACGTCGCCCTGGCCAATGGCATCGGAAGGACGATAGACGCCGCAACCAACCCCGCCTGATGCCGCCATATCCATGACGATTCGGCGATGCAACTTCGACAGATTCCGTCGCAACGCCCGGAGCCAATTTGGCAAGCGCTGCCATATTTCTGCCCCGAACCAAGTTGCCCGCCATTGGTCCTGAGTTCACCGGCACGGATTCTATCTTTTCATCCATCTCAGCTGCCTCATGCGTCTGCGGCGTCGTATTCGCTGCAACCGCAATCGGAATGACAGGGCGGCGCGTGTAGAGCGGCTGCGATAGCGGCTGAATAAAACTCTGCGGCGCGCCGGCAACAAGCGAGAGCTGCACATTGTCCCAGTCTGAGCCAACGGTGTTATCGACAACGGCCCATCCCTGCACGATGGCCTTGTCGTTAGCCTCCCGCGGAAAGACAATGCGATACGTCGCCTTCCACACTGGCACTTCGCTGATGTAGCTCACGCGCAGCGTGCGCGCGCCCGAACCCATTGCGTTGAGTGTGAGATGACGCAAGCCGTGCGCGTGCGTAGTGGCAAGCAATTCAAGATACCGATCAAGCTGCGACTGGAGGCCTGCATCCAGCGGGCGTACGCTTACAAGCGGGGTGAGCTCAATGACGCGTGCAGCGCCGGAGCTGGCAACCAGCGTAAGGAAATTCTTCTGAATCGTTGTGTTCGAGTCCGACGAGCCAGCCAGTTTTTCATCGCGCGACTCAATCGACATGAGCCGCCCCGTAATCGTGCCGCCTGGCGCACCCGTTACTTCCACGCGCTGGCCGCGAAGAGCCTGGAATAGCTCGGTGGACGAGGGATTGTCTCCCATGCCCAGGGAGAGCGATTTGAGCTGCTCAGAGAGCGGCGTGGTGGAGTTGTAATTCACGCCGCCCACGCGGCCTCCGCCTTCATCGAGAACCGTCAGCGATTGCAATACGTCATTCAACTGCGACGAAGTGAAATCAATGCTGACGCGCTGGTTGCCGTTGACCGTGCCTGCGTGCTCAAAAAAACCAACGCCATTCTTATAGAGAACAACCTTGCGCACGGGAAGGTCTTTTACTTCAACCGGCGCAGCAGAAGCTACGGAGGGTGCGGCGGTTGGGCGTCCGGATTTGGAAGCGGTAGTGGATTGAGCCAAGAGCGTGCAGGCACACGCAGAGACGCCAAGAGCAATGAGAAGTCGGCGCACGGGTCCCTCCCTGAGATTGCGGAATACTATTTCCTTTGACCCCGAAGAGACAAAAAGGGTTCCCGGAATGGACAAAGAAAAGGCGGGGCCGGCCAGCAGAACGTGACATTCGCCCAGCCGATCTTGTTATTCCTCTTCGCCGGTCTGCATAAGCAGATAGCGCTCGTAGCCCATTTCCTTGATCATGTGGACCTGCGCTTCGAGCCAGTCGACATGTCCTTCCTCGTCCTTGAGAAGACGGACGAAGAGATCTCGCGAACCGTTGTCCTTGTTCTCCACGCAGACACGAATGGACTCGTTGTACGACGCGACCGCTCCAAGTTCAAGCTTGAGATCGGCCTCAATCATGTCCTTTACGCTCTTGCCGACGGAAAGCGACAGGGGCTCCATGGACGGAGTTCCATCGAGAAACAGGATGCGTTCCATGAGAGCTTCGGCGTGACGCATCTCGTCGATGGATTGCTTCTTGATGAGCTGGGAATACTTCTTGTAGCCCCAGTTCTCGCTCATCTCCGCATGGAGGAAGTACTGGTTGATGGCGGTGAGCTCGTCACGCAGAGCCCGGTTGAGATGCTCGATGACTTTCGCATTCCCTTTCATGGCTAAACATTTTGGCACAAAACTCAATTTGATGTCGTGGTCCTTATGGAGCGGGCGTTATTCTGGAAGTGCAAGCGCTTCCCTTTTCATCTCAATTCATTTACGGAGGTCGTTGCCGATGCGCGGCAATCGTCTGTGGCTGGTGTGGTGTCTCATTGCTCTGGCTGGTTCCACTGTTGCGCTCTCCGCGCAGGAAACCGCTTCTTCGATGTCGAGCTATGATCCGCGTCTCACCTTTGCTCCTCTCACACTTCCGAACCCGGTAAATGCGTATCGCTCATCCGATGGAACGCCCGGCCCGGCCTACTGGCAGAACGAGGCGGACTACACGATGCACGCCGTGCTTGATACCAAGGCCAAGGTGCTGCACAACGACGAAGTGATTACCTACACGAACAACAGCCCGGACGCGCTGACCTGCCTCTGGATACACATGGAGCAGAACATCTACCGCAAAGACTCGCGCGCAAGAATTGCGAACGGGTCCATGCGGCGACGCAGACGGAATGCGGAAGTGCCTCAAGGACCACCGCCCAGCACAGATGGCTTCGAACTGGAATCGGTAACGCTGGAAACGGGCAAGACCGAAAGAAAGGTCGACTATCTGATTGAGGACACACGCATGCAGGTGCGGCTACCAGAGCCGCTGCGCGCAAAAGGCGGCGTGCTACGACTGCATATTCGCTATCACTACACAATTCCGGGCACCTGGGGCGGCAGGACGTCATGGGGCATGTCGAAGCAGGGAGAGATTTACGACATGGCGCAGTGGTATCCGCGCATGTGCGTGTATGACGACATTCGCGGCTGGGATACGTTGCCCTATCTGGGCAGTGAGTTTTATCTCGAGTACGGGCACTTTGACTATTACGTGACTGTGCCCAGTTCGATGATCGTCGCCGGGTCGGGTGAGCTTGTGAATCCCCGCGAGGTACTGACGGCGGAAGAGATTGCGCGACTGGCCAAAGCGCACGCCAGTGATAAGACCGTCATGATTCGCACGCCAGAAGAAGCCGAGCACGGCGGAGGCAGGCCGAAGAAGGACGGCTCCCTTACGTGGCACTTCCACATGGACCACACGCGCGACGTGGTGTGGAGCGCGAGCCCGGTGTTTGTGTGGGACGCGGCACGCATCAACCTGCCCGGTGGCAAAACCGCGCTCGCGCAGAGCGTGTATCCGCCTGAGAGTGTGGGCAACGACAGGTGGGACCGCTCCACTGAATACGTGAAGGACACGGTGGAACGCTTTTCACGACACTGGTATCCGTTCCCCTGGCCTTCGGAAATCAGCGTTGCCGGCTTTTCGACTGGGATGGAGTACCCCGGCATGGTGTTTGACGGCATTGACGACTCAGGCAAGTTCCTCTTCTGGGTGACGGCGCATGAGGTCGGGCACAGCTGGTTCCCCATGATTGTCGGTTCAAATGAGCGTCGCCACGCATTCATGGACGAAGGGTTCAACACATTCATCGATATCGGCGAGTCGGCGGAGTTTCAGGGCGGCGTCTTCGGACCGAAGCGCGACGGAGAGTATTCCGCCGGCGGCGAACCACCTGACACCATTCTCAAAGTTCTCGACAACCCGAATGCGCCCACGCTGATGATGCCCGCCGATGCTTACCCATGGCAGCTTGGGCATCCCGGTCAGCTATTTCAAGGGCGCATACGGCATGGTGCTGCTGCGCGAGCAGATTCTCGGCAAAGAGCGTTTTGACTGGGCCTTCCGCAAATACATTCGAGCCTGGGCCTTCAAGCATCCATCGCCGTCGGACTTCTTCCGCGCAATGCAGAGCGAAGGCGGCGAAGACCTGAGCTGGTTCTGGCGCGGCTGGTATATGAACGACTGGCGGTTCGACATGGCCATCAAGGCCATCGACGGTGACCAGCTGACGATAGAGAACAAGGGACAACTTGTGCTGCCCGCAACGGTGGAGGTGAAGTTCACCGATGGGACAACGACCCGCTTCCGCGTGCCTGTAGAGACGTGGGAATCAAAGGGCGAGGTGATGTGGAACGGCTACAAACCAATTGCCTCTGCAACGATTGACCCCGACCACATGCTGCCGGATGACGACCGCGCCGACAACACCATGACGGCGAAATAACGACAGGCGGGCCTGGCCCGCCTGTTTGCTGACAAAGTGTGCTCGCAAGACTCGGTCCGGAAAAACAAAAGTCCGGACTCTGGAGCTAAAGTCCTAATTCCATTGAAGTTACGGAGGTAGGGGTGGCGCCAAAGTCCGCGATCTAAAGAATTTAACTGCAGAGTCCCTGAACTGAATGACTTAGCGTATTGACCGATTGCACCCGACTGTTTCAGTCCAAACGTTTCATCCTGACCTGCCTTTATTGTGCGCTCTTTGAAGAAATAAGCTGCAACGGGGCAGGGCCCAGCCTTTGATTCCGACGACGATTGTTTGGCAGTAGGCCAGGGTGGACCCAGGCAGCGGCCCTTCAACAAGCCTGAGCTTCAGCACGAAAAACCAGCCTACGGGCTACACGTTCGATGCCAGCGGCAACATGACGGTTGAGCCCTTGTCGCCGCCCAACACTATGACCTACGATGGCGAGAACCGCATGACGAACTTCAGTGGCAACGGCGGCTCCGCCAACTACACCTATGATGGTGGTGGTATGCGCGTGGTAAAGGCGGGAGGGGGAACCACGACGGTGAGCATTTATTCGGGGTCCTCGGTGATTGCCGAGTATGACAACGGCGCAGCTCCCGCCTCACCCACGCGCGAGTATATTTACAATCCTGCGGGTGGAAGCACAACCGGACTTCTGGCCATGGTAAGTGGTGGCGCTACCACCTACTACCATCAGGATGCCCTCTCCGTCCGGCTGACGACAAATGGCAGCGGCTCGGTCCTGACCCAGGATGGGACCTTCCCATTCGGAGAATCGTGGTACCAGTCGGGCACGACGAACAAGTGGATATTCACCAGCTACCAGAGCGACTCGGAGAGTGGGCTTGACTATGCTCTTGCTCGATATTACAACTCCCGCATCGGAACCTTCTGTTCCGCAGACCCGCTGGCCGGTGACCCCAGTGACCCTCAATCCTGGAACCGTTATCCGTACGGCAGGAATGATCCTATTGATTTAACCGATCCTAGTGGAAAGGCTTGGTGGAATTGGGCGCTCTTGGCAGGAGGTATTGCCGCAACGATTTTTCAACCGGAAATATCCGGTTTCCTGGGGCACTTACTCGGTGCAGCCGCCGATCCGGTGCTAAAGGTTAGAGATGTGGCAGCTATCTCCACATTGGCTAACGGCGCAGGAGACGCAACGGCAGCGGCTTCTGGTGGCACTTGGGTTGGAGTTGCGGGTGCGGCGGCGATCAGGGCCTCTCAAGCGACAGACCGGCCGAAAACCCCACAGCAGATGATGAATCCCGCGATGACGGCTGCGATGCAGGCGCTCAGCAAGAAGGATTGCGCTGATCTATTTGGAACTCCTAAAAGCTGGGCCCAAGGCTTCACCCCGCAAAATGTGCTTAAAGGAATTGTAAGCGGCAAAAAGTACGGAAGAATTGCTTGGGGAGACAAAGGCGGAGGGGGTTGGGGCGTCGCTCAGACGCGCCCTACATTTCCATTTATCCCAGGTCATGCATCCGGTGTGGTCATGACGATCAATACGTTCCAGACCAGCATCGCGGGCTATTGGTCGGCAGGTGACCCAGCTGAGAATGCCGAGACTCTTCTTCATGAGTTAGGCCACGCGTTCAATTTCATTCGGAATGCAGGTGGATTTGCGATCCCTAACTCCGCTGAGAATGCTGACAAGTACGCATTTGACAAAAAGGTGAGGAAGAATTGTTTCTAAAAATCCTAAGCTCGGTTTTAGCGTCAATTGTGGCGTTCCCTGTCGCGGTCGCTGCCGCCCCTCGGGAGCATTCGATGACCTTGTGCGATTTGGTAAAGCAAATCAATGACTTGAATGGGCGCATCGTTAGCGTGCGCGGCACCATTACCATGAGCGACACGGATCCGGACAATGCAGTGCCGGACTACCTAGTCGGTACGTGCCCGGACCTGAAAGTGGGAATGGTTATGGTAAGAATCGACTATCCTGACGTCTGGTTTTTGAAGAAACCTCCAAAAGGATTCCACATGGATGAGCGTTCTTTTATCCGTGCTCACAAGGTTGTGATGGGAACATTGAAGGATGGTATGGTGAATGGTCGATTTGTCGGGACCATAGCAGGGCAAGCGTACGCCCCTCCTCCCTCATCTGTCCCTCCGCCGGGCATCCACCGTGCACGCGAGGGATCATATGACGCCGTTATAATAATCCAAGGAATATACGATCTGAAGGTTGTTGATAAGTGACCGTGAAGAGCGGAATTCTTGGGCCGCTAATACGATTTGCGCGTGGGAATTTTTTCGCCGTCCGACTCGCATGCTAGATTTGACGTCGCCTGGTTCCTGTTCTCGGCAAAGAATCGAAACGAGTGTCCGCGCTAATGTAAGACTGACCCCCTATAAGGCTGGTCTGATCCCCGCTTTCCGCACAGACCCGAGTACGATTTTCGTATTCAAAACCAGGCGATCTCTTCGAGCCAACAATTCAGGCGGCAATGCGTTCGAGTTGAGCGAGGTGGTTCAGGTCGTGACCCGCCATGGTTTCTACGATGGTCTGGAAAGTCATTGTTCCGCGTTCCGGGTGCGTGACCGGATCGTTTGCATGATCAGGCAGAGCCCACGCGATGAGAACCAGATTCCAATTGCGAAATGCTGTAAAGGCCGCAAGGGCATCCGCGGCGGAAAACGATGTGTATGGCGCAGCCCACTTGTCCTGATCGAAAGGTTGCAGCACGTGGCCGGGTTCGGCGAGAGTTTGCCTCAAGCGAAAGCTGAACGCGATTTCGCAGTCGGCCAGATGGCAAACGATCTGGGCAGGACTCCACTTGCCCGGAGCGGGTGAATTTGCCACTTTCGACTGCCCTAACTTTTCGAGCAAGCCGGCAATTTTCTCCGGTGTGGACGTGAGGATCGCGTCGATCGGGCGGCCGTCGAGACATTTCTCGTAGGGATTGAGGTCAGACATGGGGCGCTCCTTGAAGGTAGTGGGGAAAGCGGATATCTTAATGGTATGAGATTTGAACCCCTCATACGACTGCACTTGTTGGTGGATAGCACCAGCCGTGCAGCGGGGTCTTATAAACCCTGGTAAACGCCAGATTGGCGTGCCGGGAGGGGGCAGCACCCTCATCCACCACCAAATCTCATTCAAACAACCGGAAGAAGCGTGGACAGCTTGCCTCCGAACCCCAATTTCAGCGATACTTAGATGTTGTGTCTTGCGCGGCTGGACGCAGGTGTCCGGCCTTTTGTATGGGCGACGGCCCAAGGTTCCCGGGGTTGACCCCGCCGGAGCGCAAAAGGCAAAGAGCCGTAACGATTTACACAGGACTTTGAAAGGAACAGAAACGCCGTGGTTATGATTCGTCTGGCGCGCGTTGGCGCCACCAAGCAGCCCTACTATCGCATCGTTGTCATTGAAAAGGATCGCGCCCGTAATGGCCGCTCCATCGAAGTGGTAGGTACCTACAATCCTCGTACCAACCCTGCCAGCGTAGACCTGAAGCACGAACGCATCGCCTATTGGCGCGGCGTAGGCGCGCAGTTCTCCGACCGGGTTGCCAAGCTAGTTGACAAGCATCCCGCTCCGGCCGCAGCCTAATCGCCCGGAACCCGATCAGCCGGGCTTCCTGGCCCGGCTTTCTCGTCTGCCTGATGCCCCGGGCAAATCCATTCAATAGCTGACGCGGAAGGGCAAATACTGATACTATTCGCGCACCGGTCCGAGTTGCTTCCATGAGAAGCACGCAGGTCAGAGGCAAGTGCATGACCCAACACGATATGGTGGCAGTAGATGAGCTGGTCCGTGAAATCGCACGGGCTTTGGTAGACGAGCCCTCAGCGGTAGAAGTCGAGTCGGTGAGCAGGGACGAAAATACTGTTCTCAAGCTCAGAGTGGCACCGCAGGATGTAGGCAAGGTAATTGGCAAGCAGGGCCGTACGGCCCGTTCAGTACGCACAATTCTGGGAGCTGTGAGTATGAAGCTGCATCATCGCTACACGCTCGACATCCTGGAAGAGGGCGACGAGGAATAGAACGGGAGGACGTTTCCGGAGCAGAGCATGGCCCCAAGCGATGAACTTACGGAGTGGGCCTGGCTGGCACGGATCAAACGCCCGCAGGGACGGCGAGGAGAGGTCTTCGCCGAGATTCTCACCGATTATCCAGAAAAGTTCTCTGAGCGGCGGCAGGTATGGCTGCTCCACGAAGGGCCCGGGAGTGAGGCCGGTGGAGTTCTTGCGCCTCGCGCGGTGGAGATCACCAATCACTGGCTGCACAAGGGCGGCATTGTGCTGCACTTTGCCGGCGTCGAGTCGATTTCCGACGCTGAAACGCTCGGTGGGCTGGTGGTTGCCATTCCCCATTCACAGCGTACGACTCTGGGCGATGATGAAGCCTATATCAGCGATCTGACAGAGTGCGAGCTGATTGATGTCTCCGGCACTGAACCTGTGACCGTGGGCCGCATTGTGGATGTGGACAGAAATTCAGGCCCGGTGGCGCTGCTGGTTGTGAATGCGCCGCACGGCGAAGTACTTGTCCCGTTTGCAAAGAGCTACCTGCGCAAATTGGATCTGGCAAGCAAACGCGTGGAGATGGCGCTTCCCGAAGGACTTCTAGAACTGAATTAGGCGCCTGTGGTGCGACCGGAGCCTCATGACATCTTTGCGAGCACTGCGAATAAGATCAGGAAGACATGAGCATCTGCTTCGACATCGTGACGATCTTTCCCGGTTTCTTCCAGGGTTTTCTGGAGCACGGCATCATTCGCCGTGCGCAGACTGAGGGTTTAGTCTCATTTGGGCTGCACGACCTCCGCACCTGGACCCATGACCGGCACCGTACCGTTGACGACCGCCCGTTCGGCGGTGGTGAAGGAATGGTGTTGAAGCCGGAGCCTTTGGCTGCGGCACTGGAATCGCTAGGCGTCCGGCCGAAATCGGAGAAAGTGGTTGCGTCTCAGTCCAGTCCGCATGTTGTGTTGCTTTCCGCACAAGGCAAAACCTTCACGCAAGCGACGGCGCGTGAATTGGCAAAGTTCAATCGGATCGTTCTTGTCTGCGGCCGCTATGAAGGTGTCGATGAGCGAATCAACGAGTTGTATTGCGACAGCGAGCTATCCATTGGCGACTACATACTGAGTGGCGGCGAATTGGCCGCAGCGGTTGTGGCAGACGCTGTAATGCGCCTGATTCCGGGCGTGCTGGGTAACGAAGCCTCTGGCCAGTTTGAAAGTTTTGGTGCGACCGACTCGGAGATTGAGACCAATGTGGATGGTGTACCGCGCTCGCAACACGGAGCAGGTGGACTGCTCGATTATCCGCATTACACGCGGCCCGCGGAGTTTATGGGAATGGCCGTACCTGAAGTCCTGCAAAACGGTGACCATGCGGCAATTCGCCGCTGGCGGCGCGAACAGCAGCTGCGCAAGACACTTAAAAATCGACCCGACCTGCTGGACCGCGCAACTCTGAACGCGGAGGATCGCAGGACAGTTGATGCCTTAAAGAATTTACTTTCAGGCCAGCAGGACTAAAACGTCTTCACCGGAGGCGACTGGTCTGAAGTCACTCTTCCGGATGCGATCTCGGCGACAAAATAATTCTCTCCACATGTTGGGCAGCCGGCTATGCGTCGCATCATGGCGAGCTGGCCGACGTGGGTAAGTGCATCGGCAACGGGTCCCTGAAAAAGGCGTTCGATCGAAGTATGAACCGGAGCGGATGAAGCAAGGTAGTCGTCCAATGCGCCAAGCGCGGCATAGAAACGCTCTACTTCCGCCTTCCATGGCAATGGAGCCGAGTTGTGCCACTGCTGTTGTCCCTTGGCGATACTCAAGGCCCAGTCGAACAGATCACCCATGTGCGCAAGTATTTTTGCCGGTTCCCGTCCGCAGCCGGCAAAGTTGGCGAATTCGGACGGGGCATTCTCGATGGCGCGGGTTGCTCGATAGGCCAGTGAAGCGAGAGTGTGGCGAAGCAGTTCGCGGGAAGCGTCCATGGCAAATTTGGCTCCTTTGGGCGCCAGGATGAGATACACGAGCACTATAGCGTGCGGTGAGCGGACCGGGCTAGGCGCTGGAGGCAATTGTCTGGTAAAATCAAAGTTCTGAGTTCAACAGCAGGAAGAAACCATGTCTATTCATCCAGTTATGCAGCGCCTGGCCGACAAGCTAAAGCGCACCGACCTTCCGGAATTCGTTACCGGCGATCAGGTTCGGGTTCAAGTCAAGATTAAGGAAGGCGAAAAAGAACGCCTCCAAGCCTTTGAAGGTCTGGTGATTGCCGTCAATCACGGCCCGCAGGGCACCTTCACCGTCCGCAAAATGAGCTTCGGCCAGGGTGTCGAGCGCATCTTCCCCTTCAACTCCAAGGTTGTGGACAAGGTCCAGAAGATTCGCAGCTACAAGGTCCGTCGCGCCAAGTTGTTTTATATTCGTGGATTGCGGGGCAAGGCTGCACGTCTTAAGGAAGTGGATCGCAAGCTCGCAAAGGCTTAAGCCGTCATCATCAATTGACATCAGAAACCCCGGCGTTGTTTGCCGGGGTTTCGTTTTGGTCCACAATTCGTTACAACCTTAAGCGCCCAATAAGGGCGACGGTCTGGGCGGATGCAATCTTCCCGGACCGTCGGTTTGAACAAACTCCGGCCGTCTTATCGGAGGCGTGAGGTTGGGGTGGGCATAGGGCGATCAATTGCTTTTCGCATGCGGGCAAGGTGATGCCAGCTGTGACGGACAGCGTGATCTTCGAGAACGAACTGTGCCGTTACAGGCGCACCATAGCTCAACGAAAATGGTGCGGCACGGTCAAGTTCGGAATCCGTCATCGCGCGCACGGCCTCTGCAGCTGCCTGGCTGTTCTTGCTGAGTAGCTGGAGTACCTCTTCCCGTGGAATGTCGCCGTTGTCGATTGCGTGCTTCGCATTCATTTGATGTACAGCGTCCCATGTCACCTGCGTGATGGCCTGGCCGGCGGCAATTGATTTCGCCAGATCCACTTCAATGGGATAGACACTGGCTACATGGTGCACGAGCACCCCAATGCTTCGACCGGGCCTTCCTGACTCAGTTACTGGAGTCTTCCATTCCGCGTCTGTAAGTCGAGCGGCAAAATCGAGAAGCCGCGCAGCACCTTCTTCGATGCGATCGGCAAGCATCAGAGCTCGACGATTCTCGTTCTGTCCATCGAACTGGGTATCGACCGAGAGATTGGTGGCGTCGTCACCCCGGAAAGCGATAACTTCCAGGTACTCTGCATCGACAAGTGTGCCTCTGCCCTCCGCTCGGTTATGGCTTGACCAGAGCGCTACCAACTCCGCCTTTAGCTTTTTCTGCCCCTCAGCGTTGAGCGAGTCAAACGTGCGTGCCATAGGTCCGTAGTGCTGGCGGAAGAAGTCGACCACAACTTCAGGAGGAAATGGGTACTCGAATTGATAAAAGCGAAGCGCGCACCGGATGTCGAGCGTGCCGCGGCTTAGCCTCTCGTATACAACGCCCGGATCGCCCCACTTTAGTGGCGAAGGCATTCCGTTGGGTGCAATGTAGTTTCCGATGGTTTTGAACATCTGCCCAACAAACCCCTGCTCAGTCCAGTTCGCCATTGCGATCTTTCCACCAGGCCGAGAGACACGGATCATCTCGGCCGCAACACATTCAGGGCGCGGCGCAAAGATGGCGCCAACCAGGCTGGCAACCACGTCGAACTGGCCATCGCCATAAGGCAGCGACTCCGCGTCACCTTCATCAAAACTTGCCTCAAGCTTCTCTTCAGCCGCACGCTCACGCGCACGTTCGAGCCAGTTGGTTGCAATGTCGCAGCCGGTAACCTGCGCCCCCGCACGGGCTGCAATCAGGGCCAGTTGACCAGAACCGCAAGCAATATCGAGGACCTTCTGCCCGGGCTTTACCCCAATTCGCCTGTAAAAAAGGTGGGCATCTGGCTCCATATAGCGGGAAAAGATGTCGTAATCGCCAGCCATCCAGGTCCACTTCAGGCGTGCTTTCAATTCGCTCATGTCTTCAAGAGAGGGGGGAATTGTTGTTATCGTGCTCATTTTTCTTTCTTCCTCCTGGGGGAATTGATCGGCTAAGATCAAGTACAACTATGCGGCTGGGCCTTCCCGCTGCGTTTGCTCCATTGGCCCGTATTTTTAGCCAAAACACCCGATCGTTGAGTGTGCGAATGCATGGATGTGCTTTCTGACGTACTAAGCGCTGTCCGCCTGAGAGGCGCGTTGTTCTTCAATGCCGAGTTCTCGGCTCCGTGGTGTTTGAATTCCTCGGGTGCTGCGGGAATAGAGCCCTATCTCCCTTCCAAAGACATGCATCTGATCATGTTTCACTTCCTCACGGAGGGAAGAGCCTATGCATCGCTTCCCGGCGGTGAGCGCCTGCAGTTGGAAGCTGGCGACATCGTAATCATTCCGCACGGAGAACGGCACTTGATAGGGAATGGATTGCCCCAGCTGCCGGTCGACTCTTTTCAAAAATTCGCCAAGAATCTTGCCGACGGACTTAAGGCCGTCCAGTTTGGCGGGGGAGGCGAAATCACACGCTTCGTCTGCGGATATATGGCCTGTGATCCTCAGCTCTGTGAAATGTTGATGCAGGGGCTTCCGCGCATCTTCAAAGTCTCAGTGGCTACGGATGAATCGGGCCGCTGGATTGAAAATTCAATTCGGTTTTCGGTGGGCGAATCTACGGGACCTGCGGCAGGCAGTTCCCTCGTGGTTGGAAAACTTTCGGAAGTTCTCTTTGTCGAAACTTTGCGGAAATACATTGCAACGATTCCAACCGAACAGACTGGCTGGTTCGCGGGACTACGCGATCCGTCGCTTGCAAAGGCCCTGGCAGAGTTGCATCGGCAGCCCGCAAAGGACTGGACAGTCGAAAGTCTGGCGAAACATGTTGGGCTTTCGCGCACACGGCTGGTGGAACGCTTTCGCCACTATCTGAAGACATCGCCCATTGCCTACCTAACCGCGTGGCGCATGAAGTTGAGCGCGGAGGCTCTGCGCTCCACGCAAAAGACAGTGGCCGAGATTGCATATGAAGCGGGCTACTTGTCAGAGGCGGCATTCAACCGCGCCTTCAAACGCGCATTCAAAGCGCCACCAGCGCAGTTCAGGCAACTTTGCAAGTTGAAGCCAGCCAGTGCGACAAAGCCGATGAAGCGTCAGCGTGCATTGGCCTGAACGCGAATGCGATGCGAGTTTTCCGCAGCTTCCGGTAACTTCATTCATGCGGCGGGATACTTCTTTCATAGACTGTAGGTATGGCTCAAGTACCGGTTTGCGGTTGGCAACATGAACAAGCTGCGCGTAAGCGCGGGGCCCGCCTTATTGCCGGACTCGATGAGGTGGGTCGTGGACCATTATTTGGGCCGGTAGTGGCCGCGGCGGTAGTCCTGCCGGAATCATGCGATCTCCCGGGACTTAACGACTCAAAGAAGTTGACAGAAGCTAAGCGTGAGATCCTGTTTGAACAAATTCTGTACCGTGCCGCAGCGTGGGCGGTCGCAGCAGTTGACGTGGAAACGATCGATCGCATCAATATACGCCGCGCTTCCCTGCTGGCCATGCGCCGCGCAGTGGAAAAGCTGAACTGCAATCCAGATTTTCTGTTGATCGACGGGCGCGATTGCATTGAGTGGCCCTGCCAGCAACGCGCCATCATCAAGGGCGACGCAACAAGCATGTCGATTGCGGCTGCCAGCGTACTGGCAAAAGTTCATCGCGATCGTATGATTGTGGAACTGGACTGCGTCTATCCAGGCTATGGACTGGCGAAGCATAAAGGATATGGCACCGCTTTCCATCTGGCCGCGCTCGAGAAATTGGGGCCCACGCCTTTACATCGACGATCCTTTAGTCCCGTTTCACAGGCGGAGTTAGAATTCGGGGAATCATGAAGTCGCATGCAAAGCGTCTCTGGATCGCAATGCCGGCTCTCTGCTGCCTGCTTTTCATCGGGTGCGATCGCACCCGACCCAGGAAGCCTGACCCGACGAAAGGCAGCGTCACTGGGACAGTGATCTGTAGCGATACCGATAAGCCCGCGCGATTTGCGATGGTCACGTTGGTCGCCGTTCCAAGAGAGGGCGAGAAGGGCGATAGTCCCACCGATATTGAACAAGGAATTACAGACTTGAATGGACAATTCGATCTGGAGGCGGTGCCGCCGGGCCACTACTACGCTTTTGCAACATTAAACGGCTATCTCGACCCGGAAATGAGCCTCGATTTTGAGCGCATTCAGAAGGACTCCAGTGAACACGCTCAACTGCTGGATTCGGTAAAACAATGGCAGGGTCATTTTGCAGAAGTCACCGTGCGCATACGCCGCATATCGAGCGTGAATCTCACACTGGAACGAGCTGCAGAAATAAGTGGAACCGTGACGTACGACGATGGCAGCCCTGCAATTGGAATGCATTTTCGCGCCTATCGCAAGAATGCGAAAGGACTATGGACAGGCGTTGGGCTTCGACTGCTTGGAGATTGGTCGCTCAAGACCGAGTCCGACAGCCACGGACATTACAGCATTTCCAGCCTGCCGGCCGGCGAATACATTGTCTGTACATTGTTCCCGCTTTCTGACGAAAATACGACGACTCAGGTGTGCCTGGGGAACGTATTACGGCGCAAGAACGCAGCGACAGTCAAGGTGGGGCCCGGCGAAGCCATACTTGGGCAGGACATCGTCATTCCCCTCAGCGGACTCTACACCGTATCGGGGACAGTGAGTGTTCTTTCCGACGGCCATGCACCCACACACGCACAAGTGGGCCTGCTCTACGCGGACGACCGCACTCTCATGCGACAGATTTCCTGCGATGAGGATGGCAGTTTCTCATTCGCGTTTATTCCTCAGGGAAACTACATCCTGAGCGTGACCAATGCCGATGACCGGCCTGACAAGGATTCGAATGATGGAGCATCTGGCTCTTCCACTCAAGGCGATATTCGAACCTATTCCAACAAGGAAATGCCCATACAGGTGCAGGGTGATACAGAAGCTCTCTCTGTACAGCTTGTGCCAGACGCCAGAACCGCCGCACCAATTCAGTAGTCAGACGGTACTTGCTCTGCTTTGCCGCCACCACGCCAGAACGGGCCGCGCAAGCAGTAGCACGGTAAGCGCAATCGTCATGCGCAGCGGTGTAAGTACGCCGGGCTTCATCTGCCACCAGTAATGAATGACGCCTGCGATGGCGGCCACATAGGCTAACCGATGCAGATTGCGCCAGCGCTTGCCGCCGAGTTTGCGGATAGACCACGTTGTCGAAGTAGCCGCAAGGGGAAGCAAACAAAGCCAGGCAAACATTCCGGCCGTGATGTAACGGCGTTTGAGAATGTCGCTCATCATCGCATTCACATCGAAGCTTGTATACAGAGCAATCCACGTAAAGAAATGAATCGTGCCGTAGAAGAACGCAAAGAGGCCAAGCAACCGGCGAAAGTGAATGAGCCAGCTGAGCCGCGGTGACAGGTTGCGCACCGGTGTAATGGCCAGCGAAAGGATCAAAAACAAAAGCGTGTTGTAGCCGGTTGTGAAGGTGATGTTGGCTGTGGGATCTGGCCCGAGCGTGTTTGTCACCGCTTCATAAACAAGCAGCATCAGCGGCGACAGACAGCCGATCCATGTGACCAGCTTCAGAATCAGGATGTATTTGCGAGGCATGAATTTTGTTGTGGACCCCAGGATGAAACAGAATCAGTAGTACTTGTGAAGATCCATGCCCTTGTAGAGTGAAGCTACCTGTTCGCCGTAGCCGTTGAACATGAGAGTTGTGCGGTGCTGCTGCCAGAACGGCAAACCAATGCGGCGCTCCGATTTCTGGCTCCAGGGAACCGTGTCTACATCCGGGTTGACGTTGGAATAGAAACCGTAAGCACTTGGGGCCTGGTCATTCCACGTAGTCGGCGGCTGCTTCTCAACGAATCGAATTTCGACAATCGATTTTGCCGACTTGTAGCCATACTTCCATGGAAGAACAACGCGAATTGGCGCGCCGTTCTGATTAGGCAGCACTTCTCCGTAAAGGCCGAAAGTCAACAAAGTGAGTGGATGCATGGCTTCGTCCATGCGCAGACCTTCCGAATAAGGCCAGAAGATCGTGGCGTCCTGGCCAGACCACTTTTCAACATGGCGGTCGTAATAAGAGATGAACTGAACGTATTTCGCACTGGGCAACGGATCGCACTGCTTGATGAGTTCGGACAGCGAATAACCAACCCAGGGAATCACCATGCTCCAAGCTTCCACGCAGCGGTGGCGATAGACACGATCCTCCAGCGGTCGCAGCTTGAGCAACGAGTCAATGTCGAAGGTCTTTTCTGACTTCACTTTCCCGGAAATCTTCACCGTCCACGGGCGGGTCGGTAGCCCGCCGGCGTTTTTCGCCGGGTCGCTCTTGTCGATCCCAAACTCGTAGAAATTGTTGTAGTGGGTAACATCTTCAAGGCTGGTTAACTGTTCGCCGGTGGTCGTCAGGGGACTGGGAACAGTCTTCAGCTTGGAATCCGCATGAGCATGCGTGCGCGGCACCAGCACATCTGCGACGCGATCCGCGCCAAATGCAGCCATGCCTGCCACGGCCGCCGCTCCGGCCGCCTTCCGCAAGAATTTGCGGCGTGCCATGAAGCGCTCATATGCGGAGCGGGACGTGATTTCAGAAGATGGAATATCGTTGGGCTTGCGGATAAGCATAGTTCGACCTCGTGCGGGGAAAATCAGTACGCGTTTATTAGACACCGGCAAAGTGGCGCAAGTTACAAGAGAATTCCCACGCATTCACCCGATGAAAGAGCGAGGCGCTTATTTTTTGTGTCCAGTTGCGGAAGTCGCGCCCATCTTCGCGGGTAAACTACCTCGCGGAAAAGATGTGGACTGCCTAACCACCAGATGTGTGGGGATATTCCACTCCTTGCATGCTGACTTGGGATGGTCAGGTTCGATACCGGCGCGTAACCCTTCCACAGCTGCAGCGGCCAATGCTTTGCAGGACATTTGCACAGTGGTCAACGGGGGGAGCATGAACTTCGCGAGATGGATGTCGTCAAACCCAACAACGGAAATCTCCTGCGGAACCCCATGTGTGGTGCGATAAAGCTCATGAAACACGCCGATGGCCGTCATATCGTTGGAACACATGACAGCAGTTGGAAGTGCCGGGCGGGCGACCAGCTTTTCCATCGCGACCATGCCACCCTCCATCGTATGTGTGCCTTCGACGATGTGCTCCGCTGGGACTTTCAAACCAAGCTCCGCCATTGACCGGAGAAAGGCATCGCGGCGCGCCATTGCCGAACGCAGGCGCAGGGGGCCACTAATGAAAGCGATTTCGCGGTGGCCGAGGGCGGCAAGGTGCTGCACACCCTGCCGAATGCCCTCAGCATAATTAACCTTGAGCACGCGAATATTGGGAAGGTCGGGGCCCTGATCAATGAACACCAGCGGAAACTCGCGTTCAACGAGCTTCTGAACCAGTTCCTCTTCAATACCAAAGGTCATTACTGCAACGCCATCGACGTTCCTCTGCAACATGCGCCGGATCAATGACTCCGTGCGCTCGGGCTCATAGTTGGTGGAACCTATGAGTACTTCGTAGCCCTGTGCCACAGCAAGATTCTCGAATTCCTGAACCATTTCAGGAAAGAATGGATTCGTGATCTCTGAAACGATCAGGCCGAGCATGTGGCTGCGACCCGAAACCAGCGCACGCGCCTGAGTATTCGGCAGGTAGCCAACTTCTTCTATGGCCTTCCAGACGCGCTCTGCCAAATCCGGATCCACTGTTGGAAGACGATTGACCGTGCGAGAAACAGTTGCGATGGAAACACCCGCCCGCTCAGCCACGTCGCGGATGCTCACCGATCCTGGCCTGCGGCGCTTGGTAGTTTTGCTCTTTGATGTTGTCACGTTCGAAACGATTGTACGCTTTCTTTGTGTTTCTCAAAGTATATGCGTGACTCATAGCCCCTGCAAAAAGCGCAATTTGATTGGAGTTATTGCGAATTGCTGTCTGTCTCTCCAGGCCCGAAACACTTTAGATAAATCGATATTTTGAGTCATTTACAGAAAGCGTTTCCCATATAGGCCTGATGCCGGGACCAATCAAAACTTCCGTCAAGGATGTCTCTGACCACCTGCAGCCACGTCGACAGCGTGACGCAGGAGCGGCAAAATCGCCTCCAGGCTTTCGGTGGCACCGCGAAGGCTGCCGGGGAGATTCGCAATAATTGTCTTGCCACGCAAACCGACAATCGCGCGCGAAAGCCATGCAAACGCATGTTTCTCGCTCCCTTTAGTCCGCATCAGTTCAGCGATGCCTGGCGCCTCACGATCAATCACGCGGCGCGTGGCCTCAGGCGTTCGGTCGCGTGGACCGAGCCCGGTACCTCCGGCAGTGAGAATGAGCGAGATTCCCTGCTCCGACCACTCGATTAATTGCGCTGCGATCAGGTCTTCATCGTCCGGCAAAAGTGCGACAGCAATGTCGGCATCAGGCCATGCAACACGCAGCATTTCCACTACCCCCGGACCGGCAGTGTCTGTGGCTTCGCCGTGCGAACAGCGATCTGAAACGGTGAGGACGGCAAGTTGCATAGGTCCATTCTAGCTATTTGTTCGACAACACATGAATGGTGCGGAACCAGCGAGCAGCTTCATCAGGCCAATGTGTGACCGGAAGGTCCGTAGGGCGCAATCCGTACCCATGCCCACCCTTGGAGTAAACATGCAGTTCAGCCTCCACGCCAGCCTTCTTCAGTTGCATAAAGTAGACAACCGCATTCTCGACGTGCACCGGATCGTCCTCCGCCTGCACGATGAAAGTTGGCGGTGTGTCCGCCGTAGGCTTTATTTCGGGATTGGCATCGAAGTTATGCTCGGAAAGAGCAAGATAACCCGGATAGATCACAACGGAAAAATCGGGGCGGCAGCTCTGATTGTCGGCGTTGTCCACAGGGGAGTAAAGGCGCCGATCGAAGTGCGTACTGATGGCGGCAGAAAGATGCCCACCCGCAGAGAATCCGAGCACCCCGATGCGGTGCGAATCAATGCCCCATTCAGTGGCATGTTCGCGCACTAGCCCCATGGCGCGCTGCGCATCTTGCAGCGCAGCAGGCGATTTTGGATACGGACCTGTGTTGGGAACACGATACTTCACCAGAACACAGGTAACGCCAATGGAATTGAGCCATTGGCAAACCTCTGTGCCTTCCAGATCGATGGCGAGAATCTGATAACCGCCACCCGGAAAGACAAGCACGGCCGCGCCGGTGTTAATAGTGGTTGGTTTATATACCGTGAGCGTTGGAACGGATACATTGCCAAGCCGAATGAGTGAGCGACCTGCAATCAGAGGGTCTTTGGCCGTAGTTTTGTCTATCTCCGGTGGCAGGTTGTCTCCCTCACCGGGCGCTTTGCCTGGCCATAGATTCATGGTCAGGTGGCCGGGCGTGGGCTGCCATGCGGGCTGCTGTGCGTTGAGGCGCATCGCTGTGGTGGACAACGAAACAAGAGTGACGGCCAGTGCGGCAGAAATAGCCAAACGTTTGAGCATAGGTTCCCTCGGTGAAAAATGAACGCAGCGATGATTGCAGCCGGGGGAGCTACCGCGCAAGCGATGCGCGGATATTCAGAGTGCCAGCCAACTCAGGGTTGCGCGTCGGCAGGGGCAAGCAGCGTCAGACGTTCAGACGCAATCTCAATGCGCACCGGCAATGAGCCAAGCCACTCACCGTCCGCTTCTGCGTAGACCGTCTCTGATGATCCATTGCGCGGCAGACACTCAACTGAATGTGCGTTCAGTATTTCGATTTCATTGCTGAAGGTTTGCCGGCCAGCGAGTGTTGCAATCAGAAAACGAAAATAGCGCATTCGGCTGCGCGTTTTGAAGGCAATCAGACGCAGGTCTTCTCCGCGCAGAGTAGAGCCAGGCGTAAGCACGCCAAGTGCGCCGCCAAACGAGCGCACGCGCACGGCAAGGATCTGCGAAACCTCTGCCAATTGAGGCTCGGGATCTCCGTTGGCCTGAATGTGCGCGTGAAACAGAGGAAACGGGCCAGTTGCCCAGATGCGAAATCCCTCGATGAGATAGAGAACATAACCAAGGCGACGCTTGAGCTTCTTATCCATGCGTGCCATGAGCAGAGCGTCAGCTCCAATGCCTGCGGCAACCGTAAAGTAGCGCGTCTGTTCCGTGCCTTGCTGGTCGTGAAAGTAGATCCGTCCAACCGGGACACTGATGTTCTTTGCCGAAACTAGCTTTCGCACGGCCTTGATGGCGGAGTTGCCCAGACCCAGCGCCTGAGCGAGCACGTTGGCCGTTCCAAGCGGCACTACCCCCAGCGCGACTTTGGTTCCCACCAGCGCTTGCAAAACCTCGTGCATGGTGCCATCGCCACCGCATGCAAGAACCGCGTCCCACCCTTTGCCTACGGCTTGTTGGGCAAATTGCGTAGCCGAGCCGGGTGCGATCGTCTCGAACGCTTCCACTTCAATGCCGGCCTCGCGCAGAATGGCGAGCGCATCCTTGATGATCTTGGCGCGCCGGGAAGAAAGCTGTCCAGAAACTGGGTTGTAGATAAGAGCTATTTTTTTCATAGCGCCTGCACAGCGCACCCCACCACCCCCGCGGACCACGTGGAAATGCCGTGAAGGGTCTGTCTCTATCATTGCAGGAATTGGACCTGATACGCGCGATTAAATCAGGCGATGCACGGTACTGGAGAATCAGAAAGAGAAAGGCGGAGCCATTGCGCGCGGACATCAGTCCCAAAGCTTGAAGTCCACGGCATTTGTTTGGGTCTGCCCAAAAGGTGAGATCAAGTTCACTCGTATTGCAGACGACCAGGCCAAATGAGTCCCAGACAAGGGAATCAGCAAACACCATAACGCGATACAAGGCGATGAAATAGAGGTCAATTGACACTCTTCAGTTTTGCTTAGAGTTTCACTATATTGCTCTCTTTATAGATACTTATAGACATCAACGTGCCGACAGAAAGTATGGAAGCACCCATATGCTTGCACATTCTTGAAGGGCCCTACCCACTGTTATCTCCACGACGTTTCCGCACAATTACTTTAGATCTTTGTTTCTGCGGTTCTCTATTCTGTTGCCGGAATCGAATTCCTCAAGCCGTCTCTCCGGGCAGTACAGTAGCGCGGCGGCGCACAATCCACAGCAGAATGCCGGTCAATGCCCATCCCGTTCCAACGTACTTCGCAAGTGGGCCCAGGCTCCACCACAAAACGGCGCATGTGAGCAGGCCGCCGAGTGAAAGCAGCATGGGAAACCACTGTGCAAAGCGACCCTGCCGCCATCCGCGCAGAATCGATGCCAGATTCACACCCATGAAGGCGAGCAGCGCGCCGTAGTTCAGCAGTTCGGTGCCGAGTTGATAACTGAACAGCAGAGCGCCAACCAGGCAGACAGCTCCTATCAGCAGTACGTTGTTGCGCGGTATGCGATTCTTGGGATGCACCGCGCCGAAGAATTTCTTCGGCAGCGCTCCATCCTGCCCCATCACGAAGAGCAGCCGCGCCGCGCCCAGTTGCGATGCCATGCCCGATCCCATATTGGCCAGCAGCAGCGACGCATTCACAATCATGAAGAGAATCGGTCCGCCCATGCGTCCGCTCACGTGCACATACGCCGTATCGATGTCAGGGAAAGCAAGTCCGCGAGGCCACACCAGTTGCGCCGCATAGACCTCGATGCTGGCGAGCACGCCGGTGATGAAGCACGTCAGTACAATCGCACGCGGAACGCTGCGTGCCGGGTCCTTGGCCTCGTCGGTCAGCGTGGAGATACCGTCAAAGCCGATGTAGGTCAACACCGCAATCGATGTGCCGCGCAATAGCCCGCTGGTCTGGAACGTCGATGGATCGTAGAAGGGCCGCGTGAGGAACGCCGCATCGATATGCGGCACATGCAGCAGCCAGCGCACCGCCGCACCGAGCACCAGCAGAATCACTACACCCAGTGCGGCCGCCATGCCCGCATTAATCCGCGCCGAGGTCTCCACGCCGTTGCAGTTGAGCAGGGTGAACATCGCCGCGAAGAAAATGGCCCACACCACATATGGAACGCCGGGCAGAAAATTCATCGCCGCGCGGCTGCACCAGATGGTGCAGATCAGCGGATTCAACACGTAGTCCATCACCAGGCACCAGCCGGTCAGATAGCCGAGGCTTGCGTGAATCTCTTTGCCTACGTAAAGAAACGCCGATCCGCCGTGCGGATAGACCCGCGCCATGCGGCCATAGCTGATGGACGTGAACAGCATGGCCACCATGGCCAGCAGAATCGCCGTCACTACCTGGCCATGCGACTCCTTGTAGATCACGCCGAAGCTTGGCATGGGCGCCGTGGGCTGAATCAGGATGATGCCGTACAGCACCAGATCGCGAAAGCGCAGAGAGCGCTTGAGCCCCACGGAAGTGGTTGTGTTGCTGTCAGCCATTCGATTCCTTAGTGTGCCGCGGTGGGCGTCAGTGTTTGTGCGGCTACATTCCAGCCGTCCAGTTTCACCACCGGAGCCTCGGGCGCGTCGGCTGGCAACAGCGCGGTCAACGTTGTCTGTTCTCCTGGCTTCAGCTCAATCCAGTTGTCGGACCAGAAGACGGGTGCGATCAGATCGCCGTTTGCCGTGCGCACGGCAGCCCGCACCTGAAACGCCAGTTCGGCTTTGCTGTTTTCGAGATACAGCTTGATCTCGCGGCCCTGCACCGTCTTCGCAATCTCCGCGTGCGCCGTCACCGTTGCCGCGGGTAGTTGTGTAAGAGCGCTCAGATTCTCGTAGCGCAGTGCCGGCGTATGCGTGTAGTCGGTCTTCTCCCAATCGAAGGTCGTCGCCGTAACCGGAACCCAGTAGAAATTGCTGCTCACCGTATGCCCGGCAGCATCCGTCAGCGTCAGGTCGACAAACAGAATCCGCTCTGAACTTGTGAAGAGACTCTCCGGCAGCAACGTGATGCGCTGTGCGCTGTCCGGCGCGGACTCCACCTCGCGCTCATCCGAGTAAAGCTCCTTCCAGTGCAGATCGTAAACATGCACGTCGGCCTTCAACTTCTCCACCGGCTTGTAAGTGCTGTTCACCACCACAATCGACTGGTCGTCGTAGCTGTACTGGATGTGCACCGGCTCGCATGCCTTCTTCGTGCCAAAGTAGCCGCCATCCGCGTCGAGATAGTAGTCGTAGAGATGCCAGATCATCGACGGCCACGCGTTGTTCAACATCCACTGGATGACGCCTGTTGACGTGTATTTGTTGCGCGAGTAGGCCTCGTACATGGCGCGTTCGGAGTCGTACTCCATCGTTTGCGCCATGCGGTCGTACTCCTCGGCCGAGTGAGGCTGCGCATAGATCGCGTCCATCGCCGCGTCGAAAACCTTCAGGTTCACAAACTCGCCGCCGCCGTTGTGCAGACTCCACATGGCCGTGGGCGGCCATGCATCGGGGTCCGGCAAGAACTTCTTCCGGCTCGCCAGCGAGGGAATCGCCGGCCCTGGGCTTGTCTCCGTGTTGAAGCCGAATGCACCGCCATGAATCTTGTCCACGTACCAGTAGCTCGGCTCCACATAATCGTATGGCCCGGTCATCTTCACGCCGCTCTCGCCCGTCACAGTGGTCGGCGTGCCTGAGGCAGAAGACAGGATTGGATTCGGCCAGTGCGTCTCTGCTTCGACGTCCAAATACGCCTTCTCGACATTCGCAGGTGGCGGATTGTCGCTGCCATTCAGCCAGACCAGCAGGCTGGCGTGCTGCCGCAGCCGCAGCATCTGCGCGCGCAGCGAAGCGGTCGCAATCGTCAAGTCCTCCGGCGTCCAGTCCTTCCAGTGTTCCCAGTGGTCGCAGCAGCACCAGCCCAGCATCACGAGGATGCCCTGCCTGTCGGCCATGTGGAAGAAGTCTTCCGTTTCGAGCTTTCCTTCCAGGCGAATCGTGTTCAGGTGCATGTCGCGCACCAGTCGGAACTGGTCGCGCAGGCGGCTCTCGTTCGTGCGCAGCAACATATCCTGCGACCAGCCCGCGCCGCGAATCAGAATCGGCTTGCCATTCACGCGGAAGAGCCGGCTGCCGTTGGCGGTGTACTCCGACGTGATTTCGCGGATGCCGAACTCCGTGCTCTGCTCGTCCATCGCACGGCCCTGCACGCTGAACTTCATCGCCAGATGCTCCAGGTGCGGGTCGCCCATCTGATACGGCCACCACAGTTGCGCGTCGTGCAGCTTGAGTTGCGGAAACTGTTCCGGCGAAAAAACGACCGTGCGGTCCTCGTGCGGAGCAAGCTCCACCGGCTGCTCAAAGCTCACACCCGCGGCCGTACCGCTCACCATCCCGTGCACGGATGCGCCGGAGCCGTTGTGCAACTCCGCGTAAACCGTTAGCTCAGGCGTGGATGTGTTGCCGTCGGCAAAGTGCGTAAATGCCGCGGGCGAGCGGAGCGTAACCGGCCCCGTCGCCACCAGGTCCACTGCGCCCCACAGACCCATGTCCTTATCCGGCGGACAGGGATTCCAGTCCACCCAGTTGATGCCCAGATCTTTTTCCGTCGGCGCAAACGTCTCCACGGCCAGCACGTTTTTCTTGCCCGGATGAACCGCATCCGTCACGTCCAGATCGTAGGTGCGATAAGCGCCGGCAATCTGCGTGCGGTCCGCAATCTTGTGCCCGTTCAGCCAGATTTCACCGCGATAGTTGATGCCACCGAAGTGCAGCCAGAAGCGTCCATCATGCTCCGCCGCGGCGGGAACCGTAAATTCCGTGCGATACCACCACCCGCAAGCGTAGGGACTGTCGGCCGGCATCGGCAGGTTCGCAAAATTTTGCCCAACGGGATAACCCATGCCCGGAAGCTTGCGCAGATTGTCTCCGTAGTAGGGGTTGGGCTCCACTCCGTCGCGCACCTGCGCCGCAAGCACGGTGCTGGGCACTGTGGTTTTGAGCCACGCGTCCGCATTGAAGCCCGGAACGGAAATCTGTTCGCCGCTGGCCGTCGCCTTGCAGGCGGATTGAAGACGCCAGTCCTCATGAAGATGCGTGACCGTGGAAGCGCACAGCGGGCTGGCGGCAGAGGCCGCAAGCAGGACACAGGCAATCGATTTCCAATTCATGGTTCGGCGTACTTTCTTTGGTTTCCCTGTTGCTGTCCGGCCCGGCAGTGCGATCTCTCCGACAACGCCGGGTTCATTCGATTTCCCTGATTCAATCGTTTGAATAAGGGGAATATCGACCATTCCCTTCCCTCTGTCAAGTGCGGACTTTGCTGCGTCCCGCACCGTTGTGCATCTTTGCGGCCGCCTGCGCCGTCGAGCCCCGCACAATCAGCTCCGGCTCCGCCTTGCGAAACAACATCGGTCGCGCTTTGCCCGCTTCGCGCGCATGGATCGCATCCACGCACCATTTGCCCGCCTGCAGCCCCATCTCCTTCAGCGGCTGGTGAATGGTCGTAATCCCCGGCGTCGACAGCCCCGCCGGCATTACATCGTCGAAGCCGATGATCGAGCAGTCCGCGGGCACGCGAATTCCGGCATCGGTCAGTCCGCGCAAGGCGCCCAGCGCTGTCAGATCGTCGAAGGCGACGATCGCACTGAACGGCACACTCGTGGCCAGCAGTCGGCGCGCAAGCTCCATTCCGCCTTCGAATCCCGAAAGCGGATCGACCAGACCCGGCAACTGCAACACCAGCCGCGGATCGAGCTTCACGCCCTGCCGCGCGGCGGCCGCCTGAATCCCCTCCCAGCGCGGTTCGCTATCGAACAGCTCCTTCGGCCCGCGAATCACGGCAATCCGGCGATGGCCCAGCTCCAGCAGGTGGCGCATGGCCATCACCCCTCCCAGCTTGTTGTCCACCAGCAGCGAGTCGATTTTGCGCCGTGAAAGATCGCGGCCCAGAATAACGATCGGCACATGATTCTTTTCGAGGTCGGCCAGCAGGTTGGTCTCCTCAAAGACCCAACTGGCGATGACGACGACGCCTTCGGCGCGCTGCTCGAGAATCATCTTCATGTAGCGGTCGAAGAGCCCCCGCTCGGTCTGCGCATCCATCAGCAGCGGCAGATAGCCTTCGGGCCCCAGCGCTGCCTGAATGCCCTGCACGAGCGGAACGCAGAACGGGTCGGACAGATCGTACGCCAGCACGCCGATGGTGCGGCTGCGCCGGCGGCGAAGCGAACGTGCTGAAGCGTCGGGATGATATCCGAGCCGCTTCGAAGCTTCGCGCACTTTCAGACGCGTTGCCGGAGCCACATTTTGGGACAACGGCGCCTCGCTCAGCACAATCGACACAGTTGAGACAGACAGCCCGCATGCCTTCGCGACGTCCAACAAAGTTACGTGCCCTGACTTGCGCTGCGCCAATCCATCGCCTCCCCGCGTGCCGCTTTTGCCCGCGCCCATTCTCACACAGCCGCCGTACGCTCCCGTGAAAATGCCCTCATGTTCATCCACGGATTGCACTTGCGCGCAGTCCGAAATCGGGCCAGGGCAACGGCGCGGCCGAACCGTTTTTCCTTGACAGTTAAAAAAATCAATCATACATTCACTTGTCAAGAGGTTCAAACGTTTGAATAAGGGTTTTTCCTTTTTGGAGGCAGCCATGATATTCCGACGACTGACCATTTCTACCGCCAGTCTCGTGATCGTAGTTTTGTTGCTCTTAACGTCGGCCTGCACAGCATTTGCGCAGGCTGGCCGTGGCGGAATCAACGGCCTGATTACGGATACGACAGGTGCCGTGATTCCGGGCGCGAAGGTGACCGCGCAGGAGCATAATACGGGCGTCAACATTTCCACGGTGTCGTCATCGGCAGGGCTCTATTCGTTCGTCTCGCTTGCCCCCGGCACTTATGAAATCACAGCCACCGCCAAGGGATTCCAGACCGTTGTGAACAAGAGTGTCAGGGTCTCAGTCGATCAGACGACTACGGCAAATCTCGCGCTCAAAATCGGCAACGTTAGCGAGGTAGTCACCGTCACCGGCAGTTCCTCCATGGTTGATACCAACAACTCCACCGTCGGTCAGCTCATTAACGCACAGGCTATCGATCGCGTGCCGCTGCTTACGCGCAATGTGTATGACCTCATCCAGTTAAGCGCGGGCGTTTTGCCCACCAATGGCACGCCCAACGCGGCCGATACGCCCGGTATCTTCAATGCGCGCTCCGGTGCCGACGTAGCCTCGTTCACCATTAACGGCGCACTGCAGGGCACGGTGTATTACATGCTTGACGGTAGCCCCATTGGTATAGCGGAAAACAACGCCGCCAGCATCATTCCTGCCTTTCAGGTTCCAGAGGACGCGGTGGACGAGTACCGCGTGGAGACGCAGAATGCTCCCGCAACCTATGCCAGCGGCGGGGCGGGTGTCATCAGCCTCGTGACGAAATCAGGAACGAACAAATTTCATGGCAGCGCATTTGCATATTTCCGTCCCAACGCACTCGCGGCCAACGAGTACTTCAATAAGCAAAATGAGCTCAGTCAGGGTTTGCCAAATCAGACACCCGACTTCCATCGCTATCAGGAAGGCGGCTCCATCAGCGGACCAATTCTGCACGACAAGCTCTTCTTCTTTGCCGACTACGAGGCCACGCAGCAACAGTCGCTCGAGACCGGCTCCTTTACCGTGCCGACGGCCGCAGAGCGCGGAGGCGACTTCTCCGCGGACTCCATCACCATCTACAACCCGCTCGTACCAGACGACTCCAGTGGAACGCGCCAACCCTTCGCTGGCAACATCATTCCCGCCGGTGACTTGAACCCTATCGCATTGCAATTCGCCAACTTCTTCCCTGCCCCAAACGGCGATGGCGAAGGGCCCTACCACATCAACAACTACACGGCCGCGGGCCTGGACCCCAACGATGCGCAGAAGTTCGACATTCGCGGCGACTACGCGCTCAACCAGAAGCACCATCTCTTCAGCCGCTTCTCATTTCAACGCCTGAAGTTCGGCAATGCGAACCTCTACGGCAACGACAACATGTACGATCCGCTTTACTACCAGAACATTACCAATGGCCGCAACATTCTGCTGGCCGACGACTACACACTCAGCCCCACTTCGGTGCTGCAGCTTCGCTACTCGTTTACGCGGCACTACGAGAACCAGACGGGCGATCCACGCCAGGCCAACTTTGACATCACTACCCTGGGCTTCCCGCAGTCACTTGCCGACGAGGTGCTCTACAAGCAGATTCCTTCGATGGCCTTTGGCAACACTGCACCGATTGGCGGTACAGGCAACTGGGACACTTTCATCTTCGCCAGCGAAAATAGTGACGCCACCGCCACCTATACCAATGTCATCGGCAAGCATGAACTGAGCCTGGGCCTCGAGTATCAGAAACAGTTCATGAATATCGGGCAGCCGCCCTCTCCGGCCGGTGCTTATAACTTTGACGACACGGCAACCAGTTCAACCACGTACGCCGGCGACGGCAGCGACTTTGCCTCATTCCTTCTCGGCATGGGCGGCGCGCCCGGTTCGGAGTCCTACAACTTTACCAAGGATGTGTTTGCCGCAGAGGCGAATCCCTACTGGGCCGCATTCATACAGGACAACTACCACATCACTCATAACCTCACGGTGACACTCGGTCTTCGTTGGGATATCTTCGGCGGACGCACCGAGCGCCACAACCGGCAGGAATACTTTGACCCCAAGGTCGCATTCACCGCCAGCAGCCTTCCGCTCTTGGGTGGCGAGCGTTTTGTCGGCAAAGGCAGCCGTTCTCCCTTTGACACCAATTTCAAAGATCTCGGCCCGCGCATAAGCTTCGCGTGGCAACCCGGGGTGCGGTTTGTGGTGCGGGGCGGCGCGGGGATTTACTACGGCCCGAGCACACATATGGTGGCAAATCCCTCACTAAATACGGATGGTTTTGGCACAATAACCAATTGGAATGCGACCGAATACAACGACGACGGCAACTCGGTCTTCAACAGCTCCAATACCTGCACCAACAACGGAGACGTAACCGGCTGCTACTCGCTCAGCAACCCCTTCCCGGACGGTGTGGTTCAACCGACGGGCTCCTCGCTGGGCGCGTCCACCAACCTCGGGTCCACGCTCAGCACTGTTCTGCATACACAACGCACGCCTGCGACGTACAACTTCAACTTCGGCTTCGAGTACGAGCTACCCGGCCAGACCATTTTCAGCGTTGCCTACGTGGGCAGCCGTGGCCTTTTCCTGCCGCTCGGCTCGGTCGACCTGAACGCACTCTCCATCCAGACAATCGCGCAATACGGAGACGGCCTCTGCGTCGTCACCAGCGACCCAAGCTGCATGGTGCCCAACACCTGGGAGAACATTCTCCCAGCCACCAATGCCTACTACGGCTCCGATACGGTCCCGATCTGGTTTACGCTGCAACCTTACCCGCAGTTTGGGAACGGCGGTTTCGGCGCGGGCAACGGCGTGAATGTGAACGCGTATGCCGGCGGCGACTCTGAATACAGCTCTCTGCAGTCCAAGGTGGAAAAACGGCTCTCGCACGGATTCACCACACTGGGCACCTTTACCTGGGGCAAGATCATCACCGACGACGCGGCGCCACCGCTCGGCTTCATCGGCTATCACGGTGTGGGTGCGCCGCAAGACTGGCATAATATGCAGCTTGAGCACTCGCTCAGCGCGCAGGACGTCAAGTTCCAGTTCAACTGGCAGGCCTCCTACGATTTGCCGATGGGCGCGGGACGCGCGCTCAATCTGAATGGGTTTGCCAACCAGGTGCTGGGCGGATGGACGATCAATTCGATCGTTTATCTGAGCAGTGGCGTTCCCATTGCCGCGCCCAATGGCACGGGCAATCCCTACTTCAACCAGCGCGTCGATATGACCTGCGATCCCGGCAAGGGTGCAGCGCACACTGCGGACCAGTGGTTCAATTACACGTGCTTTGCGCAGCCGGCAAGCAACTTTGCACCGGGCACTGCGCCTGCGTTCCTTTCGCATGTACGCACGGCAGGAGCGCGTGATCTCGACCTCTCGCTCTACAAGAACTTCAAGCTGGGCGGAGAGCGCAACCTGCGGTTCGAAGTTTCCTCCTACAACGCCACCAACACCGTGCAGCTCGGGTATCCAAACGTCTTCTGGGATCCCGCAGAAGTGTCTGACCCGAGCGTAATGACTGGCTTTGGTGAAATCACCAACTCGGTCAACATGCCGCGCCAGTTCCAGTTCGCCACACGTTTCACGTTCTAGAGCAGTTCCCGAATTACCGTAGACCTTTTGAAAGTTGTGGAGTGTGGCCTTTTCTTGAGGAAAAGGCCACCCGGAAGTGTTCCTTCGGTTTACACCAATTCGGGAACTGCTGTAAGGGAGATGTGAACCTGTTCGCAAGGTCTGATGGGCCAGAGCGCTGGCAGCCAAAGTGCCAGCGCCCGGCCCAGTCTTGCGCGAGGTGTGGCTACGATCTGCCTGCATACTGTGGCCGGTGTGAAGGGGAATGGCGTGAGACAAGAGGCCGTAGTTGGAGGCGAAGTGGTTGGGAGATAATCCCGGCGGATTGAACTGGCGATCCGTGTGCGGAAATGCAAGTCTATTGTGGTCAAAGGCACAATTGAGCCGTTGCACTTAAGTGAAATTTGCCCAAATTTGCTCGAATTTAACTTTCGGGGGTGGGAAGGACGCTCGCGGGAGCGGGAGTGAACCTGCCCCCCCACAGATTTTCGAGCGAAGCTCGCATCTCAGAGAGGAATGTAAGCCCATCGTCAATCTGAATTTCTCCGCTGCGCTGCCCGGAGCAAAAGAAAAAGGCACTGCGCGCACAGGGCGCGCAGTGCCGATCTGTGTGGGTTTAACTGCAGCCGCTGGTTGAGCCGCAGCTCATGCAGCGGTAGCAGGAACCGTTGCGCACCATAATGGCTCCGCAGGTGGAGCAGCTCGGCGCGTCGCCCATCTCATACATTGAGCGCATGGCATCCGATGCGTGATACACGCCGCGGTCAGTGAGCTCCGGTCCATGGGAGGGGCCTGCCACTGAGGACGGTGCGGCCTGCGCATGCACCTCAGGGGCGATGCCGCCCATCGGCGCGGTGGTTGAACCCATACCGGTGGAGGGCGCGGCAGGCTCAGCCGGCATCTGCGGTTCATCTTCCTCAAGAATGGAGGGTGATTCGGGCAGTTGCGGAGCCTGGGGAGCCAGGCCGGCAAAGAGAGTGAGCTGTGTGCCGGAAAGGAAGCGCAGGTTGAGCCAGCGGAAGATGTAGTCCATCAGGCTCTTGGCGTAACCAATCTGCTCATTGCCGGTCCAGCCGCTGGGCTCAAAGCGAGTGTGCGCGAACTTCTCACACAACACACGCAGCGGAACGCCATGCTGCAGGGCAAGCGAGATTGAGGTTGCAAAGGCATCCATGAGTCCGGAGACGGTGGATCCCTCCTTGGCCATGCGGATGAAGATCTCGCCCGGCTGGCCGGTTGGGTAGAGGCCAACCGTGATGTAGCCCTCGTGCCCGCCGATGGAGAACTTGTGCGTGATTGAGGCGCGTTCCTCAGGCAGGCGATGACGTACCGCGCGCGGCGGCGCATTCAAGTCCTGCGCGGGCTGGCGCTCCTGCGTGACAGGCATGGAGACCGGCTTGAGCTCGGGTACGGCTGCCGCTTTGGCAATTTCCTCCATCGACTTCTGGAAGGCGGTGGAGGCCGCGATGACCTGGCGGGCAGTAACTTCGAGCTTTTCGTCGATCTTGGCTTCCAGCGTTTTCACATCGGCCTCAGAGCCTGCGTGGCCGGCAGCTATCTGCGCCAGCACCCGCGTGCCGGCCGCATCGATGGCTGAAGGCTCGCGCTTTGCATCAAGCGAAGTATTCAGCGGCTGCGTGCCCTTGGAGCCGTCACGATAGATGGCGACCGCCTTGATGCCGCGGCGCCAGCTCTCCGCGTACGCCTCGGCCACGTCTTCCACCGATGCCTCATGAGGCAGGTTCACGGTCTTCGAGATGGCTCCGGAGAGGAACGGCTGGGTGGCGGACATCATCTTGATGTGGCCCATGTAATGGATGGAGCGCGTGCCTTTGGCGGGCTTGAAGGAGCAGTCAAAGACCGCCATATGCTCAGGCTTGATGCTGGGCGCGCCTTCAATGGTTCCGGTTGCGTCAATGTAACTGACGATTGCGTTGACCTGCTCATGGTTATAACCGAGCTTGAAGAGCGCCGCAGGCACTGTGTTGTTGACGATCTTGATCATGCCGCCGCCAACGAGCTTCTTGTACTTCACCAGGGCCAGATCTGGCTCGATTCCGGTGGTATCGCAATCCATCATGAAGCCGATGGTGCCGGTGGGAGCCAGCACGGTGGTCTGCGAGTTGCGATAACCGTGGCGCTCACCGTAAACCAGTGCCATGTCCCAGCACTCGCGGCTTGCGTCAATGAGCGCATCGAGCTGCGGCACGACGAACGGCTCATTGCTTGTCTTGGACTTGCCGATGTTGTTCACTTCCGCGCGGTGCATACGAATCACATCAAGAAACGGCTCGCGATTGACGTAGAAGCCGGGGCAGGCTCCGCCCTGGCGCTCAACCGAAGCGGTAAGCGGCGTGGCGGAGGGAATTTCAGGGCACTGCGCGGCGAGGATAGCCGACTGCAGATAAGCCTGGCCGCACATGATGGCGGTAAGCGCGGCAGCCAGATCACGGCCAGCGGCCGAGTCATAAGGCAGGCCAAAAGCCATCAGCAGCGCACCGAGGTTGGCATAGCCAAGTCCGAGCGGGCGATAGTCATGCGAATTGCGCGAAATGGACTCAGTGGGATAACCGGAGTTGTCCACCAGAATTTCCATTGCCGTAATGACCACGGAAATGGCGTGACGGTAGGCCGAAATATCAAACGTACCCGCCGGGGTGACGAACTTGAGCAGATTAAAGCTGGCCAGGTTGCACGCCGAGTTATCCAGGAACATGTACTCCGAGCAAGGATTTGAAGCATTGATGCGCGCCGTGTTCTTGCTGGTGTGCCACTTGTTGATGGTGGTGTCGAACTGCATGCCGGGATCGCCGCACAGCCAGGTGGACTCGGCGATCTTATGCATGATGTCGCGCGCTTTGTGCTGCTTGATGGGCTGCTTGTCCTTGACCGTCCGGGTCCAGAATTCGCCGCCCTGCTCATACGAGCGCATGAACTCATCGCTCACGCGCACGGAGTTGTTCGCGTTCTGGAAGAAGATGGACGAGTAGGCTTCCGAGTCAGGGCCGGAGCCGTCGTAGCCTGCGCGAATGAGCGAGAATGCCTTGGCTTCTTCCTTGGCCTTGCACTCAATGAATTCAACGATGTCTGGATGGTCGACGTTGAGGATGACCATTTTGGCCGCGCGGCGGGTTTTGCCGCCGGACTTGATTACGCCGGCGAATGCATCAAAACCGCGCATGAAGCTCAATGGGCCGGACGCCTGACCGCCGCCGGAAAGCTGCTCCATGGAGCCGCGGATGGCCGACAGGTTGGTTCCCGTACCCGAGCCCCACTTGAAGAGCATGCCTTCAGTCTTGGCCAGAGTGAGGATGGAGTCGAGCGAGTCCTCAACAGCATTGATGAAGCATGCGGAGCACTGCGGGTTTTTGTAGCCTGTAGCTTCAAACTTCACGCCGCCGGACGGAGCGTCCCAGTGCCAGCTCTTGCCGTCAGAATTAGGCTCCAGCCGGTCACAACCCACGTTGAACCAGACGGGCGAGTTGAAGGCCACTTTCTGGGTCAGCAGCATGTGCGCCAGCTCGTCATGGAAGACGCGCGCATCATCTTCAGTGGCAAAATAGCCGCCCTTCAGGCCCCACACGGTGACCGTTTCAACCACGCGGCTGACCAGCTGGCGAACGCCTGTCTCGCGCTCCGGTGTTCCTATCTGCCCGTGAAGGTATTTTGAAGCCACGATGTTGGTGGCTGTCATTGACCAGTCGAGCGGCACCTCGACATTCTTCTGCTCAAAAATCGTGTTGCCCTTGCTGTCCGTAATCAGAGCGGTGCGGAGGTCCCACTGGACCTCGTCGTAAGGCGAAACGCCTTCCTTTGAGAAACGGCGCGTGAATTTCAAACCGGCTTGCGTTGACTGGGCCTGGAGGTCCGCTGCGGTGCCGTGAATATTGATCTCGTTCATATAACTCTCTCCAATGGCAGATGTTCGAATACTGCGCCCGATGCAGCGATTTCGCGCCTGCTTGAGGGACGTACTTAGGGGTGGAAACAGCTCTTTCAATACGGGGGTGAAAAGCCGCGAGTTGTTACCAGTTTCGCGGCCTGCTGGAGGGGTTCTCCTCCGGGAATCTTTACAGTCCTTTTACAGCCGCAGATGACAACTTAGCGCTGTCTATAGGGCAAGTCAACATGAAACCACAATATCTAGTATTTTCTTTGTGATTACCGTACCCAACGCGGTAATCCCAAGAACGCGCTGTGGAAAGCCCGAAATAGCCGCGGTTTACGCGCGTTCAGATTCCTGAAAATGCACAAAAGTGAGTGCAGACAAGGCGCTCGGGCAATGCCGATTCACCAAAGCCAAGCGTAGAGCGGATTTCTGACTGTTACAAGGCGCAGGGATGGTGCATTTGGTTGGATTCTGCTGTGCGAAATGTGAAGAATGGGGTCAGAATGTGGAACGCGGGACGTCTTATGACCGCGGCCCGGGCTGGTAGGCTTGGCCTGTGAAGGACTCTGCCCAATCGTCTCCCGGATGGAAACCTGTTCCCCTGCCTGAGCGCATCAAGCACACTGGCCGCACGGTGGTTCTGGAGCCGCTGGATGCGGAAAAGCACACCTCGGATTTGTTCGCCATGGTGGACGGGCATGACGAGCTCTGGGACTATCTGGCGGATGGCCCTTATCCAGATGAAGATGCCCTGCGCGCGGCCATTGAAAAGAAACAGCATGCAACGGATGCGGTCTTCTTTGCTTTGATTCCCAGGGCCCTGGCACGTTGTGCCGGATATGCAAGCTACATGCGCATGGACGCCGCGCATGGCGTGATCGAAGTAGGCAATATCCTGATGTCCCGTGCCATTCAGCGTTCAACCGCGGCCACCGAAGCCATGTATCTGATGGCGAAGCACGTTTTCGAGGATCTGGGCTACCGGCGATACGAATGGAAATGCAACGCCGACAACGCGCCCAGCCGGCGCGCGGCATTGCGTTATGGTTTCAGGTTCGAAGGCATTTTCCGCCAGCACATGATGGTGAAGGGGCGCAATCGCGATACAGCATGGTTTTCAATGCTGGACAGTGAGTGGCCGGCGCACAAGCGCGCGTTGGAAGCCTGGCTTGAACCGAGCAACTTTGACATGAACGGCCGCCAGAAGAAAAGGCTGGAGGAACTTCAGCCTAAATCGCAGTAAAGTGTTGCTCGCTTTGCGGAAAGAAAAATGCCGCCCGTTTCCAGGCGGCATTTTTTCTATTCACAAACCCGGACTCAGTTGCTTGCCTTCGTCTCAATTCTCATGCCATAGAACGATTTGTGCACGAAGAACACAGATACCAGGAAGAAGGCCACGGCCAGTGCCATTCCGAGTTTCGGATTGCTCGCGTTGAGTGTCACAGCGAGCTCGACGGCCAGTAATCCGAAGAGCGTGGTGAACTTGATGACCGGGTTCAACGCCACCGACGAAGTGTCTTTGAACGGATCGCCGACGGTGTCTCCGATTACGGTTGCGTCGTGCAAGGGCGTGCCCTTCTGCTTCAGGTCAACCTCGACGACCTTCTTGGCGTTGTCCCATGCGCCGCCTGCATTGGCCATGAAGATGGCCTGGTACAGACCGAAGATCGCAATTGAGATCAGATAGCCAATAAAGAAGAACGGCTCAACGAACGCGAAGGCAAGGGTGGCAAAGAAGACGGCGAGAAAGATATTGAACATACCTTTCTGCGCGTACTTGGTGCAAATCTCCACCACTTTTTTACTGTCTGAGACAGAAGCCTTCTCCACGCCTTCCAGCTTGATGTTCTTCTTGATGAACTCCACCGCGCGGTACGCGCCGGTGGTGACGGCCTGCATGGAGGCGCCGGTGAACCAGTAGATCATTGCTCCACCGGTGATCAAACCGAGCAGGAAGGGGGCGTGCAGCAGAGAGAGATTCTCCTTGCCATTTCTCAGTCCGTCCGTAAGCGCCATGATGATGGAGAAGATCATGGTGGTTGCGCCGACAACGGCTGTTCCAATGAGCACGGGTTTGGCGGAGGCCTTGAAGGTATTGCCGGCTCCGTCGTTGGCTTCAAGCAGGTGTTTTGCGCGTTCAAACCTGGCGTCGATGCCGTAGTCCTTCTTCAACTCAGCTTCGATGCCGGGAATGACTTCAATCAGCGACAGCTCGTAGACCGATTGAGCGTTGTCGGTGACCGGGCCGTAGGAGTCGACGGCGATGGTGACCGGGCCCATACCGAGGAAGCCGAAGGCGACGAGGCCAAATGCGAAGACGGCTGGCGCGAGCATCAGGGCATCCATGGAGGGCCCCGTGCTGAAGTAATAGCCCAACGACATCAGACCGACCATGCTCAATCCCAGCCAGTAGGCTGAAAAATTGCCGGCCACCAGGCCCGACAGGATTCCCAGGGAGGCTCCGCCTTCCTTGGCCGAGGTGACCACTTCCTGCACGTGGCTCGAACTGGTGGAAGTAAATATCTTTACCAGTTCGGGGATGATCGCGCCGGCCAGTGTTCCGCACGAGATGATCGAAGCCAGTTTCCACCAGAGCGTACCGTCGCCCAGGTCGGGAATCATCAGGTAAGTGACGATGTAGGTGAGGATGATGGACACGATAGAGGTAATCCATACCAGCGAGGTCAACGGCGCCTCAAAGTCCATCTCGTCAGAGTTGCCGTATTTCGCCTTGGCGATCAGGCCATTGAGGAAGTACGCGCCCGAGCTGGAGACCAGCATGGCCACGCGCATGACGAAAATCCAAACCAGCAGTTGCACCTGCGTCCTGGGTTCGTGAACCGCCAGCAGGATGAAGGTGATGAGGGCCACGCCAGTGACGCCGTAGGTTTCAAAGCCGTCGGCGCTGGGTCCAACGGAGTCGCCTGCGTTATCGCCCGTGCAATCTGCAATGACGCCAGGGTTGCGCGCGTCGTCTTCCTTGATCTTGAAGACGATCTTCATCAGGTCGGCGCCAATGTCGGCGATCTTGGTGAAGATGCCGCCCGCGATACGCAGAGCCGCGGCGCCGAGGGACTCGCCGATGGCAAAGCCGATGAAGCACGGGCCGGCATAGTCTGCCGGAACAAAAAGGAGGATGAAGAGCATGATCAGCAGCTCAACCGAGATAAGCAGCATGCCGATGCTCATGCCGGCCTTGAGCGGAATGGCATAGACCGGATACGGCTTGCCACGCAGTCCGGCGAAGGCAGTGCGCGAGTTGGCAAATGTGTTGACGCGAATGCCGAACCACGCCACTCCGTAGCTGCCTGCGATGCCGAGGAGCGAGAACCCCAAAATGATGGGCAGTGTAACCCCAATCGGCTTATTCGGCACCGGCGCAAGAACACCGAAGTACAGCGAGATAATGACCGCGATGAAGGCCCAGAGCAGAAGAATGAACTTGCCCTGTGTGATCAGGTATGTCTTGCAGGTTTCATAGATCAGTTCGGAAATCTCGCGCATGGAGCGGTGCACGGGCAGGTTTTTCAACTGCACATAGATGGCCAGGCCGAACAGAAGACCGCCCGCGCAGAAGAGCAATCCGATGGTCAAAAGGGCGTGTCCGTTCAAGCCGAAAAAATTCGTGAAACTCACGCTCTTCAAATCCGGCAGAACCAGATTGGCTTCTCCGCCACCGCTGTGTTCGGTCTGCGCGAGGGCCAGCGAAGGAAGAAACATTGCGAGCATCGCCGTCACGGTCATGAATCGACGTTTGAGGAATGCGAAGGCGATGTGCGAAAACAAACCAACCGGGTGCCGGTTAGCGGGAGTTCGATTGCCTGTACCCGGCGACTGCCGCTTGAACAACCGGGTAATAACGAGCAAAAAGGCGCTCACACCTGGAAAGAGATACAGCCAACGGTTTGGATTCACAAATCCTCCCTGCATAAGGTTTGAAGCCGGATAATGACGGCCGAACTATACGACCTCCGTACAAAAAGCCCGGGGAAAATCCACGGGAAGGCTATCACCGGGGTATGGCACTGTCGAGTGATTGCTGTCACCGTCACAAAAGGGGCGAAGTCAACATGAGGCTTGAGCTCTGAAGTGCCCTGTGCCGGACGTGTTGCCGGGACGACATTCCAGCAGGAAACGACCATTTCGGGCCGTCCGTTCAGAAGTGAACCGTTCAGTGACTCCCCACTGTCTTTCCTGCAATTTCGTGTGGCGCTCTTGTGCTGAGTGCGGTTTATGATGAGACGTTGTCAACAGTTTCAGGCTCGGTGACTGCGTTTTTCGCCCCCGGCAGCACACGCTCCGATGGCACCGGGCAGTTACAGCCTCAGAGAGGCCGGTATGCAGGAAAAGCTGTATTCAGTTTTCAGCCCCTTGGCAAACAGCATTCTTGGAGCAGGGGTTCTGGTGGTCGACACCTCCCATGAGCCCCTACTTGCCCTGAAGATCTTTATTGACGGGCTTACGACGCACTCTGCCGGCGGAGTCTGGCTCGGCCCATATCATAAGGTTCCGCGGGTGCAGGGATTCGCGACCTATGATCTGGTGATTCTCGACCCCGGCATGCACGTTTTATACGCGGCACCAGTCAAGCCGGAAGACAGTTTCCCGAATTTTGACGGTCAGGCGGCAAGCCTGCTGATTCTCCCGCAAGGCTCGCTGGCCGCCACGCCTCTCCATATCCAGGAAGCGCTGGTCTTTTACGTACCGGAGATCCCCGGCGCACTTCCATCGCCTGCGGCAATCGCTGCGTCGACGTCGCCGAATCGGCCGGCCTCCCAGGGAAACAGCGGCGTTAAGAATCCGATCATAGAAAGTAGTAGTGCAACCCCTGCGGATTCGTCCGCTGGAAAGGTGCGGGAGCTTCCGAAGGAACCGCGTATCAAGCGCTTTCTGCGCTGGATCGACCCGACTCTGGTTTCACCACAAGAATTACGCGTTTCAATGCGGCGCACATCACCGGAACTGGTTGCCTATCGCCTGATTCCCGGCCGGGAACCTCAGGCCTACCGCATTGGCGATATCAGTTCCACGGGCGTTTACCTCATCACAAATGAGCAGTGGAAGATTGGTGAACATATCACGCTCGCGTTGCAGCGGGAGGGCCCCTTCCAAAAAGAATCGCGTCTGCGCGTGGAGACCGAGGCTGAGACGGTGCGGGCTGGAGACGAAGGCATGGGTTTGCGCTTCCTGTTGCCGCTCGGAATGGATTTGCACCTGTGGGAGGCCATGCACGAGAGCGGCACGGACATGTCGAAGCCCGAGTACGTAGTCAGCGAAATGCGCTATGCCGAGGCGCTGGCCTTCCTGCGCCAGATCTGTCCCCTGGCCGGAGACGCGATGGCACAAATGTTCGAAAAGGAGCTCGGCGTGGCCCGCGTTGCCTGCGCGGTCGACATTGTGCTGATGGCAAAGCATGTACTGGGAGTGGATCGCGACGCTTCAAAATTTCAGGCGCATCCCGGCGTTGTTCTCCGCATCCTCGAGAGCGGATCCTGGGCTGAATTCGACCAGATCAAACGATACTGGGGTGGCCTTCTCGCCAGCTCCTGTACCAGCGACGGCAAGGACATCTCGAACCTTCACCACGTGGACTCATTCAGCCTGATGCGCGTGATGCACTTTCAATTGCTGGCAGAAGGCTGCAGACATGTGGACGAAGGAGAGGAGCCCGCGTGCTTTCCAGAAGATCTGCCAAGGATAACCGGCACCAGCGACACTACTCCGATTTATAGGGCGATTGCGTTGCTGGGTGAGCTGGGACTTTTTGAGAAGAGCACTAAATCTACGTATGCGTTTGGAGAAAAGGTACGCATTGCGCCAACGGCACAAGGTCGGGACCTGATGGCGCGTTGTAACGGCAGACGCGTTGCAGCCCAGGCTCCGTTTGGGAACCAGTGATTTCCTTATAGGGATGCGAGAGGCCTGAGCTTATTCGTACGCCAGAGCGTCGATGGGATCCTTGCGAGCAGCCATCCATGCAGGATAGAGCGCGCCCAGAATTGAACCTCCAAACGCGATAAGCGCTCCGCGCCCGATCCATAGTGCTGTGAGCTCAAAGCTGAAGGTGGGAAAACGGATCATCAGTAGTTCGCGCACGCCGTAGGTAGACGCAATTCCGAGCAGGACGCCCGTTAATGCGAGTACACCCGTCTCCCGCAGAACCACGCCAATAATGGACACCTTGGAGGAGCCGAGTGACTTGAGAATGCCGATCTCGCGCGTTCGCTCAAGAACTGCCGTATACATTGACTGGAAGATGACCAGGAAACCCACGATCACCGCAATCGAGATCACCACATTGAGGGCGAGATTGAAACCGGGAAACCGCGATGGAGTATAGAGAGAAATCAGATCTGCCATCGATTGCACGTTGTAATTTTCGAGCCCTCGCGTTGCGTGGATTTCACTGATGATGGCTTTATCGTTTGCGGTATTGTCCGCCTTGAGATAAATGACGGATGCCTTCCCTTCGGATCCCATCATGGCGCCGAGCGTGTCAATCGGCAGAAGTCGCCGACCTCCCTTTCCGCTCTCCACAATTCCGCAAATGCGGAATGGATGGTTGTGAATCATGATGGTGTCGCCGATGTCATGCCCCTTGCTCGACTTTGCATAGACGTCGTCGATGATCACGTCATAAGGACCCTGAAAGGGGCCGCCGGAGATGAATTTGAACGGCTTCAGCGCGTTATAGCTCGCGTAGTCGATACCGTAGAGGATTTCCACGGAACCCGACATGTTGAAGTCGGTGATGACCGGTGACGCAACCTCAACATGCGGCATTTTCGCAAACACATCCGCCAGACGGACGGACATGGGCGCGCCGCTCACGCCGTTCATGAAGCTTGCATTCGACGGACGGACAATCAAATCGGCGCCAATGCCGTTGGTCCGGTCCTTTTGATCGTCCAGCATCCCCATAAAGATGGCCACGATGGATAGGATCATGACCACTTCAATGGCCACGGCAAGGATGCTGATAATGGACCGCAAAGGGCGACGAACCAGATTCGCTAAGACAAGTTTATTCATGCAGGAAGGCAAACTCCGAACGGCCAAAGGCGTCCTTTTCAGCCTATCAGCCACCGCCTGAAGCGGGGATGAGACAATAAAAGCGAGGCTGGTTGTGCAAGGCCCACAGCCAAGTCCGATAGTTGATCGCGGTTAAGCCGGGTAATCGAAAAAATGGTCCACTTAGGTAATGGGTGGCGGAAAATCACCGGCAAAATGACCCAAAAGCTGTAGACAGTCAATAGTTTCCCGTTTTTGCACATTGTGTACAGACGGAAGAAAACAAAGGCTAATTTCCCTGAAACCCTTTGACGGCCCGAGTAAAGCCGTTTATTTTGGTTGTGGAAATCCCAACAGGGGCACTCCCCTTACTGGTTACCTATGGGCAGTTTTGGCGAAGACCTGCGTGCGGCACGAATTTCTCGTGGTATCGCGCTGGAAAAAATCACCGAGGTTACCAAGATCAGCCAACGACACCTGGTTGCGCTGGAGCAGGAGAAGTTCCGCCAACTTCCGGGCGGGATACTCAGCAAGGGCATCGTGCGCGGATACGCGGGCGCTGTTGGTCTGGACGAGCACGACTGGACGGACCGCTTCCTGAAGGCCAGTTCAGTCAGTGGGGAAATGGCTTTGAACGACGACCGCAGTTGGACAGCATTCGCTGCGAACGTAGGCCGTGACCGCATCGAGCGTCGCGAGGCTCTCGAGGCGCGGATGCGATGGATTGGCGCCATCGCACTGGTTTTGATTGTTGGTGTGGCTGCTTTTCTCACCGTTCGCTACTTCGGCCAGCGCGCTGCATGGTGGAGCAACTCCGATCCCGGTCACCACGTGACCGTGAGTGCCGATGCTACGGTTGTGCACGCACCAGCGAACAAATCAAAGTAGATCGGTCAATCTGCACAGAGTTCTCCGCAACCTGCCTTCTCAGAATCAAATCCTGCAACCTCTGAATATCCAATCGCCGATGAACTGCCGGTTCGCGTGACCTGGTCTTCAAACGCTTGACCTCTCTTGGCCTTAACTTGCTTCGGTCTCCCGCGCCCCGGTTCCCTTTCAACCGGCTGGAAGCGCCTTCGAACCCCGGAACCTGTCTATTTACTGCGATACTTTGCCGCCAGAGACGCGTTGGCGATTAACATAGAAGGATGTATGCGGGGCCTTGTGGCTGCGCATACGGGCTCGCTTGCCGGCCGCATCAAGTTCAAGGGGCCGGCTGGGTTGTAATGTACTTTTTGCCGGGGTGGGCCCTCAGAAATTCAGATTCCCTTCAATGGGGAGGAAAAAGAAGTTGAGCGACCGTTTTCTGTTTACCTCTGAATCCGTTACTGAAGGCCATCCGGACAAGATTGCCGATCAGGTTTCCGACGCGATTCTCGATGCCTGCCTGGAGCAGGACCCCTACAGCCGAGTTGCCGCGGAGACTCTCACTGCCACCGGACTGGTAGTCATCGCCGGCGAAATCACGACCAAGGCCTACGTCGACTTCCAGAGCCTGGTGCGTGGCGTCGTTGCCTCCATCGGCTACGACAACGCCGTCTACGGCTTCGACTCCAATACCTGCGCCGTCATCTCGACTATCAATAAGCAGTCGGGTGATATTGCACAGGGTGTGGACACAGGTGGCGCCGGCGACCAAGGCATGATGTTCGGCTACGCGTCGAATGAAACTGCGGAGCTGATGCCCGCGCCGATTTCTCTGGCCCACAAGCTCACGCGCCAGTTGACCATCGTGCGCAAGAGCGGGAAGCTGCCTTACCTGCGACCCGACGGCAAGAGCCAGGTCTCAGTGGAATATGACGAGAACGGTAAGCCAGTCCGCATTGACGCCGTGGTCATTTCCAGCCAGCATGCGGAAACCGTGACCAACGAAGAGCTGCATGCCGACGTGATGAAGCACGTGATTCAGGCTGTGCTGCCCGCGGAGTGGCTGGACGAAAACACCAAGTACCACATCAACCCGACAGGCCGTTTTGTGATTGGCGGACCGATGGGCGATTCAGGACTCACTGGCCGCAAGATCATTGTGGACACCTATGGCGGCATGGGCCGTCACGGCGGCGGCGCCTTCTCGGGCAAGGATCCGACAAAGGTTGATCGCTCCGCTGCTTACATGGCGCGCTATATTGCCAAGAACATCGTCGCTGCGGGACTCGCCGACAAGGCCGAAGTGCAGCTCGCCTACGCCATTGGCGTCGCCGAGCCGGTCAGCGTGCTCGTGGAGACCTTCGGCACGGGCAAGATCAGCGAGGGCAAACTCACCGAGCTGGTGCGCAAGAACTTCTCGCTCACGCCCAAGGGCATTATCGAGAGTCTGAATCTGCGCCGGCCCATTTACCAGAAGACCGCTGCCTACGGCCACTTCGGCCGTTTCGAGCCTGAGTTCACCTGGGAAGCCACCGATAAGGCTGCGCTGCTCGCTGAACAGGCCGGCCTCACCACCGCTGCCAAATAAGTGGGCAACGCATAGCAATCCTCAGCGGGAACCTTCATAGAGGTTCCCGCTTTTGCTTTGCGCGATTCTTTGCGGACGCGGCCACCACTGGCTTGTACCAGGCCTTTCGCCAGCCACTTCAAAGTGCTTCAACTTTGGCCGCTTCCGGATTGGCGGCCAACCGCTCAACTCCCAATGAGCGCTACGGCCTGTCATCGCCAGCTGAGTCGTTGATGACTCAATAGAAGGCGACTTCCCAAGACATATCCTGCATGACTGTTTTCGGACCATACATTCCGGTTAGGCGGTAATCCGCCCGGAATACCACCGGTACTCGCCTCATCAAGGCCCATGGGAGGTTGAAAGCTGACGTTCCAGGCGGCCCCGCTTCTCCGGGACACATCAGGAAGAAGATGCGCCCTCATCTTCTTCCTGTTCTAAGTGTTTAAACGTATCCGGTCTCTAAGCCTAATGTCCGCGGATGACGCACCGATCATTGCGTCCACCGTAGCGGGATCCGCCACGAATTGATATTTGTCCTCGTCCCAGTACTGCAGCGCCATATTGTCATACGCCAGGTCAAAGTTGACGGTCCGGGTCTCTCCCACCTTGATATGAACACGGTCAAAGTACACGAGCTGCTTGATCGGCCGAATTGCCGTACCTCCCTCAACGTGAACGTAGGCCTGCATGACTTCGTCTCCATCCCGGCTGCCCGAGTTGGTCACGTCAACCGAGATGGAAATTTTGCCACCTGGATCTAGTGTTTTGCTGCTGCACTGAAGGTTCTTGTAAGTGAAAGTGGTGTAACTGAGGCCGTGGCCGAAAGGGTACAGCGGCTCGCCCTGAAAGTACATATAAGTCCGGCCATTGCGGATATTGAAATCGTGGAAGTCCGGCAAGTCCTCAGTCCGCCGGAACCATGTGGTGCTGGCCTTGCCGCCCGGATTGTAATCACCGAACAGGACGTCGGCCAACGCATGGCCTTGTTGTTCACCGAGGAACATCCCGCCAACGATTGCCGGCAGATGGTCCTGTTCCCAATTCACAGCCACTGGGCAATTGGAAGAGATCACCAGAATGGTGCGGGGATTGGCGGAGTGAACGGCCTGTACCAGTTCATGCTGGACGCCAGGCAGGTGAAGGTAATCACGGTCGAGGCTCTCTCGATCCACCTGCTGGTCGGCCCCGACGAAAACCAGGGCAACATCCGCCTCCTTTGCAGCCCTGACAGCTTCTGCAAACTGGTCTCGATTCTCAAGGCCAGTCACAGTACAGCCCATTGCATACGTCACTTCGGCAGCTCCCTGCGGAGCCGCTGGCGGATGGTCTTGGTGAGTGAGCCGGAACGAAGCAAGGTTGAACGCAGAGTGCGGCTCGGTGGTGAAGCGCAGGTAGACGGTGTGCGCACCCACCGCGGGTTTGACCGGAGCACTGATGTCCGCCCAGTCTTCTACTCCGCGGGTACCAGGAAGGTGAAGAATCGAGACGACGGGCCCCGTGAGACTGTCAAGATGAACCTCAAGGGTTCCCCCGGCGCTGTACAGAGCGTGGCCCATATAGCTGAATACCTGGCTGGAGACTCGGACATGAAACTCGGTCGCGCCGGTGAAAAGGACATCGTGATACGCAGCCCAGGAACCATCGACCAGGAACGTGAGCGCCTGGCCGCCATTCTTCAAGGGATCCAGCCGTGAACTGTCAAACCCAGTCATACGTCGGAGTGGACTTACGCTGATACTGAAAAAGTCAGCGGCCTGTTTCTCATAGGAAGGCGCGACTGGAATACCCAGTGCTTCCTTGATACCTCGGAGCGGCGAGATGCGAACCCACGGAGTGCCAGTGTACTCGCCCAACTGGCATACGTCCGCCATGGGACCAATCACGGCGACCTTCTTCAGCTTGCTCTTGTCCAGCGGCAGCGTGTTGTTCTCATTCTTGAAGAGCACAATTGACTGCCTGCCTATTTCGCGTGCCAACTCCTGGTGAGCCGGACTCTCCAGACAGGAAATTGGAGTCTTGTAGTACGGGAGTTGGTCCTGCGGATCAAACTCTCCCAGCAGAACTCGTCCGGTGAACGATCGGATCAGCGAGTGGTCAAGCGTCGACTCGCTGACGAGCATTTTGTCCACTGCCTGCCTTAGAAAGCGCAGAGGGGGGATGTTGCACGAGTTGACGTCGCAGCCGGCGTTGATCGCCACCGCCCATGCTTCCGCAAAATTGGATACGAAATGATGCGAACTGCAAATGTCGCCTAGCGCGCCGCAATCGGAAACCACGAATCCTCGAAAACCCCAGCGATTCCGGAGAATGTCAGTCAGCAGGAATGGGCTGGCAGTGGTGGGAATGCCGTTTAACGCGTTGTAGGAACTCATCACGTTGAACACACGCCCTTCTTTCACGCAGGCTTCAAAACCACGTGTGTAGTATTCCCAGAAACTGCGCGGGTCCACCGTGGCAGACATTTTCGACCGCTGGTACTCGACGCCATTGGCGATGTAGTGTTTGGCGCAAGCTATCGCTTTGAGATACTGCGGGCTGTCACCTTGTATCCCGCGGATCGCATTGATCGCTATCTGACCTACCAGATAAGGATCTTCACTATAGTTCTCCCCAATGCGTCCCCAACGCGGATCGCGCGTTCCCATGTTGACGGTGGGCGGTGAATACATCGCCAAACCCTTGCCATCCTTCTTGTGCCAGGCCCATATTTCATCAGATATTGCCGTGTAAACGCGATGGATGAGAGAGCGGTTCCACGAACAGCCCATCGCCAGCGGCAGCGGGAACGAAGTAACGGGGCCATCATGCATCAATCCGTGCAGCGCCTCGCTACCGTAGTAATCAAACGCGCGTATATTGAGTCGCGGGATGGCAGGGCAGGAATTGCCGAACTGCGAAATCTTCTCAGGTAACTTCATCCTGGCGACAATCCCTGCGGCCCGTTTGCGCGCAGCCTCAAAATGCTCCGTGGCAATGCCGCCGGTCTCCAGCGATGTTGTATTTCTTGCCGGCATATCCGGCCCCGGCATGCTGAGAGCCGGCTGGGCCGCCGGGCCAGTCAGAACTAGTCCCGCGGCTCCGGTGGCAAATGCCAGGAAATCACGCCTGCTAATCGGCGTGGACGAATCATTGTCTCGCTTCGTCATGATTCATGGACTCCTGAGGCGGGAGCAGAATATGCCAGATCCGTTGTAATGTGCAAAGTCCTGCTAGCGAGAGTTCTCCTTGGCGTCTAGTTCGAGGTCACATTTCTGGCACCTGTTGCCAATGCACTCATTGACATGGCTCTGAGAGGTTTGTCGCCAACCCTTCTCTTTGGCAGATCTTCGCCTCAAAGCGAGTTCCTTCCCTGCTGCCGGTGATTCGCTCGAAATCGCGAACCGGCTGCCGGCAATTTCCTGCTTCTATTGCATTCTTCCTTCAGGAGCCAATTTGCGGTGGCGAGTCTCCGGCAAGCCCGGTTCGCCATGTCAGCTATGTGCCAAGTCCATACCCCCTCGTCCCCCACCACCCCAAAACCGCTTTTGGCCAGTGAAGCTGTGAAATCGCTGTACCTGACACAAAGAAAAAGAGTTAAACCCGATGCAGAGGGAGCGTCACTGAAACTGTGAAATTGTGAGACTGTGAGCACCTATGACTGCTGGTCCTAACTCGTTGCGAATCAGATTTTTACAAATAAGTCCTTAGAAATTGAAGCCCCAACGGGCGAAATTGCCTCTAACCCCTTTTTTCTCTAATTTCTGTGGCTAACTGCTCTATAATCAACTTTTTGCTGCGGATTCTATTGCGTAACCTGCTTGGAATCAAATTTTTAGCCACAGAAATACTCGAAAAGATCTACCGGGTGACCGCCTTTCCCGTCTAAGTCGCGTGCTTTAAAATTTCGCCGGACCCATCACTCGTTATTGCAGCCACGGAGAAATCGATGCGCCTTTCTATCTCTGCAAGTCTTCTGTTGTGCCTCGGAGCAACGCTCGCTGCCGCCCAGTCCGCTCAATGGACCTATGAGGGGCCTCATGGACCACTGAACTGGGGCAAGCTCGATCCCGCATACAAGGCATGCTCTGATGGCAATATGCAGTCGCCAATCGACATACGCGGCGCGCATCTGAACAAGTCTCTCAAGCCAATCGAATTTCACTACATCGCGGGCGGAGCGACTATGGTCAACACCGGTCATGGCATCGAACTGCTGGTACACAAGGGCAGCTATATCGTCGCAAATGGTGTTCGCTACGACCTGGAGAAAGTGAGCTTTCATCATCCAAGTGAGAGCGCTGTAAAAGGCAAACTAACGGACCTGGATGCACAGTTGATTCACAAGAGCGCCGACGGCAAGATTGCGATTCTTGTCTCGCGCATGAACCTTGATGAGAGTCATCCCAATGCCACGCTTGCCACTCTCTGGGAGCACCTGCCCGCCCAGCCTGGAAAGACGGAAGAAATCACAGATATGGTGAATGCGCGCGGATTGCTCCCTGAAGATCCCGGCTACTGGACTTACACCGGCTCGTTGACTGAACCGCCCTGTACTGAGGGTGTGCAATGGTTTGTGATGGAGAAGAATGTGGGCATTAATCGTGCCCAATTGCGCGCGTTTATCCGTCTTTATCGCATCAATTCGCGCCCCCTGCAAAACCGCAATGGCAGGAAGATTGAAGCGAACAGATAGAAGCCCGGAACCAACTACGGTTTCAGTGGCTGGAAGCAAAGCTCGATCCGATCACCCTGTTTCCGCGCGCCCACTCCAGTCAAATCTTCAATCAGATAATCCGCCGCTGTCAGCGAAGACGCTTCGTGAGAAAACGTAGTTGCGATCACGGTGCAACCGGCCGCATCACCTGCCAGTACACCGGATCCTGAGTCTTCGAAAACCACGCAATCCGCAGCCGGAAAACCGAGCAACTTTGCGCCGGCCAGGTATGGATCGGGCTCGGGTTTGCCTTTGTCCACCTGGTCTGCGGTAATCATTCGCCCCGGAACCGGCAACCCAGCCTGCGCAAGCCTGGCGCGCGCCAGTCGCTCGGTCGCACTGGTTACAACGGTCCATCGGTCCAGCGGAAGTGCGGCCAGAAGAGTCTCAACACCAGGAAGAATGGTGATGTCTTTGCCGTCTTCAATTTCGATGTCTTCAATCACTCCCAGTTCCTGCATGCTGTTCAAATCCGGCCTGAGCAGCGCAATGGTCTCAATGGCTCGGCGGCCATGCGCAGTTTCGACGGCTTTTGCAGGATTAACGTCGCGCGAAAGCGCCCACTTGGTCCAGCTTCGCTCGACCGACGCGATGGATGAAATGAGAATGCCGTCCATATCAAACAACACACCCTGGCAGTGAATCTGAACGGATGAAGTGACCGGGGGAGAAGACATAAGGCTATTGTATCGGCCTGCCAGGTGCCGAAATAGGCGCATAAGGCGCGGAGTTCTATTTCCGTTTGGATGCGCCTTCCGATGGGAAGGTCAATTGGGGAGGTTCACCAAAGTCGATGGATGCAGGAACCGAGACTGACTTGCGGCCCCGCGTTACCCGGCTATTCTCGAAAGCAATGCGCGATTTGTTCAGCGAAAGGTCCGCGGTCCAGTGACTGAAGTACGCCAGTGAGGGTGGAATGGCCTGCGCGCGAGCGGTTGAGCCGGATGCCGGCAGCCATCCGCGCACCGCGCCGGAGGCCCATTCGAGCTGGAGTGCTCCTGTCGCAGATGCTGCCAGATCCTTCGCTGCGAAGCCGGAGAGAGAGGCCTTGCCTGATACATTCACCGGCCCTCCACTGCAGCGCAGATTCAGAAACTCACAGAGCGATTTTGCATTTGCTTTCGACAACCCGCCGGAAAGAGCGTACTCCGGACGTTGGCTGTTTGTGACCGTGCCTGTCAAATGCACGTCGCCATCAAAAAGCTTCGCGTCGAAACTTTCAATATCTGCCGAAGTGGCGCGAAGGTTCAGACTCAACTTGGCCTTCTGTAGTTTCACCATTCCCAGAGCGATCGAGTTTGCATTCACCGTGACAGTGGCGAGTGGCCACGGAGGAGGTGCGGACGATGTGAACTGCGCGATGAGCGACGAGAGCAGCGTCTTCTTGTCACTTGCTCCCAGAAGTGCCGTCTGCAAAACGCCGGCATCGAGTTCGTCAAAGGTCAGTTGCACATCAGGAATGCATGGCAGGGATTGGTCGCAATGCACAGGCGTGGTCAATTCCGCAGTTCCCTTTACCGGACCAAATGTGAAATCGCCCAGCCAATGAGAAGCGCCAGGCTCAAACTGCAGCGTGGCCGCGTCAATCGCAACTGGATTAGCCAGCGCAGGTGATCGCCAGATCGCCTTGTGCAAGGTAAGCGTGCCGTTGAACGGAGTGGTTAGAGACGGCGGGGAAGACTTCGTTGCAATTGCATCCGACGGTTGAACCCGCGTGGCGGGAACCAGGTTCTCCTCAGAAGGAAGCCACTGTCCTTGAGCAGTCACGTTCAGTACAGGAGCTTCACCGGAAAACTGGTTCAGATTCACATCGTTTCCAACGCCGGCCAATTGCGCGAATTCCTGCAGGCGCTTGAACGAAACGGGCCCCTGCAGGGAGAGTGTGTAACCTGTATGCGCAACCCGCGCGGACACAGAAAGCGGGGAGGTCCCTCCGGCGCTCAGCTCCCCCGAAGCGTTCAGCGCGATGGGTTGAGGGCTTTCGCCCTCGGCGGGCTCCAACTGAAAGGCGGGAAATTTGAGCGGCTGATCCAGAGGACCACCGGTGAGAGAGAAGCCCGTCACCTTCAAGCTGCCCGTGAACGGTCCTGTCGGTTTGACGTTTGTTGCCGCATGCCTGGCGGATTTTGAATTCGTCTTTACTGGAGTCAAGAGTGTGGTGGGGTCGTAGTTCAGGGTGCCCGTTACGCTTCCCTTTGCTTCCAGATCGTCGGGGATTCCACTCCGAATCGTACGCAACAAATCGAGACCTGCCTGCATGGCTATCTGATCCACCTTGACGGTCAGCCGCGGGGGAGCATTTCCCGGCAGACTGCCCTCAAGGTGCAGGTGTCCGTCACCGAGCGGAGAGTCGCATGCGAGCTTGTCTACAGTTCGAGTGGAGTAGTCGTACTGAAATCCGCAATTGGCATCGAAGTCGAGAGGATCTGCGGGTGCGAACTCGGCGCGATGTACACCGGTTGCACTCAGGCGCGTAGTCACCTTCGCTGCATCGGGGGTGCCTTCCAGATGCAGTTGCCCTTTCAAATCACCGCGCCAGCCCGGGTCGGACCCGATGAGAAGCCGGCTCAACTGGCCAAGCTGCGCGTCCTCCCATTGCATGTTGAGGAATATCGGCATCCGCCGCAGTTCAGGCGCTCTGTGCAGGCTCGCCTCCAGCCGCACCTCGCCGGTGTCGGCCAGGTCGAGCACCACATCTGTCCGCGCAGGCTGGCCACGTAGCCTGATCCGCCATTCTCCGGGGTTCTCCTGCCAGAATGAGAGATCGGCATTTACCAGCGAGTACGGCAGCTTTTCGAGTCCATCCTTAAAGTTGATGCGCGAATTAGTGGCCTCAAGATAAGGCAGCCGCAGTGGCTTTTCTGCAGATTCAGCGGAGCCGCCGGGGCCCGCATGTGCCGCCGCAGTGCGGAATAGCGGATCGAGGTTCCAGGTGCCCTGCGAGGTGCGCACCAGGTTGAGGCTTGCCTCGTCCACGCTGATCGAGTCAATCTCCAGCTTCCCGCGCCAAAGCGATAGCAAGCGTATGGATGCCTTGACGGTGGTCGCATGCAAGACAGGCTCAGTGCCATAATCGGGATCGGCATCCACTGTCAGATTGTCGAGAACAAAGCCTGGCCAGGGCAGCAGCCGCATGTTCACGGATGAAAGATGAACAGGCCGGCCCAATGAGCGCGAGATCAGCGCAGTGATGCCGTTCTTATAGCGGCTGATGGAAATGAATGGCGGCACCAGAAGACCTGCAAGCAGGAGCACAACCGTGGCCATCGCCAGCCACAGTATCTTGCGCTTGCGCGTCCGTGGTTGAAGGTCTTCGTCCGTCATGATTACTGATGGTAAACGGAGTTGGCACCCCGGCTACCGGGTCACATGGAAGGTGCGGCTCCAGCGGGTGTCTGTAAAGAAGTGAAGCGCCACATGGCCGAGCCATGCGAGATTATTGCCGAGTCCGGTGCGCTGGTAATCAGCGTCGGTCGACTTGAATGACCAGTAGTTGAAGAGCGGCCGCCCCTCGATGTTTTGCCGGGGCACAAACCCCCAATAGCGCGAGTCGAGCGAATTGTGGCGATTGTCGCCCATCATGAAGTACATGCCCGGCGGCACCACGAGGTCACCAGCCTTCACATGCGATGGCATGGCCACAGACCATTCCTCGGTCGCTCCAATATCCACGGTCGCGGGTTCCGAAGGAAAATCATCCAAAAAAGGAGTGAAGTTCTCTGGCGTGGTCGGTTGCGCATGAGGAAATGACTGTGCCACTCCGTTGATGATCACCACGCCGTCGCGCAGATGAATGTGGTCTCCGGGGACGCCGACCAGGCGTTTCACCAGGATGTTATAGATGGGATTACCGTCTGCATCCGTTCCATCCGGAACCGGCTTGATGAACACCACAATATCGCCGCGCTTGGGTTCGCGGTAATGCACAAGCGGCATCCACTTCGCGGGCGGCGTCAGCGTAATACGATCCACTACGAGGTGATCGCCCACCAGCAGTGTCTTTTCCATCGAGCCCGAAGGAATTACAAAATTCTGCGCGATAAATGTAAGGATAAACAGGCCCACCACCAGCACCGAGCACATGCTGGCCACTGCCTCAAACGGCGTCTCTTCCACCTGCTGGACTTCATTCGGTTCTTCGGAAGTGGCTGCCGCTGGGGGCGTCGTGTTCTTTGTCATCCTGTTGGCTCACTCCCACAGAGGCGAAGGAAAATCTCTAAAAGTAGATGCCCGCCCTAGCGCACAACCTGGAAGATCCGGCTCCAACGTGCAAAGCTCGCCAGGCGCGCAGAAAACTGGCTTTCGTGTCCGAGTCTATCATCCGCGGGCGTTGGCCCGTCCGTGCTGGAGGGGCGCCTGACGGAGAAGTAAATAACCAGTGGGCGTGAAACGATCGCCTGGCGTGACACGAATCCCCAGAAGCGAGAATCTTTGCTGTGATTGCGATTGTCACCCAGAACAAAGAACTTGCCAGGAGGCACGACAAGCTCGCCATCGTGCGTATCGCTCTGCAGAACCCGCCACCACGCGGGATCAATATTGGGGTCGGAATAGACAGCCGCGGGAAAGTTGTCGCGGAACTGACTGGCCACCGCAGGCTCCATACTCACATAAGGCTCCGTCAACTCTTGACCATTCACCGTCACGCGCCCATTGACGATGCGCAGGTGATCTCCGGGCACGCCCACCACACGCTTGACGAGCAACTCATTGGGATCTTCGGGGTAATGAAACACGACGACATCGCCGCGCTCGATATCGCGATAAGGAAGCAACCAGCGGATTGGACTGCTGGGTGATCCCGCCGGAGCATAGACCTGCTTGTTGACCAGAAGGAAGTCTCCGATCAGTAGCGTGTGTTCCATGCTCTCTGAGGGGATGAGAAATGGCTGAAGAATAAATGTATGCACAAAGAGCGCTACGACTATGGTGCCGAGCAGGGAGGCGAGCGCCTCAGGCACCGTGGGCATGTGCCGCAGGAAGCGGCGAAAAGTTGCGATGTTTGCAGCGAATTGAGCTCGCAAACTCATGCAAGTGCCTGATCGCTCTCTGAATTCTCAGTTGCAACCGCAGCAGGACCGGGGCGCCCGGGTGCACTGGGCTTGGCATCAACAGCGGTAGGACCAACCCGCAGCTGCTCAAGCGCTCTCCGAGCTGCATCCTGCTCCGCCAATTTCTTTGTGCTGCCCGTTCCCACGGCTAAACTCTCTCCAATATCGCCATCGGGGGACACAGACGAAACCTCTACGAGGAATCGCTTCCGATGGTCCGGTCCACTTTCTTCGACGACACGATACGCAGGAGACCCAACGCGAATCGCCTGCAAATGCTCCTGCAATGCCGACTTGTAGTTGCCCAGCGCGGCACCGGATTGCAGTTCGCGCGCCAACTGCTCGGCGGTATCGCCCATCACAAGACGGCGAATGAGAATGCGTACAGGGTCCAGACCCGCGTCCAGAAACAGCGCGCCGAGCACAGCTTCCATGGTGTTGGAGAGTACAGTGCTTGTCCGACGCAATCCGCCTCGGTCCTCACCCCGGCTGATGCGTAAATGGTTGCCGAGACCAATGGCGCCTGCCACTTCCGCCATGTGCTTGCGGCTTACCAACTGGGCACGCACGCGGGTGAGTTGTCCCTCGGACCAGTCGGGATGCGCTAGATAGAGCGCTTCACCCACAACAAGTCCCAGGACGGCGTCTCCAAGAAATTCCAGGCGTTCATTGTCGCCCGGTTCTGCACCGTCGGAACGACCGTTCCCCATGGCCAGCTGATTTGCCAATGATCGATGCGTAAGTGCGCGCAGAAGCAGGTCGGGCCTTGCAAACGTGTGGCCCAGTGCTGTCTCCAGTTCAGAAAGAAAGACTTCCACGCTCGCCTCGCTTCGATCGTACCGCAAGCACAGCCGGAGCACCTACGCGCAATCTGCGCGCGGCAACACCGTTGGTACCCTTATTAGACGCCATTTTCGCGCCAGGAGAGATTGTGCGGCCGACTATTGTGGCGCCGGGGCACCTTGATTTTCACTGGGTGAAGCCGGTGACTTGGCTGGCCCTGAAGGCTCGTCGACCGAATCGTCCTCGCAGCTATGGCCATTCACGGCATAGGGAGCCTTGACTCCCCTTTCGGCCGCCAGGCGCGTATCCTGAGCGCCATCCCGGTTACTCAGGGCGAGCTTATACTCCGCCAGTGCTTCGTCTCGCTTGCAGGACAGATCGAGCATGCGGCCCAGGTAAATGTGTGACCAGGCCAGAAGGCGCGGTTCCTTGGAGGTTGCAATTGTCTGCTGGAAATTGTTGATTGCATCCTCGGGATGGCCTGTCATCAGGTCGGCCCGCGCCAGAATAAAATGGGCCCTTGCCTGATCAGCTACAACTTCCAAAGAATCACCGTGCGAATTGAGAACCTTCTGCGCCCGCTTGATGGCATCTGCCGTATCGCCTGCCTCCAAGCGCGCCTCGGCCAGATCCAGCCCTTCAAGCACGCGCGGCCCGGACCGTTGCAGAACGTCGCCGTCGGCGGTCTGGTCGAAAACAGTCTCGCGTGCGCGATGGACCTGTTGGTCGATGTCCATGCCGTACACCATTTCGCCGATGGTGTCCTTCAGACTGGAAGGCTGCTTTTCGAATTGAAGCAACTGCTCGTAAAAGTATTGCGTGAGCACGAATCCCTGAGCCATGTCATGCTTTACAGTTGCCACTCGGACTGCTTCCATTTTATCGAGGACAAGCTGACGCTGATGTTCATAGCGGGGCAGTTGCGATCGATCGATATCGGTGGGAATCTTATACTCGGGTATTCCGGTATCCATGATCCGTGCCTCAATGGCCTTAATCAGGCACTCCACCACGAATGCCGTGATGTTGTTCCGGAAATGAAATTCCAGAGGCGCGTCACGAACTTCCTTCATGATTGACTGCATACGATCCATTGCATTGGACCGCGAATACAGCAGCGGTTCGATCACGTAGTGCAGATAGGTGTGGCGTACGTCGGTCATGCGAATCTTTCCGTCCGTCGACGGCGACACCACAACCACGTAATCTTGGCCGTATACGCGAGCGTTAACCAAGCTGGGAGAAAGCATCGATTCCACCACAACAATGAATCGCCTTCCCTCATAGGCTGTCGCCGGCATTTTGAGATAGAGATTGCTTGAAACGATCATCTTCGAGAGAGGATCGTGAAGCTGGTTAATCTCCTCGTCGTAAGTTGGATGGACGGTCAACCAGATACCATGCAGATCGACCGCGGCGGCAAACGCACGCAACAGCGGGAGTATCTCCACCACCTGCGTGGAATCGGGCGGCATCTGTGCCAGCTCCGCCGTGGTCTCAAGAGCGGGCGGCTGAGAAAGGTAGAGGGCCAGCGAAATGTACTGCGCGATGTCCTTTGCGGTCCCCGTCATGCGGTGCTGTGCAATAAAGAGGCAGACCTTGTCGCGCTTTGTGCGGGCATCCTCACTCTTGATGAGTGCCTGATTTATTTCTTCCCTCACCTGCGCCCGGACAGGTGTGCTCTGCTCCAGACCTTCGTTGTAGCCGCAGGCATTCAGCGTTGCGGCCATTATGAACACCGGCTCTGAGCTAACCAGCGTGATAGTTGGTCCCGCAGGATCCACAATGGCGGGTTCACGCTCCTGCATGCTCTGAGACGATGGACTTTGTCCAGGTCCCGCCTGGCTGCTTGACGAGGACTGTTGCGCCCAGTTGGCCGGAACAAGAAGCGCGCATCCCAAAAGGGACGCACACAAGGCAAGAAAAGATAAGGAACGGAAACTCATGGGAGACACTACGTGCCAGTCTATTGAGACGCACTCACAGGGTCAATTGAAAGCGCAAATACTGGAATTTTCCTTTTATCCCCGAACTGACACGCCGGCAAAGGAGATAACAGCGAGACCACGCACTGGCTGCCCGAAGAACTTTGCCGGTTCGAATACGCTGTAAAGAAGCAGATTTTCTACCTCTTCGCGCGTTGCCGGGTCAGTGGGACCGGAAACGATTCGATAATCGTAGACTTCGCCTTCCTGGTTTACATAAGCCTCAACCACAACCTGTCCAGAAGCGGCATTGATTTCATCGCTGCTGCCGGCAGCGCTGGAAAGATACAGGAATCTTGGTCCGGTCGCATTGCCGAGCGGTTCGTCACCCTTGGCTTGAAGAGATTCCGGCTGTGCCACCATTCCCACCAGGAGGGTTACCGTTCCAAGCAGAACCACGGCGCTGGCAAAGCCCGCGCCTGCCTGCAGGATGAAAGGTCCGATGGAGTTCTGCCATGCCAGGCGCAGGGCCTCCAGCGGATTCCTGCGGCGGCGAGCCCGTTCATGACTGATGGCCACACGAATGCGGAGAAGTAGATCCTTCGGTTCCGGCATCGGACCAAGAGTGGCAAGTGCCGCTTGCGACTGTCGCAACTCGGCCCACTCCGCAGCACATTCCTGACAACGCTCAAGATGCGCAGCAATACGCTGCATCTCGCGCCCGCTCAGGCGGCCGTCAAGATACTCGGAAAACTTGGATTGCCAGTTGTCGCAGCGTCTCACCGCGCCTCCTCGCCGGCGGGCTGGCCAAAAGACGAATGGCTGGCAGCGGCGGAGACTTGCCTGGGAGCCGTGAGCAGCGCCTTCAAGCATGCGCGTCCACGCACCAGCCTCGACTTTACCGTTCCCAGATTCACGCCTTGCATTTCCGCCACTTCCTCGTACACAAATCCTTCAATGTCGCGCAAGATAAGAGTCGTTCGGTAAGGCTCAGGCACTTGTCGAAGCGCCTCTTCCACGCGTGCGCGGTTCTCACTCTGCACGGCCGCTTCAAATGGCGACTCACCCGGATCCACCAGCATTTCTTTCAGCCGCAGCGGCGTTCCGGACTCCTGGTCCGTTGTCTCCTGTTCAATCGGTACTTCCTGCTGCTTGTGGCGCATCCACCAGCGGCGCTGATTCGATGCCTCACGTAAAGCAATCCGGTAGATCCACGTGCGCAAAGATGAGTTTCCTTGAAAACTTCCCACTCCACGAAAAACCTTGACGAAGACTTCCTGTGTAAGGTCTGCCGCATCGGCACGATCGATTACGGTGCGGGCAAGGAGCGAATAAATTGGCTGATGATAGCGCGCGATGAGCCAGGCAAAGGCCTCTTCCGAGCCGGCACGAAGCTCTTCGACCAGTGCCGCTTCTTCGGATTGAATCGTAAACGCGCTGGCAAGATTGCCCATGGTGAGGTCCGCCTGCAATGTCAGTCCTCCCACATTACCGCAAATTACCCTGCTCTGGCATGTGCGCACTGTCATAGACGCCGCGCGCCCCGCACTGCCTTAACTGTGATACTGCCCGTTTTCGGGTTCCCGTACTGTAGGTTTAGACACCGGCACCCTGCCAAAGTGTTCCCGGCTGCCTGCAAAACAATTTGAAAGTATCCGCCGATTCCCTTTATGAACGGACCAGCCTGCATTCGTGACCGGTAGGCTGCGGCTCATCCTTTCACGATTTCTTCGAAGCAAGATGCCCCTTGCTGTGTGGCTTCGACCAACCTGCAGCACTCGAGGACGAATCCCTATCGGCCTGATATCAAGTTGCACAATTTCTTGACTTTATCTTGAGAATGCAACGGTCTATCTTTCGCCTCGGGCCCAACTCTGGCTCCAATTGACGAATTCACTCCATACGGCGACAATAGGGGAGTTGCATCCTTGAAGCATGTGGGCCTGTGGCGCAGCTGGGAGCGCGCTTCCATGGCATGGAAGAGGTCATCGGTTCGATCCCGATCAGGTCCACCAATATTCCCAACAATCAGTGGACATTTCCCCGTGACTCTGTCGCGTCACTGTGGCTCATTTCAAAACGACCTTTTGAACAGGGCGTTGCTCCAGTCTTTCTGAGCCGGCGGAACAGGCCCTTTGTCACGGAGACCCCGGTGTTTCGTCGGGGGTAGATGCTCTGACACTCGACGCGGCGCGATTGCTTCAGTCAACACAAGAAAAACCTCCGACTACGCGTGGACATTCAAGTGCGTCTCAATCATCGCCGCGCATGGCAACTGAACCTCAATCTCAATTCCGCCTTCCGGTCTATTGAACGCTGTCACTTCCCCTGCGTGTGCGTGCACCACTGCGTTGACGAACGCGAGACCCAACCCATGGCCCTTTGATTGTTTGCCGCGCATGCCCTGCTGAAAAAGGCTTGGAAGCAATTCTGGATCGAAACCGGGCCCATTGTCCTGCAGTCGAAGAACTGCGGTTCCTTCGCCCTCTTGGAGATAGATGGTGATGATGGAGCCATGGGGAAGATGCTTCAGTTCGTTGTCAAACAAGTTCGCAAGCATCCTATGAATCAATCCCTGATCTGCCTCAATGAATAGTGGACCACAAAGACGAAGACTGATTGTGAGTCCCTTCTCAGTCATCGACGGTTCATAGAGCTCAGCCATGGATCGCAACAGTTGATCGAGATCCAGGGTTGTGGGCGCCAACCGCAGTGCGTCGGCACGTGCTTCCGCCACGTCGAGCGACTTATTCAAAAGGTCCGCCAGACTGTCCAGTTCCTCGATCGCTGAGGCGATTGCTTCCTGGCGCTCGCCGTCGTCCGCCTGCACAAGCGATGTCTCAAGTTTTCCGCGAATTGCAGTTAACGGACTTCGCAAGTCGTGCGCAAGCGAGTCCGTAATCGTATGGAGTTGCTGAACCGCATTCTCAATGCGGTCCAGCATGTGGTTCAAGGTAAAGGCAAGCTGCGCCATTTCGTCATTATTTGTCGATGTGGGCACCCGTGTTTTCAAATCACGTTCTCCGATATGAGAGGCAGCTTCAGTAATGCGCCGGACATGCATGAGGGTGCGACGTGTGGCGAAAAAAACGATCGCAAATCCAAGCAGAATGAGCGAAATCCAGAGCGCGAAAATTCGTATTCGAAGATTCCAAACGACCCTTCGTTCATCACGCATCGAAAGCCCGAGGTAAACCCGACTTCCATCATCCAATGTCGTGGATGCAACCCGGAAGGGCACTGCGAATCCATTGACTTTCACGTCGGAAGGCTTATTCGAATATTTGGCAAGACCGTGGATGGCTTTGAGATCTGCCTGACCATCTCCTACGCCAACCCAGAGTTTAAGTGCCCCATCCGCACCCGTTTGCAAGAAGAAGACGGAATCGTTTTGCGCGCTCAGAGTGGGAGTGCGGTTCGGCACTTCGCGTGAAGCTAATTCCGCGACCTCTCCAACCACGCGGTTGTACAAAGCATCTTTGGGTGTGTGCGCCGCCACATCACCCAACACTTCGACTTCACCGGATAACCAGGCATCCGTTCGCTGTTGAATATCGCGCGCAACAAAACGATCGAGAAAGAGAAAGATGACGATCGCTCCAAGCGTATAGCCTACCGTCGCCCAGAGTGATATTCGCCAGGCGGCGCTCCGCATGCCCGGCTTAGCGGTCCTTAAGGACATACCCAACACCTCGCAACGTTCGGATCAGTGGTTGCTGGCCATTTCCATCAACCTTTCCGCGCAGTCGGTAGATGTGCACGTCAACCACATTCGTGTCTGGATGAATGCGCATTCCCCACACCTTCTCAAGAATCATCGTACGAGTCACGACGCGCCCCGCGTTGCGGCACAAATACTCGAGTAGGACAAATTCTTGTGGCGTGAGCTGAAGTCTCTGTTCGCCACGAACCGCCTCCCGGCGCAGCAAGTCGAGCTCAAGATCAAGCACACGGATTCGTGTGGACTCGCTGCCTTGCGGCGCATTTCGCTTCAGCAGATTCCGCAGGCGGGCAAGTAGCTCTGCCAGGGCAAAAGGCTTGGTGAGATAGTCATCGCCACCTTGCTCGAGACCCTTTACGCGATCATCGACCGTGCGTCTGGCGGAAAGGATCAGCACGGGGACATGTACTCCAAGCTGCCTCAAGCTCATAATAAGAGCGATGCCGTCTTTGTCCGGTAACCCTAAATCGACAATGAGAATGTCGTAGTCGTTCGCTTGTGCAAGAATCTCCGCCGTCTTCGCGTCGGGGGCGAGATCAACGGAGTAACCCGCCTCAGTCAGTGCCTGTTGCAAGAACGTTCGAATATCGTGCTCGTCTTCAACCAGCAGTAGCCGCATATTCAGAATGTTAGTGCATTCCGCGTGCAAACGCGAGGTCCTCGTCCCAAGCCTCTGCCCCAAAGAGGTCCACCGTCCCTTTATGAACGAATCGTCATTTTGACGTCTACCTGCCGTCATTTTCGGTCGTTAGCATGGAACCAACGCGCCAGGACGCTACGAAATCAGCCAGCCCTGGAAAATGAACAAATTGTCACTGAAGAATGGCGATGGACCGGCTCTCCAGTCCGCAGATTCAAGCGTCTGAAGAGCATCGGCAGTAAGGGAAGGCATGGAGAAGTCACAATGGCAAGATTAGGTGTGGTCGCAGGTGTACACGACGTCAAAATGCCTTTGCAGGACACCCTGGGTGCCGAATTGCGCCAGGCCTACAGCCAATCCCTCCTATGCGGCCCGGGCCTCGATCCGGTGCTTCATCAAGCGCTTTCCCACGTACTTGCCCATCCGGGCAATCTTGCCCGTCCTCGCCTTTCGCTCCAAATTGGGTTGGCCTATGGGGCAGAAAAGAAGTCAACACTCGATCTTGCCGTTGCGCTGGAATACTTCCATTCTGCGTCTCTCCTGTTCGACGATCTGCCGTGCATGGATGATGCCGCCATGCGGAGGGGCGTGCGATGTGTGCATCGTCTGTATGGAGAGCCTGCCGCTATCCTTGCCGCGCTTGCGCTGATCAATCGCGCATATGGCCTCGTCTGGTCGGCGATGCGCGGCGTCTCAGCGGAACCACAGGCAAAGATATTCGAATTCCTGAACGACCGTCTCGGAGTCGATGGGCTACTGAACGGACAGAGCCTGGACCTGAGCTTTCAAACCTGCAACCGCGGGCTTACAGAAGCGGAGCGAGTGGCACGAAGCAAGACAGTGCCTCTGATCGAAGTCGCGCTTGTATTGCCGGCAATTCTCGGCCGGGCGCCACGGCGCGAAATACAGTTGTTGCAGCGGCTAAGCGTCTGCTGGGGATTGGCCTATCAGCTTGCCGACGACCTCAAGGACATTCTGGTGGCCCAATCTGAAACGGGCAAGAGCACGGAGCGCGATGGACGGCTCGGCAGGCCGAATACGGCATTGGTCATTGGTGTGCCAGCCGCAGTCGACAGGTTGAGCAGGCTCATTCATGCTGGCGACCGCGTTATGGAGCGGCTCCTTTGCGCTCGACCATCCCTCAATTTCCTGCGCGAATTTCGAGCCATTTTGCGGGATGAGCTGACAAAAGCAATTGAAGAAGCTGGAGCGATCCCGATCGACAGGGTCCGATGATCTTTCTCCGCCTGATTGTGGTCAATCTCCTCCGGCACAGAATTCGCACTGCCATCAGTATGGCCGGTATTGCCTTTAGCGTTGCAGCCATGCTCACGGTGGTTGCGTTACTGCAGGGAGCGATTGGCATGTTCTCCGGGATTCTCTCCAGCGGTGCTGAGATGATCGTCTTTGAGCGCAATGTCTCCGATCTGTTTTTCAGCGACGTACCTCAAGCTGCAGCCGCAACCATTGCGCAATGGCCCATGGTCGCGCATGCGGATCCGGTTCTGTTCGGTGTGGTCGCAAGCGAAGGTCATCCCATCGTGACCTGTTTCGGTGTAACTGCCAGCGACGCCCGCATCCGCGACGCTCAATGGCTCGCCGGAACGGTCCAGGATTTTGGCCGCGAAGACAGTGTGGTGTTGGGCGAGCGGGCCGCTCAGTTTCTTGGTGCGACAGTGGGAAAGCAGACAAAGATCGGCCATGAGGTTTTTACCATTGTTGGCATTATTCGAACGCGGAACGGATTTGAAGATGGCGGCGTCTTCATGCCGCTCAATGAAGCCAGAGAGTTCTTTCACAAGCAGGGTTCTTCAGTGCTGACCATCAAGCTTCGCAATAAAGATGAAGCTGCCCAGTTCAAGTCGGCCGTACATGAACAGTTCAAAGATCTCATAGCTCTTGAGGATCAAGAATTCTCACGGACATATTCGCAGTTCAGGATTTTGCGAGCAACCGCGTGGGCCGTCGGCGCGTGTGGTCTCGCTCTCGGCGGGCTTGGTATCGCCAACACCATGATCATGTCGGTCTTTACGCGCATCCGGGAGATTGCAATCTTGCGCGTCAATGGCTTCTCGAATCTGCAAATTGCGGCCACTATTATCGGTGAGTCGGCGGTGGTGTCAGTATTGGGGGGTGTCACAGGCGCAATTCTTGGCGCCGTCACCCTCTTGGGGCTCAAGCATATTCCGGCGCTGGATGGATACGTGGACGGATCTCTTCGTCCCCTTCTCATGTTGGGCGTCGTATTGCTGGCACTCTTAACCGGGCTCGCCGGCGCACTCTATCCCACTGCGTATGCCATGCGTATTCGTGCCGTGGAGGCGCTACGTTTCGAATGACTACCCACGCTTCCAACGCCGCAGTATCGTCCCCGGCAGCTCGTGTATCAGATCTGTGGAAGAGCTACGAGCAGGGCGCTATCGCCGTGTTGAATGGCGTCGATCTGGAAGTGCAACCCGCGCAGACGGTCGCTTTGTGCGGCCCTTCTGGCTGCGGAAAAAGCACTCTCCTTCACATTATTGGTGGCCTCGACGCACCCGATCGCGGAACGGTTGAGGTGCACGGAAAGCCCCTCGATGCCAGCCGCAATATGGTCGAGTTTCTGCGCAAAGAAGTGGGCTTCATTTTTCAACTGCACAACCTGATTCCCGATCTCACGCTTGAAGAGAACTGCCTCCTGCCCGCGCTCGCTGCGGGCGTACCAAAGCAAAAGGCTCGAGAGCGCCTTGAACAGCTCACCAAACGAACCGGACTTGAACATCGTCTGAGGCAGCGCATACAGAAGCTCTCTGGAGGAGAGCGGCAGCGTACGGCAATCTGCCGCGCCCTCATGAATCACCCTGCCATGCTGCTGGCTGATGAGCCGACTGGATCGCTCGATGAACGCTCGAGTGAAGCCGTCTTTGAGTTGCTTCTTGAGATAACGCAGACCGAAAGCGTTACTTTGCTGATGGCGACGCATGATCTGGCGCTGGCACGTCGCTGTAACCGTCTTGTCCAGATGCGCGACGGGAGGATCCATGAAGACTCCTGAAGCGGATCCAACCGTTACCACAAGACACGCGCTCGCATGGTTGGTGTTCGGCAATGCCATCGGAGTGGGCCTGGCATTGCTTCTCCTGCTTCCCGGAATGAATGTCCTTCTTGGCGAGTGGACTTATGGCCGCTGGATGACGGTGCATATGAACGTGCTTCTCTATGGGTGGTGCGGCATTCCAATGCTCGGGTTTCTTTTCCGGGTCTATCGACTTGGCACCGGTCGCCTTTCACTCTGGACAAGGCCGGTCGTATGGCTATGGTCCGCGACACTTGTGATTGGTTCCATATCCTGGCTGCAAGGATACTCAAGCGGCAAGCTCTTCCTCGACTGGACGGGTCTTGCACGCATCTGCTTTGTGCTCAGCTTGGAGGCTCTCTGGATTCTTCTGGTGGCTGCACTGGTCATAGAGATACGCAATAACGAAGCCGGCAATCTAATGGCAAAGCTGGCACGGCTGGCAGGCATTGTTGTACTGGGCGTTGTTCCAAATGCAATTTACATTGCATCCAGTCCCGGACTTTACCCTGCGATCAATCCGGATAGCGGCGGCCCAACCGGCGCAAGTCAACTCGAGTCCACACTCGCAATTGTGCTGATTCTGCTCGTACTTCCCTTCGGGATTTCCATGCGGAAGCAGCGGAAGAGCGGCACCATTAGTTCTGCCTGGTCAGTGTTTGCTGTTCAAGCCGTATTCTGCGCATTTCTGGGGCGCGCAGACGCGAGCCACCATCTGCCTTTGCAATTTCTCGGACTTGCAACAGCCTTGATCTGGGTGCCGCTCGTGCCCGCCTATTACAACCAATTCCGCTGGAGTGAGATGTCGCGCCGATGGCGAACGGCATTCCTGTGGTGGTGGGGTGGGCTGGTCATATCCGGGTGCGCCTTCTTCTTTCCGGGTGTACTCGACCGGTTCAAGTTTACGGACGGTCTGGTGGGACATTCGCTCACTGCGGTCGCCGGCTTCCTCACTGCATTCCTGATCTTCGTCATGATCGAATTAGGCGGTTCGCAGCATGAGTGGATCTTCAACCGAACCTGGTCATTCCATGCCTGGAACCTCGGCGTGTTGGCCTATGTTCTGTTGATGACGGTGACCGGTTGGATAGAGAGTACCGATCCCTCCTTCACCATCGCTCCGGGAATCGCGCGCAATGTCTTTTACGTCCTTCGTCTGCTTACAGGTGTTGCCATGCTCGCCGCGTCGGCCGAGTGGCTCCGCAATGCAACGAAGCAAACCGCAATTCGTTCTGAAGTGAAATCGCTTGTCGGAGTTAAAGTCGCATGACACGCTCACTTTTGCTTTCCTACCAGTGGCTCACCGGTATCTCGGATACAGTGACCGGCATTCTCCTGTGCGCGGCCCCAATGTTCGCACTTCAATCCATGCGTCTCAGCGCTCCGGCAGATGCATCTGCCTACGTCTCCTATATCGGAGCGTTCGTCTTGTCGATTGGTCTGGCAGGTATATGTGGAGCGGTTCTCATGCACCGCCACGCACCCGTTCCAGCACTCGAAATGGTATGGATGTTAACCGCGCTGACGCGCGCGTCTGTTGCGGTCTTTGTCACAAAGGCTGTGCTTGTCGGCCAGCTGGACTCAATGTGGATCTCCGTCGCAGCCTTTGACGGAATGTGCGTCCTTATCCAGGCGGCTGGATTACGCATGAGGTGGCTCAAGGATGTTCTCTAGGAGCGGCGTACGCGACTGGCGCGGCACAATTCTCGTTGCTGCGGTGTATGTCTATTTCCTGATCTTTGCCCAGTTCGCATTTCTCGCACTTCTCTCAGTCAACGGAATTCAGGCCGAAAGGCTCAAAGTCGTCATGGCAGCCATGGCATGCGGCGGAATCGTATTCAGCCTGCTCACGCCACGCATCCGCATTATCGAAAGTCCCGCATGGCGCCTGCGCATCGGCCTTCTCGTCTCAGCGCTCGCAGCTGCTCTCTCGCTCTCCCCACTCGGACTCGCAGGTGCGCTTTCCGTGGCATTTCTCATTGGTACAGGCCTCGGTATCGTGACCGTCACGCTGGTCACGTATCTAGCCGCCTGGTGCGGAGGACATGCCCCCTTTGTGAAGACTGGCCTGGGCGTAGGGCTCGGTTATTTGATCTGCAACATCCCCGCCGTCTTCACGGCATCTCCCAGGCAACAAGCCTTGCTATCCGCATTCATCTTCGTGGGAGTGGCATTCCTTCCGCTCGCAATTACGCCTCCCATCAATGCATCGAACCAAATCCGTTCTCAATCGCAGTCGGACTTTGCATTTCCGCTTGTTCTCATTGCATTCACCGCTCTCATCTGGCTAGACTCGGCAGCTTTTTACATCATCCAGCACAGTGGCGTATTGAAGTCGGGTACCTGGGAGGGCAATGTTCACCTCTGGAGTATTGCCGCAGTCCACTTCGCCTTCGCAATCGTCTCAGCTCTCCTGCTGCAACGCCAAAGGGTAGCGCTCGTGCTGGTCGCATCTTGCGCATTCCTTGGCGCGGCATGCGCGCTATTGACGCATCCGGCATTTGCGAACTCCGCCGCGCTCTTCTATCCCGCTGGCGTTTCACTTTACTCAGTCGCCCTCGTGGTCTATCCGTCCTCCATCTCACCCGCACTGAGTGTGAACGAACGTGCCCGTCAGGCCGGCTGGCTCTATGCAATCGCGGGCTGGATTGGCTCAGCACTTGGTATCGGAATGGGCCAGAATCTGGGACACGTTCCAACAATGTTCCTCGTAGTGGCAGGATTGCTGGTCTCGGCACCTTTAGCTGTGGGTCTCGCCCGTCGAGCACCGCGAGAGATGGCGCTGCTCACTTCAGTCATCGTCTTAAGCGTGTGCGTTCTGCACTTCTTGCCGGTGGCGAATGCGGGAAACGCGCAAACGGCAATTGAACGGGGCAGGCGCGTTTACATATCGGAAGGCTGCATCAGTTGTCACTCGCAGTTTGTCCGCCCTGGCACGAGTGACGAGCAGATGTGGGGACCTGCCACTACACCAGCCGAAATTCATCTTGAAAAACCGCCGCTGATCGGGAATCGACGGCAGGGACCGGACCTCGCCGAAGTCGGCTTGCGGCGTTCACCTGCCTGGCTCAAAGAGCATCTCATCGGACCACGCACGTTGAGCCGCAACTCCATCATGCCTTCGTACGCGTTTTTGTTCGACGATGGCCGTGGCAACGATCTGGTTGCATACCTTGGCAGTTTGCAAAGCGGAGATGTCGCCGCGCACTTGGAAGAAGAGCATTCGTGGCGGCCGTCGCCTTCTGCGATGTATTCGGCGAACCTGCGTGAGGGCGAACAGCTTTATTCGGAAGATTGCGCCACCTGCCATGAAGCAGAGGGAAGAGCGCGTGATCGATGGGGCAATCAATTCAACAAGCAACCGCTAAATCTCGCTGAGATGCGCCACACCGCAAAGAGTGAAAGCGCGCAAGAACTCGCACAGATCATCAAATTTGGAATGCACGCGACTGACATGCCCGGCCATGAATGGCTAAGCGATCGGCAGGTCGCTTCACTTTCACTTTGGATTCGCGATAACGCATCACAGCCAATTACCCAGCATTGAACTCATTTGAAAGGAACCGCACTTTGAATAAACTCCTTCTCGCTTCCGCACTCGTACTAAGCCTCTCTGTTAGCACAACTGCCCTTGCGCAGAAACACACATTTGTTCTTGACCCATCCGCAAGCAGCATCGCCTTTTCGCTTTCAGGCACAGGGCATGAAGTTGAAGGTACATTTCATGTGACCAGCGGCGACATCCACTTTGATCCATCTGCGCATGAGCTCTCGGGCTCCATCGTGGTATCCGCTGCAAGTGGAGAAAGTGGAAATGACGGCCGAGATAAGAAGATGCACGATGAAGTTCTTGACGTGGCTCATTTTGCCGATGTCACCTTCAATCCCCAAAGCTATCAGGGAACAATTGCCGCTTCGGGCGACTCTACGATTCAGGTCTCAGGCCTATTCACCCTGCATGGCACGCCGCATCCCATCACCGTCCCCATGCAACTCCATATGGAAGCAGGAAAGATAACGGCCAAAGGCAGCTTCATGGTGCCCTACGTCAAGTGGGGACTCAAGAATCCCAGCATCTTCATCTTGAAGGTGGCCAAGGAAGTTAAAATCGACCTGAATTTTGTTGGCACAGACACCGTTGCGAAGTAGTGGTTCGGCAACGGCCGAAAAGCACTTCAAAGCCCCGTGTACAGCTGAAACGGTGCCCAATAAAACGGGCGTTTGAAGTTGCCTTTCGAATGGAGAAGCTTGAGCTTTGCCTGTCGCAGCGCCTGCGCAGGCGACTGGCCAGCCGCCACGCCTGCGTAGAGCGAATTCATTAGCTGCGGAGTTGACGCATCGCTGACCTCCCATAGAGCACCAATGACGTTGTGTGCGCCCGCGCGCAGAAATGCCCATGAAAGTCCGACCAGGCCTTCTCCCGCATAAGATCGGTCGCCGCTTCCGTAACATGCCGACACCGTAACCAGCCTGGCGCGGATGGGGTGTTGCATAATGTCGCGTGCATAGAGTTTGAAGTCACCGTTCTCATACCCGCCTTCGGGAGAAAGGATAATTGCCGATTCCAGCGGATCGGTACTGCTGGCCATTCCATGCGCAACAAAGTGAATATAACCAAACTGCGCAGGATGACTGGCAAGATACGCGTGTGGGGTTGCTCCCTGCTCCGCTAGGACCTTGCGCGATCCGGAGGCGAAATGGCTCTCCACTTCATTCATCTCCCGCATCGCCATCGGCAGTTGCGGATAATTCGGATTGTGAGAAATCGCGTCACCCATCAGCAGCAGTTTGCCGCCCGCGGTGTCCGGCCGTTCCGTGGACACCAGCAGTAGTTTCAATGATGGCGCCGATGTGAGTGTCGCGTCCTCGATATAGAAATGAGATGGCGAACCGGGCACAACGAGCGTTTCAAAGTTCAGAAGATTGAGGGCGCCATCGCCAAGAATCACCACTTTGGAATCGTGCGGAATCAAAGACGCGGCGGGTTCAATCAGCATGCGATAGAGATCCTCACCGTCTTTGGTAGTTGAAGCAAACGTGTCTTCCGGTCCGAGAAGTTCCCTCCGATAACGCTCAACCAGATGATCAATCTGTACTCGCGGCGGCAGCGTAAAGAATGTTGTCTTTTGCGGCGTCGCAACCCAGAGATATGACTGCTTTTCACCCAACCAGTAGAAGAGCAGCGTCGCCTTCGCGCGGCGCGCAATCAGAGAAGCGTCCAGATAGTGAGAGTCTTTTGAAGACACGCCGTCAGTGGATATATGGATTCCAAGGCCTTGCTCCAGCGTGCGCGCCCTGCTCTGGTCTGCCACCGCAAGCGCTTCGACTGTCTTGCCTTGTTTAACCAGAAAATGAATGTAGTCGTCGTAGATGCCAAAGGCTATGGTGACGAACGGAAGCTTGGAATCCTCGTTCTTTAATTGTTTGCGGGCGGCCTCAAACGTGGCCAGCGTCTCTACATATTTCTTCTGCGCCTGCGATGTTTCTCCCTCGCGTTCATACAACTTCGCAAGTTCATGTCCCGCATCGAGCCGCATTGAAAGCTGGCTTCCCATTGCCAATTGCACACTTTGAAAGATCGCTTTCGCCTGTTCATCCTGATGGCGTGCAGCGGCTATCTTCCCGCGGGCAAGATCGACATACAGCGCGTCCACGGGACTGCCTCCATCGCGCAACAGGGGGCCTAGCTCTTGAATGTATTTCTCTGCTTCATTCACATGCCCAATATCGACAGAGATATGTGCAAGGTCCTCAAGGCAGTTCATGATGTCGTCTCTGCTGTTCAGCTTGCGGGCTATGATCAGCGAATCGTCGTAAGCCTGCAAGGAGCGTTCGAGCTCATTGCGACTCTGATACACATTCCCCTCAGCAGAGAGCCATCCAAGCTGTTTCCGCATATTCCCAAGCGCGGCTGCGGTTTTCTCCGCATCGCCGTACAACGCAAGCGCTCGTTCGCTGTCGCCAAGGTTAAAGTAGGCCCAGCCCAGATTTCCCAAAAGCGCTTCCGACAAATCTTTTGCACCAATGGCCTTGGCGGTTACATTCGCCGTCATAAACCAATCAATGGCTTCGTCGAATCGGTCCACCTGCATCGCCGCCCAACCAACATCAAGGCCAGAAATTGCTTCAAGAAACGGATTGTGGTGTTCACGCGCAAAATGGAGGCCATCGAGAAAGTATTTACGGGCTTCCAGGTACCGCCCCATCGCCCCTTCATAGACTCCTCGAGCCTGCATGGCGTCGCCGCACGATGGAAATTCGGCATTTTTACATAACTCTTCCGCCTGATCCAGCTTTTGCCGTGAAAGTGTCAGTTGTTGTTGACGCGTAAGAGCATTACTTTCAATTGTCAGTGCACGTACGGTCTCGTCAGGCCCCATGTTTTGGGATGGGAGATTTTCCAATAAACGCAAGGCCTGATCGCTGAGTCCCTTGGTGGCCAATACCTCCGCAGTCAATAGTTGAAAGCGGACTGACCAGATTGGGCTTGTCTTGCGATACACCCAGTACCCGCGCATGGCTTGGTCTTCGCTCGAGTCCAGATCTCCATGAATGAACGACCGGCGGGCCACCTTGTACACGACGGAGGGATCGGACAAACGAAAATCGTGAAGCGGAGACAGCAGCAAAAGAAAAAGCGCAGCAAGGAAAGCTGATTCCTTCAGCCCGCTGCGCTTCTCTTCATTGCGCCTTGTCCTGATTTTCTCCGAAAATCCATTTCTATCAGAAGTAGAACTCGACCCTATGGATAGGTCTGCCCGTTCGTCTTGCCAGAGCCGAACGAGCCCTTGCCAGATCCGATGCAGCCCATCTGCAAGTCGAGCATATTGAGCTCGATAAGTGTCTGGCGAGGCGCCTTGGTCGGCGTGTCGAAGCACGACTGAACCACCGATACTGTCGCCAACTCGACCTTCCCAAAGTTCGGCACGTCGATCCAATGTCCACAGATGCGCCCAGGAATCTTGCCGCCTGCGCTTTTCACCAATGAACATTTCACAGACTCCCGGTTTTCTTGTACGGTCGGAAGTCGATTGTATCGTGTGGCAATTTCCTCCGGAGCATCAGAGTGCGACCTCAGCTGCTCGTACTGAGCGCACACACGCCCAATAAAGCCGGGATCTGCGTTGTAATGGACGTCGTTTGGCGGTTTCTGTCCCAGCATATTGATATCGAGTTCAACAGTTACCGGCTCTCCGCAGATTCGAAGGTTATCGTAGCGTGTACCGATAAAGGTCACCGACGGTACATATCCGTCCAATGGGAACTCGGTGCCAATTTGCGCCACAATCCGATCGGCGGTGAGCACGTCAAGAATGTTCAGGCCTTCGACAACCGAGGTAACCAGCGTGGCCCAGCCGTGACCGGGCTTTGTATCCATGTTTCCTGAAACCTGCGTATAGGCCGCTTTGTAGGAAACGGCGTTCTCCACGCGAAATTCGCATGTGCGCTGCGAGAAATAACCACCCTCTTCCGGCAGGCTCACGTAAGCCTGTGGTGTAACCTTCTGTGAAAAAGGCAACTCAAGAGTGCCGGAGAATACGCTCGCTTCCGCGTGATACTTGTGGTGACGCTTCATTCCTTCTGACATGAGGGCTCAACTTTCTTCAGCAGGAGCAGGTGCCTCTAGTCCTCAAAATGCAGATCCAGAATGCGCCTGTCGATGGGGGTTTTCTCACCGTCGGCACTGACGCCCGAGATGGCGAGAGTGTAGGAACCCTGCTGCAGGCCCGAGCCAGGAATCAGAAGGGAGAGTGTACCGGCATTATTAGTGCCAGGCGCAGTCTCATTCCGGGTCCAGATTACCTTCCCCTCGGAATTGAGCAGGTCGAATGCATACGAAGTATAGCCCGATTCCTGAGGTAAATCGATCAAAAGCACGGCTCCGCCGGTGCGGCTGGCCTCAATAGGCGTTTCGCTTCCTCCCCGGGTGCCGGCATGGATTGCAGTCCATGGCAGGATGCGCGGCTGATCCGCAGAAGCGCGCAAATGCGGAATCGTTGAAAGGTTCTGATACCCAACGAGCGCCAGGAGTGCGGCAAAAGCAGGTACCGCAAAGGCAGGCGTCACAAAAGCTTTCTGAATGCTGAAAAACCAGCTCTTCTTGCCCTGTGACTGTGATGGCGCTGGAGCAGGGCTGCCAATCGATGGTGAAGATGCAATCAGAGCGGGTAACTGCTCGCGCGTTCCTCTTACAAATGCGGCGCCAGCACGCAAATCCATCGCACACTCTGGACAATCGAAGAGATGCTCCTCGAACTCATCGCGGAGCCCGGATGGCAGTTCCTCGAGCAAATAGCGCTCAACTGCCATGGTTTGAGTCGCTTCGTTATGATCCATTACAACCGCCTTCTACTTCGAACTTGCTCCCACAGTGAATGGTGGGCCTGGTTGCAAAATCGTTTCAGACTTTTTGCGCCGCAGGTCCGGCCCCAATGTGCCTCAAGTATTCGGCTTTGAACTCCTGGCGCGCCCTGAAAAGCATCACCCGCAAGTATTCCCGGTCAATCTTGAACTCGCGGCAAACCTCGTCACGGTCGCGCTCATCCAGAAAAACTGCCTTCAAAAGCAACCGATCGCGTGACGGCATTTTCGTCAAAATCTCGCGAACTTTGCCCGAAAGCTGTTTGGAGGAAACCACTGAAAGTGCATCCGCACCTGCGTCTACTGGTTCTGCCTGCCCCTCATCGTCCAGAGAATCAGAACGTGACGACGACCGATAATGTTCCAGTAAAACGTTGTTACAAACAGAGTTAACGAATGATCCCAGCCTTTCGGGCTGGCGAATTGAATCCGGCTTGCGCAGAGAAGTGAGCACACGCGCAAAGGTCTCCTGACGCAGGTCCTCTACGGCCTGTGGCGACCGCAGCCGGGCGCGCAACTTCATATGGAGCAGTTCGGTAAAGTAACCGACAAAATGCTCCTCCGTGGCCGTGTCTCCGGAGCGGAGACGGTCAATGTAGGCCTGATCAAATGCTTCGAACTTCAACCCTGCCTCCGCAAACCTGGGAGGCTGTAAGTATAACAGCCGAAAGGATCGCGACACATTACGTCGGTGCTCACCGGCTGTCGCGCGGGAGCGATGACCTGGCATTTGCCGTTTCTGTCCTGTTACTGGCATGGAATCTCCCTGAACAGTTCGGTTTGAAGCAGGGGTGGAGCGTCCTGGCGGTCAACCCACTGGGACGGCTGCGAAAGGGAGAACCGATACAAATGGCCCGTAACCACGCCACGTACCCGCACTGAAATCAGTCCCGAATAGCAGAGCCTGACGGCTTCTGTTCGATCAGGAGCGTCACGCTCTACTGTGCTTCGCTTTGCATCGCCGCGCATGATGGTTCTCCTGCCAGGGACTGTGAAAGGCTCTCGAAGAGTGGAGCTTGTAACGGCACGGGCGTACCCGCGCGCCGCCCCTCGCTGTAGATCGCCTGCCAATGAAGAAGCAATCCCGGCCAGCCGCATGCCAGCCAGATGGAAAAAGGAAGCGCAAACCACAGGCTTGCGTTGTAAAAGTAATCCTTGATCGCGGCGCCCAAAGAACCTTGTCCGCCTGCCTCGCCTGAGGCGAAAGCGGCGTCCCCACGATTGCGAAGCGACTCAACAGGGCGAATCCACCAATCCACAGCCCTCAATTGCGGGTTCGAGTTACAACGATCGTTCTCCATGGCAACTCCAAGGATCTAAACAGGGGAGAGAGCGGGTGGAGCCCGTGGGAGTAGTACCCCACCCGCTTCCCGGGGGAAACTCTTCCGGCCTCGTCATCCTCCTGCACGTATGCATGGGCCGGAAGTTGTGTGCGACAAAAGGCCATCTGCGGTCCACCACACAACTGTTTGATTGAGATTGGTCGCGCTGTCAGACCCAGTTCTGAGTCGATCTCTGACTCCGCGCAACGGTTTCCGCACTTCTCCCGTTGATAGCTGCCGCCACCTGGGGGAGAGCAATCCAAAGCTGAAAGCATTCATAGCGGATATCACAGCGTAGAAATTCCGGCTCTGCTCGCTGTCATCTTTCATATCCCCGCAACTCGAGCCATTGTCATGCACGGCAAACTGCCCGGCTGCGGTTTGCTCCGCCGCGGTGTTTGACACCGCCGAAGCAGTCGGCACAAGACGGGTCCCTTCGCTTTGCGAATTCCATTCAAGTACATTGCCCCAGACCGGAAGCCAGTCCGGAGAGTCCTGGGGTGGAATTTGATTCCAGGAAAGAATCGCCCGAAGTCGCGGCAGCCCATCGAAGTGGAGCAGTTCGTCGCCGGCATCCAGGCTGAGTCCTACCCTGTGTTCCGTATTCGTCCGTTCCGCTTTGTCGCTTACGTTGAGCGTACATACGCCCTGGTCGAACCAGCTCTCACCGTTGTCTAAAGACAGATAGAACCGCACGAATTCCTGCGACTTGGCCGGCCGCTTTCCCCGTGAGTATCCCTTTGACTGTCTAATCTGAATTGTCGCGCCGATGGAATCCAGCCTGGGATTGAAATCTACTTCGCTCAGGCACTCGTAGGTCGTGTCCTGCTCAATGTGAAGGACAGCTCTTAAAGAGTTCTCGCTAAGGGAACCAAAATAGTTCGGATTCTCAATCAACAGAGACCGAAGATTCTTCCGTGCCAGTTCCGGAGGCATGAAAGCGAACGCAAGAAGGTCCAACGCGGGTTGCGGCGATGGAGAAGCGACTTTGTTCCCGCGGATGTTCATCTTCCGTCCTCCCACAGTCCGGCAGATCGGGTATTTGTCTGCATAGTGCTGGAGAGCACACAGGCGTTTCAAAAGAATTCAAATTTCTTACCAGGGCAGATTGCAATTGGATGCTGGTGTTGATGGTCCACACCTAAAGCCCTGATTTACTCAGTCTTCCGTTCTACCAGCCGCTATCATGTGCGCATGGCTTCAGCAGATTGGCTGGCTCGTTTTGGCGCAGCGGGAGTGTTCTTTGCCTTGGTTGCGGGGTGCGGCACCATCGCCGGGCAGACGCCCTTGAATTCCTTCCACCGGCAATTTGACTCCGAACTTGCGCGCCACGGCGTTGTGGGAGGAGCCTTCGCGCTTGTGAATGGCTCAAAGACCGCGACGGAATTCGTGCACGGCAGTATGAATGTGAACTCCCATGAACCAATTGATCGCGATACTTCCTACAATTGGGCATCCATCACCAAGACCTTCACGGCAATTGCCATCCTGCAGTTGCGCGACAGAGGCCTGCTCAAACTCGACGATCCCGTCGTCCGCTACATCCCCGAGTTGGCCGCAGTACACGATGCGTACGGACCTGTAGACGCCATCACCATCCGCCAGTTGCTTACCCACAGTGCCGGCTTTCGCAACCCGACCTGGCCCTGGGACTGCGACGACGCAAAAGACTGCTCCTGGCAGCCGTTTGAGCCAACCAGGTGGTCACAGGTTGTCGCCATGCTGCCCTATACCCACGTTGCCTTCAAGCCTGGCAGCCGCTGGAGCTATTCCAACCTGGGATATGTCTTTCTCGGGCAAATCATTGAGCGGCTCACTGGCGACGATTTTGAGGTCTACATTGACAAGAACATCCTCAAACCACTCGGCATGACCGAAAGTTACTTCGATCGCGCGCCCTACTTCCTTGAGTCGCACGTTTCGTCCAGCTACCTGCGTGCTGGAAAAACACTTACGCCGCAGCCCTTCAACTTCGACACTGGGATCACCACGTCCAACAGTGGATTAAAGGCTCCTATTACCGACATGGAAAAGTACCTGCGCTTTCTCATCGGCGAGAAGGGCAATTTGCGTTATGAAACGGTCCTCAAGCGCACTTCCCTCGAAGAAGCCTGGAAGGGTGAAGTGCCGGTCGCCGAGCCCGGAGAGGCTGCGACCGTCTACACGGCGGGTGCAGGGAATGCTCCACCAATGATGGGACTCGGCTTCTTTGTCCTCAACGCCGGTGAGCACACATATATCTACCACGATGGCGACCAGGGCGGCTTTTCATCGGAGCTCATGATTGACCCTGCCGGCAAATGTGCCGGTGTTCTGATGGTGAATACGACCGATACCGGAGCGCCGGAGACATCGACTCACGCGATGTCCAATACTGAACCCGACAGCCAGACCGACTTGCGGCTTGCACTCCGCCGCCAACTGCTGGATAGCGTCTTCCCGGCCTGTGGCTCTTCACACCCCCTTCGCTAAGGCCCCGTATACTTGAATTTCGCATTTGGGCGATCATGACCGCATCTGACTTCACTCTGGTAGTACTCGCCGTTTCCGCACTTGCCGGCTTTCTGGGCGCTCTCACCGGCCTCGGCGGCGGCGTTGTGGTTGTCCCGGCTCTCACGCTCGCACTTGGCGTAGACATCCGGTACGCAATCGGCGCCTCCCTGGTGTCTGTGATTGCAACTTCCTCTGGCGCCGCGGCAGCTTACGTCAAGGAAGGCTATTCCAACATCCGCATCGGCATGCTGCTTGAAATAGCGACCACTCTCGGCGCAATTGCCGGCGCAGTGATTGCCGCGCACGTCACCACGCACGCCATCGCAATTGTCTTCGGCCTCGTCCTTCTGCAAGCCGCGTATCAGTCCTTCGCCTCCAACCACGAAACCGCCGGCATCGTGGAATCGGACACGCTAGGCCGCAAATTCCGCCTCGGCGGCACATATCCCACAGATGAAGGATTGCAATCTTATGGTGTGCGCAATGTGCCTACCGGCTTCAGCCTCATGTTCGGTGCCGGAGCTCTTTCTGGTCTGCTCGGAATCGGCTCCGGCGCAGTGAAGGTCATCGCCATGGACCGCGCCATGCGCATTCCTTTCAAGGTTTCCACCACAACCAGCAACTTCATGATCGGCGTCACCGCCGCGGCCAGTGCAGGTGTCTACCTCAGTCGCGGCTATGTTGACCCGCGCGTAGCCATGCCCGTCATGCTCGGCGTGCTCGGTGGTGCACTTCTCGGCACTCGCGTGCTGGCCCGCGCTCGTGTCCGTACACTTCGCCTTGTCTTTGGAGTCGTGGTGCTCGCGCTCGCCATGGAAATGATCGTCAACGGAATTCTGGGAAAGGTGTAGCGATGAACGATCAGAGGCTTGAAATCATCATCGGCAATCTTCTGCGAGCTGGCGTAATGCTTGCGGCCATCACTGTCTTCGCAGGTGGTGCGCTATATCTGGCCCGTGATCACGCGCATCATGTGGACTACCGCGTCTTCATACCCGGCGGTGCTAGCACGCGTACCCTTCCCGGCATCTTCAATTCCGCCATACACCTCAATAGTGAAGGACTTATGCAGCTTGGCCTCGTGTTGCTGATTGCAACACCAGTCGCACGTGTCGCCTTCGCTGTGGTTGGCTTTGCCCTTGAGCGAGACCGAATGTACGCAGTGGTCAGCCTCATCGTACTGGCCGTACTCGCATACAGCCTGTTGCATGCCACTTGATACGCATGCTCCGACTGACCAAACCTTGGCTAACTCAAATCGCCGCCCTTGCCAATATCCATTGACGGTGAAATTGGATTCCGTTCGTCGATGTACTCCTCGATTACTTTGTCGAGGATGCCTTTCGCTTCCAGGATGAACTCCACTGCATCGCGTCCCGCGCCATATCCGCCCCCATTGGGCGTCACGTAGTGGGCGGCAGCCTTCACCTGCGGTCGTGCGTTGGCAACCGCAATCGCCAGACCGCACTCGCGCATGACAGGTAAGTCAATGACGTCGTCCCCCACGTAAGCAATCTCGTCCAGCGCGATGTCTTCCTTCGCCATGATTTCGCGCACCGCCTGCATCTTGAACGCCTGCCCCATGTAGACATACTCAAGCTTTAAATCGCGCGCACGCGTTGCCACCGTCTCGCTGATACGTTTTGTGATAACGCCGCATTTCATACCACCCAGTCGCGCAAGCGAAATTGCCGTACCGTCATGCGCGCTGTAGCCCTTGGCCTCGGTCATGGTGGCCGAATGCACGGCAAAACCGACCTGGTCAACCTTGGCGGCAATGTGCTCGGCCACATTGCTTTCACTTCGTGCGGGCACCAGCCAGATGGTGCCATCGGTCCAAACCCCATCAACGTCGAAAAGAATGATTTTGATGCGCTGTGCGCGCTCTTGTGCCGTTAATGACATAACCCGATTGTATCGACCTGCGCCCAATCAGCGACAATGAGTCAATGGATCAGCCCGTCAAAACTCCAACAGTCGCTCCGGTGCCGCTCGCGCCGGAGGACTACTACTTTGAGAACGGGCTCATGGTCTTTACCGCCGCGTATCACTTGAAGCGCGGAGCATGCTGCGGCTCAGGTTGTCGCCACTGCCCGTATGGCAATGCACCAGGCGACAAGCCGCCAACATCCCCTGGTTAAACGGCATCTTACCGTGTAATATCAGCTATCAACTTTGCGCGCGCATCGCGCTGGCGGAGGCAACATGCTCTGGTGGATTTTGGTCGGCTTGATTGCCGGATGGGCAACGGGCAAGCTCATGAAGGGCAGCGGTTACGGCTTCCTCGCGGATATCGGCCTTGGCATTCTCGGCGCTTTTGTCGGCGGTTTCATCATGCGTAGCCTGGGCTTCGGCGGATCAGGTGGCTTAATTTATACGATTCTCGTGGCCATCGGCGGCGCAGTTGTCGTCGTCTATATCTTCCGCCTCGTCAAACGAAACGCTTGACTCAATCTAATGAGAAGCTGATGTAGCGGCGTTCGCTCCCGCCGGCTGGGCGGAGTCGCGAACCAGCACAGCGAATCGTGGAAACGCGAAACTGCCTGCCGCATCATCAATCACGTTGAGCTGGCAAATGTATTGGCCCGGCTTCAGTCCGCTAAGCGGCACATCCAGCTCAATCGCTACTGCGTCGCGCCCTTCCACGTTGATTGACGTCGCCCGCACCTCTGGCGTCTCGTATACCTTCGTCGCACCTTGTATCAATTCCAGGCTGCTCAACACGTTGACTCCAGGTTTGGATCCTTTCGGTGCATTCGCTGCTGCCTTCTCGCGCACAGGATCATACACTTCGTATAGAAGATAAAGGTGCTGATCCCGCCGAAATACATGGCTGATATTCGGTATGTACTCTTGGCCGTCGCGCACCAGCGGAGAGTTTTTCTTGTCCGGCCTGCGCTGTGATGCCAGTAGTATCGAACTCATCTTCAGCGGCAGCTTCTTCATCTCCGGCAGAGTAATGTCGGCTTCGAACGATCCCATCCGCCCGGTCTGATTCTCGCGCACAACGAACTTCAGGTGGTATTTACCCGGCGGAAGATTAAAGCTCGTCGTGTATTGAATATTGCGCTGTCGCGCCTTCAGTGATGGATCGAGATTCAGCTTCACCGTCTCCCGCGCGTTGCCAATCGGCCGCTTCGCCTCGTCGATCACTTCGCCAATGATGTCGAGCGTCGCCTTGTCCTTGTCGCCACCCTGCACGAACGGAATCTGCGAACCGGGAACAATGAGTGAGACGGGAACATAAAAACGGTTGTCGTCGAGCTGGAAATAGAACGCGTCAAGATACACAGCCATATCCGTTGCCGGAAGATCACTGTCCAACTGTTCCTGAAGCTCACGCTCGCGGTCTTCCTTGCCGGAGTGCTTGAAGTCGGCGGGTGCGTAGTAGCCCGGACGATACTCAAGCTTCACGCCCGGCCTGTCGCACTTGACGGTGAGCTTGCGATACTTGCCGTCGCGCACGAGATTCGATGAATGAAACCCGATTGCGTAATATTCCGACGAATCGTGCTGAATCTGCGCAAAGGCGGGGGCAAAGTCATTCGAATCAAAAAACGCCTTGCCGCCGGTATCGGAGCTGAGTGTCGCCATCACTTCCTGCGAGGAGAAATTGGCGTTCATGTTGTTCTGCAGCGCTCCACCGTTGAATCCGCCCGTGCCACGCAGACTGCCCGTGGACGCATCACCCAAAGGCGAAACCGCCTGCAACCCGCGTGTATCCACGCTGTAGATGGCCATATTGGCGCGCACCGCTGCATTCGTTGCCGCCCGCAGAGACGCCTGGTTCTCAATCCCATCCCGCGTAATTCCTCCGGAAAAGTAGAGCAGCGATTTTTTCACGCCGATCTTCTCTACCGAATTCGCAATGGCGCGCAAGGCAAAGAGCTCTCGATCCGTATTAATGTCGTTGTACTCGCTCTCATCCGGTGTGTAGCCTGAGGCATCCTCCACCTGATTCGAGTTTGACGTTGCGCCTTCCGCAGATCCCTGCCCTTCAGTTCCGTTGTAGGCGCCCACTTCGCGTGCCAGCGCATCCTTATCGGCCGTAAAATCCTGATCCACATTGAGTGTGTCGCCAAGTGACACCAGCGCCACAAGATCAGCGGGCTGCATCTTTGTCTTTAGAAAAGTGCGCGCAGCTTCCACCGCGCGGTCCAGATCTTCAGGCTGCATTGATGTCAAATCGAAAAAGAAAATGATCAGACGGTGATTGCGCAGGTCCTCCGGCTTGGCAACAACCACGGCCTTGGTTCCGTCACCCGTCGCTCCTGCAGCAAGGCCGCTCACCGTCGCCTCATTCAGCGGTGTCGCCATTTCGACACTTTGAAAATCAAAGGTCGAAAGCCGCTGCTGCTTGCCGTTTTCATACACCTTGAAATCGTCTTTGCTGAGGCCGCGAACAAATTCGCCGGTCTTCTTATCCCGAACCACCACATTGGTCAGCACCAACTCGGCATTCGCCTTAATCACGAACTGCGCCTGGCTTGCAGATGCGCCCTGCGAATCGGCGGTTGGAGAAGGCGACTGCGCATAGGTGGACGCAGCACCGGACAGCGTCAGCAGAATTGCCGCCATCGTCGTCCTTGCCATCTTCGTCCACATCGTCATGTTCAATCTCTTCTTCATCTCTTGCCGCATCTGCAAGTTTCCAATGCACGACCTTCGCGCTCTAGAACCGGAAGCGCGCGTTGAAATTGAATGTCCGCATCCTCGCTGCCGAAATCACCTCTCCCGCCGTTGGCGAGGTGAGATTGGTATCGACCCCCGAATACTGCACCGTGTTAAACACATTGCCCGCTGTCGCGCGAATCTCCATGCTGCGCGTTCCACCCAGGCCCATCGTCTTCGACAGCGACATGTCATTCGAAATTGTGCCCGGTCCGGTAATAGAGTTGCGCGGAACATTGCCAAATGCATTGCCAAAGCTATCCGGCGTTGGCTGTGTGTAGGCGGTAGTATTAAACCACTCCGTCCGCGTTCCACCGCCGGCGGTTGGCGCAACACCTGAAACGCCATTCGGCCGCAATGTGCCGGCAGTACCGTTGCCAACATCGGTAATTGATGCGGCATAGTGCGGCGTAATCGGCTCGCCCGTCGCGAACTTGAAGCTCCCTGAAATCGAGAATCCCTCAAAGAAGTGCGCTGCAGTGCCAGTTGTCAGCCAGCGTTTGTCCTGACCGAATGGAAGCTCGTAGAGATAGGTCCCGCTCACACTGTGCCGCTGGTCGAAAGCTCGAGTTTCCCTCCTCGGCCAGCAGATCCTGCCAGTTCTGCGCGACTACCGTGGATGTGCCGCCGACTGAGCCGGCGTTATCAATCGAGTGCGAGTACTGGTAGTTGGCCCCCAATGCCAACCCGTCGCTCAGCCGCTTGTTCACGCGCAGCGTCCCGGCATTAAACCGGGAGAATGCCGATGCCTTCTCATAATTGAAGAGCACATTGTTCGGATTTGTGTTCGGACTGCTCACCGACGCACGCGGCGCTATCGTAATGTCCAGGTTGTCGCCATACGAACCGTTATAGCCAACGTTCATCACAATGCCCCACGGCAAAGTCTTCTGCACATCCACGTTCCACGCCTGCACCATTGGCAGCCTGTAGTGCGGCTCCAGTGCGTAGTTGCCAATCACGGCAGGAGTTGGAAACCCATTCGCAAGCGAATAGCAATCAACCGCCGGATTAGGACAATCCGTTGTGGCCGAGTTGTTCTGCTCATTCGCAAAGGGCGGCTCGTGCGCCATTGTTGAAGCAAAAGACGCATACTGCCCATTCGTGAAGTTAATGCCGTAACCCGCACGAATCACGGTCTGGTGCGGCAGGCGTAGCGCCATGCCCAAGCGTGGCTGGAAAGCCACGCGGAAGGGATAAACCAGCGAGCGCGGAAGACTCGGCGCATTCTGAGCGGTGACTTCCGTCAGGCTTGTAAAGTTCTCTGCCGGGTTCGTCGAAATGTTCGCCAGGCGATCGAACTTCTCCGTGAATGGCGCAAAATACTCGTAGCGAATTCCGGCCAGCAATGTCAGATTCGAACGTGCACGCCAGTCGTCCTGCGCATACCAGTCAAAAACATTTTCGCGCAAATAACTCTTCTCAACCGCAGCGTTGATCGAAGTGGCCTGCGGCTGGCCGGAAAGAAAATCGCCGAACGACGAACCCGTGTATAAACCCGTGAAGGTGAACGTCCCAGTCGCATTCGATCCGCCGAGGAAGTCGTGGTGCACCCTCCTGAAATCACCGCCCACGCGTATATTGTGCTTGCCGGCATGCATACTCACGGTCTCAGAGAAGGAGAGCGTCTGTTGAGTGGACAAGCTCGGCTGCTGCTGGCTCAATCCCGTAAAGTCGCTGAACAGAATACTCGGTAATCCATAATTGAGCGGGCTTGAGTTGAGTGCGGCGCCGCTCGGTCCCAGAACTCCAATCTGAGTCGCGATATCAGTCCCATTGGTAAAGAAGTTCGTCGTCTGTCCGGTGCTGCGATTCCAGTTCGCGTTGAAGATACTCGTCACACGGTGATAGCCGATTGTGTAACCCGCCTGCAGCGAATTTGAGTCGGAGGATGTCTTTCCGCCAAGTTGTGGAAAGATATTCACGTTGTCTGAGGCTGAATGGCTCCAGTTGTAGTTGAAGTTAACGCTCTGCCGAAGGCCCTGCGATTGGCCTCCACCCCGTCCGCCTCCGCGTCCAAACCCGAAAAACGGTGAGGCATTCGCACCAAGGCTGCGCATGTAGCGCATACCGAATCGCGTCGAGTTGCTCTGCTCGGTCGTCAGCAGATGATAGTTCTGCGTGGTACCCGGCAAATTCGGTTCCGGCACGTAGGCGAGCAACGCCGTGGCCTGCGAAACAGGTGTAATCGTTGTGCTCGACCCTGGAAGACTGCCCGCGCGCTCTGCATCCGTCGGCACCGTTCCATACTGGTCAATCGGATTCGAGTTGCGCTGGCCACTCAAAGTGAGAAAGATGTGATCCTTGCCGCTCGGCTTGGTTAGCCCTGGAATATAAGGCGCGCTGATAAACGTGATTCCAAAATTGTTGGTGCCGCTCGCTGGCTGCACCTGCGATTGCCCACGCAGCGAGTAAGGCTGTGCATTCAACGCAGAATTCGATCCGCTCCAGAAAATCGCTCCATGCGGCTGCCCGGGATTGAAGTTGCGGAAATTGCGCATGCCTCGAAATCCGCCCCCTCCAAATCCACCCCGGCCACCGAATCCCCCTCCCCCAAGTGAAAGCAGACCGCCGCGTCCGCCATTTTGCAGGCGCATCGTTTCAATCGCATCGCGAATGCGGTCCATATCCAACCCTGCCAGCGGACTCACCGATCCGGCCTGTCCGCTGATGGCCACAGACTCGTCGCTGAAGTCCGAGTTGCCCGCAGCAGAAGGAAGCGCTGCTCCGCTCTCTCCCGCAATGCCGGTCTGTTGATCGCCATTCCCTGTAAGCGCGTTAAGCAGATTCAGACTCTGTGCGCCATTGCTTGTAATCTGCTGGATAGCCTGCGCAACTTGAGTGCTCTGCTCATCCTGCTGCTGTTGCTCGGCCGCCGCGCGCGAGGCGAGTACCAGATCAAAATTCAGTGTCTTCTCGTGATTTGTCGCGTTCAGCAGTGCTTCCTGCGCACCTGGCGCGAACGCCGCAAATTGTGTGCGCACCACATAGCGCCCGTTTTGCGGAATCGTCATCGACCACGCGCCCGTAATGTCGGTCACCGTCGCATAGCGTTTACCGGTCAGAGTGTTCTGAGCGGTTACGGTCACACCCGGCAACGGTACTTGACCGCTCTTCACCACACCGTGAAGCGTTCCGCCTTCAGCCGCCGTGGTTGTCAGCACAGCCGCACCTGCCGGATTTACCCCTTGCGCCGGAACCACGGGCGAAGCAGGCGCCTGAGCCCTTGCAAATGCGCCCAGCGCCAGAAGGCAAACTGCAATTGCGCTTACCCCCGACTTTCTTGTTGAAACCATGGTTTCTCCGGCCCGGACGCGTTGGCATTCACACTGACGGATGAAAAGCAAGAAAGGTTTACGAGAGAAATGTAGATAAGTGTCGTCGTAAACTCAGGAATGGGCACTGCTCCGATCAACTCGCGCACAATCGAGATCGAAGAGCTCACATCAGTTTCCTCAAGCGAAGCACTCAATGCCGCCCGCACACTGCTCATCGAGTATGGCCGCTTTGTTGTCGCACAGCGTGGCCCGGCACAATTCTGCTTTGGCTCGCTTGAGAAAGAAGCCGAGCGGCTACCGTCCAGCTACCTCGAATTGAACGGCGGCGCTCTCCTCGCGCGTGTCAACAATGAGCCCGCCGGATTCGTCGCATGGCGCGCCTTGCCTGAGCATTCCGCCCCTCGCGCATGGGAAATGAAAAGGCTGTGGGTTCGTCCGCTTGCTCGCGGCCTCAAGTTGGGAAGAAGACTCACGGAAGAGGTCATCACTCGCGCCCGCACAGCCAACCAGTCCGCAATCTACCTTGATACCGTACCCGAGTCGATGGCTGCCGCATACAACATGTACCTGGAACTGGGCTTCGAACCATGCCCCGCCTACAATGACAATTCCATGGACGGAATCACGTTCCTGAGGAAGCGTTTGAATTGAGCACAGGTCAGTGCCGTTGACCATGCAGGTTACCCAAGTCAGTACGTGGCACTGTTTTCCTATTGGCAGGCCATGCCACGCATGTTAACCATTATGTCAATACCTTCTTAGTACCTGCCGGGGAGACCCCTCAGCAGACCGCAGACAGGAAAACGGCTCATGATGAAGATCGGCACCACAATTCGTGCGCACAGGCTGCAAAAGGGCCTTTCGCAAGGCGACATCGAAAAGAAAACCGGCCTCCTGCGCTGCTATCTCTCGCGCGTGGAAAATGGCCACACAGTTCCTTCTCTTGACACCCTCAGCAAGATTGCCGGTGCTCTTGACCTGCCAATCGCGCAATTCTTTAACGAAGAGACCGTGGGGCATCAAATCAACACGCGCTCGCTCTCCGACGACGAACTGCGCTTCCTCACCCAGATTCGCCGCTACTCAACCAACTTGAATGAGAGTGACCGCAAGTTGCTCCTTGCCATGGTCAAGAAATTCGCGGCAACTGCCGTTCGCTGAGATCGTATGGTCGGGCCGGATCACCTCCGGCCCGCCGAAATGGCGTCTTTAAAAAATTGATATAGACCGAAAATGCTCTAGACGTCGTTGCCGAGATGGAAGATAGGCTCCACGCCGCTTCCGCCCGCCATAAGAGCCTGCTCCTCATGAGCCCCCAGCGGTTGGTAGCTCTGCGCAATATCCATTGCCAACCTGAAATACTTCTCATCGCCTGGTGGAATCGCCGCCGTAATCGGATGCCCCAGCGTCCAACGCAGCCCCAGCGACGCTTCATGCGGAAACGCTGCTGGCTTGTACCAGCATTTCGGTTCGGGATGGTCCTTCCGTTGGTCCTCAGGCCACACTGTCTTGGCCATGCTCTTCAGGCAAAGAATCCCAATTCCCTTCTCCTGCGCCTTCTTTAGAATCTGCGGGCCAAACCCTGCTTGCGTATACAGCACCCAGTTCAATGGAAAAAGAATCGTATCGAAGGGATACCGTTCCATCGCCGCAACAGCGGTTTCTGCCGAATGCACGCTGAAGCCGATGTAGCGAATCTTGCCTTCCTTTTTCGCTGCCTCCATCGTCTCCATCGCGCCGCCCGGTCCCAGCACTTTGTCCAACTCGGCCATCTTGGTCAACGCATGGAACTGGTACAGATCCACATGATCCGTCTGCAGCAGCCGCAGCGACTCCTCTAACTGTTTGCGCGAATCGTCCTTCATGCGGCCTTCGGTCTTGCACGCCAGAAAGCTGTCTTTCCGATAAGGCTTGAGTGCTGGCCCTAGCCGTTCCTGCGCGTTGCCGTAACTCGGTGCCACGTCGAAGTAGTTAATGCCGCGGTCAAACGCCTCGGCCACAATGTTTTTCGATTCATCTGTCGACTCGTTCATCACCACAATGCCGCCGAAGCCTATGATGGAAAGCTTCTCTCCTGTGCGGCCCAGAGTACGGCGGGCTATTGGAGCAGTTGGTGTGCCCGTTGAAGCTTTCATTTGACTCGCGGAAGCTGCGGCGGCCACGGTGATTGCGGCCTGACGGATGAATGCACGTCGTTCCATGAAACCCTCCTGAGCGGCTGGACAGGTCGAATTGCCGTTGCGCACATTGTTGCACAGGTTGACGCACACGGTATGCAACAGGAAATTAGGGTCCCTTTTCGGCGCGAAGAAGTTCTACGTTCCTCGATCAAGGCATCGGTACGGCTTTGTGGATATAGAACGTGAACAATATCAATATTCCAACCACAATACCGATAGCCAATTTAAGCCTCGACTGAAAATCCGAGCGCGGTGAACCGAGCCTGGGAACCATCGGCATGGCAAACAACAACCCGCAGCTCACGCCGCCCAGGTGCGCCATATTGTCGATATCAATTCCGGTAAGTCCCGATGTAAAGCTGATCGCGAATCCAAGAGCCAGATTGATTCCTGCAAAGTAAATTACCGAGCGGCGCAGCTTGTGCAGATCACTCGGCGGAACCGGAAGTCGCTTCGACTTCAACAGAATGATCAGCGCGCCGGCAATGCCGAACACCGCTCCTGAAGCTCCCACGCACGCTGGAAATTCACCAATCGATCGATAGCTATACCAGTTCACCAGATTCGAAAGTAGATTCCCCGCCGTCCCTGTCAGAAGATACACCGCAAACACGCCCAGGGTTCCCATCAGCGGCTCGGCAAGCAGCCCAAGGTTCCAAAGGCACCACATATTCACACCCAGATGAAGAATTCCCGCGTGCACAAACATCGCTGTAAAAATGCGGTACCACTCACCATGCATCAACACTGAGCCTGCATTGTCCGCACCAAAGTGCATCAACTGCTCGCCGGTCGGGCTCGTGAAGCTCACCCCCTGCGCAGTCATATACAAAAACCACAGGCAATTAATGGCGATCAGGATGTACGTCGCCGGCGCAACAGCCCAACGCGATCGCCCGCGATCCGGTGGACGCTGCACTGGCTCGTGTCCATGGCTGGGAGACAGATATTCAGGTTCAGGCCCAGGGGAGTAGCTACCCATATGGACTATCGTAATTGATTTTCAGCTTTCGAATGGGGCTCCAGGTAGCACAAGGCCGAGGTTGTAATCTGGTTCTTGGTAATTCCATTCAAATAATTGAAAAATAGACGAGGAGAGACGTACTTTGAGCGCGGAAAAGACGATTCGGCGGGCGCTGTTGAGCGTAACGGATAAGACCGGTCTGGTTCAGTTTGCCAAGGGTCTTGCAGACTTCGGTGTTGAGCTTGTTTCCACCGGCGGAACCGCGAAAGCGCTTCGTGACGCAGGACTTGCGGTCAAGGACATCAGCGACCTCACCGGCTTTCCTGAAATGCTCGACGGCCGTGTCAAAACACTTCACCCGCGCGTCCACGGCGGACTCCTCTACATTCGTGGTAATGCTGAACACGAGGCTGCCGTCACCGCCCACGGCATTGAGCCCATTGATATGGTGGTCGTCAATCTCTACGCCTTTGAAAAGACCGCCGCAAAACCAGGCGTCGCTTTCGGCCACATCATTGAAAACATCGATATCGGCGGCCCTTCCATGGTGCGTTCCGCCGCCAAGAATTTTGAAGATGTCGCCATTGTCACCTCCGTAGATGATTATCCGGCCCTCCTCGAAGAGATGAAGAGCAACGCTGGCGCGGCGCTCAGTCGCGAAACACGCTGGCGTCTGGCTAAGCAGGCCTTCGCGCTCACCGCCGCCTATGACTCGGCCATTGCCGCCACGCTCGACAAGATCCCGCACGCGCCCGAGCCTTCAGCACCTGCCGTTCTTGATTCCGAGACGCTCCCTTCCACCCTCCGCATCAATTACCCGCTGCGCCAATCCCTGCGCTACGGTGAAAACCCACATCAACACGCAGCGCTCTATTGGGATGGTTCAGGCCTCGGCATTGCCGGAGCCACGCAGTTGCAGGGCAAGGAACTCAGCTACAACAACCTCGTTGATCTCGACGCCTGCTGGGAGTTGACCCGTGAATTCGACGAGCCCATGGTCGCCATCATCAAGCACACGAACCCCTGCGGCGCGGCTACCGGCAGCACCATTCTTGAGGCGTACCAGAAGGCCCTCGCCTGCGACCCAGTCTCGGCATTCGGCAGTGTCATTGGCATCAACCGCGAAGTGGACGGAGCAGCCGCCGAAGAAATGGCAAAGCTCTTTGTCGAGGCCATTGCCGCACCCGGCTTCTCGCCTGAAGCCCGCGAACGCTTCGCTGCGAAAAAGAATCTGCGTCTCGTCGAGGTGCGTGCGGCCGATTCGAGCACCGTCGTCAAAAACATTTCTGGTGGACTGCTCATGCAGGATGCCGACAATGCCCGCGTCACAGAGTCCGAGTTGAAGGTCGTCACCTGGCGTCCGCCCTCGCCGGAAGAGCTGCGCAGCCTGCTCTTTGCCTGGCGCGTGTGCAAGCATGTCAAATCCAACGCAATTGTCTACGTGCACGACGGGCAGACAGTTGGTGTCGGCGCTGGCCAGATGAGCCGTGTGGATGCTGCAAAATTCGGCGCGCAGAAGGCTGTGTTGCCTCTTGCCGGAACCGTCGCGGCCTCTGACGCCTTTTTTCCATTCCCTGACGGGCTTGAAACCGTGGCCGCCGCCGGCGCCACCGCCGTCATCCAGCCTGGCGGCTCCGTAAATGATGAAAAGGTGATTGCCGCGGCAGACAAACTCGGTATTGCCATGGTCTTCACCGGAATCCGCCATTTCCGCCACTGATAGCACCGGAAAATCACTCTATGGTCGCAAACGTAACCTTCCGCCCAAACCGCGCAATCGGTGGTTCTTAATGTTCCCGTCGTGCCCCCAACCGGACCTCCAGGGATGCTACTGCGACCAATCGCGCGTAAAATCGTCATTACATCAGGCAGATTGGTTTAACCACCTGCCTGCGGGATAAGTATCTTTCCTGCACGCCGGCCTCACACGGGTTCGGCCTGAAAGGCATGGAACCATTCACGATGAACAAGACGCGTCGCATCTTGCCGGCCATTTGGCTCTCCTTCGCATCCGCCAGCCTGCTTTGCACACCTGCGCTGCTCAGCGCTCAATCTGGGGCCAAACCGGTGCCCGCCATGGCTGGTTCGCCTGGCGCCACCACTGCTGCAGCCCAGGCGAAGGGCGACAAGCGCTCCCAGGCGTATTTTCACGCGGCAATGGCGAGTGTCTACGAAGACCAGGCAATGAATACGGGGCGACCCGAGTATGTGACACATGCCATTGAGGAATACAAGCTTGCGCTCGACGCGGACCCAGGTTCGGCTGAGCTGAACAACGAGCTCGCGGATCTTTACTTCCGCGTGGGTCGCGCACGGGATGCAGAGTCCACCGTTCGCAATCTGCTTAAGACGGATCCGAACAACGAAGACGCGCATGAGCTGCTCGGCCGCATCTATCTGCGCCGCCTGGGCGAGTCGCAAAATGGCGCTTCTTCTGCATCACCCAGCAGCAATGCACTCGATCAGGCGATCGCCGAATTCGAGAAAATCGTCAGCCTGAAGCCGAAGAGCGTGGATGACCGCATGGTTCTTGGCCAGCTTTACGGCGTCAAGCACGAGACAAAGAAGGCCGAAGAGCAGTTCAAGACTGCGCAGAGCATCGATCCTGACTCAGAAGATGTGGTGCTCAATCTGGCTCGACTCTATGCGGACAATGGAAACGTCGATCAGGCTGCCAAGACCCTTGAAGCCGTCGCCCCGGAAGATCGCTCTCCAAAAATGGAGTTCGCCTTGGGCGCCGCATACGAACAGCTTAAAAGACCCAAGGACGCAATTGCTGCCTACCAACGCGCAGCAGACATGGATCCGAGCGATCCGCGTACCCTGTCGGCCTTGGGGCAGGCTCTTCTCAATGACGATCAGCTGGACGCTGCGCTGAAGGCCTATCAGCAATTGTCTGAGGCAGATCCCGAAAACAACGGCGCACTTATCCATATTGCTGAAATCCAGCGCCGCCAGGGCAAATATGAAGATGCGCTGACCACCATTCGTAAGGCCAACGAGAAGGACCCCGACTCCCTGGAAGGCGGTTATAACGAAGGTCTGTTGCTTGACGTGCTGGGTCGATATGACGAAGCGATCAAGGTCTTTTCCCACATGGTCGATCTCACCTCGCACGCCAACGGCGCCTACACCGCCGAAGAAAAGAACAATCGCAGCATCTTCCTCTCCAGGTTGGGTGCCATTTATCACGAACAGAACAAGATCGACCTCGCCATCGCCACCTATCAGAAGATGGTCGACATGGGCGGTGACTCGGCCATCAGCGGTTATCAGGGCCAGGTGGACACCTACCGCGACGCAAAGATGTATGACAAGGCTGTGGACACCGCTCGCAAGGCAGTCGCCTCCAATCCAAAGAACGACGATCTGAAGCTGATGCTGGCTGGCGAAATGGCAGACCTGGGCAAGCCTGATGAAGGCATTGCCATGGCCAAAAGCATGCTCAAAGGCACCAAGGACGACCGTTCTGTCTGGATGTCGTTGGCGCAAATGTACACGCGCGCACATCGCTGGAAGGATTCAAACGACGCTCTGGACAAAGCGGATGCGCTCACCACAAAGAAGGAAGACCGCACCTACGTTCTCTTCCTGCGTGGCGCAAACGAAGAGCGCCAGAAGCACTACGAGCCAGCCGAAAAGTACTTCCGCCAGGCCCTCGAGATCGACCCATCCAACTCCATGGTCCTCAATTATCTCGGTTACATGCTCGCCGACAAGGGCACCAAGCTGCCCGAGGCTCTGCAGATGATCCGCAAAGCTGTTGAACTGGACCCGCTCAACAGCGCTTACCTCGATTCATTGGGCTGGGCTTACTTCAAGCTCGGGCAATATGAGCTTGCCGAAGACAATCTCCGTCGCGCCGTCTCTCGCAATCAGACCGACCCCACGGTGCACGACCACCTCGGCGACCTCTACGAAAAGACTGGCCGCATCCGCCTTGCAGCGGCGCAGTGGGAGCTTTCGCTCTCCGAGTTTTCTAAGACCGCCGCGGAGGATGTCGAACCCTCCGAAGTGGCCAAGGTGCAGAAGAAGCTGGAGAGTGCCCGAGTCAAGCTGGCCAAGCAGGAAGTCCTCACTGGCCAGCCCAACCCCGAATAAGCCGCCCTATTTGTTGCCGGCGGCGGCCGCCAGGTACTGGTCCACGTTGTTCTTATCAACCAGCGTGGTTCCCGTGTCCACAAACACCGGATAGGGCGAAAACGGATCGGAACTGAAGTCTTTATTCAGTTGCTTCGGCGGCGCATGGAATACCTCATCCAGCGCCTTCAGGCCGTAATAGCCCATCGTAAAGGGCTTTTGCGCAACCGTCGCATCGATGGTTCCAGCCTTGATTCCGTTGAGTGTGCCCTCATTGGTGTCCCACGCAATCAGCACGCGATCGGTCGCATTGGACCTCTTGAGAGCGTCTGCCACCGGCTTGCCTGATGCGGATTCGAGACAGACAAAAGCATCAATCTTCTTTGCACCGGTCGCCGCCAGATACGTCTGCGTCTTATCAAAGGCCGTGCGCGGATCACTCTTGATATCGACCACGTCCACAATCTTGATGTCGGGCCGGCTGGAAAGTACGTCCTTGAATCCCTTCAGCCGCTCATCTACGTTGGGCTGGCCTTCAATCGTGAAGAACACCACATTTCCCCGGCCCCCGAGCCTTTCAACCAGGCGCCGGCCGCCGACTCTGCCCGCTTCAAGATTGTTGGTGCCAATGAAAAACAGCCGGTGACTCCCTGATGCGTCTGAGTCCACCGTGATCACGGGAACTCCCGCTGAAATCGCCTCATTGATGCCGGGCTGGAGTACGGACACATCGGCAACAGAAACCAGAATTCCGGATGGTTTTGTGGCGGTTGCCTTTTGCAAAGCTTCCAGCTCGCCTTGCGGGTCGTAGTTCTCCGGTCCCGCCACCCTGGCAGTCACCTTGTACTGGTCCGCTGCTTTGTTGAATCCGGATGCGACCGTCTGCCAGTACGGCAATGCCATGTTCGCGGATATGAGGTAGTAAACTTCCTTGCTCGAGTGCCGATTGCAGCCCGATGCAAACATCAATAGAAATACGAGCAGGCTGATTCCAAGTTTGCCTGAGCGCTTCATAGAGCCTCCTGCGGTCTGTCCAAAGCCAAAATAGTTAATTCAATGACGAATAAATGACTAAGCCAAAATCGACAGGATAGTACTCCCGGTGGTGGCCCGGTGTCTATCGTCTACGGCACTGGCTGTATTCGGAAGCAAGACACCGGCACGCCTGCAACCGACACACCATCTGCGATATAACCGAGATTGAACTTGAGAGTGTCCAACTCCATGAGTGAATCCGCTTCTGCAATTCGCCGCTTGCCCGCCGCCATCGCGGTTGAAGACCAGGGTCCACTGGCCCGGCGTTTCCATCCGGAACCCTCTCACGCGTATCGCACTCCCTTCGCACGGGATTGCGCGCGCATTCTGCATGCCCGCGCCTTTCGTCGCCTTGCTGGCAAAGCACAGGTCTTCAGCCGCGTTCCTGGCGAATTGCCCGGCGACCATCCGCGCAGCCGGTTGACGCACACGTTGGAAGTCGCCCAGATAGCCCGCTCCACGGCGCGTGCGCTCGGACTCAACGAATCACTCACTGAAACCCTCGCATTGGCGCACGATATCGGTCATCCGCCCTTCGGCCATGCTGGTGAGCGAGCCCTCGACGACTGTCTGCGCACCCACGGACTCAGTTTCGACCACAATCTCCACGCCCTTCGCATCGTCACATGGTTTGAAGAACGGTACGCCGCCTTTCGCGGCCTCAACCTGACCCTTGGCGTCAGAGAAGGCATCATCAAGCACTCCCGCGACTACGCCGCATCGTCGCATCCCGGGCTCGGTGAGTATTTTCTCGGCCAGTATCCACCGCTTGAAGCGCAGCTCATCGATCTCGCCGATGAAATTGCCTACCTGACAGCGGATCTCGACGACGGCCTGGACTCCGCCATCCTTGATCTTGAAGCTGTGCGCGAAGGGGTGGCACTCTTTCGACGTCATCACGACGTCGCGCTCGCGGCATTCCCCGCGGCGCCTCCACGACTGATAACCCAGGAAGCCTTGCGCAGAATGCTCAACGCGCTGGCAACCGATCTGATGGAAGAGATCATGCTGCGCGTAAATCAGAGCGGCATTCAGACACTCGAACAGGTGCGCACCGCGCCTGCGCGCCTGGCTGCCCTCAGCACGGCAATGGAAACCGAGCGCGCCGAAGCTAAGAACTTCCTTTATGCCAATTTTTACAACTCGCCCCCCATGCAACTGGCCCATGAGCATGCGGAGAGGGTTGTCACGGAACTCTTTGACTATCTGATGGCAAACTCGGCTCTGCTGCCCAGTGATCACCAGGAACAGATACCCCAGGAGGGGCTTGCCCGCACTGTCGCCGACTATATCGCCGGCATGACCGATGCCTTCATTGAAGGCCTCTGGCGAAGCGCTTTCCATTCACACCGCGAGGGATAGAAACCAGAGCGACTGCCCCTCCGCTGATGGCCTACTGCACCTTGCCCTGCGGCCGCAGTTTGCGCAGTTCCAAAGCGCAGTCCACTGCGTTGCCGGCTTGTATGCGCAGGTTATCCGTTGCAGCCCACAACCACACGCGCGTCGCTTCCAGTGGATTCCGCGCGCCCGGCTCCGGGCGCAGCCGCACCAGAACATCATTTTGTCCCGTCGCCGCAAGATTCGACGGCGAATCCGTGTCTTCCAGTATCAGATCGAGCCGCTCGCCGTTCAATGCTTCTTCCAGCGCCGCAATCTCCACGGGACGTTCGAATTCAATCATGATCGAAAACGTGTGCCCGTGAAATACAGGTGCCTGAATCGCCTGCAAGGCAATCGGAGGTAGCCGATGCCCGCCCAGCACGGCATAATGGCGGCGCACGCGCGCTGCCGTAGCCTCCAAGGGCACCGCCGAACTCTCACCCAGTCCACTTAACATGTTGAACGCAACCTGGGCGTCGAATACAGAGCGAGGCAGGGACTGAAAACTCAAAAGGTTCACCGTCTGCTGGTGCAGTTCATCCATCGCCGCCTTGCCATATTCGCTCGCCGGCAGTTGCAGTGTTGCCGCCGCCGTGCGGACGGGCGCCCGGTCGTTGATCCGCTCCATCAGAAGAGCAAGGGCAATTGCTGCCGGATGCGCAGGCACCACAGCGGGAGTCAGAAGGTCGGGACTCATCTCCACTGAGCCGACCCAGGGAGAGGCGATCAGGACACCCTGCTCTTCTTCGAGCACGCCAGTCATATCAAGCACCGTCGAACCCGCAGCGAGCGCGGTCTTCCAGTGCAGCTTTGTCAACGCCGCCGAACCGCAAAAAAAGGTAAAATCGCAACCCTTGAATGCGTCCGGCTCAATGGCCTGCACAAAGGTGATCTCATCGCCCACCTGGTCAAGCTGGCCCAGTCCTTCGTCCTCATCCAGCAGCGTAAAACTGGCCGCCGCCAGTGGTGAATCGGAGAGCGCGTCCTTCAGTTCCTTGCCCGCCAAAGTGGCGGCTCCTGCAATTGCAATCTTGTACACAGAAATCCTTTTAAGGAAAATTTCGAACTAGGCGTGGGTTGCCGGGTCCGGATGCGAGCTCGTCGTCGAGGTCTCGCTCTCCGGTGTGGACCGGGGCTGCCAGCGGCGACGCCTCGACCACGAATAGGCAGCACGCGCCCACAAACCGGAAAACATATACAGCAACGCCATCAGGAACAGCACTGTTCCTGAAAAACGAATCATCACGTAAAGCACCGCCGCCAACAGAAACAGCAATTGAAACGGATGACGGCGCGAGAGGTTGATTTCCTTGCCGGACCAGAAACGCCACGTGCTCACCATCAGGAAACCCGAAAGACCCACAATCAGCAGCCACGGAATCGCCACCCACCAGGCTTCCACCGGAAATCCGCCAAAAAAATGTACCGTCGCCGCAATCAGGCCCGCTGCCGCCGGAATCGGCATGCCAACAAAATACTTGCGGTCCGGCCGGCCAGGATTCCGCGGCTGCGCATCGTGGCTGATGTTAAAGCGCGCAAGCCGTGACGCTCCGCCAATCAAAAACAGAAAGCTGAGAAATGCTCCCGCATGCACCAGGTTCTGGCGCAACTCGGCGTTCACTGAGTCCGGCAGAAAATGAAAGCCCCAGATAAATGCCAGCAGGCTCGGCGCAACGCCAAACGTAATCACGTCCGCCAGCGAGTCCAACTCCTTGCCGAAATCGCTGCACGTATTGGTCATCCGCGCAATGCGGCCATCCAGCGCGTCAAACGGAATCGCAAAAAGTATGGCGATGGCCGCCCAGTCCAGATGCTGCTGCGCGTTCCCGTTGCTGGCCACCGCTGCAAGAGTCTGCGTGATCGAGTAGTACCCGGCTCCAATGTTCGCCGCCGTGAACACCGAGGGAAGAATATACATGCCGCGGCGCAGGCGGGCCCGGGCCCTCGCTTGGTCGCGGCCATTCATGGACGGTCTCCTTCCAGCTCATCCGGTTCTGCCTTGGTGCCACTGGACCTCTGCGACGCTGGAGTCACTGCCGCCGTCGCCGGCTCCCGCATCACCGCCAGAATGCTCGCGCCGCCGCGCACGCGTTGTCCCTTGGCCACCTTCAGCTCCGCATCCTCGGGAACCACAACGTCGACGCGCGAACCGAACTTGATCAGTCCCACGCGCTGTCCACGCTCCACCGTATCTCCCACCTTGTAGTTGAAGACGATGCGCCGCGCAATCAGGCCCGCAATCTGTTTGAAGGTGACTTCGAATCCCTCTCCGCGAACCGTCACAATATTCTGCTCGTTTTGTTCGGCAGATGCTGGATTCATCGCGTTCAGGTACAGACCCTTCTGGTAGTGCACATCTTGGATCACTCCCCCAATGGGCGAGCGGTTCACATGCACATCGAAAACGCTGAGGAAGATACTGATCCGCTGGCGCGCTCCATCCGGAGTGGAGATGCGAACCGTTTCAGTCACAAGTCCATCGCCGGGCGAAACAATCACACCCGTACCTGCAGGAATTAAACGTTGGGGATCTCGAAAGAACCAGAGGAAGAATGCTGCAAGAAGGAGCGGAAGCAGGGCCCAGATCCAGCCCCGCGTAAACCAGCCTACCAGCACAGAAACCGCCAGTAGGCTCAACCCATACATGTAACCGTCGCGAACCATAGTCCCCAACGATTATACGGTTGAACCGTCGCCTGACTGTCGCAAAGGGAGCACACAAATCACCTTAAGGTGCCGTTGACACCATGGATGTGTCGATCGCCTCTTTGCCCGCCTGTCCACCCGCCTTTCGGCCGGGCTAAGCCATTCGGAATCTACGCTACCGCAGCAGCTCGGTGTTCCAGAGCGTAAATCAGATCCTTGGCATGAAGTTTCAGCTTTTTCAACCGAACTTCTTCCAGTTGTTCCTCCACGGAGAGATACGGCTTTGCAATCAATTCATCTAAACGCTGAGCGTAACGGCTGTGTTCTGCGTGCAGGCGATCGATTTCTTCGCTCAGCGTATGGTCGATTGTTTCATCCATCCAGCACCTCCTGCTTTCTTTAGAACACTAAGATATAGCTCCGAGCTGTACACGGGGGCAAGGGTTAACCGGACGATTTTTCCCAGCCGCTGTGGATTTTGCTTCCATGAACGTTTAAGAGTGACCAAGATCACGTTGCTTGGGCCGAACTGGCTCAATACCCTCCATCTTCCCGGGCGAAGCCATCATTTCCACATCGGCCCCTTATCCCAGATCGAGGCTGAAAAGAACACCATCTTCAACAGGATCAGCATAGTAGCGCTTGCGAATTCCAGACTGTTTGAAGCCCGCCGCGGCATATAGAGCGAGCGCGCCCTGGTTGGAGGAACGCACCTCCAGATGCACAGTGGATACAGAATGCATGCGCAGTGCTTCCAATAGCGCTCCAACCAGCGCACGAGCACTTCCCTGACGCCGGAAGGCCTCGGCCACCACAATCGATTCCAATTCAGCCTCGGGCGGAGTCACGTTGGCTACCACGAATCCGGCCAATTCACCCGATTTCGCCTCTGCCACCAGCGCAATGCGCGCCGGAATCGCCTCTTCATCAACCGCTTGCTCATAGGCCTTGCGGGGCCAATGCGGGGCCGTGCGTGAAACTGCGGCCATTGCGACGACGGAGTCCATGTCAGATTCAGCCATCGGGCGAATCTTCCACCTGAAAGAAGTGCTCACTTCTTCGCGGCCCTCGCCGCTGCCTTTTCGCCAAAAATTTCCGCATCGGACCTGCGCAGATAGTGGCCATCTAACAGTGCCGGATCGGCAAAGTTGCCCTCGATGATCTTCAAAGCCGCAAACCGCACCGCATCTGCCGCAGTCGGTGCCGTTACGCGCACGCGCTCCACATCGGGCCAGGCCTCTTCAAGAAACCGCGCGGCTGCCTCATCACATACCGCAATCGATCTGGGCCTTTCTGCAACCGCAACAAGCTCCGCCTCTCCAGCCAGAAGCTCGCGCGCCTCACCGGCCTGCGCATTGCCTTCCAGCCGCAGGAAAACCTCGCCTCGATGCGCATCCAGTGCCGCGGAACCAATTCCAGCCTTCTGCGCCAGCACTTCAAGCCGCGAAATAGTGGCAATCGGAGTTTGATTCGGCTCAGCCAGACCTTTAACCGTGCTCAGGCCCACCCGCACGCCGGTAAAGCTCCCCGGCCCGCTCACCGCAACAATGGCAGCCAGATCGCCGATCCGGCACTCCGCCTTCTCCAACAACCGCTCAATGGCGCCAATCACAGTGGCTGAATAGCTTCTGGCGGCCAGTTCTTCCTGGCCAGGAATCTCCACTTCGGGTCCACTAGCGGCGCCGGTCCCGCCAATCCTCGCTAACGCCACTGAGCCCGTCGGCCCGCAGGTATCGATGGCGAGTACAAGCAGGTCCATGCCTACACCGTTGCCAGCGCCTGGTCCAGATCGGCCATCAGGTCTTCCTTGTCTTCAATACCAATTGACAGCCGAATCCGTCCCTGCGTAATACCCATCATGTCGCGCTGCTCCTCGGTCACTGAGGCATGCGTCGTTGTCGCCGAGTGGGAAGCCAGCGATTCCACGCCGCCCAGCGACTCCGCATTCGTGAAGATCTTGAGGGCCGCCAGAAAACGCCCCGCCGCGTCGCGGTCCGGCACTTCAAAGCTCATCATCGAGCCAAAGCCCTTCTGCTGCCGCTTTGCCAGCTCATACTGCGGATGGCTTTTCAGCCCGGGATAGTAAAGCTTCTTTACCTTCGGATGCGAAGCCAGAAACTCCGCCACTGCCATCCCATTTTCTTCATGCTGTTTAATGCGCAAAGGCATCGTCTTGATGCCGCGCAGCACCAGGAAGCACTCAAACGGCGACATAACGCCGCCCGCCGCCTTCTGCACCAGCCCGAAGCGCTCCTTGTGTTCCTCTGTCGATCCGATCAGCGCTCCGCCCAACCCGTCGGAATGTCCGTTCAGATACTTCGTCGTCGAGTGCATCACGATATCTGCACCCAGTTCCAGCGGGCTCTGCAGCGCCGGAGACATGAACGTGTTGTCCACGCTCACTTCCGCGCCACCCGCATGCGCAATCTTGCACACCCCCGCGATGTCCGTCAGCACCATCATCGGATTCGAAGGCGTTTCAATATGAACCAGCTTGGTGTTGGGCCGCATTGCCGCTTCCACCGCCTTCAGATCGCTGGTGTCCACATAGTCCACGGCAATTCCGTAGCCGGAAACGATGCGATCGAGCAGACGCGCCGTACCCGCGTACACGTCTTTCGAACACATAAGATGATCGCCGGCGCGCAGCATGGCAAATAGCCCTGTAAGCGCTGCCATGCCCGTCGTAAAGGCGTGTCCGCTATGGCCGCCTTCAAGGGCCGCGAGCGCCGTCTCAAGCCGGTCGCGCGTCGGGTTGCCCGCACGCGTGTAGTCCCAGCCGCGATCCGTGCCAATGCCGGTCAATTCAAATGTGGAAGTCAGATAAAGCGGAACGGTAACAGCCCCGGTCTGCGGATCGGGATGCTGCCCGGCGTGGACAGCCAAAGTCGCATATTTGTAGTCAGACATTGCGGAAAGTGCTAGCTCCTGGAGATTCAGACTCCAGTGTACCGTGCGCGGCGTTCCCCAATCGCGCCCCCAACCTGCACCATCTCAACCCGCAGGATGGGCCAGAACCCTATTGCTGCGCGCTCTTCGCCTTCTTCGGCTGCCTGGGCGACGGGAAATACCCCGTCCGTGTCCGCACCGTCAGTTTCCCCATTCCCTTTCCGTGCGCCACCAGTTCCACGCGCCGGAAGCCCGGCTGGCTCGTCGGCTTGCTTGAGCGGTAGCCAATCGTGTACTGGCTCCGAATATCCCGCGCCACCTCACCAGCAATCTGATCCACCTGCTCAACGCTCTTGGGAAAGTAGGCAATGCCGCCTGTTTCATTGGACAGCATCTCCAGCGCGCGCCGCGCATGCCGCACCTCGCCCCTGCTCATCTCATCGCCAAACAGCAAGCCAATCGAATAGATCACCGGTCCTGATAGTTGCTGCACACGCCGAATCGTCTGCTCCAGCGTCAATGTCGAAGCGTTATCCTCGCCGTCCGTAATAAGGATGATTACCTGCTTCGGATTCTTTCCGTCAGCCACCAGCTTGTCCGCCGAAGCCACCACCGCGTCATACAACGCCGTGCCACCCCGCGACTCGATATGGCTCAACCCATCGCGCAATTTGGCAATGCTCTTGGTGAAATCCTGATCGATAAATGCCTCGTCGGAAAAATTCACCACAAAGGCTTCATCCTGTGGATTCGACGCCGCAATCAAATCCAGCGCGCTCTTGTTCACTGCCGGCCGCTTCTTCGCCATCGAACCCGAGTTGTCAATCACCAGCGCAATCGATACCGGCAGGTCTGTGTGCTGAAAACTCACAATGTTCTGCTTGACCCCGTCCTCGTAGACCTCAAAATCGTCCTTCGAGAGGTCCTGCACAATCTGCGTGCCGTCGAGTACCGTGGCATTCAGCACCACTTCCTCCACGTCCGCGCGATACACGTATCCCTTGCCCTCTTTGGTCAGGGGATTTCCTTCTTGAGTGGCGGGACCTTGCAGTACATCGGGCGATCGCACCGGATCAGTGTCCACCGTCAGCGGGGCGGGCTGTTGCGCGGCAGGCTGCGGCTTCGCGGGCGGCTGTTGCGCGGCCAGATGCAGAACCGAAACAGTCAGAAGAAAAGTAAGAATCGCGTTATTGCAATGGCGCATAGTAGCCGGAGCGGGCATGAACCGTTAACGGGGGTAATCCCGCTGGGGGATCAAGCTTCACCTTAACTTTACGCCACTTGCCATCGTGGGCGAGACTCTTGGGGTCGTAGCCGATCACATATTGATTCCGCAGCTCCGTCGAAATCTTCTCCGCAATGTCGCCCATTTCAGAAATATCGTCCACCCGGAACATACGTCCGCCCGTCTGCTCGCACAGGTCATTCAGCAAAATCGGCCCGCTCCGTTCTTCTGGAGTGGCTGCATACGGATCAAAAATACCTATCGCGTAAATCTCCACATCCGACTCGCGCACCTGCGACCGCACTTCACCTTCCGTGTACCGCGAACGGTTGTCGCCTCCGTCGGAGACCACCAGCAGTGCCTTGCGCTCATGTCGCGCCTGCTTCATCTTCTCCACGCCGTAGTAGATCGCGTCCAGCAACGCCGTACGGTGTCCGCTGCGCACCGTCGCCAGCCGCGCCTGAATGTCGTCCACTGAACTCGTGAAATCCTCAATCAGTTCCGGCCGGTCGTTAAACCCGATCACGAAAAATTCATCCTGTGGATTCGCGGTCTTGATGAATTGGAGAATCGATTGCCGTGCCCGAATCAGCTTGGAATTCATCGAGCCCGAGAGGTCGAAGATGATTCCAATCGAGACCGGCGCGTCTTCGCTGGCAAACGAGAGAATCTTCTGTTGCCCATCATTCTCATAAATCTTGAAATCCTGCTTCTCAAGGCCCGTCACCAGCCGGTTCATCGGATCGGTTACCGTCACCGGAATTAAAACCAGATTTACATTCATGCGGATCAGCGCGCCAGGTCGGGCGCGCAGCGCAGATTTTCCACTCTCTGCCGGCGCTTCCGCTCCCTTGGGAGCGCCCTCTGCCGGCTGTGTGGTGCTCGGCGGAGGCACATGCACCTTATTCAACGGATCTTCCTGCGCACGCACGTTCCCTGCGCCAATAAGACCCACTGCAAGCGATAGCCCCAAAAGCCACCGTGCGGCGGTTGCTGTACGCACTGAGCAAATCCAATTCAAGCAGGCAAACCTCGCAAGGTTGAAGGCGATATTAGCACGGTTGCCGCAACACTCGCCGAGCGCTCTTTTGATGTAATCAAGAATCGCAAATGTCACCAAACCGTCATCGCATCGCCGGTGCGAAAGCTACCGCCCGGCAGACCAACCCTGTCAAAATGGAAATGCTGAAAAGAGTACGCTTGCGGAATGGCGCAAGCGGCAGCATCAAAACAAACTTGCGTCTAAGCGCTTCCATGACTTCATTCTTCATACGTCGGACCAAAGCCGGACTCGCCCTCGCTGCCGCCGCAATGGCTCTGACCGCGGCGTCCCACGCTCTGCTCGCCCAGCAGACTGCGGCCCGGCAGGTTGTCGTTCTCGACGCTGCTCACGGCGGCGATGACACTGGAGCACGCCTCGCCGGTGGACAGGATGAAAAGACCCTCACGCTTGCGCTCAGCGTGCGCCTGCGCTCGTTGCTCACGGCGCGCGGTCTGGCCGTGGTCACCACACGCGAGTCTGACAAGCCCGTCGATGCGGAAAAGCGAGCTGAAATCGCCAATCACGCAAAGGCCAGCCTCTGCCTTGTTCTGCACGCAACAGAAAGTGGCGCGGGCATTCATCTGTTCACCTCCGCGCTCGCGCCCCAGCCCCCTGCAAAAATTCCCGCTTGGAAGACAGCCCAGTCAGCTTACGTCACACGAAGCCTCGCGCTCGCTGGAACGCTCAACTCCGCGATGTCGCAGGCCGGGCTCACCGTCATGCTCGGCCGCGCAGGCATACCCGGAATGGACAGCATGACCTGCCCCGCAGTTGCCATTGAAATTGCACCCGACCGCACTCCCAGCGGCGAAGTCCAGTCCGAAACCGATGATCCCGCCTATGATGCGCGCATCGCCTCCGCCATCGCCGCGGCTGTAGTTCAATGGACAGCGGAGGCACATCAGCCTTGATTCCGCGCTATCAAAAAGTGCTGTTCATCCTCCTGCTGGTGTCTTCCCTCGCCATGGGCGGCATCCTTTGGCATCTGCGCAATCGCGCCCACAAGCAAATGCTCGCCGGACAAACCACCGCGCCCACGCAGGCTCCGGAAGTCGCGCCCACCGTGCAGGCCACACTCATGGTCGCCAGTGATGCCGACGGCACAATCGTCTCGCAGGAACGCGCATTACCCCTCCCTGCCGATCCAGGCGCACGCGCACGCGCGCTCCTCGCCCGGCTCTTTGAGGTCTATGCCATGCCCGGCGCGCAGCACCCCGTCCCCGGCGGGCCAACGGGTGTCGCACAGGTCTTCCTCGTCCCGCAAAAATCCGTCGCTGGTATCCCCGCCGAATTGGCCGTCGTCAATCTCACCAGCGCCTTCGCCAACACGCATCCCTCCGGCATTCAAACCGAGTTGCTCACCATCCAGTCCATCTGCAGCACGCTGCACGCAAATCTTCCTCAAATTACCCAGGTCCGTTTCCTCGTCGACGGCCAGACCCGCGATACCCTCGCCGGCCATATCGACCTGACTCGCACTTACCTCACCGCCGACACAACATCCCCAGCGGAGTCCGCGCAATGACCCACCCCTCGTCAGCCCCCGTCATCGGCGTCTTCGACTCTGGCTTTGGCGGTCTCACTGTTCTGCGTTCGCTGCTCGCCCGCATGCCCGGCGCACGCTTCGCCTTCCTTGGCGACACGGCCCGTCTCCCCTACGGCTCCAAATCGCGCCGTACCATCGCGCGTTATGCCGCGGAAAGCGCCCAATTCCTCGCCAGAGAGCAGGGCGCCGACTTCCTCGTCATCGCATGCAACACCGCCAGCGCCCTCGCCCTCGACGCCATCAAGGATTCCGTCTCTGTTCCTGTTCTCGGCGTAATCGAACCCGGCGCGGAAGCCGCCAAAGCTGCATCCAAATCCGGCGACGTGCTCGTCATCGCAACCGATGCCACCGTGCAAAGCCACGCCTACGCCGCTGCCTGCCATGCGCGCGGTCTGCGCGCGCTTGAGAAAGCCTGTCCGCTCCTCGTACCCCTCGTCGAAGAAGGCTGGACGAATCACGACGTAACCAGACAAGTCATCCGTATCTACCTCGACGAACTTCTGGCCGACGCCCACTCCAAAGGCATGCAGCCGGACACACTCGTCCTCGGATGTACCCACTATCCGCTTCTCCGCCCGCTTATCCAGGAAGCTGTCCCGTCCGGCATGAACGTCATTGACTCGGCCGACGCAGCCGCGGACGCCGCCGCCAGCCAGTTCAACGGCCGCGCCTCCGCACCACGCACGCCAGAAGACCCGGAGCAGATCCGCTGCTTCGCCACGGACTCGGTCGAAAAATTTGAGCGGCTCGGCTCCCGCTTCCTCGGTCGCTCCACAGGACCCGTCACCCTCGTCGACCTCGGCGGCTGAACCGACCGCACTACCACGATTTTCGAATCAATATTGAACGGAACTGCCGGTGTATTCCCTCAAGCGGATTTGCCTGCTTTGCGGAATCGCGCAGGCGGCAGAGCAAACTCTCTCTTGAATGCCCGATTGAATGCCGCTTCCGATTCGTACCCGACTTCCATCGCGATCTGCGCCACGCTGTAGCTTGTCGAAGTCAGCATCTGAGCTCCAAGCTGCAATCGCCACCGCGTCAGGTACACCATCGGCGGTTCGCCCAAATATTGGCGAAAACGTTCAGCCAGCACAGAGCGAGAAAGGCCGGACTCTTTGGCTAAGTCGGAAATCGTCCATGGCCGAGCGGGGTATCGGTGCATCACGGCCAGCGTCTTCCCCACTTCCGGATCTCGCGCGCCCCCCAGCCATCCTGTCTGCCGTTCGGGAAGAAGAGCAATATAGCGCCTCAGTGTTTCAACAAACAGCGCTTCTGAGAGCTTCGCCAGAACCGCTTCGCTTCCGGCGCTCGAGTTGTCATTCTCTGAAACCGCGAAGCGAATGGAATTTTCCAGCCAGCGCCCGGCTGCGTCATTGCGAATATTCACTTTGAAAACCGGTGGCAGGCCTGCAAGGAACATTTGCGCCAGCCGCGGATCGCAGGCCATATAACCGCAGACAAATCTCGTAACCTCGCCCCCGCCTCCCAGCCGGATGAGTTTCAAACCCTGAGAGAGCACACGCTTCAACTCATCCTGATCATCCATCGCCTTGGTTCTGGATCCGTTCTCGACAAAATGCGGATCGCCATGCGGAAAGATCACAATGTCCCCAGGCTCCAGGGCAATGCGGTCGCCGTCTTTAAGCCGTGCGAATCCCCGGCCTTCAATCAGCAGGTGATAGATGATCACGTGATCCGCGCCAGGCGCCAGAAGCGGTGCCAGGATGCGCGATCCCGGCGAGACAAAGCACCACGGCGCAGTGAACTCGGCGTTGTAGAAAATGGCGCCGTCGAGCTTTACAACTTTCAGTAATTCCGACAGTGCATCCATGCCGTTCTCGTGCGCGGACTCCGGGCAAATCCAGCCGGATTCCGAGGCAAGTTTACCCCATATCTGTCCCTCTGAAGCAAAAGAACAGGACGCGCGGACAAGTCAGCCCTCCCTGCCTGAGACATAGTCAGGTAATCGAGGTCTGACAAGCGGAGCATCGGCAGCCTTCGACACGTTCAATTTCAAAGTGGAAGGAGATAGACCCATGTCATCTCAAGCAACAAAAGCCTCCCCAGAAGTCCTTGACCCCATTCCCCCAGCCGAGAATCTCGTCAATGGCATCAACGTCACCGGATTGGTCCAAACGGTTGACGCAGTTAAGGAGAATTCGATCGTCGCAAAGTTTCGCTTTGGCGTGCGGAATGAATGGATTGATGGAGCCCACAACCGCTCCATCGTCAACAAATTCCACGGCGCCATGCAAGACATCGAGCGGCCTCAATCGTTCATTCTCCACGCCGACGAACCCCCCATTCTTCTCGGTCACGACAAGGGGCCCAACCCAGGGGAATATCTGCTCCATGCCCTGGCCGCCTGCGTCACCTCAGCTTTGATCTATCAGGCTGCGGCCAAAGGCATCGCCATTCAGGAAGTCGAATCAACAGTCGAAGGCGACGCCGACCTTCAGGGATTCCTGGGATTGGATGAGAGTGTCCGTAAGGGATTTCAGAACATTCGTATGAATTTCGAAATCAATGCGGACGTGAGCGATAAGGAACTCGAGGAGTTGGCAAAGCTCGGACCCGCGTTCTCCCCCGTCTTCGACTCAATCTCCAATGGTGTCCCCATTGCATTCCGGGCGCAACGCATGACCAGGAGATAGCGTGCGCGCCGGCAAACCCATGCTTTCCGCCTCCCTCGCGGAAAGCATGGCAATACCGAATGCTCCTCCAGAAAGCTTAAAAACTCATCACGTCCACATGTCGCCCCCTCTCCGATGGCCTAAGGCGACTCGATCTCACCAATGCCTGCCACAAACGCAGCGATCAACACTTTGGAGAAGCAATATGTCCGTAAAGAATGGATCCTCTTACACTGTCCTTCACCTGCGCTTCAATCTGCGTGTACCGCCGCGCGCCTTGCTCGCGCACAGCATGGAAGCCGCTCGCGTCATTGCCTCGGCAAAAGGCTTGATTTGGAAAATTTGGGTCTTGAAGGAAGAAGAGTCTGAGATGGGAGGCATCTATCTGTTCGCCAACCGTGAAACCGCTCAAGCTTACCTGAACCACCCCGTAATCCAGGCCTTGCGAAGTAGTCCCGACGTGGTTTCCAGCCAGTTCCAGGTGTGGGATGTGGAGAACACCCTTTCCGCGCTTACACATGCCCCACTCCCGGAAATCAGCGCAAGTTATACACAACCAGAAGTTCTTGCGGTCGGGAGCGACTGATTCAGAGTCCAATTGCAACTTCCGTGGGGACGGTTTGCGGCGGAGAATCGAGCAATTCGCCCCCGGTGAGTCACAAGACTGGCGGCCGCAATGGCCGCTCCATGCAATAACCTGCCGCATGCAGGTACCTGTGCAAACGACATAGGCTGACCACTTTGGGCACCCTTAAAATCGGGCTAATTTGGGCAAATTTCGCATAAATTTGGGCTGCTTTCGCGTGAGGGACCGCAATAGGCACGCAAAATCGGCATCGCACCGCCATTTCCATCCGGCACTTTCGCACGCACGCCAACCTCATCCCGGCTTTCGCCGGGTTTAGTTGGCGAAAATACGTCCAAACAGCCGGATAAACCCGTCGGCTGATATCCTTAAAAGCGGTTTACGCGCCCGCGGGCGCGCTTCGGAGGAACAGAGCTGCAATGATCGATTTGAAAGGCAAAACAGCCGTCGTCTTTGGTCTGGCAAACAAACGCTCCATCGCCTGGGGCATCGCGCAAAAGCTCCATGCAGCCGGCGCCACCATGGCCATTTGCTACCAGAACGAGCGCATGCGTGCTGAAGCCGAAGGACTTATCACCGAGCTGCCCGGGGCCTCTGGTTTCCAGTGTGACGTTTCCTCCGACGCCGAAATCGAATCCGTCTTCGCCACGCTCAAAGAAAAATACGGCAAGCTCGACATCCTCGTGCATGCCGTCGCCTACGCCCCCGCTGAAGACCTCAAAGGCCATTTCATCAACACCAGCCGCGAAGGCTTCCGCATCGCCCACGATGTCAGCGTCTACTCACTCATCGCCGTCAGCCGCGCTGCCGCGCCCCTCATGACCGAAGGTGGCAGCATCATGACGCTCACCTACTACGCAGCCGAGAAGGTCGTCCCCAACTACAACGTGATGGCGCTGGCCAAGGCCTCGCTCGAGTCCTGCGTGCGCTATCTGGCGTCGGATTTGGGACCAAAGAACATTCGCGTCAATGCCATCTCCGCTGGTCCCATCAAGACTCTCGCTGCTCGCGGCATTGGTGCACTCGGCGACATGCTCAAGGTCGCGGCGGATCGTGCTCCGCTCAAACGCAATGTCGATCAGATTGAGGTCGGTGGAACCGCCCTTTACCTCGCCAGCGACCTCGCCAGCGCCGTAACCGGCGAAACCATTTACGTCGACTGCGGCTATAACATCATGGGCTTCTAAGTCAGAGTTCCAGAATCTCCCGCCACAATTCGTCCTCAACGGGCAGGCCAAGTCGCATGTTTTCTGCGCGTTTGCGCAGCGTTTCCTCACCTGGATAGCGTACTGGCTTGTTGGAGTCGGCAGGCTTGCACGCATGCACGGAAGCCACAATCTCGTCGGCAATCTGCTCGGCCTGCTCCATTCCGTCCAGCGCGGCTGGGTTGATGGCTATGAACACTTGTGAGAGAGACGTCTCATGCAGAAAATCGCTTGAAATTCCATGCGTAGCGTTGCCCAACGAAAGGGTCGCCGCCATCATATCCAGCACAATCGAAAGACCCGAACCCTTCCACAATCCAGTCGGCAACGGCCTCCACGACTTCTCGATCGCTGCCGGTTCGCGCGTCAGTTTGCCCGCTTCGTCAAAGCCGCCATCCACCGGAAGCAATTCACCTCGTCTCTTGTAGGCCTCGATAGCTCCGTAGGAAAACTGCGACATGGCCATGTCGAGCACCACCGCGCCGCTGCGCCGGGGCACGCCCATCACCAGTGGATTGTTGCCGATAGCCCGCTCTATGCCACCCCAGGGTGGCAAGTTGGGCATCGTGTTCGTCCAGCAAATGCCGATAAAGCCCGCCTCGGCTGCTTGCCAGCCGTACGTCCCGCCGCGCATCCAGTGGTTGGTGTTGCGCAGAGCTACACAACCCACGCCATGCGCCTTGCTGAGTTCCATTGCATGGCCCATCATGGCCTTCGCGTTCAGATTGCCGGACCCTTTGCAGCCATCCCAGCGCTCCAGCGCACCAAAGCCGGACACCCGTTCGGGCTCTGCCGCTGGATCCACACCGCCATTCCGTATGGTTGCCACAAACCGCGGAAACCGCGCCACGCCGTGTGTCAGGACCCCGTCACGTGTTGTCTCTGCAAACAGTTGCGCGCAGGCCCCTGCACGCCCCGGCGCAAAACCGTTGCGCTCCAGGATGGTGGCGAGTGCTTGAACCGTGTCCGTAAATGGAATTCGCATCATTGATTGAACTCGCCGGAGGGGAATTCGTGTGCATTGCGCGCACACGCTGCATTATCCAGCGATTCTATCGGCAGAACCTTATGCACAGCATCCGCAGCCTTCACCGCGCCAGGCTCGCCGGCCTTCCACGATGAGAATCGGAACTGCTATCAATGCCGCAGCTGAATCGACCCATGCAATATTCCAGATTGCGTTCACTGCAAGACCGATCAACGTCACCGCTGCAAGATACGCACAAGTGGCCGACTGTGTAGCATCCGCAGCCAGAGCAACATTGTTGATTGCACGTGCTTCTTTGCGCTTCAGCGCGGCAAGTACCGGCATAACAAGAAGGGCAAGTGCAGTAATCGCCATTCCCGGCGCGCTTGTCTCTGCACTGTGGCTCCAGGTCATTGCAGCAAGTCCGGCAACCACCACTGCCAGAGCGAAGAGCAATACGGCCGCTGTGCGCTCGGCGCGCGCCTTGGTCAACCCGTAACGCGGAGCATATTGAAGCAGCACGACCACCGCTGAGAGCAGTTCCACAAAGCTGTCGGCCCCGAACGCAAGCAATGCGACACTATGCGCTCGAACTGCCGCATAAAGGGATATTCCGCACTCCAGCAGCATCCACGCCAGAGTAAAGCCCTGCAACCAGGCAACTGTGCGCGACATTGTGGGCTTTTGGGCACAATTTTCGCCGCAAGAGTCCACAGCGTGCCCGGTCTGGGATGTTCCGTTCATTGTGATGCAGATCGCGGCAATCTCGAAGCGAGGTTTAATTCCGCGCTTTCAGTCTTTCAGCGTCACCGTGATGGTGCGCCCATCGCCGCCGGTTGCGGCAATGGCAATCTCACCCGTCGCCCTCTTGCGGATGCTCTTGAACTTCTCGCCCCACTCCACCAGCACGATCGCATCGTCGGTGAGTAGATCGTCCAGGCCAAGCGACTCCAGCTGCCGCTCCCCTTCCAGGCGATACACATCCAGGTGGAAGAGTTTCACCGGCTTGCCTTCGCGTGTGCCTTCGTACTCATGAATGAGCGTAAACGTCGGGCTCGTGACTTCATCTGCATCGGCGGCATCGAGTGCCTGGGCAATTCCTTTCACGAGTGTGGTCTTGCCCGTCCCAAGATCGCCGCGTAGTACCAGTAACTGAGGTGGATTCAGCAATGCAGCCAGCTTGCGGCCGACATCGATCGTGTCCGTTCCACTCTGCGTGGTGAACTCGAATTTTCTGCCTTCTGCCACAGCGCCTGTCATTCCTCAGCCCTCAGGGGCACGGTCGCGAAGAATGCCCCTGCAACCAAACATAACCGTTATCGGCACGAAATCCAAAACGAAAAGCCCGCGAAAATGCACGCAGGGTATCCGTTGCGAGCAACACATGTTCACCGGTCTCACGTACGGCAAGGTCCGCTGCCAACCCATGCAGACAGACTGCTGCTTCCACTGCGCGTGCCGATTCAGCAGGATACTGCGCCAGCATGCCGGCGATAACGCCAGTGAGCACATCGCCGCTGCCGCCCTTCGCCATGCCCGGATTCCCCGTCGTATTGACAGCAATCTCGCCATCGGGATGCGCGACCAGTGTGCGCCATCCCTTGAGAACGACCGTCAAACCGTACTTGGTTGCAAAACCGCGCGCAATTTCCACCCGATTGGCCTGCACTTCCGCCACTGATATGCGGCAGAGTCGCGCCATCTCCCCCGGATGCGGCGTCAACACAACGGTCCTCCCACCCTCCCCCCGTTTGCTTAGTGCTGCAAGTAGCCGCGGTTTCGCAGCGAGCAAATTCAAGGCATCTGCATCAATTACGGCGGGAATTTTCGACGAAGAAAGCATTGCTGCGAGAAACTGCGCTGCTCCCGCGCTCTGGCCGAGTCCTGGCCCGATGGCAAGAACGGATTTGCCCTTCAACATTACCGCAAGCTTCGCGGAAGCCCCGTTCGATGCGGCGATTTCCCCGCTGCGTGTAGCTGTGAGTGGAAGCGTCATTAGTTCGGGTGCGTATGAAGAAACGATGGCAAGTGCTGGCGCGGGTACAGCCGCAGTCACAAGACCTGCTCCTGTCCGCATCGCCGCCAGAGAGGTCATGGCTGGGGCGCCGGCCTTTCCGCCAGCCGAGCCCATCGCCCCGCCCACGACGAGCACATGGCCGAAGTTGCCTTTGTTCGCCGAACGCGATCGCGCGGTTTGGGCAAGCTTCAAGGAAGTGCCCGCCCAACGCACACCTTGTTCCGAAAGTATCGCTTCTTCGGGCGATCCGATCGGCGCAACCACGATGGGTTGATCCCAGTGCCGTGTCAGCGCTCCAAATACATGCGCCGGTTTTGGTGCGGTGAAGGTTACAACCGCGTCTGCAAGAAACACAGGCCCTTCTACGGACTCCGATGTTGCATCGGCAGGCCATCCAGAAGGCAGGTCGATGGCCAGCATCGGAGCTTTGCAGGATTGCGTCCATTCAAGCGCGGCCAGCGCAAGCCCTTTGAGTGGCGGATTGAAGCCAGTTCCCACGATTGCATCGATGACCAGATCGGCATCGAGCGCACCTCGCACACTCGACAGTTCGCCCGCTTCAAGGACGGCGTGGACCCTACCGTGCACAGGGCTGGCCAATTCGCGCCATGCTTCCGCTGCATCGCCCTTCAGGCTCGTCGGTGCGCCAATCAGAACGGTCGTAACTTCGAGCCCACTCTGAGCCAGCAAGCGCGCGGTCATCAGACCATCGCCGCCGTTGTTGCCGCGTCCACACAGCACGGTCACTCGCTTTGCTGTTGCGAATCGCTCGCGAACGAAGACGACGACAGCGGCGGCCGCATTTCGCATCAAGGCAAGTGAAGGCACGCCGAAGCGATCGGCAGTAAGCCGGTCGCAGGCTTGCATCTCGGCCGTGGTGAGAACGCGCATCGTTCTTATGGTAGCGGCTTCGGCTTCCGGCGGTCAGATATTGTGCCCGAGCCTTTACGCCAGTAATGTGGATACATGGAATCGGACCATGCGACACCACGCAACAAGGTCATCTCGACCTTCGATCTTGAAACACTCGCCGGGCAGTTTCCACCTTCTGCCGAGACAATGCTGCTGGACATGCGGCTGACCGACGAAGCGTCGGCAAGTTCGCGCTTGTTTCGCATCTACAAGCCGGCACCAGCACATTTTCATCGGACATGCGACGAATATTTACTGGTAATCAAAGGGCGCGGCAAATTCGCAGTCGATGGCAGCGAGCCAGTCGAACTTGGACCTGGACAACTGCTCTTTTTCAGGCGCAACACGGTGCACAGTATTCCGGAAATTGTGGAAGCACCACTCATCGTCTTTTCAGTCGACACGCCGCGGCGCGATCCGTCGGATGTGACTTTCGTCGACCCAATCCACGGAACGGCGAAGGACTTCATTCGCACGATTCAGCCTTACTAGAACTGGTATTGAAGGCCAACCGTGATGGCGCGCCCGGTAAGAAAGTGCGTCCCTGAGAAGGTTGAGAGGAAGTTGTACAGTGCGCTTGCGTTAGTCAAATTCACGACTTCCGCGCGCACGCCGAGCGACTGGCCGTCACGCCGCATGAGATTGTCTTCGCCGACGGCGAGATCGACAGTGTTGCGCACTGCGATGCGCGGCGGATTCTTATCGTCATTTTCCGTGCCGGCTCGCGGAATGCGAATACGTGTGGCTCCCAAAGTTCCATTACAGGCCCGCAAAGGCAAACCTGGAGCCGCGAATTGCGGCCCACAGTGCAGGCCCATTTGTTGTTGCTCATCGCCAGTCAGCGCAAGCGCGGTAGCCATGGTTGGCACTGCTACGGCCACTAAACCGCCATCGTAACGATACGCGCCGTTCACCCAGGGTCCACGGCGTCCGAATTGATAATTTAGATTCACGTTCATCGCAAGACCTTCGTCGTGGTCGGGTCGCGCCACGCCGGAATATGGCGCACTGAAACTGATTCCGCCCACCTCCGGCCCAAACAGCCTTGAACGCACGTGGCTGACCGTGAAATAGCCTTGTAGCCCATGCACAGGCTTTAACGTTGCGCGCACCAGTGCACCATCAATCTTTGACTTCCTGAATTGCGTGGGAAACGTGAGTGGGCTGTTGAGCAACACATCAAAGTCATACGCACCGTAGGAGAACTTCCAGAAATACTCGCCGGTAACGGAAACTCTGTGCATATTTGTTGCAAAGCCCGTGTTGAATTGATTGCGATGCCCAGTTTTGAGAACGGCGGAATCGTTCGCGCCAAGCGCCGAAGAAATCGATCCCGGCCCATTGGAGCTCGCGACAATCAAGTTCTCGTTATAGGGAGTGAGAAAGACACGCGCATAGTTCACGTGAAAATTGGTGTGCAAGGAGGAAGCGGTGTAGACAAGCCCCAAGCGCGGCTGTGTTCCCTTGCTGCGCGAGAGTCCGTCGTAGAAGTCCTGACGAATCCCAACCTGGGCAATGAAGTCAGCCATGTGGATTGCGTCTTCACCGTAGATTGCCTCTTGGCGAATGTCGGCCCTGCCTTGAAACGCGTACTTCGATCCGGTGCGCGTGAGGTCTATTGAAGCAAGCCCTGGAAGAAACCCTGTATTGACCGTAAGACCGGCGCCGGCGCACTGCGATGGTTCGGTCAGGGACGTGTCGGCGGAGGGAGAACCATCGCTGTTCAGGCACGGGCTGTTGTACGCGGGATCCGTGATACCGGTTGCAAACTGCTCGGCCAGAAGAGTGCGTTTGATCTCAAGCCCGACGATTGCATTGTGTCGGCCGTGACTCAGTGTCAGCTCCGACCGCCCACCCACGCTGGTGAGGCGCCGGGCCTGTTCCAGAGTTGCTGGCGTGTCGGCGAACAGGTCACTCGAAGGGCGATAACGGACCTTGTCTTGCCTGACCCAGAAGTTGGTTTGCAGCACGGCGTGGCTGTTGAACGTATGCATTACCTGGGGGGCCACGTTGAAGCTGACGATGGTCTGGCGCTGGTTCTGGCCAAGCGATTCCTGATCGAATGTATTCGGCGATTGGAACCAGGAGCTGCTCAGGCTGCCATTGAGTTGATAACTGGTTTGCTCGCTGGCCTTCCAGTCAAGGCGTTCAAAGATATTCTGTGCGTTGCCATTTGCGTGAAGCGCGACTGTTTCCGGCGTATCGAGAAAGCGCCCGCTGTTCAGCGCATCCAGTGCTGAAAAGGTGCCGAATCGATGTGTGCCGTAGCCAATGTTCGCGCTCGTCGCTGATGTGGAATACGCTCCGCGCGAAAGCGAGACCCTGCCGTGTGGAGTCGTCTTTTCGAGACCCGACTCTGTTTGTGCCACGATAACCATGCTCGTCTTGTCGCCCACATCCGCCGTCGGCGATCCTTCCCGTACTACAACCGACTGAAGTGCATTGAGAGAGACCTGTGATGAAAATGTGCGGCTCTGTTGGTCAGTGATAGGTTGCCCATCCACAACAAATGAGGCTTCGGCGTGGTCGCCCAACGGATGAAAAGAACCGTTGGAGTCCGCCGCAACGCCCGGCGTCGTACTCGTGACAAGAGAGCTGAAGGGCGAACTTAGGCTTTCGAGCGGCAACTGGGAAATTTCGCGCGGCGCAACGTCGACCTGCGCCATTTCAGTGGGGTCGCTGTTCTCCGAACTCACTTCAACTTGCGCAATGCCGCCCGAGGGAAATAGTGCGAAGTTGAGAGTCAATGATGAGCCCTGATAGTGAACCGTCGCCGTACTCGCTGTAAATCCCGAAGCTCTTACTTGAACCGAGTAGCTGCCGGCACTTAGACCCGTGAATTGAAAGTTGCCGCGCGAATCGGTGCGCGCAGTTTTCAATATGTTCGATTGTCGATTCTCCAACGTGACCGTCGCTGCAACAATGACCGCACTCGTAGAGTCGGTCACCGAGCCAGCGAGGGATGCAGAAGCCGTACTTTGCGCCGGCAAAGTATTTACGTTAATCATGGCTAACATCGCAAGCAAAAGAATCGACAGCCTTTGATTCGGCACTTGGTTCATGGTGACCTCAGGGGAAAAGGGGAAAGAATCAGTGGCCGAGTGCGGTTTGCACCAGCAGCCAGGCGTTGAGACCAACGATAAGAATGGCGGTCGTCCAGGCGAGAAATTGGAGACCTTTGCTGTTTGTGAATTCGCCCATCAGGCTTCGCCGGCCCGTGAATATCACCAGTGGAACGACCGCAAAACTCAACTGCAGGGAGAGAATGACCTGACTCAAAATCAACAGCTTTTCAGTGCCACTCGATCCGTAAAGAGCGACCACGATAATTGTGGGAATAATCGCCAGACCTCGCGTGATGAGGCGGCGTAGCCACGGCTGAACACGCAAGTGAATGAAGCCTTCCATCACCACCTGCCCAGCCAATGTGCCGGTAATCGATGAGTTCTGGCCCGAGGCGAGCAGGGCGACCGCGAAAAGCGTACTCGCAAAAGAAGCGCCGACCAGCGGGCTCAGCAGCTTGAATGCCTCTTCAATGGCGGCAACCTCAAAGTGTCCACTGCGATGGAAGACCGCAGCGGCCACAATCAGAATGCCTGCGTTGACAAAGAGCGCCATCGTCAGCGCAATGGCAGAGTCCAGGTTGGAAAACAGGATTGCTTCGCGCTTTCCCTGTGAAGTTCGCTTATAGTCGCGGCTCTGCACAATCGATGAGTGCAAATACAGGTTGTGAGGCATGACCGTGGCGCCCAGTATGCCGATGGCGATGTACAGCATTTCAGGGTTGACCACGATCTGCGACGACGGCACGAAGAGGTTCGTAAAGATCGGCAGATAGTCCGGCCGGGAAAGCACCATCTGAATACCAAACAACACAACAATGGTCGCAATCAGAGCTATCACCAGAGCCTCGACATACCGGAAGCCCCATCGCTGCAGCAGGAGGATGATGAGCACGTCGGCGCCAGTGATCAGAACGCCGTAAAAAAGCGGAATGTGAAACAGCAGATTCAGCGCAATTGCGGATCCAATGACCTCAGCCAGATCGCAGGCGGCGATGGCCACTTCAGCCAGAATCCAGAGCACGAAGCTGGTGCGCTTGCCAAAAGATTCGTGACAAAGCTGGGCAAGATCTCTCTCAGTGGCGATGCCCAACTTGAGCGCCAGGCTCTGCAGAAGGATCGCCATCAGATTGGACAACATGATGACGAACAGCAGTGTGTAGCCGAATCGCGAACCGCCAGCAATGTCTGTCGCCCAGTTGCCGGGGTCCATGTAGCCGACTGAAATTAGAAATCCTGGACCAAGAAATCCGAGTAGCCGCCGCCAGAACAAGGGCGAGCTTGAGACCCGCACTGTGGAGTGCAACTCCGGAAGCGAAGGTCTCCGGTCGGATTTGCTCAAGAGAGTGGGAAGAGACATACGAAGACATGGGGATGCACTTAACCCCATACCGAGTATGCCACATATATGTTAATTATGGTTAACTTCTAAATATTATTTCAGATTATGAAACTCAGTTCGCACGCAACCAGACAGCCTCCGCAGCGGGTCTTCCAAGGATGGATACACCTCCAGGTAGTTCAATTGAAACGGTTTGGTCGTAATTCTGGCTGACGACTCGCAAAGCACAACCTGGTCCGATGCCCATACGGTGAAGGAACTCGAGCAGCTTGGGGTCGCGCTCCTGCAGGCTGATCACGGTGTAGTTTCTGTCTTCTCCGGCCTCAGAAAGCGGCAGATCGCCATTCTTCTTGCGCAGTACGGGGTTCACCGGCAGCACTGCGTTTCCGTGGGGGCATGCACCACCTTCGCCGAGGCGCTCTTTGAGCTTGGCTTCAAATGCGGGCGATACAGCGTGCTCCAGCCTCTCCGCCTCTTCGTGGATTTCATGCCACTCCATCCCGAAGATTTCACTCAACATACGCTCAACAAGGTGGTGGCGCAGGGCGGTGTTGTAGGCTATTTCGCGTCCGGCGTCTGTTAGCCGAACAATTCCGTCCTCACCGACTTCGGCCAGACCGTCGCGTCTGAGCCGCTTGAGAGCCATGGTGACAGCCGGAGGCGAAACCTCAAGCCAGTGAGCCAGAGTGGCGGGAATTACCTGATGCCCTTCGGCTTCCGCTTCCAGAATCGCCTTCAGGTAGTTTTCCTTCGATACGTGAATTACGTCTTTCATTGCTGTTAAAAGGCCTTTCGAGCCCAGAATTGAGTATAGGCGAACGCACACAGGTAACCATCCAGGATTCCCGCGGTGATGTCACTCATAAATCGTCGGTTGTAGGCTCGTTACCACCTATGGGCAATTTCCGGCTGCGAGCAGCCCACCTAGAATCGGGACAGATCAGAAAGGTTCGCTATGGATACACAACGGGAAACCTATCGCGCTGCCTATGACGACGCAGCAAAAGAGATGAAGTCGATTCAGCGGGAATTTGAGCGACTCAGCCTTCGCCGGGAAAAGATCGCGAAGGTAATCGAGGCTCTGGAGCCTCGCCTTGGCCTTGAGAAAAATGGCGAAATGCATGGATTTACGCTGACCTCGCAGATCGATAGCGCAACCTTCCTTACAAGCGTCGCGGTCACCTACACAACCACAGCCCGCAAATAAAGTTTCAACGCCGAGTGGGAGGCGCAGACTAGCTCCCGCTGCCCTTTTTTGTTTGAAGAGGCTGCCTGCGAATCGTACCGGCCGGCAGCGCGCAATTGAAAACGGCTTCCTTCGCATTCGTTCGAAGGAAGCCGTTTTGCTTGTTTGAGCTGGAATTCGCCAGTTTTACAAGGGTCCGCTACTTGACGCGTACAGTGGCCTCAACGCTGAGACCAGGCCGCAGTAGATGCTTTGAGTCCTCGTCTTTCAAGTCAGTGAAGTCGATACGGACAGGCACGCGCTGCACTACCTTCACATAGTTTCCGGTGGCATTTTCCGGCGGGAAGAGCGACAAGACGGAGCCGGTGGCGCCACCGATTTGCGTAACCTTGCCGTGATAATCCTTACCTGTTGCGTCGACGTGTACATCCACAGACTGCCCTGCTGCCATATGGCGTAACTGCGTCTCTTTGAAGTTCGCAGTCACCCACAAATCCTCAAGGGAAACCAGCGTCAGCAGGTTCTGGCCAACGGAAACGTTCTGATTCAGCTCCACGCTCTTGCGCGTGATGATTCCGGCCGCGGGCGCAACAATATGTGCGTAGCTAAGGTTGAGTTTGGCCTGGTCGAGCTGCGCCTGGGCCTGCTGAACCTGGGCCAGAGCCTGGCGCGCGCGGGCGTTTTGCGCAACCACCTGCTGCGGGCCGGTCTTTGCCGAAGTCAATTGTGCCTCCGCCTGTGCTGCACGCTCGTGCGCCACGCGGACTCCATCGGAAGCTGCCTGCTGGCTGGCTTCCGCATCCACAACGGCGGCCTGCGCGGACGCTGCAGCAGCCACTGCGGCATCGTACTGCTGCTTGCTGATCACGTCCTTCTCAACCAGCGGCTTGTAGCGCTCCAGGTCCGACTGTGCTTTGGTATTGTTCGCCTTTGCCTGCTCAACCCGGGCTCTGGCGGCATCCAACTGCTTCTCAGCTTGCGCAACAGATGCGTTGGTAGCGCTGACATCGGCTCCCGCGGAGCTCAACGTCGAGCCTGTGTTGATGCTGGTAATCGGCACATTGACCTGCGCGGCAGCCGCATTGGCCTGCGCGCTCGCCAGCGCAGCCTGGGCGTTCTCAACGGCAACCTGAAGGTCGCGTGGGTCGATATCAGCGATTGGATCGCCAGCGTTCACAAACTGGTTTTCCTGAACATAAACCTTTGAGATCTGGCCCGCGATGCGTGAACTGATTTGCATGAGATGCCCGTTCAACTGCGCATCGTCGGTCTCTTCGCTATAGGTGGAGTGCCACCAGAAGCCCACACCTGCAATCACCAGCAGTACAACAATAGCAATGATGATTCCCTTGCGGGACTTGGGCTTGGGCGCTTCGGTTGCCTCGTCGGGCTCACTTTGCACTGGTTTTCGAGTTGCGTCCGCCACGGTTACTTTCCTCCCAGATATTTCTTGTAGTCACCAGCCGCGCCCACTGCGCGTGCCAGCGTGAGTTTGGCCACGTTATGCCGGTAAAGGCTCGCCACATATTGATCGTTGGCCTGGGCCAAGGACTGTTGGGCCTGGCTCACAGCAAGGTTGTCGCTGACTCCACTTGCAAAACGTTGTTGCGCTTCGCTCAGGGCCTCTTTCGCCAGATCGACCGATGATTTTGCGACTTCCACTTGCTTCTGCGCAGCCTCAATGTCGAGCACGGCGTCACGAACGTCGGCCTCGACCTGAGCCTTCTTGTCGCTCAATTTGTCGCGAGCCGTGTCCAACTGCGATTGCGCCACCTGCGCTTCGCCACGCAGGCCGTATTCCTTGAAAAGGGGCACGCTCAACTTGCCCGATGCATTGCCGGTGACATGCGAATGCCGCACATTCACGCCAATATCGCCGTAGTCGGCATCGGCAGTCACCGTCGGTAGACGATCTGCAGTGGCGGCCTTGCGCTGCTCTTCTGCTGATTTTGTCTGTTCCACCATGGCCGCCAGATCCTTACGATTGGCTTCCGCCTCATGGATTGCAGCATCCACATCAATATTGTCGAGGGCTGCATAGGGCGCACTGTCTGCGAGATTGAAGCTTTGGGAGAGCGGAAGGCCTATGGTGCGGGCCAGCGCAAGTTTGTCTTTTTCGAGCGCATTCTGTGACGTGATCAACTTCTGCTCGAGCGTCTGATAATCCACCCTTGCACGAAGCTCATCGATGCGCGGAGCAGTACCGGCCTGGTGACTTGCGACCGCCTGATCAAGGGAGACTTTCGCCGTCGCCACCTGCGCCTGCACACTTTCGACATTCGTAATGTCGGCGAGAGCAAGCAGGTAGGCGTTGCCCACGGTCAGTACCACCATGTCGCGTGCGTCGTCGGCAGAAAGCTTCGCTGCGGCGAAGTTGTGCTTCTCTGCCAGGTATTTGTGCAAAGCGTTCAGGTCAAGCAGCGACCAGCTGAGCGATGCACGCAGGTCGGTATAGCCGAATGGGCCAATGATGGTCGGAAAGCCGGGTATGCGGAGGCCCTGCGCAGCCAGATCGGTCTGCATCAGTGCTTCCTGCGCGTTGAAATTGACCGTAGGCAACAGATCCTGCAACTGGCTCAATTTCTGGCCACGTGCGGCAGCAGTCTGCGTTCCGCTCAAGATAACACCAAGGTTGCTCTTCAAACCGCGTTGGATTGCTTCGTCCAGGGTCAGGTTTATGGGTTGCTGGGAAACCTCTCCAGTGGCCACGCTGCCTTGAAAGCTGGATGCAGATGGACCGGCCGCTGTGGGAATCGTCTGCGCGGAAGTACTCTCCGGCATTAGTCCAACCAGCAGAGCCATAATGCCCAGCAAGAAGGCACACTTACCAAGCAATCTCGGGCGAATTTGGAATTTTTCAGGGAGCATCAACAAAAATTCACTCTCAGGTGACGGGCTCTAAACGTTCAACTTCACTCGTAAATGGATGCGGAATGTCAGCCAGAAGGTTCTTTTATCTAGTGTAGTCGGAAGAGACAGGGAACTAAGTGTCTTTCTGGAGGTTTAGATACGGTTGCGAAGTCAGGAAAACCTCCCCTGCCGGCCCAGCCCGCCAGGGTGCCAGGGCCGGTCCGGTGAGGAGGTTTTCACGGAGTTTCGACTAGCTGAGCGTAGCGTGCAGGAGCTGCGAAGCCAGTGAGCAAAGTGCCTGGCGGGAGACCTCGCGCACATGGCCCGCGGTCCACCCCTTCGCGGCTGGTCCACCGTTCGCGCCAATGAGCGACGCGATTTCCGCGGCGGGCAGCACAGCAATGGCTCGCAAAACGAAGACGACCCGCATTGCCGTCGGGAGGCTTTCGAGCCAGATGCGAAGCCTGTCGCGGTCGGGGCCGGAGAGCATTCGCTCCAGCTCCTCGCCAGAGACTCCTGCCGCATCAAGATCATCGTCTCCGATGCACCCACCGGCCGTCTCCGCCTGCGTGGGAGCGGCCAAACCATCGGGATCGCGTTCTGCAAGGAGTCGAATTGCGGCAGCGGCGAGCGCACGACGATTGCTCTGACGGGCTTCCGCAGCACTTTCACCGGGCACAAACTGCGCTGTTGAAATGGCAGTTTCGACCAGTCGAATACTTTGTTCGCCTTCACCCACGAGCATGGAAGCCATGGTGTATAGGACCGCCGCAATACGATCAAACATTGCGTCCATTCCCGCAAAGGACTGACTTACCGTCTCTGTGTCCTTGGTTTTTCCGTCGAGCATTTCATGCACACGCTCAGAAAATGCTTCGGCTCCTTCAGGGACAGACTGCGCGGGAATCAACGGCTGAGAGAGTGACTTTTCTTGCGGGTTCATCATGCCTCCTGGGCGTGTTTGGGGAGTGGAGAAGGCTTTGTGGGAACGTTCGGCTATCTCTATCCTCAACCCGATCCGCTCGGGGGTCAATGAAGGATTGGCAGCGGGCAGAATCGCCATGCGGATATGCACAAAATTGACGGCCAGGGATATTTTTGCAAACTCTTCATCAAAAAAGACAACGGCTTAGAATATCAGTTCGATAGCGGGGTGAAACGCAGTCAATTCCCCGCTGGAGCCAATCGCGGTAGACTGGCCACCACGGCTTACTGGACGGAATTCGATGGCTCGCACGACCACAAAGCAAAAACTCTTCAACGGGCGGGACTTCTCCTGGATGCAATTCAACCGGCGCGTGCTGGAAGAAGCCGGGGACTCCGCGAATCCGTTGCTGGAGCGAGTCAAGTTTCTGGCCATTACGGCCTCCAATCTCGACGAATATGTTGAAATTCGTCAGGCCGGGCTGATGCAGAGGATTGAAGACGGCTATCGTGAGCCGGGCTATGACGGCCTGCGGCCCAGTGTGTCGCTTGAAGAGCTCACTAAGGAAATCCACAGTTTTGTGGACGCGCAGTATCGCTGTTGGAATGAGCAGTTGTTGCCCTCACTCCGCAAGCAGAACGTCCGGCTTCTCGATTGGGAGGAACTCAGCGAAGAGGCTCAAAATTACGCGCAGGGATATTTCCAGCGCGAAGTGGATCCTCTGCTCACTCCGGTTGCAATCGATCCCGCCCACCCATTTCCACGTGTGCTGAACAAGGCGCTTTGTCTTGCTCTTCTGCTTCGGCGCAAACGCCGCAGCAGCGGTCCACAAGTGCTGGGGGTGGTCACAGTGCCGCGCGCATTGCCGCGATTTGTGCGCCTTCCCGCCGAAGATGGGTTCCATGACTATTTGCTCCTTCAGGATTTGATTGCCCAGAACCTCAGCGGCATGTATCGCGGCTATGAGGTACAGGCGCGCGCGGCCTTTCGCGTTACGCGCAACTCCAACCTCTATTTCGAGGAAGAAGAAGCGCGTTCCCTGCTTGAAACCATTCGTGTCGAATTGCACAACCGGCGCAAGGGCGATGCCGTTCGGCTTGAAGTGGAGACCGGAGCAGACACCGAAATTGTGGAACGCCTGCGCGTGAATTTCGAACTCGACGCGGATCAGGTGTTTCATGGCGATGGACCGGTCAACCTCTCACGCTTGATGTTCTTTTACGGCGATGTGCAGCGGCCCGATCTGAAGTATCCGCCGTTTACGCCGAGACCTCTGCACCTCAGCCGCAGGTCGTCATCCATCTTTGAAGATTTGCGCGAGCGTGACATCCTGCTGCATCACCCCTTTGACTCCTACGAACCTGTCGTTGATTTCATCCAGCTTGGTGCCGACGATCCCGCCGTGGTGTCCATCAAGCAGACGCTTTACCGCACCAGCCAGGACTCGCCCATGTTCCAGGCGATTACGGAGGCGGCAGCGACAAAGGAAACCACTCTCGTGGTTGAGTTGATGGCGCGCTTCGATGAAGCGTCGAATATTCGCTGGGCCCGCAACATGGAGGACGCCGGTGTGCAGGTGTTTCATGGCGTGGTGGGACTGAAAACGCATTGCAAACTGGCCCTGCTGGTGCGCCGCGATGAGGATGGAGTTACCCGCCGCTACTGCCACCTCGGAACAGGAAACTACAATCCGGTGACTGCGCGTTACTACACCGATCTAAGCCTGTTGACAAGCGATCCGCAGATTACCGAACGTGTACATCAGATTTTTAATTACCTTACCGCGCACGCGGAGATTGACGACTATCGGCCGCTGCTTGTGGCTCCGCTGACGATGGCGGAAAGCTTTCTTGGATTGATTCGCCGGGAAGCCGAGCACGCGCAGGCGGGACGCCCGGCGCGCATCGTGGCGAAAATGAATGCGCTGCTCGAGCCGAGCGTGATTGAAGCGCTCTACGCCGCCTCACAGGCGGGCGTTGAAATCGACCTCATTGTGCGCGGGCTTTCCATCCTGCGGCCGGGGGTAAAAGGTCTCTCAGAGCACATTCGCGTTCGCTCCATCGTCGGGCGCTTCCTCGAGCATTCCCGCATCTTCTATTTCGCGAATGGCGGAGAACAGGAAATTTATCTGGGGTCGGCAGACTGGATGCCACGCAATCTATTCGAGCGTTGCGAAGTGGTCTTTCCGGTGCGCGATGCGGCGGCGCGCGCCCGGCTTACTGAGGAGATTCTGCCTGCCTATCTCGCCGACACAGCGAAGGCCCGCCTGCAGCAAGCAGATGGCAACTATGTGCGCGCCGGCAAATTGTCCAAAGACGCGAAGCCCTTCTCGAGTCAGGAGTTCCTAATGCGGCTTGCGCAGGGAATGACAGATTTGGCGGAAATTCCCTCTCCAGCCTTCGGCGCACTTGGCAAGACGGGCAACGCTGCGACTGCGGCCGATTAGAGAAGTTGTTCAGATTCAACAGGTGCTGGTCAATCTCTTACACTGTTAGCGAATGCCTCTTCCCCTGGCAAACGCAGCCGAACCAACCCATGCCGGTATTGCCGTTCCGATCCGCGTGCACCGGGCGCCGCGCTTGTTTGAGCTGTGGCATCTGGCCAGTCTCGATGCGCCGGCGGTTGCTATCGTCTGGTCGCTCGTATTTGCGTGGTCGGCGCATATCACGCTTCCCGGCTGGGTTCCGATACTGCTTGCACTTGGCACCTGGTCGGTATATATCGGCGACAGGCTTCTCGATGCGCGCGCAGGTATGAGGTCAGGAGAGATTCATAAGCTCCGCGAGCGCCATTTCTTCCATTGGCGCCATCGGAGACAAATGGCTCCGCTCGCGCTGGGTTCCGCCTTCGTGGCCGCGGCAATGATCTTTACTCTTATGCCTGCTCCCAGCCGTGAGCACAATACTCTGCTGGCAGCCGCTGCATTTGCTTATTTCTCTGGCGTGCATGGCCCACGGCCGGTACCCGATTGGCTGCAAAGGATTCTCACCAAGGAACTACTCGTGGGTGTGCTCTTCACCGCGGGATGCACTCTGCCCACATTTTCGAGAATCGGAATGCCACAACTAATGGATATGCGGATTTTCCCATTGCTGTCCGCAACCCTTTACTTCGCAGCTCTCGCATGGCTGAACTGTCACGCGATTGACCGCTGGGAAAAGTGCGCGGAAAGGACACTCAGCGGTGTTGCCGCTACCGTCCTTTGTGGCCTGGGAGTATTAACCGCGACATACTTTTTGCAGACAGACCCTCGCGTGGCCATGCTCTTTCTCACCAGCTCGGTGAGTGCTGGTTTGTTGGGCCTGCTGCACGTCACGCGCACTCGCATTGCGCCTCTCTCGTTGCGCATGGCCGCCGATCTGGTCCTCCTGGTTCCAATTGTTCTGGTGATCCGTTGACGTCTACGCCTGATTTTGATCGTTTGGCGAGAATCTACCGGTGGCTTGAGTGGGTCACCTTTGGCCCCTATCTTCATCGAAGTCGCGTTGCTTTTCTCCCTCGCATGCTCTCCGCAAAACGCGCTCTCGTGATGGGCGACGGAGATGGTCGGTTTACACAACGCCTACTCAAGGCCAATTCATCCATCCAGGTGCACGCTGTCGATTCAAGCAGCGCAATGCTCGCTCAGCTTATGCACCGCGCCGGTCCTGATGCATCGCGGGTACACACAGAACAAATCGATGCACGACTATGGGAGCCGGGCAATGCGCGATACGACCTCGTCGTCACCCACTTTTTTCTTGATTGCTTCTCGACCTCCGAAGTGGAAGAAATCATCACCCAGATTCGCAGGGCGACAGAGGAAGGCGCGCTCTGGGCAATTTCCGACTTTCATCTACCGGACAATTCTTTCGGTAAGTTTGTGGCGTGGCCAATCGTCAAGTTGCTGTATCTCGGGTTTCGGATTCTGACTGGACTTGGAGCGATGAGCCTTCCCGAATACCATCCAGCGCTGCGAAAGGCTGGCTTTGCCTGCAGGGACCACAAACCAATTCTCGGCGGATTGCTTATAGCTGAATTGTGGTCGTGAGCATCGCAAATGATTGGCATAACCTCAATTAAATAATTAACTTAAAGCCAACCCATATTGCGAGGTAGAGGCAAACCCTGCCCTCAATCCGCTCATTAATGCAATTGTTACAATCATGTTAAAATTGGACTTCGGGCCGCTCGTTTTCAATTCTGCCCCCTGTCGGATTCCTCCCAATGATCCTTTACCTGATGCGCCATGCCAATGCCGGAGTTCGTAAGGAAAACTCTGCGCTGGATGCGAAGCGCGGACTGATCAAGGAAGGTAAAGAGCAATGCATGCTGATGGCTCGGATGCTGAACGCACTCGAAGTTCAGGTGGATGTCGTTGTCTCAAGCCCCCTCAAGCGCGCACTTCAGACGGCGCAGTTCGTCGCGACGGAAATGGGATTCGAAGCGAAAATCGAGATTTGTCCCGCGCTCGCCCCGGATGGGGACTACGGCGCTTTTATCGAAACACTGGACAAATACGCGGACCGCGACGGCGTACTCGTGGTGGGGCACAATCCCAATCTCTTTAAATTTCTGGGCCGATTGATTACCGGCAACGGTGGTGCAGGCGTGCGGATGCGCAAAGGCTCCATCGCACGGGTAGATCTGTCCAAACATCCGTCGCGTCTGCAATGGCTTGTTGATCCGCGCATGGCGCGTGCCATTTATGCGAGCGCGGCGAAGAGTTCCCGTCCAAAGACCTCGCGGAAATAGGCGCCTTCCTTGCGGAGCGACCACAGCTCCAACTCCGCGCCTGTCCTACCCGGTTTGATTTCCAGATAAAGACGTTTCGGATACACCTTCGCGCGCACCCGCAATACGTCGCTTGCGCGGTCCTGGTTGAGCGCCACTGCCAGTCGCAGCAGTACCACTGCGCGCTGCACGTGCCGGTGATCTTCCGGCGGAATGTTGCGCAATGCACGGTCGCCCGGTTGCGGTCGGCTCTTGCCTAAATAGCGTGCAATCGCAGATACAATCGTTCGCTGCACTTGCGTGAATCCGTACATTTCCGAGCTGGAAATGATGTACTGTGTGTGCCGGTTATGCCCTTGATGGTTGATGAACTTCCCAGTGTCACGTAGTACGGCCGCGGCTTCCAACCAGTTGGAATATTCGTCGGGTAATTGATGAAGTGCCTTCAGATCGTGAAAGAGTTGGGCCACATGCGCGCGCACCGGTTCGGCCTGGCGCGGGTCAATTCCGTACCGCCGCGCAGTTGCAAGGACTGACTGCCACCGCTCCTGCTCGAACTCGCGATGAGAGGCGGCGCGTGCATCCTGCTCTGCCAGCATCTGCGCCAGTACACCATCACGCAGGCCGAGCGGCGAGTAACGAAATCCTTTGAGATTGAAGCTTTCCATCAGCTCCGCAAAAACCTGTGCGCCGGCAACAATGATCTCCGCTCGTCGCGGACCGATTCCGGGCACAGCTTCGCGCTGAAGCAGGGACATCCGTGCGAGTTTGCCGGCGAGTTTGCGGACGAGTGGTGTAGTTGCTGAGCCGTTTCCTCCGTTGCGCTTGGCTGCCGCGCGCTTTGCGGATTTTCCCGTTGCCGCGGCTGCTTCTGTCAGCGCGGCAGCAGTACCTGACGTTGCAATCACCTGCGAGATACTTGCAGGCTGAATCTTCCGATGTGCGCGGCGCATTTCGCGGGAGATGACCCGGTGCATGCGCGCCAGCCCATCGGCAGATGCGGGATCGTCTGTGAGGAATTGTTCGGTAAGCCGCACTGCACCGAGCGGCAGGCTTATCGTCTCCTTGATACGTTTGTGTTCAGAGAGGGTAATCTCGCAACTGCCGCCACCCAGGTCGATCAGCAGCACGCGGCCACCGACACCTGACTCGGTGCTCATGATGCCATGGTGAATAAGCCGGCCCTCTTCCAGCCCGGAGATGACTTCGATGTTCCAGCCCGTTTCCGCTTTGACCCAGGCCTGGAAGGCCGCCGCATTGCGCGCGTCGCGCATGGCGCTCGTGGCCACAATCCGCGTTCGGTCCACACCATGCAACTGTGTGGCACGCTGAAATCGCTTGAGCGCACGCAGGGTTGCAGCCATGGCTTCGGGAGAAACCAGCCCCCCGTCGAAAACACTCGCACCCAGCCGCGTTACTTCACGGTCTTCATGCAGTGTCTTCAGGCGGTGCGCCACCACCCTGGCAATCTTCAGTCTGCAGGAGTTCGAGCCTATGTCGATGGCGGCAAACGTGGGCATGGACCTTCAGGGCACTCCGCAAAGTCGGATTCAAACTCAGCCCCAAGATACACGACGAAAGCAACTGCTCAACCAATAAGTTGTCTCCAACTATTGCGCCTGTTGCACCTGTGCCATGTCGGGTTGAACATGATGCGCCTCAAACCAACCAACCACGTGGCGTTCGAAGGCGCGCGGTTCGGCTGTCGATGCGCCGGTATGTCCTGCATCAGGCGGCTCCCACAAAGCGACCGCATGATTCGCTGCCTTCATGATTTCGGAGTGTCTTGGCGGGAGATTACGATCTTCGCGACCGTGAATCAACAGCACCGGGACGTGACTGGCTGCGACGGCCTTTTCCGGTGATGCCTTGTTCAGATCAACCCCATAGCGCAGACGGGCGTAGAGGAATGCAGCCGTCACTGCAGGCCGCATCACAGTCCGTCCCAGCCATGCGCCGGTACCAAATTCCTGTCCCAGGCGATCATAAGCAGCCTGGCGAAACGTTGCGTACGGGCTCTCCGCAACCACCGCGCACATTTCCGGAATTTCCTTCAGTGAATCGAGAATCTGCCCCGCACCCATTGATTCGCCCATGCCATCCACACAGTTGGGCTGCATCCAACGTTCAATCCAGTCGTACCAGCGTTTCAGGTCGGCTGATTCCATCACGCCGAAGGTTGCCAGCGTTCCGCCTGACGAACCCTGAGCTCGTGCATCGGGCAAAAGGACTGAGAAGCCGTGTTGCAACAACATGTCCGCATAGCCCAGCATGCTGGCGCGGTTGTAGCCCATGCCGTGCAGGAGCAGAACTACATCGTTATTTCCGTTACGCGGCCGCATGGCCCACCCACGCAGTAAGGTGCCGTCTTCCGCTGCAATGGAAACCGACGCCAGCCTGGCATGATTGCGTTTTGCAATCTCCTGTGCGCGGGCCTGGTCTACTTCGGTCACGCTTAAACGGTATGGATGGAGTGCGTATTCAATGGAAATTACGCCGTCCGCGGCGCAAAACGCTATCCAGACGAAGGCCAGAATGCCCGCGACCAGCAGAGTTCTCTTCTTGAAGAGCGTTTTCATCGTCACGTAGCTCCAAGCATGAATCGCCGTGTAATACCAGACAATTCACCTGATTCATTGGCAACGAGTTCGACATTGAACAAATGCTGTACGTGTGCGGGTTAGCGCTCTTGGGGATGGACCTGGCAGTCCCGGGCGCCTTACCCGTTCCGGCTCTGAGTTACACCGGTAAAGTGTGCCGAAGTGTCCAGTTGCAGGCTTTGCGTTCTGTGACGCCTGCCCGCATTGATTAAGACTACTTCTACTACCAGCGTAGCATGCATTTCGCTTTTGGTGTAACTCTCCTCCACCCACCTTGCCGGTGACAGGTTTTCCTGTTCACAACACTCGATGTGGCCCACTGCTATTCTGAAGGTGCTACTTCTTTTGCATGAACGCGGTTGCGCTGAGCATTGAACCGGCCGCCTCAACCCACAAAGAATGTGCGCCTCGCAGATGCCAAGGCGTCACGCCAAGCATGGACTCATCCAAGATGACCGCAGACTCTGTCACAACCTCTCGCCCACGGCCCGGCTTTTCAGCCGCCGCTGCCTGGCTTCTGCTGATTGCAATTTTTACGGCTGTTCAATTTGCAGCGCTTTTCTCACCCCCTCTGCTCGACGACGCTGACGCCAGCCACGCGGAAGCAGCTCAACATATGGCGCAAACAGGCAACTGGATCACGCTGCATATCAACGGGATTCGTTACCTGGAGAAGCCACCGCTGCCGTATTGGATCGACGCGGCGCTCTATCGCGTTTTCGGGGAGAACGTATTTGCCACCCACGTGCAGAATGCGTTTGCCATTCTTGGCTGCGCAATTCTCGGATGGCTTTGGGCGGAACGCGCATGGGGTCGGCGTGCGGCCTTCTATTCTGCGCTTGGGATTCTCACGGCTATTGGGCCGTTTCTCTTTACACGTTTTGCAATTCCAGAAGCGCTGCTGACGTTCCTTCTCTTGCTGGCGCTTTACAGCTTCTTAACAGGTATGGAATCCCGCCGGCCCATTCGCTTTTACGGAATGTGGGCGGCTCTGGCTCTGGCCACTCTCACCAAGGGATTGATTGCGCCGGTATTCTTCGCGGGAGCCGCGATCCCTCTTCTGTTGCTGAGTGGACAGTGGCGAAAGTGGAAGCAGTTCAAGCCCGTGAGCGGAATCCTGCTATATCTGGCCATTGCCGCGCCATGGCACATTCTTTGTGGGCTCGCAAATCCCGATCAGGGACATCCAATCGGGAATCATCCGACTCCCGGAAACGTGCATGGCTTCTGGTACTTTTACTTCGTCAACGAACACTTCCTGCGTTTTCTCGGTGAGCGGTTCCCGCACGACTATAACCGCCTGCCGTTCACAGCCTACTGGCTTTTGCATTTCGTGTGGCTTTTTCCATGGAGCCTTTTTCTGCCAGCTGTCCTTGTTGCGGCGTGGCGTACACGTAAGGCATGGCTGCAGCATCTGCGCCGTGATGCCGGCCAGACGGTTGACTTCTACCTGGACTACGCTGCGCGTGAAGACGTTGCTACTTATGTGGCACGGGTTAAGTTTCGCGCGCGCTCAGCGTGGTTGTTGGGTCTTTACTCCGGCGTGATTTTGATTTTCTTTTCTCTGTCGACCAATCAGGAGTACTACACGTTTCCAGCATGGCCTCCATTGCTGATGCTGACGGCCGCGGTGCTGGCTGGAATGGAAGAAGGCAGCGCAGCTCAGGGTGCACCGCCGGGCAGCGAGGCGCTGCTTTCTCCGCGCTGGCTCAACTGGGCACATGCTATTTTTGCGGTTGTCGGCGTAATGGCCGCTGTGGCCTTGGCCTGGGGACTTTGGCAGGCGCGCGGACTTCCGTTCGAACCGGACATAGGCAAGCTTCTTGCGCATCGTGATGTGGGCGACTACACACTTTCGATGTCGCACTTGTTCGATCTGACGGGCCACTCCTTTGCGGCCTTGCGCCTTCCCGCGGCGTTGGCCCTCGTCACACTTCTGATTGGCCCGCTTGCCGGATGGTTCCTGCGTGCGCGTGGACGCCATATGGCCTCAACCATTTCCATGGCACTCACTGCGGCCTTCTTTCTTGTAGCCGCACACATTGCCTTCGCGCGTTTTGAGCCCATGCTGAGTTCGAAGCAATTGGCCGACACGATTCTCACCAAAGGGTCGCCCACCGATACCTTCATCATCTATGGCGATCAATCCGATGCCTCTTCAGTGATCTTTTACACGCACAATTTTCTTCACAAGCCTGCCGACATCGTGATGCAGCCGTGCTCGCCTACCGGACAAGGCTCGTCGCTGCTTTGGGGATCGTGCTATCCCGATGCTCCGAAGATTTTCCTGAGCAAGGAGCAGCTTGCGCAAATGTGGGGCACCGGCGAACGAAAATGGCTCTTCGCGCAGGATAAGCACATTGATAAAGCGGAGGAGTTGCTCGGTTCGCGGCTGTACCCCGTACAGACGATTGCCGACAAGGAGCTGTGGACCGACCGGCCATTCACCAAATAGCCCAATCGAAGTGCGCGGCGCTTACTCGGCGGCGCGCATTCTTCCTCCAGGCAAGAGCTGGAAGATGCGGCCCCGCCACAGGATGCGGCTACCCCAGTAACTCGCGGCCCAGAAGCCGAAACCCATCAGGTCGCGAATGGGATAAAGCACGATGAGCGCAAACCAGCTCGCATCCTGGACAACGGCCCGGCCAACTGCGAGAGACAGCGCGAGTCGTGACGCAATCGCCCAGGCAAGCAGCGCAACACCCAGAATCGGCCGATGCAGGCCAATGCCAGCCAACAGACCAAGCAGACCAAATGGCATGCTGAAGGTGAGCGCTGTGCCAAAGTGTCCCTTGGGGCGCGAGAAGCGCGTCGACTTCATCCAGCGAACCTGGTGCTTGAGTGAATCGCCGAAGCTGGCATTGATGACCATGTGATCGATCGCGTGCGTGCTCAGCACGACAATTTCTCCGCCCTTGTGCGTCTCGTTGCCGAGGATGAAGTCGTCGGCGCAGTAGTCCGCCGTCACGCCAAAGCCCCCCATGCGCTCAATTGTTGCTTTGCGAAACGCCATTGTGGGGCCCAGCGTGAATTGCATGCCTTCCATCATGCGCGCCACCAGCACGCCTGCTGTCATCTCCACGCTCATCCCCACGGCTTCAAGCCGCGCCCATAGGCCGCCTTCCGCAGCCACTCCACGATAGGGGCAACACATGCCGCCCACCTGCTTGTCGGCAAAGGGCAGCGCAACAGCACGCAGGTAGTCCGGCGTAACTCGCACATCGCTGTCGCTGATGACCAGAATGTCGTAGGCGGCCGCAGCCAGCATGTGCTCCATCGACACAGCCTTGGCATTGATCCAGTCCGGTTCACCACCCGTTGCAAGAAACCGTGTCGGAATCTGCGGATGGCGCGCAGCCACACGCCGCGCAATCGCAAGCCCCGCGTCTTCCGCCGAGCGCGCGCAGAAGAGGACTTCGTACTCCGGATAGTCCTGCATGAAGAACGTTTCGAGATAGGCCTCAAGCCCTGGATCGGCTCCATGCAATGGCTTCAGCAACGTCAGCGGCGGTGTAAAGCCGGGACGCTCGGCGAGGCGCTTGCGGTCGGCGCGGCGCTCGCGCAAAAAGCGCGGCACTGCGGCCAGAACCATGCCGGCGAATACCGAGGACGTGAGGAGACCGAAAGCGGCCAATGCAAGCAGGACGTACAACATGCACGTTCAAGAATACCTGTGGATAGTCCACCGCGCGATAGTTCCGTGCAGGCGGTTCATCCAGGCGCCAATCAAGATTCGCGTTTTGAGGTCTTCGCGTTGACCACGGCTGGCTTTCGCAGGGGAACGATTGCGCCGGTCGAACCCGGAGCAGCCTGATTGAAGCGCGACAGCATCTCGCTCCGCACATACTCCACAAAGTTCTGCATCTGGCGATTCATCTCTTCCATGCGCTCGCGCATTTGCAGAATGATCGCAATGCCGGCAATGTTTACGCCCAGGTCGCGCGCCAGGTTCAGAATGAACTCCAGCCGCTCCAGATCCTCATCCGTGTAGTAGCGCGTGTTGCCTTCCGTCCGGGATGGCTTCAGCAGACCCTCGCGCTCGTAAAGGCGCAGCGTCTGCGGATGAATCTCGTACATCTCGGCCACCGCCGAGATCATGTAGACGCCTTTGGATTTGCGTTTCGCCATGGTTTGCTTGCCAACAGCTTACAGCACATTGAAATGTACGCGGCAATTGTCTGCCGCTTTACAACTTCTCAAACAGTTTGGTCCGCGGATCCTGCGGATTCAGCTTCGCCAGCTCGCGCATAATTTCGCGGCTTCGCTCGTCATTCAAATGCGGCACTGCCACTTCCACAGTCACAATCTGGTCGCCGCGCTGGCCGGGATGCGATGCGCTCTGTACGCCGCGCTCGCGCATGCGCAACTTCTGCCCGCTTTGCGTACCCGGCGGAATCTTCAGTTGCGCGCGCCCGTCAATCGTCGGCACATCCACCTTTGCGCCCAGGGCCGCCTCAGGAACGGTGATGGGGACTGTCACTTGAATGTCGTCGCCTGTGCGGGTGAATACCGGGTGCGTACCCGTGCGTACGATGACGAACAGATCGCCCGCCTGTCCACCGTTCAGCCCGCTATTGCCTTTGCCCTGCAGGCGGATGCGCTGTCCGTCGCGCGTGCCCGGCTTGATGCGAAACTCCACGGACTCGGTGCGATGCACCAATCCTTCGCCGTGGCAGGTGCTGCATGCGTGTGCCGTGCGGCCGGTACCGTTGCACCGTGGGCAGGGGATGTTGAACTTCATCCGTCCCCCCATCTGCGTCACTTGTCCGGTGCCGTTGCACTCTGGGCACGGCATCGGACCACCGGTACTCGCCTGGCCATGACAGGTGGGGCAGGTCTCCTGCCGGTGAACCTGCAGCCGCGCCTGGCCGCCACGAATCGCGGACCAGAAATCGACCGTCGCCTGATACTCAAGATCGGTGCCGGGCTGCGGACCACGCGACTGTTGCGCCTGCTGCGCTCCGCTGAAGATGCCTGAGAAGATGTCTTTGAAGCTGCCCCAGCCCGCGCCGGTGCTCGTGTGCGCGCTGGTGCCGCCGCCACCGCCACCAAAGCCGGAAAAATCGAATCCGCCAAAATCGACCGGGGGCCGGCCGCCTGCACTCTGCTGGCGCGCGTAGGCCTCGGCCTGCGCCGGGTCAATCTGGTCCGAGTAGAAGCCAAGCTGGTCGTAAATCTTGCGCTTCTTCTCGTCGCTCAACACCTCGTTGGCTTCCGAAATTTCCTTGAACTTTTCCTCGGATTTCTTGTCGCCGGGATTCACGTCCGGATGGTATTTACGCGCAGCTTTCCTGAAGGCCTTGCGAATCTCCTCGGACGTGGCGGTCTTCTTCACGCCAAGAACGCCGTAATAGTCTTTGTTAGCTGTTGTCGCCATGAGCGTCTTCTTATCTCAATTCAGCGTACACGTTGCAGGTAAAGTTACTTGCATGCAATTTGCCAGTGTTTCTGACTCGTTTCGTGGGTAGTTATCCACTTATCAAACAATGCGGGGTGAACGACCTCGAGCCGCCCACCCCTTATAGCCCGCACCCACAGGGCCGGTCTGCAGCACCGCAGGTGCCTACTTCTTTTCCTCGACGTCCACGTACTCGGCGTCGATCACGCCCTCGTCCTTCTTGGCTTCGGCGCCATTCGGCTCTGAAGCTCCGCCTTCCGCAGGAGCTGCCGGGGCACCTTCCGCAGACGACGCCTTGTACATTGCCTCGGCCAGCTTGTGGCTCGCCGCGGTCAGCTTATCGTTGGCTGCCTTCAGCTCTTCCGCGCTGGGCGTGCCTTCGAGCGTCTTCTTGGCTTCGGCAAGAGCTGCTTCCACATCGCTCTTGTCCTCGGCCTGCACCTTTTCACCCGCATCCTTCAACATCTTCTCGATGTTGTAGACCATGCTGTCAAGCTGGTTGCGCGCTTCAATCTCGTCGCGCTTCTGCTTGTCCTCGGACGCATGCGCTTCGGCTTCCTTCGCCATCTTCTCCACCTCTTCTTTGCTCAGGCCCGAGCTGGAAGTGATGGTGATGCGCGTGTCCTTGCCGGTGGCATTATCCTTTGCCGTCACGTTCAGAATGCCGTTCGCATCGATGTCAAAAGTGACCTCAATCTGCGGAACCCCACGCGGCGCCGGAGGAATGCCCGCCAGCTTGAACTTGCCCAGCGTGCGGTTCTGGTTGGCCATCGGCCGCTCGCCTTGCAGTACGTGAACCTCAACTTCGGTCTGCGAGTCCGCAGCCGTTGAGAAGGTCTCCGTCTTCTTGGTCGGAATGGTCGTGTTGCGCGGGATCATTGGCGTGGCCACTCCGCCCAGCGTTTCAATCGCCAGGGTCAGCGGGGTCACGTCGAGCAACAGCAGATCCTTCACCTCGCCTGCCAGCACGCCTGCCTGCACCGCCGCTCCAACCGCAACCACCTCGTCGGGGTTGACGCCACGATGGGGCTCCTTGCCGAAGAGCTGCTTGACCATCTCCTGAATCTTCGGCATGCGCGTCTGGCCGCCCACAAGCACAACTTCGTCTATCTGACCGGCAGAGATGCCCGCGTCGGCCATCGCCTTCTTGCAGGGCTCAAGCGACCGCTCCAGCAGTTCGGAAACCATCTGCTCCAGCTTGGCACGCGTCAACTTGCGCACCAGGTGCTTGGGTCCGGTAGCGTCCGCCGTGATAAACGGCAGATTGATCTCGGTCTCGAGCGTCGTCGAAAGTTCAATCTTCGCCTTCTCCGCCGCGTCCTTCAGGCGCTGCAGAGCCATCTCGTTACCCTTTGAGCTCAGGTCGAGACCTTCCTCAGACTTGAATTCAGTAATGAGCCAGTCGACGATGCGCTGATCGAGGTTGTCGCCGCCAAGGTGCGTGTCGCCATTGGTCGACTTCACTTCAATAACGCCTTCGCCCACTTCCAGAATCGAGATGTCGAAGGTGCCGCCGCCGAAGTCGTACACGGCGATGGTTTCGTCCTTCTTCTTGTCCAGCCCATAGGCCAGCGCAGCCGCCGTAGGCTCGTTGACAATGCGCTTCACGTCCAGACCAGCAATCTTGCCGGCGTCCTTGGTGGCCTGGCGCTGAGCGTCGTTGAAATAGGCCGGCACCGTAATCACGGCTTCCGTAACCGTCTCTCCCAGATAGGCCTCGGCGGACTTCTTCAGCTTTTGAAGAATCATCGCCGAGATCTCGGGCGGAGTGTACTCCTTACCCTGGGCCACAACGGCCACGTGGTCGCCCTGCTGGACAACCTTGTAGGGAACCATCTTCATTTCGTCGTTCACTTCGTCGAAACGGCGGCCCATAAAGCGCTTGATGGAGAAAATGGTGTTTTCGGGGTTGGTGATGGCCTGGCGCTTTGCCACCTGGCCCACCAGCCGCTCGCCACTCTTGGAGAAGCCTACAATCGAAGGCGTAGTGCGCGCACCTTCTTCATTTGCAATGACTTTCGGCTCGCCGCCCTCGAGTACGGCAACGCAAGAGTTGGTTGTTCCGAGGTCAATTCCGATGATTTTTGCCATAGTTGTTGGTCCTGCCTGCGGGGAGAAATATGTGACGTTCTATAGGATGCATGATTGAGTCACTTAGTGTCAAATTTTGTTGATACGATGACACACAAGTGGTATTGCCCTCAGAAAACCTGACAAAACAAATTGCATCAGAGCTTTAGCAGGAAATCTCCATCACCCGGGCATCGCCAGCGCCCCAGGGTTTAATCTCAAGTAGTTGGCCACAATGACGTCTACTGAAGCGCAGGCCCGCTACCCGCTGACCCAGGGAGTGAATCCCTGGCTTGTCACTGTCGCCGTTATGCTGCCCACCTTCATGGAGGTGCTGGACACAGCGATCGCCTCCGTAGCCCTTCCCTACATTGCGGGAAGTCTGTCCGCCACCAACTCTGAAGCCACCTGGGTTCTTACCAGCTATCTGGTGGCGAACGCCGTGATCCTTCCCGCTTCCAACTGGTTTGCCAGGCGATGGGGTCGCAAGCGGTTTCTGCTCATCTGCGTGGTGCTGTTCACCATTGCCTCGTTCTTCTGCGGAGCAGCGCCATCGCTCGGGGTCATCCTGCTTGCACGTGTTGTGCAAGGTGCGGGCGGCGGAGCCCTGCAGCCCTTATCGCAGTCAATTCTTCTGGAGAGTTTCGAACCGGCCAAACGCTCAATGGCCATGGCGGCCTATGCGCTCGGAATTGTGGTGGCCCCGGTTTTGGGCCCCACGCTGGGCGGCTGGCTTACCGATACCTACAGCTGGCGTTACGCCTTTTACATCAACATCCCCGTGGGCATTCTGGCCGTCTTGCTGATTGCGCGGTTTGTGCATGACCCGCCCTATATCAAAAACGCGAAGGTCGGAGCATTCGACAATCTGGGCTTTGGCCTGCTGATTGTGTGGACAGGCTGCCTGCAGGTGGTGCTGGACAAAGGGCAGGAAGACGACTGGTTTGCGGCAAGCTGGGTCCGGTGGGCAGTGGCGGCGCTCATTATTGCGTTCATCGCGTGGATCTGGCGTTCGTGGAGCAATCCCAGGGGGTTGGTGGATTTGCATGTTCTGCGTGACCGCAATTTCCGGACAGGGTGCATCTTGATTGCGCTGCTGGGCATGTGCATCTACATCACCATTACGATTCTGCCGCTCTATTACCAGGAAGTGATGGGCTATACGGCGTTTGCCGCGGGTCTGGTTGTGGGGCCGCGCGGCATCGGATCGTTCCTTGGATCGCCCGCCGTGGGCATTCTGGGTTCTCGCGTGGACAATCGCAAGCTGCTGTGCGGCGGGTTCATTGGCTTTGGAATATGCTCGCTCTATTTTGGACATGTGAATCTGCAGATCGGTCCGTTCACGCTGCTGCTGCCCATCTTGCTCACAGGATTTGCACTGAGCTTCGTCTTCGTGCCACTGGCAACGACAACAACCTCCACATTGCGGCGCGAGGAGATGGGAAACGCAACCGGGCTGTTCAACATGCTGCGCAACATAGGCGGCTCAATTGGTATTGCCATGGCGACTACGGCTTTAATCCGGCGGGCCGCTCTGCACCAGACCGATCTGAGTGGACACCTCCCGGCATCCAGTCAGGTGCTCCAACAGCAATCCGCGCAAATGTCCGCGTATTTGGCTGAACAATTGGGTCGCGCACAGGGCCGTCCTGGAGCAATGGGGTTGATTTACGGAATGATGGAGAAGCAGTCGGTCTTGCTGGCTTACGTGGACATCTTTCGATGGACGGCACTGCTCGCCTTCTTTTGCGCCGGCGCGGTGTGGCTCTTTGACAAGCCCCCTAAGAATTTGAAGATGCCCGAAGGCATGCATTAGGCATCGCAGGGTTCGGCGACGACGATGTGCAGAGTATTTTCCTCATCTGGCGCATACTATTCCTGCGCATGGATTCCGCGCTGGCGAATCGCGCAATTCTAATCGTGTAACCCAATGAAAATAGGGACTCTGCAGCTAAATTCTTTAGATTACGGACTTTGGAGGGATAGTCGTCTCATAACTCCAATGAAATTCGGACTTTAGCCACAGAGTCCGGAACTTTTATTTGGTCCGGACTTTCCCAGAATCGGCACAGGAACCGCACTCGAGCACCTAACCAGCCTCACTGGAGAAAATGACTTGGCAAGCCAACCCGCCGCACCGGCCTATCTCCGCGCCTCACGTGACGGCGTCACCCTCGCCGTCCGAGCCCAGCCCGGCGCAAAACGCACCGCCATCGCCGGCATCTATGGCGAAGGCGAAACAGCCCAACTCAAGATCGCCGTCCATGCTCCCCCCATAGAGGGCCGCGCCAATGAAGCACTGATTGCTTTTCTTGCAAAGATCCTCGACCTGCCCAAATCATCCGTCGAGCTCGTCAGTGGAGAGTCAGGGCGCAACAAAGTCTTCTTTCAGCTTTCCGGGACCGGCGTCATTGACAAGATCGTCTCGCGGGGCCAGCAGCCTGAAGTGCGTGCCGACGGGTATCTCGTACGCATCTCTCGCACAACCCAAACAGACTTTCAGGGAAACTCGAAATCAGTGGGCGACATCACGACAGGCGAGTGGCTACATTTCGAAGGCAAACGGGGAAGAGACGGCGTGGTCTTGGCCGAGCGAGCCGATTTCCTTCCGGCGCGACCGCCGAAACGCAAACTGGCAAAGAGTGCAAACCAAAAAGATTCAAAGTCGTTGCCTTCGACAACCGGTGAAGACCCAGGTAAGGCTCAAAACACAGCCGGCAAGTCTCCCTCACCCGCAGACAATGCGTTCGCGCCCGGTAGCAGGGTTCCGCTCAGTTGGTTTACTGCCGCCCATGTCCTTCCTTCAGATTCACCCTTGCAAAAGCGGTTGGAACGCGTTGGAGCGCGCCTCGTACCCGCATACCTGCGCCAACTGCCCGCCGATAATCCGCTCAAATCAGACTTTCACTTTTATGCCGTTGACCACGGCAAAGACCGCAACACCTATTTCTTTGACGGCGGGGTTATGCTTGTGCCGACCACTGTCATCAAGCGCCTCAACAACGACGATCAATTAGCTGCAATGCTCGCCGACGGAATCGCTTTCTATATGCAGCGTCAGGCAGCGCGATTCCTTCGGGACAGTTGGGTATTGAACAGCGCTATAGTCGCGGGCGATGCCGCCGGCCTCTTCGTTCCTGGTGTCGGGCTCGGTGTTGGCCTCGCAAGCGGAGCAATCGGTTCTCAGGAATGCAATGACATGCAAAAAGAGCGGGCGCGCATCGCACTGGCTCTCATGTCTGATGCCGGTTATGACCCTTGGCAGGCACCCGAAGCATGGCGGCTGATTGCACCTAGGAAGCTGCCCCACAATCTGTCGAGGTTGGAATATCCGCCGGTGAGCAAGTATCAGCTCAACTTTCTCTATTTGCAGTACAACCCCGGCGTAAATACCGGAGTCCTGAGTTCGCGCTAGCGCGCCGACGCAAATGCCGCTTCGAGCGCCTCTTCCGGCTCGGGCCGCACGCGAAAGTCCGCGTGTGCCTCGGCGAAGAGGATCTTCCGGTCCTTCGAAAGAACGTAAGTCGCAGGCAGCGGAAGCCGCCAGCTCTGGTCGCCATTCACAAACGGAATATTCACCAGGATCGACTTGTAGTAGGCACGGTGATATTCGGGCACCGTATAGACAAGGCCAAACTGCTCAGCCACTTTGTTATCAGGGTCCGTCAGCACAGGAAAAGGAAGCCCGTGCTGGCCGATCATGAAGTCCGATTGCCGCGCAAGCTGCGGCCCAATGGCAACCATCAACGCACCATGCTCGCGAATGCGGCCATAGGCATCGCGCCACGCTTCGAGCTCTGTCACGCAGTAGGAGCACCAGCGTCCACGGTAAAACTTGACGATCAGCGGGCCGAGTTCAAGCAGGTCCGAGGAACGCACCAGCTTGTTGCCCGCGTCTTTCAAGGCAAACTCCGGCGCCGTTGCGCCAACAGGTAGAATCCGTTCCTCAATGCCCGTCGTGAACAACTCTTCGACAGCACGCTCACTCACTGCCAGCCGCTCCGGCTGCACAAGCCCGCGTGTGTTCGAAGTAATCTCGTCGAGCTGATCTTGAAGGGGAGTCATCGCACCCTACCGCCCGAACTTCTGCCGGCCGCCCATGCCCAGGCCACCCAGTCCGCCGCGCATCATGGCCTTGGCCAGTCCGCCGCCCTTGCCCATCTGCTTGAACATCTTGGCCATTTGCGCGTACTGCCGCAGCAGTTGGTTCACGTCCTGCACGCTGGTACCCGAGCCGGCCGCGATGCGCTTGCGCCGCGAACCGGAAATGATGTCGTGATGCGCCCGCTCGTGTGGCGTCATGGAGCTGATGATGGCCTCAAGACGCACGAATTGCTTCTCGTCCACGTTCTTTGCGGCCTGCTGCATGCCCGCGAATGGGCCCACCTGCGGCATCATCTTTAAAATCGATTCCATAGACCCGAGCTTCTTGATCTGCTTCAGTTGGTCGCGGAAATCCTCGAGAGTAAATCCATCGCCCAGCAGCGCCTTCTTGGCGAACTCTTCCGACTTCTTGCGATCCAGCTTCTCTTCGGCCTTCTCGATGAGCGACATCATGTCACCCATACCCAAAATCCGTCCAACAATGCGGTCGGGATGGAAGGGCTCAAACGCATCCGGCTTTTCGCCCACACCGATGAACTTGATCGGTTGGCCCGTTACGTGGCGAATCGAAAGCGCCGCACCGCCGCGTGCATCGCCGTCCATCTTCGTCAGCACCACTCCTGTCAGTCCAAGACGAGTATGGAATTCCTGCGCCGAGTTCACCGCGTCCTGGCCGGTCATGGCGTCGGCCACGAAGAGAATCTCCTGCGGGTTCAGCAGCTTCTTCAGCCGCTCCATCTCCCCCATCAGGTCTTCGTCAATGTGCAGTCGGCCCGCCGTGTCCACAATGAGCGTGTCAAAACCGAAGTTGCGAGCCTCGCGCCGCGCCTCCTGTGCCAGCCGCTCCACCAGCGCCGGACCAGGCTTCTCGTCGTTCAGCTTGCCTTCGTAGATCTTCGCCCCAATTGACGTGGCGACCACCTTCAGTTGCTCGCGCGCAGCGGGGCGGTACACGTCCACCGAGACCAGAATGGGCCGGTGGCCGCCTTTCTTCAACCACGCGGCCAGCTTGCCGCTGGTGGTGGTTTTGCCGGAGCCCTGCAGTCCGGCCATCAGAATCACCGTCGGGGGCTGCGGCGCAAACTTGAAGCGCGCCGTGTCCTTGCCCAGCAGTTCCATCAGCTCGTCACGGACGATCTTGATTACCTGCTCGCTCGGAGACAGCGCCGTCAGCACTTCTGAACCCACCGCCTTCTGGCGGATGTGGTCAATCAAGTCCTTCACGACGTTCAGGTTCACGTCAGCTTCCAGCAGCGCCACGCGAATCTCGCCCAACGCCTCCTGGATATTCTCTTCAGTCAGCGTGCCCTGCCCGCGCAGGTGCTTGAAAGCTCGCTGTAATTTGTCTGTCAGGTTGTCAAACATAGCTCAGCTTCTAGTCTATCGTGGCTGCGCTTTCTGTGCCGGACCCCTGCGAACCGGCTGGTTCGCTTTCCACACAAAGAAAATCCGCAATTGGATGCCAATAGTCCGCAGGTGCCTTGTAGAAAGGCTCGTTATGGCGCAGTCCCTCAACAATCCTGAGCTCCCCGGATTCACCACACCAACCGGCAAGGTCTCTCGCCATCGAAAGGGGAAAAAGGCCGTCAAGTGTCGAGTGCACAAGCAGGACTGGGCGCGAGTTTGATTGCAACGGCAGTTGCGAGTTCCAAACGGGCGGAACGAGTCCTGAAAAAGGCGACACCATACCCAGCCTCCGTGCCGCAGCTCGGAAGCTGGTGAAGCTCGCGCAGAGAACAATCCGGTGCGCATCCACTCGGCTCAGAATTGCCGGAACCACACCGGTGCCTAACGAAAACCCAAGCAGCGAGATCGGGCCATCCACCAGTTCGGCGAGGCGCGCAAACGCCGTGATCGCATCCAGTTCCAATTGTTCCGGCGTCGGCCAGCCCGTGCTGCGCCCGTATCCCGAGTAGTCAAAAACCAGCGACGCAACGCCTCGCTCCGCGAGCAACTTCTGCACAGGCAGCCACTGCCGCACCACTTCACCGATGCCGTGGCAGATGAGCACAGTCGCGCGCACTTGTTCAGATGCCGGCGTCGCAAACAACGCGTCCAGTTCATTACTCCCACTCCCGATGCGAAGCGGCGTAAGAGCGAGCTGTTCCGGAGGCAGCAGACCTCGTGGAATGCGACCTAGCAACTTGTCGCGGAGGAAAATCGCACGGCTGCCAACGGCCAGCGCAAACGCAAAAGCATTCCGTTGCGTTGCATGGATGCGCGCCGTTTCAACGTTGGAGCCCTGCCCTTTGGTCCGCTTCATTCAACTTCTTCGTGAAATACAAACCTTCTGCGAGCGAACAGCGAGCGTCCGCCCCACTGCAGGTGGTCAGTCCGCCGGGCTTACCAGGTACTGTTCCAGCTTCCCGTCCGGATAGGTGTAGGTCGTCAATGTCAACCGCCGTGTGGGATAGACGATGCGGAACGCGTGAAATGTCATGCCCCCGCGCAGGCTTTCCCGCACCTGGTGAAATTCCAGCGGCTCGCCAAGCGGCGCAAGGCTGTTCTTGAAATCCTCGACAGTCTGCGCCGAGAAGTAGTCGTTCAAATTCGGCGCAAGCAGGGAGCGGTCAATCTCGCCCTTCTGCAGCCCACGATAGATCTCGAGTGCCTGCTTCTCCGCAGCCGTCGCAGTCTTGTTGCCCGCAACGTAGCCTGCAATCAGGTCCGCAATTTCGCTGGCGCCTCCGGCCATATGGTTCGTTGTCACCGCGACTGCAACTCCGTCGTCAGGCAGCACCACGTTGTCTGAAACAAACCCCGTCACCTCGCCCGAGTGCTCGATTGCGCGGTGCCCGTCAAGCTCGGTCACTTCCACGCCAAGTCCGTAATGCGTGCCCTTACCGTCTTTCAGCTTCACTTCCGTGAACATCTTCTTGTAGCTTTCGTTGGACAACACGGACTGATCCATGAGGCTGATATCCCACAGCGCCAGATCGTGCGGCGTCATCGCCAGTTCGCCTGCAGCAAACATCCAGCCTCGGCCTTCCTTGGGCGCCGGGCGCAACGGTCCCAGGGCTGCGCGGATATAGGGCGTCGCATCTGTCGAGGTCAGCTTCGTCTCGTCCGAATCCCACACCGAGTGCATACCGAGTTTGTGGAAAATGTGCTCCTCCAGAAAGTCCATCAGCCTTTCGCCGCTCACCTTCTCCACAATCAACCCGGCAATCACAAAATTCGTATTCGAATACTGCCACTGCGTGCCCGGTTCAAAATCCAGTGGCTTCTTTGCCCACGTATCGACGATGTATTGCGCGGTGGCAGGCTTCATCATCGGCGTCATCAGGTAGTCTTCCGGCCAGTAGTCCTGGTAGCCCGAGGTGTGGCTCAGAATCTCACGAATTGTCACTTCATCGCCGCGCGTCAACCCCGGCACATACTTGCCCACAGCATCGTCCAGGCTCAGCTTGCCTTCCTGCTGCAACAGCAGAATAGCGGCGGCCGTGAATTGCTTTGAAATTGAACCGATCGAGTACCGCATCTCCGGCGTGGCTGGCTTGTCCGGGGCAATGTGCGCCAGCCCGTACGCATGGGTGTACACGAGCTTTCCACCCTCAACCACCGCTACCGATGCCGACGGCACGCCGCGCTGCTCCATCACTTGTGTGGCAATCTGATCGATGCGCGCCCTTTGGGCCGCGTCAATTGCGTCCACCGCTTGCGCCTGCGCCAGTACCGCTGCGCCCAGCAGCCCGAGCGCTGCAATGCCAAAAATCTTCACTTTTCCCTTCATCCCGCCCCCCATAGTGCCTGCACGCAGAGCAATTCCTTTCAAATTAGCAGGCCTGCCCCATGTGCGATAGGCTTTACTAGTGCCCCGGTTCTCCACGCCGCCGGCTCGGAAGAGTGCATGCAAAAACTGATTGAAGGCCACAAGAAATTTCTCGCCGAAGTTTTCCCCGAACGGAAGAGCCACTTCCATTTACTTGCCGAGTCACAGGCCCCAGCGTGGTTGTTTATCACGTGCTCTGACTCGCGCATCGTGCCCGACATGATCCTCGGCTCCGAGCCCGGCGATCTGTTCATCACGCGCAACGCGGGCAACGTTGTTCCCGTGGCCAGCCACGATGTGGATGGCTGTACGGCAACGATCGAGTACGCCGTCGACGTCCTGCGTGTAAAGCACGCCATCTTGTGTGGGCATTCTGATTGCGGTGCCATGAAGGCCGCGCTCGACAAAACTGGCTTGGACGCACTCCCCAAGGCAAGCCGCTGGCTCCAACATGTGGAGGCCGCCTTTGCTCACCGTCAACCTCTGAATCCGGCCGATGGAGACTCCGCCGAACTCGCTTCACTTATCCGTGGCAACGTCGTTGCCCAGCTGCGCAATTTGCAGGCACAAACCTCAGTCCAGCACGCCATGCAGGAAGGCCGCCTATCGGTACATGGCTGGTACTATGACATTCTTTCCGGCCACATCGAACAGTACGACGAGAAGTTGCGTCGATTCCTCCCGCTTCTCGGCTGAATCTTCACATAATCCTTATGTGGTCCTGATTTTCGCGGCGGCCGGTTTAATGGTATCGTCACACTCAAGGCTGATCTCAATGCTGAGGCGCCTAAGCCATTCAAAGTGCGGTACGTCCAAATCCTGTGGATGGATCTCACGGCTGCCGCGATGCCCATACAGATATCGCAGGATCTCGGTCCTCCCAACGCATTCGACCTCGGCAGATTGGACCGTTGTAAACAGTTTCACTCTTCGCTCGCGCTTCAGCTTGACGGTTTTACTTCGTACGGAATTGAGCCTTCTCCTTCAGGGAGAGCATCGCACAGCAGTCGTTGCTTTCGGCGTAAATCTTATCTCCGCAAGAGTGACAAGTGGGAGGGGAAGATCGGATGGCAAAGCGAAATGAAGTTCAGGAGGCAACATCAGTGCTGACGTTGGAGGAAATTGCCAACCTGACACGGGATTCGACCAAACCTGCGGACACTTTGATGAACGTGGTTGCACTCATTGCATCTCGCTTTCGCTCTGATGTTTGCTCGGCGTATTTGCTTGAACCCGATCGCTCGCATCTGGTGCTGGCCGCAACCGTAGGGCTGGACCCGCGCTGCATTGGTACCCTTCGCATGCCTTTGAGCGAAGGACTCGTGGGTCTGGTTGCCGAGCAGGTACATCCCGTTGCGGTTGAAAACGTCTCCCGTCATCCGCGCTTCAAGTTCTTCAAAGAGTCTGGCGAAGAAATCTACAAATCCTTCCTCGGCGTCCCACTCATCGACAGGGGCGTCCTGCAGGGAGTACTGATTGTGCAGACGATTGAGTCGCGCGAGTTCAGCGAGACCGAAATGGATATGCTGACCGAAGCCGCCAAGCAGGTCGCACCCGTCATTCGCCAGGCTCGGACGCTCGACCGTTTCATTGCCCCCGTGCAGGAGCGTCTCTGGTCTCTTGCGCACAATCTATGGTGGTGCTGGGACGATGAGTGCGTCGCGCTGTTTCGCGATCTCGATCCTGTGCGCTGGCGCGAACTCAATCAGAATCCAATTGCATTGCTGAGTGAACTGCCCCTGGCGGAAATTGAGCGGCGTGCAACGGAACTTTCCCTCCACAGCCGCATCAACTATGTCTATCGACGGCAGCAGGAATATCTGAGGAACGATCGCACCTGGGGCGCCGAGCATGCGGGTGTCATTCGTCCTCGCCCCGTCGCCTATTTTTCAGCCGAATTCGGGCTGCACGAGTCGCTGCCCATCTACTCGGGTGGCCTCGGAGTGCTTGCCGGAGACCACATCAAGAGTGCATCCGACCTCGACATTCCGCTCATTGGGATTGGTCTGTTTTACGGCCAGGGTTACTTTCTACAGCGTCTCGATGAAACCGGCTGGCAGCGCGAAGAATATGTTCTCACGGATGTAAATCACTGCCCCATGCAGTTGGCCATTGACCCGAATGGACTGCCGGTCGTTGTCGAAATTCAGACGCGCAGCGGTTCGATCAAAGCCAAAGTCTGGCGCGTCAAAGTGGGCCGCTGCGACCTGTTGCTCCTCGACTCGAATGTGGAAGGGAATGCGCCGGAAGACCTCGAGCTTACTTCGCGCCTTTACGGGGGGGATGGGCGCACACGCATCCGTCAGGAACTGCTCCTGGGCGTTGGTGGATTCCGCGCACTCAAGGCCATGGGCATCTCACCCGGCGTGCTGCATCTCAACGAAGGCCACAGCGGCTTTGCCGTGCTCGAGGCAATTCGGACGCGCATGCTTGAAGAGGGCATCAGCTTTGAGGCTGCTGCAAGCATGATCCCACGCGAGGTCATCTTTACGACGCATACGCCGGTGCCCGCCGGGCATGACCGCTTCTCTGCCGATCTCATCGAGGAGCACCTGGGCCCACTGCGCGATGAGCTTGGTATCTCGCACGAGAACCTGATGGGCTTCGGCCGCGTACAAACCACGGACTATGGCGAATCGTTCTGCATGACCGTGCTCGGCCTCAAGCTTTCGCGGCGAGCCAACGCCGTTTCTTCGCTTCATGGCGAAGTCTCGCGTGCCATGTGGTGGGATCTATTTCCCGGCAAGTCGCAGGACGCCGTGCCCATTGGCCACATCACCAACGGAGTGCACGTGCCCTCATGGCTCGCCCCGCAAATGGGTCGCCTCTACGACCGCCACCTCGGCGTCGACTGGCAGTGTCGCAGCGGTGCAGCCCGTACCTGGGAAGGCATTGAAAACGTCGACGATGGCGAGTTGTGGGAAACGCACCTCGCGCTCAAAGCACGGTTGATTGAATTCATGCGCCGTCGCGCGGTGGAACAGGCTGGGCGACGCAATGAAGACCAGGAAACGCTCGACGAACTCTCCCGTACCCTTTCACCCGATGCACTCACCATTGGTTTCGCCCGGCGCTTTGCGACGTACAAGCGCGCGAATCTGGTGCTGGCTGATATTGAGCGACTGGCGCGCATTGTGAATGACGCCAAGCGTCCAGTGCAGTTTGTTTTTGCGGGCAAGGCGCACCCACATGACGAGCCCGGCAAGATGGTCCTCCAGCAGATCGCCGAAATGATGCGCGATCCTGAATTCGCCGACAAGTTCGTCTTCATTGAGGACTACGACATTAATGTCGGCCGCTTCCTTGTTCAGGGTGTTGATGTCTGGCTGAACAATCCGCGCAGGCCGCTCGAAGCTTCCGGCACCAGCGGACAAAAAGTGGTACTCAATGGCGGACTCAACCTTTCCGTGCTCGACGGTTGGTGGGCTGAGGCCTATGACGGCCTCAATGGCTTCGCCATCGGCAATGGCCGTACGCACTCGCGCATGGACGTGCACGACGCACGCGATGGAGAAGCACTTTACCGCACCCTGCACGATGAGGTGATTCCCCTGTACTACCAGCGCGATGAAGATGGCCTGCCGAGAGGTTGGATCAAGCGCATGAAGCGCACCATCCGCACGCTTGGCTGGCGGTTCAACGCGGATCGCATGGTGATGGATTACACGCGCAAATGCTATATCCCGGCCGCGGGTGGAACTTCCAGCGAGATTCGGCCGCCCTGCTGATCATTCCGATTCCATCCAGCACTTAATTCGCATCCACAGTCCATAGCGGGCGCCGCAAAAGCTAGCGGCGCACTCGCTTACCAAAGAGAGCTGTACCGATGCGGATGCGCGTAGCGCCCTCCTCTATGGCGAGCGGAAAGTCGCCACTCATCCCCATGGAAAGCACGGAGAGATTGAGACGCGGGTAGGCCGCGGCCCAACGGTCTCGCAACTGGCGCAGCGAGCGGAAGCACGCACGGGTGACTTCGTCGGGCGCTCCCCAGGGAGCGATCGTCATGAGGCCTTGTGGGTCCAGATGGATAAGGTCGGGTAAGCGCTCAAGGAGTTCGACTGCATCGCGCGATTCTGGATCGAGACCCTCTTTCGTTTCTTCGGGGCTGAGCTTGACTTCGAGCAGGATGGGCAGACGCTTGGAGAGCTTTCCGGCTGCGTCATTGAGGCGCTCGGCAAGGCGAAGCGAATGCACGGAATCCACCGCATCAAAAAGCTCCACTGCACGCAGCGCTTTGTTGGATTGCAGATGCCCGATGAGATGGAATTTGGCAGGTTGAGCAGGGTCTCTGCGGATCTGCTCCAGGGCAGAAGCCTTGGACATGAACTCCTGGACGCGGTTTTCGCCGAAAAGCGTGAGGCCATTGGAGGCAGCTTCCAGAACGGTTTCCGCAGGGTAGGTCTTGGAGACCGCCATCAGCTCAACTTCGCTGCGTGAGCGGCTGGCAAGGCGGCAGGCGGCGGTGACCTGCTCTTCGATATGGGACAAGTTTTCGGCGAAAGAAATCATTGGACAAATGAAACCTTCAACAGGATAAGCGCAAGAGGTTTGCATCTAAATTGATTCATGTGGACCATTCTCCTCCTGATTTGTTCGAACATCTTTATGACGATTGCCTGGTACGGCCACCTGAAGTTTGAGAATCAGCCGTTGTGGAGGGTTGTGGTGGTGAGCTGGATGATCGCCTTTTTTGAGTACTGTTTTCAGGTACCCGCAAACCGGCTTGGCTATGGACGATTCACGCCCGTACAGCTGAAGGTAATTCAGGAAGTGATCACAATTATTGTGTTCGGCGTGTTCACCACCTTCTACTTCGGCTCACATCTGAAATGGAACCATGCCGTCTCCGCCGGCCTTCTGGTGGGCGCCGTATTTTTTGCATTTCACACATTTTGACCGGCTTTACGGTCTGTTGCGGGTGGAGGGGTCTGGACTGTTGGATCGTCGGCCATGCCCATGCGGCCTCGCGCAGAGTTCAATCTGCCGACGACGGGTTGGTGTTCCCCGGCGCGGGCCAGTCCAATGCGCGGCATGTTGACGTAAACGCACTCGCATTCGCCGGGCTGAACCATGTAGGTCTCATGCCAGATACCGACGGCTCCGTTATTGCCGATGCGGCGATTGAACTCGGCCCACGCGGGCAGGTGCGGTGAGTCGCGCTTGTGGGCATAGGCATGGAGCTGCTCAAAGCTGCGCCAGTACTGAATTGTAAGCACGCCTCGCCAGTAAAGAGCGCTTTCAACGTGAAGCAAGCCGAGTTCTGGCTGCTGCGTCAGTTCCTTGATCATGGGCGGCATGGCCGCAGCCACCTGCATCCACTTGTTGAATGCAAAGAAGCGGTTAACACGCATGCCGATGAGGAAGACGACAAAGGGGCCTTCGATTTTGGCGGCAAAGCGGCCGGGAAAGATCTGGGGCATTGCTGACCTCCCTGGGGGTGAGGTCAGCCTATATCAGTGTTCGTATTTCCCGCATCAATGACCGTGCTCTTCGAGATATTTCTCGGCCTCGAGAGCCGCCATGCAGCCCGTGCCGGCTGCCGTGATGGCCTGACGATATCGGCGGTCCTGCACGTCTCCGCTCGCGTAAACGCCGGGGATGACCTGGCCATGGAACGTGGTGAAGACGTTGTTCTGTGTCTTGATGTAGCCATCGTCGTCGAGGTCAAGCTGGCCCTGGAACATCTTTGCATTGGGCTCGTGGCCTATGCCAAGGAAAAGCCCTTCGACGTGGAGTGTGCTTTTCTCACCAGTGGCTGTGTCGCGGAGCGCAAGACCCTTGACGGACTTCTCTTCAACTCCCAGGACCTCGTCGACGACAGTGTTGGTCCGCAGTTCGATGTTCGGATGGGCCATTGCACGCTCGAGCATGATTTTGCTGGCCCGGAAGGCGTCGCGGCGATGGAGCAGCGTGACCTTGCTGGCGAACCGCGTGAGGAAGAGCGCCTCTTCCATGGCGGAATCGCCGCCGCCGATCACAGCAATGGGCTTTTCACGGAAGAAGAAGCCGTCGCAGGTTGCGCAGCTGGAAACGCCGTGCCCGATGAGCGCCTGCTCACTGGGCAGGCCGAGCCAACGCGCACTCGCGCCGGAGGCAATGATGAGTGTGCGGGTGCGGATTTCCCCCGCGGAGGTTTCAAGCTTGAACGGGTGTGTCTTGAGATCGACAGAATGCAAATGCGCCAGTTTGAACTCGGCGCCAAACCGTGCAGCCTGTTTCTTCATGTTGTCGATAAGTTCGGGGCCCTGAATGCCGTCGGGCCAGCCGGGAAAGTTCTCAACCAGAGTGGTGATGGAAAGCTGGCCGCCAGGCTCGTGGCCCTCAAGTACAAGGGGCTTCAAACCGGCGCGTGCGGTATAAATGGCGGCGGTGAGCCCGGAGCAGCCGGAACCAAGGATGACAGTATCGCGTGTTTCGCTCATGTTGTTTTCTCGTGTCGATTGTACCCGGCGAACGGTGGGGATCCGTCCACAGGCACCACAATCCTCATGCAGATAAGATGAGGAATATGGCAAATTTGACTCTTGTATACGGAATGCGGCTGTTGCCAGAGGGCGAAGTGAAGGAGATTCACGACGCTACGCTGAAATTGGCGAACGGCCACGATGCGCACGTCACCATGCACGTGCTTGAAGGCTCGCGCGAGGAAATTGAAGCGCAACTGAAGCAGAGCCTGGACGCATTTTTTGACTTTTATCCTGAGCTTTAGCACTGCGAGCGACGGACGCTTGCTCGATGCAGCTTCGTATGGGATAAGTAAAGCGCTGCAAAAGAAAACCGCCCCCTGCGTGGTTGCGCTGGGGACGGTGGAAGGTAGTGTTTCAAGAAACGCGAGCTGAAGTTGGGCCCTTCTTTTCCTTGGTCTTCACGCGCAGGTTGTCGAGCGCATATTCCACGAAGCGCGGCTCGTAATGCGCAGGCTGATCGAGGAAGCGGCAGGCGGCAACCACCTGGTCAACAATGAACCGTGGCATGTAAGCGCCGAAGTCCATCTTTTTTTCGTTGGTGAGCTTGTCGACGATAAAGTTGAAGATCTCGTCGGAAAATTCCATTCCCTGTTTGGCGCTTTCTTTCTTAAAAATGATCTTGAAGTTTTCAAGCGTCGGCGAGCCGACCTCGATTTTGTAGGGGAGCCGGCGCAGGAAAGCTGGATCCATCAGGTCTTCGGGCTCGAGGTTGGTTGAAAAGATCACCAGTTCCTCGAACGGAATGCTGAAGCTTTTGCCCGTATGCAACTTGAGGTAATCAATCTTGCTTTCCAATGGCACAATCCAGCGATTCAGCAGGTGAGTAGGGCTGACGATTTGGCGACCGAAGTCATCAATGATGAACGTGCCTCCGAGCGCCTTCACGTGCAAGGGCGCTTCGTAGTAGTGGCCGGTTTCGTCGTAACGCAGATCAAGCATTTCAAGCGTGAGTTCGCCGCCGGTCACCACGAAAGGACGCTTGCAGGGGACCCAGCGAGCGTCGTACTGCTCCCGTCGCATGATGGAGACTTCCGGGTCGTCCGCAATCTCGGTCGGATCGATCTTGATATGAATGCTGGGATCGTAGACACGAATGATCTGACCTTCGACGATGACCGAATACGGCACGTAGATCACGTCCTGGAAGATGTTGGTAATGCGCAGGGCGGTGGAGGTTTTGCCGTTGCCCGGAGGCCCGTAAAGCAGGATGGAGCGGCCTGAGTTGAGAGCAGGACCGACCTGTTCGAGCATACTGTCGTCAAAAGTGAGTCCACGCATACCCTTGCGAAGCCGTTCGAAGGTGATCAATTCGTTCGTGAGTTTGTGAAGACTCACCTGCTCCGAAAAATCCTCAAGCGTTACGGGTGCCGGGCCGGTGTAACGGAGACGCGCGAGGGCGTCCAGCGTCCAGGCGCGCCCGGACTCGGTAAATGTGTAGCTGAGATCGATGGGGTTATCGGAATAGCGGGAGCCGAGCGTCTGCAACAGATTGCGATTAATCGCCATCTGAATCAGGTCCAGAACGATGTGATACGGAAGCTTGATCGAGTCGATGAACTGGCGGGTGGTCTCAAGACGATCGCGATAGATCAGCTTCAGCAGCATTGCCATCAGGTCAATCTCGTCGATTCCCGTTGAACGAATGTCGGCAGGCTCGCCGGGAATGCGATGCAGGAATGCTTCAAGCTGCTTGGCCCCAATAGCGCCTATGGCCACGAGGTTGTCTCCAAGGCGCCCGCCTTGCTCGGCCTGGCGCTCGAGAGCTTTGGCCACATCCTTTTCCGTGATCAATTTGGCGCGAACCAGCAGATCACCAAGTCTCAGTTGCGAAGCGATGATGTCCTCCTCTGCCCCATCCCCTGCGGAGCAGTCCTGCTTCCACCTCCGGGGGTGAGGCGAAGTTAGTAACTCACTTGGGTAGTACCCATCTTACCTAAGAAATCGACGCAGCCCTCGCAAACCATCAGTTCAAAATCACTTAGGGCATGTGCCATGAGAGTGACGGAGGTACTCCAGTACCATTGACAGCCCGAATTTGAGGTGAAAAGTAGGCCTCGCTGGTTTGCGGAGAGAGGCTCGCAACCCAAGATGAGATCTTTTTCATTATTTTTGACCCAGAATGGCCGGTTGCACGCCAGTGGAACCGCGGGGAGAGTACTTCATGTTCCGCCGCTGCCACTGGTTGCAAATTTTCAGCACTCGTAACGCCTCTCTGGTCTTCGGCTTATTCGTAATCCTTCATGCCGCCATAGCCTGGGCCGGTGGGCCCAAGTACATTGCCGGATCAACGTACTTTGACCCAGCCGTGTTGGGCCAACCTGTTCACTGGAAGAACGGCGCACTCAACTACTACGTCGACCAGGGACCTCTGAACGGGAACGTCACCAACCAGCAGGCTGTGGCATTGGTGGATGCGGCCGCGGCAGTATGGAGCGCCGTACCAACGGCGGGAGTAACTCTTACCGACATGGGGACCCTGAATGAAGATGTGAGTGGAATCAACGTGGTGGCCGGCAATAAAGTGTTTGCCGCACCCTCTGACATGACACCCACGGCAACGAATTACCCGTTGGGTGTGGTTTTTGACGCCGACGGATCAGTGATTGATGCGCTGTTCGGCTCAGGGGCGAGCGACCCCACGAGCTGCCAATTCAACGGAGTCTGGTTCTGGCTGGATGGAATCAACACCGATGCCACAATAAGCCACGCAACCATCCTCGTGAACGGCCGCTGCGCGAACACATTAAACCAACTGACGATGATCAGTTTCGAGCTTGAACGTGCCTTCGGGCGCATTCTGGGCCTGGACTACTCGCAGGTGAACGCAGGCGCGGCGACCAAAGGAATGCCAAACGGCACCCAGGGCTGGCCGGTGATGCAGCCCATCAGCGGAGCTTGCGGCAACAGCGGTGGAAACTGCATTCCCAACCCCACGCAACTTCGACTGGATGATATTGCCGCACTGAATAGGATCTACCCCATCACGGCGGCGAATCTTGCGGACTATCCCGGCAAGAAACTGACGGCGGAAAATACTGTGTCGATTACGGGAACGCTTAAGTTCCGCACCGGCGTGGGCATGCAGGGCGTAAATGTGGTGGCGCGGCCACTGGATGCGAATGGCAATCCACTCTACGAGTACACCGTGACAGCAGTGAGCGGTGCAACATTCCGTGGCAAGCACGGCAACCCGGTCACAGGCTGGCTGGACGCGACCAGCTCACCCTACTCCAGGTGGGGCGGAACGGACGTGAGCCAACAGGGTTACTTTGACTTGCGTTTTATGCCACTACCGCCAGGCATGACGTCGGCAAATTATCAAATCACTTTTGAGGCGATCGATCCGCTCTACATCATGAATAATGCGGTGGGCCCTTATGCGGACGGCTCGCCAGCACCTTCAGGAACCTTGCCGATATTGACCGTGACGAACATGGAAGCCGGCTCTTCGCAAATGCTCGACGTGCCGATTGTCGACTCGGCGGCTACAGGCTCGCAGGATTCGATTGCCACGGAAAACACTCCGCGACAATTGCCGCCGGGCGGAATGTGGACGGGCCGGTTGGGCCAGGTCGAACAGACTGACTGGTTTCTCTTTCCCGTGCGCGGCAACCGGATCTTCACTCTGGTGACGCAGGCTCTGAATGAGAACGGAATTCCGACCAATTTGAAAGCCATGCCCTCGCTGGGCGTTTGGGATGCGCTGGACGCTGCGGGTTCGCCCGCAGTGGGATGGGTGCCGGGGTTCAACGGATTTGCTGCCGGAGAGAGTTGGCTTCAGGTCAGCTCTACGGCGGACGATATCGTGCGCATCGGCATCGCAGACCTGCGTGGCGACGGGCGCCCCGACTATCTTTACACCGGTTGGCTGCTTTATGGCGACACCGTGCAACCCGAGCATCTGCCGTTAGGGGGAGGCCCCATTGTGATTCGCGGAACTGGCTTCCGCTCGCAGGATACAGTGACTGTGGGCGGAAAGGCGGCGGTAGTCACAAGCATTTCACCCACTGAAATTACCGCCGTCGCGCCAGCAGTAACGACAGCCGGTTCAGTCGATGTAGAAGTGGATGATCTGCCGCTCTATTCAGCTGCGGCGGTCATCACGAATGGCCTGAGCTACGACGCAGGAACCGGCGACTCGCTTACGCTGATCTCCGCTCCGGGCAATACAGTCTCGATGGGTGTGCCGCTGCCTTTCACAGTAAGAGCGCTTGATCCTTCGTTGCAGCCGGCAGGCGGCGTCACCGTCACTTACGCCGTTACGAGCGGATCGGCAAGCCTTGGATGCGGCTCCTCGGTGTGCAGCGTCACGGCAACAGGCGACGGATTGGCAACGATGACCACCACCGCGTTAAATACTTCGCCGGCGATTGTGACTGCCTCACTGACGAGTGGCGCAAGTTTGCAGGCACACTTCACGGGCGGCAGTTCTCCGGTACTTACGGCGCTGACACCATTCATCTCGGTGGCAACTGGATCAACGGTGAACTGGATGACCGAGGCCATTGTTCTGAACAACGGAACTCCGGTGAGCGGACAAACAGTCGCATGGGATTCGAACTGTGGATGTGACATCACGGTCCAGGGTGGCGCAACATCGACCAGCAACTCGAGCGGAATTGTGACCAGCGTGCTGACAGCCTCTCCGCAGACCGAAGGTGCGCTCAGCACCGCCACAGCCTGCGTCAACGGAACGCAGAATTGCGCGGACTTCACCGTCCTGGGTGCAAGGCCTGAATTTGCCACCGTCGAGGCAGTGTCTGGAACGGCGCAATCGGCGGCCGTCTCCGGCTCGCCAAGCCAGATTGTGCTCCGCGTCCACGATCTGAACGGCAATGCCATGGCAGGCGGGAAAGTGACACTCTTCCAGTCGCTTTATGCATGGGCTCCGCCTTGCCCGCCCCACGGTCGGTGCGCTTCCGCACCTTTGCTGGCCACACAGGTTTCCACCGCGACCTCTGACAACGCGGGTCTCGTCGTCTTCACCCCGGCGTCAATTCCCGGCGTACCAACCAACACGTTGGCAACGGCAACCACAGGAAACTCCAGTTCCCTGCCCATCGCGATTGAGATACATCCTTAACCAGTGCTCGGTGCATGAAAGGGCGCCGTGCGACCGGGTCTTCGCGCCTGAACGCTGAAAACCGGAACTTCGCTCATCCCCAGGCGCGTTCAAAGAAGCGCAGCCAATTGCCGTGGAAGATGCCTTCAACATCCGCGGCTGAGTAGCCGCGCGCAGCAAGCAGTGAGCCAAGCTTCTGCAGGTCGGCAATGGTGTCGACGTCTTCCGGTCCCTGCTCGGTACCGAAGCCGCCATCCAGGTCGCTGCCGATGGCGCAGTGGCGCGTATTGCCGGCAAGTTGGCAAATATGATCGACATGCTCCACAGCCGACTCAAGCGTAACGCGAGGACCGTCACCCGTACCCTGCGTCCAGCCCGGCACCAGCATCCAGGCGTCAAGGGCCGTGCCAATGACGGCGTCGCGCTCGATGAGCAGACGAATCTGATCGTCGGAGAACTGGCGCTGGTTTGGCGTGATGGCACGGCAGTTGTTGTGGCTGGCAAGTACAGGTCCGCGGAAGAGCTTCGCCGCTTCCCAGAATGCGTCGTCGGCCAGATGCGTCAGATCGAGAATCATGCCAAGTTCTTCCATGGCCTGCAATAGTTCCCGGCCCGCAGGAAACAGCCCACCCTCACACGCAGTTCCATTGGCGTAGGCGCTGGGTCCGTAGTGCGCCAGTCCCACGGCACGCAAGCCTGCACGGTACCACCACTCGGCGTGTGACGGCGAAAGGATGGGATCGGCACCCTCCATGCTCAGGATGAAGCCGAGCGGAGAATCGTTGCTGCCGGACTTCCACGCCGCAGCAGATGCGCGCAGCGCGGGCAGATCGCAGATCATGCGGCAAACGCCGCTTTGCTCAAGAAGGCGATACCAGGCGAGCTGGCCCTGCGCAGCGGCGGAAGCAATCTGCTGATTGCGGAAGTCGAGGATGGAGCGACCTTTGGGGTTTGACCGGGCCAGAAGTGTAACCACCGAAATTCCCACGCGCCCTTCGCGCATTTGCGGAAAGCTGACGGTGTTGCGGCCGCGCGACTTGCCTTCGATTCCCGACTCGGATATGCGCATTTCGGCAACTGTCAGATGAAGGTCACGATTCCAGGTCAGCGCGTTCCAGGCAAGGTCGAGATGAGCGTCGATGATGAGGTTCGTGGCAAGGCTTGGAAGCACGGTCGGAGATTCCCTTCTGCACAGAGTGGTGAGGTGGCGGACGTGCATACTCATGGTAGCAACGGGGTTCCTGCCGGTTGCGCGAACTGGTACAAGCTTTGTGACCCGCACACCGGGAAATGCATCAACAACAGTAGAGAGGTTGCATGAGCCAGAACAGACTTCCCCTTACTCCCGTTGTGCAGGCAAACGGCCGCAGGCCCCGCGTGGTGATTGTGGGCGCGGGCTTTGGCGGACTGCACGCCGCAAAGGCGCTTGGGCACCTGCCCGTCGACGTCACTGTCGTTGACAGGAGGAATCATCACACTTTTCAGCCGCTTCTTTACCAGGTGGCGCTGGCTGTATTGTCGCCTGCGGATATTGCGCAACCCATCCGTACCATCTTTCGGGGTCAATCGAATACACAGGTGTTGATGGATGAAGTCACGGACATTGACTCGTCCAGCCATACCCTGAGCCTGAAATCAGGCGCTGAGATCGGTTACGACTATCTGGTGCTTGCCACGGGCGCCACGCATTCCTATTTTGGGCACGACGACTGGGCCGCACAGGCGCCGGGATTGAAGACGGTCGAAGACGCGATCGAGATTCGCCGCCGCGTCTTGTTGGCATTTGAGCTGGCCGAGCGCGAGATGCAGGAGCATGGGAGACATCCGGCGCTGCACTTTGTGGTGATTGGCGGCGGCCCAACGGGCGTGGAACTCGCGGGCGCCATCAGCGACATTACAAGGCTGTATATGCGGCACGATTTTCGGCATATCGACCCGTCGAAGTCGCGCGTGATTCTCCTCGACGCGGGCAAGCGCGTGCTGGCGGCGTATCCTGCAGATCTTTCTGCGAAGGCAGAGCAGGCGCTGGAGAGTCTGGGCGTGGAAGTGCACACGCAGACCCAGGTGACCGGAGTAGGGCCTGGCTGGGTGGAGGCGAAGTATACGGGTGAAGCCCGCCCGGCAGACGTCGTGGAAGGCAGGATGGAGGCAGCGGTGACGCTGTGGGCTGCAGGCGTTTCCGCATCTCCTTTGGGCAAGATGCTGGGCGCGCCATTGGACAAGCGCGGCTGCGTAATAGTGAATGCACAACTGAATCCGCCGGACCACAACGAGATCTTCGTACTCGGCGATTTGGCGCACGTTGAACAGAACGGGAAGCAGGTGCCCGGCGTGGCACAACCCGCCATGCAGATGGGCGACCACGTGGGACAGATGATTGGGGCAGATTTGCGTGGCGAAAAGCGGCGGGATTTCCGCTACTTTGATAAGGGCGACATGGCCACGATTGGCCGCATGGCGGCCGTCGCAGACGTAAAATGGCCCTTCCGCGCGCACATGAACGGTTTGCCCGCGTGGGTCACATGGCTGGTCGTGCACATTTTCTTCCTGATCGGATTCCGCAACAGAATTTCAGTGTTTACAGCGTGGGTATGGTCGTATTTCACGTTCACGCGCGGCGCACGGCTTATCACGGGCGACCAAAAACTGCCGGGGTGGGGCGCGCAGGTGGAGGCGGCGTCGAAGCAGGAAGAAGCCGAGCCTTCAACCCCTGTCAGGTAAACTGAAGGGAGCCATGCTCGACCTGAATTTCGTCCGGGTAAACCTCGGAAAAGTGGAAGAAAAGCTGCGCGCGCGCGGAGCCGACCCGAAGGCTCTGCTGGGCGACTTCCACTCGCTGGATCAGCGGCGCCGTGAAGCGATTACACAAGCCGAACAACTGAAGGCGCGGCGCAATGAGCTGAGCCAGCAGGTGGGCGCGCTGAAGCAGGCCGGCAAAAACGACGAAGCTACGGCCGCGATGGGCGAAACACGCGCGCTGAAGGATAAGTTGGACGAACTGGACAAGGCTGCCACGGCGCTCGACGAGGAATTACGTCAGTCGCTTGCACGTGTGCCCAATCTGACCAGGGACGAAGTACCTGTTGGCGCATCGGAAACCGATAACGTCGTAGTCAAGACGTGGGGCACGAAACCCACGTTCGCTTTCGAGCCGAAACCGCACTGGGAGATTGGCGAAGGGCTGGGCATTCTGGACCTGGAACGCGCGGCCAAGCTGAGCGGCGCGCGGTTTGCCGTGTATATGGGCGCTGGCGCCCGGCTGGAGCGGGCCCTGATCAGCTTCATGCTTGACACGCATACGAGCAAGCATGGATACACGGAAGTGCTGCCGCCTTTCATGGTGAATTCAAAGAGCTTGTTCGGTACAGGCCAATTGCCGAAGTTTGCGGAAGACCTGTTTCGCTGCTCGGATGCGGACGCGGAGAGCGCCGCCAATGGAACTTACAAGGACAACGACCACTGGCTGATTCCCACGGCGGAAGTGCCGGTGACGAATTTGTATCGTGACGAGATTCTGGACGAGGCGCGGTTGCCCATTTGCCTGACAGCCTATACGCCGTGCTTCCGCGCGGAAGCGGGCGCGGCAGGCAAAGACACCCGGGGTATCATCCGCCAGCATCAATTCCAGAAAGTGGAACTGGTGAAGTTCACCAGGCCAGACGAGAGTGACGCCGAACACGAAAAACTGACCCGCAATGCCGAAGAGATTCTTGAAGCGCTGGAGCTTCCCTACCGGCGCATGCTGCTCTGTACCGGCGACACGGGCTTCTCAGCAGCCAAAACCTTCGACCTGGAAGTATGGTTGCCGGGGCAAAATGTGTATAGAGAGATCTCTTCTTGCTCAAATTTTGACTCTTTTCAAGCAAGACGCGCCAATATTCGCTTCAAACCCGGTGGTCCGAAGGCGAAAAATGAATTCGTTCACACGTTGAATGGGAGTGGACTGGCCGTGGGGCGCACATGGCTTGCAATTCTCGAGAATTACCAACAGGCTGACGGCTCAGTACGCGTGCCGAATGTGCTCAAACCCTATATGGGTGGCGTGGAAATCATCGCCAAATAAGGTTGCAATGAACAAGACACTCAAAAATTATTTCTACTGGACATACCCCCGCGGAAGCTTTCACTACGACGTGATGGTGACGCTGATTCTCGTTTTCATTTTTGTTACTCCCTGGGTATGGGATTACGGCGAAAAGCCCAGCCGCGTGCCGGGTCCTCAGCATCCAATTCAGGTGGTGGGTAGTGGTCACGGCATGATTGTGTCACTGTATGCGTCGGATGTGGCCATTCCTGCAGGTGCCGGCGTGAAGGAAACTCGCAAATTCTTGCGCAAGGCAATTGAACCGGTTACTGGTGACGCAGTCTCAGTGGACCGTTGGGAAACTGCAACCGATCACGATGGTCAGCTGGTTTGGAAGATTTGGGCGCATCGGTAATATCCCCGAACGAAGCCAGTAAGGTACACATCAAAAGATAGTTGCACGACCTACGCAACCGGGCATCCGGTAACGGGTTAAAGCTGAGGTGAGAGGAATGCGATTGCGCAAATTTCTGATGGCCGTATTAGCGAGTTCGGCGTTGCTGCTACCGGTCCGCCAGGCGCTGGCCGCCGACAACGTGCAGCAAGTGCTACAGAAGCTGGATGTGGCCGCCGCAAATTTTCATACGTTCTCAGCAAGCTTTGAGTTCGATTCCTATGTCACCGATCCTATTCCCGATAAGGATGTGCAGAAGGGTACGGTCTTTTTCGATCGCAAGGACGATCACTTTCAAATGGGCTTGCATATCGACGAAGTGAACGGCCAGCCCGTGCCAAAAGTGGTTGTCTGTTGCCAAAAAGGCGCAATACGCATGTACGAGAAGCTTACAGACCAGGTGACCACGCTTACCAAGCTGAGCCAATATGAAAACTGGTTTGGCCTTGGCTTTGGCGCCAGCGGCAAAGAGCTGGCAGAAAAGTGGGATATCAAGGACCTGGGCTCTGAAACCTTGGACGGCGTAAAAACTGAGAAGCTGGAGTTGGTGCCCAAGGATCCTACGGTGCGCAAGAATCTGCCAAAAGTTACTCTCTGGATGGACTTGGACCGAGGCATCAGTTTGAAGCAGGTCTTCGACGAAGGACCGGGGCAATATCGCGTTTCAGTCTACTTCAATATCAAGATCAATCACTCGCTCCCCTCGGACGCCTTCAAGCTTCCCACGACGAGTAAGACGACTTACGTGGTGCGCTGATTTCGCTGCGAAGCAGCAGCATCTCCGCGCACAACGAGACGTGCAAGAACAAAACCACCGAGGATGAAGAGCATCGGGAAGCACTCGAGCGTGTAGCGGGTTTCCGGCGCGGCAACGGTGGTCAAGAGCACGCTGCGCAGCAGAAAGTACGCAAGCATGGCAGGCCAGAGACGCGGACGCAAGCACAGGCCGGCAATTCCCAGCACAAGATAAAGGGCATTGAGCGCGAAGTAGAACCAACTGAAGCGGGTTTCGAAATTGTGGCGGTCGTAGTTCCACCAGTCGAGATCAATGTTGAGGTTGTCGACGCGCGGGCGGAGCCACATGTCGGCGACTCGTCCCAAAGGGAGACCGAGGTAGAAGCGCAGCGGATGCGCAGCGATACGCTCAGCCGCCAGTTGCGCAAAGCCGGCGTCAAGTTGCGGTGACAGATGGAATCCGTTGGCGTTGTAGGCATCAGCGAGAGTCTGCGTCTGCGCACGCTGTGCGGGCGAGTCAAAGGCGCGCAGGGGGAGCTTACTTGTATCGAGAGCGTCACCCGGCACCTCCCAATAAATGGTGTAGGTGGTGTCAAAGTCGAGGCTCCAGGTTTTAACCCATCGCTCCCAGCCGGGGTTGGTGGGAACACCGGGGTCGGTAGCGGACTCTGGCACGAGCGGCTGGAAAATGTGGAAGACCATCGCATTGCGGACGGCCCACACGGCGAATGGCACAAGGGCCAGCAAGGCGCAGACGATGGCCATGCGGTACGTTTGACCGGTCATCCGACCTCGCAGGTTCCACAACAAAACGGGTACAAGGGCAAACGCGATGAGCACGCCATCGGGACGGAGGAGCGCGGCCCATGTAACGGCGAAGGTGAGGCACAACGCAAACGGCCAGCGGGGCCGCTCAAGAAAACGGATGGCAGACCAGAGAGCCAGGGCGATCGCAAAAATCGTCGGCCCTTCGGTGAGCGGGCTGGCGGCGTAGACCGCCGTGAATGGGCAAAGCGCCGCAAGCCAGAGCGTGGCATGCATGGCAGCTCGGCCAAAGCGGGCAGGGACCATCCGTCGCGCGGCAGCGGCAATCAGCAGGCAGGCGGCAAGGTCGAGCGCGATCTGAAGGATGGTGGCAGCGGCGTAGTTCCCGATGCCGAACACGCTGAAACAGGCCGCGAGAAAGAGTGGATAACCAGGAAGACGAATCAGGGTGGAATGGAGCGCCAGGCCCTGCCCTGAGAGAGCATAACGTCCATGCTGTAAGAGATTTTCGGCGATTTCACCGTAGACGAGTGAATCGCCGTTCGCCGCGAATAACGCCTTGAAAAACCACCAACGTAAGGCCAGCCCACTGGCGAGCGCAGCAACAAAACTGGCCAGGTCCACGAAGCTTCGCCCTGAGGCGGGATGAGCTTCCAATTGACTCGGCGCTGCCGCTTCCATACGATTCAGACTGGATATCCTTCCCGCGGTTTTCGCTTGCGTGGAATCATAGTAGACCAATGCAGGAAGACCAAATATTCTTCGATCCCGGACGCAAACGCTGGAAACGGCTAAGACGCATACTTGATATTTCAGCCGTCATCATCACTCTGGTGCTGATTGGCTTCATTTTCAATGTACTGCGCTCACGGCCTTTACCCGAGCTACTGCTGCCCACGCCCAAGCACAACTACAGGGCCATTCGCGACAATGTGTCCGCGCCCCGGTATCAGAAGTTTCTCCATCCTACTCATCGGAAGACGCGCCGCCGTGCCTCCGAAATTCCATTCAACTCCGGCGAAGGACTGCGCGCCGCATACTATGTGCCCTACGATGAGGCAAGTTACTCCTCGTTCAAGCAACACGTGCACCAAATCGACATGCTGTTTCCAGCGTGGCTGCACGCCACCAGCGGTAATCCTCATTTGTCAGGCATCGACAATGAAAGCCACCGCGCCTATCGCATCGTCGATGGCAACACGATTCATGACCCCGACGACCTGGGCCGGATCAAGCACGTGATTGCGGCAGCGCACGAAGACACAGAAATCTTCCCTCATCTGGATAACTTTGACTCCACGACACAGAAATGGGATGCCAACTTTGCACTTGTGCTTGCCGACCCGGCTCAACGCAGTGCACTCATTGATGAAATCGTCGAATTCCTGACTGCGTTCCGCACGCAGAAAGGTGATTGGGTGTATTCCGGCCTCTCGCTGGACTTCGAAAGCTTGCCGGACAATGCCGTCCCGAATTATTTGAGCTTCATCAAGGAACTCTACGGCGACCTTTCCGAGCGACACCTGCGGCTCTACATCAACGTTCCCGTGTCGACTCCGCCGGCAGAGTTAAAGCAGATGGCGGCGAACGCCGACGGCCTTGTGCTGATGAATTACGACGAGCACGAGGTGGAAAGCAATCCAGGACCGATTGCCGGCCAGTCATGGTTTGTAAAAAATCTGTCAAATGCGCTGAAGGCTGTACCGAAGCAGAAGCTGATTTGCGCGTTGGGCAGCTACGGATATGACTGGACACTTTCGATTCCGCCAAAGCCCAAACGGTGGCACAAGGCAGCCAAACCGGAAGTGGTGAATACGGAGGATCTGACGATTTCCGAGGCGTGGCAGCGCGCCTCCGACGCGGAAGCAGATCTGGACCTCGACGGAAGTTCGCTCAATCCACACTTCGAGTACATCGACGAAGATGCAAACCAGAAGCATGTTGTGTGGTTCCTCGATGGCGTGACCGTATTGAACGAAATGCGCGCGGCGCGTGAGTTGGGACTGCAGACATTCGCGCTATGGCGCCTGGGCTCGGAAGACAACTCACTGTGGAATATCTGGGACAGGCCGATGAACCCGGACGCCTTGAATTCCCTGGGCAACGTACAGCCGGGTCACGACGTGGACCAGGAAGGCGAGGGCGACATTCTGCGCGTGACTGGGCTGCCCAAGCCGGGCAAGCGCACCGTGCAGGCCGACCCCGAAGAGCCGGACCCGCGCAAGAAGCTCATCCTTCACGAGCATATGGACGTTTACCCACGCCCATGCACTGTGGAGTACTACGGCTATAAGCCAAAAGAGGTAGCCATCTCTTTTGACGATGGACCCGATCCCAAGTGGACGCCGCGCATTCTCGACATTCTAAAGAAGAAGGACGTGAAGGCCACGTTCATGATGATCGGGGAAGAAGCGCAGGACAATATCGGGTTGATGCAGCGCGTGATGCGCGAAGGCCACGAAATTGGCAATCACACTTACTCACATCCGGATATAAGCGAAATCTCGCAGCGGCAGCTGGACCTCGAGATCAACCTGACTGAGCGTTTGTTTGCCAGTAAGCTGGGCGTGGAACCCCTTTACTTCAGGCCGCCCTACGACGTTGACGAAGAGCCTGACACCGACGACCAGGCCGCCCCAGTGATGCGCGTGCAGCAGATGGGTTTCATCATCATCGGAAACAAGATTGACACGCACGACTGGGATGAGCGCGTCCATAAGTCACCTCAGGAGATTACGCAGTCAGTGCTGAATTTTCTGAGCGATATGAAGGCGCGCCCGCAGTTCCGCGGCTCCATCATCCTGATGCATGACGGCGGCGGCAATCGTGCGGCCACCGTGGCGGCGTTGCCGGTGCTGATCGATGCGCTTCGCGCGCATGGGTACAAAATCGTTCCGGTATCTGCGCTGATGGGCAAGACAACGGCGGAAGTGATGCCGGCACTTACATTCTGGCAGCATGTGCGCGCTATTCCGGATTCGATAGCTTTCTCCATGCTGTCGATGATCGGCGCGTTTATCGTCGGAGTGTTTTTCATCGGCGACGTTTTGATGAGCGCACGGCTTGTTCTGGTGGGCGTGTTCGCCATTGTGGACAGACTGCGCAGACCGCACCGCAAGGCTTCCGCGGGATTCGCTCCCCAGGTCGCGGTACTGATTCCGGCATTCAATGAAGAAAAAGTCATCGCACGCACGATCCGTTCAGTATTGAACTCCGATTATCAACACCTGCGCGTCATCGTGATTGACGACGGATCGAAGGACGACACCGTGACCGTGGCGCGCGAGGCCTACAAGAAAGAGATCGCCGAAGGCCGCGTGCAGGTGCTGACAAAAGTCAATGGCGGAAAGGCCGCGGCGCTGAATTACGCGCTCGAGCACTTGAATGAGGAGTTCTACGTTGGCATCGATGCGGACACGGTAATCGCCTCCGACGCGATCTCCAAGTTGCTGCCGCATTTTGAAGACCCGCGTGTGGGCGCAGTCGCCGGAAATGCGAAGGTTGGCAATCGAGTCAATCTGTGGACACGGTGGCAGGCGCTGGAGTACATCACAAGCCAGAACTTCGAACGCCGCGCACTCGATCTATTTCATGTGGTAACGGTGGTACCCGGCGCGATCGGCGCATGGCGCACAGAGCCTGTGAAGAAGGCTGGCGGCTATCCGCTGAACACGGTGGCCGAAGACGCCGACCTGACGATGAATCTACTGGAGCAGCAATACAGGGTCGTCTATGAAGACCGCGCGCTCGCATTTACTGAGGCGCCGATCGACGCCAAGGGTTTGATGCGGCAACGCTTCCGTTGGTCGTTCGGCATTCTGCAGGCGGTTTGGAAACACAGGCTGGCATTTGTGCGTAACAAGGCGATGGGACTTTTCGCACTGCCCAACATACTGATCTTCCAAATGCTGCTGCCGCTGGTTTCGCCGTTCATTGACCTGATGTTCGTTGCCGGAGTGGTGCATTATCTTGTTGACCGCCACTATCATCCGGAAGCAGCATCGGCAGCAAGTTTTATGAAGCTGGTTGCCTACTTCATGGCATTTCTGCTAATCGACTTTGTGACGTCAACCATCGCTTTCTCGCTTGAGCGGAGACACCCGGCCAACAAGGGTGATGGATGGCTGCTGTTCCACATCTGGCTGCAGCGTTTCGCCTATCGACAGGTATTTTCCATCGTGCTTTTCAAGACGCTGAAGCGCGCTATCGACGGCAAGCCCTTCAATTGGGATAAGCTGGAGCGCACCGCGACGATGAGCAAGTCGACCGAAGCACTCACTGAAGTGCACTAACAACCGATTGGTATTGCGAACACTCCGCGTTGATCGCAATCGGCCTAGGGCGCGTTTTCTTTCACGGTCAGAACCTGGTCGACCTTCACGTCCTTGAGCGTCTGATGGATTCCGCTTGGCCAGATCAACTCAATGCTCTGGATCTTGTCCGCAGCGCCTAAGCCGAAGTGCACGCGCTTGTCACTCGATGAGTTATATCCCACTGTGGTAGTGGCGTGATTGTATTGAACTCCGAGTGTCGTTGTGATTTTGACCTTTGTACCAAGGCCATCGCGATTGGACTTTGTGCCGATGAGGTTGAGGAGGATCCAGTGATGAGTGTTCCGCGAGCGGTTCATCAAGATTTGTGGTGGGCTATTAAGGTCGGTGACCACAATATCGATCTTGCCATCGTTGTTCAGGTCGCCGAAGGCCGCACCGCGATGAGCTTCGGGCACTGAGAAGTCCGCACCTGCAAACCGGCTTTCGTCTTCGAATGTGAAATTACCTTTATTGCGGAAGATTCCGGCGGGTAGCTTGAACGGGCGATGTGCGATTTCCATTGAATTGTCGAGAATGTCAGAGTTGGCCGTGAAGAGATCTTTACGGCCATCATTGTCGAAATCGAAGACGCCCGCTCCCCATGCCGTCACGCGCGTGGTTTGCGCGGCAAGCCGTGAAGCGCCACTCATATCCAGAAACTCGCCATTCCCAAGATTTCTGTACACCGGATACCCTTCGCCAAACATCGCAGTCTGAAAGATATCGGGCTTGCCATCGTCATCAATGTCACGCGAGTCGGTGCCCATACCGGCAACGACACTTCCGAAGCCGTTGTAAGCTACCGCCGCCTGAAGCGCAACTTCAGAGAAGGTCCCATTGCCATTGTTGTGCAATAGGAAATTAGGAAATGTGTCATTGGAGATGAATACGTCGGTAAAGCCATCGTTGTCGTAGTCGGCAAAGGAGACGCCCATTCCTTTTCCAACAAACTCTGCAATATGGGACTCTTTTGAGACATCTGTGAATGTGCCGTCGCCGTTATTTCGGTAAAGGATGTTTGGCGTTCCCTTGAAACTGAGCGGCGTGCAATAAGCCGGCAGGCCATTCTGTTCGCAATGGGCAGCGGTCTTTATGTGGTAATCGAGATAATTGATCACCAGAAGGTCGAGACGGCCGTCATTGTTGTAGTCGAACCATCCGGCAGTCTGGCCCCAGGGCTTGCCCACACCAGGAATAATTCCGCTGACTCCCGCCTTGTCTGTAACGTCGGTAAATGTTCCGTCGCCATTGTTGTGGAAGAGTTGATTGCGGTTGTAGCCGGTCACATAGAGGTCCACATAGCCGTCATTGTCATAGTCGGCTGCGGCAACGCCCATCGAGTATCCAATTCCGGCCAGACCCGCCTTTTCGGTCACGTCGGTAAACGTTCCATCGCCGTTGTTGCGGTAAAGCCGGTTCCAATACTGCTCTCCCGACTTCTGGAGCGAAGGAATGGCGGCTCCGTTTGTCAAAAAGATGTCGAGCAAGCCGTCATTGTTGTAGTCGAACAGAGCAACGCCGCCAAGCATGGTTTCAATGGAGTAGCGATTCGGGCTGACGCTGTTGCGCAGCACAAAATTGACGCCGGAGTGAGGCTGGATATTTTCAAAATAGAAGGGGTGAGACTCTGTACGCCGCTTCTCATGATGCGCACTGCTCTTTCCCGATTGAGCACCGGCCTTGGGAATAGATGCTTTGGCTTGTGACAATCCTCGATAGGAAAAAAGAAGACAAACAGCAAGAAGAAATGTGGCGATTCTCAGAATCACCAATACATTGCTATTCGTAATGCTCTTGCCCTTCACTGAACTTGGATCCCTCGGACGAGCGGCGGCCTTGTTCGTGGTAAGAAGCAAACGCGAAAAGGCAGGTAGAAAATGAGCGAGTCTGCGCATTGAATAAAGCCCATTGTTGCACTGTGCAGGTTCCGCTGCCCATGCAAATCAGCAGGATAATTTGGCTAGTCCCTAAGGCCTTCTCCCTGCATCAAATAATGGTAGGGGAAATACTTCGCGTAGGAGGCGTCTTTTAATTCTCTTTGCGACAATCGGATGCAATAACAGTCATCCAAGCGGTACTTCCCTCGCCCCGCTTCCCCCAACCGGATGGGATCTGTTGCCGTTGATACAACTGAGCAGCTCATTATGGTAGCCTCCGAATAAGGGCTCTGCTCGATTGCGTGCTGCTTCCGGAGCCCCACTAGACAACTTCCAACCTAAGCAAATTGATGGAGATTCCCGTATGAGCGCTGTCCGATACGACTTGACCGTAATCGGTTCAGGACCGTCAGGCCAGCGCGCAGCCGTAGCCGCGGCCAAGATGAAAAAGCGCGTGGCAGTGGTGGAAGCGCGCTCGGTTGTGGGTGGCGTCTGCATCAATACAGGCACCATTCCGTCAAAGACAATGCGCGAGGCTGTACTGCATCTCTCCGGCTATAACTACCGCACTGTTTACGGGATGAATTACCGCGTGAAGGAAAAGATCACAATGGCGGATCTCGCTTTCCGCGTGCAAAACGTGATCAAGACAGAAGTCGACGTGACCGAGGCGCAGCTCTCCCGCAATGGGATCGATGTGGTGCACGGTGTCGCGCAGTTCGTCGACCCGAACAAGGTACGCGTAGAGGGCCCCCAGGCAGATACCACGCTCGAATCAGACCACATCATCATCGCTGTCGGGACGCGGCCCGCCTCGTCCCCCAAAGTGCCCATCAACGGCAGAACCATCGTAAATAGTGATCAGGTGCTCGATTTGCCGGTGCTGCCGAAATCGCTCATCGTAGTGGGCGGAGGGGTTGTGGGAGTCGAGTACGCCTGCATGTTCGCGATTCTTGGCGTGCGTGTGACTCTCATTGAAAAACGCGCAAGACTATTGGAATTCGCCGACCAGGAGATTGTGGAAGCTCTGAGCTACCACCTGCGAGACAGCCGCGTAACGCTCCGCTTGGGCGAAGAAGTTGAGAGTGTGGAAGAACTGCCGGACGGAACCGTGGTGGCGAACCTGGTGAGCAAGAAAAAGGTCTCAGGAGACGCGCTGCTTTACGCGGTCGGCCGGCAGGGAAACATCGACGAGTTGAATCTCGCTGCAGCAGGCCTGGAAGCAGACAACCGCGGGCGTATTCCCGTTGATGAGCACTACCAGACCAAAGTTCCGCATATCTATGCGGTTGGTGACGTGGTAGGCTTTCCTGCCTTGGCGTCGGTTTCGATGGAGCAGGGGCGCATTGCGGCTGCCCGCGCATTCGACGATCACGCCACAACGTCAAATCCAAGCTTTTATCCCTACGGAATCTACACCATTCCCGAAATCAGTTTTATCGGGAAGACAGAAGAACAGTTAACCGATGAAGATGTCCCCTACGAAGTTGGCATGGCGTACTATCGCGAAACTGCGCGTGGACAAATTCGAGGCGATACGACGGGACGGCTCAAGCTCATCTTTCATCGCGACACGCGTAAGGTGCTCGGCGTACACATTATTGGCGAGGGTGCGGCGGAGTTGATCCACATTGGTCAGGCAGTAATGAGACTCGATGGCAACGTGGATTATTTCATCGACACTGTGTTTAACTACCCCACTCTGGCTGAGTGCTATAAAGTGGCCGCTTTCAACGGACTTGGTCGTCTGCACCGGTATCAGTCCTGACTGCGGCAACAAAGGAGGTACCCTTGAGCACCGCAATCGGCGTTGTATTGACCGAGCACATTGTTGCAGGACGCTTGGAAGACCAGAAACCGACAGGAAAGACCCTTCGATTCCCGGCCGACATTACTGAACTCGACGCTCTTATCTCGATTCCAGGCAGTGAACTCGTAGAAAAGATCGCCACGCAGATTGCCACACTGACCAAAGAAAATAAAGAGCCCGTGGATGGAATTGGCGTTGCGGTGCCGGGCGTAGTCCGCCACGGGGTGGTTGAGGAGTCGCCCAATCTTACTCAGTTAAAGGGTATGCGGCTGGCGGAAGAATTGACTCAGGTTTTGAAAGCCGGCGGCATTGAAACTCCGGTACATATCGCCAATGATGCAGACGCGATTGCAGCGGGTGTGGCGGCAACGCGCGGGCATCTGAATAAACTCACGAGAGTATGGACCATTGGCAACGGTATCGGATACGGGCGATGGCCCTATGTAGAAGGTGTCTGGGAGGGCGGGCACATCACGGTTTCGCTGGATCCCAGGGAACGATATTGCGGCTGCGGCGGTGTTGGGCACCTTGAAGGCATCATGGGATATCGCGCTATGCGAATGCGCTTTCTGGACATGGAGCCAGAGGAAGTGTTTGCCAATGCAAGGAAGGGCGATGCGCGCTGTCGGGAGTTTGTGGAATTATGGCATCGGGCCCTGGCTGCAGCAACTGCCTCTTTCATCCATCTTGCCGGGCCAGGCAAGTTTTACTTCACTGGACACAATGTGGGCTTTCTGGAACTGGATGTTCTGCGCGGTCATCTGGAAACAATGGTCAAGATGAGTCCACTGCTCCGCTACTCACTCGAGGTATTGCCGCCAAACGATGAGACTGCGCTGATTGGCGCGGGCGTGAGTGCATTGCGCGCACTTACCTGGTGAGGGCGGTGAAGTGATGGTGGAGGCTTTGAGGCCCTGGCTAAGGCCTTAGAAACGGCGCTGGTAAGTCCGCGAAAGCCGATCATGCCAGCTCAAATGGTCATCATCGAAGATTGCCCACGCCAGACCAAGCCCCATGGGCACTACCGAAAGTAAAGTCGCCAGAAATCGGAGCCGCAACTGCTGTTCGGAAGGGCGCTCATCCTCAAAAGTGCACAGGCTGACGCCTGCATAGTACATTCCCGGAGTTGCCCGCTTCTTGACAAGAAAGAACCACTGATACCCAGCAGCCGATGCGGCCAGGAGTATCGCTCCAAGCACTTCACCCGTGCGCAGGGAAATGGCCGGATGAATGTAACGAGCAACGGCCGCGACAACCACGCAAAGCAGCCCCACAATGAGGGCGACATCAACCAGGGAAGCCATCAATCGCAGACTCCATGGTGCCAGGTCGAGATCAAGAGCCATTGCTGCCTCGTCGACAGCAGTTGCATGCTCAAAGGCCGGCTGCTCGTCCAGTTCAATGCCGGACCACTCGGGACCCATCCAGATTGACTCTTGTTCGGCGGGTTCTAACGGCGCTACCGGTTCAGTCGAAACAGCATTGGGATCAACTTCGAAGATACTGAGCTGGCCGGCAGAGTCATAGGCCTCGCCTGCAACTCGGGGACGCACGCGGCGCGTGGCAACTATTTCACGCGGAAACTCGATCAGATTTGCGTGAACAGGCAGCGCAGGATCGACGGCGACGATGGGTGGAATGGTCGACTGAGGAACTGCTTCCTGATCGATTATGCCCTTGCCGAACTCTTCCCAATTCCACTTTCGGTCGGTTTCACGCCCTTCAGTATCCGGCGAATAATGCAGATCCTTACGCTCGAATCCTCGTTCCCTGTCAATATACTGCTGAGCATCCGCCTCAAATTGGACCATTGGTCTGGCGTCTTCAAGAATTTCAGGATGGGCAATCGCTTCAGCCAGGAAGGAGTCCTGATCCTCGGTTTCTACCTCAAGCTGCGCAAGTGCCATCTGCGCAACTGCCTGGGCTTCCAGAGCTGCCCGCGTGGCAGTCTCGGCAACCCGCAGCGCAGCACGCGCTCCGGCAGTCTGAATTTCGTTGAAGCTGGGCGCCTTTGCATAACGCGCCGCGACACGGGCCGCAGCCTGGGCTCCGCGAGAGTTTGCGGGAAGGTGATTCTTCGCCTCCACCGGAGGCTTGGAAACAGAGGCAGGCTTGCGGTTCTTATGTTCCGCAAGACGGCGGTTCACTTCCTGCTTCCAATCAGGAAGCGAGGCGGACTGGGCTGCCCGATTGCTCAATGTTTCGCGTTTCCTTCCAGCGCTTGCGCGCTCACCGATCCCACGCTCGGTTTTGAAAACTTCGTCACGGCCGCCAAAAACATCCTAAAAAAACAACCATGAGGCGGGGCAGGATGAACACTCTTGCTAACAACTTCGCTTAGCAGTTGTCCCAAAGAATCAGGCCCCTGTTTGCTATGCTGGCCTTTGGTTCCGGAATGCGCCCTCGCACTTTCGTGTTTATCACGCTGTTAACACTCTGTCACTTGCAAGTTGACGGACAGGGGTTTACCAGTGCGTTACCCCCTTCACCAAGTCAGCAACAGGTCGCTGAAGCGCACATTGGGTCGGATTCCCTTCCCGATGATCCAGGCCAGGAACTTCTTCCGGTAGCCAGACCAGAACCTCGCCAGAGCGTTGGCGCTCCAGAAGTGGTGAAGGCTGACAGGCAGACCTACGCGAACAACATTTGGACCTTGAACGGCAATGTGGAAGTGCATTACCGGGGCTACACTCTGACCGCTGACAAAGTGACCTATAACAACGAGACAACGGAGTTGACCGCCGATGGTCATATTCATGTGACTGGCGGACAGGAAGACATTTCGTTGGATGCTGCGCATGGCGAAGTACGGCTGGACATGCACACGGCCCGGTTCTTTGATGTGCATGGCACATTGGGCATTCGCCGCGCAGGACGCACGGCAGTCTATTCCACGCCGAATCCGTTTCTCTTTTCAGGGCGCGTCCTGCTGCAGTTAGGCGATGGCCGTTACAAGGTCGTTGACGGAACGATGACCAATTGCAGGTTGCCGCGCCCAGACTGGCAACTGATTGCGCATTCCATCGATGTGGCAGATGGAAAAGCTTCAGCAAAGAACACGGTACTCAAAGTGGCAGGAGTGCCCGTATTCTATGTTCCCTATCTGCGCCATCCTGTGGATGAAACAGGGAGAGAAAGCGGCCTGCTGATACCTGTACTCAGCAACTCAACCATTAAAGGCTTCACGTTTGGCGAACAGGCCTACATCGTACTCAATCGAAGTATGGATATGGTGATCGGTTCGGAGTACTTTTCGAAACGCGGCTTCGCGCCCAATGGAGACTTCCGCTACCGGGGTGCCGGGCTTGATTCCCTCATTGTGCGCTGGAATGCATTGCTGGATCGTGGGGTCGCGGCAACACCACCTGCAACAGGCATGGTCAACCAGGGAGGGCTGGATATTTTAGCTTTGGGAAGGCGTGACTTCTCTCCTTCCACACGCATGGCGAGTGATATCGAATATCTGTCGAGCTATGTGTACAAGCTGGTCTTTAATGACAACTATGATCAGGCCGTTAGTTCTGAGGTGAAGAGCACAGTCTCGCTCACGCACAACACAGCCGGCTTCGTTCCATCCGCCTATCTAAGCAGATTGCAGAATTTTGCCAGTTCGTCGTCAGGAGACGAAGTACGCATCCTCCACCTTCCCAGTCTGCGCTTTGACGCTTTGGACCGGCCCCTGGAACACACACATCTATATTGGGGACTCGGTTCGTCCATGAGCTATTTGACCCGCTCAGAGCCAAATTTTCACGCCCGCAACGTGGGACGGGTGGACTTCTATCCGCACGTCTCCATGCCGATTGTAGGCGCGGGCTGGAGTGTGACACCTGGGGCTGCTTTGCGCGAGACCTTCTACACAGGAAGCCAGAATCCGGATTTGACGGGTGCCAACGGAGGCACCCCAACCATCAGCCATGAGCCCTTGAGCCGGAGTGATCTTGAAGCATCCATTGATCTGCGGCCGCCGGCGCTGGAGCGCGATTTTACGATTCACCGCTGGAATAGGAAGCTGCGCCATGTGATCGAGCCGGAGATAACCTACAAGTTTGTTGGAGGCATCGGCGTAAAGGCTCGCAATGTGCTCTTTGTAGATACAACGGATACTGCCACCAACACAAACGAAATTGGCTACTCCGTCACGCAGCGGCTCTATTCGCGGCCAATGGAGAAGATAAAATGCGACATTGCAGCGGGAGAGACCAACTGTCCACCCCGGCAACGCGAATGGGCCAGCTGGCAAATCGCACAGAAATTCTTCATTAACCCAAACTTTGGCGGGGCCTTAATCCCCGACAGGCGAAACATCTTCGATCCCGCTCTCGACCTGACTGGCATTTCGTTTCTTACGACGGCCCGCAATCTCTCGCCCGTTACCTCCCGTCTGCGATTTGAAGCAATTCAGAATTTACGCATGGAGTGGGATATGGACTACGACCCCCGCATGGGGCGCATTGGTGCCGACAACCTGTACGCGGGATACAGCTGGGGTAATACCACAATCGGAGTAGAACACTCTTTGCTGAATGCGGTAGACGAGAAGGGTAGCGCGGCTTCGATCATCCAAAGCCAGCAACTGCAGCCATTTATCAACATCGGACAACCGAATAAAGTAGGTTTCAATCTGGCGGCCAATGGAGGCTATGATTTTGTCCGGGGCGCGCTTCAATACGCCGGAATACAGGCAATCTATAACTGGAACTGCTGCGGGCTGAGCCTTGGTTACCGTCGCTTTATACTTGGAACCGTACGCGATGAAACCCAATATCTTTATAGCTTTACACTGGCCAATTTTGGCTCGGTCGGTGACATTCGTCGGTCCAATACGGTCTTTCGAGACCCTTCCCTACCCCCCGCGTACTGATCTTGATTGCCTTTTGCTGGATATTTCGTCCACTTATTAGTACTCCATCCACCGTCCGCAAGCGCATTGAAAGGCAGTAAGGGTGGAGTATCCTTGGCATAGAGGAATATTCAGTTTGTTTAAGACCTGCGGTTGGACTGTACTTGTCGCGCTTTGCCTTGCCGTTGGATGCAAGGCCCAGCCTGGAACACAAACACCAGGCGATCCGTCACTGGATCGCAAGATAGAAGTCATGGTGCGCAGCCAGTTCAATGTGCCACAGGACTTCAAGATTCAGCTTGGCGCGCGCACGCCCAGCAAAATTGCCGGATTTGATGACTTGCCCGTGATGCTGGAGCGGGGCTCGAAAACGACTACAGTGCATTTCCTTCTGTCACAGGACAATAAGACACTGGCCCGTCTGGAAACCTTCGACTTGTCGAATAATCCCGCGCTGAACATTGATGTTACCGGTCGGCCTATCCGAGGCAATCCCGCCGCAAAAGTCACCGTGGTCAACTTTGACGATCTGGAATGCCCGTTCTGCGCTCGTATGCATGAGGCGTTGTTCCCTGACACTCTGGAGCACTACAAAAACCAGGTCCGCTTCATTTACAAAGACGATCCATTGACCGACCTCCATCCGTGGGCGATGCATGCTGCGGTGGACGCCAATTGCATTGCCGCGCAGAACGGCGATGCCTATTGGGCCTACGTGGATTATGTTCACAGTCACGGCCAGGAAATCACGGGCCCCGATCGCAACCTTACAAAGAGTTTTGCGACTCTTGACCGTCTGGCAAGGGAACAGGGTACCCAGGGAAAGCTGGATAGCAGCCAACTGGATGACTGCATTACCAGGCAGGATGAGACAAAAATCAAAGAATCCGCAAAGGAAGCCGACGCTTTGGGCGTGGATGGTACGCCCGCCCTTTTCATCGACGGGGAGCGAGTGAACGGAGCGATTCCAGAACAACAGCTCTGGATGGTGATCGACCGGGCTCTGCGCGCCGCTGGCGAGCAGCCACCGACCGAACCAGACGCTCCCGCGGGGGCGACCAAAGGACGCTGAATTGGGCAGTGTGAAACGGCAGGACACCGATTAGCCGATAGACCGCCCATTGGTGGAGAAATTGTGGGGCCCGGTTACGTGGACCCGGTCGCGGGATTTATCCTGAAAGACTGGAGCCGATAGCGCCCCCAGGGAGAAGATTCGTTGCAGCTCGATTGCCGCATTTCCAAGAGATCTCAACTTGTTTCGTACACTTTCGCAGCGGCCCTGCTGGTGGCGGTAGCCGCCGTGGCAGGCTGCCATCGACCTCCTGCTGCGGACGTGATGGCGACGGTGAATGGCAAGAACATCATGCAGGCCGATGTGGAGAGGTTATACAAGGCCAATCTTGGCGGCAGCCCGGAAGAACCCACGCCTGAACAATCCAGGATCATGAAGCTAAAGATTCTTCAGCAGATGATTCAGGACGAAATCATTCAACAGCAGGCAGCAAAGCTTCACCTTGCAGCGTCCGACGAAGACGTGAACGCTCGACTGACGGATATGAAGGCCCCCTATACCCAGGAGGAATGGGATAAGCAACTTAAACAGCGCAATCTCACCGTAGACGATCTGAAGCGCGATTTTCGGCGATCTCTCACCTATGAAAAGCTGATGAATAAAGAGATCGAGTCAAAGATCAACATCTCCGATGCGAATATTGCCGATTACTACAACGCGCATAAGGCGGACTTCAATTTCATTCAACCGCAATATCATCTCGCTGAGATTGTGGTGACGGCCGGCCAGGAGCCCGCTACAGGGAATTTGCAGAACAGCAAGGCCTCAGGCGAGGCAGACGCGCGAAAGAAAATACAGATTCTCTACAATCGCCTGCGCAGCGGCGAAGATTTTGGCGCTGTCGCCATGAATTTCTCCGAGAATCCAAACAACGCTTCCAATGGCGGGGACATGGGTTTTGTGGGTGAATCGGTTCTGCGCTCACAGTCAGATATATTCAACGCGATCAGTAAACTCAAACCCGGCGAAATTACAGACATTATTCCTATCTATGACAGTGCGGGAACAGGAAAGAACCTCAAGGGCTATGTCATTTACAAGCTCTTTTCTCGCGAGCCGGCTGGACAGCGTGACTTGAAGGATCCGCGCGTTCAGCAGACCATTCGGCAGTATTTGCGCCAGAGTCATGCGCAGTTGCTCAAGAATGCCTATTTTGAGGTACTTCAGGATCAAGCGAAAATCCGCAACTACTATGCCGAAGAGATCTTGAAGAACGGCGGAAAATAGCCTCATCGCAATCGACACTCCTCCACCCCACAGACTCGTTCGTAAGTCTCACGTAGGGCGCTCGTCTTAACTTTCTCCAGCATCTTATTGCTCTTCCGGCCAATGGAGTGGATTGTGGTTAACCGCAACACCAGAGTTGGTACATCCTTGACGCCATATTCCTCAATTTGCCCCAAGCTCAGTGCGCAGCAACAAGGTGAAACGCCCCACTCGGTATCCTCGAATCGTGCTCCCCTCCGGTGATTGCCTCTGCTCCGTACAGCTTTCCCTGCATCCGGACCGAGTCGCGATTTCCCTTCAAGCAACTGGCCTAAATCTGAATCCGCATCTGGTACACGACTAAGAGCGGCTCGCTTCGCCTTGCCGATGATTACCCCAATTCGGCGCACTATGGATCTAAGAACGCCATGAGCACAATCCGCTTTAAGCAAAACCCGAGTCAGCACATCCACAAAGCCCACATTCCTCTGCCCCTGTTTTGCCCTGATTCACCAACACACCCCACCCCCTCCCTCTAACCGCCGCACATTGCAGGCAATAAGAACGTCCGCGAGGAGCGCCTCAAGTTATTGTTTATAGAATGTTTACCTCACCTCTCAGTCAAAGTCGACGCGCGTGACTCGTTCGGAATTCAGGTACAAAATCGCGCAAAATCTGCCAGTTTGGAACAGAAAATGACCGTTTCCGCTTCGAGTCTGATCAATTTTTTGAAAGATTGCGCGGGGACCAAAGCAGAGTCAGAGCGGGTAGACTCAGAAGCCATGCCTCAAGTTCACGTCACCATCAGGCAGCGTCAGTCCGGCTCAGCGCCCCGCAAGGAATTCGGATAGTCTCATTTTGTTCCAGGCGCTAATTCTGTCCACGGTCATCGCGTTGACGGACGGCCTGGACGTCCTAGCCAACTCCTCGCGAGGAAATGCCACACAGGGGAAAAGGGTTGTTGCACTTGCGCACTTAATCTGAATGGACGTCTTGATGACGGAAGCAGCAAAGAGAAAGCCCCCGCGTTGCGGGGGCTTTCTTCATGAAACAACCACTTCTTTCTATTTGAAGTGACCGCTGGAGTCCATGGTGATACCACCAGGTCCGGCATTCTTCTTGGCTTCGTTGATCTTGCGGGCGCCCATTGCCTTGGCGCTCCAGTCTTTTGCGGCATCGATATCTTGCTTCACTTGGCCCGAATCGGCGTAGTCAACATCAGCCTTACGGCGATAGACGAGGTTCAGATACGACATCGCGTCGTCATAGTTGGCACGGTTGTCGACTGCCAGGTTCAAGTAGTGAAGAGCCTCTTCAACCAACGGAGCATTCTCTTCGCTGATTTGTTGAAGAACCTTTTTCGGTGCCTTAACGTTTCCTTCACCATCATCGGTCATGCCAGCTGCTGCCAAAGCCTTCAGCACATTTTCGTGCGCGAGGGTCCAATCAATGACTCCGACGGTATAGGCAGCTTCAGGATCCTTTGGATCGACGGCCAGGACCTTCTTCTGATATTCCTTGGCTTCTGGAAACTTCTTGATACTGAAGTAGATACCAGCAATCTGCTTCAAGCTGTTCACGTCATTCGGTTCCTGCTTAAGAACCTGCTCGAAGATATCAATTGCCTGATTCGCGGTCTTGAGATTTTCAGGCGTATCAAGTCCGGGAATAACATTCTGGGCAAGTGCCGTCGCCAGATAGGTTTTCGCCATCGGGAGGGACGGGTCAAGTTCCGTCGCCTTCTGGAAGTGCCCAATGGCTTCTTCGTACCTTGCGGCCTTGTAGGATTCAACTCCTTTATTCAGCTGGTCGCGCGCAGCCAGCTTGTTGCACCCACTGACGGAGAGTACCAAGCCTCCCAGTGCTATCGCGAGAACCGTAATCCGTACGGGTCCATTCATTTTCTTCCTCATCTCCTTCAGGTCGCGCTCGCGAGCGCTGCACCCGGAATATTTAGTTAGCACGCTTTGCGAATGGGAGTTTCCGCAACCGGTGCAAAAGGGGAGGTTGGCCTCCCTCTCGCTCTTCAATAGTCCACTACTGCCCCTGCTGAATCTTGGGTGTCATGATGCCGATATGATCTACGTTTGCCTCATGCGCAAGGTCAATCACATCTGCGACATAGGAAAAGTTGACATCGTCATCACCTCGCACGAACATGACGCGCTCGGCTCGGTTCGCATAGATGGCCGTGAGTTTAGGCAGCAATTCCCGATAGTCCACGTCCGTGTCGTTGATCTTGTAGCCAGGCGCCGCGCCCGGACGGTACAGGATCTGAACCACGATCGTACGATCGTTATTCTGCTGTTTCTGCTTCTCTTTCGGCGGCTGTGGTACCAGCGCATCGAGACCCTTGGGGGTCACAGGGACGATGACCATGAAAATAATCAGCAGCACAAGCAAAATGTCGATCATCGGGGTGACGTTGATCTCGCCCATCGCGCCGCCGCCGCCACCACCAGTTGTCATTGCCATGGCTTGAAACTCCTCTTTAGCTCAAATATTACGGATTCGAAATCCGGGGGCTCTATTCCTCACCCGCGAGATTTCCCTCTTTCTTTTGCGTCAAAAGACCGACCTCATCGACGCCCGCAGTGCGGACGGCGTCAATCGCGTCTTCGACGGCTCTAAACTGCGCGCGTGCATCAGCACGTACAAAGATCATCTTGCTCGGCTTGTCGGCGAGCTTGTCCGCCACCTTAGGTCCAAGTTCGCTGACAGCGACCTTGTCCCGGCCGAGGAACACTCCGCCATCGCGCGTAATAGCTACGACGATCGCATCTTCCTTGTCGGCGTCGGGCATCGAGACGGGGTTGTTCACCTTAGCCATGTCGATCTGAACCTTGTTCTGAAGCATGGGGGTGATGACCATGAAGATGATAAGCAACACCAGCATCACGTCCACCATCGGCGTCACATTGATGTTGGAGTTGACCTTGGCGCCTTCGTTGCGAACTGCAATTCCCATGGTTTGGGCTCCGTGCCTTTCAAAGTTAATACCGGATTAAGACTCCGGATTGGCCTAGGTACCGCCAGTGTTCCAGATCTGAAGGAGGGGCGGGCTGGGCACGAGTTTCGATTCCAGCCCGCCGTCAGAGTTCGCTCAGCCCGGAGGGTGCCTACCTTACCGCTTGGCGCTCTGCTTGATGAAGTAATCGATCAGCTCGCTCGAGGAGTTGTCCATTTCCACATCGAAGGCTTCGACGCGACCGGTGAAGTAGTTGAATGCCATAACAGCAGGAATTGCGACGAGCAGTCCGAAAGCCGTGGTCACCAAGGCTTCAGAAATACCGCCTGCAACTGCGCCGATACCCGAAGTCTTCTGGGTTGCGATCTGCTGGAAGGCGTTCAGAATTCCGACGACTGTTCCGAACAAGCCGACGAAGGGAGCAGTTGCTCCGATGGTGGCGAGCACCGAAAGGCCGCGTTTGAGCTTCGCGTGGACGATCGCTTCTGCGCGCTCAAGAGCCCGTTGCGAGCTCTCGATAGTGCTTTCCGTAGCGGTACCGGCAGATGCGCGAAATTCCTGAAGACCTGCAGTCACCACTTCGGCGAGGTGTGACTTTTTGCTGCGGTCGGCGATCTTGATGGCCTCTTCAAGCTTCGAGTCCTTCAATGCACCGGCAACCTTGGGAGCAAATTCACGCGACTGCTTGCGGGCCGCAGAGAAATAGAGGTAGCGGTCGATCATCACAGCTAGCGACCAGATGGATTCGATGAACAGGAGAATGGCCACGGACTTGGCCAGCCATCCCATATGTTCCCACAGCCCCATGGGGCTGAAGCTGACCGTCTGCTCATCCTGCAGAAAAGCCAGGCTATGGACGGTGTTCGTTGCGAAATGTGCGAGCTGAGCGAGAATCACTGAATCGTTCCTCCTAAGGAGTTTCTTGTAAACTGCGGAACCCGCCGCGGCGGGCATTTGCTGAGGAATGCGGTTCCACCGGAATACGCATTCATGCCAAAAGTATGGCCTCTTCCCGCCTTACGGGAAGAGGCCAGAGTTCATCCACCCAGGGTGAAGATTACATTCACCGTGGTTTCAACTTCAACTGGTTCGCCGTTCAACAAATATGGCTTGTAGCGCCATGTCTTTACGGCGTCCAATGCTGATTGCTGCAGCATTGCAGGGCCACTTATCACGTGAAGGTTCTCAATGGTGCCCTGCTTGGAAATGGTCGCCTGAAGAACAACCGTTCCTTGTACGCGAGCTGCTTTAGCAATCGGCGGATAGATTGGTGTCGTTTTCTGGACAAGCATTCCGACCGCGACGCCTCCAGAAATCGTAATCTTCTTCGGCGGAGCGGCCTTCACCTGAGGTGCATTTCCGCTTCCAAACACGCTCCCCATTACACCGCCTGCACTGCCCCCCAGACCTTCCATACCAGCCACACCAAAACTCGATGGAGGCGCTTCCTTCTCAGCCACCATCTTGATGTCATGCGGAATCTTGGTCGGTGCTGTCAGCTGGTTGTTCATCATTTCAGATTGAACGTGAACAATATGCACCTCCGGCGGCGGCGGCGGAGGCGGCGGAGGTGGCGGAGGCGGAGGTGCCGTGAGAACCGTGAGCATGGAAGCCTTTGGCAGCGCCTCAGGATAAATCAGCGGAATCAGGATGAGCACAAGCAAAATGGACCCGTTGACGACGAAAGTCACCATCATCCAGTACTTGCTCTTGCTCTTGATCCTGCCGTTGGATTCGAATGTGGAATCTTCAAACATGGCCAGCCTCGTATCGAGTGTTCGTTACCTTTGATTTAGACACCGAGGAAGGGGGGATTGTTCCAGAGCATCCAAGTGGTAACGCATGAGCGTGTTTCACCTATATCAGAACTCCTTAACACTTGCAAAACCTGCTGCAAAAACTGTGCAACTCTGTGCCGCAAATCCATTAAACTCGTGTACGTTTCGCCGGAGGCAAAACTGCAGCTGATCCCTTCCCGGAACGCCACTGCTGCCAAGCAACAAGCATGGGCGCAGCAACTGCAATGGATGAGTATGTGCCAATGAGGATACCTACGACAAGTGCAAATGAGAAACCATTTAAAACCTGACCTCCGAAGACAAAGAGAGACAGCACTGTCAGGAATGTCAGGCCGGACGTAAGCACAGTTCGACTCAGTGTCTGATTAATGCTGCGATTCACTACGTCGGGGAGCGTTTCGCGACGACTGAGCCTTAGATTTTCGCGAATTCGGTCAAAAACAACAATAGTGTCGTTCATCGAATAGCCCACCAGTGTGAGAATCGCGGCGACGACCGTAAGCGACATTTCTCGATTGGTAAGCGCGAAGGCGCCGAGCGTGATCAACGTGTCGTGAAAGCAGGCAACAACAGCAGCCACACCGTAAATCAGCTGGAAGCGAAACCAGAGATAGATAAGCATGCCAGCCATCGAGTAGAGCGTGGCCTGGATTGCCTTATTGCGCAGCTGATTACCAACTGTAGGGCCGACAACCTGAACACTGCTTGAGATCGGGGTTTCGTAGTGGCCCTTCAGTGCGTCCACCACCTGTACACGGCCCGCTTCAAGATCCGCTTCGTTATGCTGCTCGGGCAGGCTGATGAGAACCTCATTCTTGCTTGGTTCGTCATAGCGGACGACCTGAGCGTCCTTTACTCCTGCCTGGTCCATTGCTGTACGAATACGGGGAAGGTCCGGTGTATGGCCAAACTGTACCTGGAGCTGCGTGCCACCCGTAAAGTCAATCCCCAGAGGCAAAGGGTGACCAGTTTTTTGCCAATGCATACCCATGGAAATCAAGCCGGCAATGCTGAAAATGAGAGAGAAGCCAAGGAAGTACCATTTCTTCCCCAGCCAATCAATGTTGACATCATGAAACAGTTCCACTTGTTTTTCTACCTTCCTCGGGGCCGGTCGCAATGGTTGCCAGCCTTGATTGCGCAATGAGCCGCGTCACGTACCCGCAGCGTTAAATCGAAATCATTTCGCCCGGCTTCAGCTTCGTGAGATGCGCATCGAAGATGAGGCGGGAGACATACACGGCCGTGAACAGATTGGCTGCGAGACCAAAGGTCAGCGTTACAGCAAATCCCTTCACTGGGCCGGTACCAAACAAAAACAGAATCGCGGCAGACACAATCGTAGTAACGTGTGTATCCAGAATAGTGACCCAGGCATGGCCGAAACCCTGCTCCACCGCCGCTGAGGCAGCCTTTCCTGCCCGAATTTCTTCTCGTATTCGCTCGAAGATCAGCACGTTCGAATCGACACCCATACCAATGGTGAGAATCACACCTGCGATGCCTGGCAAAGTGAGGGTATTTCCACTGAAGCCCATAAATCCGAGCAAAATGACGAGGTTCAAGAAAAGTGCGAGATCTGCGTTGATTCCGGCGCCGCGGTAGTACACGAGCATAAAGATCATGACCACAAGCACACCGACAACTGCAGCAGTTACGCCGTCGCGGACCGAATCAGCACCGAGTGAAGCGCCAACAGTGCGATCCTCAAGATATCGCAGTGAAGCAGGCAAAGCGCCCGAGCGAAGCATTTTGGAAAGCACCATGACTTCGTCCTGCGAGAAGCTTCCGCGAATTTCACCGCGGTCGCGAATTGCGCTCTCAATGTTGGCGACCTCGCGAACGCGTCCGCCGAGGACTACCGCCATGCTGTGGTTCACATTAGCGCTCGTGTATTGATAGAAGCGATCACCGGCTTCATTTGTGAGGGTGAATTCTACTGTTCGCTGGCCCGTATTGGCGTCATTGCCCGGATCTGCCGAGCGGAAATCGACGCCACCCACGATAGGCGTTCTCTTAAGTACGTAGAAGCTATCGGATGAACCGGAAGCTCCAGCCATGGCGCCCGAGCCGCTCATGATTACGTCTTCTGGAGGCAGCACTCCGCCCACGGACGAAAGCGCCGATTGCTCATCAGGATACGGACCGCCGATAACGGCGTGAATTGACAGGCGCGCTGTCTCAGAGATCAAGCGCTTCACCTGATCCATATCACTGATACCAGGCAACTCGACGAGAATTTGATTATCCCCAAGTCCATACTGTTGAATCACGGGCTCAGTTACACCAAGGGAATCCACTCTATCTCGAATAGTTTCGATGGCCTGCGCAACCACCTTCTCGTCGTAGGCTCTCTCGAACGACGGCTTCATCGTCAAGGTCCAGTTATTGTCCGTTCCGCCGGTAATGTCATATTCGTTCGAATATTTGGAATCGAGCAAGGAACGAACGTCGCTGTTCTTATCGGCGGCGGTACCCTCAATGCGGATGATCTCAGGTTTCTGCGGGTCCGGTTTATATACCTGTGATGCGCTAACGTTTTCCGACTTCAGATCCTGATTGATGCGGCCAACTGTGCTGTCGGTCTCCACACCTACAGCCTCCTTTACCTCCACCTGAAGAATCAGGTGCGCGCCGCCCTGCAAATCAAGACCAAGGTGAATGCGCTTGGCCATGGAATCAAGGATTGCTTTACCGCTGAAACCCTTGGGAATACCCATAAAGCCATATACGCAGATCAGAAGAACCGCGATGATTCCCGCGACTTTGCCTTTGAAATTCTTTTTCATTTTTTATTCCACTTCTCAACTACAAATCGAAAAATTCGTGCACACAATCGATAGAACTCAGGAGCCAGAGACTTCTTGCGTGGTGACCGATGCAATGGCGCTCTTGGCCACTTCAATCTTCAGATTATCCGGAGAAACCCTCACAATAATTGAGTCGTCCTTGATGGAAAGTATGGTGCCGCGAATCCCTCCGGCGGTTGTCACCTTATCACCGGTCTTGATGCTCGCCAACATCTCCTGCCATTGCTTTTGCCGCTTTTGCTGTGGCCGGATCATCACAAGATAGAGGACCGGAATCAACAGAAGGGGCAGAAGCGTGAAAAGGCCACTGCCTGCCGGCGAGGGCGCAGCGGCCCATAGTGCAAAACTCGTACCCACGTTCGTCCTTTGCTCGCCCAGAGGTTCCCAATCGGTCTCTGGGCACAGGCACACGCGGCCCCTTGCCGCCGCCTGAAAAAGTCTGTCTCCGGGAAATGCCTGGCCCATTTCTCATACAAGGCTCAGGAATGGGAAGGCGGGTCCGGCAAGCGCAAGTACCTTCCTGTACTGTCGCTGACAACCGGTGGCCCAGCTACCGTCTGCTTCCTTTTCGACAATGCATCTCTGAGGCTCACCTCCCCATGTTGCGACACTCGCGAACACATGGTTTGGCCTACAGCGTCAGAAGACACCTTGTATTGATAAGAAACGCGCGGACATATGCATGTCAAGGCTTTGGAGTTGCGCTTTCGTTCGTCTCTGGCTGGAGGCCAGTCCTCGCAGTCTGCTCTATGTCCGGATCGTCCCCTGTGCTCTCTACCAACACCGTAGATCCTGGAACAAACTGAAAGCTCACTGGAGATCTGTCGTTCGGGAAAAATGTGATTCGAAGAGGTTTACGCTGCCACTGCGGTTCACCGCATGAAGGTGGATTTTCAATATCGAAACTGGAGAGTTTTTTGGAGAGAACTGGCTTTCGGACCGCAATTTGCGCCACGACTGCATAGAGGCTTTTCCCGGTCGCCGTAACGCCGCAATAAGATGCATAGTCTCTAAACCAGACAACGCGACTGACAGCCGGGTTGAAATCAGGCAGCTTGAGTGCCGTGATGTGACCGGTTTTACGCTCCACCATCAGCCAGGGACCGCGCTGCCAGACCCAACGTTGCTTCCCAGATCTCATGCCCGACTCGTCTTCGCCCGGCAAATCATCGTTTATGCGCAGTACGCGGCGAACTACGAATGTGTGGTCAGTGACGGCGTGAGCCTCTCCAGTAGTCCACTCTTTGATTTGACCGTCCACGACAAGTGGACGAATCTTCAATGAGTCTTCGTCGGGGAGAGCACCGGCAGGGTCACCGACTTTCGAATACGGAACACTGTGGAAGTGCCCGAGCGCAACACTGTGCGGCTTGCGCGGAGCAGCAGAAAGAAATTCCGGAAGCAACCCAAAAACCAGACAAATGACTACCAGGCGAAGATGCAAGCGCATAAATCCCTCACGCGAACCAGAGTCGAATATGTGCGGTTGAAGGCAAACGACGACACCTCGTCCGCACAACGCGCCGTTAGAGCTGGAACACAGATTTGAGGGAAATTGGAGTGAGTCAACTGTGGAACGGTGTCCTTTGGAAGCCGGAAACCGACGATGAGCAATTTTAGCTCCAGCCTGGTTATGCCGCAAGCAACCAGCTGGTTTTGCGATGACCAAGGTACAGAGAGCATTAGACCAAGGGTCAGATTTTTGCCAACTCAACTGCGCGCGCCACGCGGAATGCCGTGCTCTCATTCATATGGGCCGCGAGCACTTGCATACCCACCGGCAGGCGCTTGCCGGTTAAACCGCACGGAACAGTGACACCACAAATGCCCGCCAGGCTCGCAGTCACGGTGTAGATGTCTGCCAGATACATGGATAAGGGGTCATTGGCTTTTTCGCCCAATTTGAAGGCGGGCGTTGGGGACGTAGGAGTAACAATCGCATCCACCTCCGCGAACGCGCGCAAAAACTCCTCCGCAAGGAGTCTCCGGACTTTCTGAGCCTTGAGGTAGTATGCGTCGTAGTATCCGGCTGAAAGCGCGTAGGTCCCCAGCATGATGCGGCGTTTGACTTCGGCGCCAAATCCTTCATCGCGGGAATGACTGTACATTTCAGCAAGCGTGGTGGAGTCCGCGGAACGGTGCCCGTAGCGAACGCCATCAAATCTTGCCAGATTCGCGCTCGCTTCCGCTGTAGCGACCAAGTAGTAGGTCGGAACAGCGTAGCGGGTAGCTGGAAGGACAATTGGCTTGATCAAACAACCGGCAGCGCCTAGTGCGTCAATCCCCTTCTCAATGTTGGCGCGTACCTCCGGGTCGAGGCCGTCGGCAAAATATTCCGCCGGCACGCCGATGCGCAGTCCTTCGACCGACTTGTCGGACTCCGCTGCGAAATCAGGTACGGGCGCCGCAGAACTGGTTGCATCGCACGGGTCATGCCCTGCTATCACGCCAAGCACAGTCGCCGCATCACGAACGTTACCCGCAAATGGGCCAATGCGATCAAGCGAAGATGCAAAGGCAATCAGGCCGTACCGCGATACACGTCCATAGGTGGGGAGGACGCCAACAACCCCACAGAAACTTGCCGGCTGGCGAATGGAGCCGCCTGTGTCCGTTCCAAGCGAGGCAACGGCAAGATTGGCTGCGACAGCAGCTGCCGAACCTCCGCTCGAACCGCCTGGCACACGCTCAGGATCAACTGGATTGCGAACGGGACCGTAAGCGGAGTTTTCATTGGATGAACCCATGGCAAACTCATCGCAGTTGAGCTTGCCCAAAAGCACTGCACCGGCGGCCTCAAGCTTCTTTACAGCCGTGGCGTCGTAGGGTGGCTGATAGCCTTCGAGAATCCTGGATCCTGCGGTAGAAGGTGCGCCCTTCATTACAATGACATCTTTGATGCCGACAGGAATGCCCGCAAGCGGACCGAGCGGATCACCCTTTGCGGCAGCGTCATCGATCTTCGCGGCCTGTTGCAATGCACGTTCACGTGCAAGACTCAAGTAGATATTCAGATTGGAGTTGGCGGTTTCAATGCGGTCGAAATAACTCGCAGCGAGGTCCGTGGCTTTTACGCTACCTGAGCTAATTCCCTCATGCAGTTCTTTTAACGTCTTAGGTTTTTCCACATAGGATTCCACACGCATACTCTCGCCCGCCAAATCTCTATCCTTTGCGTTTTCTGTTCTTCACTCAAGTCTGTTCAGCGCTCAATCACTTTTGGAACTTTGAAGAATGCACCATCCGACTCCGGTGCCTGACCCATTACGTCAGCACGATCCAGCGAACCCGCCAGCACATCCGATCGAAGCGCACCCAAACTGCCGCCAAGTTCGCTTACCTGTGCAAGCGGCACAACACCTTGAGTATCGAGCTCATTCAATTGCGCAATGTAGTCGAGGATCGCATTGAGGTCTTGTAGCATTGCGCTGGATTCGTTCGATGTGAGCTTCAGATGCGCAAGTTCAGCCACACGCGCCACATCGTTCTCGGTCACTTTGGCCGTCATATTCAGGGTGTTCCCTTTGCGAAGAATCGAATCCGCGGAGTGCGGGTTCAAACATCAAGTATAGCCCGGCTCATGGCAATGGCATTTGAGATCAGAAGACCACAAGTGTTTTCATAAATCGCGATGAAGTTTGCTGCGCAAGGATGGTACCCGGCACAATGGCGCGCTCATGGCTGCCCGTAGGCCCGAGAAATTTGTTCAATAGTCCGGCTCTAGTCAACCGTTAGTGTCAGGCCTGTGTCATGTGAGAGTCCATTCGCCGTGGCTGTGACAGAAAACGTGTAAGTCCCCGAAGGAGTAGAGACTCCCCCGCCTCCTCTGTCATTTGAAGCACCACCTGCGGCGGCGCAACTCGCGAGACCCAGGGCCCCAAAACACAGAACTATGAGTAGGAACCAAGAGCCTTGAGGCCGACGTCTGGCAAATGGCCAACAGACGAGACCCAGCGCGATGGGCACCGCGGCCGGCCATGGCGGCAAGCGGTTCGGCGACAATGGCACGCGGTACATCACTCTCTGATTTTGACCGGTGCTGACGGAGACCACGAAGGTTCCTTTTGTGTCAGCCGGTACAGTCTCGCTCACTGGACTAAATGAACAGCTGCTCTGCGGCGGCAAGGAACTGCACGCGAAAGAAAAAGTTCCAGAGGATCCATTGAGCGGCGTAAGTCGCAAATTGAATTGAGCGCTCAGCCCGCTGCTCACTGTGAGGTCCGAATTTCCGACCACAGTCAAGGAAAAGTCGAAACCCATCCCGGAGAGTTGCACCTGAATAGGTGATGGCAGGTCTCTGCTCGTGATCGTAAGCGTGCCACTTAGATCTCCCGCTGCTCCTGGCACAAATGCCACTCCAATTGAACAGCTCTCACCCGCGGCGAGCGTGGCCCCACATCCATTGCTTGCAAGTTGAAATCCATTTGAAACCTGGACACCGAGATCGGTAAGTGGGGCTGTACCCGAGTTAGTCAACTTCATGGATTGCGATGAACTTAATTTACCAACCCCTGTAACAGGAAAGCTAAGAGAACCGGGCTGTAGATATGCTGAACCGGTTTTTCCGCCATTGCCTGTCAAGCCTACTGCGGCAGAGTTATAGGTCGATGATCCAACCGAAAGCGTTCCGTGGACCGCACCATTTGATGTGGGAATGAAGACGACACTAACCATACAGCTCGCGCCTGCAGCAAGGCTTGTTCCACAAAAATTTTGCGCGAGGGTGAAAGGCGGCGTAACCACAACGGTGAGGCCGCTTGCAATGAGTGCCCCGTTATTAGTGATCGTTGCGTATTGAGGGGCGCTGCTTTGACCGATCGTCGCCACGGTGAAACTCAAGTTATCAGGAGAAACATCGATGCCGGCCGTCGCTTGACCGGTCCCACTAAGCGGCACTTGAACTGCCGAAACGCCCAGTGTGGAAGACGAAACCGTGAGTACCGCTGAGTTAGTACCAGCCACCTGTGGAGTAAATGTAATTTCTGCTGCACAGCTCGAGCCAGTCCCAAGTGTTGCGCTGCACGTTGTAGAACTGACTGCAAAGCTGCCAGATGTAGATCCGCTGATTTGGAAACCGATGTTGGATGCGGTAGATCCGCCAGTATTCCGAACAGTAAGAGTTTGCACCGTACTGGCAACGTTCAGGGGCTGCGTGGCAAAGCTAATTTCCGCGGGTACAACGGATAGCACTGGTGCCGCAACTCCCGTTCCGGAAAGGGAGACTGTCTGCGTCCGAAGAGCATCGCTCACAGTTAACAAGCCGCTTTGCGCTCCGGTTTGAGTGGACGCATAGACAACACCGATGGTGCAACTTGAATCGCCGGCAAGGGAGCCGCCACAGTCATTCGTTGCCTGAAATGGACCGCTTGTCTGCACGGATATTGCGTTGAGCGCAAGGTCGCCGGAATTTGTCATAGTGACAGGCTTAGAAGCCGAAATCCCGCCTACTGTCGTCGCAGGGAAGGTGAGCGATGTGGGCGAGAGCGAGTCAGTGGGAGCTGAGGCGCCGATACCGCTGAGCTCAACCGTCTGCGTACCCGCAGAGTCCACCATAGTCAGTGTGCCCAAGACGCTGCCCTTCTGCGTAGGTGAAAAGGTGAGAGAAAGCTGGCAGCCGCTATTTGCCGCAATGGTGTTGCCGCATGCGTCGCCGGATATCGTAAATGGTCCGGTGGCTGTGAGGCTGGATATCGTGACTGCAGAAGTACTGGTATTGCTAACGGAAATGCTGAGTGCCGACGATTTCGTGCTCACCTGTACCTGCCCGAAATGTACCGCAGTGGGTGTCAGCGTGAATGTGGCCGAACTCGCCGCGCCATCACCGCTCAGTGCAACTGCGATCTGCCCTCCGGAAACATTCGCGCCAAAGGTCAATGCGCCGACTCTCGCACCGGTTTGACTTGGTGTGAAGGTGACCTGCAGCGTGCAACTTGCTCCAGGGTTGATGATGTTGTCTGTGCAATTGCCAGATTGCGCAAAATCGCCCGTGATAGAAACCGAGGATGGTTCGAGCGCGAAAGAACCCATATTCGCGATCGTGACTGCCTGCGGAGCACTCGTTGTACCCAGTGTCTGGCTCGCGAAGGTCAACGTACCTGGACTTGCAGTCGCCGCAGTCAGTTTCGTCCCTGCGGTCCACAATGCAGTTTTCCATATGCCGCGGCCGTAGGTTCCCGCCACAAGTGCACTTTCAGACGAACCCGATCCTGAGGAACTCAAGCTTACAACTGGCGCAATGGGCAAACCTGTTCCAAATTTCGACCAGCAGTTCGCAATGCCAGTTGAACAGTTTGAGATCTGCCGCGTGGAATAGACCCCTACGTCTGTCGCGACATATACAGTTTCAGAGTCCTGCGGATCGACGACTACAGCATTGACCGGAGAGGCCGGGAGATTGGATGCGACGGATTGCCAGTGCGCTCCACCGTCTGTTGACCGGTAGACAGTCGTAATAGCCTGTGTTGGATTTGAAATTCCGCCAATCGTCACATAAATCGTGTCGCCGGTCGCATCTCGCGGATCGATGGCGATGGAGGTGATATCAAGCGCCTGTGTGTTGAACGCTACGGACTCGTTGCTGACCGGATTGAAAGAGAGATCGTTCCACTTGGGTGTTTCACCACCCGGCGAATACACGGCGCGAAATACATGGCCCGCGCGCGTCGCGCCGCCATCGCCTTTGCCGTACATTCCGGCATACAGTACCTCACTGCCGTCCGCAGTGGACACTGCCGCGAGCACGCGAATGAGTGCGTCTCCGTTGCAGGAAAGTTTGCCGCTCATACCATCCAGAAATCCGCTGATGGCATTGGCGCTGCTCCATGCAGTTCCATCCGTAGGTCCGCGCCACACCCGGCAGGTAGCGACTAGGAGACTATTGTGATCGAGTGGATCAATAATGAAGTCTGCCGGGACATTCATCGTGATGCCGTCATTGCTTACACTCGCTTCCGTGACTACAGGGGTTGAGCCAAAATCCGATGGCGCACAATCCGATGACTGCGCACAAAGATGAATTGCTACACCTGCCTCGTTATTTGCAAACCAGCGCGTATCGTCCGCTCTATCAATGGCTACGGGACCACCCTCACCATCGAGGATTTGCGGCCATTCCGCGACAGCCCCTGATGTTGCTTTAACGCCCGTTGTACCGTTTGCGCCGAGCCCTGCCAGAAGCGAGTATGGCGTAGCGGGCGACTGAGCGAGAAATGCGGTTTCTGTCAAAGAACCGAGACTCGAATTCAGATTCTGAAAATGAGTGAAATCGGATGAATCGCAGGTTGATCCGGTCTCGCCGATTGCGTCTTCGGAACGCCATAATCCGCCGTCGCTACCGATCAAAACTTCCAGGGAGTTTCCTGCACTCCATGCGATTGCATGCTGGTAGGGAGCTACCTGCGCGCTCCTGCAGGTAAACGCATTGGTGGTGTTACGCCAAACACAACCAAGTGCAAGGCTGCATTTCCAAAGGTCACCGTCTCCGGCCATCAGAACCGTATCCTGACCGGAAGGCACTGCAGCCAACGCCAATGTGTAATCCCCATTCAAGATTGTGGCCGCGCCCTGTATCGTGTTGGTTTCAAGATCCGACGTGCTCCATTGTTGAGTGAATGCCGCGGTGGCATTGCTGCAAATCCCACCCGAGATTGCGCATGGATCTTGCCAGATTCCCTGATCCTGGTTATTCGCATCGACTGTCCAGGCAAAGGTGTCACCGGTCAGTGGATTCACTGCGAGGGTGCCCCGAAAGATGGGACATGCCACCGAGCCCGTGGTTCCTGGGTCCGCCGGACACACTTCAGCCCTCAGACCTGTTCCGGGCTGCGTTTTCATGCGGACCCACGTCTGACCGTCGTTCGATTGGTAATAGCCGTGAAATCGCACTGCGGCAAAGAACAGCTTTCGCACGGGGTTCCAGACAACTGACGTGGCTGCACTGCCGTGCGGCAACGCGAACGCCGCGTTTGGACCCTGCACATCTGTCGCGCCGTCCGTTATCCGCGCAAGCGACCACGTGGCGCCACTGTCCGTCGAAAAGTAAAGGCCGCGATAGCTGCTGTTGGACTGTTCAGCGTCCACCAGTGCACCCTCATTCGATTGCGATACTGCTGCAACCACGATTTGAGGATTGGTTGTACTCCATGCAAAGCCCGCGAATCCTTCTCCTGCAAAGTTCCATCGCAAATCGGAGGTGGATCCAATCACAGACCATGTAGAACCACCATCCGTGGATCGCAAAATGCCGCCTCCGTAATACGAATCCAAAGCGTCATTAGGGTCTCCAGTGCCAGCCAGAATCACGCCACTACCACCAGGTTGCGCCGAGACAGCGCCGATACTGATGGATGCATTGGAGACGAAGCTCCCCGCGCCGATGGTATCCATGAGCGGCGTGAACACCACATTGGAAGGTACCGAGGTCGCCGCGTTTTGTGAAAGCCAAACACCTCCTCCAGTCGTACCTACGTACACGCGATTACCAGTTGCATCCGCTGGATCAATTGCGATGGAAGAAATCCTGCCGGCGATCGCTCCGAAGCTGGACGTGGTCACCGATTTGGGACCGAGAGGCTGCCATGCCGCTCCTCCGGAAGAAGTATCGGCTGGAGCAGCTTGAACCATGCTGGCGGGGTGCGCGGGCCCAGCACGGAGCAATGAGCGCACTGGCCAGCCTCTCTGCGCCAGAAAGCGCTGCGCCTGAAGTACGCGGGGAGGAGTTGCTTCTGCATGCGATTGGGCGCTGGATTGCCCAGCCAGGGCTGGAAGGAAAAGTAAGTTAACCGTGAGAACGAATATGCAAAACGCGAGAGGTCGTTTACAGCCGAAGAAGTACCGCATGCGAGTCGAAACGACCGCAACACCGCGGACATTCGCGGCAAAGTGCGAAAGAAGCAAGACTGAGTAACTCGTCACACGCATCCGAGATCGGATTCCCGCCTCCCCTCTCGCATGTTCTGAGGGGGATTTAAGCGAAATCCAAGAAATTACGACACGTGAAACAAGCAGATTCCGGGAGTGAAATTGTGTGTCATTTTAGGACGCACAGTATCCAATAAGGTGTGACGCAAAGCACGCTATATTTGCGGAATATTTCTGCACTTTCTTCGGCATAAATGCAGCTCTCCCACACAATTTGAGTCGATATTGATTCTATGACATGCGGAATCAGCGGCCAAGATTGGTCCGTATATAGGCGCGGGAATCAAACTTCTTCGCCAGAGAAGCCCCGCTCATCGGGCGAATGAGCCCGAACACGGGACGGTTGAACCAAGGGCGGTCGTGCCGGCCCACGATGGACCAAGCAATGCCTGCGTAGCCGTTGGGATCGCGTCCATCGAGCTCATAGCGATCATTGAGCACGACGGCCCACTCAAAGGCGCGCGCGGGGTCAGGCGCCCATTCCAAGATTTTCTTGGCCCAATACATGCGCATATAGTTGTGCATCCAGCCGGTGTCAACCATCTGCCGTTGAGCCGCGTTCCATAGATCATCATCGGTTTCGCCGCGTTCCAACTGAGCAAAATCATATTGGTCAGAGCGAGGGTCGCCGGCATGCTCGAGCAGAGTTTTGCGCGCCCACGGCGCGGCACACTCCCAGGAGTCATAATTGGGTTCGTATTTAACGAAAAGTACGGACAATTCACGCCAACCGATGACCTGATCAAGGAATTTTTCGCTTGCTTCGGCCGTAATGCGTCCTGCATCAACTGCGCGCTGAACACCGAACGCAATTGTTGCTGGGCTGATGTGACCGAAGTGAAGATAGGGAGACAGCTTGCTCGTGCCATCACACTCAGGGAAGTTTCGCTCACGCGTGTAGTTCGCAAGCTTTTCGCAAAGGAAGATGTCCAGGCGGCGCAGTGCTTCGTGCGACCCGCCGGTGAACGTGTCCACGGGGCCGATTGTTCGGTCGAGAGAGTTGAAGCCAGTTGTGATGTCGTCGACCGGCGAGAAATGTGCGAACGGCTTCCATGGTTTCCACTCACGGAGCGGCTTGAGGTTGGAATGCGGCACAAGAAATAGCGGCAGTTCGCGATTGAGATGCGGACGAAAGTGGTGAAGGAGATGAAAGCTGCGCCCGAACACTTCCGACGGCACTATGACATCGGCATCCACAGTCCAGAAAGGCAACTTGAGACGCCGTGCAAGCACATTACGCCATCGTTCCGGTTCGCGACAGGGATTTTCGTCCCCGATCAAAAGAGCGGCGTCGACTTCTTCGAGAAATGTCTCAAGGGAGTTGTCAAGTTGACGGCGCAGAATGAAGCCAACGCGGCGCGCCGCAGCATCGGTTTCCACGTCCCGAAGGCCTTGCTGCATGAAATGATAGTGGCGCAGATTGGCGTTGGGGTAGTTGGCAATGACAGAGAAGAAGACAACCACGGGCAGGCCGAGAATATTGGCCGCCTCAATCGCGACATCCAGTGCGGGGTTATCGCCAATGCGCTGTGCGCGCTGCATCCAATAGACGACACAGCGTCCTCCCGACCGCGGCGGCCCTGAACGGCGTACTCGGACGCGGGGACTGGACATGAGTTGCGAGATTTCTTCTGGGAGAGCGAAATGCATGGTCATATTTGAAACCAGAAATAATCCCCTGCTCCATTTTCGCCATTGCGGACCGGAGTTCCGATGTCGGGAAGAGACTAACTGATGTCCCCTCGAAACTTTTCTCACTTAATTCGACACAGCAAAAACAATGTGCAGCAAAAGGGCCGCCCCAAGGCGGCCTTTCTGAACGTTCCTTCGAAATGGCGACTATAGATACTTACCAGCGGCCCCAGGCACGGCTGATGTAGTCCGACAAAGTCATGAAAATCAACACGAGGAAAGTGAAGAGCCCCGCAAAGACCGTGAGCTTGGTGAGCCTGCTGCTGTACTTGACGTGCATGAAGAAGAGCACGACCAGCATTGCCTTGATTACGGCAATGGCCAGCGCAACAACTACGTTGAAGGCATACATTTCAACATAAGAAGCGGCCACAGTGAGCCCGGTAGCCACAAGGAGTGAGGCAAAAATGGCCACATAAATTTTGGGGCTTACGATGTGGTGTTCGTGTTCAGTGTGTTCGCTCATGAAAGTGTCCTTGGCTGCCTCCGTCAGTTGGCGTGCCTGCTGATCAGGTAGAGTAACGGGAAAAGGAAGATCCAGATGATGTCGACAAAGTGCCAGTACAGGCCAAAGTTCTCTACGAATGTGACGTGCCCGGTCGTATACGCTCCGGCCCTTGCTCGGACAATCATGAAGGCAAGGATGCCGATACCGATGATCATGTGAAGCGCATGCATGCCTGTCATGGCGAAGTAGAGGAAGAAATAGAGCTCGGTGTGCCGTGCCATATCGAGCGGCAGCGCCTTGTCATGATATTCCTGATAGACCTCGTGATCGGAAGCTGGATTCAAGAATGAGTCCAGACTGTACCGTAAGCCCGGGACATGGTGTTTTTCCCACTTCTCGTGGTACTCGATTGATTTGATACCAAGGAACACCAGACCAAGAATGAAGGTGAGTACAAGACACAAAACCAGGCCGCTCTTCTTGCGCATCTCAGCGCACCAGACGCCCATGGCCATGGTGAAGCTCGAAGTGATGAGAACAGCCGTGTTCAGTGTTCCCCAGAAGATACTCAACTGGTGAGAGCCCTGGACAAACGCAGGGTAATACCAGTTGCGGTATATCAGATAGGCGGTGAAAAGACCGCCGAAGAACATGATTTCGGTGAGCAGGAAAAGCCACATGGCAAAATTCGTGGCGTCATTCTGCTGGCCCATGGTTTCAAAGTGATGGCGCTGATAAGGTGGATGCTCGTGGTGCGCTTCCAGTTCTGTAGCGCCAGCAATTGCGGTGTTCTCAGGCACTGGCTACCTCTTTTTCTTTCTGACGCTCAAGCCACTCGTAGTCGTAGGCCTCGTGGTCCACGATCGGAATCTCCGTAAAGTTCTCGGTCAACGGCGGTGATTGCGTCTGCCACTCCAGGCCAGTTGCCTGCCAGGGATTGCTACCAGCAATAGCTCCGTACTTGAGCGACCAGGTGAGATAAAGCACCGGAAGCAGATAACCCACGCCGAGAATTGAGGCGCCCGCGGTTGAAAATACGTTCAATACCTGGAACTCTGGCGGGTAGGACGCATAGCGCCGAGGCATGCCGAGTGTTCCCAGGATGAACTGCGGGAAGAAGGTGAAGTTGAATCCGATAAATGTGACGACAGCGGCCAACTGAGAAATTTTCTCTGGATACATGCGGCCGGTCATTTTGGGCCACCAGAAGTGGATGCCCGATAGGAAAGCCATCAGCATGCCTCCAACCATTACGAAATGGAAGTGGGCAACGATGAAGTAGGTCTCGGTCAGGTGGATGTCGGTTCCGGCAGTACCCAGGAAGACCCCCGTAAGGCCGCCGATGGTGAACAGCCCCATAAAGCCAAAGGCGTAGAGCATTGGCGTCTCAAATGTGACCGATCCTTTGTAAAGGGTGAAGGCCCAATTGAATATCTTGATAGCCGAGGGCACGGCAACGAGCATCGTGAGCAACGAGAACACCAGCACTGCGTAGTTAGAAATGCCCATGATGAACATGTGGTGCGCCCAGACGAAGAATCCAAACACCGCAATGGCCACCGAAGAGAATGCGACCGCCGTATAGCCGAACACCCGCTTACGGCTGAAAGTAGATATGACCTCGGAGATGACACCCATGCCGGGCAAAATCATAATGTAGACGGCAGGGTGCGAATAGAACCAGAACAGGTGCTGGAAGAGCAACGGGTCGCCACCCTTGGTGGGATCAAAGACTCCGATGCCAATGGTGCGCTCCAGGACGATGAGCACGAGCGCGATGGCCAGAACCGGAGTGCCAAGTACCATCAGAATACTGGCGGCGTAATGCGACCACACAAATAGAGGAAGGCGGAACCAGGTCATTCCAGGAGCGCGCATTTTGTGAATGGTCACGATGAAATTCAGACCCGTAAAGATGGAGCTGAATCCGGCAACAAAGACCGCAAGTCCGGTCGTGATGACGTGGGTGTTCACGTAGTGGGTCGAGAGCGGTGTTGTGAATGTCCAGCCGGTGTCCACTCCTCCCACTACCATCGAATAGATGGCGAGCGTTCCCGCGGCCATATAGAGGTACCAGCTCAGCAGGTTGATCTTTGGCAGGGCCAGATCTTTGGCGCCAATCATCATCGGGATGAAGAAGTTGCCGATAGTGGCAGGAACTGATGGCACCAGGAAAAAGAAGATCATGATGATGCCGTGCATGGAGAACACCTTGTTATAGGTGTCCGTGGCCATCAGGTCAGATTGCGGGGTCAGCAACTCCAGGCGAATAAGGCTGGCCAGCGCACCACCAATAAAGAAGAAGAATGTAATCGAGATCAGGTAGAGGATCGCGATGCGCTTATGGTCGCCTGTCAGTAGCCAACTTAAGAGACCATTTTCCTTGTTGAGGTAGCTGGTCTTGGGTAGCCGTGCGGTTGCCTGGTCGGGAAGAACGACGATTGTATCGCTCATTGCTTCACCATTCCTTTCGCTGCGGGTGCTGCTTTGCCTTGGCTTTCCGGAAGCAGCGTCGTCGTGGTTGTAGTCTGCTTTAAGCGGTAATCTGTGTCCAGATTCTTGATGTATTGCACCAGATCGATCACGCCTTCTTCGCTGATTTGGCCCTGGTAGGTGGGCATAATCGGCGTGTATCCCTGCGTTACGTGCTGCGACGGATTGAGAATTGACTGCCGTAAGTAGGCATCGTCGACAGTAATTGTCTGACCATCAGTCAGGGTGAGCTTTGATCCATAAACTCCGACGAGATTAGGACCACGGGCATCGGGCCTGGAATTATGGCAGGCCGCACAGCTCAAGCTTGCGAAAAGCCGTTCGCCGTTCTGTGCAAGTGAGAAGCCGCTGGTAGAACTGTCGAGCCATTTTTGGTAGTCATCTGGCGTCATGGCATAGACTTCGCCAATCATGTGCGAGTGGTCCGTGCCGCAGTATTGCGTACAGAACAGATGATATGTTCCAACCTGAGTGGCTTCAAACCAAACCGTGGTATATCGCCCCGGGATAGCTTCACGCTTCACGCGGAAGGCAGGAATGGAAAAACTGTGAAACACGTCCTCTGAAATAAGCGTCAATTGCACCGGCTTATCGATGGGAACGTGCAGTGCATTGATTTCGTGCTGGCCGCCCGGATGTTCTGCCTTCCACATCCACTGTTTACCTACCACATAGATATTCATTGCGTTATTGGGTGGCGTGTAGACGCGGAAATAGATAAGAGCGCCCCACACGAACATGACGAGAAAGAGGCCAAGTGGAATGATGGTCCACGTTGCTTCAAGCAGTGTGGAGCCTTCGATTTGGACCGCAACGGGATGACGGCGCTTGCTGTACAGCAGCGAGAAACCGACAACGAGCAGGATGACAAGGGTCAGGCCGATGAGGCTGACCAGCACCATAAAGAAGTACAGCGCATCCATCTGGGGCGCAATCTTCGACGCCTCAGGCGGAAACAGAGAAAAGTCCGTCATCCACTTGACGAGAAACTGCCATAGTACTGGACTAATGTGCGACATTCGGTTATCCGTTCACCTTCGATTCTTTCATCGGCTTGTGAGCCTGCTTATAGTCGCGGCGGAACATGAGGGCCATGAAGCCACCGAGCACGAGCAGCGTTGCCAGGCCTCCCAGTTGCACCACCCGCGCCACGATAAGCGAGTGGGTATTTGTCTGCGGATCGTAGTGATAGCAGTAAGTGATGATGTTCTGAACCGGCGATCCAATCTTGTTCGAGGATGACTCGTTCAAGCCGAGCAACAAATCTTTGGGTGAGTACTCCACACCCATGTAGTATTGAGCGATCTTTCCCTTGGGAGTACAAAGCTGGATTGCGCTGGCGTGGGCAAATTGCGTGAGGTTGCTTCCGGGCACCTTTAGCTTCACGTATTGGAAGCCAACCGCGGAAGCTACCGCATCGATGCTTGCCTGTGGACCGGTGAGAAAATGCCAGCCGTTGGCCGTTTCCGGTTTGCCATAGCGCTTCACGTAAGTGGTCTTCTTCTGCATTGCCATCGCTGGCGTTTCGTTCGGATCGATGGAAACGAAGACTATATTGAAATCTTTGCCTGGCGTGAAATGCACCATTTGCAATGCGCTGGCCAGTCCGTCCATTTCCTCTGAGCAAAGCATCGGGCAACGGTAATAAACGAGTGAGAGAATGACCGGCACCTTACCAAAATAGTCGCCCAGATGGACAGGCTTGCCGCTTTCATCGGTGAACGCGGCATCGAGGGGTAACTGTTGATTAAGGTGCTGTGAAATGCCTACGTGTGACAGCAGACCGGGCGTAGTATTCGCCGGTCCTTCGGTCTTCTCGTCCACCGACCGTCGCATGTTGCCGTAGCTCCACATGCCTTGTACGGTACTGGGTTTTTGTGGTGCTTTCTGCGTTTGCGCCCAGGCTGTCTGGAATATCATGCACAGCGCAATCGCGGTTGAAGCGGTAACTGCGGCACTCCGCCATCTTTTCCGGATTGTGACTTGATACTGCATGCTTCAGACTCCTTTTCAGTTCTCCCGTGCGTGTTCAAGATTCCGCAGCAAGATTCGATCACCTTATTGCGCGAAGACTGCTCTATTTTTCGCTTGTACTCTCACCTTCCGAGGCGGCAAGCGCTTGTTCATAGCCTGTGCGGGCAAATCCATCTGTTAACGGCATGGTGATGGTGGGACGGTGATCGCCCGTCATCATTGGAGTTTGCGTAGAGGCTGGCGCAACTGGTAGTCCACGCTGTGCAATCAGTTCCATGGCACGCTCGATGGGAATGCGCACCGTTCCCTTGCTCTCGTTTACCCAGGTGTAATGGTCGAGTAGTAGGTCCTCTCGCTGGTGTAAATCGGCAATGTCCTGCTCTCCGTCATCGACCTGTACGCGCGGAGTGGGAAAAGTACTGACAATTTCAGACATCTTCTTCTGAATATCTGGATTGTTCGGCATATCGCCAAGCTGGCGCACGTCGGCGGACCTCGTCCACTTGGTGTCAGGCCCGTCCTCCTTGTTCAGGTGCGCGTTGATCACCTTGCCGATACCGTACGTCAGCACGCCTACTACAGCAACAAGGATGGCCAGCGCGGTGAGAAAGACCACGATTCCCATGACGCGAACATCGGTCTTCTCATAGCCTGCCGATGCATCGATTTCTTCCGGCTTGTGGTCGCGCGGATCAGGCGTGTGCATGTTCGGGCTCCAGAATCTCGGCCAGGTGCGGATCGTTGGTCTGCACCAGTGCACGGGTCTTCAATTGCTTTGCGTAATAGGCGAACCAGAAGGCCGTCATTGCCACAGGCACTGCGGCGTACTCGAGGATTCCCCATGAGAAATGCAGATTGCGGGCCGCATCCTTGAAGTTCGGCTCGATGAGCCAGAACAGATCGAAGGCCTTGGCGAAAATCATGAATTGGCAGACCCTAACCAGGCGCTTCTTATTGCGCTTGATGTCGCGCGACAGCAGTAGCGAGAACGGAATCAGCCAGTGGAAGATAAAGTCGAGGGTGATGATGATGCCCCAGTGGCCACGAATGCGATCGAGATACCAGGGAATCTCCTCAGGCAGGTTGCCCGACCAGATGATGAGGAACTGGCCGAACGCAAGATAGATGTTCAGCATCACGAAGGCAAACAGAAACTTGCCCATATCGTGCTGCTCGGTCTGCCTCAGCAAGGTCTTGAATGGCTCGTCCTTCGAGAGCGCGATAGCGACAATGATGGAGAGCGCTAACACCTGATAGCCCTGACCTACGAGAAACAGCAGGCCGTAGACCGACGAGAACCAGGTGACATCCATCGACATGACCCAGTAAATAGCACCGGCGGTCATGGTAAGCGCGTATACCACCAGCCCTGGACCGGAGATGTTTTCAAGTTTCTTTATCCAATAGGGCGTCTTGTCTTCGGAATCAGAGTCGCGTTTGAGGCCAAGTGTATTCAACTTCCACGTATAAAAGGCCCAGATAGCGAAGCACAGAAGACCGACTAACCAGAACATACCCGGCGCCAGCATGCCACGCTTGAAGTTGAGGCAATGCGCTTGAATTTCTGTGATGAGACCAGATTTGAGCGCCGCTTCGGTTGACGCAACGTCAGGATATTTCGCCCAGAGGAAAAGCCTCTTGATGAAGAGACCCAGCACAAGCCAATAGACGAAGACAACCGGCAGTGTGCGGCTCATGGCCTCAAGCGGACGGCGGAGAAGCAGTCCCCACTTACCACCGGAGCAATACTGCACCATAAGAAGCGCCAGACCGCCAACAGCAAAGCCAAAGGTCAGCATGAGGCCCAGAACCCATGCGCGGAAAAAGTGATCCCAGCCCAGACCGTCCTGCGCCTGGCCAAGAAAAGCCAGAACCACGGCGGCGACTGTTGCAATTGCCCCCACGATGATCGCCTTGCTGAACCACCCGTCAACAAACGACGGAGCACCGAGCGAAGCGGGTAGCGTTTTCTTATGTGATGCGTGAGCCATTCGGTCTCTCACCCTTACTTGGCGGCTGCTGGAGCCGGTTTACTTGTGGGAATGAAAATCTTCGGATCAGCCGGATTCCCCGGAGCCATCGCAGGCGTACCTTCGCCTGTGTGCGGATAGGCCTGCACAGCAGTGCTAGGTAGTTCCCAGGGCTCGGCGTCGCTGGCCGGCAAATTTTCCTCTTTCGCCACTTCTTTCAAGCTTTTGATTGTTTTGCCGACAGGAACATCGGCAGTCGTCGCATCCTCGCTCAATTGCAAAGCGCGTATATAAGCTGCCACAGCCCAGCGATCAACCGGTGACAACTGCGCCGAGTAATCAGGCATTGCTCCGTAGCCGTGGGTCATAACGTAGAAGTAGTGCGAGACTGGCTGCGCCATTCTTACCTGATCGTGCAGATTGCCCGCGGGCTTATAGCCGCGCATCACAATCTCGCCCAGCCCGTTGCCGACGCGCGAGTGACATGGGGAACAGTAAACATTGAACCGCTCCTGTCCGCGCTCAAGAACTTCCATGGTTACCGGGAATGGCATCAGATTGCTCTCTTCCTTGTAGCCGTTGGCACCTTGAATCACACCCGTGTAGAAATAGCTGTCTTCATGTAATTGGCCACGAGCCACAGTGTCGACTACCTGCGGACGAGCCCCACGATGATCTGCAAAGATTACCGATCCGCGCTGCGGGAACATTTTGGGTTGGTTGTGCATGTCCTGGCGGCAGCCTGCAATCAGGCCGGCAGCAGCCAGAGCCGCACATACCGCAAAGCGACTGAGCCTTGCGCGTTTGGATTGGAGTTGGACTGTGTGCATTAGTACTCCACCTCCACCACAGAAACCGCATCCAGTGCCTTCAGATATGCTGTGGTATCCACCAAATCAAACTTTGGGTCCATCGCTTCAAGGCAGAGAAAGAACTTGTCGTTCGTGGCGCCGTTGCGGAAGTTGGGCGCATTGAACAGCGGGTGATAGAGCGAAGGCAACCCGTTCAGCGCGAGCATGCCGAAGGCCGCCGAAAGCCCCGCCCAGAGAATCGTCCACTCGTAGGCCGGAACAACGAAAGCCGGCCAGGAGTACGTCGGGCGTCCCGCCGATGTTCAGCGGATACGCCAGAGTTGAAATCCAAGTCTCCAGCGAGAACATCGCCCAGACCGATCAACCCGCCGATCAGGTCAACCAGTGGGACCTTATTGCGGTGGAAGCCGATTGCTTCCGCCGCTTCTTCAACCGGATAAGGCGTATAGCAATCCATGCGCCGCCATCCATCCATGGCGCGCCTTCTGCGCCGCCATGACCAGTTCGCTCGGCGTATCGAATTCGGCCAACAGGCCGTAAGTTCCTTCGCGCGCTGGCATCAGTCACCAGCCTCCGCGGCCTCGCTTGATCTTCGCCGCCGGGCAGCATCTGTGCGAATTTCAGACATCGGAATCATGGGCAAGAATCGAATAAACAGCAGGAACAGGAACGTGAACAATCCCAGCGTTCCGACGAACGTCATGTAGTCCCACCTCGTCGCGCGATATGTGCCCCACGAGGACGGCAGGAAGTCGCGGTAGAGGCTGGTCACGACGATCACGAAGCGCTCGAACCACATGCCCGTGTTCACAATGAGCGAAAGGACAAACATGATACGCCATGTTCTGTGCGCAACTTGCGCGACCAAAGCGTCGTGAGCGGAAACGCGAGATTGCAGGTAATCAAGAACCCAGTACGACCAGCCCATGGGACCGAACATGCGGTTCCAGAACATGAAGAATTCCCATGTGATCCGCCGAGTACCAGGCCATGAAGGCTTCCATCACGTAGCCGTAGGCCACAATGAACCCGGTGGCCAGCATCACCTTGCCGCAGTTGTCGATATGCCGGATGGTGACCAGTTCTTCCAGGTGGTAGAACTTGCGGAGCGGAATGGCCAGCGTAAGCACCATGGCAAATCCGGAGTAAATGGCGCCGGCAACGAAATATGGCGGGAAAATCGTGGTGTGCCAGCCGGGCAGGACCGCAACAGCGAAGTCGAAGCTGATGACTGTGTGCACGGAAAGCACCAGCGGCGTGGCCAGGCCGGCCAGCAACAGCGAAGCCGTCTCGTAGCGCATCCAGTGGCGGACCGATCCGCGCCAGCCGAGCGCTAGCATGCCGTAGAAAATACTGCGCGAACTTTGACTTCGCGCGGTCGCGCAAGCGTGCCCAGAGTCGGGAACCATACCGATGTACCAGAACACCACCGAGATCGTTGCGTAGGTCGAGACCGCAAACACGTCCCACATCAGCGGCGAACGGAACTGCGGCCAGTACATCCATCGTGATGCGGACAGCGGAAACAGCCAGTATCGCCAGCCACGGCCGCCCCACGTGAATCACCGGGAACATCGCCGCGCAGACCACGGCAAAAATCGTCATCGCCTCGGCAAAGCGGTTGATCGAGTTACGCCAGCTCTGCTTGAACAGCAAGCAGAATGGCCGAGATCAGCGTGCCGGCGTGGCCGATACCGATCCACCACACGAAGTTGATGATCGCGAAGCCCCACGCCACCGGCTGCGTGATAGCCCAGATGCCCACGCCTTTCAGGAACAGCCAGGTAACCGCGACCAGCAGCATGGTGGCGCCCGCGCCGGCCAACCGAAGAGCGCAGAACCAGCCCAGCGGCGTGTGCGGCGTCAGCACAATGCGCGTGATCTTCTCGGTGACCGACCGGAACGTCTGCCCGGCGCCAATACCCGGTACTCTCCCGTTTCCGGGTCGACTACGGCGGTTTTCGACGTTCACTTCACTGGTTGCCATCGTGGGTTCAACCCTTTGCCGGCGCGTGTTCCACCGGCAGCTTTCTTCGAGTTCGGAGTTCGGATTGATCACTTCGGCCACATACGTCGTGCGCGGACGCGTGTTCTGGTCCGCCAGCACCTGATAGGTGCGCTGGTCGGCGCGCAGCTTGGCGACACGGCTGGTCTTGTCGTTGATGTTTCCGAATGTGATCGCAGTAGCCGGGCACGCCTGCTGGCAGGCTGTCACGATCTCCCCATCGCGAATGGCGCGATTCTCCTTGTCCGCACTAATCTTCGCTTCCTGAATACGCTGCACGCAGTAGCTGCACTTCTCCATCACGCCGCGCGAACGAACCGTGACTTCAGGATTGCGCATCAGCTTCAAGCTCTCGGTCTCGTAGTCAGAGAACAGCAGGAAATTGAAGCGGCGCACTTTGTATGGGCAGTTGTTCGAGCAATAGCGGGTGCCTACGCAGCGGTTGTAGACCATCATGTTCAGGCCTTCCGGCGTGTGCACGGTGGCTCCCACCGGGCAAACCTGTTCGCAAGGCGCATTCTCGCAGTGCTGGCAGAGCATGGGCTGAAAGTGAGCCCGGGGCGCCGCAAGATCACCCTCGAAATAAGTGTCGATGCGGAGCCACTGCATATTGCGGCCGATGCGCACCTGCTGCTTGCCTACCACCGCGATGTTGTTTTCCGCATAGCAACTGACAATACAGGCATTGCAACCGGTGCAGCTGTTCATGTCGATCGACATGCCCCATGCATTGGCCTCGTTGTACGACCAGTTGGGGAACAGCGTAGTATCCTGCCGCGGCGTATCGTGCCCTTCACCCTCATGCGCGAAGTTCGGATTCGCCTTGAACTCCTCGAGCGTGGCATAGCGAATAATTCCGCGCGGCCCGAGCGCCTCATCAGCTTCGAGCGAGTTGTTGCCAGTACCTTCGCCGCCTACGACCTTTGAACGGTGATCCTGATAGTGGCTCTTGGTGATGGCCACGCCCCACTTGCCGTCGAGCTTCTTCACCGAACCATTCACGTAAAACGGCGTATCGGACGTGCGGATCAGATTACCGTCAAACCCAGTCCCCGAACCCACGCGGCCCGCATGCATGCGGCCATAGCCCAGGTGCACCGTTATCGAGTTGTCCGGATGGCCGGGAGCCACAATAACAGGCGCCTTGACCTTACTGGCGCCCACTGTGATTTCGAGTATGTCGTCTTCTTCCAGCTTGAGCTTGGTCAACGTCGCACCGGAAACAATTGCGGCGTTATCCCAACTCAGGTTTGTCACCGGCTTGGGCAATTCCTGCAGCCAGCCGATATTCGAGTAGCGACCGTCATAGATAGTCGGATCAGGCCGGAAGATAATTTCAATCGCTTCTTTTGATGATGGAGCGGGAACACGGGACAGCGCTGCGGGCTTGGCCGCGCCCGCCGCGTAGGCCGTATTCGGAATCCAGCCATCGTGCAGGGTCTTGCGCCAGTTCCCTTCGAAGTCTCCACCCTTCTCAAGCACCGGCTTCCAAGTCTCGCGCACCGCCGCATAAGGTGAGAGCATCGGCTCGTTGAGCAACGCCTGGAAGACCTCGTGCGCTGTCTTGCCTCCATAGAGGGGGTCAATCATCGGCTGCACAATCGAAACCGTACCGTCATAGGCGCGGGCATCGGACCACGACTCCAGATAATGGGCCGAGGGAATATGCCATTGAGCCTCCTGGCCGGTTTCGTTGTAGTGCGAGCCGAGATGCGCATTCATCTTCGCCTTATTAAAGGCAGTCAGGAATCCGAGATCTCCCGGTGCGTCATACACAGGGTTGCCGTCGAGCACAACCAGCCAGTTGACCTTGCCGGCATTCAGATCAGCGACAAGAGACTTAAGAGAAGCCAACTGATCGGAAGGTAGCGGCACAGCTGTCTCGCTGGAAACCGTCACCGTTTTGCCTACATTGCCCAGGGCAGTATTGATGGCCAATGCAAGAGCGTCGACCGAGCGATCCTGATAGAGTCCCGGAATCACAACGCACTTTCCGGCGCTCGCTTTGAGGTCTTTGACCAGCGCGGCGAGAAACTTCTGCTGCTCGCCGGTCCACGCATAGGCCGGGGCACTCACGCCGGCAACACCGAGCGCGGCCGCCAAGGCCGCCACAAATGCTGGGACCTCACTGGCACGTAGCCCGAGACGATGCTCGGCCTTCATGCCCGTTGTCGAAGTGGAGCTTTCCACCGCATACAGGCGATTCAACTTCGAGGGATCCTTGCGGCGGGCAGCATACTCAGCGACCAGCTTGTGAAAGCCCGGATACCAGGCACCGGAGAGAAAGTCTGCATCGAGCGAAACAATCAGATCGGCATCAGCCAGCGAGTACTGTACGGCAGGGCCGGACTCAATCGCAGTGCCGGCAATTGCCGGGTCATACTGCACCAGAGTCGCCTTCGGATATGCAGCCTGAACAGCCTTCCACTGGCGAGCCAGCGTGGGCGAGGTTATTGTTGAACTCAGAAAATAGATACCCGATCCATCTTTCGAAGCAGCAGCGGCAGCACGAAATTCGCCGATGAACTCGCCCCACTCACGCTCTTCTCCGCGGAAGGTCGCATGCTGCGAGCGGTCGGGATCATAGAGGCCGAGCAGAGTACCCTGCGAATAAGGGTCGGACCCGCCGTGATTGTAGGGATGCTCCGGATTACCGTCGACTTTAATGGGGCGAAATTCGTCACTCTTGACCAGCAACGGAACCGCACCGGCAGGAAAAGGGTGTGCGGTGGCAAAATACATTGGCTTACCGAGGACCAGGTCCTCTGGCGCCTTGACATAGGGGTAGATCGTCTCGTCCGGCTGCTTGGTGCAACCTGCCAGACCAGCCAGGGCCATCGAAGCGCCCATCAGCTTCATGAAACCGCGACGTGAAACCGGATCGACCCATTCGGCAGCCATCGACGGGAACTCGCGCTCCACCTCAGCCTGAAACTCGGGCGTGTTCGCCAGTTCATCGATTGAACGCCAGTATTTCTTGCCGCGGACGCCCTTCAGCCGCTCGCGCACCTGGTCCAGCGTTAGGGGCGCTTCGGTAGTAACACCCGGCGCCTTATTATTGTCGTTCTCCACGGCATTCCCCGTTTGGTTTGTCGCACCACTCATGGTTTCGCGGCTCATCGATGGCAGACCTCACAGCTGGTCAAATCCTTCGGCGTTCGAATTTTGTAGTGGTCGAGCAAGAAGTGTCCGAGCTCATCCTGGCTGGTGAATTTCTTGTAGGTAAGCGATGCAGGCAGTAGGGCTGCGGAAGTATCAGATACAGCCGGATGCACTTGAGCTGCGACCGGCAGACTCAGCGCCGCAAGCTCCGGACCAGAACCGCTCGGATCCTGTGTCGTACAACTCACGCTGTCGGCGGTAGGCACGCCGGTCTTTTCATCCGTCACTGCGCACCAGACAGGCTTTGAAGAAGAAGGAGCCTTCCAAACCATGTTGTAGATCTCACTCGTCGGGCGCAGATTCTTGGCGGGATTACGGTGGCAGTCCAGGCACCATTCCATCTGCAGCGTGTTCTGCGCATACATCAGCGGCATTTGATCCACGCGGCCATGACACGTGGCGCAGCCGATGCCCTTGTTCACGTGGATGGAGTGATTGAAATAGACGTAGTCGGGAAGATCATGCACGCGAATCCAGGGGAGGCTCTCACCGGTCGCGTAACTATCGCGGACGGGCTTCAGCAGTTCCGCATTCGTCCAGATCTGCGCATGGCAGTTCATGCAGGTCTTGGTCGGGGGAATGCCCGCGTAGCTCGACTTCTCCACGGTGACGTGGCAGTACTGGCATTGCAGCCCCAGACCCTGCACGTGATGCTTATGACTGAAAGGCACCGGCTGTTCCGCACGCTGCCCCTGCCGCGTAACCCAGGGTGAGCGCTGCAACTGATCAAGCGTCACTCCCAGTGCGATCACAATCAGCCCCGTCAGCACCAGGCTCGCACGAGCCAAGGCATTGGAGCTGCGATCAAATATTTGCGCCATGAATGCTTTCCTGCTTAATCTTCGTTTGCGTATTCGTACTTATGGTGAGCGCGGTGCCAGCGATCACACAGGTCATGGTTATGTTTTGATTTCGGGAAAAGAACACTTGCGAGGTCTGAAACCCCGAAGAATCAATATAGCAGCCGGACGCCGAGTTGCAAGCTCTGTCAACCGTTCAATCTGGAAAAATTACCTTTAGCGCAAAAGAATTTGCAATTTACTGAAAAGAAAACCCACTGCAGTGAGGCACACGAAAAAGAATTGTCCTGATCTCCTTCTTTTTCCGCGTACCGAAAGGTGAGATTCCAGTGCTTTTCCGGCCAATATAGGAGCCACCCCATGTCGTGTTCGACCAGCCCAGCCTGTAGCCTCGTAGTTATAGCAATTGCATGCAGTAGAATGCGGCTCAATAGCTCGGGAAGTCCCCAGACCCATCTTTGATTTCTACCTAGGAATTTCCGATTCATAGGAAGCGCCGCAGAACAAAACTGCGGCTGCGAGGTTGGCACCATGAAAAATGCAGGATTGGCGGTCATGCCCACAGGCTTCGTGCTCACGTTGGCCGCTTTGCTGCTCTTCCCCTCATCGGGTGCGCGCGCAGCCTTTATAGTCTGCGGAATTGCCGTGGAGGCACTCGGCCTTGGTGTTGCCATTCGCGGACATCTGCTTTCGCGTGGAGAGTTCCGCTCTTGAATACTGCAAATGCCCTCTCTTCGAGTTCCGCCGCGCTGGCAACAGGTCTGCTGCTGATGGCTCCCCTGGCTTTGGCAGGGCTTGCACTGATCAACACTGGGCTAGGGCGTTCCCGCTCTGCCTCACAGGCAATGCTGGGTTCACTGGCAATAGCAAGTGCAGCCATTCTGGCATTTTTACTCATCGGCACCACCTTCGCTGCACCTGCACTTGGACCAGGGCACTCGCTACATGCCTTTGGCAAGATATGGAACTGGGCTGGCACCGGGCCATGGCTCTTGACCGGATTTCCGGCTCTGCCGCTACGCACGCAACTGGGAACGTTGTTCGAGTTGTTTGCTGTAGCACTGGCGGCTCTTATTCCATGGGGCTCAGGAGCTGATAGATTGCGCATTACCGCAGGCATATCTATCTCCGCTTTACTCGCGGCCGTACTCTTTCCCTTGTTGGCAGACTGGGTGTGGGGGGGCGGCTGGCTCAGCACGCTCGACTCTCAGTTCGGGCTCGGAATAGGCTTCATTGATCCCGGAGGAGCCGCATCGATTCATATTATGGGTGGCTCCGCGGCGCTTGCAGTCATCTGGATCGCTGGGCCGCGGCGCGGCAAATTTCCCCGCGAGGGCCTCTCGACGGCCATGCCAGGTCATAACGCGATTTACGTACTCTTTGGCTGTGTTATCGCTTTGGTAGGGTGGATTGCCTTCAACCTGGCGGGGGCACTGCTCTGGCTCGATGCCGCACCCGAGAAACTAGCAGTCGTCGTCATTAATACGCTGATCGCCGCGGCAACAGCATTCGCATCGAGCTTTGCGGTCACGCGGCTTCGCTTCGGCAAGCCTGATGCGAGTCTCTGCGCCAATGGCTGGCTCTCTGGACTGGTTACATCCAGCGCCTGCGCCGCAACAGTCACGCCGCTCCAAGCGCTCTTTGCCGGACTCGTGGCAGGCATTGCAACGCCGCTTTTGGTTGAAGTTCTTGAACTTGCTCTCTCCATCGACGATCCGTCGGGCGCTTTGACAGCGCATTTGGTCAGCGGGCTGTGGGGACTTTTCGTCGCCGGCGTCTTTTCGCACCACAAGGGGCAGATCATTGCTCAACTAGTAGGCATTTCCGCGCTCCTCGGCCTTGTCCTACCCGCCATCTACCTGCTGTTCGCCCTTCTCAATCGCATCGTTCCCTTCCGGGTTGAGCCTGACGGCGAGCGCATCGGGATGGACCTGCATGAGCTGGGTGGCGCTGCCTACCCGGAGTTTGTCGTTCATCGCGACGACTCATACCGCTGAAACTGAACCAAGGAGACAGGGTCTTTTATCGAATGGGATTTTTTACGAGCTTGTTTTATCCGTGGGGACTGATTTTGCAAATCATCGCCCTCGTTCACTTCTTTCGCCGCCGTCCAGACACCTATTGGGTCTTCATCATCATCTTCCTCGGACCGCTTGGCGCGCTCATCTACATCATCGCCGAGGTTGTTCCGGACTATCAGATCCTCAATCAGTCGTTCAAAGGCATCTCGCGTGGCAGGCGAATCCGCGATCTTGAGCTCATCATCCACGACAACCCGGCCGCTGGAAACTTTGAGGAGTTGGGCGAACTCTACATGGAGGCAGGCAACTTTCATGCGGCGCGTGCAGCCTTTGACAAGGCAATCGCAGGACACATCGACACAATTGATGCGATGTATCGACGGGGCGTCTGCGCGCTCAAGCTTGGCGATGCCAAGGCAGCTGTCGCCGACATTGAGCCTGTCATCGCCAAAGACCCTGATTACGACTTCCATCGCGCCGGTGGCTTGCTCGCGCATGCCTACGCGCTCACGGGACGAATGGAAGAATCCGAAACGCTCTTCCGCCGAGTGCTTGTCATCTCGACGCTCTCTGAGACTTATCTCAATTTCGCATCGATGCTCGCATCGACCGGCCGCACCGCCGAAGCGCGCCAGTACGTTCTCAAAGTTCTCGAAAAGGCACCAACCATGCCACGTTATCTGCGCCGTCGCGAGCGTCCGTGGTTTCTACAGGCCAGAAAGCTCCTGCGCCAGTTGCCGGGATAGGCACTTTAGAATTCTGCCCTTATTTGATCGAGATTTTCTTGCTAGAGCTCAGGCTGCAGCGCCTATTGCCGCGCCAGCACCAGCATCAAAATAAACAACGCGAGAGGCACGAGTGCAAGCGCCGCATAGAGAATCGCCTTGCGTGGGATTCCGCCGCGCTTGCCTTCGTAGGGCTGACGCTCACCGCGGTCTTCCACACCCACCTGATCCTGATGTTCCAAGTCCCACACCATTTCATGCGCATTCGCATAGCGGTGCCGCGGATTGCGTTCTAGGGCGCGGAAGAGAATTTCTTCCAGCGTGGGAGAAATCTCCGGTTCCAACTCGCGCGGTGGCGTGGGGTTGTGTTGCAGCCGCTCATTCATGGCAGCCAGAGGATTGGGTTCGGCGAACGGTACTCGGCCGGTCAGCATTTCGTAGAACATAATGCCCAGCGAATAAATATCACTGCGCTGGTCGCCGCGATGCCCCTCCACCTGCTCAGGCGAAATGTAATCCGGAGTACCCAAAGTCGATGAGAGATTCACAAATGTGAGGCGTCGCGCATCCTCTTTCATCGCAATACCGAAGTCGATGATCTTGATGTTGTCGTTCTCGTCAACCATCACATTTTCTGGTTTTAAATCGCGATGCACGATTCCACGCTTATGCATGTAATCGAGCGCATTCAGAATGTGAATCGCAATGGTGGTTGCCCGGGCGATGGGAAGCTTCTTCTCTTCATTCAAAATGGCGCGCAACAGGCGCCCATTCACCCACTCCATCACCAGATAGAGCCGGCTGCGTTCCTCGCTGTTGAAGGTCTTTACGATGCCCGGATGATCGAGTTGCTGCCCGATCTCCTCTTCTCGTTTGAAGCGCTCAAACAACACCGGGTCGGTTTCCAGCTCCTCGTGAGGAACCTTGATTGCAACCGCGCGCCCGGTCTTTTCATCCAGCGCCTTGTAGAGCACCGACATGGACGTATGTGCAATCACCGCTTCAATGCGGTAGTGGTCCAACACCTCTCCAGGTTGCAGTGTGGTCATAATCACTAAAAAAGTTCAGTAGAGGTAATCTCCATCGATTGTTACACGCAGGTCCATAAGAAATCCGTCAGGAAATCGAAATCCATTCGTAACTTCTGCAGCACTCAATCCCCTTGGCTTTCAATCAAATGCAATTGTGGCGGTCTATCATAGGGCTCAATGCGCCGCATATTGAACCTGCTGGCCTTAAATATCGGACTTGCTGCTATCGCACTTTCACTGGGAGCGATGCCCGGATTCGCAGCCCCACGCGCCGCAAAGTCCGTACCCCGGCAGGAAACCGGTTTTCTCAACCGAAGCGTTACGATGCATGGCGTGACCTACCGGTTCCAGGTCTACGTTCCTGAGGAATGGCGGCGGGACGATGGCCGGCGATGGCCAATCATCCTCTTCCTGCACGGACTCGGCGAGCGCGGTTCAGAAGGTATGTGGCAAACCGAAATCGGACTTCCCGAAGCCGTGCGCGACCACCCGGAACGTTGGCCGTTCATCATTGTCCTTCCGCAATGTCCACAAATGTATTACTGGACAGATCTGCCGATGATGACTATGGCTATGACCATGCTGGACAAGGAAGCCGAAGAATTTCATGCCGACCCCGATCGGACTTACCTCACAGGGCTTTCCCTTGGCGGCTACGGAGCGTGGGAGCTTGCGAAGGCATACCCAAAGCGCTGGGCTGCGGTTGCTATCGCCGCCAGCGGAGTCTTCTGGAGCTACGCTCCTCAGCGATGGCAGCAGAGAGAAACCCTTCCGCAGGAATATGCACGCGTCATTGGTAGAACACCAATCTGGCTTTTCCACGGTAGCAATGACCCAGTTGTCCCGCCGCGCGAGAGCGAACTGATGTATGCAGCATTCAAGTCAGATGGCGGACATATTCGCCTCTGGATCTACCAGGGCTTGAAACATGACTGCTGGTCGCGCGCTTTCAATGAGCCGGATCTGCCGCGATGGCTACTGGAACATCGTCTCGGAGAAGAGATTGCGCCGTATGCGGAGCGCGCCATGATTCCCCTTCATCCGCCGGCAATCCCATTGAGCAACGAGCAGCTTGATGCGCTTACCGGTGACTATCGCGACATACGCGGCCTGCTCTCCCTTACGGTCTACCGCCAGGGAGACACCCTTTACCGCAAAGACCGCCACGGCTTCGTCGCCGAATTGGCTGCCGAATCCCCCAACGCACTCTTTTATCCCAAAGGCGACAGTACAAGCCGACTTCTGGTCGAGCGCGACAGCAAGGGGCGAATCACCGCGCTCATCGTTCATGATGACCGCTATGAGGAACGGCTGGAACGAATTCGCTCCAGCGTGCGTACCCTTTCGCAGTAGTTTGAATCGCCGCGGCGATCGATGCCCGGCAAAGGCTCCCCAAGGAGGTTGGCCATGTTTTGCAGCGGTTGTGGATTCAATCTGGCACAGGGGCAGGCTGTTTGCCCTCAATGCGGCAGGCCGGTCGTTCCCCCCGTTCCTCCCATCCCCAACCTCCAGATGCAGGTGGCAACTTACGCCAGCCGAATTCGAGCACTCAGCATTGTCTGGTTCATTTATGGCGGTCTGTCGCTACTCATGGGCTTCATGGGTATGGCTTTCGCAAATGCCTTCTTCCATGGCTCATTTGGCCCTTGGTCACATGGCACATGGGGACCGGAATTTTTCGGCCCACGTTTTCTCCATCTCATCTGGGTTTATGTGGTCGTCCGCTCCGGTCTCGCGCTGCTCGCCGGCTGGGGCCTTATGCAGCACACTGCCTGGGGACGCATTGTAGCCATCGTCGCGGCGTTCCTCAGTCTGCTGAAAATCCCCTTCGGCACCGCGCTTGCCATCTGGACGCTGGTCACGCTGATGGGCTACCGCAACTCCACGTTGTATGACCAGCTTGGCGGTTGAACCGGCCGCACTCAAATCTGGTCGTACTTTGAATATTGTTCCGGGGCTTGATGCAAATGCGCAAGAAGGCTCAAGAACACACCCGGAATCTGACTGTTCCATTCGCCCCAGTCGTGTCCTCCGGGCTTGGTGCGGAATTCGAAAGCGAAGTGGCGCGCTGCAATTTCTCTGGCAAATCGCCGGCAGGGCTTCAGCAGCGGTTCCGCGTCTCCCGCCGTTATGAAGAGAAACGGCATTCGCGCTGGATTCGCTGTTTCCACAAGCACGAATGGATCGACACGTTGCCGGAACTTATCGCCCGACGGCCCAAACACGCTTCGAGTCCTCCACCACTGCCCGAAACGCCTGGGACTGAAACCACGATGAAGGATATCGATGGCCGGACTAATAGCCGCCACGAAATAAAACAACTCTGGATGCCGCAATGCGATGCTCAGAGCAGCAAATCCGCCCATGGAAATTCCAATCAACGCTTGGTTCGCTCGGCCAGGGGCCACGGGGAAGCGTGCGGCAACATCCGCCGGAAGATCGTGAAGGAGGTAATCCTCGTAGCGATCTTTCGGGTGTTCAACCGAGTTCATGTAATACGAGGATTGATCACCTTGAACCAGCACCAGAATCAATCCACGCGCCGCCCATGCTCCTACGCCGGAATAATTTGACCAGTCACGAAAATTGCCGAAGGCACCATGAAGAAGAAAAACAACGGGGAGTCGCTGACTTGATGTAACGGCGGAAGGCAGAAAGACACGATACGGCATCGAGCGCCCAAGGGCCGCAGAGAAGAAGCTTACGTCGCGCATGCGTACGCCTGGAAAAATCTGCGGCCGATCTGCAGGTAGCTTTTCTGTCTGGCAAGCGGTCGCCAAAAGGAGCAGAATACCTGCGACATTCCAACAAAGGTGCAATCTGCGGAGAGATCTCATGGAAGAATCGATTGTAGTCAACAATGAACTCCGTAAAGACAGAATGATCTCCCCTTCGAATGCACGACATGATTCCTGCCTGGCTTGTTCAATGCCTGACGTTTTACAACACACGATGTAGACTTCCGATAAAGAGGAGAATTCCCCATGCAGAGCCGCATCCAGGGCACCACCATGCCGGTGCTCGACGTTCAACTCGAACCCAACGAAAGCGTCTTCTCCGAGAGCGGCGAACTCTCGTGGATGACCGCAAACGTTCAGATGACCACTCACACGCAGATGGGCGGCGGAGGAGGTCTGTTTGGCATCATCAAACGCGTCGCCGGCGGCGGCAGCCTGTTCATGACCGAATACCGCGCTATGGGTTCCGCCGGCGTAGTTTCCTTTGCCACCAAAGTGCCCGGGCACATCGTTCCAGTAGAAGTTGGGCCTGGTCATGAATACATGATCCACCGGCACGGCTTTCTCTGCGCCACGCCGCAGGTCACCATCAGCGTTGGCTTTCAACAATCGCTCGGTGCGGGCATATTTGGCGGCAGCGGGTTTCTCCTGCAAAAGCTCGCTGGCACCGGCACGGCCTGGCTTGAGCTCTCCGGTGAACTGATCACCAAGACGCTCGCGCCCGGCGAAACCCTTCTCGTACATCCTGGCCACGTGGGAGCATTTCAGGGCTCAGTCTCGTTCCAGATCACAACCGTTCCTGGCATCAAGAACATGATCTTCGGCGGCGACGGCATCTTCCTCGCCGTGCTCACCGGACCTGGACAGATATGGCTGCAGACCCTGCCCATTTCGCGACTTGCTCATCAGATTGCCGAATACCTTCCCCGCGAAGGCGACGGCCGGGGTTTGCAACAGGCGGCAGGCGGCGCCGTTCTGGGCGGTATCGTAGGCTCAATCCTTGGCGGCAATCAGTAAGAGCAGGAGCTCCGTATTCAATGAGCCGGCGCTAACCAGGTGCCGGCCATTTTCCTCGACTTCAAACCCGCATCCACCGCAGCCTTCATCACGCCGCAGTTCGACATGAATCGCACCAGGCTTCCGGTGAGCGGCCGCAGTTTCCTCGGCTGAAGCCCGCCTTGCACGCCTGATCCGGCAGGGTGAAGCGAAACCATCTGCAACTCACCCGTACCCTGCGCACTCATTATCAGGTCAGCCAATTTACGCGCCAGCGGTCGGGGGAAGCTCTCGGAGACGAAAACCATCCGATCACGGGTCGTGATGATCACCGGCCCTTCGTCGGTTTCGAAGACCTTTTCCTCGTCGTTCGCCGTGGCGTCATCGCTCTCCGGACCGGACGTCGATGAGCTTTCGTTCCCGGTAATTGGCTTCAGACCCGAATACGTACGGCCGAGCGAGCTCGCATAGAGCCGCGCAAATGCGTGCGCCGAGGCAGGGCTTTTCCAAATTGAGAGGTAGAGCAGTGCAATCGACTTGGTTGTTGCCTTCTCCTCACCCGTCGCCGAGCGCAACTGACCGGCCCAGTAAAGCCCACCGTCCCACGCCGGAGCCAGATCGCGGGCCGCATCTTCCCCTCCGTAAATTTGCGCCAGAATATGTACATCCAACTCGCCAATCTGGCCTATGTCGTAGGGCGTATAGTTCGCATCCACCAGCGGATGAATATTGGGCAGTAGCGGAATCGGAGCATGATGACCCACCTCGTATTGACGAGAATTGATGATCTCCCACGACGAACTCGGTGGACGGTCGAGGGTTCCAGCAAAGGCCGCGTTCCGGCCTTTGTCCATCCAGACATCCTGCTCAAAACTCAGCCCTTCGCGATAAGGAAACAACAGCGATTCTGACAACAGCAGCGGCGCACGTGCCATCACGGGCGAGTTGCCCGCTCCCGTCATCTGCTGCTTGATGTACTCCACCACCTCCGGGTCCTTGATCAAGCTACGCCCCATAGGCTTCAGAATGTTGTCCATCATGACCGCAGTGGCCTGCCCCTCCACCACGGCTTCGCGCGCGGTATCCATTTCATCCCTGGCCAGATGGTCTATATCTCCCGAAGCCGTTGTAGACGGGTCTTGTGGCGTCTGGTCGCTCCACTTGTCCAGATCAACATGCTGGTCTTGCAGAGCGTGCGTCAGCTCGTGCGCAAGCACAGGCTTCTGCTCGTCCGGGCTGATCCAATCCAACATGTTGACGGTCTTCGTCTTTGGATCGTAATAAGCCTCAATTTGCTCCTTGAGCAGCTGCAGTAAAAACGGCTTCAGATCAAAGTCTCGATCGAGCATCCCGAACTTCTTCAGGACAATTTCACTGCGCTGCATGCGTTTTGCGTCCTGATCCTCGTCGAATTTCTCCCGAATGTAAGCCTCGACGGCATCGCGGGTCGTAAGTTTGCGTTTCACTGTGGCTTTGATCGGATATCCGGTTTCATCCGACGAAAATTTCAATAATTCATCCACCATCCCGAACAGCTTCTTGGCTTGTTCGGGGGTGATGTGCGTCTCGGGCTTGGCCGAGTCCGAATTCTGGCCAGCCGACTGCCCCGATTGAGCCTGGGAGTTGACCGGCGGAGCTGTGTTCTGGGCGACGGCAGGCATCGCGCAGCACCACAAACTCAAGACAATCACCGTTTTTGCGGCTCGACGGAACGGCACGAAGGCAGGGCTGGGTTTGCTCAAGGGGGCTCTCACGCGATCTCCTTCTTAGACGTCCCGAGTTCGATTTAGGTCCAATGCGGGCTCAGTATCCACCTATTCTCAGGTAACTTAGCTGAATCCCAGTGCCGTCACGGCTACAAAGTGCATCCAATACCAAGGCTATAATCAACATGCGGCCAAATGCCGCGCAACCGTAGAATTTTTGCGCCGCGCCGCGGAAAAAGTACGACTCTTATGAGCGACTCAACTGTCAGTAACGCTCCCTCTCCCACACCGCTTGCCCATCTTACGCAGGCTGCATTGCGTCCGCCGCGCCTCGTCGAGCGTTACGGTGTCCAGACCCCTGAAGCCTTTGAACCAATGCCGCGTGAGATAGCGGCCCTCGCACGCTCAGCTGCCATTTTCGGGAAAGGCTGGCTGCGCCGGATCGCCGTGCGGGGTGAAGACCGCTTCCGCTGGCTCAGCGGCATGGTTACCAATACGGTCAACGATCTCGGCGAACAGAACGGCGCATTGAATTTCGCGCTTAATGCCCAGGGACGCATTCTGGGTGACCTGTGCGTTTGGCGTGAAGGCGATGAACTCACGCTCGAAATCGCCGCCAACCAGGTCGAGAAGTTGCTCGCTCATTTCGAGCACTTCATCATCATGGACGACGTGGAGCTGGTGAAACTCGGCGAAGAGCCCGGAGCGGAAGAAACTGCACTCGGTTTGGTTGGACCTGAAGCAGCATCTGTGCTGGAGCGCATGGGGCTGAAGGGTCCGGAAGAGCCCATGACGAGCTTCCGCCACGAATGGAATGGACGCAATTTGCTCATTGAGCGGAGTTACGGCACTGCGGTGCCTCGCTACACCATCTGGACACCCGTCGCACGCCTGGAAAAGCTCTGGTATTCCTTCTCCACAGCCGGCGCAACGCCCGTGGGTGCTGCGGCAGTGGAGGCCTTCCGCGTTGCTGAAGGTATTCCCACTTACGGAATCGACATTGCCGAGCGCGATCTTCCTCAGGAAACCTCACAGATGCAAGCTTTGCACTTCAACAAGGGTTGCTATCTCGGTCAGGAAATCGTCGAGCGCATCCGCTCGCGCGGGAATGTGCATCGGCACCTGCGCCAGCTGGAACTGGATGGACCCATGCCCATGGCAGGCACAGAGCTCACAGTGGGACCTCTTGAAGATCAGCCAAACGTAGAAGGAAAGCCTGCTGGAACCATCACCAGCGTGACCGAACTGCAGCTTGAAGGCGGCACACGCCGTTTTGCCGTCGCAATGATTCACGGGGAAGCCGAAGCACGGCACAAGCCGCTCCGCTACAGCGTCGGGGACGCTACTGGAAACGCTTGGATTCTCGACGGTCCACCGATTTTTTAGCCCACTTGCCAGACAATCGTCTGGTCCGTCAATTTCATTGAAACAGGATTAGTGAACGAATGACCGATACGCCTAAATTCGAAGTCATTGATCGCCGCAAGATGAAGGCGATGGAAGAACAGCAGGAAACGCAAGGCGCGCCCGCTCCCATTGAGGAAGCGCCGAAAGAAACCAAGGCTGGTCCGCAGCTGGTGGAAGCACCGCCGACGGAGCCCGCAGTCAGCGACGAATCCGAAGCAGAAATCCCTGATCTGCCTCCTCCACCCACAGCCGACGAAACGCGTCAGCAAAAGTCGGCTTACGATGCCTCTGCGCAACGCGTGGAAGATTTAGCCCGTGCGCAGAATCCTGCCATGGGAGCGGTGCCTCCGGTTGGCTTTGAGCATCTGGTGCAGCAGCTCTATCTCTCCGCCATGATTCAACTCGGCGCGGGCACGCAGGAAGGTCAGCGCCCTCGCATCGATATTCTTGGTGCTCGGCAAACCATCGATATGTTGGGAGTTCTCGCAGAGAAGACAAAAGGTAATCTGACGGACGCCGAAGACCGCGCGCTGCAGACAGTTCTCTTCGACGTGCGTATGGCGTTCCTCGAGATCACCAATATGATTACTCTGCAAGGTGTGCCCGCGCCACCGCCTCAAAAGTAGTCTCCGCCGCATTAATCGGAGCCAATGGAAGCAACGCTCACATTCTTGGGAACAGGGACGTCAATGGGCGTCCCCACGCTGGGTTGCGGCTGTGCTGTCTGCACGTCCACTGATCCGCGCGACAAGCGTCTGCGGCCGTCCCTGCTGCTGCGCTGGCGCAGCCAGGAGTCTGACCGCACCGTCATCATCGACACCGGACCTGATTTTCGCATCCAGGGTTTGCGCGCCGGTCTCTCGCGCGTCGACGCAGCGCTCTATACCCACGCGCACGCAGATCACATCCTTGGCCTGGACGATTTGCGCCCGCTTAGCTATACCGTCAGCAAGGAAGGCGCACACGTTCGGCTCCTCGCTTCGGCGGCCACGGCCAAAGTTCTTGAGAGAATTTACGACTACACGCTTTCACCGGATGCCACTTACATGCACCGCGCGCGGGTCCAGCTTGAACCTTTGCCAGACCGTTTCGATCTCTTCGGTGTTTCCTTTATGCGAGTGCCGCTACTGCACGGCGATCTTGAGATATCCGGCTTCCGATTTGGCCGCACAGCCTACCTCACCGACGTAAGTGAGATTCCCGAGTCTAGCTTCCCGCTACTTGAAGGGCTCGACTACCTCATCCTATCCGCATTGCGCCATGCACCACACCCGAACCACGCCACAGTTGCACAAGCCGTCGAGTGGGCAAGGCGAATTGGCGCCCGGCAAACCTGGTTTACGCACATCTCGCATGATCTGGGACACGAACAAACGAACCAGTCTCTCCCCTACGGCATGGCATTGGCCTACGATGAGCTTTCCTTTCAGGTGGAACTCTCATGAGCTCGGCCAACTTCTCCGTCTACCGCTCTCTCAGTGAAATTCCCGCGAGCTTTCCCAGAAGCGTCGCCTCCATAGGCAACTTTGACGGAGTCCACCTCGGTCATCGTTCGATCCTTGCTGCTGTCGTAAAAGAAGCGCGCACCATGGGAGCGAGTGCTGTCGCCGTCACCTTTGATCCCCATCCCGAGCAAATCCTTCGCCCGTCTCACGCTCCAAAACTTCTGTCCCCTCTTGGCGAGCGGATTCGCCTACTGTCCCAGACCGGCGTGGACGCTGTTGTGGTACTTCCTTTCGAACCGCAGCTGGCATCCATGACTGCGCGCAAATTTGCCCAGCAGATACTCATCGATCAACTGCATGTCCGCTCTTTACATGAAGGCGCAAGCTTTCGTTTCGGTGTGCGCGCGGAAGCGGGCGTTACGCAGCTTGCGGAGTTTGGTGGTGAACTCGGATTTTCTGTGCACGTACACGACGCCGTTCGCGTACGGGGAATTGAAGTCTCCAGCTCGGCTATTCGTGCACTCGTTGCTCGTGGCGATATGAGGCGCGCACGATGGCTGCTTGGCCGCCCGTTCGGAATCGTGTCCTCACAGCAGCGTGATCGAGGCATTGGTGGAACTCTCCTGGTCCCGACGGTCAACCTAGCACCCTACTCAGGTCAGTTGCCTGGCTTCGGTGTTTATGTCACACGGCTCTCAATGGCGGGTTGCTGCTTCAATGGTGTAACGAACGTGGGCAATCGCCCGACCTTTGACGGCGCGGGCTTTAGTGTAGAAACACACATTCTTAACTTCGAGCCCCTTGAAGTAACGCCAGAGACGCCCATTGAGCTGACGTTTCTCCATCGCCTGCGCGGTGAGCAGAAGTGGCCAAACCCCGAAGCATTAAAGGCTCAAATCATGAAGGATGTGGCGAAGGCGCAACGCTATCTTCGAAGGCTTCCTGTCACCTCTCACAACTAGCGCGTTCGGACTACTTTTCCATTTATTGCGGAGGAGATGCGACTTGCGGTGTGACCCTTGGCGCTGGCGGTGTGACGGACACTGGCTTCGCTTGCGTGGTTCCTCCTGACGCCTGTTCATTGTCGATTTCTTCGTCTTCAGCGAACTGCTCGTCGGGATGTTCTTGAATGGCCACCTTCATCACATCCATCCAGATGGGCAGCGCCGCACGTGCTCCCGTCTCCTTCGGGCCCAGTGATTGCCTGCTGTCGAAGCCAGTCCAAACACCACATGTAACCGACGGCGAAAAGCCGATGAACCAGGCGTCTGTGAAATCCGAAGTGGTACCCGTTTTGCCGCCCAGCGGATGCTTGAGTGCGGATGCCGCCGCGCCAGTTCCATGATCAACCACTGCCTGCAGTAGCGTCATCATCGAGCGCGCAGTCTGCTCACTGATCACCTGGTCGATTTCCGGGCGCGGTTCCCAAAGCGTGATTCCGTCAGAGTTGGACACTTTTCTAATGAGCCGTGGAGCAATGCGTATCCCGTCATTTGGGAAGACGGAATATGAGTTGACCTGTTGCTCCAGCGTGATTTCCGCTGCACCCAGCGCAACGGGAAGATATGGCGGAATATCTGTTGTCACGCCGAAACGGTGGGCCATATCAATCACCTTCCGAATGCCCGCGCGCGCCGCAAGCTTTACTGCCGGCACGTTGCGCGAATCTGCAAACGCATACGTCAGCGTCATCGGCCCTTTAAAGTTGTTCTCGTAGTTATGCGGCGTGTAGCCACCGAAGTTCACTGGTGAATCCACAATGATATCCGTCGGCTTTGCACCCTCTTCCATCGCCGTCGTATAGACATACGGCTTGAAGCTCGAACCGGTTTGTCGTTCGGCCTGCGTGGACCTGTTGAATTGTGAGAGCGCCCAGTCGCGTCCACCCACCATCGCCAGCACGTCCCCTGTCGTATTGTCCATCGCGAAGACAGATGCCTGCACACCTGAGTCCTGTTCTAAAGTCGCGCGCTCTTCTGTGCCCTCCATGATCTCGCTCAGATGAACATAGATGACATCGCCAGGCCGCACCAGCGCAGCGCCATCGCGGATGCCCGTCCACTCCCAATCGGTTGGCAGCAAAACAATCTGCTTGTCACCTACACGCGCAAAAATCTGCTTTGGCAGCGCACGCATCACCAGAGCATGCACGTAATCACCCGGTCCCGTCGCAACGATCCAGTCGGGATGTCTGAAATCCTCGAGTGTCTCGTCTTCCTTGAGCACATTTTCAAGCTTGCCCGTCCAGCCGCGGCGCCGCTCATACTCCGCAAGATGTACGGCTACGGCCTCATTTGCAGCCTTCTGCATATCAAGGTCGAGCGTTGTCTCTACACGCAAGCCGGCTTCATGGACCTGCTCGGCACCGAACCTATTCTCAAGCTCGCGCCGCACCGCTTCCTGAAACCACGGTGCTACGGACATCTCGGGTTGCGTTATGTGGAGGCCCAGCGGGGCCCGACGTGCCTCCTCCGCCTGCTTATGCGTAATCACACCGTCGGACTCCATCTCGCTCAGAACAAGATTGCGGCGTCGCAATGCCCTCTCCGGGAACGCAACCGGCGAATAACCCGAAGGGCTTTTGGGCAACCCCGCAAGCAATGCCGCTTCCGTCAAGGTGAGATCTCTTGCATGCTTGGAAAAGTAGTACTCACTAGCAGCTTCGAATCCGTAGTTGCCGCTCCCCAGATAGATCTGGTTTCCATAGAGTGTGAATATCTGCTCCTTGGTAAAGGCGCGTTCAATTTGGATGGCAAGGAACGCCTCCTGAATCTTGCGCGTCATGGTGCGATCGGCAGAGAGAAACAGGTTGCGCGCCAGTTGCATGGTCAGCGTGCTGGCTCCTTGCGCGCGCCCGTGTCCACGCACATCATGCAAGAGCGCGCCGAAGATGCGGAAGACATTGACGCCCCAGTGCGATTCGAAATTCTTGTCTTCAATGGAAATAACAGCGTGCCGCAGAATGGGAGCGAATCCGTCGTAGTTCACCACTACACGCCGCTCCAGCGCGAACGAACCGATGAGTCGGCCCTTGCGATCGTACAGATCGGTCACCGTCGAAGGGCGATAACGCTCAAGATCGCGAATCTGTGGCAAGTTGACGGAGTAGACAAACATCAATCCGGCCAGCGACCCGGAAATGATGGACAGAAGAAGCAGAACGGCAAACGCTACCTTGCCCGCAACTTTGTACCGGCGAACGCGCGGCGCACGCTCTGGCTCCAGGCGATGGGTGCGGCCCATGCCGCGCAGCTCATAGGGCTCATGGGGAGTAGCTGCCAATGGAGTCAGGCCTCGATGCAGCGCCACGCAGGTTGTACGAAGCGCGCTACAGCCTCAAGGCTAGCACGGAGCCAAATGCAAAAACGCCGTGGCGCACATTGTGCGAACCACGGCGTATAAGACTCATCTGTACGCTTAGCTGTTTTTTGCTCGCAGCAGCGCCAGAGCCTTGTTCAGCGGCAGATCATCCTTGTTCGCTGGAAGCGTTTCATCATCATCGAAGGGATTGAAAGCCTGGTCCACTTCCACCGTCGGCGTCACGGCCTCATCCTGAATTTTCTTTCCATCTGGTCCTTCATACTTCGCGACCGTCAGTAGGAGCGCCGCGCCGTCGGGCAGCGTGATTGTCTTCTGAACCGAGCCCTCGCCGAAAGTGCGCTCACCCACCACATCGCCGCGCTTGTTGCCCTCAATCGCATCGGCCGCCAGTTCGGCAGCACCATAAGTACCGCGATTCACCAGAACAGCTACCGGTGCACCGGTAAGCACTTTCGAGGGATCAGCCTCGAACGTCTGCGTGGGAAATTTCTGTCCCGTCAGGGTCGCAAGTGTGCCGTGTTCGATGAAGAAATTCGCAAGTCGGAGACCTTGCGCTTCGTCGCCCTTCGAGCAGTCGCGCAGATCCAGAAGAATCTTTCGTGTCTTACCTGCCGATTTGATCTTCGCTGCAATCTCGTCGACTCGCTCTGCTGTTAGCTCATTCGGTTTCAGGTAGAGAATCGCGCCGCCGTCGTACTGTTGCTGGCTTAGCGCAGGCTCCTCCATCACCGTCCGCGTCAGTGTGATCTTGTCGGGTTCCGCCTTGCGGGGGCGAATTACGGAAAGCGCCACCGTCGATCCGGGCTTGCCGTCAAGAAGCAAACGAATAATAGCCAGTGACATCTCGCGCGTTGAATGGTCGCCAATCGACTCAATCACGTCACCGTCAGAAAGGTGCTCGCTTTCCGCGGGTGATCCGGGAATCACGGAAACAACCGTAGCGTAACCATAGCGTTTGGAAACAGTAATGCCAATCTGAGCCAATCCGGCAGGATGCTCTTTATAGATTTTGTACTCAGTCGGCGAAAGGTAGCTGGAATCCGGATCCAGCGATTCGAGAAGTCCGTGCAGCGCACCTGCATTTACCTTGTCGATGTTCGGTTCGGTTACGTAGTCGGTCTGAATGCGCTTCAAGACCTGTGCGTATACACCCATCTGGCGATAGGCGCCATCCTGCTCGCCGCTGGCGTGAACGCCAAACCAGCCAAATTGGCCAAAGGCAAATCCCAGACCAAGCGTCGCAAATACACCTACCGCAAGAACAAAAACAAACCGTTGAAACAGTTTCGACACGAACACCACCTGACCGGCCAAGGGGATACAGACCGCTCACACTATAGACGCAATGATAGCGCAGATGGCTTGCGCAAACCTGCGCGACCGTCTGAGCTTATCGGGTAAATCACTGACGAAAAGGGCTTTTGATTCGATTCTGGTGGCGGAGGACGGGATCGAACCGTCGACCTTGGGGTTATGAATCCCACGCTCTAACCATCTGAGCTACTCCGCCAGTTGGGAGGGAGGCGCGGAGAACTCCGCTGCCTACCTGATGATACGGGGGCTTGAAGGGCAGGTCAAACCCTGGCGAAGGCACTTTTGGACCTAACGTAAGCAAACCAGCAGGCAGCTTTCTGCCACACTCGCGCGTACCACCGCCCGAACCGTTTAGACTCGCCAGCATGAGCAGGTTAAGAGTTGCGGGAGTGATTCCCGCACGGCTTGGTTCGACACGCCTGAGCCGCAAGGTTCTGCGCGAAATTGCGGGTAAGCCGATGGTCGAATGGGTGTGGCGCGCCGGCGCCTCCAGCGGACTCATGGACGCGGTAGTTGTTGCCACCGACTCCAATGAAGTGGCTGAGGTCTGCCGTTCGCGGCAAATTCCTTTCGCGATGACCTCACCCGATTGCGCCAGCGGCACAGACCGCGTTCGCGAAGTGGCCCGAACGATTGAGGCCGATGTGTACGTGAACATTCAGGGAGACGAACCAACACTGACAGCGGAGTTTTTTGCGCCCCTGCTCGCTCTCTTTAACCGGCCGGAGGTTCAGGTTGCAACACTCGCAGTTCCCTGCCCACCTTCCGAGTTCACCAATCCAAATGCGGTGAAGGTTGTGACCGCGCTCAATGGACGCGCGCTGTATTTCTCGCGGGCGACAATTCCGTTTGATCGCGACAACGTGGGCTTTACCGGCTATCGCAAGCACCTCGGTATTTATGCCTATCGCAAGGCGATACTTGAACAGTTCTCTTCGCTTCCGCCATCAGTGCTTGAAACAACGGAGCGGCTTGAGCAATTGCGTCTGCTTGAAAATGGCATCGACATTTACGTTTCCGAGGCACCACTGGACACCATCGGCGTCGATACAGAGGATGATCTGGCAAGAGCTGAGGCCGTGCTCAGAGAACGGAACAAATAGGCTGGAAAACGAATTACGCGCAAGAATCGGAGTGCTCCACCAACGGGCTTAAGCCAGTATTACTCCATGAGCACACAGGTTTCACTTCCCATGAAAAGAACCTAAGCTGGAGGAACTCGATACCGAGCAGGCCTGGCAGCAACTGCTGGACCGCGACCAGGACGCGACATTCTTCTACGCCGTCACGACAACCGGAGTTTTCTGCAGGCCTGTTTGCAAGAGCCGCCGCCCTCTCCGCGCGAACGTGCGCTTCTTTGTCTCGACTGCTGCCGCACAAGCGGCGGGATTTCGCGCCTGCAAACGCTGCAAGCCCCTGGCCGTGGCGACCGATCCGCTCAAGCTTGTCCGAGCCCACATTGAGCGCAACCTGGACCGCGCCGTTCCACTCGAGGAGCTCGGCCGGGTTGCGAAGCTAAGTCCTTTTACCGTGCAGCGCACGTTCAAACAGCAGATGGGCGTGAGCCCCCTGCAATACCAGCGTTCACTGAAGGCAAGCAGCCTGCGCAGTGTGCTCAGAAAAGGGGGGCGCGTGACAGACGCAGTATACGAAGCTGGCTACGGTTCGCCGAGCCGCGCCTACGAAGGTGCAACGCTGGGTATGACTCCAGCAAAGTTTGCCCAGGGCGGCAAGGGCGAGCGCATCGGCTATACGACCGCGCGCACTCCCTTTGGCTGGATGATTGTGGGCGCGACGGAACGCGGCCTTTGCTGGCTTGCTCTTGGACAGAGTTCGGCAGAGGCTGAAACAAGTTTGCGCGAGGAATTTCCTGCCGCAGAACTCAAACGTGATCCTTCTTTGTCGACACTGGTGGAAGCGGCCCTGGCCAGCGTGCGGGAGGGGGAAGATCTGTCGCGCGAGGATACCATCGAAAGCAAGCTTGACTTGCGCGGCACGGTGTTTCAACTCCGTGTCTGGCAAGCCTTGAGGGAGATTCCTCGCGGCACAACCAAAACCTACAGTCAGCTGGCCCGCGAAATGGGCGAGCCGAAAGCGACCCGCGCGGTTGCACGGGCTTGTGCCGTTAATCGCGTTGCGATCCTCGTGCCCTGCCATCGCGTGGTGGGCGTGAGCGGTTCGCTCACCGGATACCGCTGGGGTGTGGAGCGCAAGCGTCAGCTGCTCACGGCCGAAAAGTCCTGAGCAATAAATTCCTACACCGGATCCGCGGAACCGCTACCCGGTAGGTTGTTGACTCCATTTAGAATCGAGCCATGGCTGGGTTCAATCGGATTCTCCCCTCCCATACCAGCGTGCTGGGCCGGGCACTTCGCATGCCCATGCGGCTTTTGCCTCGCGATATTGTTGTGCGAGTCTTGGGTGGGCCAAATCGCGGTATGCGATGGATTCGCGGCGCGGGCATCACTAATGCCTGCTGGATTGGCAATTACGAAGCCGATCATCTGGCCCCTCTGTCGCACCTGGTGAAGCCCGGGATGACTGTCTACGATGTTGGCGCACATACGGGTTATTACACGCTTGCGCTCTCCCAACTGGTGGGCGAGACAGGGCATGTCTATGCCTTCGAGCCAGAGGCCCGCAATGTTTACTATCTGCGCCGCCACGTGAAATTGAATAACCTTCGGAATGTAACGGTGGTGCAGGCGGCCATAAGCGATAAAACGGGCATGGTGGCATTTGACGATATTCGGTTTACGACGGGTAGCCAATACCTTGTCCCCACCATTTCGCTGGATGAGTTCATTGCTGCGGGTCATCCTCTGCCGGGGTTCCTGAAGATGGATATCGAAGGAGTTGAATGGTCTGCGTTACACGGTGCAGCGGCAATCCTCGAAAAGGCCGAGGCGGCATGGATGCTGGCGACTCACTCGGATCAGCTGCGCGTCGATTGCCGAGCTAAATTGGCCTCTTGTGGATATCGTTTCACGGCATTTGACGGCAAGTCCGACCCAGGCGATGAGAACGACTTCCTGGTGTTGCCCAATCCAGTTCCAGCTGCAGGCGGCGGTTCAAATTCCCATTAGACTCCGGGTTGCAAACTGCACTTCGTCGACATCCCCTAAAAAGTGTGGCTCCTCAGGCATTCCCTGAAGAGCCCCGTTGTGGCTGTGCGATTCACACCGACAAACTGCGCTTTAGAGCGTGAAGCCGCCGGCGGCGTAAATTGCCTGCCCGTTGATCCAAGCCGAGTCGTCGGAGGCCAGGAAGGCAGTTGCCGTTGCGATGTCCTGCGGCTGGCCGGTACGACCCAGTGGAGTCCGCGTAATCGCTTCCTTCTGGAAGTCGCTGCCGATGAAGCCTGCTGCGTGGGTTCCTTCGGTCTCAATCAATCCAGGGTTGATTGAATTGACGCGAATCTTTCTGGGCCCGAGTTCCTTTGCGAGAGCAGCCGTGATGGTGTCCACTGCGCCCTTGGTGGCACTGTACACGGACAATCCCGGAACGCCGTCAACAACAACTGAACTGATATTGATGACGCTGCCGCCCTTGGGCGAGAAGCTCTTGACTGCGGCCTGCGTAGTCATCAGGAGGCCAAGCACGTTGAGGTTGAACTGCTTGTGGAAGTGGTCAGCGGTGATTGCTTCGAGCGGGCTCCCTTCATAGATGCCGGCGTTGTTTACGAGCACGTCGATGGGGCCGAGTTCCTTAACGGTTTTTTCGACGAGCGGGGCTGCTGCTGCCGCGTCGGAAAGGTTGGCCTGAATGGCGACGGCCTTGCCACCAGCTGCCTTGATGTCTGCGACGACTTTTTCGGCGGCTTCTTTGCTGCCGCTATAGTTGACGGCCACGGCTGCGCCACGCGCCGCCAGTTCCTTTGCGATGGCGGCTCCGATGCCTTTGGATGCGCCTGTGACGAGGGCGACTTTTCCTTTGAGGTTGCTCATTTCTAATCTCCTGAACCGGAATGCCATCGATTCGACATTTCGATAACTGTCGAATTGATTCAGGAGCCGGGAAAAAGGATTCAGGCAGACTGTGAATATTTTTGACTGCGGTGTTCAAGCCTGGGGGCAGGATGGCCCGGCCAGTGTGGCGAGCGACTCGGAAATGGCTGCCAGGGCTTCGCGCTTGAGATGCAGGTAGTGGAATTTCCCTGCCTTTTCAACGCGAATGAGACCTGCGGACTCGAGTTCCTTGATATGGTGCGACAGGGTGGCGGGGGCAATTTCCAGCGCGGCCTGCGCCTGCGAACAGCCCATGGGGCAGTTTGCTTTCGCGATGCGCTCGACGAGTTCAAACCGGTTGGGGTCGGCGAGCGCTTTGAGAATTGCGGCACGGCGCGCGCGGGTGAGACGTGGGGGCGCCGTTTCTTTCTTTTGAGTTGTTGCCGGGGGCGGCGTCTGTGTCTTCGCCATTGCGATGTACCTGAGAGTTCGATGCAATGGTAGCGCAAAGAGGCTCAATTGCCTGCAAACAGAGCTACTGCAAAAGCCAGATGAATGGCGTGAGACCAGCGACGGCCAGGCCTACGAGAAAGGCGAAGCTCTGCCTGCCGGTTTGTTTGTCGGCGAGGCAGTATGCGTACACACCTTTGGCGACGTTGTTGCTGGATGCAGCAATGAGAATTGCACCCGCGGCGACTTTCGCGGCCAGCACTGTTCCGGCATCCTGCGTGAGGCCAAGGATGAAAGGATCCACGTCCGCGACACCGAGAACGGCGGCCAATGTATTCAGACCGGCCCGCCCCAGATACGCAACCGCAAGCTGCGTGACGATGAGCATGCCGAGAAAGATGAGCGCAAAGAGAAAGGCTGTGCTGAGCTCCAGGGGATTCTTCGAGCCGAGCGCGCGCTTCTGTTGTTTGGCTGTGTGCTCCGTTCGGCGCGACCAGAGCCAGCCGAAAACGATGGCCAGGCCGGCAAAAACTGCGAAGGGAACCACGAGAAGAACAAACAACTGGTGATTGAAGAGAGCAAGCAGCACCGCGAGGCGAAGATACATGACGCCGGATGCCATGAGGATGCCACCTGCGAAGAGTTGCGGATGATCATCTCCCTTGCTCTGTTTTGCAAGGACTACTGTAGTGACAGTGGAAGAGTAGACGCCACCGAGCAATGCCGTGAGGACGATGCCGCCCTGTCCGCGGGTGATTTTTTGCAGCACGTAACTTGCGTACGAGATGGCGCTGATGGCGACGACGACGAGCCACGTCTTGAAGGGGTTGATGTGGAAGGAGCCGAACTCACGATTGGGCAGGACGGGAAGAATGACGGCGGAGAGAAAAAGAAACTTGGCGAAGGTGAGAATTTCGCCAGGAGCAATGCGTCCGGCGAGTTTTTCGAGACCGGTCTTGAGGTCGAGTAGAACGAGGCTGGCGATGCTGATGGTCGTGGCGATCCAGAAGTGGCCGTAACAGACCAGCGCGCCCACGAGGAGTGTGGCCAGGCCCGACATCTCCGTGGTGACACCTGCTGTTTCAACGCCTTCGAGCTTGTGCCAATACGAGAGCAACAAGAAGCTGGCGACGGCGAGAAAGCCCACCATGAACGGCAACAATTGTGTGCCGCACACCAGCGCCAATGCGTAGCCAATAAGGCCGATGAGGGGAAAGGTGCGAATGCCGCCGAAGGAGTAATGCGCGCCGGTCGCCTTGTGCTCTTCCCGCTCGAGCCCGACGAGGAACGAGAGGAAGAGAACAAGGAAAATCTTGACCGCTTCCGGCGGAAGTTGTTGATAGATCTCCACGAGCGATGCGCCCCACCGCGCTTACTGCAGCCTGCGAGACAGGATACATGTATGCGCGGCGGCGGTGTGCGACGCAGGTTACAAGACCGGTTTGATGCAGCATTGAAAAGCCGCAAAAAAGTGCTCCAACCTGCCCCGAACTGCTCCGAAACCTGCTGGAAACGCGCAAAAAACGACCAAAAGTGACGCGATTTTTCGCAATCTGCGGCCCGGGCGCCGGTGTGGGCAGAGCCCTAAGATTCTCTACTGCTTTTAGTTAGAGGTTGCGGAGTTTGAATCGATGACATCTTGTGGAGGGGAGGGGGTGGGATGCGCGCCGCGACGGCGGTGTTTTTTGAGGAGCGGGTGCCACGTTGAATGGAACCGAGCGCAACCTGGGCGGCGTAGAGAAGCGGTCCGCTCTGCTCTTTTTCAATGGCGCCGATGAGGATGCCGTGCGCGATGCAGGCAACGAAGTTGCGAATTCCCTCTGGACCGACGAGCAGTGGCATGGCATTGCGATAGGCATAGCCAGCCGCTTTGGCGGCAAAGATCCTTTCATAGTGGTCGTCTTCTCCGGTCTCGCTCCCGATTTCATCACTCTTTTCTGCGCTGCGACTGGAACGGACAACATGGTCGGAAAGGAAGGATTTCACAGCATCTTCCTCCTCATAGTCCTCGTCCTCACGGCTGCGTGCTATGGCCTTCTTCAATTCGATATCGAAGACGCGTTGCCAAGCCTTGCGGCAGCGCCGTACCGCGGCTTTGGCGGAAATCTCACGGCGGCCAGGTCCGGGTTCGAGATTGGGATTTGGGTTATAGGAATTGATGGCGTTAATAATGGTGCGTTCCATAGAGGAAAGTTCAGGCATGGTGAAGTACTCCTAAAAACAAGTGTGCGCGGATAGGAAATAATTTTCTGCAAAACACTCCGAAGAAAAGCGCTGCGGGATAGATTGATTTGCAGGGTAAGGGGGGATGGAGCGTGGCTGAGACAGGGGAAGTGATCCGGCTGGGGCAATTGAAGATTCGTTTTTTAGTTGAGGGCAAGCAATCGGGGGGCGCGCTTGCGATGTTTGAGTTCACAGTACCTGCAGGTGGAAACGTTCCGGTGGCGCACAGCCATGACGGTTACGAAGAAACGATCTACGGGCTGGAAGGCACGATGACCTTTACGGTGAACGGAGAGCGGAAGGAAGTGCGGCCGGGAGAAGCGCTGTTGATTCAGCGGGGCGAAGTGCATCGATTTGACAACTTGAGTGACCACGACGCGAAGTGCCTGGCTGTTCTGACTCCGGGACTGCTGGGGCCAGCATTTTTTCGCGAGGTTGCGGACGTGGTGAAAGCTGCGGCTGGCGGCCCACCGGATATGTCTGCTGTGGGAGCGGTCATGAAGCGGCATGGACTGACGCCCGCAATGTGAAGTAGCCGGGCTATGCCGGTGGCTTGTAAGCGATGGCCAGAACGGTCTGGAAGTGAGGCTGCTCACTCTGGCGATCGACCTGCGTAATGTGCACCTGCGCAAAACCTGCACCACTGAGTAATTGCTCGAGCTCCGATTCGCCGAAGCCGAGCCACTCGTCGGCATAGAGCTCGCGGGCTTCTTCAAAGCGGTGCTTGAGCAGATCAAGCACGACCACGCGACCACCGGGCTTGAGAATGCGCGCCGCCTCAGCCAGTGCGCGGCCGGGGTGTGCGGCGTGGTGCAGCGATTGCGAGAAAAAGGCGACGTCGACCGAAGCCGACTCAATGGGCAGCTCTTCCATGTCGCCCAGCCGGAAATCGATATGGGCGAACCCGGCGCGGAGTGCCTGGTCACGGCCGACCTCGATCATTTTTTCCGATGCGTCAACGGCGATGACTTTCTGAGCCTGCTGCGCGAGAGTGAGCGCGAAGCCACCATCGCCAGCACCGAGGTCGGCGACGACCATGGGCGGCAGCAGGCGGAGGAAGGCTTCTGCGTAACTCTTCCACGATTTACCTGGGACATAGTCTTTGCCGAGGCGGCCGGCCATGGAATCAAAGAAGGCACGCATGCGGTCCTGACGCTTTTTGACAACGCGGCGCATGGCGGCACGGTCAGCGGCGGCTTCAGGGACCTGCTCCTGAGCGGAGTCAATTACGGCGGAGATGGCCGCAAGATTTTCATTAGAAAGACGATAGAGATTGCTTTTACCGGTGCGACGGTCCTGTGCAAGGCCTGCCTGCTTGAGCTGGGACAGGTGCGAGGAGATGGTGCTCTGGCCCATGGCGAGGATTTCCTGCAGTTCGGCGACACTGAGCTCCTCGTCTTTAAGCAGGAGCAGGAGCCTGAGCCGGGTGGGGTCAGCTGCGGCGCGGAGAATTTTCACGATTGACGGCATGGGCGAACTCTGGTTAGCATCAACATATCACGATACGTCGATGATAAGGAGTTCAACCGATATGGCAACAGCAGTCGAAGTCGCGCAGGCCGACTACAAGGTCGCAGACATGTCCCTGGCGGACTGGGGACGGAAGGAAATCGCGATCGCCGAGCACGAGATGCCCGGCCTGATGGCGATTCGCAACAAGTATTCGGCGGAGAAGCCGCTTGCCGGCGTGCGCGTGACGGGCTCGCTGCATATGACAATCCAGACGGCGGTGCTGATTGAGACGCTGACGTCACTGGGCGCGGAAGTGCGCTGGGCAAGCTGCAATATCTTTTCGACGCAGGACCACGCAGCGGCAGCAATTGCCGCGACGGGCGTGCCGGTGTTTGCCTGGAAGGGCGAGACGCTGGAAGAGTACTGGGAGTGCACGTACAAGGCACTGACCCACAAGGGTGGCAAGGGGCCGCAACTTGTGGTGGACGATGGCGGCGACGTGACGCTGCTGATCCACAAGGGCTATGAGCTGGAGAATGGCGACGGCTGGGTGAATACGCCGAGCGGCAACCACGAAGAGCAGGTGATCAAGGATCTGCTGAAGAAGGTTTTTGCCGAAGACCCGCAGCACTGGCACAAGGTTGTGAAGGAATGGCGCGGCGTTTCAGAAGAGACGACGACGGGCGTGCATCGCCTGTACCAGATGCTTGAAAAGGGCAAGCTGCTGGTGCCGGCCATTAACGTGAATGATTCGGTGACGAAGTCGAAGTTCGACAACCTGTACGGCTGCCGCGAGAGCCTGGCGGACGGCATTAAGCGCGCGACGGACGTGATGGTGGCGGGCAAGGTTGCGGTTGTTTGCGGCTATGGCGATGTGGGCAAGGGCTGCTCGCACTCGCTGCGCGGCATGGGCGCTCGCGTGATTGTGACCGAAATCGATCCCATCAACGCACTGCAAGCGGCGATGGAAGGGTTTGAAGTGACCACAATTGAAGACACGCTGGGCCGCGGCGACATTTACGTGACGACTACGGGCAACGTGGACATCATCACGCTGGAGCACATGCAGAAGATGAAGGACCAGGCAATTGTCTGCAATATTGGCCACTTCGACAACGAGATCCAGATGGACCGCCTGAACGCAGACAAGACGGCGACAAAACTCAACATCAAGCCTCAGGTGGACAAGTATCACTTTGACGATGGGCACGAGATTTTTGTGCTGGCCGAAGGACGGTTGGTCAATTTGGGTTGCGCAACAGGACATCCGAGCTTTGTGATGTCAAACAGCTTTGCCAACCAGACGCTGGCGCAGATTGACCTGTGGGCCAACAAGGACAGCTACAAGGTGAACGTGTACACGCTGCCGAAGAAGCTGGACGAGGAAGTGGCGCGGCTGCATCTGGAGAAGATTGGCGTGAAGCTGACGACACTGAGCAAGAAGCAGGCGGACTACATTGGTGTGAAGGTGGAAGGCCCGTATAAGCCGGAGCACTACCGGTACTAAACTCAAAAGGAAACCACGAAGGGCCGCTGCAACGCGGCCCTTTGTTCTGAGCAGGTATTCTTAGCAACGCAATGACGAACGCGACGCCTATTTCACTCGAACTCTTTCCGCCACGCACGCCGGAAGCTGCGGCCAAGCTGCCTGCGGTGCTGGAGCAGCTTGCCACGGCGAAGCCGGCGTATTTTTCCGTGACGCATGGAGCGGGTGGGTCCGACCAGGATGGCACCTACCAGACATTGACGACAGTGGTGGCGCAGACGGGGATTGAGGTTGCGCCGCACCTGACGTGTGTTGGCTCGACGCGGGCGCGGGTGGGTGAGCTGCTGGACCGCTACCGCGCGTGCGGAGTAAAGCGTATTGTTGCGCTACGGGGCGACCTGCCGGCGACGGCAATGAGCGCTTCTGCGCCGGGCGAGTTTCATTACGCGAATGAGCTGGTGAGCTTTATCCGCGAGCAGCACGGGGATGCATTCACCATTGAAGTGGCGGCGTACCCGGAGGTGCATCCGCAGGCGACGAACGCGACGGTGGACTTTGAGAACTTTTGCCGCAAGGTGGAGGCGGGCGCGGATGGCGCGCTGACGCAGCTGTTCTACAACGCCGACGCTTACCTGGACTTTATGGAGCGCTGCGCGAGGGCCGGCATTGCGATTCCTGTTGTGCCGGGGATTATGCCGATCACCGGCTTTGCCAATACCGTGCGCTTCTGCTCCGGTTGCGGAGCGGATTTGCCGCGCTGGATCCGACTGCGCCTGGAAGAGCTGCAGGAAGACAAGCAGGCGCTGGTGGACTTTGGGCTGGACGTGGTGACGCGGCTTTGTGAGTCTTTGCTGCGCAACGGCGCACCGGGGCTGCATTTCTATACGATCAACCAGGCGGGGCCCACTCTGCGACTGGTGGAGCGGCTTGCGCCGATGATCAAGCGCGGCTAGAACGATCTTTATACGTTCCTGATTGGATTCCCGACAGCCTGCCGGTAGGATAGCTTCACCCCCGCACGTACTCGCGTAACTTCAGTTCCAAAGCATGCAATGCCAGTGCGCACTGTTAAGTGCTCATGCGGCCCGGGAAGGCGAACCGGCGGGAAAGACTTTTCCCCATTTCCGAATGAGGGGTTATGAATTCGTTTATTTCCGGCACGGCGCTTGACCACCTGGGCTCGATGACCAGCATCTTCGATTTTCTGGTTGTGACACCGACGGTGTTTGCCGCGTTCTACCAGTCGCTCAGAGCACGGCAGGAAGCTCAGCAGGTGCGCGACGGCACATGGCACAGCCGCGACTGCCTGGAGTTCATTGCCGGCGACGGAACATGCATTAACGTGGTCCCGCTGGAGACACTGCACTCTCTGCCGAAAGAGGGGCAGATTATCATGCTGCCCGGCCAGGGTATGGGCGAGGACAGCGAGTTTCTGCCTGGGGCCTATCTGATCGAGTCGGTGGAGCACATCTACGCGTCACCCGAGAAGCGGCTACAGAGGCGCCGGCATGAAGCGCGTCTGGTGAAGGCCGTGGCGCATGTAACGGCACTGAACGCGACCTATCAGCACAATGCGATTGCCCGCAAGGAGCCGGAAACATCGGCTGTGGAGTAGAACGACGATGCGCGCAAGGCACGGATTCGCGCGAGGCACGACTGCGCAGGCAGCCGGTTGGGAGATCAGCGGTGGTGTTTTGTTGTTGCCAGGCTGTTGGACAGCACTTCAGGAATCACCTTGATCTCGAAGATCTCAGGCCAGTATTTGCCGGTGACGAAGAGGCGGTCGCGAATGGGATCGTAAGCGATGCCGTTGAGCACAGCCTCAGGATTTTGCCTCTCCGGCCCTGGCATTAAGCCGGACAGATCAATCCATCCCATCACCTTGCCGTTTCGGGGATCGATGCGCGCAATCCGATTGGTATGCCATACATTGGCGTAAATCTCGCCGTGAATGTACTCGAGCTCATTCAATTGCGTGACGGAGACGCCGTGGTCTTTCACCTTGAGTTTACGGACGACTTTGAAGCTGGTTGGATCGAGAAAACGAAGTGTCGCCGTGCCGTCGGATGCGATGAGGTTGGTTCCGTCCTGTGTCAGTCCCCAGCCTTCGCCATCGAACGGAAAGCTTCGAATGAGTTTGAAGGTGAAGCGGTCGTAAACGAAGCCCTTGTGCGACTGCCAGGTGAGCTGAATGAGCTTGTTGCCCCACTCAGTGAGGCCTTCGGCGAAGTAAGGGCCCGGAACATCATGGAACTGCAAAATCCGCCCCGTATCAAGATTCTCCATGCGCAAAGAGGAATGGCCCACCAGCCCGGTGCTCTCATACAAATGTCCGTCTGCATAGACGAGGCCCTGCGTGAAAGCCGTCTGGTCATGCGGATGCGCATGCACCACGCGATAGCTGTCTGACGCGGCGAGACAGAGTGCCGGGTAAAGCGTCAGCGTGGAAATGATCAAGATGCGAACTGCTCGGATAATGCCCCCCAAGCGGCTCTGTGTTGCCGCTCATCAAGCCAATACTGCTTCAGCCTGCCCCCAGGTAAATAAATCGAAACAGAAACAGTACCGCCAATATGTATAGAAGCCAGTCTTGCCTGCGAAAGTTGCCTGTGATCAGATGTAAAACCGCCCAGGCGATAATGCCGAAGCCTAATCCGTTGGCAATGGAATAGGTAAACGGGATGAGTACGAGGGTGAGAAACGCGGGAATGGCCACGAGAGGCTCGTGCCAGCGGATCTCGCTAATAGTGGCCAGCATCATGCAACCAACCAGGATGAGGGCCGGCGCGGTGGCAGCCGTGGGGACAGCGCCGACATACGGCGCAACGCCAATTGCGCCGAGAAAGAGCAGCCCGGTGACGATTGCGGTAACGCCGGAACGGCCTCCGGCTGCGACGCCGGCAGTTGACTCGACATAGCTGGTGACGGTGGATGTGCCGGTCAGCGAGCCGACGACGGTGGCCGCAGCATCGGCAAAAAGGATGCGGCTGAGGCGCGGAATGGAGTGGTCCTTTTCAATGAGCCCGGCACGCTTGGTGACGGCAACCAGAGTGCCCAGATTGTCAAACAGATCGACGAAGAAGAAGACGAAGATGATTTCGAGAAATCCCTTGTTGAGCGCGCCGCGAATGTCGAGCTTCATCATCGTGTCGCCGAGCGCATGAAGGCCTCCGGGAGTGGGCTGCCAGTGCACCAGGTGAAATGCCCATGCCACGGCGGTGGTGGTTAACACACCGATAAGAATGGAGCCGCGCACCTTCTTTACCTCAAGCGCGACCATGACAACCAGGCCAAAGAGGGCCAGTGCGGTTGCCGGGTTGCGTACATTGCCGAGTCCCACGAAGGTTGCCGGGTCCGCGACCACCAGGCCAGCATTGCGAAAACCGATGAAAGCGATGAAGAGTCCGATGCCGCCAGCCACTGCCGCGTAAAGCTCGTGGGGAATGGCATGCAGGATCATCTGACGAATGCCCGCAGCGGTGAGTGCGAGGAAGATGATGCCAGAGAGAAAAACCGCACCCAGGGCCGTTTGCCAGGGGATGTGCATTTTGAGGCACACGGTGTATGTGAAATACGCGTTCAAACCCATGCCCGGCGCAAGTGCGATGGGGTATCGCGCGAAAAAGCCCATGAGGATGGAGCCGAACGCGGCAGAGAGGCATGTTGCAGCAGTGACGGCCGCAAGAGGCACGCCGGCCTGGGAAAGAATGGCGGGATTCACAAGCACGATGTAAGCCATCGTGAGGAAAGTGGTTACGCCGGCGAGGATTTCGGTTCGCCAGTTGGTGCCGAGATGTGTGAACTGGAAGTAGCGTTCAAGTGCAGCGCGCATAGATGGGTGCTTTCAGGAAAACACACCCACAGTGCGACGCAAAGAATTTTTATGCCCCGCTGATGCAGAGAAAGGGCAGGACCCGACTCAGCTGGTGAAGTATTTCGCGTTCATGGTCAAATGCAGCGCGATGGCAGCGGCATAGCCAAGCAGAATGGCCCATGTCCACTTGAGGTGCGAAGTGAAGGTGTAATTGCCTTTACCCAGGCCCATGAGGGCAACCCCCGCGGCCGAACCAATGGAAAGCAGAGATCCACCAACACCGGCCGTGAGCGTAAGCAGCAGCCATTGTCCGTGGTCCATCGCTGGATGCATGGTGAGTACCGCGAAAGTAAGCGGAATATTGTCGACGATGGCCGAGAGCGCACCGATGGCAATGTTGGCAATTGTCGCGCCGTGTCCCGAATAGAGGAGGTGAGAGAGCGATCCGAGATAACCAACGGCGCCCAGCCCGCCGACGCACAGCATGATGCCGTAGAAGAAGAGCAGGGTATCCCATTCAACTTTTTCGAGAATGTTGAAGATGGAAAATGGCCTTTTGTCCTGCCACTCTTCGTCGTACTGCATGCTGAGTGTTGGGTCGTCTGCAGCGCGCGCCAATTGCCGCGCTTCCGCGCGATGGAGAAAGTAAGAAAACACATTCAATGCGCCTAGTCCCATCATCATGCCGAGAAACGGCGGCAGGCTCAAGAGATGGTCAAGCAGTACCGTGGCCGCGATGGTGGCCAGAAACATGCCGGCGACAATATAGCCACCCTTGCGCACACGCACATTTTTTGTGCCCACTTCAGCAATCTGTTTGGGAATGGTGAAGGCAATGATGGCGGCAGGCACCAGCCAACTGACGAGTGCCGGGAAAAAGAGCACCAGAAACTCGTCGAATTTCACCATGCCCTTCTGCCAGATCATGAGCGTGGTGATATCGCCGAAGGGCGAGAACGCGCCGCCCGCATTGGCAGCCACAACCACGCTGACCGACGCTCCCACAACGGCGCGCCTGTTGATGCCCAATGTGGCCGCGGCAACTGTTCCCATCACGAGTGCGGTGGTGAGATTGTCCGCAATAGGCGAGAGCACAAACGCCATGGCACCGATGACCCAGTAGACTCCACGCGCGGAGAGATGCATTCTCATCAGGCGAACGCGGAGCATATCAAAGACATTGCGCTCTGCGAGCGTATTGACGAAGCTCATGGCCGAGAGAAGAAAGAGAAAGAGCTCCGTGTAATCGAGCAATACATGGCGCAATTGCTGGCCGAGTTCCTCGGCGTGTCCTTCGGCTCGAAAACCAATCGCCACAAGAATCCAAATGAGACTTGCAGCGATCATGACCGGCTTGGATTTGCGCAATTCGAGCTTCTCTTCGAGAAACACCAGCGCATATGCCAGACAGAAGACTGTCAAGACCGCAGGACCAATCCATTGCATTCCGTGCTCCACGCCTTCACTCTCTTTCGAAAAAATCAAAAGTTCATCACGGCATTTCGGGCCGGGTCTGAATGGATTGCGGAAATTGCACTCAGTGCAAGAAGGGATTCACCCTGTATCGCGAGCCGGAATGATCAGGCACGAAGCGCACTTTATCGTGCGTCTGATGATTAAGCGAGAAGCTTTGCTGCTTCTTTGGCAAAATACGTCACGATGAAGTCCGCACCAGCGCGACGCATACCCACCAATGATTCCAACATGGCTCGATTGCGATCAAGCCAACCCTTCTCAAACGCCGCCTGCAACATGGAGTACTCACCTGAAACCTGATACGCGCCGATGGGTACGCCGGTCAAGTCGCGTGCTGCCTTCACCACGTCAAGGTACGGCATGGCCGGCTTCATCAGCAGCATGTCCGCGCCCTCGGCAAGGTCCAGCTCAATTTCACGGAGGGCCTCGCGCAGATTGGCGCCATCCATCTGATAGGTGCGGCGGTCGCCGAACTGCGGCGCAGAATCCGCAGCGTCGCGGAAGGGTCCGTAGAACGCTGAGGCGAATTTGGCGGCATAACTCAGAATCGGCGTCTGCGTATTTCCGTCCGCGTCGAGGGCCGTGCGGATGGCAGCCACGCGCCCGTCCATCATGTCGCTTGGAGCAACAATATCCGCGCCAGCGCGGGCAAGACTTGCTCCCGTTTTGGCCAGCAGTTCGAGCGACGGATCGTTGTCCACATCAAACCCGTCCCCCTTCTTTACGACAATGCCGCAGTGACCGTGGCTGGTGTACTCGCACAGACAAACGTCGGCGATGAGTACAAGCTTCCGGGCAGCGCTGGATTTTTTAAAGGCGCGCAGGCTGCGCTGCACAATGCCATCGTCATCCCACGCACCGGTTCCCTGCTCGTCTTTGCCTTCAGGCAGACCGAACAACAGCAGACCGCCGATACCGAGCGACGCGGCTTCTTCAGCCTCTTTGACAGCCTCATCCATGGAGAGATTGAAGACGCCGGGCATGGAGCCGACAGCGCGACGCACACCTTCTCCCGGGCAGATAAACAAGGGATAAATCAGGTCGCCCGGGTTCAGTTGCGTCTCGCGCACCAGTGCGCGCATGGACTCCGATTGCCGCAGACGGCGCATGCGTTGTGCAGGAAAACTCATGCATCGATTGTAAGCCAGCGGTGCATGACGACGGTGTGCGCGTCGTCATGCCTGGTGGAGTTACTGGATGACGCGGAAGGAATTTTCCTCTGTGGCAAGTGAACTGCCGCCGACCCAGACGTCGTAGGTGGTGGGATCGACTTCGCGCTCGACGTCCGCGTTGTAATAGCTCAGTTCGTCAAAGCCCAGGGGAAATTCCACGTGCCTGGTTTCACCCGGTTTGAGGGTGACGCGCGCAAAGCCTTTCAATTCCCGAACTGGTTGCGAGAGATTGGCGTCCGTGTTGCGAATGTAGAGTTGAACGACTTCAGTTCCTTCGCGACTGCCGGTGTTGGTCACATCGACGCCGACCCTGGTGACGGGCGCGTCACTCGAGCGCAGTACGCCCACGGGCACGTCATTACGGCTCAGCGTGGGCTTGCTGAAGCGGAAGCGCGTGTAGCTCAGTCCCCAGCCGAAAGGAAAGAGCGCGGAGTTCTGCTCGTCGAGATAGCGCGAGACAAACTTCTCCACACCGTCTTGCGGCAGCCCGGTGTAGTCCTTCGGTTCCGGCCGACCGGTGGGCAATTGCGCGTAATAGAGCGGCTCCTGGCCCACCGAACGCGGAAGACTCGCGGGCAGCTTACCGGAGGGATTCACGTCACCGAAGAGCACGTCAGCGATGGCGTGTCCGCCTTCCATGCCGGGGCTCCAGGCTTCGACGATTGCCGGGACATGAGCAGCGGCCCACTTGAGTGCAAGCGGGCGCCCGGCGATAACAACGAGAATCACCGGCTTGCCTGTGGCCACGACGGCTTCCAGCAGCTTCTGCTGCGCGCCGGTAAAGCCCAGCGTGGTGCGGCTGGCTGCTTCGCCTTCCATCAGATTTGCGCTTTCGCCGAGTGCAAGGATGGCAACGTCGGCCTTTTGGGCGACAGCGACTGCTTCAGCGATGGTCTTGTCCGGATCAGAGGCGGCAAGTGGGTCGTGCGGCCGGGTGTCCTCAAGCAACCTAGCGTCAGGTCCGGTCAACAGCGCGCAACCTTCGGAATAAAGCAGGCGGTCGCCGAGGCGTTCCTCGAGGGCTTTGCGCAGCGTAACAACATACTTCGGATCGCCGCCAGTCCATGCGCCGCGCAACTCGCTCTGGTTGTCGGCCAAGGGCCCAATCAGCGCAACGGTTTTGGCTTTTGACGTGAGGGGCAGCAAGTCACCCACACCTTCGACCGGATCATTCTTCAACAGCACCATGGTCTCGTCGGCCACCTTTCGGGCAACAGCGCGATCCTCAGCGGTGGGTTCGTAGGGTGGCGTGATCTCACTGTAGGGATGTTCAAAGAGACCGAGCGCGAACTTGACGCGCAGAATGCGGCGGACAGCTTCATCTACGACGGACTCGGGAATCTTGCCGGAGCGCACTTGAGCGGCGAGTGTGGTGGCGTAAAGATTGCCCTCCATATCCATGTCCGTACCGGCTTCCAAAGCCTTACGTGCCACTGTGGGTCCATCGCCGATGGCATGGGCTTCAAGCTCAAGCACGGACTGCCAGTCAGAGACGACGAAACCATCGAAGCCCCAGTCCTTGCGCAGAATGTCTGTGAGAAGGTATTTGTTTGCGGTTGCGGGGACTCCGTTGACGGTATTGAACGAGGTCATCACCGTGGCCACGCCTGCCTGAACCGCGGCGTGGTAGGGAGCCAGATAAACCTGGCGGAGTGTGGGTTTGCCCATTTCAACGGCGTTGTAATCACGGCCGGCGATTGCCGCACCATATGCGGCAAAATGCTTGACGCAGGCGGCAACGGAATCCGGCTTGGAGAGGTCACCCTGCTGATAGCCATCCACCCAGGCACGCGCCATCGCCGAACTCAGATATGGGTCCTCGCCGTTGGACTCAATAATGCGGCCCCATCGCGCGTCGCGGGCAATATCGACCATCGGGGAGAAGACCCAGTCAACGCCATCCTTGCGTGCCTCGGTTGCGCCAAAGCGCGCAACGGTCCTGGCCGCTTCAGGGTCCCAGCTGGCGGCAACGGCAAGCGGAACCGGAAAAGTGGTGTGGTGGCCATGAATCACATCAAGCCCGAAGATGATGGGAATATGCAGCCGCGACTTCTCCATTGCGATGCGCTGATAGTGATTTGTTTCCTTTGCTCCGACCACGTTGAGCATTGAGCCTACTTCGCCACGCTCCACCAGTTCGTCGTAAGTGAGCTTGGACGCGGAAGGCCCGGTGGCTGCGCCTGCGGAGTACTGCACGAGCTGACCAATCTTTTCTTCGAGGGTCATTTTGCCGAGCAGTTTCTCTACGTTGTCATTGATGGTTTTAGAGGCGAGCTGCTTGTTGGACGGAGAGACCGATTGTGCCCAGCAGGGCACCGAAAGGACAACAAGGAGCGCAATCCATTGCGCAAAGGAGATAGAGGCACTTTTCTTTGGGTGAATCATGACTCGCCAATGATAAACGGTTTCAGCCCCTTCGGGCCGTTCACAGACATTTTTTGGGGTTCGGCCGGTAATCCGGGCACAATGGCCCTTTACCTTCAGAACCTTACGCTTCGCCGAGCGCATTGCCTGTTGTGTCTGTGGGTTACGGGGAACTCTCGGATTTTCTCCCAGGTCATGGAGTGGCTATATTCTCATTGCGTGACTGGAATTCGCATCAGGCAGCAAGCGGCTCACTTCCGAAAGGCAGTATGGCTGGCCCTGGAACACGACGTGCTCAACACGGCCAAGGCCGTGGCCTACTCCGGCATGCTCATGATGTTTCCCACGCTGGTGGTGATCACCGCACTGCTTGCCATGGTGCCGGCAGGGACAACGTTGCTGGGTGAAATCCGTTCCGCGTTTGAGCAGTTCCTGCCAGCGGACACCATGTACCTGGTGCGCAGCTCCATGCAGGGACACCAGCTCTTCTCCTCTCAATTGCTCGTGTCGGCATTGACTCTGAGTCTGTTTGCCGGCCTTGGACTGATGCTGTCGCTGATGGAAGGATTTCGGCGCGCCTACCGGCTGCCGCGCAGTGACTGGCGCTTTTGGGAGCGGAGAGTGCGCGCCATTCTGCTTGTACCCATTGCACTCATTCCATTAGCCGCGGCCACGCTTGCACTGGTGTTTGGACGCCAGATTGAGCTTTGGCTCATTCACAACGTATTTCATCAGCTTCGGCCGGTGGTCCTGATTCTTTGGCGACTGGCGCGATGGGGAGTTGCTACTGTCACCAGTATCACCGTGCTTGCTGCCGTTTATCACTTCGGCACGCGACGAGGCGAGCACTGGTTGCACGTGATGCCCGGGGCAATCGGCGCAACGCTGGTCTGGTTCCCATCCACACTGGTATTCGGCTGGTATGTGACCCGCCTGGCCGACTACTCACTTTTTTACGGTTCATTCGGCGCAGGGATTGCAACGCTGGTCTGGCTCTACCTCTCCTCATTCAGTGTGCTGCTGGGCGCGGAGTTCAACGGGGTGCTTTATCGCGAAAGGCGCAAACTCGCTATCGCTCCCAAAGCAGTTCCCGGGAATGAAATTCCATAGAAGGAAACGACTTCCGGGCACGCTTTGGTTGTCATCAGACCTCAAAAACCCCCATGTACAATGAAGATTGCCGCACTTATTCGATTTTTCTCTGAATCTACCCCTTCTATTTTGGAGCCCTTTCAATGCCGTTTCCTGATGCAAACCTGACCGAATCCCCCATCCAGCGACGAGCCAAAATCGTGGCCACGCTGGGACCGGCCTCAAACACGGAGCCTGCCTTCCGCAAGCTTGTGCGCGCCGGAGCCGATGTGATCCGGTTGAATTTCTCCCATGGAACCCACGAGGAAAAACTAGAACTCATCAAAATGATCCGCAAAGTGAGCCGTGAAGAGCACAAGCCGCTTTGCATTCTTGCCGATTTGCAGGGTCCCAAGATTCGCACTTCAAAGCTGAAGGATCGCCAACCGGTGCTGCTGAAGGCCGGACAGAAGCTCACGATCACGCCGCGCGATGTGCCCGGTACAGCTTCGCTCATCGGCACCACCTTCAAAACCCTGGCTGACAACGTGGAACAAGGTTCGCGCATTCTGCTTTCTGACGGACTTATCGAACTGCGCGTTCATGAGCTGCGCGACAAGGATGTTGTCTGCGAAATCATTAACGGCGGCATGCTTGGAGAAAACAAAGGCATCAACCTGCCGGGTATTCCGGTGCGCGTTCCCTCATTGACTGAGAAGGATGCGGAAGATCTTGAATTCGCGCTGAAGAACGGCGTGGACGCAATTGCCGTTTCCTTTGTACGCACGGCTGAAGATATTCGCATCGTCCGTAACCGTGTCGTCGCGCTCGGATGTGAAACCTGGATTATCGCCAAGCTCGAAAAACCGCAGGCAATTGAGCATCTGGATGAGATTCTGCAGGTTGCCGACGGCATCATGGTGGCCCGCGGCGACCTTGGTGTGGAAGTGCCACCGGAAAAGGTCCCGGCCATTCAGAAGCACATCATTCGCCGTGCGGCGGAATACTTCAAGCCGGTGATTACAGCCACGCAGATGCTCGAGTCAATGATCGAAAATCCGCGCCCCACGCGCGCCGAGGTTTCGGACGTCGCCAACGCCATTTATGACGGCAGCGACGCTGTGATGTTGTCCGGGGAGTCCGCCGTGGGTAAATATCCGGTGGAAGCCGTCACCATGATGGCCCGCATCATCAGCGAGTCCGAGCGCCAGATCAAGGACCAATACATCGTTGCTCCCCGCAATCGAGAGAGTCATCTCTCCATTGCCGAAACGATTTGTGAAGCCACAGCTCATGCAGCGGATGATCTGGACTTGCGGGGTATTGCCCTGTTCACCGAGACCGGCACAACGGCTCGGCTGCTCTCGAAATACCACCCCGGCGTACCCATTTTTGCGCTTAGTCCGATTGAAGTGACGGTGAACCGCCTGAACCTGCTGTGGGGCACAATGCCGATGCGTTGCCCCAAAGTGAATTCGACCGAAGCGATGGTGGACCTGGCGGAGAACATGCTGGAGCAGGGCCGCTACGTGCGCAGCCGCGAAGTCATCGGCATCGTAGCCGGCACACGCACCAAGTCCGGTTCCACAAACTTTCTCCGTTTGCATGTGATGGGCGAGCATAGCCTGGAAACTGTTCCGTTTGTTGCTCCACGTGAGCGGGACGTACCTGCCGCACCAGCAGCACGTTCTGTTGAAGCTGCTCCCAAAGCAAGAAGAACAGGAAAGCGCAAATAGCGATCTGCATTGAATCTGCAAAGCAAAACGCCACTCCCAAGGGAGTGGCGTTGTTGTATGTGTTGCGGGTAGCTATTTGGCCGCAAGTTGCCGCAGCACGTACTGCAGAATGCCCCCGTGCTCGTAATACTCGATCTCCTGCGGCGTATCGATGCGGACGCGGGCTCTGAACGTCTTCTTTGCCCCATCGACTGCCGTGGCAGTCACTTCAAGGGTGCGGACCGAGGCAAACTTCGACTTGAGGAGGGCGGTCAGCCCGGGGAAGTCATACACCTCTTCGCCTGTGAGACCGAGAGACTCAACGGTTTCGCCTTCCGCAAACTGCAGTGGCAGAATTCCCATGCCCACAAGATTGGAACGGTGAATACGCTCGAAGCTTTCCGCAATCACAGCCTTCACTCCGAGGAGATTCGGCCCCTTTGCAGCCCAGTCCCTTGAAGAACCCGAGCCATACTCCTTGCCCGCGAGAATCACGAGCGGGACCTTGCGGTCGGCATACTTTTGGGAAGCATCAAAGATGCTCATGACCTCACCCTCGGGCAGCAGGCGGGTAACGCCGCCTTCCGTGCCGGGTGCGAGCTTGTTGCGCAGGCGCACATTGGCAAATGTTCCCCGCACCATCACTTCATGATTTCCTCGACGTGAGCCGTAGCTGTTGAAGTCCGCCTTCTTCACGCCGTGGGTGTCAAGGTACGTTCCGGCCGGTCCGGAGGCCTTGATGTTGCCTGCGGGCGAGATGTGGTCGGTGGTTACCGAGTCGCCGAGCACGGCGAGCACGCGCGCACCGGTAATGTCTTTGACGGGCGCGGGCGTCATCGTCATGCCGTCGAAGTAAGGCGCCTTGCGAATGTAGGTCGAGTCCGGCTCCCATTGGTATACGTCGCCCGTTGGGAAGCTGAGGCCCTGCCAGCTGGCATCGCCCTGGGAAACGGTGGCGTACTCTTTGCGGAAGCCTTCGCTCGAAATTCCCTTCTCAATGGCTGCCGCAACTTCGGCCTGCGTTGGCCAAATGTCTTTCAGGTAGACAGGCTGGCCGTTCTGGTCACTGCCGAGTGGATCGGTGTCAAAGTTGTGGCCAATCTTGCCGGCGAGCGCATAGGCAACGACGAGCGGAGGAGACATGAGATAGTTCGCGCGCACATCCACATTCACGCGACCCTCGAAATTGCGATTACCCGAGAGCACACTCACCGCAACAAGGCCGTGCTCGTTGATCGAGCTCGACACGTCGTCCGGCAGGGGACCGGAGTTGCCGATGCAGGTGGTGCAGCCGTATCCAACCACGTTGAAGCGCAGTTTTTCGAGATAGGGCAACAGGCCGGACTTCTCGTAATAGTCAGTAACGACACGCGAGCCGGGGGCGAGCGACGTCTTGACCCACGGCGGAACGGTGAGGCCTTTTTCGACTGCCTTCTTGGCGAGAATGCCTGCGGCAACCATGACCGAGGGGTTCGACGTATTGGTGCAGCTGGTGATGGCGGCGATGACGACCGAGCCGTGATCGAGATACTGATCCGGATTGATTCCGAACCGCTCTTTCACTGTGGTGGTTACGTGCAAGGGCTCGGCGGATTTGAGACCTGTGTCGGCAACCTGCGTTGACCGACTCCAGACTTCGGCAGAGCGGGTGCCGAGAGGCTTGGCTGTGGGCGCAAGCAGATTGGGAAGCTGCTGGGCGAAGCTTGTAGCCGCGTCCTTGAGCAACACACGATCCTGCGGGCGCTTGGGTCCAGCCACGCTTGGCTCAACAGTGGCAAGATCGAGCTCGAGCGTCTGCGAGTACTCGGCCTCCGCAGCGCTCGCGGTGTGGAAGAGGCCCTGTGCCTTGTAGTACGCCTCCACGAGAGCAATCTGCTCTTCGCTGCGGCCGGTGAGCCTAAGGTAACGCAGTGTTTCCGTGTCGACAGGGAAGATGCCGCAGGTGGCACCATACTCGGGCGCCATGTTACTGATGGTGGCGCGATCGGCCAATGGCAGCTCGGCGATTCCGGGGCCGTAGAACTCAACGAACTTTCCGACGACACCCAATTTACGCAGCGCCTGTGTCACGGTGAGCACCAGATCGGTTGCGGTTGCACCCTCGCGCAGCTTGCCGGTTAGCTTGTAGCCAACAACTTGCGGAACCAGCATGCTGATGGCCTGGCCGAGCATAGCTGCCTCAGCCTCAATACCGCCCACGCCCCAACCGAGCACGCCGAGACCGTTAATCATGGTGGTGTGGCTATCTGTGCCGACAAGGGTATCGGGGTATGCGATGGACTCGCCGTTTACATCAGTGGTGAAGACAACACGCGCCAGATACTCGAGGTTGACCTGGTGGCAGATGCCCATGCCGGGCGGCACAGCGCTGAAGTTACTGAAGGCGGTCTGGCCCCACTTCAGAAAGGCATAGCGCTCGCGGTTGCGCTGATACTCCAGTAATGAGTTGGTTGCAAGTGCGCCACCGGCTCCGAATTCATCCACCTGCACCGAGTGGTCAATGACGAGTTCAGCAGGGATAAGTGGGTTCACGCGGTTGGGGTCGCCACCGAGGGTCTTGATGGCGTCGCGCATGGCAGCCAGATCGACGATGGCTGGCACGCCGGTGAAGTCCTGCATGAGCACGCGGGCCGGCATGTAGGCGATTTCGCGGCTGGGCTCGGCCTTTGCGTCCCATTTGGCCAGGAATTCAATATCGGCGGCGCTGACGTTGACGCCATCTTCGCGGCGCAGCAGATTCTCCAGCAGTATTTTGAGGCTGAAGGGCAGGCGGGCGAGATTGAATCCGCGGGCCTGGAGCGCGGGGAGGCTGAAATACGTAAAAGAGCGCGAACCGGAGGTAAGCACGGCGCGAGAGTCAAAACTATTCATTGAGAGACCTTTCTATCCGCAGGGGCGGATGAACCACGAAACCTTGATATGCAGCCGGAGAACCCGGCGCAGTACCGCTCCGCGACGGTGGACGCGCCGCGCTCGGTTTGCAAACTGTTCGGAGATAGATTACTCAGCTGGCTGGACCGCGTCCACGGTCGTGGCGGCCACGAAGAAAGCGCTTCAGCAGCGGCGGGGCAAAGATGGCGTTCAAGACGCGCATAGTCTACACAGGAATTTTAGCGCGAAGGGGCCCGCGCGGGAATAAACCGGCAAAATGGATGGGCTACTCTGGTCATCGGAGGCTCCCGCCATGTTCAACCGCATTCTGCAGCGGCTTGCTGCGCTCGCTTTCACATTCGCATTGGCGGCATCTGCGCAATCCGCCCCACCTGAGCACTGGCCCACGCACGACGGAACGGTCATCCTTCGTAATTTTCACTTCGGTTCTGGTGAGTCCATGCCGGAACTCCGACTGCACTACCTCACACTGGGCACACTGCATCGGAATGCGGCGGGACAGGTGGACAATGCCGTTCTGCTGCTCCACGGCACGGGCGGCAGCGCACATTCCCTGCTGAATCCCGTCTTCTCCGATGTGCTGTTTGTCCCCGGCGGCGTGCTCGACATTCGGAAGTATTTCATCATCCTGCCCGACGACATTGGCCATGGCGAAAGCTCGAAACCCTCCGACGGAATGCACATGCACTTCCCCGCATATGACTACGACGATATGGTGCGAAGCCAGCGCATGATGCTTGACCAGATGCACGTGGATCACCTGCGGCTGATTCTGGGCACGTCGATGGGGTGCATGCAGAGTTTTGTGTGGGGTGAGACGTATCCGGATTTTATGGATGCGCTGGCGCCCTTTGCCTGCCTGCCCGTCCAGATTGCAGGACGCAATCGCATGATGCGCTACATGGCCATCCAGGCCATCAAGCTGGATCCGGAGTGGATGAATGGTGAATACAAAACCGAGCCGATGGTGGGTATGCGCACGGCGAACGAGTTCCTGCTCGTGATGGGCTCAAGCCCCCTGCAGATGCAGAAACACGAACCGACACGCGAACTGGCTGAGAAATTTGTGGAGGACTATGTGAAGCGCGCCGACGCCCGCACCGACGCAAACGACATGATTTACTACCTGAACGCCAGCCGGAACTATGACCCAGGCGCGCGGCTCGAAAGCATCAAGGCTCCAGTATTGTGGATCAACTCCGCAGACGACTTTATCAATCCGCCGGAGCTTGGCATTGCGGAGAAGATGGTGAAGCGCATTCCGAATGGACAATTTATTCTGCTGCCCATCACGGACCAGACACGCGGGCACGGCACGCACACTGTGGCAGCTGTGTGGAAGAACTATCTGGCGGATTTCATGCAGAAGACGGAGCCCTGAAGAACGCATTCCGCGTCGCGAGGTCTAGCCCGGCTACACGCCTTCGAAATCGCGATAGCGGTTCAGTACGTCTCGTTCGGATATGACGCCTTCAAGCTTCCGCATGTTGGCCCGGTTCACCACCGGGACCAGCGGCCAGCGATCGACATAACGGAGAGCCATGTCGAGCGAGTGGTCTGGGTGCAGATAAGGAATGTGCTTGTCGCACGCCACCGCGGCGAGCGTATCCAGCCCGTCGCCGGTGGTCATCAGATCATCGATTTCAGCTTTGGTTAACGCACACCAGCCCTGGTCGCGCAGGTGAACCAGCACTTCCGATTTCTCACCGCTGGCCACAATCTTTGCGGCGTCTTCCACAAGCTTGTCGCTCTCAAGCCACCAGCCTTTGGGTGAACGCATCGCGTCTTCTACACGCAGAATATTCTCTTCGCGCTGCTCCTCCATCGAGGGAAGTTCCAGTCCATCCTGGCGGGTCAGCTCGTCGAAGACCGACGTGGGCTGCAGCGTGCGCGCGATGAGATATGCGAAGGTGTTGGCGACAAGTACGGGCACAATGATCGAGTAATTGCCGCTTACTTCCAGCACCATGAAGACAGAAGTCATGGGCGCGCGGAGGAAGCCCGCGAATAACACTCCCATGCCAACCAGTGCGTAGGTGCCTGGCGAAAAGTGCATATGCGGGAGCAACGCGTGTTCGGCTCCGCCTACGGCCGCGCCCAGCATTGCGCCGATAAAGAGTGTGGGAGCAAACATGCCGCCCGGAGTGCCACTCACAAACGAGAGGAGGGTGGCAACAATCTTAAGGCCCGCCAGAATTGCAAGAAATTGCCAGGTGAAGCGGCCGTGCATCGCTTCGTCGATGTATTCGTAACCGGCGCCCATCACCTGAGGCGCACCGAGCCAGGCGATAACGCCAATTAGCAGGCCAGCCACCGCCGGTTGCAGATACTGCGTCCAGCGGGGAAGATCGCGGAAGCGCGGACGCAGCGCGCCAATGCCGGTTGCAAATGCGACCGAGGCAAAGCCGCCAATGATTCCGAGTACGCAGTAGGCGACCAGCTCCGATGGACGCCGAATCTCGACGGGTGGAATGCGGAAGAGCGACTCAGAACCAAGAAACCACCGCATTACGACGACGCTGGAAACAGCCGAAAGCACAACGGATCCGAGAATGCCCGCGGTCCAGCGGCCAATCACTTCCTCAATCACAAACAGCACTGCCGAAATGGGCGCGTTGAACGCGGCGGCCAGGCCTGCCGCAGCACCGATGGGTGCAATCAGACGCATGCGATCGCGCGAAAGGTGCATGCGGCGGCCAATGGCCGAGGCAATTCCAGCGCCGATCTGCAAAGACGGGTCCTCAGGTCCAAGCGAGTGACCCGCGCCAATGGCCAGCGAGGACATGATGAATTTGCCGATAACCGTGCGGAACGAGATATATCCGTTAAAGATATAGAGCGCGGCCTTGGTCTGGTTCACGCCGCTACCGCGTGATTGGGGAAAGACGTGGATGGCAAGAACCGCAATCACCAGGCCGGCGAGCGATGGAGCAAGCAGCATGCGCACAGGCGAAAGCACCACGCCTGATCCAAGGGCATAGATGCGGACCCACTCAATGATGAAGCGGAAACAGACCACCGCAAGACCGGAAAAAATTCCGATAAAGACGGCAAGAACGATAAACAGCCTGTCCTCACGAAAGACGGAGCGCAGCATGGCGCGTGGAGTAAATGCAAACTCCTCCACTGGAGGCGCTGGTTGCCCTTCCTCCACCATGGTGCGTGCGTGCGAACTCGAAGACGTGCCCAACTCAACTCCCTTCATGCAACTTGGCAATCAACAAAAGCGCCTTATCGGTATTAGCCGGCGATCCGCACCAGATGTTGGCCTGGCGTTCGATGGCGAAGACCGTACCCATGGTGGTATTTACCAGATCAGGATCGCGACGCAGACCTGACGGCGTCACCTTGCGCTTCAAATCCGACCACTCCTGCGCAAGATCCTTCTTGGGATCGTTCGACGAAGAATAGCTGGCTGCAACCGGGCACCCGGTAAGGCGATCACCCGCAATTTGAAATGCCTTCACGACGGCTTTGTCACGCTCCGCGGCCGGAATCTGCGAACGGAATGGATCCATCCGGAGCACCAGATCCGTCATCTGCAGTTGATTGCGGCTCTTGGTATCGCTTGCATTCAGAGAAACAGTCTCGCGCAGATAATGGGCCGCCAGTTCGTATCGGCCGAGCTGGAAAGCAGCATTTCCCGCGCTTGCGAGAACCTGAGCGTTGTGGGGCTTGGCACTCAGACTGAGCTTGTATGCAGAAAGCGCGTGCTCATAATCGCCCGTTTGGGTGAACAGATCTCCCAGCAGTTTCTGGTAGGCCGTGTCGTCGCCCAAATACACTTGCAGTGAAATCAGCTCAGATTGCGCTTGCGCTGTGGACTTGATGCGGAGCAGGTACTCAATCAATTCAATGCGGGCATCGCGAATCTGTTCTTCCTGATTGTCGCCGGGCCAATTGGCATAGATTGCGTTGTGATAGTAGCGCAGCGCCCGCGTGGTCTGACTTTCCTTAACCGCAACCCGCGCAAGATCGAGATTCACTCGCCCATTTTCCGGCTGTTCTGCCCACAGATTCACCAGGTAGGCTTCGGCTTCGCTCGTACGGTCAAGCCCAATCAGTGCCTCAGCAAGGCTCAACTGATATGTCTGATTGTCGCGCGCATAGCGCAGAGCGGCACGCAGCTCGTCCACAGCCGGCTGATAGTTATGCGCTTGCAGATTGGCGGTTCCCCGCCCAGACCAGCGGATCGCAAGTGATTGTTGTTGTGCGAAATAGATGCGGGAGAGCGCGGTAACGACGGTGAAGACGATTATGAGTAGACCAAAGAGGAGCGCGAGACTTGCAGGTTCTCGGCGCAGGTAAAGCGCGTACCATTTTCCCTTCAGACTCAATGCTTCTCCAATGAGGTTTAGGACAGAATTGCCCTCATGCAATGATAACGTGCCCGCTTGCAACGGATTTCACGATGCAATCCAGACACATAACTTCGGTGCCGATTCAGGCACACCTTCCCATACTGCCGCTGCACTAGCTAAGAGATGGTGTCCCAACACCTTGCAGCGTTTCAGGCTCCACGCAAAGGAGACTCCTGCCTAACGGCCGGCTGATGATGCAGTCAACCCGATCCATCCATATGGCGCACTAGTGAGGCGGTTGCACGTTGTAAAGAAACACGGCGCGCAATTCCAGATACGGTCCATGAAAGTCCCGCGGCAGGGGCGGATAATTCGATCCCGTGAGTGCTCCCCATGCGGCGCGGTCAAGGCCGGTATCGCCGGAGCGCCCCTCCAGCACCATGTCTGTGATCCGTCCGTTGGGCAGCACCTTGAAGCGGATTTGCACTGCGCCCTGCTTGGAGATGGGTGGATTGACCTCATCGGGAATCAGCGGATCCCAGGTCCGCTCGGTCTCTGTGTACCAGCGACGAAGCCACGACGAAAAATCGACACCCTGGGTGTCCGACAGAATCTGAACGCCACCTTCGCCCGCGCCGGGATGCATCCGCATGGGGCCATTCGACGGTAAATTGCCGCCAAAATTCGAGCTGGGCGAGCGAGAGGCATCGCGCATCGCCTGGTTCAGCTGGTCAGCAGGATTTTGCGATCCCATGGCGAAGTTAGGCCTTGCAGGAACGGCCTGCGGCCGTGGGGCCTCACTCTGTGTCTGAACCGGTGGAGCCGCCGGCTGCGGCTGCGCAGGTGCCGGTGCGGGGGTTTTTGTCTCTGGCTGCGGCGGAGGAGGTGTTGTCGGCTCAGGAGTCGGCTTGCTCATCTCTTCCAGCGTCTTCTTGTCGATGGGCGGCAATCTCTTGGGCACGGGCTTGATCTCAACTTTGGGCTGCGACTTTTTCAGCAGATCAGGCGGCATATCGAGGTAGGTCAGATCTTTGCGCTGCTTGATGGCATCAAAGGGATCAATCACTTTGGGCTCGCGCAGCACGTATCGTGGAATCCAGGTGACCGCTGAAAGCAGAAGAATATGCAGAAGAACGGCCCACAGGATGCCTTCACGCAGCCGGGCCCAGCGCCGCTCATCTTCGAGCTCGCTGATCATTTCCAGCAGTTCGTGCGAGTCGTAGTCCACCCAGCGTGAGGTTGAGACAGGCCCACGTCCCGCTCCTTCGCCTTCAGGCGTGGGCGTGGGTGTTGCCCCTTCTTCAGGCAACGCCGTCTCCGGCTCTTTCTCCGTGGCTCTGGTTTCGCTTGTGGGCATTCTTCAGGCAGGAGCACCGCGCCACTTGGCGACGGCGCACTCCGTTCAGGACCTTCCCGACTATTCTCTCATTTCCACTGAAAGCGGCAACCAGCCCGCTGCTCATCTGCGCCCAAGGCGCACCCCGTACAATGAGTCTTTTGAATGGACGTTTCGGGCGCTCGAAAGGAAACAGCTTGAGCCACTTTTTTAAGGGTTTACTGGCCAAATGGCACCTCATGATACTGCCCGCGCTGGTGAAGCTGGGCTTCTGGGGTGCAGCGGCCGTTGCCCTTCTGGATTCCTCTTCCGCTTCCCGTCCCCATGGACGCCATCCTGGGCGTCTGGGTGTGGAACGATAAGGCGCATTTTTGGCTCTATTGCGTGATGGCTGCACTCGGCTCAGCCGTTGGCGGCCTGGTCCCTTACGGCATTGGCCGCGCAGGCGGAGAGATTTTTCTGCTGAAGAGGGTAAACCGTGAGCGTTTTGAGCAGTTACGCGACAAGTTCGAGCGGCAGGAGTTTTTGGCCGTCATGATCCCCTCCATGCTGCCTCCGCCAACACCGTGGAAGATCTTCGTCTTCGGTGCGGGCGTGTTTGAAATGCGTGTACTGCCTTACATGACCGCAGTTTTTGTGGGCCGTATGGTGCGCTGGCTCACCCTCTCGCTGCTGGTGCTGGAGCTTGGCCCCAGCGCTGTGGATCTAGTGGCGCACCATGCCCTGAAGGCTTTTGTCGGGGTACTTGCGGTTGCCTTGCTCGGTTTCGCCATCTGGTGGTGGAGACGCAAACGCGGCGCGAAGAATCGCGCCGCGAAAGAAGAATCACAACCGGAGTGACTATCTGACTGCCGCGGTCTCCGGTTCTTCACCCTTGAGCTTTCGCACCAGCACGGGAATGCCGAACGCAGCTCCAGCCACAATCGCGGTTGAAAGCAAGTCGTTGCGGTAGAACGGAAGTCCCGCATAGAAGCAGGCATCCAGGCCGCTCAGCGTCTGCGGGTACATGGTGCCGCCCAGCCAGACAACATAGTTCGAGAGGAAGAAAAACGAGGTCGGTCCCAACACAACGCCAGCGCCTACGCGCAGCCACGTGGTCTTTGCATGCAGCAGGATGTACCCAAGCGCCAGAGCCATTCCATACCAAGCCCAGGTAATGAGATACATCGAAGTGTGGAACGGATAGTGGTAGACGTACACCGTGAGGACGTAGTCCGTGGCGATGAGCGCGGCCAACGGGGCGAGCATCTCTCGCCAGTTGCGCCGTGCGCCAAAGTAGAGCAGCGCACCACCAACCAATGTGAAGTTGAACCAGTCCGTATGTGGCACCAGACGGCTGAGTACAGCGGCGAGCAGCAGCAAATAAGCTGGCATGAAACCTCCGGTGCGGAAATGATCGTTACGCAGAGTCTGCGAGTGGGTACTTACTCATTCTGAGGTGCGCGACGGCAGCGGGTCAACCTGTGAATTGCAGGTGCGTTTGATGCATTGAAAAGATGAATGCAAAGCTATTGCTGTTCGCGGCCGCCCATAATCTCACCCGCATCTTCATTGCCATCCACGATGTAGACATAAGCCGAGAGCGGCGGAGCGCTCGAGCGGCCTCCATTCCCGCGAAAAATGTAGTCAAAGCGCAAATCAGTAAATTCCACGGTCGTCCATGTGCGGCCGGGCGGCAGATCAGGTGGTGCCACACCCGGAACTGGATATTTACCGATGTCGCGCACCACGGCCCATGTGCCCCAGTCGAGATAAACCTGGCCGAGATTGGTTCGCTTGGCCGCTTCCACAGCGGGCGTGTCCGTGGGTTTGTAGATGACATCCTGCTCGGAATCGGAGTCGATGCGATCTGTATACGTATTGATCTCTGCCGTCTGGTAAAAGCGCGGCGTTTCAATGATTGCGTGCCAACGAAAAGGATTGATGGGATAGGGTTCCACTGCAACGCGCACCACGGGTTGCGCTGTAATCGGTTCGGTCTTCAGCATTGCGAGCGCCTCGGCGTGCGTCGTCCAGCGCAGAATCCACAACAGCACCATGGCTGTGAGTGCGAAGATGGCCCAGATTTGCCCGCGCGGCCCCTTGCTGCGTGCCCCGATTTCGCGGTCGGCGAGCCCGAAGATGGCGGGAAAGAAAAGTGCGGCGGCAAAGATCAACCACAGGACTGGCTCGATGATGAAGACGAAGCTGCCCGCGTACCACTTTGGATTGAACGGGAAGAAGGGTCGCAGGCCGTAGTTATTGGTCCAGTCCAGAAGGAGGTGACTGAGCGCAGCAATCAGCGTGGTCAGGTAAAGCCAGCCCAGATGCAGTTTGCGCGGCGCGAGCTTTGGAGGAATCGGCGCGCCGGGCTCCTGGTTGAGCGCGAGCAGTTTGCGCGCGCGGCGCCGTTCACGCCAGATATGGAAGCCCCACACCGCTCCAGTGACGACAGCTGCGACAACTGGCGCCCCAATCAGGGTATGTGTGATGCCCCGATGATGCTTCAGTTCATCGACGGGTCCGCCGAATCCCCAGAGCACGTCGAGGTCGGCGGCCTCAGCAGCCAGTACGGCAGCCAGAGTGGCCAGCGCGGTTTTGCGGTTCAACCCGGCTCGTCCAATGCAGGCGCCGGTTAGAAAGTGTGTGACTGGCTCCATTGCGGTCGAGTTCATGGTATCGCGAGCAGGTTGCGCAGACGCCTCGGAACCTATAATCCTGCCCATGGGTGGTGCGATCGACAACGTGCAAAAACGCATTGAAGAACTGCGCGCGGAACTGCGCCGGCACGAACATCTCTACTATGTGCTCGACAAGCCGGCGATCAGTGATGCCGAATTTGACGCGCTGATGAACAAACTCAAGAAGCTCGAAGCCGAGCATCCGGACCTCATCACGCCCGATTCACCGTCGCAGCGCGTGGGTGGTAAGCCGGCTGACGGGTTTCAAAAGGCGCAGCACTCGCGCCCCATGCTCTCGCTCGACAACGCCTACAACGCCGACGAGCTGGCGGCATGGGACCGCCGAGTGCACGAGCTCGCCGGCTCCCTTCCGGTGGAATACACAACTGAACTTAAGTTGGATGGCCTGAGCATTGCGCTGCAATACGTATCCGGCCCAAATGGCGGAGCGCGCCTCGCCTCCGGCCTTACCCGTGGCGACGGTCAAACGGGCGAAGATGTCACCTCTAACATCCGTACCATCCGCAGCGTGCCGCTCAGCATCAGCGCCGAGCGCCTGAAAAAAGCCAGCATGCCTCAGACCTTCGAAGTGCGCGGCGAAGTGGTGATGCCTGCGGAAGCCTTCCGCCTGATGAACGAAGAACGGGAGCGCGAGGGCCTGCCGGCCTTCGTCAATCCACGCAACTCCGCCGCAGGAACATTGCGCACGCTCGAACCCAGCATCGTCGCGCAGCGCCGCCTGGTCTTCTTCGCCTATTTCCTGCTTGTCGACGCGGACTACTTTGCCGCTGGCCAAAGCGCCACACTCGACAAGCTCACCGCACTCGGTTTTCGTGTCAATCCGCACCGCGAGCGTGTACACACCGTCGAGCAGATGATGAAGTTCATTGACAACGCCGAGACAGAGCGGGAAAGCCTCGGATACGAGATTGACGGCGTCGTCATCAAGGTGGATGCGCACCAGACACAACTGCGCCTGGGCTATACAGGCAAGGCGCCGCGCTGGGCCATTGCCTACAAGTTCACCGCCCGCGCCGGCGTCACCAAGGTCAACGATATCTCCATCCAGGTGGGCCGGACCGGCAAGCTCACGCCTGTCGCCGAGCTAGAACCCGTCTTCATCGGCGGCACTACCGTAAGCCGTGCCACCCTGCACAATGCCGATTTCATCGCGGGTCTCGGTCTCAAAATCGGCGATTGGGTCAAAGTCGAACGCGGCGGCGACGTCATCCCCAAAGTCGTAGAGGTGGTCAGCGACAAGGACCACCCACGCGGCCACAAGGAGTTCGCATTCCCAGAAACATGCCCCGAATGCGGCAGTGAGGTGGTGCGCGCCGAGGGCGAGGCCGATTACCGCTGTGTGAACGCCGACTGCCCCGCCAAGCTGCGGGAAAGCCTTCTCCACTTTGGCCGCCGGGAAGTGATGAACATCGAAGGTCTGGGCGAAGCCGTCGTGCAGCAGTTGTTCGATAAGAAGCTGGTGAAGAGCGTTGCAGATCTCTATAACCTCAATGTCGAACAGCTCTCCAGTCTCGATCGCTTCGCGGAAAAATCCGCCACCGCACTGGTTGATGAAATTACCAAATCAAAGAACGCCGGCCTTGCACGCGTCATCATGGGCCTCGGTATTCGCTTTGTCGGCGAACGCACCGCCGAGCTACTCGCCGAGGAGTTCGGGTCCATTGAAGATTTGATGGCGGCTGATGCCGAAGCACTCGAGCGCGTGGAAGAGGTAGGTCCGCGCATCTCACAGGCCATTCTGGAATTCTTCGCGCAGGAGAAGAACCGCGCTCTGGTCGATCACCTTCGCACGGCCGGAGTGGATATGACTGCCGAAAAGAAAGTCCGCACCGCCCAGCTCGCCGGACTCACCTTCGTCCTGACCGGCACACTGCCCACTCTCAGCCGTGACGAAGCCAAGCGCATGATTGAAGCCGCCGGCGGCAAAACTGCCGGCTCCGTAAGCAAGAAGACCAGCTACGTGGTTGCAGGCGAAGAAGCGGGCTCCAAACTCGAAAAAGCGCGCGAACTTGGCATCAACGTCATTGACGAAGACGGTCTGATGAACATGCTTAAAAACGGAATATAGCTCCGCCGGCTCACGCGAATGTTCTGCGCCGCGAGAGCGGCCTGGCACGATGCTCGCCTTGATTTTGCTCGCGCTCGCGTTCGCGCTTCCAGGCTTCGGCGCGCCAGTCACGCGCAGCGACTGCAACCGCATCTTGCAATGCAGCCGGCGCATTGGGATTGCCCGCCTGTTTTGGCGACGGAATCAGCCGCGCCGACGACTCGTACTCGTCAACGTATGCCGGTTGAATCTCCGGCATGGCCACCACCACCGGAGACACGGGCTTCGTTGCGGACTTATTCCGGGCTTTTACGCCTGACGAGCTTGCTCCAGTCGTCCGCACCGGCGTCTCTCCGCTCGCTCCCCGGGCCGACACTGTGTGCGCGATGAATTCGTCCACAAGCTTGTAAAGGCACGTTTGACCGCACAGGTGCTTTGCTCCCCCACGCGAGCGACCGCGCGGATTCCACCCGCTTACCCGCAGCTCACCACTCTGCTCAACGGCCACAAACCAATGGTTTGCCCGCTGCATCTCCACTCCGCAGATGTCACATGAAATAGCCTGCCGTATCACTCAAACTCTCCCGCACTCGCACTCCCATTTCATCGCGGAATTGCGTTCTCTGTGCAGCAACTCCAGGCAAAGATTCTCCTCACGGAGCAAAAGCGAACAACTTCATAGCGGCAGTTCTGAAACGGGAGAAATGCGACAAGATTTCTCCCAAAAAGAAAGGGAGCCGGTACAGAACCGGCTCCCGCGTTCTGATTGCAAGCAAACTACTCCTTGGGTGCAAAGTAACCTTTACGCGCTCGTGCTACATACTTTCGGTTCAGGCAGTAAAGATAGATTGGTCTGAATTGCCCATTCGCCTTGAAGTCGGCCGGCGTGTATGTAATCGCATACTGCGAACGCAGTTCTTCTTCAATGCTCTTGAAGCTGTTGGAAACCTGTTCAACTGAGGGCGGAAAGAAGACCTGGCCGCCTGTATCGGTTGCCATCTCCGTCAGCACGTTGTCGCCTTTGCCGCGGCTCGGCGTCCAGTTGGTGCTGATGGCATAGATGATCGTCTCCGAGCGCTGGCACATCTTGATGGCTTCATCCGGATGCACACGGCTCTGGTTGTCGTCGCCGTCAGAGAGGAGGATGATCGCCTTGCGTACCGGCTCGGTTCCGCGCGAAGTGAGCAGTTTGTCGCGGCATGCCGTGTACACCGCATCAAAGAGCGCTGTACCGCCGCCCGGGCGCATACGGTTGATGCCCGTCTCCAGCGCATCCAGATTGTTCGTCCAATCCTGCATTAGGTCCGGCGTCTCATCGAAGCCCATCACAAACGCGCGGTCACTGCGCGCGCGCAACATCTCCAGCAGAAACTCAACCGCCGACTGCTGCTCGAACTGAAAGCGAGAGCGGATCGATGTAGACGTATCGATCATGATGCCAACACGCAGCGGCAAATTGATCTGCTGGCGGAACGAGGTCACTCGCTCCGGTGCACGCTGATCGTCAAGCAAAGCAAAGTCGCTTTGCTTCAGGTTGGGAATGTAATGCCCGTGCTTGTCCGTTACGGTGAAGATCAGATTCACTTCGTTAACGCCAACATGAATGGTCGTCGAAGCGTTTTCGTCCTGGCCGCTCGTCTGTTGTGCATTGGCGGGCTGCGCCGGACTCTGAGAGTCAGGGGGCTGCGCGGTCGGCGTTTGCGCGGGCGTTGCCGGGGCCTGTGCCGGTGGCTGCTGTGCCTGAAGGGAAACGGCGGCGAGCGCCATCACAAGAACAAGTGCGGACTGCAATCGATTCATATCTCTCCCATTTTATCAATCGGCTTTCTTCGATCTGCCGGGCAAAGTCTCAGCTTTGCTTACCGAAGTGCCTGCTTCGACACGGCCAAGAAATTCATCCAGTTCGGCTGGCAGGGCGGCCTGCAACTCCATGTGCTTGTGCGTAATTGGATGCGCAAATTCGAGCCGCGCGGCATGCAAAAAGTTGCGCCCGAGCCGGATTCGCTCTGGCTCCGCGCGCTTAACCGAACCGCGTGCACCCATCTGCTCCGTCAATTGGCCAGCCGCTCCGTAGAGCGTATCGCCCACAACGGGATGCCCCAGCGACGCCATGTGCACACGTATCTGGTGCGTTCGCCCGGTCTCAATGCGCACGCGCACCAGCGTAAATTTGCCATACTTCCCTGAAATGCGGCGCTGTACCTCGTAGTGAGAGACGGCTGAACGTGCATTTTCGGTAGCGCGCGTTGTCATCCGCGTCCTCCGCAACGGGTCGCGCCCAACGGCCGCAGTCACGCTACCTCGATCCCGTTCCACATGGCCCTGTACAAGTGCGATATAGGTCTTCTCAATGCGGCGCGAGGAAAACATTTCCGCCAGCGCCCGGTGTGCGGCATCGGTTTTCGCCACAATGATGAGCCCGCTGGTCGCCTTGTCCAACCGGTGCACGATGCCCGGACGGAGTTCGCCGCCGGTGCTCGATAGCGCATTGAAGCGATACAGCAGCGCATTCACCAGCGTGCCCCGGCTGCGCTCATCGTCGCTCGCTCCGGCGCCCGCGTGCACCATCATTCCTGCAGGCTTGTTGACCACAGCCATCACGTCATCTTCAAACACCACTTCGAGCGCAATGTTCTCCGGCACTGCCTTCAACGGCTCCGGATGCGGATCTCCCGTGACGTCTATCTCTTCTCCACCACGCAGTCTGTGGGAAGCCTTGGTCAGCGCGCCATTTACCAGCACGTCTCCCTGCTCCAGCAGCAGTTGCACACGCGAGCGGCTCAGACCCTCCAGTTGCGACGTAAGAAAGTGATCAAGCCGCTGGCCAACCGCTTCTGCAGGTACAGTCAACTTTTTCGGCTCACTCATGCGCGACCTCAATTGCATTCGTACCCTGTCCAATGACCGCCGAATTGCGCTTGCGCAACAGAATGGCGCCCACCAGCAGCATGACAATCGCGGCCAACTGGGGTCCGTCGAGCACTCCTCCAAAGACCTCTCCACGCCCCTCACGATCACGCCAGATCTCCGTGAAGAAAATGGTCGCGCCAGTTGCCATCAACCACACGCCGGCAACCTCTCCGCGCTGCTGGCGCTGTGGCAACCACATCAGCAGCACAAATCCGATGGTAAAGAATGCAAGAGCGCTATAAGCCTGCACAGGATGCAATGCCACGCCCATTGGCGCACCGCTCCATCGCTCGGCAAGTGGATCGGTGTAAGTCACGGCCCAGGCCTTCGAGCAAGGCGTTCCAAAGCCCGTCCCGGAAAGCAACGCGCCAATCTGCTCAAACGCCAGTCCGATGGCCAGCGGCGCCGCCGCCGCGTCCGCCACCGCATCCCAGCGCATGTGCTGCCAGCGCGCGTACAACGCAGCAGCAGCCATTGCAAGCGCGGCGCCCACTGAAGCGAGAAGCGGATGGTGCACCATGGCCAATCCCAACAGCCAGTCCGGATGCACGCGCACGAGGCTCCAGTTCACAGCGACAAGCAATACCCGGGATCCGGCCAGGGCGACAAACAGCGAAAGGACTGACAGATTCCACATGTGCTGCACCGGAACCTTCGCCGTGCGTGCCGTGCGCTGCACCAGCAACAGACCCGCCAGCACACCCAGCGCGGCCAGCGCGCCATAGGAGGGAATAATTAACGAGCCAAATCGGAAGAGGACTGGATGCACCTGAGCAGAATAGCCTCTCAGGGCAACAGAGAGGTAGAAGCCGACCCACTGGGCCGTGAGCAATGCGCCGGTGAACCCGTCCTAAGACGGTGGAGCTCTCCGCGGTTCATTAGGCATTCCGGACTGGCGGACACGGCACACAGAACCGATTTTTCGAGTCGAGCCCCTGTTCAATGAATGTTGGTTCAACCGACGTTGACTGCCGCACCTGCTTTGCAGGCCGGTCTCTATTGCGGATAGTAGGGGCGCCCGCGCAGATTTGCAAGTCTTGTGCAGCACTGGCTAATTGTGCTAGCTCATTGCGTCGCCTGAAATGGCACAACAGTGCCGAGCTGCAATGCTCCTCTGCACGTGAATTTTCATGAAGTGTATTGACGCCGTCTACGATCCGGTCTTGCGTTCCGCGTCGAGAACTTCGTCGAGCAGAACACTCAGGTCCTTGGCGCGCGCGTGCCCCTGGCGCGTGTCAATGCCGCTGGCGCGTTGCGCCTGCGCCAGCTCATCGGCAAAATTCAATGCCGCAAGCACAGCCACGCGCAGCGAATCGACGGTTTGGCCCTGTGACGCCACTGCGCGCATCTTCGCGTCCACACTCTCCGCAAGGCTGCGAATGTGGTCCGGATTCTGCCCGGTCAGGTGATACGGCTGGTCGTAGATCGTGACGGTGGTGTATCCGTCCGGTTGAATGGGTGGATTCTTTGCCATGCTGCCTCACAGCTCCAGGGAATCGAGTTGCGACAACAACTTCTCCACACGCTCGCGCACATGGTCGCGCTCAGCGCGCAGCGAACGAACTTCTTCTTTCAACTGCTCAGTTGCGGGCGACTGCGATGCCAGCTCTGCCTCGGCCTTTGCGGCCCGTTCCTCGGCGGCGGTTCGGCCCGCGCGCTCCTCACGGATCACTTCCACAGCGCGGCGCACGCGTTCTTCCAGCGCGGAAAAATCATCCACGCTCAATGCCAACGCTACGCTCTCTGCTTGCTGATTCATGCTTGACTGCTCCTTCCGCGGTTTCTCTGTCAGCTCGGCTTCCCAAAGCAACTGAGACATACAACAAAACCTCCGCACCGCAGTCCTTGCGGTGCAAGTATAGCTCTACAGGCTGTGAACAATTGGGGCTTAACTGCGCAAACGCGCACCCTCTGCGCCCACGGCGGCCACCACCTTGGCATGAAAAACGTGCAGTTCTTCATCACGCAATGTGCGGTCTACGGCTTGAAAAGTCACGCCAAGCAGAAGGGAATATTCGGTTCCACTTCGCTTGGGGTCACGGAAAACTTCCCGCGCACGCCAGTCCACGAGTTCCGGAATCTGGAGTGCGGCGATGGCCTGGTCGATCTTTTCCCAGGAGATGCTCTCGTCCAACACGAGCGAAAAATCGCGGCGAACGGGTTGAAAGCGTGAGATCTCGCGTGCCGCGGGCCTTCGCAAAGGAAGTTTGTACAAGCGGTCGATGTAAATTTCTCCAATCAGTATTGCTTCCTTCAGCTTGCGTGCAACTGCCTCATTTGGATGCAGCTGCCCGAACCAGCCGACGGTTGTGCCGTCCACATTGACGCGCGCGGCGCGATACGGATGCAGCCATCTCGGCATCAACCCGGACTCGGCTGGAAAGCGGTCAAAATAGACATTGCGCGCCTGGAACTGCGCGACCACCTGCTCGACTACGCCCTTTACATCGTGGAAATCGATGGAGCGGGGCGCATGGAGTGCGGATTGTTCGGGCACGGCGCCTGCAGCGACGAAGCCAAGTGTGGGCCGCTCATCGACCTTCTCCGAGCTGCCGCCGAAGACCGTACCCACTTCAAATAACCGGACATCGCTCACATCACGATGCAAATTGCCCGCGACGGAGGCGAGCATTCCGGGGACGAGCGAAGGACGCAGCACTCCTGCTTCTTCACTCAGTGGATTGCCGAGCGGAACAACGAGCCCAGGTTGCGGTGCGGTCAACGCTGCGTCTGCAGCGGAGCAGAAGGTGCTTGCAATTGCCTCATGAAATCCGGCGGAACGCATAGTGCTGCGTACGGCGGCTTCTGCCGCAGCCCAGGGTAACGCCTCAACACCCTCGCCAAAGGCCGGCAGGGTGTTCGCAAAGCCGTTGTAGCCGTAGACGCGCGCAACTTCTTCAATCAAATCGATTTCGCGCTCAAGATCGAGCCGCCAGCTGGGCAGGGTCACGCTCCACGCGCCGTCTCCTGCAGATGTGAGTCCGCAACCGAGCGCGGCGAGGATCTTCTCGACCATCTGCGCGGTGATTCCTTCGCTGTCGACGGTGGTTCCGAGCATGCGCTGCACCTCAGACAAAGCGAGCGAAACCGTTTGGCGTGAGGCAGTTCGGGCCTCAGCAGCGGGGACGCGCACATCGACCAACTCGCCTTCAATATGACCGCCGGAAGCCAGCAGAATCTTCGTGACAATGGCGGATGCGACCGGCGCTGCGTTGAAGTCGGCACCGCGTTCAAAGCGGTGGCTTGCATCCGTATGCAGACCGTGGCGGCGGGCGGTGCGGCGCACGGCGACCGGATCAAACCAGGCGGCTTCGACCAGCACATTTTTCGTGTCCGGCGTGATCATGGAGTCCCAACCACCCATTACCCCGGCCAGAGCGAGAGGTTTGGCGTGGTCAGCTACGACCAGGTCTTCGGGATCGAGGGTGCGTTCGATGCCGTCGAGAGTTTTGAGTTTTTCCCCTTTGCGCGCGCGGCGAACGATGATGCCGCCTTCCAGCTTGTCGAGGTCAAAGGCGTGAGTGGGCTGGCCCATTGCCAGCCAGCAGAAGTTGGTGGCGTCGACGGCGCTGGATATCTTCTTCTGTTCGAGCAGCTTGAAATAGGTGTCGACTTCGGCGCCGGGGAACCAGTCGCGCGTTTCACCGACGGTGATACCGCGCAGAACGCGCGCGGTAAAGCGACCGCATGCGTCCTGGGCTTCAATCTTGACATCGAAGGCCTTCGCCGCTGGCTTTACCTCGGGCAATGAGACGTCAAGTGCCTTCAACGCAACGCCGTAGATGGCCGCTGCCTCACGCGCGACGCCGTAGTGATTCATGGCGTCGACGCGATTGGTGGTGATGTCCATCTCGTACAGCGAGCCGTTGCCGGGACCGAGCGAGTAAATGCCTTCGACGGCAATACCGCGCAGGGTGAGGTCCTCGGCGAGTTGATGGTCATCCACCGAAAGCTCAGGTAGATAGGCTCTCAGCCACTTCGTCAGAATCTTCATGCGAACTGCCCCAGGAATCTCATGTCGCCGGCGTAGAAGCTGGCCGATTTCGCTGATGCCGTACTTCATCATGGCGATGCGTTCGACGCCCATGCCGAAGGCGAAGCCGGAGATCTTTTTCGGGTCGTAAGCGGGCTGCTTTTCGGCGGCAAAGGCAAACACTGCGGGGTCCACCATGCCACATCCGAGTAGCTCAATCCAGCCGGATTGTTTGCATTTGCGGCAGCCCTTGCCTCCGCAGAAGATGCAACTGATCTGGACGTCGGCTGAGGGCTCCGTGAAGGGGAAGAACGAAGGAAAGAAGCGCGTCTTGACGCTGGAACCGAAGAGGGCCTTCATGGCGTGGTCGAGCGTGCCCTTGAGGTCAGAGAAAGTGATGTTGGTATCGACGCACAAACCCTCTACCTGGTGGAAGATGGGCGAGTGGGTGGCGTCCTGCGCGTCATTGCGGTGCACCTTGCCGGGGATGACGATGCGGACGGGCGGCGGCTGCTGCTCCATGGTGCGCATCTGCACGGGCGATGTGTGGGTGCGGAGAAGGAGGCGATCGCGCTGCGAGCGGCGTTCCTGGCCGGCGACGACGAGGGTGTCCTGCGTGTCGCGGGCGGGGTGGCCGGGGGGAAAGTTCATGGATTCAAAGTTGTAGAAGTCGGTTTCGACTTCAGGGCCGACGCCGACGGAGTAGCCAAGAGCGGCGAAGACGGAGACGATTTCGTTGAGCGTCTTCGTGATGGGATGCTCGGCGCCGATGAGGCGGCGGGTGCCGGGGAGCGAGATGTCAATGGCTTCGGCGGCGAGGGCGGCGTCACCTGGCCCCGCAGCGGTGGCGGACTCAAGCAGGCCTTCGACCAGTTCTTTCAAGACTTTGAAGCGCTCGCCGACGGACTTTTTGGCGGCGGGCGGGGCGGCCTTGAGCCAGCGGCCGCTGACCTCCGTGAGGAGGCCCTGCTTGCGGCCGAGCCAGCGCAGGCGGAAGTTCTCTATTGCCTCTGGACCGGCAGCCGCGGCGGCATCAGCCTGGGCCTGCTTCTCCAATGCGGAGAAGGCTTTAGCGAGTGAGTCGTCGTCGTAGGACTCGATGTTGGGAATGAGTTCGGTGGACATGCGTAACTCCCAGAATACTACTTCGCCTCGGGCGAACCGTGCATGAAGCGGGCCCCTTTGCAGCATGCGAGAAAACATGAAAATGCTGAGCGAAAGTGAGGGTATCCGGTGCGGGTTTGCGCGCCGTTTTGATGGGGTGACGGGTGGGGAGACTATGTCGCCAGATTTATCCGGTGATTGGTGACGGGAAAAGCGAGTGTATTGCGGTGGCGCGCGTTGCGTGAGGCCGAATTTTGCCCAAATTTGCTCGAATCTGGCCAATTTTAAGGGGTCGAAAATGGGCAACCCTATATCGTTAGCGCAGGTAGAGGCCTGTAGGTGACGATATTTCGTCAGCACCTGCAAGCATTGCATGCAGCCACCTGCGGTGCGGCGGACGCTCGGCACCTGCGGTGCGGCGCGGTCGCTCGGCACCTGCGGTGCGGCGGGCGCTCGCTGTTCGCTCGCAGGAGATTTGTGGTCTCCCGGGTGCCCAAATGCGAGGCACCCGGGGCACCCAGGTTCAATGGCGCAGGAAGGGGGCGCGGTGGGATATTCTCAGCTTCGTCTAGTCTGTCTGGAAGTTTCCCGTCAGGAGCAATTTTGGAACTCAAGTGCGACATTAGGCTTGCGGCGAACTATAAGAGCCAATCGCAAATCGCCCGTGTGCTTTCAGAGGCGTGGTTCGCGAAGAATGCCTATTGCCTGGCATGCGACGCGGACGAGGTGAGGCAGACCAAAGCAAATACGGGCGCGACCGATTTTGTTTGTCCGAAATGCCTACACAGGTACGAGTTGAAGACCTTTCGCGGCAAGCAGCCGAAGGCCCTGAACGATGGCGCGTTCGACACTCTCATGGGTCAGATACAGGCAGGAGCGGCGCCAACGCTGTGCCTTTTGCAGCGAACGCCGGAATGGGCGATTCGGGGGCTTGATGCCGTTCATTCGAGTTTTGTGTTGCCCGATGCGGTGATAGCCCGCAAGCCACTGTCAAAGAGCGCAAAGAGAAAAGACTGGGTTGGCTGCACGATTCGCCTTGACCTCATTGATGCCAGCTCCCAAGTGGGTGTGGTTCATGACGGCGTAGCATTGCCGGTCAATCAGGTGCGGCGAAACTTTCAGCGGTTCCTGCCTCTAGCTAGGAAGTCAGTGGAGCAGCGAGGCTGGACACTGCTGACGCTTGGAATGGTTCGAAGGCTCGGCAAGGCGGAATTTACGCTTCAGGAGATGTACGCACTCGAAGAAGAATTCGAGCGGGCATACCCGAACAACCATCATGTACGCGACAAGATTCGGCAGCAGTTGCAAATCTTGCGCGATTTGGGTGTGCTCTCGTTTGTTGGGCGGGGCGAGTATCGAATCCAAAATTAGGAATTGGTTGACTCGTCTGGCCAAGGCACGAGTATCTTGCAATCGACCCAGGCGCCCTGCTCCTCTCTTTCCACTTTCGCTTTGAGCGGTATGTGAATGATGGCATCTGATTCAATCCAATCGCCAAGCCGGTCCGCCATCTCACGCAATTTTTTATCACTCAATTTTTCCTTCACAGTACCCCCTTTGGCGATCGGATCCTACCACGGATTGGCGGTTCCTCTGTAAGCTGTCTGGACTGCTTCATACTGAACACACATGCACATTGACTGGAGCGACGAGCGACTGGTGGCCGGCCTCAGGTGTTCTGACGCGGGGGCTAAAGCCCGGTCCGAATGGATAGCTTGTTCGGCTGGGCTGAAGCCCAGCCCCGATACGAAATTTTGCCCTCGCTGAGATTTTCCGCGGCCAGTGGACGGCGATATGTTTGCGCATGGTGCTTGAGGATACTGGACGAAACGATGCACATTGACTGGAGCGACGAGCGACTGGTGGCGGGGCTCAGGTGTTCTGACGCGGGGGCTAAAGCCCGGTCCGAATGGATAGCTTGTTCGGCTGGGCTGAAGCCCAGCCCCGATACGAAATTTTGCCCTCGCTGAGATTTTCCGCGGCCAGTGGACGGCGATATGTTTGCGCATGGTGCTTGAGGATACTGGACGAAACGATGCACATTGACTGGAGCGACGAGCGACTGGTGGCGGGGCTGAAGTGTTATGACGCCGGGGAGTATTTTGAGGCGCATGAGCACTGGGAGCTGGTGTGGCTGGAGCTGGAGGAGCCGGAGAAGACGTTTATGCAGGCGCTGATTCAGGTGGCGGCGGCGTTTGAGCACTGGCGGCGGGGCGAGCCGGAGGGGACGCGGTCGTTGTTGCGGAGAGTGGTGGCGCGGCTGGAGAGGTATCCGGCAGAGTATGCGGGCGTGGATGTGGAGGGGCTGCGGCGGAGTGCGGGGGCGTGGATTGAGAAGCTGCCCAGTGTGGAGGGGTTGGCGGTGCCTCAAATACGGGGGTCTCAAAGTACAAGGGTCGGGGAAGAGGGAACAGGGTTCGGGCGCGGGTTGAGAGTTGTGCTTTCCCACTCATCGCTTTAATCACCCCACAGACCAAGACCCGTCTGCGGGGGCCCCGGTACGGCGCGCGATGAATGGGGCACGGATGGATTTGTAGCGAGATACAGGTGCTGTTCCGGAGGTAAGCGTGACTCGGACAATCGTTCTTCCGCGGGGCGGGCGGATGGGCTACAAATGAATGCATGAATGTGAGTTGCCGCGCTCTTCTTGCCTGCTCCACGGTGCTGCTCTTTACGTTGACTGCCTGCCGCGGTTCCCTTAACGACATGGACTCACGCACGAAGGTTGGGGACAGGATGCCCCCCATCTCAGTTGGAGAGGCGCCGGGCGGCAACTTCTCACTTGCTGCGGAGCAGGGCAAGGTTGTGGTGGTGAGCTTCTGGGCCACGTGGTGCGGTCCATGCCAGGTGGAGATGCCGGAACTGGAGAAGAAAGTCTGGGAGAAGTACAGAGCCAAGCCCGACTTTGCGTTTGTGGCCATTGCGCGGGAGCAGAACAAGGATACGGTGCTGCGCTTCCAGAAGGCACACGCGAACCTTACGTTTCCGCTGGGATGGGATCCGACGCGGGCGACGTATGCGGAGTTTGCCTCGGGCGGCATTCCACGTACGTATGTTGTGGACCGGCACGGGAAGATTGCGTATCAGAGTCTTGGGTATGCGCCGGACGGCGTGGATGCGGTTGGCGAGGCGGTGCAGAAGGCGCTTGCGGAGAATTAGTGGGGGCGTTTCCCAGGTCTCAAAATCGAGACCTGGGGCACCCAGTTCCCTTCTGGTGTACGCAGAAAAGCCCCCGATTGGACCTTGGCTCTTGTCGACTTGAGGGCACGATTTTTCGTGGGATTGCTTTCCCGGGTGCCCAAATGCGAGGCACCCGGGGCACCCAGATATGTGGCGGTACAAACAGAAAAGCCCCGGCGAGAACCGGGGCTTTTGTATGGACTTATTTCGGCTAAACCGAGGAACGAGCATCGCACCCACCCTAACAAGTTAGGATGGAGCACCCATTAGGCAGCTGCCTTCTTTTCCTTTGCGAGTGCGGCCTTGGCCTGGTCGGTGAGCTTGGTGAAGCCTGCGGCGTCATGGACGGCGATGTCGGCGAGGACCTTGCGGTCGAGCTCGATGCCGGCCTTCTTGAGGCCGTTGATGAACTGCGAGTAGCTGGTGCCGTTGAGCTTGCAGGCGGCCGCGATGCGGACGATCCAGAGCGAACGGAACTGGCGCTTCTTCTGGCGGCGGCCGGTGTAGGCGAACTTGAGTCCGCGCTCGACGGCTTCCTGAGCGGCCTGGTAGAGCTTGGATTTTGTGAGGAAGTAGCCGCTTGCCCTATCGAGAATTTTTTTGCGGCGGTCATTGCGCTTGGTACTGCGTTTTACACGAGGCATGGTGTTGCTCCTTTTGCGTTACGGTTCAGCGGCTGGAGGCAGGATGCGTGTCCCTGACGGGCCACGCTAACCTCTTCACTCGCTCTTACAAGCCTGATTCACAAACTGGTGGCGAACGCTTTTCGCCGAGTTTGGGGGCCGTTTGGCCCTGGCATTTGCAGTGCTGCCGCCCAGAGGGCTGCTGCATGCAATGCTCAGGCGTAGGGAATCATGCGCGCGACCTTTGCGTGGTCACCGTCAGAGACAATGGCGCTCTTACCGAGGCGCGCCTTGACCTTGGACGGCTTGGACGTAAGGATGTGGCGCGTCTTGGTGTGGCCACGGACGATTTTGCCGGTGCCAGTCTTCTTGAAGCGCTTTGCCGCGCCCGAATGGGTTTTCAACTTAGGCATTGTTTTTCTCGTTTGTCTTCTTGCTTTGGCGGAGGGTGAACTCACTCCAAAGTGCCTTTAGACAGGGATTTCCCTGCTCATTGAAGGCTTTGATTAGTATACCGCAAAAGCACCTGCGGTGCGGCAGACGCTCGCTCTCGCTCGCAAGCGGTTCCTGGATTCCCCTTTTTCTTTGCAAAGGATGGGGCAACCGAGATGGCTGAGTGGAATTAGACACCCCATGTCCCGACTGCAGGGACATGGGGCACCCGGTTTTTGGGTTGTTTTGCGGTTATTGGTAGCGGTAAAGGGTTACGCGTTCGAGGTTGAGCTGGGTGGGGGCGAAGCGCCAGCCGTGGCCCTGGTCGTCCTCATCGCCGTTGAGCTGGCGGCCGGGGACCCATTTGCCGTCGACCATCTGGCCCTCGCGGATGGAAGCGATGCCGACCTGGGGTCCGGAGCGGGGGATGAAGGCGACGCGGAAGCCCTTGCCGAGGCCGAGGAACTGGTCTTTACCTTCGGAGATGATGAGGCCGTAGCCCTCGTCGGCGCGCATGCCGAAGACTTCGTCGAGGGTGACGTGGAGGGTGTAGCCCTGCATGGTGAAGTCGACGGCGGGATGGTCCTTGGTGAGGGTGAAGCCGTGGACGGTGCCGGCGGCCTGGGCGGCGGTGAGCTGGGGCATGATGCTGGCGAGGGCGTGGTAACTGGCGGTGAGCTGGCCGTTCTGGTTGGCGAGGGTGGTGACCATTTCCTTATAGCTGTCTGGGACGGGGCCGGCGGGCGGTTCCATGTCAATGCCGAAGGGCGAGAAGCCGATGCCGGCCTCTTCACCCATTGCATAAAAGACGTTGGCTGCACCGGCGGAGCCGCCACGGGTTTCAGGCATGAAGAGCGGGTTGCCGTTGCGGTGGTAGCGCTTGCACCACTCGACGAAGTGGGGATCGTAGAGATCGGGGGCGTAGATGTCGATGGAGGAGCCGGCAGCCTGCCAGATATCGACGACGCGGGGCTGGGGGCCACCGGAGGGGTAGCTGCCGGGAGGCGTGTCCTGCCCGGCGAGCCAGGTGTTGACGTACATGGGCAGGTCATAGGCAGCTTTGCCGGCGGCTGCGACTTTCTGAATGAAGTTGGCGTAGTGCCAGGCCATGAAGATTTCGTCGGCGCGGGTGGTGTCTCCGAAGACCTGTGCCCAGGTGCCGGAGGTACGTGCACCGTTGGCTTCCCAGAGATCGCGGAGATCGGGGTAGAGGGTTTCGCGGTGAGCCTTGAGATAAGCGGTGAGCTTGGCGGGAACGGGACCGTCGAATTCCTTGTTGGCGGCGTCGGAGTGGTCACGTGAGTCGCCGAGGACGCCGACCTCGTTTTCAACCTGCATCATGAGCACGGTGTGGTCGGTGGAGTCGACCTGCTTGATGTGCTGCATGAGGGCGGCGAAGGCGGTGGCATCAGCCTTTTCAGTATTGGCGGAGGCGGGGCTGAGGATTTCGACTTGCTCGCCGCGCTCGACGACGCGGGGGAAGCGGTGTGTGTCCTGCTTGACCCAGACGGGCGCGTAGCTGGACATGCCGTTCTTCCAGGAGGCGAGCCAGAGGAAGATGACTTTCTGGTGGTTTTCGCGGGCCTGGGCGAGGAGGCCGTCGACGAGCGCGAAGTCGAATTTGCCTTCGGCGGGCTCGATGAGCTCCCAGGTGAGCGGAGTGACAACGGTGTTGAGTCCCATGGCGGTCATGCGCGGCCAGATGGGCTTCATGTAGTCGAGTGAAGAGGACGAGGAGTTGAAGAGCTCGCCACCGAGAACGAGGAAGGGCTGGCCGTCCACGATGAGCTGGGTGGTGACACCGCGTTTTTCGAGGTGGGGCGCGGCGGATTGGGCGGAGGCTGTGCGGGTGGTTTGGGAGAGTAAGAAAACGATTACAAAGCAAGCGGGGGCAAGGAATTTCATGGCGGTGCGGAGTGAGTTTTTCATGGCGGTTGGGAGTCTACCACGGCGCTGGGGTATGAGGGATTAGCGGAGCTAGCGGTGAGAGCGGAGCCGGCGGTGCCGGCACGAGAGGGCCAGCGACAGATCCCGTTCTACTATTGCGTTAAAGCCGGACTGAATTTCGAATGAAGCCCATGCCAGGAGAATCCACTTTGATGACCGATTCACGGGAGCCGGATGCGCTTGCGAAGAAGTGCAGGTCGCTGACGGTTCTTGTTCCCGGGACCGAGTGGAAGAAGTTTGGCGGGTGGGGAGAAGACAACGCGCTGTATCGGCTGGCTAGTGAGGTTCTGGGCCAGGATGCTGACGGCGCCTGCACACACTTGTTCCACTGGGCGGGGGGAAACAGCCACCGCAGCCGACTTGCAGCGGCGAAGGAGCTTCGCGACTTGATTGCAGGACATGAGCTGGCCGAAGACGGCAAGCTGAATCTTGTTGCGCATAGCCATGGCGGCAATGTGGCGCTGCTGGCGACGAACCTTGAGCCGGCACATGCAATCGACAATTTGATAACGCTCAACAAGCCGACGTTGACGGGAAGCGCGCATCAGGCGGGCGCGGGTGTCAGGAATTTTTTCAACATCAGCGCGCGGCGTGATTGGCTGCAGTGGGCTGGGTCGAATGCGAAGTTGTCGCTTTCGAAGTGGGCGGTGGACCCTGAGGCTGAGAATTTCGTTCTGGATACGTCGTCGTCAGATTTGCATCCACATGCAGCGTTGATTTGGGATGACAGGATGAGGGAGAAATGGCAGGCGTGGCTAAGAGGGCAGGTTGGAGAACGGAAACGGGTATAGAATTCCCTCAAGCGCTGAGCCGTTCCCATGAAGATTCGCGATCTGTTGAAGCTGATTGAAGAAGATGGTTGGCAACAAGTTGCGCAAAAGGGGAGCCACCGGCAATTCAAACATCCGGTGAAACCTGGAAGAGTGACGATTGCAGGTCATCTGTCCCAGGAAATTGATCGAGGGACGCTTAACAGTATTCTGAAGCAGGCAGGATTGAAATGACACAGTACGCCGTAGTCTTTGAAAAGACAGCCAGCGGATGGAATGCATACGCACCGGACCTGCCGGGATTGGGTGTGGCGGCTGAAACTGTAGAAGAGGCCGAAGCTCTCATTCGCGAGGGCATCGAGTTTCACCTCGAAGGTTTGCGTGAAGATGGTCTCCCTATTCCGTTGCCTTCCGCGCAGGTGAAGAAGATTGCCATTCCCGCATAAGTAAGGGCAGCCACACGCAATGGCCACCCTTAGAATTGCTGGTTATTTCCACCTTATGGATTCAGTGCCTTTGTGAGGAATTCGATGATGCGCTGGCGGGCGTCGTAGCCGTGCCAGGGTTCGGGTGAAGGGCGGCCGAAGATGCCCATAGCAAGAGGGCCGTGGTTTTCACGCGGATACGTGACGAGGTCGACGGGCACGCCATCTTGCCGGAGTGCGCGATACATTTCCTCCGATTGACCGAGAGGGTCCGTGGTATCGGACTGGCCCTGGATGAGCATGAAGGGCGTTTTGGCTTTGGCCGCGCCGGAGAGCGGGCTTTGACGCCACGCATCTTCAAAATGCTGCCACGGTTTGCCGAAGTACCAGCGGTCATACCAGGAACCGCTCTCAGTGCCGTATTCGCTGAACTGATCAATGACGGGCGCCATGCTGATGATGCCCTTAAAGCGGTCAGTCTTGCCTTCGACGAAGGCAGCCATCTCGCCGCCGTAGCTGTAACCGATGAGCGCCATGCGGTTGGCATCAATGGGATATTTGGCGAGGACAGCATCAACGCCAGCCATTACGTCCTGATAGTCGCCGCCGCCGAGATCATTCTTGTTCGCGGCACCGAAGGCGACGCCGTAATTGGATGAGCCGCGCGGGTTGGGATGCAGGACGGCCCAGCCGTGCGCGACGAGGAAGGATGCGAAGGCATCGTCGCTATCTTCCCATGCTCCAAAAGGGCCACCATGCACATCGACGACGAGAGGAACTTTTCCGGACTGTGCGGCTTTAGGCAGATAGAGCAGGCCTTCGACGGTGAAGTTAGCCCCGGGAGCTTTCCAGGTGACGAGCTCAGGCTTCACGGTCTTCATGCCATCGGGTGCGAGAGCTGGAATGGGAAGAGACTGGCATGCGTCGCCCAGCTTGGGTGCATAGCAGAGCGAAACTGGCGTGCCACCGCTCTGTGCCAGCCATAGCCAGCCGTTGCGGTCATGATTGGTGGTAAGCGACGAGATGATGGAAGCGCCGAGGTCGATTGGTTTGGGCGCCGTTTTGCCGTCAAGCGAAAGTTCCACAGGAGTGATGTGAGTGGCGATGCCTGCCTCTGCGACAGGTGCACCGCTGGGAAGAAAATCAAGGCCGCGTTCGCCAAGCTGGCCTTTGAAGCCGGCAGAGAGGCGGGTGAGTTTTGCGACTCCGGTTTGCGCGTCGGCGAGCGAAGTGGCGAAAAGTTCCGCGTATCCGGGCGGCGCATCTTCAGGAGTTTGCGCGGCGAAGACGAGGGTTTTGCCGTCGGGCGTAAAGTTGACGCCCCGCGCTGTGGCGGGAATGGTCTTCAATTGCTTTGGTGTGCCCGGCGAAGAAGCTTCAACGAGCCACGATGAGCCGGCGGGGCCAAGTTCCGACATGTTGTTCGGCTCTTCGGCAGAGGCGATCAACTTATCGCCCGCCGGAGCCCACTCGGCGCCGTGCACATCCTGCGCGAGTGGCACAGCCTTGAGGTCTCCCTCGACGGAGCCGCCTGGCTTGAGCGCGGCGATATACAAACGCGAACGGTGAGTTTCATGATTGACCCACTCGGCATCCGCCTTGGCATCTTTCTGTTTCTTCTCACCGGGTGTCTGCGGGTCGTGCGCCCAGAGAGCGATCCACTTGCCGTCAGGAGAGAGGGTGAAGCCGGAGACATCAATCTCAATGGGCTCGACCTTTTCGGGCTTCTTTTCTTCGGACTTGCTGTCGCTCTTGTCTTTATCTTTGTCCGCGCCTGGCGGTGGAATGGCGTTAGCTGCCTTGGAGTCGTCGACGGGCGGGATGATTTTCAGATCGAAGGGCTGCGCGTCACCGCCTCGCAGATCAAGGCGGTAAATCTGGGCGTGCTTATCGCGGTGGGCGAGAAAGTAGATTGCATTCCCATCGGGCGACCAGACGGCGCTGTGCTCGCCACGCTTGTCCGACGGCGGAGAGATGGTCAACTGGCGCGGCTTTGCATCTTTACCGGCGACGGGGACGACCCAGATATGCGATTTGCCACCATCGGCAGTTGTATCGGAGACGGTGAAGAGGGCGGTTTTACCGTCAGGAGAGAGGGCAGGTGAGCCGATGGACTTCAGGTGGCGCAGGTCATCTGTGGTGGGCAGATGGGAAGACGATGCCTGCTGAGCGGAGACAACCAAAGGCGCACAGAAGACAGCGCAGCACGCCGCGGAAAGCAGCAAGGGAAGCCTGGAAGTGTGCATGGCCGCAGGATACACCGCAGTTGCGCCGCTTTCGCCACTGGATTACACGGCGATTGGCGCGAATTGCCGCGCGTTCCGTGCGGATTTGCGGTGGATGAGTGTGGAATCGACTATGGCGTGGATTGGCGCAGTGTCACAGACCGCAGTACCAAGGCGAAATGTGAAGGCCGCCCGGAGTGGGCGGCCTGATTGCACTTGAAACGAAATTACTGTTGCGGCGGAGCGGGAGGTTGCTGGCTCTGCTGAGGCGGCGCAGACTGCTGGCTGGGCTGCGGCGGTGGCGCTGCAGGCTTGGGCTTGGGGCCATCCTTCTTGGCAGGAGCCAGAATGGCGTGCAGGGTGGTGCCTTCCATACGCGGCATGAACTCAACGACACCAACTTCACCCACATCCTGAATGAGGCGATTGATGATCTTGTAGCCAAGCTCGCGGTGCGCCATCTGGCGGCCGCGGAAACGCAGGCTGGCCTTGACCTTGTCGCCGTCATGGAGAAATCCGACAGCCTTGTTTTTCTTTGTCTGATAGTCATGCTCGTCGACGGTAACCGAGAACTTGACCTCTTTGAGGACGATGATCTTTTGTTTTTTGCGCGCGGCGCGGTCGCTCTTTTCCTTCTCGTAAAGGAAGCGGCCGTAGTCCTGAATGCGGCAGACGGGCGGGACGGCTGTGGGCGACACTTCGACGAGGTCGAGGCCACGCTCGCGGGCAATTTTCAGGGCTTCAAAAGGGGGCAGGATGCCAAGCTGTTCGCCGTTTTCGTCGATGACGCGAATCTCACGCGCGCGAATACGGTCGTTAATGCGAATAAAAGACTTGGCGGAACGTTTGTCGAGTGCGATGGTTCTCCTCCAGAAGTGAACAGCAGCGCGCTTTGAGCAGGATTCGCTCCCGGCCAGCACGGCTGAACGCACCCTGAGTATAGCACTGGTCAGTTGAGGACGGCTTGCCGGAGTGGGTCATCCTGAGGGTGGAAAACGGCCTGGGTACTGTCTGCGCGGGTGGCGGGAACCGCCAACAAAGTGCTTTGACTGGTGAGGTTTGTGACGCGGAGACGGACCAGGGTATTGGCAGGGATGACGCCGCAGATTTCGACGGGAAGGAAGTTGCCGGTGAGGGCAAGAGTGCGATGGGCGGCGGCGAGTGCCGGCGGCGTGTGGAGGGTAATGGCTTCCAGTTCGCGACCGATAAAGCGTGCGCGATGGGCGTGAGTCTTTTCATCGGCGAGAGTGCGCAGAGCGGCCATGCGCTGGGCAACTACGGCGGGGGGAACGGGATTCAGCTGATGGAGTGCCCAGCCGCGCGTGCCGGGACGCGGAGAAAACGGAAACAGGTGCAGATAGCCGAAGGGGAGAGCGCGGATGAAGGCGAGGGTTTCCTCGAACTCCGCGTCGGTTTCACCGGGGAAACCTGCCATGACGTCTGCGCCGAGAGTGAGCGTGGGGCCTGCAGCGCGGAGGAGCGACTGGACCTTTTGAGCGTAGTGCCAGGGGCGATAGCGGCGGTGCATGCGGCGGAGAACGGTGTCAGACCCGGACTGCAATGGCAGATGCGCGTGAAGGCATAGGCGCGTGCCGCCGTATTGGCGCATGAGGCCGATGAGGTTGTCGTCCCAGTCCATGGGCTCAATGGAGCTGAGGCGGAGGAGCGGCAGATCTGTTTGCTCGAAGATGGCGCGGACGAGGGCGGCGAGTGTGCGTGGTTCGTGCGGATCGGGCGCGAGGTCGCGGCCCCAGCGACCCATGTTGATTCCGGAGAAGACCAGTTCCCTGCCACCGGCGTGGACGAAACCGCGGACCTGCTGCAAAATTTTTTCCGGCGCGAGGCTGCGCGAGTTGCCGCGCGTTTGCGGGATGACGCAGAAGGTGCAGCGATTGCTGCAGCCTTCCTGAATCTTGAGATTGGGGCGGGTCTGCGCTCCGGGAACGACCTGGGCTTCTTCAAGGAAGGAGTGGGCGAAGGTGTCGTCTTTAAAGATTTTTGCGGCACCGACCGTGAGAGACGCGAGAGAGACGATTGGCGAGGATTCAGGAGGAGCAGGGGCTAAAGCCGCAATTTCTACTGCGTTCATATTGGCCCGACTGAAGTCGTGCCCTTTTACAGAACCGAGATGCGAGGACGAGGCTTGAGACGGAGGCTGCGGCGCGGAGGGTCCTACGAGACCAAGTGCGATTTCAGGGGCGAGGGCTTTGTGGCTGTTGCCAATGACGGCGGCGACGCCGGGGAGGTCGGCGAGTTCCTCGGGCGCGCGTTGCGCGTAACAACCGGTGACAACGATGCGCGCTGCGGGATTGCGGCGATGGGTGCGGCGAATGAAGGCGCGGGCTTCGCGGTCGGCTTCGGCGGTGACGCTGCAGGTGTTGACGACGACGACTTCGGCGGCGTGCGGATGGGCGGCGCTGCATTGAGAAACTTCAAGTCGCGCGGCGATGGCTTCACCGTCAGCGCGTGCGGCGCGGCAGCCGAAGTTCTCGATGTGGTAGGACGCCATGGTTCTAGTTTACGGAGATTCGCAGGCGTCGCAACCAGCCCCTCCGCTATACTTTGGCCAGGCACGCCCTGCAGTCTGCACGCCCCTTCGGATGGATTCCTCACCGCTAGCCAACCTGCCCGTTCCGCATCCCAACGCTTCGCGCGGCGACTCATGGCGCATTGCCGGCTACACATCGTTCACGTTTGTGGTGTATTTGTCGATTGGATTGCCGCTGGCAGTTCTACCGGAGTACGTGCACCTGCGCATGGGCTACAGCGCCGCGCTGGCGGGACTGGTGGTCAGCATTCAGTACATTGCCACGTTTTTGAGCCGGCCGTGGGCGGGACGCATCAGCGATCACATTGGCGCCAAGGTTGCCGTGGAGCGAGGCATGGCCGCGTGCACGGCGAGCGGCATACTGCTGCTATCTGCGGCGGCGCTTCATCGCACGCCTGCGTGGCTGAGCCTGACGCTGCTGCTGGTGAGCCGATTGCTGTTGGGTGTGGGGGAGAGCCTTGGCTCAACCGGCGCGACGCTTTGGGGCATTACCGCTGTGGGACAGGAGCACACGGCGAAAGTGATTGCATACAACGGCGTGTGCACGTATGGCGCGCTTGCGCTGGGAGCACCGCTGGGCGTGGTGATGGAGCAGAGGTGGGGGCTGGCTTCTGTTGGCTGGGTGACGATTGCAATTTGCGCGGCGAGCGTGGTGTTTGCGGCGATCAAGAAGCCGGTGCCTCCGGTGCACGGCGAGCATCTTCCCTTTCGCGATGTGCTGGGGCGCGTAACTCCGCATGGAATGGGGCTGGCGCTGGGCGGAGTAGGCTACAGCGTGCTGGCCACGTTTGTGACTCTCTACTACGCAAGCCGCCACTGGGACGGCGCGGCCCTCTGCCTGACGGCCTTTGGTGTTGCGTTTATTGCGGCGCGCTTGTTGTTCATTCGCACGATTGCGCACTATGGCGGCTTTGCAGTGGCGATTGTGTGCCTGATTGTGGAGTCGGGTGGCGTGCTGCTGCTGTGGCTTTCGGGTTCATCGACGATGGCAATGATTGGAGCGGCGTTGACGGGATGGGGCTACTCGCTTGTATTCCCTGCGCTTGGCGTGGAAGCAGTGAAGCGGGTGCCGCCGCGCAGCCAGGGGACGGCACTTGGCGTGTATACGGTATTCGCGGATGTATCGTTCTTTCTGGTGGGGCCGGGGGCGGGCGCTGTGATTGGCGCATTCGGTTATCGCAGCGTGTTTTTGTTCGCGCTGATCTGCGTGGCTGCGGCGCTGGGGATTGTGGTGGTGCTGGCAGGACGCAGGTATGCGGGACAACCAGCGAGCGGATGAGTAGACGGTTGCGCTCGAGGAGTCTGGCTGTCTTCCAGCCACTTTTCAGGCATAGTGCAAGTTCGCAGTGTTATCTTTGCGTACCGTTCATGCAGCGTGGCAACCATGCCGGCATTGGCCCTGGATAAGTGTGATGCCATGCCCAAGTGAAGCCGATGGTCGGGCCACGTTCCGCATAAATTTCAACGACGAAAGAGAGACGATGACTGAAATGGCGAATGGAAATAGTGGGGCACCTCCACCGCATGCGCAGTTGATCCAGATGGGCATGGGTTTTATTCCCGCGCGGGTTTTGTATGTTGCGGCCAAACTCGGGTTGGCAGATCTGCTGGCAGATGAGCCGAAGAGCGCCGCTGAATTGGCGGGGCCGACCAAGACGCATGCGCGCTCCCTGCATCGATTGATGCGGACGTTGTCGAGCCTTGGAGTGCTTACGGAAGGAGTGGGTGGCAGGTTCGAGTTGACCGAGATGGGGGAGTCGCTGAGAACGGGGGCTCCCGGTTCGGCGCGGTCATCGATTCTGAGCTTTGGCGACTGGGCATGGAACTCATTTAAAGAGATGAGTTATTCCGTTGAGACCGGGCAGAGCGCGTTTACCCATGTGTATGGATTACCGCCATTCGAGTGGTTAAAGTCCGAGCCGGAAAAGGCCGCACTATTCGGCGAGACGATGATCGGTTTTCATGGTGCGGAGCCGCCGGCGGTTGCGGAGGCGTATGACTTTTCGAAGTTTGGCACGGTGGTGGATGTGGGAGGTTCGACCGGTAACATGCTGGTGCATATTCTGAGCCGGTACGCGGGACCACGTGGTGTGTTGTTCGACCTGCCGGTGACATTGACCGAAGCGCCCGAATTCCTGAGGAAACATGGGATGGAGGACCGCATTGCAATTGAGCCGGGAAGTTTTTTTGAGAGCGTGCCGGCGTGGGCGGATTGTTACATTCTGTCGCATATAATTCACGACTGGTCAGTGGAGCAGAACTTGACCATTCTGGGTCACTGCCGAAAAGTGATGAAGCCGGAGAGCAAGCTGCTGATTGTGGAGTTTGTGCTTCCTTCAGATAACTCGCAACACCCAGGCAAGATGCTGGACATGGTGATGCTCACGGTGGCCGGTGGCGAAGAGCGAACTGAAGAGGAGTATGGCGAACTGCTTGCTGAGGCTGGACTGCGCAAGACGCGGGTGGTGCCGACGGCGTCTGCCGCGAGCATTGTGGAGGCGGTGGTAGCGTAACGACCGGGATGCCACGCGCGAAAGTGATTTTGCTCTACGGATAGTTCAGGTTCTTGGGGGTCGAGTCACCACCTAACCTTAAGTCCCTCCAATACGCACAGGTGTGCACACCTGCGTGGCAGGTTGCAGGAGCCGCGTCAATAAAAGCAGCCGAAGCGATTCTATTGCTGCGGCTGCTTTCCGGAGTCTTTGGTTTCTGGTTTGGATGCGTTTGAATCATCGGGAGGCTTGGAGAGATGAAGCTTACTCATCTCTTTGGCTCCGACAGTGGGATCGACCGGAGTGACTTTGATGCCTGTTCCCATGGCTCCAGCGGTCCACTTGAAGTAATAGGTTTTGTCCGCTTCGGCCTCAAACCGGGCTCGCTCATTTTCCTTTTTCCTCGCCTCTGCCAAAAGCGCACCTGTGGACTGGATGATGCCTCCGTAATACATCTTCGGCAAGCCGGAGATAACCACCGTCCCAGGGGGCACTTCCAGGAATACATATTCGCTGTTGAGGAGCTTGGCGACATGCGTGTCATTGATAAAGAGCTCGTCGTGAGAGGCTGAGCCGGTGAATCTGTAGACACGGTAGATACAGACGATCACCTTGCCGCTGGACGGCGCCGGCAAGACTGCAGGCGTTTTGGAATCCTGTGCTGCACATCTGGGACCAGTAGAGAGAAACGCCATCGCACTGGATGCGAGCAGGATGCCTGCAAGTGATCTGCAAGCTCCCTTCAGGCAGGACGCAGCGAGGCCGCTAAAAGCAGCGTTACGCATGGGAGTACTCCTTTCCATGAGGTCCGAATGTGGCCAGCACTCTAGCAGATGTCGGAAGAAATTGCCGTGATGTAACCAGGCGTCGCAGAAAATAGGCCGGACCGACAAACCCCTTGGCAATGGGCATCCATGACGCTGCCGGGGAGGATATGTGTGTGCGGGTGCGACGGGCTTCGCACGCGGCTAACCAATTGGAGGGGCTTCCGCCTTAATTCTCACGACGAGACTGCTGCCGGCCGCGTGAGATTCCTCAGCAGGATCGCCGCGACAAGTGACACTGCGAGCCATTGATATATCCAGATGATGTTCAGAAAGAGCTGAATGTTGGAGCCGCTTTGCTGGGCTCTTCCGGCGCTCACCAATGCAGAAAGCAGGAGGAGTCCTGTGAGCGCGCAGAAGAGGGCCCAGGCTAACCGTTTTTGTGCGAGGAACACTCTCACAAATACGAAGGAAGCCAGCATGAGCGACAGGAAACTGAGGGCGCCACAGAGAACGTGCAATGTTCCGTGGAAGCTTGACGGCGGAGAGGAAGGCACCGAATCGACCACGAAAATTCCGGCGCCGACTTGTCCAGCGGCGAAGACCAGAAGGAATAGCGGCGCCCACAAACCGCCTTTCGAAGCGCGGAGCAGGCGGCGCATGCCCATCGCGCCGGCGAAGACCAGTGCGCCGCCGAGAACAAAGTTGACGATCTGGATGAAGCCGAGTGGCCCAAGGCTGAGCGAACTCGGCTCACTGCGCGTGAAATGAAATTCCGGGCGCAGAGGAACTTGCGTGGCAAAGATGAGGAGAAAGAGCGGCCCGGCGATGACGCCGCAACGCAGGAGCAATCTGGTTGCGCACAGATTGGAGTTCGCATTTGAGTGAAGGTTTTGTTCGGGCATGACTTGATCTCGCAGTGCGGTTACCGGTTTCAACTGCCGGCGGGCGCTGACAAATTACGTGAACGCCCGCCGGGGTGTGGACGACTATTTTGTTTCGCGACCTGCGAAGCGGCTGTCGAGTTTGCCGAGTTGGCTCTCCCAGCCCATGGTGGCGCGCTGGCTCCACTCGTCGCTGTGCATTGGATCGAGTGTGAGGAGCATGCGGACATGTCCACCGTGTGAGAAGAACTCCACCTTATTGCCCACGTCATAGGGATCAACGCCGGGAACGAAATCGATGCGGTGCGTGTACGAGATGCTTTTGCCGGGGACGATTTGGGTGAAAGTGAATTTAGCCTCAGTAGTGATGGGCATGCCGGCCTTCTTCATGAATTCGATCTGCGCGGGATGGGTGGCCGTCATGGCATAACGCACTTCTCCGCCTGGGCGCAGATCGAGCTGTTGCACCTTGACTGAAAATCCGTCGGGGCCCCACCAGGATTCGATTCCATCGATGGTGGTCCAGAGATCCCAGACTTCCTGAACTGATGCGAGATAGGTTCGCTCAATGATGATCTTGCGGGCGGAGCCGTTATTGGGTTGTTCGGTCATGTGACTTTCTCCTGGTTGGTTTCTGCGCGTGAGACGCGAATTGATTTGCGAGCCGCTTGCGAACCAGCGCCTCTCCGAACTTGTCGAGGCGGCGCTCCCAGAGCTGCCGATATTGGCTCAGCCATGCATCGAGATCGAGAAATGGATCGGGACAGAGGGAGTAGAAACGCTTTTGCCCCTGAGGGCGCACGCGCACAAAGCCCGCCTGCTGCAGGATGCGGAGGTGCCGCGAGACTCCGGACTGGTCGATATCGACGTTCTCTACAATTTCATTGACCGAGACTTCACCGCCGCGGAGGAGATCAAGGATGCGAAGCCGGGTGGGGTCGGCGAGTGTCTGGGGAACCGATATATTCATACTCATGTATATGTATCACTGTGCATACATATTGTCAAAGCGACGCTGTGTATCGAATCGATTCCGATGGGCGTGGATGTCCTATCGCCCATTGATCCAGGGGTATGAACGCAGAACGGCCACCCTGAAGGGTGGCCGTTGGTTGCGCTGGCAGCCAGAATCTGGCGCCGCTTACGCTGCGGTTTGTGATGGCATCTATGGGATGGAAGTCTCAGGCTTCATCAGGGTCATGAAAGGCGAACCAGTAATTCCTCCGCCAGCAGAACTTGCAACGAACGGGCCGCAATGCAAACATCGCGAGCAGCGCGTCGAATGTGCGCAACTCTGCCGCTTTAAATTCAGCCGAGTCGCAGTGAGGACATTTGTGCTGAATCAGAAGTCGAGGTGACAACCAAATTGGCCAGTTTGAGTTTGCGGTATTCACATTGTCTCTTTTCTTAAACGCGCTGCAGTCCACTTGTCTTGTCGGCGCTGGGATGGGCATCGAGCCAGGCGAGCAATGTGGAAACGCTGCCGGTTGCCATGGCCACGCAAGAATCCGCGGCACCGTAGTAGAGATGAATGGTGTCTCCATCCGCGCCGATGGTCTGGCCGCAGGGGAAGACGACGTCCTTTACATCGCCGTTGCGCTCATAAGGAGCCTCGGGACCAAACATCCAGGAGTCGCCACGCTGCAAGCAATGTTCAGGCCTTTCGAGATCGAAGAGCGCGAGGCCCAGACGATAGATGCTGCCCGTGGCGGTTTGCCGGACTCCGTGATAGATGGTGAGCCAGCCTTTTGCGGTCTCAATGGGTGGCGAGCAAAGACCGATCTTATTCGCATCCCACCATCCACCGCGGCGCGCCTCAAGCATGACTTTGTGGCTGCCCCAGTGACGCAGATCGGGTGAGTAGGAGATCCACATGTGGGCGCCGCTCGGGGTGACGGGGCGATGGATCATGGCCCAGTAGCCATTGATGCGGCGCGGTAGAAGTGCCGCATCCTTATCTTCAGGCGGCATGATGACGCCGAGGCGCTCGAAGGTGCGGAAGTCTCGTGTCAACGCGAGCGATACTCCGGGGCCGCCACGTGCAAACGAGGTATAAGCAATGGCATATTGCTCAAGCTCGGGTACGTATGTGATGCGCGGATCTTCGATGCCCCATATTTCTTCAGGAAATTCACGTGGATTGGCCAACAGTGTTGGTTCCGGATCGATATGCCAACTGTCGATGCCATTCTTAGAGCGTGCCGCGGTGAGATGGGAGAGGCCTGTTCGGTCTTCGACGCGGCAGAGCAACAGAGTGTCTCCGCCAGACAGCCGCACGGCTCCAGCGTTGAAGACACTGTTGATGGGATAGGGCCAGTTTTCCCGGCTGAGTATGGGGTTGCCGGAGTGGCGAACGAACAGTGACAGGCTGGCGGAAGCCTTTGATTTGGTGGTGGCCGGTGTATTGGACTGAGGATCAGCAGCCGGTGAGGATATTGCGTTCAAAGATAAACACTCATTTCTTGGTGATGTTCGTCTGCGTTTTCGATCATCTCTCCCTGCATTTCAAGAAGAGCCATCAGGAAAGAGAGCGTCGACTCCGCCCCTTGATTTTCATTTACGCGGTCAGGATGCAATCCGTCTCTGCAGCCGCCAGTCGCTTCATCGTAGAGAGGAACCTGGAGGTCATTCCTGCCGAGAAACCACTGGAAGGCACAGCGCGCCTCACCGAGCCAGCGTGCCTGGTGAGACAGGCGATAAGTTTCCATACAGGCGCATACAGTCGCGCAAGCCTCGACGGGCTGCTGATCAAAGCGAGCTCTCTCCTGCCCGGCGGTGAAGAATCCATTGGATCCAATGGGGACAAAAATTTCACTATCTCCGTGGTGCTGCGTGGCGACAAGCCACTCCAGTGACTCAATTCCCGCCGCACTCATTTTGCGGTTGCCGCTACGCGAGCCAGCAAGGATGAGTGCCTGCGACAGACGTGCATTGGAGTAAGCAAGACTCTTTTCAAACCAGCGCCAAGTTCCGCTGCAGCTTTGCTCATAGATATTGAGAAGCCGATTGGCAAGCGTGTTTCTGGCACCCTGCACCGCCCTGTCGCCCGGGAACCAGTCAAGGTAGGCCTGCATTCCAAGGATGCTGAAGGCCCATGCGCGGGGACTGCTGAAAGTAAGAGCCGCAGGCATGGCAGCTTCAAACAATCTGCCCGCCGTTCCACGCAATCCCGCATCCTGTGACTGGCCGAGCACTTTGCCGAGCGCCCAGAGTGCGCGACCGTGGCTATCTTCAGAGCCGACATCTTCCAACCATCTGCGGTCATAGCCGAGGAAGTTTCGGAATCGTCCGATGTCAGAGTTGAAAGCCAGCCAAAGAAAAGCCAGGTAGCGATGCGAGAGCTTGGCATAATTGACGCCGTTGCCGTAGAGCGTGGCCTCATTCAAGGCGTTCGACACGATCAGCGCCCGTGCATTGTCGTCGGTGGTGTACCCCTCGCGCAGATTGGGCACAGAGAAGATGGCATGCTGCAACATGCCGGTGTCGTCCGTCATGTTCAAGAGCTGGGCAGCATTCAGCTCCGGCAGTTCGCTGGGCCAGCGCGGGGTGAGTTCATCCAGCTGCGCGGGGCGGGGCCGCAGGCTGCGCTCGAAACGAGCGCGCTGGAAACACGCCATATAGGCACGCGCCGTCTTTGGCCAGGTTGTGGTGCGCGAATAAAGATAGGCACGCTTGCGCATCGCATGGCGCGCGGCGTCATTTTCAAGAAGCTCGATTACAGCATTGGCGAGCGATCCGGGATCGTCGAAGGGAACAATCATGCCTCGCTGCTCAGCCAGCAACTCTTTTGCATGCCAGTACGGTGTAGAGATGATGGCTTTGCCTGCCCCCAACGCGATGGCGAGCGTTCCGGAGACGACCTGGGCCTCATGCCGGTAAGGGGTGATGTAAATGTCGGCCGCGCCCACGTGCTCGATCAGTTCCTCGGCGCTGACAAAACGGTTGTTGAGGATCAACTGCGAAGAGACGCCAAGCTCTTCCGCGAGCGCTATCAGTTCTTCGCGATACCGTTCGCCCTCTCGCCTGCGGATGTGCGGATGGGTGACACCAGAAACGATGTAGACGACGTTTGGGTGGCGCGCAAGAATGGCGGGTAGCGCACGGATCACATTCTCGATGCCCTTGTTGGGAGACAACAGTCCGAAAGTCAGGAGGACTGATTTGCCTTCTGTACCAAAACGATCCTTGAAGTAGTTCGGGTCCATGAAGTGCATCTCGGGCACACCATGGGCTATGACATCAATCTTCTCGTCCGGAACCGCATACACATCACGGAGCAACTCTGCCGCCAACTCACTCATGACCACGAGCCGGTCAGAGAGCGACGCAATTTCTTCGAGCACTGCACGCTGATAGGTATCAGGCTCGCGCAGCACGGTGTGCAATGTGGTGACCAGAGGCATTTTCAATTTGCGGAGAAGCGTGAGGATATGACTACCCGCGTTACCGCCATAGATGCCGTATTCGTGCTGCAGGCACACAAGATCATTGCCGTTGAAATTGAGAAAGTCAGCCGCGCGCTCGTAGGAAGCAAGTTCGTCCTGCTCGAGTTCCAGTCGCACCTGATCGGGGTAGTCATAGTGCGAATCCGGTTCGTTGACGGGAATGGCGAACAGGCGACCCGGGCCATACTCGGCAGCGAGCGCAGTGCAAAGGTCGGTGGTGAAAGTGGCAATGCCGCACTCGCGAGGGAGATAGTTTCCGACAAAGGCTATGCGCGTGGGCAACGGAACCGGAGTACCCTTCCAGCCGATTGATGGCGCCATTGCCGTGACATGAGGGCCGGATGGTTTCTCGGAGTGTGTTATTTCATTGGAAGTCACTGCGACCTGCTTTCATTGCAACCCGCCGTTCTTCGAAAGGGAGAGACGCGGAGCATGTTCAATCGGGGCGATTGGATTGACGTTTGTGGGTCTGGCCGATGCCGGGATCCGATGCAGATGGTCAATCCAAAGATGTCTGCTGCTGAACCTGTCTCGGCTGCAGCGTCACAGTCGCCGCATGGAGGCCGAAATAACTATCCACTTGCACTGAATCGAGTTCAGCGGCGTTAAACCGCTTGGCGATTCCATTGAGCGCACGGGTCAGTGCATGGGTGGTCGCAGTTTCGCGGGAACTGCCAAAACCTTTGCGCGCACAGGAACCCTGAATCCACATGAAGTGCCATCCGGCCTGGCGAATGATGGTATCGAAGACTGGTGCGTCGAGTTCCTCAACCAACATCCAATGCGCACCGACCGGCTCCTGAAGAGGATCCAGATGATTCGGCAGACTACATCCCTTGCGCAGAAAGACCGTGTGCCGCTTCAATCTGAAGCGCTTTTGAATACCGTATCGGCCAATACGGTTGCTGAACCGTCCGAATGCTCCATCGAAGTCGCGTGCTGAGACGAAACCTCTGCAATGGCTGGGGCTTCTGGCAGGCTTTGGAGACGTAGAAGAGATCTTCCGTTCCGGTCATGCGTGGAGAGGTGCTTCTTTACATCACTTATTTTGATGGGGGGCATGGCAGCTCCAGAAATAGCGGTTGCGTACTTGAATGGTGCTCGTCCGAAGCGAAGCCTGGGTTGCCGAAGGCGAGAAAGGAAAAACGTGCTACAACTCCGAGCATACGCTTTAATCGATGCGTGTGCCGCGCATTCTGGGGCGCGCTGACATGGAAGCACTTAAGCATTGACGACTGCGTAAAGGTGTTCACTTTTGCTCACATCGAAGGATTGGATTGGGCGTTTGGATTGTACTGCTGTGCGCAACAGGCAGTCTTAACCGAGTTGCCTTTTCGGCAATCCGCCGACGAGCCTAACGCAAAAACGGCCACCCCGAAGGGTGGCCGTTGGAGTGTTGCGGTGAGGAGCTGAACTAGTCGCGCTCGCTCTTCCAGTTGATGAGGTCGCCGAATCGAAGCATTTCCGCGTAGTCAGAGTTGACCGGCTGCTCTGATTTCTTCAGGTGCGTCATAGAACGCGAATGGATTGAGAAATTGCCTGCCGAAGAGAAACGCGCGGTCTGTCGCCGTCAGGTTCGCCTCAGCGCAGACGGCGTGCCAATGCGTACGGATGGTATCAACCTGATGCAGAATGATGGCTTGCGCTTCTCGATCGGAAAGCAAGAATTGCGGAGCGACCCGCAGACAGAGGGCCAACTGGCTTCTGTTACTTGTTCCGATAATCCGCATACCCTGGCCGGCTTCTTCTCCCAAACGGGACTGCGGGCATACGTCATAGGCGGGTGTGAAGCGCAGATTTTTACCATCCCAGAAAGCCGCGTGGTTGCGCGCGTGATCGTCGGTGTTCCCGCAGAGGATATTGAAGACGAGCCTTCCAAACAGCTCGAGAAGTTCTTCACGAGGGCTCTGAAAACGGAGCCGAACAATCTCAGCCAGCAACTCATAACTGGCGTGCCGGGCCATCATTTCGTCGAGTTCGAGCATGGTGAGTGCGGAGACGAATGCCCTACGGCCCCATCCGTGTTGCAGAAGCTCGCGATCAAAGCGCTCGACGAGCAGCACATCCTTACCCAACGCTGTTGCCAATTGCACGGGAGAGACGTTGAGCCCCGCAATTGCGGCAAGGCGCATGGCGACATACTCCGCCTTCACAACGTTATAAATGTCAGTGCTCATGGAGAATTTGGCCACGAACTTTTTGTCGCCTGACGTGAGAAGCGCCTTGGGTCTTGCACCTCCGAGCGATGTGCCGTGTTGAAGCGCGCGATCCAGATCCGGTGAGAGAGGAAGGCCTTGTTCCACCTGTTCTGCCGAGCGCAGCAGGTCGTCGAGCGACGCCTGCTCCATTCCGCGCGGCACGTAATGGGTCGCTGACGTCTGAAAATCCAAAGCTCCTGCCCTGTCCGACCCCGATTCGAGCAGATAGGCGAGCTCTCCGAGTTCATGGATTCCGGCCGCTTCACCTTTGACGCTGAGTTTGCGATTGATCAGGACTCGGCGGCCCCAGGAATCGGGGGATGCATCGCGAATCGCTCCGGGCATGGCGAGGCCGGGAGCGAGCTGAATTTCACCGAGCTGGAGTGGGAGTTCGGGATCGTAAACGGAAATTGCGTTTTCGCGCGCCAGATAACTTCGGCCATAGTTGAACAGCAGTCGAGTCCCCACTTGCTGCAGGATGCCGGCAACAACGGGTTCCGCTTCTCCGCGGAGCCAGATCCAGACGTATGCTTCTTTGTAGCTGTCTCTAGAAGTCATCGCGGAGAACCCTCTTCGGCTTGCGGACTCTCTGGGGCAGGAGGGTGAGTTTTTCCGTCAATGCGGAGTGTTGTGCGTGCAGCCGTTCAGAGTCACTTCCAAACAGAGGAACTCCGGCGATGGCGGCAACCTCAAATACGGCCCCAATGGAGCAGCCCGGATCCGCCTTCTCAATCCGCCGCAGGAGTGGTTGGGAAATCCCCGCGCGGTCTGCCATCTCCTTTGCGCCGATCTTACGGTCTATTCTGCCCGCACGAATCATTTGAGCCAGCAGTTCAAGGGCTTCAAGGCTCTGACGAGAATAGGCGCGCTGTGTCGGCTTTGCCATAACTCAAATATGAACATAAATATTATTTTAAGTCAATAAAAGTATATTTATGTTCACTATTAGATTTAACCTTGGTAGTCTGTGAACTCCAGTCCGGACGATGCTTAAAATCCGAAAAACTGAACGGCCACCCCGAAGGGTGGCCGTTGAAGTGTTGCGGTGAGGAGCTGAACTAGTCGCGTTCACTCTTCCAGTTGATGAGGTCGCCGAGTGTGGTGGTTGAGCTGGAGACAGGCTGCTTGTGCGTGTTCTCCTTGTAGTGCTCGACCTGGGCGCGGCTCGCTTCATGCGCGGAATTGGAACGCAGGCTGAGGCCCACCTTCTTTTCTTCCACGTTGATCTTGATGATCTTGAAGTCGTGCTCTTCGCCCTGATCCATCTTGGCCTGCACACCGTCATCGCTTACCGCTTCCGACACGTGGCAGAGTCCTTCAACGCCCTCGGCGATTTCAACAAATGCGCCGAACTGCGCGGTGCGAAGCACCTTGCCGTGCACCACATCGCCCACGCGATGGGTGGCGAAGAAGGTTTCCCAGACATCAGGCTGGAGCTGCTTGATGCCGAGTGAGAGGCGGCGGTTCTGCGGCTCGACGCCGAGAACAACGGCCTTGACCTTTTCACCCTTCTTGACGACTTCAGAGGGATGCTTGACGCGTTTGGTCCAGCTCAGGTTTGAGACGTGAACCAGACCGTCGATGCCGTCTTCGATCTCAATGAATGCGCCAAAGTCAGTAAGGTTGCGGACGCGGCCCTCGACGATGGTGCCCGAGGGATAACGCTCGCTGAGGTGTTCCCAGGGGTTCTCGAGGAGTTGCTTCATGCCGAGCGAGATGCGGCGGTCGGCCGGATTGACGGCCAGAACGACGGTGTCCACTTCGTCGCCGGGCTTGACGATCTTGGAGGGGTGCTTGAGACGCTTGGACCAGGTCATCTCAGAGAGATGAACGAGTCCTTCAATGCCCTGCTCAAGCTCAACAAACGCACCGTAGTCCGTAACCGAGAGAACTCGGCCCCGGACGTGTGCGCCGACGGGGTAACGCTCGGTGGCGTCGAGCCACGGGTCAGGTGTGAGTTGCTTGAAGCCGAGCGAAACGCGCTGCTTGTCACGATCAAACTTGAGCACCTTGACCTGGATTTCGTCACCGACGTTGACCAGATCGCGCGGATGCGTGAGGCGGCCCCAGCTCATGTCCGTGATGTGGAGCAGACCGTCAATGCCGCCGAGGTCAACGAACGCGCCGTAGTCCGTGAGGTTCTTGACCACACCGGTGAGCACTCCGTCTTCCTCAAGATGCTCCATCGTCTGGGAGCGCTTGCCGTCGCGCTCTTCTTCGAGGAGTTCCTTACGGCTGACCACGACGTTGCCGCGCTTCTTGTTGAGCTTGATTACGCGGACTTCGATTTCCTGGCCGAGGTATCCGTCAAGGTTGCGCACCGGGCGAATCTCAAGCTGCGAGCCGGGAAGGAATGCCTTCATGCCGATGTCGACTGTGAGGCCACCCTTGACGCGGCTGACCACGATGCCCTTGACCGGAATCTTGTCGGTCGCGGCTTTCTCAATGGAATCCCATACGCGAAGGCGCTGCGCCTTCTCGTAACTGACGAGGTATCCACCTTCCGGCTCCTCGCGCTCGATGACCACGTCAATCGATTCACCGGGCTGGAACTTCACCGCGCCGGTATGATCGACCACCTGTTCGAGGGGAACGAATCCTTCAGACTTGAGTCCCACATCGATAACCAGGTTCTTTTCCGTTTGCTTGACCACAGTGCCGGTGACGATCTTGTCGCCATAGGCCTCCACGGCTGCCGCCTCGGCGGCCTGCTCGCGCTCGAAAGCTTCAAGAGCGGCAGAGAAATCTTCAGCAGACTCAACGCCATGTTCGGGGCTGGCTGCGGGTTCGTGGGTGGTATCGGCGTCCTGCGCGGCAATCTCTGCCACTTCGGCGGGTTGGGCAACGGACGTGGATTCGGGCGACGGATTCTCTTGCTCCGCCGCAATCTCGGTGACGGGGGTTTCCAATTCGGTGTTCAGGGTTGTGCTCTCAGTTTCAGAATTGAGGACGTTTGCCATGGCAACTGCTCCGCGATCCCTCGGTCCGGCTCAGGCTTCCTCTGCCGGAATCGGCTTCCCAAGGCGCGTTTTGAGGTGCACCCGAGGATCCGTGGCTGCTCTTCGCGCCGCATGCCTCGTAACTGGAGATTTGCTGCCAGAGACAGTCAACCCCTCCAGCAAAACTGGAAGGGAACGCGACTCGTCTCCAACAGTTTCACCAGGTTCATCGGCTGGCGGGAGGGCGGCCGCAGTTCGCTGCGGGAATCGGCGCAGTGAACCACGTAACTTAGTGTAGCAATTGCTGGTTTTAAGCGTCAACGCAACGAGAAGGCGAAAATCCCGAACCTGGTCGTATTTTGCCGAAATTCGAGAGAATTTTACGCATTGGGCGGTGTTTGTTTGTCGCATGTTCGTTGCAAACTGGTACGGAAGCAGCCGTGCGAGAGTTCGCGCTCTTATACTGATGCCACTGTGCGGACGCACTTTGCGGGCGCAGCAGCATTGGTTTGACAGCGACGATGGATCATCTCTGGACTCCCTGGCGGTATACCTACGTGACAAAAGCTGAAGAAATGGTGCGTCCCGGCGTGCCCGCGCGACTGGGTGCGTGGCCGGGCGATACGGGCTGCGTTTTCTGCAATTTGATTGCGGCGACGGATTATGCGATTGAAAGCGGAATGAGCCGCGATGAGGCGGAAGCTGCCTCAGGGCTGGTGTTGCGCGGGACCAACTGCTTTATCTGCTTGAACGCGTACCCCTACACGTCAGGCCATGTGATGGTGCTGCCCTATGCGCATCTTGACCGGCTGAGCAGTCTGCCAACGGAAACTGCTCACGAGATGATGGATCTGGCGCAGCGTACCGAGCGTGCACTGGATGCGCTGTATCGGCCGCACGGGTTCAATTTCGGCATGAATGTGGGGCAAGCAGGCGGCGCGGGTGTGGCGGGGCATCTGCATTTGCATGCGCTGCCGCGCTGGGCGGGCGACACGAACTTCATGACGACGGTGGGCGAGACGCGGGTGTTGCCGGAGGATCTGGAGATTACGTGGAAGAGGATTCGGGAGGCGCTGGCGCAGCAGCGGAGCTAGCCTGGGCTCCGCGCAAAGAGCAACGTGAGCGGTGCCGACTTGACCGCTCAGCTTTTGCCAAACTGGAGCCAAGCGGCGCCTGATTTGGTGTCGCACATGTTGGTCAACTGATGGGCGAAATCCGCGATGGCGCTTGCATCGACCGCAGCAATGAAGAGCACGCTCTGCGGAAGGCGGTTCCAGCGAGGTTCGGCGCGGGTTTCATTCTTGGACGTGATCTGCACTTCGACCGCACAATGGCCTGCTGCGTCGCGGCAGAAAAATTTCAGTGAGATGAAGCCGCCGGCGAAGCGCTCACGGCCGTCACCGAAAGTGACTTCACGGCAGTCCTGAAAATTGCGCGGGTAGCCTTCGAGAATCTGCGCGGCTGTGGAAAGGTCTTTCTGCGCGATATACGGGCGCGCCAGCCCGGCGAATACGCCGTTGGTTGCCCTGACCTGCATTTCAAGCACGTCTGAGTCATTCCAATTGCAGGTTAGTTCGACTCCTGAGCGTCTGCGCTCGTTGATGTCTTCCTGATTTGGTTTCATGCTTTCGTTATTCGCCTGTACCGCTGTTGTTGTCGTCTTCGGCGCCGGCTGCGAGGGCATGCAGTGTGCCCTCTTCCACATCGGCACGGTCGAGAAGATTCCTAGGAAGGGATTTTGTGGTCTGAAGTCCAAGCTTCTTGAGCATTTCCACCTGTCGCACCAGATTACCGCGTCCATCGCTCAGCTTCTTCATGGCACTGGTATAGCTCGCATCTGTACGGCGCAGGCTGTCGCCGATTGCTTCCATGTCCGTGACGAAGCCGACGAACTTGTCATAGAGCTCGGCGCCGCGCTCCATCACGTCGCGTACATTGCGCGCCTGCTTCTCCTGCTGCCAGAGCACGTTGACAATGCGGATGACATAGAGAAGAGTTGTGGGGCCGACAAGCAGGATTCCCTGCTGATATGCGTCCGACCAGAGTTCTGCATCGTTCTGAAGGGCGACGAGAAATGCCGGCTCCACAGGGATGAACATCACCACGAAGTCGGGTGCCTCTACGCCGGGCAGCTTGTGATAGCCAGCTTTGGACAGGCCAGTCATGTGTCCGCGGACGCTGGCCAGATGCGCCTTCAATGCGCGCGTGCGGGCTTCGTCATCGCCGGCGGCGGTCCAGTCCGTGTAGGCAGTGAGGGAAACCTTGGAGTCGATGATGAGGCTGCGGCCGCCGGGCAGCGAAACAATGACGTCTGTGCGCACGGTGCGCCCGCGCTCGCCGTTTTCGCTGGCGATGCCGAAGCTCTGCTGAAACGAGAACTGCTCGCCTTCGCGCAGGCCAGCTTTCTCGAGCAGATCGCGCAGGATGAATTCACCCCAATCGCCCTGCGCCTTTGCCGAGCCGCGAAGTGCGGATGGTCAGATTGCGTGCCTCTTCGGCAAGAGCTTTGTTCAGGCTGTCAAGATTGCCGATCATGCCGCGCAGTTCCGCGACGCCAGTCTTTGAGTCGGTTTGTGCCTCTTCGACTTTCTTACGGAATTCTTCAATCTGCGTTTTGAGGGGATTGAGCAGCGTTCCGATTTCTTTCTGGCTACCCTCAGAAAATTTTTCTGATTTTTTTTCGAGGATGTTGTTGGCAAGGACCTCAAATTGAGCGGCCAGTTTGGTTTTGGCCTCGTCGAGCAGCGCGATTTTTTCTTCGGTCTTTTTCTGCTCACTGGCCAGCAGCGTTTCAAGCTCGCTGATGCGCGCGGCCCTTGTGTTGCCGTCTTGCGATGCGGCGTTTAGTTCGTTGCGTACCGCATCGCGCTCCGCAGTAAGGCGTTCGAGCGAGGCCTGGCGTTCGGCAGCGAGGGCTTCAAAACCGGCGCGGCGGGCTGACTCCGCCTGCACACGGGCGAGTTCGGCACGGGCAGCATCGAGAGCCGCGGCATCCTGGCGCGCTTTTTCTTCCTGCGAAGCTTTCTGTGCCCCAGTGGATCTGCCGCCCAGAAAAAATCCGAGCAGGAGACCCACGACCAGGGCCACAACGGCGATCACTGCCTCGGTCATACCTTCCCAATTCCTCTTCGCCTAATGTACGCCCTTGTGCCGGTGAATCCCACACTGGAAAACCGGCCTGTAACAAACCCGGAACGAAGACGGAAATTGCGCTGCCGCCCGGCTTTACACGCATCAGGCCGCCCGGTAGACTTGGAATTTCGGGGCCTGCGCGATTTTTCAGGCGTACAGGTTGTGTTTGAGGACCGGAGGCCGGTATCGTAGGCTGACGGAACGGCAATCTGCGAACTCGCCCCGGAGCGCACTGCCAACGTTTTAAAGAAGAATGCGAGGAGATGCACGCATGGCCGTAGAAGAGAAAGTAAAGCAAATTATTGTGGAGCAGCTTCAGGTGGATGAAGCCGAAGTGACTCCCGGAGCCAGCTTCCAGGAAGACCTGGGTGCCGATTCGCTCGACGTGGTCGAGCTTGTGATGCAGTTCGAAGAGGCGTTCGATCTCGAGATTCCGGACGAAGACGCTGAGAAGATCAAGACCGTCAAGGACGCGATTGAGTACATCGAAAAGAACGCGAAAGGCAAGTAACTGGTGAATCGTCGAGTCGTCATCACCGGCCTTGGGCTGGTGTGCGGTGTGGGCAACACTGCGGAAGAGGTGTGGCGGCAGCTTGTTGCTGGAGCCAGCGGTGTGGCCCCCATTGAGGGCTTTGACACAACTGGCTTTCCCGTCACATTCGCCGCAGAAGTGAAGAACTTCGACCCTCTGAACTTTGTGGATAAGAAGGAAGCGCGCAAGATGGGGCGCTTCATCCACTTTGCGTTCGCCGCCACGCAAGAGGCCATTCAGCAATCCGGTCTTGAAGATCACGCCTGAAATCGGGGATCGCACCGGAGTGCTCATCGGCTCCGGCATCGGCGGCTTTGAAATTATTGAGCGCGAACATGCAAGCCTGCTGGCGGGCGGTCCGCGTAAGATTTCTCCCTTCTTCATTCCGGCTGTGATTGTGAACATGGCGGCCGGGCAAATCAGCATTCGCTATGGAGCGCGGGGCCCGATCTCGGCGACGGCAACCGCCTGCGCAACCTCAGCCAACTCGATTGGCGATTCAGTGCGGATGATTGCGCATGGCGATGCCGATGTAATGATTGCCGGCGGAACGGAAGCATCTGTAACACCGCTTGCAGTGGGTGGATTTGCCTCCATGCGCGCGCTCTCGACGCGCAACGAAGAGCCGTCGCGCGCAAGCCGTCCGTTCGACAAGGACCGCGACGGATTTGTGATTGGCGAGGGCGCAGGCATTGTGATTCTGGAAGAGCTTGAGTTCGCCAAAGCGCGCGGCGCCAAGATTCTGGCCGAGGTGATTGGCTACGGCATGAGCGCCGACGCCCACCACATGACCAGCATTGCGCCGGAAGGTGCGGGCGCGCAGCGCAGCATGCGCGCCGCGCTGAAGGATGCGGGTATTGAACCGACGGAAGTGGGCTACGTGAACGCGCACGCCACCTCCACACAGGCTGGTGACGGAAACGAGTCGCTGGCGATTGAGAAGGTTTTTGGCGAGCATGCGCTGAGCGGCGATTTGAAGGTGAGTGGCACCAAGTCCATGACCGGCCACCTGCTGGGCGGCGCGGGCGGACTGGAAGCGGGCATCAGCGTACTGGCGCTGCAAAACCAGATGCTTCCGCCGACGATCAATCTGGACAATGTGGATCCGGAGTGCCGTCTGGATTACGTGCCGAACAAGGCTGTTGCGCACAGCTTCGATGTGGCGTTGTCAAATTCATTCGGATTCGGCGGCATCAATGCAACGCTGATCATGCGGCGCTGGACGGAGTGATTTCGCCAAGACAGATTTGACGAACAAGAAGGGCGCGCATCCAACAGATGCACGCCCTTTCTTTCTTGCGATTTGCAGCTTGAATCAGCCCGTCACCACGGCAATTCCCACACCGACGAGCACGAAGATGATCCACCAGCCGAACACCGCGATGTAACCCGATCCTCGTTTGGTGCCGGCCACGGTCGCCGTGCCAATGCCCAGAAGTACCAAAGTCCAGATTGTGATGAAGTCCATCGAGCTGGCCAGCGCATAAAGCGCTTTATTCGTTTCCATCGGATTGAGAAATGCTCCGATATTCGTCGGCGCAAAGTTTTTGACGTTGAATGACTCCGGCGCCGTACCGGCGAAGATCACGATGATGCCCAGGAGGGTTTTTATGATCGAGGGCAGCGCCGCATACATCCAAGCGCAAAAGATACCGCCGAACTTAGCGCGACCGCCAAAGCCAAAATTGATGGTTGCCATCAATCCCAGAGACATGAGGGCAATACCGCCCAACACCAGCAAGGGGCTCGCAATAAAGAAGCCTTCCGTCACATAGACGGAGATTTTTTGCGACATCGCCCGCTGCTCTGGCGGCGCCTTATCCATTTGTTCCTGCTGCGCCGGGTTCATGCGAATCTGGTTATCGACCACCTGTTGCATGCCAATCCTGCTCGACACTGCGAAGAAAAACAGGTACCCGACAACAGCCAGGATGATCCAAGGCAGCCACCAACTCTTGTTGCCGCGCTTGATGTCTTCGAATGTTTTAGACGGAGCGCTGAAGATGTTGGTCACGCGCTGTATCTGAGTCAGGCCGGGTGTGGGTTGAGCCGTCTGTTCCATCTGCATTTCACTCATTTTTCGAGCCTCAATCTGTGAAATGAATTCAGCCGAGATTGTACGCCAGTTTGGCGCCATACAGATGAAATTCGATTGCGATTAGCCAGAATGGGGCGCTCGAAGTCATCGACCTACTGCGGTTGCGCCCGCGGTCTCAGTGGAACCAGCATCATCATCATCGTCAGGATTGATTTGGTGATGCTTGTGGTGCGCAGGTCCTGCGCCGATGTAGCTCTTATAGACGGTAATGTGGAAGCACGCCTGACGGAATTCCTCTTCGACGTCAATCTTGCCGGCGTCCTGCAGGGCTGCCAGGCGCTGGCGCATCCAGTAGATTTCGTCGAGCGTCATGCCGTGCTTGGCAATGTCAATGGTGGCGCCCGTGACGTGAGGGCTCACGACCTCTCCAACGGCAGCAGCAGCGTTGCCGTTGTGGCGCATGAGCTGCTTCTGGTAGGCCACGGTGCGAACGGCGGAGCTGACTTCAAAGGGACGGTCAAAGCGCTTCTCGTGCGCGCGAGACAGATCTTTCAAAAATGTCGCTGTCCAAGGACGGCAGTAGCGGCGCATGTCTGGCAGATTCTGATTGATGGTCAGCGCATCGGACACGGGAACCTTGACAAGGTAGCCACGCGCGATGCGGTCTTCAAGATCTGCGTTGTCAAGAATGCGCTCGAGACCGTCGTCGTCTGTCTTTTCATTCTGACGGGCGAGCGACTCAAAGGAGCCGCGCAACGGAGCCACGGCGGTGATGCCTCCGGCTGCAAATGCGGGAATTGGATTCACGTGCGCCTGGATGGCTGATTGATCGATTCCGGGAATGTGCCTGAACTCCGCAGCCGAATTGTGCCCAGGAGCGGCCGCAGGGGTTGCGATGGTGGGTTCTAGCGCGGGGTGAGGGGTCGTGCTCGTGACAGAGGGTAGCGAGTCAAGTTCGTTTTTCGAAAGCTCCGCACGGGATTCGTGCGTAGTTTCAAAGCTTGCTCTTTCAAGATGCGCACCAAGGTGCCGTTTGCGCTGAATGGCTGCGCGATGGAGTCTGCTTGCGCGAATCGACTTTGCAGAACGGTGCGCGGGGACTCTGCGAACGACTCTGTGCCGTGAGGGGCGCGCATGCACGGACTTACCGGCGACGGTTCTCCTGGCCTTCCGCGAACCAGCACGGCTGGCAGTGGTTTTGCTTTTGCGAGTCGAAACTTTTGCCGTGGGGCGCTTTTTCGCATTGCTGCTTTTGGAGGCAACGCGCCTGGACGTGTGATGGACCACGTGGCGTTTCGAGGAAGCAGCCGGGTGCTTCGAGCTGGACTCGGCCGCATGCAGCCGCGGGCAACTCAGAACGCCCGCGAGACACAGCACGAGCACCAATGCGAAATTTGAGGTGCGCGCCATTGGGGGCACGCGGAGAACCATGAGCATCTTGAATATAAGACGCACGAGGAAGGAAATCGAGTACCTGCCGAGGTGCGGTTGGGTCTGATAAGTGGCCAATGATTTCCAAAGTGAGCTGGCCTCGCCTATTGGCAAGGCCAGTGGTTTGTTGCACATCGCTGTGCTGAATTTCAATTCCTACTGAATCAGCGAGCCCTGGTCGTCGTCCTTGAGTTCTTCGGGCGGGATAATGACAGCGGCGGCGACCTTGTCGTCGTCGTCCAGATTGAGCAGCCGCACGCCCTGTGTGGCGCGTCCGGCGGCGCGAATGCTCTTGGTATCAATGCGGATGATCTTGCCAAACTGGCTGATAACCATGAGCTCGCTGGAGTCGTCGACAAGCTGGATTGTGCTTACGCGGCCGATGCGCTCAGTGACTGCCATATTCTTGACGCCCTTGCCGCCACGAGACTGCAGGCGGTATTCCTTCACGTCAGTGCGCTTGCCGAAGCCGTTCTCAGTGACGGCGAGGATGCGATATTCGCCGTCGCCGTGTTCCTTGGGTGTAACGGCGACTCCGACCACGAAGTCGGCCTTCTTGAGCTCAATGCCGCGCACGCCGCGCGCCGGCCGGCCCATGGAGCGGACGTCGCACTCGTCAAAGCGGATTGCCATGCCGAGATGGGTGGCGAGAAAGACGATTTGATTGCCGTCAGTAATGCGGGCCTTGACGAGCTCGTCTTCCTTGTCAATACCGATGGCGATGATGCCGCGCGACATGACATTGGAGAAGTCCTTGAGCGGGGTCTTCTTGACGATGCCGTTGCGCGTGGCGAAGAAGACGTACTTCCCTTCCTCTTCGAGATCGCGGACGGGAAGAATGGCGCGGACGTTCTCGCCCGGCTGCAGGTTGAGCAGAATATTGATGCTCTTGCCCTTGCCAGCTGCGCCCACATCGGGGATCTCATACACCTTGAGCCAGTAGACGCGACCCGTGTTCGTGAAGCAAAGCAGATAAGCGTGCGTTGAGTCGACGATGAGCTGCGCAACAAAGTCTTCTTCGCGCGTCTTCATGCCCATGCGGCCCGTTCCGCCACGGCGTTGCTGCCGATAGACGCTGATGGGCGTGCGCTTGAGGTAGCCCTGATGCGAAACCGTGACGGCGACCTGCTCGTCGGCAATCAAATCCTCGAGCTGAATTTCGGCCGACTCGTCAATGATCTGCGTGCGACGCGCGTCGCCATATTTATCGCGGACCTCTTCAAGCTCTTTGACGATGACCGCGCGCAGCTTCTTGTCGCTGGCGAGAATTTCCTCGTACTCGGCGATCTTCTTGCGAATCTCAGCGAGCTCGTTGAGGATTTCGTCGACCGAGAACTGCGTGAGGCGGTACAACTGCAGTTCGAGAATCGCATCGACCTGGCGAAGAGTGAGGCCCTTTTCTTCTTCCGGCCTGCGCTCGCGGCCGAGGCTGATGACGATGTCTTTGCCCTTGCCCCAAACGTAGAGATTTTCGCGAGCCTCGGCGCGGGACTTCGACGCGCGAATGATCTTAATCACCTGGTCGAGGTTGTCGATGGCAATCTTGTAGCCTTCGAACTGATGTTCGCGTTCGCGTGCCTTGCGCAACAGGTAGGCGGTGCGACGCTGCACGACATCCACACGATGATCGATAAAGGCGCGAATGGCTACATCAAGGCCCATGACCTTTGGCTGGCCGTCAAGAACAGCCAGGAAGATCATGGAAAAGCTCTCCTGCATCGAAGTGTGCTTGTAGAGCTGATTCAGGATAATTTCCGGTTGGCCGCCACGCTTGATCTCAATGACAATGCGCATGCCGTCGCGGTCGCTCTCGTCGCGCACGTCGCCGATATCGTCGATGATCTTGTCGTTTACCAGTTCGGCAATGCGCTCGATGAGCCTGGACTTGTTGACCTGATAGGGAATTTCAGTAACGACCAGCGCCTGCTTGTCCTTGGTGACATTCTCAGTAGCCACTTTGGCGCGCATCATGAATCGACCGCGGCCCGTGTTATATGCCTGCGCGATCCCCGAGCGGCCGTAGAGGAATCCGCCTGTCGGAAAATCCGGCCCCTGGACGTGCTTGAGAATTTCCGCAAGGCCTGCCTTGGGATTTTTAACCAGATCGATGGTGGCGTTGACCACTTCGGTGAGGTTGTGCGGCGGAATGTTGGTCGCCATGCCGACGGCAATGCCGTTGGAGCCATTCACAATCAGCGTGGGGATACGCGTAGGCAGAACGGTGGGCTCGAGGATGGTCTCGTCAAAGTTGGCCATCATATCGACGGTCTCCATGTCGATATCGGCCATCATTTCTTCGGCGATGCGCTCCATGCGGCATTCGGTGTAACGATATGCGGCCGGTGGATCGCCATCGACAGAACCGAAATTTCCCTGCCCGTCGACGAGCGGGTAACGCAGTGACCAAGGCTGCGCCATGCGCACCAGGGCATCATAGACGGATGAGTCGCCGTGGGGATGGTACTTCTTCAGACACTCGCCCACCACGCCGGCGCACTTGGAGTAGCGCTTGTTATGCTGCAGGCCCTCGCGATCCATGGCCGTGAGAATACGGCGATGTACGGGCTTTAGTCCGTCACGGGCATCAGGAAGTGCGCGCCCAACGATAACTGACATTGAATAGGCGAGATAGGAGCGGCGCATCTCCTCTTCGATATTCATCGGAAGAAAGTTCGTGCCGCTGGGCGGTGTACCGCCATCGAGTGGGAGCTGGGGATTCTTTTCGTCTGCCATAAAGGTCTCGGAGCCCGATCAAAAGCGGCAGGTTGTGTCCGGAAACGCGGGGCCGGCCTGGTACGGGCTTAAGACCTTATTTTACCTTTCGACAGGGGCCTTGAGCAAGGCCGAGGTTGTCAAATAAGTCATTCTTTTGCTTTATTTTACGAGAATTGTGACAAGACAGGGACGTGGCGTGCGATTCAGTGCAAATCAGTGGATTTCCTGGCAGGAAATTGGGCTGGTTCTCCGCTTCAGAAATGGGCTAATGAAAGCGCGTCGATTAGAGGAGGCCCGGCAGGCTAAGCAAGCAAAAAATGACCTGCAATCCCACCACTGCACCTGCTGCTGCCAATGCCATTTTGCTGTGCCGCATCTCAAATGCGTCGGCGAATACCCCGCCAACGAAGGTGAGCAGGAACGGTATGGACCAGATCCAAGGGCTGGACGGAACACCGGTGGTGATAAGCATGACAAGCACGGCAAAGCAGAGGAGGGGCGTGGTGTTGCCGAAGTAGCGCGAGCGTTTTACGCCGAGGTAAAGCATTGCGGACCCGACGGCAGCAAGAGCAACGCCGGCATTGCTGAGAGTAGTAAAGAAGCGGCGCGCCGGATCAAACGAGAGGGCCAGGAATCCGGCAGCGGAACGGAATACATAACTGAAGGCGTCAGGAGAGAAGCCGTAGCAGGCAAACAGGAAGACGATGGCTCCCAGTGAGGCCAGCATGACCACGGGCAGAACCTGGCTGCGACGACCCTCGGCCACCCACAGCATGAGCAAAAGACCGAGCAGAGCAATGACAGGCAGCGCGGCAATGTGGCTGGCAGCCGCCACGCTGAAGCTGGCAGTGAGAAGTACGATGCGCGGCCTCCACTTGCGGCGCGGCCCCTGCATGGCGTGTGCCACGCCAATGCACGTGTAAATGCTCCCGTAGACACCGAGCGCGGTAAAGATCTCCGGACTGGGCGACACACAGGCGCGCAGAATGGCCGGCGAAAAGCAATAGAGGGCCAGAGCCATGTAGGCGCCAAGATTCCCATAGAGCCGTCGCGAGACCCACCAGATGCCGGCACCAAGGATGCATCCCGCAGCGAGAAACGGAAGCCGCAGCAGAAGAAGGATGTGGGTGAGCTGATGACGCATTTCCCAGGCGCTTACGCGCGCGGTGTCGCCGGTTTGCATCACGCGGTCTTCAGGCTTCCGGAAATGGTCAAGACCTCGCTCGAGCAGGACGTTGAGCGTGAGGGGCAGACCCGCCATGCGATAGGCCAGAATACCGTCGTGAATGTTGCCACAGCTGGTGTAGTAGCCAGCCAGCGGCGAAGGCTTCTCCCACGTCTCACGCCCACAGCGCGCGTACTCATAATCACGGTCAGAGAGCGTCTGGCGGCTGGTAAGCCACATTCCCTGCGCCAGAAACAGCAGCAGCATGCCGGCTGCAATACGCTGGGGCAGGTTAAAACGGAAACGTCTTAGGCGGGCGAACCGGTGGGTCATCACGGAAAATTAGGACTCTTCCAGTCTAAATGGCGAGAAAGGATTCATTCCTCCAGACGGTGAAGGCCGCCCTTGTGGGGCGGCCTTCGTGGTGAGTGCAGTAACTTCCGCGCTAGTTGACGATGACGCCGACTACATCATCATCCGTCAATGTCACCGTACAACTGTTTGGTCCATTAGCGGTCGGTGTTCCAACCGGGGTGCAATTGGAGGACCAGCCACCAAAAGCGCCTGCTCCTGCGGGAGAGGTTAATGTGACCGTGGTTCCCACTGGATAGGTGGCTGTGCAGACCGAACCGCCTGCGCCGGTCCAGCCGGGGCCGCAGTGAAGCACGTTGGCCGTTCCGGTAGCCGATGGTGCGGTCACTTCCCAATTCGTGGTATTCAGACCACGCTGGTAGACCGTAAGCGTGGAGAGAAGAGGCGACCCGGTTCCGATGGTGTCGGGGCACGACGGAGGAATATTTGAACCAGGTGCTGCAAGAACCTGAGGACAGTTGAAGCTCGCAGTGGCCGTCTGGATGGTGCCGTCAGGGCTGGAGGACTCGGCGATGATGGTCGCGCTTCCCGCACCTTCTGACGTTACGATACCCGCGCTTGCGCCTGGACCTCCGCCGGTGTTGTTGCTCACCGGGAAGAAGTTGGGCTCCGACGACAGCCAAATGGTGGCAGGGTCATTGGTCACATCGCGCACATATGGCGCAGTCGCGTAGGTGCCGATGGCAATGAACTGACCTGAGAGGTTGAAGTCATTGACCGTGATGGAGCTGGGAATAATTTCCAGAGAGAGGATCGGCTCCGGCGCCGCTGTCAGTGTGACATTCACGGTTGACGTTGCCGTTACCAGTGAACCGTCTGAGTTCGAGAGTTCCGCAGTAATGGTTGATGCACCGGCAGACACACCTGTTACCAACCCGGTGGCGCTGACCGTCGCCACGGAAGGCGAACTGGACAACCACTGGATTTGCGGTGAATCGGTGACATCAAGTTGGAAGCCCGTAGAGCCGGAAGTACCCAATGCGACCAACTGGCCTGTCTGGCCGGAGGCGGAAAGTCCTTGCGAACCCGGAATAATGGTTAGAGCGGTAAACTCCTGCCCCGCGGTGCCGCTTACGTTAAACGATGCCGTTCCAGTGATTGTGGCCCCGCTCGTCGGGTCGATATAGAGAGCAGTAATCGTCGTTGACCCCTGACCCACACCTGTCGCCAGACCAGTGTTGGCGCCAACAGTTGCCACAGAAAGAACACTTGAGGTCCAGGTCACCTGAGTGGTGAGATTGACGGTCGCATTGTTCGATGTTGTGCCGATTGCAAGGTACTGAGCAGTCTGTCCTGGACCGGAAACGGATTGAGAACCAGGGAGAATTTCAATTGCGATTACCGAACCGCCGCCCGTTGATCCGCCCGCCCCTGACACGGTCACAACGCAGGTGGAAGTTACGGTTCCCGCGAAACCCGCGGCGCTTGCAGTAACCGTAGTGGAGCCAGCGCTCAAGGCAGTCACCAGCCCGTCCGTGCTCACTGCTGCCACAGATGGGGAACTGGAGGTCCACGAGAGCCCCACCGTCACTGGCTTGGTCGTCGGATGGCTTGCATTGCCGTAAGTACCCGTCACGGACAACTGCGCGGACTGTCCCACATTGAGTGCCTGAGTGGAAGGCGTAACTGAAATCGCATCCAGTCCGTTATTGTTCGCGCAGCCGGTCAACTGAAAGACAAGACCAACAAGCAGCACGGCGCTCCAAAGCAAACGATTCCGCATACATTCTCCTGGCGTTTCCGCCCTCTCTGGCAATGATCTGGATCGAATCAACATGGCATGCCTGCTGCCTTGCCGGATGGCTAAACCAATCCCCGAGCCGATGCATCCAACGCCAGTTTTCTGCGCTTTATCGCGGTCAGCAACACTCCATTGCAATACCGCAACGTCTAAGCTTCGTCCCACACTAGACATCTTGGGATGTGGCGCAATCATACGATAGGTACTTCTACCCAATCAAAGAAAATCTGGCATTTGAGAAGCTTAAAAGTTACTTACGTGTATGGCTTTAGGATTCAATCCCAGCTGTGATAAACGGCAGGTGCCGGGCTGGAATTCGCAGACATTTAACAGGTTCGGCGGCGGTCGCGTTGCCCATTTGCAATCGGCGGCCGTTTGGCCACCCCCACCGCCACCCGCTACACTGCTGCCATCATGCCCACGGCGCGCGATAACTCACCTGAACGGCTGGTCAGCGCCTCCCGCGCCGACGAAGAGCAGAATTTCGAGCTTAAGCTGCGTCCTCGGCTGCTCGGGGAGTTTATAGGGCAATCGAAGGCCAAGGAGCAGCTGGCCATTGCGCTGGAGGCAGCCCGCTCTCGCGGGGAGGCGCTTGACCACGTACTCCTTTTTGGCCCCCCGGGCCTGGGAAAGACCACGCTTGCGACCATCATTGCCAACGAACTCGAAGTGGGATTTCAGCAGACCGCCGGCCCGGCGCTGCAGATTCAGGGTGACCTGACGGCGATTTTGACCAACCTGCGCGACCGGCAGGTACTGTTTCTGGACGAGATTCATCGATTGCAGCCAGTGATGGAAGAAAAGTTGTATACGGCGCTTGAGGATTACAAGCTCGACATCATCATCGGTCAGGGCCCTGCAGCGCGCACGCATGTGATGGAACTGAAGCCATTCACGTTTGTGGGCGCCACCACGCGCCCAGGTTTGCTTTCATCGCCGCTGCGTTCGCGCTTTGGCATTCTGCTGCGGCTTGAGTTCTACACCGAAGAGGAGTTGCGCGTAATTGTGGAGCGTTCGGCCGAAGTTCTTGGCGTTCCCATTGACACGGATGGCGCGGCGGAAATCGCACTGCGATCGCGCGGCACACCACGCATTGCCAACCGACTGTTGCGCCGGGTTCGCGATTATGCGCAGGTGCGCGGATCTGGCTCGATTGACCGGCCCACAGCAAACGCCGCGCTCACCATGCTTGAAGTTGATGCGCATGGATTCGACGAAATCGACCGGCGCCTGCTGCGCACGATTATTGAGAAATATGACGGCGGCCCCGTGGGACTGGGCACGCTGGCGGCAACGCTGGCAGAGGAAGAGGATGCGCTCGAAGAAGTCTACGAGCCATTCCTCATCCAGATTGGATTTTTAGATCGCACGCCGCGAGGCCGTGTGGCCACACGCCTGGCCTACGAGCATTTTGGGATTCCGATGCCGGGCAGGCAATCAGGACTGTTTTAGCTGCACGCTTCAACTGCTGCAGGGTCGACTTGCTACTTAACGCCTGTCGACAAGAAAACCTACAAACCGGCCGCTAGTCGGCCAGCAACTCCGTTGGGGAGGAACTCATGGCACTCACTGAATCCACCATGCAACTTGGGCTGGGAACGATTGCTCCCGATTTTGCGTTGACCGATGTTGTATCGGGCAAGGTTGTTCGTCGCGATGACCTGAAGGGACAGAAGGCACTTCTGGTGATGTTTATCTGCACGCATTGCCCTTACGTGAAGCACATTGAGAAAGAGCTCGGGAAACTGAGCAAGGATTATGAGGGCAAGCCCATCGCGATGGTTGGAATCAGCAGCAATGACGCAGAGAACTATCCCGATGATGCACCCGCGGGGCTGAAGCGCCAGGCAGAAACCATGGGCTTCCGGTTTCCGTATCTCTACGACGAATCGCAGAGCGTGGCGCGTGCGTATCATGCAGCCTGTACGCCAGACTTCTTTCTTTTTGACGGCGAGTTCAAACTGGTTTATCGCGGCGAGTTTGACCGCAGCCGACCTGGCAATGGAGTACCGGTGACGGGAGAAGATCTGCGTGCGGCCATTGACACGGCTCTCGCGGGTAAGCCGCCATTACAAGACCAGCGCCCGTCAATTGGATGCAACATCAAGTGGAAGGCGTAATGCGACGGAGCCGTCTCCGCTGCGCCGTTACAGCGGCAGACTTTTCAGATACTCTCTGAACTTTTCGCCGATCTCCGGCCGCTTGAGTGCGAACTCGACAGTCGCCTGCAACATGCCGAATTTGTCGCCGGCATCGAAGCGCTTGCCCTCAAACGTATAGCCAAAGACCTTTTCTTCCTTCAGCAGCGCTTTGATACCGTCAGTGAGTTGAATTTCACCACCAGCGCCGGGGGTTGTCTTCTCCAAGAGTTCAAAGACGCGCGGTGTGAGCACATAGCGACCGATGATGGCTTGTTTGGACGGTGCATCTTCGAGCTTCGGCTTTTCCACCATGCCAGTGCAGTTGTAAATGCGCGGATTCTTTGCGTCTTCAGAACCGGCCAGCACGCCGTATGCGCTGATGCCCGGGCCTTCCACGGTCTGCGTTGCCAGCACCGAACCGCCGCGCTCGTTGAAGACTCCGATCATCTGTTTCAGGCAGGGAACCTCGGCGTCAATCACGTCATCGGGCAGGATCACCGCGAAGGGCTCATCGCCAACGAGCTGTTTCGCACAGAGCACAGCATGTCCCAGACCCAACGGTTCTTTTTGCCGTACCGCGCTTATGCGCGCCATGGTACCCACGCGACGGGACAATTCCAGCAGCTCCTTCTTTCCGCGTTTTTCCAAGACCGCATCGAGCTCGAAGCTCAGGTCGAAGTGATCTTCCATTGCGCCTTTACCGCGGCCAGTCACGAAAATGATGTGCTCTATGCCCGACTCAATTGCTTCTTCGACGCCATATTGGATGATGGGCTTGTCGACCAGCGCGAGCATCTCTTTCGGGATCACTTTCGTGGCAGGAAGAAAGCGAGTGCCGAGCCCGGCGGCGGGGAATACTGCGGTGCGTACGGTTTTCTTCGTCAATGAAAATCTCCCTTTCCATGGCCGCCCGACCTCACGGCAAGGCAAACCGGCTGTCCTACTGCAGAGTAGGCGAGTCATCTCCCAGCATAGCCTCACGCACAATCTTGATGGGCGGAAAACCTTGTGCCAGAAACTCATCGTGAAACTTTTGCAGCGAGAACGACGCTCCTTCCTTCTTCTTCACGTCTTCGCGCAACTTCATGATTTCGAGTTTTCCCAAGGTGTAGTAGAGGTAAGTTGGATCGCTAGTTCCGCGCCGGGTCTCCACCAGCGCCGTCTCATGCGATTGATAGCCTTCCTTCTCAAAGAAGGACACAGCCTGATCAAGGCTCATCTTACCTGTGTGCATTTCAATGCCTACGATGAATCGCGCATCGCGCAGGAGCGCATCCTGCAGTTGGCCGAGCCGGAAGAGCTTTGCTTCGCGCGCGTCTTTGGCCCCGGTGCCGGGCTGGCCGTAGCCTTCGTCGAGCATCATCTGCTCGCAATAGTGAGCCCAGCCCTCCACGTTCGTGTTCGCTCCGAGCAATTTACGTACACGGCTTGGCGCTTGAGGAGCCCAGAGGAACTGAACGAAGTGTCCCGGGAATGCCTCATGCACGGACGTGGAAATGATTGTTCCCACATTAAAGGAGTGCATGTAGCTCTCCACCTGGGCAGGCGTCATGGACTTGTCGGGCAGCGTGACATCAAAATACGCGTCCGTTGCCTTCGTCTCGTATGGACCTGGTGTATCCATGGCGGCAAAGGTTGTGGCACGCATGAAAGGCGGCGTCTCCTGGAGAATCGGTTGCTGATCGGAAGGTAGAGTCACAATGTGATGCGAACGTATGAAGCCTTCCAGACTGCCGAAGGTCGCGCGGAAACTTTCGAGCAACTGGCCCGGCGCCGGATGATCGCTGCCCAATTCTTCCAGCACCTCACCTGGCTTTTTCTTCGGCTCCAGCTCCTTTGCTATGGCGTTGAATTGGGCCTGGTTCTTCTTCAAATCCGCCTGGCCAATTTCGAGCAGTCGATCGAGCGGCGTAACGACCATTTCGTCATACTCAAGCTTCTTCCGAAATGCATCCGCACCGATGCGGAAGTCGCCGTTCGAGCGCGGCAGGAGATCATTTTTCAGCCAGGCCAGGTATGCCCTGAGGTCTTCAACGACGGCGCTGTTGCTCTTCGCGAATTCGTTCTGGAGTTTGGCGTTTTTCACTTCGGTGAAGGCCTGCGGCACGTCCTGTTGAAAGAATCCAATAATGCCCGGCAACTGTTCGATTGCAATTTCGGTATAAATGCGCGGGGGATTCCTGAGGTTGATCCGCGCCTCGTTCAAGAGCGCGGGCATCTGCTTTTCGCGCGCGATTACTGAGCGCATGCGCTCTTCCGGGGGCGCGTAATTTCGCTCGATAATTGTGAAGACACCATTGGCTGCTGTGCTGGAATAGGTGTCCGGATCTTTCTGCCACATGCGGATGGTTTCCAGGTTCAGTAGCCACGAGCGAATTGTCCCGAGCAAGATAGCTCGATCACCACGCGAAGTCAGACTTAACGAAGCTGAATCGTGGGGAATCGCCGCAATTCGTCCTTCGAACTCTCTGAGCACCTTTACCTGGCTTTTGATTTCTGCAGGTGAAAAGTCTTCAAGGCTCGCGTCGTACTGGTGATAGCCTGCCAGCGTTCCTTGAGAAGGCTGATATCGGAAGTACACCTGATCGAAAAATTCGTCGGATGCTTTTCGAAAATTGCCTTCGCCATCGGTAGCCGCTTTGGACTGTACCGCAAGAGTCATGGCTGCTCCTATCAGTACGGCAACAACTGCTTTCTTCATGGGCCCTCAATTGTGAATGGCAGCAACTTTTACGCTGCTGCCGGTGCCGGTAACAGGCTCACCATCAGTTCGCGGATCTCGAGCAGAACCTCGTCAGACCGTACAGCGCCCAAAGGATACTTGAGCACGCCCTGCGGCGTGAATTGGGCTCCGCGCTTGGCGTTCCGCGCGACGAGCCGCATTAACTGTTCGGGGTCTACCGCGGCATTCTCTGTAAAGCGTATCTGCAATTCGGCACGTTTGCGATCAATCTGCGCAATTCCCATACGCTCGCACTCAAGCCGTAGTGACGCAGCCTCGAGCAGATATACCGTTGGGTCAGGCAGTGCGCCATAGCGGTCTTCCATCTCCGCGCGCAGATCGGTCAGCTCGTTTTCGCTCTGTGCGCCGGCAATCTTCTTATAAAGCCGCAACCGCTGGTTTTCCTCTTCCACGTATCCGTCGTCAATGCGCAGTGGAATACCAAGATTCATTTGTACTGAGGGCCGCTCCTGGGCACTTTCGCCCTTCATCTCCTTCACCGCAGACTCAAGCATCGACGTGTATAGCTCAAAACCGACGGCTTCAATATGGCCGCTCTGCTCGCCGCCGAGCATGTTGCCCGCGCCGCGCAGTTCCAGATCAAGCGCGGCGATTTTAAATCCGGCGCCCAGGTCACTGAATTCCTTGAGCGCCGCGAGCCGGCGACGGGCGATCTGGCTCAGCTCCTTTTCCTGCGGGATCAGCAGGTACGCATAAGCGCGGCGGTTTGAGCGTCCAACGCGGCCGCGGAGCTGGTACAGCTCGCTCAACCCGTGACGATCAGCACGATTGATCAGCATCGTATTGGCGAGAGGGATGTCGAGCCCGTTCTCAATGATGGTGGTGGCGACGAGCACGTCGAACTCGTGATGCATGAAGGCCAGCATAACTTTCTCAAGGTCACTTTCGCCCATCTGGCCGTGGCCCACGACGACTCGTGCGGCGGGAACCAGCTCCTGGATGCGCGCGGCGATTTCATAGATGGACTCGACACGATTGTGGACGAAGTAGACCTGGCCGCCGCGCTCAAGCTCGACCTCAACTGCCGATCGGATCATCTTTTCGTCGTACTTTGCCACGACCGTCTGAATCGCCATGCGATCCTTTGGCGGTGTTTCAATGACGCTCATATCACGCAAGCCCACAAGCGACATGTGCAGCGTACGCGGAATGGGCGTGGCGCTCATGGCGAGCACGTCGATCTCCTTGCGCATCTGCTTGAGCCGTTCCTTGTGGCGCACGCCGAAGCGCTGCTCTTCGTCGACGATGAGAAGGCCGAGGTCCTGAAACTTGATGTCTTTGGAGAGCAGGCGGTGCGTGCCGATGAGGATGTCGACCTTGCCTGTCTCGACGCTGTTCGACAATGAGCTTCTGCTCTTTGGCGGTGCGGAAGCGCGAGATCATTTCAATGTTGATGGGGAACTGCGAAAAGCGCTTCTTGAAGGTCTCGAAGTGCTGGAAGCTGAGAACGGTGGTGGGCGTGAGCACGGCGACCTGTTTGCCATCCTGCACGGCCTTGAAGGCCGCGCGCATGGCGACTTCGGTTTTGCCGTAGCCCACGTCGCCGCAGAGGAGGCGGTCCATGGGCGTGGTGGACTCCATGTCCTGCTTGATGGCGCAGATGGCGGTGAGCTGGTCGTCGGTTTCGTTGTAGTCGAATGAGTCTTCAAACTCGCGCTGGAATTCGTTGTCCGGTGAAAACGCAGTGCCCTGGGCGGTTTGCGCGCTCGGCGTAGAGCTTGAGCAGCTCGGCGGCCATGTCCTGCATGGCTTTGCGGACGCGGGCCTTGGTTTTGGTCCATTGCTGCGAACCCAGCTTGTTGAGCACGGGCGCGGGGCCGGCGTCTGTGGATCGATATTTCTGGATCAGATCGAGGCGGGTGAGCGGAACGTATAACTTGGCCTGTTCGGCGAATTCCAGAATCATGAACTCGACGGCGAGGCCGTCCTGCACGATCTCTTTCAGGCCCTGATATTGCGCGATGCCGTGCTCGACGTGGACGACATAATCGCCGATGGTGAGATCGCGAAAATCGGAGACGAAGGCGGCGGTTTTCGATCGCTTGGGCTCGGGCCGCGCGGTTACGTCTGCTTCGTCGGAAAGATCGTTTGCGCCGAAGATGATGAGATTCGCATTGGGAAAGCTGACGCCGGTGGCCATTTGCGTGCGCACAATGAGCGGCACGCGCATGTCGCCCGCAAGGTAGCTGGCTTCTTCGAACATCGTTTCGCTGCCGTGTGCTGTGGCACGCGACTGCCCAGACGGTAGGGAATCTGGTATTCGCGCAGCACCGTGGCCATAGCGCTCCACATCGCCCTGCGTGTGCGCGGCGAGCACGATGTGCGGTTTCGGCGGCCATCAGGTTGCGCAACTGCTCGGCAAGTGCGGGGATAGTGCCATGCAAGCGCAAAGTGGGCCGCGAGCTGAACGCAATCTCGCCGAGCGTGCTGTCTTCATCCAGCACATCAACGGCGCCAAGCTGGTCGAGATCGAGTCCCATGTGGGATTGGAGCATGGCCTTCGAGCACTTCGGGGCGCAGGTAAATGTCTTCAGGGCGGATGAGCGAGCCGATGCCGGAGCGCTCGTGGCGCTGCTCCACCTTGTTCCACCAGCGCTCGATCTGATTGCTGCACCATCGCCGGCTCTTCGACAAACAGGCGCACTTCGGGCGACCAGATTGAGCAGGTGGCTTGCGCACCGGCCACGCTACTGAAGAATTCCCATCCGGGAAAGACGCTGACGCCGCCGGCAGCAGCGGCTTCGGCGGCCAGTTCGTCGGGTCATCGGAGTCTTCTGACTCGATGCGCTGGCCTGCTCAGGCGGCGCGTTCACGGCGGCAAGCAAACGCTCGGTGACCGGGGTTTCCGTGAGCGGGAGAAGCTGGGCCTCGTCGAGGCCGGCTTGCGAGCGCTGTGTCTCGGGGTCGAATTTGCGGATGGTCTCGATTTCGTCGCCGAAGAACTCGATGCGGACGGGGCGGTCGGATTTCCGGGCGAGTAGATGTCGAGAATGCCGCCGCGGCGGGTGAACTGGCCCGGCATCTCGACCAAGTCCATTTGTGTGTAGCCGACGCTGGCGAGGTGGGCGGTAAGAACTTCCACATCCACCTCTTCGCCGCGACGGAGGGTTACGGCGAGGCCGGCGTAGTAGTCGCGGTCAAAGAGCTTAAGGGCCGCGGCTTCAACAGGCGCAATGAGAATGGAAACGGCGCCCGTGGCGAGTTTCCAGAGGGCCGCGGCGCGCTGCTCCTGCACGTCGGGATGCGGGGAGAGATTCTCAAACGGCAGCACGTCGTGGGCAGGCAGCCGGACCACACGCGCAGGGTCCATTGCACCCGTCAGATCACAACCCGCGCGCAGCGCTTGCTCCAGCGTCTCGGCGGCCTTGTTGTCAGCGACGACGATGACAACGGGCTGCTTAGCCGCACGCGCCATGAGTGGGATGTAAAGAGAACGCGCGGTGGAGGTGAGGCCGGACACACGCTTACGCCCCGCACCAAGGCTCAAGTGCCTTTGCACGCGATCAAAAGCGGTGGACTGCTCCAGCTCCGCGAACAGTTCGCGGACAAACGGGAGAATCATGCAAGCTCAAGTTTAGCAGTTGAACAGCGAGTCCGCTGGGGCAACAAAGTCGCGATTTTGCTCAGGTTTGCGCATGTTTTCAGTAAACTGGGTGCAATATGCGCATCGGCATCGATTTCGGCACAACTCGCGTCGTGGTTGCAGCCGTCGACCGCGGCAACTTTCCGCTCGTCAATTTTGAGACACCCGAGGGTGAACCGCAGGACTGGTTTCCTCCCATTGTGGCAATCCGCGACGAGGCGCGGCTCTATGGCTGGGAAGCTGTGGCCGCCGAATCCGACTCGAGCTGGACTGTTTTGCGGTCTCTGAAGCGCTGGCTACGAAACGCTGACCCGCATACGGCAGTGGATGCGGCAGGACAGCGTCTCCCGCTGCGTCAACTGATGGCCGAAATGATGAGCGCTTTGCGTATGCAGCTGGAGCGCCACTCTAACCTCCGCCTGAAAAAGGATGAACCTCTGGAAGTGATGCTTGGCGTGCCGGCAAGCGCAAACAGCAACCAGCGCTTTTTGACTGAAGAAGCTGCACAGGCCGCGGGATTCGATGTACTTGGGCTCATTAACGAACCTTCGGCTGCGGCAATCGAGTTTGCGCACCGCAACAGCGACGAGCGCAAGACTCGCGCCGGTAGTGGGCTGGTTGTCTACGATCTTGGCGGCGGCACTTTCGATGTTTCTCTGGTCACCATGGGCGAAACCGAGCATGTGGTTGAAGCAACCGACGGCATTCCGAATCTGGGTGGGGACGACTTCGACGAGATACTTGCCATCCTCGCGCTGGCGAGTATCGGTCCGCATGATGAGCTCAGTGCTGCGGAGCGTTTCCGGTTACTCGAGGAGTGTCGCGAGAAGAAGGAGACGCTCAACCCCAACACGCGGAAGGTTACGCTCGACATGGACCGCGTGCGAGCGGGATGGCAGCAGGTCACCATTCCCGTGGATGAGTATTACGAACGTTGCCGTCCGTTGATTGAGTCCACGCGCGAAGCGGTGGAGCGGTTGCTGACGTCACACGAGTCTGGATCTCTGGACACGCTCTACGTGACCGGCGGCGGTGCGGAATTGCCTCCGGTTGCGCGCATCCTCCGTGAGACTTTCGGGCGCAAGGTAAGACGTTCGGCGTATATGCGTTCGGCGAGCGCGATTGGACTGGCCATTCGCGCGGCGGCCGCGGCAGATGCGCTTCGCGAGCAGTTCAACCAAAACTTCGGCATCTGGCGCGAGGCGGACTCGGGCGCGAACATCACCTTCGATCTGATTTTTCCGCGCGGGGTCGCGTTGCCGTCAGAGGGCCAGCCGCCGCTGCGTGCGGAACGTGGCTACCAACCTGCGCACAATATCGGTCATTTCCGCTATCTCGAATGTTCGCGCCTGAACACACACGGACAGCCAACGGGCGAGATCACAAACTGGGACCAGATTCTTTTCCCTTTTGATCCCGCTCTTGAGAGCGTGACAGACCTTGCGTCGATACCGATTGAAAAGCTGCCTCAGCCGCACGGAATCCTCATTCGCGAGGAGTACACGTGCGACGCGGCCGGTAATCTGCGCGCAGTCATTACGGCCATGCCCTCAGGCTTTACACGCGCATTTACGATTTCGCACTCAGCCAGCCGCTAAAACTATGAGGACGGGCGCCGAAGCGCCCGCCTGTGGTCTTTCATCAGTTTCAGTCCGGCAAACTATTCGCCACCCAACGCCTTTGTAAACGAGTAGAAGAAGTCCAACGACTTCCAGAATGAGTCGACCGGAAGGCGCTCGTCCTGTCCGTGCGCGCGCACGTCATCCCGCTCGAGCGCGATGGCCGAGTAGCCATACGACGGAATCCCTGCCTGCGCGAAGTAGATCGAGTCGGTTGCGCCATTTTCCATTACCGGGGTGACTGGTACGCCTGGCCAAATCTGCTGCGTAATGCGCGTAAGCGGATCAAAAACGGCCTTGATGGGCGGCGGCGGCACAATCGCTTTGCGATCTGGCGCCGTGTCCGAAACAGCGCCTGCATCGGAGACATACTTTACAGTCAGCTTCGAGTCGTCGAAGAGTTTCACAAGCTGCTGCCTGATCTCCTCAGGCGAGTGGCCGGGGAAGATTCGGCAGTTCACGTTCGCCACGGCTGTTTGCGGCAGAGCATTGTTGGCGTGGCCGGCCCAAAGACGTGTAGCGACACATGTTGTGCGGAGGTTCGAGTTGAAGCTTGGCTCCTCACTCAACCGGGCTGCCGCGGCCATGTCAGGCGGAGTGGCGAGAATTGCCTTGATGTCGGCAGCGGTCTGTCCCTGCTCACGCTCGGCCAGGAGTTTGAAGTGCTCGCGAGAAACCGAATTCAGCTCAAACGGGAACGAATATGCCTGCAACTTCTGGAGCGCGTCCATCAATTCGTAAATCGCGTTGTCCTTGCGCGGCAGTGAACTGTGACCGCCACGATTGGTGGCTTCCACACGGTAATCCGAGTACACCTTTTCTGTGGCTTCTACATCAGCCAGTTCCGCCTTACCGTGATCCAGATCAATACCGCCCGCATCAGGATTGATGACGAACGCCGCGTCCACCAGGTCGCGGTGTTGTGTGACCAGCCAGTTTGCGCCGTTGTATTTGCCGCCTTCTTCATCGGCTGTAAGAGCGAGAATCAAGTCACGCTTCGGCTTGTAGCCCTCGCGATGCAGGCGAAGAAACGTGGCCACCAGGGCTGCGTCGCTGTCCTTCATGTCCTGCGTACCGCGACCGTAGTAGTAGCCATCCTTCTCAATGAACTTGAAGGGATCGGTATGCCAGTCCGAGCGCAGGGCCTCTACGACGTCAATGTGGCAGAGAAACAGCACCGGCTTCTCGTTCGCTTGCCCGGCTGCGGGATAACGCACAACGAGATTCATCTTGTTCGGTGCCGGGCCCAGCAGGTGAATATCAGCAGCCGGGAAACCAGCATCCAGGAACCGCTTCTGCATGGCCTCAGTGGCCTTGGTTACGCTGCCCTGCGGCGTGTCGGTCGTGTTGATTTCAATGAGCTGCTTGAAAATCGCGCGCGCTTCAGCACGGTCGGCCGCCGACGCCGTAGGCAGGGTGGATTGAGCGGAAACGGCAACTGCGGCAAATGACGCCACAACGAGTACCGCAGCCAAGCGGAAAGAGAAGGTTTTCGGACGCATGAACGCATTGTACCGTTCGCCAAGACCACTTTGAGCGCACTCGTGGCTTGCGCCGCGTAGCAAAACCGATTTATTTTAGTGCGGCAACAGATTGTGAGGATCGCCATGCGTTTCACCGCCCTTTCCGTAGTCACCCTGCTTACGGCAGCCACCGTTGCCCTAGCCGCGCCACCTCGGCCCAAAATCACCGGAGTCTCACACCTGGCCGTCTATGCGGCCGATCTTGCGGCTGCGGACCACTACTTTACCTTCGTAATTGGCGCGGAGAAAGTCGCTGACCCGGAGAATCCGCAGGGCGTGCGTTACATGGTCAACTCCACGCAGTTTGTGGAGGTGTTACCGCTTCCGACGGGCCAGGGTGTGAATCGCCTCGCACACGTGGCTTTCAAGACCGTCAATGCCGAAGGCTTGCGCGCGTATCTGGCGGCGAAGGGCTATGAGACACCGGCCAAGGTTACGCACGGCTCCGATGGTAGCCGGTGGTTTGCGGTGCACGATCCCGAGGGCAACGAAGTGGAATTCGTACAGCCGCCTGCGCATCCAGCTGCCGTGAACGCGCCGAAGCTCGTCGGCCATCACATCATCCATGTGGGCTACATGGTGCACGATCGCGCCAAGGAGGACACCTTTTACCGCGGCCTGCTTGATTTCAGACCCTACTGGTATGGCGGTATGAAAGATGACCAGGTGGACTGGGTGAGCGAGCAGACACCCGACAGCCGTGACTGGATCGAGTACATGATGACCGGCAAGCCGACCGACACCGGCATCACTCCAGACATTACGCAGGTTCATCTCGGTGTAATTGATCATGTGGCCATTGGCGCCGTCTCAGTGAATACAGTCTTCCAGACACTAAAGGCTGAGGATCGGCTGGCCGGCAGGCACGACGACGCGCCGAAGATGGGACGCGATGGCAAGATGCAGCTCAATCTCTATGCGCCGGACGACACCCGGATTGAGATGATGAACTTCCAGCCTACCGAGAAGCCATGCTGCTCGCCGTTCACGGCGCCAAATCCAAGTCCGGCCGAGTAAAGTCGGCGCAGGCGGCATGAGGAGTCTTTGCGATGTTTCGACGGTTGTGCGCCGCAGGAGTTTTTCTCTTCACCTGCTGCGCATGCCTGGCGCAGACGGGTGAACTGCTCACTCTGTCCGCGGATCAATGGGCTCCACCGCTCCTCACAATCCCCGATTCCCTGCCTACTGCTTCCAACGCACCATTGATGATTTCCTCCTTTCGCATCGGCAGTTTAGACATCCGTCTAGGGAAGACGACACGCAGCGAAGCACAGCACCACCTGGGAGGCGAAATTGGAGCAAAAGGTGACGCGAGCAACTACGAAGTCTGGCTCTGCTATCGAGGTAAGGATGATCATGGTCCGTGGGGGCTGTGGCTCGTAGGTGGGGAGATCGACGGACCTGCAATTGGCAGCTTTCAGTGGCAAAGGCTCCTGCCAGGAGAAGAACTGGATCCTCGATGCAAGAGCCTTTCTGGTGGAGATCAACCAAAACTGCCACACGGGATTTCGCTCGATATGCCCGAATCCCAAGTGCGGGTTCTTCTGGGTAAATCGACTCTGGAAAACGGGCAAATTCTGATCTATCTGCACTCACAGAAAGTGAACATCCATCAATTGCCCTACACAACGGAAAATCTCGTAACGTTCGATATTCAGAACGGCGTGGTTCAAGCCATCGCGGCCAATTTGACAACGTCTGATTGAAGTCTCATCCGCACAAGACAATCGCGCGCCACACGCTAAAATGGACCTATGCCCGCCACAGCGCTTGCCCCTGAAATTATGGCCAAGTATGAGCCCGTCATCGGGCTTGAAGTGCACGTTCAACTGCTGACCGCCACCAAGGCCTTCTGCGGTTGCGCCAACAAATTCGGGTCGGCACCGAACACGAATGTTTGCCCCGTGTGTCTTGGCCTGCCCGGCGCGCTTCCGGTTCTGAATGCCAAAGCCGTCGAGTATGCAACGCTGGCCTCGCTTGCGCTGAACTGCCAGGTGCGAGAGCGCTCGATCTTTGCGCGGAAGAACTACTTCTACCCTGACCTGCCAAAGGGTTACCAGATTTCGCAGTTCGACAAGCCGCTCTCTGAGCATGGCTGGATTGAAGTACCGACTGCCGACGGCGGCAGCAAGAAAATCGGAATCACGCGCATCCACATGGAAGAGGACGCGGGCAAGAGCCTGCACGACGGATTCAGCGACTCGGCCACGCGCACCTATCTGGACCTGAACCGCTGCGGCACGCCATTGGTAGAAATCGTCTCCGAACCGGACATTCGCACACCGGATGAGGCATTCGAATACCTAACACGCCTTAAAGAGATTCTGCTTTATACCGCTGTTTCCGACTGCAACATGGAAGAGGGTTCGCTGCGCTGCGATGCCAATGTGAGCGTGCGCCCGCGCGGGCAAAAGGAACTCGGTACCAAGGTTGAAGTCAAAAACGTCAACAGCTTCCGCTTCATCCGCGCCGCGTTGGAGTATGAGATTGAGCGCCAGATAGAAGTCGTCGAGTCCGGCGGCCGGATTGTGCAGGAGACGCGCCTGTGGAATGCAGGCGAGGGCCGCACATATTCCATGCGATCAAAAGAGCAGGCGCACGACTATCGGTATTTTCCTGAGCCTGATCTGCCGCCACTGATCATTTCGCCCGAGTTTCTGGAGGCCCGCGAAGCGGAGCTACCCGAATTGCCTGAGGCGCGCCGTGCACGCATGATTACTGAGTACGAGCTGAGTGCAAAGGATGCCGCGACGCTCACCTCAACACGCGAGTTTGCCGACACATTTGAAGCTGCCGCCAAGACAGCAAAGAGCCCGCGCCGCGTGGCGAATCTTCTGCTGAGCGAGTTGGGCGGGCGCCTGCATGCATTGGACCTCGATCTTGATCAGTCGCCAGTTTCAATGGCTGGCGTGGTGCTGGCTGCAGACCTTCTGGAAGAGGACAAGATCAGCTCGAAGCAGCTGAAGCAGCTCTTCGACATTTGCTTTGAAAAGCGCGAGGACTTTCCCTCTGTTTACGAACGCGAGAAGCCGCAGCAGATTACGGACTCGTCGGCACTGGAAGCGATGATCGACGAAGTGATCGCAGCCAATCCCAAACAAGTGGAACAGTATAAAGCCGGCAAGAAGACCGTTGCTGGATTCTTTGTGGGCCAGGTAATGCGCGCGTCCAAGGGACAAGCTAATCCGGCGCTGCTCAACGAGCTGGTGACAAAGAAGCTGGAAAGCTAAGCAGCCGGTAAAAGGGCGACGGCGCCAGGAATTGCCCGGGCGCCGCAGCAGAAGAGTGCAGTTGTCTGGTCTACTTCATCTTTAAATCCACTTCAAAATTCTTGCGGGCGTCCCAGGAACTCACGGTTTTGGTGGGGGTTTTATGACCGTCTTTTTCTGCCCAGATATCGTAGTCTTCCGCCATATTTACCTGCGCGAAGTGGAACCTTCCGTCCTTGGACGACGTATAGCTGCGAATCGCCTTGGATTTCTGATTTTTCAGAAAGACGGTCGCGCCCTGCACTGGCTGGGAGTCACCGTCAACAACAAGCCCGGTCACCGTGCGCTGGCCGATATTCTGCGCCACCGCCATCGGCGACACGCGCAAACTGCTTTGCGGCATCACCAGTACAAGCCCAGCGGCCAGGCCGCCCAAGGCCGCCCAGACAACCAATCTCGTACGATTCACGTTTACTCCTCCTCTTCATCTTCAAAAATTTCTTCATCGTCGTCGTCGTAATCTTCTTCCACGCGGGTCAACTCCAGCGGTTCAACGCCAACGACTTCAAACTCGGTGCCACATTCTTCGCAGGTCACCGAATCGCCTTCTTCCACTTCTTCTACATCCAAGTCCAGTTCATTCTCACATTCAGGGCAGTTGGGCATGGAGCCTCCTCTCTCAAGGCGTCTCGTGTTGTAGGATGACGATACCTATCGGTACGACTCCGCTATCTTTAGGGAAGTCAGGCCGAACGGTCAAGAGCGTTCCCTGCACCTTGACGTTGAAAAACTTCACTGCGGATGAACTCCCCATGAAATTCTCTCAAATCGTACCCCTGTTTGCCCTCATCCTTGCCTGCACGGGCCTGATTGCGCAACCGGACTACCTTCGCCACGCGGAGACTCTGAAGCCGGCTCCCGCCGATCCTGCAATCATCCGCGCACTCGAGTCCATTCACGCCTCCTCTATAGAACAGACGATAAAAACGCTGGTTAGTTTTGGTACCCGCAGTACTCTTTCGAGCGAAGAACACGATTTACCCACCGGACAGGGCATCCGTGCGGCCTCAAACTGGATTTACGGTCAGTTTGAAGAGATTTCTCACAAGTGTGGGGGCTGCCTGGAGGTTCACCGCGACACCTTCATCGCGGACCCCTCTGCCAGCGGTGCCCGCTGGGGCCGGCGCATTCCCCATCCAACCGAGCTCACCAACGTGTATGCCATTCTGCGGGGAACCGATCCGGTGCAGTCCAAACGGATGTACCTGGTGACAGGCCATTATGATTCGCGCAATTCCAACATTCTGGATGCACGCGGAGCGGCGCCAGGCGCGAACGACGACGCCTCAGGCGTGGCCGTTTCCCTTGAGTGCGCCCGCGCCTTGAGCAAAATGCGTTTCCCGGCAACCCTGGTTTTTGTGGCAGTTGCGGGGGAGGAACAGGGACTGGTGGGTTCGGCGCACCTGGCCAAGCTGGCGCGCGACGAGGACTGGCAGCTTGAGGCCGTGCTGAACAATGACATCGTTGGCGGCAACACAACCCCGGGCGACAATCTGCAACTAAAGGATCGCGTGCGTGTTTTCTCTGAAGGGGTGCCTGCCTCGGCAAGCGAGGCTGAAGTGCGAAGCATTCTTGCCCTCGGCAAGGAGAATGACTCGCCCAGCCGCGAAGTGGCACGGGCTGTGGCAGCAGCCGCGCGTACTTATATGCACGAGGGCGCACCCAACGGCTTTGGCGCATTCCTTGTGGCACGGCCGGACCGCTACCTGCGCGGCGGCGATCACAGTTCGTTCAACCATGAGGGTTTTGCCGCAGTACGATTCACAGAGTGGCGCGAGGACTACAACCATCAGCACCACAATGTAGTGATTCCGCCCGCCGGGTCAAAGGATCCAATCCTTGGAGATCTGCCGCGCTTTGTGGACTACAGCTACGCGGAGCAGGTTGCCAAACTCAATGCCGCCACGCTGGCCACGCTCGCCTCAGCGCCCCAAGGTCCGCAAAAGCTCACCATTGAGACTCATAACCTGGAGAACAACACCACTCTCACCTGGCAGACATCGCCCGGCGCCACGCACTACCTGGTCTTCTGGCGGCTGACGGACGCACCGGACTGGCAATTTGAGCACAAAGTGGAACAGCAAAGCGCGACCGGCGACGTCTCGGTTACGCTACCTATCTCCAAGGACAACGTGATCTTCGGCGTGTGCGCGGTGGATGGTAAAGGTCATCGCAGCCTGGTTTCTGTGCCTTAACAAGGCACTGCGATAAACGACTGCGCGGGCGGAGATCACCGACCCGCGAATTGGGCTACCCGGCGCACCGCAGCATGACAGTGGCCCCTCGCGCCATATACCCTGTTTTCACATGGCTCGCATGGGCACATCAATGCTTTCGTTTCCTTCCTTCCGGGGAGCTACGCGCCGGCTGGTACTGGCGAACACGATCGGCTTCTTCATTTTTGCGATCGCACAGTTTGCCAGTCTGCCAGCTTTCAACTGGCTTGTTGCCCACATGGGATTCATCCCGCAGGCCTTGCTTCACGGATGGATATGGCAGCCGTTCACCTATAGTTTTGTTCAGCTGGGAATTCTGAATTCCGCCTTCGCCATCCTGTCTCTCTGGTTTCTGGCCGGCTTCCTTGAGGGCATGCATGGCGACAGCTGGGTGATGTGGCTATATGCTGCTTCGATTCTTGGTACAGCTGCAACTGCCGCCGCAATTTCCGGCGTGACGGCGTTAATTGGCTCTGGAACGGCGACGGTCCTGATTACCGGATCTTATGGAGGCAGCTTTGGACTTGTTGTTGCCATCGGAATTCTCTATGGCGATATCGAATTTTCAATGTTCCCGTTTCCAATTCAAATCAAGGCTCGCTATTTGGCCATCATCTACGCGGTCGTGAGCATTGCCATGCTCTTCACTTCCTCCTGGATTTACGCTTTTGCCCAGCTCGGAGGGGGCGTCGCAGCCTGGTACTTTGTTCGTCGCGCTCCGCGCCGGGGTTTCGGTTTCGCCTTCAGCGAACGGTGGTACGGCATGCGCAACGATTACTACCGCTGGAAGCGCCGCCGCGCCGCTCGTAAATTCGAGGTTTACATGAAGAAGCAGGGCCGCACCGTGCGGTTCGACGGCCAGGGGCGGTTGATCGACGAGGACGACGACAAGAAGAGATGGAACTGAAGCCTCCGGAGGCAAAGACTCTCCTTCAAAACAAGGGAAAAATGCGGAAAGTTGAACTGCATCTGCACCTAGATTGCTCGCTCAGCTACCGCGTCGTAGCGGGCCTTGATCCGTCCATCACACGTGCGCAATTTGACGCTGAATTTGTGGCCCCGCCGGTCTGCGCGAGCCTTGCGGACTTTCTTACGCGCGCGCCTCGCGGGTTTCAGTTGATGCAAAGCGAGGAAGCTCTGCGCCTCGTGGTAGAGGACCTTTTTGAGCAGCTTGTTGCTGACAACGTTGTCTATGCCGAGATGCGATTCGCACCGCTTCTTCACCTGCTGCACGGGCTTTCACCCGAGCAAGTCGTTCGGTCAGTGGATCGCGCGGCGGAGGAAGCCATTCGCGCAACCGGCGTGGAAGCCCGCATCATTCTATGCACGCTGCGCCACTTCACGGCGGAGCAAAGCCTGGCAACGGTGCGGCTCGTCGAGCAGTTTGCCGGTACGCGGGTTGCAGCGCTGGATATTGCCGGAGATGAGGCAGGGCATCCGCTCGACCCGCATATTGCGGCATTTCGCTATGCGCAGGAGCGCGGTATCTATCGCACTGCGCATGCGGGTGAAGCCGCAGGCGCGGCCAGCGTGTGGCAAACGCTTCAGGATCTCAAACCCACACGCATTGGCCATGGGGTGCGTAGCGTTGAAGATTCGGCCCTCATCGCACACTTGGCAGAGGAGCGCATTCATCTTGAAGTCTGCCCATCGAGCAATGTGCAGACTCGAACGGTTGCTTCGTTCGCCGCACATCCAGTTGAGAAGCTTCGTCAGGCTGGAGTTTCGCTTGGCATCAGCACGGATGCGCGCACGATCACGGATGTCACGCTCGAGCAGGAGTATGAGCGCATGGAGGAGCATTTTGATTGGAAGCACGAACACTTTGAAGCCTCCAACCGCGAGGCGTTGCGTGCGGCGTTTATCGACGAGGCAACACGGTCAAGGCTGCTGGCGGTACTTGACGCCGCCTAGCCTCCGCCTCACCCTGGCGCGATAAAATCGACGTGCAATGCCAAACAAGATCGCATTTCTCTTCCCCGGACAAGGCTCGCAAACCGTTGGCATGGGCCGCGAACTTGCGGAGCGCTTCCCGATTGCCAAACAAACCTTTGCCGAGGCCGACGAAGCCTGCGGATTCGCCCTCTCTAAGCTCTGCTTCGAGGGACCCGAAGATGACCTTAAGCTTACGGAGAATACGCAGCCAGCCATTCTCACCGTGAGCGTTGCCGCACATCGCGTGCTGGCCGAGCACGGCATCAAGCCTGCGCTCGCGGCAGGGCACTCGCTGGGTGAATGGTCCGCGCACGTCGCCGCGGGCACACTGCAGTTTGCTGATGCGGTTCGCGCGGTGAAAGCGCGTGGCGCCGCCATGCAGCGGGCGGTTCCTGCGGGACAGGGCGGAATGGCCGCCATTCTCTCGCTGGACGCAGCACAGGTGGCTGAGGCCTGCGCTGAAGCCGCTGCCGAAACCGGCCTCACAGTGGCTGCCGCCAACCTGAATTCGCCCGGCCAGACTGTCATTTCGGGTGCGCTTGCGGCAGTCGAAAAAGCCAACGCGATTGCCAAAGCCAAAGGCGCGCGCCGTGCCGTGATGCTGCCCGTGAGCGCTCCCTTCCACTGCGCGCTCATGCTACCCGCGCAGGAGGAAGTGGCACGAGTTCTTGGCTCGCTGACGCTCAGTGAGCCATCCATTCCAGTCGCCGCGAACGTGACGGGCGCGCTTGTCACCACCGCCGCGGCAGCGCAGGATGCGCTCACACGCCAGGTGACCGGCGCAGTGCGCTGGGTAGAGAGCACGCAGGCGCTCATCACCGCAGGCGCGGACCTGTTCATAGAAGTGGGTCCAGGAAAAGTGCTCTGCGGACTGTTGCGCCAGATTGACTCAGATCAAAAGGCGCTCAACGTGGATGATGTTGCAAGCCTTGAGAAGACGCTCGCTGAAATTGCCGGCGACGCGTCTGCCGCTTGATTATCTGCGCAAGAAAATGTGCGCACAACGTTCCTAGCTCGTGCGCACCTCGCACATCCTTACACCCGCTTTAGTCGCCGAGATACAGCTCTACTGGAGAAAAGCCCAGGGTGTGATCTTTGGGATCATAGGCGAGCGTCATATTCTCGGTCTTCACATTATTGAAGCGGAGACCAACCAGGAGCACATTGCCGGAAACTTTCGCGGCGACGATCTTGTAGCTATGAATTGCGCCGAACTCGTTCCCCTGCCCGGTCGGCGACCAATCCTGCTCGAATTTCTGAAACGGGTAACTGACATCCTTGTTCGGATGTTGCTCCCAGTTCGGGTCGTGGATGAAGATCCCGTAGGCTTTTTTCAGATCGTTGTGCTCCACAGCTGTCATGAACTGCTTGGTGACGGCGCGGCCGCGAATGTGTGTCCACCAGTTCCATGGCAAGTCCACGGGCATTCCCGCCGCAATCCATCCACCGATGAACAGCACGCAAATCAAACCGGCGATGCCGTAAATGATCAGGCTCCTTTTTCGTTCGCGCGCTTCGTCAAACGCCGGTGCATCCATCAAGCTCATCGCAATTTGCCCTCAATCAGTAGGATACGGTTATCGTCCCGCGAGTTGTGCAGATATGGCCACCCTTAAGGGATTAGACACCGCACAATGGTAAGCAGTTCCCTTGCCGAGAGACCTATCCATCATAGCTGTAGCTATTTCGCTCTTTGTCGCGCTGCCGCTCCAGCGCCAGCTCAATCAGCCGCGTAATCAAATCGGTGTAGTTCAGCCCAGTGGCCTCCCATAGCTTGGGATACATGCTGATTTGGGTAAATCCCGGCAAAGTGTTCACTTCATTGAGATAAATGCGGCGTTTACCACCGGGCTCCATCAGGAAGTCGATGCGGGCGAGGCCGGCCAGATCGCACGCCTTGAATGCCTCCACGGCCATGGCACGGATCTCTTTGGTCTCGGAACGGCTGAGTTTGGCGGGGATGACAGGCACCGAGCCCTCGCTTAGATACTTCGCCTCGTAATCGTAGAACTCTTTGCCGGGAATAATCTCGCCCACCACGCTGGCCTTGGGGTCGTCGTTGCCCAGCACCGCTACTTCCAGTTCGCGCGCCTTGCCCTTTTTGCCGCCCACGCCCTCTTCCACCACGATCTTGCGATCGTATTTGGCAGCCATTGTCAGGGCTGGCCCCAGTTCCTTGCGGTTGTGCACCTTGCTGATACCCACCGACGAACCAAGATTGGCCGGCTTCACAAACAGCGGGTACCTCAGCTTGGCTTCGATCTTCGCAACTGATTTTCTGGAGGACTTCTCCCACTCGGACCGCAACAGTGTCACGTGTTTCACGATGGGCAGGCCTGCCTGGGCAAACATGCGCTTCATGGCATCCTTGTCCATCCCCGCTGAGGAGCCCAGCACACCTGAGCCGACATACGCGATGCCGGCAAGCTCAAACAATCCCTGAATTGTGCCGTCTTCACCGAAGGTGCCATGCAGCACGGGAAAAACGACATCCAGTGCGGCACCGCTGGAAGGCGTCGCAGGCTCGGGAGCCATAAGTGTGGGAATGCCTTCATGCAGCAGCTTTGCCCCCGGCGTGGTTTTGGGATCGCCTGCGCGCAGCTTCTCTTTTACTGCGGACGAAGCCGCAATCTCCAGGCCACCGTTTCCGGAAAGCAGATTGTGCGCAGCGCCAGCCGCGAGCCAACGGCCTTCTTTTGTTATGCCGATGGGCACAACGTCGAATTTGGTGCGATCGATTGCCTTCAGAATGGAAGCGGCTGACAGCAGCGAGACTTCGTGCTCTCCGCTGCGCCCTCCAAACAAGATGCCTACTCGCAACTTCTTTGCCATGACCCTATTTCATCATTGCGGGGTACAGATTACCTACACAGACATCGACTTCGACACTGGTTTCCGGTCAATCGCCGCGCGATGTAGCTACAGAATCTTCTTGCCAAACGCCGAGCAGGCCAGCTCCACCGCCAGATCTGCTGTGCGGTTGTGCTCGTCGATGACGGGATTGACCTCGACTATCTCGAAGCTGACCATTTTGCCGCTGTCAGCAATAATCTCCATGGCAAGATGCGCTTCGCGGTAGGTTGCGCCGCCGCGCACGGGCGTGCCTACTCCTGGTGCGTCTTCAGGATCAATCCAATCCATGTCGAGTGAGACATGGAAGCCGGCGGTGCCATCGCTCGCCGCGTGCACCGCCTCTTCCATCACAACGCGCAGGCCGCGCTCGTCAATGTCGCGCATGGTGTACACATGAATGCCGGACTTTCGAATATTTTCGCGCTCGGCCGTATCGATATCGCGCACGCCGATGAGTATGGCATTTTGTGGATCCACCTTGGGCGCAAAGTTGAATATGCCGCTCAGCCGCTTCGGCTCCATACCAAGCAGCGCAGCCAGGGGCATGCCGTGCACGTTGCCCGAGGGCGAAGTCTCCGGCGTATTGATGTCCGAATGAGCATCCATCCAGAGCAGGCCTATCTTCTGATTCTTGCGCCGGTAAAACTCCGCGACACCGCTCACGGATCCCGTTGCGAGTGAATGGTCGCCGCCGAGCACGAGCGGGGTCTGGCCGTCCTCAAGCGCCTTTACCACGGCTTCGGCTGTACGCGTGCAGGTTTCCGCAATGGGCTTCAAAAAGCGTGCATTTTCCTCGCCTAACTTCTGTGTTTCCGCTATTTCTACGCGCACATTGCCGGCGTCCTTTACCTCATGCCCGAGCGCCTCAAGCCGCGACTCCAGCCCGGCAACGCGCATGGCGGAAGGCCCCATATCCACTCCACGGCGGCTGGCACCCATATCCAGAGGAACACCGAGCACACGAATGTGACGGACGGGTTGGGCCTGATTGCCCGTAATTGCTCCTGCTGCCCTGCTTGCTCTTAATTCTGCCGTACTCATACAACAGTCTCCATTCGCGCCTTATCGGCGTACGGGCCAATTCAACATTGTGTCTCCCTCTTGTCAAGGGGACGAGTTACGATTGGTCGTTCTTTCACATGACTCTGGTTCGTAAGGCTGGCCCGAAAGGGGTATTAATTCAAATTTCATTCAGGTTAAGATTTTAGTGTGAAGGCGGGGGCAGTGTCGCTCGCGTATCCGCTTGATGATGTGCAGCTTAGCGGAAAGCGGTTGGGCGGACGTCAAGAAAGGCATTTTGTAATGCGCTTGAAAGGAAGAAGCATGCTGCGAAAGTGGTGCAGCCTGGCACAACTTCCGCACGGTGGGGTGTATCTCTGCCTGCTGTTCAGTGCGGCATGTTTGCCAGCACTTGGCCAAGCTGCGCTCCAATCGCTCACTTCCCTTCGCGACATTCGCAACCTTAGCGACTCGCAAGCTGCCAACGCAATTCCCGTTGACTTCCAGGCAACAGTGACCTACTACCGCTCGTACGAAAAGACACTCTTCGTACAAGACGGAAACTACGGCATTCAAGTGCTGCCCGGCGATGCGCCACTTCTATCCGCAGGTGATCGCGTGCGCATTGTCGGCGTCACCCACCGGGGCCTTCGTCCTTCCATCGAGAGTACGAGCATTACCGTTGTGGGCCACGCGTCACTTCCCACCCCGGTTCCAACGACCATCGACCAACTTACCGATGCCAGTTTCGATGCGCGGCTGGTCAGTGTTGTTGCCACGGTGCGCAGCGCGGACCCGGTCACTACTACAGGTGTCCGCAGTACGCTCTTGCAGCTGCACACGGACGGTGGCGATATCAACGCACTTGTCGATACAGATAACACCCTTCTGTTGCACAACCTGCTGGATTCGCAGGTTGTCGTAACCGGCGTGGACTCGAGCCGCTCTGACGCAAAGGCGCAGCAAACAGGCATTCTTCTTCACGTAAGCTCGATGGCTGATGTGAAAATCATCACACCTGCATCCGTCGACCCGTGGTCGCTGCCCGTTACACCGATGGATGAAACCATCACTGCCTACCACGTGAAGAACTATACCCATCGTATCCGCGTGCACGGTACTGTCACTTATTTTGAACCAGGTGTGGCCGCTGTACTCCAAAACGGCACACAGTCACTCTGGGTGAACACTCTTTCCAGCGCTCCAATTCCAATTGGGGAGGCCGCAGATGCCATTGGATTCCCCGACATCAACAATGGCACGCTCTCGCTTTCCAGTGCACAGATTCGCGATGCCGGAGTAAGCGCACCTGTGGCGTCAGTGCAGACTTCCTGGGACCAGCTTGCTACGGGCAAGAATCTCTTCGAACTGGTGACTATCCAGGGCAAGGTTGTGGCCCAGGTACGTGGCGTCGACAAGGACGAATACGTGCTTTCGGCGGGCGGAAACCTCTTTTCTGCTGTTTACCGCTATGCCAGTATGGGAGTAGATCCGGGCGCTTCGACAATGAAAGGCCTCTCCGAAGGAGCGACCGTCAAAGTGACGGGCATCTGCATTCTCAACTCACCTAATGCGTACGACAGAAACTCGTCGTTCAGTATTCTGTTACGCACGCCAGACGATATCAGTGTTGTAGGCAGACCACCGCTTCTCTCCATCGACAATCTTTCACACCTGGTGACGCTGCTTATCGTTGTTGTACTTGGCGTGACACTCTGGGGCACCATGCTGCGGCGGCGAGTTCACCAGCAAACCGCGGCAATTACCGAGCGCGCAGAAGAGGAGGCGGCAGAAGAGCGCCGCAACATGCAGCTTGAGCAATGGCGCAGCCGCATTCTTGAGGACATTAACAGCTCACAACCACTGGGCGAGTTGGTTGAAAACATCTGTGCCATGGTCTCCTTCAATCTGCATGGCGCTCCGTGCTGGTGTGAGGTGATTGAAGACACGCGGTTGGGTCGTAAGCCCGCATCCACTGATGGAATGCGGATTTTGAACCACGAAATCCTCGCCCGTACTGGCGAGTCGCTCGGTAATATCTTCACGGCGTTCCCGCAGAAGCAGGCTGCCACGGAAGACGAGTCACTTGCGCTGGCCACAGGTGCACGGCTGGCCATGCTTGCCATTGAAACGCGCAAGCTCTACTCAGATCTTGTGTATCGCTCGGAATTCGATCTGCTCACGGATGCCTATAATCGATTCTCATTGCAGCGGATGCTCGAGCAGCTTATTGACGAGTCCGACTCTAATACAAAGGTCTTTGGACTCATCTATGTCGACCTCGATGACTTCAAGCAGATCAACGACATCTATGGTCACCATGTGGGCGATCTTTATCTGCGGGAGGTGGCCATGCGCATGCGCCGCCAGTTGCGCAGCGATGACATGCTTGCCCGTATCGGCGGCGACGAATTTGCCGCATTGGTGCCCGTGGTCCGCAATCTGGGCCAAATAGAAGAGATTGCTACGCGCATGGAGCGCTGCTTTGACGCGCCCTTTAATGTTGAAGGTCATAACTTCCGTGGCGGCGCCAGCGTTGGCTATGCGCTCTATCCAGTAAACGGAAAGACTGCCGAAGAGCTTCTCAAAGCGGCCGACAGCGCCATGTACGCCGCCAAGAATGCACGTAAGGAATCACGTATAACGAGCGTGATCAGCTCCAGTCGCTCCAGCCGATAAGTTCTCCCCTCCGATCACAGGTCGAATGCGCCGTCTTCCCACATCTTTGCGCTCCCGCGACATCATGATTTATCCCGCCTGAATGTTGGCGCAAAAGAGATGGCCCGGCAAAATGCCGGGCCATCTTGATTTGGTGCGAAAAGCGTTGCGAGGACGGCCAGTCCTATTCTGCGGCCATCTCTTCAGCTTCGCCTTCCTGACGCATCATCTCCAGTTCGCGCTCGGCTGCTTCGATCTCAGCCGACACTTCCTGTTGCACGCGCGCTGCCGCCTCTTCCAGTTCAGGCGAAAGCTGTACGTTGCGATAGTACTCGAGGCCCGTGCCCGCGGGGATCAGGCGTCCCACGATCACGTTCTCCTTGAGACCGCGCAGGTTATCGATTGCTCCGTTGATGGAGGCTTCGGTAAGCACTCGGGTCGTCTCCTGGAAGCTGGCCGCCGAGATGAACGAATCGGTGGAGAGCGACGCCTTCGTGATACCCAGAAGCAGTGGACGTCCGATTGCGGGACGGCCACCATCAGCCATCACGCGCTCATTCTCTTCGCGGAAACGGAAGCGATCGACCTGCTGCTCGAGCAGGAAGTTCGTGTCACCCACTTCGTCGATACGGACCCAGCGAAGCATCTGGCGGACAATCACTTCGATGTGCTTGTCGCTGATGGCCACGCCCTGCAGACGGTAGACTTCCTGGATTTCGTTGACCAGGTAAGCCTGCAGTTCCTTCTCGCCGAGTACAGCAAGAATGTCGTGCGGGTTAAGCGGTCCGTCCATCAGAGGATCGCCGGCGCGCAGCCGCTCGCCTTCCTGCACGTTCACGTGCACACCGCGCGGCACAGAGTATTCCTTCTCGTCGCCGTTATCGGCCGTGACGTAAATCTTGCGCTGGCCCTTGGAGACTTCGCCAAAGCGAACCACGCCATCGATCTCGCTGATGATCGCGGTCTCACGCGGCTTACGCGCTTCAAACAGCTCGACTACGCGCGGCAAACCGCCGGTGATGTCCTTCGTACGCGTCGACTCCTTGGGAATCTTGGCCAGAATGTCGCCTGGTCCCACTTCGTCGCCGTCCTGCACCATAAGGTGCGCACCGCGTGGCAGAAGGTAGCGCTTCTGCGTTTTCGATCCCTTGACGACGAACGCCGGCTGGCGCTTTTCGTCGGGTGAATCGCCGACCACCCAGCGCGAGAGGCCGGTAACTTCGTCGACTTCCTCGTTCAGAGTGATACCTTCCTGCAGATCCTTGAAGGTTGCCGTACCACCGATCTCGGTGAGAATCGCGTACGTATACGGATCCCACTCCGCCAGCAGTTCACCCAACTTCACGGATTGGTTGTCCTTTACGCGAAGGCGCGCGCCATACACAACCTGGTAGCGCTCTTTCTCACGGCCACGCTCGTCCACCACAGCAATCGAACCAGAACGGTTCATCGCAACCAGCGCGCCGTCCTTGCTCTCAACGAAGCTGAGATTGATGAAGCGTACAAAGCCATTATTCTTGGCATCGAGGCGCGACTTGTCTTGCACGCGGCTGGCAGTGCCGCCCACGTGGAAGGTACGCATCGTCAGCTGCGTGCCGGGTTCGCCGATGGACTGTGCGGCGATAACACCGCAGGTTTCACCCAGCTCGACCATGCGGCCGGAGCCGAGGTTGCGGCCATAGCAGAGCGCGCAGACGCCACGGCGCGACTCACAGGTCAACACCGAGCGAATCTTCACCTTCTCAACGCCCGCGCCCTGAATCGCCGAAGCAATATCCTCGTCGATATGCTGGTTCACATCCACCACAACGTTGCCGTCGTAGTCCTTGATGCGCTCCAGCGAAACACGGCCGATGATGCGATCACGCATCGGCTCGATAATCTCGCCGGACTCAACGATGGAGCCGACGTAGATGCCTTCGCTTGTGCCGCAATCCATTTCGGTCACAATCACGTCTTGCGCCACGTCGACAAGGCGGCGGGTCAGGTATCCCGAGTCGGCCGTCTTGAGAGCCGTATCGGCAAGACCCTTACGCGCACCGTGCGTCGAGATGAAGTATTCGAGCACAGTGAGGCCTTCGCGGAAATTCGCGGTAATTGGCGTCTCAATGACTTCACCCGAAGGCTTAGCCATCAGTCCACGCATGCCGCTGAGCTGGCGAATCTGCTGCTTTGAACCACGGGCGCCGGAGTCGGCCATGATGTAAATCGGATTCATGGCTCCATCTTCGTCCGCCTTCTTCATGTTGCCGAACATCTCGTCCGCAACCTGTTCGGTCACCGACGACCACATTTGGATGACCTTGTTCGAGCGCTCGCCGTTGGTGATGGCGCCGTCCATATACTGCTTCTGGACTTCGATCACCTTCTTGTCAGCATCGTGCACCACGGTGTACTTGGTCTTCGGAATGACCATGTCGTCCAGACCAACGGAGAGACCCGAACGCGTCGCGTACTGGAAGCCGAGCTGCTTGATGCGGTCCAGCATGCGGACAGTCGTCTCAAGTCCGAGGTTCTGGTTGCAGTAGTTCACCAGTTGGCCAATGCCCTTCTTCTTCAGCAGACCATTGATGAACGGCATTCCCGATGGCAGAGAGTCGTTCAGAATCACGCGACCCACGGTCGTCGACAGGTACTCCTTATTGAAGTCAACCGGTTCGGTGTGCGTCAGGTCCTGATCGTCGTAGGCCGTCGTCATGTCGAGAACCTTGCCGGTGTAACGCAGACGAATCGGCGTCAGCGTCTCGACTTCACGCGCCTCAAGGGCCATCAGAATTTCTTCTGTGTTCGAGAACGTGCGACCCTCGCCGATGGCTCCCTTCTTGGACTTCGTCAGGTAATAGAGACCAAGCACCATGTCCTGCGTGGGCACGGTAATCGGCTGACCCGATGCGGGCGAAAGAATATTATGCGAGGCCAGCATCAACACGCTGGCTTCCACCTGCGCCTCAGGAGAAAGCGGAATGTGCACCGCCATCTGATCGCCGTCGAAGTCCGCGTTGAATGCGGTGCAGACCAGCGGATGAATCTTGATGGCCTTGCCTTCCACCAGTACCGGTTCAAAGGCCTGAATGCCCAGACGGTGCAAGGTTGGAGCGCGGTTCAGCAGTACAGGGTGATCCTTGATGACTTCTTCAAGGATGTCCCACACCACTGGCTCCTGCATCTCCACCATTTCCTTGGCCTGCTTGATGGTGGTGCAATGACCGGTCTGTTCCAGGCGGTGATAAATGAACGGCTTGAAAAGCTCGAGCGCCATCTTCTTCGGCAAGCCGCACTGGTGCAGCTTGAGCTCAGGACCAACCACAATCACTGAACGGCCCGAGTAGTCCACGCGCTTGCCGAGCAGGTTCTGGCGGAATCGGCCCTGCTTGCCCTTAAGCGTGTCAGAGAGCGACTTAAGCGGGCGGTTGTTCGCGCCGCGCAGAACGCGGCCACGGCGGCCATTGTCGAACAGCGCGTCCACGGCCTCCTGCAGCATGCGCTTTTCATTGCGCACGATAACTTCAGGCGCGTGCAGGTCCATCAACTTCTTCAACCGGTTGTTGCGGTTGATCACGCGGCGATAGAGATCGTTCAAATCGGATGTGGCAAAGCGGCCGCCATCCAGTGGCACCAACGGGCGCAGCTCTGGAGGAATAACGGGCAGCACGTCGAGAATCATCCACTGCGGCTTGTTGTCCGACTTGCGGAATGCCTCAACCACTTTCAAGCGCTTGGCGTACTTCACCTTCTTCTGCGCCGAGGTCTCGGTCTTCATGCGCTCGCGCAGCTCAATGGCGAGTTCATCCACGCTGACGCGCTTCAGAAGCTCCTTGATGGCTTCGGCGCCCATCATGGCCTTGAAGCCCGAGGGGCGGAACTGCTGGTCGAGTTCGCGGAAGCGATTTTCGTCCTTGATAATCTCGCGCTCACGAACGCCAGGCGCATCGCCCGGATCGATGACGACATAGGACTCGAAGTAAAGCACGCTCTCGAGATCGCGCAGTGAAATATCCAGCAAGTGGCCAATGCGTGAAGGCAGGCCCTTGAAGAACCACACGTGCGAGCAGGGCGAAGCCAGCTCAATGTGGCCCATGCGCTCGCGGCGCACCTTGCTGACGGTGACTTCCACTCCGCACTTGTCGCAGATCACGCCACGGTGCTTCATGCGCTTGTACTTGCCGCAGAGGCACTCCCAGTCCGTGACGGGGCCGAAGATGCGGGCGCAGAACAGGCCGTCGCGCTCCGGCTTGAAGGTGCGGTAGTTGATGGTCTCCGGTTTGGTTACTTCGCCGTGCGACCACGAACGGATCTTCTCCGGCGAAGCAAGCATGATGCGGATGGCATCGAAATCGGTAATCGGGCTGGTAAGCTCAAACGGGTTCGAACGGAACAAGGCGACCCTCCTTGGCAGGCTCGTTGGGCCCTGCCGCGGCTCTCCCGGGATTGTTGTCAGACTCTTCCTACCCGGGCAGCGGCTGAATCACCGCATTTCAGAAGAGCCCTGTAAAAAACTCCAGAGCGTTTGGCCGGCTTGCACCGGCCAACGCTTACTTAGTCGTCGGCGACTGCCGCCATCTCCGGCACCGGAGCCTTGCGTACCAGATCGGCACGCTTGATCAGCTCGACGTCGAGGCAAAGCGACTGCAGTTCGCGAATCAGCACGTTGAACGACTCAGGCACGCCCGGCTCAATGGCCGCTTCACCCTTGACGATGGCCTCGTAAATCTTGGTACGGCCATAGACGTCGTCGGATTTCGCCGTCAGCAACTCCTGCAGGATGTATGCTGCGCCATAGGCTTCAAGCGCCCACACTTCCATTTCGCCGAAGCGTTGTCCACCGAACTGCGCCTTGCCGCCCAGCGGCTGCTGGGTGATGAGCGAGTACGGTCCGATCGAGCGCGCGTGAATCTTGTCGTCGACCAGATGCGACAGCTTGAGCATGTAGATGTAGCCAACCGTTACTGGCTGCTCGAACTGATCGCCAGTCATGCCGTCGTACAGCGTGGTCTTGCCTGACGAAGGCAGGCCAGCTGATGCCAATAGCGCCTTGATCTCTTCTTCCTTGGCGCCGTCGAACACCGCAGTACCGAACCAGATGCCGCGCTCCATTCCCGCCACGACGCGAAGAAGCATCTCGTCATCCAGATCGAGCAACTGCTGCAGTGTCGCCGTTCCGGCAAATTCCTTTTTCACCGTCTCGCGAACAAAGTTGGCGTCGCCGTTCTGTTTCACGAGCGCGGCAATCTTCTTGCCGAGGTCCGCAGCTGCCCAGCCCAGATGCGTTTCAAGAATCTGGCCCACATTCATACGGGAAGGCACGCCCAACGGGTTCAGAACGATCTCCACCGGCGTTCCATCGGGCAGGTACGGCATATCCTCTTCAGGAAGAATGCGCGCAATCACGCCCTTGTTACCGTGACGGCCGGCCATCTTGTCGCCGACACTCAGCTTGCGCTTCATGGCAACGTAAACCTTGACCAGCTTGATGACACCCGGAGGCAGTTCATCACCCTTTTGCAGCTTGGAGATCTTCTCGTTGGTGATCTTGCGCAGCACTTCAATCTGGCGCGAGGTCATCTCCTCAATCTCGTCAATCTGCTCGTTCACCCGCGGATCCTTGTCGGCATAGCGGATGCGCTTCAGGTTCTTGGTTGAGATACGCTCAATGGTTTCACGATCGAGAATGGCTTCCTTAGTCAACAGGCGTTTGTTGGTCCGCTCGTCGTGCAGATCGGCCAATACTTCCTTGCCACCCAGAATCGCGTCAAGCCTCTTGAGGCGTTCGTCCGTCAAAATGCGGATTTCGTCGCCCAGGTTCTTTTCGAGCTGCGCCACGTATTCGGCTTCAATCTGCTTGGCACGCTCGTCCTTCTCCTGACCCTTGCGGCTGAAGATGCGCACATCTACAACCGTGCCTTCAATACCTGGAGGGCAGGTGAGCGATGCGTCGCGCACATCGCCGGCCTTTTCGCCGAAGATGGCGCGCAGCAACTTCTCTTCCGGCGTCAGCTGGGTTTCGCCCTTCGGCGTCACCTTGCCGACGAGAATATCGCCGTGCCCGATCTGTGCTCCGATGCGGATGACGCCGCTCTCATCCAGGTCGCGCAGCGCGTGTTCGCTCACGTTCGGAATGTCACGCGTGATTTCTTCCGGTCCCAGCTTGGTATCGCGCGCTTCAATTTCGAACTCCTCGATGTGAACTGAGGTGTAGTAGTCCTCCTTCACCAGCTTCTCGCTGATGAGGATAGCGTCTTCGAAGTTGTAGCCGCGCCACGGCATGAAGGCCACCAGGACGTTGCGGCCAAGCGCCAGTTCGCCCTGCTCGGTGCAGGGTCCGTCTGCGATGACCTGGCCCTTGAGCACGCGGTCGCCTTCGCGGACAACCGGCTTCTGGTTAATGCAGGTGTTCTGATTCGAACGCTTGAACTTGATCAGCGTGTAGATATCAGAACCAACTTCACGCGACAACTGCGTCGGATGATGCTCGCCTTCGACGCGCACGATAATGCGCTCGGAGTCGACCGAATCCACAATTCCGTTACGCTTGGCCAGCACCACTGCGCCGGAGTCGCGTGCAGTCACGCCCTCCATGCCCGTACCCACCAGCGGTGCCTCAGCCACAAGCAGCGGCACTGACTGGCGCTGCATGTTAGCACCCATCAATGCGCGGTTCGCGTCGTCATGCTCCAGGAACGGCACCAGCGATGCGGCCACGGAGACAAGCTGCTTTGGTGAAACGTCGATGTAGTCCACATCGCCGCGATTCACCAGGACAAAGTTGCCCATACGGCGTGCATTTACCAGGTCCTCGGTGATCTGTCCGTTTTCGTCAAAATCGATGTTGGCCTGCGCAATGGTGTGCTTATCTTCCTCCCACGCAGACAAATAGAAGCTGAACGGCATGTGGTCAATCTGACGCTTGCCCGACTTCTTCAGGCTGGCGTTCAGCTTGATTGCCTCTTCCTTTTCCAAGTGATCGCCTACACGCAGACCGCTTTCGCCGGCGTTCACCACTTCCACGTAGTCCAAAATCTTCGAGTCCTTCACCTTGCGGTAAGGCGACTCGATGAAACCGTACTCGTTGATACGAGCAAAGCAGCTCAACGAACTGATAAGGCCGATGTTTGGACCTTCAGGCGTTTCAATGGGGCAGATACGACCGTAGTGCGTCGGATGCACGTCGCGCACTTCAAAGCCTGCGCGCTCACGCGACAGACCGCCCGGTCCAAGTGCCGACAAGCGGCGCTTGTGTGTAATTTCCGAAAGCGGGTTGGTCTGATCCATGAACTGCGACAGCTGCGAGGAGCCGAAGAACTCGCGGATAGCAGCCATTACCGGCTTGGCGTTGATCAGGTCGTGCGGCATCGCCGTTGAGAGCTCCTGATAAACGCTCATCTTTTCCTTGATGGCGCGCTCCATGCGCACAAGGCCGATGCGGAACTGATTCTCCATCAGTTCGCCCACGGCACGCACGCGGCGGTTGCCCAGGTGATCGATGTCATCAACCGATCCAATATTCTTGCGCAACTTGAGCAAGTAGCGGATGGTTGCGTAGAAGTCTTCCGGTGTCAGCGTCCGGTTGTCGAGTACGGTCGCATCCTGGTTCTCATAAAGCTTGATGTTGAACTTCAGACGGCCCACGCGCGAGAAATCGTACTTACGTGAGTCGAAAAACATGCCTTCGAACAGAGCTGTCGCCGTGTCGAGCGTTGGCGGGTCACCCGGACGAAGCTTCCGGTAGATCTCAATAAGTGCCTCTTCCGGCTTGCGTACCGAGTCACGCTTCAGCGTGTTCGTGATAATGTTGCCCACGTCGTCGCGCTCAGGGAAGAAGACTTCGACACTGGAAACGCCGGCCGCCATGATCTTGTGCAGACGGTCCGCGGTCAGCTCGACATTTGCTTCCACAATCACTTCGCCGGTGGCGGTATCCACCACATCCGCAGCGGTCAAGGAGCCATCGAGTTCGGCGGCTTCAATCTCCACCTTTCCAATACCGGCTGCACGCAGGCCCTTCAGCGCATGCGCCGTAATCTTGCGGCCCGAGTGCGCGATTTCCTCGCCCTTGTGTGTGACCGCGTGCGCGGGCTTGGCACCCTGCAGATGCGTGTGTTTCACCGTATCCGGCTGCACGGTCCAGAACAGCTTGCCGTCGGCAATCTGAATCTGATCGACCGTGTAGAAAGTCCTCAGAATTTCTTCGTCCGAACGGAGGCCGAGTGCGCGCAGGAAAATGGTGCCCAGAAACTTACGTTTGCGGTCGATGCGGACGTAGAGAGTGTTCTTCTGGTCGTACTCGAACTCAACCCAGGAACCGCGATAGGGAATGATCTTGCCGAGGAAGTAGGTGCGATTGTTCGCTGTCTCAAAGAAGACGCCGGGCGAGCGGTGCAACTGCGAAACGATCACGCGCTCAGTGCCATTGACAATAAACGTGCCATTCGCCGTCATCAGTGGAATGTCGCCAAAGAAGACTTCCTGCTCCTTGATGTCGCGGATCGTCTTGTTGCCTGTTTCCGGATCCTTGTCATAGATGGTCAGGCGGACGGTGACCTTCAGAGGCGCAGAGAAGGTCATTCCGCGCTCTTCGCATTCCTGCTGGTCATATTTCAGTTGCAGGCCCACAGGGTCGCCGCACTTGTTACAGAAGTCGGGCGTGTTCTTGTTGTAGGTACCGCACTTATGGCAGAGCACATCGCCGGGAAGGAACGGGTCAGTAATCACCATGGCGCCGCAGTTCACGCAGGCGGTCCGAAGGTGATGAAGCCCTTTCAGGTGGCCGCACTTGCACTCCCAATTACCGATCGAATAGTCGACGAAGTCCAACTGCGAGATGCCGCGAAAGTCCGTAATCGGAAACACGGAGACAAACACGGACTGCAAGCCAGAGTCGTCGCGCTCGTTGGGCAACTTGTCCATCTGCAGAAAGCGCTCATAACTGCGTCGCTGCACTTCGATCAGGTTCGGAATCTGTGTTGCGGTGGGAATCTTGGAAAAATCGAGCCGGCTGCGAATCGCGCGCTTCTCGTTAGGCATGCTTCACTCCTGAGGCTCGTCTCACCAGCATGAAATCCTTTCGGAACCATGCCGGGCCGGCGCCTGAGTCTCTTGGGGCGCCGACATAATGCCGTCGAACTGCAAATTCATCACGGGCAGACTCATCCGCCGCCCACAATTGCCTTCCCCTTGCATCAGAGCCCGTATAAGGCCACTTCTGCCCGGGAATCATCGACCAAGCCGCTCGCCCTGAAAGTCAGGACTGAGGCGGCGCACTGCGGAAGTTGCAGTGGCTTGGGAAAGAGCGCCCATTCGGCGCGGTGAGGAGAGCCGGGCTGCATAGGTGGTCTCAAGTAACCCTGCCTGCGCCCGCTTACTTTCTAGTTAGATACACACCAGAGACCGCCATACTCCAGCGCACACCCCAGGTAGACACGAAAAGCCCGCGAAGACGCAACGCTTCACGAGCGTGGCTGATTGCCAGTGCCCCTGTCCGAATTCTCCTGTACTGCTCTCGACTTTCCCAAATCGCTTCTGCGCTTGCCCGCCTGCCACACGCCACGCGTCCACGAGATCCATCTCTTTCTCGTTGACTCTAAGGCACTTAACCTAACCGAAGTCCGCTCTTCAGGTCCTTGGCCACACCCTGAAACGCTACCTTCGGCGCCCTGTCCTCTTTTGCCCGACACGCCCTTGAAAATCCAGCCATAACCGGAAAGAAACCGGATGAGGGCCGGAAAGACGCGCAACGATTATCGTAGCGCGTCCCGGGCAGCCTTGCAAGTCGATTGCCATTACTTGACTTCGATGGTCGCGATACCTTCGAACTTCTTCTTGATGGCCTCGGCTTCTTCCTTGGTCGCCGCTTCCTTCAGAGCCTTCGGCGCGCCATCGACCAAGTCCTTTGCTTCCTTCAGGCCGAGCGAAGTAACTTCGCGTACAGCCTTGATGGTGTTGATCTTGTTCGCGCCCGCGTCCTTCAGAATCACATCGAACTCGGTCTTCTCTTCCGCCGCAGGAGCAGCCGCTCCGCCGCCCGCCGCACCGGCAACCATCACCGGAGCCGCAGCCGCAGCCGAAACGCCAAGCCGCTCTTCGAGCTTCTTCACCAGAGCCGCCGCTTCCAACAGGCTCAGGCCTACAATCTGTTCTTCCAACTGTGCCAGATCCGCCATTTTCTTCTTCTCCAATCAAAAATCCGTTTTGTTGTACCCCGGCAGCAGCCTCAGACTTGAAGTTTCCGATGCGCCAGACCTGCGCCCCTCATGTCAGCCTTACCGCCAAAACCCAAAGACCAGCCGCTAGCAATTAGTTGCCAGCGACTGCCGCAGCTTACGCCGCGGCAAACTTTTCCTTCTCCACGCCCTGGCCAAGAACTACCGCCAGATCGCGCCCGGTGGCATTCAGCACCGTGGCAAGCCGTTGCGCCGGAGCATTGATCAGGAACAGCAGCTTGGAGTAAATTTCATCCTTACCCGGCATGCTGGCCAGCGCCTTCACGTCGTCGACGGTAAGCAGCTTGCCATCCACAATGCCCAACTTGAATTGGAATTCGGCATTGTCACCGACCCACTTCGAAAATCCTTTGGCCAGCGCGACCGGATCGCCCGAGGTGAACGCAACCGCACTCACACCCCTCAGACCCTTCAGCGCCTCTTCCACCTGGGTACCCTTCGCCGCGATGGGAGCCAGCTTATTCTTCACCACGCGATACTTGCCACCCGCCTCGCGTATCACTTTGCGCAATTCGAAATCCTGCGCCACAGTGAGCTTGGCGAAGGTGCCGATAATCGCCGTTGTCGAGGACTCCAGCTCCTTGGTCAGCAGCTGAACCTTCTCTTGCTTCTTTGCCTTTGAAATCGCCATCTTGCGCTCCGTGCAGCAATTGGTGACCAATGAACAGTGGACAGTTCCAAAAACCGCCCTCGGTCAACTTTGCTGCCTGAATCTCTCAATACATTCGAACGGGACAATTACCTGACCAGCAGCCACTGTTCATTGACCGCCGCTCACCGCCCCCTCGGTTTAGTGCTTGCCGGCCGCGTCAGCCACAGCCGAATCCAGCGGTACACCCGGGCCCATCGTCGAGCTCAGCGTGACACTCTTGATGTACTTACCCTTGGCCGCCGAAGGCTTCGCGCGCACTACCGAGTTGATAACCGTGGTGGCATTGTCAATCAGCTTCTGCTCGTCAAAGCTCAGCTTACCCACCGGCACATGCACCAAGCTGGTCTTGTCGGCGCGAAACTCCACCTTACCGGCCTTGATTTCCTTCACGGCCGAAGCCACATCCAGGGTTACGGTACCGGTCTTTGGGTTTGGCATCAGACCCTTCGGTCCGAGCACCTTTCCCAGACGGCCTACAACCTTCATCATGTCCGGCGTCGCAATCAGAGCGTCGAAGTCGGTCCAATTCTCTTTCTGGATCTTCTCCACCATCTCCTCGCCACCCACAAAGTCAGCGCCTGCTTCCTGCGCTTCCTTCTGGCGGTCGCCCGTCGCGATTACAGCAACGGTCTTTGTCTTTCCCAGCCCGTGCGGCAGAACCACTGTGCCACGCACCATCTGATCCGCGTGACGTGTATCCACGCCCAAGCGCATGGTCAGGTCCACCGTTTCATCAAACTTTGCGTATTTGACCTGCTTAAGCAGAGTCACTGCGTCAGGCAGCGGATAAGCCGGCTTGGTAACAGCGGCACGCGCCTTCGCAATATTCTTGCTGACTTTCGCCATTCTTCCCTCGTCTCCCACCGCTCTTGCCAGCCCCGCCTCGCAGGGACTCCTGACCGGAGGGGCAACGTATTTTGTTGCCTCAACTCACGCTTGCAGAAGCCAAAAGCCGTGGTGGTAGTGACTGCCCGAAAAGACACTTCGGGCACATCGATAGAGTGTATCGGAGTGCATGGAAAAATGCAAACCTGCGCGGTTACGGCGCTCCCCTCGCAGCCAAATCCGAGCAGTCACCACCCGAGACTGAAACCGCCATACCCTACGCTACAATCGTCTTAATCGGTGTTCAGCTAACTCCCGTGGACCGACTGAGAGGCCGATCTGCCCAAACATTTCCACTTGCGCCAGGCTCTGCCTCTATGGGCACTCTTTGTCGTGTTTTGCTTCGGTCTCGGCTATCCCACACTGAACCGTTACGACCCCGGCAAGGTGCCCGGCACTTACGATGCCGGGGCTTACTGCGATATGGTGCGAGCGCCCTACCACTTGGACTACCGGGCGTTCGTCCCCTGGGTTGCACGCCCCTTCTACCTCTTGGCCAAGGGGCACATTCAAACCTGGGATCCGGCGCTCTTCGGCATGTTGATGGCGAACTCCATTCTTACCGCCGGAGCCATGGTTGTACTCGTCGCAATCGGCTTGCGCAGCGGCCTGCCCTGGGCCACATCGCTTCTTGCCGCGCTGTTGTTTCTTGTGGACTGGGTGGTTCCCAACCTCAACCTCTCGGCCTACGTCGATTCGGGGGAACTGCTCTGTCTGGTCCTGCTCACCTGGTCCATGCTCTCCGATCGCTGGTATCTGATTCCCCTGTGGGCCATTCCAGGCAGCCTCTCGAAGGAGACCTACGCGCCCTTCGCTCTGATTTTCGCGGTCACGTGGTGGTTCCTCGATCGTCCCCTCCGCTGGCGCCGAGCTGGCTGGATAGCACTGGCCGCAGTGCTCGGTTGCCTCGCCGTCCTGGCCGAACTCAACACGCCCGGAAATGACGGCGCAATCGGATTCACATCCGGCATGGCAGCATTTCAGAACGTCGGCCTCTTTCCATGCATTCCTGCGCAACCTTACCGCACGTGAGTTCTGGTACACCTTCGCCTGGCTCCTTCCCCTCGGCCTCTTCCGCATCCGCTCCATGGACCGCCGCTGGAGATGGGCTGCAGCAACCACCTTCCTCCTCGCTCTGCTCATGGGAACCTACAACGATGCGCTCGGCAACACCACGCGCGCGTTTTTCAACATTGCCGGCCCGCTTCTCTGCCTTTCAGCCGCCTCGGTTTTGGCGCCTCGCGAAGTCGTTCCCGCCGGAGCAAGATAACCTTCACGTCATCAATTAATTGCGGCCGCATCACACGCAGCACGGGCAACCGTACAGCGCCAGGTGCGTCGAATAGAGTGAAGAGCTTTTCGGCGGCGGCATTCCCTTGACAGGTTCAGTCCGGCACGCCGCGGGAGGAAATAACGATGAAGTGCCTGCGATGGGTATCTTTTATGGCCACAGGAACGCTAATTCTCAGCCTTTCTGCCTTTCCGGCCACCCCCTCTGAATCCGCAACCGGCCAGACGCTGGTCACAATCCTGCCGAAGTCCGGTCCCAACCTGACCTCCTCTCTGCCGTCGCCCGATAGCCTGCATCTCAAAGTCAACGGCAAAAGCGTTCAGATCACTGGGGTGACGCATGCGCACGGGGCCGAAAGTCCACTCGAGCTGGTATTCCTGATCGACAGCGGGGCACGCGGCTCCATCGGCAACCAGTTGTCCTCAATCAAGGACTTCGCAAATGAGCTGCCCGCGAATTCCCGCATGGCGATTGCCTACATGGAAAATGGTCGCGCGGTCTTCAGTGGACCGTTCTCCTCAAATCCGGCACTGATTATCGCGGGGCTGAAGCTCCCGCCCGGTCCCGAAGGGATTAGTGGCAGCCCATATTTTTGTCTCTCGGATTTGGCCAAGCACTGGCCTTCACAGGAGCCAAATGCGCGCCGTGAGGTCATCATGATCTCGGACGGCATCGACAATTACCAGCCGCGCTTTGATCCAGATGACCCGTATATGCAGGCTGCTATCAACGACTCAATTCGCAATGGGCTTACGGTCTATTCCATTTACTGGAAGAGCAGAGGTGATCTCTCACGCGTGCCGGGGATAGCCTCGGGCGGCCAGAGCTTGCTGCAACAGGTAACGGATGCGACCGGCGGCCACGGATACTGGCAGGGTTTTGGGAACCCGGTTTCCTTTGAGCCATTCCTCAAAGACATTCGCTCGCGCTTCGAACACCAGTACCGCATCCATTTCGAAGCGACCGGTAAGGACAAACCCCAGGTACTCTCCATGAGCCTGAAGCTGTCTGGCCTGGAAGCAAAATTGTCGGCGCCCCAAAGAGTTTTGGTGGGTTCACAGACGGGCGAATAGTGCGCGCGTGGCGCTTCCACACAGCTCATTTCTTTGAAAATGGCAGAGGACTCTTCCACCCTCGGGAGAGGCCTTTGCCTTGATCGCACCTGGTTGCATTTGTTCCTGCGATTTTGCTGCGCCAGCATTGACCGAATCAGGTCCGCATTGGCGAAAACGAAGAAAGATGATAGTGATCGCTCGGGACTTGTCGCTCTACCCGCCAAGATTTTGAGTTCTATTCCGATAACTTCCTTTGTAAATTCTCTCTTGGGTATCGCCCCTTTGCGCCGTATAGTTGCTGCATACAGGTCATTCGCATTGTGTATTGCGTGGGTGGCTTTGCACCTTGCGCGGGCGCTCTGTTTCCATTCGGCGCCTCAGTTCCACATTTTGATTTCAAAACCATGCCGCGTACGCCAGTGCGCGCTCTTCTGAGTAGAGGACCATGAAATCTGCCTGCCTTGCCATTCTGCTAGCCTCCACCGTTTGCGCCGCCGCACAGGTCGCGGCCCCACCTCTGGGTGATCACTACGCGCGAGATCCCAAGCAGCCCATCGATCAGCACTACACCGATCAGATTCGCAAGTACACCACCAAACCCGAATTCCTTTCGCCCCTGGTGGAGTATCTGCCGGCCTCAAAAACCGTTCCCACGCCGGAAAAAGTCCTCGGCGATGTCTCCGGCGCGCCCAACATGCTGCCCTATGCGGAGGATGTCTACAAGTACTTCCGCATGCTGCAGGCCGCCAGCCCGCGCGTGAAGGTCTTCACAATCGGCCACACGGAGGAAGGCCGCGAGCAGATTGTTGCCGCCATCGCAGACCCTGAGCTGCTCGACAAGGCAAAGGAGAACGATGCTCGACTTGCCCAGCTCGGCGACCCGCGCACCATCGGCATGGACGATGCAAAGGCACGCACACTCATCGCGCAGTCCTGGCCTGTCTACTACATCACGGGCACCATTCACTCGCCCGAGACCGGCGCACCGACTGCACTGATGGAGCTGGCTTATCGGCTTGCAGTCGACGACTCGCCTTATATCAAGTACATCCGCTCGCACATGATTGTGCTCATCACGCCCGTCGTTGAAGTCGACGGCCGCGACCGGATGGTCGATATTTACCGCTGGCACCGCGCGCATCCAGACGAGAAGTGGCCGCACTTGCTCTATTGGGGCCACTACGTGGCGCATGACAACAACCGCGACGCCATGGGCATGACGCTCGACCTGACGCGCAACGTGCTTGACACCTACGTCTCCTGGCATGCCCAGGTCCTGCACGACCTGCACGAGTCCGTACCGTTTCTCTACGACAACACCGTGGGCGACGGCCCCTTCAATGCCTGGGTCGATCCCACTCTGGCTGACGAATGGGCGGAGCTTGGCTGGAATAACGTAGCGCAGATGCAGAGCTTCGGCATGCCCGGCGCTTTTACCCACGGCGACTTCGACACATGGAGCCCCGGCTACCTGATGTTCCTGGCCGCGATGCACAACGGCATCAGCCGGCTCTATGAGACATTCGGCAACGGCGGAGCAGACACGGAAAAACGCATTCTCGATCCCGAAGAGTACTCGCGCACCTGGTACCGCCAGAATCCTCCGCTGCCTGTTGTCACCTGGTCACAGCGCGATAACAACAACTACGAAGAAACTGCGCTGCTCACTACGCTTTCTTACTTTTCGCAGCACTCGCAGCACTTCCTTGAGAACTTCTACATCAAGAGCAAGCGCTCCATTGAGAAGCCCACCGACGCAGGCCCCGCGGCATACGTTATTCCGCCAGACGCTGCGCAGACGAATCGAACCGTACAGCTTCTCGATGTTCTCAAACGCCAGCACGTGGAGATTCAGCAGCTCACCTCCGAAGCCAAGGCAAGCGTTGCCGGCGTGAAGCGTACCGATAAGCCGCACGAGGAGACCTTCCCCTCCGGCTCCATCGTCATTCGTATGGACCAGCCCTACTCACGCATCGCCGACGCACTGCTCGACCGGCAATTCTGGGCGCCAGACGATCCGCAGAAGCATCCCTATGACGACACTGGCTGGTCATTCACACATTTGTTCAATGTGAAGACAGTCCGTATCACTGACGACGCGATCTTGAAGGCCTCCATGAAGCCGCTCACCGATCCCTCGACGCTTGCTGGAGAAATCAAAGGCACTGGCTCCCTGTACGCCGTCGCTGACAGCGGCCAGACCACGTTGCTCTCGCTTGTCTACAGGCTCAAGGGTGCAAAGATCGAAGTCGCCGAAAAGCCCTTCGACGCAGGCGAGGCACATTTCGACGCCGGCTCACTACTCATCAGTAATGTCGACGAAGCTCCATTCAAATCCGCGCTGCACGACCTGGCACTCGATGCCACCTCACTCAGCGTGAAGCCAATGGTGCCGACGCACACGGCCACGGCACCGCGCATCGCCGTGATGCACACCTGGCTAGCAACGCAAACTGAAGGCTGGTGGCGTTACGCGCTCGACAACGCGGGCATCCCCTTCGACTACATCAGCACGCAGACAGCCGCGAAGGAGGTTGACCTGCACGCGAAGTACGACGTAATCATCTTCGCGCCCGTGGGACGCAGCAGCTCACAACAAATCATTGATGGACTGCCGCGCTGGAACAACCCCATGCCGTGGAAAAAGTCCGATATCACTCCCAACCTCGGACGTATTGACTCAACCGATGACATTCGACCCGGCCTCGGCTATGACGGGCTCGAACATCTGAAGAAATTCGTCGAGGACGGTGGTCTGCTCATCACCTGTGAAGACACCGCGCAGTTCGCCATCGACACCGGTCTCGCCCCGGGCGTTTCCATTGCGCCCAAGGCCGATGCCAAGGTTGTCGGCACCGTGCTCAGCTCCGTCTTTGTCGATCGCAACAATCCGGTTGCGTACGGCTACGGCGAAAAACTGCCCGTCATCAGCGCAAACGGCATGGTCTTCAACATCAGCAACACACTGGGCCGCGCACGCGGACGCATGTTGATGGACCCTTACTCAGAGCGCCCCACGGGGCGCGGCAGCGTGGAAGACAGCGACGTTCCGCAGGGCCGTTCAATCACAGAGCCGGAGCCGCTGGAAAAGACGAAGCCCTGGGAAGCGAAAAAGCTCAACGAAGAACAGATGCGGAACAACTTCAACGTCATTCCGCCGGCTCTTCGTCCTCAGGTTGTGCTCCGCTTTGACGGCGCGAAAGATCTGCTCCTCGACGGCTTGCTCGCCAAGGGCGGCTCCATCGCCGAACATGCCATCGTGGTCAACGCTCATCTGGGCACCGGCACGGTCATGCTCTTCGGCAACAACCCCATCTACCGCGGCGAGACCATCGGCGACTACAACCTGGTCTTCAACGCAATTCTGAACCACGACCAACTGCAGAACACGGCGCCGGAGACAAAGACCGAGTCCAGGTAGTTCCCATTCCCACCCCTTTCATGTGCGAACGCGCATGGGGGTGGGAGTCACATCTGAGTTCTCCTGAACGAAATCATTGCTTCTGCTCTTTCCACCGCGTCCACATCTGTGTCATGCTGTCTCGCATGGGAAGTAAAGATAAAGGACGCAAGGAAACCAAGAAGGCTCCCAAGCCAAAGCCGAAACCGGAGCCGGGTCGCAGGCATGAAGTCTTCACGCCCGCACCACCAAAGTAATTGCGCCACCCCGGTTTCAAAACACGAATGCCCTCTCTCCGGAGAGGGCATTCGTTCGTTGAGCGCTCCCGCGATGAGTTACCCGGAGACCAGCGCTCGCCCTCACGCAACCCGTATCCTATCGTCGAAGGCTGCATCCCGCTTGCCCCGCAGGCCAAAGAGATACTTATGCTCAGTCGATTCAAAATTCTCGTACTCCTACTTGTCCTTGCACCCACCGCGTTCGCTCAACAAACCGGAGATCGGCCCGTCATCGGCCTAGCCCTGGAAGGAGGAGGCGCACTCGGTCTGGCGCACGTCGGCGTGCTCAAGTGGATGGAGGAGCACCGCATTCCCATTGACCGCATCGACGGTACCAGCATGGGAGCATTGATTGGGGCGCTCTATGCCTCGGGCAAGAGCCCGGAAGACCTGACTCGGCTTGCCCTTGGCGACTCCATCTCCTCCGTCTTTACCCTACAGACGCCTTACTCCACCGCGAGCTTTCGCCGTCGCCAGGATCGCCGCGACGTTCCCCCCGTCGTCACCGTGGGCCTGAGAAATCGCTTCGGACTGCGCAATGCCCTGCTCGAGGGCGACGGCCTCAACCAGTTTCTGAACAAGCAACTATTCAACTACAACAGTGACGGTTTGGATTTCGATGCCCTGCCGATTCCCTTCCGCTGTGTTGCCACCGATCTCACGACACTCGAGCCACATGTCTTTCGTTCCGGCTCACTTTCCATGGCAGTTCGAGCTTCAGTTTCCATACCTGGAGTCTTTCCGCCGGTGAAGGCTCCCAACGGCGATTACCTGGTTGACGGCGGAATTGTCGACAACCTGCCCACCGGAATTCTTCGCACCCAGTTGCACGCCGACGTCGTGATTGCAGTGCATCTTGAAGTCGGCAAGATGCGGACTTCTGATATTGGCTCCATCGTGAATGTGCTCAACCGTGCATTCTCCGCAGGTGTAGCGTTCAATGAATCGCAATCGAAGAAGCTTGCCGACGTGGTACTTAACGTTCCGACGGACAGTTTTTCGGCTACCGATTACGGCAAAGGGCAGGAGCTCATTGAAGCCGGCTACAAAGCAGCCGAAGCGCATCGCGACGAACTGCTGCGTTATGCATTGCCTGAATCTGAGTGGCAAAGCTATCTCGCTGCACGCGAAGCCCGGCAGTTGCCGGCGCCTGGCGTGCTCCATTCGGTTCGCGTGGAGGGCGGAGATCCCGGCGCAGAGCGCAAGGTCAAGAGCAGCTTCCAGCCGATAATCGGGAAGCAACTCACTCCCGCGGTGGTGCAACAAAGTCTTATTGATGTGCAGGCCGATGGTGAATACAACGCCAACTACGAACGCATCGCACTTGCTCCGGAGACAGCAAAGGAGTCAAGCCTGCTCGTGCGCCTCACCAAACGGCAGGGCGGTCCTCCATTCCTCAGCATCGCGCCTTCAGCTTCCGCCTCCACCTCAAACATCACCCGTGGAGAGATCAACCTTCGATTCGTCAATCAGGGCTTGGGTGGCTATGGCTCAGAGTTAAGAGCGACCGCGCGCGTCGGCTACCTGACAGATCTGGACGCGGAGTATTACCGCCTGCTCGCGCCAGCCGGATACTTCGTCGAACCATGGGGCCGTATTCTGCGCCAACCAGTCTACATCTGGTCCAATCAGCAGCGAATCGCAGAGCGTTTCCAGCAGAATCTTGTGGCCGGTCTTCGCGCTGGACGCACCATCGGCAACTCGCTGCAGGTGGCGGCTGAATGGGGCGCAATCAACACGCGCTGGCGTCTTGAAACCGGGACTGGCGGCGGTCCGGACCTCCAGGGGTCCGCGCAGAGGGGACTACTGCGGATAGCGTTGGACAAAGCATCGAGCGACAGCGTCTCGCCGGATGGGCTTCGTCTCTCAGTCGCAGCAGGTGCTCTCTATCATGCGGTCTCGAGCGACAACGCGCCCCTCCTCGAAGCATCCCTATCTCGCACGCATCACATCGGCTCTAAAAACATCCTCGGCCTCGGTGCCGAGGTGAACTCTTACCTGCGCGCGCGCGTCGCCGAGCCCTTTCGCTTCACCTTAGGCGGCCCCTTGCGTCTCTCAGCCTCCTCGTTTGACGAGTTTCGAGGCACTGACATAGCGCTCGCACGTGCCGGATTCATGCATCGTCTGGCTGCGCTGCCCACAGGTTTGGGCCAGGGCCTGTATGCGGTAGTAGGTTATGAGGCAGGTGAAGTTTGGTCGCCTGAAGAGCGAACCTTCCTTCGGCAGGATGGAGTCGCGGGATTTGTCGCAGCCACACCGGTTGGCACAGTCACTGTAGGCGCCTCCGTGGGTGATGCTGGACGTCACAAAGTCTTCGTGACCATTGGGCGATGGTTTTGAAGTTCAGTTCATGCACTTTCAATATCACTGCATTTGAATCAGGAATGAGGTCCAGAAGGCTGTTTCATTTCCACATCCGAAAAGGCTTCAGGGATTCGGAATTGGTTTGACGTATCGAATTCATTGAGGATCACAACACAACCAATCAGATGACCGTCATCAGAAAGAATGGGCTTACTGGAGACGGAAAGATGAAGCTGGACGTCGGGGGTGGGACAGAAGAGCAGATGCTGGTTTTCTACTGTTTCGCCTCGCATCAGCGAGCGGTAAATGGGAAACTCCTCAGGCTGCAGAGGCATTCCATCGGCGCTGGAGACGGCAAGATGGGTATATTCAGAGAGCTTCTGTCCGACAAAAACAGTACCTGCGGTGATTCGCTTTGCAATCGGATTCACCATGAAAATGGTGCAGTCATGAGCGTCGGCAAGAATCATTCCGATGGGACAAGCCTCTACTGCGGCGCTCAGCTTGACGAGAGAAATTTCGAGCTCTTCAGAGACCTGCTTTTGCGGGTGTACCTCCTCGACGATTCCGTAGATGCCTACGATCTCTCCGGTGTCCGAGAAACGTGGCGCTCCTCGTGACCTCATCCACCGCCAACTATCGCCAGAGTTCGAGATACGGTACTCAATATCGATTGGACCGCCAGTATCGAGCGCCTTGCGGATGGCCTCGACAGTCGACCCGACATCGTCCGGGTGAAGCATCCTGATCCACCCATTACCAAGAGCTTCTTGAATCGGCTGGCCCGTGAATTTCTCCCAGCGCGGACTCGCCTCAATCACTTCGCCGCGCGCGTCGAGAACCCATGGCACGTGAGGATTGAGATGGACCATGTGCCGATAGTGATTTTCGCTTTCGCGCAGCGCCTCTTCGGCCCACTTACTTGCGGTCACATCCATGATGGCTACGGAAACTCCAAGTACTTCTCCGCCTTCATCGCGCGCCGGCTGGTAAGAAATTAGTAGTCTCTGGCCACTTTCACCAGGTTGTGCCGGTGGTTTTCGCACCTCCACGCCAGTGATTGCCTCGCCACCTAGTGCGCGGCGAATGTATGGCTCAACCTGCGGAAAGGCCTCGGGAATAATCTCGCGCGGCGTTCTTCCGATGTGCTCCGCGGTGGGAACCCCATTCATCGCTGCGAGCCGCCGGTTCAGACTCACATAGCGGAGATTCTTGTCCAGGAAGCACAGGCCGACAGGTGCCCCGTCGTAAATGGCCTGCAGTTGCGCAAAACGCTCTGACGGCAGAGCATCCGTCCTCAAAATGGAAGCCTCGTCACGCGAATCCGGAGAAGGAGTGCGCAGGGTCCATTTCTCCAACGAGACCATAGATGGTATTTCGCTGGCGGGCGCCGGCTTGCCGTACAACCAGCCCTGCCCCATATCGCACGCCATCCTGAAGAGCATGTCGGCCTGCTCCTGTGTCTCCACACCTTCGGCAACCGTCTTGAGTCCAAGACTCTGCCCCAGACCTATCACCGCGGAAACAATCTTTCTGCTTTCGCGCTTCACCATCATCGATCCGACAAAGCTCCGGTCGATCTTCAGTTCGTCGAAGGGCAATGCATGCAGATGCTTGAGGCTGGAATATCCGGTGCCGAAGTCATCCAGAGCGAGCCGGCATTGCAGCGCCTTCAACTCGTCCGCAACTGCCTTCGCGCGATCCAGGTCATCGACGAGCGCGCTTTCGGTTATCTCAATGGTCAGCCGATCGAGCGAGAATCCGTGCTCCTTTGCGACGTCCGCGATCCAATCGAACGATTGAAGACCAAGCAATTGCGTTGGAGAAATATTGACCGCCAGGGTATGCGAACCATGGGCAAGCGACGGAGATGCGAATGCTTTTTCAAGAATGATCTTGGTCAGCCTGTCGATCAGGCCACTTTTTTCCACGATGGGGATGAAGTCGTCTGGCGAGATGAACCCAAGTCGTTGATGGTTCCAGCGCGCCAGGGCCTCGAACCCGACGAGCGCGCCGGTTCTCATCTCGACTATAGGCTGGAAGACAGGAAAGAACTCACCTTCTTCGAAAGCCCGCAGGATTTCGGATTCGAGTGATGGCATCGCGCGCAATTCTACACTGATTCTGATTGAGCTCCGTAACCAAATTCCATGACATTCTGGGTCTGGTTATAAACTTCTGGTCTTTTTGACCCTCAAGTTACTTCTTTTCCGGCCTCGATCCGTCGGCCATCATCGCCACGTGATGGCCGTGCCTGTCTGCGTCTGGCCAGCTCAAGAGCGCTGAATGGCCACCGGTTCAAGGGAGAAATACGAAAGCCCTCCCGGTTGGGAGGGCTTTCTTTACTGCGTATTGGTCAGTCCGGTTTTACGCTACGACTTCAATACCCATCGAGCGCGCCGTGCCCTTGATGCTCTTGATGGCTGCTTCCACTGACGCCGCGTTCAAGTCGGGCATCTTCTGCGTCGCAATTTCGAGAACCTGCTTCTCGGTCACCTTGCCCACCTTGTCCTTGTTCGGTGTGCCTGATCCCTTCTGCAGGCCCGCAGCCTTCTTCAACAGAATGGAGGCCGGGGGCGTCTTGGTGACAAACGTAAAGCTGCGGTCCGCGTAGACCGTGATGACGACCGGAATAATCAGACCGGCCATCTCCTTGTTCTGCGTGCGTGCATTGAACTGCTTGCAGAACTCCATGATGTTCACCTGCGCCTGACCGAGCGCCGGACCAACCGGAGGTGCCGGCGTGGCCTTGGCCGCTTCAATCTGCAGCTTCACATACGTTGATACTTTCTTCGGAGGTGCCATTGATTCCTCTGGAACCAGCTTTTAGCTCCTAGCTTCTAGCTACCAGCTGGTCATTCCTTCTGCTAATTTTGGTGTTGGTGCTTTAGCGTTCGCTTGAACCAGCGTCCGCTAGGTGGACAATCTGGCTAGAAGCTAGAAGCTAGTTGCTAGAAGCTGTACCAACTACTCAATCTTTTCGACCTTGCCGAACTCCAGTTCCACCGGTGTCGAGCGCCCAAAGATCGTCACCATCACCTTCAGCGTCTCGCGATCCTCATTAATCTCGTCCACCACACCGTTGAAGTTCGCAAACGGGCCATCCGTAATTCGGACCTGCTCGTTCCGTTCAAACTTAATCTTGAGCCGCGGCTTCTCTTTCGCCGTCTCTGAGCGGAAAAGGATCGAACCGACCTCTTCCTCACTCAGCGCGACAGGCTTGTCGCCCGTCCCCAGAAATCCCGTTACCTTCGGCGTGTCTTTCAACACGTGCCAGAGATTGTTATCCAGGTCCATCTCCACCAGCACATAACCCGGCAGGAACACCCGCTCCACTGTGCGCTTCTTGCCGTTCACAATCTCCGTCACCGGCTCGGTGGGGATCATGACGCGCCCAACCTTGTCCTGCAGTCCAAAGGCCGTCACGCGGCTGGCAATCGACTCCCTTACCTTGCGCTCAAAGCCCGAATACGCATGCAGGATGTACCACTTGAAGTTAGGGTGCTCTTCCGACTGCACGGACTCGTGTGGCGCCTGTTCCGGCTGTGCTTGCTCGGTTGCGGCTTGTTCTGCGGATTGTTCCAGTTCTTCTGACATTTCAATTCTCGATTCGAAGTCGTGGTCTTACTGGCCCACGAGCTTTTGAAGTACAAGGTTCAGCCCCCGGCTAAACACTGCGTCGGTGATGAAAAAGAAAAGCCCGAAGAGGAACACCGTAACAATCACCACGGCCGTCGTGGACTCGACTTCTTTTCTTCCAGGCGCGACAACCTTACGCATCTCAGCGCGCACATCGCTCAGGAAGCTCGTGAATCTGCTCCAGATGCCTGTCACACTGCCTGACATGTTCGAGAGCGCTCCTGAGTCCTGTAACTTGCTTGACCGCTGCTCGCCCTTTTCCATCGCTGTTTTGCTGCTAGCCATACTTCCCTGTCCTCAGCCCCGGCGTCTGGCGCCTGGGCATTCCTTCAAACTCTGGCAGGGGCGGAGGGATTCGAACCCCCAAGTTCGGTTTTGGAGACCGACAGTTTAACCGTTGAGCTTACGCCCCTGTGAAACAGTTCAAAGCCCGTAGTTCATGGTTCAAAGCAAATCACTGAACTTTGAACTCTGAACCCTGAACCGTTCTACTTCGATTCCTTGTGCGGCTGGTGCTTGCGGCAACGGTTACAAAACTTCGAGAGCTCCAGACGGCCTGTGGTCGTCTTTTTGTTCTTCGTCGTCGAGTAATTCCGCTCCTTGCACACAGTGCACTGCAAACTCACAATATCCCGCATTGCCAATCCTTTCACGTCTCACTTACCGCGCCACGTTCTCGCCCGAATGGCGGTCCCGCCCGGCGCGGAAAATGCCTACTTGATAATTTCCGAGATGGTACCGGCGCCGACCGTGCGTCCGCCTTCGCGGATGGCAAAGCGCAGGCCCTTCTCCATGGCCACAGGCGTAATCAGCTCAACCTGAAGCTGCACGTTGTCGCCAGGCATCACCATCTCCGTGCCTTCCGGAAGCTCCGCCACGCCCGTCACGTCCGTCGTGCGGAAGTAGAACTGCGGACGGTAGCCCTTGAAGAACGGCGTATGACGGCCGCCTTCTTCCTTGCTCAGCACGTAAACCTCGCCCTTGAAGTTGGTGTGCGGCGTAATCGAGCCCGTCTTCGCCAAAACCATACCGCGCTCCACGTCTTCCTTCGGAATACCGCGCAGCAAAAGTCCCGCGTTGTCGCCCGCCAGACCCTCGTCCAGCTGCTTCTTGAACATTTCAACGCCCGTGACGACGGTCTTTCTGGTCTCGCGGAAGCCCACAATCTCCACTTCCTCGCCCACCTTCACCTTGCCGCGCTCAATACGTCCGGTAACAACCGTTCCGCGGCCAGAGATCGAGAAAATATCTTCGATCGGCATCAGGAACGGAAGATCCACCGCGCGGTCGGGCTGCGGTACATTCTTGTCCACCGCATCCATCAGCTCGTCGATCTTCGCTTCCCACTCGGCTTCGCCGTTCAGCGCGCCCAGTGCGGAGCCGCGTACCACCGGAACATCGTCGCCCGGGAACTGGTACTTCGACAGAAGCTCGCGCACTTCCATCTCCACCAGGTCGATCAGCTCGGCGTCTTCCACCGCATCGCACTTGTTCAGGAACACCACGATGTACGGCACGCCCACCTGGCGGGCCAGCAACACGTGCTCCTTGGTCTGCGGCATCGGACCATCGGTCGCCGCAACCACCAGGATCGCTCCGTCCATCTGCGCCGCGCCCGTGATCATGTTCTTGATGTAGTCCGCGTGACCAGGGCAATCCACGTGCGCGTAGTGACGGTTCGCCGTCTCGTACTCCACGTGCGCCGTCGCGATCGTGATACCGCGCTCACGCTCTTCCGGCGCGTTATCAATCGTGTCAAACGAACGGAACTTGATGTTCGGGTTGTGCTTCGACAACACCTTCGTGATCGCTGCCGTCAACGTCGTCTTGCCGTGATCAATATGACCGATCGTTCCCACGTTCACATGCGGCTTCGAACGATCAAATTTTTCCTTCGCCATCTTCGTAATTCCTTCCGTCGCTCTTTGTAGTCACTCGCCGCGGCAAAGAACCCGCGACTCAAAAACCCCGGGAACCGCCTCAGTAGTAGGCGTACGCCCTGAAATACCTTTGCCGCAGATCGGCGGCCACAGATTCAACCAGCCGCAAATACCGCTCGCGCGTTAACCCCTGGTCTGAAACCGGAAGTGCCGCATACAACGCCGATGCTTCCTTGCCCAGCCAGCCGCGCTTCAACACCGTCTCAAAGTCACGAATGCGGATCCGCTTGCTCGTTACCTTACTCAGCAGCACTTCCACATCGCGCGCATCGAAGGCAGCATCCAGAAGTGCATGCAGCTTCTGGTAGCCCTGCTCGTCTGCCACTGCGATTGTCGCCTGCTCAAACTTCATCGGTTCACCTTCACCCGTTGCCGGGCTCGTTCTCAAATCCTGGAGCGGGAGACGGGACTCGAACCCGCGACCAACAGCTTGGAAGGCTGTGACTCTACCACTGAGTTACTCCCGCCCACACCTGCGCTGCCCTGCAAAACTTCTGGAGCTGATGACCGGGATTGAACCGGTGACCTCTCCCTTACCAAGGGAGTGCTCTACCAACTGAGCTACATCAGCCCTCTTCAAAACTCTCGGAGCGCCCCTTCTGCTCCTCGTCACTCCGCCGGCGAATGCGGTCTGCCTGCACCGCCAGCATTGTCCTCAACGCCAGACCGCCGATCACAATCATCGGAACCAGCCTCAAATCCACCGGCTTGCCCCACACCAGAACCTTGCTCGGGTCCATCGTGAACCAAACCAGCGCCGCCAGCACTGCAAACCCGGCCAGCGCCCAGGGATACCGCCGTTCGAGATCGAACCCCGAGCGCAAACCTCGCGACTCCTGATTCTCCTGCGCTTCGGCCTCTGGCTTTTCGCGCATCTCAAACCTCACTTCAACCGGTGGTGCACAGGGGAGGATTCGAACCTCCGTAGCTCGCAAGGAGCGGCAGATTTACAGTCTGCTGCCATTAACCACTCGGCCACCTGTGCCCAACTTCCGCTCCCTTGCAAACTACCTCGCTCGGGAGCGCCAAACCCGTCCAAACTTTCTATCGCCTGCCCCAGTTTTAAACTCCACTACCAGCGCCAGAACCGCCCCAAATTAACGGCTTCCGCGCGTGCCTGCCCCTCCCGGAGAGCCTCCGGCCTTTCGGAGCTTGCACCTCTGGAGTGGGGTCACTGCCAAGGACAGACCCGGGGACCAACTGTTCCGCCGGTTCAAACCTGCTGCCGCTTCCGTCTCCACTACGGCTTGTCTTAAGTGGAGCTGGCGAAGGGATTTGAACCCCCGACCCTCTGATTACAAATCAGATGCTCTACCAGCTGAGCTACGCCAGCCCTGCAGCGAATTCAAAGTCCCAAATTCGCTCATTCCACCCGGAAATCAAGCCCCGGAATCCGGAGTTCGCACGGGCACACTCCTGCTCCGCGCAGACCACGGCACAGTTACCAAGATTAGCACAGCGCACATGACCGGGCAAACTGGAGAGATCTGAGGAAATTCAACAATGCAAAGTAAATTGCCTTGACTTTTCCCCACCCCGGCGTAAACCTGCTAGCGCAACCATCTACCCAAAGGAATAGCTCATGAAAGCCAAGCAGTTGTTGCAAACCTGCGTGGCGGGTTCGGTCCTTGCTGTTGTTGCACTGGCCACCATCCCCGCTTCTTCGCAAGACGCTCCCAAACGCCGGCCCCGCATCGCTGTCCTCGACTTCGACTATGGCACGGTTCACTCTTCAAGTTCGGCACTCTTCGGCACCGATGTCGATGTCGGCAAAGGCATTGTCGATCTGCTGGTTACCGACCTGGTGAAAGACGGCACCTACTCGGTCATTGAGCGCAAGGCGCTCGATGCGATTCTCGCCGAGCAGAATTTCTCCAACTCCGACCGAGCCAACCCCGCCAGCGCAGCCAAAATCGGTAAGCTGCTGGGCGTGGACGCCATCATCGAGGGATCCATTACCGAGTTCGGCGATGAGACGCAGAAGAAGAATATCGGCGGCGGCGGCGGTAACTGGCACGGCTTCGGTGTCGGCGGCTTCGGTCACTCCAAGACCAAGGCAAATGTCGCCATCACCGCCCGCATCATCAACATCGACACAGGCGAAATCCTCGCCGTGGCCGACGGACAGGGTCAGTCCAGCCGCTCCAGCACCTCCCTGCTGGGTGGTGGCGGCAACTGGAACGGATGGGGTGGCGGCCATGCCGACTTCGGCTCCAGTGACTTCCAGCAAACCATTATCGGCGAGGCCACAAAGACAGCTGTCGAACAGCTTTCCACGAACCTTGTCGCAGACGCACCGAAGGTGGGCGTTCGCACCATCACCGTCGAAGGTCTTGTCGCAGCGGTCGATGGCGGTCAGGTAATCCTCAATGTTGGCGCCAAGGCCGGCGTTAAGGTGGGCGACCAGCTCTCGATCGAACGCGTGACACGCGAAATCAAAGATCCCGCCACGGGCAACGTTCTGCGCCGGCTTACGACATCGGTTGGTGTTGTAAAAGCCACCGACGTCGACGATGTTTCAGCCATCTGCACGCCCGTTTCAGGCTCGGACTTCAAAGTCGGCGACATGGCCAAAACGGTTACGCAATAAGTCGGCGTCAACCGGACTATGCATCCGCAATCGCCCGCCGCACCCCGCGGCGGGCATCTTTTCAGCGTGTGTGCTCCTGCTTGTGGCCACGCAGTCTCCGCTTCCACGGTGCCCGGATGATACCTTGATTTCTGACGGCGCTTGCGGCATGCCCGCACCGCCGCACCCATGACCAGACGCACTCGAAGAACGCTGCTCGTTGTCGCCGGGGTCCTCCTCCTGTTGGCCGTCGCCATCTTTCTCCGCTCCAAGGCGCCGCCCGAGTGTGCGCGTCTGCTCCCAGAGTCTGACGGCATCATCTACGTCAACTTCAAGCCCATTCGCACGTTCATCCACAAGAGCCTGCGGCCGCCAGACCGTGTTCCCGACTACCAGCAATTCGTCAACGCCACGGGCATTGACTGGGAACGCGACCTCGACCAGGTCGCCATTGCCCTGCACCGAATGAAGGACCCGAACGGCCCCAATGGTCCCGTCGCCTACTCCATGGTGCTTGAAGGCAAGCTCACCGGCGCGCGACTTAACAACTGGCTTAGCTCGAATGCGGCGTCGCGTGACACTTATGCCGGCCACACCATTTACAACATTCCTTCTGAAGGCCGCACCGTGCGCGTCACGCAGATTGGCTATGACATGCTCGCCGTCTCCAACACACCCACGCCGGAGCAGATTCACTCCATCATTGACCGCCATCGCACTGCCGCGCTGCCCTTCGCCGGCTCGTCGTTGCTCTCGCGGCACTACCACGAAGTACCGCTGCTCGCCTTCGCATGGGGTGTCGGTCAGATCGGCCTGCCTTTTTCCGAAAGTGGCGCGATCAAGATCTTCGGCTTCACGCTCCCGCTTGAAGATCACTCCACCATCATTGCCAGCATCACACCCTCGCTGCCTCTCGCAGGTTCGCTGCACGTGCGCGTGGAAGAGATCGCCACCAGCGACAGCATAGCCGCCAGCCAGGCCGCATCGCTTGCAACGCTCGTCACCATGGCACGTGGATTTACGCAGCAGCTTGCCTCTAATCCGGCAAACAACGGACTGCGTCAGTTGCTCCAGACAGCTGAGGTGACACAAAAGCACGACCGAGTTATTGTCACCGCCTCTATTTCGCCAGCCACGCTTGCGGCGGAAGCCGCTGAATCGAATTCTGCAACTCCTTCCACTACCGCTCCGACCCAATAAAATGGACAAACCGCCGTACCGCGCAGTGCGTTGTAGTTGAATCAAACTACAACCTGCTCACTTAATGCGGCCCACGCCGCAACCCAGCAGCTAGCGAGGATTCATGATTTTCGATCGCTTCCCTTACTTCCCCGTCGCTTTACTCGCACTCGCCGCATCAACGGCCGCATTCGCCCAGCAAACGGTGCTTACCGGTCAGGCCGCGTTTACGGATGCCGCGCATGAGTCTCCCGGTACGCGCCGCCATCTCACGGTGGCCGACCTGCCCGCGCCCGCGCCTGACCAGTCCGTCGACAATGGACCATTCGTGGTTCCCCGCCCAGCCAACGCCTGGCCCATAGCGCCCAAAGGATTCAAGGTTGAGCTCTACGCCACCGATCTCGATAATCCGCGCCTTCTGCGCGTCGCGCCCAATGGCGATTTGTTTCTAGCCGAAAGCGCCTCGGGCAAAATTCGCGTCTTCCGTGGCGTGAATGCGAGTGGCAAGCCCAAAGAGACCTCTGTCTTCGCAGAGGGACTCCATCAACCCTTTGGCATCGCTTTTTACCCCTCCGGCCCCAATCCCAAGTGGATCTACGTCGGTGACACGGACGCCATCGTGCGCTTCCCGTATCACTCGGGCGATCTGAAAGCCACTGGCCCCATGCAGCAGCTTGCCGACCTGCCCGGCGGCGGCCGACTGCGCGGCGGTGGCCACTGGACGCGCGACCTTGTCTTCTCAAAGGACGGCTCGAAGCTTTTCGCCTCAGTCGGTTCACACTCAAATGTCGACGACAGCGATACGCATCCCGAGGAGTACCATCGTGCCGACGTGCTTCAGTTCACGCCTCAGGGCAAGTTCGTCAAGGTTTATGCATGGGGAATACGCAACTGCGTGGGTGAAGCCATCAACCCCACAACTGGCGAGCTTTGGTGCTCTACCAATGAGCGCGACGGTCTGGGCAACAACCTTGTCCCCGACTATGTGACCCACGTACAGGAAGGTGGATTTTACGGCTGGCCCTGGTGGTACATGGGCGGTCATCAGGACCCGCGCCATATGGGTAAGCATCCTGAGCTCAAGTCAAAAGTCATCACACCCGACATACTGCTGAACCCGCATTTCGCTTCTCTCGAGATGATGTTCTACACGGGTTCGCAATTCCCCTCCGAGTACAAAGGCGACGGCTTTGCATGCGAACACGGCTCATGGAACCGCAAGCAGCGCGGTGGCTACGAAGTGGTGCGGCTGCCCATGAAGGACGGCCATGCCACGGGCGAATACGAGGACTTTCTCACCGGCTTCACTATCGGTGACGGTAACGTCTGGGGTCGCCCTGTTGGCGTTGCGCAGGCAATGGATGGCTCGATCTTCGTCTCCGATGACGGCTCTCGATCTATCTGGCATGTCACCTACACCGGCAAATAACCGAATATCCGCTGGCGCTGCCAATGGCACTCAGGCGAATGCACCCAGTCCCTCTTCTGGAACCGGGTGCGCGCACGAATCCAAAATTCCCTTGTGAAACGCTCTATGTGGGGCCTCAAGAGAGCTCACGCGTTTTTGCCAATCATTTCTCCCTTTGAGCGCACAATATAAACAGCTCCAGGAGCGATCTTTGTTACGAAACCATCCCGGCTATTCGCCAAGTTCTTCATTTCAGAGACTCTGCAGCTAAGTTCTTTCGATTTCGGACTTTAGCGCCAGGCCCGTGCTGTAACTTCAATGGAAATGAGACTTTGGCTCCAGAGTCCGGACTTTTTTGGGGGGACTTCGATGGCGCCAAAGAATGCAAATGGATGGAAGGTGAACGGCCTTATGGCAATTTCCGAATTAGTGTCGACCGAAGAAACTCTTCTGAGCTGCTATTTCCTCAAGAAAAGACAGCGCTGCACAGCTTCCAGAAAGTATGCGTAGATCCGGAACCTTCAAATCTAGCGCGCCCTTGCTGCCCCGCTATCTCTTCAACCCCAGCGCCTCCACCACCTGCTCATCCACCTTTGCCGGTTGGCCGTCTTGCTTCCACACCACCCCAAAGCCACCGCGATAATCCCACATCGTCCAGCCGATACCGTCCTGCTCCATTGCCGTACGCACATCGCGAATCCAGTTCATTCGCGATTGAGCATCCATGTGATCGCGATAGGCGCCGAACTCATTGCATGTAATCGGCACATGATTGGCCTTGCCCCACACTGCCGCCTCGTCCATCAGCAGCTTCATGCGGTGCGCGTCCCAGTGGTCAAGGAAGTACAGCTTCATCTTGGAGCGGCTCACCGCGTCCGGCGTTTGGGCCAGAATCTCTTCCATCTGTGACTCGTCCGCCGGATACTTCACTCCGTGCATGAAGCGCCACCACCACTCGCCCCAGAAGGCTCCCTGGTGCGTGAACTCATGCGGATCGTAGAAGTGGAAGTTGTAGATTACGTTCCCGTCGGCCAGCGGGTGCAACGCAATTAGGTCCACAATGTCTGACCAGTTGGCTCCAGCCACGATGATTGTATTCTTCGGCGCAACTGAGCGAATTGAGGCCACCGTCCGTTGCTGAATGCCCTCCCAACGATAGGCGTCATGAACCTCAGGCTCATTCAGCACCTCAAAGAAAACTCGCTCCGGATCACGTCCTGCGTAGTGCGCCGCAAGCTTGCGCCACAGGATCACCAGCCGGTCCACACCACTGTCGCTTGCGCGCAGAGCTTCCTTGAAGGTCTCCTCCGGATGCACATCAATCTCAACCGCCATACCGTTGGCCAGCACCGCATCTACGGCCTTGTCGAGACGTGCTACAAAATCAGCGTTCAGCCCTTCTGTATCCGTCGGCCAATGCTCCAATGCATCCGCATCAATGCTGATGCGCACATGATCGAATCCCAGCTTTGCCATCAGCGAGATGTCCTCAGAATCCGTGTAACGGTTCGTCCGGGCAGCGGAGTAATCGCCTGCAGCCTGCGCGAACCACTCCGACGCATTAATCCCATGCCGCAGATGCTGCGCCCGCGCAAAGGCCGTGCGCACTTCCGCTTCGCGCGTCTGCGCCGCCGCACGAATTACGCCCACGAGCACACAAACAGCAATCAGCCAAATTCCCAGCCTTTTCATTTCCTCGTTCTCCCTGCATTTGCCCTGAAAATTAACCGAACCATATCATCTTGGCCCAATGACGGACTGCTCCGCAGTTCCACACTTCAATGCCCACGCTTGCTGCGCGCGCTGCCTGCGTTGGACAATACCTCCACAGGCCACATTCGGCTCACAGGCGTCTTCATGATCAAAAGTTTCGCAGCGCGTGTCGTTTTTCCAGCCGCACTTATGCTCGCGGCCGCCCAGCTCCTCGCGCAATCACCGGCGAAGGACTCGACAGGGGCAGACTATGACGCAATCCTCACCACTGCCTCCAATCGCTATTACTCAGCAGTCCGGCCCGGCCCGGCTCACGGCATCCTTGAAAGCTTCCAGTGCAATGTTCAGCCCGAGTGGCCCACGTTACTGGCCGCAATGGATAATGCAACCGGACGGTCGTCCGTCGGTTCCGTTGCACCTAACGATCCGCGCCTGGCGCTGCTCACTCCCGTCACCATTTCCGTTACGTCTGAAATCAACGGCCGCTCCACGCTCAACTGGAATCAGCCTGCCGAATCAGGCCAGCCGCAGGATGAAAGCACGACTGCCACGCTCGACCTTGCGCATCAAACCGTGCAGCACGCGCTCGAGGGCTTCTTCCAGTTCTGGACACCCTTCATCAATGGCACCATCGTTCCCAAAACCTCCAAAGGCATCCAGGTTCATCACTCGGCGCAGGGAATCACTCTCCATGCCGAGTTACGCGATCAAAATCTGAACGAGATTTTCTCGCCCGACTTCACGCTCCGCGAGTTCAATGTCTCGATGAGCGGTGTTCACATCCGCTTCAATCCCACCTTCGCAACGACGCAGGAAGGCCTGCTTGTCAAAACATTTGACGCGCACATTCAGATGCCCGGCTCACCACCGCCGCCCGAGCGCGGCATGCAGGTTGCGCTTGAATACCAGACAGTACGCGGCTTCGAATTGCCTTCGCACCTCTCCATCGACGTGGACCGCACAGGTCATGCAGGCTTCACATTCTCCGGCTGCACCGTACAAACCTCCGGCCAATAGGCGCCTTCTCTTCACTCGCACGTCAATCGCGCAGCACACAGCTAAAACGGCTCCCATAACGGGAGCCGTTTACATGTCACATTTTGTTTACTGAAATCTTACTTCGAGGCAACCGCCGTTCCGCCAAGCTGCCCATCCTGCATCGCCTGCTCAAAGGTGACGCGAAGATACTTATGAGGATTTACCGGCACGTTGTGGATACGCACCTCGTAGTGCAGATGCGGTCCCGTCGCGCGACCAGACTGGCCCACATAGCCAATCACCTGCCCGCGAATTACATGCTGGCCTGCCACCACTGCAACTGCCGACATGTGTCCGTATAGCGTAATCAGGTCGTGCCCGTGGTCCAGAACAACCTGCCGTCCATAGCCGGAGCCCATATTCTCACCGAGCACAACACCATCACCCGCAGCACGAACCGGTGTACCGTAGGGGGCTTCAATATCCACGCCCGGATGAAACGCACCTTCACCGTTGATCGGATCCTGGCGCTCACCAAAGCTGGACCCGATGGAGCCTTCCACAGGCCATAGGGACGGTGCATCGGCCAGCACGGTCCAGTCGCCGGCGAAGGATGGGGACAACCCGCTCTCCAGCGCGCGCGACACGCGGCCAGACATGGCCTGCGAGCGGAGCCTATAGAACTGGTCGATCGACATCTTCACATTCTGCTGATTCACTTCGTCCGTCACGGCCAGACTCTGCGGTGTAGCCTGCTTGGCTGCGCTCTCGGCGTCGGGCTTGGCGTTCGCCAGCAGTTTGTGCTGTTTCAGGCCATATAACGCGGTCACCTCACTGGCAAGGGCACCCAGCGACGCAACCTGCACATCACGATCGTGCGCAACCTGCGCCATATGCTGGTAGTTTTTGCGGAGCGTCTCGCGTTCCTGACGGACTTGATTGAACGCTTCGGTCTTCATCAGCATGCGTGTGTAGGATCCGGCCAGTCCAACGATGGTGAAAGCACCCACCAACGCAGCGGCCACAAATCCGTAGACATAGTGCAAGGGAAGCGGAATCTTTCTCACGCGGCCGTCTTCATCCCGGGCGACAAAAAGTACGTAGTAACGCTTCCTCAGCTTCATCCTGTCCTTGACTCCTGCCAACTACTGCCCAGTAAACACACGCTCACGATCGATTTCCGGCCGGTCCGTTTACCTCAGGCCAATGCCTCGAAATCCGCACAGTCCCATCAGGGGATGCGAACTCTAGAACGTTCGCCTAGGCTAACAAAGGGTACTTCCGTGGGTCAACGAGCCACTCAGTGGTAATTCCACCAAAGTAAGGGTCGTTTCAATGTGTTTAGCATCACACCAGTGAAGGCAAAAATGGTCCACTTCATTTAGACGTGGATCCCCTTGAGACGAGGACACTTCCCTGGGCTATCCTTCTTCCATGTCGTACAACGACAACAGAACGGATTTTACCCAAGCTCCTGGAGAATTGGAACTTATCGCGGCAATCCGTCGTCGCGCCTCGCGCCGGTCCCCCGATTTGCGTCTCGGAATAGGGGACGATTGCGCCCTTATCCAGGTGCGCCCGGGTGAAGAATTGGCCGTCACAACGGACCTCAGCGTCGATGGTCGGCACTTCCGCCTGGCCACACATCCGCCGGAAGCGGTCGGCCATCGCACCCTTGCCCGCGGCCTCAGTGATCTGGCCGCCATGGGAGCGCGGCCCGTTGCGGCATTTCTTTCGCTTGGCCTGCCCGTGGAACTCACCCTTCCACAGCCAACGGAGGAAGACCCCAAACCTAAGCCCTGGTCCACTCGATTCTTTGATGGTCTTCTCAACCTCGCCGCAGAGCACAAAACACCGCTCGCCGGTGGCGATCTCTGTCAGACCACGCAGGCAGCGGCAGACATCGTTCTCCTTGGCGCTGTTCCCCGCGGCACCGCTCTGCTGCGCTCCGGCGCACGGCCCGGAGACCTGCTCTACGTCACGGGCAATCTCGGAGGATCGTCAGCCGGTCTAGGTCTTCTTGAAGATCCAGCATCCGTCGAAACTCTCTCGTCACGCGTGCGGACCAGGCGGCTCGCCCCACACCTGTACCCCCAGCCCCGTCTCGCTCAGGGCGTATTTCTCCGCCAACGCAAGATCGCCACAGCCACCATTGACCTCAGTGACGGTCTTTCCACCGATCTCCACCATATTTGCCAGTCCTCGGGCGTCGCCGCCGAAGTCGATGCAGCCCTTCTGCCCATCGCTCCCGGAGCCACTCTGGATCAGGCGCTCCATGGCGGTGAAGATTACGAGCTGCTCTTCACCGTCCCACCCGAAATCAAAATGCCCAAGGCAATCGCCGGCGTGCCGCTCACGCGCATCGGCTGCATCACGGCCGCGCATAAATCCAGCCCCACAGTTTCACTGCTCTCGTATGAAGCCTCAGAATCGCTGCTCCCGCGCGGATGGCAGCACTTCGTCTAGCCCACTACCAGATCAACGCGCCCTCAAGATCATCGCCTTCACCAATCGGCTGCCCGGGCGGCGTCGGAATTGACCGCGCAGGTGCAAACTTCGACGGGTCACGCTTGAACTGCTCAATCTCCGCGACCGCGGCCCTGAGATTCGCCGCATACTCATCTGACCCACCGCGGAACGCGGTCTGCTTCATCCACTCTTCCAGCTTGTCCAACTCAGCCAGCGCCACCGCGCGCGCTTCGGCCGATGCCGCATTCCCCCGCGCCACGTTCTCCTGCATGCCTGCGGGCAGTGCCGCTCCCGGCGATACGCTTCCGCCCACACCCGCTCCCGCCAGCTGCAGTAAATGCTTGAGCACCACGTCGTCCACAGTGAACTGTGTTTCCGCATCCAGTCCCTCCTCGCGCGGAGCCATCCAGGTCGCTTTCATCACCGCATCCAACACTTCTTCCAGTCCCGGCTGGCTCGCATCGCGCGCGTGATACTCCACCAGCCTGCTCGCGCGGCTTGGATCAAACAGCAGACTCGCCGTCAGCTCGGCCGATGCCTCCACAGGCCCTTCCGCGTCGAATGTTAATCCCGTGTGGCCGCCAAATGACTCCTCGGTGCGTCGATATCCCGGCGGCATGGGTGGCAGAATCTTCAGCAGATTCTCCGGCAGTGTCAGCGTTTCTGGAGACAACGTCTCCAGCACGGCACTGAGCGCTTTTCTTTGTTCTTCGCCTGGGATCGCCTCAGTCACAAATCCCCCATCACCACGCACCGCATAGCGATAATTCAGTCCGCCAATCAACTTTGCCGCAGCTTCCGTCTGGAACCGATGCAGTAGGTAAAGCGGCACCAGCACGTTCTCAAGCTGCGCCATTGGCTCTCCATCGCGAATCGCATCTGCTCCAAACCGGTCCAGCGCAGCCTTCCTCACTTTCAAGATGCGAATCAGCTCAGTGGGTGCATCTGCACCGTTGTCCCACAAGTGCGCATACGGATGCGCGCCACCCAGCGGCCGAGCGTCGGCATCAGTAATGAACCGCAAACCTTCCTTCTCATCCGCGCGCAGAATTCCGTCCAGTTGCTTTGCCTCATCGGTGCCCGGCGCAAACTGCGAATAACCGTACTTGATCGCCGCCACGTCCCAAGCGCCCACCCCCACTGCATACGCCTTCGACACATCCAGCTTCCCGTCCTTGTCCAGCGTGATCAGCGGATGCGGATAGTCCATCACGCTTGTGCCCTGCCCCAGCGTCGACGCGGCGAAGTTGTGTTCCAGCCCCAGCGTGTGCCCTGTCTCGTGCGCCGCCAGCTGGCGGATGCGCGCCAGCACCATCTCTTTCATGTCCGGCGGAATCGGTTTGCCTTCCACGTACGGGGCCAGCATAGCCTCGGCAATCATGTAGTCCTGCCGCGCGCGCAAACTGCCCAGCGTCACCTGCCCCTTGATAATCTCGCCCGTCCGCGGATCCGTCACCGACGCGCCATAGCTCCATCCACGCGTTGAGCGGTGCACCCACTGGATCATGTTGTAGCGAATGTCCATCGGGTCCGCGCCTTCGGGCAGTACTTCCACTTTGAACGCATTCTTGAAGCCCGCCGCCTCAAACGCCTTCGCCCACCAGCTCGCGCCTTCCACCAGCGCCGAACGAATCGGCTCCGGCGCACCGCGGTCTACGTAATAAATGATCGGCTTCACCGGCTCGCTAATCGCCGCATTCGGATCCTTTTTGATCAGCCTGTGCCGGGTGATGTATCGCTGCTCCAGCGGCTCCCCCAAGGGCGCCGAGTAGTCGCGCCATTCTGCCGGAAAGAAACCCGAACGCGGATCGAACCTGCGCGGCGTGTATCCCGGACCCGGTAGCTCAATCAGCGAGGTGTGCTCGCGCACTGTCACACTCTCCGCATCCGGCGTCACGCTCGCCACCAGTCGTGCGTGGTCCGCGTTGTCTGTCGTGAAGGTCAGCATCGCCTCCACTTCGGTGTTCTTCGGGAAATCCTTCGTCGCGTCCATCACCAGCGCACTGCGGCTCACATCCAGCTTGTAGCTGCCTTGGCCCGTATCCTTCAGTTGCTGCCCCACACCGTGCGCATCGCGCAGAAAGAACGCCGTCGCATCCACCAGTACGCGTCCATCCTGCTCCGCCTCAATCGGAAATCCCCACAACACCGACTCAGCAAACGATTCCGTCACGGCCTGCCGTTCAGCCTGTTCCTTCGCCGACGAGCGATACTTCAAATTGGGCTCAATCAGCAGCACCTTGCCGCCCACGCGCGAAAAGTGAACCACGCGCTCCTGCCCCAGTTGCCCGCGATCGAGCCCAATATCGTTCGAACCCAGCCCATACGGCAGTTGATCCAGCAGCAGGAAATCCTCGTCGAGCTTCGGGATCTCCAGATACAGCTTTCCCTCGCGCGCATCCCAGTCCAGCGGAAAGTAGCCAGCCTTGTGCGCCATGCCCGCAGTCTTTGCGCTGATGGTCGGCAGCGGGCCCTTGTCGGCGGCATAGATTGCCACGGTACACAGCATTGCGACAAAAACAGCACGGCACAAACGGCAGAAACGCAGCATCGGAGTATCCTCGTAAGAGTGGATTGGGTTGGGATCGCGCGGAAAATCGCTCTTCCTGCTGTATACAGGACGCGCCTTCAGACGCAAAAATAAAACTCTCCGCGCGCCCCCGCACCCAACTCCTCACCCCCTGCACTTTGAAAGCCCCTCTGTCGGGGTGTTACTGTTGTCTGCGCCGCATTCCGGGTACTCTCCGGCCTTACCCCCGGAACCGATTTACCATGAAATCAGATATGACTTCTCACGCTGTTCGTGTGCGCTTCGCTCCTTCGCCTACCGGCCTTTTACATGTGGGCAATGCGCGCACCGCCCTGTACAACTGGCTTTTCGCGCGCCGGCACGGTGGCGCGTTCATTCTCCGCATTGAAGATACGGACCTCGAACGCTCTGAAACGCGCTACGAATCCCAGCTGCTGGAAGACCTCCACTGGCTCGGCCTCGACTGGGACGAAGGACCCGGCTATCAGGCCGGCGACCTTGAAAGCGGTTCCTTCGGTCCGTATCGCCAGTCCGAGCGCCTCCTGATTTACGCCGAGCACACGGGTCGCCTGCTCGACGAGGGCAAAGCCTACCGTTGTTTTTGTACGCCAGAGGAACTCGAGGCCGAACGCGCCCGTGCCGCCGCCGAGCAAAAGCAACAGGTCTACTCGCGTCGCTGCCTGCACCTCTCCCCGGCTGAAATAGAACAAAACCTCACTGCCGGCAAACCCTTCGCAGTGCGCCTCAAGATTGAGGACCATCCGTTACGCTTCCATGATCTTGTCCGCGGCGATGTCGAGTTTCCGTCCGAAGTCGTGAGCGACCCGGTTATCGTTCGATCCGCAACTGGCGCCTCGGCAGGCGTGCCCGTCTATAACTACGTCGTCACCATTGATGACGCGCTCATGGGCATCACCCACGTAATCCGCGGCGACGATCACATCTCCAACACGCCGAAACAGGTAGCCATCTATCAGGCCTTCGGGTACAAGGTGCCCGAGTTCGCGCACCTGTCCACCATCCTCGGCGCAGACCGCGAGCGGCTTTCCAAACGCCACGGCGCGACCTCCATCTCCACCTTTCGTGAGATGGGCTACCTGCCAGAAGCGCTCGCCAATTACCTCGCGCTGCTCGGCTGGGGTGCCGAAGACGGCCGTACCGAAACCTTCACGCTCAAGGAGCTCATTCCCCTCTTTTCCCTCGAACGCGTCACCCCATCGCCCGCGGTCTTTGACTTCACCAAACTCAACTGGCTCAACCGGTATTACCTCAAGCAGGCAGACCCGCAACGCATCTCCAAACTTGCCGAGCGCCCGTTCTGCCGCCGCCGGCCTGACATCTTCCCCCTCTGGGCACCGCCCGAGGTCTACTCATCCGAGACCGTCGAATTTCTTGCCCATCTCGACCCGCCAGTGCAGGTTGATATGCTTCCCGTCGAGCTCATTGAGCGCCGCGAGAAATGGTTCGCGGCCCTGCTTGCGCTTTTTGTCCCGGCCATCGATCACCTTGACGAGCTGCCCGATCGCACCGCCTTCGTCTTCGGCTATGACCCGGACCACGCTCGCGCAGACAAGGAAAATGCTGAAGTGCTCGCAGCGGACTCGGCTCGCACCGTGTTTTCCGAGCTCGGCGCACGCGCCCGCGCACACTCCGGGGTCGTTTCTCCCGAAGAGTTCAAAACCTGGCTCAATGACATCAAGTCCGCAACCGGCATCAAGGGCAAGGAGCTCTTTCACCCCGCGCGCATTGCGCTTACCGGCAGACATTCTGGCCCCGATTTCGACAAACTTATCCCCTTAATTGAAGAAGGTTCCGCGCTCGCCCTCGGTATTCCCGGAGTGCAAGACCGCATCATGCGCTTTGTGGGAGTCTAGTAACTAGTGCCTGACATTTATTGGATTCATCCCGTTAAAGGTGTACCTCGGCCCACGCTCGCCATCGTTGAACGGCCCCGTTCAGGCAAGCTTCTCGCGCAGGACCTCGCGGACTTCCGCGCGGCCGGCATCAGGATTCTCGTCTCCCTGCTCCTCGAAGACGAAGCCGAATACCTCGGACTCACCAACGAAGAAGAGATTGCGCGCTCGTTGGGGATCGAGTTCATCTCGTTTCCTCTCAGCGATCACAGAACCCCGCCCGATCGCGGTGTCTTTCGAAAGTTCGCCATGAGCATTGCCACACGGGTCTTCGATCACGAAGCCGTCGGCATCCACTGCCGTGGCTCCATTGGACGCTCCACCCTGGTCGCCGCCTGTACGCTTATCCACCTCGGCTGGACACCCGCGCACGCCCTGCTCGACATCAGTTCCGCCCGCGGCTGTCCTGTCCCCGACACTGAGAAGCAACAGGCATGGATCCTCCGCTACAAGGCCGAACCGTGACCCTGCCCGCGCTCCACCTCGATTTTCCCCACAGCTGGCGCGCTCAAATTCTCTCCGCACGGCCGCTCATCCTGCCCTCGCGTAGCTTCGTATATCCCGCCCAGGCGGAAGAGGTCGAACGTGGCGCACTGGAAGTGCTCATCACACCCGATCGCAAAGAGCATTCGCCGTCCGCGAAGGACTCTTTCCTGGCCACCTGCGCGCTCGGCTTTGCGGATCCCGTTGTTCCTACCGGGGTATGGTCTACTCCAGAGCCAGAAAAATTCTGTGCGGTTGCGGGTGGCTATGCTTATCTCATCGACAGCACCGCGCCCGAAAACTTCACCTTCCTTGAAATGCGTCCCGTGTTCTCCATCCATCCAGCCGTCCAAGCCGGACTCTTACTCTTCGCTGGGCCCCGCAGTATCCTTGCCTGGGGTATCCATGGACTGGCCTGGCAATCCCCCAAACTCTCTGACGAAGGCCTCACCATCATCACCATCGATGGCGCCCGCCTCCACGGCCTGGGCTGGAACATGCTCACAGACAAAGAGTCGCCTTTCACACTTGACCTCAATTCTGGACAGGTTTTCCACACCAGTTAGCACAAACTCTTGTGCACCCTTAACTCTTTCTTACATAGAGTTACCAAAATGAGTTAAGATAGTGCCTTCAGAGTTACCCCTCCCCCAATTGGAGTCCACGGTGCGCGCATTCACCCGGGTCGACCTCACATGCAGTGAACGGTCCAATGAACTCGCATTCACCACGTTGCGGCATGACGGTTGGGTAGAACTCTACGCCCTTCCTGGCTTTGCATTCGTTGTTGTGTGCCTATTCTGGTTTCAAGGATCACCTTACACTCGCGCCATCGCTATTCTCGCCGCGATCATCGTTGCCATTTCAACACTTGCCCTGCGTCTCCATGGTCGCCAGACAATGCTCCGCATATCGCAGGATGAAATCGTCGCTCAGGGCAATCTCGGCCGCTGGTTCCGCACATCAACCCGCATATCTATGTCGGCCATTCGCTCCATACACTTCAGCACCGGCCAGGAAGGCGAACACTCCGGCATTTACATTTGTCACGGTTGGCACCGCACGTGTGTGCTGCCTCGCATTGACGCGGAACAGGCAGCCACCATCCTCGGTGCCCTGCAGAGCCGATTCTCCGCCATCCCCATCGCGCAGTCCGACTCGTCGCGATCCTTCTCACGGCGCGTCCTCGCCTCGCTTCGCTTGCTCCCGCAACGCAATGAGAACATCTCGCACTAGCCATAAACCTGCTGGTTTAAATATTTTCCATTGCCTCATCCGCTTCCGCTCCGCCTAAATTTCATCTGCATGACCACAACCAGTCGACGTGCCTTCCTGCGCTCCACCGCAGCGCTCGCCTCCGCCTTCTCTGCTCGTAGCCTCTTTGCGGAGATGCACGGTGCAAGCTTCGCTGCTGCATCGAGCGCCATCGGCGATATCGCCGCAAAAGCTTAAACAGCGCCTGCCTTCGCCGATTTCCCCATCGACGACGACGATGCCATCGTCCGCGCCTATGAGCAGGCCATCACGCCGCAAACGCGTGTCATCCACGTCACCCACATGATCAACTGGGTCGGCCAGCTCATGCCCGTTCGCAAAATTTCAGACATGGCGCACGCGCATAACATCGAGGTTATTGCAGACGGCGCCCACTCCTTCGGACTTATCGACTTCAAAATTCCCGACCTGCACTGCGACTACTTTGGTACCAGTCTGCACAAGTTCCTCTCCGCGCCCATCGGAACCGGCATGATGTGGATGCGCGAAGATAAGATTGGGAAAATCTGGCCGCTCGTTTGCGCCGACAATCCGCACTCGTCTGACATCCGAAAGTTCGAAGACCTCGGCACACGCAGCTTTCCCATCGAGCAGGGCATCGGCGAGGCCATCAACTTTCACATGGGCATCGGCCCGGCGCGCAAGCAGCAACGCATCGGCTACCTCAAGAACTACTGGTCCACCCGCGTGCAGTCCAGCACTTCCTCATACCCGCCGTACACGCCCTCAAACACCGCATCCCAACTCATCTCGAGCGCTCGCTTGCGCGACGCAACCCGCATCTCCGCATGTTTTTCGGGTCGTTCAAAATCTCCGCCACAGCCGTGGCAAATCCTGCATCGTCCACAATGCGTCCCGTCGCGCCATCGCGCACAATCGTCTTCGGCCCGCCATCGGGCGTCACCACCGCAGGCACGCCGCTGGCCTGCGCCTCCAGAACCACGTTGCCGAACGTGTCCGTGTGCGACGGAAACACAAACACGTCCATATCCGCATACGCCGCAGCCAATTCCTCCCCGCGCAACACGCCCGTAAACTCCGCTCGCCGCAATCGTTCACGCAGCCACTGCTCGTCGCCACCGTGCCCCACAATCTTGAAGCCCACATTCTCCACCCCCATCCGCTCCAGCTCGTCCTGCACAGCCACGAGTCCCGCAATATTCTTCTCCACAGACAACCGCCCTACAAAGCCCAGCACGCGCGTCTTGTCCTTCGCATCGCGCCTCCGCTTTTTCGGATGAAATAGCTCCGCATCCACACCGCGTGGCATCAACCGGCACGTTCGCCCCGTCATTCGCTCCAGTTGCGCACACAGCTCGGGATTCGGCGCATACAACACCTGCGCCATCGCATAAAACCTGGCTGTAGCAGCCATCGTCCAATCTTCGATTGCCTGCCCGGTCGCCGCTCCCTGCCGCTCCGGCAGCAGCTTCAGCAGCCAGTCCGAGCGCCGCACCGCATACTCATGCACATTCGTGTGCCAGCTCGCCGCCAGCGGCAAGCCCATCGTGTAACCCAGCCACGCGCCCAGCAGCCCCACTTCGCTCGGACCAGTAATATGCACCAGATCCGGTTTAAACCGCTCCAGCACTTCGTCCATCAGCGGCACATGCCGCACAAATGCGGGATCAAAGCGCAAATCTTTTTCGAGTGCAAACGAGAGAAATCCGCGCGGCAACTCCAGAGTCCATACGTTGCCTTCTTCAATGAGCGCTGGACTTCGTTCCCCCGCGCGCACGCATAAGAACGGCAGATTTCGCCGTCGCGCAAACGCCTCAAAATGTCTGCTGGTATGCGCCACCCCATTCACTTCATGGAAGGAGTCAGGGAAATACGCAACGCGCGGAATATTTGCATCCATGATCGTCAAAGAGACGCTGGGCTCAATCGCATTTATTAGAAGTGGCACGAACGGCGCGAAGCGCGGGCCGCCGTCCGCGTGGAACCTAGCTTGCCGCCTCGGCTTCGCCCAGCGCCATCCGCATCTTGCGTGACTCACTCCATGCCATGCGCAGACCGCCGGAAACAGGCGCCGCACCCAGCATCTGTACCGTGGCAATCAGCCATCCAAAAGCGAGTGGCGCGCGTCCCTTCGGCCACAGCTCCTTCAGCGGCCGAACCACGCCATTTGCGTCGGGGTGATAAGCGCGCTCATCCCACGTGCGCGATCCCACTGGAAAATCCGGATAGGTGCGAATTGCATCAAGCGTCGACTGCAGCAGCCGGTGCTTCCAGGGCTCGGCATACTGCGGCATAAAGAGCAGATTGCTGCGCTTCTCGCGCCGCACCTCGTGCACAAACTCCGTAAAGTGCGTCGCATTCGTCAGGTTGATGTTTGCATTCGGCTCAACGCCGTGCCGGTCACCGCCGCTGATCAGCTGCATGTTCCACTGCGAGGCCAGCGTGCGCACCCCGCGGTTCTCATCCCAGTTACGCAGTCCATTCAGCTCCAGCGCGTGCATCCACATTCCGTGTTTTTGCAGAAACTCATTCACCAGGAACTCATGTCTCTGCTGGCCAATCAGGTACAGATCCCACAGCGGATGATTGAATACCAGCAGCACGTTCGGCTCGTCGTTGAGATCGGCAAGCAATTCACCCAGCTTCGTCTCCACCGGATTCTGCGTGTAGTTCTCCAGCCGCGCCATCCACTCTTTAGCCCGTGCGCTCGGCAGGTTGTGTACGCCCAGGTGGAACGACTGCACACCGCCGTACGGCACGCTCCACTCCACGCTCACCGGAATTTCCCGCGCACTCGCCACAGTACGCAGCAACATTGGCGCGTTAATGTTGTCGTGGTCGCTGATGGACACCATCGCCTTCACACCAAGGTTTTCAATCTGCTTCTTTTCCAGGTCATAGGCCAGTCGCGGCGTCATCGGAGGCGTCCAGTAGCTCTCCGCGTAATTGATGCGCACGCCATGCAGCCGCTCGCTCCGCTGCTCCAGCCGCTTCATCAGAGGCCGAATCACGGGGTACTCGCTTCCCAGGTTCGCCAGAAAATCCAGCGTCTCTTTTGACTGGTTGGTGTGGCTGTGCAGCGAGACTCCCGCCTTGAATCCCTCCGCTGCCTTACGGTCACGCCACAGATACGAAATGGTCGACTGCGCCATATCGCTCTCCTTATTCCTCAAACGTTCTGGAATTTCATCTTCAAGTGTGCAATCTGCCCATCAATGCCACGTGAATGGTGCACAAATAATCGTTCAATCGCCTGAAGAATCAACACAGTAACGAAGAATAAGGAGTTACAACACTCGGACTTGCCCCTCGTCCACGGTCGCAATGGCGTACAGACCTAATCCGCAGCAGGAATCTCAGCAGCCGGACCGCCGCCGGCAGCAAAATATTTCTTCTGAAATATCAGCGCCAGATTCACCAGTCCGATCATCACCGGCACTTCCACCAGCGGCCCAATCACCGCCGCAAATGCGGCGCCAGATTTGATGCCAAACACACTCACCGCCACCGCAATCGCCAGCTCAAAATTGTTGGAAGCGGCGGTGAAAGACAGTGTTGCTGTCTGCGAGTAGTCCGCGCCCAGCCTTCGCCCCATCCAGAATGAGACAAGAAACATCAGAACGAAATAGATCAGCAGCGGTACGGCAATGCGCAGCACATCCAAGGGCAGGTGCACAATCGAGCTGCCCTTCAGTGAGAACATCACCACAATCGTGAACAGCAGCGCCACCAGCGTCAGCGGCCCCACGCGCGGCACAAAATTCGCGTCATACCATGCCATTCCCTTCGCGCGCACCAGCACAGTCCGCGTCACAAAGCCCGCCGCAAAGGGAATACCCAGATACACCAGAACGCTCTCCGCAATGTCGCCCATCCGCACATGCACAACCGCGCCGTGCAGTCCCAGCCATCCGGGCAGCACCGTCAGAAACACCCACGAATACACCGAATAAAACAACACCTGGAACAGCGAGTTAAACGCCACCAGTCCCGCAGCGTACTGCGTATCGCCCTTGGCCAGTTCGTTCCACACAATCACCATGGCAATACAACGGGCGAGACCGATCAGGATGAGTCCAGCCATGTACTCCGGATAGCCACGCAGAAAGATCACTGCCAGCGCAAACATCAGCACCGGCCCAATCAGCCAGTTCTGTACCAGTGAAAGCCCCAGCACGCGCCCGTTGAGAAACACCTTATGCAGCTCTTCAAAACGCACCCGCGTAAACGGCGGATACATCATCAGAATTAGCCCCACCGCAATCGGAATCGACGTTGTCCCCACGCTGAAGCGATTGAGAAACGGCACCACACCCGGTGCAAGCCAGCCCAGCGCTACGCCGCATAGCATTGCCCCAAATATCCAAGCCGTCAGGTAGCGATCCAGAAACGATAGACAGAGCTTCTTCAATCGTGCATCTCCTCGTGTGCCTTAGGCGCGGCCAATCTCGTCGATCTCACGTTTGATCGACATCTGATCCAGCGTCGCCAGCGGCAGCGAAAGAAACAGCCCAATCCTGCGGTCGAGCACGACAAATGCATCGCGGAACGCCCGTGCAATTTCCTCTTCCGTACCCTTCACTGCGGCCGGATCCGCAATGCCCCAGTGCGCTGTCGTCGGCTGTCCCGGCCAGTAAGGGCACTGCTCCTTCGCCGCGTTGTCACAGACCGTAAACACAAAATCCAGTTTGGGCGCACCCGGCTCCGCAAACTCATCCCATGACTTGCTGCGCAGTCCTTCAATTGACATTCCTGAGGCCTCAATTTGCTTCAACGCTTCAGGCCGTGGCTTGCCGCTGGGACGACTCCCCGCGCTGTACGCAAGAAATCGCCCCTTTCCACGGTGATTCAAAATCGCTTCAGCCATAATCGACCGCGCTGAATTTCCCGTGCATAAGAACAGAACCCGATAGGGATCGGACATCGTATTGACCTCTCTCGCTTATGCCGCGGAGCCGCAGCAATTGGGTCCGCAGCACGCCGCCTTTGGTTTCTGCGCCCGAATAAATGCGCTGAAAAACTTCCCATTCACTTGTGGAGCGATGGCATCCACATCCACGCCCGACTCGGTCAGAAATTGCCGCGCGTCTTCCACGTTGTATTCGCGCGTCGGCTCCATTGAGATGGCATCAAACCCCGCCGCCTGCAACTTCGCGTGATAGTCATGCTCGTCCAGCGCGCCCGCAATGCAGCCCACCCAGAGCATCATGCTCTGCCGCACTTCATCGGGAACGTCACCGCGCACCACCACGTCTGAAACCGCGAATCGCCCACCAGGCTTCAGCACGCGCAAGGCCTCGCGCAACACGCGATCTTTGTCGGCCGAAAGATTGATCACGCAGTTTGACAGAATCACATCCACGGAGTTGTCGGGCAGTGGAATGTTCTCGATCTCGCCCTTCAGGAACTCGACATTCGTCACGCCGGCCTGCCGCTGGTTCTCGCGCGCCAGCGCCAGCATCTCGTCCGTCATGTCCAGACCATAGGCCTTTCCAGTTGGGCCCACGCGCTGCGCTGAAAGCAGCACATCGATGCCGCCGCCCGAACCAAGATCCAGCACCGTTTCTCCCTCGTGCAGCTCAATCAGTGCCGTCGGGTTGCCGCATCCGAGAGATGCGCGCACCGCCTTCTCCGGTATCTGCCCCTTCTCCGCATCACTGTAAAGATTCGCTGTAATCGGGTCGCAGCACCGCAACCCCGGATCGCAGCACGCCTGCACACTGCCCTGCTCTGCAACGGCACGCGCCACGCTGCCGTACTTTTCCTTCACCTGCTCTTGAACGTCGTTGATAGTCTTCATCGAACACCTCGTTATATATGCTTAAGCAAATATATTCCCGACTGGACAAATACGTCAATGCATATATGATGAATCCGTGCGCACCGCTCCAAAAACCGTCGATCCCGCGCTGCTCTTCTCCGCGCTCTCTGACCGCACACGCCTCCGCCTCCTCAATCTCATTGAGGGTAGAGAGGTTTGCGTCTGTTTTTTTGTTGAAATTCTCGGCCAGAGCCAGCCCAAGATCTCGCGCCACCTGGCCTATCTGCGCCGCACCGGCCTGGTCACCGCGCGCCGTGAAGGCAAATGGATGCACTACCGCATGGCCGTAGCTCCTGACTCAGCCGTCGGTCGCTTGCTGCACGGGGCGCTCGATGTCCTGCGTGACGACAAGTCCTTCCAGCGCGACCTCTCCCTGCTCAACAAAGCCTGCTGCGCACCCACTCCGCTTGTATCGCTGGAAGGCGCGCCACTTCCCGTCACGCATCCAGCTGTCGCGTTGTAGTCCGCTCATGGAACGGTTCCAGGTTTTGCCGTTGTGCGAGTACTTTGCTGCTAAGTGCGCAGTTATCCCTAAAAGGAAATCGGCCAGACAAGCCGCGTTGCCGCGGCCGCCTGGCCTGTATGCCGGTCTCATCGAGCCGGTTAAGCTTCGCACGAGACCGGTTTTGCCAACCCTTAAGTGGACTCTCCTTGCAATGAACAATCTACCTGCAGGCTTGGCTCTGCAGCTGCGTATCAGTGATGGCCACGCCCTTGCAGTTGCCGATGGACCAGAACACCGTCTGCCCTACCACGATCTTCACCGACTTCGGTGAGCTCTTTCCGTCCTTCACTTCGAACGATGCCGGCTTCTTCAGCGATTCGTACCAGCGGCTCCGGTCTTCCGTGCACGTCACCTTCACTTCTTCCACTTCGATGTGGCCGTGCAGCCCGCTGCCGTGCGGGTCACTCCACTCATACTTGCCCGGCACGCCGAACACATGCGTATACACAGCGTCCTTTTCGATGCACGCGCTGCTGAACTTGAATTTCTCTCCAGCTCCAGCCACGTGGAATCCGCCCACGCTCGCATCGGTCGTGTACCACAGCACGCCATCGCCCGCATGAATCTCCAACTCGGCCGAAGACGGCTTTAGAGTGTTCCCCTGCCGCGTCACCTGCACGTTGTGCTGCTCGGTCGCTCCACCCTTCGCTGCGGGCTTCACGTGAATTACAAATCCTCCGTCTTCGCGCTCCTCTGCCGCCGGCACCAGTTCTCCGCCGGCGGAGATAAAGTAACGCACCTTATCGGCAACTGGGAACTTCTGTCCAAAGCAGTCCCCAACACGCAACGAACGGCTGTCAAGTGCATTCATGGCTTATCCTCTCTCCGCCTAAGCGGCAATGCTGGCGCTCAGCACCAGTTCGTTCTTGTCCGTGGCCTGCACCACCGCACCAAGAGCTGTGATGGTCACATCCACTTCCGGATCGTTGGGGCCCGCATTGGGCAGCACCGGGAACAGCTTCGGCTGGTTGTATACAGTGAACGTCAGCCCGGACACAAACGGCGTCAGAATGGCGCCCAGCAATCCCGTCACTCCGGCGATCCCGATGGCGGCAATCACTGCGTCGGCCAGCAGCGCCAGGAACGGCCCGATCAGCGGAACCCATACCACCGCCGCTGTCACCGCCGCGGCAATCGCGGCCAGCAGAGCCGCCGTTCCCGCACCAAATTGCAGTAACGGAATGCTGTCGATCACCACGTTCACCTTCCAGTTCGCTCCGTCTAGAACGGCCTGAACGGTAAAGTCGCCTGTGAGGGTCACCGTGTCGCTGAAGTTCACCCCGACCGTGACCGTCGGCCAGGTCACGCAAATCTTCGGCGTACACCATCCGAAAATGCAGATCTGCGGCAGGCAGAACGAGGGAAGAAAACTCCCCAGGTCCAGCCCAAACGAAAATCCCAGCGAATACGCCATGTGGAGATTCGCAATTTGAATGATGTCAGGCGGCAGCAGGTTCACCGTGCCGCCGGAGAAGGTTACGCTCGCGTTGTAGTTGGCCACAAACGGTCCCAGGCTGCCGCCTCCACTCTTTGACAGCGTTCCGAGTGTCGCCTCTGCGTCGTGCAACAATTTCGTCGTTGCGGTTTGATCCGCGGCTGCAATGATGTCGGACATGGGTCCTCCTAGACGCTTCCCCAGACTTCCACCTGGTCGTTGTCGATCGTGGGTCCTTCTTCGAGCACGAGTTGGAATGCTCCCGCACTCAGCACATGGAAGGGCAACTGCACGCTTGAGAGCGCGCCGTTCAGCATCATGCGGATGAGGCAATCGAGAATGTCCTCGAAGCTCTTCGGCTTGATATCCGGAATCCGCACTTCATCCACCTGCAGCGTGATGTAGCCGGTTCCCGGGCCAAAGTAGTGCCCCACCACTTCGCCCTTCGCCCAGACATCGAGTTCCGTCACGATGGGCTTCATGCTGCCTTTGTTGTCGCGGCCCGGCGTTCCAGACCACGTCATGCAGCCCAGCAACAGGCGCACCTTGGTGTGCAGCCCGAACTGGTTGGGTCCCGGCGGTATCGGCGACCCGCTGCCCGCATTGGGAGGAAACAGATCAACAGTGGGCATGCCGAACGACACGGCATACTGAATCCCGCCCGGCACGCCGGGAAACGGAATCGCGGGGATGCTCGTTGCGTTGACCGTGCTCACCGGCACAAACGACGGCGAGCCGTAAGTCAAATAGTGGGGGCGGGCTGTGAACAGAGCCTTGAAGAAAGTGTTGATCCCGCTTTCGGCAACACCGGCAAAGACATGGTGTGTTTGAGTCAGGCTCATACTGCATCTCCTCGGTACTGTGTATATGTGAGTCCCGACTCTGCCTCGTTTCAGTAAATTCGTCCCTGCACAGACCGCATGGCTCCGCCCTGTGCCTGTTTTTTACGCCCTTTCTTCGCACCGTTTGCGCCTTCTGTGCCGCTGTTCTGCGCATTGACCTACTACGCCAAAGCAGGTAAACTACCTTAGTTTGGCGATTTCTGCCTGTTGTCGCGGAGCCAACTGCTCGCCCATCGCATTAAGGCGCTCGAGCACACCGCGGCACAGAAGTTTCCGCCCAAGCCTGATTTGTATTGGATGAGCGCACGCCCATTGGACCTGTGCTCCGGAGGATGTATGTACGCGGTAATTCGTACCGGTGGTAAGCAGTATCGGGTCGCTCCCGGCGATGTGCTCAAGATTGAGACCGTCGCTTCGGACAGCCAGACCGTTGAATTTACAGATGTCCTGGCCGTATCCGGCGAGCCCGGTGCGCTCGCCAAGCCGGCCAGCGCCAAGGTCACGGCCGAAGTTCTCGGTCAGGGACGCGGTGACAAGATCCTCGTCTTCCACTTGAAGCGCAAGAAGCAGTACAAGAAGATGCAGGGCCACCGTCAAAGCTTTACCGAGGTGCGCATCAAGTCCATTGAGGCTGATGGCGTCACCGCCAGCGCGTAACCACGCGCAGTCAACACTTTTTCAGAGGGGATTTAGGCAATGGCACATAAAAAAGGTGGCGGCAGTTCTACAAATGGTCGCGACTCAAATGCGCAGCGCCTCGGCGTGAAGGCATTCGCTGGTCAGCTTGTCACCGGCGGTTCCATCATCGTTCGCCAGCGCGGCACCAAGATCAAGCCCGGCACAAACGTTGGCCTCGGATCAGACGACACGCTCTTCGCCAAAGTAAGCGGACGCGTCAAGTTCTCTGACCACGGCAATCGTGGCCGATTTGCTTCCATTGAGCCCATCGCGGCCGAGTAACAAAAAACCACATTCAATCACTGAAAAGCCCCGGCTCGTCCGGGGTTTTTTGCTGCCCGGCACTCATCCACTGGCAGCGTTCCGTTGCGGCGCGAGCACAAAAAAAATGGGCCAGACCCCTCCGGTCCGGCCCTTCCCTTCTTTCTTGAAATCTGTTGTTACTTGGTTTCGCTGCTCGGCATGCTGCGTGTCAAAACCTTGTCGACCACCTTCTCCACATCAGCCAGGAAGAAGCTGCCGGAAGGCTGCTGCACGGCCACCTGCGTTCCATGTCCAAGCGCCGCGGCAATCTCGTTCCAGCGGTAGATCGTCGAATTCGCCGAGATCGTTACCGGCTTGCGTGACAGCACCGGCTTCACACAGTAAGCCACCCAGCCGCCCAGCACGCCAAGAATCATGCCCTGATACACAATCTGAACCGGCGCCGTCAGCGACGTTATCCAGGGGCAATGCTGAATCAGGACTACTTCGATAAAGTCGTTTGCAGCCAGAATGCCGAAGCCCAGCCCCAGACCAAACGTAAAGTCGCGCATCGTAATCTTCAGCGCATTCATGCAGAGGCAAAGGAAGGCCAGCATGCACAGTTCAAGAATGCTCACCGAACGCATCATTCCCAATGCAATATCCGGAATCAGAGCAAAGCCTGTGTGCTTAAAGGTCAGCGTTGACATGCTTACGATGATCGATGCCATGGCGACCCAGCGGAATGCCACCGTGCCAAGTCGAATCAATCCCGCAAATGCCGAAAGCGCGGAGCGGAAGATCTCCATCATCACAAAATAGAGAGATACCGCACAGGCCACATAAACGGCCCAGTAGCCAAAAAAGTAGAGACGGAACAGATGTTGTCCCCAGGGCGCAGACTGGGCAAAAAGCAGGCTGATCAGTATCGGCATCGAACCCACCTTGAGCATCAAATAGGTGCTCATTGCGGGGAACCGCTCCTGTAGCCCCTTCCTCCAAAAGAGGAAGCCGACCGTCGCCCACAAGAGGAACTCGGCCACGCTCATCACCGACATTGTCAGACCCAAAGGCATTCTTATTACCGGCCCCTTATGAGGGTCCCTTCAGAATAGCCTTGAGCCAAACCGTTTTCAAACCGAAAGGTGCTACCCCCGTTAACACTTTCGTGCTAGCGGGGCACCTTTGTGCCTAGAACGACAACTGCAAATAATTATCGGACGCTCTTCTTACCTTCCCCGAGGCGGAGGAGGAAGTGTGCAACCCATGTCCGGTCCGCAACTCGGCGTCGGCAACGCTGAATAGGTCGCCTGGTGGTTGAGCATCGTGCTCTTGGAAGGTGTGGACATAGACGCTGCCGTCAGGCCTGCAATCGCAACAACAAAACCAAAGATGCGGATGGCGAGTTTCATTTTTCTTCTCCTAAGATTCTTACTTTCAATGCGTTGAAGGTCTGAGCTAAAAAGATCCTCACCTCGGCCAGTCAATACTCGGTGGAAGATTCTCTTGGCCCGGCACAGCATGCAGACAAGGATTCGGGCTGTATGGCGTCCCCGGTCCGCATGCGGGTACAGGCAAAATCGCCGCTGCCCACCAGCGTGGGCGCAGAATTCCCGGTCCTCACGTCGGAATGGGCAGCAGATTCATCGATCGAATGGAAATTGGTGTCAGCACAAAACCAGCAATGGCAATCCCCAGTGCAACGGCACGAACTGGCTGTTTCATAGTTGGTAACCCTTATAGGAAAAAGGTCATGTGATTTGCCCGCTTGAGTGCGACTAACATGTTAGCCCAGATTTCTCACCAAATCTATATATCACAAATATATGTACCAATTTATTTACGATAAGTTACTGACGTAATCTCACCTATCGGTAACAGGCCTATTAGTAACCATTTAGCCCGAGCGCCTTCTCAATGCATTCGCCCGCAAAAGCCGCCTGCCACTGCACCCAAACCGCCCAGTTTTGCACCATCTGCCATGGTAAAATTGCAGTAGGCGAGTTTCGCACAAAGTTCCCGTCTTTCAAGCGCTTATGCTCATCTCCAGCCGCCTTTTCAGGCCGGAATTTCTGAGCCGCTCCGGGCGCGAGATAGGACTCTGTCCGAACCCCTGACAAAAAACTATGGCCACTCTTCCCGATCAGAACGCGCAGCCCGACAACAGCACATACACTTCGGAAAACATCAAGATCCTTGAAGGCCTTGAGGCCGTCCGCCTCCGCCCCGCCATGTACATCGGCTCCACGGGTGAAATGGGCCTGCATCACCTCGTTTATGAAGTGGTCGACAACTCCGTCGACGAAGCCCTCGCCGGCTATGCCAAGAAGATCGACGTCGTCATTCACGTCGACAATTCCATCACTGTCATCGATGACGGCCGTGGCATTCCCGTTGACATGATGCCGGTAGAGAACGGAAAGACGATGCCTGCCGTGCAGGTCGTGCTCACCAAGCTTCACGCCGGTGGAAAGTTTGACGCCTCAACATACAAGGTCTCCGGCGGTCTCCACGGCGTCGGTGTCAGTTGCGTCAACGCCCTCTCGCAGGAGTTCAATGTTGAGATCTGGCGTGACGGCCATACATGGGAAATGGATTTCAGCTGCGGCGATCCGGTCAGCGAACTGCGCAAAGCGGGCACTTCCAAAAAGCGTGGCACCAGGATCCACTTCCTGCCCGACAAGTCCATCTTCACCGCTACTGAGTACAGCTATGACACGCTGGCGCAGCGCCTCCGCGAACTCGCCTTCCTCAACAAAGGCCTTGAGATCACGCTCACGGACGAGCGCACCTCTGACGCAAAGACCGGCGAGTCCAAGCAGACGATCTTCAAATACGCGGGCGGCATCGGGGAGTTCGTCAAGCATCTCAACCGCGGCAAACAGACGCTGCACGACAAGCCCATCATGATGGAAGCTTCGCGTGACGGCGTCGAGCTTGAAATCGCTCTCCAGTACAACGACGCCTATTCGGAAACTGTCTTCAGCTTCGCCAACAATATCAACACCGTCGATGGCGGCACTCACCTGTCCGGCTTCCGCACCGCGCTCACGCGCACCATCAACGCCATCGGCCAATCGCTCGGTCTCTTCAAAGACATGAAAGAGAATCTCTCCGGCGACGACGTGCGCGAAGGTCTCGTTGCGGTCATCAGCGTCAAGCTGCCGCAGCCGCAGTTTGAGGGCCAGACCAAGGGCAAGCTCAACTCTGACATCGCAGGCACAGTGCAGGCCTTCGTCAATGAGCGCCTCGGCGCCTTCCTTGAGCAGAACCCGCCCATCGCCAAGCGCATCATTAACAAGGCCATTGACGCAGCCCGCGCCCGCGAAGCCGCACGCAAAGCGCGCGACCTCACTCGCCGCAAGGGTGCTCTCGATGGTGGCGGTCTGCCCGGCAAACTCGCTGACTGCTCCGAACGCAATCCGGAGCGCTGCGAGCTCTACCTCGTCGAGGGTGAGTCCGCCGGCGGCACCGCCAAGCAGGGCCGCGATCGCCGCTTCCAGGCCATCCTCCCGCTCAAAGGCAAAATCCTCAACGTTGAAAAAGCGCGCTACGACAAGATGCTCGGCCACGAGGAAATTCGCGCCATGATCACCGCGCTCGGCGCAGGCATCGGCAAAGACGACTTCGACCCCTCCAAGCTGCGCTACAACAAAATCATTCTCATGACCGATGCCGATGTCGACGGCTCGCACATCCGCACCCTGCTGCTTACCTTCTTCTTCCGCCATATGACGGAGCTGATCAAGCGTGACAATATCTACATCGCGCAGCCGCCCCTCTACAAAATCAAGAAGGGCCGCTTCGAGCAGTACATCAAGGACGATCGCGAATTTGTGAAGGTCATGGTCGCCCGCGCCGCGGAAGGCATCATTGTGCGTCACGGCGAGAACGCTGAGAAGATTGAAGGCGCGGAGCTCACTCGCTTCATGAGTACGCTCAATGAGTACCTCGGCTTTGCTGAAAAGGTCGACAAGCGCATCCGCAATGAACGCATCACTGAGATGCTCACTCGTGCCGAGCTCACCAATCGCGCTGACTTCACCTCATCGCCGGAAAGCAAAATCCCGGCCAAGATCGCTGCGGTCCATGCACAGCTCGCTGAGCTTGCAACGGAATTCCAGATCAAAGTCGCCAAGCCGGCCGAAGACGATGAGCACCACACCTGGTCCGTCTGCTTCACCGATTCGCAGGGCGCTGCGCGCTGCATTGACTGGACTCTCGCCTCAAGTCCCGAATACCGCCAGATGATGTCCAAATACGCGCAGATCAAGGAACACCTTGAGCCGCCCTTCCTCATCGAGTTCCCGTCCAAAGCTACGGCAAAGACTGCTGAAGCTTCAAATACCGAGGAGGACGAGGATGAGACTGAATCCTCTGAGTCCGCGGAAGCCGCGGCGGAATCCAGAGCTCCGCGTCGTGCCTCGCGCATTCCCCGTGATCCGGTTGAAAAGAAAACTGCGCGCGAACTTTTTGAATTCCTTGTTGACCAGGGCAAAAAGGACTACCAGGTACAGCGTTACAAAGGTCTGGGTGAAATGACATCCACGCAGCTCTGGGAGACCACCATGGACCCGGAACGGCGCACCCTACTGCGCGTCAAGCTTGAAGATATCGCTGAATCCGAAGCAATTTTCGCCACGTTGATGGGTGAAGATGTGGAAGCACGCAGAAAATTCATCGAAGAAAATGCCCTCGACGTCAAGAATCTTGACATCTAAACACATATAAGATGAGTGGGCGCCGCATCAGGCGCCCCCAGCACAAGCCCTCTGGTTCCCGTGCCGTGAGAATCCCCCGATAAGGAGTCGAACGCATGAACTTCCGTCGTAGCCTTTCCCCTTTTGCGGCTCTTGCTCTCGCCGCAATTCTCTCGCTCAGTGGCTGCAAGTCCAGCACGCCGCCTGCTCAGAATCAAACCGCGCAGCAACCTGCTGCCGCTCAGCCTGCTGCAGATCAGTCCGCGGCCGCGGCACCCGCCTCCAGTAGTGCTCCCGCTCCCGCCCGTCGCCTCCACGCCGTCCACATCGGCCGCTTCCAGCACACCGCAGCCTCCTCCCCCTCCGCCGCCTCCGGCGGCCGTCGACCTTCCTGAAGGCACGCCCATCCGCGTCCGCCTTGATCAGGATCTCGGCTCCAAGATTTCGCAGGCCGGTGACAGCTTCAGCGCCACTGTCGCAGACGATGTGCTCGTCCACGGAGAAGTCATCGTCCCCAGAGGCTCACGCGCCGATGGTACTGTCATCTCGGCTCATCCGCTCGGCAAGTTCAAGGGCGGCGCCGAACTCGCCATCCGTCTTGAGCGCGTCCACACCAAATATGGCAGTTATCCCGTCGCCACCAGCACCGTCTCTCACGCTGAAAAAGGCAAGGGCAAGCGCAGCACCGGCTTCATCGCTGGCGGCGCTGGTCTAGGCGCACTCATCGGCGGACTCGCCGGCGGCGGCAAGGGCGCAGCCATTGGCGCTCTCGCGGGCGGCGGCGCAGGTACTGCAGGCGCTGCCTTCACCGGCAACAAGCAGATCTTCCTGCCGGCTGAGTCATTGCTCACCTTCAAGCTTGAGCACTCTGTCCACATCGTCGAGCAGAGATAAGAACAGTCGATCCAGACCAGACCCGTTCCCTTACACCACACGCCGCCGGCCACCCCGGCGGCGTTTTCGTTTTCTTCTATCTCCCATCACTGTCACTCAGAGCGCCGCTCTGCGTGAGGCGGCAGAGCAAGTCGAGGAACCAGCGCGGTTGCCATTCACAATCCATCCTCGTCACAGACAGACCGTGCCCCATCCTTTGCGAAGTAAAGGGTGGGAAAGCAAGAATCCCTGCTTGGCGCGAACGAGATGGAGCACAATTCTCTTGCGAGCGACAAGCGAGCGGCTGCCGCACCGCAGGTGCCGAGCGGTTGCCGCACCGCAGGTGCCGAGCGATTGCCGCACCGCAGGCAGATGCATGCAATGCCCGTTCCAGGTGGCCGGACTGCAGAGGGACGCGTCAACGATAGAAGTCGGCCCATTTTCGACTTCTTGGATTTGAGCAAATTCGAGCTAATTTCGACCTTTTCTAAACACTCCGAAACCTGTCCGGTGGCAATAGACTCACTTTTCCGTCCTCCTGATAGCGGAAAAACCTGCGCCTTTTTGCCGCTGTCTACTTTGCCATGCAATTCCGCCATATCGATCACACTCTCTGGTTCATCAAATCGCCGGATAAATCTGTTCATCCACCTCTCTCAACCTTGCCTTTTTCGCTCTTCGCTGAAAGTGTTAGCCTTCCAAGGTGGAAACGTAACCATCTCGGGGGATCACGTGCGCAATCGTTTGTTGTCTTTGGCTATACTCTGTTTCGCTGTCACCACTGCCTTGGCCATGCCACCCACAGCATCTTCAACGCCGCCGCAGGACTACAACCCGGTTGCAAACCCCGCGGCAGTTGTCACCGTCGGTAATGCCCGCTTCACCGTACTCACGCCGCAGCTCATCCGCATGGAGTGGTCGGCCACCGGCCACTTTGAAGATCACGCATCATTCGTCTTCCTGAATCGCCATCTGCCGGTACCGGAATTCAAGAAGACCCTCAACGCAGGCAACGACTTAACGATCGCCACCAGCGCACTCACACTGCACTATGTTGACTCCGGAGACGGCCAGTTCAACGCGGACAACCTTTCCATCACCCTCACCGTGGACGGCAAGCCGGTCACCTGGCATCCGGGCGACACCGACCCCGAGAATCTCGAAGGCACCACCCGCACCTTAGACGGCGCCTTCGGCGGCAAGACCAGAGAACCCATCGGCCAGGGCCTCATTTCCCGCTCCGGTTGGGCTCTGGTCGACGACTCCACCCGCCCCCTTTTTGACTCGGCGAACTTCAGCTTTACACGAGGGCGAGAAATCCCCCTGGCCCTGGGTCATGGAGCGGCCCGCCAGCGAGGCCCCCGGCAAGTACGTAGACTGGTACTTCTTCGGCTACGGCCACAACTACAAGGAAGCATTAGGCGATTACGTCAAAGTCGCCGGCCGCATTCCCCTGCCGCCGCGCTTCGCTTTCGGCACCTGGTGGTCCCGCTACTGGGCCTACAGCGACCAGGAAATCCTCAATCTCATCAAGGACTTCCACCAGAACTCCACGCCCGCTCGACGTCTTCGTCATCGACATGGACTGGCACATTAACCAGCAGCAGCTCGAAGCCCTTGGCCACAAAAACCCCGATGCCGCGCATGAAACGCTCGGCTGGACCGGCTACACCTGGAACAAGCTGCTCTTCCCTGATCCACCCGCTTTTCTTGACCGCCTGCACTCCAACCATCTGGAAACCAGCCTGAATCTCCACCCCGCTTCCGGTATTCAGCCATGGGAGGCCGCCTACCCGGCGATGGCGAAGGCCATGGGCGTAGATCCGGCCACAAAAAAGTACATTCCCTTTGAGCCAACCAACAAAAAATGGGCGGAAAACTACTTCAAAATCGTCCTCCATCCACTGGAGAAAGAAGGCATCAACTTCTGGTGGCTCGACTGGCAGCAGTGGCCCAACACCAAACTTCCCGGCGTCAACAACACCTGGTGGCTCAACTATTTGCACTTCACCGATCAGGAGCGCGAAGGCAAGCGCCCGTTGCTCTTCCATCGCTGGGGAGGCCTCGGCAACCACCGCTACCAGATTGGCTTCTCCGGTGACACCTACTCCGTCTGGCCATCGCTGGCCTTCCAGCCCTGGTTCACGGCCACTGCCGCCAACGTCGGCTACGCCTACTGGAGCCATGACATTGGCGGCCACATGCCCGGAGCCGTTGATCCTGAACTCTTTACCCGCTGGGTGCAATTCGGCGGTTTCTCGCCCATCCTGCGTACCCACACCACCAAGAATCCTGAAAGCGAGCGCCGCATCTGGGCCTATCCCGAGCCTTACTCGGAGATCCTGCGCAAGGCCTTCCAGCTTCGTTATGCGCTGCAGCCTTACATCTACACTGAGGCACGCCGCACCTACGACACCGGCGTGGCATTCTTCCGCCCGCTCTACTACGACTGGCCTGAAGCTGAAGAAGCCTACACCAGCAAGGACGAATACCTCTTTGGCGGCCAGATGATTGTCAGCCCCGTCGTCGCGCCCGCCGACAAGTCAACCGGCCTCACAACACAGAAGGTCTGGCTGCCCAAAGGTGAATGGATTGAATGGCCTACTGGCAAGCACCTTACCGGCCCAGCCACCTTCGAGCGCAGCTTCTCCATCAGCCAGGTTCCGGTCTATCTAAAGGCCGGCGCCATCGTGCCCATGCAGCCGAAGATGCTCTACACCGGGCAAAAACCGGTTGATCCGCTCATCGTGAATGTCTGGCCACTCAAGCCCGGCCAGAAGTCCAGCTACGCTGTCTATGAAGATTCCGGCGTCGCCCGCGACTATGAGCGTGGCGTCTTCACACGCTTGCTGATTTCAGCTGAACAGAATGGAGATACTCTGCGCGTCGAAATCGGCCCGGTGGAAGGCCACTTTCCCGGCATGCTCACCCATCGCGGCTACGAACTGCGCCTGCCTGCCGACTGGCCACCTGCATCCGTCACCGTGAATGGTGTGCCGATTTCCCAAAAGACCAGCGCAGATGGCGCCGGATGGAGCTACGAGGGCAACACGCTCACCACCATCATTCCCGTTGCCTCGCTGAGGACATCGGAAAAGGTGGTAATTGAAGTCCATCGCGCGCCTGGTCTCACCGCCAGGCGCGATCAGCTCGACGGTTTTGCCGGATCGATGACGCGATTGCGTGGAGCCTATGACGCAATGCATGAGACGTGGCCCGTCTCCGATCCGCCCGACGCCCTCATCGATGCCATGCAATCGGGCGACCGGCTCGGCTATCATCCCGAGCGCGCAGTTGCAGAGATCGCACATTTCCATGAAGCTCTGCCCAAGGCTGAAGCGGCCATCGCCACAATCCAGGCAGGATTCCAGAAGGCTCTCGACCAACGCGCCATGCAGTTGGAAAAAGACAAGTGGAGTGACGCCGACATTTCCGCCGACAAAACCAAACGCCTCAACGCATTGGCACGGGCCGGGAAGCTCGTCAGCGAAGCCGCGTCGCAATAGCGACGCCCAAAATAAAGCGGGACATCGATCGGATCGGTGTCCCGCTTTTACTTTGCCACAATCGCTCTAAATTTCTTGCAGTGCCCTACGCGGCCATTTCTTTCTGCATGAACATGTGCGGCTCATCCGCGCTGGGTCCAAAACTCGCCGGTACGGGCACATCTAAAATGCGCAAATACACGCTAAATTGCCCCCGATGTTGATAGAGATGGCTGAACAACACATCGCGCAGAAACACTCTGCGTGGCTCCACCAACACTTCTTCATCGCCTCTCATCAGCCGCCATGTATCCCTCATCGCTGCATCGTCTAACTTCGGCAGAAGCTCACGCGCCGTCTTGACGCTTTCGTCGAAGGTGTTCAGAATCTCGTCCTTCGACTTCGGTTCGGGAAACTTGAAGTCGGGCGCCTGCGCCGTTTCGTTCTGCACGGCGCGCAACACACCCGCAGGCACCATTGCCAGATGAAGCGCCAGCATGCCCGCTGACATTGACCTCTCGTGCGGCTTCCATGTCAGCTTGTCTTCTGGCAGCCGTTCGAGGAATCGCCGCGTAATTGGCGCCTGGTGTTCAAACTCCTTCAACATCTCCAGTGCAATCGACATACTCAATCTCCTGTTGTTGGGGAAGTGTGATTCAACTTCAAGTTCCTAGGTCAGTAGCGACTCTGCCCGCCTGACGGCGCGCTCCAGAATGAAGTACCAGCCTTTTGTCATATTTGCCCGATGCCGCGGATCAACAAGACCAAATGCCAGATGATGAAACTTGATCAGTGTCCCACCGTTCTCCTCGCTTAGCCGGTATTGGACGTTCGACGAAAATGGATACGAAGCAAATAGCGGTCCGCTGAACTCAATCAACGTGGGTCGCTTGATGGCCTGTACGTGAGCCCAGAAATGGCCGTTGCCATCACCCAGGTCTCTATACCAGCGCCCGCCCGGCCAAGGCTCCAGCACCATCGGCATCTTCGTTCCTTCAGGCGTTTCATTGCCTGACCCCAACTGCTCGAGCAGCGCCTCAAATGTCTGTTCCATGCTGGCTGCCACGTGCATTTCTTTCTCGATCTGCACGGTCATGTCTTCAATACTCAATTGTGTTTCAACCATTGATTCCTCCATCGACCTCAGATTGATTTCGCCTTCTTTTGATTACTGCTAAGCCTCGTTGCGCGCCTTCGCTTCTGCGCGTTCCTTCACCTTCAATAACTGGTGCGTCCAATAACGCTCAAATGTTTTTGTCCACTCATACATCGGCTTAATCGCCTCCGCATTGGTCTTGTAGAGTTTGTGCCGTCCGTTGCGCCGCATGCGCACCAGACCCACCTCGCGCAGCACGCGCAGGTGCTTCGATACCGAAGGCTGATCGAGCTTCAGCGCAATCACGATGTCGCCTACCGGCTTTTCCTCGACCACGAGGAGCGCTAGAATTTCGCGCCTCCGCGGTTCTGCTATCGCGTTGTAAGGATCCGAAGTGGTTGCCGCACGTGCCATGATCTAGATAATATTCCTATATCGGCATATGTCAAGAGTCCACCGCAATTTTTCCGTTTGGCCGCCGATACCAGCTCCGTGTAGGATGGGCCTCCGATGACCAAACTCTTTCTTTTCCGCGCATTTCTCTCTTTTGCCATGGTTCCCTTTGTTGTCTCTGCTGCCCTGTCGCAAGCCGCACCAAAGCCCGATCCTTTGGCTCCCACGCAAGGCGTCAAGTCCGCTGAGGAGATCGATCACGAGTGGCAACAGTCCGTCTCCAAATACGACGCCGAGCGCAATCGACTACTTGCCGAAGAAGACAAGCAGGAGCATGACGGCCCCTACCGGGCCGATTGGGCCACGCTGGAGAAGTACCAGCAGCCGCAGTGGTACAAAGACGCCAAGTTCGGCATCTTCATTCACTGGGGTGTCTATTCAGTACCTGCGGCGGAGAATGAGTGGTATCCACGCAACATGTACATTCCCGCGGAAGGCGCCTACAAGGATTTCCGCGCGCGCTTCGCGCATGGCGACGATTCGAAGGGATACAAGGATTTCATCCCTCTTTTCAAGGCCGAGCACTTCGACGCCAAGGCCTGGGCTGAGCTCTTCAAGGCCTCCGGCGCGCAGTATGTCGTCCCCGTCGCCGAGCATCACGATGGCTTCTCGATGTACGACTCACATCTCTCTGACTGGACCGTGGTCAAGATGGGTCCAAAACGGGACACTCTCGGCGAGCTGGCCACTGCCATCCGCGCCGAAGGGCTACACTTTGGCCTCAGCTCGCACCGCGTCGAGCACAACTTCTTCTATGAGGGCGGTCGGCGCATACGCTCCGACGTTAATGATCCTAAATACGCCTCGCTCTATGGCCCCGCGCACCAGTGGATCTCCGATCCCGGTGGCCTGACCAACGACTGGACCTATGTGAGCGACGCGTGGGCCCGCGACTGGCTCGCACGCGACACCGAACTCGTGGAAAGGTACAAGCCCGAGATTGTCTACTTCGACTGGTGGATAGGCCAGCCCCGTATGCGCCAGGCCGTCACCCAATTCGCCGCCTTCTATTACAACTTCGCCATCGCGCATGGCTACGACGGAGTCATCAACTTCAAGGACTATGCCATCGACCACAAGGCAGCTGTCATGGACTTCGAGCGCGGCCAGCAGGACCACATCGTTCCGCAGCACTGGCAGACAGACACCTCAATCAGTAATAAGAGTTGGGGCTACATTGAGCACGATACCTACAAGTCTCCACAATTCCTCATCGATCAACTTGTCGACATCGTGAGCAAAAACGGTAACCTTCTGCTCAACATCGGTCCGCGTTCGGACGGCACCATTCCCGAAGCGGAGCGCGAGCGCCTGCTCGACATGGGTGCGTGGCTCAAGGTGAATGGCGATGCTATCTATGGCACCACACCTTGGAAAACGTTTGGTGAGGGCCCCACGAAGGTTGAAGCCGGCGCCTTCCACGACACGGACACCAAGCCCTACACACCGGAAGATTTCCGATTCACGGCGAAGGACGAAAATGTGTACGTAATTGGCATGACATGCCCGACGGGTGGTAAGGCCGTAATCCACGCGCTGGGCACCGCGCAGAAGGACACGTCCTTCCCGGTTGCGGGTGTTGAGTTGCTTGGCTCTTCGGACAAGATCACCTTCACGCAATCCGCCGATGCGCTGGACGTGACTCTCCCCGCGGGCATGGATTGCAAGTACGCATACGCATTGAAGCTGTCGCCGGCGGCGAAGTGACCGCAGATTCATAGTCTTGATTAATTGAGGCCGCATTCTCTCGCGGCCTTTCTCTCACTACAATGACGTGCCCCGCGAATTTCGACTGGAGGCGCACCGACCTCGCTCTTGGCTCGTTCCACCATCCTGTGAAACCATGAACAGTCGAATTTAATTCGGGGAGACAGACATGACGATGAATCGACGGCGCTTTCTTGTGGTCTCTGGCGCAGCGGCAACGCTACCCTTGCTGGCACGCGCACAAGCGCCCGTTCCAGCAACGCCTCCGCAGCCCTCAGGCCCGGCCGCCGACAATGATCGACCCGAGTATCACTTTCTGGCGCCGCACAACTGGATGAATGATCCGAACGGCCCCATCTTCTGGAAAGACAAGTACCACCTCTTCTATCAACTCAATCCCAACGCAGCCATTTGGGGAGACATGCACTGGGGCCACGCGATCAGCACGAACATGATCGACTGGAAGCACGAGCCTATCGCTCTTGCGCCGACGCCCGGCGGCGCTGACGCGGAAGGCTGCTTCACGGGTTCAGCCGTCGTCTACAACGGTGTGCCCACCATTATCTACACCGGCGTGCAGAATGCCCCACCCGCTGACGTCACCATTCGCGACGGCAACAACAAGCTCCGTGAGACACAGATGCTGGCCACCGCGGAAGACAATCTGCTGCTCAAATGGAAGAAGCTTGAGAAGCCAGTGATTGCGGCGCCGCCCGAGGGCATGCAGGTAACGGGCTTTCGCGATCCAACCCCGTGGCATGAAAGCGATGGCTGGTATGTGGGTATTGGTTCCGGCGAAGTGGGCAAGGGTGGATGCGTGTTGCTCTATCGCTCGCAAGACCTGCGCAACTGGACGTATCTGGGCAAACTCGCTGAAGGAGCGTCCACCGGCAAAAGCGATACCAACCCGGTCGGCAGCGGCGATATGTGGGAATGCCCGGACTTTTTCGCCGTCGATGGGAAGCACTGCCTGTTTTACTCAACCGAGGGAAAAGTACTCTGGAATACGGGCGACTACGATACCACTGCGCATCGCTTCACCACGCGACGCAGCGGCATTCTGGATCATGGCGCCTATTATGCTCCGAAAACCTTTCTCGCGCCGCAAAATCGGCGCATCGTCTGGGGCTGGATTACAGAGAAACGTCCTGAAGAAGAGCTCAAGAAGGCTGGCTGGGCAGGTTGCACCTCACTGCCCCGCGAGCTGCACATTGCCGCTGACGGCGCACTCCTCATCAACCCCGCCAAGGAAGTGGAAAAGCTGCGCGGCAAGGTGGAGCCGATTCCGCTTATCTCCGGTGCACCGCACCGCCGGACCGTTGATTCACTTCGCCATGAACTCGCGCTGACGGTTCATACCAAGCCGAAGACGGTCGCTGTACGCATCAAGACCGGCATCGCCACGCGCTGGGAACTCCTCGTCGACTACACAACGGGTCAAGTGCACTGCGGCGACGCGCAGTTCCCCATTCCGCCTACACAAGTGGGCTCGCCTGATGTGCGCGTATTCTTCGACGGCAGTGTAATTGAAGCCTTCATCGGCGGGCGCGAGGCCATCACCAGCCGCGTGTATGGTCTGGCGCCGTATGCAGCCACGCTGGAAACGGAATACGAGGGACCTGGCCGGGTGCAACTGTTGCACTGGCCTCTGCGCACCATCTCGAAGGACAGGATGACGACTTAGACGTGGTGCGTGCACAAAGCCGCCAGAGGGTAGAGCGACACCCGAGACTTAAAATCATGCACGCGCGTATACCATCTGTGTATGGCGCTGGTTGAACTCGACGCGGTTTCGAAATCGTATCCCCGCCGCACTGGCCTTGGCACTGTGCAGCAGACCGTTGTCGATCGCGTTTCATTTCGGATTGAGTCCGGCGAGACGCTGGGTCTCGTCGGCGAATCCGGATCCGGCAAGTCCACCGTGGCACGCATGACTCTTGCGCTAACGCCGCCTACTTCCGGGTCAATTCGCGTGGACGGTGTCGACCTTGCCACGGCATCCACGGCCGCGCTCCGCAAGCTTCGCCGCCAGATGCAACCTGTCTTTCAAGACCCCTTCGCCGCACTCAATCCACGCATGAAGGTGTTCGATATAGTCACCGAACCGTGGAGCATTCACAGAGGAGATCCCGATCTTCCGCATGGACATGCAGCGCTCAAATCAGCTGCAGCAGATCTGCTTCGACGGGTCGCTCTCGACGAGTCGGCGCTAGATCGATTTCCGCATGAGTTCTCCGGCGGCCAACGCCAGCGCATTAATATCGCAAGGGCGCTGGCACTGCGTCCCAAGCTGCTCATCCTCGACGAGCCAGTCTCTGCTCTCGACGTCAGCGTCGGGGCGCAGATCGTGAACCTGCTGCGCCAGCTCCAGCGCGACCACGGCCTCACTTATCTGTTCATCTCGCACTCCATGCCGCTGGTTCGCTATCTAGCCACCCGAATTGCGGTCATGGAAAAGGGACGCCTTGTTGAAACCGGCGATGCGGAAAAAATCTGCTCCGCACCGCAGCAGGCCTATACGCAGCAACTCCTCGCCGCCACTCCTGAACTACCCGTCTGAGAGACTGCTACTGAGGATGAGTTTCTGTCGGCGGATGAGTGTCGACCTTCGGATGTCCCGGGGGCATCGCTCCTCCCGGGTGGACACCACCCGGCATCATCATGCCGCCATGCATCATTGGCGCATCGGCCACGTCCAGCAGTTCAATATCGAAAATCAAATCGGCCTTCGGCGGTACGCCAGGGTGAGCAGGATCCGGTCCCGGCTTGCCGTTGGCGCCGTATGCAAGCTGCCATGGGATAAAGAGACGCCGCTTTCCACCCACGCGCAGGCCATCAAAGCCCTCAGCGAAACCTGGAATCAGGTGCGTCATGCCCAGCACAAAGGCGAATGGCTGCGGCTCGCCCAGCTTTGGCTTGCCGTCGGCGTCCAGAACGGGCTTACCATCCGCGTCCTTCAGTTCTTCACGGTGCTGATCGGTGGAATCCAACAGGCGTCCGTCGGAAGCAATCCAAACTGTGTAGAGCACCTTCACCAGTTTCCCCGGCTCGGCTTCTGCGCCGGTACCTGTCTTATAGTCCTCGTATCGAAGGGAGAACGCCGTTCTCACTACCCCATGTACAGGCGGAATGCCAGTCGGCAACGGCCTGGTGGCCGCCGCATGGTGAGCCGTTGAATGTTGCACTGCACTTGCGTGATGCACGGGAGGCTTCGCCGCCGTCTGTGCACCCGCCGTTCCCATGAGTAGTCCTGAAACGGCCACCACACTCAGAATCTTCATCGTTTGCCTGCCTTTTTCCTGGGCTTAGTCATCGCCCACTCATCGGGAGTCTAACAGCCAACCGCCCGGTTCACATCGCCGCCCTGCCCCTCCGGCTTTACACTCTCAAAAAAGCCTTATGCATTCCTGAGACTCAACCCGGTAGATTGAGACATGTCGATTGCGCAGCTGCATCCTGTGCAGGTTATCTGGCTCCCTGTGGCGTCCTTTTTTGCCGGAGTCATCAATACGATTGCCGGTGGTGGCTCGTTCCTTTCTCTGCCCGCACTCATCGGCAGCATGCGTGCTCTAGGCATTGGAGCGGTCTCGGCACAGGCTACCAACATGGTTGCCCTCTGGCCTGGCCAGATTACGTCGCTCGTTGCTTATCGCCGCCGGTTACGCAACTACGGCTGGAGCCTCGTCGCCCTCTCCATCGCTTCCGGCATCGGTGGATGGGTGGGTGGTCGCCTGCTGCTGATGACCGGCAATTCGCTCTTCCGCGCGCTGCTGCCCTGGCTTCTCCTTTTTGCCGCAACCGTGTTCGTGCTCAGTTTCCCGCTGGGCCGCTGGCTGCAGACTCTGTCCGGAGGCAAGCGCTATAACACGCTGCTCATCCTCGGCATGGTAGTTGTCAGCGTGTATGTCGGATACTTCGGCGCAGGGGGCGGATTCCTCGTCATGGCCCTCTTTGGCCTCTGTGGAGTGCACGACATCCACGAAATGAACGCACTCAAGGTCGTCACCGCGGCCGTCTCCATCGGCATCCCAGCCATCAGCTTCATCCTTGCTAAACGTGTCCAGTGGAACTTCTGCATTGAGATGGCCATTTTGGCGGCAATCGGCGGATACCTCGGCGCGCACTTCAGCACCAAGGTCAATCAGAGGCTCATGCGCTGGATCGTAGCCCTCATCGGCTTCATCACCGCCGGTTATTTCTTTATCGATAACTACCTGCTCAGCCACTAACCGCGGGATCTTTCAACCTGCCAACATCCCCGCCAGAAGCGCCGTACGCGGCGCCATGTGTTCCACCACCACAGACTCATGAAGTGTATGCGCCCCTTCACCCACGGCGCCCATACCATCGAGCGTGGGAATGCCAAGCGCCGATGTGAAGTTCCCGTCCGACGCGCCACCCGTCGCCGCTTCCTTCAGATCAATGTCAATTTCGGCGGCCAGCGCGCGAGCTTGTTCAAATAGTTTTACTGTCCCGCGTGTTCGCTCCATCGGAGGCCGGTTAATCCCTCCGCTCAAGTCAATCGCGCATCGTTTGTCCTTCGCGCGCAGTCCGGCAAATTTCTTCTCAATGCGCGAACCATCGGCCTTACGTGCGAGGCGTACATCTACTTCTGCCCACGCGGTGTCCGGCACAACGTTTGTCTTGTCGCCGCCGCCAATCACATCCACGCTTACCGTGAGGCCGCGCTTCAATTCGGTCCATCCGCTCACCGTCTCCACAGCGTGCGCCAATTCGAGAATTGCATTCGCACCCTTCTCAAAGTCCACGCCCGCGTGCGCGGCCACACCCTTCACATTGATGCGCCAATTACCCGTGCCCTTGCGCGCCGTCTTGTAGGCCAGCCCCTGCGCCGGCTCCAGCACAAACACCGCTGAACACTCACGCGCTATCTTCTCCGTAATCGGCCGCGACACGGGACTCCCCACCTCTTCGTCGCTATTCAGCAGCAACACTACTTCACGCTGTAGCGCGCCGGCCTCCGCTAACAGCTCGATCGCCGTAAGCGCCATACCAACACCCACCTTCATATCCAGCGTGCCCGGCCCCCACAGCCTTCCATTGCTCACCTTGCATGGCATTGTCTTCAGCATGCCTATCGGATGCACCGTATCCAGATGACCGAGCAAGAGAATAGGCTTCTTGCTCCTCGATTTCTTGCCAAAGCGCGCTTCCAGCACATCGCCCCACGCGCGTTGCCGATGCAGCTTAACGCGCCCGCCCAGCCCGTTTACATGCACCGCGACTGCCGCAACACACTGGTCCACCGCCGCCTTCTCGTCCGAGGGCGATTCAATACGCACCAGCTCTTCAATCAGTTTCAACTGCGATGACTGTTTTCTCCGTGCCCCGGCCAGCAGTGCGCGCATCGGAAGATTGGTCGCATAGGTAATTTCTGTTGTCACGTTGGTCTTCCAGTTCTAGGAACAGATTCACCCTGATTGTAGGCCTACACAGTCTCGAAACGCTTGGCGCACTTCGCTGCGATCACATCGCTTCTTTTATACCCATACGAATCAGCCACGCGTTCATTGGGAAGCTCGTAGCGAATCCCGCAATCATGGCCAGCTGCATCATGAGCCAGTAACGAGCTTCAAATGCGTCCAAATGCGGCGCGGGGAAGAACACAAACCACGTAAGAGCCATGAACGCATACATGCCCACCTGGAACGCGAGGATCGAAAGCGTGTCTGCCTTGATGGCCGCAAATATTGCTTCCCGGGTGCTCAATTGTCCCATCGGTTTAATGGCCCAATACTGGAATACAACTCCAAGCGCCCACGCCGCCACAAGATCCACGGCAAACTCGGCCCACAACGCCGATCCGAGGAACGTAATACCCGCGGCCGCAATCCAGAAATCGCATGCCAGGTCTGCAAGCATGCATCCAGCTCCGCAATGACTTGTTCCCACCGCGACCTGCGCCAGCGTCGGCGCTTTTCTCCGTTCCATTGCTCCATGCGGACCAGTGCTGGCGGCCCCGTGCTCCATGGCATGAATATGTCCCATGGGACCTGGGTTCGATGCATGCTTCATCGCCTTTGGCCGACCCAGCTTCCAGTATGCCCACACGGCAAACACGCCAAAGTAAAGTCCTGAAACAGGCCAGACCACGTTCATCACCGCCATTGGCTGCCTGTGTTCCAACTCATCCAGAGCAATCCATGCGGCGGATACCGCTGCAAATACGATCGAAACCCAGGCAACAAGTGAAAGCATCCAAATTCCTCTCCTCTTCTGGGATGAAGAATTCCGGGGAATCCGTTGCAGCAATTACGTGCATTGTTCCTTGTCCCTCCCTAACTCATTCAGAATCAGAGCAGAAGATGACAGTGACGTTCATTTTGGACGCAGTATGTGGCAAAAATACCACAGGACGCCATCCCGGATTCCCGTCTAATCTATCGGTTGCGTTCGATTTCCACAGCGTACGCGGCCCATAAAAAAGCCACGGAAGCCCATCGACCGCGATGTAGTCCTTGGGGAGATTGTCTTTTTGGCATCAGCAGTTCACATGGAGCACACCATCGCCGAGACCCTTGAGTTCACGGGGATCGGCCTCCACTCAGGCGCACCCGTCAGCATGCGCCTGCTTCCTGCTCCAGCCGGCTCCGGAATTGTTTTCCGCCGCACTGACCTCGATAACTTCGAAATTCCCGCCATCGGCCGCAATGTGGCCAAGGTCAGTTACGCGACAAGCCTGATGCGCCAGGGTGTGCTCATCTCCACCACCGAACATTTACTGTCAGCTTTCATTGGCATTGGCATCGACAATGTCATCATCGAAATTGACAACTTGGAACTGCCGATTCTCGATGGCAGCGCGCTTCCTTATGTAGAAGCCATTCAGCGCATGGGCACTCGTGCCCAGCGCAGACGCCGCGAACACATCAAGGTGTTGCATCCGGTGGAAGTCCGTGAGGGAAACAAATTCATTGGCGTCTATCCCGCCACCGGCTATCGCATTGACTACACCATCGACTTCCCAGCTCCCATTGGTATCCAACAAACCACCATCGATCTAGCCGCCGAAATGTACGGCGTTGAAATTGCGCCTGCTCGAACCTTCGGCTACAAGGCCGATGAACAACGGCTTCGTGATATGGGTCTGATTCGCGGCGCCGGACCGGAAAGTGCCATCATCCTGGGTCCTAAGGGTCCTGAAAACGGTTCGCTTCGATTCAGTGATGAATACGTCCGACACAAAGTGCTCGACTTAATTGGCGATCTTGCCCTGGCTGGTCATCGCATTGAGGGTCATGTGGTGGCAGAACGCGCCGGACATGCGATGCACACGGCGCTGGTCTCTCGCCTATTGAAAGACCGCTCTGCATGGGAGCTGGCGTACACGCCCATTGCAGAGAGCGCTGAAGCCGTTCCGGCCAGAGTTGCCGCAGGTGGAATAACCCACCCCGCACTGCAGGGAATCTGAATCATCCGCACTCGCGGAATAATCCCCTTACGTAAACAGAATGCACATGGGCGTTGCGGCGGCCACGCTCTTGCCCTCGTCCGCAAGCCTGCCCGTCTTCGGATCGCGTGCAAATACGCTCAACAAGTTTGAATCCTGGTTTGCGACAAGCATCCAGCGCTCCGTAGGGTCCAGCGTGAAGTTGCGTGGAATTTTACCGCCACAGTTCGAGCGTGCCATGAATGTCAGCAGGCCCGTCTCCGGATCGCATGAGTAGCTGGCAAGAAAGTTGTTGTCGCGATTGGCGAAGTAGACAAATCGTCCGTCGCGCGTGATGACCGTGTCACAGCCGCGCGTCGGTCCGCTATAGCCTTCCGGAAGCAGTTTCACCTGAGCAATGCGCAGCAACAGCCCGTCCCTCCTGCGCCATTGCAGCACGTCCACTGTCGAAGCCATTTCGTTCATGCAGTACGCAATGCGCCCGTTGGGATGAAAATGCAGCGTGCGGCATCCCGAGCCAGGCTTCGCGTGATACGTGCCCGCCGGCGTCAGCTTTGCAGTCTCCGGATCCAGCATGTAGATATGAATTACGTCGCCACCGAGGTCGTTCACATAGGCAAACATATTGTCGGGTGAGACGCTGCAGAAGTGCGCGTGTGCCGCCTCCTGCCGATCGGGGTTCGGTCCGTGCTCGGTGTAGTGCTCAGACCACACCAGTGGGCTCAGCTTGCCATTCTTGATTTGAAAGCTCGCCGCGCTTCCCCCTCCGTAATCGGCCGAAATGGCTACGCGGCCTGTCTTGTCCACCGCCACCTGGCACGTACCTTTCGACGCCGAGTTCTGCGTTGAAAGTTGATGCAGCTTGCCGTTCTTCCAGGCAAAACTTGCCACCTCGCCCGTCGGCTTGCCATTAAAGCTGTCCAGTTCGCATGCGGCGAAAATGTACTTCCTGTCCGGCGAGAATGTAATCCAGTCGACGGTTGAAATCTTCGCAGCCACGCCCGCCGGCGTAAGCGTGCCAGTTGCGCCATCCCAGTCGTAGTTGAGAATCCCGTTTTCAGTTCCTGAGGCGACCAGCACTCGCGTGTGCATCCCTTCTCCAAAGCTTTTGTAAGTTGTTGCAGTCAGCGTTGCGGCGGCCGCGCCCGCAACAAAATCGCGGCGATTAAGAATTTTCATGACACACGCATTTTCACTCACCACACCTGCTTCGCGCCACTTGGGTCAGGACTTGGCCCAGAATATGGCGCCAGAATCAATGCGAGAGGCTGAACACCACATTTACCGTCGTTTCCACTTCCAATGGCTGCCCATTCAGCACATACGGCCTGTAGCGCCACTGGCTAACTGCATCGATGGCTGCCTGACGTAGCATCGCTGGACCGCTCATCACACGCAGATGTTCAATTGTTCCAGTTTTCGAAATTGTTGCCTGCAAAATCACAGTCCCTTCCAGATGCACGGCAATCGCGATGGGCGGATACACCGGCTGCTTCTTACTCACAATTGTTCCTTCCAGCAGCCGTGATGAAATCCGCACAGGCCCTGCTGCCGCCGGTGGATGCACTACGCGGACCCGTGCCTGATCGCCAAATACGTTGTCGGCACCAGGTATTCCAGTCTGGGCGTTCTCCATTCCGCGCAGATCGATTCCCTGTGCCGGCGCGGGGCCAGGTTCGCTCACCATGATTGCCGGTATCCGCGTCGGTGCTGCGTATGGATTCAACAACTGTACCGTCTGCGTTGATTCTGCTGACGCACGTGTTGCGGGCGGCGCACTCGGTGCTGTGGGCGGCGAAAGCAGACTTACTAAGGTACGCCCGGGCAACAATTCAGGTCGCAAAAGTGGAATCAAAATCAGCGTGGCCAGAATGGATCCGTTCAGAAGCAGCGTTGCAACCATCCATTTGCGGCTCTGGGTAGTAATACTTCCTGTCGATTCAAATGTCGCTGTCTCAAACATGTGCGTCCCCTCCCCCTGAGCTGACAATGGTCATGGGGCTGAAACGCACGCCTCCTTAGACGCCGCGCACATCCCTGTCGCAGCGTTTGCACTCCTGGCACTCTTGCGCGTATCGACCCCAACCACTGTGTTCATGTAGACACCACTCTGCGCGCGATTGTTCCAGCTTTTCGATAACGCAAAAAAATGCGGATGCCCCGAAGGACATCCGCATGGGCAATTCTGCTTGGAGCTTTCGCTATTGCGACAGGTAAAACTGACCCGCCACATCGAAGCCACCTTCGACTGTGGGTGCTCCGGTGCCTGGCTGCCCACCGCCAACGCTTACCGTGTAATGTCCTGCGGCTACAATTGGCTTGCCGTCCGCGGTCACCATGCCCAGATCGCGCGGTTTCAACTTAAAGTGCACAACCTTCGACTCGCCCGGCGCAAGATGCACGCGCTCAAATCCACGCAACGCGCGAATCGGTGCGCCGTCAACCTTCGGGAAGCTCAGATACAATTCCGCAATTTCATCACCGGCAATCTTGCCCGTATTCGTCACCGTCGCTTCCGCTGTCATCGAATCGCCCGCTTTCACGGGTGTCGTCGGTAATTCAAGTTTGCCGAATGCGAACTTCGTGTAGCTCAACCCGTACCCGAACGGATAGAGCGGCTTTCCAGTAAAGTACCGGTAAGTCCGGTTCTTCATTGAGTAATCTTCGAACGGCGGAAGCTGATCCACGCCCGTATAGAAGGTCACGGGCAGCTTGCCTCCGGGATTGTTCACTCCCGCGAGCGTCTGCGCAACTGCGTTGCCGCCCTCTTCGCCCGGGTACCAAGCGTCAAGGATTGCATTCGCATGTTCAGAGGCCCAGTTCACTGCAAGCGCGCTACCGTTTGTAAGCACTACCACGAGCGGCTTGCCCGTTGCAGCCAGCGACTTTAGTAGCTCCTGCTCTGGCTCTGGCAAATCGATCTTGGTCCGGTCGCCGCCCAGGAAGCCAGGCTCATTCACATGCATCTCTTCGCCTTCCAACTCGCTGGTAATACCAACTACCGCTACGACGACGTCGGCCTTCTTCGCCGCTTCGATTGCGGCAGGCTGAGGCTTCAGATCCACCTTTGACCACACCAGTTGCGCCCGTACTTCGTCGGTCCCAAAGCCCACCGCGTAATCCACTTCCAGCTTCTCGGGCTTGCCTCCTTCAAGATGCACGCGGCCCAGCTTCGCTTCCTTACCATCGCCGCCATAGCTTGAAGTCACGCTCTTGCCGTCCAGATTCATCCGGAAGAAACCCGCAGCCACCATGCCAAGGTTGTAGTCACCTGTTTCCGGCGCAGTCAGCATGGTCTCAAAGTGGATGGCAAGCGGTTTCAAGGATGCAGCGGCAGGCGGAATCTTGCTCTTCGTTTCATCGATGCTCTGCTCAACCTGCTCAGCAACTGGCTTGGCTTCGCCGGGATTGTTCAAATTGCTCATATCGAGCTTGGAGTAGCTCGCCTTCACACCGGGTTTGCCATCGTAAGTCAGTGCACTTGCCGGCACGGGCGCTGCGTCATGACCAAGGAACTGCGTTCCCTGTTCATAGGTGATTGTGGCCTTTGAAAACTCTTTCTTCAATCCATCCAGTATCGAAACCGTGTGCGTTGGTTGACCGTTGTAGTTGCCCAGAAGCACGCGAGTCTGTTCAGCCAGCGGACCAACCACGGCAATCTTGATCCCCGATGTCTTTAGCGGCAGTACGCCGTCATTCTTCAATAGAACCATTGACTCGTTGGCGAGCTTCAGTGCGAGCGCGCGATGCTCAGGGCTGTTTAGTTGGCTTGGGTCCTCGTGCGAGTAGGGCACCATCTCCGGCGGATCGAACATGCCCAGCTTCATGCGCGCTGTATAGAGCCGCGTCACCGCACGGTCAATATCTTTTACGTCTAGATAGCCTTCTTTCACCGCATCCAGATAGGGCTTGTAATCGTGATCATCCTTCACGTCAAAAGTAAAGTCCACGCACTCGTTGTCCATACCGCGCTTCAAGCTGATCGCGGAGCTTTCGGCCTGCGTTGCATTGAAGTGATGCCCGTTGTGAATGTCTAGAACTGCACCGCAATCGCTCACCACATAGCCCTTGAAATTCCACCATCCGCGCAACTGATCTTCCAGAAGAAACGTATTCGCGCACGCCGGCTGCCCGTTGATGCTGTTGTAGGCGCACATCACGCTTTCAGCCTTGCCGTCCACCACGGTCGCACGGAAGGCCGGGAGATATGTATCCAGCTCGTCATGAAGGCTTACTTCCACATTGGCCGTGTGCCGTGTCGGCTCCGGCCCCGAGTGCACGTCAAAGTGCTTTGGTGTGGCAATTACGCGATAGTAGCGTGGATCATCGCCCTGCATGCCCTTCACAAACGCCACGCCCATGCGCGAAGTCAGGTACGGATCTTCGCCGTACGTCTCTTGCCCACGGCCCCAGCGCGGATCGCGAAAGATGTTCACGTTCGGCGCCCAGAAATCCAATCCCTGGAAGATTTTGCTGAAGCCTCCATTCTCCTTCATGAACATGTCGTGCTTAATGCGCGCTTCGATGCTGATATCCACCGCCATCTTATGAATCGAAGGCGTGTCGAACGTCGCCGCCAGTCCGATGGGTTCGGGAAATTCAGTGATTCCCTGCGTTGCCACGCCGTGCAACGCCTCACTCCACCAGTCATAGCGCGGAATGTCGAGCCGCGGGATTGCTCGCGCCTGATTTACGAGCTGGCTCGCCTTTTCCTCCAGCGTCATACGACTCACCAGGTCAGCCGCGCGCACCTGCGGCGGCAGGCTCGTATCCAGGTAGGCAGGCTTGTCCTTGTCTTTATCCTGCGCCCACAGCAGAGAAGCGGCAACCAGCAACAGGGCCGCACCGACCCGGCATACACCAATCGACTTCATGGCTTTCCTCACTTGTTTTCGCTGTTTGAATTAGCCGCCGTTGGTAAACGATAACTCAAGGCGACTACACGTCTACGGCTGCCAACCATATCGCTCACATTCGGCTCGTGTCAAGCTGTAAGTGTACGGAAAAGCCTTAAGAAAAACGCTTTATGTTGAATTTACGGGCCAATACGCTCCAGCAAGCAATAGAGAAATTCCTGCCGGCCACCACTTGGCGTCCTATGCTCCACAGTTGCGCTCTTCTCCAGCCGGAATGCCGAGCCCAACTCTTGCTTTACGAGCGAAACATCATACTGCTGCACCTTCAATCCACTGCATCGCACCGGCCCGCGCGTTGAAAATGCCGCCAGCACCACATATCCTCCGGGCCTCAAGGCGCGTTTCAATTGTTCGCGATACCGCATGCGATCCACCGGATCCGTTAGAAAATGAAACACGGCACGGTCATGCCACACATCGAACTTCGCTTCCGGCAATGCCATATCGATCACATCGCCCTCAATCCACTCAATCTCCCCGGCCGTCGCCCCTAGCCGTTCCTTCGCCAGCGCAATTGCTTTCGAGGAAATCTCCAGTACATTGAGAGCGCGATAACCGCTTGTGTATAAGTCGTCTACCAGCGTTGACGCACCACCACCTACATCGAGAATCGAGGCATCATGGTTCGGCGCGGCTGCGCGAATCCACGCGAGCGAATACTCCAGATGCGGCGCATACCAGCTCACTTCCAGCGGAGACTTTGTCGCATACACATGTTCCCAATGCGCCTTTTGATCCATTTCCATCACTCCACTTAGGATTGTGCAATTTCCACGCATTTGGCCCGCACATTCCTTTCACATGCGACATGAGCGCTATTGACCTGTACGAGATTGAAATAGGAGCGACAATACTTAATGCAGGAGGCCCGGTATGTCGGTCCTTTTCAGAACCCTCGCTTACGCCTCTCTTCGTTGCACTGGTTCTCATTTACTTGCCGGCAAGGGTTCTCTTCATCGCCGGATTCATTGTGGCCGTCACGCTCTTTGTCATGCTTTTTGAGGAGCCTCACCTGCGACGTACCTTCGGCATCAACTACGACAACTATTTCAGTCGCGTTCACCGCTGGTTGCCAACATCAGGCACCGGTCTCAAAAAATGACTGCAACCCCGCCCGCTCGGCATGCGCCGCCATCTGCGCCTGAATCTCCAGCGCCAGTGACAATGCATCGCGTCCCTGCTCCGCCGTCACATACGGCTCGCGGCGACTCCGCACCGCGTCCAGAAAGGCCTCAATCTCAAGCTTCAGTGGTTCGCCCGGCTTCACCTCCGGCTTGCTGAAGCTCAGTCCCGCTTTTGATTCCGATTGCCCAGTCAGATGCGCAATCACTGCCGGATCAATCTTCGCCATTGTCGCGAACTGCGATACCAACTTTGGATCCAGTGTCTTCAGGTCAATCGCACCCGACGCAACCCCATCCACAATGTGCTTTGGCAGCATGGCACGAACGCCTTCCGGCAACGCAGCAATCAAATCTGCCGGCTTCATTGCGTCGCCATTTTCGTCCACATGAATGACAAGCACATCGCGCCGCGCATAGTCGATCGACACATACTGCCGCGGTTGAAAGAAACGCAGCTTGCGCACGCGTTCGGTAGACACACGCGATGCCGTGAAGTTGGCAACACAGCCCGATTCGAATTCCACACGGACGTTTGCAATGTCGACCTTGGGCGAAAGAATGGGCAACCCCACTGCACGCACTTCCCGCACATCCGAGTGCGCAAAGGTCAACACAATGTCCAGATCGTGGATCATCAAATCGAGAACTACGTCCACATCAAGGGAACGCGGCGTGAAGACCGAAAGTCTGTGCGCTTCGAAAAACATCGGCCGGTGCAGCTTCGGCTCCACGGCCAGCACGGCCGGATTGAACCGCTCCAGATGGCCCGGCTGCAAAATGCGCTTCTTCGCTCTGGCTAGCGCAATTAACTCGTCTGCCTCTTGCAGTGAAGCGGCAATCGGTTTCTCCACCAGCACATCCACATCCGCGTCCAGCAGTTCAGCGGCCGCCGTGTGGTGATACACCGTCGGCACCGCTACCGACGCCGCGTCCAACTTTACATCCGCGTGGAGTAGCTCGCTCGTCGTCGAATAGACGGGAATACCGTACTTCGCAGACGTCTCCGCGGCGCGGGTCGCATCCGGCTCAACCGCCGCCACCAGTTGCACTCCTGAGCCCGCCTTCTCCAGCTCGCGATACACGCGCAGATGGTTTTGTCCAAAGGCGCCTGCTCCAGCAACTGCTACGCGCACCATGGGATCGCCAGCTATTGTTCCGCTCCTTTGCCTTGCACAGCCTTCAGGCAGCGCCCGTACAGCGCCAGCAGCTCCGTCACATGCTCTTCCGGCTTGGGCGCCGCGCTTCCGCTGAAACCGGTGGATGTGGCGCTTGCGCGGCCCACGCCGGTGGTTCCTGCCACAAACTTCAGCAGATCAAGAGCGATATCTTCATTGCGGCGGGCGCCAAGTCCCGCGGGGTTTACACCTTCCATGCTGGTTTCCTCTCAAAAATGGATGCTACCAGATAGGCCATAGGGCTCTTAAGGGTCTCGTTCACCCTATAGTTACCGGTTAATCCAGTGACAGCGTTCTGACTGCCCCTTTTAAGTGCCGTTAATGATCCTTTGTGAGCCCGGAAACCAGCAGTTCGACCCGGTTCTTACCACATGCCCTGCCTCAAAAAGATCCTCCCCAAATCTGTTTCAGACGGTGAGCATCGAGTCTTCGAAGGAGGAGGAATGAAACCGCAAGATTGACCAATGCCATGCCAATCCAAATCCTCAGATCCACTGAGCCAGTTTGCACGGTGTGCACAAATCTAGGTGCCAGAATTGACGCATTCGAAGTTCGAAGAAGTGCATCCTGCGCCAGATTGTTGCCAATATGAAAAGCTGCTACAAGAGGCAAACTCCTTGTAAAGAGCATTAGCGCGCCGTACAAAATGCTTGAAGTTCCCACGACGAGAATTCCTGCCAGCAACGGAACCCCACCCAGCACGTGGACAAAAACAAAAATCATGGTAGGCAATAAAAGCGATGCAAGTGTACCGGCAATTGCAAAAATCTCCCGCGTCCCGTAGGACCGGTATCCTACTTCTTCTCCAATTCCAATGCCCATAGTTGCAGTTACTGAAATGAGAGCAGCCCAAAGGCTAAACTCGGGATTCAGTTCAATGTGAAAAGGCGCATTCAGGTACACGACAAGGGTCCACAGTAAGGCGACACCGATTCCGCCAACCAATCCCAAAAGAGAATCTACGATACCTTGCAAAGAGATAGAGACACCAAACTCCTGCCAGCTTTGCATTGACCGCCGCAGAAATGCCGTTGTCACCAGAACCACTGAGCACATAATCAAAAGGCATTTCACCAACCACAAGAGCGACCCAGACTCGTTGCCAATCAGGATCTGACTCAACAGAGTGGAGCCAAATGCACACAATGCAATGGACGCGAAATAGACTCCAATACGAATGAGCCTCTTTTTGAACATTTGAAGGGGTCCCTTTCATCAACGGTTCTTTACAAATACTCCAGCCTTGACCCAAATGTTCCCTTGTACTTCCATTATTCCGCGGTCAAGCAAATGGCATTGCGCGCGTCGGCTATTCCGCCTTGGTGAAATGGGGTATTGGCGTGTTGTGCCATACATATTTCGGTAACATATTTTTCGCCTGGTCATTCTCCATTCCACGCTACCGCTTTCAGCCCCCCGCAGGTTACAGTCAGATTCAGCACCACTTTGTCGACGAACCTTATGCGGACGGCATACATCGCACTCGGAGCCAATCTCCCCAGTAGCGCGGGAGAACCTATTGACACGCTTGCCGTTGCCGTCGAGCGCATCGCGGAATTTGGCCTTCTCACGGCGCGCTCTTCGCTCTACTCCACAGCCCCGGTCGGCTTTGCCGCGCAGCCGCGCTTTCTCAATGCAGTCGTCGCATTGCAAACAGCACTGCCGCCGCACCAACTCCTCGAATCGCTCCGTAAGATCGAAATTGAGTTCGGCCGCGACCGCCGCCTTTACATCCCCAATGGTCCACGCTCGCTCGATTTGGATATCCTGCTCTTGAATGATGTTTGTGTTGGTGAAGCCGATCTCACAATTCCGCATCCTCGTATCTCGGACCGCATCTTTGTGCTCGTTCCGCTATACGAGATCGCTGCGCGCGTCGTCGAGCCCCGTTCCCGCCGCACCATCGCCGAATTGCTCAGCGCACTCCACTCCAGCCGCGACCTCGATATTGATGCCGTCGTGCGCATTGAGAGCGATCAGTGGGCTGCTGTTGCTGTTGATGCTTCCCGGACTTCAGGCACAAACTAAACAGGCTCTGACTGTTCTCAATCCCAAGGGTAAAGCTGTCACCGGCGCACGCGTTGCGGACAGCTCCTTCAATACTCTCGGCTTTACCAACGCAATCGGCATTGTGCATCTCAACTGCCCTTCCGGTTGCATTGTCTACGTGCATGCGCCGGGTTTCGTTTTGCAAAAGGTTCAGGTGGATGGCGACACCATAGTCCACATGATTCGCCCTTCCGCGGAAACCGAGCAGATCACCGTCACCGCCTATCGCGAGCCCATCGGTCAGCTCGAAAGTCCCGTCACCACGCGAATGCTTGCGCAAAATAAGCTGCTGACATCCGCCGCCATCACGCTCGACGATCAGCTTCGCCAGCTTCCGGGAATTGAGACCTTTCGCCGCTCCAGTTCGCTCGTTGCCAATCCCACTTCGCAGGGCATCAGCCTGCGTGGCCTTGGCTCCACCTCAGCCAGCCGCACACTCGTCACAGAGGACGATGTTCCCCTCAATGACCCCATCGGCGGATGGATTCACTGGCAGGAGCAGCCTGATCTGGCAATCCATAGTGTGGAAGTGGTGCGCGGCGGCGCGAGCGATCTCTATGGATCCTCGGCCATTGGCGGCGTCATCAATATTGTGCCGGTACACCCCTCGTCGAATCAGTTGGAAGTGCGGAGCACTTACGGCGGTGAGGGTACCTACGACTCAAGTACCCTGGCACAATCCAAATACGGCCCATGGGGTGCGCTCTTCTCTGCTGGTGTCATCGGTACTGACGGCTATATTCAGATGGCGCCGACTGCGCGCGGCCCCATCGACATACCAAGCAACGTACATAGCCAGAGCGGAGTCCTTTTGCTCGACCATACGCACAACGTTCTCCGGCTTTTCATGCGCGGCAGTGGCTTTAATGAGTCGCGCGGTAACGGCACGCCTTACCAAGCCAATGGCACGCGCCTCTGGCGCTATATGACCGGCCTGGACTGGCAATCGCAGCGCAATGACGATTTCGCACTCCGATTCTACGGCTCCACTGAACACTACCGCCAGACCTTCAGCGCGGTCTCCAATGCGCCCAATTTCGGCGACTCGAACTGCACCCGTCGATGTGGCGAGATTCCCACGAAGGTTACACTCGTTCCCGCAAACGAACTGGGCGCCGCTGCGCACTGGTCGCGTCCACTCGGCGCACATCTCGTCCTTCTCGCTGGATCCGACACGCACGATCTCCGCATCTGGGACCGCGAGCAATCACTCGGTTCCTCGCCGCAAACCACGCTCACTGCCGATCATCAGCGTGACTCCGCCATGTACGCGCAGGTTCTCGGAACCAATGGCCCATGGACCGCTACGGCTGCTGCACGCATTGACTGGTTCCAGAACTTCGACGGAAATACGCGCATCCAGAGCGGCTCTTCCTGGACATCATCCGCCGACCAGCCAGCGCAGTGGTCGCAGACTGTTTTCAATCCACGCATTGGCATCTCGCGCAGGCTTGGAGAAAATTTTGCAATTTCCGCCTCCGCCTTCCGTGCCTTCCGCGCACCCACACCAAGCGAGCTCTACCGCAATACTCAAGTCGGCAACAAGCTCACTCTCGCCAACGGTGCGCTTCTCAGCGAGCGCGCCACAGGTTGGGAGACCGGTGTGGCTTCCCAACACAAATGGGGAACAGTGCGCATCAGCTACTTCCTCACGCAAGTCAATCGCCCAATCACCGCTGTTACCACCAATCCAAATTCCTCACCTATCCTGCTTCAGCGCGAAAATCTCGGCCAGATTGAGAGCCGCGGTGTTTCTCTTGACTACTCGATTATGCCGCGGCGCTGGCTCGGCATCGATGGCGGCTACCAGTACGCACGCGCCACTGTCACGCGCGGAGAGTTGGATCTCGGCAACTGGATTCCCGAAGTCGCACGCAACATGGCCACGCTCAATGTACGCGCTTCCTCCGCACGTTTCGGTACTGTTAGCCTGCAAAGCCGCCTGAGCGGCAGACAATACGACGACGACGCCAATCTTTATCCGCTCCATGGCTACTTCCGTCTCGATGCCTATGCCTCACGTAATCTGGGCCCACATCTCGAACTCTTTGCCGCCGGAGAAAATCTATTCGACCGTCAGATTGAAGTTTCTAAGACTCCTTCCACTACACTTGGCCAGCCGCGCACGGCGCGCGCCGGCTTCCAGCTCCTTTTGGGGCATCGCTGAAATTTCCTCGCAACAAATCTTGCACGTTTGGGTTCTTTCTCCCATGACCGGCGAGGCTTAAATCACAGCCTTCCCACCACGGAAATGAGGATTCGAATGAAGATCACCACTGCTTTGCTTGCCGCGGCATTCGTTGCGGCTCCCGCAATTACATTTGCCCAGGCCCCAACACACAACATCGCCGCTCGTCAGGCGAATCAGCAGCGCCGCATTGCAAATGGCGTCAAGAGCGGCCAGCTCACCCCTCATGAAACCCGTCACCTGGAGCGCCAGGAGCGCGGCATTCAAAACGAAAAGCGGGCAATGCGCGCTCAGAACAACGGCCACCTGACCAGACAGGATCGTCGCGTTGTTGCGCACCAGCAGAATCAGGAGTCGCGCCGCATCTATCGGAAGAAGCACAACGCACGCGTTCGCTGAAGCTCCTTTGCCTCAATGAGGGCCGCGCCGTCCCAGCTGCGGCCCTTATTTCGCTCGAGTCTTGCGCAAACGAACCCAGGTCGATAGTGATAAGTTGAACGCATGCAGTTCTCGGGGCCACAGCGCATCGCTCGAGCACAAACCTTCGATCAGATCGCGGAACTATACGACCGTGGACGCCGAGAACCGCCGGCATGGATTTATTCCACACTCTTTAACAAGACCCACCTCAATCCCGCGGTCGCGCGCATTCTTGAAGTTGGTTGTGGCACCGGCAAGTCAACGTTACCCCTTGCATCGCTGGGTGCGCACGTCGTCGCACTTGAAATGGGATCCAATCTTGCGCGTCTCGCGAAACTCAATCTAGCCCTTTACCCTCGTGTCGAAGTGATCCATTCACGCTTCGAGGATTTCTCGCTCGATGAGCGCTTTGATCTGGTCATTGCCGTCACATCATGGCATTGGCTCGACCCCGCCGTGCGCTATAAGTGTGCCTTCAACGCACTCAAGCCTGGCGGTTGGCTCGCGTTTACTACGGGCGGCCATGCCTTCCCCCCCGGTTACGATCCCTTCTTTCGAGAGATTCAGCGCGCTTATGAGTCCATCGGCGCCGCAACCATACCCTGGCCTCCACCACTCCCGGAAGCATTCGCTGATTCATGCGAAGAGATTGAGCAAGCTGGCCTCTTCACCGATGTGCAGGTCTTTCGTCATCTGTGGAAGGAAGAATTTACCGCCGACGAATACATCGCACTCTTGGAGACAGCTTCCGATCATCGTCTGCTTGATCCCGACAAGCGGGAACAACTCTTCGATGCGATGCGCGTTCTAATTTCTGCTCGTCGCGGCGGCCGCATCGTAAAGCACAATAAGACGCTGCTTCACATCGCGCGCAAGCCGCTTTGAGCGAATGCCTAAGTTCCCGCGTTCAAGGCTCCGCTCGATACAATCTTTTTAGTGCGCCTCACTTTTGAACATAGCGCGGAGACAACTGCCGGTGGCCGCCGCGGACGCCTTGCCCTGCCGCATCAAACGGTTGAAACACCGGTCTTTATGCCTGTTGGCACTGCAGGCTCCGTCAAGGCCGTCCCGCAGAACACTGTCGAAGAGTTAGACGCACAGATCATCCTCGGCAACACCTATCACCTTTATCTCCGCCCCGGCCACGAAAGTATCCGCCGCATGGGGGGTCTGCATCGCTTTATCAGTTGGCCACGCGCCATGCTCACCGACTCAGGCGGTTTCCAGGTTTACTCACTCAGCAGTTTACGCAAGGTCTCCGACGACGGCGTTGAGTTCCGCTCGCATCTTGACGGAAGTTCACACTTTTTTTCGCCCGAACACTCCATGGATGTGCAGATTGCGCTCGGCGCCGACATTGCTATGGCCTTCGATGAGTGCACCGAGTATCCCGCCACGCGTGAGCGAGCTCAGGAAAGCCTCCGCCTCACCATGGCGTGGGCGTCACGCTCTCTTTCACATTTCCGCGCGCACCAGCATGATGTTCCCTGGTATGCGGATTTCAACGGACAAACCCAGAACTTGTTTGGCATCGTGCAGGGCGGCGTTCATCTCGACCTTCGTCGCGAATCTGCCGAGCGCCTCGTCGAAATGGATTTCGATGGTTACGCCATCGGCGGCCTCAGCGTGGGCGAGCCACGCGATGCAACGCTCGAAGTTATTTCCGAGGTACTTCCGCTTCTTCCCAAAGACAAGCCGCGTTACGTTATGGGCGTCGGCTATCCCGATGAAATCGAAATGTACGCCAAGATGGGTGTCGACATGATGGATTGCGTACTGCCCACGCGCGCAGCGCGCCACGGCTTGCTCTTTACCAGTGAAGGTCGAATGAACATTAAGAACAGGAAGTACGCCGAAGATCAGAATCCACCCGACCCAACGTGCGACTGCATGGTTTGCCGCCGCTACTCGCGCGCCTATCTGCGTCACCTCATGCAGTGCGGCGAGCCACTCAGTGGCACGCTCAACTCAATCCACAACCTCGCTTACTATCTTGGCATCATGCGTCGCGTCCGTGCTTCTCTGGCAGATGCGACTATCTCCGCCTGAGGCCTTCGCGTTCCGTCATATAGGAGCAGGAAGCGATCCTGCAGTACACTAGTCGCCTCAGGAGCTTCCCCATGACCTCCAATCAAGGCAAGGAAATCTTCTCGATCCCAAGTTCGCACACCGTCGATGACACAGTCGAGCGCATCACCTCGTTGCTCAACGTGAAGGGCATAAGGCTCTTCGCGGTCATCGATCATAGCGGCGAGGCATTGAAAGCCGGCTTCTCCATGCCGAACACCAAGCTGCTCATCTTCGGTAATCCCAAAGCCGGCACGCCGCTTATGATCGCCGCGCCATCCTCGGCAATCGATCTGCCGATCAAGGCGCTCATCGCTGAAGACGAGAGCGGCCAAACAACGATCTCCTGGAATAGCCCTGCCTACCTGCAAAGGCGGCATGGCTTTCCTAAGGAATTCATGTCCAACATTGCAGCTGTGGAAGCGCTCTTCGCGAAGGCTGCCGAGTAAATCCGCAGCCGCATGTTCAATCAGCTTCAGGGATTTGAGGATTGGACGATTCCGCTCAAATGTACAAGTCGACGCGCGCTCATGATTCCGGCAACCGCGGCCGTAAGCAAAATCACGCCCGCACCCAGCGCCGTTGTGCTCTGCACGCGAGAGATTCCAACCAGCAGCGGCACAGCCGCGGTCCAGACCAGTAGTACCGCCCCCGTCACGGCATTTAGCCGATTATGAAACAGCTTTGCCAGCGGAAACAGATGCAGCGCTACAATCGCTGCAATCGCAGTCGCATTCCACACCTCCAGATGCTCGGCCTTGAGCACTGCAACTGCCGTGAAAATTGCCGCCCACTGCGCTATGTTCACCGCGAGAAACAATCGCCCTACACGCGGGTCACCCGGCACCACCTTGAAACTTCCCGCCTCGCGCATCACCATAGCGCCGGCCGCCGCAATCAGCACCGTCCCTGCCACCACCGCAGCCAGCACGCCTCCATCCAGTGTTCCGCGCACTGACATCCCAAACACTAGCCACAGCGCGCCAAAGCCGGAGAAGAACAACGCACCTGTCACTTTTCCGCGAATCCGATTTGCAGTCATTGACCTCTCAAGCCTCCATCGCCTCGCCCAGCAGCGTCTTCAAAGCCTGCACATATTCCGCCAGTGCATTGCGTCCAAGTTCCGTCAGCCTGTAGTTCGACTGCGGCTTGCGCTGCACAAACTTCTTATCCACGGCTACATATCCGGCCTCTTCCAGCTTTCCGAGTTGTGCGCCCAGGTTGCCGTCCGTGGCGCCGGTCTTCGTGCGCAGCCACGTAAACTCGGCCTCCTCCACCGTCGCCAGCAGCGACAGCAGTGCCAGCCGCAGCTTTCCGTGAATCACGGGATTCAGCTCCGGCAGCTCAGGCATGGGCCAGCCCGCCACTTTTGCGCTTTTGCGTTTCCCTGACTATGCAGTAGACGCCGAAGACAATCTGGCAGAAGAAAAGTGCCACGACAAACGCAACTTGCGTCACTCTATCGGACCCAAAACACGCAATAATCGCCATTACCCACCACACAAGAGCCGCCACCAGTTGCATTCTCCAGCGCAAAATAATGCTGGACGTTACATTCGCCGTGCCCAACATTCCGCCGATAATCGCTGCGAATGTGTGCAGATCCGCACGACCCGAAATGCCGAGCGACAATAGCACCAGGAAGAGTGAGATCCCCATTCCCATCCATACCGCGCCCACCGCGCGACCGATCGTCGTCTCCGCCTTGCCTCGCTCGCGCCGCGCAATCAACACTATTGTCAGCGCCGACGCAGCAAGCATTGTCACCGGCCAGGCCATCGCCGCACTTCCCCACACCGACCAGAGAATCGCCACGCCATATGCCACGCCCCACAACACAAACGACCAGCCCCACCTCTCCGTCTTGCGCCGCCCTTCGGCAATCATGGCTTCAATTAAATTGAGCCGCTCGCTCAGATCCTGCTTCGTCGTCTCTTCCTGCATTGCAATCTCTCCTTCGTACATCCAATTCGCCTGCGTTGCGTGCCGGTTTGATTTCGTACTCACGCCTACTTCTCGTGCGTAAGCGTCATCTCCATGCTGCGTTTTGATGGCTGACCAGTCATCACAAATTCGGTAGTCTCATACCACTCGCCTTTCGGCGTCAGATGCATCGCGTTCTCCACATGTACGGGGCCTGCCGGGAAACCCCACGAAAAGCCCTCGTCCTTCACAGTCAGCTCCGTGTCCAGGTACTGCCCATCGTGATACGCACGAATGTGATATTTCTTCTCTGCATCGTCATAGGACACCGTTGCCAGCGCTTGAAATAATCTTCTTCCCTCCGCATTAGTGCCCGTTCCTTCAATTTCCATGACCAGTCCATCCAGCTTCCATTGCACGTTCTCGGTCTGGGTGAACTTCAACGGCTCCATCGCCCCTCGCTGCACGGTGATAGGTCCTTGCCACTTGCCCAGGAGAAACGCCAGCTTCTGCATCGCCGCTTTCTGTACGGCAACTCGTGCCTGTGCGTCTGGCTGCGCGGCTGAGGTAACAGGCAAAGAGAGCGTGGCCGCAGCCACAAGCACCCAGAAACATGAACAGGAAAACTCCCTTACAGCTAGTTTCATAACCTCTTACCTCCGATACAGAGTACTCTATATTGTAGAGTTTCTAAAGTCAAGAATATTTAAACCAACCGCAACGTTCTCTAAACAATAGCTTTGAGCGCGATCAGCTTTTTGGCCACCCGCTCCACCAGCCCTGCCCAGCCATCTGGCTCCGCTTGCCTGATCAGCCTCGCCGTTGGATACCAAGGCGATCGATCGGTATTCAGCATCCACCGCCAGTCAGCCCGGTAGGGCAGCAGGATCCACACGGGGCTGCCCATTGCCCCGGCCAGATGCGCGATGCATGTGTCGGTCGTGATCACCAGGTCTAACGTGGCAATCACTGCGGCCGTATCAGCTAGTCCTTTATCGCGCCTGCATGCATCGTGCACAGCAATACCGTGGGGCAACTGCTTCAACTGCATGGCTGCTTCCCCCTTCTGCAGCGAAAACCACTCGGCATTCACCCTCGTAAGAAGCGGAAGAAATGTCTCAAGACGCGTTGATCTCTGCGCGTCACCCCTGTACTTGGGATTGCCCGCCCAGGCGATACCCACGCGCAGCCGACCTCCAAGGCGGGGATATTTCATGAGCATCCGCGCGGTCAGAGCATCCTCGGCAGCCAGATAAGGACCTATCCACGGCACTTCATCCGGCATCGTCCCAAATACGGCGGGCAGGCTCATTAGTGGACATTCAACATCAAATGCGGGCGGCTCCTTGCCAAGTATGACCACCTTGGCCTGCCCTGCTTGTACCGATGCCAGTGTGCGCATTAACCGCTCTGCCGCTGCATGCACCTGGAGCACAATCCTTCCGCCGCGCGCCGCCACCAGCTCCGCATACCTGCAGAATTGGATCGTGTCGCCCAGTCCCTGCTCTGCATGCAGCAATATTCGCCTGCCCTGTAGCAGCTCGCCGCGCCAGCGCGGCACGCCGAAGTTCAGTGGGGTGCGATGAACCTCGCGGAATCGCCATCGCGCTTCATAATTCTTCCAACCGCGTTCCCAATCGCCCGTGCGCAGCCGGGCCAACGCCAGGTTGTACTCGGAGCCTGCATTGTGCGGATCTGCCAGCACTGCAGCCTCGTGTGCTGCAAGCGCGTCGTCCGCGCGACCCAGGTCCATCAAACTGTTGCCGCGATTGCTTGCTGCTGCCGAACTGCCCAACTGCTCCGCATGCATGAATGCTTCTGCCGCTTCATCGAACTTTTGCTCACTGTGCAGCAGGATGCCTTCCATATTTAAGGCTTCTGCATTGCACGGACCATGCATCCGTGCCCGCCTCGCCCAGTTCCAGGCACTTTCCGGATTAGCCTGCGCCAGCGCCAACTGGCTCATCGCCACCAACGTCTCCACGTGCGCCGGGTCCATGCCGTACGCCTTTTTAAGATCCGCTTCGGCTTCGGCAAGCCTTCCCTGCTCTCGTCTCAGTAGTGCACGATTCAACCATCCCGTCACCATATCCGGCCGCAGCTCAACTGCTCTGGTGAGCGCAGCTTCAGCAAACGCATCCATACTTATTGGCCATTCGCGCAGAATGCATCCAAGATTCATCCACGCCGCGGCAAAATCAGGTCGCAACATCACCGCCCGCCGGTAGCGACACTCAGCCTCCTCCACACGGCCCATCCGCGCAAGAACAAACCCAGCGCCAAAATGCCCTTCAGCAAGTCGCCTATCCACTTCCAGCGCCTGCTCATAGCTGGCCAGAGCTTCCTGGTCGCGACGTAAAAGCGCAAACGCGTGTCCCCGCCCCATTAGCGCCGCCGTTGATGCAGGCATTCTGCGCAGTGCGAGATCAAATTCGAGTAACGCCTCTTCCGCGCGACCCAAAGCGATCTTCAGCTCGCCCAATCCTGTTCGCGCCAGCGAGTCCATCCCATCCAGCTTCAGAGCTTCCTGATACGCCTGCTCCGCGTCGTCGTTGCGCCTCGCAGCCTTCAGAGCTTGTCCTAATGCCACCCAGGAAGCGCACCAACCGGGAGCAACCGAAACCGCCTTCGCCGCCATCCGCACGCCTGCTTCCACCTGCCCACTCGCAAGAGCGATAAGTGCGATACCGACCAATGCGTGCGCCTGCGACGGGTCTTGCTCAAGCACACGCTGGCAATGCACTGCCAGTTCCACAAGGCCGCGATCGAATCCATCTGCGCCACCTTCGCGTTGAGTTTCCCCGCTCACGGTTAAACCGCGCTGCAAGAACCTCACCCGAAATCATTGATGATTGTTGGCAAATATTCATCTTCCATGGCGTCACTTTGCCGATTCCCTCCACAGCCGCCCCAAAAACCGCGTGTACACTGGCTGCGAACCTAAAGAAGCTTCTATGACTCCCTCATCCGCTTTTGAAACACGTATCCCTTTGCTCGAACGCGAGCAGGTTTCTCCCCAGGTTGCGGCACTTTACGACCAGCTCCTTGCCACGCGCGGTGTCGTTCCCAACATGTTCAAGGCGCTCGCGAATGTTCCTCCTCTCGTTCTCGGTATCGCGCAATTTCTCGCACCTCTCATGGCCGATAATGCTCTCTCCGGCTGGTACAAGGAGCTTCTCGCCACTCGCGTCGCTTCGCTCAACCAGTGCGAGTACTGCATCAGCGCGCATCGCCATCTGGCCGCAAAACGCGGCGCCACATCCGAGCAGATCGCCAGTCTCGACACCTACGAGTCAGGCCCCTTCTCTGAAAAGGAAAAAGTCGGCTTCCGCTTCGCCGGCCTGTTGCACGCCTCCGGTCATGCGGTCAACGAGGCAGCCTATGAATCAGTTCGCGCCCATTTCAGCACCGCTGAAATCGTGGAGCTCACCGCCGTCTGCGCGGCTTTCGAATTTTTCTCGCGTGTAAATTCCTCGTTGCGCATACCGGTCACCCCCATCCCTTCCGGCATCTAAGCTGGCAGATACCTGCAGCGGCGCCGCGTAAGTTGACGCGCCGGTGAACCATCCTGAAAGGAGTTTCTCCGTGCCAGTGACAGGCAATCATCCAGAGGTCAGCGTCGACACAGTTCTCTTTGCAACTGATTTCTCCTCTTCATCCGAGATTTCCGGCGTTTATGCGCTTCATCTCGCAGAGCATCTCCACGCTTCGCTGCTTGTCGCACATTCCTTCGTGCCCTCACAGGCCGCCAAAGAGACTGAGCTTCGCAACCAGGCCCCCAGTCGCCAGCGTACCGATCTTGAAAAGTGCCTGGCAGACAAGGTGCGCACACTCGCTTCCACGCACATCAGCGTCACTTCATCTCTGGTTGAAGGCGCCGCGCACGACGCCATCCCATTGCTGGCCGAGAAACACGCGCCGGCGCTCATTGTTCTCGGCACGCACGGTGCCGGACGACTGGAGCATGAACTGATCGGCTCCCTCGCCGAACGCATCCTGCGTTCCACCCGCTGGCCCTGCCTCACCATCAATCCGCACGTTGCCTGTCCCACCGGATCCACACTTTCGTTCAAGCGTGTCCTCCTGGCTACTGACTTCACGCCTGCCGCTACCCGGGCCGCGGCCTTCGCAATTTCATTCTCTGAAGATGCAGGTGGCTCACTCGACGTGCTCAACGTTCTGCCGGATTCCGCGCGCAACAATGCAAAGGAATGGGCAGAGACACAAGAGCGCTATACACGCGCCTTGGAGCAATTGGTCCCAGATCGGGCGCGCGCTTTATTAAACCCTCACACTTTTGTCGAAACCGGAGACGCCCACAAGCGCATCCTTGCACATGTGCGAGAGCACTCCATTGACCTTCTCGTGCTCGGCATCCGAAAGTCATCGCACATCGGCCTCGAGATGCGCGCCTCTACAGCCTTTCATCTCATTGCCAATGCCACCTGTCCCGTCCTTACCCTCACCAGTTAGGCGGCAGAGCTTTTCGGTCTACCAGTCATTTCGCCAGATGTTTCAAAAAGAATGTCGCCATCGTGTGATTGGCTTCAATCGCCTCCGGCAATTGCGGGTTGTACCAGAACGCGTGTGGCAGCGCATCGAACATCTCCAGGTGCGCGTCCACACCCGCGTTCACATACGCGCGCTCCAGGTTCGCTGTACCGCTCAGTAGCAGGTCACGCCCGCTTGTGATGAACAGCGTCGGCGGCAGTCCATGCAGGTCGCTGTAGATCGGTGACAGCACCGGATCTTTCGGATCGGTTTTTCCCACATAAAAGGGATCGTGCGCGCCTGGTTCCGGCGGATCCAGATGTCCACTTAATCCGCGCAGAGCATACATTGCAATCGAGTCACCCGTGCGGGCAAAGTCGCCCATGCCGCTAAAGATCCCCAGCGCCGCCGGCATTGGCAACCCTAGTTGCTTGATGCGCGAGGCCACCTCCGCCGTCAGTATCGCGCCTGCCGATGTTCCATAAATCACCATGTGATCGGGCTTGTATGTCTTCAGAAGTTCCTTGTACACGGCCACTGCGTCATCCACCGCCGCAGGGAACGGATGCTCCGGCGCAAGCCTGTACAACACCGCCACAACTTTGATTCCCGTGTAGCTCGCGATCGGAATCGACTCCGTGTACGATCCCGAATCTGAGTTGAAACCACCGCCATGCAGGTTGAGCAATACCTTGTCTTTGTCCGCGTCCTTTAAATCCGCAGGTGTCACCACGCGCACCGGTACACCCGCCATCGTCGTTTCCTCAATCGTGTTCGGGCAAATCTTCGTCCACTCCACCCGTGCCCGCGCCGTATATTCGTCCGTTAATCTTCGCCGTTCAGAGAGAGGCTGCGGCGGTCCCTCATCCGGCTCCTGGCGGCTCAACATCTTCTGCGCCTGCGCGCTGATTGTCGTCGGTACCGGCACCACACGCGTCACGTGCGCGGTTCCGTTCGCATCAATGTAGCTCGTGTCGCGCGTCGGTGCGTCGGCTGCGGTTGTCGGCTTGGGTGCTGCCTTGCTCATCTGCTGCGCACACAGCGCCGGCGCAATCAAGACAAAAACTAGTCCAGAAATGAATCGCATTTTCTTCGCGCTCCTTCGGTCCATATCGGCCCATTGATTATCGATGCCGCGGCATGCGGCAACTTCGCATGCGCCAACCACCATATCAGAGCGCTTCTCTATCGGTCCCCTTACTTACCAACCCCGTCGCGCGCATTGCACAGTGCAGAGGGGGAGGCGGCCTCGACCGCCACCCCCTTTACACTGTCGGTTGTCGCATTTCAGTCTGGCAACATCAACAGCCCCGCCTTCAGCAATTGTTCGGTCAGGTTGTCCAAAGCATCATGAAACTTATAGGAAACCGCGCGCGCGCTCATGCCCAGCAGTGCCCCCGCTTCTGCCTGCGTATACTCCTGCAGCACAATCTTGCAGAGCAATTGCTGCTCCAGCGCGCCCAGTTTTTTGAGGCATCCTTCCACGTCGAGTACAAAGATTACTGCGTCCTCGAACGTCCGCACCGGTCGGCTTGAAACCCATCCGCGTCCTATCGGATCTTGCAGTATCGAAGGCGCCCGGCCCACCTGCATGGATGCGTACAGATAGCGCCGGAGCATGCGCTCCGTATGTTTGCGATAAAACGCCAGGCTTGCCACTGGAGCCTCGTCGTTGGAGGCAACGCCGTTAAGTTCCAACCCATCCAGCGACGCAAGCTCTCTGCATTTAACCAGCGTTGGCAGCGGCATCCGCACCGCACTCTGGGCCCAGACCACCGGCAACTGTAGGGCAGCGCTCATTCTGCACCTCCCAATGTTTCCGTCAAGGCTTTCCGTAACTCATACACGGGCAAGACAGGCTTGCGCGGAGGACGTCCGCGACGTTTTCTGCTCTCTGGCGTGGGAAACTCCCTCAGCTTCGCCTCGCACTCTCGGCAATACACGTTCTGCTGCTGCTCGGCCCTGAACCATAGGCAGCCACAGCCTTCGCATATCTTCAGTTGCACGCTCGTATCCATAAGTAACTCCGTCTATCTATCCCATTTCGCCGCCGGCGTTGCGCCGGTGGAGTAAAGAGTTGCAGCGCAGGCGCTCTGGCTTCTTTGGCCGGATGCAATGTCGCCGCGTCAGTCTCTTGAGTGAACAAATATTCATTCCGTGCGCAGACCTGGGAAGTTCCGCACGGCAATTCGCTTTCAGCCCTCAGTGGCTGCGGCGCTCATAGAATGTTTTGCCCTTGTTGTCTATACATCTTTCTTCTATGTCTAACGGCCATTACAAAGGGAACTGCCTACCCCTGTTCCCGGTTGAACTCAGTTCAATATTCCCCGAAAATTCCTGTAAGCCAGTGCGAGGTAAAGTAAGGCAACTCTAGCCAGCTATCTCCGTTGCGTCAATGCAACTCGGATGAATTCCTCCCTCCCGCGTTCAGTTACTCTCCGAGAGCCCTATGTATGCAGTCATTTTGGCGCAACAAGGTTTGCTGTGAGAAAAGTCGGCCTTTCTCTTGCCATTTCCCCCAGCGGAATTTGCACATATGAACTTGTCGCAGATTCACGAGCGGCTTCGTCTGGAACTACTCCGCCGCATTGAGCGCGGAACTGTGAGTGTATCCTTGCTCGCACGGCAAACCGGCTTTGGCCAGTCTCACCTTTCCAACTTCCTGCACAATCGCCGTCAGCTCTCGCTCGATGCCATCGACAAAATTCTCTGCGCGCAAAATCTCACTTTTGTCGACCTTCTGCCCACACATACGTTTCCCTCTTCGCAGCCCACGCCGGATGAGAACGGCGTCGTGCCCGTCGTCGCGCATGAGACAGCGCTCTTTGAGCGCTATGTGCGGCCAGCCGCCATACAGTCCTTCCTTCACGTCCCCACCGGGTCGGTGCGTCACCTGCGGTCACGCGCTTCGGTTGCACGCCGCGCATGGCAGCGTTTCGTCGCTGTTCGCGTATCTCTTGCGGATGCCCGCGCCATGGACCCGCTTCTGCTTCCCAATTCACTCTGTGTCATTGATAGGCATTACGCTTCGCCGCGCGCCTACCATGCCAACAGGCCCACGCTCTTCGCCGTACGCAGCGACTCGCACCTTACCTTACGCTACGCCGAGTTGCTCGCCGGCCGCCTCATCCTGCGACCGCACAATACAGCTTTCCAGATCGAGGCAATCGAACTCGACGACGCACCCGAAAGCGTTCTCATCGGCCGCGTCGCATTCATCTTCCATCACGCATGATGGTGGGCCAATTCTTCCTCTGAATTGTTGCGTTTAGAACTCGTGTCCGGCGTCTTGATTGTCGAAGCGCGTATAGCGCGAGACGAAGTTCAAGTGGATCGTTCCCGTCGGGCCGTTACGCTGCTTGGCAATAATGATTTCCGACTTCGCGCGTTCCTCGGCCGACTGCTCCTCATCGCGGTTGTAGTACGCTTCGCGGTGAATGAACATCACCACGTCGGCATCCTGCTCAATCGAACCCGACTCGCGCAGATCGCTCAGCATGGGCCGCTTGTCGTCGCCGCGCCGCTCGCTTGCACGCGACAGCTGCGACAGCGCCACCACTGGCACATGCAGTTCCTTGGCCAGCGCCTTCAGCCCACGCGAAATCGCAGACACTTCCTGCGTGCGGTTTTCATACCGCTTGCCGCCCGCCGAGGGCAGCGTCGCCGACATCAACTGAAGGTAATCCACCACCACCAGATCCAGCCCGCCCGCATTCTGCTTCAATCGCCGTGCCTTGGCGCGCATTTCCGCCAGTGAAATGCCCGCCGTGTCGTCGATAAACAAACGCGACTCCACGAGTTGGCTCAGCGCATTCTGCAGCTTTTCCTGGTCCTCTCGACCCAGAAAACCCGTCTGCAGTTTTCGCTGATCCACCCACGCCTGTGACGCCAGCATTCTGCGCAGCAGACTCTCCTTGCTCATTTCCAGGCTGAATACCGCCACAGTCGCCTGACTGTTGATCGCCGCATTCTGCGCAATATTGATGGCAAATGCCGTCTTGCCCATCGAAGGGCGCGCGGCAATGATCACCAATTCGCCCTTCTGCAAGCCGCTGGTGTCGCGGTCCAGATCCGTGAAGTTCGTGGCCAGCCCTGTTACCTCGCGGCTCTGCTTGTACAGATTGTCAATCGAGCCAAACGAGCCCGCTACAATCTTGTCCAGAGCCTCCAGGCCACCGCTGACGCCTTTCTCGCTCACCTCAAGCAATTGCGTCTCGGCAGCGCCAATCACCTCCAACGCCGTCTCGCTCTGGTCCGCCGCACGCGCAATCGCCAGCGAACAGATCGACATCAGCTTCCTGAGCAGGCTCTTGTCCTTGACGATCCGGATGTACTCCTCAATCACCGGCCGGAACGGCAGCCCCTCAGTCAGCGACGCCAGATACGCCACGCCGCCCACCGCCTCAATCTCTTTGTAGCGCTGCAGTTCGTGCGACAGTGTCACAATGTCCACCGCACGCTGCTCGTTCATCAACTCGCTCATGCGCAGGAAGATGCGCCGGTGCGAGTCGAGCGAAAAGTCGTCCGGCTCCAGCTTCTCGGCAGCCTCCGAGTGCGCCGCATTGTCCAGCAGAATCGCGCCAAGAATCGTCTTCTCGGCGTCAATATTGGCAGGCATGCCCTGGTCAAGACCGGGCAGATCGGGAATCGTAGCCATACCTATGAGTCTAGGCCGATTCCTCATTCACTTCAGGCTGTGAATTGTCAGGCAGCGCTGTGGGAATCAGGCAGGGAAACTTCGCTACTGCGAAATCACCATCTGCGACGAACTAGTCATATTCAGCGTCGTTGCCTTCCAGAACGGAATACTCAAGGGAAACGTGTACTTTACAGTCACCATGACTTGATTTCCCTGAGCATTCGGCGGACTGCAAATATTTGTCTTAGCATCACAAGCCGTCCACGTCGTTGACCCACTCCCGTAGTTTGGCGAGTACCAGCTCGCATCCGCCGTCATCTTGCTCGGGTCGATGCCCGGATACGAAAGAGTGCGAACATAGGTCTGGATGTCGCTTTGACCAGCGTCACAGTGATCCAGCCCCGGAGTATTCGTAGAGCAATCCGCGCCGCGAACGATCGCCCAGCGCGTTGCCTCTCTTGCCGCGTCTGATACGAAGTTATAGGTATAGAGCGCCAGAGAAATCGCGATGACGCCAAACAACATCGACAGTAGGGTTACGCTGGCCAATGCCATCTCGACCAGGGTGGCGCCCTCTTCTTCTCTGGTAACTCGGGCCCCCCAGACACTCAGAAGCGAATCTGGCCTGCGTTCAAAAATATTCCGCTTCATTGAATGAGAACCTTTTGCTGAGCGCGGCCAGTGAGTGTAAACGTCCTGCTTAGACCCGGCAAATGAATCAACGGGTCAAAAGTAGCCTGCGTCACCACCGTGAGAACCCCCTCCACGGTGGCCGTATTGCTCGTACAAGCTAATGGGCTACTGGTTGGCGTTGTGCCGTCCGAGCACGTATATGAGAGCGATGAGCTCGTATTCAACCCCGTAAGGTTTCCCGCGTCGGCGGCAGCTGCATTCTGAATTCCGCCGGTATCACCGCTGAAAGTCGAGCTCTGCGCCCCATACTGTGCACCGGCCCTTGCGGCATTTGAAACCTCAATCGCCGCATAGGCAACGCGGGCCAACTCTGCTGCACCAATCAGTAGCAGAATTAACAATGGCATCGTCAAAGCGAGCTCAACAAGCGCCTGCCCTGCTTCGCCGCCGCGGTCTGCGACCTTTGGCCTTTGGTTTATCTGATTTCTGGAAATCATAACTTTCACCTCTTACTCAACAAGTAAGATTTGCGACAGGGGTGTTGTCTCAGCGTTCGCCGAGCTGTAGTTCGGCAAGGTCAAACTCGAAGATTTAAGAAACACTGTATCCGCCACAAGGCCGGTGGCGGTCACACCGCCCCCGTTGTCGTGCAAAGTCACCGCCGCGCCCGGTGCATAGATAAAGCCATCCAGCACCTGGTTGTTGCTCCCAAATTGAACCTGCAAATCATTCTTATTTGCTGCCGGCTGCAGGATTGCAATTCCGTTGGCGTTGCCTCCGGTAGGGGCGTAAATATTGAGCAGCGAGTTGGATTTCTGAGCCAGCGTTCCGCCGTAAATCATCATCGTCGCGCCAGAAGTGCTGGTGAAGGTGTTGTTGGAGGCGTTGTAACTTCCCGAGCCGAACGTTACCGTCGATCCAACTCCGATCGTTACGCCATTCTCAAACACGTAAACCACCCCGGACGAAGACCCCGGCAGCGTTATGGCGGATCCATTGCCAATCGTGACACCTTTTGTAAAGCAAACGAAGTTGTTGCTCGATGAGCCGCTAACCGAAGCCAGGTTGGCTGAGGTGATCGTTGTGACCGTGCTTGTCTGTGTACATCCAGACGGTGGGGTTGGCAACTGGCTCACCTGGCTCGCCAGAGGATCGGTTTCTAAGCCCGCAACATTTTCCCGAACAGGCGCCGTCCACTTCTGCGTACTTCCCGATAATCCGCCTGCAATAGCGACGTAGTCGGCATTGATCGTGCTGGCGCCACCCGTGATACTCACAGCATCCGATGCTGTGGATGCCACAACGATGCCGCAGGAGGGCTTTCCGTTCCCGCCGCCAATACTTGATTTACCCTGCAGCTTAAGCGAGCCGGAGGCTGACGGGTCCGTAACATACATGCAGCCCTTTGCAGCCGCGGGGTTACCTGCCACAGCCCTGCCACTCACAACAATCGAGCCAGTGCCAAACATCCCCATAAAGAAAGTCCGATTCGGCTCCTTCACGATCGCTTCGGCAAAACTCGAATAGGCAGTGTTAGGCCCATTCAAAGGCGGCATATTCACTTGAACCACGTTGCCGTTTGTCCCGTTCGAGATTCCGTTTACCGCCGCAGCCGCTCTTCCCGCTGCTTGTGCGCTGCTGACCGAGTGATTGTAGTGGTAGTCCAGCGCCGCAGCCGTTGCAGCAGCGTCCGCTGCAATTTGTACATTCCTCTTGGCTCGGAACAATAGACCCACGTCGATCGCTAAGGCCATGAAACCGATCAGGACCGTTGTGCACAGCACGGTCAAAACCATCACCTGGCCCGATTCACTCTTCACCGCTTCGCGCATCTTCATTGCCGTACCTCCGCAGACTGCCGGTTGAGACCCTTTACAACTTCGCATCGTCTGCGGAGACGCCGCCGCTTCATGGGTTGGGAATCCTTGCGAAGCCCTCTCAACACCGCAGCTGTCTGCATTGTCTTCAAACCCTTTGCGAACCCGCTATCGCAACCACCAAACCGTCGCACATCCCCCTTTTGGGTAGCGGAATAGCACGTTCGAGTAAGCCATTATCCATTTGTGGGAATGCTAATAGCAATCGCAAATCGGTTTCTTCTTGAGGTATCTTTAGTTACTTTGGAGTACACCTTTCCCAGAACGGAACCGCATCGTTCCGTTCTCCTGAGAACCCTTTAACTAATTTATTTGCAGATATTTATGAAAATCATCCCCGCCAGCGGAGCACGGGTTTTCGCGCCGCGGTCACCTCGTCGAGGCGGCTCACCCGCGTGGAGTGGGGTGCCGATTTCACAATCTCCGGCTGCTCCTCGATTTCCTTCGCGATCGACCGCATCGCAGCAATGAACAAATCCAATTCCTCGCGCGACTCACTCTCCGTCGGCTCAATCATCAGCGCGCCCGGCACAATCAGCGGAAAGCTCACTGTATACGGATGGAAGCCGTAATCGATAAGCCGCTTGGCAATGTCGCCCGTCTTCACGCCCTTCGCCGCCTGCCGCTTGTCGCTGAACACCACCTCGTGCATGGACGGTGTCTTGTAGGGCAGCTCGTACAGGTCTTCCAGCTTCTTCCTTATATAGTTCGCGTTCAGCACCGCGTCCTCGGTCGTCTGCCGAAGCCCGTCCGGTCCATTGGCCAGAATGTATGCCAGCGCCCGGATGAACATACCCGTATTGCCATAGAACATGCGCACCCGGCCCACACTCTGCGGTCTGTTGTAGTTCCAGCCCTTGGTGCCGTCTTCCTTCGTGAACAAAACCGGCGTCGGCAAAAACGGCTCCAGAAATTTCTTGCACGCCACCGGGCCCGAACCCGGTCCACCGCCGCCGTGCGGCGTTGAAAACGTCTTGTGCAGATTCAGGTGCATCACGTCCACGCCAAAGTCGCCCGGCCGTGCCTTGCCCACCAGCGCGTTCATGTTCGCGCCATCCATGTAGAGCAGCGCGCCCTTCGCGTGCAGAATATCCGCAATCCGGTGAATCTGGCTCTCGAAAACGCCAATCGTCGAAGGATTCGTCAGCATCAGCGCCGCCGTCTCCTCGTCCACCTGACGCTCCAGCGCTTCCAGATCGATTCCACCTTCGGCATTCGACTTAAGATTCTCCACCTGGTAGCCGCAGATCGCCGCCGTCGCCGGATTCGTCCCATGCGCCGAGTCGGGAATCAAAATCTTCTTGCGCGCATTGCCCTGGGACTCATGCCACGCACGCGCAAGCAGGATTCCAGTGAACTCGCCATGGGCGCCCGCCGCTGGCTGCAGCGTGATCGTATCCATGCCCGTAATCTCAATCAGGCACTTCTGCAGCAGATCGATGATTTCGAGAACGCCCTGTGCCAGCGCGTCGGGCCTGTAGGGATGTGCCTCGGCAAGGCCCTCAATGCGAGCCACAAACTCATTCACCCGCGGGTTGTACTTCATCGTGCATGAGCCCAGCGGATACATCCCCAGATCGATCGCATAATTCCACGTCGACAACCGCGTGAAGTGCCGGATGATTTCAATCTCCGACAATTCGGGCAGCGCTGCCGGTTCCTGCCGATGCGCTTCTCCAAGAGCTGAAGAAACGTCTACGGACGGCACATCCAGTGGCGGCAACTTGTACGCCTTCTTCCCCGGCGACGACTTCTCAAACACCAGACCCTTCATTCTGCGTCTGGTGCGGCCTCACCTTGCCGATGCTTTTTGAAATCGTTGCTTCCGTTGCCGCCATTTACCTATCCTCCAATTTCTCCCCGGCACATAATGGGTTCAACGCGAATTTCGATGATCGCGCCTCATCCGCAGATCATCTTTCAATAAACCCACATCCGAACAATGCTGCTCAACTATGCCAACGCTGCTTACGCTTTGTAACAGGGCACGACTTTAGTCGTGCCGCAAACCACCGCCGCCTAGTGAACTGGGGCTTTAGCCCCTGCAGTCTTCTTCTTCACCAAAGCGCGATAACAAAAAGGAAATTCGTCTGCCGATGCCGCCAACCCCGCCTTCACCGGATTCTGCGCAATGTATTCGCGACGGGCGTCAAAACTCTCCCGGCCCATTACCTGAACCTCTGAAAACCCTCGCTGCCATACCTCGCCCTTGAATCCTGATTCCTTCTTCAACCGAAACGAAAACCTGCCTTTCACAAATTGCATGGCCTTCTCGACTGTCATCTCTCCACCGATCGTTAGGAGCAGATGAATGTGATCGGGCATTACGACAAAATCGTGCAAGTCGAACACGCCTTCTTTCACAAGCGACCGCAGCACATCGATGAGCAATTCCGCATTACGCTCCGATTGCAGAAGCCTGCGTCCCATGCTGGTCTTTGTCGTCACAAAGAAGGTGCGGTTCGGGTTGAGAACCGCATCCGGCATCGAGTTGCGGCCCGGGCGAGCCATTGCAGGGGCTAAAGCCCAATCCCTCCTCAAACCTCATCAGCCCGGCTAAAGCCGTGCCCTTGTTACAAACCCCTACGCCTCCACCAACCCCGCAGCCAAAACCTTCGCCGCCGCATCCATCACCGCACGCGGCATCGTCTCCGTCGCGCACCACAGCGTCGCGTTCTTCAGCTCCGGATACCACCGGGCGAGTTCCACGCCGCCCACAATCTTCTCGTCCATCAGGCGCTTCGACCACAACGCCGGCGACTCTTCGGTCTGCAACACAAACTCATGAAACTTCGGCGAACCCGCAAACAACTGCTTCACGCCAGCCACGCTGCTCATCACCTGCGCCGCATAGCTCGCCTTCGCCAGATTCTGCTCCGCCAGCTCGCGCATCCCTTCCTTCCCATACACGGTCAGAAAGATCGTCGCCATCAACGCCACCAGCGCCTGATTGGTGCAGATATTTGAAGTCGCCTTCTCGCGCCGGATGTGCTGCTCGCGCGTCGAAAGCGTCAGCACAAATCCGCGATTTCCATCGCCATCTTTTGTTTCGCCCACCAGCCGCCCCGGCATCTGCCGCACGTACTGCTCCTTTGCAGCGATGACCCCGCAGAATGGCCCGCCGTAGCTCAGCGCCACGCCAAAGCTCTGCGCCTCCATGCTCACAATGTCGGCTTCCAGCGGCGGCCGCACCACACCTAGGCTCACCGCCTCGGCAATCGACACCGCCAGCAGTGCGCCCTTCTTGTGCGCAATCTCCGCAATCGCCGGAATGTCCTCGATCACGCCAAAAAAGTTCGGGCTCTGCACCAGCACGCATGCAGTCTCTTCGGTCACGGACGCTTCCAGAGCTTCCAGGTCCACTCGTCCTGTCCCGGTCAGGTAGCCCACTTCGCTTGCCGGCAAATCGCGATGCTTCAGGTAGGTCGCAATCACTTCGCGATACTCCGGATGCACCGTGCGCGCAATCACGGCCTTCTGTCGTCCCGTCACGCGCATCGCCATCAGCACAGCTTCGGCCGCGCCCGTCGAGCCGTCATACATGCTCGCGTTGGCCACATCCATGCCGGTCAGCTCGGCAATCATCGTCTGGAACTCGAAGATGGCCTGCAGCGTGCCCTGCGTGATCTCCGCCTGGTAGGGCGTATAGCTTGTCAGGAACTCGCCGCGCTGTACAAGTGAATCGATAATCACTGGCCGGTAGTGCCGGTAAGCACCCGCGCCCAGAAAGCTCGCATAGTCGGTCGCGTTCTTCTGCCCGGCACCTTTGAAATACTGGATGATTTCGCTTTCGGCCTGCTGCCGCGGCACGTCAAGGTCGCGCTGCAGCCGGTACTCTTCGGGAATCACGCTGAAAAGATCGTCAATCGACTTCGCGCCCATCTCGGCCAGCATGGCCGCGCGCTCCGCATCCGACTTCGGCAAATATCGCATCTATATTGAGCTCCTGCTTCCAAGCTTCAAGCCGCCGCCAGCGCGTCTTCAACTCGCCTGTGTGCCCCATTGAAAATACGCCGCAAACAATTGGATGCTGCAGGAACGCGCTCGGCTCAAGCTGTTAAAAGTACGCGCCAACTTCGAAGAAACCGGACCTACGATCCCGTTTCCTCTGACACAAACGCCTCGTACGCCGCGGCCTCCAGCAGCCCATCCCACTCCGCCGGATCCGACAACTCCACCTTGATGATCCAGGTCTCGTGCGGAGCCGCGTTGATCTTGTCCGGCTCGGTCTTCAAGGTCTCGTTCACCTCGGTCACCGTGCCCGTCACCGGCGAGAACAAATCGCTCACCGCCTTCACGCTCTCCACCGAGCCGAAGGTCTGATTTGCCGTTACTCCGTCGCCCACCTTCGGCGCGTCCACGTAGACAATATCGCCCAGCGAGTTCTGTGCGTAGTCGGTAATGCCAATCGTGCCGATTTTGCCGTCCAGCACAATCCACTCATGCTCTTTGGTGTAGCGGTAATTCGTTGGGTAGGCCATCTGCGCAGTTACTCCTTCAACATGAAGTCCTGAAATTCCAGTGTACGGCGTCCTGCCACTCCACCGCTTTGAGGAAAATGCGCAGAGTCATGCCGGACTACGACCTCCCAGCTGATTCAAAAAACTTCGACTGCCCACCCACTCCTGCATGAGCAATACTCGCTGAAGAGTATGGGCCTCAGAGTGAAGTACGGGCTCCAGCATGAAGGGTTCTAGCTTCAGCAAGGAGGGTAAGGCCACCAGCATGAACAGCACCGACCTGGCGTGAAGGGTACGGGCTTCAGCCCGTACATCCAATTCACCAGCGAAACTTTGGGGCTTTAGCCCCGGGGAGCACTTGCCGATCATTTTTCCAATTTGGCGCACAATAGAATCAGCGCTCTGTGCCACGTTCACACTGAAATCATTCTGGCAATCTGGCAAATCATTCATTCCAGATACTCTGCAGCTAAGTTCTTTCAATTTCGGACTTTAGCGCCACACTCGTGCTGTAACTTCAATAGAAATGGGACTTTAGCTCCAGAGTCCGGAACTTTTTTTCGGGAGTCGGTGACAACAAGGATTGAGTTGTCTTGCAAGTGGAAACCACCGCTCGGGCGCCCAATGTGCGGGGTTCTCCACCCACTGGTTCTCGTCGTTGAGGAAGAGGTCTCGATTCTGGGACCTGAGATCTTTGGACCCTGAACTCTGAACCCTGAACTATTTGGCAAAGCCGGGATACGGCTTCAACTCCGTCAGCACCGTAAGTTCCAGCATTCCAGCTTTATAGATGGGCAGGCTCTCAATGGCGGCGCGAACGTCGCTCTCGCTTGCCGCCTCCCAGAGGATGGCTGCACCCGCCGTATCGCCACGCAACCAAACCTGCCGCAAAATCCCCGTTGCGTAGAGTTCCTTCACGCGCTGCGCTTCGGCAGCACCCAGTTCCGGAGTAAACGCCTCCGGACCAAACTCATCCACTTTGCGTCGAGACATCGAGAGAAATTGCATGTTCTGATTTTACGGCCAGCACGCAAAACTGGAGGGAGCTTCTACACCTCGTCCAGCGCGGCTTCCGGCTCGCCATTCGCAATGCCTGCTGAAACTCGTTTGTAATCCCACACCAGCTTGGCGCGCCAAACCGAAATCATGCCGAAGGCCAGAATGAAGAACAGCCCGCCCGTCTGCTCCACGGTCATGATCTTGTCAAAGTAGCCGTGCGCAGCAAACCGAATCGCTGCCAGCACCAGAATCACCACGATGAACGCGCGCGACCGCTTCATCATTACATCGCTGCCGCGCAGCTCCAGCTTCGTCGTCGCCACCAGCGGCCAGGCCAGTGCCGTCGCGCCCACCAGAAACGCAATCGCCGCCCACTCCAGCGGAATGCGAAACGGAGGCGCCACAAACATGCAGAAACCCGTCGCCATCCCCAGCGGCGGAATCAGGATCTTTTTCAGAGTTACGGCAGTCTTCGCCTCACGCACGCGCCACACAATCACCGCGCACATACCCAGCAGCAACGCCACCGCAGAAGCAAGGGGAGAAATCACCATCACTCCTCTATTTTATGCCGTCGCTCCGTCACTCCCCAGCCGGACAACGAACTGTTTTCCGATCATGGACATAGGCACCTGCTCAATGTTCACCGCTTAAAAAACTCCCCATGCCCGCCGTTCTTCCACGGATCGTAATGCGCTGCAAACTTCGCCCGCTCCTGCACCGTCGGGTGGTTGTACTCCCATACCTCCACCAGCTTGCCCGGATTCGGGTCCTCCAGCCACGCCGCGCCCAACGCATTGAAGGCCCGCACGGCCGTCGCCTGCGGATCAGGCACCAGCCCGTGAATCGCCTCCTGCCCGTACACATCCGCCTGGTGTTCGAAATATCTGCTGATGGCATTGGACACCGGCGTCGTCACAAATCCCAGAACCGACAGCGTGAACAGCAGCACCACAAACCCTGCACGCTCGCTCACCGCCGTTATCCCCCAGCACACGCCATTGCGCCGCACCAGCCGCTCCGCAGCCCACGCGCAAATCCAGTACGCAAAGAACAGAGACACGGCGGAGATGGCGAGACTCTTCGGAATGTGTTGCAGCACATAGTGCCCGCTCTCATGCCCGAAGATGAACATCACCTCGTCATCCGGTACTCGACCCGCCGTCGTGTCCCACACCACAATGCGTTTGGTCGCGCCCATGCCGCTCACATACGCATTCAGGCCATTCGTCTTCTCGCTGGCCTTCATCAGATACATCCGGTCAGGCGGGATATTCGTACCCGTGCGCTGCACCACCTCTTCCAGCTTCTGCACCAGCTCTTCGTGATGTGCGCTCAGCGGCTCATATTTGTTGAACAGCGGCTCCAGTAGTGGCGTCACAAAAATCGAGAGCACCAGCAGCGGTAGCGTAACCACCCAAAGCCATAGCCAGTACTTCTTTGGCGACTTGCGCACTACCCAGTTGAACAACAGAAGCACCAGCGACCCGATCACGACCGTCAGCCCCAACGCCTTCAACTGATCACCCAGCCAGCTTCCCCAGCCCTGCACGCTGATGCCGAAGTGCACGCTCACCGCATGTCCTGTCGCATCCAGCGGCCATCCCAGCGCCGTCAGAATCACCAGCAATGCCGCAAAAAACAAGAGCCCCTGCATCCACCGCCGTTTCAGCTTGCTCTCAGCCCAGCCCGCCAGCCGCGCCGCATAGCGCATGCGCAAAATTAGCCACAAAATCAGCAACCCCCACAGGCTTCCGCCAATGTCCAACGCAGTCCGGATCCGCGCCAGCACTTTCGCTTTGGCCAGCTTCTCCGGCGGCAGCTGATACACATCTCCATTCGCATTCTGCGCCGAAATGGCACTCTGCCCGGCCGTGCTCTGCACAGGCGAACTTGCCTGCGCCTTTGCCTGCAAACTCAAACCGCCAATCATCACCGCAAGCGCCAGTGCTGCGGTTACCAGATGGAAACTTTTCAACTCGTTTCTCCCCACTTGCCGCCCATTCTGAGACAATCGTGGCTACGCATGCATTCTGCCCGTTACGCACACCATATGCCAGCAGTCTTTTGTACTTTTCTTCGCTCTTCTTCGCGCAATATTGCTTTCGCCGTAATTGCATTTGCGCCACTCGTCGCCACGCATTATGCATTCGCAGCTGAAGCGCCTTCCTCCAGCGTCCTGCTCAGTACCATGACCTCCGAGCTTGATCGTGCTTTCCACGCACTCGGTCATCAGTCCGGCGCCGACCCCGCCAAGCAGATGCCGCCTTACTTCATGAGCTATTCAGTCGCCGACGCCGATCAGGTTAGTATCCGCGCTGAATACGGCGCCCTCGTCAGCAGCTCTGCCAATCACGCACGCATCGCCGACGTACAGATCCGCATCGGCTCGCCGCTGCTTGATAACACGCACGGTACCCATCGCTCCTCGGCCGTCAAAAGCATCGTCCTGCCGCTCTCTGACGATAGCGAGGCCATCGCACGCTCGCTCTGGTACGCCACCGATGCCGGTTACGGCAGCGCTATCGACAACTATCTCCGCGTCAAGACCGAAGCCGAAGTTCGCGCCAAGGAAGAAGACACTTCGCCCGACTTCAGCAAAGAGCCGCCTGTTGTCGCGGTCCAGAAGCCTGCGCCTGCCATCACCCTTGACCGCGCCGCCTGGGAGAAGCGCGTCCGCCAGTTATCCGCTATATTCCGCGAATACCCTGACGTCTACCAGAACATGGTCATTCTCACCGTCCAGAATGAGACCGATTATCTGGCCTCCTCCGAGGGCTCGCGCGTCGTCACGCCACACATCAGCGCGCGCCTCGTCGCTGTTGCTGTTACCCGTGCCGACGACGGAATGGATCTCTTCCGCGCGCGCACCTTTGAAGCTGAAACCGCTGACGGCCTTCCCTCGCAATCCGAGCTTGAAGCCGCCATCCGCGATCTCGGTAAGAGTCTTGAAGACCTGCGCAAAGCGCCTGTCACTGTTCCCTTCAACGGACCCGCCATCCTCTCCGGCCGCGCTGCTGCCGTCTTCTTTCATGAGGTTCTCGGCCACCGCCTTGAGGGTCAGCGCCAGCGTGGCGACGAAGAGGGCCAGACCTTCACCAAGGACATTGGCAAAGACGTACTTCCCACTTTCCTCTCCGTCGCTGACGACCCCACGCTCACTCGCTTCGGCAAAACCTGGCTCAGCGGCACGTACAGTTACGACGACGAAGGCCAGAAGGCGCAACGTGTTCAGCTCATCAAAGACGGCGTCTTGAAGACATTCCTCATGTCGCGCCTGCCCATCAAGGGATTTTCTGAGTCCAATGGACACGGCCGTGCGCAAACCGGCCGCATTCCCACGGGCCGCCAGGGCAACCTCATCGTCACGTCAACCAGGACTGAGTCGGACGCCGAACTGCGCAAGCAGTTGATTGAAGAGGCCAAAAAGCAGGGGAAGGCGTATGGGCTTTACTTTGAGGATATTTCGTCGGGATTTGCTGTAACTCAGCGCAATTCACCGCAGGCTTTTCAGGTAATTCCGCTGGTTGTATATCGCGTTTTTGTGGATGGGCGGCCGGATGAGCTGGTGCGGGGGGTCTCCATTGTCGGCACACCGCTCTCCGCCATGAAAAGCATCCTCGCCACCGACGATCATCCTGAAGTCTTTAACGGCGAATGCGGCGCGGAATCCGGTACCGGTTCCGGTCTCCGCAGTGGCGCCCGCCATTCTGTTGAGCAATATCGAAACCCAGCGCCAGCCACAGGGGACCGCGCGACCACCCATTCTGCCCATTCCCAGTTCACCGGCAGCCAACAAGGAGGCGAACTAAGATGAAGCGCACCATCGCACTCCTTACGCTCTGCATTGCGTTCGCGCCATTCGCTTGCGCCCAGCAAACACGCGCCGAGGCAGAGAAAGACCCTGTCCTCGCCGCCATGCTCACCGAGCTTGACCGCTCGATGGCGCACCTCCAACTCCACGGATTCCAAAAGCCTTATTTCATCCAATACCGGATTGAAGACGTGGATAACTTCCAGACCAACGCTAGTTTTGGGGCTACAACGGGAGTGGATCATGCGCATCAGCGCGTGGCGCGCATCACCGTTCGCGTGGGGGACTACAAGACAGACAGTTCCGGCGGCCGCGGGGACAGCGCGCTTGAACTCACAGCGCTGGACGACAACCCCATCGCTCTTCGCTCGGCGCTGTGGGCCGGTACGGACCGGGCGTACAAGGCCGCGCTCGATGCCTACGCGCAAAAGCAGGCCGCGCTGAAGCAGGTGCAGACTCCGCCGCAGGCAGACGACTTCTCTCATGAGAAGCCCGTAATCTCGCTCGCTCCGCCTGCCACGCTTCAAGTCAATGAGCAGTCATGGGTTGCGCGGGTGGCCAAGGCCAGCGGCCTCTATCGCACCAACACCTCTCTCCGCGCCGACGAGCCCATTGTGCAGACCTGCGCCGGCACCTTCGCCGCGCGCGTCACCACCACGTATCTGGTCAACTCGGAAGGCACCATTGTGCGCAAGACCACATCCGAGTATCAGCAGGCCTTTGCCACATCCACGCAAGCCGCTGACGGCATGCAGATTGAGCGCTCCTTCGCCTCCTCCGGCCCCACGCTGGCCAGCCTGGACACGGAAGAAAAGTTCAACAAGCACGCCGTGGAAGAGATCGCATCCCTCGCCACGCTGCGCAACGCGCCGGTGGTGGAAGAGGAGTACCACGGGCCTGTTCTGCTCAGCGCAGACGCGGCCACGGACACGCTCGCCGCAGTCATCGGCTCCGGCATCACCGCATCGCGCCCGCCTCTGGGCACGGAGGCGCGCACCAACGGCCCCTTCGCCTCCAGCCTGCATACGCGCGTGCTGCCGGAAGACTTTACCGTGGTGGACGACCCCGGCCTGACCACCTTTGACGGCCAGCCGCTCATCGGGGCGTATTCCATTGATGAGGAAGGCGTTCCCGCGCAGTCCGTGCAGATTGTCTCGCAGGGCAAGCTCGTCAACTACCTCATTGGGCGCGATCCCATTCGCGACTTCCCGCAGTCCAACGGCCACGGCCGCGCAGGCATCACCGGCCCGCCCAACTCCTCCGTTGGCGTGCTCAAGTTCACCGCGCGCGACGGCAAGTCCACGGCCGAGCTCAACCAGCAGCTCATCGCCCTGGCCAAAGACCGCGGCCAGCCCGTCTATTACGTGGAAACGCTGGGCGGCCCGCTTGTCCCGCGGCTGCTCTACAAGGTCAGCGCCGACGGCTCCCGCCAGCTTGTCCGCGGCGCGGTGCTGGACGACCTGGACCAGCGGGCGCTCCGGTCGTCTATCCTGGCCGCCGGCAAGGATTTATGGGTGGCCAACTACTTCGGCGACATTCCCCAGACCGTACTCGGGCCGGCTCTGCTGGTGGACGACGTAACCGTGAAACGCGCCAACGAGAAGAACGACAAGCTGCCGTTCTATCCCCCGCCGAGCTGAGATAGCGAGCTTGTCGCGCATTGCATGCAGCCGATGGCACCTGCGGTGCGGCAGACGCTCGGCATTGCATGCAGCAGACGCTCGCATTTCGCTCGCAGGAGAGCTACGCCTGTAGCCGTGTCAGCAGTGCTGGCGCACCGTGGAGAAGCGTGAAAATGCTGGCCGATTTGCATGTGCGCGGCCAGGAATATGCCGCCGATGTTGCGAGCAATTGGTTCGAGGGCGACATTGCCGGATATGTCTCACGGTTTGAGGCCGAAAAAGCGCGTGTATTGCGGCCAAAGGTGTTGCGCAGTACCCCGAAATAGCCGAAATTTGCTCAAATTTGGCATTGTTATGCATGCGAAAAGGGCCACCCTATATGCGTTGACGCAGGGCATTGCATGCAGCAGACGCCGCTTCGCTCGCAGGAGGGCATTGCGTGGCGCGAGGAGCCTAGCTGCCGGAGGCCTGGCGGTTGCGTTTTTCGATGCCTGCGCCGATGGCGGCTCCGATGGCCACACCGACGCCGACGCCAACGGCCACGTTATGGAGAGCCAGTCCGATGCCCATGCCGATGCAGATGCCAATGCCGATTCCGGCGGACATGCCGGCGCCCTTTTTCCCTGATCCGTTGACTGCCATTGCGACCTCTCCGGTTCAAGATTAATTGATTGCATTGCTTGCAGCAGACGCTCGCTGTTCGCTCGCAGGAGAGTTTTACGCGGGGTGGGTTAGTCGGGAAGGTAGGAAAGGTTGGGAGGGCAAGGCATGGTGCAATATGGTTGCTGTAAAAATGTAACCCATACTGCGGAGCTGGGATGAGCCTACCTGTAACGAAGCTGATGAGATATTCCTTCCTCTACCTTGCAACATTGAGTGCTGTGGCAGCTGCATTGATGAGTTTTCTGATATTTCACTACTCGGTGATTACGGCAGTCTACGGGGGATTCACTGTCATCTTGTGCGGAATCTTTGTCGGCCTCTACCTCGTTCAACGGTGGAAGCGCCAGCACAGAGAAGAGCTGGCGGCCATGGAACCCAGGGCACGAGAGGCGGCGCAATATGCGGATGCTCAATATTGGAAGAAGAAACTTAAGAGCAGCTTTGTTAACGGGATGGTGATCTATGTGGCCTTCCCAGCTCTGGCCTTGCTAGCCAGCCCTGACCTGCCCGCCATCATGGGCAAACGATGGTTAACCACAGCGCTCATACTCCTCTATCTTGCAGGAGCGGCGTGGTGGCGCATACACCGCTATCGGCGCAGGTATGCTGCACTCTCCGCAGTGAAGCCACCGGAGTGATCGGTGGGCTAGTCGGGCAGGTGGTCGAAGATAAAGGGGCATACAGCGGAGTTAGGGGGCTAGCGGTGCCAGCGGCAGGGTGGGGGATGTGCGATCCCACCCTTCGCGCAAAGTGCGCACCAACCACCCCAGCAACGAAGACCTGTTCCTTCACCCCAAAATGCTTCGACAGCATTTTGGGGACCCCGTTGTTGCTGGGGACCCCGCACGAAGGATGGGGTACCCACGTTTGATGTTAGTTAGCATTTCGTGGGGAGAGGGTGCGCCACCCGCCTGTCAATTTCACCGCCTTTTGGTAAACATTTCTTAGGTTACTTTTGTAAGAAAGGCTCCAAATGTCCTGAGTTTAATAGTTCTGGGAATGTATAATTTTTTGTGACTTGGATTCGCGTTAAGCGAATCTGGGGCAGTCAGTTGGATTGGACTCACCAGAAGCGAGTGTCAGCTCCGTTTACCTCGCGGCCTAGGGGCGTAGGACCCTTGGGCTGTTAAATCCTTTGTGTTTTAAGACGATGTAGTTTTCGTCTAGAAAACAAAAAACAACCCCTCCCAGACGGGGGGGGTTTTTTCCGAAGGATGAGCCCAATGGAAGCTTCCGCATTTACCTCTACTTCTGCCCTATCACATTCTGAATTGAAAAGGCTTCAAGAATCACTTTCCTCTCGCTATCCTGACGCAAAAGGCGTCCTTGGTTCCCAGTTGGGCGCATTTGTGCGCGGTCTGCTTGATAATCCAGATCTGAGAGGCAGATTTGGAGGGCTAAAGCAGTTCGTCGCGCACAATTTCCCGGCAGATATTGTCTGGAGGGGGCACCAGGGGCTTGACGATCTTTACGACATATCGTTCGCACAACAGGGAGCAACTCAATCGAAAGAATTGTGGCAGTTGGTGCTCCCGGAACCATCTATTGCACTTTGGTCAAGTGTGACAAATCCATATATTTATGTGCAATTCGCGTGGCATCCAAGAGATGAATCTCTGTTTCAGGCATCAATCGGAGTTCCACTCGATGAGGGGCTTCAAGCGGTTGCAAAATTGACTATTGAGGATTACAGATCTTTCGCAGAGAAATTTGTGAGCACATTGGACACAATAGATCCAAGCAGCCGCGCTTGAGCTGTCGAAAGTGCACAGTCTTCTAGCACGTTCAATAGTCTAATGCGTGAAAAGGGCTTGTTGTCACAATGGGAAGAGTTCCGGATCAACAGTGCTCGCCGAGCATTTGCGAAACATCTTGAAATGGCTGGAGCGGATTCTTCATGCGTCGAAAGTTGGACAAATATTTTGAGATTATCGCAGCAAAAAGCGCGGCAACTTCGGAAAATGAAGAGTCCTGCACCGCCAAATTCTCTATTGAGTCGTACCGCTAAGGTTGACACGGCAGATCAGAACCGATTGCCCAGTAATCGCGCGGTCGCCCTGAAAGCAATAGAGTTCCTACCTGATACTGACTTGGATTGTCTAAATTTTCCTCTCGGGACAATTATGCAGGCATTAAAATCATTAGTTGCTCGGAATTAGAAAAGATCGAGAATAAATGCGACTGCTCATCTAATCCCGCAATTAAGTTTGAAGGCACTAAACGGGGCACTGAACAGGGTTGCTCCGATTGGCTGGCAAGATCACGGCCAGATTCACATATGTCCTATCGATGAGAGCGACCCCAGTGAAGTGGCGGACTCGGTTTGCGAATACTGTCAGTCAAATGGAATCCAACATGTACTCATTCCAAAGCGGCTTCACTGTGATGAAAATACAATTTCCGATGCTGGCTACGCCATAATACGGGGCCCAATCGTGGAACTCACTAAGGAAGCAGCTTGCAACGTCACTTGCGAGACCTAAAACTCGATTGGCGAAGTGGTGTTATGGAGAGACTAGGCAATTTCGGGCTAGGAACGATCCTTGAGACTGATATTGACAGATGGCTATGGCAGTTCGAACGTCTTGGAAATCATAGGACTGTTGGGGAGCACCTACTACAACTAATCGATGTCCTACCGTTGACTGATTTGGGAGAATCACTGTCAATGGATTCAGATTTCTATGGATCCGACTTGGTCATAGGGTTCAACAATGACACATGGGGAAAGAGCTGGGGCACTGTTAGAGGCTGTTTCATAAACACCGCCTGAGTGTAATCCAGAGGCAGGCGAGGTAGAAGAAGGCCCGGTAGGTGGCAAGAAGATGCTCATGTCTTACCAAGAGTCGTCGGAACTACCGAACCACGCGTTGGTCCGCTCGATGATCCAGCGGCGCTTGTAGCGGCGCAATTTCCGCCCGTCTTCGTAGCGCCGCTGCTTGTTGTTCTTTCGATACGGGGCGATCAGTTCGATGCCTCGTTTCTTCAATCGCTCGCGCAGGGGGTCCGAGTCGTAGGCACGATCGGCAATCACCCGTTTCGGCTTTTGCCGCGGACGGCCTTTGGTTCTGGGAACGCAGACTTGCTTGAGCGTGGCTTCCGCAAGCGTAGCTTCTCCCGGAGAGGCACTTTCAAGCCGAACTCCCAACGGAAGACCTTGACCGTCGACCAGTACCATCCACTTCGTTCCCTTGCCGCGCTTGGTTTTACCGACTGCGGAGCCCCCTTTTTAGCCGGCGCAAAGCTGCCGTCCAGAAAGGCCTCGTCCCATCGCAGCAACCCTTCTCCATCCAATGCGCCGAGCAATGTACGCCAGGCGTCAAGCCAAACATCTTGTTCTTCCCACTGCTTCAAACGCCGCCAGCAGGTCGCCGGAGATGGATATTTGTCCGGCAGAAATCGCCACGCCGCCCCGGTCCAAAGCACCCAGAGAATGCCTTCCAGGCAGTTCCGGTTTGATGCCCAGGGACGACCCCGATTATCCCGGCGGCGCTTAGGCTCAGGTAGCAGCGGCTCAATCAGCGACCACTGCGCATCCGTCAATAGCTCAAATCGACGCGTGCTCACTCTTCCAGTGAGCCAAACTCAACCCCGCCTCAAAAGTATCCGTCTTGAGGCCGAACCTATTTATGAAACAGACTCTAGTAATTTGATCAAAAAGCGATGTCCGAATGCCTCAGTACTTCCTATCACTGAGGCATTCGAAAAAAGTTCGCACCCAAAAATACTTCGTTTGGTTGAAGATGGGTTATTTTCGGGCACTGAGATAAGGGCAGTTCTAGATAGCTTGCGAGGATGCCGACCAACAAACAGACGGCAGAAATCCCGCAACTCCCTGATATATCTCGGCTATCAAAGGTGCCGGCAGAAGTCCATTTCGGCGTTGTATGTGATTTTGGCGTTGAGATACTGAGGTATTACACAGCATCCAACTCATTACCGAACATTCAGGTTGCTTTAAGCACTGCCGCACGTAAGTTTCGCGTTTTGAATAAAACTGCTGACGCTGGTTCGACAGACGAAAGCGAAAACGAGTATACATTTCGAAATCGGCTTAGATCGCGTGTGGAACCATATGCATTTCAAGCAGACAAGGGGTGGAAAGACTCAAATTCCTTAGATAGGGCCAGAAATTTTTGCAAAAATGTCGGTTCGCAACTTTGGTATAACTATATTATAAAGAAGAATTTCGAGCAATCTTCTTGGCCTGAAAGTAGAGTAAATCTTTGCGCTCTGGGGATGGAAAGTCTCGGGCTAACATTCGCCTTTCCACACTCTGTGCCTAAGGCCTCATTGCCGTTGCTCTGGGCTCGTGGGAAGGTTACAGCATACTCCACTTCGTTAAATTGGCTGCCACTATTCCCAAATGCGGACAGCTAAACTTACTGAACATCTACTTCAAAGGCCACCCTTGCGGGTGGCCTTGGTTTTTTCCTGGGTGGGTGGGTGGGTGGGTGGATGTACGGGCTGAAGATCACCCCACAAACGTGGACCCGTTTGCGGGGACCCCGATAAAGCCCATACCCTTCACCTGAATCCCGTACCCTTCAGGTTTTTGCGCCTGCGTACGGGCTGAAGCCCGTACCCTTCAAGCTGGCTCAGTCGCCGGCGACGGGCTCGGCGGGTTGGACGGGCTTGGCGGGGGCGATGGAGTCGAGGCTAACTAGCCCCTCGACGGGTTTTCGCCGAGGACGTGCTCGCTGTAGAGCTTGGCCATGCGGGCGTTTTCAGCGTCGCTTTGATCTGTTTCGCACCCGACTTCACGTCGCGCGCACGGATTTTTTCTTCGCGGGCGTTTTTGGCGATGCCGAGGTTGTCGAGTGTGTGGTTGGCTTCAGCGTTCACGTGCTCCATGTTGAGGTCGAGCTCGTGGCCAATGTCATTCATGCCAACCTTTTTGCCGCCGGCGAAGATTTCGTGGCGTCCGTGCTCCTCGTACCACTTGGTGAGGGTGGCGGTCATGTGCATCTTCTCGATGATGTTGCGCCAGCCGACGCCGGTGTTGTAGGCGCAGAAGGAGATTTCGCCTTCCTGCGTGGCGTAGGGGATGATGCACTGCTCGGTGCGGCGGAAGTCGTAGTTGAAGAGATCCTGGAACCACATGCCGGCGATGAAGAGGAAGTTCCAGCGGTCCTGGCGGCGCTTCTTGATGTCTTCGAGGGTGCGGTCGCCCTTGACGCGAGCCGTAGTTTTTGCCGGTGGCGTTGAAGGTCTTGTCCATCTTCTTCATCATGTCGGTGATTTTGAAGTGGGTGGGCGCCTGGAAGGGATCGTAGTTGCGCAGCAGGGCGAGGCCGAATCCGATGACCGAGAGCCACTTGCCGCGGGCGGCGTCGTTGACCTTGGCGAGATCCTTGGCCACCTGGTCCATGTGGAGGAAGGCGGTGACGGGAGCGGCTTCCTTGGTTTCCTTGTCGATCATCAGGGCCATGCCGATGCCGCAGTTGGGGTGGCATCCGCAGGAGAGCTGGCCCCACTCGGCGCTGGGTCCGTGGATGAGGTCGGCCCAGTCAGAGAATGTGGACATGAAGGAGATGGGGAACCAGTCGCGCTCGGGCTCGCCGATGCCGCATCTGGTTCTTGATGTCGTGCGCCATGTGCGAGAGGGTGTAGCGCTGGGCGTGGCGGCGCTCGTCGGTGATGTCCTCGTCGCGGCCGGTGAAGCTGACGGGCTGGAAGGAGAGGAAGCTGATCTTCTTGGGGTTGTCGAGCGCGAACTCAATGATGCGGCCCACCTGCTCATTGTTGATGCCGTTGATGATGGTGGTGACGGGGACGATTTCAACGCCGGCTTCATGCAGGTTGTTGATGGCCTGGAGCTTTACGTCAAACAGGTTGCCGACCTTGCGGTGCGAGTTGGCAGCGTTGCCGATGCCGTCGAACTGAAGGTAGACGTAGCGAAGACCGGCTTCGGCAGCGGCGCGGCAGAGTTCCTTTGACTTGGCGAACTCAATGCCGTTGGAGGCGGCCTGCACGGAGTTGTAACCGACCTTGCGGCGAGTAGGCGACGGCGTCAAGGAAGTAAGGCGAGAGGGTGGGCTCGCCGCCGGAGAACTGAACGCTCATCTGCCGCTTGGGCTTGATGGTGATGGCGTTGTCGAGCATGGTCTTGATCTCGTCCCAGGTGAGCTCGTGGACGAAGCCAACCTGATTGGCGTCCATGAAGCAGGGGTCGCACATCATGTTGCAGCGGTTGGTGAGGTCGATGGTGAGAACCGAGCCGCGGCCGTGGGTGACGGTGCTGGTGCCGTGGTTGTGGAGCTTGTCGTCATTGTGGGCGCGGATGTCGCGGCCGGGGAACGACTCTTCGAGGTGCTTGAAGAAGGCCGGGTCGATGGACATGACGTCTTCAAAGTGGCCGTGCTTGGGGCAGTCCTTGACCATGAGGATTTTGCCGTCGCGCTCGATGATCTGGGCCTTGATTTCGCCGACCTTTTCATTGAGCAGGACTTCATGGGGCAGCTTGCCGTCGAGGATCTGCTGGCGAATCTCAGGGACGCACTTGGGGCAGAGCGAGTCTGTGGTGCGGGGCCAGCCCAGGGGCGGCTTCTCTTTCTGGTAGCTCTTCAGGAGGGGCTTGTCGCTCCACTTGGGCGTGAAAGATGCGTTGGGGCTGATGCGGTTGACCCGCTCGAAGACCGCCCAGGCGCCTTTTGCCGCGTAGACGGCTGCCTTTTCGGCGTATTTAATCGCTTTTGCCATGTGGTGCGAACTCCTTTGAATTGGAAGAAAGTGTGCCGGAAGAAAGGTGATGCCGGCCGGGCTCACTGGGGCAGGTACGTGCAGGCCCTCTGGAGCCATGAATTCATTTCGAGAGTACCCATATGGGCTGCAGTTCCCAACAGGGGTGCAGCGAATGGGGAAATTGGGGGTTGAACGGGCGGTTTTGGGGCCGGAACGGGAGGGGCAATCTGGCGGGCAGGACGCGGGGAAGGCGTTGGGAGGTAAGGGGTTAACGGAGATGGTACGGGGAAAGATGCCATTCGTTATGGCCATCGCGCAGTTTCATCTCTGTGCGGTTTGAAAGGTGGGTTAGTATGGACCTTCCGCACGACCTCTTATTTGGCCAGCCTGCAAGACAGGCATGTGTGACCCTGCGCTGGTGTGAACAGGTATTTCCTGCAGTCCGCGAACAAAGAGGATGGAAGACCACATAACTAAATTGTTGGAGTTGAGCTGATGCGTCTTCAAGTCTTCGTTTGCCAGGTTCTGTTTGCCACGTTGCGTTTGTTTCGCGAACGATTCGCCGTCACGAAGTCATTGTTTATCCGAAAACCGGCATGTACATTCACCCTGTTTTTCTGCCTAGCTTTGGGATTCACTCCGTTGGCGGGTGCGCAAACCAATTCCTGGACCTGGATGGGTGGGTTCAGTACGGTCAACCAAGCGGGCGGACCTGACGACCGGACATATGCAGTAACTTGGACGGACAACAGCGGCAATTCCTGGGTCTTTGGTGGAACCGGATACGACAGCAGCGGTCTCCAGGGCGCACTCAACGATCTGTGGAAGTTCGATCCGACGCTTAACTATTGGGCGCAAGAACCGGGCGATTTGATTGGCGGTACGAGCGTAAGAAACCAACCCGGAGTGTACGGAACTCTGGGCACACCTTCAGCCAGCAATCTGCCGGGTGGGCGATCAGGTGCGATGGGCTGGGTCGACAGTGCAGGAAACCTTTGGATGTTTGGGGGACAGGGGTATGACGCGAATGGGACACTCGGCTTTCTAAACGACCTATGGAAGTACGACCCATCGACGGGTCAATGGACCTGGGAGGGCGGAAGCGATACCGTGCCCAGTTGCACCACGGTGACGCGCTGCGGTCCAGCGGGAGTCTACGGCACAAAAGGCACGCCTTCTGCTTCCAATATTCCCGGTGGCCGAGCATGGGGCTCCGTATGGAAAGACAGCAGCGGGAATGTATGGCTTTTCGGCGGGAAAGTCACCTTCACATCACTGAACGGTTGGGGTGGCTATATCAATGATCTCTGGAAGCTCGACACGACGAGTGGGGAATGGACGTGGATGGGCGGAGATAACACGATTCCGTCCTGTTCGGTTGACTGTGGAGAGGCCGGCGTTTATGGAACGTTGAAGTCTGCGGCCGCAAACAACTTGCCGGGCGCCCGTGCACGCTCCGTGAGCTGGACCGACAAGAATGGAAATCTATGGCTCTTCGGCGGGCTTGGTTTTGACTCCAGCGATACATTTGGCGAGCTCAACGATTTGTGGGAGTTCAATGCCGCGACAAATCAATGGATGTGGTTCGGTGGAGCTGATGCAATCGGCAGCACCTATGGAGGAGCGACGGGCGTATACGGAACCTGGCGCTCTCCAGGGGAAGCAACACTCCTGGAGGAAGAGACGAGCGAACGGGTAGGCCGACCAGCAAGGAAACCTTTGGCTCTTTGGCGGCGAGGGGTATGACGCTACTGGAACAAGAGGTCTTCTCTGCGACCTTTGGCAGTTCAATCCATCAACCGGCGAATGGACATGGATGGCCGGATCGACCGCGATCAACCAGAATGGCAACTTTGGAGCCTTCATGACTCCTTCACTTTCGAATTTTCCAAGTTCAAGGACAGGAGCAGCAAGCTGGGTCGACGCAAAGGGGAACTTCTGGCTGACTGGAGGCGATGGCTTCAGCGCGGGAGGCAGTCAGGGCACTATGGGTGACATCTGGGAATACCAGAGAGACTCTACCAATCTGACGCCGACAGCCGTACCTGTTTTCTCTCCGGCAGGAGGCACGTTTACCAATGCGCCATCGGTGACGATCACGGACGCCACGCCAAGCGCTTCGATCTTCTATGTGATTGGCAATGGCATTCCGCAACCATATTCAGCACCGCTTATGCTGACATCATCCACGACGGTAACGGCGATTGCCGGGGGAAGCGGTTTTGTTACCAGCGATCCGGCTCACGCAACATTCACGGTCAACCTTGCTCCTCCACCTGCACCCACAATCGATCCTCCGGCGGGCACCTATACTGCGCCGCTGGACATCTCAATGTCGGATTCGGTTTCGAATGCGGAGATTTACTACACCCTTGATGGAACAACTCCGACCAGCGCCTCCGCGAAATATTCCGGCAGTCTTAGACTCTATGGGTCCAAAACAGTGAAGGCAATTGCGATTGCCAATGGCGGCCTAGTCAGTTCCACTGCCACTTCTTCCTACACACTTCAACCCACTCCAGCAAATACCTGGGCGTTTATCATCGGCAGCAACATTCAGGACGAACCGGGTGTCTATGGCCCGCTCGGGGTGCCTGTTTCGGCTGCCATTCCTGGAGGCAGATCGTATGCCGCAAGCTGGACTGACAGCTCAGGGAACGAGTGGATCTTTGGCGGCCAAGGCACGGATTCGTCGGGTCAGAATGGCCTTCTTAATGACCTGTGGAAGTACGACGTTGATTACGCGGCCCCCCAAGACAGCCAATGGGAATGGGTGAGCGGAAGCAGCACGCTGGCGCCGACAGGTCCACGGCCTGGAGTTTATGGAACACAGGGAGTCCCGGCTGCCGGAAATGTTCCCGGCGGCCGCAGTGGCGCCACAACATGGATCGATTCTCAAGGGTTGCTCTGGCTTTTTGGAGGGCTGGGTTCCGATTCGTCGGGAAACGTCATTAGTGGTCTCAATGATCTTTGGAAATTCGACCCTTCCTCCAACGAGTGGACATGGATCAGCGGTAGCAGCTCTGCAGCTCGTACCGGCGCCGCGGGAGTCTACGGACAACCTGGAGTCTACGGGACACTTGGTACACCCGCATCGGGAAATGTGCCTGGTGGACGTGAGTCGGCCGTGAGCTGGCTGGATGACAGCGGAAACCTTTGGCTCTTTGGCGGGGAGGGGTATGACAGCAACGGCAAATTAGGACTTCTCAACGACCTTTGGGAATTCAATCCTTCCTCCAATCTCTGGGCATGGATGGAGGGAGCAATGTTGTCGCGGACTGCAGCAGTTCGTCCGGTGTTTGCGGTCAGCCCGGGATATACGGAACATCCGGAAGTCCTGCCATTACCAATATTCCAGGCGGGCGCTTTCATGCTTCGGCATGGAAGGACTCACATGGAATGTTCTGGCTGTTTGGTGGCGATGGCATCGATTCTCAGGGGAATCGTTCCAATCTGAACGATCTGTGGGAATTCAACCCATCCACGAGTCAATGGACCTGGGTCAGTGGGGCCAAGTCAGTTCCTTGTTCGGTAGATCCAACAACAGGAGTAAATGTGTGCGCCCCCCCATCAGGAACCTATGGGACTCTCGGAGTGCCAGCCTCTGGAAATACGCCCGGGGGACGCGCCGGTGCATCGTCATGGGTGGATTCCTCAGGAGACCTCTGGATCTTCGGCGGAACTTTGAACGATGTGTGGGTCTTCAATCCAACTTCAAGCCAATGGGCCTGGATGAATGGAGATGCCGAAACCAGCAACTGCATCTATGGGCTGGACTCAAACAACCCGGAAGTGACGTGCGGAAATTCTCCCGGACTCTATGCAGGCCAGTACACCTTCGCCGTCGATTCTGCTCCGGCGGCCCGATACGGAGCGGTGAGCTGGGCCGCCCCCAATGGCAATCTGTGGTTGTTTGGGGGAGGCAGTTCGGTGCTTCAATACCAAGGTACAGTTGACGGTTGGACGAACGACGTTTGGGAATACCAACCGTCCACTTCAACTCTGCCGCCGGCTGCCATACCGGTCTTCAGCCTGATTCCCGGAGCCTATGTCTCCACAGGCCCTCTCTCAATTTCCAACGGAATGTCAAACGCAACCATCTACTACACAACCGATGGATCGACGCCAACCACTGCGTCGACAAAGTATTCCGGGCCACTCGATCTTTCATCTTCAGAAACAGTGAAGGCAATGGCCACGGCACCTGGTTATGTGAACAGCGCAATCGCTTCGGCCAGCTACGCAATTGATACTGATGTGGCCACTCCTGTCTTCTCGCTCGCATCGGGAACCTATACGGCAGAACAGGCTCTTTCCATCACGGATGCAACCGTGGGAGCGGCGATTCACTACACCACAGATGGCAGTGATCCAACTCTCTCGTTGCCGGTCTATTATGGCAGCCCGATCTACATCGATTCTTCTGAAACGGTGCGCGCCATGGCTGTACTGAATGGTTATGCATTCCACAACGGCATGACGATGGCAGGTGGACACGCTCGTAGCCCGATCGCCAGTGTAAGCTTCACAATCAACTATCCAACCTTCACCCTTCAGGAGGCTCCAGGCTCTCTCGCCCTGAATAATGGCGCAAAGGGGACCATCACGCTGACACTCACGCCAGAATACGGATTCAATTCAGCAATCAATTTATCCTGCTCAGGGTTGCCGAGTGGAGCATCGTGCTCGTTTAATCCTGCGACCGTGACGCCGAATGGGAGTGCGGCAACTACGACGCTGACGGTGACGGCTCCAACCAAGTCTGCGATGGCAAAACCGATGCGCAGTCCCTGGGTCCCGATGACATCGCTCGCTCTGGTGGTTTGGCTGTTTGGGCTGCGGAAGCATCATAAAATGCTGCGGTGGTTGATGCTGTTGATTGCCTGCGCGGGTTTGGGATTGATTTCCGCTTGCGGCGGTGGTGGAAGCAGTGGAGGTGGAGGTGGAGGTGGATCGACACCCACATCATCGACTGTGACCGTGACTGCCACCTCGGGATCGATTCAGCAAACCACTTCATTTACGCTGACGGTGGACTAGACCAAGCCGATTCCAATCGCAAGACAAAGGCCCTTACGAAATGTGGGGCCTTTGCTATTTTCAAGCGGGAAGAGCAACAGCAAACTACTGCGTGCCCGTTCCCCCCTCCGTCCGCGCCACCTGATCGATGATGCGCTGCACCAGGACCACGCGCACATGGATGCGGCGGGCCAGGTCCGGAAGGAACTCCGTAATGAAATTGTCGATGGGCGCCGTTCCCAGCCCAATTCCGTAGCGCGCCGCCGTTGCCGGTAAATCCGTCTGCCGGCCGGGAACGTAGAGATTGCCAATCTCGTCTGCGCCCGCGAAACCAATGAGGTTGGCGTAATTGGGCATGCCGCGGCCGTTGTCACCCTGGGCCCAGACCACATCGGTAATGGCATGCAAGAAGCGCCGCGGGATCGAGGCATGCGGCATGCGGTGATAGTGCGGGTCCTGGCGAAAGATGGACGGAATGAGAAATGTGCCCAGAAACTCGCCCGTCATGTCCTGCGAGTAACTGACGCCAATGTTTTTGGCGAAGCCCGTAAAGCCCGGCCCATAGGCCGTGTGCGAGTCCGCTGCGATGGTGATGGCCGACTGGCCCACGATCGTGATTGCATTGAATGGGTCAAGCACGTTGCGAATCGCAAGCCTGCCCTTCTCCGCGGGCGTGAGCGGTTTAACCTCCGGCCCATTCAAAAACCGCGCGAACCAGTCGATGATGGGTTGCGGCGGGCATGGCGGCAGATTGGCCGCCTGGGCCAGCTCGCTTGACTCACGTCCATGTGGAATGACCTCAAGCCCCGCGTCTGCGATGGCATGCTCTGCCGCGCCTGCGGCCATGGCGCTGCCTGCCTGCTGCTCCACGTGAATTACCTGGCAGGGGCCCACCTTCGACTTTTCATGCACGTGCAGCTTGGGCTGCGGCGGCTCCGGCAGCGGCGAATCCAAATCACTGGCCGGTACGGTTTGTCCCGCAAGCGACGCGCAACCTGCCGCGGCCAGAATGAAAACCGCAACCATGCCGAGACCCAATTGAAAGAACTCCGAGAGTTTGCGTGACAAATCGTGCAACTTCATGGGAGCCGGGTTGGAGATCAAGCGCAAACGGTGCAATGCGGAAGTCCTCGGCAAAGTTTAGACAAAGTTGCGTGTCGGCCAGTGTACAAGCCTCGCCCCGCCGAAGGGCACGTGACCAAGGCGGACGCGGAGGGGGAACAGGTGAACGGAATCCGTTGTTGGAGTAAGACGGAGGTCTGGGTCTGAAAGTCACCCCTGCACAAGAAGGGATGGGTTGGATTGTCCCGGCATGCTGAATGAAGGCACCACGTTCTGACGCGCATTGTGGCTCGAAGTAACTACCAGAAGGAAAAAAGTGTCGCCGCTGCATTCGATGCTATGTGCCGCGAAGAGTACAAGGCATTTTGATGACCAATCTTCGCGCCCTGAGCACGTTGGATTGGATTTGAGGAGTCATTGCTGGTTGGAAGTCAAACTCTCAATGACGGTATACAATTTCGACGAAAAAACGGAGCCTAAAAAGGAGATTCAGGCTTGAAATCGTAATGCTCTTTCAACCGAAGTTCAGGATGTCTCATGAAAGCGAAAGATATTCTCGTACTCTCTCTTATTCTTATCTTCTCTCCATCTGTTGCAGCAACAGCACAATCTGGCAGCCACGTTCATGCGGAGACTGCGCCGCTTGCTCAGTCGGCATCTTTCATCCCTTCGCCGGCGGCCGTGCAACTCTCGCATTCCGCCAATCCAGATTCTGCTTCGAATCCATTGCACATTCCCGCCAGAAGCAAGCAGGCCATCCCGGACTTGATCGATCTTGCGTCGTATTACACTTCGTCGCTGGACGATGACAATCTCAGTGCTCTGCCAAAGGGCGTCCTCGCTTACCAAAGAGCCGCATTTGATATCCGCGGTGTAATCCAGCTGGCCGGAGTTGGACAGTCCTCACATCCCAATGCAGTGAATGGCATTGCTATCCATCACAAGGGCGAGAAGATCGATTTCCTTCAGGGTGCCGCAGGTCGCGCTAAAGAAGACACGGCCATCGGCAACTATGTATTGCATTACGCCAACGGTGATACGAGGAAAATTCCGCTGGTCTACGGCCGCAACATCGGTGATTCCTTTGAAGGAAAGACAGCCGACATTCTGACCGATGCATCACTGGCATGGACCGATGATTCGGCGAGGATATTCAAGTACACAGTGAACAATCCGCTGCCCGGCGTTGAGATCGAGACGATGGATTTCCTTTCGAACAAAACACAGGCAGCACCTTTTCTGATTGCCGTGACAGTGGAACCTGCCCAGGCCGACCGCACATACGAGTGGTTCGATTCAATCAGAGCCTGGAATCCAATTGCGGCGAGAGATCCCCTGGCCAGTCCCGATCAGGTGGACCTGACGAAGTTCTACGGCACATCACTGAATGATGATTGGTTCGACCATCCAGGACACGACCTGCAGGATGTTCCCGAAGGATTGCAGCGCTTTGGCGGCGTGCTGTTCGATGTACGGGGTCTGATTGTGCTGGCAGGAACCAACTCGCTGTCCGTGAGCGGCCTGGCTTTGCCTGAAGCCGTGCGTGGAATCCCGGTCGGCCGCAAAGGGACGGCCATTCATTTTCTCCAGGCATCCGCTTTTGTTGGATCGGCACGCGGGTTAAAGATTGGTGAGTACGTGATGCATTATGAAAATGGCGAAGTAAAAACCGCCGAGCTGATCTACGGAGAGAACGAACTGGACTGGTGGGTGAACCCCGCCGAAGGGCACGTGACCAAGGCGGACGAGGTATGGTTCGGTTCCAATCCCGCCACGCGCAGCCGGGGAATGAAGACACGACTCATCCAATTCACCTGGAAGAATCCACTTCCAGATGTGACGATCACGTCGATTGATTTTGTCTCCTGCCTCACAACCGCATCGCCCATGCTTGTTGCCATTACGGTGGAGGGGGCCGGCAAATGAGTATGGCTGGAAGATAGGTCGACTTGCCGCGTCTTGGCGAGCGGTATAAGCAGGAAGAAAGATTCCTCCGCGAAATCACTCGGCAGGGTGAAAGGAATCGAATTGTAACTCCATAGCCTCTGTTCCCTAAAAATCGGGTAAGGATTGTTTTTTCAGTCGCCTGCAGGATATCCACGGCGTATCATTCGCGCATGTTTCCCCGCAGGTCGGGACTGGTATCCCTACTGGTTCTCTTGGCCCTTTTTAATACAGGTTGTGCAGGGACAATTTGTCTCGCCGAGCCATCTAAACCGGCGGCCGCGGTGCGCTACCACTTTGGCGACGACCCCGACGGCAAGCTGGGCTGGGCCAGCCCCAACTTTGATGACAGTGCGTGGCCGGTGGCCAAAGATGGCAAATGGCCTATGCCAGCCTTCTACTCCGACGGTTTTATGTGGGTGCGCGTGCGGGTACCATTGCCGAGCGAAACCGAAGGTCCTCTCGCCATCCGCACAGCCGGCAGCTTGACTTGGGAGCGCAGAACTCTCATGGTTGCCGATGAGCTCTTTGTCAACGGCCGGCCCTCGGGCCACCAGGGTAGTCTTCCGCCTCATGTGGAAGTCGTTCTCAACGGACGGGAAGCTGTCTTCGACCTTCCTGCCGGCGCGGCTCAACCGGGGACAACGGCCGTGGTCGCCTATCGCGTGTGGTATCCACCGTTTATGCGCCAGAAGGGCGTCTTCGGGGACACGCGCTTTGAAATCGGCGAAAGCAGCAAACTGCACCTCGCTCACCGCGCAAACTATCTTGCCGCTCTGATCGCTTCAGGGCCTGATCTGGCTCTCAACGGCATCGTCCTTTTCCTGGGAGTTGGACTGCTCATTGTCTGGCGTTGGATTCGCGGACGTGAGCTTCTCATCTCCAGTGTGCTGCTCATTTCAATGCCGTCGCTTTCGTTGGACGTCTTGTTCCATTCCCTTGGATTCCCCCCGCTCCCATGGTTGGCGTATACGCTCATTCTTTCCGCGGCGAATTTAATTTCCATGGGCGCCACGATCGAACTTGTCTGGACGGTTCACGCGATACGAAGCATTGTTGCGAAGCGCCTTTACCAGACCGTGTGGATCATTTTCAATGCGGCATCTCTGGTTGTCATGCTGCCCACCACCCCGTCGCCGTGGGCCCATTGGGCGATCTGGACGGGGGAACCGGCGCTGCTGGCATTCAATCTGATTCAAATCGCCGTCAACCTGTGGGCGGTCTTTGTGAGGAAGAAGAACAGGCTGATCGCGCTCACTATCATCTCCATCTCCATCGCAGTAGTCATGTCAGGGTTTGGTGGCGCAACCGGTACAACCGTTGGTCCGTTCAGCGTGAGCTATTTTGGACTAGCCTTCTTCCTTGCGGAGATTGCGCTCTTTATCATGCTGGGCCAGCGAGCCTGGACCGCGTGGCATGCGCGCGATGAGCTGCGCGCAGAGTTCGACGCTGCGCGTGAGGTCCAGCAACAACTCGTCGCCCCCGCCGTCGACCTCCCCGGTTTCAAAATCGAGAGTGTCTATTCTCCGGCCAAGGAAGTGGGTGGGGATTTCTTCCGCGTGCTGCCGGGGAGCGATGGAAGCGTGCTGGTGGTCGTTGGCGATGTGAGCGGCAAGGGGCTGAAGGCGGCGATGACCGTGAGCGCTGTAATGGGTGCGTTGCCGGTTTGTTCGTCGCGCAAACCGGCGGGGGTGCTGGCGCATTTGAATCGTGCTTTGTATGGACAGGTGGATGGGTTCGCGACGTGCTGCGCGGCGCTGATTGAGAAGGACGGCGCGATGACGCTGGCGAACGCAGGGAACCCCGCACCGTACTGCAATGGTGAGGAGATGGCGGTGGAGGCGGGATTGCCGCTAGGGATTGTTGCTGACGCGAGCTACGCGGAGACGAGCTACAGGATCGGTATCAACGACCGGCTGACGTTTGTATCGGATGGTGTAGTGGAAGCGACGAACGCGCAGGGTGAGCTATACGGGTATGAGCGGACGCAGGCCATCAGCGCGGAAACTGCCGAAAGGGTAGCGCGGACCGCGCAGGCCTTCGGGCAGAAGGATGACATCACGGTGTTGACGGTGAGGCGGACGCCGTTCATTGCGCCGACTCTGGCTTAGGCGTCTCTTGCAGCGAAAAGGATTCCGCCACCCCTTGCATTCATAGGGGAAAGATGAGACTATTCCCCTTGTATTCACAGGGGAGACAGATGGAGAGTGCACGACTGGAGTTTTTGCGCGGGACGCTGGATGTCCTGATCCTGAAATCTGTTGTGTGGGGACCGTTGCATGGATACGCGATCACGCATGTCATTCGCCGGCACAGCGATGATGCGCTGCTGCTGGAAGAAGGCACGCTGTATCCGGCGCTTTGGCGGCTGGAGAGCAAGGGTTTTCTGGAGTCCGAGTGGGGCCTCTCAGAAAACAGACGCAAGGCGAAGTTCTATCGGCTGACGAAAAAAGGCAAACAGCAACTGGAGCAGGAAGCCTCAGCATGGGAGGCGTATGCGACCGCTGTCTCCAAAGTGCTGGCTGCGGCACGCCCGCCTGTCGCTGCAGAGGAAGGGCGATGAAGCGCACTCCCATCTGGCGACGGTATGACCGCATTGATGGCGCGGATGTGCCGCAGGATGTGCGGGACGAATTGCGCTTTCACATCGAGTCGAAAACGGAAGAGCTTGTGGAGCAGGGCTGGAGCGCCGAGGCGGCGCGACGTGAAGCTGAGCGGCAGTTTGGGAATGTGCGGGCAACGGAACAGCTGGGGAATCAGATAGGAGGCAGAATGGAACGTCGGCGTGCGATGAGCACATTTTGGGCGCAGGTGCGGCAGGATGTGCGCTATGCGCTGCGCGCGCTTGTGCGTCTTCCCACGTTTGCCCTGGTTTCCATCGGCGTGCTGGCACTGGGAATCGGAACCAATGTCGCGATCTTCAGCGTGGTGGATGCGCTGGTTCTGCGGCCGCTTCCCTTTCCGCAGGCACAGCAGCTGGTGTGGTTCACAGGCGGTAAGCATCTGGATGCGAAGACGCGTGCGGCAGCGGGACTCTCAGGACGTACGTACAACGTGGACGCCTTTGAAGCTTTCCAGCGCCATAACAAGACATTTGCGTCGGTAACGACCTACCAGACTTTCTATGAGTCGGTACCTTACAAACTTACCGGCAATGGAGCTCCTCAGAAGCTATCCGTGGTGGAAGTAGCGGGCAATTTCTTTCCAACACTGGGCGTGACGCCGGCGCTGGGCAGGAGTTTTACGCAAGCGGAAAGTGTGCAGGGCGGCGCGCCGGCGGCGATCCTGAGCCACTCATTCTGGAAGTCACAGTTCGCGAGCGATCCCTCTATTGTGGGCAAGACCATTGACGTGAACGGGACGGCGACGACGGTTGTGGGTGTGCTGCCGGCGGGCTTTGATTTCGGCGCGGTGTTTGCACCGGGCATGAAGGTGGACTTGTTTGTTCCCGCAGTAATGAACTTTTGGCGAACGTGGGGCAACACACTGGCAGTGGTGGGCAGGCTGAAGCCGGGCGTAACTGTTGCACAGGCGCAGCAGGAGGCAAACCTGCTGTTTCCCGAGTTGAAGAAGCAGAACCCTGGCTGGTATGAGGATTACGCCTCGGAACTGGTTTCACTGAAAGAGCATGTGACCGGCAAGATGCACCGGGCGCTGCTGTTGCTGTGGGCCGCTGCTGGAGTGATTCTGCTGATTGTGTGCGTGAATCTCTCAAACCTGCAACTGGCACGCACAGCGGTACGGGGGAAAGAGCTGGCCATGCGTTGCGCACTGGGCGCGGGGCGGGCGCGGCTGATGCGGCAATTGCTGACCGAAAATCTGGTGATGTCCGGCTGCGGAGCCGTGCTTGGTTTGGGAGTGGCATGGGTAATTCTCTTCGCGCTGCTGCGGCAGAAGGCGGTGGTGCTGCCGCTGCTGGGGACGATTGGACTGGATGCAACGACAGTGGGATGGGGATTACTGCTTGCGCTGGCGATGGGTTTGGTTCTCGGCGCCGTGCAGGCGGTGCGCTTCTCGCGCACGTCACTGGCACATTCACTCAAGAGCAGCGGATTGTCGACCGACCGTAAGCACGGACATTTTCAGTCACTGCTGGTGATGGCTGAAATTGCGCTGGCCTGCATGCTGCTGGTGACCGCGGGGCTGTTATTACGCAGCTTTCAACGTGTGCTCAATGTGGACCTGGGCTTCGACCCCGGCAAGGCGATGGCAATGGATGTCGACCTGGATGCCAACCAGAAGCTGGCAGAGCGTGGGCCACAACTGGAAGAAATGCTGCGCAGTGTGCAGGCGCTGCCCGGTGTGGAGTCCGCGGGTATGACAGACATGCTGCCTCTGGGGCGCAACCGAAGCTGGAAGCTGGCGCCGGCAGGAAAGCAGAATTCCAGAGAAGGCTATTCGGTGGCCTTTGTCTATCTGGTTACGCCGGGGTATCTCTCTGCGGCGGGAATTCAATTGCAGGAAGGGCGCGACTTGCGCTGGCAGGACAAGCCGGAGACGCAGCATGTGGTGTTGATCAATGAGGCGGCGGCGCGCACCATGTGGCCGGGCCAGGACCCGATCGGCAAAGTTGTTTACGGCGCGGGCGATGATCCGGCACGCGTGGTGGGTGTGGTTGCCAATGTACACGAGACGAGCCCGGAAGAAGCGCCGAATCCGGAAGTCTACATTCCGATGACACAGAACCCTGATATTGAGGGACCAACGCTCGTCATCCGCACGCATATGGATGCGCGCACCATGACGCCAAGCGTACTGCGTACATTGCGGAATCTGATTCCGGCGCAGACGACAACGGAGCTGCGCCCGCTGCAATCGCTGGTGGATCATGCGGAGTCGTCACGGCGCTTCTTTGTATTGCTTGCCGGGCTTTTCGCCTGCCTGGGCGCGGGCCTGGCGGCGCTCGGCATTTATGGTGTGACCGCCTATGCGGTGAGCCAGAAGACACAGGAGATTGGCGTACGCATGGCGCTGGGGGCTACAACCGCGCGGGTGAAGCGGGATATTGTTGCGCACACACTGCGGCTGGCGGTTGCAGGAATTGCCGCAGGGGTGCTGGCTTCAGCTGTGACGACGCGATTGATGGAGTCTCTGCTCTTCGAGGTGTCTCCGTGGGATGCGGTGACGTACGCCGGCATGGCAACTGCGGTTGTGCTGCTGGCGCTGGCTTCCGGATATATTCCCGCACGCCGAGCCGCGCGCATCGATCCAATTGAAGCCCTGCGCGCGCAATAAACGTCACAAGGGCATGAAGAGCCAAAAATGCGCAGAAACTCGCTTCTTGAGAAGTCGCCTGAAATGAACAACAACGGGCGTCGCTATTGACCCAGGCGGCACTCGGTGCCCATTCCGGGGCATCGTAACGTTGACGCGCGCTTTCAAGAACCGTCAGACTTTGAATGAAAGGTAGCTGGCCATGAGTTCTTATCCTCCTCCAGGACAAGGCGCGCCCGGGCAGGGCTCGGGCCGCGTCGCCGATCGCATTGAAGATGTCATCGACCGCATCCAGTTTGAGGTGCAGCAGGCGGTGAAGTTCATGAATGACGCAGTGGTGCCGCAGGTGCGCTCCGAGTCGATTGATGCAATGCGAAAGCTGAGCGAGACGCTGAATAAGCTGGCCGACCGTATGGACAAGCCCAAGGGGCCACGGGCCGGATGAGCCGACACGCCACTACGAGCGGCAACCGCCATATCGCTCTTGCAGCAGCAGGGGCGTTCGTCTGCCTGCTCGCAGCCGGGTGCGGACATCACGAACATGCACAGCTTCCTCCGCAGGCCGCCCCACCACCACTTCAACCAACCAACAATACGGGCACTGTGCGGCCGGCGCTGCCCACGTATCCAGGTGAGCCGAGCCGCGCGCCATCCACCACCACAACCGCAAAGCGTGGTCCAATCGCCATTACGCCCATACCAGAAGGGGGGGTGAGCGGAGACGATCTCGAATTCGTAGAGACCCACGACCCTATCTACTCCTTCAACGGCGCTGCCACCTGGTACCGCTCGCCCTATAAAGGGCGCAAAGCCGCCAACGGCGAGGTCTTTGACGACGACGCCATGACCGCCGCCAACCGCACGCTTCCCATGGGCACGCTCGTTCGTGTCACCAATCTCAAAACCGGCCAATCGGCCACAATGCGCATCAATGACCGCGGCCCCTTTTCGCCCACCAAGAACATTGATCTTTCCATCGCATCCGCAAAAGCCGTCGGAATTTATTACAGCGGCACCGCACCTGTGCGCATTGATGTCTACCGCTCTCCCAAGCCGATTGGAACCGGCGGCAGATGGTGCGTACAGATTGGCGCCTTCACCAGCCATGGCAAGGCAGAGCGCCTCAAAGCGCAACTTAAGGATGAGTATCCCGATGCGCGCGTCATCGAGTTCTCCGGTGAGCGCAGTTATTGGGTGCGCATTCGCCCGCCCGGCGACGACCGCCAGCAGGCCATCTCCATTGCGGAGCATCTACGCCCTGAAGAGGGAGAGGCGTACCTCACGCGCCTCGATTGAGAGGAAGTGTTCTTCTCGTCTGAGAGATGACGGGGTTAGCGTGGCTTCTTATCGCGCAGGAAGAGCCAACCCACTGCCCCCGCTGCAAAAAACGTTGTTCCCATCACCAGAATGGCGTGCGCCGCCTGCGCCGGATTCACCGGAAATCCCGTCACGCCGCGCGGTCCAAACTTGTACAAGTACAAACCGAGCACGGCCACAATCACGCCCGTCACCATCATGCGTTTCACAATGGCCAGGAGAAAGTTGGACGCGCGTTGAGGCTTCCCGGGCTGAGTCGTCATCGGCAGTCGTCGCAAGTATGCCACACCGCCTTCCGCATCTGGCCTGCGAATTCCTGTTGCGCTCCCATACCGTACGCTGGCATCATGCCTGCGCATTTCCAAACCAACTGAGGTGCTCTATGGCAAGTCAGGCGTCTTCGGCGGTTGGGCCGCGCGTGCGGCAGAATTATGTGGCCATCCTGGTCGCGGCAGTCGCCAGCTTTCTGCTTGAGGCTGGCTGGTATTCGGCCTTTTACACCACCTGGACAGACGGCATCGGGCGCACCAATGAGTGGCTCATGGCCAATAGTCCCAATCGTGCACTGCAATTCGGAACAGCGCTCGTCGCCGCAGGCGTGCTGGCCGCTTCCATCAGTTGCATCACCCAGCTCACCGGCCCGCAAACCGCCTTCCGCGGCATCAAAACGGGCGCACTTCTCTGGTTCGGCGTAGTGCTCACCACCTGGACCACCGAGTACATCTTCGAAGTGCGTCCCATCGGCCTTTGGATGGTAAACCTGGGCTTCTGGCTGGTGGGTATGGTGTTGATGGGCGCCATCGTCGGCGCGTGGAAAAAGAAGTAGCCCCCGGGTCGTAACCCGCGTCGACTAGGACCGCGCCCTCTGCAAACCCACGGGTGAGGTGCGCGGAAGGCCATCCTGACCGAGTTTTCGCAAATCTGCGGGGTCTGCATTCCCTAAGATCCTGTTTCCTTTTGCCTTTTTCCTGCTCGCCGACTTTCAGTACTTTGGTGTCTGCAGATTTGCCGGTTTCCAGCTATAATCCGGGACATGTCAGGGAACGGTCTCCTCTCGCGCTTGTTCGGCGGCGGGCGCGTTAAGCGAACCGCCAGCTGGCCCGTGGCCGAGGGTTTGATTACCCTGTACAACCTGGCCGGTGACGATTCCGAGCTTGCTTATTCCTACAACGTAAAAGGCCGCAATTACTACGGCCACACCATCAACTTCCTCATTCGCCCCGAGCACGTTCAGCCCCAGGTTGACATCGAAGATCAGGGCATTACCATTCGTGTCCGCTACAATCCCGAGCGTCCGTCCAACTGCTCCATCACCGGTAAAGACAATCCCCACCTTCGCTTCCGCATTAACCCGGCCGCGCAAAGAGCGCTTCAACGCGCAGCCGCAGTTGGCCGCCGCGTTCCCCAGGAACAGCACTGAGCCGTATTCCTCCCGCCGACTTCTAGAGAATCGCCTTCTGCTCTGCCTCTTGCCCCCCTCATTTCTTTAGTCCAGGTTTCCTCTCTTCTTCTCCATCCTTAGGTTGGTTCATCCGCGCGCCCCGCAGGCGTACCATTGCGCCCGGAGTTGAGCCATGTCTCAGTACCTCTATCACTGTGAAGATTGCAAGAAGGAGTTCACGCACCAGCAGCACATGTCTGGCGACGACAAGTCCGAGGTGACCTGCCCCTATTGTGGAGGCAATCGCGTGCACCAGCTGCTCGCGGCCTTCTCGGCCGTCACGTCGAAAAAGAGTTGAACTTCTCCCTCCGAGTCCTCCCCCTCAGCACTCCAGGTGGATTCTCTGCGCCTCTGCGGGCGCTCCCCCCAGCCCTTGTCCTTTGATGTGCCGTTCGCAGGGCGGGCCTACCCGGCTTCCTTGACGAGATTCGCCCGATCTTTGCCCTGGCGGCCTTAAACCTGTTGCAACGATATAGGTCTGGCAGGTCTAGGCATCTTAAATTTGGCCAAATTTGGGCAAATCTCGCTTATTTGCGGGATCGTTGCAGCGCCTTCGGCTGCAAAATGCTCCTTTTCCCGCCGTCGAACCACCGGATCAATCTGTCGGTTTCCTACTGGGCCGGATTGCATCGCAGAAATCGCCGGACATGTTCGGCGTATTGAGGCGCCAAACCACCGGGTACATCTGCGCATTCTTGTACACACCGAATGCGCAGATACAACCAATCTCGCTGACTCTCTGATTTCCGCTTCTCTGCTTTCCCGCCGTCACTCTTCCCGCAGCAGAATCAACGGATCCACGGCCAGCGCCTTGCGCGCTGGAATGAGTGACGCCACCATGCCCAGAACCAGCATTGTGAGCACCACGCCGCCCAGGACTCCGGGGTCTTTCGGCGAGGCCTGATACACGATGGCCGCAAGCACCTTCGTCGCCAGCAAACCGGCTCCCAAACCGAATATCGACCCAATGGTCAGTGAATAGAGCGACCTGCGCAGCGCAGCCCAAAGCACCTGCTGCCGGCCCGCACCCAGCGCCACGCGAATACCCAACTCGCGCAACCGCCGTGTGACCACATAGGAAGCCATGCCAAAGATGCCCGTTACGGCCAGCATCGCCCCCAGAAGTCCTAATACCCCCAAGGCCACGGTGGCCACACGCGCCGCAAACAGCGCACTGCCCATCTCTTCCGTCCAGGTACGAATGGTGAGCGGCAGCTGGCCGTCCATGCCGTGGATCGTCCTGTCTACTGCCTGGGCCAACTCTCCCGTATCGCGATTGGAGCGAATCACCAGCCAGGTTCCGCTGGCAGTCAACTGCTGGAACGGGAAGAACATGGCCGGCTTCTGGTCTTCGGTCATGGTGCGATACTTGCCGTCCTCTACCACGCCCACAATTTCAGCCCGCTTGTCGCCCCAGAACTTGAAGTGCCCACCAATCGCCTTCTGCACAGATCCAAACAGTTTCTCCGCGAATCGTCTGTTCACGATCGCCACCAGCGGGGCCTTCTTGACATCGGTCCGGGCAAAGTCCCTGCCCATCAGCAGCTTGGTCTGCGCCGCCCCTAGAAATCCCTGCGACACCTGATACACCATGGCATCGCCGGCAGCATTGGTCGGCCGAAAGTCCGTCGTCGCATCCGTGTAGAAATACGAGTCGCTTCCCCCCAGGCTCAAGGGCAGGTCGTTCGTATAGCCAACTTCCTGCACCCCAGGAATCTGGCGGATGGCATCCAGCATGCGCTGTTGCATCCGCGGCTGATCGTCGTCCTTCAGGCCCACCATCTGCAGATCAGTGGATACCAGGAGCACGTGCTGGGGATTGAATCCAAAATTACTGGTCATGGAACGCGCGAGCCCCTTCACTGCCACCAAAGAAGAGGTCACCAGCACCGCGCAGATGGCAATCTGCACCACCAGAAGCACATCGCGGAGAGTGACCCGGCGCATGGTTTCCGTGCTGCTCATGCCGGTGCGAATCATCTGCCAGGGATCGGATTTGAGCACCTGGCGCACCGGCACCAGTGCAAAGAGAAAACCGCTGACTAGCGCCATCAACAGGGCAAGCGCGTAGGTGCGGATGTCGGGATTGACGGGCACGTTGATGGGTACATCGGGAATTGGCCGCCACATGCTCAGTGCCCGCAGAACCACCACTCCGCCAATTAGACCGATGGCGCCGCCTGCCAGCGATATGAGCATCGCTTCGGTCATTAACTGTCGCAGAATCAGTTTGCGCGGCGAACCCAGCGCCAGCCGCAGGGCCGTTTCCTTTGCCCTGTCCGCGGCACGCGCGGCAAACAGGCTTCCCAGGTTGGCGCAGGCAGCCAGCAAAATCAATCCCGCGAGCAACATTAGCCCCGCCATGAAGGCCTTCGCGGGGCCACCCAGCAGGTCGCCAATCAATCCGGGACGCGCCAGTGAGAACTTGATGCCTTCATCTTCACCGGGATAGGTCTTCGACAGCCAGGTGCCGATGGTGTTCAGGTCCGCGGTGGCCTCGCTCGGCGTCACCCCCGGCTTCAATCTCCCCATCACCCAGGGTGAATGGTTGCCGCGGTATTGAAGGCTGTCATACCCGTCGAGCATCGGCTGGTCCACTATCGGGGCCCAGAAAGCCGGCGCGAAGAACAATTCCGTACCGCGAAAATCCGCCGGAGCCACCCCGATGATGGTGAATGGATGCTTATTGATGGAAACACTCCGCCCCACAATATTCTTGTCGCCGTGGAAGTAACTGTTCCAGTAGGCGTAACTCAACACCACATACGGTGCGCTGTTCTTTCCCTTCTCGTCGGAAGCGTGCAGGAAGCGTCCCAGATAGGGCTGGATGCCGAGAGCGTCAAAATAGTTACCACTCACCAGGTAAGGCCAGGCGGTCGTTGGATTTCCGCCCGAGTCCACACCAACTGCCCCGGTGATTTTGGCCAGAAAAAGATTGTCGAACGTGCGGTTGCGGTCGCGCAGATCGATGTAATCCAGATAGGACTGTGATGGTCCATGAAACCTCTGCACCATATAGAGGTTTTGCGCATGGGGCACGTTCACTGGCTTGAGCACCAGAGCGTTCATCACGCTGAAAACGACGGCGTTCGCGCCGATTCCCAGTGCCAGGGTCATAATCGCCGTGAGTGCGAAACCCGGCGACTTTCCTAACTGCCGCAATCCGTACTTCAGGTCTCTGAACATGCCTCAGGTTACGACCGTTGACGGATGAAAGTTCCCGGAAGACGAAAAATTTGTGACGACTGCCCGCGGGAGGCCGCCGGCGGACAGCGCAGGTGATCCTGGGCGAAGGTGGTACCACTTGCGGGGAGAACTGCCGAATGGAAACTGCAATTGCATAGCGGTATTTCTTCATCACGAGCTCGTTTTTTCTTCTACATTGGCCGCGATGTCCCCATGCGCCATGCTCCAGTGCAGCGCACTGGAGATGAAGACGCAGGCCGAGGCGGGATTGTCGCTCGTGCAGATGAGTTATTTCGCAGATTTAGTCTTCCATTTCGCAGGCAATCGCGAGCGATTCCGTACTACTTCAGACAAGCTGCCAAACGTTTCTGCACTCTGTGTCTGGCCGGAAACCGGGGTGCCGAATTATCCCCCAAAAAGGGATTGACTGGCCCTGCGCGGTTGGAGATGGTTGGGACATGGGTTCCACTGCTCGTCTGATCCTCACCCAGGCCATCGATCTCATCGAACCACTCACCCGTTTTGACCGTTCATCGCTCCAGTTACGCGACGAGTCGTCCGAAGCCATTCCGTGCACTGGCGTCTGGACGGCCGAAGTTACCTACTCGTCGAGCGTGAGCAACGGCAACGGCAAACTGCCATCCGATGTGCGCAACGCGGACTCGCAGTCTGGCATGGAGCGGGGGATTGCATCCCTGCTCGATGAAGAACGGGCAAAGGCGGCCAACCGGATGGAGGCTTTTGCCGTGGCCCAGGCCGCACTTGTGCCTTCAGCGCAGCGGCCACTCGCGGCGAGTGACTGCTTCAGCGGCCCCATACGCGTGGGGTATGACTGGTCCTGCTCCAAGTGCACGGGAAAGGGCAAGGTCACGTGCACCATCTGTATCGGCTCGAAGCAAATCAAATGCCCACATTGTGGCGGCCAAGGTTGGACCAAGTGCGCACAGTGTCAGGGCTCGGGCTCAGTGACTTGCACGCGCTGCAACGGCCAGAGTGGCTGGAACAAGCAGGTGGAGCATACAGTATTCAACTCGGCGTCCAATCAATACACCAAACGATATGAGAACGTGTGGGAACACTGCATGAGTTGTCAGCACGGCAAGGTGCAATGTCACTCCTGCTCGTCTGGAAAAAATAACTGCTACGTCTGCAGTTGCAGCGGCCGGGTGCAATGTACAAATTGCCTGGGATCGGGCGAAGAGAATTGCGCACAGTGCGACGGTAAGGGGTACTTGCATCGCATCACCACGACTACCTGCGACGTGGCAAATGCATTTGGAGTTGAGGTGAACGGCGATGACGCCGAAGTGCGTGCCACCACCGGCGTGTGGGATTACGCAACTTTTGCCTCGCTGGCCGATATTGCCTCTGGACCGCCTGCAACCACCCGCTCCAAATTAGTTCGAACCTATGTAGGCCGGATTGCACTTACGCGTGCGCGGCTCCATTGTGAAGGCAAGGATTTTGTTCTCTACGGCTACGGAGCGCCGGGAAAGATCTTCGACTTCAAAGGCATGGTGACACATCTGCTGACCGGAGACCTGGACAATCTGCAAACAGCACTCGCCCAACCCGCAGGTCTGCTGGCCACTCGCAATCAGGAAAGTCTACGTCGCACGTTGGGTGCAATGCTGCGCTCCGAAGTCAATCAACAACTCTGTGATGCCGGCCGCCGCGAGGCGCTCATTGGCAATGGCACAGTGACGCGCGAACATGCAGATACGACAGTGACCAGTCTGCGCAAGGCGATGGGCAGACTCTACCGGGCAACGGCGACGATGGCTTTGAGCGCTCTCTCGCTGGCCACTCTACTGACCCTGTATCTGCTTTATGGTTTCCTCTACATGCTTCCCGGCAATCGCTTACAGGGATTCTTAATCTTTGCGGGTGTTGTGGCAGCGTGCGCAGTTGCCGCCGAGTGGGCTGCGCGGAAACGCACATTAAGCGGCTTTGCCGCAGATGCAGATGAACGCAAGGCCGCCGCACGCCTGTTGCAGGCCACGGGAACACTTCGACGCTGGCGCATTACAGCAGGGGTGGCCGTTGCAGCATCCATCTTCCTTTTCTTCTGGATTACTCTCCACCATAACCTTCCGATCCTGATACGGCCGTAAGCGACACTTCAGCCGGAAGATGCAGCCATACCGGCAGGAATTTCTGCCGGCAATGCTGCAGGAAAGTGGGCGCAATCAACTATCGATTGTCCTCCTTGGGCGTCGAAGACGGAGTTTCGCTTGAAGTGCTCCGCCCGGTTGCAAGCGTGATAATAGGAAAATGCCAACTCGGAGGCGCAATCGAATGCGAATCTGTCTTGCATTGTGTACAGCTCTGCTGACCAGTGTTTGTTGTGCGGCTCAAACTCCCGCAGCCGCTCCTGCACCAGCGCCCGCTGCGCCGGCCCCCTCCATACTGGTTCGTGCTGCGGTTGACAGTGTGTTGAAGGCCGTAGGCAACATTCGTTTCGACCGCTGGAAACGGGGCGACATTCGCGATGAAGCCCAGCATGACAGTTCGTCTATCATTCACGATCTTCATCATCCGCTTCCGCCGCTGCTGGAGGCCGCGGACCTTGCTCCCGACTCCAATGCCAAGCTCGTGCCTGCATTTCAGAACATTGACGCAGTGTATGACGTACTGCTGCGGGTGTTCTCGGCCGCGCGCGTTGTGGGCCAGCCGGAAGATGTGGGCTCTCTGGACCGTGCGTTAAGGGACCTGGCGGATGCACGCAAGGCTCTTGCCGACCGCATGCAGGCGCAGGCAGAAACGCATGAGAAGGTGATGCATGAACTGCGCGTTAGCAATGAACAGTTGCTTGCGGAAAAGAATGCACCAAAGCCCGAGCCGCCACCCTGCAAGCCCGAGCCGAAACACACGACACGGAAACACACGACGCATTCAAAACCCGCAACCAAGAAGCCGGAAGCGAGCAAACCCGCGCCGCAAAAGCCGAAGTAACTCACCAATCGCAGGACAGTCGCCATGCCCGGGGATTATCATGTTCAACAATTCCTGAACATGGTGGAGGCGCCCTATGCCCGAGAAAAACGATTCAGCAAAGAACCGTCACGGCCGACGCGAGTTTTTGAAAGCCGGCGGCGCCATGACCGCGGCACTGCTGGCCACTCCGGTGCTTGCCGACACACCCGCCAAACCTCTGCCTGCGCTGCCGTCGAATCCGATGACCAACGAAGCAATGCCGACGCGCAATCTGGGCAAAACCGGCTACAAGGTGGGCATCTTCTCACTCGGCGGCCAGGCCGCGCTTGAGAAAGCGAATAATTTTGACACGGCTGTGCCGATTATCGAACGCGCACTCGATCTCGGTGTCAACTACCTCGACACGTCGTCCATCTACGGCGGTCCCGAGCGCTGGAGCGAGCAGTACGTGGGCAAGGTGATGGCGCATCGGCGCAATGAGGCGTTCCTGGCCACCAAGACCAAGGAACGCACGCGCGACGGCTCCATGCGCATGATTGAAAAGTCATTGCAGCTTTTGCAGACCGACCACGTGGATCTCTGGCAGCTGCACGACATCGGCACGATGTACGACGTCGATCAGGTGTTTGCCAAGGGCGGCGCCATGGAAGCGCTGCTCGAGATGAAGCAGCAGAATGTGGTTCGCTACCTGGGCCTGACCGGGCACTACCGGCCCGACGCCCTGATGGAGGGCATTCGCCGCTATCCCTTCGATACGATTCTGATGGCAATGAATGCGGCCGACCCGCACCACTACAGCTTTAACGATGCCTTGCTGCCGATGGCCGTGGAGCGGCAGATGGGCATTATCGGCATGAAGATCCCGGGTCGCGGACGCATTCTTTCCACCTGGACGCCGCCTCCCATTGAGCAGCAGAAGCACTCGTGGGAAGGCATGACGATCCAGACCGACAAGCCGGGCACACTGAAAATGCGGGAAGCGATGTATTACACGCTGTCAAAGCCGGTAAGCACGGTGATCATTGGTTGCGACTCGATTGCACAGTTGGAAGAGAACGTTCACCTGGCGCGCAACTTTACTCCGCTGAACGACGCACAGCAGACTGAACTTGTGGCGCGTGCAGAAGAGTGCGCCAAGCCGTCGCTGTTTTTCAGGTTTTACGACAGGCCTTAAGTCAGTTCGTCAACATGCAGAAAAAGGCCGGAGCAGTTGCTCCGGCCTTTGCATTCCCGCGTCAGTTTTTAGCCTTCGACCTTTTGATACAGGCGGTAGTGTTCGTCTTGGATTTCTGTGAAGGGCCGCATTGTGAGTGCGCCGGTCAGCGACTTCCAGTCTGTCGATCCGGACGTGACTTGCTGCAATGCCCGCAGTTCCTTGCGCGGACGGTGTTCCGGAATTGCACCAACGGCGAACAAAGCAAGCGGCCCGTGCACGGCAGCCATTAAGTCCGGATGCTGCGCGTCGACAGCCTCAAGAACAGTCGGCATATCGAATTGGATTTCGACGCGGTCGCCATTCTTCCACGTGCGCTCAACTCGGGCGAACGTGCCCGGCTCGGGGCTGTTGGCGAATGACTTCCCGTTGATAGCGATGCGTGTCCTGGGTCCGGCCCATACGGGGATGCGCAGATGAATCGGAAACGAAGCCGGCCCAGCTAACGAAATCTCCATCTCCGTTTCGGGTACGTGAGGATATCGCGTTTGCTGTGTTAACTCAACGCGCTCATTGCCGCGCTGCCAGCGCACGCGCGACGGGACAAAAAGATTGACGTACAGCGAGCGCTCGTCATGAAAATACGCGCTGACGCCGTAGTCTGCGGTGATTTGCGAGAACGTTCCCGTGCAGCAGTGCCACTTGTAGGGATGGTAGACCTTGACGCCGTCATTGTTGTAATCCGAGTAGTAAAAGCCGTGACCATCCTGCCTGATGGGCTTGGCGCCGAGGATGCAGTTGTAAAGGACACGCTCCATGCTGTCGCCATAGCGGCTGTCGCGCGTGGCACGCAACAGGTAGCGCGTGATCTTGAAGTGCGCATACGAACCGCACGGCGTTTCAAAGCTCGAATGGGTCTTGGTCAGGCTCTCGCCTATTTCGCCACTGCCCGGCTTGCGAAATTCCTCGTTCGGCCCCCAGCCGCCGGTGGCAAAGCTCTGCGCCTGGACGAAACCGAAGCCGTTCTTCGCCGCCTCAAGGTGCTTCTGGCTGCCAAGAACAAAGTAGGCCTGCATGGCGCTGCTCATGGCGTTCACGTGACTGTACGCATGCTTGCCAGGCAGTACATTCTCGCCCGCAGCCAGCGGATTCCAGTACCAGCTATCGGCAAGAAAGCGGATACCCATAGCGCGGTAGCGCTCGCCAGCGCCGTGCTGCCAGGCAAGGAAGCAGTTCTCCGGCAGCGTGTAGGGCTCATCCCAGCAGAACGAGTCGTCGTTGTGCGGCCGGGCATACTGCTCCGCACGCGATATGCCTCCCGGCGGAAGGTGATTCTTGACGGAATCGAGTGTGGCGTCAAGTGCTTTGAAGGCAAGTGGAGCGCCGGTGAGCACATGCGCATCGATCATGCCGATGGAAATCTTGTCGTACGTGTAGGCGGGAAAGCGGTGGCCGTCCCAGAAATGCTCGCTGATGGCCGGCGCGAAATTGCGCACCAGCCGATGCACCTTTTCCTTCGTCGCCATGTCCCCGGTTGACGCGTAATCGCGCGCAAGGCCGGAAACATACTGTCCAAAACTGTGCCCGGGCGCAAAGCCGTTGTTGGGGCGCTTGTCGATATCGCTCAATGGCGCCCAACTGTACCAACCACCCATTTCTTCGCCTGGCGCGGGCAGGCCAGCACGCTCGCGAAAAGGTTTCAGGAGCGAGTCTTCGTTAAGCGCGCGATAGAAGGCGTGATTGCGATCAAATTGTTCGCGCAAAGGACCGTCGAGCAGAGTTACTTCGTTATAGCCAAACTGTTCAAGGTGCGCAGACGACGGAGGATTCGGCCTGGTCTCACTGGCTGCAAGCGCCTTGCTTGCCCCGACAGCTACCAATGCCGCACTCGACTTCAAAAACGTGCGACGCGAAGAAGACAACCTCTTCCTCCCCTGTGTGCTTAGTCCAGATGATTGATCAGCGAAGCGACCGACGCCGCGCCAAAGCCATTGTCGATATTGACGACCGAGACGTTTGGCGCGCAGCTGTTCAACATGCCAAGCAGCGCAGCCACACCACCGAACGACGCACCATATCCAATACTCGTGGGGACGGCAATCACCGGCGACTTTACCATTCCGGCAACGGCCGTGGGCAATGCGCCTTCCATGCCGGCGCACACAATCAGCACGCGCGCTGCGAGGAGTGCCTCTCTTTGAGCGAGCAGCCGATGAATGCCGGCGACGCCCACGTCGGCAATCAACTCAACAGTGTTACCCATTATGCGCGCGGTAATGGCGGCCTCTTCAGCCACTGGCAGATCACTGGTGCCCGCGCAGACCACAGCAATGGTTCCCTTCCCGGGCGGAGGATCGGTCTGCTCCAGGGTGATGGCACGCGCGGTGGCGTGATAGATGGCGCGCGGCTCAGTCTCCACAACTTTTTGATACACGGTATTCTCCGCGCGTGTGGCAAGAACATTGCCTCCGGCGGCGGCCATGCGCGCAAAGATTGCGGCCACCTGCTCCGGCGATTTGCCCATGGCAAAAATGGTCTCAGGCATGCCGGTGCGCAGCGCGCGATGATGGTCAACCTTGGCGAAGCCGATGTCTTCAAAGGGCAGATCGCGCAGGCGGGTCAAAGCATCTTCCACACTGGACTGGCCGCTGCTCACTTCGCGCAAAAGAGCTTCAATCTGTGTGCGATTCATCCGTGCTTCTCTCCAGTGCGAGCAGTGTACGCCAGCTGTGCGGCGAGCATCACCCGCTTGAGTGGAACCGTGTGCGCCTCGGCCAGCGCTCGGCAATCTTCGTACTCGGGCGCGGCGTTTGTCGCTTCGCCGCTCGCATCGTACGCAATTTTCATGCGCACGGGACCCCACTCGGTTGTCACTTCTATCCACTCGCGCCTGAGTGCGCTCTTGTTTTCAATGCGCCAGTGCAGGCCGATGGTTGTTGTCTCGCGGAAGATGAGCGCTTGCATCGCGTCAACTTTCTCCAGACCGCACAACACCTGCATCTGCACACCGCTGCGGCCTTTCTTCATCTGCACGGGCATGCGGATCACGTCCCACGCGCCGGCTGCGAGCAAGAGTTCGCTCACATAGGCAAGCAGCTGCGGTGAAGAGTCGTCGATAACCGTTTCAAGAATCGCAACCTTGCCAGCATCATCTCGACCTTCTGTCGACTCGCCGACAACCAGTCGCACCACATTGGCCTGACCGGGGGTATCGCGGCCACCTGCGCCGTAGCCCTTCCCCGTGACGCGCATCGAAGGGAGCGTGCCGTATTCCACATTGAACATGCGCAGAATCGCTGCGCCGGTCGGTGTCACACGCTCCATCGGCGCTCCCGCCGCATAGACTGGCGCATCACCCAGCAGCGAGAGCGTAGCAGGTGCGGGAACCGGCAGTGTTCCGTGCGCGCACTCCACCGTACCGCTACCCACGTTGAGAGCCGACGCAACCCACCGTTGCACGCCAAGCGCTTCACTTCCTGCAGCTGCGCACACAATGTCGACGATGGTGTCCACGGCGCCGACTTCGTGAAAATGCACCTTCTCAATATCAACGGAATGGATGGCGGCTTCGGCTTCACCGAGCTGCTGAAAGGCGGCCTTGCTTTGCGCCTTCACATGTTCGGAGAGCGGCGCGCCATCAATGATCTTCAGAATGGCCGAAAGCGAGCGATGTGCCGCATGGCTGTGGTCGTGGGGATGAGAGTGTTCTTGCGAATGCCCATGCTCGTGTTCATGGGCGTGAGAATGCTCGTGCGTATGGTCGTGTTGGCGCACGTGCTCATCTGCGTGCGAGTGACGGTGCTCATCCGGGTGGCCGTGACGATTCTCTTCTGTCAGAACGTCCACCTTGGTTGCCGTAATGCCGCCGCGCATCACCTTGCGCGCAGTCAGTTCGGCGCCCACGTTGAGCACTTTTGCAGTGGCCTGCAACGTTTCCAGCGGCACGCCCGCATCCACAAGGGCGCCCAGCAGCATGTCTCCACTTATCCCAGAGAAGCAGTCCAGATATCCAATGCGCATTGGAATTGAATTCTAAATCTTAGCGCCGCAACAGCGTTTCAGCCGGCACAAGAGCGGCGGGAAGCGCTTCATTCAGTGAGCCGGAACGGAAACCGGCGCTATCGAGGGTGACGAATTTATAGCCAACTTGTTTGAGTGCGCTCGAAATGCGGTCGAGTACATCGAGATTGAGCGCTCGCGGCAGTTCCGCTCGGGCAATCTCCACGCGAGCCAGATCGCCGTGGTGGCGCACGCGAAATTCGCGGAAGCCGAGTGCGCGGACCGCCTCTTCAGCGCGCTCCACCTGGTCCAGCACCTCACGCGTCACCGCGCGCCCGTACTCCACACGCGAGCTGAGGCACGGCGCGGCAGGCCTATCCCACAATGCATAGCCCGCTTCGCGGGCCAATTCGCGAATCTCCGTTTTGGTGAGTTCCACCTCGGCAAGCGGAGCAAGTACCGACTGCTCCTGCGCGGCGCGCGCGCCGGGGCGAAAGTCGCCACGGTCATCAGCATTCATACCGTACGCGAGATGCTGGAAACCCATCTGGGCGGCAAGTGGCGCCATCTTGTCAAAGAGTTCGGACTTGCAGTGAAAGCAGCGCTGCCCGTCATTTCGCTGATAGTCGGGATTCTCCAGCTCAACCGTCTGAATTACACGCAGCGGTATGCCGTGCTCGGACGCAAATTTGCAAGCCTGTTCCAGGTCCCGGCGCGCCAGACTGGGTGAGTCGGCCAGCACGGCAAGCATCCGGTTGCGAAGAACTCGATGTGCGGTGGCCGCCAGAAAGGCCGAATCCACTCCACCGGAGTAAGCGACCATTACGCTTCCCAGCTCCCGCAGCCGGTCTTCCAGAGCCTGAAGTTTGTCCCGCGCAAGTGCTGAAACGGCCGGTACGGACTGCGGATTTGCCGCCATGGGAGGGATTATACGCCGGGGCAACATCCTTCAGTCGCCTCCATCCCTACCGCGGGTTATCTCCGGTGCGGCACGCAGCGCAATTGCGATATACTCCGGTCTCGGGAGAATCTTCCAAAGGGAGTTTGCAATGTTTACTCGCATGTTTTTCAGGGCCGCGGCAGCCACCGCGCTTACTGCAGCCTGTGTCCTTACCCCGCTCGGAGCACTCGCGCAGGCCGCAACGGTATTGAAACCTGCCGATACCCAGAAACTGCTGCCGGCTTCGGTCTACTACAAGGGGCAATCGGCCACAATTCAGGTCCGCAACTCCGGCGGCGTCAAATTTGCTGACGGTTACTACATGCTGGCTACGCTTGTGGACACCAGCGGCTACTCCAGTGATGTTTCCTCCAAATACCAGGCTTACTTCATCACAGAAGTGGCGTTGAAGATTGAAGGCAAAACTCTTCCGGCCGGCATTTATGGCGTGGGCTTTGTTGGAAACGACAAGTTCATCGTTACTGACGTAGGCGCACACGACATCTTCAGCGTGGCCTATAAGACTGATTCAGAGGTAAAGCGCCCCCGGCCTCTTGAAATTACGGCCGATGCCGCCGGAGGTTTCCGGCTGTATGAGGGACGTAAGTATATTCATTTCAGGCGGTAGAACTGGTTTCATCAATAGGCATGATCTAAAAGCGAATTGTCTGAACCCACCTTTTTGTGAGGTTCGAGCCTTCAGCCGCGAAGATCATAGGGGTTTTTGACATCAGTTGCAGTCAATCAAGAGGGCCGACGCTCATTTGCGCCGGCCCTCTTTCATTCGGAAATTGGCGCCCTTGCGTCTACATCTATAGTTATTAGCTCCTTCATAGGTCACATGCTTTTCCGGTCCGAATCGTGGATAATGAATCGAAATTAGATTGCTATTGGGAAGGTAACTATGCGCCGCGTTCAGTGGCTTTGTACAGTTGTGCTCGTATTGCCCCTTATTCTATTGCTGGCACCGATTGGAATTAAGGCCCAGGCGAATACCAATTCCATGTATCAACAACTGCGCGGACTACTGCCTGCGGGTGAAGAAATCACGGTAAGTAATCTGGAGTTTCACCGGGACGCCGCCATTTTCACTTTTCGGAGCGGGGGCTTTGTCTTTTATAGCGCGGTAAACGGCAAAATTACTGGCGCCGTCTTTAAAGGCGATGGACATTTTCATCTAGTTCCGCCGACCGAGGAGGAGAAGCGCAATCTGAAACTTCTCAATAAAAGCGAAACCTTTGATGAAGATTTCAATCAGGCGGTCTTTCGCTTCACGGATTCCACGGCAGCGGAACTGCAAAAGTCCGCGACAGGCAAAACCTCAGGCAGTGGCGGCTTCTCTTCTGCCGCAAGTGATTTGCATGAATTCCACCGGGACCGGCTCCTTGAAAATATTGATTTGCGCATTCTGGAAGACGTGTTGAGTCCGACCGCTGGCGGCTACTTCTTCGCTGCCATCCACGGCAGCAACAATGCGCATCTGATCTTTCGGATAGATCCGCACGGCGCGAGTGATGTGGCTCCTGAAGAAGTCTCACTGGAAAGCTGGAGCAGCTGGGGTCCCACATATCTTTCGGCTTTTCACTTATCGAGTGAATTGGCGAATGGAACGGCGAACGGCAATGAAGACAATGGAACATACCGCATCGATCATGAAGATTTGGACACCACGATAGAAAAGAACGGTTTTCTCACCGGTCAAGCCACGGTGCACCTGATTGCGCAAACAGACGGTTTAGCTGTGGCGCCGTTGGCCCTCTATCCAACTCTGCGGGTTAGCAGCGCGCAGTCGGGCGGCTCAACTCTTTCTTATGTGCAGGAGGCCAAGGACAAAGATGCTGATTTCGGCGTGATTCTCCCGCACCCGCTAAAGAAGGGCGAAGCAATTTCTCTGACGATCAACTATAGCGGCAAGGATGTGGTTAAGGATGAAGGCGGGGCAAATTATTACCCTGTAGCCCGTGACAGCTGGTATCCCAGCGCATCGAGCGGCCTTGGCAACTTTGCCACCTATAAAATGACCTTCCACGTGCCCAAGGGACTCCAGTTGATTGCGACTGGAACGCGGACAAGCGAGGTCACGGATGGGAAGATTACTACCTCGCAATGGACCACGGATGTACCGCTTGCGGTGGTTGGATTCAACCTTGGCCGCTTCAAAATGAAGGAAGCAACCATCAAAGGCAAGATGGGTGACGATCTGGCCATTGATGCCTATGCAAACTCCACTCCTCCTGATGAACTTTCGAATCTAGGTGAAGCAAACCTTGGGAACTTCAATGCGGTGGGGATGCTGCCCGTGGAACTGGACGAAGGCCAAGTGGCGGCGCGCATGTACACTGCTTATTTTGGATCGCTGCCATTTTCCCGTGTAGCGCTGACCCAGCAGTTTGCATGCAATTATGGCCAGAGCTGGCCAATGCTCGTCTATCTTCCGATTTGCGGTTTTCTTGACCAGACCCAGCAGTTCGGTTTGGGGATCGATCCGGCGAACATGTATTGGAAGATAGTTACCGCCCATGAAGTTGCGCACCAATGGTGGGGACAGACCGTCGGTTTCCGGAGCTACCGGGACCAATGGATGAGCGAAGGGTTTGCCAATACATCGGCTGCCATTTTCCTGCAATTAACTCACCCCAAAATGGAGGAATATCGAAATTTCTGGAAGCAGCAGCGCCAGCTACTCACCGAGAAGAACCGCTTTGGCTTCCGACCCATCGATGTAGGCCCGGTAACGATGGGATTCCGGCTTAGCTCCCAGAAGACGGGCTGGAACATCTACCAGGACCTTGTCTACCCCAAGGGCGCGTACATTCTGCACATGATTCGCATGATGATGTGGAATCCCAAAGATGGAGACGCAACTTTCATTGCGACCATGCATGACTTCGTGAACACCTATCGGCTGAAGGCCGCCACCACCGAGGACTTCAAGTCTGTGGTGGAGAAACACATGACTCCGGGAATGGACCTGGACGGAAATCACCGCATGGACTGGTTTTTTAATGAGTATGTGTATGGAACCGATTTGCCAACTTATCACACTGAAAGTGAACTGACGCCGAACGGCAATGGCACGAAGCTGCATTTGAAGATCACCGAATCGGGTGTCCCCGACAGCTTCAAAATGATTGTGCCCATCTATCTCGAGCTCGAAAACGGGCATGCAATGCGGCTGGGTGAGGCGCGCGTCTTCGGCTCCACGCCTGTCGAGCTGAATGTGCAATTGCCCAAGATGGCAAGTCAGCCCAAGAAGGTCGCACTGAATTACTACTACGATGTGCTCAGCCTGGGGAACTGATGCCTTTTGAGCCAAGTGCGTTCGACACAATTGGCTGCCAACGCAGCATTCACGGTGTTGAACCTCGTTAAATTGCTTAATCCAGCTCTAAGGATGGGACACAAGAGCGTGACTCCTATCGCCTCATTGCGCTACCCTCTTTCTTAATCTTCTGATTACCTCTTTGGGGAAGGGGAAAAATATGCCTTTAGAACTAAAAATCAACGGCACAACGCACACGGTGGATGTGTCGCCCGATATGCCGCTGCTTTGGGTGCTGCGCGATGTGCTGGGATTGACGGGCACAAAGTATGGCTGCGGCATTGGCCAATGCGCCGCATGCACAGTCCACGTTGACGGCCGTGCGCAGCGTTCCTGTCTGATGACGGCCTCGGACGCGGAAGGCGCATCCATCACGACAATTGAGGGCCTTGCCGAGGAAGAAAGGCATCCCGTGCAAACGGCGTGGGTTGAAACCGACGTGGCGCAATGCGGCTACTGCCAGGCGGGCCAGATTATGGCCGCCGCTGCGCTCTTGCAAGAGAAGCCTCACCCCACCGATGCGGAGATTGACAGAGCGATGAGCGGCAACCTGTGCCGCTGCGGAACTTATTCACGAATTCGCGAAGCTATTCACAAAGCGGCAGCCATGGGCTCAACAGCCCATGCCGGATAAGGGGGCGATGATGCGCTTGAACAGACGAGAGTTTTTGAAAGCGACCACGCTTGCCGGTGGAGGCTTTGCGCTTGGTCTTTATCGTGCGCCCTGGGCCGAAGCACAAGGTGGCCCGCCGCCCGATCTCAATCCCACTGCATTCATCAGCATTGCGAAGGATGGTATCGCGACTATCAAGGCGCGCGGTCCGGAGATTGGCCAGGGTGTGCGCACCATGCTGCCCATGATGATTGCCGAAGAATTGGACGTGGAGTGGAAGAACGTCCACGTGGTGCAGGCTGACCTGGATGAAGCGGCCTACGGTCCGCAATTCGCAGGCGGCAGCATGTCCACCCCCATCAGCTGGAACCCGCTGCGGCAGGTGGGCGCGGCCGCGCGGCAAATGCTGGTGGCAGCGGCAGCAAAGAAGTGGAGCGTGCCTGCGGGTGAGTGCACCACCGAGGCGGGCCGCGTAATGCATAAGAAGTCTGGCCGTTCTCTGGGTTACGGTGAGTTGGCTGAAGCTGCGGCAGCAGAACCGGCACCGGCGCTTAAGAGCGTAAAGCTGAAAGACGCCAAGGACTACCGCATCATCGGCAAGTCACAAACGGGTGTTGACATGCACGCGATTGCAACAGGCAAGGCAGAATTTGGCATTGATGTGAAGGTGCCCGGCATGCTGCACGCTGTGATTGCAAAGTGCCCGGTGTATGGCGGCACGGTGAAAAGCGCGAACACCGACGAAGTGAGCAAGATGCCTGGCGTGAAGAAGGTCGTCGTCATTCCCGGAACTCTGTCGGATGCGACGGTTGTTCCCAATGAACCGGGCATGGAACCCGGCGTGGCAATTGTTGCCACGACGTGGTGGCACGCACAGAGTGCACGGCAGAGACTGAGAGTTGAGTGGGATCAAGGTTCCGGCGCGTCGCAAAGTTCTGACGGCTTTGCTACCAATGCGATGAAGCTGTTTGCGGCCGAACCGCAGGACACGATCCGCACCTACGGCGATGCGGATGGCGCTCTGAAGTCGGCGGCAAAAGTGGTTGAAGCAAAATACTCCTATCCGTTCCTGGCGCATGCCACCCTGGAACCGATGGGCACGACAGCGCATTTTAAGGATGGCAAGCTCGAGATCTGGACCCAGAGCCAGACGCCAGGTGGCGGCCGCGAGCTTGTGGCAAAGGCGCTTGGCATTGATGCGAAGCAGATAAGCGTAAACATGATTCGCGCAGGCGGTGGCTTTGGCCGCCGGCTGATGAACGACTACATGGTGGAGGCTGCCTGGTTGAGCCGTGAGGCGGGCGCGCCGGTCAAGCTTACCTGGTCCCGCGAAGACGACATGGGCCACGACGCGTATCGCGCCGGCGGATTCCACGGACTGAAGGCCGGACTCGACAGCAATGGAAAGCTGGTGGCGTGGCGGCAGCACTTTGTTACTTACGGTGAAGGGAAACACAGTGCGGCTGGCGCGGGCATTGACGCTCTGGAATACCCTTCAGGCCGCGTGCCAAATTACACGCTGTGCACTTCCGCAATGCCGCTGAAGCTGCGCACGGGCTGGCTGCGTGCGCCGGGCGCCAATGCGCTCTGCTGGGTGGGCCAGTCGTTCCTCGACGAACTGGCGCATGAAGCCGGACGCGATCCGCTTGAGTTCCAGCTGGAAGTGCTGGCGCGGGAACCTGTACCGCTGCCGGGTCACAAAGCGCGCATGGGTGAGGATGGAGCGGATCCAGAGCTCAACGCGGAACGCCTGAAAGGCGTGTTTGAACTGGTCGCAGAGAAGTCGGGCTGGGCCAATCGCAAGAAGGAGCCTGGCCGCGGCATGGGCATCGCCGCCTACTTCTGCCACCTGGGTTACTTTGCCGAAGTGGCCGATGTGAGCGTAGACGCCAACAACCGCGTTACTGTCCACCGCATATGGGCCGCGGGCGACGTGGGCAGGCAGATCATTAATCCCAGCGCTGCAGAGAACATCACGATGGGCGGCGTTCTGGAAGGACTGAGTGAGCTGGGCCAGGAGATCACACTCTCCGGTGGCGCGGTTAATCAGGCCAACTACAACACCTATCCCTTCCTGCGTATGCGCCAGGCGCCACCGGTGGAGGTCTTCTGGAAGATCACTGACTTTCCACCGACAGGCCTGGGCGAACCGATGCTGCCGCCTGCGCTTCCGGCGGTGACGAATGCGATCTTTGCCGCAACCGGCACGCGGGTTCGAATGCTGCCGCTGGATCAGAGCGGCTTCAGCTGGGCATAACGCAAACGAGCAAAACAGAGGCACAACCAGGAGGGCGGATCTTTGGATCCGCCCTCTCTTCTTTGCGCTCAGATTCTTGATCTACGATTGCGGTTCAATTTGCTCGCGCGGCGTTGAGCCATGTGGCGCGGCGCGCAGATATTGTTTAGGCCAGCTCATCTGCTCGCCCAGCACCTGCGCCGCACGCAGAGGCCAGTAAGGATCGCGCAAGAACTCGCGCGCCATGAAGACGAGGTCGGCCTTTCCACTCGCGACGATTTCATTTGCCTGTTGGGGCTCGGTGATCATGCCCACAGCTGCAACGGGAATCTGCGCCACACGACGAATCTCCTCTGCAAAGCCAACCTGAAAGCCGGGCGCCGCAGGAATCTTCGCGTTGGGCACAAGTCCTCCAGACGAAACATCAATGAGATCCACTCCGCGCTGGCCGAGCAGACCCGCCAGCCGCACCGATTCCTCCCGCGTCCATCCACCCTCGGCCCAGTCAGTGGCTGAGATACGCACAAAAAGCGGTAAACGCAGCGGCCAGGCCGCACGCACAGCTTCCGCTAACCTCCAGCAACAACCGCACGCGATTCTCAAAGCTGCCACCGTACTCGTCAGTGCGCTGGTTCGAGAGCGGCGACAGAAACTCGTGCAGCAGATAGCCGTGCGCCGAATGAATTTCGACAAAATCAAAGCCTGCGCGCTGGGCCCGGTGGGCCGCCGCGGCAAAAGCTTCAACTACTTTTCTGATGCCAGCCTTATCAAGCGACTGTGGATGGGAGTAGGTCGGCGAAAACGGAATTGCCGATGGAGCCACCGTCTGCCAGCAGCCCTCAGCCGCGCTCAGCAGCCGCTCGCCGCCAAAGGGGATCGACATGCTGGCCTTTCGGCCCGCATGCGCAAGCTGAATGCCGATGCGCGATCCCTGGCTGTGCACGAATCGCGCGATGCGTTCGAGAAACGGGATGTGCTGATCTTTCCAGATGCCGTGATCGCCAATAGAAATGCGGCCCTCGGGCAGCACGGCCGATGCCTCCACCATGACGAGGCCAGCGCCACCCTGCGCCCGCGCTCCGAGATGCACGAGATGCCACTCGTTCGCAAAGCCGTCTTCGCTGGAGTACTGGCACATGGGCGAAACGCCGATACGGTTGGGAAATTCAATGGAGCGAAGTTGGAATGGTTCAAATAAAGGCTGCGCCATGAAGTTAGATTCCTTCGAAAAAATTAGATTACAACCTAAGCTGAGTGAACCTCATAACAGCGGCCAAAAATCCAGCCGTCTCCAAAACAACAACAGGCGGACCCGAAGATCCGCCCGCTGGTTTGACACTTATCTAGGACTACGCCTTGGCGGCCGCCACGCGCTCGCGCACCAGTTCGGCGCCACGCGTCATCAGCTCGTCCAGGGGCAGCGTGCCCTTCTCCACTTCAGCAAGAATGGCCTTCTGCGCCAGGTACTCCTTGTTCACAATGCCAGCCTTGGACTGCAGCATGCGCCATGACTTGCGGCGCTCTACGCAGAACATGACCAGCTGCCGCGAGAGTGCACGGTACTCGATCTTGCCGTTGTCCTCGAACTTGATGTACACACCGAAGTCAGGAATGAAGGCGCGGTGCGCGGGATCGAGGTAGCGGCGATAGACAACATCCTGTTGCGTGATGCGCACCAGCATGTTGTCGAGGTGGACAAGCTTCTCCGCCGCCTCGGGCTTGATCTTCTTGAGATGATTCCGGAAGCGCGCTTCCGTGGTGCACCAGTGCGCCACGGTGTAGCGCATTGGCTCGCCTGTCGACTTGATCTTGGTTTCGTACCAGTCGAGATCGGACGAGGGATTGCCCTTCACGTCGAGTGCTTCCTGGTAGCTCTCGCCCTTGCGCGGATCGAAGACGAACTCCGGAACGCCGCGTGAGTCGCGCACGCGCTGCGCTTGCATGAGTGCCATATCGTCGGGAACGCCATGCTCCGGCTGGCAGGTGGTAAAGGCCTGCAGGAACATGGTGCCGCGATATTCCAGTCCATCGAGGATTGCGCGGTAGAGCTTCGGCGCGTTGGCCATTGAAACCTGCGCGACGAACGGCGAACCGTGTCCGGCGAGGAAGGTCTCCGCCACCGTCTTCTTCTCGGTGTTCTTGCCCTGCGTCGCGGCGCCGAAGACGTTCATGTCGTTGCCGCCAAGCATCGGGGTTGAGTCGGAGTTCTGGCCACCGGTGTTCGAGTAGACCTGCGTGTCGAGCATCAGAGCCTTCACGTTGGGACGGTTCTGCAGAATCACCTTCGACATGTTCTGGTAGCCGATATCGCCCATGCCGCCGTCACCGCCGACCACCCAGACTTTGGGCAGCTCAACGATTTCCTGGTCAGTCATCAGCGCATCAGTGAAGTGCGTGAAGTGGTAGTACTCCTCGTCGCTGATCACCTTCTCCTCACGGTTGAGGATGATGTCGGTGATGCGCTCGGGCAGTACTGAGCGGCGCGCGTGATCCACGATGAAGCTTTCGCCCATCAGCCAGCCCACCGTGATGCCGTCCTGGAACAACGAGTTCATCCACGGATAGGGATGCGGATTGTTGGGCGAGGTTGAGCCGTAGACCGTGTTGCAACCCGTGTGCGCGGCCATGGCCATCACGCTCATACCGTTCGCCAGGCGGCCGTCAATCGGCTGCAGGCTCTTGTGGTTGAAGGCCTCGGTCAGCAGTACCGCCGCGATGGCTTCAATCATTTGTGCATCGGTAATTGCGCCGTGCTTGGCCTCATAGTCGGCAATACGCTTCTTCGTGTCCTTTTCATCTTCGCCGCCAAGGCCAAGAATCAGGTGAGCAACGGTCTGCTTCAGAAGCGCGTACTCGCCTTCGTTCTTTGCCTTGAGCGCGGCCAGCTTTTCAGCGCCCTTCTTCTCAAGTTCGCCCGCCTTCGCCACAAAGCGATCGCTCTTCGCGAAGTAGACGGGGCGCATGTACGCCTCGGTTACAGCAGCAATGGAGCGCAATACGCTCTTTTCGCCGCAGCCCGCGCAGGCGCCGTCGCCGGAAACCAGCGCATCGTAGTTGGTACGAACCATCAGCATATTGCGCAGCGTCGCCGTCTTTGAATCAGCCGGATTTGCTGCGTTGAACAGGCCGAGATATTTCTGTGAGGTATCGGGTAGCAGGCCAAGGAAGCCGGTGCCCGTCTCGTGCTCGGCGTTGATCTCTTCAGTCTCCTGCACCATCTTCAGCGCCTGGTGGTCGCCGCACGCCGTCACGCAGGCGGCACAGCCCTTGCACAAGTCACTAACAAAGATGGAGAAGATGCCACCCGAACCCGGTGTCTTGCGCTCCGGTGAGGAGAAGATGGCATTGACCTTCTGGTAGGCCATCGGCACCTTTTCGAGGATAGCGAAGAATTGTGCCTTGGCTTCCGTGGAGAAGCCGTCAACCTGTTCGGTGACTTCGCGCAGAATCTGCGGCATCGGCGTGCCTGTCTTGTACTCGGCCACCATGCGGGCGCGGGCGAGCTTCTCAATTTCAGGCAGCTTGTCGAGCATCTTGCGGCGCTCTCCCTGGTCAGCAATGTAATGCGCAACCGCTGTGGAGAGCAGCGTGCTCAAATCCTGCGAGCAATTTGGCAGCGCCGTATCCGGGCAAACCGAGATGCACTCCATGCACTGCGTGCAGTTCTCAGGAATGTAAAGCGGCGTTTCGCGGCGCGCCACGTACTTGGATGCCGTATCGCCGGTGCCAGCAGCGATGACGCCCATGGCCGCCAGCGGCGTGGCCGGCTGATTGTAGCCGTAGTCAGAGCGGAATTCCGCATCAAAGGTGGCGATGCTGCTGATCGGAGTACGTGTGCCCTGCTCTTCCGGGGCCGGGTGCGAACGGCAACCGCCAGATCCGCAGCTTCCCACTTCTGCATAATCGGGAACCGTCTCGAGGATGGGCAGAAGCGCCTCGCCGCGCAGGCTGGAGCGGTCGGTCGCAGAGAGCTCGCCGATTACGATCTCCTTCACACGCTCAAAGCCCTGCAGCATGACTTCCATGTTCGACTGGACAACGGCATCGCCGAACTTGCCGAATTTCTTTACGTATTGTTTGTGCACCACGTCGCGGAACTGCTCCTGCGTGATGCCGAACTCGCCCAGCAGCGTGCTAACCGCAAAGAAGGCGCCGAGGAAGGCATTGCCCTGCATACGGAGCTGCAGGTCGGCGCGATCAGTGGCTTTGCGCGCAATGTCAAAGCCGGGCAGCGTGAACACGCGAATCTTCTTATCGATAATCTGCTTGCGCGCCCAGATGGGAAGCTGCTCCCAAGCCTTTTCGCCTTCCTGGTCGGACTCCCAGACCAGGCTACCGCCCTGCTGAATGCCATCGAGCGGATTGGTGTGCGTGAAGGCCTTCGGGTCGCAGCATAGAACGGCGGTTACGTGACGCAGGTCGCAGTTCACGCGAATGCGATCCTTGGCCGCCACCATAAAGTAGCTGGTGGGTGCGCCCTTCTTTTCCGAACCGTACTTCGGATTCGCGCTCACATGAATGACTTCCTTCGGGTTGCCGAACTCGTCCTTCACGCCGTCGCGTTCAAAGATTAAATCGTTCAGGTCGCCCAGAATTGCGCCCAGATTTTTGCCTGTGGTGATGGCGCCCCAGCCTCCGATGGAGTGGAAGCGCACGGCAACCGCACCCTCAGGAAGCAAAGATGGCATTTCATCGGCAACAACGGCGTAAGGATGTGGAATGCCAAGCACAAAGAAGTTCGCGCCATCGGCGGCTGTCTTGCCATCGGTACGTGCGCGGCCTGCGGTGGCGAACTCGTATGCACCGATAATGTGCTCGGGGCGGAAGTCGCGCGAGCCAAGTCCATAAGTGCCGTTGAAGATCTGGGGCAGCTCGCTCGGCGAGATGGCAGGCATGCCTTGCGCCGCCGGGTGGCCTTCATACTGCACAGCCTTGGAGAGCGCGGTGCGAATGTCGCGGCCCAGGGGATTGTCGCCGGCAAGAGCCTCGTCCGTACGCTCCAGGATAATGACGTTCTTCTTGCCCTTGAGCGCTTCCACAATGGCTGCCTCAGGGAAGGGACGAATCACGTTTACGTGAATGGAGCCGACCTTTACGCCACGCGTCGCACGTAGATAGTCGACAGCCGCTTCAATATTCTCCGCGGCAGAACCAAGCGAAACAAACACCGTATCTGTATCGTCGGTTTTGTACTTGGTCACCAGACCGTAGTAGCGGCCCGTCAGCTCAGCAAACTTCTTGTAGGAGTCCTCAAGGAAATCAAGGATGGGCTCGGCGAAGTTATTGCGCCGTGCCACCACACCCTGCATGTAGTGCTCCTGGTTCTGCACCGGGCCCAGCAGAACGGGATTCGTAAGATCGATCATCTTCGGCACGCGGCGACGCGTCGGTCCAAACAGCACCCGCTGCGCTTCGGTCGGGCAATCGATCACGTCGTCTGGCGCGCCCAGGAATTCGCGAATCAGCTCGGACTCGTGCTTATAGAACGTGCGCTCCAGGTGGCTGGTAAGGAAGCCGTCCATGATGTTCATGCCCGGCGTCAGCGAGAGCTCGGTTACGCGGCGCAGAATCAGCGCCTGGTCCGCAGCCTGCTGTGCGTCCTTGCCGAAGACCATGATCCAGCCCGTGTCCAGCGCTCCATATATATCGTCGTGGCCACAGTGCACGTTCAATGCGTGCTTAGTCAGGGCGCGGGCGCCCACTTCCAGCACCATCGTGGAGCCTTTTCCCGGCGCGTGATAGTCCTGCTCCACGCCATAGACAACACCCTGACCCGAGGTAAAGTTCACCACGCGCTTACCGCAAACCGAGTGGGCAATGGCGCCGCCCTGGGCCGCATGTTCGCCTTCTGTCTCAATAGCGATCGTGCTGCCACCAAAGACGTTCAGATGTCCTTCAGCAAAGGCCTGCTGGAATAATTCGCCACCCTCTGTCGAAGGCGTAATCGGATAAAACACGCCCGCATCGGCGATGCGCGTTTCCGTATGGTACGAAACCAGCTGATTGCCGTTTGCAGTCACCCGGATGCCGGGATAACGGACCTTATTTGCCATGACTCCCCCTCTGCGTTCTTCCTATGTGTCTGTCTGCCTGCCGGTAAGGGACACAGCCCCGCCGGCTCGCGCATCGCCTTTTCTTGCTGCACAAGGCCGCGCTCTCTACCGCACTACCTACCGCAGGATTGTGGTTGAAACAGGATAGGTAGCGTCCACATTTATTCGGACGACCGAGGTCTCAACTCTTAATCCTGCCAAGTCTAAATTGCCCGACCTTGCGCCGGGAAACTCCACGGGGAGGAATTCCCCGGAAAATACGGCCTGTGTACCAGTATGCGCTTTTCTAAAATGAAATGGAGACGTCGTATCGCAATATAGTACTAACTTCTGAGTACAGTTCAAACCTGTTATTGGCCCACCGTAGCTCTATACTTATTTGCGCTCATTAACTCTGCATTCTCCAGGCCACATGCACGCACCTGATCCGCTACCAGAAGCCAAATTCGCCCGTTACCCAAGCCTTTTCAGCCGCGCGGTTCTCATTACCGGCGGCGCAACCGGAATTGGCGCCAGCCTGGTGGAACACTTCGCTCGGCAGGGCTGCCGCGTCGCCTTTCTCGATATTCAGGACGATGCGGCACAGGAGCTCTCACGCCGCCTGACTGATACTTCGACACACGGCGTGCACTATCTGCACTGCGACATCACCTGCGTTGAAGAACTCCAGGCAGCTGTTGTTGCAGCCACGCAGAAGCTCGGAGGTCTCGACGTGCTGGTCAACAATGCCGGCAACGACCAGCGGCAAAATGTTGACACGCTCACCGTTGAAGATTGGGACAAGTCGATGGCCGTGAATCTGCGGCCGCACTTCTTCACCATCCAGGCGGCGCTACCCGCTCTGCGTGAAGCCGCAAAAGCTGGCCATGCCTCCATCATTAATATGAGCTCGATCTGCTGGGTAATTCCCTCCACTGGCGTGCCTGCCTACGCCACCGCCAAAGCAGGCATTGTGGGACTCACCCGGACGCTGGCGCGCCAGCTTGGCTCGGAAGGCATTCGTATTAACGCGGTGCTGCCGGGCGCCATTGCCACTGAGCGGCAGAAGAAGCTCTGGTATACACCCGAGTACACGGCGGAGATTCTCGCCAGCCAGTCCCTCAAGTGCGAGCTCGTACCAGACGACGTGGCCCGCATGGTTCTCTTTCTCGCATCTGACGATTCCAGCGCCGTGACCAGCCAGAGCTTCATCGTCGATGGCGGCTGGGTGTAACGTGCGAGCAATGCGGAAATCCAAATCGCGCTCAATCTTTGGCAGCTTTGCACGGGCCGCTGCGTTGACTGCCCTGCTCGCTCCGGCGGCGTTCGCTTTTGGCCAGGCCGCGCCCCAGACGCAATCTGATTCTCACTTTGCGCCGGGCAGTGCGACCGTACCTCCACGCTCTGCCGAATACGATGCAGTACAGAAAGTCCTTGCCCGCGGCTGGAACACGTGGGACACGAACAGTGTGTTAACGCAGGTGTATCTGCCCGAAGGGCTGGCGATCCATGTGGGGCTGAAACATAATTCCACGCTGAATGGAGACGCGTTTCTGCAAACCGCGCTGATTGGCCGCTTCGGCAAGGATGCGGAGGTGGTGACGCCGGGTCCGCATGCGTGGGATGGCAGCTATACCAGCGCGGATGTTGCATGGATGGGACACCACTGGCGTGTGGAGAGCGCGCATGACGGTGAGGATCTTGTAATGCTGGTGACTCCGCTCGACAAGAAACTGCCTTCTGCCCTGCCCCCGTCGCTGGTTATCTCTGTGAACTTTCTCTGGAACAGGCCGGGGGCCACGCTCAAACACGGTAACGTCATTGAGGCACGGTCTGGAAATAAACAGATCGGCGTATATTGCACCTGCCCCGAGTCCGACAGCCTATCGAACTTCCGGGTAGAAGTTCCGATATCTGGAACGTATTTTGCCTTCGATTTCGATGCTCCTGCCGGCCTGTCAACAGGCGCCAAGCGCAGCGTCGACGAAATTCGCGCGCTCATTGCAAGGCAGCGCGCCAACTACGAGAAATCCGTCCAGTCGGCCGGTGCAAGCGGCCCCATCCTCGACGCCATCGAAACCACGCTCGGCTGGGACACCATCTACGATCCCGAGCAGCAGCGCGTGATCTCGCCTGTGAGCCGCGTGTGGTCCGTGGGCTGGGGCGGCTACGTACTCTTTGACTGGGACAACTTCTTCGCCGCCACGCTTGCCTCCATTGGCGACAAGAATCTGGCTTATGCCAACGCGCTTGAAATTCTGCGCGAAGAAACGCCGCAGGGCTTCGTGCCCAATTACGCGCGTGCCGGCGGTTGGAAATCGTCTGACCGGTCCGAGCCACCTGTGGGCGCAATCACCGTGCTCGGGCTCTATCGCAAATTCCACGACCGCTGGTTTCTGCGTGACACCTACGAACCGCTGCTGCGCTGGAACGAATGGTGGGCTGCGCATCGCGATGAGGATGGGTACCTGGCCTGGGGCAGTGACGCGGACAACGAGCCTGCCAATCTCGACGATCATTCGCGCGGAACGAAGCAGGGCGCCGAGTACGAGTCGGGCCTGGACAACAGTCCCATGTATGACGATGTGGTCTACAACCAGCACACACATCTGTTCGAAATGGCGGACGTGGGCCTGATGAGCCTCTACATTGCAGACTGCAATGCCCTGGCGCAGATTGCCGATGAACTGGGCAAGACCGCGGATGCAAAGCAACTGCGCGCGCGGGCTGGACAGTATCGCAAGAGCCTTGCAACCCTGTGGGACGCGAAGACCGGCATGTTTCTGAACAAAGACCTACATACCGGCCAGCTCAGCCACAGGCTTTCACCCACCAACTTTTATCCTCTGCTGGCCAAGGCCGCCACGCCGGAGCAGGCGCGACGCATGATCGAGGAGCACCTGAAAAATCCCAGCGAGTTCTGGGGTGAGTGGGTCATCCCCTCCATTGCGCGCGATGACCCCGCCTTCAAGGATCAGGATTACTGGCGCGGGCGCATCTGGGGTCCCATGAATTTTCTTGTCTATCTTGGGCTTGAGAACTATGCGGACAAAGCTACGCGCGCTGCCTTCGCGCAGAAGTCCTATGATCTGTTCCTCAAGGAATGGCGCGAGAACGGGCATGTCCATGAAAACTACAACGCTGCTGCTAGGCACCGGGGACGACGTGAACCAGTAGCGACCGGTTCTACCACTGGGGTGCTCTGCTGGGCTACATCGAATACCTCGACCAGAAGGCGCCAGGGCCAACAACCACGCGCTGAAAGCCCGGCACTCGTCCCCGCGCCTTCGGCTCTGCTAACCTAATGGCACGGAGCTTTGCACATGATTACTTCGCCATTCCTGGTTGTCCCCGTTCTGGTTGTCGTATTTTTCGCCTGCATCTTTTTTGCCACCAGCAGCAAGGAAGACGGTTCAGCGTCGCACTAAGGCGTGCTCAGCCTTACCAGCACCACTCCCTGCCGCGGAATCGTAAGCGCAAAGTTCACCTTCCCACCATGCACTTTTACGGGATGTGCAGCGACCGTTTGAGCCAACCCTCCCTCGTCCTGCAACTCTGCAACTTGTCCAGCTGTCGGCTGCGCGGGGCTGCCCATCTTCTGCCACTCCTCATAGGCGTTGCTGTGCGCGCTGTCCATCTGGAACTCTGTCTCCTCCATTTCCGCACTCTTCAGCCCATCCAGCGCCACTAGAATCTTCGCCGGCGGCGCTTCCACGTTGGCATCGTGATAGTTCCACAGCAATACATCCACCTCGCCATCGTGAGTCGTTGCCACCGCATTCACATCCGGCGCAGCGCGCACGCTGTCTTTCACCACCTGCACCAGCGGAAGCGCGCCGTTGCTCTCCACCGCCAGCCATTCTGTTCCCGGCCCGCCCAGCTTGCCCATCAAGCGAAAGGCATTCAGCACGGCTTTGTCGATGCCGTCGGTGGCCAGTGACCGAAAACCGGCAAATGCAGGCTGATCCTCAAACTCGAAGGCCCACGTCACCGCTCCCTCCACCGTGAGGTTGTACTTGCGCGCAAGCTCGTAGGTGCGCATCGTCGCCTCCACCACGCTCGCGCCGTAGAGCGGCCCGTTGCGGTAACCGTTCTGTTTGCTGAGGCAGGCACCGCATCCTTCGGGATCGCTCTCACCCAGAATGATGGGCGTATTCCGCCAGCGGGGATCGGCGGAAATGATCTGCATACCGCGTTCCACCGCCCGTAGCTGCGTCGACACAGACATCACGACATGTCCGTCAACAAACTCCGGATGCCCCTTTGGGTGATAACTGATGAAGTCCAGCGGCGCGCCCTTGCCGCCGGTTGCGGCATTGTTGCCATGCGCGCAATGGTCAAGAAACTGCTTCAAAAACGGCGCCGAGTGATCACTGATTCCCGTCGCTTCTGGCCCGCCGACGCGTGCATGTGGCAAGACCGAACGAATTGCCGCAGTGCTGATGTCATAGAGCCGGTCGTATTGCTCCCACGTGCCATGCCAGTAGGGGATGTCCGGCTCGTTCCATATCTCCCAGAGCCATGTGTCCACCTGTGCGCCGTAACGCGCCTTCAAGTGCGCTGTGTAGGCCTTCACCAGTGCGGCCCACTTCTTTTCGTTCTTCGGCGGATAGGTCCATCCGGTAAAGATGTCGCCCTTCGGAAACGTGTGGCGATAGGGCTCCGGATGCGTCGAGAGCGCCTCCGGCATAAATCCAATCTCCACCAGAGGACGCACATGCGCTGCCGTCAGCGCGTCGAAGATGCGGTCGGTAATGGTGAAGTCATACACTGGCGAACCGTCCGGCTTCTCCGTGTATACATTGGTCGAGCCCCACTTGAGTGACCCGTCTCCATTGCCCGTGGTGAACAGATTATGCGCGCGAAAATAAACCGGTACCGGACTGAGTGCCGAGAGCTCGTGCAGCAACTTCTGCCCGTTGGGCGCATAGAGATAGTTGGGCTCATCGGCCCCAAAGAAATTCCAAATTGGCGTGTACGTGCCGGCGGTTTGATCGGCGTGCACCGTTACCAATACATCGGGCGTTGTGTCGCGGGGAGTGGTCTGCTGCGCCGCAACCGTTCCCGCCGTGGAAAGGGCGAACAAAGCGCCGAGAGCGAAATAGATGGGGTGAAAATGTGAAATTCTCATCCGCACCACAATACTCGATTGGCTCAGCGCTGCACACAAACAGGAAGGCCGCTGCGTTGCGACCACAGCGGCCCAGCCAGTTAAAGAGCATTGAAGTGAATGAGCATCTTACTTGCGCTTCTGCGGATGCTCCCTTTCCCTCGGCTTGCGATCTTCCTTATTGTCTTTCTTTTCGTTCTTGTTCTGTTGCGATGCGTTACCACCACGATTTTGCGGCGGTGCAGGACGATAAACCTTCGACGGCGCCTGCGGTCTCGGCTCCGGCCCTGGCTGCACGCGCTCCTTCTGTTGCTGCGGAGGAGTTCGTTCAATCCGCCGCGGTGGCTGCTGCTGCTGTTCGTTCCGCTGCGGCTGCTCTACGCGATTGTCCTGCCGCGGCTGACGGTCCTGCTGCGTCCGATCATTCTGCTTCGGTTGCTGATAGTTCGGTGCGTCATTCCGGTTCTGCCCCGGAGTCTCCACCGGCATTGCGGGCCGGCCCACTGGTCGCACCGGTGCCGGCTGATTGGGTTGCTGTCCGCGGTCATTACCACGGTCGCCTTTGTTCGCCGGCTGCTGAGGCCGCTCGTCGCGATAGCCGGGCAGCGCTTGTGCCGGTCCACCCTGCGGACGCACAGGCATCGATGGATTTACGCGTCCAGGCTGGTTGTTCGGCTGCCGCGCTGACGGGTAATTGCGCTCGTATCCGCCGTTTTGTCCCGGACGGAAGCGACTGTTCGACGGCGGCGCAACCGCTTCACGGCCTTTCGGTGGCCGCACGGGTTCAATGCGCCGCACTGGAGGCGCCTGCGCCACGCTGCCCGGCCGCATTCCCACCATCTTGCCGTGCTGATTAATAAGCTTGGGATCGGTTCCCGCAACACGCACCGGCCGCCCAACCGGACGCGCTACGAAGACGCCGCGATTTACATCGGGCCGCTCAACAATGCGAGCCTTGTTCATCTCGCGTGCGTCCACGCGCACCAAACCACGCCGTCCGTTGGCAAAGTCGTCACGGCGCATGGCGGCAAATCCGCGATCGCGATTCATGTAGTTCACGTTTGTGATGTTCACGTAGGAGTTCCGCACCACCACCACGCGGCTGGCGCGAATGTTGGTGATATTCACCTGGTCTATGTATCGCGGGCTGCAGCGATACCACGGCCGGAACGGTTCACCCGGTCCAAGAGGAAACCACGCCGTGAGGCTCACGCCGCTCGAAGGGAATCCGCCCGCAAACACAACCAGCGCCGGAGACCACACTGTGCGTACATGGCGCGGTCCAGGCACCCAGCCCCAGCGGCCCCGCACAGTGACCCAGCGGCCATAATGGAATGGCGCATAGCCCCACGGCTCGTCTTCCACCCACACCCAGCCCCACGGATCGCGATAAATCCAGTGGCCGTTGTGATAGGGCGCCCAGTCTGATGCGACATTACTCGGATACCATACATCGCCATAATCCGGATCATTGTTCCAATTGCCATTGCCATCCAAATCCGCGGCGCCCGTCACATCCTGACTCACATATTGATAGGCATTTGAGTTCAGAATCTCCGTATCGCGCTGCTGGCTCCACATGTCCAGATCGTCGGCGTTGCCAATCTGCAGCCACTGCGGTTCAACCGGGTTCACGCCCGCCAGTTGCAGAGACTGATTCTGCTCCATCGGCTGGTCAAAGTCGCCGGCTGCCGTTATATCCGCAGGTCCGCCGTAGTTGGTAAACACCGTTGCCCCATTCGGATCCACATCGATGCGTATATCGCCAAGTTGTTCAAAGCCCACGTTCCCGTTGGGCGTGCTCAGGTCAAAGTGTTGCCCCTCCCACAAACCCAGCGAGCGCAGGTGCACCGAGCCCTGCGCCATGCCGAACGCAATCTCAGTTGGATCGGCCTGCGTGAGGCTGATGTCAGTGTTCGGACCGATACGAAGATAGGTTTGTCCAATCTGAATTTCAGCGCGCCCGTCGGCATCGGTATAGATGCGGTCGCCTGGTGCAACAGTGAGGTTGACATAGGCCTGTCCCCACTCGGTTGAGCCCATCGGCTGCACAGAAACCTGGCCGGTAATCACGGAAATGCGTGCCGCCTGGTCCGGCGGATCATCCTGCGTTTGCGCGCCCAGTGGCGCGATTGCCAGCAATGCAACCGCTGACATCAGGCAAAACATGCGAATGGAGGAGAGAGCATACTTCCGCATGGCGTTCTTCCTTCTTTCTCTTGCCTCGTCATTATCATCCTCTTTCGTCGCAATCCGCTGGGATGATTGAATACCGGCAATTTCTGACTCCGGGTCTCACGTTGCGCATCCACAACTGCCTTTGAATCTGTGGACCGGGAGCGTACTGCTGTGAATGGTAACCCCGCCCTCCCAGGAAAGTCGTCTGCCGATTCAGCGTATCGTTACCTTTTCGGGAACCAGCCCGTCAGCTCTACCGTATACTCCCGTGTGAGGGTTAGAAGTATGACGCGGAAATCAATCCTTGTGTGTACTGCGATGGTTGCGGCAGTTGCGCTGGCAGGCTGCCGTGTGCACGTGGATAAGGACGCTAACGGCAAAGAGAAGACCGTTCAGGTAGATACACCTTTCGGCGGAGTGCACGTAAATACCGACCAGATATCCGCCACAGATCTTGGCCTGCCCGCCTATCCCGGCGCGGACATCGTGAAAGACAAGGACGGCAATCAGTCCGCCGACATCCACATGGGCTTTGGCGAGTGGCAGCTGCGCGTGCGCGCCGTACAGTACTCAACAGCCGACCCGCAGGATAAAGTGGAGGCGTTCTACAAGAAAGCTCTCGAGCGCTACGGCAACGTCATCACCTGCCAGGGTCATACTCCGGTTGGCACACCGGTTGTAACTTCTGAAGGCTTGAATTGCAGCGACGATGGCCACAACAGCAACTTCAAATTCAACGGTAAGGCCAACGGCATCGATCTCTCTGGCGACCTGCAGCTGAAAGCAGGCTCCAAGCGCCATCAGCACATAATTGGCTTTGATGCGCCCAAGAACGGCCGCACGCAGTTCGCACTCATCTCGCTCGATCTGCCGGCCAACATGGAAAGCAAAGACGATACGAGCGACTAGTTTCCTTCGGATCCTTGATCGACCGAAACGCGGCGCCTGCTTCTCCAGCAGTGCGCCGTCTTTTTACTTAAGCGCCATTGCGCCAATCAGCGCATCCAATGCCGAGGTTTGACGCGTCGCATCGGCCAAATCAAACGGCCCTTCCCAAAGCACTCCAAACGTGCATTGCGGGCAATTGGCGCGGTCGTTCTTCAAGATGCTCTGCGCATTCCTGAACACAAATTCCCTATACTCCGGGCGCGGAGCAGCTTTGTCGAGCTTCACCAGATTGCGCATGAAGATTCCTTTGAACTGCGGCTGATCCGGGCCAGCCATCTTCGGCTCGTGCAGCACGCCATCCTTCGTCACCAGGTGCGTTAACACCGCATGCGCAATCTGTTCTGCCGCAGGTAGCAGAGATGAATCCCCGGTAGCCCTGTGCAACTCCACCAGGCCCCCCAACACGACGCCCTGGTTATAGGTCCACGTGGTTTGCCCGTTATTCGCGCAGGCCATCGGATTCGTCGCATTCAAGCCGTCATTGATCAAATGTTGCCCGTTGATCATGCCAGACGCCTTGAACCATTTCCATTCCTTCTCTGCCCAGGCAAGATACTTCGCTCTCCTCGCCGCATCCGGCTCGCGATTCGCCAGCGACGCACCAATTGCAAGAAACAATTCGTTCGTCACAGCATTCTTGTAGGACTCTCGAGGCCGATTCTTGCTCCACCACACTCCGCCGCCACAGGTGGTCGTATCCCATTGCGTTGTCAAATCCCCAAAAATGACCTCAGCGGCTTTAAGGTAGCTGGGATCCTTCGTCAGGTCGTACGCATCAATCCAGGCCAGCGCCCACCAGCCCGCATCGTCATTTGAGTCCGTGATGAAATCCTTGCTTCCATTGGCTTTGTTCGCTTTGGCAAACGTGTTCTCAATCGTCGCTAAGTACTGCTTCGTTCCCGTTACGCGCGAGTAGTCCACCAGCACAGTAATTGAGTTGGCAGAGTTCCACCACCCCGTCGGCGTTTTGTAGAGTCCGGTGCTCTCCACGTACCAGTCCTGCAGTCGCTCAACACCGTTCGCCGCTTGTTGTGCATGGCTTTCCTTCGCCGCGGCCGCCACTGCGGGCGCCCCCATATAGATGGACGCAATGAGAACCCAGGCAAAGCAAAGGAACGCTCTGTAAATCCGACGCAGAAAGTTCATCCATTCTTCTCCCTATTTTTGGGGGCTTCAACGCAACCGGCCCTTACGCATTACGGCGCAAGAGCCGGCTGAGTTCAGTTTGTCAGAGTTGGGCCAGATGGTGCTTATCGCGGCCACTGGCAATCTGAAATCATTCCTCAGAACTGCAGCTTCAGAGATAACTGCAGTTGTCTAGGAAAGTTTTGTTGCGCAGAGCCTACCGTTCCATACCCCTGCCATGCTCCCGGTTGGTTGGGGTCCACAACACTGGTAATACGAGTTGGGGCCACTTCCGGCGTACCGTTGCCTTCGGCCGGTCCTCCGAAGATAGGTGTGTTGGTTGCGTTGAATGCTTCGATCTTGAACTGTAGATTCAGATTTTCGTGAATTGGAAACTTCTTCATCATGCCCAGAGTGGTTTGCTGCGCCCAGGGTTGCCGGACCCTCGATGTCGTGCCGTCGAATTTGTAAATGAAGTATTCCGGCTCATTGGACCAGCATGAACTCTGCGTGTTGTTCAAGTAATTCTTCCAGCTCTTGTGTTGAGGCTTGATGTCATATGTCCCGCAGCCGAAGATATCGCCGTTGGGAACACCCGTTGCATTGCCTGCACGATTCTGGAAGATCCAGTCCAACTGCCAACCACCGATGATCTGGTCGACAAAGCTATTCACATTGGCGCCCAGCCATGCGCCCCGTCCGAACGGCAATCCATACAGACCGCTAAACGAGAGCGACCAGGTGGGAGCGTCGTTGCCTCCGTCCCAGTGATAACTAGGCTCGGAATCCACCTTCCACTCGCCTGCATTATTCAGGTAGCCGTTGGCGACCATTTCCTTTGCCCATGTAAACGAAGCGAGGAAGCTCAATCCCTTACTCAATGAACCGCTATTGCTCATGCGCTTTTCCGCTTTCGCAATCAGCGAGTTGTAGTTTGTGTGGCCATCCGCATGCGTGTAGATGTACAGGTTGCCGTTGAATTGCGGGTATGGCACCATGAGCGTCTTGGCCGAGACAGTTGGATTCTGCCCCAATCCAACTGTGGCCGGCAATACGCCGTAGAAGGGATTCGGCACCTGCTGATCAAGATAGTTCGGATCCTGCAGGCCCTTGGCTACATCCGCATCGCTCAGGCCGTTATATTGGCGCGACGTGCGAATTCGGTTTGTCAGCATGCCCACGTATTCCAGATCGCCGATGATATGCAGCGGCAGCTCACCCTGGAAACCAAACGAGTAGGACTGCACCAGAGGGATCTTGCGGTCCCTGAGGTCGATGCCCAGACCGTCGCCCACGAAGGTGAGGCCACCCAATGAAGTTCCCTCCACCGGTGTATATCCATTCGGATACGGAGTACCTGAGTTGAAGTATTCCGTTGGCTGCCACGTTTCGTCGTTGGCTCGCGCATTGTAATTGGTTTGTTGATTCCAGGGAGAAGCACCTCCCAGCTCGATGCCCAGCGCTGTACCCAGTCCGTAGCCGCCGCGCATCACCAGCTTGTCGTTGATGGCGTAAGAGAGCCCAAACTTCGGCTGGAGAGTGCCGAACGTATTTTCATAAGGAGTCAAGTTCGATGTTTCAAACTGCGCCGTACCAACGATAGGACTGACCATGGTGGCGCCATTTGGCAGCACTCCGCCGCTCACTTGGTTGGAGACGGGATTGACGCAGGTTAAGCAGAGACCCGCGGCCAGATGGTGGTTGCGGTCGGTGGGCGACGTTTCCGTATCCCAGCGCAAGCCAAGGTTGAGAGCGAGTTTGGGAGTGACCTTCCAATCATCCTGAATATAGGCGCCAAACTCTTTATAGCTGATGTACGTTGACGTGTTGTCCTGCACGTCTCCGCTGTCCGGATAGCCGAGGTAAAGGTCTGCAACGGAGCCACCGGTGTTGTTACCGTTGTTCGGCGATTGCCATGTGTATCCGGTTCCAAAACCAAATGTTCCGTTGGGCTGGCCGATGCTGCTGACATTGTCGTGAAACAACATGAACTCCGCGCCATAGTGCAGATTGTGGTGGCCAATTACCTGCGTAAGCGATGGCTGCAACACGTAGGTTTCAAAAAATGTGATGCCCACCGTATTGCCAAACAGCGTGTTGTACCGTTCGACGCCGATCTCTGGCGCGTAATTGTGCGAAGTTGTCGGAATGGCGGGCATGGAAAGACCCAGGTCGGAAGCGGAAAAATCTGCCAGACCGGCAGAAAGTGCGCCATCCGGCGAGGTGTTCAACTCGCGGTTGTAAGACGCGCGAATATCGCCAAAGAGGTTCGAATTGAAGGTGTGTGTCAGATCGATCGTGTCCGTCAAACTCGAACGATAGTTATTGATGTTTCCGTTGGCCACAGCGCCGGGATAACCGTTGCTCAGGCGGAACTCCTTGCCCGACCACCAGGCAAACGTGTCGGACAGTCTGGTTGAGTCGTTAATCGTGTAGTCCACGCGCGCCATCGGCTGGTTGAACCGGTAGGTGCTTGAGCCGTTGTACACGTAATTGTTGAAGTATCCGGGACGGTTGGGCTTTGGATACAGGCTCATGATCTTGACGGCAACCGGGTTGATGCGGTTCGCCGGGATTTCATATCCACCTCCCGGAAATGGATCGCGAACATATTTTTCGCAAGGATTCTGCCCCGGGACCTCGCAGTGGACAGTCGCGGGATCGTAAAGCTCACCATCACCCTTGGCATCCTGGTAACCCTTCAGGTTTACATTTCCAAATGCATCCGGGAACATATCCGCCGTTGGCACACTGGCAACAACGCCGCCCGGCAGCACTTCGCGCCATCCATCAAAGCTGAAGAAGAAAAACAGATTGTTGTGGTGCGGAATCGCAGGGCCGCCAACGGTTCCACCGAACTGGTGTTGGTTGTGAAAAGGCTTTGCCGCTTGCTGCTGATTCAAAGTGAATGTGTTGGCATCGAGCACGGAGTTGCGCCAGAAGTCATACATCGTTCCGTGGTACTGGCGTGTACCGCTCTTGAGGATTGTGCTGACTGTTCCGCCTGCGTAGCGCCCATATTGCGCGTCGTAGGTATTTGTCATCACCTTGAATTCTTCAATTGCGTCGATATTAGGAGCAATATTCCAGGTGCCCGAACCGCCGCCGTTCTGTTGCGAAACAGGCGCGCCATCCAGCGTGAACTGGTTGAAGCTGCCGCTCTGCCCGTTGATCGAATAGGCGTTCGATTCATCCCAGCCGCGCGTTCCCGAGTAACCCGTCGCTCCAAATTGTGTCTGTGTAAATTGTGTTCCCGGCACGAGGGAGAGCAACATGTATGACTGCCGCCCATTCAGCGGCAATTGCTGAATCTTTTCCGGGTCCATGATCGTTCCGCCGGAAGCGTCCTCCGTATTCAGTGTCAGCCCGGAGTCGGCTTGTACCGTCACAGACTGAGACGCTGCACCAACCTGAAGCGCGACATTCAGATTGATGCGGGTGTTGATGTCAATCAGGATTCCCGGTCGGACTTCCGACTTGAAACCCTTTGCGGAAATAGTGACCTGATACGTCGCCGGCGAAACAAACGGAATGGTGAACCCTCCGTTCTCGCCGGTTGTGGCGCTGTAAGTTTGTGTTGGGCCAACGGCCTTTACCGTTGCTCCTCTGATGACAGCTCCCGATGCATCTGTCACCGTTCCGCGAATGGTGCCTCTGTACTCCTGTCCGTGAATTGGACCAGTTAGCGCGAGCGCCAGAAGAAAACATAACGTTGTTATGAATGACTTGCCTGAAGGTTGAATCTTGAACTTACAAACCTGCGTAATTCTTACTCCAGTGTTGTGCATTTCAGCCCCCATTTCGATGTAGCTCATGGGTTACGTCAATGATCTCTATGCACATTCACATACGTGCGCGTTCGAATGGTACCGTTCGCATATTGAATTGGTATCGTTTCCACGAGCGAAAGCAGTTTGCTACCTCTGACCCTATCCTGTCAAGGCGCGTCGGTTTGAATGAATTATCAAACTTATTACTGAAATTCGTCTACGCATATAGGACTAAAGTCATGGCGTCGATATCTTGAATAACACTGCAAGATTCTTGAATGTCATTTGTCATACGGACAATTGTATCTATTTCCATTGTGGACGCACTAACTCGCTTTACCTCGGAACTCAGGGCCTGCACCTTACAAGAACATGCGGGCAATGGCAGGTCCATGCCCTACAATCTGTCTCATCCGTACAAAACCCTTTCCTTCACGGAGCCAAAGCATATGCCTTCCAGGTTCTTTCGCCTCTGCCCTGTGGCCATTCTCGCCACAGCTGTGGCCTTGCACGCGGCCGATAAAAAAAACACAACTCCCGCTGCCGTCGACCCCTACACCGAAGTTCAGCCTGCTCATGAATCTGTCAACCTCGACATGTACCAGCGGATTCGCGACGAGGGTCTGAACCATTCGCATGTTATGGAATTCGCGACGGCGTTGACCGATGGAATCGGTCCCCGCCTCACGGGCTCGCCCAATCTCAAGAAGGCAAACGAGTGGACGCGCGACACGCTCACCAAGATCGGCCTTGAGAACGCCCACCTCGAAGACTGGGGCGAGTTTGGCATGGGCTGGCAACAGCTCAACACCTGGGCACGCATGGTCACGCCCGATACTGCGGTGCTCATTCTGCAGGCCACGCCGTGGTCGCCCTCCACTGCCGGCCCCGTCACCGGCGATGTGGTCGCGGTCACCATCAAGAGTGAATCTGACTTCGACAAATACAAGGGCACGCTGGCCGGCAAAATCGTCCTCTACGGTCCCATGCGCGACGTTCCACCCGTCGACAAGGCACTCTTTGAGCGCTACACCGACCAGGAACTGGCAGAGATCGCCGAGTTCCCCGTGCGAGCCGGCAGCGGAGGCATCTCTCCGGAAATGCAGGTGCGCATTCGGGCCTATATCCAGCGCCTGAAGCTCATCGACAAGGTCGCCAAGTTCTTTGCCGATGAAAAGGTTGCAGCCGTCATTGAGCCCAGCCGCGACGGCAAGAACGGAGGTGGCTCCGGCGGCACTTTCTTTGACGACAACGGCGCAACGCTGGGTCGCGAGCCCTACCTGGCCGATCACAAAGTCAACGTGCCGGTCGCTGTTGCTGCCATTGAAAGCTATGGCCGGCTCTATCGCCTGGTTGAAGCGCACGTTCCCGTCACCGTGCAGATCGACATAGAAACCAAATTCACAGGCGACCACGAGCACGGCTACGACACCGTCGCCGAGATTCCCGGCACCGATCCCAGGCTGAAGGATCAGGTGGTCATGCTCGGCGGCCATCTCGACAGTTGGATCGCCGGCACCGGCGCAACGGACAACGGCGCGGGCACCATCGTCGCCATGGAAGCCGTGCGCATCCTCAAAGCGCTCGGTGTCAAACCTCGCCGCACCATCCGCATTGCTCTCTGGACAGGTGAAGAGCAGGGCCTTTTCGGTTCCAAGGGATATTGCAAGCAGCACTTCGGCTCGGCGCCGCTCTCCACTGCGCCCGACCAGCTTGCGCTGCCTGAATTCCTCCGCAAAGCCGCCGGCCCGCTTGAGGTCAAGCCGGAGCAAAAACTCATTTCCGCCTACTTCAACGTCGACAACGGTTCGGGCAAAATTCGCGGCGTCTATCTGCAGGGCAACGCCGCCGTGGCGCCCATCTTCAAGGCGTGGATCGCGCCTCTCAAGGACCTCGGCGTCACCACGCTGTCCATGCGCAACACCGGCGGTACTGACCACCTCAGCTTCGATGCCGTCGGCATCCCCGGTTTCCAGTTCATTCAGGACGACCTGGACTACGAGAGCCGCACCCACCACTCAAACCAGGATGTCTACGAACGCCTCCAGCCTTCTGATCTCAAGCAGATCGCTACGGTCGAAGCCATCTTCGTCTACAACGCTGCCATGCGCGATGAAATGATCCCGCGCAAACCGCTGCCTGATCCCATGGCGGAACAGAAGGACGACCTGCCGCTCGAAATCATGCCGGGCGCCGTTCCCACAAGCGACGACAAGAAGGAATAGTCGAACGTGAAAGTCACAAACCAAAGCCCGCCACTCGCTTGAGCCGGCGGGCTTTGCTCCTCTCTAGCCTGCAAAAGTTCGTTCGCGTTGGAGCTTCCGAACCGCGTGTTGCCAGGCCTTCCGCGAGCCGGCATTTCTGTTAAACTAGTCGGAGCGCATTCACGGGGAAAACGCACCAGGCAGCGCCCGATCGGATTCGCAACCACCACTATGTCGGGGAGTGGCTCAGCCTGGTAGAGCACCTGGTTCGGGACCAGGGGGTCGGAGGTTCAAATCCTCTCTCCCCGACCAATAAATCCAGCTATTTCAATTCACTAGAGTACTGCCCATTTCGGGCCAGTCGGAAACTTGGGTCCATTTGGGTCCAATCAGATTTTCGATGCTCTCCACTGCGGCTCGCGCGTTCTCTGGAACCGACCCGATGTACACCTCTCGCGTCACTTCCGGAGACGCATGCCCGAGCAGGCCTTGCACTGTGCCTAAAGGAGCACCCACGGAATCAAGCAGCGTGGCATGAGCGTGCCGGAACCAGTGCCAAGTAACGTGCGGCACGTTCAGTGCATCACAGGTGAATTGAATTAGCGATCGAGCAGATTGCTCCGAGTCAACTGGAGAGCGGGTATACGAGCCACCAAACTCCCCACTTGCAACTAGTACAATATCTGGATTCCTAGACTACAGGTAGAATCCGTGGCTCATTCTAGTCGCGCCTCGCGATCTATCGTATTTCGCGCAGGACGGAAACAGCAAGACTTCCGGTTGCGTCTCAGTTCCTGGGGTTGGGGCTATTTTCAGCGAGCCAGAGGCATTGCATAATGGGCAAATTCGGATGGCCGTCGAGGGATCGAACGCTGGGGACATGGCACGGAGCTTTGACTGAAGTTCAAAGGCGACATATCAGGTGGATCGGGTTCGTCGCTTTCTACACCATCGTTGCTAATCTTCCCTATTGGATAGCTTCACAAGAGTTTGGATTTACCAATCTCGGATGGTTTTGCGTTCAATATCCGGTTGTCGGCCTAATTGCGCTCGTAGCTCCCCGGATTGTTTCCGCTTTTCTGCTCTTTGCAGTCATTATTGCAGACCTGCTTTGCGCAATTTGTATCTCCTATTATCTCCCAGTGCGTGAGTGCTTGCGGAACATTGACGTTGCGTATGCTTTCACTGGCCACAGCTTTCTAATTGCTGTTGCTATCGTTTTGTTGGCTCTACTTGCGGCAGCGGTCACGGCTTTCTTCCCCGGTACGACTCTGCCTAAGAATCAGCGCCTGCGGGCCGCCGTTGCTCTATCGGTCTTTTGCCTTTTGATTGTGAGTACCGATAGCACTACCATTCGTCTGGCCACGGGTTACATGCCGGGCATTTTGCGCCCTTCGCGATACCGGGATAGTGTTGATGCACGCATGTCCAGAGTCCCAAGGCTGACGCGAATTCCATTGGTTCGCCTGGCCCATCTGCAAGAAAGTGAATCCGGCATCAGGAGTTTCAGCGAGAGCGGCCCGGCGTCTGCGTTCCCGGTTCCAAGCGCGACTGCTGTCGCTGTGCGCGGCGAGGAGATTTTTTCCGACCCGAGGAATGGAGAGTTACCCAATCTCGTTCTGGTTTTGGTTGAATCCTGGGGTCTATCAACAGATACGACCTTGAACAAGGCGTTGCTTGAGCCTTATCTCCTGTCCGATGTGAATACGAATACGTAGTGATCCAGGGAATCGTCCCATTTCATGGTCCAACGATTCCCGGAGAAGCTCGGGAGCTTTGCGGCAGCGGAATCGGCTTCAATTTGCTTTCAGCATCTTCAACGGATCTTAAGAGTTGCCTACCATCAAGGCTTTCCGCACTCGGCTACGAAACAATAGCCGTGCATGGGTTAAGTGGCCACATGTTCAATCGATCAGTGTGGTATCGGACGATCGGGTTTCGCGAGCTTTGGTTTCACCGGCAGTTCAGGCAACAGGGCCTGCCCGATTGCTCGGGCGCTTTTGTGGGAACTTGCGATGCAGATATTGCGACCTGGATTGGGCATCGTCTTATGGAGGACAGCTCGCGCCCTAAGTTGATTCATTGGATGACGCTAAACTCGCATCTTCCGGTGCTTGTGCCAGTCCATCTACCGGATGAGTCTCCGTGTTCGACCGACCTTGGACTGCAGTCTGACACTCCGCTCTGCTCGTGGTACCGGCTCATCACCAACGTTCACCGTTCAGTAGCGCAGTTGGCGATGGACAGGCTGGGCCGACCCACAATTTTCGTAGTTGTCGGTGATCATGCGCCGCCCTTTGGCAACCCCACTCTGCACAATGCCTTTTCGAATAGAGATGTACCATACGTTGTGCTTTTGCCACGCTCCGAACATCCCATGTTAGCGCGCAACCCCATGGCCCCAAATTCGGCATCTGACCGCGATGCAAGCCAAACGCCTTGAATGACTTCGAAAAGTTGAACGACCCCAATGGATCCGCCTATCATCTTTCGGGCTTAATGGAACACTGCTGAGTGCGTGGATGGCGCGCTTTCTCCATTCGTGATTCTTACCTATCGCGAACGAGGATCCCCATCTTTTCGGCGTGCGATAGGCCAAAAGGGTGAGAAATGCGGATGCTCGTTCTTCGCCATGAAGTGCAAACTCATCCGGCATTGCAAGGCCAATGCATTTCATTTCATCTTCTTCGGCTGCTTTCGCAGGCAGTAGTTGCCAGATGGCCCATGTACCGGGAGAGGAAATGTGCGTTCGCTCCCAAGGATAGGTACCTCGTATTTGGCCCGCCGGATGGCACGAGATTGGAGGGAGATTAGTCAAATTCAACATCGATCAGAAGAGTTCTAATATCGTCCTCCAGGGCCGACCATTTAACTCAACAATGCACAGATGCAGATCGAGACCCCTGCAATAGCTCCGGGGACTCTTGCCCCGGAAGGTGCGTCCATACGGGGGTTTGGCCAAATCCTTGACGCAAGGCTCTCTGGAAAACTCATCATGGACGGACATAGCAGGGGGTGCAGTTCAAAAATAGGATCAGCGTCAGGATACCCGGACGGCAATCAAATATATTCACGGAACAGTTCCGGTGAGGGCGCTGGAATGACGCATTTACCCACAAGCATGCCTTCTTCGGCCACAGCTTTGGAAGCAGCGTCTACTGCGGCTTGAACGCTCGAAACATCCCCGGCCAAGAGCATGAACCCCTTGCCGCCAAGCGCCATAGCAAGATGAACGCGCAACAATGTCACATTGGCAGCCTTCACGGACATGTCAGCAGCTTCAATAATGCTGGCAGCCGAGAAGGTTTCGACCACGCCGATGGAGCGAAGCTGTCTGGGGTCAACATCAACCGACTGCGAAATGGCAGCCAGGACTGTTGGATGAACACGGGCAATTTGACGTCGCTCGATAAGCGAGGCTCCTGCGGCCGAGGCTCCAGCCAGAAGGGCAGCCTGGACTGAAGTGACATCGCCCGCAATGACGATCAGGAACTTACCCGAGCAGATTGTGCGCGCCAGTAACGACTCTACAGACGCCGCCTTCAGCATCGTGTCTTCGACGGCAAAGCCAGTTGCCACGCTTGACGACTCGATCAGGCCGATTGAATTGATCTCTTGCTCCACGATTGCTCCTTCCAGCACCGGCGCCTTTAATTGCCTAGGCTTCAATCACGATCGAATCTTTCGTCACCCTAGCCGTTCCATCGATCTGCTGCACATGCGCACCAAGTTGACCCTCTGCCGGTGCGGCCAGCAGTCGCCTGCGCGAACGCGGTCGCCGCACTTGATCACAGGTAAAGCCGGCGCGCCCGCATGTTGCTTTAAGGGGATATCAACCTTGCGCGGGGCAAATGTGTATTCAATCAAGGGCCCCGTGTTCTTGAATTCAGTGAGTCCAAGCTTTGCAATCAGCCTGCGCATGGGCACTCGGCGAAAATCTGCCATCGGGTGCGGTGTCACAGATTCCGGAGATCCCTTCCATACGAGCCCCCGCTCCCTTGCGACCGGCTTTGATTGGACGCATACGTTTTTGGGGTCCAGATTCTTGGGACAGGAAAACAGCGTACAGAGATTGCACTCGCAGCAGTAAAGAGTGCCGGCGACCATCGCATCTGCTCCACTGGCAAAGCCCAGCGATTGCATCGCGCGATGAGGCTCAATGGGATGTCCAAGCAGGTAGCGCGGACAGAACTCCGTGCAAAAACGGCATTGATCGCAGGCAGAGCGGCCAATGCGCTGCACTTGTTTCCAGGGGCATTATGGCGCTTGATGAGCGAGTGGGTCGAGGGTAGAACAATAATTCCTCCCGTTGTTTTCGTCACTGGAACATCGAGACTTACGGCAGGCCTGGCCATCATGACGCCGCCAAGAAGAACGCCAAAATCCACCTCGGTTGTCCCGCCCACTGCTTCAATCACCTCGCCAATCGTAATTCCGATTGGAACTCGAACCGTGACCGGCGACCGCACTGCTCCTGCAACCGTTAGATATTTTTGTGTGACCGGCTGATCGAGCCCGATATTCATCAGTGTCTCCACGTTAGCTACCGCCGCATCCACATCCTTCGGCAATCCGCCTGGCGGAATCACGCGGCCGGTCACCATGTGCACCAGGATGAATTCGTCGCCCGCGGGATAGACATCGGGCAGCGGCACCACGCGGACTCCTTGCGGCTCCTGGCGCTCCATTGCCTCGATAATCTCGCGATACTTCTCCTTGATTCCGATGATGCCTTCGTTGGCGCCCACCATCTCCATGGCCATCTGAAGACCGTGAGGAAGAGATCGGCGTGGTGATGAAGCAGTTCCTTGTCCTTATGCAGGAGAGGCTCGCATTCAGCTGCATTGGCAATTACGCAGCGAGACACTTGGCTTGGAACTTCACGGCTGACGGGAAACCGCCCCCACCAGCCCCCACTATGCCCAGTTCCTCGAGGCGTTTGGGGGATGACCCCTGAAAAGGTGTGCCACTGGGAAGTGGCCTATATTGGCTTTATCTGATAGACTCTGGCTAATTCAATCATGCACATGCAATATTTGATTGACTCTATCAAATATATCGCATTATTATCCAAAGTCAATCATAATCGGTCAAAAAATGAAATGCCTGATTCCAAATATCGGCAGCACCTCGTTTAAGTACCGTCTCCTGGACATGCCCAGCGAAACGCTTCTGGCAGAAGGGCGCATTGAGCGGATTGGCCGGCCCGGCGGTAATTGTGCTGATTACCCTGCAGCGATTCGCAGATGCGTGGCGGAGATTGCGGGGCCGGGCAAGGTGCTTAAAGAGCTTCTGAGATCGATGCCGTTGGTTTCAAGGCCGTTCACGCCGGCCCACTTTCTGAATCTCAGCTCATCGGAAACGACTTCCTCGCCAGGTTGGAGGAGTTCTCGTTTCTGGCTCCGGCGCACAACCCTCCCTATATCGCCGCGATTAAGGCATTTCAAACAGTGCTCCCCCGAGTTCCGCTGGTCGCAGTGGTTGAGACGGCGCCGTATCGATGTATGGACGAGGCAGCAACCACCTATGCAGTTCCCTACGAATGGCGCACGCAATACGGAATCCGGCGATATGGATTTCACGGCGCTTGCCATCGTTCAGCCAGTGAGAGAACAAGAGCAATCCTCAAGATCAAAGATCTTCGGCACATTTCATGCCACCTGGGCGGCAGCTCCAGCGTTGCTGCGTTTCGTAACGGTGTTGCAGTCGACGTCAGCATGGGCGCATCTCCGCAGTCGGGGCTTCCGCAGAACAACCGCGTGGCGATATCGATGTGTTCGCCGTGCTGTACATGATGAAGAAGCTCAAACTTGATCCGGATGGATGGCGAAGCTTTTGTGCAGTGAATCCGGTCTGGCGGGAATCAGTGGCACATGCGGCGATATTCGCGATCTGACCGAGGCCGCCGCCGGGCGACGTCCGCTCGCAAGCTCGCGCTTGATGTGTTCGTCTAGTCGATCCGCCATTATCTAGGCGCCTTCATGCTTCAGCTGGGCGGCGTGGATGTAATCACCTTCTCCGGTGGTATTGGTGAGAACAGCGCGGAGATACGCGCGGCCGTTCTGAGGGATCTCGGCGGATTCGGCATCGAGCTCGACGAGGCCAGAACCAGAGGATCAAGGGCGAAGGCCCGATTTCCGCGGAGCGCTCATCGGTAAAGATCCTCGTGGTTCCGGCAAATGAAGAGACGATCGTTGCGCGTGAAACCATGGCAGTTGTTGAACGGCGCCACACAGCGGCGACAACCGCGCAGAGCCGGGAACTGTAGTACGAGGCATTTGGAAATGAGAAGTACGAGTACGGCATTTGTAAACGCAGGAACTTCGATCGACAGGTCGACGGTGGAGCGGATCGTGCGGCAGGTCGCGCTCGGACTACGTGGGGCGCGAACAAGAATAGCAATGCTCCTGTGCTCATGGTGCAAACCTCTTCGCGCCACATGCACGTTTGCCGTGCAGATATGGACATTCTCTTCGGACCGGGCACGGAGTTGACCGTCGAACGGGCTCTCTTTCAGGAGGGCAACTTCGCGGCAAAGGAAATGGTCACGATCGTTGGGCCGCGCAACCGGCTGATTTCGAATCTTCGCATTCTGGGGCCGATGCGCAAGGAGCTCGCAGGTTGAGCTCGCGTTCACGGATGCGATTATGCTTGGCTTCAGTGATATTCCCGTCCGGCTTTCCGGCGATCATTGACGGCACGCCGGGCGCGATCATCATGGGCCCAAAGGCGTTGTCGAACTTAAGGAAGGTTAATCCGTGCTGCAATCCACGTGCACATGAATCCGGCGGAAGCTGCGTATTTCGGCGTCAAGCAAGGCGACCGCATGAAGTTGCGCATCGGGGGACGAATCGGGGCTGACGTTCAACAACGTCCATGTGCGCATCGATCCTACATCGCGGCTCAACGTCCATATGGATACCGACGAGGCAACGCGTGTGGTCTGCATTTGACCAATGAGTTGAACTTTGCAAGTAACGCCCAAGAAGAAGAGAGGAAGCGATGAAGCAAGCGCTTGGGAATGATTGAAACAAAAGGGCTGGTTGCGCTGTTTGAGGCGACAGATGCCATGCTCAAGTCCGCGAACGTGACTTTCACCGGCTGGCAAACCGTGGGCTCCGGCCTGGTGACGGCCTTTGTCGAAGGGGACGTTGCCGCCGTGAAAGCGGCTACAGATGCCGGCGCCGAGGCGCGGCCGAATTGGCGAGGTGGTGAGCGTGCAGGTGATCTCGCGTCCGCACGATGAACTGCCTTCGTTTGTGCAGCAAAGCAGCAAGAAGGCACCCGCCAAGTAGGCCGCAGCCGGAAGTCAAGAGGAGATACGATGAGTGAAGCAATTGGATTGATTGAAACCCAGGGCCTCGTCGGACTTGTCGAGGCAAGTGACGCCATGGTGAAAGCGGCCAGCGTGGAACTCGTGAAGACGGTGCAGATCGGCGGTGGCTTCGTCACGGCAATCGTGCGCGGCGATGTGGGCAGTGTGCGTGCGGCGGTGGATGCAGGCGCGGCCGCGGCCAAGGCGGTGGGTGAACTCGTGTCTCGCACGTGATTGCCAGGCCGCACGACGCGCTTGTTGAAAGCATGTTGAAGTAGCGAGAGCAGGAGAAGCAGAATGGCGAATGAAGCGGTTGGAATGATTGAGACCAAGGGCCTGGTGGCCCTGGTACAGGCGACGGACGCGATGCTGAAGGCTGCCAGTGTGAAGTTCGTCGGCTGGAGCAAGGTGGGCAGCGGTCTCTGCTCGGTGTACGTCACCGGCGACGTTGGTTCGGTGCGTGCCGCGGTGGATGCAGGCGCCAGTGCCGCGCGGGTGGCCGGCGAGGTTGTAAGCGTGCACGTCATTGCGCGGCCTCACGACAATCTCGGAACCGTTTTGCCGAAATAAATAGGATGCGCCAGACCTGCGCGCAGGATTGCACGAGGTGAGCCGGCATGTTTATAGCGAAAGTTATCGGCAACGTTGTCTCCACCCAGAAGAACGCGAAATTCCAGGGCATGAAGCTGCTGCTGATCCAGCCATATATCAGCAGGGAAGGCAAGCTGCAGATTTCAGGCAGTTCGGTGGTGGCGGTGGATAGCGTGGGGGCGGGCGTGGGCGAGTGCGTGCTGTTTACGTAGGGCAGCTCGGCGCGCGTTGCGCCGACAACGTGAAGCGCCGGTGGATGCCGTGATCGTCGGGATTGTGGATTCGGTGGAAGTGGAAGGCACAACGGTGGAGAAGCCATAATGCAGCTCAGGAACAATTGATCGCGGAGATCGCACGGGAAGTGGTGGCGCAGGATCGAGGGGCGAGTGCGCGCGCCGGCGCCTGCGGCGAACGTCGGGTTGGCGATGGCGTGTTTGCCACTGTGGATGAAGCCGGTGCAGCGGCCTCTGAAGCGCAGGAAAGTGTCGCAGCCATGAGCCTTGATGAGCGCGGGCGCATCATCGACATCATCGCCGCATGTGCAATGAACGCTCCGAGAGTGGGCGCGCACGGAACTGGAGGAGACCAGGTCGGCCGGCTCGATCACAAGATCGAGAAGCTCAAGATTCGCTTCGTGCTCGGCGTGGAGTCTCTGCGGAGCCAGGCTCGCACCGACGATTCCGGGCTGTGCGTCATCGAGCGCGCTCCCTGGGGCGTGATCGGGATGATGCTGCCCGTCACGCATTCTGTTCCCACCATGGCGTCGAACGCCATCAACATGATTGCTGCGGGGAACACGGCGGTGTTCGGCCCGCATCCGGTCGGGCCAAGATGTGGCCGCAGTTACGCTCGGCACGTTCAACCGGCGATCGAGCGGGAGACTGGGCGTTTCCAATGTGCTCACCACCACAGTGACGCCGAGCCTTGAGGTCCGCGGAAGAGATCTTTCATCATCCCAAGGATCGCGCTGCTGTGTGTCACCGGCGGGCCAGCCGTGGTGAAGGCGGCGGCGAAATCAGGTAAGCGCGTGATCGCGGCGGGGCCGGGTAATCCGCCGGTGGTGGTGGACGAAACTGCCGATCTCGATCATGCAGCCATGCATCATCGTGGCGCTTCCTTCGATAACAACCTGCTCTGCATCGGGGAGAAGGAAGTCTTCGTAGTGGCTTCGGTGGCAGATGCCTTTATCGCTGCCATGCGCCGTGCAGGCGCTGTCCAGCTGGATGCAGCTGCGATTGATCGGCTTACGCGTGCGGCCTTCACGTTTGAAGGCAAGGGCGGCGGTTGCGCGCGCGCACATGTCAAAAAGGATCTGGTCGGCAAGGATGTTGCTGTTCTTGCTGCGGCGGCCGGTATGTCGGTGCCCGCGGGAACCGATCTTCTCTTCGGCGAAACAGATGAGGATCATCCCTTCGTTCTGGAAGAACAGATGATGCCGTTTCTTCCGATCGTGCGCGTACGAGATGTTGACGCTGCGATTGCGGCGGCTGTGAAGGCTGAACACGGATATCGGCACACCGCGATCATCCATAGCGAAAATGTGGAGACGGCGACACGTATGGCGCGGAACATGAATACCACTCTCTTCATTCACAATGCCGCATCGCCCGCGTCATTGGGCGTTGGTGGACCCGGCTATTTCAGCCACACCATCGCAACGCCCACCGGCGAGGGGATCACAACGCCGATGACATTTACACGAGAGCGCCAGATGGTTGTGGGCAGCGCTCTGCGGATTATCTAGCCATGTTCTTAGCGCGCATTGAGGGTACGGTGGTTGCGGCCGCAAAACACAAGACGATGGTTGGCTGCCGTTACTTGATTGCACGGCGGCTTGAAGCAAATGGGAGTGCGGCAGATGAGCCAACAGTGGTCGTGGACTGGCAGGGTGCTTCAATGGGCTCCGTCGTAATCGTCTCCAGTGACGGCGACATAGCCCGTTCTCGCTTTGGGAACACAACGCCGATTCGTATGGTTGTCATCGGCATCGTGGATGCAATGCACGTTTCGGGATTGGCTGGAGGAAACGCGGCATGAGATTGGGAATTGTGCGCGGTCATGTGGTCCTCAATTCCGCCGTCAGTTCGTACGCGGGTCGAACGATGGTTGTGGTTGAGCCCGTGACAATGGAAAACCTTCGCATGCAGAACGGGCGAGGGGGAGGCAAGGCTTTGATCGCGATCGACGAACTAGGGGCGGCCGTTGGGCAAATGGTAGGCATCACGGAAGGACGTGAAGCGGCCAATCCATTTTGGCCGGATCCGGTACCCGTGGACGCATATTGCGCAATGATCGTTGACTCCATTGCGGTTTAACCAGGTGAGGCTTTGAGGAAGATGAGGTGTTGAAGTGAGTTCAGGAACTGGGAGTCTTGATCTTAAGGATCGAAGAATCTTGACGCTGCGTGATTTGAACTCCGCGGCAACAGAAGGAATCAGCCGGGTGCTGGTCTGTGCGCGCTGCGTGATCACCCCTTCGGCGCGTGATTTCCTGCAGAAGAAGAATATCGCCATCGTAACCACTGAAGCAGACACCGAATGCAGGGCCGTCGCCGCGGTGGGTGAGAAGGGCGCACCAGTATCCCCAGTCATGAATCGCCCGGCCGCAAACGCAAAGTTGTTTTACACTCCGGAAGCGGAAGCCATTAAACAGGAAATTTGCGCGGTTGGACGCAAGCTCTGGATGAGACAGTTCGTTGACGGAAACGGCGGCAACATCTCTTACAGGATTGGCCCGAACGAGGTGATCTGCACCCCCACGCTGGTCAGCAAGTTTGATTTGACCCCGGACGACCTTTGCCTGGTTGATCTGGAGGGGAATCAGCTTGCCGGCACCAAGCCGCGCACCAGCGAAATTTTCCTGCACCTGGAGATTTACAAGGCGGTTCCGGAAGCGAAAGCAGCTGTCCATTGCCATCCGCCCCACGCAACGGCTTATGCAATTACCGGACGCGTGCCGCCGAACCTGGTCATCCCCGAATTCGAAGTCTTCGTGGGGAAGGTTGCAATTTCTCCCTATGAAACGCCGGGGACCGCCGAGTTTGCCCAGACAGTGTTGCCCTTTGTGAAGCAGCACAACACTGTCCTGCTCTCCAATCACGGAATCGTTTGCTGGGCTGACAGCGTGACGCATGCGGAGTGGTATGCGGAAGTTCTGGAAACCTATTGCTGGACGCTGATGCTTGCCGCGCAACTCGGTGCTCCCATTTCTTTCATTTCTGAGAGCAAGGGTTCAGATCTCCTCGCAATCAAGAAGCGGCTTGGTTTGCCCGACGTGCGCTTGGATACCTCCAGAATGAAAGAGTGTCAGCTCTCCGATCTTGAAGTTCCCGGATCAATCGCACTGAGCCCGGGTCCTTGCGAGTGCAGTTCAGGGTGCCAGGAAAACCCGGATCTGGAGGCGATTGTGAAGGCATTGACGGACGCGGTAATGGGAGAATTGGCCATTAAATAGTCAGGTTCCTTCGTCCGTGATGGAATTCTCACCTGGAACGAGCCGGGTCAGTGGTCCTGTACTATGCAGGGAGGCCAATGAAGGCAGCTGAGCGTCAACTTCGGATTCGCCAGATGTTCGCGACTCGAGACTTTCTCGATGTCGAGACGCTCTGTCGGGAATTGAAGGCCTCCGAATCCAGTGTCAGGCGCGATCTTGGCATCCTGGAGAGTCAGCGTCACCTCAAGCGCGTTTACGGTGGCGCAATTCCTGTCCAGAGTGCCGGCGACTACGCCATCGAAACCCCAAAATTGGGCGACGAGAAAAACCATATTGCACAGCGGGCAGCGGACCTGATTCAGGATGGTCAGACCGTTATTCTCGACGGTGGAACCACCGTCGCCGCAGTCGCAAAAGCGCTGGCCGCAAAGTCCATCCACGTGATCACCAATTCGTTGCCCATCGCTGAGGTGCTGGAATCATTCCGCAATATTGAACTGACACTTACCGGCGGCTATCTTGACCCGCGCATCCGTGTGATGCTCGGACCCTTTTGCGAGCAGATGCTGGGCGCCACCAGGGCAGATGTCGTCATCATGGGAATAGGCGGTGTCACTGAGGCCGGATTCAGCAACAACAACACATTGGTGGTTGGCTCTGAGAAAAAGATGATTGAAGTGGCCAATCAGGTAATCATCGTTGCGGATCACACAAAGTTCGGCCGCGACGCCATGTTCCCCGTTGCACCACTTGACGCGGCAGACATCGTGATCTCCGACGGCGATCTTGCCCCCGAATATATTGACCTTCTCAATCGAAACCACATTGACGTTCATCTTACCTGACCCGCCGCCTCGGAACACACCCTATCCGGAAGTGCGACGACACCAGCCCCCATCCGAGTCCGGCAAATCAACTGACCGGGCGGCTTAATTGCACGCACATCTAGTTTCAATGCCGCATACTAGGGAGCCAGAATTGTCTCCAGGTCGGGAACGGAACCCGAATTGCGGATTTTAAGCAACCACGCCAGATTCCTGCCCAGCGTCTTCATATTCTCCAGGCTCACTGGACTGATCTCTGACGGAGCCGTCGCGCTTGGAACGCTTGTGTTCCAGAACGACGAGCCAGGAACAACCATTTCGTTCACCAGAAAGAAATGGTTAAGCGCGTCAAACGTGAGCATCGCGCCGGCATAGCGCATGGAGACAACGGCTGCCCCCACTTTCCTGCGGAACATCTGGTCATTCGCCCGCGCCACCATCCCAGCGCGAATCATCAGCGCCTTCATCTCGGGTGAAACATCGGTTTCATCCGCAGGAGATCCAAAGAGGATGCCATCGGCCTGCGCCATCTTTTCAATCAGCTCGCTTCCTGCATCTTCTGTCTTGGAACACCGGCGATTCTTGTGGATGGAACACTCCGTGCAGTCCGCACAATCATGGATCGCCATCCCACGAAGCTCAATCAGCTCCGTCTGGATTTCCTGCGCTTGAAGTTCCTTTAGGACACACCCAAGTAAGGCCGCGGTGTCGCCACCCTTCTCGGTGCCTCCGTTTATTGCGATTACTTTGATATTGGAGTTGTTCATCACGGGACGCCCTCGCTCTTGAGATCAATCACCGAAGGAAGATTCTGGGAACTCAGAGATTTGCAATAGTCTGGGTATCCGAACCAAATCTTGGCTGTGCTCAGGGTCACATCAATCGGTAAACAAATTCAACAGAGGAAGATGAGGACCGTCCACATTGGTTCTCTGCTCTGCATCTTGACCATGGACGTCAGCCATACCCGAATGCCTTTCGTTGATCTGCACTCCAATTCTGCCGCACAGCAAAAAAGAGCAAATTCGACCAAATTCTCGTTCGTTTGCGCGCTCTGAAAACACGTTTGACCACAAAGCCCTCGCCACATCGCACTTTCAAAGTCGCACTATGCTGCTCATTTTTACTTCGCTCATGCGCGGGCTCAGAATCGCGCTCCCGTACCGGCGATTTCACTCCTCTTTTCGCTATATACATCTGCCGGTTGTACGCATCACTCGGCGCTTTTTGGGGCCTCGTCAGGCATCCACCGCTCAATTCGCAGGAGCGACGTCGTGCTCATGATGTAGCATTTCTAGGCAATCGAAATGGTAACGCAACCATATCGCCGCAATTCGAACAATTGAGGCACTGGTTTGCACCAATCCCGGAGACCACGATGAAGCTCAAAGCCTGCACCGCTGCCCTTGCCTTCCTGTCTTGCCTCTCATGCCTTGCCCAGCAAAAGGATGCATCTGTCTGGCGCGTCGGCGTTTTTGACGGTTCCTCGGGCGAATTGGCCGAAGGTCAGCCCTCGCAGCAGGTTAACTTCACCATCGGCCATGACAAGCCGGAAAACGCCTGGTACGCCTACGCCCCGGTTGCGCCGCAGGACAACGCAGCCGATCCCGCGGCTGCGGCGCGCAATATCCTCTTCGCTATCGATGGTCATCCCGGACGCGCCTACCGGCTCAAAATCTCTCTCATGATTGAGCATTCCAGCGTGCCCGCCATCCGTGTCGGCATCAATGGCCGCACGGGCACCTTTTACGTGCACCCGAAACTCGATTACAAGATGGGCGATATGGTGGCGGCGTTTGATCCGGCCTACGGCCGCGCCGAAGTCGATGTCGACTTCCCTGGCGCATGGCTCAAAGCTGGATCGAACACCATCTCGCTCCAGGCCGTTTCTCCCGGCGAGCACGACGTTCCCGATGCCGCGTTCAACTATGACGCCATTGAGCTTGATCACGCGGACGCTCCGCCCGCAGCCATCTCCGCCACCGTGGAACCAACCATCTTCTTCCACAAGAACGGTTCAGCAACCGATGAACGCGTCGACGTATTCGTCCGTTACGCAGAGCGCCCAAAGTCAGGACGCGTTCGATTCACCATTGCGGGCCATACATTCACCCAGCCGCTCGCCGGCAGGCAGGACTTCGGAGAAGAACGCATCAGCTTCAACCTGCCTGAGTTCGCCGCCAATACCCGTGCGCAGATCAATGTCTCAATGGGCGGCCACAGCGCGCATCTTGACGAGCCGCTCTCTCCGCAAAAAAAGTGGACGCTCTATCTCGTGCCGCACGTGCACCTTGACGTGGGTTACACCGACTATCAGCCCAAGGTCTCCGCCATTCAAAGCCGCATTCTCGACGAAGCCATCGATCTGGCCGACAAGCATCCCGGCTTCCACTTCAGCACTGACGGTGAGTGGAACCTCGACCAGTTCATGCACTCCCGCACTCCGGCCGAGCAGCAGCGCATCCTCCAGGCCATCAAGGACCACAAGCTTTACATCCCCGCCCAGTCCAGCAACGTGCTCACCGGCTTCCCCACTGCGGAAACGCTAATCCGGTCCCTTTACCCCTCGGCCGACTTCAGCCGCATCCACGGCACCCCTTTCAATTACGCCAATATCACGGATGTGCCTTCGTACTCCTGGTCTTATGCGTCGATTCTCTCCGCGGCCGGCATTCGATACTTCGCTGCCGGCAGCAACAATGACCGCGCACCCGTCCTGCTCCAGGGCCACTTGAACGAGAACACGCCCTTCTGGTGGGAGGGCCCCGATGGCGGCAAGGTGCTCATGTGGTACTCACGCCATTACATGCAGATGCAGTTCATGTTCGGCCTGCCGCCGCACACTGATACCGGCGAGGAAGTCCTTCCGCTCTTTCTGCAGATGTATCAGCACCCCACGTACAAGGCCGATGCGGCAATTCTCTTTGGCACGCAGGTTGAGAATACTGACCTCTTCCCACAGCAGGCCGAGCTCGCCGATAAGTGGAACGCGCTCTACGCCTACCCGCACATCGTCTACTCCGGCTTCCACGAGGCGCTCGACAAGATCGCGCAGCAGTTCGGCGACAACATTCCGACGGTACGCGGTGACGGCGGCCCTTACTGGGAAGACGGCATCGGCTCCGACGCCTTTTACGCGGCGATTGAGCGCCAGAATGAAAGCCGCGCTCCGTCCGCGGAGAAGCTCGCCACCGTCAGCACCCTCGTCAATCCTAAGATTGCGGTAGATCATCAGGAGCTCAATTCCATGTGGGCCAACATGGTTCTCATGGATGAACACACATGGCTCTCCTGGAACAGCGTCTCTGATCCTGAGAGCGATGAGGCCGTTAAACAGCTCAAAGTGAAGGATGGCCGCGCCACCACCGCAGCCGATCTGCGCGACAATATCCTTCGCTCTAGTATGGCCACGCTGTCAGACTCCATCGCCGCAGGTGTCGACAGCCTCATCGTCTTCAATCCATTGAACTGGAAGCGCGACGGGCAGGTCGTCATCGATCTCGACAAGGGCATGGAAATTGCCGACACGGCCAGCAAGCAGAGCATTCCGTACATTGTGCTGCATGACGGGCCTAACTACCGCAAGGTTGAGTTCCGCGCCGCTGATGTTCCGGCGATGGGCTACAAGGTCTACACGCTTCGTCGTGCGGAGTCCTCTGCCGCGCCTGAAGCACATACCTCCACCACAACCACGCTTGAAAGCCCCTATTACCGCGTCGAGCTTGATCCGGCCTCGGGCAGCATCCGCAGCATCCTGGACAAGCAGCTCAACAAAGAGCTGGTGAACACCGGCAGTCCGTATCGCTTCGGGCAGTACGTCTACGTCAGTGGTGGCGACAAGGAACCCAACAGCATCCTGCAGTACCGCGCCGTCTCGCCCAAACCGGAACTGCATCCGCACCCGTCGGAAAACGGAAAACTGCTCACTGTGGAGCAGACACCGTGGGGATCGCAGGCCGAGCTTGTGTCGTCTGCGGATAATACGCCGGAGATTCACACCGAAATCCGCCTCTTCAACAATGAGAAGAAGATTGAACTCATTGAAGATGTCCACAAAAAGCCCGAACTGAAAAAGGAAGCTGTTTACTTCGCCTTCCCCTTCGCCATGGCGCACCCTGAGTTCCAGTACGAGATTCAAAATGGCGTGGTCAATCCGGCGAAAGACATGTATCCCGGCGCGGGGCACGAGTGGTTCTCAGTGCAGCATTGGGCCTCAGTCCAGCAGGACGGTGTCTCTGCAACCGTTATGCCGCTGGATACACCTTTGGCGACATTCGGTGACATCAATCGCGGCGAATGGCCCACGGAATTTGGCCAGCGCCCCGGCAACATCTTCGCTTACGCCATGAACAACTACTGGCACACCAACTACCGTGCCGAGCAGGGCGGTCACTTCCGCTTCCGTTTTGTGGTCACCAGCGCGGAGCAGACCGATGCCGCCGCGCTCAGTCGCATGGGCTGGGAAGAAGCAACGCCGATGGAAGAGAATCAAATCCGCTCGCAGGATAAGGCCATTGATCAGCCTGAACCGCTGAGCGGAACTGAAGGCAGCTTCCTCACCGTGGACGACCCCGCGCTGCTTGTCGACACCTGGAAGCCGGCCGAAGACGGCAATGGAACCATCCTGCGCATGATCGATCTGGGCGGGCAAGCGCGCACTGTCACCGTGCATGTGCCGGTGATCTCCATCGAAAAGGTCATGCTCACCGATGCCGTCGAGCGCGACAAGACACCCATCACTCCCGATGACGCACACACCTTCAAAATCGATGTTCATCCCCATCAAATCGTAACGCTGCGCCTCATCGGCAAATAGCCGCAGTCACAACAGCAGAAAGGGCGCCCCGCCGGGCGCCCTTTCCATTTTCGGTAATTGCAGTCGATCCGATTAAATCTGTTCGCGCAGCAACGCGGGCCGCTCCAGTGCGAGCTTGAAGATCAGCTCACCAAACAAGCCGTTCGCCCAGGCAAACCACGCTCGAGTGAACTTCTTCGGATCGTCTTGATCGAAGGACTCGTGCATGAAGTTCGTTCCCGCCGTCGTGTCACGCAGCCATTTCAGGCACATGGCGATTTCCTTGTCGTCCGTGGAGGTAAGCGCCCGCATGATGATTGACATCGGCCACACCTGGCCTAGCCCAATGTGCGGTCCGCCAACTCCCTCCGCTGCCGTACCTTTGAAAAAGTAGGGATTGTCTTCACTGAGCACAAACTTGCGCGTGCGCTGGTAGAGCGGGTCGCTCACCTCGCAGCATTCAAGATAGGCAAGGCTCAGAAGGCCGGGCGCATTGGCATCATCCATCATGAGCTGGTTGCCGTAGCCATCCACCTCATACGCCCAGATTTCCCCGTACTTTTCGTGTTGCACACGCCCGTATTTCTCCGTGGCCGGCTTCACCAGTGCCACGAGCCTGGCGCAAGCTTCGGCCAGCTTTTCATCGCCGGCGGCGTGCTTCGCCAGTTCCTGCAATTGTGTCAAGGAATGAATAGCAAACAGGTTAGCCGGCACAAAAAGCGGATAGATACATGAGTCGTCCGAGGGCCGAAACATCGAGAAGATCATGCCCACCGGGCGCGCCGGGTTGCCATAACCGCTGAGCGGAACGGTGTCCGTGGAGATCATGGTGGGCCGCATGAAGTGGTACGGGCCTTTGCCATGAAAGCGCTGCTGTTCCGTAAAAGTCTGAATGATCTTCCATGCGGCCTGCTTCCACTCCGCGTCAAAGGGAGCAGTTGAGCCGGTGTGCTTCCAGTAACCATGAGCAATGCGGATGGTGTAGCAAAGCGAGTCAATCTCCCACTTGCGCTCGCCTACGCCAGGCTTCATGTCGGTGTCATCATGCAGAGACCACGACAAGGGTTTGTCGGTCTTGTGGTGCAGGAACGCGTTGGCGTAAGGATCCAGAAGAATTAACCGCGCCTGATGCCGAACCAGCCCTTCGAAAAGCGCGGCGAGCGCCTTATCTTCCTTCACAAAAGGAAGATAAGGCCACATCTGAGCCGAGGAATCGCGCAGCCACATGGCATCGATATCGCCGGTAATCACATACGTGGATGGCTTGCCTTCATAGGTTTCAGGAAAGACCGTCGTGTCCAGCGTGTTGGGAAAGCATTGTGCCACCATCTGGCGCAGGGTCGGGTCCGCAATCTTGCGCTGCACATCAGCAATCGCGGATTCGATTGCCGGGCTCGAGAATTTACGGTCCGCGGGCGCGGGACGACCGTCTTCCGGCTTCCACTCCATCGCAGCCAGTCCCGCCGGCGCTGCAGCCGCAACGCAGGTGGCCAGCGCTCCCTGCAAAACCGCGCGCCGGGTGGGCTGCACGTTGATTCCGCTCTCCAACTTCTTCATGGTCATTTCTCTTTCCCTTTCGTATTGAGCTTGAGCGCAGCCACAAGTGCATCCAGTGCCGAGCTTTGCGTGGAGGGATCCGCGTCCTCTGATCCGCCTGACCATACGACTCCAAACGTATGATCGGCACTCTGATCGTTGGCCAGAATGCTCTGCGCATTTTTGAGGATGAATTCCGCGTTCTGCGGCTGCGGCGAATATTCATTCAGCAGCGACAGATTCCTCATAAAGATGCCCTTGAACTGCGTTCCATCGGCACCGCATTTGGGCTCACACGGATCGTGGAGAATCCCGTTGGGGTCCGCGAGTCCTTTCATCGCCGCATCTGCCGTCCTTTGTGCTATTTTGGCCAGCTTTTTGTCGCCGTTCTTGCGTGAGAGTTCCGAGAGCCCTCCAAGAATCACTCCCTGGTTATACGACCACTTGGTTTTGTGGTTGTCTTTGCAGTTCGCATCAAGCCCGTCGCTGATGAGGTGATCTCGCTCGATCATTCCGGTGTTTTTGAACCATTTCCACTCGCGCCTGGCCCAGTCCAAATATGGCTTGGATTTTGTCGCATTTTCAGCACGATTTGACAGGTGCGCTGCCACACTAAGGAACAGTTCATTGGCGATGGCATTCTTATACGTCCGCTTCTTGCTCCACCAAATCCCGCCACCGCAGGTACCGTCCCATCCAGTTGTCATGTTGTTGAAGATGTCTTCCGCTGTGTGCAGATATTCCACATTTCCGGTGAGATCATAGGCATCAATCCACGCGAGAGCCCACCAGCCTTCGTCGTCGTAATAGTCATTAAGAAAGCCGCTTTTGAGGTTCTGCTTATAGGTGTTGGCTGCGACAGGTTCTGCCTGCTTCGACCCAGTAACGCGCTCGAAGTCAATGAGCACAGTCAACACATTTGCAGAATTCCACCAACCTGTGTGATCCCAAAGCCCCGTTTTCTGGTTGTACCAATCCTGAAGATGATGGACGGCATCTTGAGTTTGTTTTTGCAGGTCTTTGGGAGTGGATGACTGCGCATATCCCGATTGCATTGGAAAAACAATTAGCACGAGTGTCAGCAGCGGAAGTGTGCTTTTAGAAATTGTCCGGCGCAAAAACCGAAGGCATTGCATCATCAGGCGAAAATCCTCCTTCTGAACTAAGCGCATTGTGGTGAAGATCGAAGAGCACTTCGATTCTGGCGTTGGACAAAGGTGCGCTCTGGTAACGATTCCATCGCCCACTCTTCAAGCTGACAGACGACACCTTCCGCGCGCAACCCATGGAGGAATGGCACGTGATTTGTTGCCAAATTGAGATGGCAATTTGACGAGCGTCGAAGTGCTGTTTTGGCAGACGCGGTATACATCTACTACGGCGCGAAAGGGTCCGCGAAAAGAAATTCCCATGAAGTATCGAGGTAAAGCCAGCGCTGTGCGCCAAACCAACTGGTGGGCAAGCTGGGTACGTGAAGCAGTGTATGTCCTCCGGCGCACATCATTTCTGTGCCATTCCAGCCAAGGAATGTCTGCGAGGCAGATCCCACCGTTGCGGGATGTGTTACGTGACGCAAGCAGACGGGGCAACGCTTCTGGTGGTCAAGTACAACCCAACGCAAGCCGAGGAGAGTAAGGACAAATCCAACCGCGAACTGTGCGACTTCAGCATTGGGCGAATATCCGGGAGTCCATGCATAGGCGAAACTGAGAGAAACGGAGAATGCGATCCCAATAACGAGTAAGCTGCTCGCTGCTAGGAATGCCCCACGAAACAAACAGCGCTTGATGGTTGGGCGATGCGAACTAAACGCGGACTCACTAATGGAGACTGAGACCACAGCAGGCAAAGCAAGGAGAGCAAGAAAGAGCGCAAAAACGGCGATTGACCAGATTCCCTGACTCCGATCTGCTAGTGAGACTCCAATTAAATCCGTCGAGATGTCGTCTCCTCCGTTCACTCCAATCGGCATGCCGCCATCTGGGGACGAGGAAACGTATCGCCCAAGCGGAGAGAGCATGGCGATGACGAATCCTTTGGCTTTTCCGCTTGCATGAGTGTCATTGCCATTGCCAAGCAACCAAAGATCAGGATCGGTGGGCAATTTGATGGAGTTACATGGAGCGACACCCATTACGCGCACTACCTGCGATCCAAGATGAATGATGCGACCAGCGATGCGCGAATCGGCGTCAAAGTCACGCACCCACGCGTCATAACTGAGAACTGCCTCAGGTAGAGATTCTGAAGCTGGCGCGTTGCCATTCGCGATGTCGTCATTCGCCCTTAGAATAGGAAGACCCAGAAGAGAAAAAAGATTTGCGCTTGCCTGGGCAACCTGCCATGAATAGGTGCCGTGGTCTTCCACTGTTGCCTGCATTTTTGCACTGGTGTAGAAGGCAAGACCGGCAAAGTAACGCTGCTGTGTCGTGCGCCAATTGCGGTACTGCGCAGCGGTTACAACCGGCGTGGAGATGGACTTCTGATTGTTGCTCTGAATGAGCAGAAGACCTGGCCGCAAACTGTAATGCGTCGCCTCTTGTTCGGCACGAACTCCGGGAACCGAGGCGGGCTGCCGCCGCGCAGAGTGCCAGGAGCGATGCGAGTGCGAAAACACAACGGAACGCGGAGTTGTGTACCAAAGGAGCCGGAGCACGAATTTGACGACGTAGGCACCATGCGTCCTGGAAGGCGCCGAAACAGAAGGAAAAAATTGTCTCTTCGGCATCCGCCGCATTCAACTCAGGCGCAGTGGCCGCGTGGCGCACATGCCACAACTCGGCCGTCCACTCACGCCACCAATCGGCCCGTCGTGATGACGGCACAACGCGCGATGCCGCAAATATCAAGGTGCGCTGCGCGGCGCTGCAGGCGAGGTTCCGGGCCGATCTCATCATACGGTCGTCTTCGCCTCCTCACTCGGGATGAGGCGCTCAAGAAGTGGATATCGCTTGCGCGACGACTCGAGCGTTTTTCGACCGTCGGCGGTGATCTTGTAGTACTTGCGCGGAGGGCGCTGCTCGGCATCCGCGATGGACTGCCGTTCCCACTGTGCACGGATGAGATCGTCGCGCTCAAGACGGCGCAGTGCGGGATACACAGTGCCGCTGGGCAGGCCTGTCATCTCCATGACACTGAAGCCGTAGATATAACCGGCGTGGATGGCCTGAAGGATGAGTGCGGCTGTATGCGAAAGCCTGGTCTCAGCTGCCATGGCGGGATTGTAGCTATGTAGCAATCTACTTGACAAGATGCTATGACGATTGCTACATAGGGGTACACGGAGGTATCTGGTGCTTGAGATCCAGGGTCTGTACAAGAGCTATCGCGGCATTCCCGCCGTGGAGGATGTGAACTTTAAGGTGGGCGCAGGCGAAATTGCGGGATTTCTGGGGCCGAACGGCGCGGGCAAATCAACAACGGTAAAGATTGTGACCGGTATGCTGCAACCAAGCAGGGGGCGCGTACTGTTTCATGGTCGGAATATTCAGGACGACATCGTTGCTTTCAGAAAGAAGCTTGGCTATGTACCCGAAGAGGCGCATCTTTATTCGTATCTTTCGGGACTTGAGTATTTGCAGTTAGTGGGAAGACTACGAGGTATTGGAGAGCGCGCTTTAATGACAAGAGCGATGCAACTGCTGCGACTGCTGAGCCTTGAGTCGTGGCAATACTCGCCGATCTCATCGTATTCAAAAGGAATGCGACAGCGCGTACTGATTGCCGCAGCTCTTCTGCACGATCCACAATTACTGATTTTCGATGAACCTCTCTCAGGACTCGATGTACTCTCTGCTCGATTGTTCAAGGATCTGATGGAGAAGTTGGCTTCTGCAGGCAAGGCAATCCTCTACATTTCGCATGTGTTGGAAACGGTGGAGCAGGTGTGCAGCCGCGTGATCGTGATTTCGAAAGGCAAAGTATTGGCCGATGCAAAGCCGACCGAACTAGTTGGATTGATGCAATTGCCGAATCTGGAAAGTGTGTTTGCGCAGCTGGTGGAGCAACAGGACACGAACAAAATTGCAGAGCAACTGATTGAAGTGATGCAGGCACACCGTGCGTGATTCCTTCCAGCAATTGCTGATGATGGCCGGCCCAGAGATCCGTGCGCTGAATGAGCAGGCTGCCCTGGGTGAAGTGTGCGCCCCGGAGCGAAGCCAGTTTTCGCATTTGCTGCGGCATTTTCTTGAGAGATTCTTTCGGAACGACACGGCTTCACGCGCGGGCGATGCCAAGACGCGACTGGTGCAGATTGCATTTGCCGCCGGACTGCCACCGATGATTGTCGCGATGTATTTGTGGCCGGTGTATCACCCAGTCATCCAATTTCGAAGAGCCTATGCATTCAGTCCGCCGCCAGTTCCCTATTGGGTACAGGTGAATCATCATTTTTTCTTTGTGATGTATTCGCTGGTTGCCCTGGGACTGGCCACGGTCTTTGAGTGGGATTTATTCTTTCCGGATTTGCTGGACCTGTTTGTATTGACGACAATGCCCGTTCCTGGGCGTCGTCTCTTTTCTGCACGCGTCTGCGCCATTGCCATCCTGATCGGTGGATTTCTGATCGACACGAATCTGCTGGCGCCCTTCGTTTTACCGCTGGCAACAGATCCGCCGCAACTGATGCGTTTCGTGTCTGCAGAGATTGCCTCCACTGTGTGCGGCGGCTTGTTTGCCGCGGCATTCGTGCTTGCGGTGCAAAGCTCTCTGCTCGCGCTGCTGGGTGAAGCATTGTTCAGAAGGATTTCACTTGCATTGCAAGGAGTATCCGTCGCTTTCCTTGTGATGTTGTTGCTTCTCTTCCCTGTTCTTTCCGGTGTCACACCCACACTGCTGCAATCGGGCAATCACTGGGTGATGGCCTTTCCACCGTTCTGGTTTCTTGGCATGTATCAGCGCATCCTGGAGGGCTCTTCAGCGTTGCCGATGTTTTCCGCACTCGCCCGTATTGGACTTGCAGCCACAGTGATAGCGATTGCTCTCACGGTTGCGGCATATCCGCTTGCCTATTTGCGGCGTGTTCGGCAGTTGGTTGAAGGTCCGCCTGCACGGCCATTGCGGATTGGAATTATGATTCCGGTTATTCATGTCTTGCACGGAACCGTATTGCGGCAGGCGGGACTGCGAGCTGTGTTTCACTACATTGGACAGACCCTCGCGCGCGTGGCACGGTATCGTATTTACCTTGTGATGTACGGCGGTGTGGGACTCTCGCTTGTGGTTTCCTCGGTTCTGCGATTGAGCGTTGTGCAGCACCATGTGCGGATTACCTATTCCGCAGATGGAATTCGCACCTCGATTGGAATCGTGGCTTTCTGGGTGATTGCGGGCTTACGCACTGCGTTTACTTCCGCGGGCAACATGCAGGGACTGTGGATCTGGCGAAGCGTGCAAGGGAATCCACCTCCGTTTGCTGAGACGCTGCAGAGAGTGTATGCGATGAAGTTGTGGGCCTTGCTCTGCGGGCTGATTGCCACGTTCGCTGTGCTCGGCACACTGCATTGCGTGGCGCCGAGCGAGTTGAACGGCGCGTGGTCAATTGCCGCGCAATGTGTAACCGTGCTGGGAACGTGCGTTCTTCTGGTGGATGCACTGTTTTGGAAACTGACGCAAATTCCTTTCAGCGGCGGTGCGGAAACAGAGGAAGAGAATCCAGGCTTCACTGTGTTGCGCTACGTGACAGTGTTTCCGCTCGTTCTTTGGATTGATCTGCATCTCGAGCGGCTTATGGAAGTGGGACCGAAGCAGCTTGGCGCAGTTTGCGTATCCGTTCTGGTGGTGCACTTATGGCTTCGTAAGAAGACACGCGAGAACGTGCGCTTGTTCAGTGAACAACTTGAGTTGGAAGAGGAGACCGGGGATCTTCCAGGTGGGCTGCGGTTGCACATTTAGGTTGGCGCATCAACGAAAGTCGTGCGATTGAAACTCGATTGCGCTGCCTTGAAGGGACATAAGACGCGAGGCTTTCACATGGATCACATTGTCCTGGTTCTGGAGTCGCCCTTCAACAAGAAGAAACCGACTGCGAGTAACGACGAGGCGATCACGTTCATAAAGCGAAGGCGTAACAATGACGTTCGCAATACCCGTTTCATCTTCCATTGAGATGAAGATGAAACCTTTCGCTGTACCGGGGCGCTGGCGCGCGATGACACAGCCGGCCACACGAATAAATTCGCCGTCTTTGCATGCGAGCAGATCTTTTGCAGAGTGAATGCCATTGCGTTGCAGTTCGGCACGGCGATAGGCCATGGGATGTTTGCCTATGGTCAGGCCAGTTCCTGAGTAATCCGCAACGAGACGTTCTTCCACGTTCATTTGCGCCAGCGGGAGTGTTTCAGTCGTGTCACGCAGCCACTCACTCTGCTGGCGAAGCAGAGGTCCTTCAGGATGGCCGGCACGCTCAACCTGCCAGAGCGCGTCGCGACGGTGGCGAATGCCATCGAGTTGATTCAAAGCGCCGATTTGCGCAAGACGTGTGAGCTCGCGCCGCCCAAGCGCTGTGCGCTGTACCAAATCTTCAGCGGATGTGAAGAGCCCGGATTCGATACGTGAACGAACCAGCACCTCCGCTGATGCTTTGGAGAAGCCTTTCACATAGCCGAGACCAAGACGCAGAGCGAGTGTACCGTCCGGCTCCTGTTCCAGGGTGCACGGCCACTGCGAGATCTGCACGTCGATTGGGCGGATGCGAAGTCCGTGCCTTTGTGCATCTTTCACCAGCACTGCCGGTGCATAAAAACCCATTGGCTGATTGTTGAGAATTGCGCAGGTAAATGCGGCGAGATAGCGCACCTTGAGGTATGCGGATGCATATGCAATGAGCGCAAAGCTGGCTGCGTGAGACTCGGGGAATCCATAGAGCGCGAAAGAACTGATGTTCTGCACGATCGTGTCCTGAGTGGCCACATCGATGCCGTTTGCTGTCATGCCGGCGCGCAGCTTTCCTTCCAAATTCTTCATCCGCTCCCACGACCGTCGCATTCCAACGGCGCGACGCAATTCATCTGCTTCCGCGCCGGAGAAATTCGCAACCGTCATGGCCATACGCAGCAACTGCTCCTGAAAGAGCGGAACACCGAGGGTGCGCTTGAGAACCGGCTTAAGTGAAGGATGAGGATAGGTGATTGGCTCTTTGCCCTGCCTTCGTCGCATATAGGGATGCATCATCTGGCCGACGATAGGGCCGGGACGAATGATGGCAACCTGTACGACGAGATCATAGAAAGTGCGGGGACAGTTGCGCGGAAGCGACGCCATCTGCGCACGGCTTTCCACCTGAAACATTCCCACTGTGTCTGCCTTCTGCAACGTGCGATATACATCGTCCTCCTGTGGTAGGTGCGCAAGGTCGACAGATTCGCCATAGTGAGTGGGAATGAGCTCGATGCAATCCTTAAGAACAGCCATCATGCCGAGACCCAGCAGATCGACTTTGATAATGCCGAGGTCGGCGCAATCTTCCTTATCCCACTGGACAACAGTCCTGCCGGGCATGGAAGCACGCTCAAGCGGGACTACATGATTGAGCTGCCCCTGGCAGATCACCATTCCGCCGGAATGCTGCCCGAGATGGCGCGGCAGGTTCTCAATCCGCATGGCGAGCTCAAGATACTTTGCGATGCGCGGATGACGAACATCGAAGCCCGCATGCTGGAACGAATGCGCCATCGTATCTGTTTTGCCACGCCACTCCCAATGGCTCACCAAACCCGAGAGGCGTCCGAGGGTGTTCTGATCGAAGCCGAGTACTTTACCAACCTCGCGCGCAGCAGATTTTCCGCGATAGGTGATTACGTTTGCCGTCATGGCTGCGCCGAGCTCGCCGTAACGGCGATACACATATTGGATTGCCTGTTCGCGTTTCTCTTCGGATGGCAGGTCGAGATCGATGTCAGGCCACTCGTTGCGACTTTCACTCAAGAAGCGTTCGAAGAGTAATTCCATGGCTACGGGATCGACCGCGGTAATTTCAAGGCAATAGCAGACAGCGGAGTTTGCTGCGCTGCCGCGTCCCTGGACGAGAATATCGTTCTGTTTGCAGAAGCGGATAATGTCCCACACGATGAGGAAGTAGCCTGCGAAACCGAGTTTTGTAATGAGTGCGAGTTCGTGTTCCACCTGCTTGCGCGCGCGCTTCATCAGATCACGGTCGCGCTTGTGACCATAGCGCTGCTGGACGCCTTCTTCCACACGTTTGCGGAGAAAGCTGTCCATTGTTTCTCCATCTGGTACGGGATAACGCGGGAACTCATAGCCGAGATCACTGAGCTCGAATCGCAGCCGCGATGATAGCTCGATTGTGTTCTCAACAGCGCCGGGAACATCTTTGAAGAGGGCGGACATTTCACGCGCAGCGCGCAGGTGTCGTCTGCTGTTCACAGAGAGCAGACGGCCCGCCTTATCGAGTTCGACGTGATGGCGAATTGCCGCAAAAACGTCCAGAATTTCGCGGTCATAAGCAGTGGCATAGCGGACACCGTTCGTTGCCAGGAGAGGCAACTGCAATGTGTTCGCAATGCGGATGGCAGCCTGATTACGCCACTCTTCTGCGCGCTCCTGGTGTCGTTGGATTTCTACGTAGACGTTCTCGTGGCCATAGATATGGATAAGTTGCTCGACTACAGTGCGGCCGGCAGCTTCACCTCCTTCAGCAAGAGCAGCTGCTAACAGACCTTCATCGCCACCGGTTAGACAGACGATGCCGGAAGCATATTGCGCAAGGTCGTCAACAGTAGCTGCGCCGTCGTTCTTGGTGGTTTCGCGTAGTTTGAATTGCGTAATGAGCTGGCAGAGATTTTGATAGCCCCGCCGAGACGCACATAACAATGGTAGACGCGAGGGAGCTGTCTTGTGCTGATTAGGGAGCCACACAGCGGGAGTAATGCGCGAGGCGAATCCCGATGAGGATACTTCAGCACCAATGTGCGCGCGCATTCGATTGTCTTGTGCACTTGTGTGAAAACGGGCTGCGCCGTAGACGCCGTTGTGATCCAGCAACGCCATTGCCGGCATTTCAAGCTGAACCGCGCGCTCAATGAGATCTTCAGGTATGGAGGCTGCCTGAAGGAAGCTGAATGCGCTTGAAGCGTGAAGCTCAACATAACACTCAGTCATAGAGAGCTTCCATGCGCCACTGCATGAGCATTCTGTCGTGCACAACACAGCAGAAGAGTGTGCTTCCGCCGTCATCGCGCGCTACGAGATCCCATTGCTCGCATTTCCATAGCGTTGCCTGCCACCAGTCACCGCTGGTAAGCCATGGACCATATGCACGCTCCACCTTGTATCGCTGTCGGCGAAAGGTGAAGTGTTCCGGACGGCCTCCTCGGAGTGAAACCCGGACAGGCTCAGGAGGGCGCAGGCGACGTCTTGGAGTGTGCAACCTTTGGGACGCGTTTATAGCCAGGCGCGCAGTTGGAACTCGGAACGGCTCTACCCGAAAAGCTTCAGCGCGATGTGTGTCTTCAAGAACGGCACGGCCCGCGTTGCCTTCACCGACGATGGCGCGAATGCGCGCTAACGTTACATCGAGACGTGCAGGTTCTGGCATTTGCGGGGCAAAAAGGCCAAGCTGCACTTTGCTCGTTTCGCCTGGTTCAGCCTGGAGCGTAACTGCAAGAATTGCGGACTGTGGGGGATGAGCCTCGAGATCGAGATGCAGTAGTTTAAGCCAGAGATTGCGGTCGTTGCACGGCAAAGCAGGTCGCACGGTACGCACATGGGTTGTGTTGCCCGCAAGTGTGAGTGAGAGTGTAACGGAGGCTAATGCAACCATGTGCGCAGATGCGCGAACAATGACTTGCTCAAGCATGAGATTGACCACGAAGAGGAAGGCTTCAAGCAGTTCCACCGGCGCATCGAGTTCAATGTGTTCTGCGAGAGTGAGGGGCGGATGCTTGGGCTGAAACAGGTGCTTCATTGTTCCAGATGCGAGCGTATGCAATTGACTGCCCTGCTGGCCCATGCGCGCGACCAGTTCAACTTCAGGCAGAGCTGCGAGCATGCCGAGAGTGCGAATTCCCCATAGTGCAAGCATTTCGGCCTGCTCTTCTGTCAGGTCGAGCACTGTGAGCGGAAGCGGCGCTAGCGCTTCGGCCTCACGTCCCGGAGCGACGACGTGGACCGATTGTGGCGGTGCATGCCGCGCAAGCGCAAGAGCTGTGTACAGGTTGCGACTTGACGCGGCTGAGGCGGAAATATTGTGCACGCGGACGCGTTCAATCAGCGTGCGCATCAGCGCTTCCGGTGCTCCAAAAAGTCGATAAGTTCCTGCAATGTCGAGCAGGCATGCGAACGCTCCGTTCCGATCATGCCCTTCGACCCGCGAGGTGATACTGCCAGCGCATTCCAGAAGAACGGCTTTGGTGGCATCCTCCTCATGGTGCGAACGCCTGAGCACAGTGACGGAAGGAAATGTCTCGACTTCAACCTGCGTCATGCCGTGCTCGAGACCGAGACTGCGCGCCGGTTGGTTGAGCGAACATATATGTAGTAACGGCGGTTCGCCTTCCATAACAACACTCGGTTTGCAGCGCATCTGCGCGCGCAGACGCAGTAGGGACTGTGTGGCGAACTCGTGCACATAAAGGCAGACATACTCTTCGCACGTGCTGTTCATGGCTCGCCAACCCACGAAGGTATGCTGCACACGTTTGCTTCTGTTTCACTGTGCGGCGGTTTACGCAACGAGACGACATTGGATGGCGCATGGGTGAAGCGTCGGCGCTCAACCTGCATATGATGGGTGCAGCCAATGAATACAGATGTTTCATCGCAGTTGACTTCTCCAGGCGCGAAACGGAGGAGAAGTTCACCACTGCTTTTTGCGCAGGGATGCTGTGTAAGCAAAACAAAACAGACCTGCGTGCGCTCAGCTGCAGCGCCATAGCGAAACCATGTGGCCAGCGGAACACGTGTGACGAACTCAGGCGCGAGGCTTGCCATATCAAGCACGATGCCGCTGAAGCCGCCTGCCTGCAGCAGCAGATCTGTAACGCGCAATGCCTGCTCCATGCGCTCCCACGGCTTGCAGACGTAAGTAGCTGTTTTCTGATTGAGTGTTTTTGGAGAATGAGTTGAAGTATTGGCGGCTCGGTGTGGCGATGTTTCGGGTCTTAACGCGGAAAAAGGCTCCACGTGTGGGTCGTGGCGTAGCAGATCGCCTATTGCATCGCTGATCTTACGTGCCTCATTCCGCGGGTGGCCACCACATCCACCACCGTGAAGGCCTTTGATGGCAGGCTCCGCAACGCGATACATCTCAGGCAATGTGAAATTGTATCCAGTCACAGTTGAAGACGCTGAAGCAGTGACTCCGCAGCGCACCCATAGAAGCCGCGCGAGATCGACACCAGCCTCGGCAGCCGACTCCGGACAAAGAGCATCTGAGACGTCGACCCACGCACATACACCACCCGCGTGCGTGATTGAACTGACAAAGGAAAGGGCGACGGCAGTTCTCCCACTGGACTGAGGCCCAACCATTTCCGTGATGGAGCCGATGGGGATGCCGCCCTGGAGCAATTCATCAATGGCGCTAACGCCGGTAGGCGCGAGAGGACGAATGGCTCTAGGAGGCGGTGTGAGGGCCGAAGGGATACGTTGCGCGAGAGTGGACTCGATTTGCAACCGGATTGCAGCAGCAGAAGGCATAGATATATTCGCCTTATATTCGCCTTCTCGGTTTTTACTGTCAACTCAGGCTGCACTACAAAAGGGGCAGGTAAGACTCTATTGCAATGAAAATAAAGTGATTATTTTAATGAGTTTAGCTTTGGAAGGAGCTGCGACTGAAAATTTGAGTGAGCAGAGCTCGTTACACGGAGACCGGCGCGGCGCTAACGTCGAAATCACTCGTGCCCTGGTGTTGTTACCGATTCATACCCATCAACTGGATTCCAAGACGGTATGCTCGTGGAAGGAACACTCACGTAAGTAAGGACCTGAAATGCCTCGCCAAGTGCATTACAACGCCTCTGAGCACATCGCGGCATCCACATCCAAAGATCCGTATCTGCGGCCATCGTTCCCTCTTGCGCACAGACTCCGGCGTTTGACGTGGAATCTTTGCTGGCTTCTTTTCTACCGTCCTTCGCCGAGACCTTTTCACGGATGGCGCACAGTGCTACTGCGTATTTTTGGCGCGAAGATGGGGTCGCACTGCCACTTTTATCCGGGCTCAAAAATCTGGGCGCCATGGAACCTGGAATGCGCGGATCAGGTTACAGCAGGAGACGGTGCGGAAATATATAATCCTGCGCCGATGCGCTTCGGCTCACATGCGATTGTTTCTCAGGGCGCGTATCTATGCGGCGCAACACACGACTTTGACGATCCGGCATTTCCACTTTTGGCGTACGCATCCTCGTTTGGAGCTTACTCGTGGATCTGCGCTCGCGCAGTAGTTTCTCCCGGAGTTCAGGTGGGAGACGGCGCTGTACTTGGACTTGCTTCGGTTGCCACGCGCAATCTGGAGCCATGGGGAGTCTACGCAGGCGTTCCCGCAACACGCATGAAGGACAGAAAGCAATTCGGGAAATATGCTGCGGAGCAGGAGTTGCTCACGCGCGACTAGAGAGATTTTTAAAGTAAGAGGAAATGGCAGCGCGGATTGAATCTAGATAAAGGTATACGTTAATTGAATTGAAAATATATCGTATGTGACAACATTGATCTATAAACGATGAGCACTAAGTCTGACTGCTCTTCAGTCTGGCTACGTGGTCCTTCTTAAGCTTCTCCGATTGACGCAACTCCCATATCTTGGCATCGATAAGGAATCGAAACCAGAAGGTTTGCAGCACCCAGAAGATGAATCCTTCCATACCGTCCAGAAAACCTAAGCGAAGGAAATAACGGTAAAAAAAAAGTGCAAAGGGCCGCACAAAGAGTGGCATCTTGTCATATTGCCTGCGCAGATAGCGCTTGCGCTCCGCCGGATTTCCAGTAGCTCTTGGCACTAGCCTTCCGGATTGATCGTCCGTCTGCAACTCGGAAACTTCGCCATCCGACCATCGGTTGTGGCGTGCAGTCCACTCGGAGAGCGGCATACGAATGTCATCGATCATAGCGCCGGCGAGTTTTCCGTTCGAACCTTGAAGCAGAATGAAATGCTGGTCGTATTTCCTGTCCTCGCATTGACCAGCGCCGGAGCGGAAGAGCCTGAGGTGCCAGGTTGGGCTCATGCCGCCGTGGCGGAGTGTTCTGCCAAGAAAGCGCACATAGCGCGGCAAGAAATACCCGCTGTATGTGGGAGAATCAGGCAAATCGCAGATTGCGGCAACCAACTTCTCGTCCATCCATTCGTCGGCGTCCAGATGCAGTTGCCAATCGCCTGTGATGGGTAGATTCCTGATGGCCCAATTGCGTTGTGCACCATAATTTTCAAATGCGTGCTGTACAACTTTCGCGCCGGCGGATTCGGCAAGTGCGACAGTTTCATCGCTGCTGAAAGAATCGACGACAAAAATTTCCTCAGATACAAGCCTTGCCTGGCTCAGTGTAGCGGCTAGCGTCTCGACTGAGTTGTACGTCAAGATTATGACAGTGGGTTTCATCGATCATCCCATGGTACTGATCAGATTTACGCAAACTTGGATTGCGAAGAGCCGCTGTGGACTTGCGGAGAAAAAACCAAAGTATTGCGTATTTGCCTAAGCTGAATGCAGTTCCACGGCTGATGCCGCGGGTATGTGATGAGTCTCGCGGAGGACTTCATCAATTGTGCCGATTAGTTCATCTGCAGCCTTGGCAATGTTGAAGTAGGTGAGGTAGCCCTCACGTGCAGAAGACCTCATCCTGGTTCTTTCCGTCTCGCTCATTTGGAAGTAACGCCGGATAAGCCGCGCCATTCCTTCAACCGTATCGGTATCTACCAGGCCCCCCCCGGAGTTGAGTACCTCACGCCAGATGTTGATCTTGTCACTGATGAGCACAGGTGTGCCGCAGGCCATCGACTCCGCGACGACAAAGCCGAAATTCTCCTGATGCGATGGTAGCGCGAACACTTCCGCCGAGCGGAACGCTCCCCATTTTGCGTCACCATCAATCATGCCGGGCCAGTGTACTCGCGACTGCACGGCATGTCGCTGAGCGATCTGTTGCAGACGCGGCACAAGCCCCTCCTGGTCTGGACCGGCGATGACGAGATCCAGATCATCAGGCAATTGTTTGATCGTTTGTGCAAAAGCATCCAAAAGCAGATCGCATCCTTTCTTAAGATGGATTCTGCTCAGGAACAGAAGGAATCTTCTTCCCTTTAATCCTGGGAAGGACTTGTAGAATGCTTCTCGCTGCATTGCCGCGTTGCCGCTTGGATCGACTGTGCCAAGTCGCACAACATGTTCGCGATATTGCTGACGCCCAAATACTCCCTTTGCCCGGTCTTTTTCTTCCTCGCAGGTGAAGATGGTGCGGCAGGCGTCGCGAAGTACTCGTTTCTCTGCCAGTTTCCAGTAAACGTACTTCTTAATGTGCTTGAGTGGGTATTGATCGCGAAACCAAGGGTCCATCATTCCGTGCGGAAAGATGACATACGGTGTCCGCGATCCACGCAATCCCCTCCAGGCTCCAAGCGAGGAGTAGTTCCACAGGCCATGCAGAATGACCATGTCGAAGCGATTCGCATTTGTGCGCATCCAGGTTTGAAGTTCGGAGTTGAAGCCATATTTGCCGATGCCTTTGCCCAAAGCGGTATTCCGGAAGCGCAGCCTATGATTAGTTGCCTGTGCGGTATCTTCCAAGCTCACGATTTCAATTTCGTGTCCGGCACTTTCAAGGGCCTCAGATAATCTGGCAAGCCATTCGATGGGTCCACCCGTTGCGGCCGCGGTGCTTCGAATTACGTGAAGTATTCTCCAGCCTGAAGCAGGTTTCCTTTGTGGATTCTGAATCTTATTTCCCAGAGCCCGGATAAGGTCTTCTGAGACGCGCGTGATGTCAAAGTGGCGCTGAAATCCTGAACGTGCGTTTGCGCGATATACAGAGCGGTCGGCCTCAGAGAGCCGATAGAACTGTTCAATCAGATTGCGAGTACCGTCGGCAGTGTCCTCTTCGACGATTCCTGCTCCAGACTCCTGGACTTCTCTCCATATATTGACTTTGTTGCTGATCAAAACTGGGGTGGAGCAGGCCATTGCCTCGGCAACGACAATACCGAAATTTTCCTGATGTGAAGGGAGAATAAGTGCATCCGCAGAACGAAGCGCGCCCCATTTTATGGAGTCTCTGATCATTCCAGGCCAATGAATTCTGCCCTCCACACCAGCGGTAAGAGCGAACGCTTTCAATTCCTTCATCCATCCGACCTGATCCGGACCAGCCATCACCAGATCGACGTCTGCCGGAATTTGATCCAAGCACGATGCAAATGCATCGATGAGCATGTCGCATCCCTTCTTGGGATGGAGTCTGCTAACGAAGAGCAGGAAGCGCTTGTTCTTTAATTGAGGAATTTGCGCATAGAAGGCGCTTCTTTCAGTTTCTGGATCTCCAATTGGATCTGAAGTCCCATAGCGAACTACCTGTTCACGATATTGAAACCCGTGGAATACGCCTTGAGCGCGGACTCTTTCTTCGTCTGCCGTGAAGAACACTCTCTCGGCATCACGAAGGACCTTTCCTTCAGCCAGCCACCAATAGATTTGCTTGAAAACATGCTTTAAGGGATAGTGCTCTCGAAACCATGGGTCGAGCATTCCGTGCGTAAATATCACATATGGTATCGAAAGCTTTCGAAGCGCAAGCCACGCCCCAAACGATGTGTAATTCCATACGCCATGCAAAATTACAATGTCGAAACGCGCAGCGTTTTTCCGAATCCAACGAGCCAGTTTCCAGTTAAATCCATATCGGGTCACGCCTCTGCCGAGCGCGGTAAGACGGAACGGAAAGTCACGACTTGCCGCTTCCAGTGGGTCATCAAGACTGACCACCTCGATCTCGTGCCCCTCGCGCCTGAGGGCGGACGAACGCTTAATGAGCGATTCGATTGGACCGCCCGAAGCGAGGTCAGTACTTTTGATTACCCGTAGAATTTTCACCGTTTACTTGCCCTTTGGAGGAAGTTCTCAAGAAGGAATGGCATTTCCTGTTCACGGCGCCGGATTGCTGACAAGGTCTTTCAATATCTTTTGAGTTTCGATTGTCAATGGAACGACTTGAACAAGCAGAAATGCTGTGAGTGTCCCGAGAACTGCACCAATAATACCGAAATGTTTTACAAAGATGATGGAAAGCCCCAGGTTGAGCACAGCGTTTGCGATGGCACAGATCACTGGCACTCTAAATCTTCGAATTCCATTCAACAGGAAATTGATTGGTTGCAAATAGGCGTAGAGAACAGATAGGGCAGCGAAGCTCAAAAGAAGCGCGCTTGAGGCCTGCACATTTGGCCCGACCCAAATTGCCAGGATGCGATTTCCCCAAACAAAGAGAACGATGGCGGCGCAAAGAGCAATGACTGTCCCAAGAATACTCACTCGAATGAAAGTTCGCTTGATCCACGGTCCATCCTGCCGTGAAAATGCGTCAGCGTACGCGGGCAGGATAACTCCTGACAGCATGACAAGGAAGGATGTGACCAGATTAAACATGCGTGCCGGCACGGCATACGCTGCGACCGCCTTTGCTCCCATTATCTTGAGCAATCACCACATTGTCGGTCTGAATGCCAATGGTGATCGCCACCTGCAGAATGAAATACATGAGGCCGGTGTGGAGCGCCTCGGAAGCGGTCGAACGGGAAACAATTGCAGACTTGGACGTAGCTCCGGATGCGAACGAAAGAAAAGGTCGACGCCGTTCACTGCCATCATGAGCAAAGGGGGTCCAGAAATACACAGGACAAGCTCGGGAAGACCCAGCTTGAGATCAATCGCAATCATCATTCCCGCGAGAGAGAGGAGGGCACCACACGAAGCCCAGATATTGTTTACATATCCTATTTGCAGGCCGTATTGCGTACCGCGCACAGCACCTAGTGGAAGCTGAATCAAAAAGCACAGAGCAAAGATGCCCAATGCCGGGCCAGCTTCTTGTACTGCTTGTGGAGAACTGACATTGAAAAGTACGTGCTGCATCGAGGAAAGGGTATGCCGCAACGCCACATAAGAAGAGTGCTGCCGAAACAATCGTGAGAATCCAGAATGCGCTCGACGTCGCTCGTCTTGCTTGATCTGTGCGCTCCCTCCCCATCGCTTCGGCGACCATGTTGATCAATCCGTTGCTCATGCCGAAGTCGGCAAACCCAAAAAGGGCTACGACCGACGTGATAGTCATCCACATGCCATAGCGCTCTGCGCCGAGGTATCGGAATGTAAGCCGGACCGTAAGCACCGTGACAATAAAAGATATGGCGCGCACAGCTAAGGCGGTTGCGCCCGACATCGCGGCTAGGCGATATCGCTCATGAGAGCGATTGAGCGCTTCCTCTCCACGTGCTCTCTTTCGGATGAAAAAAGCCAGAATGCTCTCCAATCGGCTCTGCGGTAGAGGTGGCGAAGACAGTTTGATGTTGGGAAAGCTATTGGGTCTGCAGGTTGGCGATGTGGGTGGCGCTGCGCCGGATCTTTCTCTTCCACTTGCCGGACTTGCGAATGCTCTTAAGCACGCCAGCACCATCACTTTCGTTTAGCAAATCAATCACAATATTGATCGTAATTGCTTCCGTTATTCGAACGGTACTGCCAAAGGGCGAGAAAAGTATTGCCCAGAGAAGAGAAACAAACAGCCAGCCATAGAGCGGGGTCAGGGTCGGGCGCCGCAAGTAAATCTGAGTGATTGCCTTCACGGTAATCAAGAATAGATATATCCAAATAGGAACCCCTGCAATACCAGCAAAGACCCATGCGCCCATGATATGGGAGTGTGCTGGAATCAGACCATTGGTCTCTTCAAGAACATAGTCCATATCATCTATATTTGTCATACCATAGCGCACTTCAAGATCATGGAGCATCTCTGCGTATTGTGGATCTTTTGCCCATGACCCATGGCCAAGAATTGGACTGTCCAACACTGCCTGAGACGAGACTAGAATTTCCGGGCGCCCACTCAACAATAATCCTTGTTTCGATTGAAGCTGGGACTGGTTCTTTTTCTGCGCCTGCTGTCCAAGGAATCCCGATGAAGTGACGTAACCAATCACAACAATCGCAAGCCCGCTACCCAGCACTGCCAAGCCTGCCAAAACAAAAACCCGTGCCATCGAATTCTGTCGTGGCAAGAGTCTTATTCTGCCAACTCGCTCAGGGAGCAACGGGGCTACAAGAACTACCGTTACGAAGAGAAAAAGGATTTCCGATCGGTAATTGAAGACTAGATTAAAGAAGATGAGCATTCCGAATAATGTGAGAACAACGGGATAAGCCCGAGACCTATAAAAGTAAGACGCTGCCGAGAGCAAAAAAATCGTGATTGGCAGCGCATAGCCAAATTTCCATGGGTAGTCGCTCATCATTTCAGTGGGTTGATATCGAATCGTCAGGATGGTGCCGATGGAGAACGCCATTAGGAATTCCACCTTGCGAACCGGGCTGTCTCTGGTGAGAATGGCAAGGCAGATAAAGTCAATCAAGAAAAATGCGATTGTAGCCTGGCCGCGCATCCAGTCGTATCGATCCGTATGTCGATAGACGTCGGTGATTATCTGACCCACTAGCCATAGTGATATTAGAGCGAGAACAATGTTTCGGCGGCCACCGAAGGCTCTTGCTTTTCGCACGATCAGCAACAAGGGCAATATGACGAGAAACGCGACCTCACCAACAGGCAGGTTACCCACAATCCTGATTGTGAATGGAGAAATCAGTCCGAGGCCAACAATCAGTGCGTTCACGATATATGTCGCGGCCGACTTCTGACGGAGCCTTGGCGCTCTTCGCCTCCATGGCCGTGCAGGTAGAGGCTGTGCGGGTCTTTCCGCATGATGAGGACGCATTGGGTGAATATCCGTTTCGATTCCTATACAGAACGATGTGGAGGGAGCATGCACGGCCAATCGACAGAATCTGGCGTATCGCGATTCTGACGCGGTTACTCACCCAACTCCAACGAAGCTAGCTGTCGACCTTATTCGGGATCGTGTTCGCCGTAGTATTCGTAGTATTTTCGGCCATAGTAATCGGAATACTCAGGTGCCTTGTAGTCAACAGCATTGACCGCAACGCCGAGAAGTTTCGCGCCAGATCGATCGAGCAAGTCGATGCATCGCTGCACGACGTGCTTCTTTACTCCACCATATCGCAGTATGAGAATTGTTGCGTCAGCCAGCCGTCCGATCATTGAAGCGTCTGTCACTGCGAGAACAGGTGGAGTGTCAATGATAATGACATCGTAAGCATTCCGCATTTCCGCGATAAGTGCCTCCATCTGCTTTGATCCCAAAAGTTCCGAAGGAAGTGGGGGGATCGGGCCAGAGGTGAGGATGTTGAGATTTGGAAGCTCCTGCCACTCTATAATTGCTTCGCGTGCAGAGGCTTTGCCAGACAGTAATGACGACAGACCAACTCCCTTTCCAATTTTGAAACGCAGGTGCACGGAAGGTCTGCGAAGGTCTGCATCGATCAGTAGCACTTTGGAACCATTCAATGCAAATGTTATTGCTATCAAAGTCGATACGGAACTTTTCCCTTCTGCCGGTCTTGTGCTGGTGATCATTAGGACTTTGGGAGGAGCACCCGGGCTCGAAAGTAGAATCGAGGTCCGCATTCCCCGCAAGGACTCAGCCACCCGAGACCAGGTCTTCGCCCCTCTAGCAACGGCTGCATCCTTGAACTCCGATGGAAGAAGATGTTCAGTTTCGGCAGTGGGAATCGCTGCCAATAAGGGCAATTGCAGCGATTGCTCGATATCGGACATTGTCTTCAAATTCGTGTCGATTGCTTCGAGGAGCAAGGAAATCCCCAAACCTAGAAATAAGCCGATTCCCAGCCCTGCAGCTTCATTCAAGCGGGTTCTTGGGTGACTTGGCATCGGTGGGATGTCCGCGCTGTCGACAATGTGGATGGATGTGGAGTGGAGACCAGCCATGATGCCAGCTTCCTGGAGCCTCTCCTGCAAACCATCGTAGAGCAATCGATTCGTTTCGTAATCGCGGCTCGCAAGTTGATACTGCATGGCCTTCTCGCCTTTGCCAAACGCACTTTGCTCGCGCGCATCCAACGCGTTCTTGACCATCTGTACATTATTCTTTGCGGCCTCGTACACCTTTTCCGCCCGCTCAATTTCCGCCTTTTCGCTCTGCTTGAGAGAGCGCTCTTGTTCATCGATCTGGGCTTTGAGCACTTTGAGCCGCGGATATGCCGAACCATATGTCTGCGACATGGCGGTATATTGGCTCATCAACTGTGCAAGATTCTGCTTTATGGCTTGCAGAGTTATCGAATGAGTAGACAGGGCGTCAATAGCATCGGGAGACGAGTTCTTGATGGCACGCAAGCTTGATTCCTTCAAGAGCAGATCGACTTCCGCGTCGGCATACTGCCTATTGAGCTCTTCAAGGTTGGCCACGGTTACGCTATGCGTCTGGTCAATTCCGTAGACGCCTATATCTCTCTGTAGAGCAACGATTCGCGCCTGGCTTTTTTCGAGATTTTGTTTCAGCCCGTTGAGCTGATTGTTGAGCCAACCAGATATCTTTGCGGTGGCATTGTAGCTATCGCGGAATGAATGTTCAATATAGCGATCAATGAGAGTATTTGCTATCAGGCTGGCCAGAGTGGGACGAAGAGAAGTTACCGCGATACTGATAATTGCCGTATGTCCCACTCGCTGCACATTCAGGCCGTCCTGAAACTGCTCAATCAGCAGGTGTCGGATTTTTGGATCGGAGAGATCCCAGGGCTTTCCGTCCTTCAACTCGAGGAAATCAGGATTGGATTCAAGTTTAAGCGCCTTGATGGTTTCAAGGGCCAACGTTGAGCTTTTGAGTATTTCTATTTCCGTGTCAAGCTTTTCGCTGTCATCGCCGCCACTGAAATCCTGAATCGGTTCCAGACGGAATTGCGATGACATATCCTCAGCGACCTCAATGTTCGCCGCAGCCGTGTAAAGCTTGGGAAGGACAAAGTTGGCCCCGATGCCAACGCCCAGTCCAGCCACCATGCACCCCAAAATAATCCATACACGTTTTTTCAAAAACTGAAGAAATCGTGCAAAAGAATCGCCTTCTTCGGATCCACCCAACGAGGGGTCAAGTTGCAGTCTGTAATCAGGTGCTGTCGAGGATGTTTCCTGTTGACGCTGTTGATCTTTTTTCAATTCCACATTTCCTCAAGAAGAATTCCGAAACATAAATCGCACTACTGATTCAGGGTTTAGTTGGCATGATTGTATTTCGAAGTTAGGCTCGATTCACATCTGTTCCGGTTGTGTCCTATCAGGCAATGGCCTGCGTTGCGACTTTGTGAAGTCCATGGCGGGCGCTCACCCAGGATCTATGCGCGTCCATGAGGTTTTCTGTCCAAAGTGCAGGGGAGAATTGATAGGAGAGTGTGTGGCTTGCACGAGACATCCGGTCAAGTTGCTGGCTGAGACATAAAGCTGACCTTTAGCATCAAAGCGGCAAGTTCTTTTGGGCCACGGGAATCGAAGGTATAGCCATTGTAACCGGGCTGGACAAGATGCACAGAGGAACCGACGGCATTGGACGCAAGTACCAGAAGGCCAGCACTGGCAGCCTCTTGAACAACTACAGCCCAGGGTTCAAAATGACTGGGCAATATTAAACAACCCGCCTTGAGAGGGCGGAAGGAAGCTGTTCCGGCTGGCAAAAGCCTTCCATGACGATGCCTTCCGAATGACTGAAGAAGAGCTTTTCTGGTCCATCTCCATAAGCAATAAAGTGGCCATGGCTGCAGAGTCTTGTTTGCGATAGCATTCGTATGCCTCCACTAGTGTGTTTATTCCCTTTTGTGGCACGAATCTTCCAACATAGATGAATGCGTTTGTAACGGGTGATTCGCGTCAATTCTCATCGATGCGCCTTGGCCAACGGATGTTTGATCACAGGCATATAGTCCACGCATGATTGTCGCTTCAGAAAAGCCCAACCTGCGAGCAAAGACGGCCTGTCTTCTCCCGGCAGCCAGACGCGATCTGCGATTGGCCGCACGAATTGATGACTTATAGATTGAAGCAATAAACTGTTTGCTAGTGCCGTTCCAGCAATTGTCCATCGCCATGATTCGCAGGGACCGGCCCTTCCAGATTCTGGCCACGTTCCGATAGGCGCGTAAGATGCCAACCGCTCATGATGAGAATATCGGGATGGAATCCTTCCATCTTTTGCACTAGAACTGATTCATCTGGCGCTCCCGTTCCCAGGGAACGTCTCCTTCATCCATGCGAATTGGCTTGCGTCATATGGTGTATCTGGCTCGCTCGCGCGTAACTGACGAAAAGTTCGACATCCTCCTGTGCCACCAGTTCACGAAGCAGGCATTGAAATATCCAGACAGCCTTGTCCATAGCACTGCAACCCGAATTTTCGTCGCCCACTCGACTCTCCATCACCCGCCTTGAGCCATGCGAAGAATTACGCTCTCAATTCTATAGAGTACTCTCGATCCCCTCGTCCATCGCGCCCCAATTGTGCCCAGTGATCTCGCGAAAGATCCTCCGGCAATCCTCGTCGATAGCTGATCGATTGCTCCTCGAGCCCGAAATGGAAGAGGCATGAATTCTGGAATCCAGCGATGTCTTGTGAAGATAGTCCACTCGGCACCATGGGCAATCATGTGAATCGAAAAGTTCTCCGTCCCAACAAGTGCGATTTTCGACGTTGAATCCCGGTGATTGAAGGAATGTGGACGCTTGAAAAATACTGACTGCTGCAGCCATCGGCTCCCCCATACAGGTATCGGTCTACAGTAAAGTTGCGAGCTTTCATGTGGCGCACTTGTTTTCCGTTCGAATCAAGGATGAAACCATCTCCAATTGCAATGTCGCATTGCAGCGTTTTCGTGAACCATTGGCTTACAGTGCTCAATGCCCCTGGTAAAGCAATAGATCGTCTGCATTTAGGAATCCGAGAACATCTCCAGTTGACCTGGAGAACCCTTTGTTCAATCCGTCGGCGGCACCGCGGTCTGGCTCGAGTATCAACTCAGTTAATTGACCCTTGTACAGATCGAGCATTTCCCGGCTTCCGTCCGTCGAACCGGGATCGACGACAATGTATTCAAGCTCTGGATATTTCTGCCCAAGCACGGACTGTAGCGCCTCCTCCAGAAACTGCTTCTGATTGAATGAAAGCGTAACTATACTAATCTTCACATTCCTCAAAGTGCGATTATCGCTTTCATGCGAGTGTATGTATTCAAGGAAATCCTGAAGCTCCGAGCTTGCCGCGCTCCTTAATTGCTTAATTGGCCGAGGTGTAGAGCAAGGGTCGCGTGACGGCCAGCGCAATTGACAATGCCCTGGTGAGCGCATCTTTAATGCGGGCTCGGAGAAACATAGAGAATGTCGTCCTCATGGATAGTAGGGTCTGCCACTTGCGCTCTGAGAATCTTTCCCATATCGAATTGTGTAACTGTTTTCACTCCATTCGGCTGGGTGTGAATTAAGTAAGTGTGCTTGTATGAAGTGAGAGGCGCAATGCCACCCGCCATGGCAATCACCTCGGAAACCGTCATTTGAGGCGATCCGCACAAAGAATAGGCGCCCGGCTTGAGAACATGGCCGCCGACATAAGCCAGTCCGCAGGAACGTACCACAATTCGATCGCCCGGAAACACAGGTCGGTCGAATTGATCAATCTTTCGAAGTGTCGGATCCCACGGAATGAGTTCTTTCTTGTTCGGGTTATTGTCATTCGTTATCTCAATGACACGACCAGTATTGGCTGTAAGTCCACCTGCAGCTGCAATCAAATCTGACAACATGTGTTTTGCGGGCGGAGGATAAACTCCGGGGCTCTTCACTTCTCCAAGAAGAGTGATCGCGCTGGCTGATGAGTCAACCGTGACCAACACATGCGGGCTGAGAACAAGATTTGCATTTTTGAGAGTCGTCGCAAGTAGGTTTGCGGCTTCTGCGCTGTTGAGACCTGCAATATGTACCGCGCCCAGCACCGGATATGGAATGTCTCCTGATTTTGAAACCCGCGCCCTCAATGTGAAGTCGGGCGCTCCGAACACGCTAATGTGAACTGCTTCTCCGGGCTGGATTGGATCGTTCGTCAGTTCCCCGACTTGTCCCATCTCCTTTTGGGCTTCTCTGGCTTGCCCACTATCTCCCTGCTCGCTGGGAATCAGCGCTGGCTGCTCTTGCTGAGCCACAATTGAAACGGGGAGCGCAAGCCAAAACAGCAAGCATCCGGCGATCGATAATCCCACCAGTGAGACCTTCGCCCGCAAGGCAACTTCATTCACAATCAATTTGAGGTGCATCAACTTCATTCATCCCATCCTGTTGTTCCGTGAAGCTAGAAATTGCATTACCTTATCTTCACACTATTAAACACATGGCAGCGATGCGGTCAGACTTAAATTTACTGAGAGACGAAACCCTTTGAAACCGCCGAGATCGTCTGTCTGAGTCCTTCTTCTAGATCAGTTGAAGCCTTCCAGCCCAGTGCATTCATCGCACTCACGTCGAGTAGTTTTCTCGGCGTACCATCCTGCTTAGTTGTGTCAAATTCGAGTTCACACTTCCAGTCAGCAACTTTCATGATCAATTCAGCTAGCTCACGAATGCTCAGATCTTCTCCTGTCCCGATGTTGACAAGAGGAGGCATATCACGCGTCAGTAGACTAACAAATGCGCTTTCTTCCAGCGACAACAAATGCACGCATGCATCTGCGAGATCTGCATTGAAAAGAAACTCGCGTCTCGGATTCCCACTGCCCCAGACCTTTAATGTGCGCTCACCTGACAATTTTGCTTCGATCGTCTTTCGGATGAGAGCAGGAATGACATGAGAAGAACGCAAATCGAAGTTGTCTTCAGGACCATAAAGGTTCGTTGGCATTGCCGCGATGTATTGAGTGCCATATTGCCGGTTGTAACTCCAGCACATTTCAATACCGGCAATTTTTGCTAATGCATACGGCCGGTTGGTCGGTTCCAGTGGGCCGGTGAGAAGATACTCCTCTTTGAGCGGCTGTGGCGCCGCCTTGGGATAAATGCAACTCGACCCAAGAAAGAGAAGGCGTTTCACATTATTGCGGTAGCACTCATCAATTACGTTTGTCTGAATCTGAAGGTTCTCTCGAATAAAGTCGGCCGGGTATTCTTCGTTCGCCAGGATTCCACCGACCTTAGCAGCAGCAAGAAAAACATACTCCGGACGCTCCTGCTGGAAGAAAGAATGGACAGCAGTGCGATCGGTGAGGTCAAGATCAGCATGGGTTCGTATGAGGACATTGTTGTAGCCCCTAAACTGCAAGTGACGCAGGATCGCCGAACCGACCAAACCGCGGTGACCCGCTACATAGATTCGACTGGACTTTTCCATCAACGTGTCAGGCTTTTCTTCACCGTTCGTGATAATTGAAGACCGAGAATCCATGCTTCTTGCTAAGTGCATCTTTTTCGGCAATCTTCAAATCTGCTTCCACCATCTCAGCAACCAGGTCAGCGAAATCTGTCTTGGGTTTCCATCCGAGTTCGTTGCAAGCGAGGGTCGCATCACCCATTAGAGTCTCAACTTCGGTTGGACGATAGTAGCGCGGATCGACGGCCACTATTACATTGCCGTTTTCATCAACTCCCGTTTCGTCCGGCCCCTCCCCCTGCCACTCAATCGTCAAGTCCAGTTTCTGCGCAGCCAATTCAACAAACTCTCGAACACTGTGCTGGACTCCAGTCGCTATGACATAGTCTTTGGGTTGCTCTTGTTGCAGCATAAGCCATTGCATTTCGACATAGTCCCGCGCATGCCCCCAATCGCGCAGCGCATTCAGGTTCCCAAGATACAAACGATCCTGCAAACCAACCTTTATTCTGGCCAGAGCACGGGTGATCTTTCGCGTAACAAAGGTTTCGCCACGCTGAGGTGACTCATGATTGAAGAGGATCCCATTGCAGGCGTACATGTTGTACGCTTCACGATAATTGACCGTGATCCAATAGGCGTAAAGTTTGGCGACCGCATAGGGTGATCTGGGATAGAAAGGTGTCGTCTCTCGCTGCGGAATCTCTTGAACTTTACCGTAGAGTTCGGATGTGGACGCCTGGTAAAACCGTGCCTTCGACTCCAACCCTGCAATGCGGATGGCCTCTAAAATGCGCAAAGTACCAAGGGCATCGCAATTCGCAGTATATTCCGGCTCTTCGAAAGAGACCATTACGTGGCTCTGCGCTGCAAGATTATAGATTTCGTCGGGCTTTACCTTTTGGACAATCTGAGTAAGGCTGCTTGAGTCGGTGAGGTCGCCATAATGGAGCATGAAATGACGGCCTCTCTTATGTGGATCCTCATAGATATGATCGATGCGATTGGTATTGAAGAGCGAGGAGCGCCGCTTGATCCCATGAACCTCGTAGCCTTTCGCCAGCAAAAACTCCGCGAGGTACGCACCATCCTGGCCTGTGACGCCCGTTATTAGTGCTCGCTTCACTCTAGGTCGCTCCTCAATTTGCTGAGACACAAGTTGCTCTCGATGTTCGGAAATGCAATGGCGAGGTATTGGGTTAATAAATCCTTTGCGCTTGCCCAAGCTAGAGACAAGATTGAAAATACTCGAGGCTCAGCTTGAGTCCAGTTTCCAGGTCAATTTTCGGTTCCCAATGAAAGAGACGTTGCGCCTTTGAAATATCCGGCTTTCGTTGCGTGGGATCGTCCTCCGGGAGACGATGATTCACGATTTTGCTCGAAGATCCCGTCACCTTGAGCACAGCACGCGCGCACTCCAATATGGTCCACTCCGATGGATTGCCAATGTTGACGGGAAGATGCTCGTCAGAACGGGAAAGGCCAACGATGCCCGCGACTTCATCGGAAACATAACAAAAACTCCTCGTCTGGCTACCATCTCCGTAGATAGTCAGGTCTTCATCCTTAAGTGCCTGCATCATGAAATTCGAGATCACTCTTCCATCCGTCTTTTGCAGTCGAGGCCCGTACGTGTTGAAGATGCGCACTAGGCGCGTATCCACGCTGTGATACCGGTGGTATGCCATCACCAGAGCTTCGGCAAATCGCTTCGCCTCGTCATACACGGAACGCGGTCCAACCGGATTGACATTGCCCCAATAGTCCTCGGTTTGGGGATGCACGGATGGATCTCCGTAACACTCTGACGTTGAGGCATGCAGGAACTTCGCATTGTGCTTGAGTGCAATGTCAAGCATGTTCCTGGTTCCAACGGCACCGGTCATGAGCGTTTCAATGCCGAGCCTTTGATAATCAACCGGACTCGCAGGGGACGCGAAGTTAAATACGTAGTCAACCTTGCCTGGCTCCAGCGGTTCGCGAATGTCGTGCTCGATAAAGGTAAAGCGTGGATCATTGCCCAGGTGATCGATATTCCGAAGCGACCCTGTACAAAGATTGTCCACACCGACAACATGATTTCCTTCTTGCAGAAAATAGTCTGTCAAATGGGACCCTAGAAATCCGGCCGCTCCGGTCACTAATATGCGCATGCCTGAGGTATTCTCTCCTCTTCAATTAGTTGAAACATCGGCTTACGGCTTTCTGTGAGCCCATCGTTACTTGGCAGATGAAGAGCCATTCTTGATTGGTTGAATGAAAAAACGTCATCTGACGCGCCAGAGCCACATCAAAAGCCGCGCGGGTTACCCGGCTTGTAGAGTCCGCCATGGGGCACGTGACTTGCCATGTCGGAATGGTGAATATTTGCAGGACGCCCAACACTTAGATATGTGAAGCCCAGTTGCGCCATTCTTACTGGATCATAGAGATTGCGCCCATCAATCACAATGGGGTAGCGCAATGTTGAGCGTAGCCGCTCCAGATCGAGGTCGGCGAATTCCGGCCAGTCATTCAGGATGAGCAACGCATCTGCCTCCACTGCCGCCTCGTAGAGATCGGAACAATAGCGCATGTGTTCATTTGGCGGAACAACTTCCTTTGCCCTATCCGCTGCAGCGGGATCAAATGCGTTGACCTTCGCGCCTTCCCTGAGCAGTTGCTGGACGATATCGAGCGCAGGTGACTCCCGTATATCGTCTGTTCCTCCCTTAAAGGCGAGACCAAGAACGCAGAGTGACTTTCCTCGGAAAGTCCAGAGTGCTGCACGAATCTTTTGAAAGAAGCGTTGCTTCTGTTCTTCATTAATTGATTCCACAGCACGAAGCAGTGCAAAGTCGACTCCGACTAGTTCTGCTACATTGCGAAAAGCCGCCACATCCTTGGGGAAGCATGAACCACCGTATCCCACACCGGCGCGCAAAAATTTGGGTCCAATTCGTGCATCCATTCCCATTCCGCGAGCAACGTCTTCCACATCCGCACCGACCGCCTCACAAATATTTGCCACTGCGTTAATGAACGATATTTTCGTGGCAAGAAACGCATTCGATGCATGCTTGATGATTTCCGCGGCCTTTGTGGAGGTTTGTAGAATGGGCGGTGTTTGTTTCCGGCTGCAGGGGCCCGGAACAGCATTGGCTTCGTCGTAGTAAGAGCCGGATGTGAGGGGCGCATAGATTCGCTGCAGCACGTTCGCAGCGCGCTCAGTTTGAACGCCAATCACAATCCTGTCCGGATGAAGAAAATCCACCACTGCGGTTCCTTCGCGCAGAAACTCTGGATTGGATGTCACGTCGAAATGTTCGGCGGAAATGCCATTTCTTTCGATGACGCGGCGAATCCACTCGTTGGTATACACGGGAACCGTGCTCTTCTCCACAATCACCTTGTACCCGTCAATGGACCGCGCGATCTCGCTGGCCACCGCGTCCACGTACGACAGATCAGCACTTCCGGTCTGGCTCTGCGGAGTCCCCACCGCAATGAAGATCGCGTCCGCTTCCTGCGAGGCAGTTCGCAGATCCGTCGTGAATCGAATTCTGCGATTGCGGTGGCGCTCCAACAACTCGGGCAGGAAATCCTCGTGAATCGGGATTCCACCCTGCCGCAGGCTCTGGATCTTATCTTCATCGTTGTCGACACAAACGACGTTGTGCCCAATCTCCGCAAAGCAGGCAGCGGCGACTAGACCTACATATCCCGATCCAACTACAGCAATCGATACAGAGTGTTTTTCCGATTCACTCATGTGCATACATCCTCATTCGCTCTTGAAAGGCTTTCAGGCAGTTTTCCGCATAGCCCTCTGATCGCATGCCATTCTTGCGACTCAACCTTCAACCGGCAACCTGCTTCTGAATCGCCATAGCAGCGGTAGCAGATTGCGCGCTGAAAGATAGCGCGGTACAAAGCGGCGAGGCGATGCTAGGCATCGCAGCAACCAGCCCAGATAAAGTCGATCGGCCCACATGGGAATTCTGACCTGATCGCCGCTCAGAAATGCAATTGCGGCTCCAATACAATGAATCGCCGGCAGGTAGCCCAAATTCAGCTTCAGGTAGTGTCCCAGGCGTTCCTGAGTGCCGCCGCCAATTGTGACAATGACATGCTTGATACGCTGTGAATCAATCTTTTCCAGCAGCACCTGGTCCTCAATGGGATCACCGTACATGGGAGCGAGATAGACGCACTCCTGAGGAACTTCAATGCCCTGCTCCCGCAGCCAGCCAAGATTTTTCTCCGCGCTGGCCTGCGCGGCCATAATCCAAAGCGTATTCCCCGGCCTTTGTACGTCTTCCCTCTTCAGCAGTTCGTGCAGATACTCGAGACCCGACAATCTCCGAATTGAATCCCGCTCCATGATGTTCCAGGCGAGAACCATAAATGCAGAGTCCGCAATCGCGAGATCTGCCTCCAGAAGCGCAGCGCGATAGGCAGTGTTATGGGCAATCTCGATGAGAGCAGGAGCGGCCGGCACAACAAGCAGACCTCCCCTTGCAATGCGATCAATTGCGCCATTCGCATCCCCGACGTAAAAATTTACGCCCAGAATTTTGCGACGCTTGGAGTCTCGATGGACCATACTTTTCAGCGGACGCCTCTCACAGCGAAGACCACGTGCTCAGGTATGCGTCTTTAGGCACGTACCGATGTAAGCATCTCCTGCTCGATCCAGTCATACGTCTTCTTCATGCCTTCGCGCAGTCGAATGGACGGCTCCCAGCCAAGATATTGCTTGATTTTTGTGTTGTCGCTGTTGCGACCATTCACGCCCTTGGGAGCGCCGAGATTGTAGCGACGTTCGAGCTTGATTCCCGCGATGTCTTCCACGATGTCGACGAGCTGATTGATGGTGACGAGCTCGTTGGAGCCCAGATTAATCGGCTCTCGAATATCGCTCTCGAGAATTGCGCGGGTTCCTTTTGTGCAATCGTCAATGTACATGAAGCTTCGTGTCTGCTTGCCGGTCCCCCAAATCTCGATTTCATGCTTGCCGGCATGCTTTGCCTCAAGCACCTTGCGGCAGATTGCCGCAGGCGCCTTTTCGCGGCCTCCATCCCAGGTTCCATGCGGGCCGTAGACATTGTGATAGCGCGCGACTCTGCATTGGAGACCGAAGTCTTCCTCAAAATGCCTGCACATTCTCTCGCTGAAGAGCTTTTCCCAGCCATAGCCGTCTTCGGGCAGCGCCGGATATGCATCTTCTTCCTTCAAGGGCACAACTTCCTCGTCCTTCTGCTTTTCTCCGTTGTATACGCAAGCGGACGACGAATAAAAGAACCGCTCCACGCCGTTGTCGCGGGCAGCGAGCAGCATATGCGTTGTGGTCAGAACACTCAGCATGCAGAGCGCTTTGTTGTTTTCGATGAAGCCCATTCCACCCATATCGGCGGCCAATTGAAAGACAACCTTCGTGCCCTTAGCCGCCTTGTAACAACTGTCTTTGTCCTTCAAATCAAGAATCAAGTTTTCGACCTGATCAGAGGTCTGATACCACTCGTCGAGCGGCTTGATATCGACTGCTCGGACCACATCCACACCATCTTCGAGCAGCTTCTTTACCAGGTGTCCGCCAATGAAACCACCAGCTCCACATACGACTACTTTTTCACCTTTTAAATTCATGACTCGGGAATCTCCTCACCTTCGAGGCTGCCTTCAAAAGACGGCAGGTTGGGGGAATCAAATTACTCGGCTTACTCCTACTTGCTTCAACCCAGCGCTACATTGTTAGCCGCATGTAGATCAGACAAAGCGGCGAGCATACCCGCAGATTGCGCGACGTCAACCCTAAACAGGCGCTTCAGCGGATCACAACTTAATACGATAGCAACCAAGGTGAGCACCAGGGTTTTGGAATCAGGTGAACGCAGCTCTCCCTTCTCAATCCAGGGCTCAAGATAGCGCGCTACAACCTCAACCAATTCAACAAGATGCTTTCGAAAGAGTGGATCGAGATCTTGATTCAACTCGAGAGTACTAAAGTGCAGCAACCGCATTAGATGGGGCCGCTGCTGCAGGGTAGAAAGAATGAGCTCGAATGTGTAAATGAGAGCTTGATAACCGGTCGTAGCGTCTGCCAATTTTGCTAACAGCTCGCCCCTTAACTGAATTTGTGAGAGCTCAGTTCCAAGCACGGCCAGATACAGATCTCGCTTGCGAGGATAGTGACGGTAAATGGTGACTTCATTCACTTCCGCCTCAGCCGCAATTTCGCGCGTGCTCACTCCGCCATAACCAAATTGCGCAAACAAATTTGCCGCAGTTGACAAAATGCGTTCATGTGCACTCGCGCGCACAGACACGCCATGCGTGGTTGCCATTGCATTTCTTGTTGGAAGTGTACTCACGGAAGAGAATGGACTTTCTAAAAAGGTTTGAAATAAATGCGGATAGCTTGTTTCACTGCAAAAAGAAGTAGAGAGTGAGGGGGACAGTTCGAATGGTCGATATGAAGGAAATCCTTGCTGAATTCCTGCCTACTCAGAATCGATTAGTGGTGCGCGTGGCCAAGGGAGGTACTTGAGGCAGCCTCAATTTCATTCTCATCGACCTCCACCGCAATCCCTTGCATGACGCAATCCAAGGCGAGAACAACGCGTACTCCACCTTTCCTGCGGACCAGAACACCTTCCATGCCAGCAAAAGCGCCTGATTGAATGCGGGCCTTCTCACCTACCGCAATCATTGGGTGCGGCTCGATCGAGTTACACTTCAAACCCACTCGCAATGCTTCGATTGTGGAAGGATCTACGGGAGCCGGATCACGGCCAGTTCCCCCAACTACAGCCAACGCTCCCGGCACTTCAAGAACCTGACGTCGATTCGGTCGCCCGATGCGAACAAAGAGATAACAGGGAAAAAGAGGCAGGTCCAGAGTGACTTTCGACCCATCGCGCCATTTTCTGTTTGATCGATAGAGGGGAAGAAAATGCTCGATTGAACGTCTTTCCAGATGCTCCGCTACCCGCTTCTCATGGCGACAGCTGGTATAAACCGCAAACCATTGAGGCTCACCGGATTCAAATCCCCGTGTCGGACTGCCCGATTTTCGGAAATCCCGGCGCTGCGCCATTTCAATTTCGAACAAGGCTTCGCCATCCTCACTTGGGTGAAGGGTTTTCCACTTATTGCGGCGCGATCGCGAGCAAGGCGAACCGTATTGAAAACTCGCAGGATGAAAGCAAGCACTTCCATCCACTTCTTACCTCAGATTTGACCTGCCGAGGTTCGACTTGGGCACGACTATAGCAATTGCCCCTTTTGTTTCAAAGACTTTTCCAAGGAGGCCAAAGTCATGGTTGCTTCAATGGTAAATAGTCTTTTGCAAGCGGCTGCTTGCAATTCTACCTCAGTTCACTGGCAATTGAGAATCTGCTGACATCGCGCACGTCGCAGAATTCAGTCCCAGAGAGGCGCACCCAAGGGCTGTGTTAGTCTCCGAGAATAAGGCGCGACTACGCCTGAGAGTTATTCCTATGTCTACACGCATTTACATGGATGCCAATGCCACCACCCCACTCCTTCCAGATGTGATTGAGGCCATGTATCCCTATTGGGTGGAGAAGTTTGGCAATGCATCTTCTATACATCAGGACGGCCAGAAGTGCCGCCAGGGAGTCGATGCTGCCCGTCAGACACTGGCCACTTTTTTCAATTGCAGCGAGGCGGAGGTCGTTTTCAATTCCGGTGGCACTGAGGGAGATAACACCGCCCTCTTTGGACTGCTTCGTCCCGGTGATCACATGATCACAACCTCGATTGAGCACTCCGCCGTTCTACAGGCATCCGAAAGACTTGCGCTGCGCGGTGTCGCGGTCTCCTACATTGATCCCGAACCAAGCGGAATCATCACTGTGAAGTCGATTGAATCTGCAATTCGTCCGGAGACCCGCCTGATCAGCATAATGCTCGCGAACAACGAGACAGGCGTACTGCAACCGGTGGATACGATTGGCAAGTTGGCTGAAGAACGCGGAATCTACTTTCATGTGGACGCGGTGCAGGGAGCCGGCAAGGTTCCCATCGATGTGCGCCAGATGGGCTGCCATTTGCTTTCCATCAGTGCGCACAAAATGCACGGTCCGAAAGGTGTCGGCGCGATGTTTGTTCGCCGCGGTACGCCGTTAGAGTCTCTGCTTGTGGGTGGCAGCCACGAACGCCGCCGCCGCGCAGGTACCGAAAATGTCCCGGGCATCGTTGGACTAGGCAAAGCGGCCGAACTCGCCATGAAGTCCCTTGCAGACGGCACCATGATTCGTGTCGCGACCCTCCGTGATCGACTTGAGCAGGGAATCCTTGCGATCCCGGATACCGGCCTCAATGGGCAATTGCCCGATGGCACTCCTGCCACACGCGCGGCCAACACGACGAATATCTGGTTCGACAACCTGGAAGGCGAGGCGCTGGTGATTGCGCTTGATCTGAAGGGAGTTGCTGTCTCCGGCGGCTCGGCATGCCACTCTGGCGCCACCGAACCCAGCCATGTGTTGATGGCGATGGGCCTGAACAAGATGCGGGCCCGCGCAAGCATCCGATTCAGCCTGCTCAAGACCGTCACGCAGCAAGAGATTGAGCGCGTGCTGCAAATTGTTCCCGAAGCAGTGATGAAATTGCGCGCAGTTTCTCCAGTTGTGGCCGGGACGTTGGGTTAAGCGTCGTAATCTCAGCAGAATTCGCTTCAATGAGACAATGGAAACAGGCGCATTTTCATGTCTCAAAACGACACCATTGCCGTTGCCATGTCCGGAGGAGTGGACTCATCCACCGTTGCGGCGTTGCTTGCTCACGAGGGCAACTCGGTGGTCGGGCTCACGTTGCAGCTCTGGGATCAGACACGTCTTGCAGGCAAGCACGGCATCCCTGATGCACCCAAGGCAGGCCGGTGTTGCTCGCTGGACGATGTATACGACGCGCGCAAGGTCGCCAGCCACCTCGGCATTCCCTATTACGTCGTGAATCAGGAAGAGCGCTTTGAGCAGGACGTTGTGCGCCCATTCGTGAGCGAGTACCTTGCCGGGCGCACACCAATTCCCTGCTCGCTTTGCAACAACCACCTCAAATTCGACCAGTTGCTGAAAACGGCACGCTCAATTGGCGCATCGCGTATCGCCACCGGACATTACGCCATCAATGAATATGACCCGTCTCGTGCCCGCTGGATTCTGAAGCGACCCGCAGATCGCGCGAAGGACCAGACATACTTCCTCTTTGGGCTAACACAGGAGCAGCTTGCACATACGCTGTTTCCGCTTGGCAATCTCACCAAGCCTGAAGTGCGCAACGCCGCACGTGATCGCGGACTCGCACTCGCAGAGAAGCCCGACTCGCAGGAAATCTGTTTCATCCCCGGCGGCGACTACAAGCAGTTCCTGACGGCTTACTTGGAAGAGCAGGGCGAGCAGATGCCCGACTCAGCCGGAGATCTCGTTGCCTCCGACGGCAGCGTAATGGGAAGGCACGAGGGCATTACCGGTTTCACGGTCGGCCAGCGCAAGGGGCTCGGCGTCTCGTCTCCTTCACCTCTTTATGTTCTCCAGATTGATCCGGCGAGCAACCGAGTAACCGTTGGTGCGGATGAAGAGCTGGCCACGCACCACCTCCGCGCCTCGCGCCTGAACTGGATCAGTATTCCCGCGCTGACAAGTCCAATGCGGGTGCAGATCAAGATTCGCCATCGCCATGAGCCCGCCTGGGCCACGTTGAAACCAGATCCCGCCTCGTCGAACGACACTGTGGTCGCGACTTTCGACGATCCGCAGCGCGCAGTCACACCGGGCCAGTCTGCCGTCTTCTATGACGGAGACGAGGTCGTGGGTGGCGGCTGGATCCGCTGACACCCGCTATTCCTCATAACTCAGCGTGGGAAAAACTGTAGCTGGCTAATCGCAATCTTTGGAGCAATCATTGCATGCTGCATATCGGGAACGAACTTTAGCGTAATTCCATCGAACTCTCGGATTGTTGCATGGCGTGGAATGAAGAATCGAATCGTCTCTGTCCTCGGACTGTAGGTTCCTGGTTCAAGAGTTGAGACAACGGGCTGCTCCGCCACCCAATACGCAGATTGATCGCTGATAGGGCCATCGGTCAGCACTAGAGCAATCGAGATTGCGCCCTTGTGTTCATCGTGGTTTTCCAATGTGACATCGATTTCGCCGCACTGATCGATTCGAATTGGTTTTCCCAGATACTGACGAGCTTCCATCACTACAGAGATTGCGTTCCCGGAACGAATGTTCAACCAAAGCGGGGATCCTATGGCTTGGTGGGCATTCGATCCGGGAATATCATTTGGCGGTTGCAAATACCAGTAGTCACCGGTGAACTGCAACATGAGCGGCTTCTTCAGGCCTGAAAACAGTGGGCTCGAGGGCTCCGCAACGGGTGACTTGATTTTCTCCTTCTCTTGCGGCGCGCGCAGGATAATGCTCACATAGCCACTTCCACTTGTAATTGCCTCCTTCGATGTTGCTTGCTTCTTCTGTGCGTCGGCATCTGCGTCGGCTTTTGCCGCCGCATGGGCACCGGGGGATCCCCCTCCAAATCGACTGCGCGCTGAGACGCCCGTGAGCAGCGCCCACATCGTAAAAATCGTTGCGGGAATAGCCATCCACAGCAAACGCACACTTGATCGGCGAAAAGCTCGCCGGCCCATGACCATTTCTTGCCTTGGAGAGATCTTCTTCCATCGAAAAATAAAGGCGCTCAGCGCCAGCATCAGTGCAGCGGAATAGTAGGAGTCGGTCGCGAGCGCAAATCCTGCCGCGGTAAGGGTAATCGCAATCAGGTATCCATGAAACTCGAATGGCGGGCGGTAGAGAGACTCAACGAACAGTTCATCTTCTCCCGGTCTAAGCACCCCTGAATCGGTCGCGCTACTCCGACTCAGTGTCTGCGCCAGATCATAGACAGTGGCAGCAAGAGCGCTTGCCCCGATGGCAGAAAGAACAGCAGCAACCCAGGAAAGCTGCTCCAAATAGAGCATGATGGCAGGCACCCAAACCCAGCTTGTCGCACAGGCCAACCCAATCGGCGCAAATGGAACAGGTGAACTCTCGCGCAACGAACTCCACGGACTCATCCAATATGCCCATGACCCCGCGATGCCTGCGCAAGTGCCGATACAAACGTAGAGCGCGGCTCTCGTCAAAAGCGCGCCGATATTCATGATCGGCTTATCCGGTAGAGGGCAAAAGATAAAAACGGCAATCATTGCATTCACCAAACCAGCCGCAATGACCAAACCAAGTGTCTGCACCTCCGTGAACGAGCCCGTCGGAGCAAAACTGCCGGGTACTCTCTTCAAGGCCATCTTGCCGTCGTCCGATTCAGTTTCCAATACATCAAGAGTCTTGCGAGTGGATGGCACAGTTCCCCACAATGCAACAAGAAGCGCAACGAAGTAGGGAATTCGCGTCAGATCCGCGAAAAGCCTCAGGTCGATAATCTGGCCGAGAGGCGTAGCCGTATACCGCGCATGTGCAAGGTACGGGGACAGGAAGATCGCAGACAGCAGAATCGTGATCCCGTAAGTGGGCGCAAAGACCATCGGAGCCAAAAAGAATGCACGGCGTGCTGCGTTGTCGCGCAAAACGCGGGGCACGCTTGTTTGCGAAAAAGTAAAAAGAAGGACTCCAGTCCAAAGAAAGAAGGAGCTCAATAGAAGCCAGACTCCGGCATAGACTGGCCAGCCAAGCCCGGCCTTATGTAGAAGATCTTGTAATGGATCAGCCCCATAAGGGTTCTCGTACAGCACTTTCCAGGCAGGCGCCAACATGGACCAGCAAAGCACGAAGACAAACAGACTGAACCGGATGCGCAGACTCTGCCACCAGGAAAGCGCGCACGCCGTCAGTGCCTGCCGCCAATACCAGTCGTCCGAACGGCCACTGCGATAGACCTCCAGCAGATCACCACTGACTGCTTCGCGGCAGTCCACTGGCATCAGGTGTTCCATCATCCAGGTAGCGAGCTGTGGTGGCTCCCGCCGTCTCATCATTGCTCCTGTTCAGCTTCTGCCGGGTTCGGGCACTGCCTTCCAGAGCTTCGTCAGCACGCGGCGCATCTCCTGCACCTGCCGAAGACCTTCTTTTGTGATTCTGAAATACCTTCTGGCTTTACCGCCACGCTCGGGCGTGGGATCGCCCAAAGCAGATGTGACCAGCCCCTTCGACTCCAGTCGCTCCAGCGACGCATAGACACTTCCCACCGAGACATCTCGTCCGCGCTGCTTCTCCAACTCACGGGCAATCGGCACCCCATACGCCTCATCGCCAAGATGGATTACCGCAAGAAGTAAAAGGATTTCGAGTTCTCCCAGATAGCCGCGGCTCGTCATTACTTCAACAATAGCGAAGAAATATTTAGAAAACAAGAGAATATCAGCACTGAATTTAGCTTCCATCAAAAGGGCTTCCGGTTTAAGCGCGTATTTTTTGAGGCCAGTCGTCTTTACGCTATACTTAGCCGGCACCTTGATTCAGGAGTGAAGTCGATGCTCGGGAAAACGTTTGCCGGAGGCGCGCTTGCCGCTGCTCTCCTATCCTCATTCGGCGCTGCCGCGCAGCAGCCAGCCATACTTACCATTCATGCCGGCCAGCCGGCACATGCCGTGAGCCCAACTCTCTATGGCCTCATGACGGAGGAGATCAACTACTCATACGACGGTGGACTCTACGCGGAGATGGTCCGCAACCGCACTTTTGAGACCACTTGGGAGGGCCAGAAGTACTGGTTCCTGGTGGAGCATGGCGATGCTTCCGCCAAAATGGATGAAGACAAGACAACGGGCCCGAGCACGGCGCTTCCCCACAGTCTGCGCGTTGACGTTGCAAAGGCAAGTCCGCACAGCATCGCTGGCGTTTTGAATACCGGTTGGTGGGGCATGGCATTGAAGCCACATACCGAATACACGGGTTCGCTCTACGCAAAGGCCGGCGCAAATGACCTGGGGCCAGTCACTATCAGCCTTGTGAATGACAACACAGGAAACAGCGTCGCAACTGCCACCACTCCTGCGCTCACTACGGAATGGAAGCAATACACATTCACACTGAAGACGGGAGACATCGAGCATTCCTCCACTAATCATCTCGCCCTTACCGTGGGCCACGCAGGAACGCTATGGCTGCAACTGGTTTCACTTTTTCCGCCCACGTATCACGACCGCGTTAACGGCAATCGTGTGGATCTAATGGAGAAGATGGCCGCCATGCATCCAAAATTCCTGCGCTTTCCTGGCGGCAACTATCTTGAAGGCGACCATATTCCAGACAGATTTGAATGGAAGAAGACAATCGGTCCTCTTGTCGATCGCCCCACGCATCCCAGCCCCTGGGGATACCACTCCTCTGACGGAATGGGTCTGCTGGAGTTTCTCGAGTGGTGCGAGGACCTGCACATGGATCCCGTGCTTGCCGTCTATGCGGGGTACTCCATGCATCAGGAGCACGTCGATCCCGGGCCAAAACTTGAACCATTCGTACAGGATGCGCTCGACGAGATCGAATATGTAACCGGCTCAACCAGTACAAAGTGGGGCGCGGTTCGCGCGAAGGATGGCCACCCCAAGCCGTTCAAGCTCACATACGTTGAGATTGGTAATGAAGACTTCTTTGACAAGTCCGGCAGTTACGATGGCCGCTATGCGCAGTTCTACAAAGCAATCAAGGCAAAGTATCCAGACTTGCAGTTGATTGCCACTGCGCCAATCAAGAACATGAAGCCTGACGTGCTCGATGAGCATTTCTATGTGCGCGCAACGAAAAACTTTCAGGATGCGGACCACTACGACAAGACAGATCGCAATGGCCCAAAAATCTTTGTGGGTGAATGGGCCACGCGTGAAGGCATTCCTACGCCAAACTTTGGCGCCGCATTGGGAGATGCGGCATGGATGACTGGCCTCGAACGCAATAGCGACATCGTCGTTATGTCCTGCTACGCACCATTGCTGGTCAACGTAGACCCCGGTGGCATGCAATGGGAAACCGACCTTATTGGATACAACGCGATGAAGAGCTACGGCTCGCCAGCCTACTATGCGCAGGTGATGTTTGCCTCGCATCTTGGTGACCATGTACTCACATCGAGCGTGAACAACGCGGGAGGCAAGTTCTTTTACTCCGTAACAGCCAGCAAAGAGAAGAAGACTATCTATCTGAAATTGGTAAACGCATCTTCTGACCCAAAGGCCGTTGAACTCCATCTCGATGGCACATCGCTCGCATCGACGGCCGAGCTGATTACACTAAGCGCCCACAATCCGGAAGAAACAAATTCCATCAATGACCCGACCAATCTGGTGCCAGTAAATACATCCATCAAGGGTGTTGATGGCAACTTCACCCACACTCTTCCTCCTTACACAATTCAGGTGATGGAACTACACGAGGAGTAGTCAGAGTTGGCTTGCAAAAGTGGCGGCCGGGAGCAAAGTCTCCCGGCCTTCAATTTTTTTGATTCATATACGGCTACTTGCGATCAGCCCAGGCCAATCCATCAGGGCCTGCGATGTTCACCTTGCCAACCATCTTCCACGTCTTCAGATCGACTGCAGCCACGTAGCCATCTCGGCCACAGGCAACATAGACCCGGCTCCCATCCGGCTGCATCAAAATTCCCCCGGAGGCGTGAATATCAGTAAGACGCTCAACGACCTTACGAGTAGCTGCATCCAGTACCACCAGCGCCGAACCTGGTGAGACCAATACGTACCTGCCATCAGGAGTGAACTTCAGACGGTTTGCGCCGGGCACATCCACATGGAGCGTGTCGACCACTTTCTTCGCAGCCAGATCAATCACCGAGATGGTTCCATCCTGCGCATTGGCAATCCATGCCTCCCTGCCGTCAGGCGAAACATCGAATCCTTCCGCCCCATGTCCAACTGGAATCACGGTCTCTTCCCAGTCGCCTCCCGGCGGTCCGGGCGGCGGCCCCATGCGCATGCCGGGCGGCGGACCACCGTTCCCTCCTGGCGCCATTCCCGGTGGCGGTCCGGGCGGCATTCCGGCAGGATGATCGACTTTGTCGAGGATGGTCACGGTCGCTGAGCTGACGTTGGTCGTCAAAATGCGCTTCGCACCGGGAAAAACGTAGACCATGTGTGTGCGGTCCTGCCCCGTGCCCATAATCCAATCGATCTTTTCTGCAGCCGGATCATAACTGCCAATCGCCTTGGCTACTTCAGCTGTGAACCACACCTTACCGTCCACAAAGTCCAGTCCGTGTGGTCCTTTTAGAGCCCCCAGGTTGATAAACGGAAGTTGCTTCTGCCCAATCAGATCAATTACGGCCAGTCTATGAAACCTTCCAAAGCCGTAGTTGGACACGTAAGCCGTACGACCGTCTGTGGACGCCACCACCTCATGAGGATCATCGCCGACCGGAACCGTGGCAACAATTTTCAAGGTTGATGGGTCGATGATGGAAAGCGTGTGTTCCTGCTTGGAAAGTGCCAGGAGAGTTTGCTTGGGAGTGCTTTGCCCCTGGCTGCTCGCAAATGGAGCGATGGAAAGAAATGCCACTGCCACTGCTACCGCGATTCGCATGGCGCTCCGGGTGTGATGTGGAATTAGACGAACATATCTCTGTCGGTGACGACATGGCTTTCCGCCTGCCTGGGAGCGCCCGAGCGAAGTACACCCAAAAACGCCCTTGCCGAAGCCACCAAACCCTGCGCCTGGCGCACAGGCTTACCAACAGTTTGCGCCACCATGGCTCCAGCCTGATCCACACCATCCAGCACTCTGCCGAGAATCACATCCAGCCGCGCTGAATGGCGGCGCAGGCGTTCCAGCAAATCTGTTGTTGTCTTCTCCAGATCTTCCGTCTGCGCATACAAACTGTCTGTCAGTTCGGCCAAATCGGTAGCAGCCGCCTCGATTTTCGGCGCTACATTCTTCAGGAATGTGCGCGACTCATTCATGACGGGCACGACAACGGCACGCAACTCCTCCATTTCACTCCGAACCGATTGGGTGGTTTTGCGGATGGTGAGGAAAAGGGCAAAAAGAACCGCCGATTGCAGGAGGACTGCAAAGCCCGTCAAGGCAACAAATACCGTCAGTAGAGTTTCACTATTCACGTGCTCAATCCGTTCATTTCAGAGAGAAAACCGTCCTCGGCATATTGATGCGAATTGGTACGGAAGCGGCTTTGCAGCCAGAGGAGGGGCTTTCACTTTCCACCAACATGCACCTACGCAGGCTCTCCACCTCAATTACAAGGAGAGCCTGCGCAGAAACTCAGCTCGAGAAGGAAGTTTACTCAGCCGGAGCTTCCTCTGTAGCCACGGTCGAGCGATATGCCTCGCGGCCTGCATCAACTGCAGCTGAAACGCGGGTAGACTGGTCGCTCACGAGGCTCTTTCCGCGCTCAACGAACTCTTCCCACTGTGCCCGTCCGCGATCGACCGCATCCCTGCCGCGGTCCACATACTCGCCAAACTGTTCCTTTCCCTTGTCCACGTACTGACCCACGCGCTCGGCCGCATGGCGCGACTTGGAACGAAGATACTCGCTTCCCTCACGTGCACCCTGCGCAATATCCTCGCGGGTCTCGCGGCCGCTCTTGGGCGCATACAGAATTCCTACCAATGCACCTACTCCCAAGCCTGCAAGAAACCACGCCAAACCTTGAACCTTGCTCTCATCAGCCATGACGACTAATCTCCTTTCCATGAGTCCTAAGAAAGCCTGAGCCTACCAGATCCACCCAGTGGCCGCAAATAGCAAACGGCGGAATAAACCTGCCGGAAGCAGGTGAAAATGCTGCCTGGTGCAACACTGTCCACTCGTCTCTTTAGAGTTGGACGCTCAATGGGCCGAAACCGTTGCCACGGACGCTGGAGTCGCCAGTTGCCCTCCATTAAGGATACGCGCTTTCCATGAGAAATGGTTCCGTTGCGCAGATTCGCATCAAATAGCCAAGCTAATTTGCTTGGCAAACGCAAGCGGCGCGAACCCTTTCGGAGTTCGCGCCGCTCAGTCCTGGTGAATGAATCGGTTTAGAATTCCAGCCTTGCAGACACCTGACCGGTTCGAGCGCCACCGAAGTCGGAGCTGATCGCGCTCGTAATGAGACCAAAGCTGGATGAGCTGAGGTCCATGTTCGGATTGCCGAGATTTGTGTGATTCAGCACGTTGGTGAACGTACCTTCCAGCTTCATCCGGACACCTTCAACGATGGTGAAGCTCTTGCTCATACCAGCCGAGAGATTGAACAATCCCGGGCCTTGCACTACGCCTACTCCGCTGTTGCCAAAGCGCCCAATGGGCAACGGAACCGGTCCATTCGCTACCGGCCCATTTGCAGTTGGTGTGAATCCTGCACCCGTAGTGCAAGCCGTACCTGGTACCCAGCTCGAGTCTCCAGGGCACGCAAATGCACTCGCGTTTGTCCAGTTATAGCGGCTCTGGTTAGTCGGCTTCTTGCTCACGCCAATGGCTAAGTCAGGATGCTGTGAGCGATGCCCGGTATCAAAGCTGCCCGTGCCGTCACCAAAGGCTCCATCAAGTCCCGAACCGGTGCCGGAGGGATCACCCTCACCGTCAGGGAAGTACGGCGTGAGGAATGGTCCGGTCTGTACCGTAAGAATTCCAGATAGGCGCCATCCGCCCGCAATAAGATCAGCGGCTCGAGGCATGCCTCCGCCAATCATCTTGCCGCGGCCAAATGGCAGGTCATAAAGTGCCGTGGTATTCCAGCGCAACCTGCGCGTTCCGTACGCATTTCCGAAATCAACATGACGGTCGAGAATTGACGTCGCGCGCTGGCCACCTGTCTCTCCCGCAAATCCGGTGTTTGACGGACCCTGGTTGTCCGCAAGGTTCTTGGCCCATGTGAAGCCTGAGTGGAACTCCAAGCCTTGCTGCAGCCGGTGGCTGGCTTCAACTTGAAGTGAGTGATAGCTCTGGTTTGCTCCTGTGGCACGCGTGTTTATCCGACCCCAGTTGGGGAAGAGCCGCGATGCAATTGGTGCATTGAATGCCGAAACTGTTGACGAGAATGGAAGTGAGTTCTCATCCGGAGCCCAGACCAGTTGGTGCGTTTCCGAACCGATATAAGACACGCGGCCCGAGTAGCCCGACCCGAAATCGTGGTCTACACTCAGTGACCACTGCTCGGTATAGGGGTCTTTCCATTCAGTGCTGTTCGCAGTTCCGAAATAGTCCGTTCCGTAGCAATCCGTACATCCTTCTCCGCCCGAGCCGGGACTGATCTCCGGCCACTGGAAACCTATTGCATGGGTCGACGAATCGTAAGAATTGGAGAAGTTCTGCGTATAAGCTTGTACCGTTCCAGTCAGGGAATAGAACGTTGAGCCCATGATGTTGATGTTGTACAAGCCGAAGCCGCCGCGAATGGCCCACTTGTCATTGTCAAACGGCCGATATGCGAAACCAAAACGCGGCATGAAGCGAAGATGTGGATAGTGCTTTAGACCTGAAGGGAAACCCGCCGTTTGATTGCCTTCCACAGGCATACAAGCCACGCCGTTGATCACTGCCGAATTCGTGTTGTTGATTCCATCCGGATCACAGGCATTGGCGCTGGCGAGGTAGCCCTGCGCAAGCAGATCCTGCTTGCCCTGCGGATAAAGCACTCGGCCGGATCCCGAAATGCTCGGATCGAAATTGCCGATGTCGCCGTACCTGTCGCGATAGCCGGGATGCAATTCATAGCGAATGCCATAGGACAACGTCAGACGCGAACTAACCTTCCATTCATCCTGCGCAAATACGTGATAGTGAAAAGACAGACCATCGTTGTCCTGCTTCACTTCGTCATAAAACGATTGGTTCGGCAGTCCAAGCAGGAAATCTGCAAAATCCACACCCGTAAACATGCCGTCACTGTGCGAGGAATTGAACTGGTAGGTTCCGTAGTTGTCCGCGCCGTTGAAGCCCAGCGGTGAAATTGCTTCCAACTGATCTATATCTACACCGAACTTCATAGTGTGGCTTCCCTTGGTCCAGATCAGCGTGTCGTTGTACTCGTAAGTGAAGGATTTGTTCAAACCTGTCAAGCGATCCGCATTCAGGCTCTGAATATTGTAAAAATTCATCTCTGGAATTCCGTTGTAGAACAGGTTCTGAAGTCCCTGCCAACCTTGAGCCGTCGTCCACGCATTGCCGTCGAAACCATTGGACGAGCCCGATGTATAACGCGTGAATGCAAAGCCTCCCTCGTTAACGATGTTGGGAGTAACGGTCCAGTTCGTATCTATTTTCAGTACTCGGCTCTTACTGTTATTCAATCCGGATGGAACCAGGAGAATCTCCGGATTGCTGTTGATGAAGTTCTTCCAGGTAAATCGGCCCCAGATAAGGAACTTCTGGTTCGTCCCAAAGTACTGGTCACCACGCACGTCAAACTGATTGGAGTGGCCACTGTCGTCAACGTTTGCCTGGTAATTCGCGACTCCATCGTCTGTATAGGTGGTAGGGTTGCCAATATTGGGGTCCGGATAGAACTGCGAAAGAGTTGACGTTGCAATCGTGTTGATGTTCGCCGATGGAACCATGGTTCCCCAGTTTGCCCCCGTATATGGGTCCCGCAGACCAGTAAATGCATTACCGCCGGATCCATCTGGCTCAACATAACTCGAGAAGTCACCCTGCTTCATTAGTGTGCTCGGCACAACTTCGTTCAGGGTTTCCTGCGCAGGATGTCGCCACCCTTCATACGCTCCGTAGAAGAAAGTTCTGTTGTGGCCGTCAAAAAAATGAGGGATCACAACCGGGCCACCCGCACTTCCTCCGAAGGTGTTGCCTATTTCGCTAATCTTGCTGAGCGTAGTCGGATACGTGTAGGGAATCGCGTCGAATGCTGAACTTTGGTAGTACCAGAATGCCGCCCCGTGCAGCTTGTTCGTACCGCCCTTGGTGGTTACGACAATCTGTGCCGGGTCGCCAAACTCTGCGTTGGCAAGCACTCCGTCAGCACGGATTTCGGAGATCGATTCCGTCGACGGAAAAGAATCTTTTAAATAGCTGCTGCCATTGGGATCCTTCAACGAAGCGCCGTCGACTGTGACTTCCGTCTGGTAGGGAAGGGCTCCCTGCAGGGAAATCCCTGATCCATCATCCTGGACTCCAGGTAAAGTGCCGAGAATGCCAGCCGCGCTGGTGCCGCTGAAACTGGCACGCGTATTCACCGGCAGATTCGTCGCATCGTCCGCGGTGAACGTGCCGCTGATCGTCGGGGTGTCCGTCTGAATGGAGCTTACGTCCTCACCCGTCACCTTGACTGTCTGCTGCACCTGGCCAATGGTCAGCGTCGCATCTAGACGCAATTCCTGACGCACGGCAAGCGTGACACTAGAGATCGAGAATGCCTGAAAGTTCGCCGCAGTCACCGAAAGCGAATAGCGTCCGGCTTTCACGTCGACAAATCGGTAAAGGCCCGTTGCGCTCGATGTTGCGGTACGCACTGTGCCTTCATCGGTATTGGTCAGCGTGATGGTCGCTCCAGGAATCACCGCCCCGGAAGAGTCCTTCACCAGGCCCAGGATGGAGCCCTGCGTAGTTTGCGCGAAACCTGGTGCCGCCATCAGCAAAACCAAAGCGAAAAGCAGGCCTACCGTGCGGACCATGAGTCTACACGTACACTTCGACGTCGTTTCCATCGTCACTTTCTCCTCAAGAAGAAGCCAAATTGCATTTGTTTATGTGGTGGTTAGGTAAACACAGCAGAAAAGCCAAACCGTCAAAACGTTTGCGAGCAGTGATGACTGGCAGGTTTCAAATACACCTCTAGATAAAGCGCTATTGCGCCCGTCTCAGTCAAAGGTGGCTACGAACTTCAAATTACAGTGGCTTTGTTACAGCATGGGGTAGTTTGTGTTAACGCAGTTTGAATTGCGTTTGCGTGCTTGGAAAGGGGTACGGTTCATATAGAGTGCGACGACCTCGATTTCCCGTCAACAGAAATCGGCAGCCGAACGAAGGTAAATCCATTCATCAATCTCTATTCCTGGGACGCTGAAGGCTCTTTGTCTCCTTCTCCATCACTTCGCGAATCTCGTCGGGGTCATCCACGTCGCGCAGAGCTGCCGCTTCCTTCTTCGTTTTCGGCTTGGCCAACCGGGCTTTGGCGGCTGCAAAGACGCGTGCGTCCGCTGGCCTTATTCGATAGGGCTCCGAATGCGGCTCAGTATCAAAAACACCCAAAATTTGGCCGGCTAAGGCATCTTCAAGATTCAAAGGTCCAAGCCCTAGAAGCTCGTCGATCGTGCGGGTAATGGACCCCATGCTCGTATGCTCATGGCTGACAGCGCCCGGCCTGACCCACGGGCTTGCCACAAGAAGGATGCTGCGATGGGCGTCGACGTGATCGACACCACCTTGGGCATCGTCTTCGGTCACGAATACAGCCGAGTCCTTCCAGATGGGCGTTTTTGAAAGGAAAGCGACAATCCTCCCGAGCGCCAGATCGTTGTCTGCCACATAGGAAGCGCGATAGGGATAGCCATCCGCGGGGCGCGGATCGGCGGTGTGGTCATTCGGCAAGCGAATGACAATGAGCGCGGGAACATTGCCCGCTGCAACTTTCTTTCTGAAATCCCGCTCAAATTCGTCCACCCTAAACTGGTCGGGGATACCCATATTGAAGGTTGCGTATCTACGGTCTGTCGCTTCGAATACCGGCTTTGGCAGAGGGGAATTCAAAAAGAGCCTTTGTCCCTCCGGCTCCGAACCCGGGAGTTCCGCATTGCCTTCGAGCTCAAGACCCTCGCCATAATTGAATAACCCTTTGCCGCTGGCAGCAATGTGTTCCCAAAGCGACCCGAACTGCGGTTCGTCTTCGGGCATGGGCGCGTCCGCACCACCAAAGAGCGCACGACGGCCCGGTTGCGGTGCGCCTGCGAATTCACTGCGGCGGCCGCCATAACCGGAACTCCATGCAGTATTGAAAAACGGTGTCGGATTGATGCCTACAACCCAGCGATGGCCATCCGCGGAAACATCCGAGTCGACATAGAAGTTATCGCTCATGGCATATTGCGCCACCAGCGCATGCAGGTTGGGCGTCACTTTCAGGTGATTCGCTGCCTTCGATTCGGCTGCCCAGCCATCCATGCCATAACGAGCCAGTGTTGGGTCGCCATTGGCGCCAGCCACGTCTCCCAACACTTCGTCATAGGTTCGATTCTCCCGAATTACCAGGAAACAATGTTTCAGCGTAGGCAGGGCCGGCTTGTCTGCGATGGCCGCAGTATTGCCGGTGATGACCGTTTGCGTTAGTTCTGACGCCTCAGGCAAGTCAGCCAGCCGGATGGCGCTCAAGCTCCCAAGCTCCAGCGAACCGACATATGTCGGCATCTTCGGGTCGTGTCCCTTGCCAGCGTTAGGTCCAGCGCCCTTGCCTTTCGTATTCACTACGTACAGAATCTTGCTGTCCGGTGAGAATGCCAACGCCGATGGATTCCAGCCCACAGGAATGTGTTCTTCCACCTGCATCGTCGATCCATCCACCACTGCAACTGCATCGATTCCCGATTCGGCGACATATACATTGCCTCCGTTCACATCCACTCCGCTCGGCATCACGCCGCGCAACGGACGGCCATGGGAGTCCTCAAAAGCAGCCCCGTGAAATGGAGTGAGCGCAACCGTTGCCAATGATTGGCTTCCATCCGCACTTACCTTCTCCAAAGCATCGTCGTGCGCCAAAGCGACGAAAACCGCATCAGAAGTTGCGGCCACTCCGGTAGGTGCCGCGCCTCCCACTGTTCCCCCCGCGGCCTCTTCAATGCGTGCACCAAGTCGAAGCTTCGCCGAGATCGTGGGATCATTGCGGTCCCTCACGTTGTACGTCCACAGCGACGAACCAAGTACGGAATTCTCATCGCCCAGGCCGGGAATCTCCTTTCCCTCAGCAACCGTTCCTTCGCGCGCTTCTTTGGATGGATAGCCGAATGGCGGAAAGTGCAGTCCAGTCTGAAGTGGATGGTTCGCATCTGCACCTGGAACCGTTGTGTATTCGAAGAGACCAGTGTTCGTGATATACAGCCGCGTGCCATCCGGTGAAAGAGCCATTCCGAAGGGATAAGCACCTGTCGGCACGGAACCAAGGATCTGCAGTGTCTTTGCATCCAGGGTGACCACGCGCCAGTTCCCCTGGTCGAGTGCGTAGATGGTGCCGCCATCGGAGGAAAGAATCACATTCGCGGCAAAGCTTCCGCTGTACGGCTTTCCGCTCAGAGTTCCGTCGAGTGAGGCTTCGTTGACTTCTTTCCAATCGCTCGTCTGGTAGACGCGGATTTTGCCGGAGTCGCCCGTTGCAACGTACAACAGCTTGCCATCCGGCGAGTAGCAAAGCCCGGCATGCACTTCGACCGCCGGGTCACTATTCTCGCCTTCTGGCATCCTATGCACCTGAGGCCGCGAGCTGGCCGGTTCATCCACCACGTTCAGCGCGAATGGGAATCCGATCGAAGGTGCGGCAATCTGTGCACCATCCGGTCGCACAGCCAATGCAAATGGATACGGCGCAAGCGGAATCCAGTTGCCGGCTGGATGAATCTCCCGTCCGTTCGGCAGCACAGCGGTTACGCCGCTCTGCGCTCCGGCGAAATGGGGGCCGACAAGTGCCGCGAGAATGACCGCAGCGGAAATGGCCATTTTGCCGCGAATGCGACGTCTGGTATTGAGTGCGAAGGAAGCAGCGGATGCGCGCATGGTTCTAATCAGTATGCACGGAACGCTAGCTTCGAAAGATGAAAAACCGGTTGCAGAATCGTCTAACCCCTGCTGTCGAGAATCTCCCTCGCCACAGCGTCGAGGAGACCATTCAAGAATTGGATGGACTCTGACGCGCAATAGCGGCGCGCAATCTCGAGAGCTTCGTTGATCACCACAGGAAAGGGTGTACCGCGATAACCGATCATTTCGCCAACTGCCATGCGCGTCAAATTACGATCCACAGCCGCCATGCGCTCCAGTCGCCAGTGTTGTGAGTGGGCCGAAATAAGCTTGTCGATTTTTTCCCGGTTGGTAATTGCAACGCGAAATAAGTCATCTGCAAAACCGCGCGTTTCAGCCTCTGTTTTGTCGGCCGCGCGCCAGAATGTGTCCTGCACTTCATCCGGAGTCTGCTTTCCCATCTCCAACTGGAAAAGCATCTGCATCGCAAGCTCACGGCCCTTCCGCCGCGTTCCCGCGGTCAAGCTGCTCCGCCCTTCGTCAACTTTCGTTGCAGACTCACCATCTCTACCGCTGCCACCGCCGCCTCGAATCCCTTATTCCCCGCCTTAATTCCCGCGCGATTCAAAGCCTGTTCCAGCGTTTCGCATGTGAGCACGCCAAATGCGTGTGGGATACCTGTCTCCTGCTGGCACTGGCCGATTCCACGGGAAACCTCGTTGTAGATCGCTTCATAGTGCGCTGTCTCGCCGCGCAGCAAACAGCCGAGAGTAATAATCGCGTCCACCTTGCCTGCATTCGCAATGGTCCTTGCCGCAGCAGGTATCTCCCATGCTCCCGGAACGCGCACAATCTCGATTGCTTCACGCGTGGCTCCACTGCGCAAGAGTGCATCGAGTGCGCCTTCCAGCAACCGATCGGTAACTACCGCGTTCCAGCGAGCCACCACAATCGCGAACTTCATCCCCGCCGCTGAGAGATCTCCTTCCACAGCGATGGGTTTGCCTTTGCAAGGATCTGCCCAGCCCCAGAAGCTGAACTGAAATCCAGGCTCGGGCTCAACGGTAAAAATACGCGACTTCCAATGGGTATCGCTAATTGCAGTCAAGCGCGCTGCCCCATCTTCGCCTGAATTGGATTTGAGCCAGCGTTCTGCAGCTTGATGCACCGCATCCAGTGCGGTGACTTCAATCAGCACATCCGCAGTATCAGGAAAGACGCCGTCTACAAACTCCAGCTGCGCCAGTGGCGCTGTGAAAGCCGCGCCGCGGCTTTCCGGTTCATTCCAGCCCTTTCCGGCAGCAAAGCCCAGGGCAGTGAAGAAACTCGACAAACGCGCATACGCCTCTGCGCTGCCCGCCGGGCGAAGGATGGAAATGCCTTTGATCATCACTTTGATTTTATCTTGTGCAGAGACCCGCAGCCCGCAACAGAAAGGGCCGGCTTGAAGCCGGCCCCATAATCATGTCGATCGGTTTTCGAACTATGTTGTTTTCCGTGGCTTGACCAGGATTACCGTGGCCGGCACCGGCGTGCTCTGCGGAGCCGTCAGCGTGCAGCCTTGGTCCGTGCCCGGCGTGCACGCCGGCAGATCGGGACTGATCTGCTGCGTGTCGGTCAATGTCTTCACATCGATGTAGTGAATCTTGTTGTCGCCCGATGTGGACACAAAGAAGATCGTGTCGTCCGGACTGAAAGCGCCGGCCACGGGAGCGGTAACCTGTGCACTCCCGTTCAGTGTGATGTAGTTCAACGTTCCCGCTGCACCATTCGAGCCGGGAACGTAGTACGGAAGCGTTGCCCCGGAGGTGTTGCCCGTATAGGTGACAAACGCAAGATTGGACGCCGGAGAGGTAACAACCTGATCAACCGCTGTGGCATTCACTCCAGCAAGAGGCAACTCGTTCAGAGTGTGCGTCACCGTGAGCGGCTGCAAGGTGCTTCCGCTGGCCGGACACGCCGCTGGAACGTCAATACCATTGCTCGTTGTTGTCGGAATTTTGATTCCGATGTCGCTGAGCGTGATGCCGCCACCTGCAATTGCCGCGCCAAGGATATGCTGCCCATCGCTGGTGGCTGCCAATGAATCGGTCTGCACCGGTACCGAGTCGCCTTGGGGATACAGTTGCAGCGAGGCGTAGTTGCCAGCTGTTCCCGAAGGACACCAGGTGTGAGCCACGGTGGGATTACCGCTTAAATAAGCGCCGACGCCCGGGACCATTACAGCCAGATTGGTTGCTCCTCCAGAGGAGCTCAGGCTGTACTGTGACCAGCCGGTGTTGTCGTTATAAACATAAAGCGTGTTGGTATGATCTCCACCCAGAGAAGCACTATCGACCACGTAAAGTGTCTCGGAATCGGGGGTCCAACCGGCCGCCACTCCAAGTCCGCCAAATGTTCCTGCAATGGAACCCGATGAGTTGTAGAGATAGAACAGATCGCGGGTTTGGTCGTTGATGAGAATCTGCTTGCCATCTGGCGCGGCGGCCAACACGACGCCGGGGACGGATGGGTCTTCCTTCGACAGGGTGTTCGACGAAGCGGAATAGATCATCAACTCATGCGTTGATCCAAAGAAAAGATTTATTCCCGTCTGGTCCATCACCATGGAGTTCGGTACGTAGGGCAGACGAACTGTGGACCCAACTGTGCCGGTAAGTAACTGAACGGGCACAAAGTAGCGCGACTTGCCCGGTGCTCCATACCAGATGTAGGAACTGGCTGCTCCCGGAACTGTCAGCTGAACCGGGTTACTCGAAATCGAAAGTCCGGTTCCGTTCAAACCCAATTGGTTGATCGGGGAGGGATTGCACGTGCCCGGCTGGCAGATTGCGTACACGGATGCAGCACCTGGAAACGAAGGGGAAATCGCGCCAGAGGCGCCGGCAGTAATCTCCTGCGGGTTGGTCGACTGATACTGCAGCGAAAGACCCGTAATCGTATTGCCATTCGTATCGGTCACGGTGGTGGTCAGGTTCTGCTGAACACCCTGCGATACTGTCCCTTTAGTTGCGCCGTTGAGGGTCACCGAAATCGCCTTGGGTGGGCAGGTGGAAAAGAATCCGGCCGACGACCCGGAACTGGCTACAGAAGCGGTAATGGCGGTGGTGCCGGGAAGCTGAGCGGTAATCTGGTTGGTCTCGCTATTGATGGTCGCAACAGAACCAGTGCCAACGTTATACGTCAGAACACCAATCGCGTCCGTACAACTTGGCACCGAAGTGACACCCGGAGCCAGACCTCCCGAACAAGAATAATTGGTAACAGTCGACGGGGCACACATCTCATATTGCTTGCCACCGCTTACGTAGCAGGCCTCGGCATCGAGTTGCGCAATGGTTCCCTGCGAATAACATCCATTCGCAGTAGTACTGGTCAATGCCAGTGCCACGGAGCTGACCTGTGCATGCACGTAAATTTCAACCGGGTTCGAGACAACAGAACCTGCCGCCGCGGAAATAAAGGCAGTCGAATACGGCAGCCCTCCTGTGGACGGGGTCGGATCCGGCGGACTGCAAATCGTGTAATCAGCGATGCCGCCACCGGAATTTCGGTTCCAGGTTCCCGCGCACATATTGCCAGAGGGCGATATGTCCACAAGCTGATTATTCGTAGTGCCATAGGTGAACGCACGCACGCCAGCGGTCGCGCCCTTGCAAGTCTTCGCAACCGGGGCGGCAATCTGCTTGGTTTGCCCAAATGCGATCGAAATGCCGGTCGTTTTCGGCTCAAGATCGATCGTGTAAACGTCAGTGATCTTGGCTCCGTATCCGGAACCGTTGCAGTAGTTCGCTGCCGGATTACGCACGCAGCCGGAAATCGAAATCCCGGCCGGAACCGCAGTGCAAATCAGTAAAACAAGCGTCAAATACCGCCGCATGCATCCTCCCCGTCCCGCCTTCGCTCCCGCGGAACGGTCCTTCTTCTCCACTCAAACTGTAATGGCTTGTAAACGCCCTGCCGCCCTGCCGTTGGCAGTGCGCAAACACAGGTGGTAAGCCCTCAGGCGCACCTTCCCGCCTTCCGGCCGGTCAGCGATACCTTGTTGTTGTTTCCAGTAAAAAGTGTAACAGGGCAAGGCCCCCGCAGGCTCCCACTGCCCTGCGCCGCCACACCCTGCTACCAATAGACTCCCGGCGCCGCCTTTCGCGAGCAATTCCAGTGATTTGGAGCTCATCCTTCCGGGGGCATATACCGGGCAAACCACTCCAGGGCCCTCACCATCACATCCGTGCGATGCGCGGGGTTCACAAACCCGTGCCCCTCGTTTGGATACACCACCAGCCTCGTGGGTACTCCGAGATCGCGCAGAGCGTGCCAGAACTCGAAAGATTGCGGCGCCGGACACTCTCCATCACGGTCGCCCACCACAACCAGGGTGGGCGTCTTTACTTGCTTTATAAAGTGGATGGCAGAGCTCTTCGCGTACACCGCTGGATCGTCATAAACGCTGGCCCCAAAGTAGGGAATCATCCACTGGTCAATCGAGTTCTCTCCGTAGTAGCTCAACCAGTCAGAGATACCGGCTCCGGCAACTGCGGCCTTGAATCGATGGGTCTGGGTCACGGCAAACATGGACATGAATCCGCCATAGCTCCAGCCGGTCAGCCCCACGCGCCGCGGATCCACTGGAAACTTCGACTCCACTAGATCAAGGCCGGCAAGAATGTCTTTCAGATCGCCATAGCCAAAATCCTTCCGGTTGGCCTGTGTGAAAGCTTCTCCCTGGCCGTAGCTTCCGCGCGGATTCGCCAAAAGTACAAAGTACCCGAGCGCCGAAAACGCAGTTGCCGACAACCCGCCTCCACCACCCCATCGGGCCATCACCGCCGCGGCAGGGCCGCCGTGAACTTCCACAATCAGCGGATACTTCTTCTCTTTCTCGTAATCCTTCGGGAAGAGTAGCCATCCCTGCACGTGAAAGGGGCCGCTGGTCCAGGTAAGAGATTCGGCCCTGCCCCACTCCGGCTGCAGCCCGTCGTTCCAATGAGTCAACTGATCCACGCCCCTCAGTCCAGACACGAGCGGCCTTCCTTTGTGTGCCGCGTAAATCTCCGGCGGATTGGCGAAAGTGCTGGCGGAAAACACAAACAAATCGTGATGGGCCGTGGACGAGAGACTCATATGAAACCGGCCGTCGCCCACAGTTCCCGGAATCGAAAACAGAGGTGTCGCAAAGTTTACGGTTCCGCTGCCCGCAGGGTCGCCTGCAACCGTCAGGGGCACAAGTTGACTGTCACCACCGGCAAGTTCATCCACGTAGATTCTGTGCTCTCCATCCCACACAAACCAGGACGAAGTCGCATTCCGGCCCTCCGTCAGATTGCGTGGGGTGCCGCCATGCGCAGAGATTGCCCAGACATCGCCGCCCGTTGACCCCTGATCGCTCATTAATCCACCAATGAAGGCAATCGTCTTTCCGTCGGGCGACCAGCGCGGAAGGGCAATCTGCAGGCCATGCAGTGAGCCAGCCACATCTTCGGGAGCCAGGATCACGCGTGCTTTCTCTCCTAGTTTCTCGGTGTAGAGCTTGGCCACCCACCAGTTGTTTTCTCCGGGAGGCGCAGCAGCAATATAAGCCAACCCCTTCGAATCAGGTGCCCAATCGTATTCGTACACATGCAAATCGGCGGGAGTGGCCTCCTCCGGCGATTCCGGAGTCGCAGCATCCGCCCTGGCAACGGCCACGCGTTGAATCTCTACTCCGTCTTCGCCAATCACGCCGGCCCACGGCTTCATCGCAGCAAGCGCTCCCGCTGGCCGCGTTGCACCTTCCACATAAAGGAAGGCCACCTTGCTCCCGTCAGGCGAAAATGCCAGTTCGTGCACGTAGCCCTTTAGCTCGGTTAGCTGCTTCGGAGCGCTCCCATCAAGCGGAGAGAGATACACGTTGTCCTGGTCTGCCTGGCTGCCGCAACTGGAGAGAAAGGCCAGACTCTTTGAATCAGGCGCCCATGCCACGTCGCCTTCCATGCAGCTTTCAGCACCTTCGGCGGCGGCCGTCACGCGGGTCGGTTTGGACAAATCTTCCAGCAGAGCCACTTCAATCTCGCCCCCACTGCGTCCACCCTGCACCCACGCAAGTCGCTTGCCGTCAGGAGAAACCGCAACCTGGCCAACGCCATGCCCGCGATTCAATCCGCGCAGAACCTGCTCAATCTTTGCGGCATCTACTTTGCCTGCCGTATCCGTTGCCGTTGCCGGCGCCTGGCACCAAGTTGCACCACAAGTAAGCAACACTCCGAACGCCGACAACACCAGCCCGTTTCGCTTCCGAAAAACCATCCGAAGACGCCCCATAAGCGCATCCTACCAGCCGTCCATGGAGCCCTGCATCGAACGGATACACGCTTACCCCCATTTCACTTTTAATTCCACCCGGGACGCGTGGGACGATCCCTTTTGACAAAGAGCCTGGCAACAACCAAACCGAAGACGAACCCGGCCACATGCGCCAGATAAGCCACGCCACCCGTATGCGCGGAAGTCACTGAGCCCAGATTGAACAACTGCAGAAGAAACCAGAAGCCAATCACAAATGCCGCGGGAATATAGCTAATTCGAATAAACACCAGAAAGAAGAGAACAGTTCGGATGCGGTCGCGTGGAAAAGTTATCAGGAAGGCGCCCATCACGGCTGCAATCGCTCCGCTGGCGCCAATCACAGGAATCGTGGACAACGGAGTGGCCAAAACCTGCGCCATCATCGCCACCAGTCCACCCGCAAGGTAAAAAAGCAGAAATGCCGGTGAGCCCATCGCATCTTCCATCTCCGGCCCAAACGCCCACAGGTAGACCATGTTGCCGATGATGTGCAACCAGCCGGCGTGCAGGAACATGGCGGTCAGCAGCGTAATGGTGTGCCGGCCATGCGTGATCAGCAGTGGTATCGCGGCCCAGTGAATGAGGAAGTGTTCGCCGCCCGTCAGCTCCTGAAAGAATACGAACACGTTGGCGACAATGAGCAGTATTGTGACGAAAGACGATCGGCGGTGCCGCCGCGATACATCGCCAAGGGGAATAAAACCGCCCACGTCTTCTCCGCTCCCAGCGCGGCCTCGGCGATCCGGTCACCGGGCAGGCTCTCTCTCCAAGCATTGCTCGACGCGCAATACGCAATCCGAATCGATGCCCTACATGCCACCTTTACCGATCAGAATGCCAAGCCCGTAGGTCACAATGCCTTCCACCGCGCCTACAAGAGTCATCTCCAAGCCGGAGGACCACCACGAACGAACAGTGATAAGAGACTTTGCGGCGCCCACGGCAAAGTGTGCAACCAGTGAAACAATGGCCGCGGCAACCACCGCCGGAATTCCCTCGAGGAAGAAGAACGGAATTACCGGAATCATGGCCCCAATCGCCGTTGACAATGCACCAGAAATCGCCGATACGATTGGCTTGGCTAGTGAATCTTCGCTCGAACCCAATCGCTCCGATGCAAGTGCCTTCAGCAACTGTTCGGGGTCGCGCCCGATGTGATCCACCACACGTTCCGCGTCCTCTTCAGGAAGCCCCTTGACCTGGTAATACAGCGAAAGCAGTTCGCGCGCCTCCGGCTGGTTCATCGCGATGGCTTCGCGTTCACGTGCAACCTCTGCGTCGTAGATTTCCCTTTCGCTCTTCGCCGCAAGGTATGCACCGGAGCCCATGGACAAGGCGGAAGCAATCATTCCTGTGATTCCCGCCAGCAAGACATACTTTGAATCGCCTGCCGTTGCGCCGGAGACACCGGAAACGATACCGAAGATCGCGCCTAGTCCATCATTTACGCCGTAAATCGCATCGCCAATCCAGCTCCCCGTTTGCGGTCGGCCCTTGTCCCGCTTCGCCAATAACTCTTCAAGCACTGCCTTCGGATCAACCTTGGGAGCGCCCGCCGGAGCTTGGTAGTGCCCTCGCAAGAGCGAGCCCAACTCCCGGTGATGCTCCTTTTCATCCTCAATCACGTGCTCGAGAATCGCGACGGAGCCTTCGTCTCCTAACTCCTTGAGCTGCAAACCATAGCTTGCAATATGGCGGCTTTCTTCAATTTCCAGGCGCCGCAGCGCCATGCGCACGCCGCCTGCCTTGTTCGCAAGTGAATCGGCCTCACCGCCCGGCGAGCCTTTGTAGACTGGCTCAGGTCCACCAAGCTCCTGAATGCGGCTGGCCCATAGCGCTGCGTGTTCAAGCTCAGCCTGCGCTAGATGGCGCAGCACATGGGGCCGCACCGGATCGGTGTCACGGTCGGCAAGCGTCTGGTAGGTGTGGTACCCCTCCATCTCCGCCTGCCAGTTACCCTCAAGTGCTGCAAGAATCTTTTTCAGCTTGGCACTGTTGACCACGCCTATCGGCACGTTTGTCTCCTGTCGTTTGAAAGCAGAATAGCTTAAAACCTCTCTCATCCCAATCTCTTCGGCCCACTCGCCTCCTTCAGGAACCGCATTACCCTGCAGAACAACAAAAGCGGCCCATTGCGACGAAAGGAACAGGCCTGCTCAATCGTTTTGGCCCCGGTCCTCCCGCTGAACCCCGCCACTTCCCATACACGCCGCTTTCCGTATAGTGTTGTGTGCAGCCATCACCGGACCTGCCGGGAATCGGCACTCGCTGTGCGCTTTTTGAAACACCGCGAGATTGTTGCACGTCCTATTGCAGGGCGCGCTGAATCGGCCGACACCGGGCCGCAGCTTTTTGAGCAGTACGGAGAGTACCTTATATGTCCACTCGATCCACACCCCCGGCCGAACAAACCGCGCCGAGTTACCTTGGACCCTTCATTACCGTTGCGATCCTTTTCTTCATCTTCGGGTTCATCACCAACCTGAACATGGCACTGGTTCCACACCTGCGATCCATCTTCGATCTGCCATATGCATGGGCAATGTTGGCGGAGTCCGCCTTCTTCCTGGCCTATTTTGTCTTCTCCTCGCCGTCGGGGAAGCTGATTGAGGCCATCGGTTACAAGCGGACGATGGTCGTTTCGCTCTTTATCCAGGTGATTGGTTGCCTGCTGTTTGTGCCCGCAGCCAAGATGGTCAGCTTTCCGCTGTTTCTCACGGCAGTCTTCGTCGTCGGTGCAGGCGTCACAGCTCTTCAGACAGCCGCAAATCCCTATGTTGCCATCCTTGGACCCGAGCACAGTGCACCTGTAAGGCTCACACTGGCACAGGCGCTTAATTCACTCGGTGGAACGATTGCTCCTATCGTTGCAGGTGCCTACATTCTTACCGACCCGGCGAGCATTGCCACCAAGGCGCAAATTGCCAACACCGTGCGCCTTCCCTATATAGCGATTGCTGCTGGCCTGTTAATTCTCGGAATCATCGTGATGTTCCTGCACCTGCCACACATCGAGCAGACACAGGATTTCCGGCCGGCAAAAGAAGGTGACCCAATGCTGAGCCGCAGCATCTGGAACTACCGGCACACGGTTCTCGGCGCGGTGGGCATCTTCCTGTATGTGGGAGTTGAAGTCGGCCTTGCTTCCATTGCTGTGAACTACTTCAAGAGCCAGGGCGCTGACAGCTTGAAAACTGCCTCCTATCTGGTCTCCTTCTATTGGGGTGGCGCGCTTATTGGCCGACTGCTTGGCTCCTGGATGCTGACGAGAATCAAGGCCGGAAAACTGTTGGGCATCTTTGGCATCGCGGCAACCTTCTTCGTATTGGTCTCCATGTTCTCAAGCGGCCCTGTTGCAATTTGGTCAATCGTGCTTTGCGGATTCTTCAACTCCATTATGTTCCCCAACATCTTTGCATTGGGTATTGCGGGCTTGGGCCCCATGACAAGCAAAGGTTCTGGGCTCATAATGACCGCCGTTGTTGGTGGTGCCATTGTGCCGTACCTTATCGGCAAATTGGCCGACTACACCAGCATTCAGCATGCGTTTATCATCCCGGCAATCTGTTATATCTACATCACCTTCTACGGGTTCGCTGGACACAAACCCGCGAAAACGATATCCGGCTGATACCGCTAAATCCTCCGCCCCACGGCTCTCCGGCTTCAACCGGGGAGCCGTTCGCATTTGTCCGGCGAAGACATTCCAAATGAACCATAAAGCTCCGCAGATACCCACCGCGAAGAATTTATGGTCCTTCTCGCCCCTTTCCAGCGTCCAATTGTCGTGTGCGGCAATCCCCGGCTCTTTTGCTGCACAGACGGAAAACGCACGCCTGAACAGCTCTTCAGCCGCATCCGCGTTTATCCGATTGCCTGGTTTGTTTTCACTGACTTTAGACAACCGGAGAGTGGATGCAGTTGATTCAAAGAACCTTCCCCATCACCTTGGCATTCGTGTCGGTTTTTCTGGCACTTTCACAGGCTGCAACCGCACAAAGCCCAGAAACTTCCGCTAAGACAGCGGCTGAGTTGGCGCTCCCCGAAGCGCTGGCCGCGCAACGCGCCGCCACTCAGCCTCCCGCCCCCGACGCTGCCCAGCCGGCAACCATCAGCGGAACCGTAACCGACAAAACAGGCGATCTGGTCCCCGGTGCAACCGTGGTTCTCACCGATCTCTACGGGATGCGAAAGACAGTTGTAGCCAATGGGAACGGCGGTTATGCCTTTCCGTCCCTCAAGCCTGGTGTCGCCTATCGCATCTCCGTCACTGCGGAGGGCTTTTTACCCTGGACTTCGTCACCCATTGTGCTCAACCCTGGCCAGTACTACATCCTCAAGAATGCAATCCTCGCCATCGCCGGTGGAGAGACTTCAGTGACCGTCTCCTCCGGCACGCCCGAGGAAATCGCTACGGAACAGGTTCAGGTGGAAGAGCAACAGCGCGTGATGGGGTTCATTCCCAACTTCTACGTGGTCTATGACAAGAATCCTGTGCCGCTCAGCAGCAAGCTCAAATTCCAACTGGCTCTCAAGGTGGCTGTCGACCCCATGAGCTTTATCGGCGCGGGTGCGCTTGCAGGCATGAACCAGGCCGGTGACACACCGAATTATCCGCAGGGATCCATAGGCTACGCAGAACGCTACGGTGCCGCATATGGTGATGGCATCACCGATCTTTTCATCGGCGGCGCAATCCTGCCCTCACTGCTCCATCAGGACCCGCGCTACTACTACCAGGGCACGGGCACGAAGTGGTCACGTGTTCTACACGCCATTTCAGCGCCATTTGTTTGCAAGGGCGACAACGGCAGGAATCAATTCAACTTCTCCAGCGTGGGCGGCGACCTGTTCTCCAGTGCCATCTCCAATGTCTACTATCCGCCCTCCAATCGCGGTGCTTCGTTTGTCTTTACTTCCTTCGCTCTCGATACCGGCGAGCGCGTTGTCAGCACGCTGGTGCAGGAGTTTGTATTGCATAAGCTCACTCCCAGTGCGAAGAAGCACGACCAGTAACAGAGCAAGAAAGCGCGCAATGATTTAACCTTTAGGCATCCGCACGTCCGTGCGTTTCAGAACGTCCTTATCACTTCGCAAGAAAATACAAAAGGAATTCCGTACTCTCTTTTCTTCACACATGAAGCCTTTTTTTCGCTACTTTCTCTCTCTGGCAGTTCTCGCAGCTCCTTGCGCAGTCATCGCACAATCAAACTCTGCCCACCTTTCCGGCATCTCAGGAGTGTTTCATTCCGCATCCGTACGTTTCTCAAGCCTGCCGGACGCTCCCGCACCCAGAGCAAATGGCAGCAGCCGGCTCTCAAACAAAATCAAAGCCCCGTAAGCAGCCCAAGCGAATTCTCGGCATCATGCCCAACTACCGTGCCGTCAGTGCGGGAACTATTCCTCCACCGCCTACGCCGAAGGAAGCCTTCAAAATCGCCACGCAAAACTCGTTCGACTACTCTTCATTCATGTTTACCGGGTTAACTTCGATAATTGCCGAAGGCGAGGACTCTCATCCCTCGTTGGGCAAGGGTGTTCCCGGATTCTGGGGATACTCCTGGCGTGGATTTGTAGACAAAGCTGACGGAAATTACTGGGTCATCTTTGCGCTTCCAACCGTCTTCCATGAAGACGAGCGCTACTTTGCGAAAGGTGAAGGCGGCATCTTCAAACGCGCTGTCTACTCCACCAGCCGCGTGCTGATTACACCCAACTACAAGGGCCACGACACCATCAACGCTTCGGAACTGCTCGGCCGAGGCATTGCGCAGGGCATCTCCATCAGTTACTACCCAAGCTCGGATACCTCAGCCAGTGAAGTTGCGGAGAAGTATGGCTACGCACTGATGCGCGACGCTGCGACCAACGCCTTCCGCGAATTCTGGCCGGATATCTCCGCGCACCTCTTCCGTCATCGCTCCTCCAACTAGTTGGAGTGAAAACCAAATCTTCTGAATTTCCCCGCTGCGGCATTGCCCAACGTAAGCATGCCGCGCGATACTGCTGGGCGCGCAGTAAATCGCTTCACTTGGGAGACTCACTATGCGCTCGCTTCTTTCCCTGGCAACCGCGGTCGGACTCGTGGCTTTTGCAACCTTCCCGGGATTCGCCGCTCCACAGCACTTCGACAACGGCAACGGCGCATACAAAACTGGCACGTACCAAAATCTCTTTGTTGAAGCCGGATACAAGCCCGCCGAAGTGCATGCGCGCATTGAAGCAGCTTTCCAGCAGCTCTTCCACGGTGATCCCAAAACGCAGGCCATCGCATTCGACGCCGGCAAGAATGAGCGCGGCCCGCTGATGTACATCACGGATTGGGCCAATCACGATGTCCGCACCGAAGGCATGTCCTACGGCATGATGATCGCCGTCCAACTCGACAAGAAGGCCGAATTCGATGCCATCTGGAATTGGGCGAAGACCTACATGTACATCTCCGATCCCAATGCGCCCAGCTATCAATACTTCGCCTGGTCCTGCAAAACCGATGGAACGCACAATTCTGAGGGCGCCGCCCCCGATGGCGAATCCTACTTCGCCATGGCCCTCCTCTTCGCCGCCCATCGCTGGCCCGGCGGCCAGGGCATTTATGACTATCAGGCCGAGGCAGACAAGTTGTTGCACGTCATGGTGCACAGGCAAATCATCTCCGCATCCGGCAAGAACGGACCGCACACCGTCGGGCCCATGATGCACGATGATCCACCCATGATTCTCTTCGTGCCCGAGGTCATGCCGGAGCCCTTCACTGATCCTTCCTATCACCTGCCGGCTTTTTATGAGTTGTGGGCACGCTGGGGACCGCCCGAAGACCGAAAATTCTGGGAGAGCGCGGCCCAGGCCAGCCGCGATTTCTTTCCAAAAGCCGCTAACCCCAAAACCGGTCTAACTCCGAGCTATGCCAACTTTGATGGCTCGCCGCATAAGAACCGCTTTCCGCAATCGGGCGAATTCGGTTACGACGCCTGGCGCACTGCAAGCAATTGGTCGGTCGACTGGTCCTGGTGGCACAAGGCGTCTTCGGAAAGACAACTCAGCGACCGCATTCAGAAATTCTTTGAGTCGCAGGGCATCGATAAGTACGGTCCCGTTTATTCACTCGACGGAAAAGACCTCGGTGCCACACCGGGCCTCACGCACGAAGACCATCCAGCGGGGCTCGCCGGCACCAATGCCGTAGCCGGGCTGGCCGCGACCGACCACGCACGCGCCATGCGCTTTGTCCACGCACTTTGGAACACGCCTGTCCCGAGCGGCAACAATCGTTATTACGACGGCATGCTTTATCTCATGAGCTTCATGCATCTGGGCGGAGAATTCCGCATCTGGGGACCTCAACCCACACACTGAGTGCCGGGCCAGCGGCTAACATATCGTCCATGACAACCAAAGTGCGTTGGGGTGTCCTAAGCACCGCCAACATCGGATTGAAGAAAGTCATTCCCGGCATGCAGCGCGGCGATTCCACCGCTGTTACCGCTATTGCATCGCGCTCGCTTGATGCCGCAAAGAAAGCCGCGGATTCTCTCGGCATCGCCAAAGCCTATGGCTCGTATGAAGAGCTGCTGGCCGATCCCGAAATTGACGCCGTCTACAATCCGCTGCCGAACCAGCTCCACGTGCCATGGACCATCAAAGCCGCTGAGGCCGGCAAACACGTCCTCTGCGAGAAGCCCATCAGCATGACGGTCAGTGAGGCCGAAAAACTTGTGGCCGTGCGCGCACGCACCGGCGTTAAAATCGGCGAAGCCTTCATGGTCCGCACTCATCCACAGTGGCTGCGCGTGCATGAGCTCATCTCTGCTGGAGCAATCGGTGAACTGCGCGCCATCATCGGCGCGTTCAGCTACTTCAACAACGATCCTTCTAATATTCGGAACCAGATGGAGTGCGGCGGCGGTGCGCTGCTCGATATCGGCTGTTACTGCATTCAGGCGGCGCGCTACTACTTTGGCCGGCAACCCGATCGCGCCTCCGGCCTCATAGACCGCGACCCAACCATGAAGGTCGACCGTCTTGCCTCCGCCATGCTCGACTTCGGCAGTGGCCAGTGTATCTTCACCTGCAGCACACAGCAGGTTGCCTATCAGCGTTTGCAGTTCTTCGGCACCACAGGACGTATCGAAATCGAAATCCCGTTCAATGCGCCGCCTGACCGCCCCACACGCATTTTTGTGGACCAGACCGGCGAGCTCTTTGGTAGTGGCGTCCGCACAGAAGAATTTGCCGTGTGCGATCAATACACACTGCAGGGCGACGCGTTTTCACGCGCCATCCTGGAAAACACTGAAATCCCTGTCACGCTTGAGGACGCCATCGGCAACATGGCCGTGATTGAAGCCATCTTCCGCTCGGCTGAGTCCGGCGCGTGGGAGAAACCCGCGCGCTAGACCGTCCCTAACTCTCAGACGCCCTGTCCGCGGCAAGCATTGATTTCATCAACTGCTCGGACACATCGCCGACCGCACCCGGAGAATGCGTAAGGAAAAGCGTGTTCGTCTTGTCACTTTCCCCGATGGACTTGAGCGTGTCGTAATACTGGGTCACCAGCACCAGCTGCATCACTTCGCGTGAAGTAGCGCCTTCCACCACCTTTTGGAATTGCTCAATCGAAGTCTGCAGGCCCTCGATAATCGCCTTGCGCTGGTTCGCAATGCCTTGTCCCTGCAGTGCTTTGCTCTCGGCTTCAGCCTCAGCCTTTTTCACCACCAGAATCTTGTCGGCTTCACCGCGTGCCGTCGCTGCCACCTGCTCACGCTGCGCCGCGTTGATGTCGTTCATCGCCGACTTCACCTTCGAGTCGGGAATGATATCCGTCACCAGCACGTTCACAATTTCGTAGCCAAAGGCCGCCATATCCACGTCAAGTTCCTTCTTCACCGCCGCCGCAATGCTTGACTGCGAAGCGAACACTTCATCAAGCGTCATGCCCGGCACGTGTCCCAGAATCACCTGCTCCACATACGACTTGATCTGCGCCACCGGATCGCTCAGCTTGTAAAAGGCGTCGAAAACCTTCTCCGGCCGCACGCGGTTCTGCACGGAGATGGGGATGGTCACAAAAACGTTGTCCTTCGTCTTTGTCTCCATCGTGAGCGTGATCTGGTTGACGCGCAGGCTCACCAGACCCGCAACCGCGTCGATATACGGCATCTTCCAGTTAAGCCCGGCCTCAGCCACGCTCAGGAACTTGCCGAAGCGCGTAATAATGGCCACTTCTGCAGTACGCACGGTAAAAAAGCTGCCCAGGATAAGACTGAGCGCAAAAATGCCCACAATTGCCACGGGAATGAGTATCAGCAGATCCATTCGCACCCTCCGCCAAACTGATTGAAAGTCAGCAGAAGTATAGCGGAAGCACGCATTTCCCCCCGGCCTAATTGCGAAACGCCGTAGTATTCTGGCTCCAGTCTGGGGACCCCACAACATTGCAAGACAGACCCCGCCGTTCGATCCGCGGCCCCGTGCACGTTCACTCTTTGGAGACTTCATTATGGCCATCAGCAGAAACTCTTGCTGCACGGCGGTGCTTTTGTTCGCCGCTTTGCTCTGCCTGATTCTCTCGTCGCCCTTTGCCGCATCCGCGCAAGCGCCTGCTCTTCATCGCGGCTACTATTCCACGCCCGATTTGCATGGAGACTTGATCGTTTTCACCTCTGAGGGCGATCTATGGACAGTCAACGTAAACGGAGGAAGTGCGCACCGCCTTACATCCGATCCCGGCCGCGAAGCCTTCGCGCGCATCTCGCCCGACGGCAAGACCGTCGCCTACAGCGGCGACTCCGAAGGCCCGACCGACGTCTACACCATGCCTCTCCAGGGCGGCATGCCTCAGCGCCGCACCTGGGACGGGGACGCACGTCCCGTCGGCTGGTCTGCCGATGGCAGGCTCATGCTCTCCACTTCGCGTTATTCAACTTTGCCCGGCACGGAGATCGTCGAACTGGACAACAGCGGCGTTCAAAACCTCCTCCCGCTCGCGCAGGCCGCTCAGGCCTCCTACTCCACTGATGGTCACACCCTCTTCTTCACACGCTGGTACGCGCAGCCCAGCCACACCAAGCGCTACAAGGGCGGCACCGCGGAGAGCATCTGGCGCTTTAACGGTTCCGGAGAAGCCGAGCCCCTCACCGCCGACTACCCCGGCACCTCAACCGACCCCATGTTCTGGAAGGACCGCGTCTATTTCCTTTCCGATCGTGATGGCGTCATGAACGTTTACTCCATGGACACGCAAGGCCACGACGTCAAGCAGGAAAGCCACCAGAAGATCTTCGACGTCGAATCTGCCGCTCTCGACAACGGCCGCATTGTCTACGCCTCCGCCGGTGACCTCTGGCTCCTCGACCTGAACAGCGGCCATGAAGCGGTTATCCCCGTCACCTTGCAATCGGACTTCGACCAGATGCGTCCCCATTGGGTCAAGAAGCCTCTCGACTATCTGACCTCTGTCCACATTGCCCCAGATGGTGGCCGCGTTGTCTTCACTGCACGCGGCGCCGTATTTTCCATTCCTGCTGATCCAGGCCGCATTGTGCAGGTCGCCTCCGAATCCGGCGTCCGCTATCGCGACGCGCGTTTCCTGCCCGACGGCAAAACAATCGTTGCCCTTTCAACAAAGACCGGCGAAACCGAATTCTGGAACTTTCCCGCCAACGGAGTCGGTGCGCCCGCACAGTTGACCAGCGACGATCACGTGCAGCGCGAAGACGGCGTTCCCTCGCCCGACGGCCAGTGGCTGGCCCACAAAGACAAAGACCAGCAGCTCTGGCTCTACAACTTCAAGACCAAAGAGAACAAGCGCATCGCGCAGTCCATGAACGGCGACTTCGAAGACCTCACCTGGTCACCTGACAGTCATTGGCTCGCCTACGTCGAAACGGCGGACAATCTATTCGACCAGGTCAAGATTCTCGACATAGCCTCCAGCAAGATTCAGTCCATCACTTCTGATCGCTACAACAGCGAAAACCCCACCTGGAGCAGCGACGGCAAGTGGATCTACTTTCTCTCCGACCGCATGCTCAAGACCACAATTCAGTCTCCGTGGGGTCCGCGACAGCCCGACCCGCACTTCGACCACCGCATGAAGATCTATGAACTTGCGCTGCAGCCCGGCGAGCGCTCGCCATTCCTTCGGCCGGATGAATTGAATCCGGAGAAGCCGTCCAAATCGGATGACCACGAATCAGATAAGCCGAAATCCGAAAACGGAGACAAGCCTTCCGCCGCAAAGAAGGACGAAAAGAAAACCGTCGAAGTGAAAATAGACTTTGAAGGCCTCGCTGGCCGGCTGCAGGAGGTTCCCGTGCCTGCCGGCAATTACAGCAATCTGCAGGCATCAGATAAGCGCCTCTGCTGGCTCAACGCAAGTGACGACACCGGTCACGAGCGCGAGCTTCAATGCCTCTCCATTGACAACAAAGGCGACAAGCCCGATACCGTCCTCTCCGGCGTGCGCAGCTTTGAGATTGCCCTTGATCGGAAGAAAATGCTGGTCCGGCGCAAGGATGACTTCTTTGTCATCGAAGCTTCCGCCAAGGGCTCCAGTCTCAAGGATCCAAAGACGCTCGACAAGGCAAAACTCGATCTCACTCATTGGACCTACTCCACAACACCTCGTGATGAGTACCGCGGCCTCTTTCTCGATGCCTGGCGCATGGAGCGCGATTACTTCTATGACAAGCACATGCAGGGCGTCGACTGGGTCGCCATGCGCGACCGCTACCTTCCACTCGTCGACCGCGTTGCCGATCGCAATGAACTGAACGACGTCATTGCTCAGATGGTCAGCGAATTGTCCGCGCTGCATACCTTTGTACGCGGTGGCGATGAGCGCAAACCCGCAGACGACGTCGACCTTGCCTCGCTCGGCGCGCACCTGCGCCGCGACGAGAAAGCCGGTGGCTTTGTGGTGGAGCATATCTACACGCACGATCCCGATCTTCCCGATCAGGCGCCGCCATTGGCCCGTCCGCAATCGCTCGTACAGGAAGGCGAAGTCATCACCTCCATCGATGGCCAGCCTACCCTCAGCGTTCCTGACGTGCGCGAACTGCTGCGCGGTAAGGCCGGTGTACAAGTCCTGCTTCAGGTCAAATCGAAGAAAGGCGACACACGTGATGTACTCGTCACACCCATCTCCGCGGGTCAGGACGCACGCATGCGCTATGCCGAGTGGGAGTACACGCGCCGTCTCGACGTGGACAAAGCCTCGGCCGACAAGATCGGCTACGTGCACCTGCAGGCCATGGGCCCCAATGACATTGACCAGTGGGCCCGCGATTACTATCCCATCTTCAACCGCCAGGGCCTCATCATTGATGTCCGCCACAATCGTGGTGGCAACATCGACTCATGGCTGCTCGGCAAGCTCCTGCGCAAGGCATGGTTTTACTGGCAGCCGCGCGTCGGCCATCCCATGTGGAACATGAATTATGCCTTCCGAGGACACATCGTCGTCCTGTGTGACCAATGGACCGCCTCTGACGGCGAAGCATTTACCGAAGGTTTTGAGCGCTTCAAAATGGGCAAGGTCATCGGCATGCGTACCTGGGGCGGCGAGATTTGGCTTTCAGGCGACAATACGCAACTCGACAATGGCCTCGCTTCGGCTGCCGAAACAGGCGTCTATGGTCCTGAAGGGAAATGGCTCATCGAAGGTCACGGCGTCGAACCCGACATCACCGTCGACGACCTGCCCAACGCAACCTTCGAAGGCAAGGACGCGCAACTCGATGCAGCAATCAAGCTCCTGCAGGAGGAGATCAAGGCTGATCCGCGTCCAGTACCGCAGCATCCGCCCTATCCCGACAAGTCGTTCCACTACGAGAAGTAGTCAACCGGAAAAGCAATCTATCGTTCGGCGTAAATTTTCCCGTGTCTGGCTTGGCTGGAAGCTCAATGGCTTCCAGCCGATTTCCAGACGCGGGAAATCTCCCGTAACCGCCCATTGAAAAATCCGGAACCCAAATCGATCGCAAGGTCGCAATTCGCAGGCCGCGTCATGCTTCATGCTCCAGGGGGCCCACTTCAATCTCAGCCGCAGGTCGTCCGCTCCTGGTCTGCGACGAAATCACCAGCGCCACCGCGCAGATCACCATCACCATGCCGAAGTATTCCGTTGGCTGCAGATGCTCCCCAAGAATCACCGCACCAAGGATGACCGCCACCACCGGATTCACAAATGCATAGGTGGCCACCTTCGCCACAGGAACATGGTGAATAAGCCAGATGTAGCAGCTGAAGCCAAGCAGTGATCCAAACAAAACCAGGTAGCCAATGGAGGCGACGCTGCGCGCATTCCAAACCGCATGCGGCCATTGCCAGGTTACCGTGGCGATCAGCAGATTGCAGACCCCGGCTGCCAGCATCTCCCAGCCCGCCGCCACAAGGGGATCGACCGGTAGTTGCATCCTCCTGAAAAGCACCGAACCACTCGCCCAGCTCAGTGCGCCCAGAAGAATCGCTCCGGCCGCCAGCAATTGCATCGGCAAGCCTTCATGAATTGAGCCCATCGACGCGCGCAAGCTCGGCCAAAGCAACGCAACCAGTGCGCACAATCCAAGCAGAATACCCACAGTGCCTCGCGGACGCAGGCGCTCTCCACCGGGCAGCAGGCGCTCAATCACAACAACATAAAGTGGAACCACGGCGACAATCAGGGCAGCAAGGCCGCTGGCCAAATATTTCTCGCTCCACACAAGCGCAATATTGCCGCCAAAAAGAAGCAGGATGCCCACAAAGATAAGCCGCATCATGACACCGCGGCTGTAGATCAGTTGCTTCCTTCGTATTGCGCAGAACGAGAACATGAGCACGGCGCCAATCAGCATCCGTGTACCGGCCAGTATCGTCGCCGGCAACAGATGCACACCGATGCTCATCGCCGTATAAGTGGCGCCCCAGCAGAAATAAACGCTGAGAAACGCGAGCACGATCGCAATGCGCGTCGGATTCATTCCGGTGCTGGGAGAAGAGGACACAGTCCATCCTATCGTCTCAGCAATATGGATTTGGGTTCTATGGTGCCGGGAGGGGGGGTCGAACCCCCATGACCGCAAGGGTCGGCGG
>CAWFCO010000006.1:0-1672940 GCA_963814335.1 uncultured Acidobacteriaceae bacterium | reverse complement strand
GCCAATGCACTCATCTGATACTCGCCCAAGTGTTGTAGACGGGATTAATACCGATAAACGCTCTTCCCTCCACCCACCTTCCCAATCCACAACACTCTCTCGCCGCCTCGCCTGGCCCGCATTTGCCGAAAATTACCCCACACCGGCGCACAATCGATGTAAGACCGCAGCTTACCCGTAAGCGCCGACGGGTTGCCTGGCCGGCAACCTTCAAGCACGCGTTCTTAATGTTGGCAGTTGCAGAAGCCGGCTTGCGTCTCTGAAGCGCGTCCGTCGCAGAACATCTTCACTGCTTCCTCCGCATCGGGTACACCGGCCAGCACCATCGGCTTGATGCCCAACTGCAAAACGGCCTTCGCCGCTCCGCCGCCCATGCCACCGCAGAGCAGGGCCTCGCAGCCATCCAGCATCGCGGCCACTCCGCCGCCTTCTTTGGTCTGTCCTGAGCAGACACCTTCGTTGTGCGGTGTATCTGCGGCGTTCCTTAACTCGCGGCCCGTAATCCGGCCTTCTTCCACGGTGAATACAATGAATCCCCGGCTCTGTCCAAAGTGCTGTGAAACGGTAGAACCATCGGCGGTGGCAACTGCAATCTTCATTCGAGGCCTCACAATGAAATGCTCCTTATGCTAGATGTACCTTACATCTAGCATCGGCAATCTTCGAAGTATGTGTTGATCGGCACGTGCCTGCAGAGAATTGTCCCGCATCGGCGCACAATAGATATGTGTCTGCTTTGTTCCTGGCGCTGGACCCTGAACCTGACCGCTGCTCTAACTTCTTTCTTTTACGGACTCTGCAGCTAACTCCTTTAGATCACGGACTTTGCGGTCAGCAATGTTCTGCAACATGAACTAAATAGGGACTTTAGCCGCAGAGTCCGGACATTTTGTTGCAGGGACGTACGTGCATTTGGGAGCGAATCTACTCCACGTGTGCCGATGTCGGCCTCGACCGGTAGCGCGGCTTCTTCATCAGATAGCCAATCGGGATAAGGCACACCGTAAGAATCACAAGCGCGTGGATCGTATCGATGTAAGCCAGCACATTGGCCTGCTGCACCATCATTCCGTAGACGCGACCCATGGAAGCGCCCGCAGCTCCTGCATGCGAGAAACCCTGGTGCTGCAGCATGCCGCTCAGTCCCTGGTTGAGCACGCGGTAGTTGGCCGCGCCGGGATACACATGCGCGCCAAGGTAGGCCTGGTGCACCTGCGCTCTCCGCACAAGCATGGTGCTGATGAACGAGATTCCAAGGCTCCCGCCGATATTCCGCGCAAGTGCGGTCAGTCCGGAAACCTCGTTGTTCTTCTCCTGCGGCACGCCCACGTACGACATCACGCTGATGGGCACAAACAGGAACGGCATGCCGATCACCATGATGACGCGCCAGCTCGCCGCATCCCAGAAGCTGATGCTCAGATTGAGGCTTGAAATGCGCCAGATGCCAAAGCTGACCCACGCGAAGCCGAAACAGATCATGGCGCGCGGGTCGAGCTTTTGCCCAAGGAATCCCACAATCGGCAGCAGAAAGATGAGTGCCAGACCGCCTAGTGAGAGCACCATGCCCGCATCCATTGCCGTGTAGCCCAGCACCTCCTGCAGAAACTGCGGAATCATCACCGTTGTGGCGTAAAGCGATGCGCCGATAACCAGCATCACAAGCTGCGTCATGCTGAAGTTGCGGCTGCGGTAGAGCGAGAGGTCGATGACAGGGTGCTCGGCTGTGAGTTCGCGCCACAGAAACGCAATCAAGCCAATGCCGGCTGTCAAGGCAAGGGCGACGATCAGGTTCGAGCTGAACCAGTCCTTCTCCTGCCCCTTGTCGAGCATGATCTGCAAAGCACCGATGGTGACCGCCAGCAGGCCAAGCCCAATGCCGTCGACACTGCCCAGCTTCTTGCGCACCTTCTTCAGGTACGGCGGGTCTTCCACAATACGGCTGGTGAGAATGATGGACACAATGCCGACGGGAATATTCAGAAAGAAGATCCAGCGCCACGTGTAGTTGTCGGTAATCCAGCCGCCAATGGTTGGGCCGATGGCCGGAGCCACAACCACCGCCATCCCATACAGCGCGAACGCTACGCTGCGTTTCTCAGGGGCAAAGGTATCCGCCAGAATGGCGCGCTCGCTCGGTTGTAGTCCGCCGCCGGCCGCGCCCTGCACAATGCGGAAGATGACCAGCATGGCAAGCGAGTTGGCCAGACCGCAGAGGAACGAACAGATCGTAAAGGCCACCACGCAGCTCATGTAGAAGCGCTTGCGGCCAATGCGGTTGGCAATCCAGCCGCTGATGGGCAATATGATGGCGTTCGAAACCAGGTACGAGGTCAGAACCCAGGTGGCTTCGTCGTAACTGGCGCCCAGCGATCCGGCAATATGGGGCAGGGCAACGTTGGCAATGGAGGAGTCGAGCGCTTCCATGAACGTCGCCAGCGTGACGGTAAAGGCAATGATCCACGGATTGAACCGTGGCTTCCACGTCTCGTCAAAATGAAACTCGCTGTCGGCATCCCGCGATTTCGCAGGAGAGTCAGCGGTTGGCTGCGCCATGCGCGCTCCCGGAAGTATGAATTGTCTTGCTGTGCCGTTCCGGTGTGGGACCTGACAGGACCTGCCGCTGTCAGGCCGGAAATCCCCTGTTCGATGCTATAGACAAAGCCAACGATGCAGAGAATTGCAAGCAGCTCTCACAACAGAATAAGCTACGCTGCCGGTGCATGCGGAAGTGCTCGCCATGTCTTCATTGATGGTGTGTTGAGTGCTCGAAGTCCTGATCGACCAGCCAGGATGCGGTAGTTAGTGCTCGCCCTTGCCCGGCCGCAGCATAAGCTCGCGAATAGCTTCGCGCGGATCCTTGCCCTCGTCCAGGATGAGCTCCATCTGCTCGGTAATGGGCATCTCAATTCCCCGCTGGCGGGCCAGTCCAAGCGCAGCGCGCGTGGTGCGCACGCCTTCAGCCACTTTGCCGCCCAGGCTCTCCAGAATCTCTGGCAACTTGCGTCCCTCGCCCAGCGCCTGGCCCACGGTACGGTTGCGCGAGAGCGAGCCGGTGCAGGTAAGTACCAGGTCGCCAACACCGGAAAGGCCGGCCAGCGTTTCGCGCCTGCCGCCGCAGGCAACGGCCAGCCGGGTAATTTCGGCAATGCCGCGCGTAATCAGTGCCGCAGTCGAGTTGTAGCCAAGCCCAACACCCGCCGCCACGCCCGCGGCAATGGCAATCACGTTCTTGAGTGCGCCGCCTAGCTCTACGCCGATCACGTCTGTTGAAGTGTAGAGTCGCAGCGTCTCTGAACTGAACGCGTTCTGGATGCGCTCCGAGTCCGCTAAATCGCTGAAGGCCACCGTCACGGCAGTCGGCTGTCTCTGCGCCACTTCGAGCGCAAAACTCGGTCCGCTGAATGCCCCAATAGGCATCACCAGTCCCGCCGGTTCAAGCACCGAGCTGATCACTTCGGTCATGCGCAGAAAACTCTTGTCTTCCACGCCCTTGGTTGCGCTCACCAGAATCTGCCCCGCATGCAGTGCGGGCACAAGCCGCTGGATGGTCCCGCGCAGAAACTCGGACGGAATGACGGCAACAACAATTTCAGCTTCGCTGACCAGCGCAGTGTCCGCCGTAATGGAAAGCGTATCGGGGAACTTGAATCCCGGCAGGAAAAGCGTGTTCTCGCGCGCCGCGGCGATCGTTCGAGCTTCCTCCGCGCTGTGTGACCACAAGATGACTTCGTGACCGTCGCGTCGTACAAGCGAAAGCGCAATCGCGGTGCCCCATGCACCCGCTCCTAAGACGGCAATGCGGCTCATGCGGTCCTCCGCTGCGCCGATCCGCCGCCACTTCCGATCTTGTTTTCAGTCCCGTTCAGCAGACGGCGAATATTCTGGTGATGCTTCACGATGATCAGCAGCGCCACCGTTGCCTGAACGGCGATGAAAAGTGCAGGCTTCTCTCCCTGTACCAGGAACCACGCGAACACGGGAAAGCACGCGGCCCCAACAATCGACGACAACGAGACATAGCGTGTAATGGCCAGCAGTACCGCGAAAACCGCGATCGCGGCAAGCGCCGCTGCCGGCGCGGCCACAAGAAACACGCCAAAGCCCGTTGCCACTCCTTTGCCGCCTTTGAAGCGAAGCCATACCGGAAACATGTGACCCAGAACTGCCATCAACGCGGCAACGGCCGCAATGCTGCGCGCGGGGGCAAGCTGCGTCAGATGAGGCGCGAGTACGATGCCCAGCCAGACGGCCGTGCAGCCCTTCAGCATGTCCGCAAGAAATGTGGCCGCGCCCAGACCCTTGGCGCCCGAGCGCATAACGTTGGTGGCGCCAATGTTGCCGCTCCCAATGGTACGGATGTCCTGCTTGCGAAAAATCCGCATCAGCAGGTAACCCGTGGGGATGGAGCCGAGCAGGTAGGCTCCAACCACAAGTAGAAGAGTCGCAGCGACCATGACGGAAGTGAGTTTAACAGGTGGCACCACCTGCGGTGCTCAGGGCCTCCTTTAAACGTGCCACCATGACTGCGATTTTCGCGATCGCCTCAGAAGCGCTCGTCTGCCGAAGGTCCAAAGAGAGCGGGAACAGTCGACTCAACCAGCCGCAGGTAAACCGTCAATTGTCCGCGATGGTGCGCCATATGGCTGAAGACTGCATCGGCAATCATCGTGGAACGCGGTCCTTCGCTGACCGCTTGGCCGCCCATCTTGAAGGCCCAGCTCTTCTCCAGATGCGCGTCGCTCGTTGCCTTCAGTGCTCTGCGTGCGTCAGCCACGCCGTTCTCACAAAGCTCCAGTAATTCCGCTTTGGTAGCCACCGGCTTGGTGCGGAACCTCTCTGAAGATGGATCGTCGAAATTCAGTTCATCAGTATCGATCATCATGGCAATCCAGCCCGGCATGCTCGCCACAAGCGCGGCAAGGTACCCCAGCTCCATGGAGCGCTCGTGCGGCTTGAAATCGTTCCTGCCTTCCGGCACCCGTTCAATGGTCTTCCTTGTGTGCAGGGCTTCGCGCTCAAGCTGAGCGAGGAAGTATTCGGTGAGTTGCATAAAATTATCTCCTTCGTGTGTATCGTTGAAATTGAGTGAAGGGATTGCGGATCGTATTCACGCCGCCGATGCGCGCGCCAGTTCGTAATAGCTTGAGGCATCTCCGTGGCGGAAGAGTGCAAACCAGGCGTCAAGAGCAGCCGGGCTGTAAATCTCCAGCAGGTGCAAAATCTCTCGCGCGAACTCGACCGGCGCAACGCCCGACGCAGTAATGAGATTTTTGTCTGTGACTGCAGTTTCTTCGACATACAGGCTCGTGCCGCGATAGGCCGGCGAAGCAAGTAGCTCGCGTGCATTGCTGGTGTGTTTGCGGTCATTCAGCAGTCCCGCACGGGCCAGCGCAACGGTTGCGCCGCAAATGGCTGCCACCGGAACTCCAACAGCCATAAAGTTACGTGCCTTTTCAAGTGCTTCTCGATTGCTCCCCTGCAACCACGCCTCGCCACCGGGCAGAATGAGCAGACTGCTCGCCACTGGCGACAGACCGTTGAGCGTGTCGTCGGGCTGGATGCGCATGCCTCCCATCGTGGTGATGGGTTCGCGCGAGCTGGCAACCGAAACAACGCGATAGCGCCCCGGTACCTGTTGATGCTGCGGGCTGTTGATGGCTGCGATAGCGAAGGCGGCCTCCCAGTCGGCCATGCCGTCGAAGACATATAGATGAACGACGCCCTTCTTCATGTGACCTCTCCTTGATGAATTCAAGAATCGCCGATTAAATATGACAAAAGATGTCATATTTAAGAGAAAATAATCGAGTCATGTTCATAAGCAACGAGGACGTCAAGAAATGAAGTCCGATCGACTGCTGTCGGTTCTGCTCCTCCTGCAGGCACGCGGCCGTGTCTCGGAGCGTGAGCTTGCCGATGAACTTGAAGTCTCGCAGCGCACCATTCATCGCGATCTGGAGGCACTCAGCGCTTCGCGCGTGCCCGTGGTCGCCTTGCGCGGATCGCAAGGCGGCTGGGAGTTGGCGAAAGGCTGGCGCACGCAGGTGCCAGGACTTGATGAGTCGGAGTTGCGCGCTCTGCTCATGGCGCAACCACGTGCCCTTGGCAATTCCCGGCTGGCAGTGGCCGCAGAAAGCGCGCTAAACAAACTGATGGCGGCCATGCCCGGCAACTTGCAGGAGCAGGCGATCGCAATGCGCGAGCGCCTTCATGTGGATTCGCGGGGCTGGCGCGGCACAGGCGAGGATCTGTCGATGCTGGCCACTGTGCAGGATGCTGTGGCGCGCGAACGCAAACTCACCTTTGAATACACCAAGGCCAACGGTGAAAGCTCTCTGCGTACCGTCGATCCCCTCGGTTTGGTGGCCAAGGGCATGAGCTGGTATCTGGTGGCGCGCGATCCCAAAGGAATGCGCACATTCCGTGTATCGCGCATGCGCGCAGCGGCCGTCCAGGCAACCGCATTCAAACGTCCGGCAAGATTCGACCTCGCGGCACATTGGAAAAAGTCTGTGGCTGAATTTGAAATGCAGGGTAAGCCGCTTACCGCGCTGATTGCGGCAACTCCAGGCGCAGCGCGGCGGCTGAAGGAGTGGTGTGCAACGCGTGCGGCGACGCCTGGCAGGCGCGCTGTTCACGGAAAATTTACCGAATTGCTCGAAGTTGAATTTGAGTCAGAACCGGCGGCGCGGTTCCTCATGATGGGATTCGCCACGGGCGTCGAAGTGCTGGAGCCACGCTCACTCCGCGCCTGGGTGCAGGATGAAGCCGGGCGCATGGTGGGGCAGGCAACCACCCAGTGACGAGGGCTTCAGTCGGCTTGCAAGCCCTTCAACCTGAATTCACCCCGATTTGCCGTGACAATGAAACTGTCTGGGTATAGGGTGATGGCCTCCTCCAAAACAGCAAGTTGAAAGGGGGCCAGTTAAAATGGCCAGCTACATGTTGCAGGTAAGTTACACCCAGGCGGCGATGGCATCGCTCAGCAAGAAGCCGCAGGATCGCAGCGACGTTGTGGGCAAAGCAATCGCAAAGCTCGGCGGGTCGCTCAAGTCGATCTGGCTTTCGTTTGGCGACTATGACGTGGTCGGCATCATGGAGATGCCTGACAACGTAAGCGCCGCAGCGTTGGCGATTGCACTGAGTGCTGGCGGTGCATGCAAGGCGGTCAAGACCACACCGCTTCTCACAATTGCCGAAGGCATTGCCGCCATGAAGATGAGCACAAAATCAGGGTATAAGCCTGTAGCCCGGTAGTCCGGGCGTTCAATCCACCATCAATTCACCGGGCAGAATGGGCCGCGTGCGCGGCAGCATGCCGTTGGCAGCGGCCAGCCCCATTGCAATAAGCATGCCCGCATACACCACCAGCTTGATAAGGCTGCCGGTAGTTGTGGCCGGCAGTGTCTTCCATAAGACAAGCAGAACCGTCTGCGAGATGGTCACCGACCAGACAGAGCCGTAGAAGTAGCGGCGCTCAATGCCTTCGCGCTTGGTTGAGCGGCCCACGCGGGGCAGCTTGCCCAATAATCCTAGCAACAGGATGAACGCGCAGAGCGGAAAGTAGACGTACTGGTAAAGCTGCTTCATATACCAGACGCCGGTGGTCACGGCGATGATGAGTCCGACAAGATTGAGCAGCGCGAAGTTGATGACAGCGTTCCACGCAAAGGTGTAGCAGACCTTGCGGTAGAGCGGGTTCGGCTTGTCCTCGTCAAAACGCAGGATGTACGGAGCAGGTTCACAGCCGGGCATCTGGCCGTAGAGTCCGGCAACGCCAGTGCCGATGAGAACCGCACCAAGCCAGAGTGAATTGGCCAGGCCAAAGCCGTGCGCGAAGAGTGAAAAGGTCAGCGGTCCAGGAGCAAGAAAAAAAACCCATATCCAGATGGGCCAATGCAGCACGCGATAGTACTGCTTGTTGCGGGTGCGCATTTTGCGCGCATCCGCGTATTCAACTTTGCCGGAATAGGCCATGGCCGGAGTGTTGCAGAGGGGGCGGAGGCGCGTCAATCAAAGCATGCGCGGCCCGCGCCACGCTACATCAGCTTTCTGCGAATCAAATCCAGCGCCTGCTGCGCTGCCCACTGCCGCACGCGGTCGCGGTCGCCGCGGAAGGTGCGATTGTACGAGTCCGTAGACTGTGCATCACTGACCGCGAAGTAGACCAGGCCAACTGGCTTCGTCTCCGTGCCTCCGGTGGGGCCTGCAATACCGGTAACACCCAGGCCGAGCATGGCGCCGGTGCGTTTGCGAATACCTTCTGCCATGGCTGCTGCGGCTTCTGCTGAGACCGCGCCGTACTTCGCGATGAGATCAGGCGGAACATTGGCAAACGCCGTCTTCAGCGGATCGCTGTACACCACAGCACCGCCCAGGAAGGTGCGCGAAGCTCCGGCTACGGACGTGATGCGTTGCGCTACAAGGCCGCCTGTGCAGCTTTCCGCAACAGCCAGCGTGGATTGGCGCAGACCCAGATAGTAAAGAACGATCTGCTCAAGCGATTCGCCCTCAGAAGAGTAAAGCCAGTCATCGAGAGCCTCCTCAAGTTTGGTCGCCAATTCCTCCACGCGGTCCTCGGCGGCTTCCTTCGATTTCTTCGCGCAGAGCAGTGTGAGCTGAATGTCGCCGGCATGGGCCAGAATGGTCGTCTCGACGTCCGTGTAGGTCGAATAAATCGGCGCAAGAAGTTTGTCTGCCTGCGACTCGGGAATCATGGCCGCCTTGAGCGTCCGCTTGGCAATGTGGCGCACGGGCAGAATCTCACGCAGGCGCGGCATGCACTCCGCGTCGATCATGGGCCGGCATTCATTTGGAGGTCCCGGAACGAGCATGATGAGCTTGCGATAGCCTTCATGCGTCACGTCGAGCCATTGGCCCGGGGCGCTGCCGTTCGGGTTCGGCAGCACGACCGCGCCGGAAATGACGTCGGCCTGCTTGAGATTGTTGTCCGGCATGGTAATGCGCCACGTCGCGGCGCGCGCGTGAAGTGCGGCCACCTGCTGCGCATCGCGCTTGAGATGGATGCCGAGCGCCTCCGCGGTGGCTTCGCGCGTCAGATCATCTTCGGTGGGGCCAAGTCCGCCCATCAGAATCAGAATGTCCGCGCGGCCAAGCGCCGTGCGAATGGCAGACACAAGATCCTTGCGACGGTCGCCCACGATCGACTTAAAGGACACGGTGACGCCAATTTCATTCAATCGCTCGGTCACGAAAAGCGAGTTCGTGTCCTGGCGAAACGGCGTGAGCATTTCGGAGCCGACAGCAATGATCTCTGATTTCATAGGGACGGATTCAACGCTCGGGAACTGACAGGGAATGTGAACGGGATGATGCTAATACAGCGCCATTCCCTCCACTCCCAAGTCCACATCATAAACGGAGTCATTCGTGGCAAGCACGGTCGTGCCCAGGGGAGAGAACGCCACACCGACCAGATTGCTGCCACTCAGTACGAGTTCAGCTTCGCCAGAGGGTGTAATGCGCACCAGTCCGCGTCGCCCGTGCAGGCAGGCGGTCACAAAGACGTTGCCGTCCTTGTCGAGAGCCAGGCCCTGGGCTCTGCCAAGCCCGCGATACCAAACTCGGGAAGTTCCGTGGACGTCGATTGTCCAGATGGCTTCGTTTGAGCTGAGCGATGGACTGGTTACAAAAAGCTCTCCAGCCGCGTTGATGGCCAGATGATACGCCGAGATAGACGGTTCCAAAGTGGTGTAGACAAAGATCTTGCGCTCGGGATCGATTTTGAAGATTGTCCCGCTGCGGTCACCAACAAACAGATTGCCTTCCGCATCGAAGACGCAGCCGGTCGCAATGCCCATGCCCTCGGCATACAGTGTGGACTCGCCCGCTCCGTCGACCTTGTAGACGTTCCCTTCGGCACGTGAGGTGACGTAGAGCTCGCCGTCCGGGCTGAAGGCAAGGCCCGTGGCATTCAGGATTCCGGTGGCGAATGGCGTTCCGCGGCCATCGGGGCTGACGCGCACAACGGAGACGGGAGTCTGTTTGCCGCGCGGACCGGAAATGGTGGCGTAGATCATGCCCGAACGGCTGACGGCAGGACTCGTGACAGGGTGCAAACCGTCGGAGAGCAGGCGCGCCACGCGCAGAGGCGTCGCGTTGCTCACGCCATCCTGCGAGCGAACTTCAACAAGGCTGGTTGATGCCTGCTGCGGTACACGAAAGGCAAGCCGCGTGGGCCGGCTCATGAGCACATGGGCCACGTTGCTGCCCACAACCACTCCTGGCGTCGAGTGATCGCTGGGGCCCAGCCACGCACCGGTCAACTCCACTTCGCCCAGAGGCAGTGCCGCGGCGGGACGCACATCGTCAATGCGCGGCTCGTGCATTTGCGTTTCAGGTTCGGATTGTGTGCGTGTTTTGGGCATTTCAAATCCACCTGTGCAGCACAAGCACTACCACCAAAGCATACAGCCCGGCCAACACGTCATCGAAAACGATACCCCAACCTTCGGGCAGCATTTCAAGTTTGCGAATGGGGTAGGGTTTGAGGACATCAAAAAACCGGAAGAAGAACAAAGCCAGCAGACCATGCTGCCAGGTAAGTGTGCTGCCGATAAGGGCAATCCACTGCCCCGCGACTTCGTCAATGACGACGAAACGGGGATCCTCCATGCCGCTTTCACGCGAGGCGATGGTGGCGGCCGGAACGCCAAAGACAATGGACGCAGCGATGCCGATCAGTAAAGCGATAAGCAGTGCGTGTGGCGTTGGGTGCGCGAAGTAGGCGTACACGGCCCAGAGGAGAACGGCGGCTCCGGATCCCCATGTGCCGGGAGCAGGTTTGCACCGGCCTGCTCCGAAAAATGTTGCCACGGCAAAGGCCCAGGAAGTCTTTTTCTCCGACGGCTGACCTACGATACGTTCACTCATGGTTATCGCCTTCCGAATGCCCACCGGAGAGATTGCCAAGATCCTCGAGCACTTCGGGGTCGAGTATTGGCGAGCTGATCCTGTACGCGCCGGAGGCCCATTTTCCGAGGTCAATCTTGCGGCAACGATCCGAGCAGAAAGGGAAGTCTTCGTCCTTCTGCTGCACGAGCATGCCGCAGGTGGGGCAGCGCATCAATTTTGCAGATTTCTTTTTTGCAGCCATAACGAATACGCGCCGCTCTGGGTGGCGCACTTTTCATGGTATCGCGCCCGTTTGCGCGGTGCATTCATGCCGCTGCTTTGCTCGGTGCGAGAGCAGCACAAAGTTAGCGGCACTCCATTACATACCCTTGAGCAGCTTTTCCAGCCGTTTAAGCCCTTCCTTGCGGGCTGTTGTATTGGCGGGATTGGTGTTGTCGGGGTCTTCACCGGCTCGCATGAAGCCGTGGCCCGCTCCGTCGTAGATCACAGCGTCATATCTCTTGCCCGCCGCCTTCATTGCCGCTTTGGTGGCAGGAACCGTTGAGCTGATGCGCGCGTCGTTACCTGCGTAAAAGCCGTACACCGGAGCCGTGATTCCCGAAAGGTCAGAAGGCGTGGTTCCGTAAAAGACGAAGGCTGCAGTGAGGTCTTTGCGCTGCGTGGCAAAGGCGAACGACTTGCCGCCGCCCCAACAGAAGCCCACCACGGCAAGCTTGCCGTTGGCAGCGGGTTGCTTCAGACCCCAGTCTGCGGCTGCATTCAGGTCAGAGATGACCTGATTTGGATCGAGAGCAGAGACGGCCTTTACACGCGCATCGCGGTCAGCAAAGGCGCTGGAACCGCCACCGTTCGGTCCCTCTCCGGAGAGTAGATCGGGCGCGACAACGATGTACCCGGCAGCGGCAAGGTCGTCGGCCATGCTGCGCGCCCAGTCGGAGAGCCCGAAGATTTCATGGATGAGAACGACAACCGGCGCCTTCGCCTTTACCTCGGGATACACAACAAAAGTGTCGATTGTGCGATTGCCGTTATGAATCTTCACCCATTGTTGATGGCGCGGTGAGTTATCGAGGATCTTTTTGGCCCAATCCTGCGTCTGCGCGGGAGTGGCCGCCAAAGCAAGCGCGCAGCCCAATGCGAGGAGCGAGCCGAAGACTGAGCGAGGGAGAAGCCGCATTTTCATGGCGGCAGTCTAGCAGAGACGTGCAAAGAGGCGCTTCAAGAATGTTGTGCTCGTTCGGCCGGGTTCGCCCATTTGGCTTTAGAGAGCGGGGCTCACGATGCGCGCCACCAGATCGTAGTCGTGCGCTTCAGTGATTTCCGCGCGATAGAAGCGGCCGGCTTCCAGCGTTTCCAGATCGCCGAAGTCGTTGATATAGACCTTGCCGTCAATCTCCGGCGCGTGGAATTGTGTACGACCTTCCCATAAGAGCTCAGTTTCTTCGCTTTCGCCCTCAGCCAGCAGGATGACTTCGCGGCCGATCCATTCCTGCTTGGCGTCGCGCGAGATCTTCTGCTGCAGCTTCATCAACCGCTTGCGGCGTGCCTCAATGCTGCGCTTGGCAACCTTCTCGTCGAGCGAGTGAGCGCCAGAGCCTTCTTCGTCGGAGTAGTTGAAGACGCCGAGCCAGTCAAACTTGGCAGCGGAGATGAACTCCTCCAAAACCTCCACGTCAAGCTGCGATTCGCCGGGGAAGCCGACGATAAAGCTTGTCCGCAGCGCGATACCGGGAACAGCCTTGCGCACTTTCTCGATGGTCTTGAGGAAGATGTCCGCGCCGGCGCCGCGCTTCATCCGCTTGAGCACATCCGGCGATGCGTGCTGAAGCGGCACGTCGAGATACTTGCAGATATTGTCGTGCTTTGCGATGGTCTCAAGCAGCTTGCCAGTTATGCGATTCGGATAGGCATAGAGGAAGCGCAACCAGCGCAGATTTTCGATCTGCGCGAGCCGGTCGAGCAAGGTGGCGAGGCCATCTTGCATCCCGAGGTCTTCGCCGTAACATGTGGTGTCCTGCCCGATGAGCGTGACTTCACGGACGCCGCTGGCGACCAGTTTCTCGGCTTCGGCCACAACGGACTCAAAGCGGCGCGAGCGGAACTTGCCGCGCAGATTGGGAATGACGCAGAAGCTGCACGGATGATCGCAACCCTCGGCGATCTTGATGTAGGCCGATGTCTTTCCCGTCGAGAGGAGACGGGGCGTCGTCTCATCGTAGAGATAGGTGGGCAGCATGTGCGCGGCGCCGTCCCACGTGTCGCGCTTGAAACGGCCCTGTTGCTCTCTCCGGTCGCCTTCCTGGCGGCCCTTCGGGCTGTTCTCGATCTGGACGTTTGTCTTGTGGGTTCCAGCAGTGGATTCCTTGCCTGTGCGGCTGAGGGCGTCGCCGCTCAGGATTGTGAAGAGCGAAGGCGCGGCACTTGCGGGCTGCTCCACGCCGGCAGCTTCAAGAATGGCTTCGAGTTCACCGGTGCCGACGACGGCGTCAACTTCCGGGATGTTCTTGCGAATCTCGTCGCGGTAGCGCTCGACCAGGCAGCCAGCGACGATGAGCTTGGTGGCGCGGCCTTCGGTTTTGTGACGTGCCATTTCGAGGATGGTATCGACCGATTCCTGCTTGGCTGTGTCAATAAACGAGCACGTATTGACGACTATGATTTCGGCCTCTTCGGGCCGTGCGGTGAGGCGTGCGCCGGCGCGATCCAGCAGACCCATCATGACTTCGGAGTCGACAAGATTCTTGGGGCAGCCTAACGAAACGAAGCCCACGACAGGCGCCGTGGGTTGGGAAGTTTTGCTCACCCATCTATTGTACCGGGAGAGTGATTTTCCGGCACCCAGCGAAAAGACGGGCCAGGTGCCGACCGCGTATTTTCTACCTGGCCTCTACTTGAGTGGCAGGCCCGCGGAGTTGAGCACTCCTTTGGCGTCGGCGGAAAACTGGCCGTTCGGATCAAGGGAAAGGTATTTCTTGTATGCATCGGCGCATCCGGGAGGTAGTTGCATTTTTTGTGTCTTCGGATCGATGGTGGCCTTGTTTACCAAAGCCTGGGCCTTGAAGTAATAGAGTATGGCGCGGTTTGGATCCACGGCGATCGCCTGTTCGGCCGCGGCAAGCTGGCCCTCGGCATTGCCCGCCTGAAAGAAGTAGATTGTCTCATTTCCGCGATAGAGTGCCGCGCCTGTGGGATTGGCCTTGACCGCCTCATCATAGGCTTTCTCTGCTTCGTCGCTTTTGCCGGTTTTGATGTAGATCTCTCCGAGGCTGGCGTAACTCACACCTTTGATTTCCGGTGTACGGCTCTCGGCATTGGTTACGGTGCCCCCAACGCGCGACGCGCGCGTTGCCGAAGGGGCGACAGCGTTGGCCTCTTCCGGGGCATAAAAGTCACCGTGGTGCTCTAACTTCAATGACGCCGGATCGACGCCAAGAGCGATCTTGAAGCTCTTCTCCGCATCTTTATATTTCTTGAGACCAATTTGCGCTGTGCCCAGTTCTATCCACGGAAGAATGAGATTGGGCTGGGCTGAAGTGATTTGAAGCATGAGCGTTTCAGCATCCGCAAATCGTTTGTCTTTGTTATCAGCGCGCGCGGTGGTGAGGGCCGCGTTCACGTCGCCGGAAAACTTGGCGGGCGAAGCATCCTGCGCAGCATATGCGGGAACTGAGAGGGAAGACAATGAAGTTGCAACGATTAGTAGAGGTGCGAGACGTGCACGCTTCATTCGATTAACTCCTGAACCGGAAATTATGTGCGTCTGGAGTATATCGATAAATCGAGACCGATTGCATCTTTTGACAGGGCGCAGTGTTGATGCACTTGGACTTATGTGCTCTAGCTTACTTAATCAATATTGCCCAACAAATATGAGCGTCGTTGGTCATGACGGACAGGTAGCTGCCAATACCACTTTGCTTTCGTAGTTTGTCATTGCATTGCGCTGTATCCGGAAGCTCGGACTGCAAGGTTAACTCTCATGAAGTATCGAATCCGAGACCTGTAACGCGCGTTCGCGCTGAACCTTGAGAGCCTCTTCGCAGTTAGAGATGGCCTGTGCCGCGCAATGCTAAAATCAATCAGTGCCGGGTCCTACGCGACGTAATCCCGCCAATCCCGCCAGGTCCGGAAGGAAGCAACGGTAACGGGCCAGTACGGGCGCAGTAGGTAACCCGGTACCTTTTAGGCGCCACCGGGCGCCATTATTCTGTTCTTTGCGGGCGAATTGCCCGCGGGCAAGCCGAGCGCACACGGCAACAAGCCGGGTGTCTGCGCCGCAGGGAGACAAGCCTTGAGCCTCGCCGTTCGCCCCATTGTGGGCCGCCGCGCCAAGATTACGGCGCTTGGAACGTACGTCCCGCCGCAAGTGATTACCAACCAGGATCTGGAGAAGCTGGTAGAGACCAACGATCAGTGGATCGTGGAACGCACCGGCATTCGCGAACGGCACAAACTGGCCGAAGGTCAGGGCACAAGCGACATGTGCGCCGAGGCGGCGAAGAAGTGCCTGGCCGCGCGCGGCATTGCGGCGAGCGAGGTGGAGGTCATCATCGTGGGCACGGTTACGCCTGACATGATGTTTCCTTCGACGGCGTGCCTGGTGCAGAACAAGATTGGCGCCGTGGGCGCGTGGGGATTTGACGTATCCGCAGGCTGCTCCGGCTTTGTATTTGCGCTGCAAACGGGCGTGAAGCTGGTGGAGAGCGGCGCGCAATCCAAAGTGCTGGTGTGCGGCGCGGACGCCAACACCCGCATGACCGATTACACCGACCGGACGACGTGCATCCTGTTTGGCGATGGCGGCGGTGCGGTGCTGATTGAGCCTGCGGAAGAGGGCGAAATTGGCTTCATCGACTTTGAGCATGAGATTGACGGCGCAGGCGGCGTGAGCCTGAACCTTAAGGGCGGCGGCAGCCTGAATCCTTCAACGCACGAGACGGTGGACAAGAAGATGCACTACATCTACCAGGACGGGCAGGCGGTTTATAAGTTTGCCGTGCGCAAGATGGCCGAGGCCACCATGAAGGTTCTGGAACGCAACGGTGTGACCGGCGCGGACCTGGGATGCTTTATCCCCCACCAGGCGAACAAGCGCATTATCACCTCGACGGCGGACCGGCTTGGCCTGCCCGACGATCGCGTCATTATTAATATCGAAAAATACGGCAACACTTCAGCCGGCACCATTCCACTGGCCATGGAAACGGCCATTGAACAGGGCAAGCTGAAGAAGGGCGACCTGGTACTGCTGGCAGCCGTGGGCGCGGGCTTTACGGTGGGTGCGGCGCTGCTTCGGTGGGAGATTTAGAGGCGGTTCAGAGTCCGAGAGTTCCGAGTTCAGAGCGAGCGCACCAAGCGATCACTTCCCAGAATCAAACGAGTTGGGCAGTGTCAGTCGTCTCTCAAGCTCAATCTGCCAGCTATGTGCCGGGTCCGTACCCCACCACTGGGTATACCCCCCTCCCCCCCAATCATTTATACCTTTCTATCTCATTCAAAAAGAGTTAGCGGACATATATACCTAGCCTGCATCTGATTCTAAAGAAGTTAACTGATCCATATTTGAAAACAAAGGGATTAGAGAATCAGAGAAACAGGGACACAGAAAAGGGCGGAATTCATCCTGATGCAATTGTGCGCCGGGTGGCGGTAATTTTGTGCAAATAGCTTTGGGTCTGCATTCGGCACAACTTGGGGCGAGATTGCGGGTAGAATCGCTGCGAAGCGAGGGGTCAGGCTATGACGACGAAGCGCACGAGTCATACACGAGCCACAGAGCGGAAGATCATTGCGCATCTGGCGGTGAGCGCGGATGGGTATATTGCGCGGCCGGATGGCGGCGTGGAGTGGCTAGAGCGGCCCATGCCGAAGCACGGCTACGGCATGGCCACGTTCATGGGCTCGGTGGACACGATTCTGTGGGGGCGGAAGACCTACGACTTTGCAGCGAGGATGGGCGGGATGGAAGTGTACGGCAAGGTCAGGCATTACGCATTTTCAAGCAAGCCGCCCAAGAGCCCGCTGCCGGGTGTCGAGTTTGTGACCGAGCCGATTCCGGAGTTTGTGAAGAAGCTCAAGGCGACACGCGGCAAGCACATCTGGATGATGGGCGGAGCCGGGATCATTGCTTCGTTTCTGGATGCAGGCGCGATTGATGAGTTCTCACTCCATGTGATTCCGGTGATGATCGGCGAGGGGATTCCGCTGGTTGCTCCGCGGCACCGGAGTATCGAGCTTGAATTGATGAACTCGCGCGCGTTCGAGGATGGGGTGGTGCATTTGGGGTATCGGGTGAGGCATCAGCAGGGAACAGGGAATCCTGAGCGCATTCCTACCTTCTAGGTGGATTTCTGCTTCTCGCGGTAATAAACGATTAGATCCATGTACTTTGGCGGCAGCGCTCCCAGCTGGCGAAGCATGGTTGTGATTTGCCCGCGGTGATAGCTGCCGTGATTGACGACGTGCTGCAGTGTCTGCCAAAAGATGTCTGACCGTGGTGCTCCTTTGAAGTCTTTGTATTGGAATACGCGGTTGACGCCTTCCGGAGCGAGGTTGCGCGTTATCGCGCGTATACGGCTTTCGTTTTCAGCCCATTCGGTTTGCGCGGCGGCAAGATCGGGTATTCGCTCGGGCGGCTGAAAGCCGGTGGGCTGCTCGCCGTTCCAGCGGCGAAACCAGATGGTTTCGGCGTCACAGATGTGAGCGATGGTATTGCGCACGGAGCTAAAACTGTTTCCGAGGTCGCGTGTGAACTGTTCCTGGGTGAGCGCTGCGGTGGCTTCGAGAATGCGGTCGCGGGCCCAGTAGTTGTAATCGACGAGGAGGTTGAGGTCTTCGACGGTCATGAGGTGAGATTAGCAGGGCATTGCATGCGGCCACCTGCAGGCCAAGAGGGATGAGGTTTAGGCCCTCGCGCCGGCCCTACGGGACGGCGGGGTGTTGGGCGCGTGATTCCCAGGGTTGTGCGCTTCGCGCTACACCCTGGGCTATTCTCGCTGCACCCCTGCCGGGGTGCACCATTGCATGGAGCAGCCGGCGCTGGCGTGCCAGGAGATTTGTGGTTCGCACCCTTCGCTGTGCGAAGGATGCGGCACCCAGATTTTGGGATTGGGAAGAGGCATAGCCGGGGGAGGGTGTGCCACCCGCCCCCACAAGAGAGGCACCCGGGGTACCCATTTTCAATGGCGGAATGCACATCCCTCCACCGGTTCCTGGGCCACCCGCCACCCTCAGGGTGTGCCGCTTCAGGCTTTTATTTGGAGTTCATACGCGGGCAATACGCCGCATTCGGCGGCTTTGCGGAAGAAGCAGCGCATGCCCTCGATGCAGTCCTCATCCAATATGTAGTGGATGTTTTCGGTGAGGTAGGTCTGGATGGTCTGGGCTGAAATGGGGAGGCGTTTCGACCACTCTTTGACAAGGGCATCGATGCTGGCCAGGCCGTGATCGCGGGAAGCGATGAGGTCCCGGGCAACGCTTTCATCGGAAAAACTGGGCGCGGTATTTGAGGGGCATGCGATGCCCCAGATGGCCGAGACAAAGGGCAGACCTGTGAGGGTGCCCCATTCCTCGGCGAGGTCGTGATAGACGAGCTCTTCTTCGTTGCGTTCGTCGCGGTTGGCGCGTTCCTGGAGGGCCATGAGCGCGGGGTCGCCAATGAGGATGGCAGCGTCGGCTTGGTCGAGCATCTGGTCGAGGTCGGCGCGCATGGGGACGAACTGGGCGGCGGGATTGCCCCACTCATGAAAGAGTATGCGGGCGTGCGCGATGGTGGTGCGGCTGGCCGTGTCTGCCGCGACGGTGCGGACGAGGCTGAGTGGTTGGCGGGCGCGACGGACGAGCAACAGGGAGCGGACGCGGCCCTTGGAGGCGATGGTGCAGCCGGGCAGCACACGCAGGCATGGCGTGGTGGCAAGAGAGGCGATGGGGACGAGGCCGATGTCGGCCTGGCCGGAGGCGAGGCGGTCGGCGCATTCGGAAGGGAGCATGTAGTCGACCTGGTAGCGCTGGGCTAGCTGGTCCATGAGGGGTGGATGCTCGAAGTCCCACATGAGTGGAGCGGGATTGAGAAAGCGGATTGCGGCGATGCGCAGTTTGGACGGCAACGAAGGACTCACGCACCTTAAGGATACCAAGGCATTGCACGCAGCGGATGCTCGCTGTTCGCTCGGCACCGCGTGCGGCCGACGCTCTCTGTTCGCTCGCAGGAGAGCATTGCATGCAGCCGACGCTCGCTGTTCGCTCGCAGGAGAGTTGGGGTTCCAATTTCATGCCCGCCCTGCAGTGTGACCGCAAAGCTTGACTTGGCGGGCGGGGTGCGGGTAGTGTTGGCACGATTCCCCAGATCAATTGAGAGACGTGTGCCTTGACGCTGAATGTGTGCGCGAGGGGAAGGGGAAGTGTATGCCGACGTTGACCGAGCCGGGAGCAGGGCAGGCGGGCGCAACCCTGGGCAAGACTCTAAGCCAGGATCAACTTGCATGGCTGGCTCTGGCGCTGACGCCGGGGCTGGGTCCGAAGCGGATTCTTGAGGCGGTGGGGGCGATCAAGTCGCCGAGCCGTATTTTCGAATTGCCGCTGACGGACCTGGAGGGTTTGCGTTTTCCGGCGCAGGCAGCGCAGTTCATTTTTGACGGCAAGGCACGCAAGGCGGCCGAGGAGGAGTGGGCGCGCGTTGCAGGGCAACAGGCGACGATTGTGACGTTTGGTTGCGCGGCGTATCCGGAGCGGCTTAAGGAGATTTATGACCCGCCACCGGTGCTGTGGGTGCGCGGGGACGCGAGCCTGCTGGCGAGGCCGGGTATTGCGGTGGTGGGCACGCGGCATCCCACGCCGTATGGGACGGGAATTGCAGAGATGTTGTCGCGCGACCTGGCTGCGCGGAGGCTCATCCTAATAAGTGGAATGGCGCGCGGCATTGACACCTGTGCGCACAAGGGTGCGCTGGCGGCTCGGATGCCAACGGTGGCTGTATGGGGAACGGGGATCGACGTGGTGTATCCGAAGGAGAACCGCAAGCTGGCCGATGAGATTCTGGCACTTGGTGGCGCGATTGTGAGCGAGGTGCCGATGGGGACGTTTCCGGCGCCGCAGAACTTTCCCCGGCGAAATCGGATCATCAGCGGGTTGAGCATTGCGGTGCTGGTGGTGGAGGCGGGCGAGCACTCAGGAACGCGCGTGACCGCGCGCTGCGCCGCGGAACAGAACCGGGATGTATATGCTGTTCCGGGCAATGTGACCAACAAGAACTCGTGGACGCCCAACACGTTGATTAAACAGGGCGCCAAGCTGGTTGCGACGTGGGAGGACGTGTGGGAGGATTTGCCGTCGCAGGTGCGTCTGGAACTTGAGGCACAGGCCGGCCTTGCATCCAAAGACGAACCTGCCGCATCTCTTCTGCCTGACCCGGTTCTGAGGCCTGAGGAGTCGATGGTTCTGGATGTTCTTCGCGCAGATGAGTCCATGCAGCTGGATGAACTTCTGGAAAAGCTGGAGACGGAGCTGACTTCTTCAGAAGTGTTTACGGCGCTCTTTGAGCTGGAGATGGCGGGACGTGTGCGGCAGCTGCCGGGAAAGAATTTTGTGCGAACGATGTGAACAACGGGTTCGCCTTGCGAGCGCTGTGCAGGAAAATGTGAACCGCGACCAACGCTATGCAAAAGAGAGTCTTGCAGGTGTTTGAGAAGGGGCGCTGAAGCGGAAAAGAACGCGAGTGGAGTGGAAATCCTATCCAAACCGTGTTAGGTTCCAATGTTCGTAGGTCATTTTTCGCCAGGCCCGGAATGGTACGGGCGGTCCCATCAACTGCGATGATGAAACGGATTGAGTGCATTCGGCGTCCAACAGGCCGGATGTCAGGGAGCAACAGAGAACAACGATGGCAACAAGCAAATCATTAGTGATCGTCGAGTCGCCCGCAAAAGCGAAGACGATTGAAAAGTATCTGGGCAAAGGTTTCGAGGTGCTGGCTTCGGTCGGGCACATTATGGATTTGCCCAAAAACGACATTGGCGTGGAGCTGAAGCAGCGGACATTTGAGCCGACGCTGATTGTTTCTCCTGGCAAAGAAAAGGTTGTTGCGCAACTGAAGAAGGCAGCGGCCAAGGCGGACGAGATTTTTCTGGCGCCTGACCCTGACCGCGAAGGCGAGGCGATTGCCTATCACCTTGCGATTCAACTGGGCACTAGCGCCAAAGAGAAGAAGAAGATTCGTCGCGTAACCTTCAACGAAATTACGAAGAAGGCAGTGCAGGATGCGTTTCAGCATGCGCGTGACGTGGATCAGAATCTTGTGTATGCGCAGCAGACGCGCCGCGTGCTGGACCGGCTGGTGGGATACCAGATTTCTCCGCTGTTGTGGGACAAAGTGCGTCGTGGACTTTCCGCGGGACGCGTGCAGACGGTTGCGGTGCGGCTGATTGTGGAGAGAGAGCGCGAGATTGGCGCCTTCAAACCGCTGGAATACTGGACACTGGACGCACTGCTGCATGCGGAGAAGAAGCCCGAGACGAAGCTGCGCGCGAAGTTTATTGGTATTGATGGCGAGCCCGCTCGCGTGGCGAACGGCAAGGACAAGGACGGCAAGGATCAATTTATTGCCAACGCTCTGCCGAACGAAAAGACGATGCGCGAGGTGGAAGCCGCGCTGGCCAGGGCGAAGTGGACGATTGCGTCAGTGCAGAGCCGCGAGCAACAGCGCAAGCCGCTCGCGCCCTTCATTACGAGTCAATTGCAACGCGATGCGGCCAGCAAACTGGGCTTCAACGTGCGCCGCACGATGGGCGTGGCGCAGCGCTTGTATGAAGGCATTGATATTGGCGGCGAGACCACGGGTCTTATCACCTATATGCGTACCGACTCGCCGCGTGTTTCGCCGGAAGCGAAGGTGGGCGCACGTGAGTGGATCACGAAGGAACTGGGCCCCCAGTATTTGCCGAAGGAACCGCTTTCGTATCAAGGCAAGAAGGCTGCGCAGGATGCGCACGAAGCGATTCGCCCGAGTGATGTGGCGCGCACACCGGACTCGATTGCGCGCTATCTGACTGACGAGCAGTTGAAGCTCTACCGGTTGATCTGGCAGCGGTTTGTTGCATCGCAGATGACGCCGGCGATTTTTGACGTAACGACGGCCAAGATTGAAGCAGTGTCAGAGACGACGAAGAAGACGTACGACTTCCGTGTGAGTGGATCAGTGGTGCGCTTCGACGGCTATCTGCGTGTGTACCAGGTGGCGGAAGAGAAGAAGGATGATGACGATGAGGCGGCGAACAAGCTGCCGAATCTGGACGGCATCAAGGAGCTGGCGCTTGACAACCTGGAGAGCAAGCAGAGCTTCACGCAGCCACCGCCGCGGTTCAATGAAGCGTCGCTGGTGAAGGTGCTGGAAGAGAAGGGCATCGGCAGACCGTCGACGTACGCGTCGATCATCAATACGATTCAGGATCGCGAATACGTGACCAAGATTTCCGGGCGGTTCTATCCGACTGAGATCGGCATGGTGGTCTGCGATCTACTGGTGAAGAATTTTCCCTACATCTTTGATGTGGCTTATACGGCGCGGTTGGAAGAAGAGCTGGACGATATTGAAGATGGAAAGGAACAGTGGACCGATCTGCTGAAGGGCTTCTACGGCTACTTTGAGGAAGAGCTGCAAGACGCCAGCAAGAACATGGAGAACATCAAGCGGCTGGAGACAATGACCGATGAGAAGTGCGAGGTCTGCGGATCACCACTGGTATTGAAGTGGGGCAAGTTCGGAAGCTTCTACTCCTGTTCGAACTTCAGCAAGAAGAAGCCGATGGCGTTGGCGGCGGGACCTTGGAAGAAAGATTCCGATGCCGTTGTGAAGAAAGTTACGGGCGAGCTGAATTTTCCTATGACAGTGCGCGCGAAGGTGGACGACACGGACGTGTTCACCAGGGAAGTGAAGAATGCGCGGGAGCTTTCCTCAGCCGTAGACGAGGCAATGCAAGATGCCGCGGCCAAAGGCAAAAAGGTAAGCGTGGAGCAGTGGAGCTGCGACTTCACCAAGGAAAATGTTGCCGCGAAGCCGGACCTGAATACGCCGGAAGGCCAGGAAGCTGGCGAGCAGGAAGAGTATTGCGACAACTGCGGACGCGTGATGGTACTGAAGCGCGGCATCTTTGGGCCGTACATGGCGTGTCCGGGGTATAACGACGATCCGCCGTGCAAGACGATTCGCAAGTTGAGCTCGAAGCAGCAACAGAAGCAGAATGCTCCGCAGCCGACGGGCGAGAATTGCCCGGTATGCGGGAAGGCGCTGGTGTTACGACAAGGCGCGTATGGCGAGTTTGTGTCGTGCTCGGGATATCCGAAGTGCAAGTACATCAAGCAGAATTTGATTGAAGGATTGAAGTGTCCCAAGTGCGGAGTGGGCGACATTGCCGAACGCAAGGCTCGACGCGGCAACGTCTTCTGGGGTTGCACGAATTATCCCAAGTGCGACTTCACGTCGAATTACAAGCCGGTGGCTCAGCAGTGCCCTGAGTGCAAGAGCCCGTATCTGGTGGAGAAGGTGCTCAAGTCCGGCATCTATCTTGAGTGCCCGAACAAGAAGAAGAGCTCTGAAGAAGAGGCAGCGGCACCCAAGAAACGCGCGAAAACCGCACCTGCCGCGGAGGAAAAAGCAGCGGTGGTTTGCAGCTACTCGAAGCGCATTGGCGATGCGCCGCCGCCGCCGACGGCGGAGACACATGGGCCCGTGGTGGAGAAGGACGAGAAGAGCGAGCTGCAGCCGGTGTAAGACGTGTGGCGCCGGTGCATGCACCGGCGCAGCCCCATCCGTTACCATGAGCAACGGAGATACTCATGGAACGTATGATGGCCACACCGGGTGATGCGGAAATCATCCTTCGCCTCTATGAACTGCGTCGCGAGGACGTGATGCGCCAGGCGCGCGCCTGGATGCTGATGGACTTCTGGCCGGACACGGTCGAAGAGTTTTTTGCTGTCGCCAGCAATTATCGAGATCCGCACAATGCTTTCTTTCGCCAGGTGACAACGTACTGGGAGATGGCTGCTGCGATGGTGCTGCACGGTGCCGTATCGGCGGAGCTTTTTGTGGATTGCAATGGCGAAGGCTTCTTCATGCTGGCGAAGTTCGCGCACATTCTTGACGCGATTCGCGAGCGTAATCCACTGTTCATGGCCAAGACGTCAGAGCTGATTAAGAGATTTCAGGCGGCTGAACTGCGCTATTCGATGGTGCTGAAGAATGTAAGTGCGCGCCGTGAGGCATTGAAACAAAAGTGAAAACACAAGACTTTCCGGTTGATGGCGTCGAGCACCCTGCATAGTTTTCTTGTGCCGAGGCGGTGTCAGGGGGCATGATAGGAGCCAAGCGCACACTTGCGCCCTGGAGCTGGAAATGAAGCGTATTGCAGCGATAACCCTCCTGATCGCGTCGGCTGCCATGACGGCAGGTGCGGCTGACTCGGCCAAACTCAGTGGTTGGATTTCGGACTCGAAGTGCGGAGCAACTCATGCCGGTACAGGCGCGGCATGCGTTAAGGCCTGCATTAAGGGTGGAGAAAAGCCTGTTTTTGTCGATGAAGCCAAGAAGGAAGTCTGGTCGATTGAGAATCCAGAGAAGGTGAAGGATTTTTATGGCGACCACGTATCAGTGACTGCCAAAGCGGATTCGAGCAAAAAATCAGTCGTCATCGAGTCCATCAGCATCGAAAAGTAAGAGGCGGGGTTCCGGTTGCCTTTTGGAACTCGTACCGGGAAGAGATTTTTGCACGTGTTGTGGTGATTTTTCCTTTGCCGGATCGACCGGTGCCGGCAAAGGATGGATCAGTGAAGTTTGACGGGACGAGCCGATGGCTAAAGCAATTTGGAATGGCAAAGTGGTTGCCGAAAGCGAGTCGACTGAGATTGTGGAGGGGATTGTGTATTTCCCTGAGTCGAGCCTGAAGCGGGAGTATTTCCGCCCAAGCAGCACTACCTCCACATGTCCGCGGACGGGGCAAGCGCGATACATGAGCCTGCTTATCGATGGGCAAGATAATCCAGACGCGGCCTGGTACTATCCCGATCCCAAGCCAGCCGCGCGCAAGATCAAGGGCTATGTCGCCTTCTGGCGCGGCGTGGAAATAGAAAAGTAAAATCGATTCTACCTTCGGAGCGTTCATGCGCCGACTAACAGCATGGCTGGTTCCCGCGGTTGTGGTGTGCCTGAGTGCCTGCGCGCATCCGCATCCAGCAACGGTGGCGGCAAATGCTCCGCCCACGCTTTCCGGCGATACCGCGCATCCTGGGACTACACATGGATGGGTGGATACGCGGCTCTACTTTGGTCTTGGCCCCGCGGACGACGCGGCAAAGGGCGTGAGCGAGGCGCAATGGCGCGCGTTTCTTGACAAAGAAGTGACGCCGCGCTTTCCAGCAGGATTAAGCGTGGTGGATGTCTATGGTCAGTGGCAGAGCAAGAACGAAAACAAACCTGAACGGCTGCGCTCGAAGATGCTGATCGTCGATTATGAAGACAGCGCGGAAAATCGCGCAAAGATCGATGCGATTCGCGCGGCATGGAAAAAGATGACGGGCGATCAGTCTGTCATGCGTGTGACCGAACCGGCGGATGTTTCATTCTGAGGCGTTCGGCTCAAGGCGCGCCGGACAATTTGATGCGTCGATTTCGCGGAAGTGGTTCCTTCTACTCGAGCGGCTTTCCAATCTCCCAGTGATGCCCAAAGGGATCAACGAGGCGACCTACACGCCAACCGTAGGGCTCGTCGACCACGGGGCGAATGACTCTGGCGCCGACGGCAACAGCTTTGTCGAATACCGCGTCCGGGTCTGGAACGGTGAGAATCATGCGCATGGTTCCACCGCCCAGCGTGTCAGGGCTGAAGTTCTGGTGTTCGGGTGACTCATCCGCGACCCAGAATTCTGATGCGCCAATCCTGAGTTGCGCCACTACGCCGCCGCCTTCGCCGTCGAGACGGAAGAGAACTTCAGCGCCGAATGCAGCTCCGTAAAAGTCGACTGCCTTGGCGCCGTCGCGCACGGAAAGCATCGGCGCGAGAGTTGTTTTCATCATTGCAGAATCCGTCACGAGCTTCCTCCGTATATTGAAGGCAATCTGTACTGCGAGGAACTTGCCTCCACAGATCTACGTTTCAAATCGTCAATATGCCTGCAATTGGTCGATGGGCAGGCGCACGCGGAAACAGGTTGAGCCGGGCTCGGAGCGCACGCTCATGTGGCCGCGATGTTTGCGCACAATGCGCATGGCATTGTCGAGGCCGAGACCGAGACCTTGGCCCGGAGGCTTGGTGGTGAAAAACGGCTCGAAGATGCGGTCCTGCAACTCGGCGGGGATTCCCGGACCGGTATCCCAGATTTCAATCAGCAACATTTCCGCTTCGCGTTTGCAGGTGAGACTCAGCGTGCCTTCATTGCCGAGGGCGTCAAGCGCGTTTTCAATCAAAGCAGTCCACACCTGGTTAAGTTCGCTGCCATAGGCGCTGATGCGCGGCAAATCCGGCTGATAATCGCGGACGACTGTTACCTTGTCCAGCCGCGACTGCAGCATCTGGATTGTGGCATCGAGTCCGGTGGGAACATCGATCTCCAGAATGGGAGCGCGGTCCATAAAGGCATACGACTTGACGGCGCTGATGAGGTCGAAGATGCGCGAAGTGGAGTGAAGCAGTGTATCGACGGATCGTGTGGTTCGCAGGAAGCGCGCGAAATACTCAAGCGCCACGGCGGCTGCCGCAGGACCGATGTCAGCTTTGAGTTTTTCGAGGTCGTCAACGCCGACGTTCTGCTCTGCGATTTGGGAGGCAACTTCCCATGCGTTCTCGCATGGGAGTTCTGAAAGCCAGCGGTGAAGGGCCTCTTCGCAGCCAATGAGTACGCTGGCGTCCGGCGGATCAGAGACGGGTGGACGGCTGAGAACGCGCTGTTCCCAATCAGTAAGTGCCCGTACCTCGGTTTCATTGAGGCAGAGATTCAGGAATTTAAAACGATTGCTGCGATTGGCGCGTAGCTCGGTCATGAGGCTTGAGGCGGCGCGCTGCGCAGCCGAGGCCGGATTATTGAGCTCGTGGGCCAGATTGCCGGCCAACTTGCCGAGTGCGCTCAGTTTCTCAGATTGCTGCTCAATACGCGTGACTTCGCGGACGCGGTCGAGCAATGTGGAGACCACGCGGTTCGTCATGGTCGGAATTGCTTCCAGCATCTCAGCAAACTTGGAGCGGTGAATGAGCAAGGCCCACACCGGTGAAACCGCGAAGCCCTGGCCGCCGGAAACCTTCATGCGCGAAAAGGGAAGCAGTCCGGTCATCTGCCCGGCACGGCCGAAAAAGAGCATGGAGCCGCCGGGTCGATCTCGACGCACGTGAATTTCGCCCTTGAGGATGAGAATCATGCGGTCTGCCGGCTGATCGTTCTCAAAAAGAATGTCGCCTGGCTGGGCTACAATTTCCACGCCATTGCGTGCCAGCCACAGCCGGTCTTCCAGCGGAAGACCTTGCAGCGGACCAATACGTTCGAGCGCCTCCGCAATTTTTTCAGGCGGTGTGGGGCAGGCAGGGGAAGTAAGAGTGGGGGCAAGCATCCTGAGCCTCCAGGGAAGCAATTTCAGAATAGCCGATTCGGCTGTGGAAGGGGTGAGAGTTCGCAAGGGTTCACTGCATGCGTGGAAATGCGGATGGTATGATGGGGCGTTTTTGGGAATCGTTTGGAGACGGAGTTCATGAGAAAAACTTTTTCAATTGTTGCCTTGATTCTGGCTTTCGCGTGGCAACTGAGCGCTCAGACTGCTACATTCTGCCATTACGACGCTAAGACGAAGGTCTTCCGCATGGATGGCGGCAATACTTCGTACGTATTTGGCGTTAACTCGCGGGGCGAGTTGCAGCAGCTGTATTGGGGCGGCCGTCTGGGAGCGAACGACAGTTTTCCGCAAGCGACGCCGATGCCGGAGTGGGCTTCGTTTGACTCCTCATACACAAATACTCCAGAGGAGTACGCGGGCTGGGGAGCGGGACTCTTTGTAGAGCCGGCATTGAAGGTGACTTTTGCCGACGGCACGCGCGATCTGGTGCTGCACTACGACAGCCATAAGCTCACGCCACACGGCGTCGACGTGATTCTGAAAGATATCAAGCGCTACGTGTTTGTGATTCTTCATTATGAGATGGATCCGACAAGCGGAATTCTGGCGCGCTCGGCAACGATTGTGAATCGCGAGCCACAGCCGATTACGGTGGAGCAGGCAGCAGCGGCTGCGTGGGCGCTGCCTGCGGGCCAGTATTCGCTCGATTACCTGACGGGCCGCTGGGCGGGCGAGTGGACGCTGACGCAGGAAACGCTGCGCCCCGGAGAGCGGGTTATCGAGAGCCGTCGAGGCACGACGGGCCACCAGGCGAACCCGTGGTTTGCAATTCAATCAGGCGGGCCGGACGAAGAGCATGGCTCAGTGTGGTTTGGCGCGCTGGCGTGGAGCGGATCATGGCGCATTACCGTAGAGCAGGATCAGCTGGATGCGATTCGCGTGACGGGCGGTTTCAATCCGTTTGATTTTGGCTATGTGCTGCATCCGGGACAACGGCTGGAGACACCGATCTTCTACGGCGGCTATTCGGCGCACGGTCTTGGCGGTGCTTCACGACTGCTACACCATTTTGAGATTGCGCATATTCTTCCGCATCGCGTGGGAGAGGGCGACAATGCTGCACCAAAACCCCGTCCGGTGATTTACAACTCGTGGGAAGCCACGGGTATGAATGTGAATGAGGCAGGGCAGATTGCCCTGGCGGAAAAAGCGGCCAAGCTGGGTGTGGACCGCTTTGTGATGGATGATGGGTGGTTCGGCGAGCGCAAGACAGACCATGCGGGTTTGGGCGACTGGTATGTGAATCCGCAGAAGTTTCCGCATGGACTGAAACCGCTTATTGATAAGGTGCATTCGCTGGGAATGGATTTTGGCCTGTGGGTGGAACCGGAGATGGTGAACCCCGACTCGGATCTCTATCGCAAGCATCCGGACTGGGTGCTGAATTTTCCGGGGCGCCCACGCAGCGAGCAACGTAATCAGCTGGTGCTGAACCTTGCACGGCCCGATGTGCGCGCGTATGTTTTTGGGTTTCTTGACAAGCTGCTGACCGAGAACGATATTGCGTTTCTGAAATGGGACTACAACCGCAACTGGAGCGAGCCGGGCTGGGATCAGCTTCCGGCGAACGAGCAGAAGAAGGTGTATGTCGCGTTCATTCAGAATCTCTACGGGATTCTTGCGGAGCTGGAGGCGAAGCATCCCAAGGTTGAGATTGAAAGCTGCTCGGGCGGCGGCGGACGCGTGGATCTTGGAATTCTGAAATACGCCGACGAAGTATGGCCCTCAGACAATACAGATCCCTTTGACCGGCTGACGCAGCAGGATGGCTTTACCTATGCCTACACGCCGCAGGTGATGATGGCCTGGGTGACAGATTCGCCACACTGGCTCAACAAACGTTCGACTTCGCTCGAATACCGCATGCTCAGCTCCATGCAGGGGTCGCTGGGCATTGGCGCCGACATCACCAAGTGGAACGATGAAGAGATGGCGACGGCGAAGCGGCTGATCGCTGCGTACCACGAAGTGCAGAAGACGATTGTGCAGGGCGACCTGTTTCGGCTGATTTCGCCGCGCAATGGCAGCGAATTTTCGGCGACGGAGACTGTGAATCATGAGAAGTCGCAGGCGGTGTTTTTCGCCTTCATTCACTCGACACAGGAGGGAAGGCTCTTTCCGCGGTTGAAACTTCTGGGCCTGGACCCAAAGGCCGAGTACACGCTGACCTCGATTGAAGGCAAGGCCGCGCCGGAGACGCCGTCGACAGCGAGCGGCGCATGGTGGATGAATCACGGCATCGACATGGATAAGGAATTCCGCGGCGACTTTCAGGCGGCGGCGTTCCGGCTGGACAGGAAGTGAGTGGATTATGGGTTGGAAATTGCGATGGTGAGAGGCCCCGGTGACTTTTAGTGTGTCTTCAAGTTGTTTGCAGTGATATACCTCTGAAAGCAACGCAAGAACGACATTGAGGAGCGCCATGACCGGAGCAAAGAGCCCATCCAGGTTGTTTGCGCCCGCGCTCACGCTCCTTGTCCTGGTTATCGTGATCAACTACGTGGACCGGGGCAGCCTGTCACTGGCTGCGCCTCTGCTCAAAGCGCAGTGGGGCCTGTCTGATACGAAGCTGGGCATTCTGCTCTCTTCATTCTTCTGGTCGTACACGATATTGCAGATTCCTGTGGGGTGGCTCTCGGACAGGTTCAGGGTTACCTATGTCCTTGCCGCAGGCTTTCTGGTGTGGTCGTTGGCCATGGCAGCTTCCGCACTTGCGACTGGATTTGGCCTGCTGTTGATGATGCGTCTATTCCTGGGCGTCGGCGAGTCGGTAATGGTTCCAGCCACTTCAAAGATTTGCGCCGTGCACCTGCCGGAAGAAGCGCGTGGTCTGGCCAATGGTCTCATTATGGCGGCCATGCACTGGGGAGTTGCGATTGGCACCCTGGGCGGCGGACTGCTGGTGGCGCACTATGGCTGGCGCATGGCCTTTCTGGCCATTGGAGTGGTGAGCCTTTTGTGGTTGCCTGCGTGGATGCGCTGGAAGCCTGCAACGGTGCCTTCATCCGCGGTTGGCAGAGCGCAGGGACCGGGAATGATGACGATTTTCGGCAAACGCGCTTTCTGGGCTGCGAGCATTGGGCATTTCAGCGGCAATTATCTGCTCTACTTTCTGCTTACATGGCTTCCGACTTATCTTGTGCGTGAGCATCACTTATCGACTGCGACCATGGCAATTGCCGCGAGTGCAATCTGGGCCGTCGATTCGATCTCATCCATCATGACGGGCTGGTTTGCGGACCGGTGCATCGTAGGAGGTATGAGTCCGACAAAGGCGCGCAAGATTGCGATGGGAATCGGGTACCTGTCGGCAACCGTCGCTCTGAGCGGCCTGGCGCTTTCAAGCGAGCGCACCTATTGGTATTGGCTGGTTTGCATGGCCATTGGCAGCGGTATGGCAAATGCAGGCACGTTTGCCTTCTCTCAAACGTTGGCGGGCCCGCGCGTGGCAGGCAAATGGGTGGGCATGCAAAACTTCGTCGCGAATATTGCCGGAATTACAGGACCGGCATTGACAGGATTTCTTGTCGATAAGACGGGCCACTTTGGCGCGGCATTCGGCGTGGCAGCGAGTGTTTCCTTAGTCGGCTGCCTGGCCTGGGTGGTTGGCGTACGCAAACTGGAAGAGGTGGATTGGGATTTGCCCGTGCTGAATTTGGCGGCTGCTGAGGCGGAATGAAAAAGCCCGGCGAATGTATCGCCGGGCCTGAAGGCTGCTTAATGATTCTGGTTTACCGCGTTTTCGCGACTTCTTCCACGGTGACCGGATCGAGAAATGGCATGGAGGCACGGAGCTGTTTGCCGACAATCTCAATGGGGTGTTTGGCTTCGGCTTCGCGGAAGGCGAGGAATTCCTTTCGGCCCGAGTTCTGGTCAGCGAGGAAGCGCTTGGCAAAGGTGCCATCCTGAATGTCCGTGAGGATGCCCTTCATGGCCTTCTTGCTTTCTTCATTGATGACGCGGGGGCCGCTCACATAGTCGCCCCACTCTGCAGTGTCCGAGATGGAGTAGCGCATGTAAGCCAGTCCACCGCGATAGATGAGGTCGACAATCAGCTTGAGCTCGTGGAGCACTTCAAAGTACGCGCTCTCAGGCTGATAGCCGGCATCGACGAGGGTTTCGTAGCCAGCTTTGATCAGCGCGCTGACGCCTCCGCAGAGGACAGCCTGCTCGCCGAAGAGATCGGTTTCGGTCTCTTCCTTGAAGGTGGTCTCAAGCACGCCTGCGCGGGTGCAGCCAATGCCTTTCAGATAGCTGAGAACCAGCGCGTGCGAGTCGCCGCCTGGATCCTGGTGAATGGCGATGAGCCCAGGGACGCCGCCACCCTCGGTAAAGACTTCGCGTACGCGATGGCCCGGAGCCTTGGGTGCTGCCATGCCGACGTTGATTCCAGCGTCGGGCGCGATGGTTTTGAAGTGAATGTTGAAGCCGTGCGCGAAGAGCAGCAGTTTGCCTGCGCTCAGGTTAGGCGCAATTTCTTCGGCATAGAGTTTGGCCGCAGTCTGGTCGGGGACGAGCACCATCACCACGTCGGCCCACTTGGTGGCGTTGGCAACGGTGTCGACTTCAAGGCCCGCCTTCTTCGCTTTCTCAATGGACCTGGAGTTGGCGGCGAGGCCCACTTTCACATGCACGCCTGAATCTTTCAGGTTGAGCGAGTGGGCGTGGCCCTGTGAGCCGTAGCCGATGATAGCGACCTTTTTGGCCTGAATGAGGGAAAGATCGGCGTCGTGATCGTAGTAAGTTGTAGCCATTTCTTCTCGGTTTCCTTTTTGGTGCTTCGTATTCGGGGTATGTGTTGAAGTGCGATTGAACTTGATCGTCCAGTTTTATGCCTTGACGAAGGTGGTGAGACTGCGCCGGCTGCGCTCGCGCAGCTGACACTCACGCAGTGTGTCAGCCAGGGCGTCAAGCCCCGGGATTGCGTAAATGAAGAAATTTTCCAGCTCTGCATCGGAGGAGAAAACGCGCAATGCGGATTGGCCCATAAGCCGCATTCCCAGTGGTTTGCGCAGCTCAAAATGGTCGATGCGGAACAGCTCAAGCGACTCCTGCACCTTGGAGAGAAGTCCGCGCTCCAGAATAATGCGCTGGGTGGTGATGGTATAGCGAACGCCCAAGCTCCGGAAAAGGAAGGAGATCCACACTGCCGCACTGAGGACCAGGAAGGCCGCGATCGCAATCAGCGTGCCGTTGGTTGTGCCGACGAAGTAGCCTGCTGCGATGGCGAGAACGAGCAGCACGACGAAAGGAGTCACCTGTCCCACGCTATACAGCACGGCGGGACGGCCCGAAAACAGGGTCTTTTCCGAATCGTGTTCCTTTGAGGATGCAAACGCCTCAAGGTCTGTATTGCAAAAGCGGCATTTGATTGCCGCGGCCTTGATGGTCTCACCGCAGACCGGACATGCTTTTGTGTCTTGGTCCATTGGGCAATCTCCCCCGCCAGAGTAACAATATCCTGGAGAATCAGAGTCTTGTGAATTCTACTCAGCAACGGCTTTGGAAGCTACCTCGAGTTCGGTATCCTTTGCACCCATGGCGCGCAGCACGCCGCTGGTGTGGTGGCCGCGACGCATGGTCATTTTCCCGCTGCGGCAAAGTTCGAGAATGCGGCAGTCGCTTGCTTTCAGTATCTCGATGAGCCCTTCAATCTTACTCTCGACACCCGTCATTTCGATCATCAGCGATTCTGACGTGAGATCGACGATGCGGGCGCGGAAGACTTCAACGAGCTCAAAGACCTGTGAACGCGTCTGCGAAGTGACGGCAATCTTGATGAGTGCGAGTTCGCGCGTTACGTTAGGAGCCTGCGCAATGTCGTCGACATCCACGACGTTCTCAAGCTTGAACAGGCTGGCGCGAATGCGGTGGCTTGCCTCACCGGAGGACTCGCAGACCAGAGTGAGCCGCGAGAGGCCGGGACGCTCACTGCCGCCAACGGTGAGCGAATGGATGTTGATGTTCAACCGGCGGAACAGCGAAGAAACGCGGGTGAGCACGCCGGGCAGGTCTTCAACATAAGCAACAAATGTGTGCAGCATAAATACCTTTCTATAAATGCCGTAGCAAGTGCGGAGCTATTCGTCTTCCGCCGTTTCAATGAGCGGATTCTTCTTGGGCCGGAGAATCATCTCGTGGAGTGCGCTACCGGCGGGAATCATCGGATACACCGAATCAGCCTTTTCCACCAGAATGTTCAAAAGGAACGGTCCATCGGTTGTACGCGCTTTCTGTACGGCCTCATCGAGCTCCACGCGTGTGCGCACTGTGGCGCCGGCAATGCCATGCGCGTCAGCGAGTTTTACAAAGTCGGGGCTCACCAGCGGTGTGGACTGATAGTTGCCCTCATAGAAGAACTCCTGCCACTGGCGCACCATGCCGAGATAACCGTTGTTGATGATGGCGATGTTGATCTTGATCTTCTCCTGGACAATGGTGGCAAGCTCGCAGGCTGTCATCTGGAATCCACCATCGCCGGCGATGACCCAAACTTCCTTGTCAGGGCAGCCAAACTTGGCGCCGATTGCCGCTGGTAGCGCAAAGCCCATGGTTCCCAGACCGCCGGAAGTGACGAGCGAACGCGGCTTTTCATGATGGAAGTACTGCGCCTCCCACATCTGGTGCTGGCCCACATCGGTTGCGACAATCGCATCTCCGCCTGTGAGCTTCCACAGGTCATGCATGACGTGCGCGGCGAAAAGATGGCCCGAATCAGGAATGTTCTTGATATCGCGCACGGCCGACTCACCCTTGCTGGCGTCGATGGTCTTGAGCCACGCCGAGCCGTCGCGGCCGCCGATGCGCGGCAGCAACTCTTCCAGCACCTGGCGCAGGTCGCCGATGAGGCCCACATCGACCTTCACGTTCTTGTTGACTTCGGCCGGATCGATCTCGATGTGAATCTTCTTCGCGTTGATGGCGTAACTGGAGAGGGTGCCGGTGACGCGGTCGTCAAAGCGCATACCGCAGGCGATAAGCAGGTCAGCGTTCTGAATCGAATCGTTCACCCATGCCTCGCCGTGCATGCCCATCATGCCGAGATTGAGCGGATGCGAGGCAGGGAAGCCGCCGAGGCCCAGGAGCGTGAGCGCAACAGGGATTTGCGCACGCTCAGCAAGCGAGCGCACCTGTTCCATTGCACCGGACTCCATGACACCGTGGCCGGCAAGGATAACGGGCCGCTTTGCATTGCGGATGAGTTCGGCCGCTTTGTTCAGACCGTCGTCCTTGAAGCCGAGCATGGGATGCGGGCGGTAGGGCTTTGGTTTGGCTAGCCTCGAAGTCGAAAAGAGCGGTCGCCTGTTGTGCGTCCTTGGTGATGTCGACCAGCACGGGACCCGGGCGGCCGGACTGTGCGATCTGGAATGCAAGGCGAAGTGCAGGGGCGATGTCTTCCGCGCGGCTCACCAGGAAGTTGTGCTTTGTGACAGGCAGTGTGATGCCTGTGATGTCCACTTCCTGAAAGGCATCGGTGCCAAGTACCTTGCTGGAGACGTTTCCGGTGATGCAGACCAACGGAATCGAGTCGAGCATGGCAGTGGCGATGCCGGTGACGAGGTTGGTTGCACCGGGGCCGCTGGTGGCCATGGCCACACCCACCTTGCCGGATGCGCGCGCGTAGCCGTCGGCCATGTGCGCGGCACCCTGCTCGTGGCGCACGAGAACGTGATGGATGGGAAACTTGCGCAGCGCGTCATAGACGGGCAGGATGGCACCGCCCGGATAGCCGAAGACCGTTGAGACGCCTTCGCCTACCAGCGTTGCCCAGACGATCTCAGCGCCAGTGAGCTGTGTTGGAGTGGTCAAGTGCGCGTTGTCCTGTTTGGTCTGTTTCGCCATTGTTGCTCTCCCTGCGGGCGCGTTGCCCGCGCAGTGCTTGCCAGTCAGATAAGTCCGTTAAGAAACTGCCCTACTACGTTGTTGCGCCCTTCGACGCAGAAGTGACGCGGTCTACATATTTGCGAAAAACACCTTCAGGCCAGCGCAGCGGCGGAGGCGTGAAGCCCTTGAGGCGCGAGGCCATTTCTTGCGATGAAATCTCCACGTCGAGTGTGCGGTTGGCAATGTCGAAGTGGATGATGTCGCCTTCGCGCACGGCGGCGATTGGACCACCGACGAATGCTTCCGGTGCGACGTGCCCGGCAGTGAAGCCGCGCGTGGCTCCCGAGAAGCGGCCGTCCGTAAGCAGCGCCACAGTTGAGCTGAGCTCAGGCGTCCCGCTGATGGCAGCGGTGACCTGCAGCATTTCGCGCATACCGGGGCCGCCCTTGGGGCCCTCATATCGAATCACGACCACGTCGTTCGGTTTGATCCTGCCCGACTGCACCGCTGCGAAGCAGTCTTCTTCGCAATCGAAAACGCGTGCCGGTCCGCGATGCTCGTAGCGGCCTGCGGCGGCGACTTTCATCACGCAGCCCTCGGGAGCGAGATTGCCTTTGAGAATGACGAGTCCGCCGTTCGGCTTGATGGGATTTTCAAATGTGTGAATGACGATTTGACCGGGCGTTTCGACGGCGAGCGCAGCTTCTTCCGCGAGCGTTTTGCCGCTGATGGTCATGGTGGAGCCATCAGCGTGGCCTGCATCGATGAGACGCTTGGCCAAAAGACGCGACCCACCCGCGGCCTGGAAGTCTGAGGCGACGAATTTGCCGGCAGGTGTGAGGTCGCAGATGAACGGGGTGCGCTTGCTGATCACGTCGAAGTCGTCGATGGAGAGCGCGATACCCATCTCATGCGCGATGGCGAGCAGATGAAGAACGGCATTTGTTGAGCCGCCGCTGGCAGCGACAGACGCAATGGCATTCTCAATGGACTTGCGCGTGAGAATGTCGGACGGGCGGCGATTGGCGCGCACCGCGTCCATCAACATACGTCCCGCTTCACGCGTGGCTGCGTATTTGTCCTTGGCCGTGGCGGGAACACCGGAGATCTGGATGGGCGAAATGCCGAGGATTTCGCCGCTCATGGCCATGGTGTTGGCTGTGAACTGGCCACCGCACGCGCCGGCACCGGGGCAGGCGTTCGCTTCAAGCGCTTCGAGGCCGGCGTCATCGATTTTGCCTGCAGCGTGCGAGCCGATGCCTTCAAAGACGTTCTGGATGGTGATGTCGACTCCGTTGAGTTTGCCTGGAGCGATTGAACCGCCGTAGAGCATCATGCCGGGTATGTTGAGGCGGCAGAGTGCCATGATGATGCCGGGCATGTTCTTGTCGCAGCCGCCGATGCCGACGAGACCGTCAAAGAGATTGCCGCGCGCGACGAGCTCAATGGAATCCGCGATGACTTCGCGCGAAACGAGAGACGCCTTCATGCCCTGCGTGCCCATGGTGATGCCGTCAGAGATAGTGATGGTGTTGAACTCCATCGGCGTGCCGCCTGCTTCGCGAATACCTTCCTTCAACGCCTCGGCAACTTCGCGCAGATGTACATTGCAGGTGCCGATTTCAGTCCAGGTGTTGGCGATGCCGATGATGGGCTTGTGCAGGTCGTCTTTTTTGAATCCGGCGCCGCGCAAATAAGAGCGGGCAGCGGCCCTGCTTGGGCCTTCAGTCAACGGGATACTCTGGCGCTTTCCTTCAATGGTCATGGGCTCACTTTGTTCGCCGGTCAGTTGCTTGCTATCCGCAGCCGGCCTTGGTTTGTACAGCGTTCGTCGTGGTCTGTTCTACTGTGCCTTCAGCCAGGTTGCGGAGTCGTGCTGCTTCTCGTACGCGTCAAGCGCAGCCGCATGGCGCAGGGTGAGGCCAATGTCATCGAGTCCTTCCATGAGGCAGAAACGACGGAAGGGATCCACTTCAAAGCTGGCCTTGAAACCGTGCTCGTCGCTCACAGTCTGCTCTTCGAGCGAAACCGTCAGCTTGTAGCCGGGGATGTTTTGTGCGTTTTGGAGGAGCTTCTCGACTTCGTCCTCAGTGAGACGTGCGAGCACGATGCCGTTCTTGCCTGCATTCGAGAAGAAGATGTCGGCGAACGTGGGCGCAATCACCACGCGGAAGCCGAAATCGCTCAGTGCCCAGGCGGCATGCTCACGGCTCGATCCGCAACCGAAGTTTTTGCCTGCGATGAGAATGCGCGCATCCTTGTAGCGCGAGTCGTTGAGCACGAAGTCTGCAACAGGGTTGCCATCGGGCGTCTGGCGCCAGTCAAAGAAGAGAAAGTCGCCATAGCCGGTACGTTCAATGCGCTTCAAAAACTGCTTGGGGATGATTTGGTCGGTGTCGACGTTGGTGCGGTCGAGCGGCGCGGCCACGGATGTGAGTGTTGTGAACTTTTCCATTAGGCCTTCACCTCTTCACGGACTTCCCAGTTGCGAATGTCGACAAAGTGGCCGGCGATTGCAGCTGCTGCAGCCATCTCCGGAGAGACGAGATGCGTGCGCCCGCCGCGCCCCTGGCGGCCTTCAAAGTTGCGGTTGCTGGTGGAGGCGCAACGTTCGCCCGGCGAGAGAATGTCAGGGTTCATGCCGAGGCACATGGAGCAGCCCGGCTCACGCCAATCGAAGCCGGCTTCCTTGAAGATCACGTCGAGGCCTTCGGACTCTGCTTGTGCCTTGACCAGTTGCGAACCTGGCACCACCATTGCGCTGACTGTGGATGCGACCTTGTGGCCTGCGGCGATTTTTGCGGCGGCGCGCAGGTCTTCAATGCGGCCGTTGGTGCAGGAACCGATGAAGACGCGGTCCACTGGGATTGCATCCAGCGGAGTTCCTGACTGAAGTCCCATATATTCCAGAGCGCGCTCGAAGGATTTGCGATCCGCTTCGTTGGCCGCGGCCGCAGGATCGGGCACGGTTGTGGTAACGGGCGCCACCATGCCAGGGCTGGTGCCCCAGCTGACATAAGGGACGAGTGTGGCCGCATCAATGACGAGTTCGCGGTCGAACTTTGCTCCCTCGTCGGTGGGCAGCTTGCTCCATTCGGCAACAGCTTTGTCCCACGCTTCACCCTGCGGGGCGAACTTGCGGCCTTTTAGGTAATTGAAGGTCGTCTCGTCGGGTGCGATCATGCCGGCGCGGGCACCTGCCTCAATACTCATGTTGCAGATGGTCATGCGGCCTTCCATGGAGAGCGCGCGGATGGCCGAGCCTGCGTACTCGATGACGCAGCCCGTTGCGCCGTCGGTACCGATTTTGCCGATGATGGCGAGAATGATGTCCTTCGCAGTGACGCCGAGGGGCAGCTTGCCTTCAACAGAGATGCGGAAGGTGCTGGGCTTGCCCTGCGGAAGTGTCTGCGTGGCCAGCACATGCTCCACTTCGCTGGTGCCGATGCCGAAGGCCAGCGCACCGAATGCGCCGTGCGTGGAGGTGTGCGAGTCACCGCAGACGATGGTCATGCCGGGCTTGGTGAGTCCGAGCTCGGGACCGATGACGTGCACGATGCCCTGATTGCGCGAGTCCACGTCATAGAGTTCAACGCCGAAATCCTTGCAGTTCTGGCGCAGCGTGGAAATCTGTTTGGCGGAAATCGGGTCGAGAATGTTCAGTCGTCCTTCGACGGTCGTCGGCACGTTGTGATCGACTGTGGCGATGGTGCGGTCAGGCCGGCGCACTTTACGGCCAGCCAGGCGCAGTCCTTCAAACGCCTGCGGGGAAGTGACCTCATGGACAAGCTGCAGGTCGATGTAGATGAGCGTAGGCTCGCCTTTTGGCTCTACGACGACGTGCTGGTCCCAGACTTTTTCAAAGAATGTTTTTGGTGCGGAACTCATGATGGGTCCTCAACTGCATTCTCAGTTTTGGTTATGCGTTAGCGTTATGCGCTAACGAGGATGGTCTTTACCATCTCGCGTACTTTTGCGCCGACCTCCGGTGTGGAAAGTACGGTGTAGCCGTGATCTTTGCCGCGTACAAGATCGGGTGTACGGTAGCCCTGCTCGAGCATCTTGCGTACGGCAGCTTCAATTGCGCCGGCTTCGGCTTCGAGTCCGCCGGAGTGGCGCAGAATGAGTGCGCCTGTCAGAATCGCGCCGCAGGGATTTGCGATGCCTTTTCCTGCAATGTCAGGCGCTGAGCCGTGAATCGGCTCATAAAGATTGACCTTGCCGCCAATGGTGGCCGAAGGCAGCATACCGAGTGAGCCGGTGATGACGCCGGACTCGTCGGAGAGAATGTCACCGAAGAGATTCTCGGTGAGCACCACGTCGAAGTCTTTGGGGCGATTCATCAGGTGCATGGCCATGGCGTCGACGTACTGGTGCTCGACGGCAACTTCTGGAAATTCCGCGGCTATTTCATTCACGGAGGCGCGCCAGAGTTGCGAAGTCTCGAGCACGTTGGCCTTGTCTACGGAGCAGAGCTTTTTGCGGCGGTTCTGCGCGAGCTTGAAGGCGATGCGGGCCACGCGGGCCACTTCGTCACGCGTGTAGCGCATGGTGTTGAAGGCTTCGCCCTTTTCCTTGTTCCACTCGCGCGGTGCGCCGAAGTAGAGGCCGCCGAGCAGTTCGCGGACGAAGAGAATGTCTGCACCATCGATGATTTCAGGCTTCAGTGGGCTGTTGGCGGTCAGCTCTTTGAACGAAAAGCAGGGACGCAGGTTGGCGAAACCACCGAGTGCGGCACGAATAGCGAGCAGGCCGGCTTCCGGACGCTTGTCGGGGGGAAGGGAATTGAACTCGTTGCCGCCGACGGCGCCGAGCAGGACGGCATCGGAGGCGAGCGCGGCGTCAAGCGTGTCCTTGGGCAGGGGAGTGCCGTCCGTGTTGATGGCAATGCCGCCAATGCGCTTGTAGTCAAACTCGAATGTATGACCACCGAGCGCAGCGATGTCCTTGAGCACTGCGACTGCTTCATTCGTGACTTCCGGGCCGATGCCATCACCGGCTGTGACTAGAATCTTCAGCTTCATCTTTGTGTTGTTTCTCCGCAGTTCTTCAGTCAAAAAAGTTCAGTCCAGTTCGCTGACCGGTTCGCGACGGTTTTCGCGAATCTTGTCCGGCAGCAGACCGATCAGGTCCTGGTCGTAAATGTTTTTCTTGCGGTCGGCCATGGCGACAAACCGGTAGTAGGTTTGCTGGAGCTCTTCGCGCGTGAGCGTGAAGCCCAGCTGCTCAAGCCGGTGGCGCAGAGCCGCGCGGCCGGAGTGCTTGCCGAGGACAAGATGCGTGCGGCTGACACCGACCAGCGACGGCGTCATGATCTCGTAGCAGAGCGGATTGGCCAGCATACCGTGCTGGTGAATGCCGCTTTCATGCGCAAAGGCGTTGGCACCCACGATGGCTTTGTTAGGCGAGGGCTTGAAGGTGATGATCTGGCCGAGCACTTCGCTTGTGGGGTAGAGCTGATCAAGCTTGATGCTGGACGACGTGCCGTAGCGGTCGGCGCGGACGTAGAGCGCCGCGGCAATTTCTTCGAGTGCGGCGTTGCCTGCTCGCTCGCCGATGCCGTTGATGGTGCACTCGACCTGGCGCGCGCCGTTTTGGATGGCCGCCAGCGAGTTGGCGACGGCGAGGCCTAGATCATCGTGGCAATGCGAACTCAAGATCACACCCTGGGCGTCCACAGCGGGTACGCGCTCGCGGACTTCGGCAAACATGCGGCCATACTCCTCGGGCGTGGAGTAGCCGACGGTATCCGGCATATTGATTGTGGTTGCGCCGGCTTCAACTGCGATGCGGACCATCTCAACGAGGAAGTCGCGGTCCGATCGGGTTGCGTCTTCGGGTGAGAACTCGACATCGTCGCAGTGCGACTTGGCCAGACGGACGGACTCTCCGGTCTGGTCGAGCGCCTGCTGGCGGCTCATTTTGAGCTTGTATTCAAGGTGGAGATCGCTGGAGGCAAGGAAGACGTGAATGCGGGCGCGGTCAGCAAATTGCAGTGCGCGGGCGGCCATTTCAATGTCTTCAGTTTTGGCGCGCGCAAGCGAGGCGATACGCGGCTTGCGGACGGCCTGCGTGATGGTCGCAATCGCGGCAAAGTCGCCTTCCGAGGCCATGGCAAAGCCGGCCTCGATCACGTCCACGCCCAGGTCTTCCAGCGCATGAGCCATAGTCAGCTTTTCCTGCGTGGTCATGCTGCAACCGGGCGACTGCTCGCCGTCGCGCAGTGTTGTGTCAAAAAAGACGACGTGATTCGAACTCATGGGCACCACCTGCAAGGGGAAGAAGTTACGTTCCTGCATTCTTAGTTTCTCGTATCGGTCTCATATAACGCAAAGTTATTCTTTTTCTAATATCAATAAGATTTGATTATAATGCACGCGAGGCAAACCCCTTGGAACTGAGCCAGTTGGAAACCTTTCTCGCCGTAGCCGAAGAGCGCAGCTTTTCTCGTGCAGCAGAGCGGCTGCATCGCACGCAGCCAGCGGTCAGCCAGGCCATCCGTAAGCTGGAAGATTCGGTCGGCGAGGCGCTGTTTGACCGCGCAGCTAGAGACGGCACGCTCACTGCGGCGGGCAAGCTGCTGCGCGAGTATGCTCTGCGTTTACTGGCTCTTCGGCGGGAGGCCTCAAGCGCTCTGGATGAGCTGAAGAGCCTGGAGCGCGGGCAACTGCAACTGGCTGCGAACGAATACACATGCCTTTATTTGCTGTCGGCCATTGATGCCTTCCGCCGCATTCATCCGCAGGTGGATGTGATTGTGCACCGTATGCTGGCCAGCCGTATTCCGCAGGAGCTGAATCTTCGGACGGTGGAAATGGGTGTGGTGTCTTTCCGGCCCGACGTGGCGCAATTCAGGTCATGGGCTGTATATGGAGATACGCTCGCCCTGGTGGCGAGTCCGAGCCATCCACTGGCTGCGCGTGAACGCGTTTCCATCACCGAACTGGGCGAAGAGACCTTTATTGCGCACCACGTCACCTCGCCGCTACGGAGCAAGGTAATTGAGACATTTCAACGCTACCGGACGCCGCTGAACATGCGCATCGAGTTGCCGACCATCGATGCCATCAAGCGCTTTGTGGGCATGGGCAACGGAGTGGCGCTGGTTCCCAATCTCACCGTGGCCGGTGAGCTGGAATCGGGGGATCTCAAGCGCATAATGGTCGACGAGCTTGAATTCAAGCGCGTACTGAGGCTATTCCATCGAAGGCAGGCAACGCTCAGCTATGCGGCGCGCGCGTTCCTGCAAACCGTGCGCAGTCTTGCAGAAGAGCGGGGACACCCGTTCTATTTCCATGCTGAGCGAGCAAACTAAAAAAGCAAGACGCCCATTTTTGAGTGAGCGCGTCTAAGCCAACAAGCAAATCGGGGCATGCCAAGCAGCCATAAGCCGTTTTGGCCATTTACAATGGCTAAGAGTGGCCGACGGGGAAACCGGCGCGCCGAAACTTGACTCGTTTTTGTCGCCTGCCGCCATGGTTGGGCAGTCGTGAGGTTCAGGACCGAATGAAGAAGATTGTGTTTGTTGCTTTCCTGCTGGCCATTGGGGCGGCCGCGGGTCGCGCTCAGGAGAGCCGTCAGGACATCAGCTTGAGCGGTACGGCGTTGATCGAGCCCTTTATTGCATCCTCCACCAATGTGCAGGTGCATTCCACCACGGCATACGGTGCATTGTTGAGCTACCGCTTCATGCTCACTCCCTCCAGCGCGCTGGAAGCGAACTACGGCATCACCTACCAGAACAAGCTGACTTACTATGCCAATCCCAACCACTATCAGGTACTGACCCGTACGCAGGAGATTTCTGCGGCCTTTGTGCGCAGCTTCTACTTCCGCAAGTTCAATCCTTTTGTGGAAGCTGGACCGGGCGCGCTGATTCTGCTGCCTATCCGCAACTCCGGCACAACGAATATTGACGTTAAGCAGCAGACATCAGTGGGTGGAATATATGGAGCCGGTATTGCGTACGAAATCAGCCCGAGCTTTGACATTCGCGCCGAATATCGCGGCTTCGTGACCAAGGTTCCCACCTTCGGTGACTCGCAGTTCACCACCAACAAGTGGTTCAACATCTTCAATCCGTCGATTGGTGTGGCCTACCACTTCTAAAGAGCTGTGTTGTGCGGCATCCGAGAGTCCGGCCGCACAAAGAAATCGGGGATGCGCTTCAAGCGCATCCCCGATTTGCATTTGCCGCATACCTGGTTAATGCAGTCCTTCGCGGTAGCGCCCGAGTTCCTTGACCATGGCGCAATGCGCGTGGAGCGCGTCCACCGCGCGATCCGCCTCGGCAGGCGATTGAATCTGGCAGTCCACATAAAACACGTACTCCCAGGGCTTGCCGTGTACGGGGCGCGACTCAATCTTGGTCAGGTTCGTCTCTAGTGCGGCCAGTGCATTGAGAGCAGCCACCAGGGAGCCGGGACGGTTTTCGACGGAAAAGGCGAGGCTGACCTTGTTAGCTTTCGGATCCGGCGTGGCATCTTCCGCACGTTTCACCAGAAAGAAGCGAGTGTAGTTCTCGGAATTGTCCTCAATATTGGCAGCGAGAATCTTTGCTCCATAGGTGCGCGCGGCCGCTTCACTTGCAATGGCCGCGGCATGACGGTCACCAATTTCGACGAGTTGTTTAACGCTGCCGGCGGTGTCATAGAAGGCAAACGGTTCCATGGCCGGGTGGGCGCCCAGGAACTGCTTGCACTGTGCCAGGGCCACGGGATGCGAAAAGACGCGGACAATATCGGATTCCGTTGTGTCCTTGAGAGTGATGAGATTGTGGCGAATGCGCAGCCGAGTTTCCGCCACGACGGTTACGTCGTGCGCCAGCAGCAGGTCGAAGTGCTCTGAAACAGATCCGGCAAGACTGTTTTCAATGGGGACGGCTGCAGCGTCCACTTTGCCCGTGGAAAGAGCGGAAAAAACGCCGATGGAATGCGAGAAGGGAACTATGGATGCATTGGCAACGAGCTTGAGTGCAGCTTCGTGGCTGAATGCGCCGAGTTCACCTTGTATGGCGACACGGTTCGCACCTTTGGATTGTTTATCTGCAGTTGAGGAAGACTGACCAGAGGGCTTGTGTCTGGTTCCATACCAGAGTTCGACGGGCGATCCTTTGACGACGGTGCGAGCGGACATGCGTAACTTACCTCCGTAGCCACACATCGGCGGCTACGAATACGAGGAAGACCATAGCGATAACGCCATTCATGGTGAAAAAGGCTGCATTCAGCCTCTTCAGGTCATGGGGTGAAACCAGCGAGTGCTCCCACGCCAGCAGCGATGCCACGGCCACAACTCCAAGCCAGCCAACGACTCCAAAGTGGAACAGAAGGCTAAACCAGATCAGCATTCCGAGCATGGAAATGTGCATTAACCGTGCCGCCAGAAATGCGGCGGGAATACCGAAGGACTGCGGGAGACTATGCAGTCCAACTTTGCGGTCATGTTCAAAGTCCTGGCAGGCGTAGAGCACGTCGAAACCGCCTACCCAAAGCATCACGGCTACTGTGAGGACGAGAATCCGCGCGTCTAGCGATCCGCGTACCGCGATCCAAGCGGCCGAGGGAGCTAGTCCGAGCGCAAGCCCTAAAACCAGGTGCGACCAACGCGAAAAGCGCTTCATGTAGCTGTAACCGAGCAAGACTGCGAGCACGATCGGGGAAAGATACAGCGTTAACCGGTTGAGAGCGGCAGCAGAAAGCACGAAGAGCGCACCCATCAGCACACAAAAACCAAGCACGAATTGCCGGGAAAGCAATCCGGCAGGGATGGCGCGATTGCTGGTGCGGGGATTGGTCGAGTCCAGATCGGCATCAGCCCAGCGGTTGAAGGCCATTGCGCAGGAGCGGGCGGTCACCATGGCGGCGAGAATAAGCAGAAGGGTGCGGAGGGCAGGCGTGCCGTGTGCCGCCAGCAAGGTGGCGGTGAGCGCAAATGGGAGCGCAAAGATGGAGTGCTCCCACTTGATCATTTCCAGAGTTGTGCGCGTCTTCGCCAGAAGGCCCATCTGTTGTCGCCCCGCCTACCAGTTTACTTGAGGCAGAACGCAATTCCGGGTCTCGGAACGATCAGGCGTCGGCTTCGTCAACGGATGCTGCCAGTGGCAGCACAGTGTTTACCTTCGTGATCTGAAAAAGATCGAGGACACGTGCATTAGCACCGGCAACGACCAGCTTGCCGCCGCGGGTCTGGCAGTGCACATAGTGGTTCATGATGAGCCCCATGCCAGCCGAATCCATGTACGGCACTTCGCTCAGATCGAAAATTGTGAGTGGGATGGGCTGAGCGCTCCGTAACTCGTTTTGAAAGTCGAACATGTTGCGCAGGGTGAGAGGACCGGCGAGCGCATAAATCGTCGTGTCGGCATCCTTCCCCTGCCTGCGGGTGGTTGTGAGAGGCGCGTCTGTGAGCATGGCCCCTTAAGTGTAAGGAATTATTGTGAGTTGTGGATTACATTTTTGTGAATCCAAACGGGCTGGCGGTGGCCGGCGGGCACCGGTTGGCCGCAGAGAAGAGCGGCCCCGAAGCCTTTTCCGCTTTCGAGGCCGCCAATTGCGACCGAGAGTTTGCAGGAGCGGCCCCCGGACCGCACCGCCCTATTTGTTTGCCTTCTCGGTAGGCTCATTTGCAACCTGCAGATAGTTCTTTACGCTGAATACACCTGGAACGCTGTTTGCACGGAGTCCCGCGGTGTTCTTGTCAGCCTGAGAATCCACCACGCCATAGAGTTCCACGTGGCCATTCTGCACCGATATTCGAATCGGCTTGGCCGGATTGAGTGAGTACTTGTTCAGTGACGGGTAACCATAAACGGCCCGCGCTACTGCCATACGGGTCTGGTCGTCCATGATTGAGACGGGGTCAACATCGATGTTGTTGATCACATCTTTCACGCCCTGGGTGGTGCTGACCAGCGCAATAGCCGAATCGCGATCCACGTAGGTCCGAGCATGCCCCCCGAGGGTGACGACACCGTTCTGCACATGGACTGATATTGCGTTAAACGTATTGCCAAAGCCCACACGGTCATAGGAAAGCTTCTCCGCCAGTTTGGACTGCAGATCATGATCGGAGATGGAGGGCCCGGTGACTTGGATGAGGTTGCGTACGGCCGAAACTCCTTTGGCCTGTAACACGCGCTTTTCCGCATCCGCCTTGTTCTCGTACATGTCTACCGTGCCGCGAAGGGTCGCAATACCGTTGTCAACCTTCACTGTCACGTTCTTGAAGCGATCTTTATTGAGCTTCGCCTCTGCCGCGCGAGATACCGCGATGTCCTGCTGCGGCGCAGCGCTAAAGCTGGCAGCACCCAAAGCAGGCTGGGACGCCCGTGAAGTCTGGGGGAGGCCCAGGAGGGCACCGGCGATCAGGGCCGCGGAAAAAGCGACCAGATTTGTTGTGCGAATGTTTTTCATGTCCGACTCCTCCTTCTTTGCTGGATTCGGCCAGGCTTGGGACTTTCATTGGCTTCACATCGCTTAAAGAGGGCACGGAAGCTTCTTGCATTCCCGGCAGCATTGCCGTTCCTATCAATACAGACACACAAACGGCCAAAAGGTCGCACGGAAATCGGAGAGAGGATGCGTTTTATCTTGTTGAAATGAAAACTTTTACACGAATCCAATAAGGGAATAAAGTCGCGATCTCAAGACCGCGTGAAAACCGTGCAATAAAGGGATTTTCTGGGCACAGGAGTTGTGCCGCAAGCAACCCTCTCTTGGATAGAGTCCTTATTTGTAGCGACGGGTTGCCTTCACGACCATCGAAAATACGCCGGACTCATCGCGCGCCACCAGCAGCGATACATGCCGATTGATGGCGATTTCCGCCTGCAGCAGTTGTTGGGCGGTTGTGTTCACATTCGTCGCGTAGGTCAGTGTCAGGTTCTTGCCCAGTTGCTCTTCCACGGTGATGCGCGTGGTGGAGTTGCCCAGGGCGCCGAGGTAGCTGGGGTCCACTTTGACGGATCCCGCGCCGAAGAGTTTCTGCACACGGCTGCTCACGGTTGCGTTGAGCGCGCCGCCCAGTAACGCGTCTGTGGCGGGATTGTTGGCTAGCTGCTCCTGCTGCTGGGTGTAGATACGCTGCTCGTTCTCCGTTCGACCCAACGCCAGCAGTGCCACTACGTCCTGCTCGGGCAATGGAGGGTCGCTGCGATAGGTCACGCTGGGTTTGTCCAGTGATCCGTGCAGTCCGAGCGTGATGTCGTAGTCTTCCACACGCGCCGTTGCGTTCAAGTCAATGGACGGTTGAATGCGGACAGGATTGGTGAAGGTAATATCGCCGCGCTGCAGTTCATAACGCGTGCCGGCAATGGTCGCACTTCCTTCGGTGATCGAGATGCGCCCGAGTAATGAAGGCGTTGCCAGAGTCCCACGAAGGTGAAGGTCCACATCGCCAGCCAGCTTGGCAAAAGCGTTCTGGAAATTGAGCTGAGGCGAGGAAGCAATATGCACGTCAAGCCGGATGTGATTGGAAGGCGCGTCTGGCGGTGCCACTGGTTGTACTTTGGTTGCCTGAGAGGCCAGCGCAACGAAGTCGAGGTCCGGACTGACCGTGAAGCGCGTGATGAGGATGTTGCCGCTGAGCAGGAGATTCTTCTGCGGACCCTGCAACTGCAGCTTCGCATCGGCTTGCGAGCTGACGCCCTGCGGATAGCGGATGCGAATGCCTTTGCCGGTCAACGTAAGGTTGGCGAAGATACCGTGCTGGTAGGCGAGGTAGCCTCCGACGCTCAGTTGTCCGCCGCCGCTCGTTGCTGTGAGCGAACGCACTTCCAGCCGGTTCTGATTGAATTCGAGCGTGCCGGCGAGGTGACTGAGGCTGTTGGGCAGGTCCTCCAGCGCGAGTGACGCATCCTTGAACTCAATGCGCCCGCGCAGGCCCGGATTCTCCATGGATCCGTGGGCCTCCACTTGAAAGGTGGTTGTGCCGCTCGCGCTCAGGTCGGGATCGATTGTTTCCGCCAGTTTGAGATTGATGGACCCCTGTGCCTTCAGGTCAAGCGGACGTTTGTCCTTGAACGTAATCCCACCTTGAATGCGAAGGTCAGTTTCTTCACCAGTGATGTGCAATGGGTCAAGGCTTACGCGTCCGTTGGCCAGTTCCGCGTGCAAGCCGCCGTCGCTCTGCAGGTGTACGCCCTCAACGGTTGCCGCGAGTTCGTTCAGCCTCGCCTCACCGTGCATTTGCTGGGGATTCTTCAGCGGTCCCGCCACCGTGACCGTTCCAGCAAGTGACGATTGTCCGGTCAGTCCCTGCACATGCGCCATCTTGAGTAGTGCGCCGACATCAAATTTGGAGAAGTCGAGAGTCGCCTGTGTGTTGTAGTCGCCCTTGAGCGCGGTCTGTCCATGGGCGGCCAAAGTCGCGGAGTCCAGGCTGGTGGTCAGGTTGTAGAGGACGGATTGATTCGCGGTGTGTGCCGTGAGTTGGACCCGTCCCAGTGATTCGCCGCCGATTGCCACTTTGTCCATAGTTGCCGTGGCCTGCAGTTTTGGATCGTCGACAGTTCCGTTCCCCGTAATCGAAAAACTCGATGTTCCGGCCATAGAGACGCCGACATGTTTCAATTTTTCAAGTTTTGCAAGGTCGATGGCCGGGCTTTGCGCGGATACCTGAAACTGCTTCGTCTTCAGGTCGTAGCTACCGGTTCCGGTGAGCGCTCCGGCGTCGTCTTTTACGTTGAATGTATTGAGTCTGATCGTCTCGCCGGCAAGGCTGCCTTCGGCGCGCACGAGCGATAGAGGTTCGCCGAAGAATGCTCCGTTGTTGAGCTCCACCCAACCACTTCCGTTTAATGTGCGGAGTACACCATTGGCCTCCAACTGCGCGTTCAGCTTTCCGGTGACGGGGAGATTCTTGCCAAGGAGGGGTAGCAGTTTTTCAACCGTTACATTGCTGGCGTGCAATTGGGCATGGAGCAAAGAACTGCCAGACAGCACATTGGGCGCGACCTGTTTGTGAGATGCTTTTGCAGTTTTGACATTCAATGCTGGAACTGGTGGCGCTGCTGCCGTCAGCGTTCCGCTCAATTCCACTTCTGCGTCGTTCTGTTTCACCTGCGCGTGGTCGATGGAGATGCGAGTGGGAGCATAGCTTCCCGTAGCATCCAATGAATCGATGTGAATGCTGGCGGGTGTTGCATCAGGCTGTCCCTCCCGCCGAGGTAATTGTGCATCGAGATTTGAAGCCTGCAATGCGCCGGCCAGGTGCGGCCTGAGCAATGATCCAGTCCATGTTCCGTGAAAGAGAGCCTCACCGTTAAAGGAAACCGGCAAAGCGCCTGTGCCGCTCTTCCCATTGCGCTCAAGACCCAGATCGCGCAGCAACTGATCGAACTCGTTTACGTTGTGCGACTCAGCATCGAGCGTAATTGAAGTTGGGCTACTAAGCGGATACGCGCCGATTTCTCCACTCGCCTGGACGTGGCTCGAAGGCAGACTCACTTCAAGTTGGCGAACAGCAACCGCACCATTCTTCTGCGTGTACGTTGCTTCCACCGCGCCGTTCGCGGGCACCTCTCCCGCGGCCGGTCTTACCGGGGCATTCAGGTTCAACTTTGCGTTCACGCTGAGGGTGTTCACATCGCCGTTGGACCAAAGCGCCAGCGTGGGCCCATTCACAAGCGAGGCCAGCCCGAGCCTCTGGAACGGTGGCACGCTCACCATGTCGAGAATCGTATCGAGTGCGACATTCTGGAAATTCGCGTCCACCCGACCATTCACGTGGTGGTCGTGCTCCTGGCGTGCAATCGTGGGCTTCTCGGTGGGCGCATTCTTTGATTTGCGGTGGAAGAATCCGAGCGATTTCTTCTTTTCAGGTGGAGCGGCTTGCATCACGTCGCTGCCCGGCAAAGGGCCAAGCCAGTTGTCGAGAAGTACGTCGCCGGTGATTTGACCTCCAGCGCGCAGTCTTGCCACCACCGACGTGATATGCAACTGCTCTGCATCCGCGTGCACCTTTGCATCGAGCGTAATGCCATGCGCATCCACACCGGTTCCTACATACGCTGCGCTATCGGCATGCACCGTTCCATCGCCGCGGAAGACTCCACCATGGCCCGCGCCAACCAGGTCCAGATGCGCCAGCCCTTCCGGCGCGTCCGCATAGCCGGTAATCGGCTCAAGCAGTCTCATATCGAGATCGCCCTTGACGGATGCCTGCCAGCGCGGATGACTGAAATCGCTGAGCGTTCCGGATATGTCCAGGCTGCGGTCCTTGATTCCCTTACTGCGCGCCGTCAGGCGCAGTGAGCGCAGATAGGCCGCGTTGCGCGTGAGGTCGACAGTGGCCTGCATGTAACCCTCTACGGGCCTTGCCACCGGATGTTCAGCCGTCCCGCGCGAAAGCATGAAATCACGTGCACCCATTTCCGCGTGATAACTCTCAGGATTCCCATTCGCCGCTGCCACATATGCCAGCCGCAGCGAAACATCATTGGCCTTGAAGTTGAGCCTTTCCAGCCTTTTCTGAAAATCGAACGTGGCTGCGTGATTCTCGTAATAAAACTCTCCCTCTTCAACTGTCAGCAAACCGGCTTTCAAATCGAAGAAGGTGTCGAGCGAGTATTTTCCTTTGCTGGCAGGTTTGGGTGGCTGGGGTTGATTGGTGGAGCCATCGGGATAGACGATCAAGTGCATTTGCGGTTGCACAATGTCGAGCGAACGCAGCCGAATCTTCGGCGTCAAGAATCCGAGAATGCTGATTTCAGCCCGCAGTCGGCCCACGCGCGCGTAAGGCGCTTCATCCGCGTTTTCCTTGCCGTGAATCACAATGCCGTCGGCCTCAGCTTCAAGGTCGAACGGACTCCACTGAAATGCTGCAATCTCCACTCGTCCGCCAGTAGCGGCTGCGAGCTTGGAGATGAGAGTCTTGCGCACAAGATTCTGGCACGCGGCCGAAGTGAGCCACACGCCGAACGACACCAGTAGCAACAGCAGCAGCGCGCTGCCACCCGCCCACCAGAGCCAGCGGCGGCGCGGTTGCACAACGGTTTCTTCGGCTTCGGTCATTGGCTGCCATCCGGCGAAAGTTCTGCAGTTTCCAGTTTCGGGTCAAGCACTTCAATCTCGCCCTGTTTGCGCAGATTCTTCAGCCATCCGCTGAAAAGTTCGCTCACCTGCTGTTGCAACAGGATTTCTTCAATGCGTTTCGAGACCTGATCGAGAGGGGGCACGTCCTGCTTATTTGAATATTGGGGAACGAGTGCATCGTTATAGTACGTCTCGATGTCCTTTTCGGGGATCTGTATGCCCTGCCGAAACCTCCGCTCGATGAAGCGAAGGATTTCAACGCGTCTCCTCATGTAGGCCTCGACCTCGGCTTCAGTCAGATCGTGGTCTTTGAGAAATTTGTTCCAGCCCGCTTCTGAGGCGCAGTTTGCCTGTGCGCAGGCAGGCGTCTGACGGCGAAGTGCTTGAATGCGCTTTTGCAATTCGTCTGCACTGGGAATGGCTGCCTGGACATCTTCGTTCTCAATCTGCTGCTCAATGAGTGTCCGGCTGATAAGTCTTTGCAGCGCGGCCTGTGGTGTTTCCGGCCCGGCAACGCGCAGTCGCGGCTCCAGTATGGAAAGCCGCATCTCGTTGTTCAGGTCGCTCTGGAGAATTGCCTGGTTGTTTACCACAGCAACCACGCTGTCCAGCACTTCAGTCGAGTTGCTCTGCGCGCCGGCAGCAAATAATCCACTCAGGCAAACGCAGACAAACGCGCACATCGACCATCTTCCCCGCATTCGAATTGAGGTGCGCGCGTGCATCAGAACGTCTGCCCCAGGCTGAAGAAGAAGTTGAAGTGGCTTGGCGAGCCCACATATGGCGTAGACAACTCGGTTGACCGTTCGTAAGTCACGGGGTAAATGGGCGGATTCAAGTCATAGCTGAAATCGAGCCGAATGGGTCCAACGGGCGTATGGTAGCGCAGGCCCATTCCCACCGCATGAGAAAAGTAATTGAAGCTGCAGGAGCTTTTTTGTCCAGTAGAATTCCACTGTCCGTTCAGGTCAGGGGGCGTCAAATCCTTGCAGGCATCGCGGTTCGGCTGGTGAAAACGCAGCGCGCTTTTCCAGATGTCTCCGGCGTTAGCAAAAACATTGCCCATGTCGTGGAAGAGCACAAAGCTCAACTGCTGGCCGAAAAAGGGCAGCATTGGTGGCGGCAGGCGCAGTTCCAGGTTATTAACGAGTGCTCCAGCGCCGCCGATGGGGAAGCCGGTGTAAACGTCGCGCGGACCGGCGGCATTGATCGAAAAGCCGCGCAGCGATGTGGATCCGCCCGCGTAGAGTCGCTCGGGTAAGGGAATCAGCTCGTTACTTGGCGCCCCGTAGGCGCGCTCCTGTCCGTAACGTGTATTGCGCGCCAGCACAAAGCGGCCTTTATTAAAGCTGTAGAAACTCGAATAGGACATGTCCAGTCGATTGAAGTGGGCTTCGGCGCCCAATTTCCCGGTGGAGAGAAATTCCTGAAAGCTCCAATACGTTCCGCGATGCGCATCCAGGGCAGAGTCGCGCGTGTCGTGAATCCACGTGTAGGCCGGGCCTGTCACGCGGGTAGCCGCTGACAAAATATCCAGTGCATTGGGTCCCACCTGAAGGCTGTCCTGAGCCACCTTCACGCGGCGGAAGTTGACCTCATAAACAAACGTGTTTGCCTTGGAGAGAAAACTGCCTGGCGAGTTAAAGTGTTCAGTCCAGCGCACACCTCCTTCCAGTTTCGACGATACATACGTCGTCACGTCACGGCTATTGGCATAGCCGGCAGAGATGGTGAGGCCGAAGTTCTGGTTGCCGTGAAAGTGTGGGTTCTGAAAGAGAAGTTTAATGCGCTGCTCGAGAAGACCGTACGTGCCTTGGGCGGATGCGGATTGTTCGCGACCAAACAGATTGTTGCGTGTCACGTCCAGCAGCACACGCGGGCTTATTCCCGTGCTTCCATTGGGGGTATTGTTGTTCTGCGGAGACCCGGTTTGCACCTCGAATCCAAGACCGTAGGTTAGCGTCCAGCGCCGTGCTTCCTGCATCTGCACCAACACCGTCTTGTAGCTTTCATCGCCTGTCGGATTTTCCACGGCCGTATCCACTTCATTGAAGAGCGAAAAGTCGTAGAGGTTGCGCTGCATCTGCTGCAAAGCGCTCTGGCTCAATGGATCACCCGCGTGCAGTGTAATGGCGCGTGCCACAGTATCAGGCCGGGTGTAATGGAGACCCGTCATCAGCACCTTGCGCACAAACACCTGCTTACCTTCGATGATGTGGAAAGCCACATCCACCTTGCTCGGATCCTTTTTCTCCGGCTGCTGCTCCACCGTAACCTGGGCTTGGTCAAAGCCCTTGCTCAGATAATCGGTCAGAATAGCATCGCGGTCACCGGCAAGATTTTGCGGCGAGAACAACTGCCCGGTCGCCGTATTCATTAGCAGTTGCAGTTGGTCGTCCGAAACATGATCGTTGCCGTTGATCGTCAAAGTGCCGACGCGCTGCTGATTGCCTTCATCAATGTGGTAGATCACGTTCAACGGCGCAGACTTCTTTGATGTCTTGGCCTTACTGCCTTGTGCTTTGGAGTCATCCGTGCTGATCTCGGGAGTCACTTTCACAGACGAGAATCCGTTGTTCTGGTAGACCCCGCGGAGCGCATCCACATCACTGGAGACCAGCGCCTGACTATAGGCGCCATGGCGGTCGATCACATCGGCAGAGTGCACACTCAACAGTTGTTCCAGTGTTGCGGAATCGAAGTAATGATTGCCTTCCACCTTGACTGTGCCCACTTTGCGCCGCTGGCCCAGCGTGACAGTGAAAACGATCACCACGTCGCTGGCCTGCGGAGTCTCGCGGCGGTGTTCCACTTTTACGTCAAAGTAGCCCAACCGCTGAAAGTAGTCCCGCAAACGACGATTGCCTTCGTTCAGGAGATCATCGTCAACGGTACCTTCCTCATAGACCGGCACAAGACGCTTCAGGCGTTCGCCGCCAATCCTGGCTCCCTCGACGCGCACCTGCACCTTTGGGCCGCGGTTAGCAGAAAACTTGTAATCGGTCTGGTCCGTTGTTGGCACATAATCCGCGGCTTCCTGTTTGATTTCAGCTTCAAGTCGGTCGTGCTTCTGGTAGTACTTCAGCACGCCGCTAAGTGCGCGGCTGGTCGTGTCATGGTCAATCTTCTTGCCCGTATGGAGATGCGCGTGGCGCTTGAATTCACTCACGGTCATGCCAGAGTCGCCCGTCACCGCAACGGTTCCCACGTGGGCCTGAGGACCGTTCTTCACAGTAAAGAGAAGATCGACAAGCTGCTCCTTTGGGTGCTGGGTCCGCTCGCAGGTGATGGTCGGTTCGTGGAATCCATTGTCGACCATCGTTTGCTTCATCTGCTCGATCGCATCCTTGAGTCGCGCCTCGGTAAATCGCGTACCGGGATTCAGGCGCGCGGCGCGATCCAATTGTGTGTTAAGGGTGGCGCCTTTGGCGCCGGTTACAGCAACAGTTCCGATGAAGGTGCGCGGCGTGCCATGGAAGACCAAATCCACTTCATCGCCGTCCGGTCGGGCATCGGCGCTGATCGTCTCGAATAGTCCGGTGGCAAATAGAATCCGCAGACTGGATGAGACATCATCGCGCGAAAGCGGCGTGCCCGCTTTTTGCGGCAGATTGCCAGGCAACGGTTTGAGCCGGTCATCTGCAACCCCGTCAATCGAAATGGCGCGAACTACTTTTCCTTCCCATGTGGCGTACGGTGTGGGTACGGTTACCGGTGGCTCAGAATTGGCAACGACGTTCCGGCGGGAGGGGTGTCTTCCTCGTTGGGATTTCTTTTGCTGTTGCGTAACGAGTGCCGCAACATTCGCTCGATATACCTGGTGGTTTTGACTTCCGATCTTCCGGTTTACCTGTCCGAAAGAGGGAAGGGCGGCTATCCACAGGAACAAGACTGCAATAGCCGGTGGCAGGACGTTTCTTACGATTTGCATGTAAGGCCGCCTTGCCGGATAAACCGTCAAATCCATTTCTCCTGAACAATACAAGGCAGTTCCATGCCACGCACGGAAAAAGACGAATAAGCAATCAATAGGAAACCCGCGCCGGGATTCTATTTGATCCATCGGCTCCGCGCAGGCTACCGCTGCCCTTTATACTAACGAGGAAAGAAGCCTCGCGCAGCCGCGTGGGTTACTTCACGGTCGGTCTTTCGTCAAAGGGAATCGAATGCCTCAACCCACTCCCCCGGATGCTGCACCCGTTTCGCCTTCAACCGAAGACGGCAAAACCGAGACTCCGCCGCGCAATGGCGGTCGCAGGTTGCCTGCCAATCCCGCAGAGGTTGAGGCGCTGACGCGCGCGCAACAGGGAGATCATCAGGCATTTGCGTATCTCTATTCGCTGCATAAACGTCGCATTTATTCGCTGTGTTTGCGCATGGTAAGCAATGTTGCAGAGGCTGAAGACCTGACGCAGGAAGCATTTCTGCAATTGCACCGGAAAATTGCAACATTTCGCGGTGACTCGGCCTTTTCCACCTGGCTGCACCGGTTGGCCGTCAATGTAGTACTGATGCATCTACGTAAGAAGGGCATTCCGGTCACCTCGCTGGATGAAGCGATGGAGCCGACGCAAGACGATGGTCCCGGCAGAAGTTTTGGTGCGCCCGATCTTTCGCTGACGGGCTCAATTGACCGCCTTACGCTGGAAAGGGCTGTCGCGGACCTTCCGGCCGGCTACAGGCTGGTATTCATTCTGCACGACGTGGAAGGATATGAGCATAACGAGATAGCCACAATGCTCGACTGTTCGATCGGCAACAGCAAATCGCAGTTACATAAGGCGCGACTCAAATTGCGCGAAGCGATTCATTCCATTGCACGTCTCGGAGCTCGGCCATGACAAACCAATCCAAACCGACCGACCCTCAGGCCTGCCACGACTTTCAGCAACAGCTTCCTGAACTAATTGGCACCGGCCAGTCCATGAGTGAACATCCCCACGTTCAGAGCTGCGAGAACTGCCGGGCATTGATTCACGATCTTGAGACCATTGCCGAGGCTGCCCGCCAGCTTCTCCGCTCAGATGAAGATGAGGCTGAAGAGCCTTCCAAGGATGGCCTGTGGGAGCGGATCGACTCGGCCATCAAGGCCGAAGAAGGTACCGTAGGCGACGACGCAAAGGCGGATTAGTCGCTTTTCAGGCACTTCTGCCGTCTCAATCGCTTTTGAAGCTCACTCGCGCCTCACCCTCCAAGCCACTCCGTCGATAAGAAGAGTAGACAACCGCCCGAATCACGGTTCCGGGCGAAGAACGCTCTATTTTTATAACTGATTGAAAAAGAATCGGTTATATGAAGAGTAGCGGCGCATGGGAACCAGAATTTCCTGTGCGGCGTATCCGTGCAATGGGGCAATCGATGCCGGTGGGATACGAAAGTAGCCGCGCACAGGGTGTTCCTGAAACTTTTACTCTTCTTCGTTGTCTAATGTAAGGAAAGTTGATAAAAGGACACTCAATGTCAAACATCTCCCCATCGTCGCCTTCCTCGAGTCCATCTCAGGACCAGACTTCAGGTCCACGCCGCCTGGCAGTGCTGCCGGTGCGGGACACGGTCTTATTCCCCCATGCCGTTCTGCCGCTTACAGTTGGCCGGGAGAGCTCCATCCAACTGATTGAGTCGCTGGGCGACCAGAGGTCGATTGTTGTCGCAGCCCAGCTTGACCCGCGCCTCGACACCCCTAAGCCGACCGACCTGCACATGGTGGGCACACTAGCCACGGTCCACAAAATTGTGCGCATGCCGAATGAAAGCCGCTTTGTCTTCACAGAGGGCGTGAGCCGAGTCCGGATTGTGAATTTTGTCCAAACGGAGCCCTATCTCATTGCCGATGTTGAAGTGCTGGATGATGTGGCGCCTGAAGAAGACATCAATCTGCAGGCACTGGTGCGGAATGTGGTTACGCAGTTCCAGCAGATTGTCTCCGAATCGCCAACTTTATCTGACGAATTGCGCACCATTGCAGCGAATATTGAAGAGCCTTCGAGGCTGGTGGATTTTGTTGCCTCGTCACTGCCGTTCCTGACAACCGCTGAGAAGCAGCAGTTACTGGAAGCGGCGGGTGTGCGTCAACGTCTCGAACAGCTCAACAAGCATCTGGCGCGTGAGATTGAGGTGCAGCAGCTTCGCTCAAAGATTCAGAGTGAAGTGCAGGACCAGGTGCAGCAGTCGCAGCGCGACTACTACCTGCGCGAGCAGATGAAGGCGATCCAGAAGGAGCTTGGCGAGCAGGACGAGGGCCAGCGTGACATTGAAGATCTGCGCCAGAAGATTGAGGCCGCCGGCATGCCGGAAGACGTGTTGAAAGAGGCGATGAAGGAATTGAATCGCCTTGGCCGCATGTCTCCCATGGCAGCCGACTATTCGCTCACGCGTAACTATATTGAGTGGCTGGCGGTGCTGCCCTGGACAAAGAGCTCCGGCTCCAAGATCGACATTGGCAAGGCGCGCGAAATTCTGGACGAAGACCACTACGAACTACGCAAGGTGAAAGACCGCATTCTCGACTACCTGAGCGTGCTGGAGTTGAAGCCGGACATGAAAGGGCCGATTCTTTGCTTTGTGGGACCTCCGGGAGTGGGAAAGACTTCGCTTGGGCGCTCGATTGCGCGCGCCCTTGGCCGCAAATTCCAGCGCATTTCGCTGGGCGGTATGCATGACGAGGCGGAGATTCGCGGCCATCGGCGCACGTATATTGGCGCGCTGCCGGGCCAGATCATCCAGAGCCTGCGCCGAGCCGAGACGAACGATCCGGTGATCATGCTGGACGAGATCGACAAACTGGGGCGTGATTTCCGCGGTGACCCGGCTTCTGCGCTGCTGGAGACGCTGGACCCTGAACAGAACAACACGTTCCGAGATAACTATCTGGACGTGCCGTTTGACCTCTCGAAGGTGCTGTTCATCTGCACCGCGAACATGCTCGACCCGGTTCCGGCGCCGTTGCTGGACCGCATGGAGCTGATTCCGTTGCAGGGCTACAGCGAGGACGAGAAGGTGCACATCGCGAATCGCTACCTGATTCCGCGCCAAGTGAAGGAAAACGGCATCACCGAGGAGCAGATTGAGATTCCCGAGGATGCGGTGCGGTTTATTGTGCGGCACTATACGCGGGAAGCCGGCGTGCGGAAGCTGGAGCAGGTAATTGGCACGGTTTGCCGCAAGCAGGCACGTCGCGTGGTAGAGGGCAAGAAGGAAAAGCTTGTGGTTTCACGCGAAGACGTGAAGGAATTCCTGGGCGGAATCAAGGTGCGCGTGGATACGGAAGTGGAAGAACGCGTGAAGCGGCCCGGCGTTGCCGTGGGACTGGCCTGGACACCGGCCGGCGGCGACATTCTCTTCATTGAGGCGAACAAGATGAAGGGCAAGGGCGGGTTTACCATGACCGGGCAGATTGGCGAGGTGATGCAGGAGTCCATGCAGGCCGCGCTGACCTGGGTCCGTTCGAACGCTGTGAAGCTGGGTCTCGACGAGGAGTTCCAGCGCGAGCTCGACATCCACATCCACGTGCCGGCGGGCGCCATTCCCAAGGACGGCCCTTCAGCAGGCGTGACGATGGCCACAGTATTGGCATCCCTTTTAACCGATACTCCAGTGCGACCGTTGACGGCGATGACCGGCGAAATCACGCTGAGCGGGAACGTTCTGCCAGTAGGCGGCATCAAGGAGAAGTTCCTTGCAGCACGGCGTGCGGGCGTCAACACCGTCATCCTGCCAGCCGATAACCGGCAGGATGTGGAAGAGGATCTGACGCCGGAGATGATGGAAGGCGTGACTGTCCACTACGCCAAGTGCATTGGCGACGTGCTGAATGTGGCGCTGCCGCTTTTGAAGGCACGGCCGGAAGCGGTCCGACCGGCGGAAGAGCAGCAGAGCAGCTCCGCAGCATAATCAACACCCCTCCCCGAACACCCCGAGGCCGGCTGAAAAGCCGGCCTTTCTTCCTTGGGCGTGGAGGACGGGAGCATGACGAACGATACACCGTGCGCGACGTCTAACCACCTAAGAGCGATATGCTTTTGACTATGAACCGGGTAAAGGTGCTGGCCTTTGGCGTGCTACGGGAGTCACTCGGCAAAGAGCCCATGCAGATCGATCTTGTTGAGGGCGCAACCGTGGGCGATCTGCTCGAAGAGCTGAGCCACAGGTATCCAGCCGTGACGCTGCGCGGCATTGCTGTAAGCGTGAACGCGGAGTACGCGCGCGCCACGCAACCGCTCACCAGCGGCGATGAGGTCGGCCTTCTGCCCCCTGTCTCCGGCGGTGCTGCGCGCAGCAGCTCTTTGGACGAGAGCGGTGGCAGGGACGCAGGCAAGGTCCTTCTAACGCGCGATGTGATCGACTCCTCCGCGCTTCTCGCCGCTGCCAAGCAAGGCGAAGACGGTGCGGTGACCATGTTCGATGGAATCGTGCGCAACAACTCTCGCGGGCGGAAGACGCTCTATCTTGACTACGAAGCCTACGAAGAGATGGCACTGAAGCAGATGGCCGAGCTATGCGCGCGGGCGCGCGAGAAATTTGGTGTGCGGCACGCAACGATTGTGCACCGGCTGGGCCGGCTCGAAATCGGCGAAACCAGCGTGCTGATTGTGGTTGCTTCGGCGCACCGCGGCGCTACGTTTGAAGCCTGCCGCTGGATGATCGACACGCTGAAAAAGACGGTGCCGATCTGGAAGAAGGAGACGTTTGTCGACGGCGCAGTCTGGTCTGATGGCGAGCCGTTTCCCGACGAAGTTCGACTGGAAGAACCTGCCGAAACGGAGCGTGCGGATGGCTCCTGAAGGACAACGCAGCCGCTACGCACTGCGCCTGCTGCTGGCGATTGCAGCGGCCAGCACCCTATTTTCCATTGCTAACGCGCAGGACATCACGTTCAAAGCGAACGTGAACCTGGTGAACGTATTTGTGAATGTGACGGACCAGAACGGCGCGATCGTGGGTGGATTGACGCGCGACGACTTCAGGATTACGGAAGACGGGCGTCTGCAGACCATTGCTGTCTTTGAGCGCCAGTCAGCCATTCCCTTGAGCATGACGCTGGCCATTGACACCAGCGGAAGCGTGCGCAAGGACCTCTACGCGGAGGCCGAGGCCGCGCAGCACTTTGTGAATGCCATGCTGCGCCCGCAGGACCAGATGAGCCTGATGGACTTTGCCGACACACCACGTGAGATTCAATACTTTACGAACAATGTGAAGCTTATTGATCGCGCACTGAAGCGGTTGCACGGGGACTCGGGTACGGCACTCTATGACACGTTGAAGTTGGGCGCCTACCGGTTGCACGGCAAGCCAGGCCGCAAGGTACTCATCGTGGTCTCAGACGGCGGCGACACGGTAAGCACGGCCACCTATGCCGATGCGCTGGAGCAGGCGCTGCGCAGCGAGGTGATGATTTACAGCATTATCGACGTGCCGGTGGAAGCCAGCGCCGGGCGCGACACGGGAGGAGAGCACGCCATGATTACGCTTGCCGAGCAGACCGGCGGCAAGAGCTTTTACGTCGAGGACGGCGGGCTGGAGAAGGCTTTTGACAAGGTGAGTGACGACCTGCGCACGCAGTACCTGCTGGGCTACTACCCGAAAAACCAGGCGAAGGGCGTGGATTTTCACCGTATTGGCGTGACGATTCCGCGCGCAGCGGCCGAGCAGTTCCAGATTAGTCACCGCACAGGGTATTACAGCGACGAAACGGTCTCAGCAAACTAAAGCCGATGTAAGTCTCAAAAGAAGACACGAAGGCCCCCGCCGGAGCGGAGGCCTTGTGGGAGAAATCGTATGCCCCATAAACCAGGCTTGCGAGCCGTGGTTACTTGGCGGCTGGCTCGGCCTTGGCGTACTTGCGGCGGAAGCGCTCGACACGGCCTGCCGTGTCAACGAGGCGCTGCTTGCCGGTGAAGAACGGGTGGCACGCTGAGCAGATTTCGACGTGAATGTCGCCCTTATGGGTCGAACGTGTTTCAAAGTTGTTACCGCAGGCGCACATCACGCGTACGGCATCGTAATTGGGATGAATCTTTTCCTTAGGCATTCTGAAAAACGGCCCTTTCCAGCGATTGTTCTATTGTATTTGGATTCGGAGTGGGGTGCAAACGATTCAGGGGGCTACTGGGTTGTTGGGCTTGGGCGCTGTTCTGCGAGCAGGTCAACTTGCTGGTCGTCGCGTGGGCCCACAAATTCAAGGGTTTGAAGTTTCCATTTACCAAACCGTCGTGTTGCCTCCAGATATAGGGTTCCAGAGCCCTTTGGTCCGGAAAGCGGAACAGAGCAGTCGGCAGACCCTGAGTCGTTGTTGATGCTAATGTTGCCGGACATGAAAATGCCGTCCCGGACAGGTTCTCCCAATCGGGCTATGACTGTCGGATCGTGCCTCGCTTTACTGAGCGCCAACTGAACTGGGGTGGAGCTTTTCATCAGCGACATGAGGCCGAAGACGAAAGCTATAACGCACCCGGTTAAGACAGTTAGAGCGCCTGCCACAAGGGCGAGGATCTTCCAATGGCGCTTGAACCAATGTTCATGAGGAACGGCTTCCGCTTGTTCCACCGGACGACCCCTTCAGCCTTGGACTTTACTGCCCCAGCGCCTTCTCAATGCCCGTTTCCACGAGTTTCGACATGATTTCAAAGCCTGCGGGCTTGGGGTGGACGCCGTCCTTACTCAGGTTGTCGGGTAGACCGTCACGTGAATCTTTCATCGGCGTATGGAAATCAACGTAGACGTAGCCTTTTTCCGCGGCATAGTTCTGGAGCCAGGCGTTGATTTCATCGATTTTGTGTGCGGGAAAGGTATTGGGCTTCCAGGGGTAGTCGTACGCGGGCAGGATGGAGCAGAGAACGACCTTGATGCCGTTGGCGTGGGCGAGGTCGGACATGGAGGCGAGGTTGTCTTCGATCTGCTCGGGTGTTTCAGGGCCGGTGTTGCCGGCGAGGTCATTGGTTCCGGCGAGAATGACGACCACTTTGGGATCAAGGTGGATCACGTCCTGGCGGAAGCGGACGAGCATTTGCGGGGTGGTCTGGCCGCTGATGCCGCGATTAACGTAAGGCTTGCCGGGGAAGTATTTGTCCAGATCCCAGCCCTGGGTGATGGAGTCTCCCATGAAGACGACGCGGTTTTCACCGGGCTTGGGTGGGCCGAGCGCGATGTCCTTGTCGTGGAAGGCAGAGAGCAACGGGAAGTCGACGAGCATCTGGCGGTCATGCTCATTCCAGTAAGCATTGTTGGCATGGCCGGAAGGGCTTGTGGCGGGCTTTTCGGTAGTCTGCGCGGCTGGTTTGTCAGCGGTTTGCTGCGCTCCGGCGGTGATTGTTGCGATTGCCAGGCCCAGGGCACAGGCCAGTTTTCCCCATTGCTGCATGATTCTGCTCTCCTGTTTCGCTTTCAAGAAAATCGCTTTCGCGCGTGCAGAGGAATTATAGGAGGTGGATTGGGCGGGCATGGTTAGGACCGGGGAGATTGCTTACCCGATGAGAGAAGGGATGAGGCGAAACAACTCTGTCACTCAATGGAAGACGAGCAGCGACAAATTCAATGAAGCATGCGAGTTTCGTACTTGAGACTCCATGCGATGGCAAACGCGGAGTGGCTGCGTGCTTTGAGGCGCGGAACTTGCAGGCGTTCAAAGTGTTTAAAAGTGCTCCGATTCGGTGCTGAAACCGCGATTTTTTGCACGAAAATGTCGAATTTTGTGCGATTTTGTACTCGATTTCCGGGTGATCCGGACTGGGTTTGTTGGTTCAATAATTCCATTAAATTGTCTTTAATCAGTGATTTGATTGTTTCTCTGCTCCTTTCCAAATTGCTGGTTCCATGTGGCAATTTGGGAGGAGGGGTGGGTCTGCCCGGCTGTTCACGGGCGTTCAGGCCGTTGAGCTTTTTTGCAAGTTAGCGGGTTAGCGATTTAGTGACGCTCTGGGTGAATGGTGCTCACAACGATTGTGCACTCTTGCGGGGTAATTTTCGGCAAGGGAAAGCATGTGAGAACGTGCGGTCTTGTCCGGTACCGGTTTGTGTGGTGGGGTATTCGGGTTCGATGTGGGTGCGTGTGTTGAAAAGCCAGGGTTGTTTCCGCTGGAGCGAACGATGATGTGTTGCATTGTCGGGGGAAGGGGTCGGCCAGTGGACCGTCGCGGCGATCTGCTCTCGAGACAATTTCCACACAAATCCCCGGTTTCCTCACCGCAGCGAATTTACCCCGAATGCGCTAGGCTCTTAATTGGAAATGGCAACTTGTCCCATCTGTGACGGCATTGGTCTGGTGAGGGTTCGCTCGGCCGCGGGGTTGTGGGTTTCGCGTGCCTGCGAGTGCCAGGAGCGCGAGCGCTACGAAAAGCGGCTCTCGGCTTCGCACATTCCGGAGCGCTACCGGCATTGCGCGCTGGAGTCGTTCGATACATCGTTTCCGGGTGCACATGGTTCGCTGTCAAGCGCACTGTTCCAGGCGCGCAAGTTTGTGGAGGAATATCCGGTGAACACCGGCGGAAATGGACTGCTTTTTGTGGGCTCGGCCGGGTTGGGCAAGACGCATCTGGCCGTGGGCCTGCTGCAGAGGCTGGTGCAGGAGCGGGCCGTGAAGGGCCTGTTCTGCGACTACCGGCAATTGATCAAAAGCATTCAAGACACTTTCAATCCGCAGGTAAATGCGACCGAGCTGGGCATACTGCGGCCATTGTTTGCGGCCGAAGTGCTGGTGATTGACGACCTGGGCGCGCAGAAGCCGCGCGAGTGGGTATGGGATACGGTGGCGCTGCTGTTGAACACGCGCTACAACGACAAACTGACCACCATCATCACCACGAATTACGACTTCAAGCCAGCCGGGGCGGGGTATAGGGCGGATGCCGAGGGTGGCAAACCGATCCGCGGCGAGGATACGCTGGGCGATCGAATCGGAGACCGTATGTGCTCACGGCTCTCAGAGATGTGCGTGCGGGTGGAGATGGCCGGCGCGGATTTCCGGCAATCGGTGAAGAAGGCGCGGTTCGGGTAATTTTCCCGGTTCTTTTTCTGGTTTTGGTTTGGCGCCTTGCCTGAAAATGAAGTGGCCATGCGCAAATCTCTTGAAGCCATTTCGATTGTGGTTCTTGGCTATATGGCCTGGATCACCTGGAGCGCGGTGGCCGGGCCAAACCGGCTGACGGGCGCTGTGCCCACGCATTATGACGCGGCGGGCCATGTGAACGGATGGGGTTCGCCTGCGACGCTCCTGCTGCTACCCATTGTGGCGGCGGCGCTCTACCTTGGCATGACTTTGGTTTCGCGTTTTCCCTCGTCCTTCAACTATCCGGTGCGCGTTCTTCCTTCGGTGCGGGCGGCGGTGGAGGACATCACGCTGAACATGATTGCATGGATCAAGGTGGAGCTTATGTGCCTGATGGCCACTCTGCAGACGGCGATGATCCAAGCGGCGCGCGGGGGCAGGGCAGGCTTGCCACCGCTCCTGATGCCGGCGTTTCTAGTGCTGATTTTTGGGACAGTGGGGTGGCATTTTTTCGCGGTGCTACGCGCGGCCCGACGGCAGGTTGTGACGGTTAAAAGTGTGCAAGATGATGGAAACGCTGGAGATGGTACGGCCGGGAGTTAAAGGCCTGGATGAGACCTAGAACACCCAGAGACTGCCCAAAACGAGCAGAATGGAGCCGATGGTGAAGACCTGGTAGACGAGGTCCTCGCTGCTGCGCTGGCTGAGGCTCATGCGCATGGTCGAGTTGATGGACTGAAGCTTCATGCTTCCCAACCCTGTCGGCATCCCTGAAGGGACCGCGATGGTCAAACTGCGAGTGTGCGTCATCATCTGACGCTATTTAGATACAGAAACCCGGACAAAGGAATCAAACAAAAGCGTTAGAGAGGTCCACAAACGGGGTGTCTGTTTACTGAATCGGCACAATTGCAGCTTTCCATGAATAGTGAGGGCAGGCCGGAGGGCGTTACACGGTGTTGTGCCCGCGCGTTGTAAAATTCGCTCGTGGGCACGGACACTCCTTTCTCGCCGAAGACCGAACCGCGTGAGCGCAATTGGATCCCCATGATCATTGCCGCCTTTGTTGTTCTGGCGGTGGCGGCCGTGGTGATTCTGGCTCTGCAGCACGGGCAGCGTATGCCCGTGGTAATGCCAGCGAATACACCAACCGATTCCTATGCGATCAATCTGCCAATCAGCAACTTAAAGATGAGCGAAGCTTCGAACTTCGTGGGCGGGAAAACGACCTACGTTGACGGGCAGATAACCAACAAAGGCACGAAGACGGTTACGGGGATTACAGTGCAGGTGCTGTTCCGCAATTTTGCGCGGGAAGTGGCGCAGAATGAGACCGAGCAGATGAAGTTAATCCGGATGCGAGAGCCCTATATCGATGTGGGTTCAATTGCGGATTCGCCCATCAAGCCGGGGGAGACGAAAGACTTCCGGCTGATCTTCGATTCTGTGAAGCCGGACTGGGATGGCGCGTACCCGGAAATCCGAATTCTGAAGGTAAACACGCAATAAATACCTGCCGCCCTGGCGGGTTACCAAGTAGAAGTTACCCTCGCTGGTAGAAATTACACGTGGCGGCGGGTCACGACGAGCCGTGAAGAATCTTCTTCCGGATTAAGTTCTTCATTAAATCAAATAAATTCAATGATTTGCGGGGATGGCCCAGGGCGGCTGGAGTTTGGCACGGTCCTTGCTATTTACCAAAGCGAGCAGCAATCGCGCTCCACGCAACGCAAATTGCGGAAGCCCTAAGACAAAGAGGCCCACAAATCATGAAGAACTCCAAGATTGCAGTCCCTTTCCGGTTCCCCAGCCAGCTGGCAATGATCGTTCTGGCATCTGCGATTTCCGTTCCGGCGATGGCGCAGCAAGCGCCCTCAGCCGGTGAGCCCCAGAGCACCCCTCCTGTGGCGGCGCAGCAGCCCTCCCCATCGGCCTCGTCGGCGAACACCGACAAGGAGGGGTTCTGGGGGCATCTGAATCCGTTTGCCCGCAAGAAGTGGGTGAAGAAGCGCCTCGATCCGATCAACGACCGTTTGACGGAACTCGATGAAGTGAACGGCAAGAACGCCAAGGACATCAAGGATGTCGATGAGCGTGCACAGGCGGGAATCCGTCAGGCACAGTCAACTGCGGATAGCGCCAACCAGTTGGCGACCACAGCCGGCACTCAGGCCCAGCAGGCCAACGGCATTGCGCAGGGCGCATCTTCCAAGGTGGATCAGCTGCACTCGACCGTAAACGGCCTTGACAGCTACAAACAGGTTACCGATGTGGACGTTGCGTTCCGTTCGGGCACACCGGCACTCTCCACTGCCGCCAAGAAGCAGCTGGACGATCTGGCCGCAAGCCTGAATGATCGCAAGGGTTACATCCTCGAGATGGAAGCACACTCGCCGATGGGCGGAGCAGCTGGTATCCAGAGCTCAGAGCGCCTTGCAGAAGCGATTCAGCGCTATCTCGTAACCGAACACAACATTCCCGTCTACCGGATGCACTACGTGGCGATGGGCAACGCGAAGGTGACGACGCCTGACAGCGACACACCTGAGCGCGTTCGCCACAGCAGCGTGCACATCCGGCTGATGGAAAACAGCTTGGCGGCCCAGGACGACACTGCCCCCCATGCCGTGGCGTCTATGACGGGTGCGGAGCGGTAGGCAACTACCGCGTAAGCCACCCCCTGAGGCTCCCTTCCGCCCCGACGGCCCCCCCGCCGTCTGGCCGCCAAACAAGCTCTCGCAACACGAGAGAACCAAGGCAACTTGGCCCCCGTCGAAAACGGGGGCCGATTTTTTTGTGCGGGTAGGCTTTCGGGGAACCGGTTGGGCGCTCCTGCTCCGGAATTTTTGCCAGATCGATGCGGTGATTTGTGCTTCCTTTTTTGCGGGACTGTTTGTGCGGTTTCGGGGATCCATTCCAGTGCAGGAAGAAACCGTGCGATTGAGCTGAGTATCGCTTGGCGAAAAAGCTTGCATCGTGTGCCCGAAACGCGAAAAGGCAGCCCGCATTTAAACGAAATTAGCCCGAATTTGGTCGATTCTAAAGATGCGGAAATTTGCAGGGCTATATCGTTGGTGCTTGTGTGGCCGAGTGAGGCCGCCGCGACCCTCTTATAGCGGTGGAAGTGACGCAGGGAGAGGAAATGGGACGGTGAGGATTGAACTGCTCCTATAATTGTGCGTATTCGCATGGCCCGATGGCGGCATTACGAGAGTAGAGCGAAGACGTCGATCCTCTCGACTCACATGCGCCTTACCTACCTTGCAGGATTCAGCCAGACACAAATGAACGGCCGGCAATGCGCATGGGGCGCTCATGCGATGTTTGCAACGAGGCTCGTTCCGGTCAGAGAAGCGACCATCGGTTGCCGGCTACTCCTGCCCAAACGAAAGAGGCGGTTGGATGAAACTTGTTGATGTCTCGAACCCAATGGAGGTTGCTGCTTCAGCTCACGAGAACCAGTTGCGCGTGCTCAAAGGCGAGCTTATGAACGCTCAAGAGGTCGAGAATCGCTGGCTATGGCTGGTGTTAATTTCGATTGTCACGATTGGAGCGTTGTACTTTCAATCGACCCTCACGAGACGGCAGACCTGGGAGGCTGCCGGAATCTGCGCGATTGCCGCCATCGCTTTTTACCAGCCCTTAGTCCGCGCGAAGAAGAAGTCCTACAAGATTGCGCTGCGCATTGAGGCGCACCAGCGAGCGCTCAAAAGGATGAACGGAACCGAGGTGCCGGAGGACGAGTGGAGGGAATGGGATGAGCGAAGCGTCGGCACGGAGTATGAGCGCGATGGTCATCTCTACGAGAATGATCTCCTGTTGCTGGGAAAGGGATCGCTGTTCGAGAAGCTGGATACGACGCGTACCAAGGCCGGCGCCGAAAGGTTGGCGGATTATCTTTTGGATGGCGCGGGGCTGGAGTCGGCGCGACGGAGGCAGGACGCGGTAATCGAACTGCGGCCAGACCTTGAGCTGCGTGAGGACATTGCGGTTCTAGGGAAGTACAGCTTTCAGAGCTGTGATGCAGAGAAGATTCGTGAGTGGGCGAACCAGGAGCCGCTGTCGGTATCACTGCTTCTACCTGTTTTTATGTTTTTTTCGAGTCTGGCGTTGGTGGCCCTGGTGGTTTGCGGGATTGCACACGTTCTCACCTGGTCGCAGGCTCTGCTATGGATTGTGCCTCTGCTGCTGGTGCAGCTTGCGCTGGGACGAAGTCTTTCACCCAAAGTGCAACCGAGGGTGGAAACGATGCGGGCGCTTTTCGGTGGGCTGATCGTTCTTCGCGACGGATTGGAGTTGATGCACAGACAGCGCTGCAAGTGCGCGTTGCTGCAAGAACTGGTTGCACGGGTTGGCGCCGACGCCGCGAAGAAGGTGGCGCGGCTTGAACGCTGGGTGAAGCTGAATCTTCCCACTGACGATCCGACGGTGCAGGGGGTTCTGCTCTGGCTGGGGATTTCAACACAACTGGCACTGGCGGGCGAGCGGTGGAGAACAGCTCACTGCAAGGAACTGCTGGACTGGGTGGATGCGTGGGCGGAGTTTGACGCGCTGAATGCGATTGCCGCGTATGCGTTCGAGCATCCGCTGGATTGTTTTCCCGAGCTTGTGGATGGTCCGGCGCGATTTGAGGCACGCGAACTTGGCCATCCGCTTTTGCGCTATGACCATTGCGTGCGCAATGACGTGATGCTGAATGAAGAGACTGATCTTTATGTGATCAGCGGCTCAAATATGTCTGGCAAGAGCACTCTGTTGAAAGCGATGGGAACCAATGCGGTGCTGGCACAGATGGGCGCGCCGGTGAGGGCAAGCAAAGCGCGCATGAGCGTGTTCAGAGTGTGCGCATCGATTTCCATTCTTGATTCGCTGCTGGAAGGGCGTTCGAAGTTTCTGGCGGAGGTGGAGCGCATGCAGGCGGCGATTCGCCTGACGGATGGCGGGCAGCCGGTACTGTTTCTGATCGATGAGATATTGAGCGGGACGAACTCGCACGACCGGCGCGTGGCTTCAGCGGCGGTGATTCAGGCGCTGTTGCGGGGAAACGCGGTCGGCGCGCTTTCGACACATGATCTGGCGTTGACAGAAATTGCGGAATTACCCGGGGTGCGTGGCGTGAATGTACACATGCAGGGCGAGAACCCGGATGAGCCGCTGGAATTCGACTATCGCCTGAAGCCTGGCAAGCTGACGCAGACCAACGCGCTTGCGATTATCAAGATGGTTGGAATTCCGATCGAGCAAGCGACGAACTGAGGGCGCGACCGTTTTGCAGTGCGGGTGAATTGACGGGAGATGAATGTCGCCTCTTCCCATAGAAGTTCTAGTGGTGTAGAGTGGATTCACCTAGAAGTTCTATTGGAGGGATGGAGTGGTTCGTTCAAACAAAGAGCAGGAGCTGCTGCTGGGGACTCTGGACATGCTGGTGTTGCGGACGCTGGTGTTGGGGCCGGCGCATGGGCACACGATTGCGCACGTCATTGAACACACTTCGGACGAGGTGCTGCAGGTGGAGCAGGGGTCGCTGTACCCGGCACTGCATCGGCTGGAGGATCGCGGGTGGGTTTCATCGTACTGGGGCGTGAGCGAGAACAACCGGAAGGCGCGGTTTTACAAACTGACGGCGGCGGGGCGCAAGCACCTGACCGCGCAGACGACGCGCTGGGAGCAGATGGTGGAAGCGATTGGCCGCGTGATGAAGGGCGCAACGCAGGCAGAGACGAGCAAGTAGGGGGTCCGCGATGGGTTGGACGCGATTTTTTAAGCGCCGGCGCTGGGATGCGGAGCGGGCGCAGGAGCTCGAAGCGCATCTGCAGCACGAGGTGGACGACAACGTTGCGCGGGGGATGACAGCCGAGGAGGCACGGCGGCAGGCGCATGTGCGGCTGGGGAGTACGACGCGGATTCGTGAAGAGATCTGGACGATGAACAGTTTTGCGTGGCTGGAGAATCTGGGACGCGATGTGCGGTTTGTGTTGCGGCAGATGGGACGTGCGCCGGGGTTTGCGGTTGTTGCTGTTCTCACACTTGCCTTCGGCATCGGGGCCACAACGGCTATTTTTTCCATTGTGGAAGGCGTGCTGCTGCGTCCACTACCGTTTGCCGATCCGGAGCGGCTGGTGGTGCTGGGGGACACTGTGCCGGGTTTAGATATGGGAAGCAATGGCCATATTGGCGTAACCATTCCGCAGATTCTTACCTACGGGCGCGAGATGCGGGGCTTCGCCGCGCTGGGTGGGTTTGAGCAGGTCGGCTATGAGTTCTCTGGCGCCGGCGCTCCCGCCGAGATCAGAGCGGCGCGCGTCACCGCCGGCATTTTTCCTATGCTGGGCGTTGCGCCCTTGATGGGCCGCACCTTCACGCAGCAAGAAGATGACGCAAGACGACAGTTCACGGTGATGAGCTACGCGATGTGGCTTAGCCGCTTTAACAGAGATCCGAAGATACTGGGACGCACGATCGAGCTCAACCGCAAGACCTACGAGATCATCGGCGTGATGCCGCGTGGTTTCGAGTTTCCACTCATCCCTGGCCAGATGATCCAGAGCCAGCTGTGGGTACCCTTGAGTCCCACATCTGACGAGATGCAAGCGGCGGCCGGCTGGTGTTGCGGAATGGTTGGCCGACTTGAACCGGGCGTGACGCTCGCGCAGGCACAGCAGGACGCCGGACGCGTGGCGCGGCAGATTTACACAGAACTTCCCCGCCTACATGAGTGGCCAGCGTATAGGCGCGATGGTTCGCCCGCTGGCCGATGACACGGTGACGCAGGCGCGGCCGCTGCTTCATATCTTGTTTCTGGCAGTTGCCGTGGTACTGTTCATCGCCTGCGCCAATCTCGCCGGACTGCTGCTGGTACGCGTGATTCGGCGGCGGCGTGAGATTGCGGTGCGGCGAGCGCTGGGCGCCAGCGGCGCCGCGTGCTGCGGCAGAGCCTGGCGGAAACACTCACTTTGAGTTTTGCCGGAGGCTTTATTGGACTGGGCCTGGCGACGCTCGCCATACGGGTTGGCATCAGCTTCTTGCCGGAGACGTTGCCGCGCGTCCAATCTATCCGGCTTGACTGGCATGTGGTTCTCTTTGCAATGAGCACAGCATTGCTGACCGGCCTGCTGTGCGGGATAGCGCCGGCACTGGCCACCGCGCGCACCGGCATGAACCAGATGCTCAAAGACGGCGGAGGCGCGGGATCTGCGGGCGAAGCGCATGCGCGTCTCCGTTCTGCACTTGTGGTTGCAGAGATTGCCGTTGCGCTTGGTACTGCTGGCCGCCTCAGGCCTTTTGCTGCGCAGCTTTGAGAAGCTGCGCGACGTGAATCCTGGATTCCGCACCGATCACATGCTGACTGCGGACTATCGGCTGCCTGAAAAGCAATACTCGAGGCAGGCCGTCATCGATACTTTCAATAACACTTTGCTGCACAGGCTTGAACATTTGCCGGGCATCGAATCCGTGGGAATTACGTCGTACCTGCCAGCTTCAGGAATAGTCCGCAACAGCACATTTGTCGCCGAGGGTTATGTTCCACCCAAGGGCAATGAACTAGATATTGCCTGGCCGTCTCAGGTGATGGGCAATTACTTCCGGGCGGCGGGGATTCCACTGCTGCGCGGCCGTGTGTTCACCGAGGCCGACAACGTGAAGACGCCGCTGGTTTGCGTCGTGAACCACATGCTCGCCGAGCATTTCTGGCCCGGACAGGATCCTATTGGAAAGCGCGTGCGGTGGGGTTACATCAAGTCGTCCTCGCCCTGGATAACAATTGTGGGCGTGACGGGCAATATCAAGCAGATGGCCGTGGACGCTCCGACGCAGTATGAGATTTACCAGCCCTCCAGCCAGGTGATTGCCTCCTACGGAAGACTCGTACCGCCCAGCTTGCTGAGTGCGCAGGCAGGAAGTATCGTGCTGCGCACTGCGCTGCCGCCCGAGAGCATGATTGAAACGTTGCATACGACGGTGTGGTCTATCGATCCGCGGCTTCCGGTAACCAATGTCCACTCGATGGACGATGCGTTGCTCCAGACGGAGGCGCCGCGCCGGTTCAACGCCGTGCTGATCTCAAGCTTTGCCGCTGCGGCGGTGCTGCTGGCGCTTATAGGCATATACAGTGTGATCGCATTTTCCGTCGCGATGCGCACGCGGGAGATGGCGATTCGCGTGGCCCTTGGTTCGCAGCGCACAGACATCATGCGCCTGGTGCTGCTCTCCGGAGCAAAACTCGCGGCAAGCGGAGTCATCATTGGCCTGGCTGGAGCGGCAGCAGCTTCAAACCTTATCCGGAGCTTCTTGTTCCAGGTAAACCCATTCGATCTCCGTGTGCTGGTGCTGGCGGCGTTTTCTGTGTTTGCGTTAGCGCTGCTGGCGTCGGCCTTGCCGGCGCACAGGGCCGCGCGGGTGGAGCCGATGGAAGCATTGAGGGCGGAGTGAGCAATGAGTTGGATACGTTTTTTCAAACGGCGTCGTTGGGACGAGGAGCGGGCGCAGGAGCTCGAAGCGCATCTGCAGCACGAGGTGGACGACAACGTTGCGCGGGGGATGACAGCCGAAGAGGCACGGCGGCAGGCGCATGTGCGGCTGGGGAGTACGACGCGGATTCGTGAGGAGATTTGGACGATGAACAGTTTTGCGGGGCTGGAGAATCTGGGACGCGATGTGCGGTTTGCGCTGCGGCAGATGGGGCGCGCGCCGGGGTTTGCGGTGGTGGCGATTTCGACGCTGGCGCTGGGGATTGGCGCGGCGGCGGCGATGTTCAGCGTGATTGACGCAGTGGTGCTGAAGCCGCTGCCGTATCCGAATGCGGCGCGGATTATGCGGATCAACACGACTGCCGCGGCGCATTATTCACAGCCGGAGTCCTGGCCGGAGATGCTGGATTTGCAGCGGCTGAACCGGAGCTTCAGCCAGGTGGCGGGTGTGGCCAATGGCGGCGGCGTGACGCTGAAGACTGCCGACCGCGCAGTGTATTTGCACGCGGTGCAGAGCACGAGCAATTTTTTCGATTTGTTTGGTGTTGCTCCGGTGCTGGGGAGAACGTATTTGCCGGGGGAAGACCAGCCGGGCAAGAGCCACGTGGTGGTGTTGAGCTACAGCGTGTGGCAGCAGTTTTTCGATAGCGACAAGGGCGTGGTGGGACGGACGGTGGATCTGGACGGGTCGCCGTACACGGTGATTGGCGTGATGCCGGCGGGGTTCCGGGTTCAGTTTGACGCGAGCAATGTGGTGTACACGCCGCTGCAACTGACGGCAGAACTGATGAAGAATCGCGGAAGCCATTGGCTGCCGGCGTGGGGATTGCTGAAGCCAGGAGTAACGGCGGCGCAGGCGACAGCGGACATCGATCACGTATTCGCAGTACTGGGCAAGCAGTTTCCCGAACAGGAAAAGGGCAAGACGGCGCATGTTATTTCACTGCAGGAGTCTATGCACCTGAATGAGCATGGGAAGGACGACCACAACGAGTTGTGGCTGTTGCTGGCCGCAGTGGGCGCGGTGCTGCTGATTGCGTGCACGAATGTGGCGGGGCTGCTGCTGGCGCGCGGTTTGCGGCGCGAACGGGAGATGGCGGTGCGCGCGGCCTTGGGCGCGGGCCGGGGGCGGCTTGCGGCGCAGACACTGACGGAAAGTGTGGTGCTGGGGCTGGCGGGCGGCGTGTGCGGGATTGGACTGGGCGAGCTGCTGCTGGCGGCGATGAAGCAGTTTTTGGAGAAGTCGTTTGCGCGCGGCGGCGATGTGAAGTTGAACATGATGGTGACGGCGGCGACGTTTGTTGTGGCGTTGCTGGCTGCAGTGGGTGCGGGGCTGATTCCGGCATGGCGCAGCGCGCGGCCCAAGGCGTCGCAGGCATTGAAGAGTGGACTTGGTGCGGGCACGTCACGCGGGCAGCACCGGTTGCGGGCGACCTTTGTGGTGGTGCAGGTGGCGCTGTCACTCGTGTTGCTGGTGTGTTCCGGGCTGCTGCTGCAGGGGCTGCGCGCGAAGCTGTTGACGAACCTGGGATTCAATGCGAAGAATCTGCTGACGCTTGAAGTGGATATTCCGACGGGCGATTACAAGACGCGGGATTTTGTGACGGCGCTGATCGATCCGCTGGAGCAGCGTGTGGCAGCGATTCCGGGAGTGACAGCAGTCGGTTCGAATGACCTGATGCCGATTCTGCAGTGGGGATCGAACAGCACGTTGACTTTGGTGGGGCATGCACCTGACCCGAGCAGTGATGAACGGCTAACGGAAGTGCGTTTTGTGACGCCGGGGTATCTGGCGGCGATGCAACTGCCACTGGTGAAGGGTCGAGACATCAGCACTGCGGACACGAAGGATTCGCAACCGGTGGCGGTGGTGAACGAGGCGTGGGCGAAGGAGTTTTTGAAGCCGGGTGAGGATCCACTTTCGCAGGCATTTAATGACAAGCCGCCGACGAGAATTGTGGGTGTGGCCGCGAGCGGTCGGCAGGATATTACGGAACAGCCGATGGCGGAGGCGGATTTTCCGTTCAGCCAGATGCCGGATATGTGGAAGGCGTTCATTCCGCAGTTTTATTTGTTTGTGCGGACCGATGTTGCACCGACGAGCATTGTGCCCGCGTTGCGGAGGGCGTTGCAGGAAGTGGCGCCAAATGTGGCGTTCCGCACGCCGGAGACGATGGAGAGCGTGCTGGACGATGCTCTGGTGACCGACCGCATGCTGAGCTGGCTGTTTGGATTGTTCGCGGCGATTGCGGTGTTGCTGACGGCGGTGGGCATCTATGGATTGCTGAGCCAGGAGGTGGCAAGCAGGACGCGCGACATTGGCCTGCGTATGGCGCTGGGCGCGACCCGCAGCGAAGTGGCTCGATTGATGCTTGTGCGCACCGGGTTGCTGCTGTCGGTGGGCGTTGGCGTGGGACTGGCGGGTGTGTTTGCCAGCCAGAGTGTACTGAAGGCGATTGTGCCAATCCACGCGGCGCAGAGTGCGGGACCGATTGCGGCAGTTGTGATGGTGCTGGCTCTGGTTGGATTGGGCGCAGCGGCGGTACCAGTGCGGAGGGCTGCACACGTGGAGCCAATGGAGGCGCTGCGGACAGAGTAGCTTCGATGAGAGGGACAGCGGGCTGCGTTTAGGCGTAGCCCGCTTTTTTGTGCGCTTATTTCGGCGCATGTGAAGCGATTTACTTGAGTGCGCTCGAAGTGACTATACGCGCGGTTGGCGCGGTATGCTGTTGCGGACTAGAAAACGATGCATGTGCGTGTGGGGAGAGATTGGGGCGTGACGATGAGCAACGAGCGACTGACGAGCATAGAGCGGAGGGAGTTTTTGAAGCTGGCGGGAGCCGCGGGGTTGACCGGGCTGGCGCCAGCGGCCCTTGCTGCGGATGGGCGGCGCGTGGCTGTGGTGGTGGATGACAAGGACCTGGTGGCGATGAGCGGAGCTGTTGCGCGTGCACTGGGAAAGCTGAAACGGTCGCTTGCGGCCAAGGGTGTGGCGTGCGAAGTGGGAGAGACGTTGCATGCGGCAAAGGGCGCGTCATTGTGTGTTGTGGTGGCGGGGTCGCGGTCACGCCTGGCGCGAGGTTTTGAGAAGGGTACGGTGCCGCGGGATGCCGAGAGTTTGCGGATGACGCCGGGAAGGCTTGGCGCGACGCCGGCGGTTCTGGTGAGTGGAGCGGATGAGCGCGGTTATGTGTATGCGTTGCTGGAACTGGCGGAGCGGGTGGAGTTCGGGGAGGATCCGGTTGCGGCAATATCGTTGATGAAGGCGGTAGAGGAGACGCCGGCTAACGAGAAGAGGTGCGTGAGCCGCTACTTCTGCTGCGAGCTGGAAGATAAGCCGTGGTTTTATGACAGGGAATTCTGGACGGGATATCTGGACCGGCTGGTGGCGAGCCGGTTCAATCGCTTCTCGATGGCGTTCGGGCTGGAGTATGACTTTCCGCGCGGCGTGACGGGGGACTATTTCCACTTTGTGTATCCGTACCTGGTGGAGGTACCGGGATATGAGCGAGTGCGTGTGATGCAACTTGCAACCCCGGAGGGTAAGCGGCTGGAAACGCCGGTGCCGGTGAGCCGGGAAGAGCGTGCGAAGAATTTGTCGGCGTTGAAGTACATTGCGCGGGAGACGGGCGCGAGGGGACTGCAGTTTCAACTGGCGATCTGGACACACGCATACGCGTGGACGGACAGCCCGGATGCGTATCACCGGATTGAAGGACTGACGCCGGAGACGCATGCGACGTATTGCCGCGATGCGCTGGCGATGATCCTGAAGGAGTGCCCTGAGATTCAAGGCTTGACCATGCGGGTGCACGGAGAGAGCGGGATTCCAGAAGGGAGCTACGGATTCTGGCAGACGGTGTTCGAGGCGATTAAGGGCGCAGGGCGAACGATCGAGATCGACATGCACGCGAAGGGCGTGGACCAGAAGATTATTGACATTGCGGCGGCGACGGGGATGCCAGTGAAACTGGGCGCGAAGTATTCGGCCGAGCATCAGAGCCTTGGGTACAACCAGGCCGACATTCGGGCGCTGGAGATTCCGGATGGGAATCTTTCGACGAACGATGCGAAGCTGTTCAGCCTGAGTAGCGGGTCGCGCAAGTTTACGCGGTATGGGTATGCGGATTTTCTGCGCGCGGATGCTAAGTTTCAATTGTGGTTCCGGCTGTGGCCGGGAACACAGCGGCATTTGCTGTGCGTGGACCCTGAGACGATTGCGGGCTACGCGCGGACGGCGCACTTTTGCGGTGCGGGCGGAATTGATTTGATGGAGCCGCTGACGTTCAAGGGGCGCGAGGGATCGGGCGCGCCGGGCGGAAGGTGTGCATATGCGGATGTGACCTTGAATCCGCGCTACGACTGGCAGAAATACGACCTCTACTACCGCGTATGGGGGCGGAAGCTCTACAACCCGGATGCGGACGCGGAAGTTTGGCGACGCGCGATGCGCGCGGATTTCGGCGCGGGTGCGGATGCCACGGAGACGGCACTGGGGAAGGCGAGCAAGATTCTGGCGCTGATGACATCGGCGCATCTGCCTTCGGCGAGCAACCACGACCTCTGGTATGAGATGCCGGAGAACATGCCGATTGTGAAGGGGAGCGAGCCTTCTCCGTATGGAGACACGCCGACGCCGAAAGTGTTTGGGACGGTGAGTCCGCTGGACCCGCAGATGTTTGCAACGGTAGTGGAGTATGTGGACGCGCTGATGGGGAAGAAGTCGCTGGCGAAGTATTCGCCGGTGGACGTTGCGCGCTGGGTCGAGTTGTGTGTGGCTGATTCGCGTGCCGCGTTGGAAGAGGCGCGGAAGAAGGTGCGTTCGGCGAAGGGGAGTGCATTCCGGCGAGTGGAAGAAGATGTGTTGATACAGATTGGGCTGGGCGAGTTTTTTGCGCACAAGCTGCGGAGCGCGGTGTTGTTTGAGCTGTTTGAGCACTCGGGAGATCACGAGGTGAGCAAGGCCGCAATTGCGCACTACACGAAGGGGCGCGCGGCATGGGCGGCGATGGCCGAACGTGCGCAAGGCGTGTATCGCGCAGACGTGGGGTATGGGCGCATACCGAAGCGGCGCGGCCATTGGCTGGACAGGATTGCGGGGATTGATAAGGATGTGGCGGCGATGAAGTCGAAGGTTGCGATGCAACTGGCGATTGTGTTGCCTCACAGCGCCGGATCTGAAGCGACTGCAGCAATGGCGGCGCCAGCAGCCGGAGTTGGTGAGCACGCGGTGCACGAAGCGCCAGGAAGATTTGTACCGGGGAAGGCGCTGGCATTTGCACTCGCGGTGGAGGGTGATTCGGTTGATGCGGTGAAGTTGTGCTACCGCCACGTGAACCAGGCTGAGCGGTGGCGCGCTGTGGATGCGGTGAAGAATGGCGCAGAGTTTGGCGCGTCGATTCCCGCCGAGTATACGCGGAGTGAGTACGCGCTTGAGTACTACTTTGAGCTGGAGCGCGGGGGGCGTGCGTGGATGTATCCGGGATTCGACAAGACACTGTCGAACCAGCCGTACTTTGCGGTGTGGAAGCGTGGCGTGTAGGAGTGAGAACGCTTGAGTTCGCGTTCATCGCGCACGGTGGAGGCGGTTTTTCTATGACCGCGCTCCACCGTATTGTGTTTGGTTACTCTTCGAACTTGCCGAAGGTGTACGAGAGGTTCACAAAGAAGTTTCTTCCCGGTTCGGGCAGGCGGATGCCGTTGGAATATGGGTTGCGCGCGTAGGAGAGGTAAGTGGTGTATTCGCGCGCGAGCAAGTTGTTGACACCTCCGGTCAGGTGGAAGCGGTTGACGGCATAGCCAAGTTTGACGTTGAAGATGGAGAAGCCCGCGGTGGGTTGCTCGTTTTCGTCGGTATCCACGCGGTTCTGGCGGCCGGTGACGACGCTATCTGCCTCGCCGTAGAGAGTGCGGCGCTCATAACGCAGTGCGATCTGCGCGCGGATGGGCGGCACCTGGAACAGGTTAGGGCTGAGGATGTTGTTAGCTGGCTGGGGAATTTTGTTGCCGCGCGTGTAACTGAGCGTGCCACGCGTGGAGAAACCGGCGGCGAGAGGAGCGCTGCCGGTGAGTTCGCCTCCCCATTGGTGGGCCTGCACATTTTGGTAACTTTGCGCCGTCATCGCATTGACTCCGGTGACGGATTGTATGCGATTGGCGCCGTAGAGCGTGATGTCATTGTCGAGCTTGCTGAAGTAAACAAGCGGACTCAGCATGAAGCGCTGATTTTTGGTGGTGAAGCCGAGGTCGTATTCGGTGTTGCGCGGATGGGTGAGGAGCGGGTTGCCGACCCATCCGGAGCCCTTGCCCATGGAGCCCATCATCATGGAGTCGCTGGCAAAGAAGAGCTCTTGCGGATCGGGGAAGCGGATATTGCTGCCGACGCCCGCAAAGAGTTCGAGCAGATTGTTTGCCTGCCAGGAAACTCTGGCATTGCCGGAGATACCTGAGTCAGAGGACGTGGTGGCTGAAGTGCCGTGGAAGGCCTGATACAGGGCTGGGTTGGCTTGCGAGGCGTCTGTGGAGACGTGATCGAAACGGCCACCCGCGGAGATGAGTACACGCTGGCCCAGAGCTCGCCGATACGTGAGGTATGCGCCGTTGAGGAAAGCTTTGACACCGGGCAATGAGTGAGTGCTGGTCTGCATGGGCATGCCCATCATGGTCATGATCATGTCACCGGCGGAGTTCCAATAGCGGCGGTGGAACTCAAATCCAGTGGTAAAGCCTCCTGCGAGATTGAGGTCGAGACGCGCGCCGTTAGTGAAGGAGACAACCTGCGCACTCATGGAAGTTGGAAGTGAGCCCGCGCTCGCGCGGAGGCGGTTGTCCATGAGGTGGTTCACCTTGTCGACATAGGCCTGGCCGTGAAAGGCGTTGACGAAGCCGTGCGGCTTGAGGATGTCATAACGGAAATCGAAGCGGTCGCCGTTGTCAAAGATGCCGTCCATCATCATGTAGGGATAGAGCAGTTCTCCGCTCTGCTGGCGGGTGTAGGCGATTTCGCCGCGCTGGTTTGCGGTGGGCTGAAATGCGAGTTTGGTCCAGATGCTCTGCGTGCGAAAGGCCTGCAGATTTTCGTCGCCATTCCGATATGAACCGAGTGTGCTGACCTTGTTTCCGTCGCCGTCACGGTAGAACTCGGATGTGCGGTAGGAGTATCCGAAGAGCGAGTGCAGCTTGTCTCCGCCGATTTGCAGCCCGCCGGATGGGTTGTAATAGCCGTAGGATCCGGTGGAGACATTGGTGCGGAGCAGGAATCCGCTGGCATCAGGCGTTTTCGTGATGACTTTGACAAAGCCGCCAAGTGCCCCCTGGGTGGTGACATCGAAAGGACCTTTGACTACGTCGACGTGATCGACTTCAGAAAGATCGACGTGATAGGCGGCGGGGTCCATCTGGCTAGTGCAGGCTCCGTACATGCGTTCGCCGTCGAAGCTGATGGCAATGTTGTTGTGAAACATGCCGCGTATCGCAATGTCGTTGGCGACGGCGGCTTTACGAACCATGTCGACGCCAGCAAGGTTTGACGTCGCTTCGCCAAGGTCGCGAGCACCGCCTTCGCGGATGGTCCTGGAAGTGAGGCCGTCATCTGAAGGCCCGCTGGAGACGGTTACCTGCTGGACGACGGAGGCGAGGCCGAGCACAAGAGGCTCATCGAGATCCTGATTGGCCTTCAGATGGACCGTGGTGACCAACTGTGAAAATCCGCTCTGGTTGACGTGCAGGGTGTAACGGCCGGGCTGCAGGCCGTTGAAATTGTATTGGCCGAGCGAGTCGGTTGTGACGCTCGAACTACGACCGGTGTCAACATTGCGCACAGTGACGGTTGCGCCTGTGAGCACGGCGCCCGTGCGATCTGAAAGATTGCCGTGAATTTGCGCGCTACCGGATTGCGCCGATACAACACAGGGAATGGAAAAAATGAGTGCGGAACAAAGAGCGGTGATCGCCGCCCCGCGATGAAGATGCATCGATGACTCTCCTCGATTGTTAAAACAAGGGAATGAACGCACCGCCGCAGGAGCCTGCCGGCCCAAGTTGTTCGAGGTGCATGCCTAACTGGCGATGAGGAGAGAGGGAGGGCCGCGTTTCTGCCGAACGCGAATATTGGTGAGACGCTGGCGGGCTTCGGTTTGCGGCAATCCGGATGGATGCGCCCTCAAATCGACTGCGACGGGATTGACTGATGCCGGCGTAAATTGGATGGAAAGTTGGCTGGGCAACTGAGCCGGGCAGCACGGGCATTTTGATCCAGGCGCTGCGAATGCCGGCTGGCTGGATTGAGATTTCGCGTGATTATGGCGTTTGCAATACGGGCAATGGCATTCACTATCACTCTTGCAGCAGCACGCCGTCTGCATTCCTGTTTCAGAAGAGAAGACAAGGAATGGAGACAGCATGGGCAGAATCAGAAACAGACTGAGAAGCGCATGGGCACAGAGGCCTGTATCCGGCAACTTCCAACGGGAGGGAGCCTGCGTTCGTATCCATTGTGGCCGAAGCGTCATTCGTGCGTGGCTGCTCCTGCTTGTGGGCGCGCTTGGGAAAGTGTTGTGCTGCTGCATTGCCGGAAAGAATGTGCGTTGATGCATTCAATCCGGTCCGCTGAGTGCAGTATTGTCTCGCGTGGTGCTGGAGGAACTCTTCTCCTTACGATACAGATCTTCAAGTCGAATTGCACATGAGACTCAGCCGAAGCCGGGTGCACGACCTGAAGGCTTACAAAAGTGTTGATTGCAAAGCATAAGCGAGAAAGTGACCGTTTTGAGTTGGAAGCTCTACGCAAGAATAAATTGACGCGCTCAGGTTTGTGTCAGAGGATGGGCGCATTCCAATCTTCTCCAGGGAATGAGACAAGATGGCAACCGCGCCGGCAGTGAGTCGACCGGGCTGGGCGTGGCATGTACGCGGGACGCGGAGCGCGTGCCTGGGTGAGCCGCACATTCAGCACCGGAAGTTCCAGCAGGTGAAAACAGGAAGCGCTGCCAACGGAGATTGCGGCGGCACCCGGTAAAATCAACTTATATGAGTTCGATTGTGACGGACAGCGCCGAGGACTCGGTGCTGAGTGGAACGCGTTTTGTGCGGGCTTGCTTGCGCAAGCCTGTGGACCGCACGCCTGTTTGGTTTTTGAGGCAGGCGGGGCGATACATGCAGGAGTACCGCGAGGTGCGCAAGCACCACACGCTGGTAGAGATCTGCAAACAGCCGGAGATTGCCGCCGAGGTGACGATTACCGCGGCGGAAAAGCTTGGCGTGGACGCGGCGATTATCTTTGCGGATCTGCTGCTGCCGCTGGAGCCGATGGGTCTGGACTTTGAGTTCCAGGCGGGTGAGGGGCCGGTGGTGCACAGACCGGTGCGTACGGCCGAAGACGTGTTGGCTCTGCGCACGGATCGGGCGGCGGATCTGGCGTATGTGGCGCGGGCGATCGAGAAGGTGGCGGCACACTTCCGCGACCGATTGGGCATTATTGGGTTTTGCGGCGCGCCTTTTACGCTGGCCAGCTACATGATTGAGGGAGGCGGCTCGCGGAATTATATCCACACCAAAAAGATGATGTACTCCGACGCTATTGCGTGGAATGGGTTGCTGGACAAGATTGTGACAGTGCTGACCGAGTACTGCAGGATGCAGGTGCAGGCCGGGGCAGACGTGATCCAGATCTTCGACTCGTGGGTGGGCGCGCTGAGCCTGGCGGATTATCGTGACTACGCATTTGAAGCGTCAAAGCGGCTGGTGCGCGCGGTGCAGGAGATGGGCGTGCCGGTGATTTATTTCGGCGTGGAGACAGCGGGATTGCTGACGCAAATGGCCGAGACTGGCGCGGATGTGATTGGGCTGGACTGGCGACAGCCGTTGGATGAAGGCTGGCGTGCGGTGGGTGAGCATCACGCAGTGCAGGGCAACCTTGACCCAATTACGCTGTTTGCTCCGATGGAGATTCTGGAGCAGCGGGTGAAGGAGATTCTGCGCGCAGCAAAGGGCAAACCAGGACATATCTTTAACCTTGGGCACGGAATTGTACCGGGGACGCCTGTGGAGCACGTGCAGGCGGTGGCGAAGATGGTGCGGGAGTTCCGGCTGGAGGATGCAGGTGAGTAAGCGGGCGGTGTTGCTGCTGGCGCATGGTACGCCGGAGACTGTGGAGCAGATTCCTGAATATCTGCGCAATGTGGTGAGCGGGCGGCCGATGCCGCAGCACGTGATTGAGGAAATTCAGCACCGGTATGGGCTGATCGGGCGGAGTCCTCTGACCGAGCTGACGATGGAGCATGCGCGACTGGTGGAGGGGGAGCTTGCCGCGGCGGGTAAACCTGTAAAGGTCTATGTGGGCATGCGGAACTGGCGGCCCTACATTCCTGACGTGGTAAAGCAGATGCGGGCCGATGGCGTGGAAGAAGCAGCGGTGATTTGCCTGGCTCCGCAGAACTCGCGCACTAGTGTGGGGCTGTACAAGCGCGCGGTGGAGGCTGAAGCGGGTCCGCTGAAGATTGATTTTACGGAAGGCTGGGCACGGAATCCGCTGCTGGCCGAGGCGTTTGCAGAGCGACTGCGGGCGAAACTGGCGACGTTGAAAGCGGAGACCGGAGAGGTACCACCGGTTTTGTTCACAGCGCACTCGGTGCCCTGCCGTACGGTTCAGACACCGGCGGCGAACCCGGATCAGCCACGGCACTGGCCCGCGGGGCAGGGACCAGACCCATATGCCGAAGATGCAAAGGCGACGGCGACACTGGTGGCTGGGCGCGTGCCTGAGATTCCAAAGTGGTGGTTCGCATTCCAGAGCCAGGGAGCGAGCGGCGGGCCTTGGATTGGGCCGACAGTGGAGGAGACCCTGGATAAGATTGCGGCCGAAGGCGTGAAAACTGTGGTGCTGCAACCGATCGGGTTTCTGTGCGATCACGTGGAGATTTTGTACGACGTGGATATTGCCTTCAAGGAACATGCGAAGGGATTGGGATTGCGACTGGAGAGACCGGAGTCGTTGAATGGATCGCGGACTTTGGCGCGGGCGGTGGCAAGTCTGGCCGAAGAGGGATTAAACCGGCTGGAAGTATAGATATCAAGGCGTTGGCGCGGAGTCGACGCGCGCATCGAACAAAGGGCTTCAAGTGGAAGATGGTGCCTCGTTGCGAAAGTTGTTCGAATGCGCATTAAAATCCCACATTGAACGCAGATTTATTTACACTTTTTAGGATTCATTGATACGGATGGTTTATGGCTGCGTTCAACTGAGCGCGTGCGGCAGTTGATTGCAAAAAGCAGAACCGCATTTTCGGGCTCAAGTTATTGATGAATGACTTCCCAAAGGAAGTTTTTAATGGCGTATCAAGTGACAGATGGGAATGGAGTCCACTGCAAACAATGTGGCGGAAGCCGTATGCGTCGACTGCCACGCGAAGGATTTTGGCAGAAGAATGTGTACGCGGTTCTCGGCTATTACCCGTGGGAGTGTCCTGTTTGCCGGGAAACACAGTTCTTCCGTGTGCGTGGATTGCGCGGGCATCGCACTCGCGAGCGGATAGAAGAAGTTGGTTCCGAGATGTACTCGGGCGACGCTCGCCGCTGAGCAGTCCGTATTGGAGACATGACCCTGCTCAAACACCTGGGCATGTCTTCCGCAGATATAGCCTTTGGAGTGATATTCGGGGTGGCGTTTTGTGAAGACAATCGTAACTCGACGGTGGTTCATTCGACATATTGCCGGCGAGGACTTACTTTAGCGCAGTAGATTCTTGAGGATAAATAGAGCGTTGGCGGGTCTCTCGGCCAGGCGGCGCATGAAGTAGGGATACCACTCGGTGCCGAAGGGAACGTAGACGCGCACGTTATAGCCCTCGGCGACCAATTTGCGCTGCAAGTCGCGGCGCACGCCGTACAACATCTGAAACTCGAAATGGTCCGGCGCAATGTTGTGCTGGCGGGCGTAGGATTTTGCCGCCTCGATCATGGCTTCGTCGTGGGTAGCGAGGCCGTGATAGATGGGGCTGGAGAGCAACATGCCACTCAGGCGGATGTAGCTGGCATCGACGTCAGATTTTTTGGGATAGGCGACGGACTCGGGCTCCTTGTAGGCGCCCTTGCAGAGGCGGACGCGGATTCCGTCTGCGTTGAGCTGCTCGATGTCGGCCTGGGAGCGGTAGAGATAAGACTGGATGACAATTCCGATGTGCCCGCGCAGGTGGGGTCGCGCGTGCAGGCGACGAACGATGTCGAGCGTAACCTGGGTGAGCGAAGAGTCCTCCATGTCAATGCGGAGGAAGTTGCCTGTGGCGGCGGCGTGTTCCGCGAGTTTTTCTGCGATGGACTCGGCGAGGTTAGGGTCGAGTTCGAGCCCCATCTGAGTGAGTTTGACACTGATGTTTGAGTCGAGCTTGCGAGTGGCGATTTCGTCGAGGAGGCGGTGGTAGATGTCCGCGGCCTTATGCGCCTGATCGGGTGCGGTGACGGACTCGCCGAGCGAGTCGAGAGTGACATGGATGCCCTGGCGGTTGACGGCTTCGGTGGTGCGCAGCGCGTCGTCAATGGTGAGGCCGGCGACGAAGCGCGAACTGAGTTTGGTGCCGGCGCGTGAGTGCTCGCTGAAGCGGCGTATGACGCGGTTGCGCGAAAGGGCGATGAAGGCGGAGCGGAGGATGGGCATCGCGGTAAATTCGGCCCTTTCAATGGTCCGCTTGCAAGGGCAGCGAAAAGACAGTTTCTCACAGGCAGCGGCGTTTTGCTGTGGCGGATGATACATCGATGGTGTGTAAGAGTTCTCGCTACTCCACGCGGAAGAGGGCGCAGCCGTGCGGGGGCAGGTCGACCTTAAGGGCGCGTGCTTTGAGCCGGTGCTTCTGGTTCCAGACGTCGTAAACCGCGTGCGGCTTGTCACTCAAATGAAAAATCTGCCAGGGCAGCGTGGATGAGGTTGGGTGGTCTTCGATGTTGAAGACGGCCAGGTAGTACTTGCCGTGGACCCCGCCGGTGTGCGCGTACCAGAAGCGCTCAGGGAAAGTGTCTGTCTTGCCGTTGCGCATGGGAAGGATGCCAGGGCCGCTTTCGATGGCGTTCTGGTTGAGGTCCAGGACTTCCTCGTTGGTCATCAAAGAGCGGGTGAAATCGTCGAGTTTGGTGAGGTTGGCGCCGATGATGAGCGGCGAACGCGAGATGGCCCAGAGAGTGAATTCGGAGCGCTGCTCTTCGTGGGAATAGCGGGACTGGCGCGGGTCGCCCCAGCCGGGATGCGGACCCAGGTAGCCTTCGGGCAGCATATCGGGATCAGGCCATGCGCCCGGTTTCACATAGGGCGCCCATTTCGCGATGCGGTCGAACTCGTCGGAGAGGCCGACGGGGAACTCGCTTGCGCCGGAGTGAGAGAACTTCCATCCGTCCCAGTGGTCATCGGTGATGCGCCACATCTGGGCATATTTGGCGACTTCAGCGACGTGCTCGACCTGCGTGGGACCGGGCGAGAGGCTGAGTACGATAGGGCGTCCAGATTTCTTGATGGCTTCGGCGATCTGGCGGATTTCCGTGGGGCGGTAGGGGTGGTCGCTGATGCAGTCGACCTTGATGAAGTCGAGCCCCCAGGAGGCATAGAGCTTCATCATGGAGTCGTAATAGGCCTGGCCAGCGGTATTGTCCTTGATGCCGTAGTTGCCTTCGTCCCAAGGGCAGGTGGCGTCGAGGTCGGCGGCATCGGCAGCGTGGAAGCTGGTGCCGGCGATGGGCAGGTTGTCCTTGACGACCTGCGCGGGGGATGCCGCGAAGAATATGAATGCCGAATTTGAGGCCCTGGTCATGGACCCAGTCGGCCAGGGGTTTGAAGCCGGCGCCGTTGGCTGACGAGGGAAAGCGGTCGACGGCTGGGATCAGGATGCCGTTGGGATTCCAGACATATTTGCGGTCTGGAAGTGTGGCGGCGAAGGGGTCCTGCATGTACCAGCCCTCGTCGATAACGGCATACTCCCAGCCGTATTTGTGCATTGAAGCGAGGACTTTTGTGTTGGCGCGGTAGTCGGCTTCGTCGATGGTTAGGCCGTATGAATCCCAGCTATTCCAGCCCATGGGCGGGGTAGGAGCGAGCTTATGGTCGCCCGAGGGCAAAAAGGGAATGGCAAATGAAGAAAGAAAGGCAGCGAGTGCAGCGACGCGCAAAAACATGTGGAACGTATATCACATGGAATACACAACTGCAGAGCGATGATAGCGCTGGTACTGACCAGCAGACTGCGGCGCAGAATACTGCACAAGGTCGAAATTTGGGCCTATAATGCGGGCCGAATGGAAAATTAAGCGGCAGATGCCATTCCCCGACACCTGCTCGATTTAAGGAGAACGCTATGTGGAAGTCTGTGCTGTTGATTGCTGCCGCGACGGCATTTGGAATGGCGCCGGTAGCATTGCAAACGAATGCCGGCCAGACCGCCAAGCACACGCAGAAGAGCGCGGCCAAGGCGGCATCTGAAGAGTCGGCGAAGGCGTCAGGCGAAGCGAATGCCGATACGTTGGAAAAAGGGAAGAAGTTGTATGAGATGGATTGCGCCCTGTGCCATGGCGAAAAGGGCATGGGCAATACCGATATCGCAAAAGAGATGAAGCTGGATATACCGGCATATGGTGACCCGAAGGCTGTGGCGAGTATGACGGATCAGCAGATTTTCGACCTGATCCGGAAGGGCAAAGATAAGATGCCGCCCGAAGCCGAAGCGCGCGCAAAGGACGATGAAGTGCACGCCCTGGTGGCGTATGTGCGGCAACTGGCCAAGGATAATCCGGCGACGACACCAGCTGCGCCGGCGGCCCCGGCCGAGGCGGCCCCGGCGGAGTCGGCTCCTGCTCCTGCTCCGCAGAAGTAATTATCTCTGCGGCTCGACTGACGAGCGTTGGGCCGCAGAAAGACAATCTCCGATCTCGGATTCCGGCGGATGCGCGATTGTCGCACCCCGGCTCTCAAGTGGTGCACTTTGCGCGCGGCATGATGAGGGCCACTCGTTGCCATCGAGTTGAGGGCTGTCTACTGCAGCTTCCAAGCGGATCGTAGGATTCGAGTCCTCCGCGGTGCGTTCTCCCCGGTATGCGACAGATCTTAGTGCAACCCTATATTTTCAGCAGAATTGGTGTGCGGTTGCGCATTGCAGTTTTGACGCCACGTGCTTCCTGAAACGCGCAGCGCGATTTTCTTCATGAGATCTGCGTCATCCAGATAGATTTGCGCAAGACTGGCCGGGGGCGTCCTAGTGATCGTGTTTGCGAAGACCGAAGATGTCGGCGGGCCAAAGGAGGATTTCGTCTAAGTCATTGAAGGAAAATTTGATTCCAATTTGCTGGTGCGGATGGAGTGATGTCTCGGCATGGGTTGGCGATCGTTCTGCGCTTGCGACCATGTTCGCTGGCGGTACCTGTCGTGTGGGCAAACCGTACTGTAAGCTAGGGTGGGAGAAAAGCTGATGAAGCGGCTAAAGAGGTGCGAAAGGGTGCTCAATTTGCTGGCAGTTCTGTTGCTGGCAGTTCTGACGCCCGCTGGGTTGTGCGCCCAAAACGGGGCCGCTCTTGAAATTGTTCACACCGCACACGGGCCCAACACGGCTACGGCACAGGCTGCACATTATTTAGTGCTGGTCTCTCTGGATGGGTTTCGCTGGGATTATGCGAAACGTGACAAGGCAGAGCACCTGCTGGAGTTGGGTAGTGAGGGTGTGTGGGCTCCTGAGGGAATGCTGCCGAGTTTTCCATCGCTAACGTTTCCCAATCATCTGGCGATTGTGACCGGGTTGTACCCGGAACATCATGGCATCGTGACGAATGACTTTTACGATCCGGAGCGGAAGGAGCACTATGAGATTCGCTCCGCAAAGGCCGTAACGGATGGAACGTGGTACAGCGGTGTGCCCTTGTGGAGCCTGGCCGAAAGCCAGGGCATGCGTGCGGCATGCCTATTCTGGCCTGGGAGCGAGGCGGAGATTGCCGGAGAGCGGCCGACCTATTACGCCCGCTTTAATGACAAGGTGGACGACACAGAGCGCATCCACCAGGTGATTGCATGGCTGAAGCTGCCGGCAGAGGAACGACCCCACTTTATTACGCTCTACTACTCGAACGTAGATCATGCGGGACATCTCTACGGGCCTGATGCGCCGGAAACGCATGAAGCAATTCACACGGTGGATGCGCTGGTAGGCCAGTTGAAGAGTGAACTCGACGCGACGGGGTTGCCGATTGACCTGGTGGTGGTGAGCGATCACGGCATGGCCAAGGTGGAAGGCGACTGGATCACGCTGGACAAGTTCGCCAATCTGAAGGGTTTTGAGACGGACGGTGGTCTACTTTACAGCGAGAGCGAAAAGGACCGCCAACGCGTCTACAACCTATTGAAGAAGGCTTCTTCTGACTTTGTTGTCTACCGGCGTAAGATGGTGCCTGCAAATTTGCACTTCAATGAAAATGTGCGCGAAGGTGACCCGGTGGTGATTCCAACGGGGCCATACATGATTCGTGCGCATGGACCTGCACCAGGAAAGCCGGACCGGAAGCCGATCGCGGGTATGCACGGATATGATCCGCACACGATGCCAGAGATGAAGGCGAGTTTTTTTGCCGCAGGGCCAGACATCAGGAATGGTGTTAAGGTGGCTCCGTTTGAGAATGTGAATCTTTATCCCTGGATGGCGCACCTGCTGGGCTTGCGAGCACCGAAGAATGACGGAAGCCTGAACGTGTTGGCGGGAACGCTGCGCGACAATGGCGGCGACCAAGGGAAAGAGGATTGAGTTGCCAATGAGCGTTGTTCTCGGGATAGACGGCGGAGGCACACGGACGCGCGCTTCTTTGGTCGATGGAGAAAACGTTCTCGCATTCGCTGAGAACGGGTCGATCAAGCGTTTGCGTGTGGGAGCCGGAAAAGCAGAGGCGAATCTTCGCTGGATTTTGAAAGAGGTTTTCACTCAAGCGGGTGTGAAGAGCGTTGCGGCCGCCTCGGCTGGTGTGGCGAGCGCTGCGATGCCGGGTGTCTCGGAATGGATTGGCGATGTACTGCACGAGTTTGGAGCGGCGCGCGCGGAGGTGGTTGGCGATGAAGTGATTGCGCTGGACGCCGCCTTTAAGGGTGGACCGGGCATTTTGCAGATCGCGGGAACCGGGTCGAACTGCATTGGGCGTGCGCGCGACGGAAAACGGGAATGCGCAGGCGGCTGGAGTTCACGGCTGGGCGATGAGGGCTCGGGCTATTGGATTGGTCTTCACGCGGTGCGAAGGGCATTGAAGGCCTACGACCGTGAGGAGCCGACGAAGATTCTGGATGTGGTAGGTGCAATTTGGGGTACGCCGTCGATTGAGGCGCTGGTGAACCTGGGTGACAGCTCGCCGGGGCCGGATTTTGCGGCGCTTGCGCCTGCCATCAGCGAGCTGGCCGAATCGGGTGACAAAGTTGCGGAGTCAGTGTTGCGTCAGGCGGCGGATGACCTGGTGGCAAGTGTTTTGCTGGTGCGAGAAAAGCTGCGCCGCAAGCACGATATGACTGAGGAAGTGCCGGTGGCATGGATTGGCAGTGTGATTGGCAAGGCGCGACTGGTGCGCGATCCGTTTTTTGCCGGACTGCACGCGGCGGCGCCGGATATGCCAGTGCGCGAGACGGAAGTGGCGGGCATTGAAGGCGCGGTGTGGCGCGCGAAGAGGCTGGCGGAGAAAGCCTAGTTCCGCATATGGGTGAGCTTGCCATGGATGAAGGAGGCAAGCAGCGCACCGGCATCATCTACAGCGACAAAATTGGCGGGTCCACCGGGAGTGAGTGATCCGGCCTGCGCCGTGAGGCCAGTCATTGCGGCCGGGTTTATCGTAAGCAGTGGCAGGCCGTCGTCCAGATTTGCACCGGTAAATGAAATGAAGTTGGTGAGTGCGCGGTTGAGAGTGAGAACGCTGCCGGCGAGGACGCCGTTTGCCATGGCGCGGCCGTTGGCGACGTCAACGGTGAATTCGCCCAGTTGATATCGGCCGTCGGGCATTCCGGTGGCGCTCATGGCGTCGGTGACGAGAATGCCGCGAGTGGGTCCCTTCGCGCTCCACCAGAGTTTCACGATGTCTGGCGCAGTATGAATGCCGTCGCAGATGAGTTCGGCGAAGAGAGACTTGTTTGTGAGAACCGTGCCGAGGATGCCGGGCTCGCGATGATCGAGCGGACGCATCGCGTTAAAGGTGTGCGTGGCGCTTACGGCTCCTGCGGCGATGGCGGAGCTGGTTTCCGTGGCGGTGGCGTTGGAGTGGCCGACAGAGATTCGAACTCCGCGTGCGGTGGCGTGCGCGGCGAGCTCGGCGGCGCCGGGCAACTCGGGTGCGAGAGTCATCAGGCAGACATGGCCCTGGGCGGCATCGTAAAGCTGATTGAAGACGCGGATGTCGGGTGTGCGCAGATGCTCGGCAGGCTGTACGCCACGTTTGGCATGGGAAAGGAAAGGTCCTTCAAGATGAATGCCGATGGGCTTTGCCTGGCCCGGAACAGGCGGGGCGGCGATGTGCATGGCGATGCCTTCCACGGCGCGTAACGTTGCGTCCAGCGATGCGGTGACGGTGGTGGCAAGATAGTTGCCGGTACCGCGGGTGGCGAGAAAGCTGCTGACCGTGTTGAGCGCTTCGGGCGTGGCTTCCATGAGGTCATGCCCGGCTGCGCCGTGAATATGCACGTCAAAGAATGCAGGCGCCACCGTAGCGCTGGGTAGGTCGATATACTGCGCGTTACCGGGGAGCGAAGCGGAGTCACGCGCTGCGATGGAATGGATGCGGCCGTCTTCAACGATAACAATGGGATTGGAAACAACTCGGCCGTTATCCCAGAGGCGTTTGGCGGTGAGGACGGTGCGCATGGCATTCATTATCGCAGCCAAAGCGGAGATGTGTTTTCCGAAAGATTGTTATCAAACTGTGACGCGGGGAGGAAGGTGATTTTGCTATTGTTCATGCATGCAGACGCGAGCCTTTTACCTGATTGCCACTTCTCTCGCGGTCCTGACGGCCATTCAAGTCCCGGCGCAGACCAAGGACCTTCCTACGAGCAAAATGCTGACCGAACCGGTACCGGGTGCGCCGCAAAGCATTAACAGTCTGCCGATGTCGATGGTGACTTCGCCGGATGGGCGTTATGTGGTGACGGTCAATGCGGGATACGGAACGTACGAGTCGGACTACGACCAGTCTCTGGCTGTGTTGGATACGCAGACGGGGAAGATCGAGGATTTTCCGGACTCGCGAACCCTGGTGCAGGCGAAGCAGACGCTTTACTCAGGACTGGCGTTCAGCCGCGACGGAAAGCATCTTTACGCGAGCATAGGGTCCATCAGCGATCCCCTGGGAGAGAAGAAAGGTGACACAGGCAGCGGCGTGGTGGTCTATGGATTTGACGCAGGGAAGATTGCCGCTGAACGGATTATCAAACTGCCGCTGCAGCAACTGGCGCCCGGACGCACGACTAATCTGCTGGATGACAAGGAAGGCAATAAGGGAATTCCGTTCCCTGCGGCCATTGCCAATGTGAAGGTACACGGCAAGGAAATGTTGCTGGTTGCCGACAATCTTTCCGACGACGTGCTGCTGTTGGATCCGGCAACGGGAAAGATAGAGCATCGCTTCGATCTGGCGGAGAACAACGCGGTGCCGTCGACGTATCCAATTGCGCTGGCCCTGTCGAAGGATGGGAAGCGCGCGTTTGTGGCGCTGTGGAATGCGTCGGAGATTGTGGAGCTCAATCTGGAGTCGAATACCGTCGGTCGTAAGCTGGCGCTACTGAAGCCTGCCAGCAAGGTGGCTCCGGGGACGCATCCGTGTGCATTTGCGCTGACGACCGATGGGAAGACCTTGTATGTTGCTCTTTCCAATCGCGATGCGGTGGCGGCGGTGAATGTGGCGCGTGGTGCGTTTGAAGTGAAGGGCTACTTCGATACGCGCTTGCCGGGGCAGAGCTACTTTGGAGCGGAGCCTGTGTCAGTGGCTCTGAATGCCGATGGCAGCCGGTTGTACGTGGCGAATGCGGCGAGCGATGCGGTGGCCGTGATGGATACGCGGAGACTGACGAAGGAAGCGCGAAGCAAAGGCATGGTGGAGCCGGTGGGATTTATTCCCACCGAATGGATGCCGATGTGCGTGACGTTCTTGAAGAGGCCCGCAGGAGCGATGCTTTATGTGGCGACGGCAAAGGGAAAGGGAACGGGGCCGAATGGCGCACCGATGCCTGGATCGCCAAGCTCAAAGGGCAAGCATTTCATTCGACCGTACACGTATATTGCTTCGTTGTTGCATGGTTCTCTGGCGGCGATTGATGCGGGAACAATTGACGACAATCTGAAGCAGTGGACCGAAGCCGTGATGAGCGATAACCGCATGAAGTCGGCGCAGGAAAAGATTGACTTTGCCGGTGGAACCAATCCGATCAAGCATGTGATTTACATCATCAAAGAAAACCGGACCTACGACCAGGTGCTTGGCGACCTGGAAGAGAACGGAAAGCCGGTGGGTAATGGCGATCCGAAGCTGACGATGTACGGTGCTGCGATTACGCCGAATGTGCACAAGCTCGCATTGCGGTTTGGCGTGCTGGACAACTTCTATGATTCTGGTGAAGTTTCGGGCGATGGGCACGTATGGTCGAATGCCGCGATTGGGACGGATTATCTGGAGAAGACGTGGCAGCAGTCGTATCGTGGCGGCCAGCGCACGTATGACTACGAGGGCGTGGTGGCCGAGGGTTTGCCGCTGCTGCAGGACATTCCTGATGTGAACGAGCCGGCGAGCGGTTATCTGTGGGGTGATCTGGCGTCGCACGGGAAGAGCTACTACCACTTTGGCGAGTACATTGCGACGAAGTTCTGCGATGAAGTGCGAACGGCGAATCCCCAGCAGGGTCCGATGCTGCAGGGCCAGAGCTGCGCGCATCCGGCAATAAAGCCAGGGCAGGAACTACCGGCAGCCTGGGGCGGCGGCGTGAACAAGTGGCCATGGGCGATTCCCATGATTGCATCGAATACTGCGACCAAGCCTGAACTGGTGGGACATTTTGCTCAAGAGGCACCGGACTTCAATCTGTGGATTCCAGACCAGATTCGTGTGAATATTTTTGAGCGACACCTGCAGGACTGGATCGCCGACCTGAAGAACGGCAAGGATACGATGCCCAATTTTGTAATGCTGCGGCTGGGCGACGACCACACGATGGGTACGCGTCCGGGTGGACCGAAACCAAGCGCATCCGTGGCGGACAACGATCTTGCAGTGGGGCGCGCAGTTGATCTGATTTCGCATTCGCCTTTCTGGGACTCTACGGCGTTCTTCATTCTGGAGGACGACGCGCAGGATGGCGCGGACCATGTGGATGCGCACCGCAGTTATGCGCTGGTGATCAGCAAGTATGCGCCGCACGGCAAGGACGGGCACGCGTTTGTGGATAGCCACTTTTATTCGACGGTGAGCGTAATTCGAACGATGGAATCTCTGTTGGGATTGCCGCCGATGAACAACAACGATGCATTTGCGCCGCTAATCGCACCGCTGTTTACGGGGCCCGGCGATCAGGCGCCCTATGAAGCGGATGCGTCGAATCGCGAGAACGGTCTGATCTATACCGCGAACACGAAGAAGTCGCCGGGGGCGGCGGCGAGTTTGCAGATGGATTTTCGCCACGCGGACCGCGCGCCCGCGCAGCAGTTGAATGTGATTCTGTGGAAGGCGGCGAAGGGCGACGCCCCGGTGCCCGGGATGATTACAGCAAAGAAGAAGGCACCGCATAAGGATGATGACGACGATTAGAGTACTTCAAATGGGGATTGTTTAATCTCGATACTTCTGGAATTGCCGCCGATGATGAATTGGAGAATGCTAGGTGGATGGCTCGGTTGTATCGGGCCACTTGTGTTGTTGCTTTCGGCAGTTAAAAGTGCTGCTCAGACTTCTCACGGTCCTGTTGTTGCGATTGCCCGCGGTTCAATTTTGACCCTATACGATGCGTCAGGCACCGCTATGCAGACAATTGATTTGAAACTACCGGTTTCGGGTTTTGCGCTTTCACCGGATCGCACGAAGGTGGTCGTTGTTTCGGCGGATACCGTGCATGGAGGTGCGCTGATTCTCATTGATTTGAAAACTAGGCAACGCCAGAAGCTGACGAACGGCCACCTGGCCTTCAAGCATCTCGATCCGGGCGAAACTGAAGTTTATGACAGTCCTGAATTCTCTCCAGATGGTCGAAGTATTGTCTTCGGCGCGCACGGCAATCGTATCGATGATGGGAATGATGCGTGGGAAAATAGTGGGCCGCTCGTTGTCTACGATCTAGGTAGTGGCCGCGCCCATGTGTTGAAGGCTACTGACAACATTGATGGCAATGGACCGTGCTCTGAAAGCGATCCGCATTGGTCGGCGGATGGGAAGCAGATTATATTCAATTGCGAGGAAGGCGCGGTTCTTACGGATGCGCTCGGTACGCATGTTGAGTTGTTGAAGACTGAAGGCGGGGTTATGCCCGATGCGGTGCTTTCCTGGGTGGGCAAGCATTGCGTCCTCTATGAAGTGATTCCTGAGGAAAAGAAGGGATTCGATTATTCGCAGACAGAGTTCCGAATTTTGAATCTTCTCACGAAGAAGTCTGTGCCGGCAGAATTTTCCGTCCTCGTGCGCGGTAAAATCAATGGCTATATCGAACATCGATCTCCTTATGCTGAGATTGTGTTTTCGGATAAGGATCTTCTTGTCGCGACGATGAAGAAGACCTGGGTTCTACCGTTGAACTCTACGCAACAAGCCCCACAGACAGTTTCGGCCAATGTGATTGGAGGGTGGTCGAGCGACCTGGTTCCGGCGTCTTGCAAGTAGAGGCTTCTTCAAGTGGTAATCGTGTATGGTGGTATGCGGTTTGAAAAGTTCCCTTGGGGAGGAACATTTATCCATGCTAGATCGCAGAAGTTTTTTGAGGGTTGCCGGGGCAGCTTCAGTAAATGCCGTTGCGGGAGCGAAGATTCATGCGTTGAGTGTGCAGCAGGGTACAACGCGGCCTGTATCCGCAAACGATCACGTGCAGATTGCTTTGATTGGCGCGGGTGGGCAGGGACAATACGACACGCGCGTGGCGCTGCAGGTACCGGGCGTGAAACTGGTGGCTGTGGCCGACTGCTACCAGGGCCGGCTGGACCACGCGAAGGAACTGTGGGGCGAGGACATTTTTACGACCCGCGATTTTCACGAAGTGACGACCCGCTCAGACATTGATGCGGTGATTGTTGGTACGCCCGACCACTGGCACAAGCAGGTTTCGATTGAAGCAATGGAAATGGGCAAGGATGTGTATTGCGAAAAGCCCATGATTCATGAGTACTCCGATGGGCCTGAGATGATTGACGCGGCCAGAAAGAGCGGGCGCATTTTACAGATTGGAAGCCAGCGCGTGAGTTCGATTCTTTACGCGAAGGCGAAGGAATTGCTGGCGCAGGGTACGATTGGCAAGCTGAATATGGTCACGGCGCACTGGGACCGCAACTCGTCGATCGGCGCATGGAATTACACGATTCCACTGGATGCGAACGAACAGACATGTGACTGGCTTCGCTTTGAAGGGACGGCTCCCAAGCGGCCGTGGAACGCAGAGCGGTTCTTTCAGTGGAGAAAGTGGAAGGACTACGGTTCTGGCGTGGCGGGCGATCTGTTTGTGCACCTGTTCAGCGGGACGCATTTTGTGACCGGCTCCCATGGGCCAACGCGCGGTATGGCGACGGGCGCTATCCGTTACTGGAAAGATGGACGCGATGCCGACGACGTGGTGCTGGGGCTGTTCGACTACAAGGAAGGCTTCAACCTGAATGTGCGTGTGAATTTTGTGGACGGCGGCGAAGAGAGCGAAGGGCTGGTGTTCACGGGTTCGGAAGGGACGATCGAGATTGGACCGCGCGCAGTGACAGTAAACAGAGTGCCTCGTGAGAAGGAGCCAGGACTGATGATCAGTTCGTTCACGGATGCAATGCAGAGGCAGTTAGAGTACAACTATCGCCAGAAGTATCCGCTGCAGCATCCGGCGGGGCCGCCTCCTGTTGGAGTAGAAAGTTACGTTGCCCCTGATGGCTACAGTGACAGCTATGACCACCTGAAGAACTTCATTTCGTCAGTTCGGTCGCGCGAGCCCGTGGTGGAGGATGCGGTGTTTGGGTATCGTGCAGCCGGCGCCGCCCTTCTGAGCAACTTGAGCATTCAGCGCGGCGAAGTTGTGAAGTGGGATCCGGATGCGATGAAGCTGCTGAGCTAGCCTGTGCAGTAGAGTTGCCATGAGACTGGTCCGCCTGGCGCAGGTTGCGCGGGTGGACCTTTTGTTTGGTTTGAGATGCAGGCGTTAGGATTTGAGAAGGATGACGAAACGAATCGGAATTCATTTGGGAACGGCGGGCGGCGCGTGGAAGACGGTCGAGCGTGCGCGTGAAATTGGTGCAAACACCTTTCAGTTTTTCTCGTCGAGTCCGCGAATGTGGAAGGCGCCGAGCGTGGACCCGGCGAATGGCGAGAAGATGCGCGAGGAGCGCAAGAAGTTGGATGTCGGGCCGCTGGTAATCCATACAAGCTACCTGGTGAATGTGTGCAGCCAGAACGAAGAGGTGCGGCAAAAGAGCATAGGTGCCTTTCGGGGCGAGATTGAGCGCGCGCTGGCGTGGGGCGCGGAGTATCTGGTGCTTCATCCGGGATCGTGGAAGGGGCTGACGCGCGAGGAAGGATTGCGGCTGGCTGCTGAGTCGATTACCACGGCGATTGACGGATTGAAGTGGCAGGGAACGCCATTCACAATTCTGATTGAGAACACGGCGGGAGCGGAATTTTCACTCGGCGGCAGTTTTGAGCAAGTGGCAGAGCTGGTGGAGCGGTTGCGCAAGACGGCGCCTGTGGCTGTGTGTCTGGATACATGCCACACGCACGTGGCGGGGTACGACCTGGTGAGTGAAGAGGGTTACAAGGAGACGCTGAAGAAGATTGCCTCGACGGTGACATTTGAGGCGGTGCGCGTGTGGCATTGCAATGATGCGAAGGCTGAGAGGGGTTCGAAGCTGGACCGACATGAACATATCGGGCAGGGAACAATGGGTGTGGAGCCGTTCCGACGGCTGCTGAACGAGAAGAAGTTCGCGCATTGCGCGTTTATTGCCGAGACGCCTGTGGACGAGGACGGCGACGAGGAGCGTAATGTGCGCGTGATGAAGAGCCTGGTGAAGAAGTAAGTGCGGGCTTTGGATCTTTGAGGCGGAGTGAATGGAGAGAGCGATGGCGACTGCGGAACAGATGACGATTGCGACGACGGAACACGAGCAGAAACTGAATCAATTGGCGGAAGTGGCGATCAATGTTGGGCTGGGGCTGGCGAAGGGGCAGGAACTGGTGATGACAGCGTCACTGGATGCGCTTCCGCTGGCGCGCAAGATCGTGGAGCAGGCATATAAAGCGGGCGCGTCGCTGGTGACGGTGCTCTACAACGACGAACAGGAAACGAAATTGCGCTATAAGTATGCGCCGGACGAGAGTTTTGACTGCGCAGCGGCATGGCTTTACGAAGGCATGGGCGCGGCGTACAAGAGCGGCGCAGCGCGGCTGGCGATTACGGGCGGCAACCCGGCGCTGCTGGCGAACGAGGATCCGGACAAGGTGGGGCGCGCGAATCGGGCACAGTCGAAGGCCTACCGGCCTGCACTTGAGCTGATTACGCGCCACGAGATTAACTGGACGATTGTGGCTGCTGCGACGCCGGCATGGTCGGCGCTGATGTTTCCGAATGATGCCCCGGAGGTGGCGCTGGCGAAGCAGTGGGAGGCAATTTTCAAGACGACGCGGATTGCCGGCGACGACCCGACGAGCGCTTGGCGCGAGCATGACAAGATATTGATTGCGCGCGCGACACGGATGAATGAAAAGCGCTATGCGGCTCTGAAGTACAAGGGGCCGGGAACGGATTTCACGCTGGGCCTGGCCGACGACCATGTCTGGATGGGCGGCGGCACGACGGCAGGTAATGGGAACTATTGCATCCCGAACATGCCGACGGAGGAAGTGTTTTCGACACCGCACAAGGAACGGGCGGAAGGCGTGGTGACGGCAACCAAGCCGCTCTCGCTTTACGGCACGATGATCGAGAACATTCGAGTGAAGTTTGAGAAGGGTCGCATCGTAGAGGTGCACGCTTCCAAGGGGCAGGAAGTTCTGGAGAAGCTGATCGATACCGATGAGGGAGCGCGGCGGCTGGGCGAAGTGGCGCTGGTGCCGCATTCGTCGCCCATTGCGCAGAGCGGATTGACGTTCTTCAATACGCTATTTGACGAGAATGCGGCGAGCCACATTGCGTTGGGACAGGCCTATAGCTCATGCGTGAAGGACGGCGACAAAATGAACAAGGAAGAGCTGGCGGCGAAGGGCGCAAATGACAGCCTGATTCACGTGGACTGGATGATTGGCTCGGGCGAGCTGGACATTGACGGGATTACGGCGACCGGTACGGCAGAGCCGCTGATGCGTAAGGGTGAGTGGGTGGAGTAGGGTACTGGGAAGATTGCCCTCCGGGCCGAGTCTCAACCGCCGAACACCAGTATCACCCCACCGGTTACACTTGAAATTGATGGCGGACGAGAAAGAGTTTCGATACGACCCGGCGGAAATTGAACCCAAATGGCAGCAGCGCTGGTCTGCCGATCCCGCACTGTACGCGGCCGAACCGGCTGCGAGCGGAAAACCGAAATATTATGTGCTGGAAATGCTGCCGTACCCGAGTGGTCAGCTGCATATGGGCCACGTGCGTAACTACTCGATTGGCGACGCACTGGCACGGCACATGTGGATGCGCGGCTACAACGTGCTTCACCCTATGGGGTGGGACGCATTTGGACTACCGGCGGAAAATGCTGCGCTCAAGAACAATACGCCTCCCCGCGACTGGACCTTGGCAAACATAGCCGCGATGAAACGGCAGATGCAACGGCTTGGGCTGGGTTACGACTGGGCGACGGAAGTGACCACCTGCCTGCCGGACTACTATCGCTGGAACCAGTGGTTCTTTCTGCGGATGTATGAGAAGGGACTGGCCTACCGCAAGAAGAGCAAGGTGAACTGGTGCCCTGAATGCGCCACGGTGCTGGCCAATGAGCAGGTGATCGACGGGCGGTGCTGGCGGCACGAGGACACGATTGTCGAGCAGCGCGATCTGGTGCAGTGGTTTTTCCGGATCACCGAATACGCGGATGAGCTTCTGGAAGGCTTGGACAAGCTGGACGGGTGGCCGGAAAAAGTGCGGACCATGCAGCGCAACTGGATTGGCCGCAGCGAAGGAACCGAGGTGGATTTCACCCTGGAGGGAACCAGCGAGAAGATTCGCGTGTTCACGACACGTGTGGATACGATTTTTGGCGCAACGAGCGTGCAACTTGCACCGGAGCACACACTTGTGGCTTCGATGACGGCAGACGACGCGACCCTGCAGGCGAAGGTCGACGAAATGATTGCCGAACAGAAGAAGGCGCGTGAGACGGGCGACATTGGGGCGATTGAGAAGCACGGTGTGCCGACGGGCAAGTTCGCGATTAATCCGTACAACGGCGAAAAGGTCCCAATCTGGGTTGCCAACTATATTCTGGCCGATTACGGAACGGGCGCGATTATGAGCGTGCCTGGACACGACGAGCGCGACTTTGAGTTTGCGGTTAAATACGGTATTGAGATTCGGCGCGTGATTGCACAGGCGGGCGGAAGAGAAGTGCCGGAGCTGCCGTTTTTGAGCGAAGACGGTGTTTTGGTCAATTCGGGAGCGTATGACGGGTTGAGTTGCGATGCGGCACAGAAGAAGTTGCAGGAGGTTGCCGCGAGCGGTGGATTTGGTGAGGCGAAGGTGACGTTCCGGCTGAAGGACTGGGGTGTGAGCCGGCAGCGCTACTGGGGCACGCCGATTCCGATGATCCACTGCGAAAAGGATGGCATGGTGCAGGTGCCGGACGAGCAGCTGCCGGTTGTGCTTCCGCCGCAGATTGAGATTACGCAGCAGGGCGGCTCACCACTGGGACGTGTGGCGGAGTTTGTGAACGTACTGTGCCCGAAGTGCGGTGGACCGGCCAAGCGCGAGACCGACACGATGGATACGTTTGTCGACTCGAGCTGGTACTTCTACCGTTACATTGATGCAAAGAACGGCAATGTGCCGTTTGATCCGGAGCGCGCGAACTACTGGTTTCCGATTGACCAGTACATTGGCGGCGTAGAGCACGCGATTCTGCATTTGATTTACTCGCGGTTTTGGACGCGGGTGATGCGCGACCTTGGGCTAACCAAGAACAACGAGCCTGCGGAGCGGCTGTTCACGCAGGGTATGGTGATCAAAGACGGCGCGAAGATGTCGAAGTCGAAGGGAAACGTGGTTTCACCCGACGACATGGTGGAGCGCTATGGAGCGGATGCGACGCGCATGTATGCGCTGTTTGCGGCGCCGCCGGACCGTGATCTGGACTGGCAGGAAGATGGCGTTGCGGGCGTGAGCCGGTTCCTGGGGCGTGTTTGGCGGCTTGTGGCAAAGCATGCTGAGGTAGCACGGGCGGGGCGCGGAAAGGCAATTGAATCGCCGCAAGGCGTAACGCTAAAGCTGCTGCGCAAAATGCACCAGACGACGGCGAAGATTACACAGGATTTTGAGGGGCGTTGGCACTTTAACACGTGCGTTGCGGCAGTGATGATGCTGGTGAATGAACTTCAGGGCGCTGATGCCGAGTTGTCAGCGGGCGAGGTCTCTCCTGCCGCGATGCACGAACTGCTGCGGACGCTTGTGCTGCTGCTGGCACCGTTCGCGCCGTTTATTGCAGCAGAGCTTTGGGAAAAGCTTGGCGAAGAGAGCGCCATACTGCGCGCGCCGTGGCCGAAGAGCGACCCTGAACTGGCCAAGGAGGACGAGATCGAAGTGCCGGTGCAGGTGAACGGAAAACTGGTGACGGTGGTGCGTGTGGAAGCAGGAGCGGACCAGGAGACACTGCAAAATGTTGCCAAGGCCGAGGGCAAGGTGCAGAGCCGGATCGAAGGTAAAACGATCGTGAAGGTGATTGTGGTTCCCGGGAAACTGGTCAACCTGGTTGTGAGGTGAGGTGAAAACGGAGACCGCTACGACGCCGCCTGTGCGTGGCACGCAAACGATGGTCGATCAGATGGGGTGGGTGTTCAAACGCCCCTGGCTCTCGGCGATGGAAATTCTTTGGCGTTGGGCCGTCGGAATTCCCTTCCTACTACTCGCTCAAAGACAGTTGAACCACGTATTCACCGTTCTGCCTCTGGACGCCGCGGGATGGAATGAAGTGGATGGGCAGAATCCCTGGGTGGCCGTACGCCAGATCGACGTTATCGTGGACAAATACGAACCGATTGTCTACGCAGCTTTCCATTGGCTTCTGCCGCTGGGAGTGGTGGCTTGGATTGTGTTCTCCGGTGTGGGCCGCGCGATGGTGCTAAGGGCGATGGAGCCAGGCGCCAAGTTCAGGCCGATCCCGCTCATTGCAGTGCAGACCGTGTGGGTGGCGCTGTTGTCGGGGACCTTGTGGTTCTGGTTTCACGTGATGCAATGGGTTGCGCTCACGCATATTCAGCAGCCGGCCGAGGCGGAGCTCGTTGGTTATGCGCAGTGGCTGATTTTCTTTTCGCTTGGAATTTTCTCGTTGTGGGCGATCATCAGCTGGCCTGCAGCCGTAGCTCCGATCCTGGTGCTCAAGGAAGATCGCGGCGCTCTTGGCGCGCTGGGAGCGGGCTTCAGGCTGGGCAAAAAGTTCACGAACCAGCTGATGGAGATTGGCCTGGTGATGGGGATCGTCAAGCTGGCACTAATCGTTTTGACGATGGTTCTCTCCGCCGCGCCGCTACCATTCAGCGATCAACTGGGACCCGAAGCGCTGCACGTGGTCACGATGGCGGCGATTATCTTCTTCTTTGTAGCGAGCGATTACTTTCATGTGGTGCGGCTGAAGGCAATGTTGGAATTCTGGCGCACGTATCGCGACCATGGGCAGGCTCCACAGAGCTAGTGTCCCGGCGTCACTTTGTTGGCGCTACGCGTTCTTCCTTGAGAAGAGCCCGGCTGATTGTCATCTTCTGCTGCGCAATGGGGAGAAGTGTGGGATAAAACTGCACGAAGGTGGTGTCAACAGCGCCGTGGTCGCGGTGGCATGTGTAACATGGCGCACCGCTTGGAATGAGCGTGCCGTTTTTGTCCGGTGAGTCGAAATCGAAAAAGGCCCATCCGCCGGGAAAGCGCTTCTCGTCCTTCACATGGACTTCCATACCCATCAGTTCGGTGCTTTGGAAGTGGCCACGGTGATTAATGGATCCTTTGCTTTGCGCGCCGCGCACCTCAAGGACCAGGACTGTTTTATCAGGCCAAGCACCGGTAGCAAGGAAGCTCTTATAGGCGGCGGGATTGACGAAGACATTGTCGAACATGGAGTGGTCTGGAGACTGATTCGCCTTGGGCGAGTAACTCATATCGATGCCGGAGGTCAGGTATGTCCACTCACGGTAGTTCGGGATGGGGAGCATTTCGCCGTTGGTGGTGTAGGCAGGGGCGTCGGAAACAGCAGCTTTCACTCTGGGGCCTGTGTTGCGACTCGCTAATGAAAGTGCAATTGCGGCAGAAAGTGCAGAACAGGCTGCGAAGCTCAACGAGGCTCTTAGGGACAAATGGACCTCCTCATGCGTTGAGAGGAAATACGCAAGGGCCTGAACGAAAGTTCTGGCTGATCCGCAACAAAACTAAAAGAGCTTGAGGCGGATGACGAAGTACTTCTTGGGATTCTCTCGAATAGCCTTGATGAGCTGCGACGATTGATTCATTGTCTCGTCGGTGTGGTCGTAGAGAGAACGATTCTTCATCAACTGTCCAATGGTGCCCTGGCCCTCGTCAATGCCGCGCAAGATGTTGTCGAGACGTGTGACGGTGTCGTCAAGCTTTTTGGCGAAGGCGGGATCTTTCGCGAGCTTGCCCATGGCGCCCTTGCCCTGGTTGATGCTGGCGGTCAACTGGTTGATATTGGCGACAGATTCATTGAGGTTCTTATAGAAGCTGTCGTCCTTGATCAATTTGCCGATGGAACCTTTGCCATTGTCCAGCGATTCAGCCAAGTTATTGAAGTGCTGAATGGTGGCGTCAGCATGGTTGTAGAGCGAGTCGTCATTGACGAACTTGCCGATTGAACCCTTGCCTTGACTGATGGCGCCGGTGATCTGCTGAAGGTTGTCGGCAATGCGCGAGACCTTGGTATAGAAGGCGTGGTCGTTGATGAGTGCGCCGATCGTGCCCTTGCTCGAATTGAGCGTATCAATTAGGGTGCCAATTTTACGCATGAGCGTGCTCACATCCTGAATGGAGCTCTCGCTGGTGCGTATGACGTCTTGAATACTGGGCGAACCTGTGGCGCGGAGCTCTGCATCTTCTTTTGGCTCCGGTCCCGTAGCGCCCACCGAAGAGATATCGACGTAACTGTCGCCGAGAACGCCTGCCTGCGCAATTGAGGTGGTGGAATCGGTGTGGATGTCATAAAGGTATTCCATGCCGATCCGCAAGGTGACTTCCACAGGCGTTGGGTTGCGATCAGGCACGACCCGGATCTTGATGACATTTCCGACTGTGACGCCTTCCAGAGTTACCGGGGCACCATTTTTGAGGCCGGCAGCATTGGCGAAATAAGAGCGGAGGATTAACTTACGGGAAAATGGGCCACCGGTGGAGCCCGACATAAGAAAGATGAGCCCGATGAGCACGCCGATTCCGGCGAGGACGAGTGCACCAACCCGCAACTGGGACCATTGAATTTCTTTCTGAGATGGCATGGTCTCTCCCTGGCTGGGCTGGCCCGCGTCAAACGGGTACAACGCCTAGAGGATAGCAGATAAGGGCACTCGAATCCGGCAGAATTGACCGGAGGTACGGCCGGAAAGCGTACAAGGTACTGTAGTTAAGACTCCGCTGGACCTGCATCGGTTGCATCAAATTTACGGATGTGAGTCCTCGAGCAGGACATTGGCCATGGCCAGGTCGTCGGTATGAGTAATCGAGAGGGCGGCATGCGCGACGCTCAGGTGGGCGGCCCGTTCAGCTGCGCGGCCGTGAAAGACAATGGCTGGCCGGCTGCCCGGGGCACGGACGACCTCGATTTCAAGCCATGTGACACCGCGGCTGATGCCTGTACCGAGCGCCTTGGCGGCAGCCTCCTTCGCCGCGAATCGCGCCGCAAGGCTCTCAGCAGCATTGCGCTTGCGCAGGCAGTATGCTTGCTCGGCGGGCGTGTAGATCCGATCGAGGAAGCGGCGGCCATAGCGCTCCCACGACGCGCGAATGCGTTGGATTTCGACCATGTCAATGCCGCTGCCGACGATCATCTCTTTCAACAAGCTACAACATTGGGACCCGGAGGCCTGGGTGCTGAATTGTGACTGTGAAGTTGCAGGGCAGGTTCGCGATGAAAAGTGAAGTCGCCATGGGACTTGCCGATGAAGGAGGTATGAGCCATACCGCCACCATGGTTTCCAAGCAAATGATCCCGCCGGAAGGCTGGTCGATCCAGATGCGCGCGATTTCGATGGAAGATCCGATAGACGTGCTGGAGAATCTGTCGAACGCTGTTCTGAACTGCGGCGGCTGGATTCTGAGCCGTGGCGCGAATGACAGCGGCGTCGTCAATATGTTGTTCGAGTTCGAACGGCAGGCGTGTATCGACATCTACGGCGCTGTTGTGGGTACTGGCCTCGAACTCAGCCAGAGCGGCCATATTCGATTCACAGAGCTGTGCCACTGCACGCTCTTCCAGACTGATGAACATGCGCACGAAGTGGCGGGAATCGAACTGGAAATTCAGGCATTTTCCAACGATCTTCTACAGGCAATGGAATCATCACACACCGCTTAGCACAGACTTTTCCTATCGCGATCATCATCCAGCCTCAACGAGTCCGTAACGACGCTGCCATGCAATTTTGAGTCGGGCCCAGACCCGGGCTTTTTCAGCTTCTGTGGCTTCGGATTCCTCCGGTTTTGCGTGGGCGAATCGCTCCGCTTCCCGGCGCGCCAACTCGAGCAATTTGCGGTCGCGGACGAGATTGGCAATGCGGAAGTCGGGCAAGCCGGCCTGGCGGGTGCCGAAGACTTCGCCAGGGCCGCGCATGGCAAGGTCAAGCTCGGCGAGTTCGAAACCGTCCTGAGTGCGGACCATTGCTTCCAGACGTTCTTCGGCGGCGGGCGATACTTTCTTGCCGGTTACGAGAACGCAGAAGCTCTTCGCCGTGCCACGGCCGACGCGACCGCGTAACTGATGGAGCTGCGCGAGCCCGAAGCGCTCAGCCTGCTCGATGACCATTACGGAAGCATTGGGTACGTCAACGCCCACTTCAATGACCGTGGTAGAGACGAGAACGTCAATCTCGCCGCGCTGAAAGCGGCGCATAGTGATTTCCTTGTCATCCGCGCTCAGACGGCCGTGGAGCAGTCCAAGGCGAAGACCGGAGAGCGGCCCCACGGAGAGTTGCTTGAACATGTCGACCGCAGACTTTAGATCGGATTTGTTACCGGCCTTCTTCTTCGCAGGCGCTTCTCTCTTCATCCCGGGAAAGAGATCGCCCGGCTTGCCCTTGCGAGGGGCGGCGCGGGAGGCAGTTTGTGGCGGTGCAGCCTCTTCGGCGGCTGGATCATCATGCGCGAAGTCGAGCTCTGGCTGATCATCCTTTGCGCCCTCAATTACGGGATAGACGACGTAGGCCTGACGGCCCTGCTTGACCTGCTTTCGAACGAAATCCCACACATCGTCGATACGTTCGGCGGGTGCACGACGAGTGACGATGGGCGTACGTCCGGGTGGCAGCTCATCAAGCACGCTGACGTCAAGATCGCCGTAAAGTGAGAGCGCGAGCGTGCGTGGAATGGGAGTGGCAGTCATAACGAGAACGTCAGGCTCGGCCTGTGAGGGCTTTTTCATCAGGCGGAAGCGCTGCAGCACGCCGAAACGATGCTGTTCGTCGACGACGACGAGACCGAGGCGATCAAACTCGACCTTTTCTTCGATAAGCGCGTGCGTGCCAATGACGAGATGCGCTTCGCCACGATTGATCTTTCCGCGTACACGCCGTTTGCGGTCTTCGTCGAGAGAGCCGGTGAGCAGTTCAATGCGATAGCGGCGCGAGGAGCGCTCCAGAAGTTTGCGCGCGGCGAGGTAGTGCTGTGTGGCCAGGATTTCCGTGGGAGCCATAAGCGCGGCCTGGTAGCCGTTCTCCATGGCGACGAGCATGGCTTGCAGAGCAACGATGGTCTTGCCCGAACCGACGTCACCCTGCAGAAGGCGGCGCATGGGGCTTGGCTGGCGCATGTCAGAGACGATTTCACCGAGAGTGCGCTTTTGGGCGGCAGTGGGATGGAAGGGGAGGACCTCCCGGACGGCTTCACGGACGTTTTCGCCAGTGGAGAACGAGATGCCTGGACGCTCGCGCATTCGCTTGCGTTTGAGTTCCAGACCGAGCTCGAGGAAGAAGAGTTCTTCGAAAATGAGTCGGCGATGCGCGGACGTGGCGAAGGCCTGCAGTTCGGTCATGGCAGTGCCTTCGACAGGGAAGTGCACTTCGCGTAGCGACATTTCGCGATCAGGCATGTCGAGGCGGTCCAGCAAGCGCTGCGGAAGGCACTCCGGAACGGAGCCGCGCAGACTCTCGAGCAAATGGAAGATGACTTTGCGCTGCCAACGAGATGCCAGCATGGAACCGCTGAGCGACTCATAAACCGGCGTGAGACGACCCACCTCAAGCAGCCGGGTTTCGGCATCGTCGGATGAATCAGGAAGCAACTCATATTGCGGCTGAATCATCTTTAAATTGCTGGAAGAACGTGAAGGCTCAACTTTGCCGTAAAGGGCGATGGTCTGGCCGGCGCGGAATTTTCCCTCGAGCCAAGTGGCGTGGAACCAGAGGCACTTGAGCGCGCGCTGAGTGCCCTGGCCGACGGTGAGCTCAAAGATTGGCATCTTGCGCGTTCGCATGAGCATGGAGCCGCGCACTTCCGCGATAACGCTGGCGGTTTCGCCGGGCTTCAGTTCGTCAAGGCTGCGCGGGTTCTGGCGATCTTCGTACCGGAAAGGAAGATGGTAGAGGAGGTCTTCGGCTGTGAAGATTTCTTTGCCGGCAAGAATCTGGGCTACACGGGGACCTACGCCGCGCACGTATTGGATGGGCGTATCGAGTTTGAAGCTGAAGTCGCTGCCGGACACATTCCGGATGCTATCGTATCTGGCCTTGCGATGGAGGGAGTGGATTCTTGAAAACGCGCGTGTTCAACAGGAGACCATTCCGCTGCGCGCGGAGCGAACCTCTGCAGCGAGCACCTGTAGAACCTGAACTGCGAGCGCGGGCTCGTTTAGCATTATTCTGGAGAAGTCCTCGCGGGATATGACACTGATCTTTGCGCCAGCAAGTGCGGTCACGCTGAGCGAGTAAGGCATTCCGCCTACGACGCCGGGCAGCCCAAACAGGGAGCCGCTGAGAGCCGCTTCACGCAGCACATTTTCACCATTCGGTGCCTTCATGGTAAGGACAGCCTTGCCTGAGTGGAGGATGTAAAGCGCGTTGGATTCATCTCCCTGCTGGAACAAGATGTGGTCGTGATCGATAGGCAGAGGCGTGGCAATCCGGCCGAGTGCATCGACGAGCGATTCTTGTGCAATGAATGCCGAGGGGTCGAGTTTCAAGTTTGGACTCCAAAAACGGGACACAAATTGCCCCAACTTTAAGTGGAACGAATATCAGGTACGACAACTGCGGACTATCATTTCACTCAATCTAAGGGATGAGTGTGATAGCAGTCACAGGAAGATGTTTATAGTGATAAGTTCAACAAGATAAAGGGTTTTCTATTTATCCAGTCAAAACATCCCAATCGCGATTTGTGCCACTGTACTGAGCATTATCGAACTGTGCTTTGCGGAGAAATGGGCTTTGAGCTGTTCTGGGCTGGATTGGGTACGGTGTCTTTTGCGTACATGACGAAGATCTGGTCATTTCTTTCCTCCGTACCGCTCAGGTGCCAGCCGGAGGTGTGGGAAAGGATGTAGGCCATAGGCATGTTCTTCATCACCAGAACATGGTCGATCTTGTACTTATCGAGCATTTCAAAGACGTCTATGCCGTGCATGGCGGTCAGATAGTCCTGCAGGATTCCGTTGTGTTCGAAGATGTCTACGCGTGAGTCATAGAAATCCGGCTTGCCCATGAAGGTCATCATTCCGCCCAGATCGTCCCATGCCCAGGTGCGCCAAGTCGGCTGGATGGATGCGAGCAGACGCGGTGGAAACCATGTGTCGATGCCTTCGCGCAATGCCTTTTGCGAGGGGAAAAGGAAGAACATCGCAACCGCGGCGGCTGCAGCGAGCAAGGCATTCATCGCGGGGATGGTCTTGTTATCGGGCTCGGAGAGGAAGGTGCGCGCGAAGTCGACAGCAATGAATGGCGTAGTGATGACCGCGGCAAGGTAGGCGAAGCGATGGTGATCGAGCGCGGCAAACCATGCGAAGAGCACAAATGCAAGCTCATGGATGCGCCACTTGCGCGAGCGTAGACATGCGGCAAGAAGCATGATGCCAATTCCAGCGAGAACGGCTACGCCCTCCAACGAGCCAAATTCAAGAGGGGTCCACTCAGCCACGTTGCCGATGTTGGTGGTCTGATTGAACATCATGTCAAACGGGTTCCACACGAGGTGCCATCCGTACGGATTGATGAAAAGCGCGGCAATGCTTACTGCAAAAACGATGAACAGGCGTTTGCGCTCGGCGGTGGAATAGGCGATCTGTTGGAAGATGCCTTTGTTGAACGAGAAGAGTCCGCAAACAATGTAAAGGCCGAAGAGCGCAAGACCGATGATCCAGGTTCCATGGAGATTAATCCAGACGCAGAAGAGAGCTGGCAGCAGCCAGAGGAGTTTCTGGCGTTTTGGATCCTGTGTTTCAAGAATTGCGAGCTCGGCCGAGAGTGCGAGATACGCGAATTGAATGGTGCGCGGGCTGCAATTGACGGTCATCATCAGGACCGCAATGCCGGCGGCATAAAAGGCAGCGCCGCCATGATGCGACATGCGCAGTCCGCGCCAATAGACGAAGAGGACATTGGCGGCGATGCCGAGCCATGCGGCCAGATAGAGGCCCTGCAGATTGAATAGGTGATAGCAGATCCAGATGGGAATCTCAGAGAGCCATTCGGGGTTGACCCACAACTGGCCATGCACGGTGAAGGAGTAAGGATCGGCCCAGATGAAGTGGTGAGTGGAGAAGAGCAGTCGGGCATTGGAGAGGTGCCACCACACATCGGGATCGATTACGAGCAGTCGCTGCAAATTGAGGAATGGAGCAAACAACATCGGCATCAGAATCAGCAGCGCAATGTTCATGAAGTTGCGCGTGAAGATGCGCTCCATGAGAGTGGGCGGTATCCTTGCGGACATATCCGATGTCAGCTGCTCGGTCGGGGACGAATCCATATCACTACGTTATGCGCGGCGAGATGCGGCTTGGAAGCAGATTCAGCGGGTGGGAAATCTTTCGGTAACAGGGCTTCTCTCAGCGGAGAAACATGCAGTCGCCGTAGCTGAAGAAGCTGTAGCGCTGCTGCACGGCATGGGAGTATGCGGTAAGAACTTGCTCGCGTCCGGCAAAGGCGCTGACGAGCATAAGCAGGCTGGATTGTGGCAGGTGAAAGTTGGTGAGTAGCGCGTCGACCAACTGAAAGTGAAAACCGGGAGAGATGAAGATCTGCGTAGAGCCGGTGTGTGGCACGAGAGGTCCTGCTTCCGCCTGCAGCGCGCAATGCTCAAGAGTGCGAACCACGGTAGTGCCGACGGCGACGATGCGGCGACCCTCCGCGCGGGCGCGGTTGAGGGCATCGGCGGATTCGGCCGGCAACGTGTAGCGCTCACGATGTAGTTGAACGTCGGCGATGCGTTCGAAGCGCAGTGGCGCGAAAGTGCCGAGGCCGACATGAAGAGTGACGCGGACGATTTCGACGCCGCGCGATTCGATTGCTGCAAGAGTCTCCGTTGTGAAGTGAAGACCTGCAGTAGGCGCGGCGACCGAGCCGGGATCCCGCGAAAATACAGTCTGATAGCGGCTGCGATCGGCAGCCTGATCAGCACGGTGAATGTAAGGCGGCAAGGGCATGTGCCCGATGCGGTCGACTGCTGCGTAGAAGTCGGACGACGCGTCGAAACGAAGCAATCGCTCGCCAAATTCGCCGCGATCAAGAACTTCGGCCTTGAGTTCAATCTCACCGGAAGAAGAAGGAAAGGCGAGCCTGTCGCCGATGCCGACTTTCTTACCGGGCTTGACCAGAGCGTGCCATTCGTTGGGGCCGACAGGTTCCGTGAGGAGCACTTCAATGATGCCGGTGGGGACTTGCCTTTGACGCACAGTGGTGCGGTGCGCGAAGAGGCGCGCGGGAATGACTCGGCTGTCGTTGAGCACAAGCACATCACCGGGGTTAAGGAGAGAGGGGAAATGCGCGAAGGAGGCGTCCTCGAAGAAACCTGAGGCACGGTCGACAACGAGCATGCGGCTTGTACCGCGCTTGACCGGTGGCTGCTGTGCGATGAGCTCCTCAGGAAGATGAAAATCGAAATCGGAGACGCGTAGATCGCTCACGAAACTTCCTTCCCAAAATGCGCATAGGATCGCAGGCGGGCGCGCTCCATTGCATCGTTCAACTGCTGACGAAGCGATTCGAATTGTGATTCGTTTGCATCGCGCGGAACGAGCGTCCATGCGGCCCAACTTACGCAGATGCGCGAGAACGGTTTGGGAATGAGGAAGCGGTCCCAGGACTTAAGTGTCCATGCGTGTTCAGGCTCGAGGTGGAAACAACCGATGGGAGCGCCAGTGATTTGCGCGAGCTTGATGGGGCCCATCTTTGTCTTGTAGATCGGACCACGCGGACCATCCGCAGTGAAGATGGCCGTATCTCCGTTTTCAATGACGCGCTTGAGACCGAGAAGTCCTTCGCCGGCGCCGCGCGAACTGGAACCGCGCACTGCACCGTAGCGGAATTTGAGCAGGATGCGCGTGATGAGTTCGCCGTCAAAACTGCGGCTGATGAGGATATACGAGAGCGAGTGACGGAAGTACATCGTACAGGGCAGAACGCACTGGTGCCAGAAACAGTAAATCTCGGGACCAGGCTTCTGGCCAAAGAGCACGGGCGTGACGCCATCTTCAGCGATGACTTCAAAGCGCCAAGTGCGGCCGACGATCCAGAGCAGAGCCCAGACGATGCGCGGCACAAACAACAGCGCAAGCCGCTGGCCGAGTGTGAAGGCTGGTCCTTTGTCGTTGTTGGCCACTACAGAAATTCTAGCTGTAACGGAGCCAGCGGAAGATTTCCGGCAGTGTGGCCCGTTTGCCGTACATGAGGATGCCGACTCGATAGAGCTTGGTGGAGAACCAGAGCACGGCGACGATGCTGAGCGCGAGCAGGCCTATGGAGACAGCGAACTGCCAGACCGGCGGCGTTTCTGACGCCATGCGCAGGAACATAATGACAGGTGCGGTGGGCGGAAAGAGCGACGCTGCTACCGACCAGAAGGAATTCGAGTCGTTCATGATGAGAACGATAAGTGCAAAGCTGAGCCAGGTAGGAGCGGCGGCCAGCGGCATGTACATCTGCAACTCCTGCTCGGTTTCGCAGGTGGCAGCGAGGCCTGCGAACAATGAGCTGAAAAGCAAATACCCAAGCACGAAGTAGACAGGGAAGAGGATGGCTTCCGTTGCAGAGATATGTACGGCAAGGTCACCGGTCATAATGCTTGCAGCGAGCGGCGAGACCAACAAAATCGCCGCTGCGATGAGCCAGATGCCAATTTGCGTGAGTCCAACGGCACAGACGCCGACAAGCTTACCGGCGAGCAGGTCACTCGGTTTGGCAATGGCCAGCATCACCTCAAAAATGCGTGAAGTCTTCTCCTGAATGATGGAACGTGCCACGTTCATGCCGTAGATCATCGTGGTCATGGAGAGGAGGATGGCCATGACGTAGCCCTTCCAGAAGGAGGCCTCCGCATTGCTCTTCAATACGCTGCCATCAGATTTCACCTGATAGGTGGCCAGGTCGACTCCTTTGGAGATTTCCTCGGCCTCCTGTTTTCCCATGCCGCCCATGATGAGATGTTCGTCGACCAGCGCTTTGTTGAGCGCGGATTCAAGGCGGGCATTGGTGAGGAAGTCGCCGGCGGAGGGAGCCATGTAAGTCGCTTTCGGCTGAGAACTTGCCGAGTCTTCCACCCAGAGGACGCCGTCGAGCGATTTTGTCCTTAGTTTGTCAATGAGTTGCTGCTTGTCTTCGGGAGTGGCTGGGGCGACGACGTCGACGGTGGCCTTGGAGTCTTTTTCGCCCAGGATGCGGCTGCGTAGGAGCTGTGCCAGAGTTGGATCGTCTGCCGCAATGGCCAAATGACGATTGGAGCCGATACCCAGGCTCGAGAAATAGCCGACGGCAAGAATGGCAGCGAAGATGGCAGGCAGACCGAATGTGGTCATTTTGAAGGCGCGGCCGCGGACCTGCTCCAGGTATTCGCGTTTTGCGACGAGCAACATGTTACGCATCGGCTTTTCCTCCCACGGAGCGGATAAAGATTTCTTCGAGCGATGGCTCGACGAGCTCGAATCGGTAAATGGTGGCGACGTCCGTGGCTTCCTTTAAGAGCTTTTGGGCGTCTCCGTGCGGTTTCAGCCGGATCTCTGCGTGGCCGGAGTAATTGCTGGCTTCGGCAATCTCGCTGCTTTTCAGGAACTCCGCACTGCCATCGAACTCGACGATCACGTGGTTGCGCTCATAGCGGGATTTGATTTCGCGCATGGTGCCCGAGACGACTGCTTCGCCATGATTAATAAGGCAGATAGAGTCGCAGAGCTTCTCGACCTGGTCCATGCGATGCGTGGAAAAGACGATTGCTCTACCTTCTTCCTTTAGTTCAAGCAGTGTCTGCTCAAGAAGCTTCGCGTTCACCGGGTCGAGGCCGCTGAATGGCTCGTCCATGATGATGAGGCCAGGGTTGTGCAGCAGCGAACCGATGAACTGAATTTTCTGTTGCATGCCCTTGGAAAGCTCCTCAGTTCTCTTTCCAAGTGAAGAGTCAATCTCCAGGCGTTTGGCCCAGCTTGTGGCGCGCGAGCGCGCTTCGTCAGCATTCAAACCGTGTAGCTGGCCGAAGAAAATCAGTTGCTCGAGAACCTTCATCTTCTTGTAGAGGCCGCGCTCTTCGGGCAGGTAGCCGACGCGCTCAAGGCTGGCGCGGTCGAAAGGCTTGTCAAATAGGCGCACGGCTCCGGAGTCGGGCATAGTGATGCCGATCATCATGCGGATGGAGCTGGTCTTACCGGCGCCGTTAGGGCCGAGAAGGCCGAACATTTGGCCAGACTCAATTTGGAGGCTGAGTTCCTTTACGGCAACTTTATTGTCGTAGGCTTTTGTGATGCGGTCGAGCTCGACGATCGCCATCGTTTCTCCTGCTGGGGTTGGCGGATGGAGCAACTGACGCCGCGCGAAGTGCGGGCAGGACTGAGTGTATCAAAGGGGCGCGAGGCGAATTGGGGAACGAGCAGCGTGTATCGCACGAGTTAAGCAGCCCGTGAGTTTCCGGCAGGAGAGGAATGCCAGCTAGGTGTGGTGGTTGTAGGCCGGTGGTCCGGAAATGACGAGTGCGCTCTTCGATTCACCGTGAATGTAGCGGCAGCACCAGACGGTCTCGTGATCGACGCTGTTGGGGGAATTGATCAGCTCGCGATATGTGACCTTGCCGAATAGGAAGATCTTCTCCTCCCAAAGCTCGATGCGTTCAAATTCCTCACGAGTTTTGCAAATGGAGTTAACCTCGTCGCGACTGAATGGGCGGATTCCGACAGATTCGCCGGGCAGAAGAATGACGGGCGATTCGAGGCTCTTCGATTCTTCTTCGTTGAATGTGGGCTGCTCGGGGAGGCTTTTCTCGTCCAAGGCAACGCTAATTTGGTCAACCGTGGAGATGAGCTGGGCGGGCGTCCGCCCGCGGTTCTGTGCAACTACCTTGAAGCTGTTTTCCATAGTGAGGAAAGGCTCGACGGTAACAACGATCCAGGGTCGTTCCGCTTCAACCACAGCCTGAGTACGGAGCAGGGCGGCCGCGGCGCTTCCAAGAGCGGCTTTGGATGTAGCCAATGACGACTCAGTGTGGCGCTCAATGCTTTTTAACGTGCGCAATGCAACCATGATCGCGATGTAACCCAGAACCGCCAGAATGACATATGCGCCCCAGAGAACGCGGTCATGCCAGGTCCACTCGGAAGGGGACGGCGGGGGGCTGGAAACGATGATCTGCTGCTGATGTGGATTGGCGTTATCTGGCTCACCAAACCCGTTTGAGGTATCGGAAGGTACAGCGGATGGCTGAGCCGATTGCGAAGCGGCAGTGGACGCTTGTGGCGGCGGGGTAGGGTTTGTCGCGGTAATTCGAGGTCGTGCCGGTAGAACAGGGTTCTGTGTGGCCGGTTGCGCAGGTGTCTGCTGCTGGGTGGTGCGAGTTGAGTTTTGAGCTGGGTTAGATGCCGGACTGGACGGAGCGGGTATTTGCGCGGCGACGCCTGCGGGCAAAACAGACACCGCAAACCACGCAAGCAGAACGGCTTTTTGTCTCAGCATGGTTTGAAGGATACAACAGGCACTGAGGGAAATCAGTGATGCCAAAGGTCATGAACTGAGTACCGATGATGTTCCCGATGAGAGACGACATCCCGAAGGAATTGCCAGCTAGCTGGCGGAAGTTGAACTTACATCGTCCTGGTCGAAGGGTGCTTCCGAATCGGTGGGTCGAATAAGGCGGTGCAGATAGGCGCGCGAGATACCCAGGCTGCGGGCGGCGAGGGTCTTGTTGCCATTATGCTGGCGAACCGCATCCAGCGCGATTTTGATCTTATATTCGCGCAACTGCTCTTCAAAAGAGCCTTCGGGATTGATTTCGTTGAACTCGATCACCTTGTCGGAAGGCAGGGTGATGGGCAGGTCTTCGGCGCGGAGCGTGCGTCCGGGGGCCATGGCGATGGCGCGCTGGACGAGATTTTCGAGTTCGCGCACGTTACCGGGCCATGAGTAACTCTGCAGGACAGCCATGGCTTCGGGCTCGATCGAATCCATTGGTTTATCGAAAAGCGTGGCGTAGTGGCGCAGGAAGTGCGCCGCAATCATCGGAATGTCCTCAGGGTGCTCGACCAGCGAAGGGGCCTCGATGCGAATCACATTGATGCGGTAATAAAGATCCTGGCGGAACTTGCCCTCAGCAATGAGCTTGGGCAAATTCTGGTGCGTGGCGAAGATGAGGCGGGCGCGCAGCGGAATGATGCGCGTGCTTCCAAGCCGGTTGAACTCCATCTCCTGCAGAACGCGAAGCAGTTTGACCTGGGTGAATGGGCTTAAGTCGCCGATTTCGTCGAGGAAGAGAGTACCGTCCTCGGCCTGTTCGAAGAAACCTTCGCGTGATCCGACCGTGCCAGTGAAGGCGCCTTTTTCGTGGCCAAAGAGTTCGGATTCAATGAGTGTCTCCGGGATGGCGCTGCAGGAAACGGCGATGAACGGCTTGCCGGCGCGCGAACCGAGATTGTGAATGGCGCGCGCAATTAGCTCCTTACCCGAGCCACTCTCTCCCTGGACCAGGACAGCGGCATTGATATTTGTTACCTGCCTGATCTGGCGATATACGGCGCGCATGCGCTCGCTTGAACCAAGCATGCGGTCGCAGTTGGAATCAGTTTCGATGGTGACTGGAGAGCTCAGCTCACAGGAGTCGCCTTGGGCAGATGTTTGTGCGTTGAGTACCATTTCCTTCAGATCGCGAATCGAGGGCAGGCGGCGGCAACTTCTCAGTGCGCCCATTTCGACGACTTCATCGGCTTTCGACTGCAGTTCATCCTCAGCCATCACGATTGTGGGAATTCGGAAGGCGAGAATGGTTTCGATACGCTCGAGATGGTTGGCTGTTACGTCGGCCATTTTGGCCAAGTCGATAATGAGAACTTCATAACCGGAAGAGGCTAGCTTCTTCTCGATGCCGTCAATATTGGACTCACGAAAAACACGAAATTCCCTGCCCATGCCCGAGGACAGAAGTATATGCATTTGTGGATCGTCGGAAATGAGCCCAATTCGTATCATCTGTTGGTCTTCAGTTTGCATTGAACTGTGTCAATGCACTTGCTTTAACTTCGTGTTGAATCCGGAAATCAGGGATAAACTTACATGTCTGTCACAGAATCAGAACCGAGTGGCCGAAACCGCCACAGTGCGGAAAGTCTACTATGTCAATACGTTCTGAATGCATGGACAAGTTGAGCCGCATCAACATATTTAACCCTCTGTGCGATCGCAAGCCATTATATCGGTGTTGCGAAGGTGCAAATCAATGGGTATTGGAACCCCACAGCTCCATGGTAACGACAATTGGAGGCGAGCGCACCATTACGGGAATTGGTGTAGGTGTGCAACTTTGGGCATCTGGGCCATACTACGTAGTGCCATGCGAGGCGAGTTGAAACAAGCGTCACATTACCTCTTTGCAGAGAATGGGCCTGAGACACTTGTCAAAGCGAGCACACACGTAACACATTGAATTCAGGCGCACTTGACATCGGGCAAATTGGGGCGACAATTGCTTTGAAGCCAATGTTTGCCAGAACGAGAAGGGGAGGAGGCTCCTTTTGCATTCGTATGCCTGGTGGCCCGTGCTGGTGCTCATTACGATGGCCACTTACACCGACATGCGGACCCGCCGTATCCCCAATTGGTTGAATTTTTCGTTCCTGTTCGCCGGGATAGCCATCTCGACCTGGATGGGCGGATGGCAGGGGCTGCGGGAGAGTGTTGGCGGTCTAGGGTTAGGGTTGCTGGTGTTCGGCATCTTGGCATTCATGGGTGGCATGGGAATGGGCGATGTAAAGCTATGTGCTGCCATTGGAGCCTGGATTGGTCCGGGTCAGTTGCTGATAGCGATCGTGGTAACTGCGATGGCAGGAGGCCTGATTGCACTGGGTATGGCGATCTGGGGAGGATTTCTGGGAGAGATGTTTAATGGCGCAGGTGACTTGTTATTTGGATGGAAGGGAAAAGGGAAAAAGCCTTCGGAAAAATTAGTGCTCTCCAATCCCAAAGCGAGAAAGATGCCATACGCTCCGGCAATTGCCATTGGTACCCTATTCTCTTTCTTTTCTCGTTGAGATTGGGATAGCGCGCCATGTACAGTAGGCTGACGACGCACCCGAAAATCAGCAATTACCATGAGCTCAGCAGCATGCACTCTGGAGCTTTGAATTTAAGACATGGACACGACGAACTTAGAATCCGATCCACTTGACGCGCAAGTATTGAAGCTGGCGTTGATTGGACCGCACGAACAGCGGCGCAGGATGGTGGCAAGCGCTCTTGCCACGTCACACGCGGCGATGGTGCGCGAGTACTCAACCTATCCGCCTACCTTAAAGGATGTTCCCCGGCTGCTTGAGCAGGGCTTTGACGCAGTCATCATTGATCTTGAGTCCGATCCGGAGTACGCGCTTTCCCTTGTGGAAGAAATTGTCTCGCAGGGGCATTCAACGGTAATCGTGTATGCATCACGTGTGGATCCGAACTGGATTGTGCGTGCCATGCGGGCGGGGGCTCGCGAATATCTATCCGATCCAATTGACCAGAATTCCCTATCAGAGGCGCTGAACCGAGCAAGCACTCGGAAGACAGTGCCACGGTCGTCCAAGAAGTCGGGCGGCAAGCTATTTGTTTTTATGGGGGGCAAGGGTGGTTCAGGCGTAACCACGGTTGCGTGCAACTTTGCCGTTTCGCTGGTGCAAGAATGTGGCCAAAGTGCGGTATTGATTGATCTGGATCTGCCCCTTGGCGATGCCGCTCTGAGCCTTGGGCTTACGCCGCAGTTTTCCACGGCCGACGCATTGCAGAACGCAGAACGGCTTGACTCTAATTTTTTCACCAAACTCTTGATGAAGCACGCATCGGGTTTGCCGGTACTGGGTGCGCCCGGGCGATTCCCGCATGTACAGGCAACGAATGATGCGATTGACAAGCTGCTAACCGTTGCCCGGCAGGAGTTCGATTGGGTGGTGGTTGATGCAGGATCGCGGTTCGACTTGACCGGTGCTACATGGTTTCAGCGTGCCGACACCGTCTACATGGTCATGCAGGCGGGGATTCCGGAACTGCGCAATTCGCATCGTCTGATTTCAGAGTTCTTCAAGTCGAGCACGCCACGACTGGAAATCGTGCTGAACCGCTATGTTAGCCGTTCGATGGGAGTGGACGAAGAGCACATTGAAAAAGCGCTCACGCGGCCGATTCAATGGAGAATACCGAGCGACTACTACACGGTGCGCCGCATGCAAAACGAGGCGATCCCGCTCGCGTCGGAGGACTCAGCGATTTCCAAAGCAATTCAGGATATGGCTCGTGCCGCCTGCGGCATGGAGCCGAAGTCAGAGAAGAGAAGGGGCTTTAGCCTCTTCAAGTAGGACCAGGCAAACAGAAATGAAGCAGCAAGTGAGTTGGCCATATGAATCTTGAGAATTTCAAAGCGGAAGTGCACAGGACCCTTCTCTCAAAGCTTGATTTGGAGAAGCTGTCGCGCATCAATTCGAGCCAGGCACGCCAGGCGGTTTCGAGCATCATCAACGAGATCATCAGTGAACGGCGCGTTCCGCTTAGCTTTGATGAGCAGGAAAAGATTCAAACCGATCTGCTCGACGAAGTATTCGGCCTTGGACCCTTGGAGCCATTGCTGAAGGATCCGAAAATCTCCGATATTCTCGTCAACGATAAAGACCATGTCTTTATCGAAAAGGGCGGCATGTTGACGCGAGCCGATGCCTCGTTTCGTGACGACCGGCATCTACTTCAGATTATCGATCGCATTGTTTCGCGCGTGGGACGCCGCGTGGACGAGTCCTCGCCCATGGTCGACGCCCGCCTTCCTGACGGTTCCCGCGTGAATGCAATCATTCCTCCGCTGGCGCTGGACGGCCCTTCGCTTTCGATTCGCCGTTTCGGCACTGGACCATTGGCCGCCAACCAGCTTGTGCAGCTGAAGAGTATCTCGGCTGAAATGATGGAGTTGCTGTCAGCGGCGGTGCGCGCGCGCCTCAGCGTGCTGATCTCAGGTGGTACCGGCGCCGGAAAAACTACCTTCCTGAACATTCTTTCGCAGTACATTCCGCAGAATGAGCGCGTCATTACGATTGAGGACGCCGCCGAACTTCAGCTCGCACAGGAAAACATTGTGCGGCTTGAAACGCGTCCTCCCAACGTAGAAGGTCAGGGCGCGGTTCGTCAGCGGCAATTGTTGATTAACTGCCTTCGTATGCGGCCCGATCGCATCATCATCGGTGAGTGCCGTGGCGAGGAAGCTTTTGATATGTTGCAGGCAATGAATACAGGTCACGAAGGATCGATGACCACGATTCACGCCAACACGGCCCGCGACGCTTTAACTCGTCTTGAATCAATGGTCGCCATGAGCAACTTGAATATGCCGGAAAAGACTTTGCGCCAGCAAATTGCTTCCGCATTGACCGTGGTGATTCAGTGCACGCGCCTGAGCGACGGTAGTCGCAAATGTGTGAGTATCCACGAAATCACCGGCATGGAAGAGAGCGTCATTTCGATGCAGGAGATTTTTTCGTTCCAGAAGAAGGGAATTGGACCAAATGGCAAGGTGCAGGGTGTCTTCCAGCCTAGCCATATTCGTCCCCGCTTCCTCGATCAATTGCGCACGGCCGGTATCTTTCTGCCGCCAACCATGTTTGAGCGCGCAACGGAAGTGAGCTAAGCGGAAGGAGCTAGCAATGTCATTAATCATTGTCCTCGTCTTTCTGGCAGTCTTCGTGGTCGTCGCATTGGTGTTAATTGCGGCGGGTACGGGGAAGTCCGACCAAGGCAAGAGAGTGATGGCCCGCTTGGACTCGGCGCTGGCTATAGGAAAGCCCGAGAACAGCGACCTTCTGGTGGATATCCGTAAGAACGAACTTATGAGTTCCATCCCCTGGCTGGATCGGACTCTGGCTAAATTGGAGCTGGCACCCCGTCTTCGCAGACTCCTGTATCAGGCGGATTTGAAGTGGACGGTGGGCGGTCTTCTCTTGTTCTGCTTTTGCTGTTTTTTTGTCGCCGGCTGGCTTGTCTATTATCGGACGGGCGCGATTTTGTTCGGCGTGCTAGTGGGTTTGGCCGCTGGCGCCGCCCCTTTGGGCTATGTGGTCTTCAAGCGCAACAAACGCATGTCAAAGTTTGAACAGGGGCTGCCGGAAGCGATCGATCTGATCGTGAATGCGCTTCGTGTTGGGCACAGCCTGAATGCAGCGACGGGCCTGGTATCCCGTGAATGCCCGGACCCCGTGGGAACTGAGTTCCGCACTTGCTTCGATGAGCAGAACTATGGTCTCGAACTAAAGGTCGCGATGGAGAACATGATTACCCGGATGCCGGTTCAGGATCTGAAAATCGTGGCGACCGCGATCATGATTCAACGGGAAAGCGGCGGCAACCTTGCAGAGGTTCTTGAGAAGACATCGAGCGTGATTCGGGAACGTTTTCGCTTGAAGCGGCAAGTAATGACGCATACGGCACAAGGGCGGTTGACAGGCATCATTCTCACCTTACTGCCTGTCGTGCTCGGTTGCCTTTTGTACACCATCAACCCCAAAATGATGAGCATTCTCTGGACAACTCCACTTGGAGTGAAATTGATGTACATTTCCGGGATCATGATCGTTATCGGTGGGTTGATTATTCGCAAGATCGTTAACCTGGACGTGTAAGAGGGAAAAATGGCATTTGCAATCATTTCGTTTGCCGTTATGTTCCTGCTGGTCGCTAGCGGCGGTTTGTTGTTCTTCTATCGCGACGCGATTCAACAGCGCATTACGACTGCCCTGTATCCACGGCCGAAGAAAAAGAGCATTGCCTCGACGCTGGCTGAGACTCGCGATGTACTCGGCGGCATGGTGGAGTCGGTTGAAAGGTTCATTCCTAAATCCGAGCAGGAGACCACAGTACAGCATCAGCGCCTGATTCGAGCGGGTTATCGCCAAGACTCGGCCGTGAAGTACTTTTACGGAGCCAAACTCATAGTTCCGCTCATACTCCTGGTCATTGCGCTGGCGACCGGCCTTTACCGGTTCAGTCCATTCTTCGTCCTTGCGCTGTGTGCCGGATTGGGTTTTCTCGGGCCGGACTTCTGGCTGGGCCGTCAGATTTCTAAACGGCAAGCCGAAATGCGCCGAGGGCTTCCCGACGTACTGGATATGCTGATTATTTGCGTGGAAGCCGGCCTCAGCCTTGACCAAGCTACTTCCCGTACAGCCACAGAACTTAAGAAGGCCCAGCCTGCTCTGAGCGACGAACTTGGTATTGTCGCTTTGGAACAGCGTGCAGGCCGTGCCCGTTCCGAAGCATGGAAGCACCTGGCTGAACGAACCGATGTGGACGTTATTCGAAATCTGGTGACGATGCTGATCCAGGCGGAACAGTTCGGCACCAGCATCGGTAAGACTTTGCGTGTGCATTCCGACACGCTTCGCACCCAGCGGATTCAGGAAGTGGAAGAAAAGGCGGCAAAACTCTCCGTCAAGCTTCTCTTCCCGCTGGTTTTATTCATCTTTCCATCGCTGTTCCTTGTCACGCTCGGTCCAGCGATGATCTCGATGATTCAATCGTTTGGTAAGTTTTTCTCACACTGAGGGAAGGGAGAATCAAAATGGCCAATGAAACAATTATCCGGGTAGTTGCCGGAGTCCTGTTTGTCATTGTGCTGGTCATCCTGATCCAGCGCCGCCGCACCAGGGTTAAGTAAGCACCTTGGCGCTTGAATGAAATTGGATGCCGCGCGCAATACGAAGAGAGGCGCTTAGGTATCTAGTGAAGGCCGTTTCCGCACCACGGCGTGGTGCGCAATAGTGGTCTTGTTTCTGAACATAGGGCGCTCGCCAGAGTTCGATGCGCCCTACTCTTCCATGGGAACTTATGAATTCACTTGCCTAATGTGCAGTTGCCGTCCCAATCACTTTTTCCGAAAGGAAATATAATCCCCCTTGGTTCGACCGGGCGTCGTAACTACTAAAACCGCTTGGTGCAAGCTGAAGTTCAAAACCGAATGTTGGTAAACGGGTGAGAGCCTATGGATCCTCAGAAGTTCTGCGTGTACAACCGAAACCGTGAGAGCTTTTTAAGTTTGGGTGTCGCGGTTGCAGACACGACTTTGGAGAAACTCAAAACGCTGATTGAACAATTGGCAGTAACCGCAGACAGCGGCCTTTGGATGACTCCATATCGCGGTGTACCCGCCGTCCGCGGTCTTTCTCCGATTGATTTGGTCTACCTTGACGAGGATTACCGAATCATCCAGATCGTCGAGTCCTATCCGACAGCTCACATAGAGCCGCTTACGACACCCGCATCAAGCGTTATTGCATTGCCTGCGCATTCGGTCCGTACATCCCGGTCGGAACCAGGTGATTTGCTCGTTATTTGCGTTGCGGAAGAGATGGAGAACCGGCTGGCACAGCTCGCCAACCCCTCACAACCTGCACCGGCCCCCCCACCGCCACCATCCCGGCAATCGAATTCTGGTGTACGCAGACCCATTTCTCGCAATGAGGGGCCGCGCCTCTCAATTTCACGCTCATCTATTTCGCGCGACCACTCGCGACAACTGCAGATTGCCATTCAAAAGCTGGACCAGAAAGACGAGCAGGAAAAGGAAGAAGAGAAGAAGTTGGGGCCGATCCAGCGTTTTATCAGGTGGCTTTCTACTGATCGCAGAAGGGCATTGCGTCACGCCGTACCAGGTCTCGTGGCCTATTACTGGACCGGTGGCGCGCCCCAGGCATATCACATCGGAGACATCAGCGATTCTGGCATTTTCTTGCTGACTGAAGAGCGTTGGTTCCCGGGAACCATGATCCTCATGACGCTACAGCGTACCGATACCTCGGGCAACGAGGCCGGAAATGCGATTGCAGTGCAGACGCGAGTAGCTCGCTGGGATAAAAATGGCGTTGGTTTGGCGTTTGTCCCGTCGAAGGCATCTTCAACCGGCGACGACTCGTTCAGTGACAACGGCGCCAGTAAAAAGACGATCGAGCGCTTCATTAAGAAGATTAAGAACGACTAGATTTCCTAGCACCGTGGCCGACGGCTAATCTCCCTGAGGAATTATTAGAAGCACTTCCACGCGAGTAGGTTTGCCTTCATCTGTAGCGGGTTTGAACTGCCATTGCGCGATTTGCTTGAGCAGCGTACCCGCACGCTGAACCATACTTACGTTGGGAAACACAACCTGAAGATTCTCAAATTTCCCTTTTTCGCTGATAAAGCCATGAACGATCATCGCGTCTGCATTTACTTCGTCAGGATCGATGTTGGGCCGGAGAATGTAATAAGGCCAGGGAGCGAGAATGTGTTTATTTCCCGCCGCAGAAGCATCCACATCGTGTGGCTCAGAGTATTGAAGAATCCAAGTCTTTGGCAGCCCTACGTGAAGAAAAACTGTATAGACAATTCTGTCACTCCAGAAACGCGCAGTCTGAGGAAAGTCCTGCGCAACGGAATTACCCACGACTACAACACCAAACTGGCCCTCCTTAGGTCGGCTAATCGGCGTTGGAGCGGGTCCCTGTTCGAAACCAGTGCCATTTCCCGCGCTCTCCGTGGGACTATTTCCGTTGCTTGATCCAGTTCCGTGACCGTTGCTGGCACCCTTGCCGCTAGAATGCCCTCCACCTGCGCCACTGGAGTTGCCGGCAAGGCCATTTGAATTTCCGCGAGTGCCGTTTCCGGCATTTCCTTCCTTCTCTCCGTGTTGCCCATTGCCGTTCTTATCAGATGTGCCGATGCCTCCGTTACCTGCGGCCACCTGGTTTACCGGTGGGAGAGCGACGACTCCCTGCTTCATTGCGAGGTCTGAAATCGACGCCACATTCGCCGCACTTGCCTGCGCCAGCTGGATGGATGAGGTTTCAGATATCTTCTGCACGTCGCGCGGGCCTGGAAGCACAAGTGGGGTCGTTGTGCTGGCCTCAGGCATGGGTAGATTGGACTTGAATGCCGAATCGGTGATCGAAATATCCGCCAGATTTTGGGACGGATTGGGGCGATCTACTCTGGGAATGACGCTTGAGGCATTCAGCTGCTGCGGTTTGGGCGGAGTAATGGTGCGAACCTTGGGCCGGTTCGCTGACCAGAGTAGCATGGCTGGCAATGGGATCTTCTGCTGGAGCATCTTGTCGACGTTAATGTCTGGCTGAACGATAGTCTGAGGCGCCGTATGCCGCGTGGGCAGTTTGGGCCTGGCTGACGCCATCTCAGCTTGTACGGCTGAAGCGGCGGCGTTCTGGGACTGCTTCATCTGCTCGTCAGGGTAGTAGGCTCCGCTTCCGGAAGAGCGCTGCATCTGCGAGTCTGGCTGGTCAAGGTCCACCTGGCGGACCAGCATGTGTGGTCCTAGCGGATTCATGCGAATGCGCGGTCCATAGAGAACACCGAATGCAACCAGGCCAATGACTGCGCTATGTGCAAGAAAGGAGTAGAGGAACGAAAAGGGGCGTTGCCCGGAAGGTGGGCGCTCTGCAAAGAGGGATATTGGCTGCTGCGACATCCCGCCGCCCCAAACGCGCCACTCTCTGACAGGCTCGGATGAAATGGAGATTGGTTCAGGAAGCTGCTCAGCCGACTCCGATTCGCCATCAGGCACATCGATTCGCCGGAGCAGATCCTCCAACTCTTTGTGCTTGGCTGAGCCCACGCTGTTCCTCCTGGTCCGAGTGACTAGTTCATTCCTGCTTGAAAAAACAAAAAAGGATGCGGATCGCCGGTGGGGAAAATCCGGTCCCAATTGAATCTTGTCACTATGACCCCGTCCGACGCCAGTATTTCAAACTAACGTTTCACTCGAAAGGTTGCCATATTGGAGAGGTACCAAATTCGCACTTACGTAACCGTATGACTCTTTACGTGACCTTGCCTAGACGGAACGTACGTGGAAGGATGTGCGAGGTTGAGCCCGAGTTGAGGTAGATTCTTTACTGGTTGCGATGAAGTTCGAATAGGGGCCCAAGCGGGTCCATTCTGGCCGCTTTGCTGCATTTGGTACTTCAGTTTAAGTCTGGGTTTTTTCAAGGCTTGACGCATCAGCTGAATGCTATACTCTATCGGCATCAAGACAACTTTATCGTTCAACCGATTGACCAAAATTCGGCGATTACGATGCCTCCCAACGTCCCCACCCGGTAATCCCAAAACTTGGGGATGGCGAGTTGGAAAGCTAGCAGTGCCGAGAGCCCGGTGAAGACAGGATTCTGAATGAACCGAAGACTTTTAACAATTCTCCTGAGTGCGTTTCTCGTTGCTGTGCTGTCAGCCTTTATTGTGTACAGGTTGGTAGGCAGCCGCATTGCAGCCGTAAAGACGCAAGCGACGACTACGATTGTGGCAGCCGCAGCGGATCTGCAGATAGGCGCTGTTATCAGCGCTCCGGACTTGACGACAGTACAGGTGGTGGGAGCGGCACCTCCTGGTTCGATCGTCGATGCGAAGAAAGCAATCGGGCGAGGAGTGATTTCAACGATCTACAAAGGCGAGCCGGTCCTGGACAACCGCCTCGCGCCCGAGGGCTCCGGCGGAGGTCTGGCGGCAACTATTAAGCAGGGTATGCGCGCCATTGCGATCAAGGTTGACCAGGTTGTTGGTGTAGCGGGATTCGTGACTCCGGGTATGCGTGTTGACGTTTTGGTCTCGGGAGTACCTCCCGATGCACGTGGCGGGCAGCAAAATACGGAGATTAGAACCATCCTCCAGAACATTGAAGTGCTTTCGGCCGGCACGGATATTCAAAAGGATCAGGAAGGAAAGCCTCGGCAGGTGCAGGTAGTAAACCTACTTGTGACTCCAGAGCAGGCACAGGTATTGGCCTTAGCGGGTCAGGAATCACATATTCAGCTTGTTCTTCGCAACCCGATGGATACGAAGATCTCGGATGTGCAGAGTACGTCGGTCTCCAACCTCTTCGCGAATCCGAATGCTACTAAGGAGAAACCGCGGACGTCTGGCCCGGTTCGTATGGCACCCAAGAAACCCGAAACCTTCTCGGTGACCGTATATAACGGCCCCAAGAAGACCGAACAAAAATTTGAAGTGCCCGGAGAGAAAAAGTGAGAGCCAGAATAAGAGTTGCTTTCTTTTGTGCGATCGCTTTCGCGATTGTTTCCGGCTCTGGATCCGCGATTTGGGCCCAGGAAACCGGGCAGGCCCCTGCGACGAATCCGGATCAAACCCCGGCTGCAGGTCAGGACAAAGCACCGAGTGCGAATCCTAGCCAGAATGAGGCTCCACCGCCACCGCCTCCTCCATCGCGGCCGGTAGCAGCTCCAACTCAGGATTCGACCAACGACCTCACTGTCTCGGTTGGTAAGTCGGTGGTACTGGATATGGCAAAGCCGGTGACGCAAATCGCGGTTGGCAGTGGAGAAATTGCGGAGGCAGTGGCTGTGAGCCCGACTCAGGTTCTGGTCAATGGCAGGAAGATCGGCGAGACCAGTGTTATTGTGTGGGACGTTTCTGGTGGTCGACAGTTCTTCAACCTCACGGTACGTCCTAGCATGCTTGCAATCAATGATGCACTCGATGCGGTGAGACGCCAATTAAGGATTGAACTTCCGGGGCAGCACTTGCGCGTATCCGAAGAAAGTGGATCCGTGTTTCTGCGCGGTACGGTAAATGACCTGAATAGTTCCGAGAGAGCTGTTGCCATCGCCTCTTCGGCAGGCAAGGTTGTGAACCTTCTCGATGTGGTGGTTCCGAGTTCGGAGCCTCAGATTTTGCTCAAAGTGCGCTTTGCAAGCATTGACCGCAACAAGAGCAGATCGATGGGTCTCAACATCTTCAGCACAGGGTTTGGGAACACAATCGGAGCCGCCACAACTGGGCAGTATTCATCTCCGTCTATTACGTTGCCTAGTGGTACGACAACGGCAACTGCAGCGTTGAGTGATCAGCTCAACCTGTTCGCCTTCTATCCAGGTCTCAACTTAGGCGCCACCTTAAAAGCACTTGAAATTAAGGGCCTCGCTGAAGTACTAGCGGAACCAAACGTGCTGGCAGAAAACGGCAAACAGGCCAGCTTTTTGGCCGGTGGTGAATATCCCTACCCGATTGTGCAGGGAACCGCAGGCGGTGCTAGCGGTGCAGTCACCATTCAGTTTAAACAGTATGGTATTCGCCTGAACTTCATTCCAACAATCACTCCACGTGGGACGATTCGCTTACAAGTGGCACCAGAAGTGAGTGCGCTCGATTTTGCGAATGCGATTACGCTTTCCGGATTTACTGTGCCCGCCATCTCAGTTCGTCGTGTTCAGACTGAAGTTGAATTGGACGATGGCCAAAGCTTCGCCATTGGCGGACTTCTGGACAACCGCGAGACGGAAACATTTCAAAAGATTCCGTTCCTTGGAGATATTCCGATCCTGGGCAAGCTCTTCCAGTCGATGACGCGAAACAAGACGAACACAGAATTGATCGTGATTGTAACGCCTGAGATCGTCTCTCCGATTCCTGCTGGAGCGCCGCTTCCGCAGCTGAAGTTCCCGCAGACATTCCTGCCGCCGAATTCGGCAATTCCGATGCACAACCCCGACGAGAAGACTCCGGCCAATACGTTGGCGCCGCCTCCTGCAACCATTCCGGTGGAGAAATTGAAACAGTTCAATGAGAAGAAAGAAGAAAAGCTCGAAACAGGTTCTGGGTCGGGAACGAGTATGATGGGCGGTTCTGGAGGAGCAAGTACTGGTCCGTAGTCAAGAATCAGCCAACTATGGCCTTGCAAGATTATTCGATGATTCAAGACTCACCCTGGCATGAAGTCCCTGCCGGGGTGTCTTCTTTGCGAAAAGAAGTGCAGGAACACTGTGACTTATCAAACGCCAAGCTGCTTGAGAGAAAATGCAAATTTTGGGAAGAGGGCGGCGCGGTATTTTATCCCAAACGTCGACTTTTAATTAAATACAGCATTGAATGGAGAAATCATTTATGTCGAGTGTAGCGGGAGAAGGGACCAAGCGAGACGCGAAGCGTATCACCGAACGGTATCGAGTGATTAACAAGTCCAAAAAATCGGTAGTGGCTGAGCGCCTTGGAATTGCGAATACGCCGAAACTACGTTCAAAGGGTCTCTTAGGCAGGTCCGGATTGGAGCATGGCGAGGGTTTATGGATTACACCGTGCGAGTCTGTCCATACGTTTTGGATGCGTTTTGCAATCGATCTGATTTATGTGGATCGTGTTCATCGCGTGAAGAAGGTTAGAAAGTGTGTGGCTCCATGGCGTCTGTCTGCTTGTCTGACTGCGCATTCCATCCTTGAGCTGCCCTGCGGGACCATTGATGAATCGAGAACAGAGCGTGGGGACTTGCTCGAGATGCTGCCAATTGAGGATGAGATCTAGATTAAGCCCTTCTCACGAGGCGACTGCTGGACTTGAATATCCGGAATTCTTTCGCGCGTCGATTGCGGCAGTGTGGATTGTGAAATTAGCTACAACTTTTGTGCTAGAAGTGCCACAAATGTGGGACGCCTGTTCACCTTTGGGCTATGAATACCGTAAGGCTCGAGGGTGGAACGAATGTAAACCGCCATATACAATTCAGTTTTGGCGTGATAGTTAAAATATTGAAAATAAACATGTTTATCTAAAAAATTAGATTTGGCATAGGAATTGCAATAGTAGTTACAAAAGCGGCCACAGGCCGAACCCCCAAATCACGCAAAGGACTCTAAACATGAACAACCTGTATATCAAGCTGATGATCAAGCTTCAGGAACTTAAGGATCGCGAAGAAGGCCAGGACCTCGTCGAGTATGCGCTCGTCGTGGCGCTGATTGCTTTTGGTGCGACCGCGGGTATGTCGGCTCTGGCTGGCGGCATCAACAGTGCCTTCAAGAACATTTCGACCACACTGGGCTCCTACGTCACGTAGTCAATGCTTTTCCGAAAGGGCCGGGAACCGAAAAAGGTTCCCGGTTTCACTTTTGAGTAGATCTGCTTTCTTCGCAGTGTCGTTTCACCCTGCTCATCACCCCATTTGAGGGATGGCTACCACTCGACTTCGATATCTTCGCATTCGAGCGCAGGAGTGCTCAATCGTCGATGGTGGTCAGTCAAATGAGCGCAAGTCTCCGGCGAGGACTCTCAGATAAAGAAGTTAAAAATCCCCACGTTAGCATATAGAATCCACTTGCATGTACCTTACCGATCCCGAAGCGAATGGTATATCGCTTTCATTTGTCGAGGGGGCGCTTACACTTATTGCGGTCGGAATCGCTGCGGCGTTTCCTGGAACAGGCGATGCTATATATCGTGCGATTGAAGGAGCGATTGCACGTATCTCGCTGCGGCAAGTGCAGTCATTATTCATCGTTGGCATGCTGTTGGTTGTTATCCGTCTTTTGATTCTCCCGCTCCTCCCCGTTCCACTACCCTTCACCCCCGACGACTTCAGCTTTCAGCTTGGAGCCGATACCTTCATGCACGGTAGGCTGGCTAACCCAACGCCGGCGATGTGGATTCACTTTGAATCGATCCACATTGACCTGCGCCCAACCTACGTCTCTATGTACTTTCCCGGGCAGTCTCTGGCGATGGCGCTGGGAAAGTTACTCTTCGGAAATTCGTGGATTGGCCTTTTGCTCGTGAGCGCGGCCATGTGTGGCGGCATCTGTTGGATGCTGCAGGCCTGGTTTCCCTCGCGATGGGCTCTGGCGGGTGGTTTGATCGCCGTTATCCATTTGGGGCTTTTTACATATTGGACCAATACTTATAGCGGAGGAGCATTAGTTGCGGCATTGGGCGGAGCGCTTCTATTGGGCGCAGCGGGACGATGGAAGCGAAATCCTTCAATTGGAAATCACTTGATTCTAGCCACAGGAGCAGGACTTCTCGCGATCACGCGACCTTACGAAGGTGTGCTGCTTTGTCTTCCGGTGGGATGGTTTTTGTTTCGCTACGTGAGAAAGAAGACAATCAATGCGGGTACGCTCGTCCGAAATGCACTGCCGGGCGCGGTACTTTTGATTTGCATTCTGGCCTGGTTGGGTCTTTACAACTACCGGGCATTTGGGAGTCCATTCACTCTTCCGTATACGATTAATCGCTCCACTTATGCTGTCGCTCCGTATTATGTTTGGCAGAAGGAACGGCCCGCACCCGAATACCACCACGAAGAGATCAAGCGATTTTATTTGGGGCATGAGTTGGATCAGTACAAGAAGATTCACTCTTGGAGCGGCTTTCTGCCGCAAACGCTGATCAAGTTAATCCAGGGCGTGCTTTTCTTCGCTGGAATAGCGTTTCTACCGCTGCTTTTTGCAGCACCGCATGCGCTCCGAGATAAACGTATGCGCTTTCTCGTGTTGTGTCTTGCGGTATTGATCGCGGGTTTGTCAATTGAGGTCTATTTTATTCCACACTATGTAGCGCCATTTACCGCAGCGATATACGCACTGGGTATTCAATGCATGCGACACCTATGCCAATGGCGTCCCGCCAGAAGTAAGATTGGACTAGCGATTGTTCGGCTCAGCATGACTGTCTGCATACTCGTTGCCTGCCTGAGGCCCTTCAACGAGTGTCTAGGTATGCCTATTTCGCCTTATCCTCAAAGCAATTGGACAAGTTCTTGGTATGGCCCGGATCACTTTGGCGCCGAAAGAAAGCGAATTCAAAATCAGCTGAAGAAGATGCCGGGCAATCAGCTGGTATTCGTTCAATATTCGCCTGAGCACGAGCCCTCTGATGAATGGGTATATAACTCCGCTGATATTGAGCACTCAAGAGTCATTTGGGCGCGTTCGATGGGGACGACGGAGGATAGGAAATTGCTTGACTACTATCGAACCAGAACAGCATGGATTGTTTATCCAGACAGAGACCCTGTCGCATTGGAACCGTACAGGTGACTGACGTGATTACCGATTTGCGGTCGACATCGAATCGATGTGAATATAGGCGACAATAAGAAGGACTATACTGCTCAATGATTAATGGAAAACGAATCGCGGTGGTGATGCCGGCGTATAACGCCGAGAAAACGCTTGAAGTCACGGTGGGTGAACTTACCGAGGTCGTCGACATCAAGATTCTCGTCGATGACTCCAGCAAAGACCAAACAGCAGAGCTCTCGAGGCGATTGGGAGTGCAAACCTTTGTTCATGATTCCAATTATGGATACGGACGTAATCAGCAGACTTGCTATCGAGAAGCGCTTGCCGCTGGCGCCGATATCGTTGTGATGGTGCATCCCGACTACCAGTACTCTCCCCTACTTGTTCCGGCGATGGCGGGAATGATTGCAAGTGGTCTTTACGATATGGTTCTTGCATCTCGTGTCCTTGGTGGTGGAGCGCTCAAGGGCGGGATGCCGCGGTACAAGTATGTGGCCAATCGTTTTTTGACAGGCTTTCAGAATCTTTTTTTGGGCGTAAAGCTGTCGGAGTACCACACGGGCTTTCGCGCATTTTCCAAAGAGTTGCTGGAAACACTGCCGCTTTTGGAAAATTCAGATGATTTCGTGTTCGATAATCAGATGATTGCCCAGGCTGTTATGTTCGGCTTTCGACTTGGAGAAATATCCTGTCCTGACTAAGTACTTTGAGGGGGCATCCTCCATCAATTTCAGACGGAGCGTGACCTACGGCTTAGGGGTGATTAGCACCACGATTGGCTATATCGCGCACAAGATGGGATTGAAGAGATCGCCGCGCTATGTGGCCAGCGGCCGTAAAGTTGTTCCGCAGTATTACACGAAGATGCCTCATCGCTCATAATTCAAGTCTAAGGACAGGCATGACAGAGCGCGCTCGACGTGACGGACTCACCCTGCTCTCACTTGGATCCGTGCTCTTTCTGTTGGCCAGCCTTGCAATGGCCATGTCACCATCCGCGACGTTTGTTGATTTCAAAGCGGTTTATTTCGCTTCGCGCTGCATGATGCGTGGCGTAAACCCCTATGATGAGCACGAATTTATGCGCGTGTATCGGGAAGAGGGGGGAGATCGCGCCGAAGATAGTGCCAAGCAGAGGAGAGTTGTTACAACCTACATCAATCTTCCAACGGGGCTCGTTGCGATTGCCCCGTTTGGTTTTCTTCCCTGGAAGGTGGCGCGTGTTGTATGGGTTGCCGTTCTGGCGCTGGGGTTGGTAGCTGCCACCTTCATGATCTGGTGGCAGGCGGCGAAATATGCGCCCTTAATTGCGTCCGCCTTGTTGTGTATATTTCTTTGGACAAGCATTATGCTGGTCGACGTCGGAAATACGGCAGGCCTTGTAGTTTCTCTGATGGCAATCGCTGTTTGTTTGCTCTTCAGCAATCGATTGGTCTGGTTCGGCATTCTATGTCTGGCAATCGCGCTGCTCATCAAGCCGCACGATGCGGGATTTGTCTGGCTATATTTTCTGCTGAGCTCTCGCATCAATCGCAAGCGGGCCTGGTATTCGTTACTGCTGGCGATCGCGCTCGGTTTGCCAGGTGTGATCTGGATGAGCCACGTGGCGCCGCATTGGCCCTCGGACCTACATCGCAATCTTTCTGCAGCGGCCGGACAAGGTGATATTAACGACCCTGGACCGCAATCATCTTCCGCACATTCTGCTGATTTTGTAGTGGACCTGCAGACAGTATTGAGCGTTTTGTGGGACGTACCGCGCTTTTATAATCTCGCCAGTATCGGCCTTGTTACGCCTTTCATCATCGCTTGGATTCTGCTTGTATTTCGCGCGCGCGACGATCTCGGCGGAGCATGGATTGCACTTGCTTCCATTTCGGCGCTCACGCTCTTGCCTGTGTACCATCGGCAGGACGATGCCAGGATGCTTTTGCTCACCATTCCCGCATGTGCTTGTTTATGGTCGCGCAGAGGGCATTTAGGGAGATGGGCCCTCACACTAACTGGTCTTACAATTCTTTTTAATGGTGATATCCCGACAGTGGCGCGTGAATATCTGATTAGACCAGTTCTTGCTTCGACAAGGGGATTTCTGGAGCAGATCTGCGACCATCATGCTCGACAGACCTATACCTCTTCTCTTGCTGAGTACGGGCGTGCTTTATCTAGTGGCCGATTCGGTTAATGGTGTAATGAAATCGCGCAAGACTCAGCAGGAAGTTGTAAGCGGTGGAAATTTCGAATAGTGAATATGCATAGTAGCGGGCAGATATCTCAGCCCGTTAATCCAAAGATTTAGGTTTGCATAGATCGGCATCACTAAACACAGACAGCAGAATTCGACAACCAAATTAAATCATGGCTACGGATTAGGCCTCTTTGTGTCGGGCGCGTCCATATCTTTCTTCTCGGTGGTACCTGATTCTTCAATACCAATTGCCGTTCCGCGCATGACGGATTTTAAAGTTCTCTATTTCAGCGCTCGATGCCTTACTCATCACTGTGACCCTTATAGCTTTCAGGCGATGCGTTCTCAATTTCAAAAGCGATCCGGATTTCAGTCTGGCCGGTCACCCCGGGGTTCAGTTGGTCATTGAGCGGTACTTCTATCCGCCTATGACCTTTGTGCTAACCGTGCCCTTAGCCATTCTGCCTTTTAGAGTTGCAGGGTGTGTGTGGACACTTCTGAGCGCGTCTTCATTTCTGCTGGCTGCATATCTGATGTTTATTTTGGGGGCTCGTTGGTCATCAGTCTTGTCTGGGTCTTTGTGTGGCTTCCTTGCTGCAGGTAGTATCTGGTTGTTGATGATCGGCAACGGGGCGATGCTTTCGATAGGCTTCTCCATGATTGCCGTGTACACATTTGTTGAAAAGCGTTGGGAGTGGGGCGGAGTCTCACTGTTTGCCGCAGGTTTGCTCCTCAAACCGCACAGTGCAGGACCAATCTGGCTCTATTTCATGCTGGCAGGAGGGGTATATCGCAAGAGAGCGCTTCAGACCCTTATGGTTGTTGCAGCCTAACATTCCTGCCCTGCTCTGGACGCAGAGTATCTCCCCTCACTGGTTCGGCGAAGAGCGTGCCAATGCGGCATTTTTTGCGACACCGGGGAACTATGCGGACCCTAGCCCGGCCTCGGAGATCGGTCACGATATAGATCCGGTCGTTGAGCTGCAAAGTATTTTGAGTGTTATTTGGAATGACCCCGCAATTTACAACCCGATTACATATGCAGTTTGCAGCGTGCTTTTACTAGTCTGGATCTACGCAACATTGAGAATCGAACATTCAAAAGAGAACACCCTGCTGGGACTGGCAACTGTGGCTGCGTTGGCTATGCTGCCTCTGTATCATCGGCAGCATGATGCACGCCAGATACTGCTTTGTATTCCTGCCTCGCTCGCACTTTGGGTCGGCGGTAGAAAGGCGGATCGCTGGGCCCTTATGCTTACGACCGGTTCCATTTTTCTTCTTAGTGATCTCGGGGCGGCTCTGCGCATCGGACTGATTGAACCCTGGATAAAGGTGCAAACAGGATGGTGGGGGAAGTTTGTGACCATCCTTTTCGGTAGGCCAGCACAATTAAGCCTGTTCTTGCTGGGAGTTTACCTTTTATGGTTGTACGCGAGCAGGGCATGGTCCGCAAGAAGGTTGATTTTGCCGGAAGCTGTTCGATGAGCGGATGACCGGGCCACTGGTACACTCTGTTACGTGCCTGACCAAGAGAAGCCACCAGTCTTTCTGCTGGACGCGATGTCGTTCATCTTCCGCGCGTACCATGCGATGCAGCGTTCGCGGCCGATGTCGACCAGGACCGGCTTGCCGACAGCTGCTACTTACGTCTTCGTCAACATGATCAAGAAGCTTCGGCAGGACTTTTCACCGAAATACTTTGCTGCGGTCTTCGACGTGAGTGGCGAAGTCTTTAGGGACGAGAAAGCCAGAGCTATTGGGACTCTGCGCAAGTGGAATGCCAAACTGCAGAGCTTTGAGGAAGTGAGCTATGAGGGCTACAAGGCAAACCGCGAGGCGATGCCTGAAGATCTGCGCCGGCAAATTCCATATATCCGCAGAGCTCTTGAAGCGTTGCGCATTCCGATTCTCGAAGCGGAAGGTTTTGAAGCCGACGACGTGATTGGCACATTGGCCCGTCAGGCGGCCGAGCAACAACATGAGGTCTTCATCGTGAGCGGCGACAAGGACATGATGCAGCTAGTGTCTGAACAGGTGAAGATTCTCAACCCGCAGAAGGACAATCTCGTCCTGAATCCGGAGAAGGTGCGCGAAGTGCTTGGCGTGCCGCCGGAGAAGGTGGTCGACGTGATGGCGCTGCGTGGTGATGCGGTGGACAATGTGCCGGGAGCACCCGGAATTGGGGACAAAGGCAGTGTTGACCTGATCGTGCAGTTTGGCAGTGTGGAAGAGGTGCTGGACCGTGCCGCCGAGGTGAAGCGAAAGAGCTACCGCGAATCACTCGAGCAGAATCGGGATGCGGTGCTACTTTCGAAGGAACTTGTCACTATTGATAGTCATGTGCCTCTCACTCTTGATCTTCATTCATTTGAAACACGGGAGCCGGACCTCACTGCCTGTCGGGAACTCTTCACTGAGCTTGAGTTCACCTCGATGTTGCGCGATCTGGCCATCGACGACAGTTCCGCTCAGACGGAGTTGATAGAAGAACCCACTGAGAGTCAGCTCAACGACTTTTATTCCGCGGCGAAAGAAGCGGGATTTGCATTCGTCCTGGACACTGCAGTCGATTCGAATGCAACCGAAGATGACGAGCAGCCAAGGGGAAGAACGCTCTCTCTGCTTGATATTGCTGAAAAGGCAGAGAGAAAGGCACAGCCGCATGCAGGTGTTTGTGCAAAGGATACAGTTGCACTGAAAGCGAGGTTGACTCCGCAACTCCATGCACTGTTTGAGGATGCCTCCATCGCTAAACAGACCCATGATTGGAAACTCGCACTCCACGCCTTTGCATCGTTGGGCGTTTCCCTGAAGGGAGCGGTCGATGACACGATGCTCCTTTCTTATGCGCTCAACCCTACGCACGCGACGCAGTCGCTGGCGGATGTGGCGGCGCGCCACAACGAAGCAACTCCTGCAACGCTGCCCAGTGCCGCTGCGGCGGTACACAAGCTAACGCCTGCGCTGAAAGTGGAGATGGCAAAAGCAGAAGTATCGAATGTGTACCAGGAGATCGATCTGCCGCTCGCTCCCGTACTCTTTCGCATGGAGTGCAATGGTGTGCGTATTGACAAGGATGCGCTAGCCCGGCTTTCTTCGCGCTTTGCATCTGAAATGGAAAGGATAAGCGGTCGAATTTTTGAACTTGCAGGAAGACAGTTCAACATTAATTCGCCGAAGCAGCTCGGAGAGGTGCTCTACACGCATCTTGGTTTGCCGGCTCCGGCGGCGCGCGGCAAGACGAAGAATGTCTCTACAGCACAGGACGTGCTGGAACAGCTGGCGGAAACGCATGAAGTCCCGAAACTGGTTTTGGAGTTCCGGCATTTGTCGAAGCTCAAATCGAACTATATAGACGCGCTGCCGTTGCTTGCGGATTCCGATTCGCGCGTGCACACCACGTTCCAATCGGCTGCCACGGCAACAGGTCGCCTCTCTTCAATCAATCCCAATTTGCAAAATATTCCGATCCGCACCGAGCTTGGGCGCGAAATTCGCGCTGCATTTGTGGCTGCACCAGGCACTCAGCTTCTCTCCGCCGATTACTCGCAAATTGAACTGCGCCTACTCGCCCACTTCAGCGAAGACCCTCTATTGTTGCACGCCTACCGCAATGATGAAGACATTCACACACTCACCGCGAGTGAGGTCTTCGGCGTTCCCGCGGAGACCATGGACAAGGAAACGCGCAATCGCGCTAAGGCGGTGAACTTCGGAATCGTCTACGGCATTTCTGCTTTTGGATTGGCAGCGCAGTTGGGAATCCCGCAAACGGAGGCGCGCGCTTACATTGAGCGCTATTTCGCACGCTACCAGGGTGTGAAGGCTTTCATTGAAAAGACGCTGGAAGCAACGCGGCGTGACGGCATTGTTCGAACAATGTTTGGTCGGCTGCGACCCATCCCTGATATTGAGAGCCGCAATCCCAATCAGCGCGGCTTTGCAGAGCGTACTGCGATCAACACGCCGTTGCAGGGAACAGCCGCCGACCTCATTAAACTAGCGATGATTGAGCTTGACCGCGAAATTGTAGCCCGTGGCCTAAAGACACGCATGATTCTGCAGGTTCACGACGAACTGCTCTTCGAGGTTCCAGACAACGAGGTCCAGGAAGTAGGGGAACTGGTCCGAGCAAAGATGGAGGGGGTGGTCTCCTTGCGCGTTCCGCTGGTTGCCGATCTTGGTTTTGGTTCGAACTGGCGTGATTTGTAAATGCGCGCCCGCTATGCTCCAAGCTCCGAACGTATCGCATCGGCAATTGCTTCTGCATGCCGATGCATCACTGCTTCACTCTCGGCCTCAATCATCACGCGAGCCAGGGCTTCAGTGCCGGAGTAGCGGATGACGACACGGCCTGAATCAGATAGCTCTTCTTCCGCAGCTTGAATACGTTTCACGACCTCGGGAATGGTATCGAGTGGCTTTTTTTCGCGGACCTTTACGTTCAAAATGACCTGGGGATAAACCTTAAGATCTGCGGTCAAATCTTCCACGCTTTTGCCGGAACGGGCGAGCAGGTCGAGAATGACAAGCGCTGTCATAAGTCCATCGCCGGTTGTTGCCAGGTGCGGGAACAGAATGTGGCCCGACTGCTCGCCACCGAGTGCTGCGTTATTCTGCTGCATCTGTTCAAGCACGTAGCGGTCGCCCACGGGCGCGCGCAGCATGCGAATGCCCGATCGCTTGAGTGCGGCTTCAAGTCCCATGTTCGACATTGTGGTCGCGATAACTACGTTATCGGTAAGCAGACCACGCGCCTGCATGTCATGCGCGGCCATCAGCAGGATGGCATCGCCATTAATCACATTGCTGCGGGCACCTGTGAGCATGCAACGATCCGCATCACCGTCGAAACTGATACCAATGAGCGCGCCGCGTGAAGCAGTTTCTGCGGCAACCCAGTCCGGGTGCAATGCACCGCAGCCCTCGTTGATATTGCGCCCGGTTGGTTCAATATTCAGCAACGTTACATCGCCGCCAAGGCGCGAAAATAAAGCGGGCGCAACTGCTGAAGCCGCACCGTTGGCGCAGTCGGCCACAATGCGCAAACCATCCAGCTTGAGCTGCGGTACGGTACCGACAAGAAAGTCGATGTAATCGGCCGCGAGGTGAGCGTCGTCCGCGGGCTGGGACAGTTGTTCGGAATGGGGCGCGCTTGCCTTGCCAGTATGGTGCAGAATCTCGTCTTCGATGCTCAGTTCCACGGCATCAGGAAGCTTGTACCCATCGCCACCGAAGAGCTTGATCCCGTTGTCACGCCACGGATTGTGCGACGCAGAGATAACCACGCCGGCGTGAAAGCCATGCGTGCGGGCGAGGAAGGCGACAGCGGGTGTCGGAACTACACCTGCACTCTGTACTTCCGCTCCTGCCTCTTGAAGACCGGCCGCAAGCAGGGCAGTGAGCTTCGGGCTCGACTCGCGTGTATCGCGCCCAATCAAAACGCGCGGAGCTGAATCGTTGCGCCGGAGCGAATGCGCAAGCGCTAGGCCAGTTGCATACACAGTCTTTGCATCGAGAGGTGGTTCACCGGCAACGCCACGGATACCGTCTGTTCCGAAAAGTTTGCGTGTGGAGGAGCTCATTGGCTATTTCTTACTCTTTCTAGTCTTGGTGGAGTTTCCAACGACGCTGGCTACAGTTCCGTCGCGCAATTGGGTGACGATTCTGTCGCCTGTCTTCACTTGATTGACGCTGCGAAGGATGGAGCCACTTTCAGATAGCGTGAGGGCATATCCGCGATCAAGCACGGCCAGGGGAGAGAGTTCACGAAGTTGCGCTTGGAGTCGATCCCATTGCGATCGGCTTTCATGCACAGTGCGTTCTGCCGCATGGTCGAGCCGCATGCGGACAGCGAGCAGGCGGGTCTGCACGAATCCAATACCGATGCGTGGATCACGCTTCAGAAGTGTGCTTTCAAGGTGGTTGATTCGGGATATTCGTTCGAAAATCCATTCCTCAACGGCATCAGTCAATCGTGTGGAGAGGTCATCGAGCCGCTGCTCTGAGCTGCGCAGCAGCGCTGTCATGCGCCGTTCCGAACGTGCGACTGCAGCGCTTTCGAGCAGGTTGCGTGCCCGCATTAGCTGGTAGCGTACCCCGCGCTCAAGATGTTCTGAGAGATCTTGAATACGCTCGGCAATTCGATACTGCGCGTCGGTGATGAGTTCGGCAGCAGCCGATGGAGTGGGTGCGCGTAGATCGGCGACAAAGTCGGCGATGGTGAAGTCCGTTTCATGCCCGACTGCAGAAACAACCGGAATGTGTGAGGCAGCGATGGCCCGCGCAACGCGCTCGCTGTTGAAGGCTGCCAGGTCTTCGAGGGATCCGCCACCGCGCGCAACAACGATCAAGTCCACAAGATTGGACGAGTTTAACGCGACGATTGCCGCCTCGATCTCTTCCGGGGCCTGTTCGCCCTGAACGGTTGCGGGATATAGATAAACATTCAGTCCTGAATGGCGCCGGGAGACAATATTCAGGAAATCGCGAATGACGGCGCCTGTGGGCGAGGTGACAATTCCGACCGAGCGCGGAAAGGCAGGCAGCGGGCGTTTGCGTTCCGCGCTGAAAAGGCCTTCGGCATTCAGGCGTTCCTTTAACTGCTCAAAGGCGAGTTGCAGCGAACCAATACCGACCGGCTCAAGCATTTCGGCGACGAGCTGTAATTGTCCGCGTTGTTCATAAATACTGGCGCGGCCCCGCACCAGAACATGCTGTCCATCTTCCGGTCGAAAGCGCAGCAGCATTGCCTGACGACGAAACAGAACAACGGGAAGTTGCGCTTCAGCATCTTTGAGTGTGAAGTAGACGTGTCCGGAAGGCGCCGGACGCAGATTCGAGATTTCGCCTTCCACCCAGACATCGGGGAACGCGGTCTCCGCCATTTCGCGCACGGATCGCACTATCTGGCTGACGGGCCAGATATGCCGAGAGAGAGATTGCGTCTCGAAGCTGAGACCGAGCTGCATATCGGATTGGTCTTCGCGTGACACTCAGAGTTGAGTTTACCCGTTTGGGCTTGGGCTATGTCTTACTGGCGAACATTGCTCGGAGTGAATTCGCAACTTCATTCAGCTTTTGCGCAAGCGCATCCTTGTCGCCGCTAAAGTTGCCGCATTCGAGCTCTGCGTTGCGTGCGATGTCGGTGCCATGCTGCAGGCCAAATGTGCCGAGCACACCCGCGAGCTTATGCGCTGCAGAAGCAGCATCGACTAGCGCCTGAGACGGATCGGCATCACTGCGCAGTACTTGCGTACACGATTCCAGGGCTGCTACGCGTGCTTCAAGCTCAGGTAGATGGTTTGCCCACAGGCGTTTCATTGCATCCGCAAGGGGATTTGCCCGCGAGTCCATTAATTCGTCGAGCCTCTCACTTCCAACCAAGCACGTTCGAAACCTGGCTGGAAAGCGTAAGGGGGTCGAAAGGCTTGGTCAGAACGGCGGCCACATCGAGACTGGCGAACAAATGCTGGTCGCTAGCCTGTACCTTGGCTGTGAGCAGGAGGACAGGGATGTGGGCGGTAGTGGGGTTTTTACGCAGCTCTTTAAAGGTGGTGGGCCCGTCCATTCCGGGCATCATCACGTCCAGAAGAATTGCGTCAGGCTGATATGTGGCTGCCCGCGCCAGCCCCTGCGCACCCGAGCTGGCGACCATGACTTCCCAGCCCGCGAGTGTTTCAAGACTGAGTGCGGCCACTTCGCGAATATCAGATTCGTCGTCAATGATGAGAATGCGCCGTGCCATCGTAAAGCTCTCCAGTTTCGTTTGAAGCGAAGGCCGTAAAAGGTCAGTCTATGCCCCGGATTATCTGTTCTGGCTCACTGGAACAGGAGTCGTTGCCTCTTCCATTTCGCGGGGACTGCGCAAAAGATGGAGGAGAAGCGATTCCAGCTGCTCTGCTTCAACACTTGCCTTGGTAAGGAAATTGGTGGGGCCGAGCATCATCTCGCCGCGCTCTGACGGCGTTACACCTCGGTCGGAATATACGACGAGCGGCAATCGCGACAGCTCATCACGCTGCCGCAGCCACTCGACGATATTAAATCCGTCTCCATTGGGTAGTCCGATATCCAGAACAAGAAGATGCGGTTCAAAGGAGAGGAATTCATCCAGTGCTGCCTGCCGGGAGTGGACAACTTTGACGGCGATACGATCCATGGTGAATACACGGCCAATCATGCGGGCAAGGTCCATGTCGTCTTCAACAACGAGAATGCGCATCATTTCAGATGGCTCGCACAGCACGTGCGCCAGTTCTGCCAGCAAAGTATCGTCGGAAGGACGTGCGCTAAGGCGCGGAGTCTTGGCGGAGCCGTCCTGGGATGTTTGTTGCGCGGCCACGCAGGTCACAATTACTGGCGTGAGTGCTTCGGGGTTCTCTCTCCGCAGTAAGGGAAGGATTTCCCAGCTGTTAATTCCGTCGAGAGTGGTGTCGAGCAGTATTGCTTCAACGCCTTCGTGCGCCACGGCGACTGTCTGCTCGGGCGTATTGGCCTCCACCACGCGGTAGCCGTGCCGAGCCATCTGTTCGGCAATGAGGGGACGGGTCTTTCCGTCCGAATCGGCGACGAGCACCGCGCCATGCGGCGTGGGATGGATCTCGCCTTCAAGTTCCTTGCCCGCGGTGGCAGGCTGGTAGGGGAGGTAGACTCTGAAGGTTGAACCGCGCACCGGATTGCGCTCAGCCCAGATCCGTCCGTTGTGCTGCGAAACAATGGCGCGGCAGATGGCGAGGCCCAGACCGCTGCCCCCCTTCTGGCGCGAGTCAGTTGCATCCACCTGCTGGAATCGCTCAAAGATGGCTTCGAGTTTGTCTGCTGGGATTCCGCGGCCCTGGTCAATGACGGAGAGAGTGACGCCGCTTGCGCCGGGGCGCAGCATGACGGAAACAGCCGAATTGGGTGGTGAGAACTTGACCGCGTTGGATAAAAGATTGGTGAGCACTTGCAGCAAACGATCAGAATCCGCAATAACTTCAGCGCGCGTCTTGTCGTGGATGAGCATGACACCGGCTGCGTCGGCCACCAGTTGCACTCCATCAATTGCCTGGCGCACCAGGTCGTTCATCTGTGCAGGACGGAAGGTGAGTGGCTCACGGCCGCTCTGCGTGCGCTCCAGGTCGAGAATATCGTTGATGAGACGAACCAGACGCTCGGAGTTGGTAAGCGCAATGCGAAGCAGATTCGCCGCCTTCTCATTGATGGTTCCGAGCATGCCGGAGGAGAGCAAACCGAGTGCTCCGCGGATCGACGTGAGTGGCGTGCGTAACTCATGGCTCACCGTCGAAACGAATTCGTCCTTCATGCGATCCAGAGCATAGCGCTGGCTGATGTCGCGGAAGCTCAGCACGGAGCCTGAGAAGCGTCCTTCATCGAGAATGGGATTGAGGAAGTATTCAGCGGCAAAGCCGGTTCCGTTGCTGCGGAAGATGGTCCCCTCGCCGCTGAGGGACCGGCGGTAGCCCACGGTGGTGCGCAGTGGGCAATCCTCAGCGCATCGTTGATCGGTTGGCGCGGAGCCATGAATGATCTGGTGAATTGGCTTGCCGATGATGCTTGCCGGGCGCGCGCCGAGCATGCGGCTCGCGGCAGGATTCACGAAGCGGACGAATCCGTTGCGATCCATGCCACAAATTCCGTCGGCCACGGAGCTGAGCAGGATCTCCTGCTGACGACTCAATTCTTCGGCGCGTTCACGCTCGCGTGTACGAGCTAGCATCTGGCCCAGGGATGCCGCGACTGTTTCCACAGCCGCAACCGTCTCGCGGTCTTCACGCATGCGAAGGTGACTGTAGAATTCCAGGACCGCCAGCACTTCATCGCCCACCTGCACAGGAGCCGCCCAACTGGAGACCATACGGTTCGTCATGGCGACACCTACGCGGGAGGTGTTGGGGACAGTTGTCAGATCAGGTGCCCACTGTGCACGCGCATCGCTCCAGGCGTGCCCCACCAGCCCATTGGCTGGCTCGATTTTGGTGCGCACGCACTCCTGGATGATGGCTTCCGACTCTGCGCCGGGAATACCCCAAGCCGTGCCAAATTCGAGCACATTATCTTCTGTGTTTACGTCCCACTTGATGGCGATGTCCCAGCCCTGCGAAACACAAAGTGCCTCCAGCACGCGCATTGCAGCAAGATCGGGCGAAGTATTTTCTCCAACAATCTGGGTAACAAGTAGTTGAAGGGCGACGCGGTGCTCTCGCTGCTTCTGCCGAGTTACATCGCGCAGCAGGCATTGCACGGCCATGGGCTTGCCCACACGTCGCCGCAGATGAAGGCTTAGCTCCAACTCCTGCAGTCGGCCATCCGATGTCTCGTTGCGCAACTGCGCGCGGTCAATGGATTCGCCGTCCAGTGCCCGGCGCAGCAGACCGCCGGCCTCGGCGCGGCAGTTGTCAGAGAAAACGGTAGTGAAGGGCTCCTGCTCGAGGGTTATGCCATGATCGAGGCCGAAACACAGTTTCCATGCCGGGTTAACGTAGAGAAACTTGCCGGCAAGGTCGAGCGTGGCAATCATTTCGTTCGAGTTGTCGAAGAGATCGCGGAAGCGCTCACGCGAGTTGTTGCTGCGCAGGTTGGAGTCCTGCGTATCGGCAGTTTGTTCAAGTGCTACGGCTACAGCTACCAGGCCGATGGCTTCACCGGAGCGGTCTCGGAGAGCTGAAATTTGAAGGCGCACGGGAAAGAGCCCGCCCCCCTTGCGCTTCAGGTGAGTTTCAAAACTGGGAACCTGACTCGGTGCAAGTGCGCGCGCTACATCGGAGAACGACTGCGACTGATCCTGTGAATCGCTGGACTTGCTCAATCCGCACACGCGCTCAACTTCCTGCAAAAGGCGTTCAGTCTCACCGGTGGCGAGCAGGTCATGGATACGCGAGAGATTGATGAGCTCTGAGGCGTGGTAGCCGAGCATGCGCTCCGATGCGGGATTGACGTAAGTGAGCCGCCCATCAAGGCCCATCGCAAAGACCATGGGTCCGGCTGAGTCGAGCAGATCTTTTAAGGGGTCGCCGGCATAGCGCAATTCGGCGTCGCGTTCGGCTGCGTTGTCGGCGAGCAGGCGCATGGCAACTGCGCCCGTGGTTCCGATGGCGATCACCAGCAGAAGCCAGTCATAACGGGGGCCCATTTCCAGTCGAGCCGTGATGCCGCCGGCAGCCATTGCCAGGAACAGCACGGCGATTGCAGACCACATGGGCGGAGAGGATCTCTCCGGCCGCAATCCCTGTTTGCTGTTTCCACTACTTGCCATGCGTTCCGCAGACTCCTGGGTATTGCGCGCTCGCGAGCCGATGCTCCACGCGGTTGTTCAGCTTTAGCCTGGAAGTGAATTGTGAACCTCCGCTCACAATTCATGCCGTCCCGACACGCTGAAGTGCCGGAACCAACCAAGAAACCGTCATGCGGCGGGGCAGGACTGGTCTCTTCAAGCAGCTGGGCACTTCGCCGACAGCAAACCGGGTCCCTGCTTCAAAATCCGGCACCCGAAAAAGACCTAGCCACAAGCTCGGTCATATCCCTCTACCTTATACCGAAAAATCAAGCCTAACTTGCTGAAAAATGGCCTGATTGTATCCGAAATAACGTGTCTTGAAGCGCTTGCAGGCCTGGTGGTGGAAATCGTGGCAGAAACTGGTGACTTTTGTGGGATTCAGTGTCCGGCTCAAGGGGCAAAAGCGCCATCTTCCGCGACGGGCTATACTTGCGCCATGCATTGCCATCATGCCTTTAAAAGTCTTCTCAAAGCCGCTTCCTGCACTGCCTTAGGCCTCATTGCTCTGTCTCCTCGCGCTTATGGATGGGGAAACGAGGGCCACCGCATGATCAACCGCCTCGCCATTCTGCATCTTCCAGCGGATGCGCCCGCATTTCTGCGAACGGCGGCAGCCCTGGATGAGGTTGAGTACCTTGGTCCCGAACCGGACCGCTGGCGCTCGCCCGCCGAGCCGGAATTGAATGCCGCGCAGGCGCCGGAGCATTTCATCGATCTAGAGCTGGCGGACGCACTTGGACCGCTGCCGCACAGGCGCTTTGACTTTGAGAAGCTGGCCTACACGCACGGGGACGATCCGGCAAAAATCGGCCTGCAGCCCTGGCAGGCAACTGAGGTATGGGAGCGGCTGAAGGCAGCGTTTCGCGAGTACCGGCATCTCTCAGAAAAACATGAGGATACGAAGCCCGTTGAGCAGGCCATACTCTTCTATGCGGGCTGGCTCGGACACTACGTGGGCGATGGCTCGCAGCCTCTGCACACCACGATCGAATACAACGGCTGGGTGGGGCCAAATCCGAACGGCTACACGACCAGCCACAAGATCCATTGGGAGTTCGAAGGTCCGTTCGTTGCCGCGAATATTCATGCGTCTGAAGTGGCCCCCAAGATGACACCACTCCATGTGCAGGAGGGCGATATCTTCGACGACTACGTTGGGTATCTTCGCCAGAGCGCCACCCATGTGGAAGAGGTTTACAAGCTGGAGAAGGGGGGCGGATTCGAGGGCAGCGGAACCGAGGCCTCGCGCGACTTCACAGCCGAGCGGCTGGCCGCTGGTGCAAGCATGCTGCGCGACATGATTGAGACTGCCTGGGTGGAAAGTGCCATTCCGGTGCCGGATCCCTACGCGAAATAGGTCTATCTATCCATGAAGAATTGCGGCAATCGGCTGGATGAACCCGGTTGTTTGCGATGTCATTTTGCCGGAGATATACGGCGGACTCCGTGTCGCCGTCTCCTCTGACGCGAAATTGCCGGATTTATCTGGCGTTGCACGTGCATTTTTCCCAGCCTATTGCGCGCAAACGTGCACCTGGAGTCCTGCAAATAAGCGAAATTTGCCCAAATTTGCTCGTTTTTAAGGGTGCGAAAGTGGGTCACCCTATTTCGTTGATGCGGGCATTGCATGCGGCAGACGTTCGCTTGCTGCTCGAGGGAGATCGTGGTTTAACAAGAGAGTGGCGGGTTTAGTGTCGATCTCTCCCACATCTCCCTTCGGGAGATATGGGGCACCCTGGGTCAGCTGTTGAATGAGCATCCGTCAGATGCGGGCCACCCGCCACCACGCCGTCACTGTCTTCGGCCAATCGGGAGATGGAGCGTCTTCGATGAAAAGAGAGGTTGTAGTGAGCTCCATGCGAACTGGGTGCGCCGTCAACCGTATCGCCGTTACGGTCTTTATGCTTTCGCCAAGTTCAAGGGCATGAGTGAACAGTACTCACTCACCTGGAGCCGGCGAACTGAGCCCATATTTCCGCTCAGAACCAAGTACGATCTTCGTATTCGATATTGCAGCAGATTATCAGGCGGAAGTTAATTGAACTTGTACTAATCACGCGTTGTTGATCCACACCGGCTCCGTCGGTCATTTGTGTGATTTTCCGAAATGAGTGAAATCATTTATTTTGACATTCCTTTCATATGTCAAGCAAATATGGCACACAACTTTGCTCGGGGGTGACGTGTCACCATCCTACTGCCGGTGCAAAGCACCGTGCTTTTCGCTCGTGGTACCGAAGAGCTTGAAGGAAGGCTCAGAAGCAGCAAGCCGCCCCGAAGGACGGCTCGCGGTTGGCTGCACAAGCTCAGGAACTACTCGAAGGACGCGTCGTGATCTGCGATAGCCTCCTCCACTGTAGCGAACGATCCTGAACGCGAAAACGGCGATTCCTCTAAAAGAAGTTCGATGAACTGTTTCTCCAGTTGCAACAAACGATCAACGGCAACAGGGGGCTGATAAAAGTCCGCACTTTGAACGCAGAACTGACCGCTAGAGCGATCTTCAAAACACCGATAGCGTACAAGTCCGTCCTTTCCTTTTCGCTTCCAAACATCGAACGCTCGAAATGTCTCTACTTGTTCGGTACCCATTTTCCATCCTGTACTCGTTGTGCCGTGTTAGCTCTCGTGTTCTTAAATTGCGTGACCTGGTTTCCTTCCGAATCCGTAATCACAACTCGGTTTCCCTTCACGTGAACTGTGTTTCCAGTCTCGGAATCCGTGTAGGTTCGACCCTCAGCTTTAACCCTATTCGCGTCTCCGACTTCTCTGTGCGCATCACCTTCCCTCGCCTGCTGTGCCCTCTGTTCTCCGCGCTCCGTCTTCTTATTGCCTTGGTTGCCATCGTCAGGAGGCTTGGGAGTCGCAGGCGTACTCTGCGATTGAGTGCTGTGAGATTGGGACGAATTAGATGATTGGGATGAACCCGTCGATTTGGAAAACAGTGAAACTGCCGCATCGTGTATTTGGTCCCGATGGTCGTAGATCGCTGCCGCTGCTAATGACGCTGTGCCAACAACAACAATCGCAACAGCACATTCCGGGCATAGTATTGCCCCTCCAATCTCTATCGCATCATCAAAGCCAAATATATGTCCATCTTGGTCAACGCGCACCATCGGATTATTCCCGACGTAAACATAAAGATTGAGGCTCTGCGGATCATCCAGCTTCGCATACGGTACGGTACTGTCTTTACCGCCCAGTCGGGTGAGGAAACCGCCCCATCGTAGATCGCGTAGTACCTGGCCCCGAAGTAGTCGTTGCCGGATTCTGAGTCACGTTCTTTGCCGGTAGAACGAGATAGTGCCGTCATGGTAGCCGTGCACCTCGCGAATCATCCTACCTACGAGCCATTTTGCTTCATCTCAACTGAGATTTGGTCCATACGCTTGACTTTCATGATTCTCTGAGGATGCTGACCAAGCTTTAGCTCGAATACTCCGGTAAAAGTGCCGTGTATGATCTTGTCCCTTGCCCCTCTGTATCCTTCGTCCAGAGCTCCAAGAAGTGCGCTTCTTCCCTCAGCATCGTCGGGAACATCCAGGGCTATTCCGAATCCTACACAAGACTCGTCGTCGATTTGCGCCCCGTGCGTCCCGTCTGACTGGACTCGTGCCCGTACAGTGATCACTGTATGGTTGTACTTCTTTACGTTGTTTGCGACCGAGCAGATCGTGACCTTCGATTCAGCCATCTCTTGCAGATCCCGGCTGCAGCGCAAATGAAGCAGAAGGCTACTATCAAGCCCACTCTCGTAAGACCGAATCGGAACACGATTGTCATCACAGGCCTCCTCATTGCTGCTCGTCTGGTGATTTCCAGTTAGGATTCTGGTTCCAGAGACGGACTGAGTCGGCGGCTGCTCCGTTTACCGAGGTCGGGTTGAATCCCACATCCGGCCTCCAAACTCCCCATGCAGACGTCGTCCCCCATCCCCTTGTTGACATCGGATTGGACCGTATACGCTTCCTGCTCCCTATGATATTGCTTCACATCATCGCGGCCCGGCGTAGAGCATCGCTTCCTTTTTTCTGTTGCACGCCGTGCTCACCCTCATGAACAATCTCGGGCCCCCTTTTCAGTTTCTGGAGAACTCCCGTTTGGGCCAGAATTGAGTAAAGAAAGGTTCAATGAGATTGTGGTGCGACCGTTCTCGGTTTTTGTTGACCCCAACCCGATTCCGCTCACTCCTGTGTTCACCGTGACTCCGTTATCTTTCCCTTCCTTACCGTAAAAATCCAAGACCTTTTACAGTGCTCCCCTTTCACTCTTGCTCAGGTTCTTGCTCTTCATCGCTTCGCTGACCGTCTGAAACCCTGCCCTTACCTGATTGCATTCGTTCCCGTTCCAGAGGTAGTGACAGGTTGGGTCAGTTCGGGTTAGCGGATTGCTGCCGACATAGGCGTAGAGATTTAGAGTCTGCGGATTGTCAAGCTTCACGTACGGTACTGGCATGATTTTGGCTGACCAGTCCGGGCTGAGCCAGCGCCCCATTGAGCTTGCGTAGTATCTGGCCCCGAAGTAGTCGTTACCGGATCCGGAGTCGCGTTCTTTGCCGGTGAAGTGGCGCTGGAGAATTATCCCACTATCCCCCCGCTCCATTCGGAGCGTTTCCTGCAGTCCGAGGGTCGTCTTTAGTTTCATATGAAGTACTGAGGATGCCTTTCTTCCAAATGTAGATCAGATAAATCAGAGCGCCATAATGCATCCCCAAGAGCAAAACTAGAAACCATACAGCTTTGACTCTGGCTGATGATTTCTCTCTTGTCCCCCAATAGGCCCACATAGCAAACCAGAGAGCTACACCCCCGATGCCCGTATATACACCCCATGCAATCACTGCAATTGCGATTGGTCAGAGGGAGATGCAATAAAAAGTTGAAGTCAGATGATGGGCCAAGGACAATAGAAAAAATCAGACTATATGCCGATAGCGCCAAAATTGAAATGGCCGCTGGTAAGAAAAGCCAAACCAGAATGCGCGGAACGCGGTCCTTTCGGTCTATTAAAAAAATTCTCTGCACGGACACCTCCACGATTCTAATTGGGCCAATTTAGTTTATGGTTCGCTGGGTTTGGCAGTGGTAGTGGGGTAGAGCGAGGGGCTCCAGTATTAATGCTAGGAGCAAGAAAATTCAAGACGGTCTGCGCTCCAGCATTGAGCTCATCTCCAACTGCCGCAGCATAGTCAACAGCCTTGTTCACATCTAATCCGATTTCTCCGCCACCACCAGTTATTCCTGAGTCAAATGGGATATTGAGCCCGATACTTATAGTATCTGGGCTCGCGGACGCTGGCCCAAATTGACCAACCAAAGGATTGTCACCAAAAGTTTCTGCAGGTTGAACGTCGGGTTTGCCATTTGTTGCAATTTGCTTTTCGATTCCAACTTTCGGTTTCAGTGGCACGAACGGCGCCTTTAAACCGCCGCCAATTTCTGCCTTTAACTTTGTTTCTGTTCCCTCCGTGGAGTATTTTCTTTCCACGCCAGCAAAGCTCTCAACTCCAAGCTGTAAATGTTTTGTAATTTCAAAATCAGCCTTGAAACCAATTCCGGCGGTCACTTTGGCGTAGAAAATGGCTTTGAATTTGTTCCACAACTCACCGTGGCCATCGGGATCAACACGATTCAGGGGTTGTCATAGAGATAGACATACAAATTTAACGACTGCGGATTATCAAGTTTGGCATACGGAACTGGCTCTTCTTTTGCGCTCCAGTCCGGCGACAAGAACCGACCCATCGTAGACGCGTAGTACCTGGCCCCGAAGTAGTCGTTGCCGGATTCTGTATCTCTTTCTTTGCCGGTAAAGCGCTGCTCGAGCGTGGTGTCTGTTGGTTGTGCGAGATATTGTCCAAACGGATAGTAGTCGCTATCAACGACTGGGGCGTTGGCGCCAGCCGTTGTGGTGGATCCGACGCTCACCCTGGTCGAACCGAGCGGGTCCTGGACAAGCTAGTAGCTTGGCCAGATGCCATCCCAGAAACCAATCTGAAGAGCCACGCTGCCATTGAAGTAGAAGTAGCGATGCAAGTGCGCCGGCCACGAGTATCCCGGCGCCAGGACCACCGACGGCTCGTCGCTCAGTGTTCCGTCGGCGTTGTACCAGTAGGTGGTGCCGCCGGAGCCGCCATCGGAACGCAAAACGCGCTTGCCGTCGCCATCGTATCCATATGTCCACCCTCCCAGGGTGGCAATACGTCCCTCTGCGTCATACGAGTACTGTTTGCCGAAGTTGTTCGTTGTCACAGCTCCATCATTGTCGTAGGTGACGCCCGATATCGCATGCCAGTTGGAAGTACCCGAAGGTGGCGGGGTTTGCAGAGTTTAGCCCCAGGGGCGGGTGGTACGCGCTCACCTGCCGAGCCTAGTCTTCTCAAGCATCAAGGATGAATTGAGCCAAGCCGAATGGAGTCCCACCGGAGTAGAAGTAGTCGTTATAGTCTTTCTGCCCCTCTCTCATGCCAAGTGCCACCTGCCTGTCGGCGATGTGGTTCATCAGGAAGTCCAGATAGGCTTGCTGGTGAAATGGGAAGAGCTTTTGAAAGACACGGTGCAGAATCGGCAACCCCACTTCAAAATCGGTGATTTCCGTATCTCGACACTTAAGGCCGCACGCAATGAAACCGTAAATGTAGCCGATTGCTTTTCGATTGAGCGCCCCCTTCTCAACCTCTATCTTGGTCTTCCCCGTTGAAGGATCCGGAGACATGAGCAATTGAACAGTGAGCAGGAGTGCGAGCCTGTCAGCGAATTCAAATTTGTCAGAGCTGGTGAACATTTTCTCCCTTTGATCAATCACTGTGCTGGTACCTCCATGATTGGCAATATGGGCAGACTCCAGCGGCGCGTGGCCTCATCGAAACCGGGTTCAATGCGGCGGCGATCCGAGTGAAGCTGTGCCCCGTGGGTCATGGTGATTCCTGGGGAGGAGGATGGGACTAACCTTTCTCGGCCTTCTGACAACGGACAGACGTAATCCTAATATCGAAAATGAAGTGTAGAGGTTTTCCACGCTTTCGGCAAACCGCATGCCGAATGCGTGAGGCGCCCGGTTTTTCGGTCGGTGTCGAGATGGAGGGAGTGTACCACCCGGCCTCAGAGATCCCTTTCATGGTGATTCCGTTCCCGAAGGCTGAACGTCGATAAAGAAGGACTGTCGTTTACCATCCGAACTAATTCTTTCCAGTTACCGGGCCCATGCGCGCTGTGGAACCAGTGCGCAATGAGTTCACCAGGTTTTCAACTGTGCGATATCTACTGACTCGATTCATGCAATTGGCGGGGTTGGCTCAAAGAGAAATGCCGCGAGAAACAGAAAAACTCGAGCCGCAGAGTACAGGTGCGAGGGTTGCAGCGGCTCCAATAATGATGGTTCTCTGTTCGATGGTTTTGTGCTGTTCGGGGTGCCTGGGCCACACAATAGCGATTGAAAATGGGTTCCGTATCAGAGAAAACGGCGGCGCTCCCATGCTGGCGCCGATGAGCGGTCAAAGTTCCGAGTCAGGCAATTTCCAGACATCGAATCTCGTTCTTCCGGGTGGCTCCGCCAGCGCCAAGGGGCAGGCAGGTGGCCAGTGCGCGATCAACGGCGAGGTTTTCTCTCTTCGTTCCGCGTCTCCTTCGGATTCCAGGTACTGGATTGTGCGGAGCCCGAGTCTTTCCGGGTGGAACACGGTTGCCCGGCAAATCGATATTGAATCGCAATGGAAGGTCTTTACGCGCGGCGTGGCGCGCATGAATGACCATGGCTGTTTCCCGCCGGGCCTTACGGCCTTCGAGATTCGAGCGGCAATTGCACAGAGGATTCCATTGCCCGTGGGTGAAGTCCCGTTATTTTTCTATTCCGAACAGGAGATGGGATTCATTGACCTGGCGCCGGGAATGGAAGTCCGGCTCCAGCAGTTCCTGCCTGCACGTGTGTCGAGCGGTGCGCAATCCAATGGCCCGCCGAAGGATGGGATTCCGAACTACAGGGCTGCGATTTATGAGGTAATCGCTCGCCGCGGCAAGGGCGACCGGCTAAGACTGACAAAGAAGGAGCAGAGGGGGCCGAGCGGTTCGGGATTAGAAGACAAGGCGTTCTTTTCGCTGGCGGAGCAATTCTCTCAGACACCGGTGTTACGGCTCTTTCTTGAAGGGGTTTATGGAAAGGGCAAGGTTTCCAACGGTATCCTGATCGGCGCGTCGGATGAGACCCAACTCGATGCGCTCACAGATCTCATTTATCAAAGTGATCCAGCGAAGTGCGTCCACGACCAGGGGACGGTTTGCGTTGAGTTTCCACCCGGCGCTCCGAGCCTGTATTTCACCGTCCAGGTGAACGGGCATCGGACTTCCAACCTGATGGGTAGTTCCTTTGCGTCTCTGTTGAGAGCGCTACCCCGGCCGGAACAGGCGAGGGCGCTGGAGTCGGCAAAGGTATTGCGACGACTGAATCCCGATCAGTATGCGGAGATACATTTCCCGCGCACGGAGGATGGCGCATCGGAGCTTCTTCTACTTCCTGGAGACAGGATTGAATGGGAGCATTGAGCGCCTTAGACAGACGGGGTGGGTGACACCAGTCGGTCAAGAGGTTGATTTCGAATCGATGGGGAGTGTTACTCCGCTGTCTGCGCGATGGCCGGCACGCGGCGCAGGACTGGTGTGAGGGCAAAAGTCAGGAGCAACACGGTGGGAACCGCCGACGAAGAGCCAAGCCATGAAAGCCTGACCGGCCAGGCTGCCGGAGGTTGCCAGCATCCGGGAGAGAGGCATGTGCAGGAGATTGCCGGGCACGGGGTCCGCGGAGATGAGCCAGCGGCCCAGGCGCATGAAGGGGCCAATCAAGAGCAACTGCAGGGGGAGGGCAGCGTAATTGGCAGCCTGAATGGCAGGCTGATTGAGCCCAAAGAGGAGCGCCAGCACCGCGCAGAGCGCCGTGGGCAGGCCAACCATGGGCAGGCAGCCGATGGCGAATCCGAGCGACAAGGTGAGGGCAAGGCGACGCGGGGACATGCCCTGGCGAAGCCAGCCGGCAATCTGTTCCTTGCGTTTTTGGGTCCACAAATTCATTGCTCTTTCCACAGTAACGATACGCATGGTGAATTGGATTGGTTCTGCGTGAAAAGATCGGCAATGGTACCAAAAACGGAAATGATTGCCTTCCATCGCGACAGAGTTCAGTTGCCAAAGGTGAGGAGCCCACGTTTCCGCAGGTCGGCCACTACCTGTTCCACCTTCCAATCCAGAGCCTCAGTACCGTCGATGATTAGATCAGCGTGGGCGGACGTAGGTTGCACAAAAGTGAGCGATGAGGGCCGGACGGTCGCCTCATATTGCGCGCGCACGCTCTCCGGCGTTCGTCCCCGCTCCTGCACATCGCGCTTCAGCCGGCGCGCAAAGCAAACCTCATCTGGTGTTTCAAGGTAGACGCGGAACTGATAGAGCGGGAGCAGCTCAGGATAATAGAGCGTAAACAGGCCTTCCACGATCAAGACGGCTGGAGGGTTAATGGTCTCTGTTTTGTTGGGAACGCGTGTGTGGCGGGCGAAATCGTAGAAGGGGCGCTGGATGGACTGGCCGCGGCTCAAGGCTGCCAGATGTGAGGCGAGCAGGGAGCTTTCAATTAATGCGGGGTCGTCAAAGTTCTGGCGCGGACGCTCCTGGGGCGGCAGATGGCTCAGGTCCAGGTAATAGTTGTCGATGGGGAAGTGGAGCCCGCCCAGGGTGCGTGCAAGCTCGGCGGCGAGTGTGGTTTTGCCCGATCCGGATGCGCCGGCAATGCCGATGAGAACTGGCGGAAACGGAAGCCGTCCAGAGGAGCCGGCCGCCTGATGCGATTCACTCACGCGTCGACGTCCGTAATTGCGGCGATTTGCGGAACGAGCAGCTCAAGGAGTCCCGCGAGGCGTTTTTCCACCTGTCGGCCTGCCTGGTAGACCTCCTCGTGGCTGAGGTGGCCGCTCCCGAGCCCGGCGGCGAGATTGGTGACGCAACTGATGCCCAGCACTTCAATACCCATGTGGCGGGCCACGATGGTTTCAGGAACGGTGGACATACCGACGAGCGTTGCGCCGAGAGACTGGAAGGCGCGGATTTCGGCGGGTGTCTCAAAGCTGGGGCCACTCACGGCGAGATAGACGCCTTCTCCGATCTCAAAACCCTCGAGCTCCGCCGATGTTTTTGCGAGCGAGCGAAGACGCTTGGAGTAGGCCTCGGTCATGTCAAAGAAGCGCAGCCCGGCTTTCTCGTGGACGGCGAAGCGAGGCTCGTTGGGGCCGACGAGCGGGTTGAAGCCCATCATGTTGATGTGGTCAGAGAGCACAACGAGCTGGCCGATGCGGTATTTGGTGTCAATGGCGCCGGCGGCGTTGGTGAGGATGGCCACTTTGATGCCCAACGCTCCCAGCACACGCATGGGGAAGGTTACCTGAATGGGCAGGTAGCCCTCGTAATAATGAACGCGACCCTGCATGACGATGACTGGCGTGCCGCAGATTGAGCCGATGAGCAGGCGCCCTTCATGTCCCTCCACCGTAGACTGCGGAAAATGGGGAATCTCGCTGTAGGGCACAATCACGCATTCGGTGACACGATCGGCAACCGAACCGAGACCTGAGCCGAGCACAACTGCCACTTGAGGAGGATTCTCAGTGAGCTTTTGAGGCATCTTTGTGCGGACGAAGGCTGCTGCCTCACTTACCAGGTCGAAATAGGTCTCTTTGCTCATAATGGATTTGCCGTTGGGACGATTCTAACGTGGAGGGCAGGCCATTTCTGCACGGGGGAATGTCTGGTTGTGCGCAATCGTAATGGGCGGGCCGCAGGGGGCGGTGCATGCCCCAGATAGAAACCGCTGACCGATTGCCTGGCGTGCAACAATCAGCCCATGAAGCAAATTGTGGCGTGGCTTTTCGGGTTGGGATTGCTGGGCAATGCAGCGCTTTTTGTGCCGCAGGCCATTGCGTTGTGGCGCAAAAAGAACGACGAGGGTATCTCGCTGGTGACCTTTGGCGGGTTCACGGTTTTGCAGATTATTGGCATTGCGCACGGCTACCTTCAGGGCGATCCGTCGCTCCTGGTGGGTATGAGTGCCAGCCTGCTTACGTGCGGGACGGTTACGGTGCTGACGATTGTGTATCGGGTGCGGAGGATGAGGCGTCCTGTTTAGTCTGGCTGAGAGCGGAAGGAGGCAGAAGCAATGTGCAGAAATATCAAAGTGCTGTTCAATTTTGATCCACCCGTGACGGACGAGGAGATCCGCGCTGCCTCATTGCAGTTTGTACGCAAAATCAGCGGGTACAACAAGCCTTCCAAAGGGAATGAAGCGGCATTTGATGCGGCGGTGGACGAAGTTGCCGCGGCCAGCGCGCGTCTGCTGGCGTCGCTGGATACGAATGCGCCGACGCGCAATCGCGAAGAGGAAGCGGCGAAGGCGAAGGCGAGAGCGGCGGCGAGGTTTGGGGATTGAGGCGGGGCTGTGGTTGCTGGCAGATTGCTTAGTGTAGTCAAAATGGCTACACTGGCAGTGGAGGCCGTCGATGCGGCAGGTATCTCTCAGAGAGTTTCGAACACGCGGGGCCAAGGCGCTCAAGTCCGTTCCCAAAGGAGAAACGGTGCTGCTGGCCGGCCAGCAGGGGCCGGCGTATTTCCTTGTGCCGGTCCAAGGCGATGTGGTGCTGGAAGACAGGGAATTGCGACGTGCAATGGCTATCGCCAATCTGCGTGAGAGCTGGAGGCGAGCGGAAGCGGAGGATCTACCCGCATTGTCTGATGCTGAGATTGATGCTGAGATTGACGCCGTCCGGACGGCGCGGCTCCGGCGCAGAAGAAGCTAGATGCGTTTAGTCGTGCTCGATACAAATGTGATCGTCTCCGCGGGAATTCGATCCACGGGACCTCCCGCTCGATTGCTTGTTGACTGGGTGCTTCCGGGCAGTGTCCAGTTGGTCGTCAGTCCATGGATTCGTTCCGAGTATCGCGAAGTGGCTGCGCGTGCAAAGTTCCGGCGCTATGGATTTCCGCCGGCCTGGCTCGAATTTCTGATGGAGGAATGTCTACTTCTTCCTGAACCGGCACCGTGGCCGCTATCCATTCCTGATACCAAGGACGCGCCATTTCTTGCTGTGGCTAAGGCATCCGGAGCGTGGCTGGTGACGGGAAACCTGAAGCATTTTCCGCGCAACGGGCGGCAGGGCGTGACAGTTGTTTCACTGGCGGCTTATCTCGAAGAGCTGGAATCGTGTGAGAGATAAACCGGGCTCTTTCGACCCAATGCTCTGCCGGATTATTTCTTCGCGGGACTTGTATCTGGAGGTCCCTCGACTGTGAAGGGAAAGATGGCCAGGTTCTGCGTGCCGAGCATCAGAGCATACTCGCCCGGTTCAAGCGCGATCGTTGGGCGTACGAGCCAGACCTGCTGGCTTTCCTGGTCCACATCGACAGGGACCAGGTCGCTCTGCTGAGCTTCAGTCATTTTGCTGCCGCCAACGATTGGATAGACGATCATCTTGCCGCCATTGAGTTCACGATGGGATTTCTTGATATGCAGCCGAACGATGACGGGTTGGCCTGGAAGCGAGATGAGATGGCAGATGCAGATAGTGGGCCTCTGCTCGACTGTCTGCGTGGGGGCATGTTCGCCTTCATAGTCGGCAACGAGTTTGGCGGGAACCAGGCCATACGACAAAGAAGCAGCGATGGAATGTGGCATGCGCGTCTTGAAGGGCGTCTGAGAGCGCATATCCTGCCAATCGGTTTCGTGCAGCATAATTCCCGCCCGGTCCATCGGATAGTCTTTCGTAAATCCGGGATCAGGTTGTGTGGACGGTGCGGAGTTGTCTTGCGCGTGCATTGCGGCTGCACATGCCAGGACAAGTATGAGAGGTCCAGACCAGAGAAGGCGGCGTGCCATGAGGGCTCCTAAGAAAGTGATGGCTTCTCAAGCCGATGACCGATGCTTTGCAGGTCATTCAAGGCTTAACTTGCCAGTTATCGAGAAGTGAAGCCACGCTAACATGCGACCACGGTGTAAACAAGGTGATGCAGCACACATGTTTAGCGGTGGCTATCCCAAAAACATTCCCGCAATGGCGGCGGAAATGAGGTTAGCCATGGTGCCGGCAAGCATGGCGCGCACGCCGAGGCGGGCGAGGTCATTACGTCGTTCTGGAACCAGTGCGCCGATGCCGCCGATCTGCATGCCGATGGAGCCGAGATTGGCGAATCCGCACAGTGCGAAGGTGGCGATGGTGAAGGAGCGCGGATCGAGCGTTGCCTTCTGTGCGCCGAGGCCGATGTAGGCAACGACTTCATTGAGCGCCATGCGGGTGCCGAGCAGGTTGCCGATGGCGGCGCAGTCGTGCCAGGGCACGCCGATGAGCCATGCGATGGGGGCGAAGACGAAGCCGAGGATTTCGCCGAGGCTTGAGGGCATCCAGCCGAAGCCGGCGTGCATGTGGACCCAGCCGAGCAGGCTGTCAAGCAGCGCCACGAGCGCGAGAAAGCTGATGAGCATGATGGCGACGTTGAGGGCCAGCTTGCCGCCGTCAATGGTTCCGCGGGCGATGGCGCCGATGAGGTTCTCGTCCTTGTGTTCCTCGTTTTTGGGGATGATGACCTTGCCTTCGGTGGCTGGTGTTTCGGTTTCAGGCACCAGCATCTTGGCCATGAGGATGGTGCCGGGCGAGGTCATGATGACGGCCGAGAGCAGATGGCGCGCGGCAATGCCCTGCGAGATATACATGGCCATGATGCCGCCTGAGACGTGCGCCATGCCGCTGGTCATGATGGTCATCAACTCGGAGCGCGTGGCTTTCGACAGGAACGGGCGGATGGTGAGCGGCGCCTCGGTCTGGCCCATAAAGATGGAAGCGGCGACGTTCATGCTTTCAGCGCCGGAGATGCGCATGGTCTTGAGCATGAGCCATGCCATGCCGCGAATCACGATTTGCATGACGCCGATGTGATAGAGCACCGCGAAAAATGCGGAGATGAAGATGATGGTGGGCAGCACCTGAAAGGCGAAGATGGAGCCAAGCGAGGTGTTGGGCGTGCCCAGATGCGCCGAAGAGAACCTTGGTGCCGGCCGTGGTGGAGGCGAGCATGGCATTGACCACGTCGCCGGCCCATCGCATTGCGTCTTGCCCGAAGGTGAAGCGCAGCACAAAAAAGGCGAAGAGAAACTGCAGGCTCAGGCCCCACGCCACGGTGCGCCAACGGATGTGTTTGCGATCGGTTGAGCCAAGCCAGGCGGCCAGCAGTACAGCGAGAATTCCAAGCACTCCCGTAAATCGACCCAATGCGCGCTCCTTGAGTGAATGCACACGGCTGGAAGCACAAGGCCTGCAGCCTGCCGAAACTCCGCATTTCGACGAGCTCAGAGCAGTACCCGAATGAACGTAGACCTTTTTGAAAGCTGCTCAGAGTGCCTTTTTCTTGTGGAAAAGGACACTTTGATGTGTTCCTTCGGTAGATACCCATTCGGGAACTGCTATTGCGAGGTAATCCCGGTAGCACAAGGCTAGCAGCTTGGAGCCTCAGGCCCCAAACGTCCTGCTATTTTCTCTGCTGGAGAAATGCTTCCGCATCGGTGCGCGTGAAGACTCGGCCGATGAGCGGGACTGGCTCAGGGCAGGTTTCTGCAAATCCGACGGCGTCTCTAAGGAGGCGCTCCGGTTCATCGAGCATGGACGGGTTGGTTGCAAATATGGTTGCGAACGGTTGGCCAACTTCAACGTGCGCACCTCGGCGGGCGTGGAAGACGATGCCTGCGTGCGGATCGACCGGCTCGCCCGCCTTCTCGCGTCCGGCGCCAGTGCGCTGCACGGCCCATCCCAGCGCAGTTGTGTCCATGGATGAAACGAAACCGGACTTCCAGGCCTTGACGACGCGGGTTGCTCCGGGCTTGTGGAAGAGTGCCGGGTTGTCGAAGATGTCTGTGTCTCCGCCATGGGCCGCCACCATTTTCAGGAAGATGCTGAGCGCTGAACCATCTGCCAGTGCTGCAGCTGCCAGGCGCACACCGTCTTCTGGCGATGAGGCTACTGCTCCGACGAAGAGCATCCAGCCCGCGAGTTCAAGGCTCAATGCTCGCAGGTCCGCGCTTTCTTCCGGTTCCTCTCCCCGCAGCAGACGCGCGCACTCGGCCACTTCAATCCAGTTGCCTGCGGTTTGGCCCAGAGGCTGGCTCATGTCCGTCATCAGCGCGACGGTGCGTGTCCCTGCGGCCTCGGCCGTTGCCACCAGCAGCGCGGCCAGGTACTCGCTGTCGTCGCGCTTGCGCAGGAACGCGCCCGAGCCGGTTTTCACATCGAGCACGAGTGCGTCGAGCCCGGCGGCGAGCTTCTTGCTCAGGATGGATGCGCAGATGAGGCCGGGACTTTCGACGGTACCGGTGCGGTCACGGAGAGAGTAGAGGACGCGGTCGGCGGGAACCAGATTTGGCGTCTGACCGACGATGGATGCGCCGCACTCCATCAGCACTTGTTCGAATTCATGCAACGAAAGCGCGGTGCGATAGCCCGGGATGGACTCGAGCTTGTCCAGGGTGCCGCCGGTGTGTCCAAGGGCGCGGCCACTGATCATGGGATCAGCCAATCCGTAGCGGGCAACGATGGGTGCGACGAGAAAACTGGTTTTGTCGCCCACGCCGCCGGTCGAGTGCTTGTCCACAGTAGTCCGGCCGAGGCGCGCGGGAGAAAATCTCTCGCCGGAGTCGCGCATGGCCAGTGTGAGCGCGCGCGTTTCGTCGAGGGAAAGGCCACGCAGCCATGTGGCCATCAGCCATGCCGCCAGCTGTTCCGGCGGGATGGATTCGTCGGCTGCACCTTGCGCAATAAAAGCGAGTTCATTTTCACGGAGCGTTCCGCCGTCACGCTTTCTGAGAATCAGATCGATCATGTGCGGGGCATGTGCGGCTTGGGTGGACATTGGTTCCTTTGGTTGTACGGATCTAGCGCTCCATTTCAAATGCCAGTGGGAGCAATTCCTGAAATGTCATTACCCGCGCACCATCTTTTGCGGGGAAAACGACTGGGGCATTGGGTTCCGTGAACTCGGCGAGCATTTGCCGGCAGGCGCCGCAGGGTGAGCTCGCAGTCTTGTTCAAGTTTGCGACTGCAATGGCTTTGACGCGAATTTTCGGCCCGAACTGTCCCACAGCCTGGACAAGAGCAGCGCGCTCCGCACAAATTGTGAGTCCGTAGCTGACGCTTTCCACATTGGCGCCGGTTACGATTTCGCCGTTCGACAGCTTAAGCGCTGCTCCCACTTTGAAACCCGAATAGGGCGAATACGAATTTCGCGCGGCTTTTCCGGCGGTCATCCAAAGCTTTTTGAGTGACGGGCTCATCCTGGTTTCGCTTTTGTGCGGCGAGTGCATCGCTTTCACCATGACATTCGAGGCTAACTCATGCTGAAGGCTAAGTATATTCCGGCAGCTGCGGGGGTGTTCCTCAAACTCATTCAAGTCTGCGGGCGATTCTCCGATAAACCACTGTGAGATGGCTACGCCATATGTTCCTTTGTGGCGGGATGGTGGTTTTTCAAAATGGATGAATTGACCCGTGAATTCTTGATTGAGAGCCAGGAAGGCCTCGATCGCATGGAACGATGCCTGACCGAACTTGAAGCGCAGCCGGGCGACACCGCGTTGCTGGCGGAGATCTTCCGCTCCGTGCATACGATCAAGGGAACGACCGGGTTCCTGGGCTTCAAGCGGCTGGAGAGACTCGCGCATTCGGGCGAGAATCTGCTTGGGCTGTTGCGTGAGGGCAGGTTGGCGGCGACAGCTGATGTTGTCACTGGGCTTCTGCAGTTACTGGATGGATTGCGGTCGATACTCAAGACCGTGGAAGCCAGTGGAGCGGAGGGAGAAGGCGCCGACGCCAAACTTATCGGACGGCTTGACGAGCTGCAGAAACCCGCGCCGAAAGCGCCTGCGGTGGCCGCAAGAACAAGAGCGCGCAAGGCCGCAAAATCCGCAGAATGCGCGCCGTCGGCAGCCGCCGAGGTGGCGACCGCCGTGGTTGCAGTTGCTGACGAACCCAAGCCTGAACCTGCGACGGAGCCTGCTTTAAATCCGCAGACCGACGCAGATAAAGGCCGCGCACCGGGACAGTCCACGGCGGAAAGCACATTGCGTGTGGATGTATCGCTTCTGAATCGCATGATGAACCTGGTTGGCGAGCTTGTGCTCACGCGCAATCAGGTGCTGCAGGCTACGGCGGGCGACCCGAACATGACGTTGCTCTCGCGCCGCCTGGACATGGTGACTGCCGATTTGCGCGAATCGGTCATGAAGGCACGCATGCAGCCAGTGTCGAATGTTTTCTCCAAGATGCCGCGCATTGTGCGCGACCTTTCTCAGACGCTGGGCCGTCGCGTGCGCCTGCAAATGGAAGGGCAGGATACCGAGCTCGACAAGAGCCTTCTTGAAGCAATCAAGGATCCGCTGACGCATGCTGTTCGCAATTCTCTGGACCACGGCATTGAGCCTCCCGACGTGCGCGAAGCAGCTGGGAAGGATCCGGAGGGTACGTTGCGTCTGCGGGCCGTGCAGGAAGGGAGCCACGTAATCATCGAAGTGGCGGACGACGGCGCGGGCATGTCCGTTGAGAAGATCCGTGAGAAGGCGATTGAACGCGGACTTTTAACGGCTGAGCGTGCAACGCTGCTGGGTGAGCGCGAAATGATGCAATTGGTATTCCTCCCGGGATTTTCCACCGCCTCGACGGTCACCAATGTGAGCGGACGCGGTGTGGGCATGGACGTTGTTCGAACCAACGTGGAGAAGATCGGCGGCAAGGTTGAAATCGACTCGCGCCACGGCAAGGGCACGACAATGCGCCTGCGCATTCCTCTCACACTGGCCATCATCCCTGCGTTGATTGTGCGCTGCGGAGAGCAGAGCTACGCATTGCCGCAAGCCGCGCTTTCAGAGCTTGTGCATGTGCCGGAGTCAAGCTTCAACAGCTCGATTGAGTGGATCGACAACTCCCCACTTTATCGGCTGAGAGGCAAGCTGCTGCCCCTGGTCTTTCTCGATGGCATGCTCAATCCAAGCGTGCGAGGGAGGGCTGGCGCAGGGCGGGACTGTTTCATTGCAGTGCTTGATGCGGACGGTCGCAGCTTCGGACTCGCTGTCGACGGGCTGAACGATCCCGAGGAAATTGTTGTGAAGCCATTGAGCTCCGCGCTGAAGGGGATTGGCTTTTACTCCGGTGCAACTGTTCTTGGCAATGGAGAGCTTGCATTGATTCTTGATCCGGGTGCGATTGCGATGAAGGCGGGGGTGACCATGAATTCGGAGGAGGAGGTGGTTGCGTCTTCAGTCGCCGAAACGTTCATGGATGAAACGGACAAGGAGTTTCTGCTGGTGGAAATCAGCGGACGGCGCGCGGGCGTGCAGTTGTCAGAGGTACTGCGCATTGAACAGGTACCTGTTTCGCGTATTGAATATGTCGGTTACCGGCCAGTACTGAATTTCGACGGACAGATCTTGCCGGTGGAGGACAGCGGCAATCTGCTCGCAGCTGCAGAGAACAATCCCGACGCCCAGGCAATCGTGGTGGTTTGCCGCGATGGAAGCCGTCACGTGGGAATCGCCGTCTCCCAGGTGCTGGATGTTGCCGGTGGGGCGGATGTGTTTGAGGCCGGAACGCAGGCGCGTGCCTCAGGAGTGGTGACGCTCAAAGAACGTGTGACGAGCGTGGTCGATCTTGGTTCGGTGGCCGCGCTGCCGGTGGGCGTTGAGGCGGATTCGAGAGAGTGGAGCCAGATTGCGGAGGCTGTTCAATGAGTGCAGGTAAGAGAAGCGAGAAACAGAATGAACAATCGACGGAGACGATTGTTGAGCTTTGCTCGGTGCGCGTGGATACCGGTTTGTTTGGTGTACCCATCGCCCACATTCTGGAGATAGTGGGTAATGCGCGCCCGCAGCCAGTTCCGCTTGCACCGAAATTTGTGGGCGGGCTTGTGCATTATCGAGGTGACGTACTGACAACCGTCAGTCTGCGTCAACTCCTGGGATTGCCGCAATTGGATGAGGCGCAGGACATCCTTGTTCTGGAAAGCAGTCAGGGATCATTCGGCATTCTGGTGGACTCCGTGGGTGAAGTATTGACCGTGCCTTCGTCCGACTACGAGCCGAATCCCTCGACCCTCAACGGCAACCGCAGAGAGCTATTTGCGGGTGCTTACAAACTAAAAGACGGACTGCTCGTGATGCTGGATGCCGAGCGTCTGGACCCAATGCGGCTCGGCGCCGCGCTTATGGCTTGAACTTTATGGCGCGGAGGAATCCATGCGTGCTTTGATCGTCGACGATTCTCGCTTTGTGCGCGGATTTATTCGCGGGCTGCTGGAAGAAAAAGGAATTGAATGCGAAGAGGCCGGCGATGGTCTGGCCGGTCTGGATCTACTTGGCAAAGGGGACGCCTTTGATCTGGCGCTGGTGGACTGGAATATGCCGGTGATGAACGGCTATGAAATGCTCACGGCGCTGCGGGCCGGAGGATTTACCAACTTGAAGGTGATGATGGTGACGACGGAGGCTGAGACGGACTTCATCATGCGTGCGCTGGATGCCGGAGCCGATGAGTATCTGATGAAGCCGTTCGATGAAGAAGCGTTGGATGAGAAGCTCGCCATGCTTGGTCTACAGGAGTATTGAACGATGCCAGCTGGGCGCCGCATACGCATTCTCATCGTCGACGATTCGGCAGTAATCCGCAGCCTGCTGCGCAGTGTAGTCGCGTCGGACAACTCGCTTGAAGTTGCCGGTGTGGCCGCGGATGGGCAGTCTGCGTTGTCAAGCATGGAAGCGCTGCGGCCGGACGTGGTCCTGCTGGATGTGGAGATGCCGGTGATGGATGGGCTGAGCACTCTGAGGCAAATGCGGGCGCGCGGCCATAAGATGCCGGTGATCATGTGTAGTTCACTGACCCAGCATGGGGGCAGAGTCACAATTGAAGCCCTGTCCAGCGGTGCATCGGACTACGTGGCAAAGCCTTCAGGGCAATCGGGACCAGCCGCGGCCATCCGGGTCTTTCAGAGGAACTGCTGCCCAAAATTCATGTGCTTGCCTCTTCACGTGCTTCACATCAAGGGGTGCAACCATCCGCCCCGCGTCCGTCCATAATCCCTCCTCCGGTGGCGGCTCGTACTTCGATTCCGTTCCCACCCGTCCTGGGTAAACCCTCTGTTGTTGTCATTGGTGTTTCAACTGGTGGCCCGGCCGCGCTCGACGTGGTTTTGCCTGCGATTCCCGCTTCGTTTCCATTGCCCATTCTGGTGGTGCAGCACATGCCTGAAATGTTTACTCAATTGCTTGCCGAGCATCTGGATCAACGTTGCCCGCTGCACGTGTGTGAGGCGGTTGAAGGACTTGGCCTGGAGCCGGGGTCAGTATATTTTGCTCGAGGAAACTGGCATCTGGAGATTGCCACGGTGCAGAATTCCAAAATTGCCAGAGCGCACTTGACGCAGGCCGCTCCTGAAAATCACTGCCGTCCGGCGGCCGATGTTCTCTTCCGTTCGGCGGCGGAGGCATTCGGCGCCCAGGTACTTGCCGTGGTTCTTACCGGCATGGGATCGGACGGTCTGGAAGGTTGCCGTTTGATTCGAGCCAAGGGAGGAAATGTTATCGCGCAGGATCGGTCAACGAGTGCTGTTTGGGGTATGCCCGGTGTTGTGGCGAATGCAGGACTGGCGAGCGGTGTTTTACCGATTCAGTCCATCGCACCTGAAATCCTGAGGCTCTGCGGCTGCATGAGGGGCGGAGCGCGCCAGTTCAGGGAAACGGTGGCTTGACGATGGCAACTGCGGCAACAATTGACTACGCCTACCTGCGCCAGGTTGTGCATGCATATTCACAAAATGTACTTGACCCGTCGCGTGACTATCTTTTTGATTCACGGCTTTCACGCGTGTTGCGCGCCCAGGGAATGACGCACCTGGGGGAACTTGTGCAATTCCTCCGAGGGCGCCGGAATCCTGAATTGGAGCGGACAGTGGCAGAAGCCATGACCATCAACGAAACAAGTTTCTTCCGCGATGGCCGTCCTTTTGAACTTTTGAAAACGGAATTGCTTCCGTATCTGATTCAGGCACGACAGACCTCACGGAGGCTTCGCTTTTGGAGTGCGGCATGTTCGACTGGGCAGGAGGGGTATTCGATTGCAATGCTGCTGAAGGAGAGTTTTCCGCAGTGCGATTCATGGAGTATTCGCATTGAGGGAACAGACATCACCTCTGAAGTTGTCGATCGAGCGCAGAGTGGTACCTATCACAGAATTGAGATGAATCGAGGGTTGCCAGCGCGACTTATGGTTCGCTACTTTGACCATGTGGGCGAAGACTGGGTTGCGAAACACGAAATCCGGCAAATGTGCAATTTTCGCAAGGCCAACCTGTGCGTGCCGCCGCTTCCATTCTCAGAATCTTTTGATGTGATCTTTCTGCGCAACGTGATGCTCTATTTTTCCCAGGAAACACGCAAAACACTGCTGGCAGGAATACACAGGCTGCTTGCGCCCGACGGAATACTTTTTCTCGGTTCCACGGAACAGCCTGCCGACCCTTCGATTTGGAAGCCGGTTCTTGCAGGTGGTACCTGCCACTTTAAGCCAGTGCAGCGCTAAGCGATGTCACGAAAAGCATCACGAGGGCTTTGGAACTCCCAGCAACTTCGCGACCTCACTTTGAAGGTGTTCAGTGATTTCCGCTTCAGTCGCGTACCAGTCAAACCGAATGGGCGTGCCGACGTGGACTTCCACCTTGCCCGAGCGGAACCAGCCTTGTCCGCGTTCCTTCAATTCGCCCAGTCCGCGAATGGCAACTGGAAGCACCGGGGCCTGCGATTGCTTGACGAGGAGACCGATGCCAGGACGGAAGGGCGCAAGCTTGCCCGCGGCAGAGCGCGTGCCCTCCGGAAAGACCATCACGTTGTAGCCGTGGTCGAGTGCTTCGCCCGCATGCTGAAAGCTGCGTTGGAAGTCACGGCGCCGCGGCAGAGGAAACACGTTGAACAACCCTGTGGCAAGAATATAAGTGAGTGGGCCCAGCAGCATGAATCGGTTCCGTCCCGGTGTTCGATCCGGATTGCGGAAGTGCCGATAGTCCTCGAGCATTTCGCCGGCCATCATGGTGGCAATATGGCGACGGACGTGGCCTGGCAGCGCGTATTGCACGAGCGGACCATCGTAGGCAGTCACATGATTGCAGATGATCAGCATCGGATCGTTGCTGAGAAGATGGGGATCTCCCACAAGTTTTGGCGCGGCAAGAAACCTCACAAGCGGCTGCGCGATCAATTCAAGGAATATCGTGCGCATCCACTCGACTGGGCGCGACCAGGGCCAGTGCGGGTAGAGAAAGTTTTCGTCATCTTTGGGCCCTGCAGAAACCGGTGGCTGGGCGACGGGTGGTGCAGATTCATCCGGTGCTGACGCTGGTGTGACTGCCGCTTCTGGCTGGCTCGCGGAAGGCGACGCTGGAGTTGCATCGGGACTGAGGATGGTTGCTACAGCCAGTGCGGTTCCTCCGGTTAGCGCGCGTAAATCGCCGACAGTCCTAGCCCGGTCAATGTCGTCGTCGTTCAGACCCGTGCCGAGGCGCTCTTCCAGCGCCGCCGCAAGTTGCACACGTGCGAGACTGTCCAGATGCAAATCTTCATTGAGTCGAAGCTCGTCGCCGCCCCCGGCAGGTATTTCACCGCCAAGCTCTGCAATCAGTCCAAGCAGCCAGTCGCGGTGGGCCGTTGTGGAGGTCATCGCACCGTTGGATGTGGTTGCGTCCATCTGTTTTGCGGCCCAGGCGGCCACTGCCTTGCGGCGCACTTTGCCGGTTGACGTCCGCGGCAGGTCGGGCTCCGGCCAGACCGTCCAACGTTGCACGCGCTGGTACTCCGCAAGTCCGGCATTCGCTGCCTCCACGGCCGCAGCGGGATTTGTACCTGCACGCAATGCAAGTGCGGCAAAGACTTCTGGGCCCTGTTGGGTTTCCACGGCGACCACGGCGCTTGCAGCAATACCGGGCTGCGCATCGAGCGCTGCTTCCAGGTCTTCCGGGTGAATATTCACGCCGGATGAAGTGACAATCACCTCACTCTTGCGCCCGAGAAATTTAAGTTCGCCGGTGGCCTGCTGCTCTGCAAGGTCTCCCGTGGCGAGCCACTCATCTTCCCGCTTATGAAGCGCGCCGCCCTGCCAGGTAGCGGTTGAAATCATGGGACCGCGCACCAGCACTTCGCCGTCGGCACCGATCTTCACCTCGCGCCCCGGTAACGGCTTGCCAATGGTGCCGCTTGCCACATGGAACGGATGGTTCAGGGTGATGAGTGCGGTCGTTTCGGTCATTCCGTAGCCCTGCACAACCACAAATCCAAGGCCATTCCAGAACTGTTCAAGCTCCGACGAGAGTGCGCCGCCGCCCGAAATCATCGCCCAGAACTTGAAGCCCAGTACTCGATGCACGTCGCGAAAGCGCCACCATTTTTTCCAGCCGAATGTTCCCCCTGGTCGTCCTCGCCATTGGTCCATTCGTTCGCGCAGAGTGGGTATGCGCGTTTCCAGATTCGTTTTTATTAGCGCCATGACGCGTGGCACTGCTGCGAGTACGCTGATGCGCTCACGGCGAATCATTTCGATGAGCCGGGAGGCAACGAGCCGCGTTTCAAAGTGAACCTCCGCGGCGAAGATGGCCGGAACCCACAGACCCATTGTTTGTCCGAAGACGTGACTGAGCGGCAGCGTGTGCTGAAAGCGCAGTGGGTGTACGAGTTTTTCATAACGCATGTATTTTTGCGCGGCCTGCTCAACTGGTTCCATGCTGGCCAGAACATTTCCATGCGTGTGAACAATTCCTTTGGGCTCGCCTGTTGTGCCAGAGGTAAAGAGAATCTGGAATGGAGTGCTGCGATTCAGTGTGTCGATGGGGCCTGCTTCCGATGAGGGCAGGGAAGTCTCCCATTCTTCAAAGGGGATCGTGATCCAGGGAGCGGACGCTGCGTTTTCCGTGGGCTGAAGGCGGGCAAGTAATTCGGCATCGCCAACAACCAATTTAGGCTTTACGTCCGTTGCAATCCGCAACGCAAAATCGGTACTGCCGTAGGCGTCGAGCGGCACAGCAAGTACTCCGCGCAAGATGCATCCGTAGAAGGCAGCAATCCACTCTGCGGAATTCTGGGCCCACAACACCACACGATCGCCGGAGCCAATGCCGCGTTGCTCGAGCAGAGCCGCAAAGCGTCCAGCAAGGCGCAAGAGTTCTGCATATCGAACCACCCGACGACGATTGCCGCGGTAATGCACGACGGCGACGTCATGATCGAAGCGGCGAAAGTCGTCGAGCAATGTAGCCAGGTGGGCGCGCATGGCAAACTCAGGGTATCAGCGGGTAGGGATCCAACCCCGAGGGCATGGGGCGCTTCCGCATTCGCCACTCAGCAAGGCTTCCTGACAACTTGGCGGTCTGGAATTCATCACTGAGGCGCGTAGCTCGGTGTGCATTTCTCCAACCTGCGTTTAATGGAGCAATTTTCTGCATGGAATGCTTTCGCTTCCCCTTCGCCCTGCGCCCGCGATATGCTCGGAATAGAAATGCAGCACGCGCCAAATTCGCAGGCCAATCACACTGATCCGCTGACGGTGTTTCATCCCGTCACGGCGGCCTGGTTCCGCGCGGTATTTGAATCGCCCACTGCACCCCAGCGACAAGGCTGGCCGGTCATCGCTCGCGGCGAAAATGCGCTGATCACCGCACCCACCGGTACGGGGAAAACCCTGACGGCGTTTCTCTGGTGTCTTGACAGGTTAATGCTCGGCGAACGCGCAGTGCCCTCGAAGGCCACCAAAGAAAGCCAGCGCAATCAAACACGCATCGTTTACGTCTCGCCGCTCAAGGCTCTCGCGGTAGACGTTGAGCGTAACCTTCGCTCGCCGTTAGCCGGCATCGCCAATTTCGCGCGCCAGCAGGGAGTTGAGTTCCACGAGCCATCCATCGCCATACGTACCGGCGACACGCCTCAGCGCGAGCGCGCCCGCTTTCTCCGCGATCCGGCCGACATTCTCATCACCACGCCCGAGTCGCTCTACCTGCTGCTTACCTCACGAGCGGCCGAAAATCTGGCTTCGGTTGAGACCATCATCGTCGACGAGATTCACGCACTGGTGCCGACCAAACGCGGTGCCCACTTGGCGCTCACTCTGGAGCGTCTCGAAGTTCTGGTGCGAAAGAGCAGAAAAAGGCCTCTGCAGCGCATCGGCCTTTCGGCGACACAGCGCCCACTTGAGGAGGTGGCGCGCTTTCTGGGCGGTGTGGAAATCCCTGTGGAGAACGGAGGCAGTTTAGATCGCAATGTGGGGATTCCAAAAATAGAATCAACAATTTCCGCTCAGGAAATTCAAGTTGCAGGCGAAGATTTGACGGACGCAGAATTCGCAGAAATTTCCACAGATGTGGAAGACTCGTCCCTGTCACCTGAACCATTGCGCTATCGGCCAGTCACCATCGTCAAGGCGAGTAGTCCCAAACAGTTAAGTCTTCGTATTGAAGTTCCGGTTGAAGACATGGCACGCCTCAATGCCATTGAGGAGATTCCCTCAGGTCCGGCTTCGCAGATGCCGCGCCGCGTCTCCATCTGGAATGCGATTCATCCGCGCCTGCTCGAAATCATCCGTGAGCGCCAGTCCACCATCCTCTTTGTCAACAGTCGCCAGGTGGCCGAGCGGCTGGCCGGCGCGCTCAATGACCTGGCCGCTGAGTCGGGCGAGTTTCCAGGCCCCATTGCCCGCGCGCACCACGGTTCGCTCGCCGCGCACCAACGGTCCGTCATCGAGGAGCAATTGAAGGCCGGACAGATCAAAGCCCTCTGCGCCACCTCCACGCTCGAACTCGGCATCGACATGGGTGCGGTCGATCTGGTCATCCAGATTGAGGCTCCGCCTTCGGTCGCCAGCGGAATGCAGCGCATTGGTCGCGCCGGCCACTCGGTGGACGCCGTCAGCGAAGGGGTGCTCTTTCCGAAATACCGGGCAGACCTGGTTGCCTGTGCGGCCGTCACGCGTGCCATGCACAACGGCGAAATCGAATCCACGCGCTACCCGCGCAATCCGCTCGACGTTCTCTGCCAACAGCTTGTTGCAATTGTCGGCTCGGCGCATCCAGTGTCGCTGCCGAAGCGGCCGAAGAAGAAAAACCAGCAAGAACTCTTCGAGGCAGGCGACGAGCCCGGTTCCGCAGAGGTTCCGGTCGACGAGCTCTTCCGCCTTGTGCGCAGCGCAGCCCCCTTTGCACGGCTCACGCGGTCGGCATTTGATGGCGTGCTGGATTTGCTCAGTGGCCGCTATCCCTCCGATGAATTCGGTGAACTCCGCCCGCGTCTTACATGGGACCGCATTGTCAACACCGTCTCCGCTCGCCATGGTGCCGCGCGTCTGGCCATTCTCAACGCCGGAACCATTCCGGACCGCGGCCTCTATGGTGTCTTCCTCGCTCACACAGAGGGCAAGCCTATTCGAGTCGGGGAGCTCGACGAGGAGATGGTCTTCGAGTCACACACCAACGACACCTTCATCCTCGGCGCTTCTACATGGCGCATTGAAGACATCACGCATGACCGGGTTCTGGTGACGCCCGCTCCCGGCGAGCCAGGCAAAATGCCTTTCTGGAAAGGCGATGGCCCGGGACGCCCGCTGGAATTCGGCCGTAAGATTGGCGAGCTTGTCCGCACGTTGCGAGGTTTGCCCAAACCCGCTGCGCTTACAAAGCTCGTTGCCGAGCACGATCTGGACCCCAATGCAGCCGAAAATCTTCTCGAATTTCTTGCCGATCAGGAAGCCGCAACAGGGCACGTGCCGGATGACCGAACCATCGTTGTGGAGCGGGTGCGCGATGAGCTGGGCGACTGGCGCATGTGTGTGCTCACGCCCTTCGGCAGCCGCATCCACATTCCATGGGCCATGGCAGTTCAGGCGCGCATTCGCGCCGCAGGTGGAACTGACGTTGAAACCCTCTGGTCCGACGATGGCTTCGTTTTGCGTTTCCCCGATACCGACGAGCCGCCCGACGCCGATTGGCTCATGGTTGAGCCCGCTGAAGCCATGCAGCTTGTACTTCGCCAACTGGGCGCGACCGCTCTCTTCGCCGGACGTTTTCGTGAGGCCGCAGGCCGCGCGCTGTTGCTTCCGCGCCGCCGGCCCGATCAGCGCTCTCCGCTGTGGCAACTGCGAAAGCGCTCCTACGATCTGCTCAGTGTTGCATCGCGCTATCCGCAATTTCCGCTCATGCTGGAGGCGTATCGCGAGTGTCTTCGCGATGTCTTCGACATGCCCGCGCTTACCGAAATTCTCAACGAAGTTGCTCAGCGCAAGCTCCGTGTGCACGTTGTGGAAACGCGCAAGCCGTCGCCCTTCGCCTCGTCGCTGCTTTTCAGTTACGTTGCCAACTTTCTCTACGACGGCGATGCGCCACTTGCCGAGCGCCGCGCACAGGCACTCACAATTGATCAGGATCAGCTCCGTGAAATCCTTGGCGAGGCCGACCTGCGCGAACTGCTCGACGGGAACGCAATTGCAGAGGTGGAGGAGACTGCACAGTGTCTGGGAGAATCCCAGCGCGCGCGTACGTTCGACGGCATTCACGATCTCTGCCTGCGACTTGGTGATCTCACGCGCGACGAAATTGCACGTCGTCTCGCCGATCCCGCATTGCTCAAGGACATTGACCGGCTCGTCCGCGTACGCCGCCTGCTCGAGTTACGCATCGCAGGAGAAAAGCGCTTCGTTGCTGCTGAGGATGCGTCGCGCTTTCGTGACGCCCTCGGCATTCCGCTGCCTCCGGGCCTGCCCATAGCGTTGCTTGAGCCAGTGGCGCAGCCAGTCCTTGAACTGGTTCGCCGCTTTGCGCGCACGCACGGCCCATTCACGCTGGAAGCTGTCGCGCGGCGTTTCGGGCTCGGCACTGCCGCCGCCGAGCATGCGCTTGAGCAACTCGCGCGCGAGGGCCGCGTGCTGGAAGGCGGATTCACGCCCGGCTCCGGACATCGCGAGTGGTGCGACGCGGAGATCCTCCGCCAGATTCGCCGCAAGTCACTCGCAAAACTGCGTCGCCAGGTTGAACCCGTGGAGCAGCACACGCTTGCGCGCTTCCTCACACACTGGCAGGGGCTTGTTACTCCCCGCCGCAACACCAATCTCGATGCATTGCTCGACGCAATCGAAAGCCTGCAGTGCGCGCCGCTGGCCGCGTCGCTGCTTGAGTCTTCCATCCTGCCTGCACGCATCGCGGGCTACGATCCAGCCGGCCTGGACACACTTATTGCCGCGGGCGAGGTGGCATGGACCGGCGTGGAGCCGCTGGGCGAACGCGACGGTCGCATCGCGCTCTTTCTTGCGGACAAGATACCCCTGCTCGCGCAAGCGCGAACGCAATCTGAACCGCTCACCGAGCACGAGGAAAAGCTTCTCGCGATTCTCGAGTCCTCCGGAGCCAGCTTCTTTGAGCCGCTCCACCAGGCGGCAGGCGGCGGTTATCCTGGCGAATCCATTGATGCGCTATGGAGTCTGGTTTGGCGCGGCCTGGTCACGAACGACTCGCTTCATGCCCTGCGCGCGTACATTGCCCGCCCGGAGAGCGATCGCGCCCCGCGCCGTACGCACTCAGGCCAATCTTTCCGCTCACGCCGCACCACGCCACCCAACGCGCAGGGCCGTTGGGTGGCAGCACTACGTGCCGCGGAACCGCGCAAAAGTGCCAGTGGTCCAACAGCCACGGAGCGTTCGCACGCTCTCGCGCAGCAACTGCTGGCACGCTACGGAATCCTCACGCGAGAAGCGGTCGGAGCGGAAAATATTCCCGGCGGATTCAGCGCAGTGTATGACGTGCTCAAGACACTTGAAGAATCTGGCCGCATTCGCCGCGGATACTTTGTCGCTGGTCTTGGCGCAACGCAGTTCGCTCTTCCTGCCGCCGTCGATCTGCTGCGCCAATTGCGCACCGCGCCTACGGAAGAGAAGCCTGAGTTCGTCCAGCTGGCTGCGTCTGATCCTGTGAATCCCTATGGCTCAGTTCTTCCATGGCCTGATCTGCCCGTGATGCCGGAGGACGCGGAAAGCGCTCCCCGCATTCTGACCCGAGCCGCCTATGCGGAAGTGATTCTGCGCAATGGCCAACTCGTGGCATGGCTGCGCCGCAACAATCCCAACCTGCTTGTCTTCCTGCCCGCGGAAGAACCGGAACGTTCCCACACCGCTGCGGGACTCGCGCATTTTCTCTGTGCCCGCGGCCAGCAACGGCTCCACGCGGGCAGTCATCGCGGTGTGCTTATCACGACCATCAACGGCCTGCCCGTGCCGGCTCATCCCATGGCGCGCTTCCTGCTTGACGCAGGCTTTTATCAGGGCCCGCTCGGCATGCACCTTCGGCGCATGCCTGTTCCCATGCAACAGTCGCCCGAGGGAGTGCAATAAGAGATGCCTGAAGGCGATACGCTCTTTCGAACTGCGCGCACTCTTAGCCGTGCACTTGTCGGCCAGCCGATAACCGGCTTCCGTTCCGTGCTGCCACGTCTTACCCGCTTCCACGAAGACTCCCCTTTCACCGGTCGCCGCGTCACCAGCGTCGAATCTCGTGGCAAGTGGCTGCTCATGCATTTCTCCGGCGGCGATACGCTGCTGACTCATTTGCTTATGAGCGGCAGCTGGCATATCTACCGTCCGGGCGAGCGCTGGCAAAAGCCCTCACATCACATGCGCATCGTGCTTGAGACGGCGCATTTCCACGCCATCGCCTTCCGTGTACCCGTGGCAGAGATGCACACCGCTGCGTCCCTCGCACGTCATCCGCGTATTCCCCAGCCATCGTTCGATCTGCTTGATCCAGCTTTCAACTTGGCCGACGCCGCTGCGCGCATTGCGCAATGCGCCGATGAAGAAATTGCCGATGTCCTACTCCATCAGCATGTGCTCGCCGGCGTTGGGAATGAGTTCAAGTCAGAGATTTGCTTTGTTTGCGGCGTGCATCCCTTCGCGCGCGTCGCAGCGCTCAATGGGGAACAGATCGCACATGTTGTTGCCGTGTCGCACCAATTGCTGCATGCCAATGTGATGGAAGATTCAGGCAACACCATCGTCACGTTTCGCGGCCTGCATCGCCGCACCACACATGCGAGCGATCCAAAGGAGAGTGTCTGGGTCTACGGCAGGGCAGGGGAACCTTGCCGTAAATGCGGCTCACGCATTGAAAGCCGCAAGCAGGGGCCTGATGCACGCATTACGTTCTGGTGCTCGCATTGCCAGCTCTTACCTGGCGCATTGATGGAGCAGCAGACGTAGCTTAGCTAATTACCTGGCTTGCCGATACCAAACATCTTTTGGAAGATATTGCGGTTGTCCGGCGGATGGTCACAGGTGTTCACCGGAGCGGTTCCATCAAGAAATGCGGCGGTGTAATCATCTGGGCACGCATCGTCAGCCAGCAGATTTGTATTCTTATCCAATGTCACAATTGTCACGCCCTGCGGCGGCGTAAAGTCGTTCGTGTCCGAGTATGCCGGCAACTGAGTGGCGCGCTTCATAAAGTCGGCCCAGATTGGCGCGGCCGCGTGTGCGCCTTCCATCTTGATGTCGGTGTAGTCGTCGTTGCCCACCCACACAATGCAAAGCAGGTTACTGGTGAAGCCTGCAAACCATGCGTCGTGGCTGGTGCCGGTCTTGCCCGCTGCTGGAGCAGTGAAGCCCATGTTGCGAATACCCGCGCCTGTGCCGCACATGTTTCTGCCGTTCACCTCGCACGGCTGGCCGCCGTTGCCCTGCAGAACAGCCTCCATCATGTAGGTGGTTAAAAATGCCACGCGCGGATCGAGCACTTGTTGCGATGTCGGCGTGAAGTCGGTAATCACGTCCCCGGTTGGCGTGCGCACACTGGCCAGCATCCACGGGTCGATGTGCACTCCGGCATTGGAGAAGACCGTATAGGCGCCGGCCATTTCAAGCGGCGATGCATCATAAGAACCAATGGCAACCGAAGGTGTCCCCTTGGCGCTCTTGATGCCCGCATCACGCGCCAGCGCAGCCACTCGGTCAAATCCAACCATCGCCGCCAGCCCGATGGTTGCGTTGTTCAGCGAGCGCTTCAGGGCATAGGCTGCCGTTACCTGATCGTGATATTCGCCTTCAAAATTGCGCGGCGTATACGTTTGTCCGTTCACGTCGTAGGTGGTCTGCTCGTCATTCAAAATGGTCACCGGCGAGAAGAGCTTGTCCTGGCCGGGCAGAGTTGTGCCTTCTACTGCTGTTTCAAATGCCGAGGCGTACACGAACGGCTTGAAGATGGAACCAGTCGGCCGCTTGGCAACGGCATGATTCAACTGCGATGCACCGTAGCTGCGTCCACCCACAAGCGCCAGCACCTGTCCCGTATGCGGATTCAATGCAACCAGCGCAACCTGCGGGTAATAGGGAACAAGCGATTTGTCCTTTTTGCGCAGTCGCTCGTAGCGGCGATTCACAATTGCATCGACCGCGGGCATCGATTCATCCACTGCCGTCGTTGCCGCCTTCTGCAAGTCAGGGTCTAGCGACGTGTAGATGCGCAGGCCTTCGCGATTGAAGTCACGCTCGCCCAGGCGCTGCGTTAATTGATCGCGGACCAGATCCACAAAGTACGGTGCTTCGCTCGCATCCACGCTTGCCGGCGACAAGTGCAACGGCTCGTTCTTTGCGCGTTCGGCCTGTTCCTTCGTGATTGCGCCCGTCTCCACCATGCCGTCAAGAACCAGGTTCCTGCGCTCGATGACACGATCAGGGTGATGATAGGGGTTGAAATAATTAGGGCGCTGAATCATCCCTGCGAGCAGTGCGCATTCAGACAGATCGAGCTGCTTCACATCTTTGCCAAAATAGGCGCGCGACGCTTCTCCAAAGCCATTGATGGCAAAGCTGCCACGCTGGCCCATGTTGATCTGATTCGCATACATCTCGAAGATCTTTTGCTTGCTGAAGCGATGTTCGAGCTGGAAGGTGATGACGATTTCAATCACCTTGCGTTTAAAGCGCTTCTCCGGCGAAAGGAAGAATCCGCGCGCCAACTGCATGGTCAGCGTGGAGCCGCCCTGCTGTTTCTTCCCGGTCAAGACGTCATGGACGCCGGCCTCGAGCAGTCGCCCGTAGTTCACGCCGCCATGTTCGAAGAAGCGACGGTCTTCAATGGCGAGAACGGCCTGGACGAGATTATGCGGAATCTCGTCGTAGGTGATGAGGCGGCGCTTGGTGCGGTTCGCTCCTTCGCTCAAGCCCGTGATGAGCAGCGGTTCAAGCTCATAGCTGGCAAGTGCCTGTCCGCGGCTGTCCTTGATAGAGGACACAATACCGTTGTGAACCTGAATGGTTGCGGGGTCCTCAGCGTGATATGAATGTGGACCCGGTCTTACCGTGATTGAGCTGGCGTCTTCACTGTACGTCCCCATTGGCGAGGCCGTGCCCGCACCCTGCACCGTGTATCCAGCACTGCGCAATTCACCAGCAATCAGGTGTACGCTCAGCTTTTGTCCCGGCCGTACCTCATGCGGCGCTGCGTAAATCTTGGCCGTATTCACAAACAGCGGCTCACTCAGGCGCGCATCCACAATGGCCTTGTACTTGTAGTAGTAATAGCCGCCCACCACAAAGACCGCGACTGCTGCCACTGCGACGCACACCAGTGCCACCCGCAATGCCAGAATCAGCCACGCATGTTTGCCTTGCGGTTTCGCCAGGCGGATTTTCAAAGCCATTGCAACTCCTGTCCAAATCTGTCGAATGATATCCGCGTCGCAACTACTGGCTGTCGGCCAGCAAACGCTCTTCGTCCACCCGCTGCCTTACATGCACGGCGGCTTCCGCCACTGCCACGTCGACACTTTGTCCTGTTGCGCGCGACACCAGTTCCACCAGTCCGCTCGCAGCCTTCTTTCCTACGTTGATACGGTAGGGAATGCCGACAAGATCCGCATCTTTGAATTTGACTCCAGCACGTTCGTCTCTGTCATCGAGCAACACATCGAGTCCTGCAGCTTCAAGTTCCGCGGCAAGTTGTTCACCTGTCTCGCGCAACGCCTGATCGGCCACGTTGGTTACGGTAACCACAACAGTAAACGGCGCAATGGACGCCGCCAGGCAGAAACCGTTCGCATCGTTTTTCTGTTCAATGGCCGCAGTGAGGATGCGCTCAATGCCGATGCCGTAGCTGCCCATGATTGGCGTGACTTCCTTGCCATTCTCATCCAGCACGCGCGCGCCCATGGATTCGGAGTACTTGTATCCAAGCTTGAAGATGTGACCAACTTCCACGGCCTTGCCTACAACCAACCTGCCGCCGCAATTGGCTCCATGCGCATCGAGCTGCGGGCAGGCTTCGCCCTCATTCACGCTGCGAATATCGGCCGCAATCGTCCACGTAAAGTCGCGGCCCGCACACACGTTGCGCAGGTGGTAGTCGAGTTTGTTCGCGCCGCACACCATGTTCTTGCGGTCCTCAAGCGACCTATCGGCGATCACTGTCAGTCCCTCACCGAGCGGCTGAGCGTCGTGCTTCAATCCAACCGGTCCAAGATAACCAGCCGGACCATGCAGATACTGCTCCAACTCTTCGGCAACCATCGGCCGCAGCTCGGCTGCGCCAAGTGCGCCCAGCAGCTTGGTCTCGTTCACCTGGTGGTCACCGCGCAGAAATGCAGCAGCACCGTGCCACGTGTCTTTTTCTTTGCCAGCTCCGCGCTTCAGTGCCATGTAAGCTACGCACTTAATGTCGCTTGCCGGCGAAATCTTAAAGAACGCCGCCACGTCGGCAATCGCTGCGCAACCGGGCGTGTGCACCAGCTCAGGAGCGCCGTCTCCGGTCGGTTCCATCTCCGTCAACGGCTCCAGGCGCGACGTCGCCTTTTCGAGATTCGCCGCATAGCCGCACACCGGACAACTCGCGATCAGGTCTTCACCCGCATCGGTATAAACCATGAACTCCTGCGACTGCGAACCGCCCATCGAGCCCGAATCCGCCTCAACGGCGACGAACTTTAGTCCGCAGCGCGTAAAGATGCGTCGATACACCTTGTCATGCAGATCGAAGCTCTTGTCGAGTCCGGCCTTGTCGATATCGAAGGAATACGAGTCCTTCATCGTGAACTGCCGTACGCGCAGCAATCCCGACTTTGGCCGCGGCTCGTCGCGAAACTTGGTCTGAATCTGGTACCAGATCTGCGGCAACTGCTTGTAGCTGCGTAGCTCATTGCGCGCAATTCCGGTCATGATTTCTTCGTGCGTCATGCCCAGGCAAAGGTCCGCGCCCTTGCGGTCCTTCAGGCGGAACATGTTGTCGCCCATCACGCCCCAGCGGCCGCTCTCCTCCCATGGCTCTTTCGGCAGAATGGCGGGCAGAAAAAACTCCTGTCCTATGTTGTCCATTTCCTCGCGCACAATGGCGATGATCTTGTTGAAGGAGCGCTGGCCCAGAAACAGATAGTTGTAAATACCGGCGCCCAGCTGCCGGACGTATCCGGCGCGGAGAAGGAACTTGTGGCTGGCCACTTCGGCATCTGCCGGGGCCTCACGAAGGGTGGGAACAAAAAGCTTCGACCAACGATGCATAGAAAAGGACTTAGTTGCTTTCCCGTCCGTTTGCGGGCCGCGTATTTCAGATGCCGGCTGGCGCTTGGAACACGGACGCAGGGCGTTTGGATGAACCAGAACCCATTCTAAATGTTCGTCGTCTTCCGGTCGCCGTGCCTGCGCCTTGGCGGTTCTGCCCAGCGTCTGCCACGTATCCACTGAAGTTGCCATCGCTTCGGAGCCTCCTCTTCCGCATCTGCTCAGGAACAATGCAGTGGGAGGGCCAAATCGGCATGCGCTGAAAACAAACGAGGTAGGGAAGGGAGCACGATAGGAGGCGCGTCAGGAGGTACACGGGTATGTGGAAGGGGTGACACGGGGACGTTCAGCGTCGGAGCGGCGTAGATTGCACCGTTGGCAAAATTTCCCGACCAAATTCAGGCTCGGAGGTGTCTGCTTCAGCTCTACGCGGCTGTGCCATTCCACCTTGTCGTTCTTGTTGCATACAGATACCAAATCAGCCACGCCGGTGTCGTCCAGAGATAGTAGAGCGTCAGAATCTGCACCGATGCGAGCACTTCAACCAGCGCTGCGCCGCCAATCACCGCCAGTGGCAGAATCGACCGTTTGTGGTCGAGTGCGGCGAACAGGCCCGACAGTACGGCGGGAAGCAACATGGATTCGTCGGTGAACCACGCGTAGGGCGCGGTCATCAGCGACACAAGGAGCACCACCAGCCCATGGTGCGACCAATCCCAGTGATCACGATGCTGGCGGAAGTACCAGAGCGCCCACGCGCCTGCGCAGAGGGTAGGAACGAACGCCACCCAATTTGCCTCAGGGGCAATCAAATGGCGCAAAGTCGAGCTGAGTGAGGGAACAAATCCACCAATCTGTGGCGCTATGTGAAGGAAGGCCCCATATTGATGCCAGATTGCCGGAGCATAGGCATAGGTCACGGCGATGTTACAAAGCACTCCTGTCAGAAAACCTGCAAGGATTCGATAGTGTGAGCGCGTGATTTGCCAGGCAAGAAAGGCAAGAAAGAGTGGCAGAAACAAGTGCGGCTTAATTGCCAGTGGCGTGAGCGCCAGTCCGGCCAGATAGGGCCTCTTTTGATACAAACTCAGAAACAATACCAGCGCGAGCAATAGAAAGATACCTACCTGCGCCGCTTTGATACACATCAACGCTGGAGCAAAGAGATAGCCAAGCAGAATCAGTAAATGGTCGCGTCTGCCAAACAGCCTCCAGATCAACCATAGGGAAACGGACAGGCAAACAAAATTCAGAATGGACCATAGGATCAATCCGTTCGTAGCGCTCAACATTCCCAGCGGTAGCACGACGAAGAACAGAATCGGCGGGTAGGGCGTAATTTCCGGCGTGGATCGAGACATGCCAGCTGACCTTTCCTCCCGGAAAATCTGCGCCGGATCATACGGATTGCCGTGTTGAACCAAAACCTTCTCGGCGGCCCAGTAGGTAATAAAGTCACTATTTGCCGGATTCGCCTTGCGCAACGACAGATAAAAGATCAGCGAAATGAAACACAATCCGAGTAGAAGAATTCCACCTGCGATTGTTTTCTTCGCCGAGCTTTCGCGCGTCATGTTGTCGCCTCGTTCGCAGGCCCTTACGTGCGTTTTCAGTTTGTGAGGTATTTGTTCATCAGGATAGGCGAAAAACAACCCGGCATTTCAAATCAGCTCCACGCCCCACAAATCATGCAGATGCACCACGCCTTCAACCTTCTGGTCGGCATCCACCACCACAAGCGACGTAATCTTCCGTTCTTCCAGGATGGCCAATGCCTTCGCCGCCAGCTCACTTGATGCAATCGTTCTTGGGTGCGCATTCATGGCTTCGCCTGCTGTCTTGCTCAGCGCCGCACCGCCTTCATGCTCCAGCAGGCGCCGCAGATCACCGTCGGAAATAACTCCACGCAACCGGCCGTCTTCCTGCACGGTCGTAATTCCCAGCTTCTTGCGCGACATCTCGTAGATCACGTCGGTCATTGGCGTATTCAAGGTCACCACAGGCATATTGTCACCCGCATGCATCAGGTCGCCCACCTTGGCCAGTTGCTTGCCCAGCTTTCCACCAGGGTGCAGCTCGGCAAAATCCTCGGGCTTGAATCCCTTGCGCAGGCTCACCGCGATTGCGAGCGCGTCGCCCAGCGCCAGCATCGCTGTCGTGCTCGCGGTGGGCGCCAGGTTCATGCCACACGCTTCACGTTCCACGCTGCAGTCAAGAGCAACATCGCTCGCCTCGGCCAATGTCGATTTCAAATTGCAGCAAAAACTCACCAGCGCGTCGCCCTTGCGCTTCAGCGTAGCCAGCAGGCGCAGAATTTCCTCGGTTTCGCCGCTTGCGCTCAGCGCAATCACCACGTCTCCCGGCATCAGAACACCAAGGTCGCCGTGCACAGCTTCGGCTGGATGAAGAAAGATGGCCGGCGAACCCGTGGAACTAAGCGTCGCCGCAATCTTCTGCGCAATAATGCCGCTCTTGCCCATGCCCGTCACCACGACACGACCATTGCCGACGCCGCAGCGTACCACCAGTTCCACTGCACGGTTAAAGGCCTCCGCCATGGGCCCTTCCAGGCGTGCCGCAAGTGCCTCGAGCGCGGCCGCTTCAGTCCGCACAAGGTCGGCTGGCATCAGCGCGTCTTTCCTGTTCTTTCCGTCCATCGGATTCTGATGGTAGCATTGCGGCCCTGCCGTCACCTGCATCGTCACAGCCGCAATTGCGAACCGGGAATACAATTCTGGCGGTCCTGCGGACTCGGACCCGTCAGTCCGCAAGTCGCCCGACGATCGCGAGGTGTCACGATGTCCGCACTTCAAGAGCAGTATGCAGCCGTCAATCCAGCAGGAATTCCCGCCGCGCGCTGGGGATTCTGGTCTTCTCTCTTAACCGCAATTGTCACGGTGGCATCGTTTGCCATCGCCATTTTCACCCCTCCGCGCTCCGGTCCGTTCTGTCTCGGCATGTGTGTTGGGTATCCCTACACCGACACTGCCCCCTTCTTCCCACGCGACTACCTTTGGATCTTTCCCGCGCTTCTTCTTACGCCGCTGCTCCTGATCGTTTGTGCCTGTGCTGAAATATTGGGCCGCAGCGACCGCATGTTCCTGGGCCGCATTGCTCTGGCATTTGCCATAGTCTGCACTGCGATCATTACGCTCGATTACTTCATCCAGATTGAGGTTATTCAGCCCAGCCTTCTCAGGAACGAAGCCGACGGGATAGGACTTATCTCGCAATACAACCCGCATGGTCTCTTTATTGCGCTGGAGGATCTTGGCTATTTGATGATGTCGGCGGTATTTTTCTTTCTTGGCGCGTTCCTGTCTGGCCAGGCTGGTCTTGAGAGGGCACTGCGTCTTCTGTTGCTCGCAGGTGGTGTGCTTGGTTTTGCCACCTTCATCGGAATGTCTCTCGCATTTGGCAACCGCCTTGAAACGCGATTCGAACTGGCCATCATTTCAATCAATTGGGCGGTGCTCACGGCCACAGGGATTATGCTCAGCATCCTTTTTCGTAGGAGCCTGCGCAGAGCGGCGGGATAGCGCGTCCGGCAGGACCGGCAGCCAGTGTTCCTTCTGTCCACCCGTACAATGGTGGAGGAGGTCAAATGCCTGTAAAGCGCAACACTGTCGTTCTTGGCATCACGCTCTTTTTACTTGCTGGGTTTGCCTGGGCTGGTTGGGCCAATTGGGAATACCGTAGGCAGGAAGCTGCGAAGGCAAGGGCCATGTCCGCACAGCAGGGAATGCTGATGGCCGCCGATGATGGCACTCTGACATACAAGTCGCCGCTCATGGACAAGCCTGCTCCGGCGTTCACGCTCCAGAATCTGAACGGCCAGAAGGTGTCCTTGGCTGATTACAAAGGCAAGGCGCTGCTGATTAATTTCTGGGCCACCTGGTGCGGCCCCTGCAAGATTGAGACCCCGTGGCTGATTGAGTTACGCAACCAATACGCCCCCAAGGGATTCGAAATACTTGGCATCTCGGCCGAGGGCGATGACGCGACGCCCGCCGATAAGGCCGACTGGAACAAGGACAAGGAAGCCATTCAGCAATTCGTTACAAAGAACAAGGTGCCTTATCCGGTGCTCATGGGCGGCGACAGCATCACCGCAACCTACGGTGGATTTGACGCCATGCCGACATCCTTCTTCGTGGACCGGAGCGGCAAGATCGTCGCAACGCAGGTGGGCATCACCTCCAAGGATGAAATCGAGTCCAAGATTCAGAAGGCATTGGCGGACTGAGCAATGAGGACACTCAAAGGATTGGCCTTGGCTGCAATCATGTGTTGCGCTTGTGCTGTGGCGGCCCAGGCACCCTTCTCGTCAAAGTCGACCCTTGAGGACTCCAACGCCCGCTCCATCGCCGGCGGCGCGGAAGTGCAGTTTCTCTTTCCTGAGCAGGTCACGCTTCCGGCAGGAAAGGCAAGTGCGGTATCGTTGCACTTCAAGATTGCGCCCGACTTTCACATCAATTCGCACGCGCCGCACGATCAGTTCCTGATTCCGACCGAGTTGAAAGTGCCGGCGTCCTCCGGCGTGCGACTTGAGAAGGCGAACTATCCAATAGGCGAAGACTTCACACTGCCGCTCGATCCGGATACCAAGCTCAGTGTGTACACCGGTGAATTTGCCATTGAGACCCGTCTGGTTGCCCAGCCGGGCAATCATCTAGTGCAGGCTAAGCTTCGTTACCAGGCATGCAATCGCAACGCCTGTATGCCGCCAAAGACTATCAGCGTTCCGATCGATGTGATTGGTAAGTAGGTTCGGGCACTTCTTCATGCAGCAAAACCGCCGGAACCATGGCTCCGGCGGTTGTTTCCCAATCGATCTGCGAAAAGTTCGAGCGGTCATTGAGCGGAGTGTCTTCCACACCGCAAATGCGAACGCTTAGCGAGCGGCTCCTCCACCGGAGGTGGTTTTCTCGATTTTCGCCCACGTGTCCTTCAGTGCCAGTGTCCGGTTGAATATCCTTCTCGTTTCGGATGAGTCCGGATCCAAACAAAAATAGCCCACCCGCTCAAACTGGTAGCGCTCTTCTAGCTTTGCGCTGGCCAGCGAGGGCTCAAGCTTCGCGTCACGGATGATCTCCAGGGAGTTCGGATTCAGGTTATCTAGAAAGCTGCCGCCCTCTGGAAAATCGTTCGGATTCGATTTCGAGAACAGCTTGTCATAAATACGGACTTCGGCTTCAACCGCGTGCTGTGCGGAGACCCAGTGCATCGTCGACTTCACCTTGCGCCCGTCAGGTGAGCTGCCACCGCGCGAGGCCGGGTCGTACGTGCAGTGCACTTCGACAACGTTGCCCTCGGCGTCCTTCACCACGCTCTGCGCCGTGACGAAGAAAGCCGCACGCAGCCGCACTTCTTTGCCCGGCGAGAGCCGATAATACTTCGGCGGCGGAACCTCGCGAAAATCGTCCTGCTCAATGTACAACTCGCGGCTGAAGGGCACCTGACGCGTTCCAGCCGAAGGATCCTCAGGGTTGTTCTGCACCTCGACGAAGTCCACTTGACCCTCGGGATAGTTGTCGATCACGATCTTCAGGGGCCGCAGCACAGCCATCGCGCGCCGAGCGCGCTTGTTCAGGTCATCGCGCTGAAAGTGCTCGAGCATCTCGATATCCGTCGACCCGTTCGTGCGCGTCGCTCCAATGGCCGCACACAGCGCACGCACTGCCTCCGGAGTGAAGCCACGGCGGCGAATGCCCGTCAGCGTGGGCATGCGTGGATCGTCCCAGCCGTTAACATGCTTCTCCTGCACAAGCTGCAGCAGCTTGCGTTTGCTCAGTAACGTGTAGGTCAGGTTCAGCCGGTCGAATTCAATCTGCTGCGACGGAAAGATGCCGAGCTGATCGATGTACCAGCGATATATGGGCTGGTGATCGGCAAACTCCAGCGTGCACATTGAGTGCGTCACATGCTCAATCGAGTCTGATTGTCCGTGCGCATAGTCGTACATCGGATAGATGCACCATTTGTCGCCCGTGCGATGATGCGAGGCGTGCAAGATGCGATACATCACCGGGTCGCGCATGTTCAGGTTTGGCGATTCCATATCGATCTTGGCGCGCAATACGCGGCTTCCATCAGGGAACTCGCCCTCCTTCATTCGCACGAAAAGGCTGAGATTTTCTTCCACTGTGCGATCACGATATGGGCTGTTTTTGCCGGGCTCCGTTAGCGTACCGCGATACTGGCGAATCTCATCGGCTGAGAGGTCATCGACATACGCCTTTCCGGCCTTGATCAAATTAATCGCCCACTCATACAGCTGGTCGAAATAATCCGAGGCGTAGCAAACCTTATCCCACTCAAAGCCAAGCCAGCGAACGTCCGCCTGAATTGAGTCCACGTACTCCTGTTCTTCTTTTTCCGGGTTCGTGTCGTCGAAGCGCAGGTTGGTCTTGCCGCCGAACTCGTCGGCCAGGCCGAAATCGAGGCAGATGGCCTTGGCGTGTCCAATGTGCAGGTAGCCGTTAGGTTCGGGAGGAAAGCGCGTCTGCACAACTGCGTCGCCGAACTTTTTGGTGCGCACATCCTCTTCAATCTGATCGCGGAGAAAATTGGAGACGGTGCGAATTTCGGTGCTTTCTGTATTTGCGTCGGTCATAAGTGTAATTCCTTGTTCAATAAAGCTGGCTCTTCGGCGGCCAGTCGTTTGAGCTTCTCTTCAGCATAGCCAATGCGCCACACAACGCCTACTTCATCGCCGCGCTGGTGAGATCGACATGCGAAAGCGCCGCATACCGTCGCGAAATTCTTTCGTCCACGGTTTCGTTTGAGCGTTCAAAATTCGTGTTTTCAGAGCGCAGAATGAATGTCCCGGCGGTGCGATGCGCGAACAGCCAGTTGAACAAGGCTGTGCGCGCTCCACCCACGTGCAAAAGGCCCGTGGGCGAAGGCGCAAACCGTGGGCGGAGAGGGGTGGATTTGAAGAGAGTCTGGCTCGACATCGAAGAGGTTTTTCCTCTTCGATGCTATCAGTTTGGACTTAGCTCTGAGGTGGAGGAGGGAATGGGTAGCCCATCTGAGTCGCGCTCGGTGCCGGCATCACCTTCCAATCGGCAAAGGCCAGAATGTAGATGAGAATCAGGTTGCCCAGCGGTATCAGATTGAGCAGCGAAAGCCACGGTGAAAAACCGGCCTTTTTGCAAATGAACCAGAAGGGCACAATTACGATGGCCATGCCAATGAGGACGAACAGGCCAATCAACGGGATAATTGCCATCAATGCCCGCATCGCCTGTTCGGGATCGGGCTGATTTTGCAGTAGCACCATTGCGAAGGACATGGTTCTTGCTCCAGAGTGAGATGGGAATACCCCGCCACAGTAAGTCGAATCGCGACAAACTGCAATGAAAAACTTGGCCCTCGTTGGAGTGGCCGGGAGCGGACCGGGCATGTGGCAAGTGAAAAGAAGAGTGCATCAGGCCGGGCGATGCTGAGGAGCTAAGTCCCCGCGATGCCTGCTGTCACTTCGAAAGAACCACTTTTGCGATTCTCGCCGGGGCCAAGCAAGCACACCGAAAGCACTGTGATGTCGTCGTCCTGGCCGAAGATCTGCGCGGCTTTGGCAATGAAAGATGCGGGCAGGTGGCTGATGGAGCGGGTCTGGCTGAAGCCGAAAAGCTCGCCTTTACCGCCGCGCGCTTCCACCACACCGTCAGTCAGCAATGTCATGCGCTCGCCTGGTTTCAGTACCAGCGTGGTTTCCTCAAAACGAATATTCGGCACCATGCCGAGTGGCAGATTGCCCTCAATGGCCACTTCTTTTTTGCTCAGATAGGGCGGCAGATGTCCGGCATTGGCGATGGCCGTTTCGCCACGGGCATCAATATGAATGGCAATACACGTTGCGCAGGCTCGACCGCGCGAGCACAGTCGGCGATTGAGCGAATCGAGCACGAAGGATGGTTCAATACTGGTTTCGACAATCGTGTGTAACGCCCCGACAATGAGTGCGACCAGCATTCCAGCCTGCAGCCCCTTGCCGGCTACGTCGCCCAGAACAATTAAAACACCACCAGCCCGATCGGGAAGAATCTGAAAGAAGTCGCCGCCCACTTCCTGCGCGGGATAGTAGGCGCTCTCAATGGCGAAGCCGGGAATCGTCGGGATCGCATCGGGAATCAGCAGGTGTTGTACCTGCTGCGCCTGCTGTACTTCGATCCGCATCTGCTCGCGTTGCCGCTGCAACTGCAGGAATCGTCGCATCAACAGAATTGTGATGATGTTCAGCGAGAGAACAACGGCAATCTGCCCAATCTTGACTGCGTAGCCATGAATAAAGAAGTTCATCGGCACGCGGAGCACAAAGAGATTGTTCTGATAGAGCGTGAGACCAATGAGCGCCACTGCCGGCAAAGCCAGCCAGCCACCGGTGGAGTCATGGCGCATGCTCTCCCATGTAACCCAGAGCAGAAGTGAGCCGAGCAGCAGCTTGACGAACAAGGACAAAGGCGCCAGAATCACCGACGCCTGAACGGGAACCACCCAGCCATACAGCGGTGCGCGCAGCATGCTCACAATGGCAATCAGCAGCACTGCCAGGACACCCACCATCCAGAACAGTTTCTTTGTTTCCTTCAGGCGGAACCAATGTGCCCAGAACAGCACCCAGAGACCAATGGCCAAAGGCGGAAAAATGGCGTCAGAAAGCAGGAACCCAATTCCGCTGTTGAACAGCGTGGTGTAGTTCAGCAATAGCGTCAGTCCTGACTGCATGAGAACAACAATCAGAGTGAGGATGAGCCACAGGTAGGATTTCTCTCTCGGCTCAAGCCGGAACAACACGGTCACAACCACCAATGCAAGAAGAACGATACCGGTTGTCAGCAGACCGCTGTACTGCGATCGATCCACGGAATCCCAATCCAGGTGCAGTAGTGCCTGAATGGTGGAGGCCTGTCCCAGAAGAGGTGGACCGTGCAAGCCGCCCGTATCGGGGTTTGCCAACGGTGTCGATGGGCCCATCCAAACACGTATCGCAACTGTGATTGGTCCGTCGTGAATATCCGGTGGCAGGGCAAATGCGCGCGGCAGCGTCGCGTAGGATACAACTCCGCTGGATGTGAACTTCCCGAACTCGCCGATCATCCTTCCATTCACGAACACCTGGTAGGCGTCGTCGACGTTGGTCGGCATCTTGATTTGCAGTTCCGAGCTCTTCGAGTGGCTGAAGTCGGTTTGCAATTGAAGGTGAAGCCGGTACCAGGCATATCCGGAGTAGTTTGCATAGCCGCGCACCGTCCAGCCTGGAACAAATCCGGTTGTGCCCAGGAAGGGATCGTAAGAACTCTCGGGGGGCGACAAGTCAACAACATCCCAGCTGGAGTCATCGAGATTCGGGTCTGCCCATTCGGAGTTGTCGCCTGTACGGAACCGCCACGGCCAATTCAGCTCAATCGCAGATGTACCCAGGCTCACAATCTGAGGCATGCTGCCTCTATGCCGAAGGCTGGTTTGCGACATGGTTCCCTGAGCATGGGCAAAGGGCTGCGCAAAAAGCACAGCAATCAAGCAAACGAGAGCGCCCAGCCCATTGATGGCCTTTCTAGGGGCCAATGCTGGCTGCCACGACACGTGCGTTTGTCGCATCACAAAAATCAGGCCTCGCCTAACCGGGGGAACAAAAGAGTGGTGTCTATCAAGTATGGCAGAGAATAGCGCCCGTCCGGGACGAATCGCAACCGTCCCGCCACCAGATTATCGCTCAATTCCTATGCTAGGTAATATCTTCTGTGTCGAAGACGGGCGCAATGGCGCGCCGTTTGGGAACACCGTGCACTGAACTGAGCAAATCATCCACCACGTCTTCCAGTTGCCGCTGACTTTCAATTACGGCACTCATGGTTTTCAATTCCTCGGGATCCTGCACGCGTTCCACCAGTACGACAGCTTGGCACTGGGCCACATGGTCAAGATTCAGTCCTTCCGGGGTCTTCGCTTTGATGCTCACCTGCTCCATTTCCACGCAGAGCAGTTCGGCCACCCGGGCGCGCATATCTCCGGCAATGGGAGAAATCTTGGGCGCCGCCAACACCAGCGTCGCATCCACGTTCACAATCCGATAACCAGCGTGCTGCAGTTCTTCAAGCGCCAGATTCAGAAAAATGGCCGAGTCAGCATCCTTCCAGCGCGGGTCGCCCGGGGGAAAGAAGCTTCCAATATCTCCTGCGGCAACGGAGCCCAGTAGAGCGTCGGTAATGGCATGGAGCAGCACGTCGCCGTCTGAGTGTCCGGCAAGTCCCTCCGGGTGATCCAGCGTCAAACCACCAATACGCAAAGGAACACCAGGTGTAAATGCGTGCGAGTCCCAACCTAATCCGATCCGAATATCCATGTTCACCGTTTCCGTACTTCGAGAGCAGCAGGTCGTTCCTTTAGAGCTCAGCGACTCTGCTGCCTCAGGAAGAACTCGGCCAGTTCAAGATCGCCCGGCTGCGTAATCTTCAGATTAACCTGAGAGCCCGGCACCACGGCCACGGGGTGTCCTGCTCGTTCCACCACAGAGGCTTCATCGGTGCCGACAAATCCGTCCGCGGTAGCCTCACGAAAGGCGCGGTCGAGGATTTCAAAGCGGAAGCCCTGCGGCGTTTGCGCCAGAACCACAAATTCGCGAGGGATCGTCGATGTAACCAGTGCGCCATGTGCAGTGCGCTCAACCTGCTTAATCGTGTCAACGGCGGGCAGACCCACAATCGCCGCGCCGTGTTTGTCGACAGCTTCAATAGTCCGCTCGATCGTCGCCGCGTCAATCAACGGTCGAACCGCGTCGTGCACTAACACAATGTCTTGCGGCGCTGCCGCAATCGCGGCCAGGGCGTGCGCCACCGACTCCTGCCGCGTGTCGCCACCTTCCACCACATGCACCCGGTCCGCAAATCCGTATTCCGCCACCTGAGTGCGTACGCGCTCCATCTCGTTCTCGCGTACGGCTACATAAATACCAGCCACGCGCGGAACCGCCGCGAAAGCGCGCAGCGAGTGGATCAGAATTGGAACACCGGCCAGTTCCATGAATTGCTTGGGCTGCGGACCGGCCATGCGCGTGCCCAGCCCTGCCGCCGGAAGAATTACATAAACCTGCATAACTGGCAGAGTATACATCCTGTACGGGTTGGCCGTTGTACACGGAAGTTACATGGCCACTTGCCATCATGGATTTGGGTGACAAACCATGACCAAGGAGGAACCTCTCGGTTGTTTACAGTCGATCTCTTGCGTGACGCAGCTTGCACAGCTAGACGCCACGGTCCGCTCGAAGGAACCGTTTCCTCGACATGAGTAGCAATCCAATGTCCTACCTGAAGAACTCCCGCTCCCTTGAGTTCACAACTGAAATCAATTGGTAGAGAACATGTGCCAGTGGTTTTACATTTCGGCTTAGATCGACGAAAATCTGCTGCAAATCTCCGGACCTGGGCACATAATTGCCGGTGTTCTTCCCGCATCGCCCTTAGCCCTGATAAACTAGCCAATATTGCGAATAGGCGCGTAGCTCAGTTGGTTAGAGCGCTTCCTTGACACGGAAGAGGTCGTTGGTTCGAATCCAATCGTGCCTACCATATATTATTTAAAATCAATCGCTTAGAAGATTGGACTTTTCTTCCGGCCCCGATTTTGCGTTCTTGTGGCTTTCAGAGGTTTTAATCCCCGGCAACCTTGGAAATCAGCCGCTGAGTAGCCCGTGTTGCGTCCGTCACTTTGGGCGGATCAATGTCCAGAGTGTCGAATGTTTTGTTGCTTTACCTTCTCCGAGAGAAGAGACTGCTCGCGGTTCATCGCATCCAAAGCAGGGAACTGCTCCCTTTCAGGGATCAGAGTGATTCTTGCCTTCAATCGGATTCGATCATCGGACATCAGAAGTGAAAATCCAGAACGCTCAAGAGTGGATAGATCTAGTTGCCTGCATGAATCCCCAGAAAATTGCCGTATCCGACAATAAGCGTGGATCCAACCAGGGTAAGCAGAGTCAGAAAGACCAGTATCTTCGTGCGCCGACTCACGCCGCGCCACTCTTTCAGGGCGATACCCCAAAGCGTGCTGAAGATGATGATGCTGGCCATGTGCAGCGTCCAGCTTGAGAACTTGTAGCGACCCATCTGCGTTTCGCCCATGGTGTAGAAGAAGAACTGCATGTACCAGGTGACGCCCGCTAGCGCCGAAAAGAAGTAGTTCCAAAAGAGTGATGGCTCTCCATGCGGATGAGGTGTAATTTCCAGCGCCATCTCAGTTGAAGCGGCGTCCATGATGTTCTCAAGCGGAGGATGTTCGCTTGCGGAAGTTGCCCGCGCAACTTTTGGTACGCGCAGATACTCGCCATAGCTACGATTGCGGATATTGAGGATGAGACACCAGACAAAGTTGGTCGTGAAGCCGCCAATCAACACGACTACCAGCACGGGCAACCCCTGCCACATGGTGCTTGTGCCATGCTGTAAGGTGAGTAACTTGATGGGAGTTCCAGCGTCGAGGCCGAAGGCAAAGCAGGAACTCATAATGCCACAAAATGTCGCCACTCCGAGACCGAGTTTCAAGTTGAATTCCTGAATGGTGGCCAGCTTTTGCTCGGTCGAAAGCTCTCTTTCTTTCGAGATTCCGGCGGCCCCTGCAAAGAGGATTCCTAGGACACATACGGCGACGCCAATGAGAATGATGATGCCCGAGCGATGCGCGAGCAGCTGCATGAACTGCCCATGGAAGATGGGTGGAACGAGCGTGCCAAAGACAGCCGTGTATCCGAGGGCGACGGCCATTCCAAGGGAAAGTCCCAGGTAGCGCATCGTCAGGCCGAAGGTGAGGCCGCCCAGCCCCCAAAGTACGCCGAAAAAATAGGACCAGAAGATTGCTGAGGCAGGCGCATCGCGGAGCACGGGAATCAGATCGTGCGTGAGCAACCCGGCAATCAGCCAGGGCGCAACGATCCAGCTGGCCACTCCTCCGGCCAGCCAGTACGTCTCCCACGACCAGCCGCGCACTCTGCGGAATGGGACGTAAAAGCTCGCAGATGCAAGCCCTCCCAGCCAGTGCAGAAATACCCCCAAAAGCGGATTCGCGCCCAAGTTTCTATCCTCTCTTCACAAGAATCCAATTGGGACCGCCCTCAAGCTCTGGCTGAATCCATTGAGGGTTTACATTTGGCCAAGTGCGCCTGCTGTGCAGTCATGAACTCTGACAAGACCCTTCATTGTGTTTTGGTCTCAACCGTAGGTCCCACGTCATATTGGCTGATCGAACTCCGACGCGGCCAACAGCCCACCATCGACAACGTGCAGCACGCCTGTAATACCAGCCGAATCCTCTGAAACCAGGTAGAGTGCCGCTCGCGCCACATCCTCAGAGCTGAGGATTTTTCCGAGCGGAACGCGCGACAGCCGTGCGCGAATCCGCGACTCGCCCTCCGCTCCATGCCCGAGATGTTCGCGCAGCATGGGCGTGTCCGTGATTCCCGGACAGATGCAGTTCACTCGAATGTTGTCGCGGCCCAGATCCAATGCGAGCGACTTGGTGAGTAGAGCGATGGCTCCCTTTGAAGCAGAGTATGCGGGGGTGCCGACCTGCCCCGTGAAGCTGGCGATCGAACCAGTGTTCAAAATGGTGCCACCTCCATTTCGGCGCATCACAGGCGCAACGTGTTTTGTCGCCAGAAACGCCGCCTTCACGTTGACGGACATCACCCGATCCCACTCTTCTTCCGTAATTTGCTCAATGGATTTCACCAGGACGACACCGGCGTTATTGAACAGAACATCGGTCCTGCCCCACCGGGCAACGGTATCAATCACCATCTCGCGTATTTCGTTTTCCTTCGAGACGTCGACGCGGACGAAGTGCGCTGACCCTCCCGTGCTTTCGATTGCGGAAACGGTCTCTTCGCCACCGGCGGTATTTTGGTCTGCGACCACGACCTTCGCGCCCTCGCCTGCAAAGGCAATGGCGCTGGCCCGCCCAATTCCGCTGGCAGCGCCGGTAACGATTGCGACTTTTCCCGCGAGCTTCATCTGTTCCAGTTCTCCGATGTGTCGGCCTTTCAGCAACAACACATCGTTTCAGGCTCGTTTCAATTCGTCCAGCGGCTTCTCTTGCTTCCAGAAGGCCTTGCGCCTCTGGTGCTCAAATCTCGGTCAATACCTCTGCATGTAGACCATGTGCGTCTGCATGAATTCATACAAGCCGTGCTTCCCGTCTGCGCCGCCGATGCCGCTCTTCCTCCACCCCGCATGGAAGCCCTGCATCGCTTCGAAATTTTCGCGATTGATGTAAGTCTCGCCAAACCTGATTTCCTGACATGCGCGCAGAGCGGTGTTCAGGTCCCGTGTATAAATTGATGAAGTCAACCCGTAGTCGCAGTCATTGGCAAAGGTGATGGCCTCGTCAAGGTCTTCAAACTCCACCACCGGAATTACCGGCCCGAAAACCTCCTTGCGCACAATCTCCATTTCCTGCCTGCAATCTGTCAGCACGGTGGGCTGAAAATAGTAACCGCTGGCGCTCTCCGCTCGCCTGCCGCCCGTGCGCAATGTTGCACCCTGTTTCATCGCGCCATCCACAAGCCGCTCCACCTTGCGAAATCCTGCCTCATTAATCATTGGGCCGTACTCGACGGTTTGATCCTGTAACGGATCTCCATAGTGAGTTGCACTCATCGCAGCGCACAGCTTGTCTGTAAACTCCGCGGCCACGGAACGTTGCACATAGACACGCTCTGCGCAGTTGCATACCTGGCCACTATTGATGACGCGCGATGCTTTGATTGCATTTACGGACAATTCGATATCGGCGTCCGCCATCACGATAGCGGGCGCCTTTCCGCCCAACTCGAGATTCACCTTTGTGATGTTTTTTGCTGCGGACGACATAACGGCAGAGCCGGTGTCCACACTGCCGGTGAAGCTGATCATCCCAACGCCGGCAGAAGATGCCAAGGCGCGTCCAGCAGTTTGGCCGCGTCCATGCACAACATTGATGAGGCCTGGCGGAAAGCCTAGTTCAACGAGTAGCTCGCAAAACCTGACAGCATTGTGTGGCGTTTCCTCGCTTGGTTTGATCACAATCGTATTGCCCGTGATCAATGCTGGGCCCGCCTTGCGCGCGATAAGAAAGAATGGAAAGTTCCATGGCAGAATTCCTCCGATCACGCCAATCGGCCGGCGAAAGAGAAAGATGGTTTCTCCTGCGCGATCGCTTTCAATGATCTCGCCCTCAATACGGCGGCCCCATTCCGCCATGTAGTCCAGATAGTCCGCCGTAAATGCAACTTCGACCTTCGCAAGCCCGAGCGTTTTGCCCTGCTCCTCGGTAATTACGTGGGCGATAGGATCCACGTTCTGTCGAAGTTTTGCGGCCAGAGACTTGAGCAGACTGGCGCGGCTGGCCGCGGGCAGCTTTTCCCACCCGCTCTGAGCGGTTTGCGCCGCCGCAATGGCATTCTCAACATCGGCTTCTGTACTGTCAGGCACAGTGCAGATCACCTGGCCCGTGGCGGGATTCATCACGTCGATGCGCCCGCTGCCGCTCGACGGCACAAATTTTCCATTGATAAAATTCTCAAAATTCTTCATAGTCTCCCTCTTCCGCAGCACCTTTTGGAGTTCAATATCACTCAAAGCGAGTGAATCTGCGCACTCTTGATTCCTCTCCACTCGAGCTTGCCGGAACAGAATTGCGTATCGACCAATTGCCTGTCGGGTTCGTCACCCGCGTATACCCAGAGCATGGCCATGTCAGAGTCCGAACGATTCATAAATCGATGCGGGACACCTCTTGGAATGAAAGCTGTGTCGTATCCGCTGAGTTCATAGATTCTTCCCTGAACAAAACACGCAGCTGTGCCCCTGATAATCGTGATCGACTCATCGAAATCGTGAATATGGCAGGGCAGTGATGCGCCCGGACTGAAGCGCCCATATCCTCCGCATATGCCTTGTGCGCCAAACCGCTTCGCAAAGAGGTCAGAGAAGAATGCGTCTTCCGCCAGTTCATAAACCGGACACCGATCAAACCGGATGATCGACTCCGGTTCGTCCTCGGTGGGCGAGCCGTAACCTCGATACTTCAACGGAAAGCTTTCTTCTACCTGAGTCCGAGTTGGCTTTGCGCTTGCAAAAGTCCAATGAGCTGACAACCTGCCGAACTGGTCCGCATTCTCCACCTGATGAGCCGTACCGGCGGGTACATGAATGCAATCGAGCTCGCTGAGCAGGTAGCTTCTGCCTTCCACCAACACCCGGGCGGAGCCCTCAAGAACCGTGATGGCTTCACTGAAGGCGTGAAGATGGTATGGAAGATAGGTTTGAGGCGCGAATGTTGCTATGCCTGTACTGAAGTTGACGGCGCCGCAATCTTCCGAGACAAACGTCCGCAGTTCCACGCCCGTAGGCGTAATAACGCCAAAAGGTGCACTGCGCGCCGAGATGATGACTTCTGTAAGCATTGGGCAAAAAACGGAGCCTGCCGTTTCGGAATTACCTTCCTATTCTTCGGTTCAAATTGGTATGACCATCAGAACTCCTGAGCATCAAACAGGACGTTAATTCGATTTCGAGAAATCTGTCAAGTAAATCAAGGAATTTCATCCAGAACGTGCAGTTCATTGCTCGCGAATCTTGAATGTTCCTATTGACAGGAAGGTTGTCGATGGCAAATTATCGGATGGTCTGATGGGTAGGTCACCCGCAAGACTCGCTCTCGCGCAGGAGAATTCAGCATGCCGGAAGAAATATCCAGACGTACGTTCGTGAAGACATTAGCACTGAGTTCCGCCGCCGCAGCGGCACCTGTCCGCGGATTTGCAGGCGACAGAGTAGCAACTTGCGGCATGGCCACGGAGTGGTCCTATGTGAGCGGAAAGCAATATGCTGACGCGTTTAACGAAATTGAGGTGGATGCGGTTGTAACCACTCCCACGGGAGCGGAGGAGAGGGTTCCGGCATTCTGGGCTGGCGGCTCGGTTTGGCGCGTGCGCTATGCGCCACAGTCGCCAGGGAGCTACAAGGTCCGTTCTGTCTGTACGGATACGTCGAATACAGACCTGCACGGCAAGATCATGACGCTGGATGCGCACGCATACCAGGGAGACAATCCACACTACAGGCACGGCGTCTTGCGGGTGGGCGATGACAAGAAGCATTTCCGGCATGCCGACGGCACGCCGTTCTTCTGGCTGGGTGATACCTGGTGGATGGGGCTCTGCAAAAGGCTTCCCTGGCCGGATGGCTTCGAGACGCTTACCGCGGACCGCGTACAAAAAGGCTTCTCCATCGTGCAGATTGTCGCGGGTCTCTACCCTGATATGCCGTGGTTCGATGAACGTGGCGCAAATGAGGCAGGGTTCCCCTGGGATCGCGAATTTACCCGCATCAATCCAGGTTATTTCGATATGGCGGATGTCCGCATCCAGCATCTTGCAGACCATGGCCTTGCTGCCTGCATCGTCGGATTTTGGGGCTACTTCATACCACTCATGGGACTCAAGAAAGCGAAACAGCACTGGCGGAATATAATCGCGCGCTGGAGTGCTTATCCAGTCGTTTGGTGTCTGGCCGGTGAGGGTACCATGCCTTACTACCTCTCCAAGACTCCCAAAGAAGATGCGGAATTGCAGAAGCACGGCCTTACGGAACTCGCCCGCTTCGTGCGCGAGACAGATCCGCATCACCATCCCATTACGATTCATCCATCGAGCAGTTCACGACTCTGCGTTGATGACCCATCCGTGCTCGACTTCGATATGCTCCAAACCGGACATAATGACCGCGCGAGCGTTCCGAATACCATCGAGACAGTGAATCGATCGCTGGCCGCCCAACCACAGATGCCTGTCCTCATTGGCGAGGTATGCTACGAAGGCATTATGGAGGCGAGCCGCCAGGAGGTGCAGCGCTTCATGTTCTGGTCGAGTCTGCTGAGCGGGACCGCGGGCCACACCTACGGTGCCAACGGAATCTGGCAGGTGAACACACGCGAAAAGCCCTACGGACTTTCTCCCCACGGGCACTCATGGGGCGGACCTGCGTGGGATATCGCCGCGCAACTGCCCGGTTCACGGCAGCTCGGGTTATCCAAGAAACTGCTCACACGCTATTCGTGGTGGAAGCTGCAGTCCGAGCCGGATCTTATCGACCCTCGCTGGAATAAGGACGACTACTGGAATCCGTTTGCGGCCAGCATCCCCGGAGAAGTCATCCTTGCGTATATTCCCGCGGAATATAGTGGATCCACGTTTCATAACTTGCCGCAATCGCCCTACCGGGCTTTCTTCTTCAATCCCACAGATGGCACCGAAATAGAGATCGGAAAGATCACACCGGATTCCACAGGAGCTTGGAAGATTGCTGAAGTTCCCATCTTTCAGGATTGGGTGGTTGGACTGGAGCACATCGCCTGATGCTCTCGCAGGAAACTCAACAAAAGCCGAATGCTGCGGAGTTTCGTGTGGGCTTCTCCGCTGATTTCTGCGATGCGAATGGTCGACTGGTCTTTCCCGACATTGGATTGTCGCTACTGGCAGACGTGCCCGGTCTCGCGCACGAGTTTCTACGTGAAAATAAATCCGAGTACACGCCCGATCAGCTTGCACCGTACGATGTCGTTATATCGCTCAAGCCGAAGGTTACCGCACAATCCCTTGAGGGTGTAACGCGCCTCTGTGCCATTGGACGATGCGGAGTCGGCTACGACAACGTGGACCTGAAGGCTTGCACCGACCACGGCATCGCCGTCTACATCACGCCTGGCGGAGTCATGCGCCCCGTTGCAGAATCCATCCTGCTGCTCATACTTGCCCTGTCGCATCGCCTGCTTCAGAAAGACGGAATGGTCCGTGCAGGACTCTGGGCAGAGAGTACGCATCAGCTCGGTCGCGAACCGCGTGACCGCGTGGTAGGAACTATCGGGTTGGGAAACATTGCCGCAGAGACCATCCGCTTGCTGCGCGTTCTCGACGTGCATCGATTTCTTGCCTTCGACCCCTACGCTTCGTCTGATCGTGCGGTGGAGCTTGGAGCAGAGTTGGTGAGTCTCGAAGAGCTTCTGCGGAACTCAGATTATGTGTTGGTCAATTGTCCACTCACAGCACAAACACGAGGGCTTCTCAGCAATGCGCAATTTGATTTAATGAAGCCGGATGCTGTGCTCATCAATACCGCTCGAGGACCCATCGTCGATGAGACTGCATTGATAGAGGCTCTCAGGAATAAGCAGATTGCGGGAGCTGCCCTGGATGTATTTGAGCAGGAACCTTTGACGACGAAATCTCCTTTGATCGGTATGGACAATGTCATTCTCACTTCGCACTCCATTGCTTGGACAGAAGAGCTCTTTCGGGATATGGGAAGAATTGACTGCCAGGGAGCGCTCGCTATCCTTCGTGGAGAGGTCCCGGCAAATGTTGTCAATCCGCAGGTCCTCGACAACCCTCTATTTATGGAGAAACTCGAACAATTGAAGGCGCGCTTTATTTCGCAGGAGGAAGCATGACAAATTTCCGGCAGCGGCTGAAGAAAGGAGAAGTTCTGCTCGGCCAACTGCTTCTGGAATTTTTCACTCCAGGCATCGGACCCATGCTCGATGCGTGCGGGCTCGACTTTGTCATCTACGACATGGAGCACGGACGATGTGACATCACCATGCTTGAACAGATGATTGCATCATGCAGGGGTAGCGGCATTGTACCCATGGCGCGGGTACCAGACCTTCGCTTTGCGCCGCTCTCTCGCGTACTGGATTTGGGTGCGCATGGCGTGATGGTGCCGCGCGTGGAAACCAGGGAACAGACAGTAGAGATTGTCCAGCAGCTCAAGTACGCGCCACAAGGCAGGCGCGGTGTGGCCCTTGGAGTGGCGCACGATCTCTATCGTGCCGGCGGGCCCGAAGTCTTTGCACAGCTGAATGAAGAAACAACTGTCATCGTTCAATTGGAAACTGTGCGCGCATTCGAGAATCTCGAATCCATCATCTCGGTGCCCGGCGTCGATGTGGCTTGGGTGGGGCATTACGACCTCACGGTTTCAATGGGCATTCCCGCTCAGTTCGATCATCCGCAACTGCTGCAGGCAATGGACGACCTGGTGGCTGCATGCAAGCGTCACGGTGTCGCCCCTGGGTTTCTGCCTCCAACAATGGAATCGGCACTGCACTGGAAGAACAAGGGCTTCCAAATGCTCAGCCTGGGAAGCGACATTGGTGTATTTCTCGATGGAATGAAGAAGTTCAGAGCGCATGTGACGCAGGAGATTCAAGCACGATGAAATATTCGGTCCAGGCTTTTAATGGCGGGACTTTCTGGGTTCCTGGCCCCGAGGTCTATTGGATGGAGGCATGGAATCAGCGCGAAGAGATGAATACTCTTATTTACCTCATTCGCGCCGGCGATCAGAATATCCTCGTCAACACCGGCCCCCCTCAGGACCTCACCATCATTAATCAGGCATGGCTAAACTTTTTCGGATACCCTGAGGCTCAGATCGTCCGCACAGACGCGCAGTTGCCGCAGAACATTCTGGCTTCACAAGGTCTGGCGCCCGACGACATTTCCATGGTCCTCGTTTCGCCGCTCCAGGCCTATGCCACCGCGAACATCCACATGTTCAAAAACGCAACGATCTGTATTTCACGGCGTGGTTGGATAGAGGACTTCCAGGCGCCTTACTACCACCTCCACGTCCCGCGTCATTTACGAGTTCCACCGGACGTGAATCACTATCTGCAGAATGAAGGATGGGACAAAGTGCGCCTGCTCGCTGACGAAGAAGAAATTCAACCAGGCATCCGCGCATTCTGGGCGGGTGTTCATCATCGCTCGTCCATGGCATTCGCAATCGATACTGAAAAGGGTACGATCATCATCACGGACGCATTCTTCAAGTACGGGAATATTGAGTCTGGCCGCTATCTGGGCGTTATGGAGAGCATGATGGAGGCGGATGCAACCTGGGCTCGCATTCGCAAGGAGTCTGATCTATTTGCTTCAATTTATGATCCAGAAGTATTTGTCCGCCATCCAAATGGCATTCTGGCCTGAGTGCCCCCGGAGATGATCGTCAAGCGCTTTCTGAGTTACGGCCATCCAGAGAGTCGCAGGTGAACGCTATGTCGATAGATGATAGGGAGAGGCTGCAAGTGGATTCGAGATGAGGCTAGCCATGACCAATGACATTCTCACCCCGGTTGTACGAACGACTCTCACCGCCGATATTTGCCGGCAGATGGTGAACCATCTCATACGTGGGGTGTGGAGTGAAGGCGAGAAGATTCCCGCCGAGCGTGACCTCTGCCAGCAACTGGGCGTCGGCCGCGCCTCCCTCCGCGAAGCCTTGAAGGCCCTCGAAATCATGGGCATGATCGAGACCCGTCTCGGCGACGGAACATATGTCTGCAAGCGGTCTGAATTTTTCTCGCGTCCTCTGCTGTGGGCCATCGCCAGCGGATTCGAGGCTGATGTCCGCGAACTTATTGAGGCGCGCGTCTTAATTGAAGTTGAGCTTGCAGGGTTGGCCGCGGAGCGGGCAAAGGCCTCAGACGTTCAGAAGTTGACGGAACTGCTCGCTCAGATGGAAAACTCCAAGACCAATCCGCAGGAGTTCGTCCAGGCCGACGTGAATTTTCATCTCGTAATCGCTCGGGCAGCTTCCAATGCGATTCTGCTGAATGCCCTTCAACTCATTCGAAACCTGCTTCAGCAGTGGATACTGAGCGCCGTAGCGATAAAAGGTGTTCCTGAAAAGGCCTGCGCGCAACATAAGCGTCTGCTTCTCTCCATCAAGAGCCGCAACGGCACTGCTGCGCGCAGGGAGATGAACAAGCATCTGCGCGAAATGGCAGGCTATGCTCCGCGGCAAAGAGGAAAAGCAACTCATTGAGAAGCGCATTCCTGACCTGACGCGTCACTGTTCGTCTTCCAATCTTCGCGGCGCAAATGGAAACGGATGAGCAGTGGCCTGCGGGCTTCAGGTCAATGCCGGCCGAACTCGTAAGGATGCAGGAAGAACGCGGTTAAAGAGCCTCTCGCAGTGAAGAAGCTAAAAGTATTGGATGTTCGCAAATATACGGAGAAAGCAATTCGTTGCGCAGTTGAACTTCAGTTGAATAAAGAAAACATACAGTAAATTCCCCGCACCCCTTAATCAGAATGAATTGGATCCCGAGTTCCAATCTGCCTCGGTCCGCCTTCCCGTGCCGCTCGCAGTTGTGGTAACAGCATGTGAGCAGGAAGCGATTCCGACTTGGGTAACGAGAGCGTGCGTTGCGGCTGGACCGTTATACTCGGGCTTTCGGAGCGGATAGCCAAGAGTTCCAGGCTCCGGAAGAAGGAGATCCTGTTGCCGTTAAATCGACGCGGATTTTTGAAGTCTTTGAGCCGAAGCGCACTCGTGCTGAGCTTGGAAGATCTGCTGTGCCTGAGCGCATGGGGCACTCCCCAGGCAACTCAAACAAAGCCGCGTACGATGGCGCGGGAGGGCTACCAGGCCGAGGCGCGGCCGGCGCCGAAGGGCGCACCTTCACCCGTGACGGGTACACCGCTGGGCGTGGAGTTTGTGGATGTGGCCAAAGAAGCCGGCCTTAATGTGGAGACGATTTTCGGTGGCGTGCATCGCAATAAATATTTGCTTGAGACAACGGGATGCGGTGCTGCATTTTTCGACTTTGACCAGGACGATTGGGTAGATATTTTTCTGGTGAACGGGTGGAGACTGGAAGGTTTTCCGAAGGGCAAGGAGCCGACCTGCCATCTGTTCAAGAATAATCGCGACGGAACCTTTACCGATGTGACGATGAAGTCGGGGCTGAATCGGAGCGGATGGGGACAGGCTTGCTGCGTGGGTGACTACAACAACGATGGCTGGAACGATTTATTTGTGACCTATTACGGGCAGAATGCACTCTTCCGAAATAACGGAAACGGGACGTTTACCGACGTGACGAAGGAGGCGGGCCTGCTCCAGGACAGGCTCAGATGGAACTCTGGGTGCTCCTTCCTGGACTATGACCGCGATGGACACCTGGATCTCTTCGTAGGAAATTACATCGATCTCGACTTGAAGACAACACCGCTGCCGGAAGATGCTAACTGCGTGTACAAGGGCATCGTGGTTGCGTGCGGACCGCCGGGACTTAAAGGTGGAAAGAACATTCTCTACCATAACAACGGCGACGGGACGTTTACCGATGTAAGCGAGAAGTCAGGGATGCTGGCAACTCTTGGGACGTATGCGCTCAGTTGTTCTGCGGCTGACCTGGATAACACAGGCTGGCCGAACATCTATGTTGCGAACGACTCAACTTCTGCGACCTACTATGTGAATCAGAAGGACGGGACCTTCAAAGATGAGGCGGTGGAAGCTGGGGTGGCATTTTCTCCAGATGGAAAACCGCAGGCAGGCATGGGCGTAAGCGTAGGCGACTACAACCGGGACGGGTTGCTGGACATCGTGAAAACAAATTTCGCGGGCGATACAGATTCGCTCTATATGAATCTGGGCGAGGATTCATTCGACGATCGCACGTATCAGGCTGGCCTCGGAATCAACACAAGATTGCTGGGCTGGGGAGTGAGTTTTATGGATATCGACAATGACGGCTGGCTCGATATTCTGGTGGCCAACGGGCACGTGTATCCCGAAGTGGATGGTACCCAGGTGGACGCGAGCTACGCGGAGAGGAAGTATCTCTACCGAAATTTGCGCAATGGGCAGTTTGAAGATGTGAGCCTGAGAGGCGGCACGGGCATTACCACGGAGGTGAAGGCGCGAGGATTTGCGGTAGGCGACTTTGATAATGACGGCGATCTGGACGCAGTCGTGAATTGTGTGAACGCTGTCCCGCAATTGCTGCGCTGCGACTCAACGTTGAAACGGAACTGGGTAAAGATCCGGCTGGTGGGAAGAAAGTCAAACACCACAGGAATAGGGGCGCACATCAAGGTAGTAGCCCAAACAGGTACACCCGTGCTCACATCAAAACCGGGGACTCCACTCACGCAGATTGACGAGGTCCGAAGCTGCAACGGGTATTTCTCAGCCAGCGATTTGCGCGTTCACTTCGGCCTGGGTGATGCGAAGAAAGTGGATCTTGTTGAAATTCGCTGGCCCTCCGGAGCGGTGGACACGTTGAAGGATTTGGAAGTGAATCGTCTCTACGTCATCGAAGAGGGCGGAAAGATCTTGAAGAAGGAAGCATTTCCAGCCGCGCCGAAGATGTTCCCATCCCAATAGACGACTCTCTTAAATCGCATATCAAACAACAATTCATCAATTTTGCCGCAACGAATGGTTATTCCCAGGTAAGTGCGTGCTTTGGTTACTCTTATCCTCATTAAATCAAAGAAGACAATCATGACATTTGAATCAGACAGCACTAGAGCTATCAAAATGCTTCATTGCGAAAACACTATCCTGCTAGAGACCTACTGTGTGCCCAGGAGTCTCCAAGGCAGGTTGGACGATGCAAAAGGGGTAGGCATTTGAGTTGAGCGAGGAGCCCGCGCACGTCCAACAACGAACTAGAAATTAGCACAGGGGGAGATCGCTAAACCTGGGAAGCGGCCACTGGCAAACGATTGCGCTTGCCTTTTCGAGATGGGGATGGCGCCTGAAAATGTTCAGGATATCAATATAAATTTGAATGAGACGAGACGCGAAGCACGGCACTGGCTTGTCCATCCCAGTGCTATATCGTCATCTTGCCATTCGAAGTCATAGTAATTCGCTTTATTAAGAACTCTCTCACAAAGAAACACAATTAGATAACTCACCCGATTTAGAAATGTAAACGTTACCGAAAATGTTTACTCTGCCTCCTAACTCGTGAAATCCATTCTGAATGAGCAACATTTGCAAGTTATCTATTGACAGCCTTTTTCATATCTCATTATTGTGTCGGGCAACTTTGGCACTCGCTATTGGACTCTATTGAGCGCACTTAGGGAGATTGAACCGGAGCGTTTGCTAACCCTGGAGAAAGCAGGGGCGCAAAATAGGCCGACGAGCAGCAGCTGAGTCTGTCTGTAAGCGGATCAACGAGAAGACAAAAACCAAGAACGAGCTTTAGTTCAGGAGACCAGATGATTAAGAAGAATTGCACAGCACTCGTGCTGGCGCTATTCGCGTGCGCAAGCCTCGTCTTCATCGCACATTCCAGTGCGCAATCGGTCTATGGATCCATCTTTGGAACTGTGTCTGACACGACTGGGGCAGCCATTCCAGGAGCAACAATTACAGTCACCGACGTGGCCAAAGGCACTGTAGTGTCGGTTACCTCCAATGCATCCGGTGACTATAGCGTTCCCCACCTTATTCCTGATGTTTACAACATGAAGGTCACAATGAATGGCTTTAAGGCCTTCGAGACCAAAGGCATCACGGTGCAGGCAGACACGGCACCGCGCATTGACCCAGCGCTGGAAGTTGGCGCTGCCGATACAACCGTGACGGTGAGTGCAAGTTCGCAGCCGATACTGAAAACAGACCGCGCCGATGTGGCGACAGTGTTTGATCAGCATCAGGTGTCCAACCTGCCTATCTCCGATCAGAATTTCACCAGCCTTCAATTATTGCTTCCTGGGGCGCAGTTGATGGGATGGTCCCACGCGGCAACGGAAGATCCGCAGGGCTCACGCCAGATTCAAGTCAATGGCCAGGCCTTCGGCGGTACGGCGTTCGAACTGGATGGCACAGACAACCAGGACCCGATTCTTGGAATTATCGTCATCAACCCAACAACGGACTCGGTGACGGAAACCAAGATCACGACGCAGAACTTCGATGCCGAACTTGGCAAGGCCGTCTCCGCCGTTGTCACGGCGCAGACTCGCTCGGGCACGAACAAATTTCACGGCGACGTATACGACTTCCGCACCGGCAATGCAAACCTTGCAAGAAACCCTTACAACACTGCGGACATTCCTCCCGGATTAAAGAACCGATTTGGCGGTTCGATCGGCGGCCCGGTCATCCGTGACAAGGCCTTCTTCTTCGGAAACTATGAAGGCATCCGCTCGAAGGTTGGTACGTCCATCGGCGACACCGTTCCGACTTCCCATTTGGTAGAGACCTGCCTTGGAAATGAAGCCCCATACGCAGGTACAGTGCAGGGCTGCGACTTCAGCGAATATGCCAACCTCCTCGCGTCGAATCAGGTCACCAAGCAACTCATTTACGACGACTCGACTTCTGGTGGTGGTGCAGCATTCGCCAACAACGTCATTCCGTCGTCGATGCTTTCGCAGCCGGCGCTGGCGATCTTGCAATTGATGGAGCCGTACAAGCCCAACAATGGTGCGACACCTGATGAACAAAGCTTTATTGCGAACAACTACAGTGCCGGCGGCACCGGCCTGTTCAATGCCAACCAGTGGACAGTTCGCGGCGACTACACGTTCAACGAGAGGATGCACGCCTTCGGGCGTTTCACACGCTTCACGGATACGCTCTCAGGCAAGCCTATGTTTGGTGATGCCGGTGGCGCAGGATTCGGCACAGGTGGTCTCTCAGGTAGCTCCAACGGCGCCAATGACAGCCTTGCAACCGGCATGGACATTCAGGTAAACCCGACGTTGCTTACTGACTGGCGTATTGGCTACTACCGCTACAACATCATTACTGCAAAGTATGACCAGGGTGACGATTTCGCCACCCAGATCGGCATTCCGGGTATCAACACCGGCAGTTACTTCACATCGGGCGCGCCTGGGTGGGTCATCCCTTCAGGGCAAGGTACTTCCCACATCGGTGCCGGCCTGAACATTGGCCGCTGCAATTGTCCGTTGACAGAGAAGGAATCGCAGTTGCAGTTCGTCAACAACTGGACGAAGATCATCGGCAATCACTCAATCAAGTTGGGTGTCGATCTTCGCTTTGCCAACAACCTTCGCGTACCCTCCGATACGGATCGAGCAGGCGAGTTCGACATGCAGACCAACCAGACTTCGAATAACGGTACAGATGGTCTGGCATGGGCAAGTTTCATGCTCGGCAACGCCGATCACTTCGGCCGCTATGTCTCGGTTTCAACCGATGCAAAGGAAGCACAGAAGCGCCTGTACTTCTACGGCCAGGATACTTGGCGTGTGAACCAGAAGCTGACCATGAACCTGGGGTTGCGCTGGGAGTACTACACCCCTGAAGCTGTAAATGCCGCGGGCAACGGCGCGCTGCTCAATCTGAAAGACGGCTATATGCACGTGGCCGGCGTGGGCGGCATACCACTGAACATGGGTTGGAAGACACAAAAGTCCAAAACATTGGCGCCGCGCATCGGCTTAGCATATCAATTCGATTCCAAGACAGTTATCCGTGCCGGCTATGGACGCAGTTTCGACCTCGGCGTGTTCGGTTCGCTTTTTGGCCACGTGGTCACGCAAAACCTGCCCATTCTTGCCAATCAGAGCGTCGGGCGTCCCGGCGGCACAACATCAACCGCCGTGAACTTCTCCATCGGCCCTCCAGCGGCTACACTGCCCAGCGTTCCGAGCGATGGCTTACTGCCGGCGCAGGGTTATGCAGTAAATCCAAAGGCGCGGCCGAACCCGCTTAACTTTCCTACGATTGACGCCTGGAATCTGAGTGTCCAGCGAGCCCTTACCAATTCAACAAGCATCACGGTTGCGTACGTGGGCAACAAGGGAACCCATACACTTGGCGACGGCGACAACAACAACACCAACCCGAACGAGGCGGCTCTTGCGCTTCCAGGCCAATACAGCGTGACCGGCCAGACCTTGACTTGGGACCCGAACGGGCCCACAGGTGGTCCGACCGCACTACCTGCAAGTTACTCAGGTGGCGTGGGCGATGGCCGTTATCTAAAACGCTACTATGGCGGCTCATTGACTGCCTGCCAGGACGCGAGCTACATCGGAATTGCCGGTCTGCAGGCTGCCAATGGCGGTGATGTGAACCTGGCAGCAGGCATGTGCGGTTGGAATAACGACATCTCTTACTACGGCACTGGCCAGAACACCGAGTTCGATGCCTTGCAGATCACCTTGGCTCAAGCCCTTAAGCATGGGCTCACGTTTAACGCCAACTATCAGTGGGCAAGCGCATTCGGCGAACAGTCTGGCTACTTCACGTGGGACAAGGCTGTTACGCACATTCGCGACAGCAATGTTCGTCGCCAACAGTTGACACTCTATGGCACCTACGATCTGCCATTTGGCAGAGGGAAGCAATTCCTGCCCGGTGTCAACCGCGTAGCTGATTTAATCATCGGAGGCTACGAAATTGGCGGAGTCTTTAACATTGCCAGCGGACTACCCTGGACTGCCAGCTATGACAACTTCGCTGATCCCAATGATCCCAACGCAGCACCCGAAGACTGCAACCATAACGTGGGCGGTACAGCGGCACCTTGCCGTCCCAATGCAAATGGCCACATGAAGACAAGCCTCACCTCGTTTGATCCGGTTTCGCATACGCGAAGCTTCTTCACTGCGCAGCCGAGGTCGGGCGGAATCTTCTCTTTCCCAGGTCTTGATGTGATTGGTAATGCGGGAGGCAACACGTATTTCGGTCCAAACTTCTGGACGTCTGACATGAACATCACGAAGTCGTTCACTGTCTGGGAAAGCCTGGCTGTAAAGTTCCGCGTCGATGCGTACAACGCCTTCAACCACATTACCGCCGGCAACCCTAACGGCGATGTGTTGGGAGGTGGAGGATCAAGTGCGGGTGATCGCGCCGGTCTGATTACCGGCCAGGCACAAGGCTGCGATCAACCGGGTGCCAGCTGCGGACCGCGTCAAATTGAGTTCGCACTCCGTCTGCAGTTCTAATCGCGGAGGAGCTGCACACAACTCACAAGGGGAGCTTCGGCTCCCCTCGAATTCTTTTGGACGTTTGCCCCGCAGACAATGCGGATCTGCGTGTGGCAAAGTGCGAGCCGGCGCCGAAAAAGAAAACCAGGAAGCACTGAGTTACACTTCGAAAGACGGAATGTTGGCCATGCAAATGCGGCTCCTTCAGTTTGGATTGACAGCACTGTTGCTGGGTTCAGCGTCGTTGCTGGCACAACAAAGTGCATCGCAGGCTGAGCCGACAGTTGTTCCCACCTTTGAACAAGCCCAGCAATTGGCCGCGAAGGGCAGGTTGGACGAGGCAATGGCACAGCTCAATGTGCTGGCCGCGCAGAGGCCGGAGCCGAGCGGAGTGGAACGGTTGCGTGGTCTCATCTTCTACCAGCGCGATCAACTAGACATGGCGATTGCGGCGTTCACCAGTGCCGTTGCCCAGGATCCAAATGATCGCGAGTCGATGGAGATGCATGGTGTAACGCTCTTTCGCGAAGGGCACGTTGCGGAGGCAATTCCTTTTCTGGAGAAGGCGCGAGCTCCGGTGGAAACGACAAATGTGGATCCCAACTACGTACTGGCTTTGTGTTACTCAGACGTAGGCCGGTACGACGATGCGCGGCGCGCGTTTGCGCAGCAGTTCGGATTCGCACCGGAATCAGCTGAAGCACACTTGCTGGCGGGGCGCATGTTTCTGCGGCGCGAGTTGAGAGATCCAGCGGGTGCGGAAGCTGCGAAGGCATTGCAATTGGATCCAAATCTCCCATTGGCGCATGAGCTGCTTGGAGAAGTGGCCCTGGCCAATGGCGACACTTTGGCAGCCCTCAAAGAATTCGAAACGGAACGCAAGATCGACCCGATGGCGCCGGCTCTTTACGACAGGCTGGGCGACGCATACGCGCGTAACGGGCAATACAAGGAAGCGCAGGAGGCATTGAATCGCGCGGTACTTCTTGAGCCAAATTCAACAGGTCCCTATATTTTGCTGGGAGAGACATTCCTTAAATTGAATCAGCCGATTCAGGCACTGCATTATTTGATTCGCGCCGTTCAGATGGACCCGTCCAATTACATTACGCACAATCTGCTCGGCAAGGCATACAAAGCTACTGGACAGATTGCCGAGGCCAACCGCGAGTTTCGAACGGTGGTGGCGTTACAGAATCCGAAGTCCACTCCTGTGAGATAGCGAATGAAATTCTGGTTGAGCTCGCCGCTTGCGGTTGCTTCACTATTGATCGCAACTTGTGGATTGGCGCAGGCTCGTCAAGTCTCCGAGTCCACACAATTGAAACGCGCGGATGAGGCATTTCGCCAGGGCATTGCGGCGCGTCAGGCGGGTAATCTTGAAGCCGCTCGAAGCCAATTCAGCACGGTGGTAAAGCTGGCTCCCCGCATTGCCGAAGGACATGCCGCCCTTGGAGAAGTATTGCTGGAGCTGAATAAACCAGCCGAGGCGCTGGAGGAATTGGGTGCTGCCGCGAAGCTGAAGCCGCTCGATGCCGGAGTTCAGGAAAATATCGCCCTTGCCTACACGCAGGTGAACCAACCACTGAAAGCACTACCTCATTTCAAGGATGCGCTCAATCTGATGCGAGACGCGGGCACGAAAACAGGCCGCGCCGCACTGCTGGATGCGTATGGCCATGCACTTGCCGCAGCCGGTAAACCCGCTGAAGCAATCATTCAACTTATCGAAGAAGAAAAGCTGACGGGTGAAAGCGCTGCACTGGATGATGCGATCGGCTCCCTGTTTGCACAGCAGAGCAAATGGAGCGATGCGCGCACCCGTTTTGAAGATGCTCTGAAACTGAACAGCGGCCTCCTGAGCGCGCGCGTGCATTTGGGCATTGTGTTGCGCCAGCAAGGCAACCTGGACGAAGCGCTTGCAGTCCTTCTACCGGCGACGAGGGGTGATGCGCCGAATGCAGAGGCGCTGATGGAGTATGGTCGCGCGCAAGCGGCCAAAGGCGATGACGTCGATGCGGTGTCTGCAATGGAAGAGTCGCTTAAACTGAGTCCGAATCAGCCACAGGGTGCTCTCGATCTTGCCATGGCACTGCAACGGCTCAATCGGCAGGAGGACGCGATTCCGTGGTTTGAGAAGGCACTTGCCAGTGAGCCCAATAACGTATCGGCACTGAGCAATCTGGGACTGGCGCTTACATTGATTGGCAAAGCGAAGGATGCACTGGTGCCCCTCAGCAAGGCCAGCACCTTAGACCCAAATAACGCTGATGTGTACAAAGACTTGGGAGTGGCACATGTACAGTTGTCGGCGTTTGATGAAGCAATTGTTGACTTCAAACATGCAATTGCAATTCGTCCCAACGACCCGCAGACGCATTATGATCTGGGCCTTTCGTACAAGCTGAAAGACAATTACAAAGAAGCCATAAACGAACTGGAAGAGGCTGAGAAGCTGGATGCCTCCTTGCCAGATCCGCCATATACGCTTGGAGTTCTGCTGATGCAGATGGGGAGACTGGATCAGGCGGACGTTGAGCTTCGCAAGGCTGTCAAGCTAAGGCCGCAGAACGGCGACGGCTGGGCAATTTTAGGCAGCACACTCAAGCAAAACGAAAAACTCGACGACGCCGCGACTGCGCTGCGAAAGGCAATTCTCCTCTTGCCAGACCAGCCTGGACCGCGTGTGACACTCGCGGGCGTGCTCGCGGAACAGGCAGCAGCGTTGAGCCAGCGCGCAAATCAGGCTGATGTTGCAGGTGACACCAGGCAGGCTGAAGAGCTTCGTGCGCAGATGAAACCTTTACGCGCTGAGAGTGCCGAATTGCGGCGCAAGGCAGCTGATTTGTCACGTGGTGCGGTAAACAGGCAGAGGGCAAATTTTGAGATGAATGCGGGCAATCAACTCATGCTGCGTGGCCAGATTGCCGATGCAATTTCACGCTATCAGCAAGCAATCGCAGCAGACGCTACATTTGCCGAGCCGCATGCGCGATTGGCGCTTGCGTATGAACGACAGGGCCAGATGCAGGAAGCTGCAGCGGAACGCTCAAAAGCTTCTGAGCTCGAGACAAAGAAGTAATCGCCGGCAGTGAAGTGGCATTTCCGGCCCTACATATGGAACTGACCTCCACTTGTTCCTGAATAGCAGTCACAGAATCATGTGTCCTGCATGCCGGACCCGCTAAGTTCTGCCGCCGGTCTCATAAATCACGATGATCGTTGTGCCCGGAGGATGAACCGACAAAACAGCGAAGGCTGTTAGCACTTTGATTGCGCTTGTTATAAGGCCAGCTCTGGCGCGCGCCCATTATGCTCGTCAAAGGAAGAGTCGCGCGAGTGACAGATTGATTTAAAGCGCGTGGAAGCGCCAGGCTCCAGGTATTCGCGTTCTTATCCAAACTTCGTTCAGTTTCTCAATCAGCACATCTCCGCTCCTGCTCCTCAGAACCATTGCGGCTAACCCGTGCCTTCACCTGCATTGAGAATCTCCGCTGCCTCCTTGCGCATCCACTCTGCAGGTGTCCCATGCCGCGTAAGTTTCATGAAATCGCATTTACTCCTGCCGTGCTCAGTCAGCAGGAGAAGCACAATAGCCGTCATCTCTATGAGCGCGCCGGGCAATCCGGCAGTGCACACGACCGCCTCACCCAGGCCGAGCAGCAATTCATCCAGACCAGGGACGGCTTTTACATGGCCACTGTCAGCGCAACCGGCTGGCCTTACATTCAATTTCGTGGTGGCCACAGGGGCTTCCTCCACGTGCTTGACGGCCGCACGCTGGCCTTCGCCGATCTCCGCGGCAACCGGCAATACATCAGCACAGGTAATTTGAGCGGAGACAGCCGCGTTGCACTGTTCCTGATGGACTACCCCACACAAAGCCGGCTCAAGATTTTAGGCCGCGTGGATGTGCACGAAGGCACCGCAACCGCAGATGAGTGGATCGCAAAGTTGCGCGTGCCCGAGGAAAAGACGCCTCCTGAACGCGCCTTCATCATCCATGTTGAAGCCTTCGATTGGAACTGCCAGCAGCACATCACGCCGCGCTACAGCCAGGAGGAACTCGTCGAACTGCTCGCGCCCATGCGCCGCCGCATGGAGGAGCTGGAGCAGGAAGTTGCGCGGCTCCGCGCCGTCAAGCGGTAAGCCGCGGCTCAACGGCCTGAGCCGTCACAGATACAAATGCTTCGGCCAATCCGCCTGCGGTATCTTGCGGCGTATGGCCGAACGTGTCAACTCGATCCAGAGTGAATATGCCACGCACGCAATGAACAGCCAGGACATGCGGGGGACACTTGTTAACAAGAGGATCATTCCCACCAATGCAACCCACTTCAGCGCTCGATAAATCTGACCTCGGACGGGAGTATAAAGCGGCAGAAACATCGGCGCAGCGACCATCGCTGTACCGCCCGCGGCAAGAAGCAGAAGGGGCTGAAATGGTGCCAGGAATGACCAGCCTGTAATCGATGCTCCAACACCAGCAACGCCCGTCACGATGGTCGTCGCGACAGTAAACCAGCGCAGCCAACCGCGTGAGCAAACCGCGTTTGTTTCCCTCGCGCTCTCGCGCAGCACCCGCGCTTCGCTCTTCGTCAGCAGCACATGCCGGTATTGCCGGTTCGCCGCCTCGCGCATCCCCCAATGCCGCAAGCGCCGTCCGTTCCGCATCGGCCTCAGCCATGCCTTCGCCCATCGCTGCCTCGCGCGCCGCATCAAAATGCTCTTCAATCTCCCGCCGCACCTGCGCCGCCGAATCCGCCGACAGGCACCGCGTCGCCCGCTTCAACCACATCTCAAGTCTGTCATGTCAGCTCAGCCATCACGCCTCCCCCAGAATCGTCGTCACTGCCTGCGCCAGTGCCATCCACTCCGCGCGGTCGCGCGTCAGCGCCGCCTTGCCCGTCTTCGTAATCCGATACGAGCGCCGCGTCCGCCCACTCTCCACCTCATCAAACGACTCCACCAGGCCCTCGTTCTCCAGCTTGTGCAGGGCAGGGTAGAGCGTGCCTTCCTTAAAGTCCAGCACTCCGCTCGATCGCTCCTTGATCCGCTGCGCAATCGCATAGCCATGGTTCGGCTGCCGCGCCAGCGCCTCCAGAATCAGTGTGGGCAAAGTCCCCTTCAGGTTCATCGTGAATACCTCTAAATCCTATGCATAGGATAGGCGCGTAATCTCCCACCGTCAATGTTTTTCCTTCACGCCCTTTCAACCCGCCTTGTAACAACGGCACGGCTTCAGCCGGGCCATCCACCTTTCACAGAAGAACAATTGGGGCTTCAGCCCCTGCTGACCCTCGTTCCACGCAATCCTTCTGCGAGCGACAAGCGAGCGTCGTGATCGCTCCTTAATTAGAAGTGGGTGCCCCGGGTGCCTCGCATTTGGGCACCCGGGATAGATCGAATCTCAACCGGCTGCTTTCCCGCTCTTCACATCCCTCCTGGCGCGCAAGCGCCGTTTGCCGCACGCAAGACCAAATTCGGGCAAATTTCGCTTATTTGCAGCCCTCCGGCAATGAGTCTGTGCACAATACACTGCTCAAACCGCACATCCACGGCCACAAAATCCTGTCCATTTTCACCTTCACCAGTGGCGGGTTCATTTCTGCCATAGGAGACACGCCGAGATCGCGCCAAAACGCCGGGTCTATCCCGCAATCCCGGATTGCATGTCTCCCGCGCTCCTGCGAGCAACCAGCGAAAAACTGTCCCCTGTCTTAAGATCGTTTCGTGGCCACCACGCTCCCGCTCGACACATCCCTCCTCCGTCCCGGCATGCGCGTCGCCGTCGCGCTTTCCGGCGGAGCGGATTCAGTTGCGCTGCTCCTCGCACTTCACGAGCGAGCGGCGGAACTAGGGCTTGTGCTCAGCGCCGCTCATCTGCACCACGGCTTGCGCGGGGCGGAAGCCGACGCCGATGAGCAGTTCTGCCGCGAGCTTTGCGCCCGCCTCGACATTCCGCTCCACACCGCCTGCGTCGACACCGCCGCTGAAGCCGCCAAGACAGGTGAGGGAATCGAGGAAGCCGCGCGGCGTTTGCGTTACTCCTGGCTCAAGGAGCTCACCGGCACGCCCCACGCAGATCCCTCCGCAAAAAACGACACCGATCTCCTGCGAGCGAACAGCGAGCGTCTGCCCCACGCAGTGGTGCGAGCGAACAGCGAGCGTCCGCCCCACGCAGTGGTGCGAGCGAACAGCGAGCGTCCGCCCCACGCAGTGCTGACGGCGCACACGCTCGACGATCAGGCCGAAACCGTGCTGGCCAAGTTCCTGCGCGGCGCATGGACTGAGGGACTTAGCGGTATCCATCCCACGCTCGAGGGTGGCCTCATCCTTCGTCCCCTGCTGAACACAACACGCGCCGAGGTTGAAGATTTCCTGCGCGCGCGCAAGCAGACCTGGCGCGAGGACTCAACCAACCGCCAGACCACGTTCACGCGCAATCGCATCCGCCATGAACTTCTGCCTGAGCTGGAAAAGTGGAATCCGCGCCTGCGAGAGCATCTTGCTCATATGGCTACACTTGCGCGTGACGAAGAAGCTGCGTGGGACGCCGAAGTGGCCCGCCTCGCCCCGCAGCTCGTCCTGCCCGGCAAGCCCGTGCGTGGAGGTGGCCGCAGCGCCTCCAGCGGCCTCGCCCTTGACACCACTCGCCTTGCCAATCTCGGTGTGGCTCTTCAACGACGCCTGCTTCGCCACGCCGCCGCGCAGCTTGGCTTCTCGCCGGACTTTGCCGCAACCGAATCCATGCGCCAACTCGCGCTCACTGGTCGAGCCGGTCAAAAACTCGAACTTGCTGGAGGACTTCGTGTTGAGCGCAGCCATCGCGAGCTTCGACTGGCCGCCGGTGGTCCCGTCTCGACCTCTTCTTCGGCCGTCCCAGCAATCAATGTTCTTCCTGTACCCGGCGAACTCACTTCGCAGGTCTACCAGTGCCACGTCAGCATCGAAATTCCAGAACAGGCAGCAGGGAAGTCTTCGGAGCTGGCTCCGGCCACGCTCCGCCCCTGGAAACCGGGTGACAGGGTCCGGCTACGCTACTCCGCAGCTCCCAAGAAGATCAAAGAGGTCCTTGAGCGGCTCCATATTAGTGGAGATGAACGGGCCGCCTGGCCGGTTCTCGAGTGGCAGGGCCGTATCGTGTGGATGCGGGGTGTGGAGGTGGAGCCCGAACCCCAATTGCGTATTGTTGTCAAAGACTTTGACTGCACTTCCGGCGATTGAAGACTCGGTGCCTCTTTAGTGGCAATCGGCGGTGCTTTTTCCTGTAGCGGGCCTTGCTTCGCGGTACAATTTTAGATACTGCTCATCTGGCGGCGACCGGAATAATTCGGCCTGCTGCCCCGGGCCTCGTAGATTCTGTGACTTCACGGCACTTACGAGCGTCTAAAGGGTGATGGAGGCGGTGCTGGAGTATCTTTTTTACCAATTCTCCCCCGCCGGGAAAGAGGGTTCCTGGTGAATTCGACCGTCAAATCGATCGTTTTCTGGGTTGTCATTATTGTGTGCCTGCTGGCGCTGTGGAGCATCGTGCAAAAGGGCACGAATCTCGGCGGGTCAAAGGATCAGGAGATCGCCTACTCCGACCTTCTGGACAAAATCGACGCCGCGCAAGTGCAGGACGTCACCATTCAGGGCACCGAGCTGCATGGGCACCTGAAAGGTTCGAAGGATCAGTTCCACACCACGATCCCCGCGTCGACCGACATGCTGATCAACAAGCTGCATGACGCCAAGGTCAACTTCCAGCTCAAGGATCCGCAGAGCAACCTGTTCTGGCCGCTGCTGATCAACATCGGTCCTTTCGTTCTGCTTGGCGCCATCTGGTTCTTTATGCTGCGCCAGATGCAGTCGGGCGGCAACAAGGCGCTCTCGTTCGGCAAGAGCCGCGCGCGCCTGCTCTCCATGCAGCAGAAAAAGGTCACGTTTAAAGACGTGGCCGGCGTGGATGAAGCCAAGGAAGAGCTGAAGGAAATCATCGAATACCTGCGCGAGCCGCAGAAGTTCCAGAAGCTCGGTGGACGCATTCCCAAGGGCGTGCTCCTCGTCGGACCTCCGGGAACTGGCAAGACCCTCCTTGCCCGCGCCGTGGCCGGTGAAGCCAACGTGCCGTTTTTCTCCATCTCCGGTTCGGACTTCGTTGAAATGTTCGTCGGCGTGGGCGCAAGCCGCGTCCGCGACCTCTTCGAGCAGGGCAAGAAAAACGCTCCTTGCATCATCTTCATCGACGAAATCGACGCCGTGGGCCGTCATCGTGGCGCTGGCCTCGGCGGCGGACACGACGAGCGCGAGCAAACTCTGAATCAATTGCTTGTCGAAATGGACGGTTTTGAATCGAATGATGGCGTCATTCTCGTCGCCGCCACCAACCGCCCAGACGTTCTCGATCCCGCACTCCTTCGCCCCGGCCGCTTTGATCGCCGCGTGGTTGTTGGCCTGCCGGACATTCGCGGACGCGAAGAGATTCTCCGCGTCCACATTCGCAAAATCCCTGTTTCTGACGACGTGAACCTCAATATCCTCGCTCGTGGCACACCGGGCTTCTCAGGAGCTGACCTGGCCAACATGGTCAATGAGGCTGCGCTCAACGCCGCCCGCGCCAATCGCAAGCAGGTCACCATGTACGACTGCGAGCTGGCCAAGGACAAAGTCCTCATGGGCGCGGAACGCAAGTCGATGTTGCTCACGGATGAGGAGAAAAGAGTCACCGCTTACCACGAAGCCGGCCACGCTCTTGTTGCCTTTTTGCGCTCCGATTCGGACCCCATCCACAAGGTCACCATCATTCCCCGCGGCATGGCCCTCGGCGTCACAGTCTACCTGCCTGACGATCGTCACAACTACACCCGCGAGTATCTTGAGACGCGCCTTGCCATGCTCTACGGCGGCCGCGTGGCTGAGGAGATCTTCCTCAACCAGATGTCGACCGGCGCCGGCAACGACATTGAACGCGCCACCGAAATGGCGCGCGCCATGGTCTGTGAATACGGCATGAGCCGCCTGGGCCCGCTCACCTTCGGCAAGAAGGAAGAACAGATATTCCTCGGCCGTGAGATTGCGCAGCATCGCGATTTCTCAGAGGAGACAGCCCGCCAGATCGATCTCGAAGTACGCCGCCTGATTGATGAGGCTTATCAGGGAGCGCATCAGATTCTCAGCGCGAACCAGGATGCAATGCACCGCATTGCGGCTGCATTGCTCGAGCGCGAAACCATCGATGCTGAAGAGGTCAAGATGCTCGTCGAAGGCAAGACACTTCCTCCCCTTCGCTCCGCACTGGCTTCGCCCAGCGACACTGGCAGCGGCGGCCCCGGCCAGCAGATCCTCAAGCCGGAAAGCCGCAGTGGATCGGGTACCTTCCCTGAAGGCTCACCCTCACCGGCGTAGCAACCTGCGACGGGCAGATCTGGTCTTACTCCGCTGCCCGGCTCACCTCGGCTGAAACTCGCAAAGGCCGCTCTTCGGAGCGGCCTTTGATATTTGCGGGAAATACGGAAGCAAAAGCGTGCCAGGCATCTATTCCGCCCGCATCGCATCATCCCCACTCTCTGCACTCACCACCGTCCCCTGGTGATACACGATCCGCCAGTCCACCTCTACCTTTTCCCAGATCGTCGCGCGCCTCGTAATGCGTCCCTTCTGGTCGAGTGTGTACGTCAGCAGATACTTTCCATCGCCAAGCGCACGCAGCCCGAAACCCGAGCACCTCCAACCTTCCGCTTCCGCATCCACAAACGGCCGTTGCGCCAGCAACTCGAGGATGAATTTGCGGCTGTAGCGGCTGCCGCTCGCGCCAACTTCCCAGTAATCGGGAGCCATCACGCGATCGAAGTCTTCCAAGGTTGTTCCGAATGCCGTTCGATGAAAGATGGGCTCACGGGCCTTCAACTCGTCCAATATCGTATCGAGCCCTGCATCGACATGGGTAAAGTAATGCGACTCATTCATGCCCGCATTCTACTGTCCAGTGCGGAAAAATTTCTGCACTCCTGCAACACAAAGGCCGCTCCTGGGAGCGGCCGTCATGCCTTCTTCACGCAATTACTCTGAAGCGCTAGAAAACCCTGTAGCTGATGCCACTGCTGAAGCCGTATGGATGCAGTTGCGCATTCTGATTCACATACCAACTGGGCCACTCCTGGTATTCGAAGTCGACAGCGCGCACGGTCCAGCGGTTCGAGAGCTTGTAATCCAAGCCGCCGCCATAGACGAGATCAGTGCAGCGGCAGCTCGTTGCGTTGAACTCGAAATTCATGTGGCCAATGCCGAACAGGAACTTACCGTATGGCGTGTACTTACCCCATGTATGGATAGGCACACGGGGACCGATGAGGTAATTGTCCTGATGGATATTGACGAACTGGTTGAAGCGCAACCAGCGTGCTTCCGCTTCAATCTGCACCCAGCGTGACAAACTCACATCGGCAAAGGCTCCAGCTCCAAAAAGCCAGTTGGAAGATGATCCCGTCACGCCGCCGCCCGCATAATTAGGCTGGAAGGCTGAACCGAATCCACCCACGTCGACGTGGAACCGGTTATGTGTGGCAGCTGGCGCCACTTGAGCTGCGGCGTGAAAGGCGGCCGTGCTCATCAACAACAAGAAACAAACCATTGCAATTTTCTTCATAGGTCGAATACGTCCAATTCAAATTCCAGGCAACCTGAACACCGGAAAGACCACTCAGCGTGTGAAGAATTTCTTAAGGAGATAACCCGGAGCATGGTACATCGCCAGGCTCCGGGTGAATCGTTGCTTCTACTGCTGCGGATTAGGAGTGCTGGGTGCTGGCTGTGTATTGTCGCCAGCGTCCGGTGGTGCCGCATTCTGATCCGCCGCTCCCGCTGCGGGTGGTGCGGCATTTTGGTCCGCTCCTCCGTTAGCAGGTGGCGCGGCCGCAGGCGCTGCACTCGCGTCCTCATATCGCTGCAGGTTGAAGAAGATGGGTGTCACCTCAAACGGCATCTTGTCACGCGGATTCATCGGCGCGTAGTGCTTGGCATTGAGCATGTGGACACGGTCATCCCATGGGTCAATCTTCAGCCAGCTGCCCAGGGGGAACGCCGTTGTCTGCGACATATCGTCCCAGTCAATCTTCGGGGCCGAGGAGGCCAACTGCGCCATCCAGGGAGTACCGTCGGGCTTCAGCATTGAGTCGCCCATCAGGGGTGTGTTCATGGCTTTCAATACCTTGCCGCGGTCTGCCAATTCCTTCCAGTAGAGACCGGCGTTCGGCAGCTTGTCCTTGTACATGGAAGCTTCCAGATACTGCTGGGCTTTCTTGGCCGCATCAGTATCCTCAGCCTGCGTATGGCTCATGTCGATGCGCTGGAATGTCGACTCATCCGGGAAGAGTAGCCGGTCATTAAACGCGTAGCGTGTGTCGATGTGGTGTCCGAGCGCGACGTGCGCCAGTTCCAGAGCCACAACGGATGCGATGGACTCTTCATTCGGCAGGGTATCGAGCAGGCCCTTCGAAATCAGAATGGTATTGCCGATTGTCGTGGCTTCAACAGTATCGGTAAGCAGCACGCGGCAGTGCACCGGGCTTGAGAAGGCAAGGTTGTTGGGCACGGCCAGGTTGACCACAATCTGATCCAGAACCTTGGTCTCATAGCCATCCGGTGTAAGCGGAGCCACAAGGCCCGCCTCTTCAAGCCGATCGATTACATTGTTCTCGGCCTGCTGCACCCAGTCGCGCGTCGCTTGCAGCGGACCCACATCCTGGGAGTCACCGCTCTTGTCGACCGCGTCTTCTACCTTCATGCTCACGTTCTCGCTGTCGCGCGTGGGCAACTTCAGACTGTAGCCCCAGAAGTGCGTCTGTGCCTTCAGGCCAATCTTGTGATTGCGATCTCCGCGGTCTGGCTCTTCCACATAAATAGCCACGGGCAGCCAAACACCCGGTTGCAGATTCATGCGCCAGCTGTCGAAGTGGAAGTACATGCGCGAGTCTTCATCTGACCGCGCCCCGGTATAGGTTCCGTTGAACCGAACAATATTGCCGCCCTGATCTTCAATCCAGATGCGGCCGTAAAAGCGGCCCATGCCGGAGACCTTCGGGTGGACGTCGAAAACCCAGGTGCGCAGTGAGCCGAGGAATTCGCGCCGTACATAGCTGAACACATAGTGCTGCTGATCGAATCCGCTTGGATCGATGAACATCATCTGCATGAAGCCGTTCGAATTGTAGTCGTAACCCCGGTCGAGCCCCAGCGCCTTGGTCAGCCCCGAAATCGCCGCCAGTGATCCTTTGAAGAAGCCGGTCTTCTTCTCGTCGCGTGGTGAGTAGCCTTTGTCAAAGAAACCCTTGCCGAAGTCCACTCGGCTCAGCATGTAGTGGTCGTCGACGGGCACCTCATAGAGCTTGGGATCGGGCGTGGTGTCCTGGATATAGGTCTGCACCAGTGGAGTGCGTTCCTGGATCCCCCTGATCAGGATCTTTTCCTGTGCAACCGCACGGTTCACAAGCGCCTGTTGATCGGGGGTAAGCTGGTGTGCCTGCGCATATTTTGGCTGTTTCTTAGCTTCAGCGCAGGAGACGCCCAACAACATAAAAAGCAAGGCTACAGTGATCTTTCGAAACATCATTCTATGCTCCTGGGGGTACGGCATTTTTTCTAGATCTCTTTTTGATTGTTTCATCGGCCCGAATGCGGCGCTTGCCCTGGATGGATTCATCTGGCATCGCCGCTCCTCTCCTAGGCAAGTTGGAAGGTAATGGTGATGTTAGTGGTCAAATCGACCGGCCGTCCGTCACGTGTTGCAGGCTTAAAGCGAATCTGTTGTGCTTCGCGTTCCGCTTCCTGATCCAGACCATGTCCCAGTCCGTGCACAACTCCATGAACCAGAACGCGGCCGCTCGCAGTGAATGTCACGCGCAGGATGACGTCTCCTTGAACACCCATTTGTCTTGCCTCCGCGGTGTAGCGCACCTGAGGCTTGGAAAGCACTTCAAGATCGGTCGACTGTGGCTTCGAGGCGATCTGCTGCAGGGGTGTGGCTTGGGCCACTCCACTCGGAATTCCGGCAGAAGCCACATGGCCGCCACCATATGTACCCCGGGCAGCGGTACCCGTGCCGCCAGGAAGGCCGGTCTGCGCAACGCGTCCCACTGTTCCGGCATTGGAGCCGGATCGTGTGCCATTGCCAATGCCTGTCGAACCAACCACACCGCGCGGCGCCACGGCGTCGCCCTTCATCCCGCCATAGGGATTGCCAATCGCGGCCACGGTCGCAGGGCGTTGTGCATTGGGATTGGGAGTCACGCCGAAGGTTTCGCCAAGGTGAACCTGTTTCGTTGAAATATGCTCCTGCTTTTCCTGTGCGGGCGCTGCGGCTGTCAACGCTGCCTTGGGCTGTGGAGCCAGAATCACAGCTGGACGCGCCTCTTTGATCACCGGCGCTTCCAGCTTGGCTTCCATCTGGATGTCCCTCAGTGCCGGCTTCGGCTCAGGGCGTGGAACATTGATCTTCGGCGCCGCCAGCTTCACTTCGGGGGGCTTCGGCAGGTCCTTGATCTTCGGCAGGGGAGTGTGGACCTTGGGCGGCGGTGGCGGAGTCGTGGGAAAAATCAGATCCGTCTGTTCAAACTTGTGTTGCTCAATAACATGCTTGGCCATCATGCCCACGTACAGCATGACCGCCAAAATCGACATATTGATGAAAGCACTGGTAATGAATGAGGCGCGCCTGCCCTCCGGTTCGGGAAGCAGTCCAAATTGCAAAGTTTGTGGGTGGCGATTTACCTGCATACGTTCCATTCCTCTTTGGCCAGGGAAACGGCTTTGGGGGGTTCGTTTTCCAGACCCAGGAATTGCTCTGTTCGGTTCGATTTGAACGACTTCACACACCGTGTGACCTTGTTCCATCGCCTCCCAGTTTCCGGGCTCCTGTCTCAAATTACCTTCTGTTCTCATTTGCGGCCGCGTTCCTCGGTATGAACCCATATTGCGCACTGTGGCGCAGATTCATGTAATACGATGCGCGGATTGGTCTGTCGATAATGCATAAATCGGTCCCGAATTCTCCGCGAATCCCTATTCCTCTTGCTTTGTCCCGATGATGGAAGAATTGCCATTGCGGTTCGCTGCCGGAGCTCGCACATCCCGTTGCGGCCTGTTCGCCGGGCTGTCACAAGCACGTGACGTGCCAGAAGCGAGGTCCGCCCGTATGGTTTTTCCCTCCGGGGCGATCGTTCATTCCCTCATCAGGTCCAAGGCTTCCAATCGTGCTGAGAACAGTCCAAACTCCCAAAGGGAGGGAATTGATCGGTTTGCTTCCGCTTGTAACTCCAGAAGTCTGTTTCTTCAAGAGTTTACAGGAACCGGTCTGCACAGGCTCGCCGCCTCGGAGGGGGTCTGGTGATTGGAGTCTAAACTTCGGTTCCAACCCTGCCTGCTGTAATAGACTTACCGTAACGCAAACCGTTCGTGGAAGGACAGTATTTTTATGCGGATATTGGTTACTGGCGGTGCGGGATATATCGGGGGCACAGTCGCCGCAGCACTCCTGTCCAAGGGCCACTCTGTCTTAGTTTACGACAACCTGTCCCACGGCCACCGGGAACTCCTTCCGGAGGGTGTGGATTTCGTGGAAGGTGACATCGCGGACCGTGCCCTTCTTGAAAACCTTTTCAGGTCTGCAGCAGCGGAAAACAGGCCTTTCGACGCCGTCCTCCACTTCGCCGCCCTCATTGAGGCTGGCGAATCCATGCAAAAGCCCGAAATCTACTTCCGCAATAACTCCGCCTCCACGCTCACCCTGCTTGAGGCCATGCTGGCCTGCGGCCCGCAGCGCCTCGTCTTTTCCTCCACGGCGGCTGTCTATGGTGAACCGGAAGTCGTCCCCATCCCTGAAATCGCACGCCTCAAGCCCACCAACGCCTACGGCGAATCCAAGTTGCTCGTTGAACAGATGCTTTCCTGGTTTCATCGGGTCCACGGTTTCCGTTACGCTTCGCTCCGCTATTTCAATGTGGCCGGCGCTCCGGAGGACCCGGATGGCATTACGCGCGGTGAGGCGCATCAACCCGAGTCGCATCTTATTCCACTCATTCTCGACGTCGCTCTCGGCCGTCGTGACTCCATCCGCATCTACGGCGATGACTACCCCACGCCTGACGGTACCTGCATCCGCGACTACATCCACGTCTCCGATCTCGCGGAAGCGCACCTTCTGGCACTCGAAGCTCTTGACGGCGAAGCAGCGGGCCAGATTCCGCTCATCTACAACCTGGGCAACGGACACGGCTTCAGTGTGAAGGAAGTCATCGAATCGGCGCGCCGGGTCACTGGCCATCCCATCCCAACCGAACTGCATCCTCGCCGCCCCGGCGATCCAGCATTCCTCGTCGCCAGCTCGGAAAAGTCACTGCACGAACTTGGATGGGTGCCGCGCTATACGCAAATAGACGATATCCTTCGCACCGCCTGGATCTGGCATCAGAAGCGATACAACCGCTAGTCGGCAGCACAGCAAGTGACAGGTCTTCCCTCCTTCGTTTGAACGAAGAGTGGAAATACCTACCCCAAAAACCGTGCTTACTCTGCCCTGCGCGGAGTACCATGCTTGCGCATGATAAATCGCTTTTTATAGGCTATTTTTTCCATGCGTGGAGGTCCACTTGCAATTCTTGACACGGTTGCCGCTTCGTTCCCTCGCTTTTACTGTTTTTGCCGCTTGTTCTTTTGCTCTGTCGCCTCCGCGCAAGCGCCCATGCAATGGACCGCCGAGCAGGACCAGACCAATATGATGAAGCAGCTCGGCATCACCGAACTGCGGCCCGGGCGTGACAGCAATCCCGCCTCGCCTAATTACGCGAACTACGACGAATCCAAAGCCAATCCCTATCCCGACATTCCCGACGCGCTTGTGATGAACGACGGCCGCAAGGTCACCACCGCAGACATGTGGTGGAAGGAGCGCCGCCCTCAGCTCGTCGAAATGTTTTCGAAATACGTTTACGGCTTCGTGCCCAAAGACCTGCCCAAAATCCACTGGGCTGCCACCGTCGACCATGAACACATCGGCTTCACCCCTGTCACAGCAACGGATCTCATCGGCACCGTCGACAACTCGTCAGACCCGGACATCAGCGTCAAGATTCACATGACCCTTGTTCTACCTGCCAACGCCAAAGGCCCGGTTCCCGTGCTCATCATGTTCGGCCGCGCTGGCTTTCCCAACCCCGCTGAGCCCAACCCCGAGGAAATGGCCAAAGTCGATCAGACATGGAAGGAACTGCTCATCAAGCAGGACCCCTCGCTCAAAGATGTCTTCGCCAAATATCCCGCCTGGCACCTGGCCAAGGAAACACCCTTTGTCTTTCCGCAGCTCAATGCCGACGGAGATTTCCCCAATGACTGGCAGCTTGTCGGCGCAGGCTGGGGTTACGTTCTGCTTGACCCAACCAGTGTGCAGGCGGACAACGGCGCAGGCCTTACCCGCGGCATCATCGGCCTGGCCAATCACGGCCAGCCGCGCAAGCCGGACCAGTGGGGCGCTCTGCGCGCGTGGGCCTGGGGCGCAAGCCGCGCGCTCGACTACCTTGAAACCGTCCCCGGCGTCGATGCCAAACACGTCGGCATTGACGGCGTCTCCCGTTACGGCAAGGCCGCCCTCGTGACCATGGCCTTTGACCAGCGCTTCGCCATGGTGCTCGTTGGCTCTTCAGGCAAAGGAGGTGCAACGCTCCTGCGCCGCAATTACGGTGAGGCCGTCGAGAATCTGACTGGCGGCGAATACTACTGGATGGCCGGCAATTTTATGAAGTACGGCGCCGCGCAAGCCAGCTTTGGCAGCATGAATCCCGGCGACATTCCCGTTGACTCCAATGAGCTCATCGCTCTCTGCGCGCCGCGACTTACCTTCATCAGTTATGGCAATCCCGCCAAGGGAGATGCGCATTGGCTCGACCATCTCGGAGGCTACCGCGCCACCGTCGCTGCCAGCCCTGTCTTTGAGTTGTTGGGGGTCAAAGGTCTCGGCGTGCAGCAGGACTACCACACCGCTGAAATGCCGCCCATGAATGATGGCCTGCTCACCGGCCACCTCGCCTGGCGTCAACACGACGGCGGCCACACTGACGCACCCAACATGAAGTGGTTCATCCAGTGGGTCGACGAAAACATCAACTACAAGCCCAGCCACTAATCGTCCGTGCCCCATCCATCCGACAGCATCATCGTTGGATGGGTGGGATTCGCACTCACTCCACCGACTGCAGATCCTTCACAATCTCCGGCGCAGCAATTCCGCGATAGTCCGTCGTCAACAACCCATAGGTCTCCAGCGTGTCGTACTTCCGCCCCGCACCGCTCGATTGCGTCCCGTTCAGCGGCCAGTAGCTCCAGCCCACCTCCGGATGCTCCTTCAGGTATCGAACGAACAGCCGGAACCAGTCCGAGTTTTGTCCGCAGTCCAGCTTCTGGCAGGTTCCGAACTCGCCCACCCAGATCGGCGCAGTATCCTTCATCGTCATCAGCATCCCCACGCGCCCCGCGTACACCTCCGCCATCTGCTCGTAGTTGGAAAAGCCAGGCTCCGGCGGCGCATACGCATGCGGCGAATACACCAGCCTGTGCGCCACCTTCAATTGCACCGGCAGCTTGTCCACGCCCGCAAAGTTGGTTGAATACTCGGGCCCCTCCACCATCACCAGCAGCTGCGGATTCGCCTTCAGCACCGCATTGCCGCCGCGCTCGGCCGCCGCATGCCAGTCAAGTTTCGGGTCATCGCCGCCCCAGGCCGCGCCACTGCGCAATTCATTCCGCAGGTCGGCACCAACCACCCATTTCTGCTTCCTGTAGCGCCGCACAATCGTTTGCCAGTCGGCCAGCCACTTTGTCTCCGGATACTCCGCGCTGTACCAGAGCCCGTTCCCGTCCGTTTCACTGCAGCACCAGTCCGCACGGCTTACATGGTTGTCCAGAATCACCATGATGTGCGCCGTGGCCAAAGATTCGATCACCGCGTCCATCACGTCCATGGCGTGTTTGCCCTTGAACTGTGGATTTGCCGCTACCGCGTAATCGGCCACCACCGGATTGCGCTCCAGCGTCTCATTCGCCCAGGGCAGACGCACCGAGTTCACGCCAATTGCGCGAATCTGCGCAACAATCGCCGCCAGTGGCGCCTTGTCCAGGCCACCGGCAACGTACTCCTTTTCGTCGAATCCGTACCAGTTCACCGATGTCAGCCGGATTGTCCTGCCCGCGGCATCCACAATCCTGTTTCCCTCCGTGTGCAGCGGCGGTTTGATCGAATCAGGCGCGGCGAGGGCAGCCAAAGGAAAGGTGCACACGGCAACGCATGCGCACAGAACGAGTGAGAGCCACTTGACTTGCATGCGCGCTATTTTACGTGCCCGGCGGGCTGGACGCATTTGGTCAAATCAACCATGGCCCCGCCCTTCTCACTTGCTCACGCTTGCTCTGCACAATTAAAGTGGCTCGGTTGCTGTTTTTCATTCGCGCGTCGTCGCTCGTGTGCGCACTGGCGACAAAATTATCCAATCTGCAAGGATTCCGCATGTCTTCCAATCCCATTGGCTCTCTCGCTGCACAGGACCTCGACTCCATCCTTCGTGAAGATCGCGTCTTTCCTCCTCCCGAGGAGTTCGCAAAGAAGGCCTACATCAAGAGCCTTGAGGAGTACGAACAGCTCTACAAAAAGTCCATTGAAGATCCTGAAGCCTTCTGGGCCTCTGTTGCGAAAGACCTCCACTGGTTCAAGCCGTGGGACAAGGTTCTCGAGTGGGACCTCCCTCACGCCAAGTGGTTCGTCGGCGGCCAGACCAACCTCAGTTACAACTGCCTTGATCGTCATCTCGACGGACCGCGTGCCAGCAAGACAGCAATCATCTGGGAAGGCGAGCCAGGCGAAATCCGCCGCTTCACATACGCTGAACTCCACACGGAAGTGCAGAAATTCGCCAATGCCCTCAAGGCCCTCGGCATCAGGAAAGGCGACCGCGTTGCCATTTACATGGGCATGACGCCCGAACTGGCCATCGCATTGCTCGCCTGCGCACGCATCGGCGCTGTCCACTCGGTCATCTTCGGCGGCTTCGCGGCCAATGCCATCGCTGACCGCGTCAATGACTCACAGTGTGTCGCCATCATCACGCAGGACACAGCCTATCGCCGCGGCGGCGAAATCCAGCTCAAGCGCACCGTTGATGAGGCCATGCCCGCATGCCCCACCGTGCAGCACGTCATCGTTTATAAGCGCACCGGCTCCGAGATCAAGATGGTCGTCGGCCGCGACTGGTGGTGGCACGACATCGTCGCCAACGCGCCCACCGAGTGCCCCGCCGAGCACATGGACTCAGAGGACATGCTTTACATCCTCTATACCTCCGGCACCACCGGCAAACCCAAGGGCCTCGTCCACACAACGGGCGGCTACGCCGTTCAAACCTACCTCACCTCGAAGTACATCTTCGACCTGAAGGAAGACGATATCTACTGGTGCACGGCCGACATCGGCTGGGTCACCGGCCACAGCTACATCGTCTACGGGCCTCTGCAAAACGGCGCCACCGTCCTTATGTATGAGGGTGCGCCCAACTGGCCTGACTTCTCCCGCTTCTGGAAGATCGTCGAAGACCACAAGGTCACCATCTTTTACACCGCCCCCACCGCCATCCGCGCCTTCATCAAGTGGGGTGACGAGCACATCGTCAAACACGACCTCAGCTCACTGCGACTGCTCGGTACGGTCGGTGAGCCCATCAACCCCGAGTCATGGATGTGGTACCGCGAAGTCATCGGCGGCAACCGCTGCCCCATCGTTGATACCTGGTGGCAAACTGAAACCGGTTCCATCATGATCGCGCCCGTTCCCGGCGCTGTCGCCGCCAAGCCCGGCTCGGCCACGCGCCCCTTCTTCGGCATCGAGCCTCAGGTCGTCACTAAGCCTGACGCGGAAGGGAAGTACCACGCCGTCCCCAAGGGCTCCGGAGGCCTGCTCGTCGTCAAGCACCCCTGGCCATCCATGGCCCGTACCGTTTACGGTGACCCCGAGCGCTTCCAGAACACTTATTGGAACGACGTTCCCGGCTGCTACTTCACCGGCGACGGTGCGCGCATCGATAACGATGGCTATTTCTGGCTCATGGGCCGTGTCGACGACGTCATCAACGTCAGCGGCCATCGCCTCGGCACCATGGAAGTCGAGTCCGCTCTCGTCGCGCACCCCAAGGTCGCCGAAGCCGCCGTCGTCGGACGCCCCGACGAGCTCAAGGGGCAGGCCATCTCCGCCTTCGTCACACTTGAGAGCGGAAACGACCCTTCCAACGAGCTCAAGGACGAACTCCGCAAGTGGGTCGCAAAGGAAATCGGCGCGCTTGCCCGCCCAGACGATATCCGCTTCACCGAGTCGCTGCCCAAAACCCGCTCCGGCAAAATCATGCGCCGACTCTTGCGCGAACTCGCCACCCACGGCGAAGTCAAGGGCGATACCACGACGCTCGAAGACTTCTCCGTCATTGCCAAGCTCCGCGAATCTGAAGAAAGCTGAGCAGGCATCGCAGCAGTCACCGCAAATCGAACGGTAAGGGGTCAGAGCACATGTCCGAAGCAAACAAGCAGGTCATCCGCGCGTTTCTTGATGAAGTCATCAACCAGTCCTGCTACGAGCGGGCCGACGATCTCGTCAAGGAAGACTTCATTGAGCTCGATCCGCTCCCCGGCCAGCAGCAGGGAAGAGAAGGCCTGAAGGCTGTCCTGCGCCAGCTTCGCTCCGCCTTCCCTGACATGCACTGGACCGTGAGCGAGATGATCGCCGAGGGCGAAAAAGTCGTCACCCGCTTCCAGTGGACCGGCACGCATCAGGGCGCCTTCCTCGGCATCCCAGCAACAGGCAAATCAGTCGCGGTAAACGGCGTCGTTATCGACCGCCTCGAATCCGGCCGCATGGCCGACAGCCGCATCCTCATGGATACACTCAGCCTGATGCAGCAGCTAGGCGTCATCCCCGCACCTGCGGATTAGAAAAACAAATCGCCAGGCACACGGCAGGGCGAGTTTTCTCTGCGCTCAAAATATTCTCTTCCATCGCTAGATCCGAGAATCCAGTGAACACTCAGGTCATCCACGCGCGCCAGGTTACGTTTGACTATCTACGGGCACTGCAGCCTTTCATTCACTCTGCAGCAAATAATAAAATCGACACATAAATTGCACCCACCGGATACGACGTTGAGTTCTCGAAATTTCCGTAACATCGATTTCCCAAAAGTGGCCGTGCGGCTTACGCTGCTGCTCTGCCTGCTTATCGCATTACCCTGCCGCGCGCAATTCAGTGCGCCCACTCGGGAAGAGTTGACGATGACCGCGGAGCCACAGGCTCCGGAGGCTTCCGCGGTTTTCCTCGATTACGATAAGACAGACGACCAGTTCGACAACACTATTACGCTCTATAGGCGCATCAAGGTCCTCACCGAGAAGGGTAAGGAGCGCGCAACAGTCACGCTCTACTATTTCCCTGCCATTGAGAAGATGCCGCAGATAGAAGCGCGTACTATCCAGCCGGATGGTGCAATTCTTCCATTGACGGAGAAGCCTGCCGTCCTGGTCGATATCAAGACTGAAGATATACAAATAGACAAGATTGTCTTTACCCTGCCCTCCGCGCAGGTTGGCTCCATACTCGAATATCGGGTGAAAGAGAACTGGACCGACGGGATCGCGGATCCCACTTGGTATGTGCAGCAGGATTTATTCGCGCGACACATTCATTTTGCCTTCCGCCACAGCGGCCGTCTTAGTCTCAGTGTCATTGCCAAATTGCCTGCGGGAATGAAATTGAAAAAGCAAAAGGGTGATTGGTACACACTAGACGCCGACAACGTGAAGCCCGTACCGGTTGAAGACTGGATGCCGCCCGTCAACGTTGTTGCTTCGCGTGTCAACTTTCTCTATACCTCATACGCCACCTCCGCCGAATATTGGAAAGCTACTGGAAAGACCTGGGCTGACGCGCTGAAGGAGGCGACCAAGCCAACTTCGGTGCTGAAACAGGCCGCTGCAAGTCTGGTCGCACCCGGCGACTCCGAAACCGTCAAGGCAAGAAAGATTTATGCCGCCGTGGTAGCGATGGAAAACACTGACTTCACGCGCACGCTTTCCAAGGCAGAGCGGAAGAAACTTAGAATCAAAAACGTAAAATCCGTCTCTGACTTGTGGACCGTAAAGCGCGGTTCAGGCGACGCACTTACTCTGCTTTATGTAGCTCTGTGCCGCGCCGCGGGCCTCAATGTCGAGCCCATGGCCGTCACAAATCGCTCGCGGTCAGTCTTTGACCCTGCCGTGCTCGATGACAACCAATTCGACGATTTCATCGCCGTTGCCCAACTGGACGGCAAGGAGATCTATCTGGATCCCGGTCAGAAAGTCTGCCCCTTCGGTACGCTTTATTGGGGGCACACGATCACTAAGGGCTTTCGATATAAGGGCGACGGGGCGGACGTTGTCGACCTGCCTGTCCCCAATTATCTGCAGACACAGATTGAGCGTATTGCCTATCTCAATGTTGATCTGAACGGTTCGGTAAAAGGCACAGCACGTCTCGTCTTATCTGGACAGCAGGCGCTCCACTGGCGAGCCTTGGCATTGGTCGTTGACGCGGGCGAACTGCGAAAGGAATTCAATGAGTGGTTCCAGCAAACACTGCCCCAAGGCATTCAATCCGATTTCGACCACTTCCTCGGAATGGAAAATCCGGAATCGAGCCTTGTAGTCTTCGTGCATCTCAGTGGCACATTGGGAACTTCAACCGCGAAACACATTTTTCTGCCCGGTTTGTTTTTCGCCGTCGGTGAAAAAGAACCATTCACTAGCTCAGACAAGAGGATCACCGACATTGATCTCCGATATCCCTATTCAGTTAGTGACAAAGTGATCTACCGCTTGCCTGAAGGCTTCACCCTGGAAGGAAACCTGCTCAAGGCCGAAGTTGCCTGGCCGAAGAATGCTGTCTTCAATATCCGCATGACATCGGACAACGGCATTATTACTGTCTATCGTGATCTCGAAATGGGGCGTGCGACCATCCCTTCGGTCGATTACCCTGCACTCCACTCCTTCTTTCAGAAAGTCGTCGTTGCCGATCAGCAGCAGATCGCGCTCGTGCGCAATCAATGAGACGGTAACCAAGCAGAGAGCGATCCGCCAAATGCAGTGCTGAGCCAATGCCGAGCAGCGTCTAAATGCAAATCCCGGAGAAGCCCTTCACTTTCTCTCTTCCTGCCAGATGCTCACCAGTAGCTCAATCAGCTCGTTGCTCATCTGCTTGTACTTGGGGCTTCGGTGTCCCTGCAGCGCCAGGATCTGAGTGCGTTCCAGCACCATGGAAAGCTCACTCCCCGTCCGCTTGCTGCGTTCAAGGTAACGGTGAACAAGCCAGGGCTCTTTGACGAAGTTCACCGCCAGCTCCGGCCAGTCGGAAACCGTCTTCAGCTTGTGGTCCCAGAGAAGAAATCCGGCAAGCGCTCCCAAAGCTGTACTTGGATGTTCGGGATCAACCCCAAAGCTCCAACCGTCCATCCAGTGCAACAGTTCGTTGGCTGGCATCGGCCGTGCAATTCCAAATCCCTGGCCGTGATCCGCTCCCAGAATTGTGGAAGCTTCCATCAGGCCCAGATCCTCCAGGCCTTCCACCGTAACCAGCGCTCCGAACCCCTGTGCAAGCAGAGTCAGATGGTAGATGAACTCCAGCGCACGCAACGGCCGTTGAAGCGTACCGCGCACCAGCGCCTGATCAATCTTCACGTGATCGCAGGAAACCCGGTCCATGCGCAACAGCGAACTGTATCCCGACCCAAGATCATCCTGCGCAATTCGAATTCCGGCGCTCTGAAACTCCGCGATACGCTTGTCTCGCCGCGCGGCGTCCTGCGTGTCCCGGTCCTCCAGCATCTCCAGAGTCAGAATGCTGGTGGGCAAATTCCAGCGCTTCAGAATTTCAAAAACAGAATCCCGATAGACATCCTGTGCCAGACCGTTCGGAGGAAGGTTGATGGAAACGGTAAAGCTTGATGCAGGATCTTGTGCGCGCCATTTCAGAAAGTCTTCGCACACTTGATTCAGGCCGTCTTGAAACAGCATCAGCAAACCCGCATTACCCAGCGCCGGCAGAAATGCCCCAGGCTGGATCAAGTGCCCATCGTCGTCACGCAAGCGCGCCAATGCTTCCACACTGTGAGGTTTGCCCGTGCGCAGATCCACAATCGGCTGGTAGAACATCTGAACCGCGTTATTTTCCAGATATCTTCTGTACGTCTGGCTCTGCTCCACGGAGATCACTCGGGTATGTTCATAACGCAGAACGGCGTGGCTCATTGCCTGTTGAATTTGGCGGAGCATCGCCTCCCGAGTGGGTGCGCCAAAGAAGCCGGGCCACTTGCTGTACAGGCTCAGAATTGCGAAAGCCTGTCCAGAGGCGTCCAGCAGCGGGACGGCCACAGACGAACGAAATCCGCGTGCTTGCGCCTCGGCTCTCCATGGATGCAATACATCTCCCGTCGCAAAGGAGTTGTTCACCTGGATCTCACCGCTTCGCCAGGCCCGACCAGCGGGTCCAATACCTGACGGTTTACTCGCCTGCGTATCGAACATCGGAGCACGAAGCGAGCGCATCGCCTCCGCATAGGCATGTCCCTCCGCGCCGCCTTCTCCCTCAATTTGCATCACTCCATGCGAGTCCGGGCGGGAAAACAGGCAAGCCGCGACGCCATCGAAATCTCCCACAACCTGCAGGCAATTCCGAATCATGTCGGCCAGATTGCTTGCCTTCCGAATGGCGTCATCGAAATTCGCGTGAAATTGCGCCACGGCCAAATCAAATCGTGCATGGCTCACAACCTGCGCCTCGACATCCAGTTGCAGTCTCTGGTGAAGTGCGCTTCTGAGTGAGTCGCGCTGCTGAACTTCCAATTGGAGTGCGTTCACAATTTCTTCTATCTTGGCGTGATAGAGATGGTAGCTTTCCATGAGATTGGGCAGGTTGACGCCCACCATCTCATGAATGCGCCCCACTTGCAGAGCTCTCTGGAACTGCGCTTCGGCAGTGAGTTGTGGTTTGAATAAAGAACGCAGGTGTTCTGCCTGTCTTGCATGTAGATGGCCAAGCTCCTGCGGGCTCAGCTGGGCTAGGACATTCGTACTCTCTGCGCGACTACCCAGTTGCTCGTAGAAATGGACTGCGAACTCCAGGCTGATCTTATCCAGATCGGACTTCTTGATCTTGTCCACAAGCTCATCAACGCGCTCACCGTAGGCCGCACCATAGTCCGCGAAGTACTCTGCGGATGGAGCCTCGCGAACGAAATCTGGATGGTCCATAAAAGTTGGCCCGCTCCCCGCCTGCCGCAAAGCCTTCCGCAAAAACTCAGGGAGTACTCTTCTACTTCAAATTTTGGTTGATCCCGTGATGTACTCTACGCTAAGTCTTATTCGTTTAGATAGATTACCGGCGTTTCTCAGTTAGGTTCAATTTCACCAGGCTTGATAGGTCTTCAACAGGCTCGCATGACCTTTCGACCTTGGCCTTGATCGCCAGCCGGGTGTCGGTATCCCCTCCTTCATCTTTCCCGTCGTAGAGAATCCCAGCGGAGAATACGCCAACGCTTCCGTGTCTCAGGGAATCGCAGACACCCTCCGAGTCCAGAGCATCGTGCAGCCTTGAGGGTGTGAAACCCCGGCTCTACGGTGCGCATCCCACGAGCAAAAGCCACTCTTCACCCGCGCTCCGCATTTGCACAAAATTTTCCCGTTCCCCTGCACAATAGACATATGCCGTAGTTCGGACTTTTCTCACTATTTGTTCCAAGATATTTATTTTGAATACTTTGCGTCTAAGTCCTTTGAATCGGTGCATAATGAATCAAAATCAGGCCGTAACCCCTTTGGTTTCTGATTTATGCGGCTAAGTATGCGTAAAATCAATACTTTGTAGACAAAGTCGGTGCGTAAACTGTGTGAATGCAAGACTTTAGCCACAGGAATAGATAAGTTTTTTTCTGCCGTTTTCAGTGCCTCGGCTGGTCCAGCGCGTCATCGCGCGTCTCGCGCGTCAGCAGCAAACCAATCATCGTCAGCACGGCGGAAATCGTCAGGTAGTAGCCCACGGACTTGAGCCCGAAGTGCTGCGCCAGCCAGGTGGCGATGTAGGGCGCAAGGGAAGCGCCAAGGATGCCGGCCAGGCTGAAGGAAACGGAACTGCCCGTATAACGCACCGATGTCGGAAACATCTCAGACACGACGGTGCCCAGCGGTCCATAGGTCAGGCCCATCAGCGTCAACCCGATCATCAGCATCGCTACAGCGCCGTTGTGGCCGGACTCGAACATCGGCGCGAACGCAAACCCGAAAAGGCCAATCATCGCGGAGACGGTTAGCATCACGGGCTTGCGCCCATATTCGGCCAGCCACGCGGAGAGAGGGATGCCCAGCGCAAAGAAAGCGATGCCCGCAAGCTGCATCGTCAAAAACCTTCCGCGGTCGTAGTGCAGCGCCGTCGTTCCCCATGAGAGTGTGAATACGATCAGCAGATAGAACAGCGTGAACGTCGCCAGGCAAACCAGGATGCCGGTGATCACCTGTCCCAGATGGTTGCGGACAACGGTCACCATCGGCACGCTCACGTGCTCGGCGCGCTTCTGCGCCGCGGCAAATACCGGCGTCTCCGTAATACTCAACCGGACGTAGAGGCCAAGCAGCACCAGCACCGCGCTTGCAAGAAACGGCAGCCGCCACCCGAACGAGTAGAACTGCGCGTCCGTCAGCACGCGCGACAGCAATAGAAACACGCCACCCGAAAGCGCGAAGCCGATGGGCGCTCCCAATTGCGGGAACATGCCGTAGAGCGCGCGTTTGGCCGGAGGGGCATTCTCCACAGCCAGCAGCACCGCGCCGCCCCACTCGCCGCCGAGGCCAATACCCTGGCCAAACCTGCACAGCGCCAGCAAAATCGGCGCCGTAATTCCAATTGCTGTGTATGACGGAAGCAAGCCGATAAGGAATGTCGAAAGCCCCATCGTCATCAGCGCCAGCACCAGCGTTTTCTTGCGTCCCAACCGGTCGCCAAAGTGGCCGAACAATGCTCCGCCAATCGGTCGCGCAAGAAACGCAATGGCAAACGTCGCCAGAGAAGCAAGCACCGCCGACGCCGGATCGGTCGAAGGAAAGAACAGCCGTGGAAAGACGATCACCGCCGCCGTCGCGTAGATGTAGAAGTCGAAGAACTCGACGGCAGTACCCACCAGGCTGGCAAACAGAACCTGTGCGGGCGTATTGATGCGCCTGGCGGACGACGGGGAAGCGGTCATTGAATTGGAAGAATTGTAGCGAATCAAGCCGAGGCACGGAGTTCTAGGAATGACTCGCCAATAGCAACCGTTGCGTGTGCGGCAGCCATCAACAAAAAGCGAAGGCCGGAGCCCTCGCTTTTTTCAAGCCCTGGTTGCTGTCGTTAGAACCTGTAGGCCACGCCAAAGGAAGCGTGCGCATTCCAGCGCGTGTGCGTCGAAGATCCGGACGTGTAGGGAACTACGGTAAATGCGGATCCAATGTCATCGCCCGCCAGGCGCAGGGAAAGCCTGCTGTTCAGCGCATAATCAAGCCCAAGGCCTAAGCCGCCCGCAAAGGAGTAGTCGGGCTGAATGTCGATGTTGCTCATATGCGCCGTGCCAAACCAGGTACGAATGGATCCGCTCACCCGGCCATACAGTGGCGCGTGAAATTCGGGTCCAAGCAGAATCATGTCAATCGCAGGATTGCCGGGATTGGATTGTGTTGCGGACCATGCGTAATGGCCATACATGCCGTTGATGCCGAAATATTTTCCCCAATCGCGCCGAACGTTCGCTTCAACGCCGATCAGGCCGCTGCGCGACTGGTTCACCTGGTTGATACTGGTGTAACCGCCGCCCACATAGGCTTCGTACTTGTAGACCGGCCCATTGGTCGGCTCGGCGGCCGGCTTCTCAGGCATAATCTGACCAATAGCCGCAAGCGGCGCTAGCAGCGCCCCCACTGCGGCAAAAAATGACAACACTGACTTCCTCTTCAATGCGAACTCCTCGGGTCCGGCGCTCGGCTGCCTGTTCGCTCCACACGAGTCCCGGCGGAGAGGCGCACATTTGGTTGCGCAGGTACGTACTTAGACTAATCGCTCCCCCCTGCTCTAAAGAAGGGCCGTGCGCTGGCAGGCGCCCGGCCCGAAAGAGGCTGATTGTCTGTCCATTGGACGAAGCCGCGCGCTGCAGGTGAGTCCTACTTCTCGCCCGGCGGCAGCTTGCAGCAGTCGCCGGCCGCTGGCGCGTCATCGGCTCCCGCGTCGAGCACCACCTTCCATGAGCCGTCCGGCTGCTTGCGCCAGATGGTCATATACCGCCCGCTGGTCAGGACCGGGTTGCCGCTCGAGTCCTTGCTGCGGCCCTCGTAGTGGCCCCATGTGTAACCCATGTCGCCTTCAGGGCTCATCGCCGCATCGGTCGGCGTCCACGTCAGCTGATATTGCTGCGGAGTCCATGTGGCCGACTTCTCAATGGCCACTTTGCCCACCACGGGCGGCTTGCCATTGCCCAGCGCTACACCGTCATCAGCGAACCAAGAAGCAAAACCGGCTCCGCCTTTGGCGGCAACGTCCTTCGCAAACCGTGCTTCGAGGTCGAAGAGGAACATTTTGCCTGGCTTGACCGTGGTGTCAACCAGCGGATTGGGTGTGCTCGCTTGATCGCCGCTTTGGGGAATTGTGAGTTGAGCGTGAGCGGCCGCGCCCGAACTCAGAAGAAGGGCGCATGCGACCGCCAGCAAAGTAGTTCTAAATCCACCCATGAACATCAACTCCTCAACAGACTCTGATGGCCATCGTATACCGCTGCCTTCCCATGGATTGGGTGAGGACAGAGCGCTCAGGCGCCTGCACCGGTTCAGGCGAGGCTACGTCCAACTTTGCAGCATCAAATGCATGTCCGTCCGGCGTTGGACCTGTTGGTATACTTGGATGACGTAATCGCGTGGCTTGCAGATTCCGGGGCGGAAATTCTGCCCCTTGAGCACAGACTAAGTGCTTGAGCCACATCGATTTTTATTCACTCCCGCCGGCAGCAATGGCTCCTGAGCCGTGAGCTCCTCAGGGAAGGAAAAACATGGGAATTTTGTTGGAATCCATCCATTCTCCCGCCGATGTGAAGCGGCTCGATCCTGCGGAAATGGAGTCCCTCGCCGGAGAGATTCGCGAGTTCCTGATTCAAACCCTTTCTAAGACAGGCGGTCACCTGGGCCCGAATCTCGGCGTGGTGGAGCTGACGCTGGCTCTGCATTCTGTCTTTGACACGCCGCAGGACCGGATCCTTTTTGACGTAAGTCATCAGGCGTACGTGCACAAGATCCTCACCGGTCGCCGCGAGCAGTTCGGCACCATTCGCCAACCCGGCGGATTGAACGGCTTCATGCTCCGTACCGAAAGCGAGCATGATTGCTACGGAGCCGGTCACGCGGGCACTGCGCTCTCCGCTGCTCTTGGTATGGCTGTCGCCCGTGATCTGGCGGGTGGTAAAGAGCACGTGGTTGCGGTTGCGGGAGACGCGGCCTTTACCAATGGCATTTCCTTTGAAGCGCTGAACAATATCGCCGAGCAAACCAAGCGACTGATCGTTGTGCTCAACGATAACGAGTGGTCAATCGACCGCAACGTCGGCGCCATTGCCCGCTATTTCCATCGCATCGTAACCAACGAGCGGGTGCGCAACTTCCATGAGTCTGCGGCGCGCCTCGTGGAGCGCTTCGGAGGCAAGACTGCCATCACCGTTGTGCGCCGTGCGGAAGAAGCTGCAAAGAGCATGCTCTGGCCGTCCATTCTGTTTGAGGAGTTCGGGCTGCAATACTTTGGCCCAATAGACGGGCACAATATTCCGCTGTTGATTGAGACATTCAACTTCCTCAAGAAGGAAGATCGTCCGGTATTGCTGCACGTGCTCACCGAGAAGGGCCGCGGATTTCAGCCGGCCATTGACGGCGCCAAGAAATTCCACGGCCTCGGGCCGTACGACCCGGAGACAGGCAAGACTTCGCCAGGCCAGACGACTTACTCAGAGGTATTCGCCAACACACTCGTGAATCTGGCGAACGACGATTCGCGCGTGGTGGCGATTACGGCGGCGATGCCGAACGGCACCGGACTCGATCACTTCCGCCCGCATCATCCGCGACGCTACTTCGACGTGGGCATTGCCGAGGAACATGCGGTGATCTTCGCCGCGGGCATGGCGACGCGCGGTTATCGCCCGGTGTGCGCCATCTATTCGACATTCCTGCAGCGCGCCTTTGACCCGATTGTGCACGATGTTGCCTTGCAGAAGCTTCCAGTCGTCTTCTGTATGGACCGCGCCGGGCTTTCGGGCGACGACGGTCCCACGCATCACGGCCTGTTTGACATCAGTTATCTGCGCGGTATTCCTGAGATGACGCTGATGGCGCCCAAGGATGAAGACGAGCTTTCCGACATGATGAAGACTGCGCTCACGCTCGACGGTCCGAGCGCGATTCGTTATCCGCGAGGCACAGTGGTAGGCGTGGAGCGCAAAGAGCAGCCGCAGGTGCTGGAAGTGGGCAAGGCGGAAGTCCTGGTGGACGGCTCTGATGTGGCCATTCTCGGACTTGGGCCAATGTCTGCGCTGGCGCGCGAACTGGGCACAAGGCTCGAGCGCGAAGGCTATTCTGCGGCGGTGATCAATCCGCGATTTGTAAAACCGCTGGATCGTGATCTACTTGCTGCCTACGCAAAACGCGTTGCGGTCTTTGTGACAATTGAGGACCACGTCAAGATGGGCGGCTTTGGTTCTGCGGTTGTCGAAGCGCTGGACGAGATGGGCGTCACGATCCCTGTGGTGCGCATTGGGTGGCCCGATCAGTTCATTGAACACGGCAAGGTGGAAGCTCTTCGCGCGAAGTATGGCCTCACCGTAGACGCCGCATACACACAGGTTCAGCCCTTGATTGCGCATCGTCAGAGGCGCACTCTGGCGGCAAGCTGAGGCGGACTGGATTGTTCAGAATCTCAAGCAGACTCCGCACACTTGCCTCTCTGGCCGCCATTACGGCAGCAGCTCTTCTCTCATCCAATCTTGCGCGCGCATCGCAGCCCGGTCAGGCCGCGGCGCCAGTTTCCGAACCGCTGGTTCTGGCAGGCGGAACGGTTGTGGATTTGACCAATTGGGGCTACTCGGCAAAAGACATTGCCGACGCGGTGGTGATTATAGAAGGCAGCCACATTACACAAGTGGGCACCCGCGCCGAGGTGCCGATTCCCAAGAATGCACGCGTTGTGGACTGCACGGGGAAATACATCATTCCCGGCCTGGTGGACGGTTTTGCAGGAATGAACTCGCAGGGGCAGGCGAATGCGTTCCTGTTCATGGGAGTCACCACGGTCGTGGCGCGCTCTGACAGCCGGCGCGGCCTCATCGACTTCAACGCCAACCCGCGCCCGCATCTCTACCTGGTTGATTCGGTGGGAACAACTGACAACTGGAGTCTGCTCATCGGACAGAAGGACTGGAGCAGGATTCTGCGTGAAGGTTCGCATCCAGTCGAGTTAAGCCCCCAGGACACAGCGCGGCAGATGCATGCAACAGCGAAGTTGGGAACACGCGTCCTCTGGCTTGGCTATGATCTGACCGCGGCGAACACGCAGTGGATCATCATGCGCGCCCATCAGCTGGGCCTGGTGACGTATGGCGAGTTCATTTCTACTCCCTATCGCGTGGCGGTCGAGGACGGAGTGGACGCCCTCCTGCATATGGGGCGCTACGAACTGGGTGTGATTCCGAACGAGCTGCAAAATCCATTGGTGGATGATCCTTGGGACGCCGCTGCTTCCACGGCGTACGACTACGCGCAGTCGTTGCCGCCGACGGACCCGCACTTGCGTGACTATGCGCAATTTCTCGCTTCGCATCATGCCGCGCTGATTCCCACTTTCAGCATGTATTATCTGCGGCTGCCCGGGCACCGTAACCTTTGGCTAGAACCTGCCGCAGGGCAGCTCGATCCGAAACGCATGTTCGATCCGCCTGATAAAGATACCGGCGAGATGGACTACTCGCTGTCGGGCTGGCAGCGCCGGCTGCCCGGTATGGCCCAGCGGTGGCTGGAAGAGGGCCAGCGCAAGAAGGCTGACCAGGCGGCATTACGGCTGTGGCGCATTAACCAGACCATCTTCTCAGCCGGGCCGCACTACCTGGCCGCAACGGGAGCGCCCGTGATGGGCGCCATGCCCGGTATCTCTATGCATACCGAGATGGAAATGCTGGTACGGCTGGGTCTTTCGCCGCGCGAGGCTCTGGCAGCGGCGACTAGCAATTATTCGGCGCAGTTTGGCTGGAATGAACTGGGTCTGATTACTCCCGGCCGCCGCGCAGACATTCTTGTGCTTGACGGTGACCCAACGGTGAGCATCTGGAATGCGCGACGCATTTCAACGTTAATCTTTGACGGCAAAATCATGGACCGCGAATCACTGCTGCGGGCCAACTGACAGCCGACGGCAGGCAAAAGATCCATTACGAACGCGTGAAGAATGCCATTCGAGTGCAATTCAATTGTGGTCGCTGACATAAAATGGGATTAAGCGCGCGTGACCTGCGCCATCCCAGACCATGACCGAATCTTCTGCCGTCGATGTCGACGAGCGCAAAAAGCACAACAAACTGCTGGTGCTGATTGCGCTCTATAAGGTCGCGCTTGCTCTAATGTTTGCCCTGGTTGGTGTGGGCGCCATGCGCCTTCTCCACAAAGACATCGGGGACGTGATCGACGGCATTCGCGAAGCTCTGCATTTTAGCCCTGAATCGCGCCTGGTCAACTTCTTGATGGACAAGGCGTCGCTCATGACCGATCCCATGCTGAGACGGATTGGTCTTGTGGCCTTCAGCTACGCGGCCATCTGCCTGCTGGAAGGAATCGGCCTCTACCTCGAGAAGACCTGGGGGGAGTACCTGACGCTGCTTATCACGGCATCATTCCTGCCGTGGGAGTTATTCGAGGTGTTCCGGCACATTACCTGGCTACGCGTAGTACTGCTGGTCGTGAATTTGTTGGTTTTTTTCTATCTATTGAAGGTTGTTGTCGAAAATCGCAAGAAGAAGGAACTGACCTTTGGGCCTTAGTTTCGCTTTCTGTTCTCCTATATACCGGACCGGCAAATCTGCCTAGCCCTTTTCCCATACCGGGAATCCTAGAGGTAAACACTACCTGTTGTGGTTTTGGCAGGTGAGCTTCCTAGCCATTGCGATTAGGGTAACGTGTCCGGTCGGCAACTCTCGCAGATTCGGGCATTTCCTCAATTTCCACGGAATTTGACGTTGGTGTGTGTCTGGAACTGGTCTATTATCGACCGAGTGGTGGAGTAAAAGGGAGTAAAAGGGAGTAAAGCTTCTGGATATGTGGAGAGTTTACCCCCGTTTTGCTCATCTTGCACTTCTATTTGCCAGTTTTGAGGCTTTCGAACCCCAAACGGCAACGACAAGTGGAATTTGACCCCGCCGGAAGACTGGCGGGACGGCAGCCAGAAAGGTATCGGATCCGGAATGTTTCGCGGCAACCATCCAGCGAAGGTCGACGAGAAGGGGCGCCTGAAGCTCCCTGCGGCCTTTAAGCAACTGGTGGACGCTGCACACGTGACGCAGTTCTACGTGACGAGCAGTGACGGCAAGAGCGCCGAGATCTGGCCTCTGCCGGAGTGGGAGAAGCGGGAAGAGCAGCTTGCAGCTTCAAGCACGATGGACGACGCCGTGCGCAAGTACCTGAACCTGACCAGCTACTACGGCCAGCAGGTGGAGATGGACGCACAGGCACGGATTCTGCTTCCGCAGATATTGCGTGGAAGCGCCAAACTGGACGCCGAAGTGACGGTGTTTGGAATGAGGACTTACCTGGAAGTTCACAACCGGGAGGTCTTTGAACAGAACCTCGCCACCAATGAATTGACGGCGGAGGATCGCAAGGCGATGGCGGCAATTTTGAGCCAGCGCGGGTGATTTTGAACGGAACCCCTCAGGGGGACGCATGACGAATCAGACAGAACGCCATGTGCCGGTTCTTTTACAAGATGCGATCGAGTTTCTCCGCGTGCGGCCGGAAGGCACGTATGTGGATTGCACGCTCGGGCTGGCAGGGCACTCCAGTGAGATTGCCAGCAGGCTGGGGGCGGAAGGCAGGTTGATTGCCTTCGATCGTGACCCGGAAGCGCTGAGTCTGGCGAAGGCCAAGCTGGCGCGGCTGGCAAACGAGATGGGACCGAAGACGCCACGCTTCACGCTGATTGGCGAGGCTTTCAGCTCCATAGCGAGCCATGTGGAACCGGCAACGGTGGATGGCATTTTGGCCGACTTTGGCGTAAGCAGTCTGCAATTGAACGAGGCACGGAGAGGATTCAGTTTTATGGCCGATGGGCCGCTGGAAATGCGGATGGATACGCGCAGCGGACCGACGGCCGAACAAGTGGTGAATGAGGCGAGTGAGCGTGAGCTGGCAGACCTCATTTACGAATACGGAGAGGAAAGGAGGTCGCGGAGAATCGCCAGAGCCATTGTGCGTGGGCGGCCGGTGACAACGACGGGTCAATTGGCCCGGATTGTTGCCCAAGCCGCCCCGGCAATGAAACAGGACAGGATTCATCCCGCGACGAGAACCTTTCAGGCGCTCCGTATTTATGTCAACCGTGAGCTGGACGAGATCAAGGCGTTAATGGAGGCCGCACCAAAGTTGCTTAAGCCCTCCGGACGACTGGTGGTGATCAGTTTTCACTCGCTGGAAGATCGCATTGCAAAAGACGCGCTGCGCGATGGAGCGCGACAGGGAATCTGGAATGTTTTGACGAAAAAGCCGGTAGTGGCAGGCGAAGAAGAAGTGGAACGGAATGCGCGCTCACGGAGCGCGAAATTGAGGGCGGCAGAGAGACTCTGATGCGGAATCGGAGTTGCGCGAGGAGCGGTGATGGCAGCAGCATGCACAACAACCTATTTTGAGACGGACAGCAACAGCTGGAGCGCGCGCGTAATGCGGCACAACGCTGAGCTGATGGCGAAGCAGGCAATGCGCCGCCGCGGCGTGCGTACGCCGGAAATCAGCTTTGCGCGCCACTTTGACAACTCGCGACTGGTCAAGGCTCCCGATCCGGTGCGCGCGCGGCAAATGCGCACGTTTGCGGCTGCGGTGACGCTGTTGTTCACACTTGTGATGGTGTATGGCCTGCAGCACTTCAGCGCCATTGAAGGTTCGTATCACGTGGAGGCGCAGAAGCAGGAGCGGAATCAACTGCTTGAGGAAAATCGCAAGTTGCGTCTCTCAGAAGCTGAGCTGGAACAGCCTGGCCGCATTGATGCTCTGGCGCGCAAGATGGGCTTTGTAACGCCGCAGCCCGGACAGATCGTGCATCCGAATGCGGTGATGCCGTCCGATACAAGCGCACCCACGCTCGCGCAGAACCATGCACCGGTGTCTCCAGCGCACTAGAAAGCGCGTTTTTCAACGAATAAGAACTAGTGACTGAAGATGCAGGCCACCGTCCGAGCCATACCGCTCCGCACCGCAGCGCCACGCACCATGCCGATGAAGCTGTCGCGCTTCCGGCTGGTCTGCCTCTTCTTTCTGTTGTGGGCAGTTGCAATTACTGTCCGTCTTTTCATGCTGCAGGTTGTGGATCACTCCGAATACGTTGAGAAGGCGGAAAGGCAGCAACAGCGTACCGTTGAGCTTGCTCCGCATCGTGGCATTCTTTACGACAGAAACTTGCACGAGCTGGCAATGACCGTGAAGGTGGACTCGATCTACGCGGACCCGAGCGAGATTGACGACAAAGCTGCTGCTGCGCGAACACTGGCTGCGATTGTGCACACGAACGACGACGACAACCGCACAACGGATAAGTCGATTCTAGAGCGGCTGGAAAAAGGCAAATCCTTCGCGTGGATTGCGCGCCGGGTTTCGCCAGACGTTTCGGACAAAGTGCACGCCCTGAACATGAAGGGCATTTACTACCAAAAGGAATTCAAGCGCTTTTACCCGAACAACCAGATTGCTGCCCAGGTTCTGGGTTATGTGGGCATTGACGACAACGGCCTGGGTGGAATGGAACTGAAGTTCAACAAGGAGTTGCATGGAACTTCAGGACGCATGTTTACCGCGCTTGACGCGCGGCGACACGTGCTTGGATCCGTTGCGCAGGAGCCTGATCCCGGCGAAAATCTGCAATTGACGATCGACGAGAACATTCAGTTCATGGCCGAGCAGGCTCTCGATCATGCGATGGAGCGTACCCATGCCGACGACGGTACTGTCGTAGTGCAGGATGTGCACACGGGACAGATCCTCGCGCTTGCCATTCGGCCAACCTTCAATCCGAATCACTTTCGTTATACGTCGCCTGAACTGCTGCGCAATCATGCGATCGGCGATGTCTACGAGCCGGGGTCGACATTCAAGCTGGTGACATACTCGGCCGCGCTGGACCAGGGCGTTGCAAAGCCGGACGATCCCATTGACTGCCAGGGCGGCGCAATCACGATCTTTGGGCGCACGATTCACGACGACCGTTCCGATCACTACGGGGTAATTCCCATCCACAAAGCGCTGGAAGTTTCGAGCGATGTGGCGGCGGTCAAACTGGCCATGCGCATGGGGCCCGACAAGTTTTACCAATACATTCGCGCATTCGGATTTGGCCGCCGCAGTGGAATTGAGCTTCCAGGAGAGACACGAGGACTGCTGCGCGCGCCGAATCACTGGGGTGCGACTTCCATCGGCTCAATTGCAATTGGGCAGGAAGTCGCGGTGACGCCAATTCAGCTTGTGTCGATGGTTTCGGCTATCGCGAACGGCGGAACCTATTTACCTCCGCATATTTTGATGCCGGCACCAAAGGGCCCGGAGCAGCTGAAGCCCGCACCGTTTCGTGCCAATGAAGAGTTGCCCGACCAGCTGCCTTCGGGATCGCATCGCGTGATTTCCGAGATGGCGTCGGCGGAGATGCGCAAGATGATGGAGGGCGTGGTCCTCTTTGGTACCGGTAAGCCTGCGCAATTGAATGGTTATTCCTCGGCGGGAAAGACCGGCACGGCGCAAAAAGTCGATCCTGTGACGCATACATATTCAAAGACGATGCACATTGCATCTTTCGCCGGCTTTGCACCGGTGAACAATCCCGTGATTTCGATTGCGGTGGTGATCGACAATCCGAAGGGCGCGTCGTATTACGGAACGGCAGTTTCCGCGCCGGTGTTCGCTGAGGTTGCGCAGCAGGTGCTCGAGTATTTGGGCGTTCCGCACGATATAGATGTACAGCCGGGCAAGAACCAGCTTGCGAAGAATAAAGCCATTCCAGTGAAGGAAGACGATGCGGCCGAGGATCAGCAGGACGTGAATCAGCTGTTTGCAGCTGTGAATGATTTGCCGGCCGATGATCCGCTTCGCACTCCACCACCTGCGCCGACAGTATTGGCGCAGGAGTCGTATGTGCCGCCAGTGGTAGACGATGGAAAAGCGGCTGCTGCTTCGTCATCAGGTTCAAATTCGGAAAATGCGTTCAAAGCCAATGGACAATCGCCGGGGAAGCCACCGGAACCCGTGACAATCAGTAGCGGGCCGCCGATCAAGGTGCCATCGCTTGTTGGCCTGCCCATGCGCAGAGTGATCGAATCCGCTGCAGGAGCGGGATTGGACGTGCAGGTGGTGGGCGATGGAACGGCGCGCGAGCAGGCGCCGGCACCGGGCACTCTCGTTCCAAGGGGCACGAAGATCGTCGTTCGACTCAGTCGTTAACACAGCGCTTAACCGCCTCCGCACACTACAATCGACCTCGACATGCTTTGGAAAGACCTCATTGCCGAAGTGACGAATAGCGGCGCGTCGGGCGACTCTGACACTCCCATTGTCGGCGTCGAGTATGACTCTCGCCGCGTCGGCCCCGGATCGGTGTTTGTTGCCATGAGAGGCGGCACGACGGACGGCAACCGCTACGTTGAGAAGGCGATTGGGGCCGGAGTTCTTGGAATCCTCACCGACTCAGCGCAGACCTTCGATCATCTGCTGGTGTACGAACCGGGGCTTCCGGTGGCTGAGGTTGCTCACGGAAGGCGCGCGCTTGCGCAGGCTGCGGCTGCTTTTTGGGGACATCCGGAGAAGAAGATCGCCGCGACGGGCATTACAGGAACCAATGGCAAGACAACAACAGCATTCCTTATTGAGGCTCTGTTAAATGCCGCGAGGCGCAAGTCCATTCTGATTGGAACGATCGAATACCACATTGCCGGAGAAGTTCGAGCATCGGCGCATACGACACCCGAGTCGAGAGATGTGTTTGAGCTAATGGCAGAGGGTGTGTCGAGCGGAGTGAGCGAACTGGTGGCTGAGGTCTCCAGTCACGCACTCGACCAGGGGCGTGTGGATGGAATTGCTTTCGATGTGGCCGTGTTCACCAATCTCACCCGGGATCATCTGGACTATCACCAGACCATGGAAAAGTATTTCGCGGCCAAGAAGCTGCTGTTCGATGGGTCGCGGTATCCTGCGCCACGCGTGGCCGTGCTGAATGCACATGACGCGCATGCACGTGAGCTCGCCAAGGCTGCGCACGCTGCCGGCGCAGAGGTGCGCAATTACGGGATCGGGAGGAATGTGCAATGCACTTGGCGCGCAACGGAGTACAGGCTTACGCCAGCAGGAGCAGTAATCGACCTGGAAACGCCCGCAGGTTCGGCGCAAGTGAAGTCGCACTTGGCGGGAGAAGTGAACATTTTGAACCTACTGGCCGCGCTGACTGCGGCGCACGCGCGCGGTGTGGCATTTGAAGAACTGATCAGGTTTGTTCCCAAGCTCAAACCTGTGCCAGGACGTTTTCAGCTCGTGAATTCGGGCCAGCCGTTCACGGTGATCGTGGACTATGCACACACGGATGATGCCCTGCGCAATCTGACTGCGCTGGCCCGCGGAATGGTTTCGCACAACGGTGGGCGCGTGATCACGGTCTTTGGATGTGGCGGCGATCGCGATCGGACTAAAAGGCCGAAGATGGGATTGGCAGCGGGCGAGGGAAGCGATTTTGTGGTAGCGACGAGTGACAATCCGCGTTCGGAAGATCCGTTGGCAATTCTTGCCGAGGTTGAACCGGGATTGAAGTCGAGCGGCACGCGATTCACCATTGAGGCTGACAGGGCAACTGCCATTGCTCAGGCAATGAGCGAGGCGAAGATCAATGATGTGGTGTTGATTGCGGGCAAAGGGCACGAAAAGGTGCAGATTCTTGCCGACCGAACGATTCCATTTGACGACGCAGAGATTGCGCTTTCCACACTGCGCAAACTGGGATACGGTGGTGGGCAATGAAATTGACGCTGGCCGAAATCGCAATGGGAACGGGCGCGGGACTGGAAGTTCCTGCGAGCGTCGCGAGCGCGGGTGCAATTACGGTTGCCGGGTATTCAATTGACTCGCGGACCATTGAACCGGGCGAGTTGTTCTTTGCCGTTCGTGGCGAGCGGTTGGACGGGCACGACTTTGTGGCGATGGCGGTGGAACGTGGCGCGGTGGCCGCCGTGGTGGCGCGTTCGAAAGCTGCGTCGTTACCCAATGATGTGCTGGCAGTTCCGTTGCTGATTGCCGATGATCCGCTCACTGCGATGCAGTCGCTCGCTGCTCATGTGCGGCGGCAGTGGGGCAAGCGTCTGGTGGCGATCACAGGTTCAGCGGGAAAGACCACGACGAAGGAAGCGGCAGCCGCGGCACTTGGTGCCCGGTTCAACGTGCTCAAGTCGAAGGGAAATTTAAACAACGCATTTGGATTGCCTCTGCAATTGCTGCGGCTCGAGCCTGAGCACGAATACGCCGTCATCGAGATGGGGATGAATCATCTGGGGGAGATTGCGGCGCTCGCACGGATGGCAGCGCCCGACTGGGGCGTGGTAACGAATGTTGGTACGGCGCATGTTGAAAATTTTGCAGATGGACAGGCAGGAATCGCGCGAGCGAAGTTTGAACTTGTTGAAGCTCTTCCGTCGAATGGCGTTGCATTCTTGAACTGCGACGATGCATACGCTTCGCAGTTCGGGCGCAACTTTGCAGGCCGCGTTGTATATTTCGGAGCCGGACCGTGCGCCGATCCGCAGGTGACGCATCTGAAAGAAACGAAGGACGGGCTTCGCGCGAAGGTGCGGGCCGGTGAAGCGGAAGGCGCATTCACGCTGCATCTTCTTGGGATGCACAACGCGTCGAACGCCATGGCGGGGCTTGCTGTTGCGCTGGAGGCGGGCGTGCCATTTGATGAGGCGCTGCGCGCGCTTGAATCTCTGACCGCAGGTGATAAACGCGGCGAAATTGTGGAGATTGGCGGCGCGACGATTTTGAATGACAGCTATAACTCCAATCCCGAAGCGCTTCGATCAATGATTCGCACTTTGGCTGCTCGCGAAGGTCAGCGCCGAATTCTGGTTGCAGGAGAGATGCTGGAGCTCGGCGAACATGCGGCGGTGCTGCATGCGGCGTGCGGAAAGGCCGCGGCCGAAGCGGGTATCGACACGATTGTGGGTGTGCGCGGAAATGCCGTCCATCTGGTTGCGGCTGCGAAGCAAGCGGGCGCGCAAGCAGTGTTTGTGCCGAACGCGGAAGCCGCCGGTGTGTGGCTTAAGGAGAATCTGCGCGAAGGCGATGTGGTACTGCTGAAAGGTTCGCGCGGTGTAAAGCTGGAGCGCGCGTTGGAAGCTCTGAAAGCCCGTGCATAAGAGGAGTGGTTGTGTTTCGAGTCAGATTGAGAATGGCATTAACCTACGTGTTTGCATCTCTGGCGGTGGTTTCACTGAGTGCGCAGGTCCCGGCGAACTGGACCACGCCAATGGCGCCATTTCGCATAGCGGGCAATTTGTACTACGTGGGTAGTGAGGATCTGGCGTCGTACCTGATTGTGACGCCGAAAGGCAATATTCTCATTAACAGCAATCTTGCGTCTTCGCCGGAACAGATTCGCCAGAGTATTGAACAGCTTGGATTCCATTACAAGGACACGAAGATTCTGCTCATCAGCCATGGGCATTACGACCATTGCGCGGGCAGCGCAGAAATTGTGCGTGACACGCACGCGAAGTATGAAGTCATGGCAGAGGATGTGCCGGTGGTGGAGTCGGGTGGCAGGAATGACTTCCATTACGCGCATGACAGGTCGATGTGGTTTCCTCCGGTGCACGTGGACCGCGCGCTGCATGATGGTGACACGGTTTCGTTGGGCGGTGCTTCACTGACTGCACATCTGACGGCGGGACACACGAAGGGAACTACGACCTGGACGCTGGACGAACGCGAAAACGGACGCACTCTCCATGTGGTGATTGTCGGCAGCCCGAATGTGAATCCGGGATTCAGACTTGTACGCAACGCGAATTATCCACGGATTGCCGAGGACTATCGGCATGAGTTTGAGGTGTTGCAGCGCTTACCCTGTGACATCTTTCTGGGTGCGCATGGAGGCTATTTTGGACTGACTGAGAAGTATGCGCGCTGGAAAGCGGGCAATCACGACGCATTTATTGACCCGGCGGGATACAAGGCGTATGTGACCGAACGAAAACAGGCATTTGAGGCGGAACTGGCGCGGCAGTTGAAGGAAAATCAATAACGAACGACGAGGGGGCGGCTTACACCGCGCCCTGTAGAATCAACCAAAGACCCGCTTCCAATCGGCTTGGGAGGCCACTTGCTTTATTGGCTGCTCTATCAAAAGCTTTACATCTACTTTCACCCGTTCCGACTCTTTCGGTTCCTTACCTTCCGTACGGCCTTTGCCTCGCTCACAGCGCTGCTGATTGCCCTGTTGATCGGGCCGTATGTTATCCAAAAGCTGCGTGAATTTCAGATTGGCCAGTACATTCGTGAAGACGGGCCACAGTCGCACCAGAAGAAATCAGGCACGCCCACCATGGGCGGAGTGCTGATCTGTATCGCCATCATTTTGCCAACGGTGCTCTGGTCTGATCCGACGAACCCATTCGTTTGGGTGACGGTATTTGCGACGCTTGCTTTTGGTGCGGTCGGTTTTGCGGACGACTACATCAAGATTGTGAAGCGGCGTTCGCTGGGGCTGACGGCGCGCGCGAAACTCATGTGGCAGGGTATTGCGGCCGCAGCCGTTGCTGTGGCGTTGATTGTTCTGGAGCAGTTCAAGCTCTTTTCCACCCAGCTCACAATTCCCTTTGTGAAGCATTGGAGGCCGGATCTTCTGTGGCACCTGTGGCCGGCGACCCTTGCGCATTGGGGATGGATTGCATTTCTGCCGTTTGTGATTTGGGTTGTACTTGTGCTGGTGGGTTCGTCAAATGCGGTGAACCTGACGGATGGTCTGGACGGACTTGCAATTGGATGCACGCTGATTGCCGCCGGTGCCTTAACGGTGCTGACGTACGTGAGTGGCCATGTTGTCTTTGCCGATTACCTGGAACTGCAGCGCATGCCGCTGGTGGGTGAGCTGACCGTGTATTGCGGATCGATGGTGGGCGCATCGATTGGTTTTCTCTGGTACAACGCGCACCCGGCGGAGATTTTTATGGGCGATGTGGGCTCGCTGGCGCTGGGGGGAGCGATTGGGACCGTAGCGATCATCATTCGCCAGGAACTGCTGCTGCCGTTCATCGGAGGCATCTTTATTGTGGAAGCGCTGAGCGTGCTTTTGCAGGTGGGCAGCTATAAGTTTCGCAACAAGAAGCGCATCTTCAAGATGGCTCCGCTACACCACCACTTTGAGCAGGTCGGCTGGGACGAATCCAAAGTGATTATTCGGTTCTGGATTGCCGCACTTGTGTTTGCACTGTTTGCACTCACAACGCTGAAACTGCGCTAGCATCTGGGCACAACGCGGGTCTGGCGGTGCACAATAGAGTGCGGGCGGATGTTGAAGGAATATTCAGAATGATGGATTTGAAAGGCAAAAAAGTGCTGGTCGTCGGGCTGGGAAAATCCGGTCTGGCTGCGGCCCTGTTTTTGCGTCGGCAGGGTGCGCAAGTAACCGTTTCAGATATTCGCAGTGCAGAAGCTCTCGCCAACGACATTCCCGCGCTTCTCGACGCGGGCATCATGGTTGAGGCTGGCGGGCATGGATTGCTGACTTTCCGCCGCCAGGATCTGATTGTGGTAAGTCCGGGCGTTCCGCTGGATACACCCGAACTGGTGCAGGTAAAGGCGTTCGGGCTGCCTGTGATTGGAGAGCTGGAACTGGCTGCGCGCTTTTTGAAGGGCAAAACGCTAGCGATTACGGGTTCGAATGGAAAGACGACTACGACTGCCCTGGTAGGCGAGATTCTTGAGTCGTCAGGGTTACCGACACTTGTTGGCGGCAATATCGGCGTGCCGGTTATTTCGCTGATTGAAGAGAGCACCGATGAGACCTGGTCTGTGTTGGAGGTATCGAGCTTCCAACTGGAGACCACCGAGCAGTTTCATCCCGCGATTGCGGTGATTTTGAACATTACGCCCGACCATCTTGACCGGCATGGCAGCTTCGAAAACTACGCTCTGGCCAAGGAGCGCATATTCGCCGCGCAGACTGAGAAGGACATCGTAGTCCTGAACGCGGATAACGCGCGCGCCGCTGCGGCAGCGAAACGGTCTGCTTCGCCGGTCTACTGGTTCTCTGTGGAGCATCCGGTGCAGATGGGCGCCTGGATTGAAGATGGAATGGTCCGTTTCCGTAAGGCAGCGAATGAAGTACCGGAGACGATTATGCCGTTGAGTGGGATTCCTCTTAAGGGATCACATAACGTGGAGAATGTTCTGGCTGCGGTATGTGCGTCGCGCCTGGCTGGGGCGCGGGCCGAGGCGGTTCGTTCTGCGGTTGAGAAATTCAAGGCAGTTGAGCATCGGCTTGAATACGTGGCCACGCTGAATGGCGTTGAGTTTTACAACGACTCGAAGGCAACCAATGTGGATGCGACGGCGAAGGCGATCGCGGCATTTCCGACTGGTATTCACCTGATTCTTGGCGGCAAAGATAAGAACTCGGACTATTCGCAATTGACGGACCTGCTACGGTCGCGTGTGCGCGCGGTTTATACCATCGGTTCGGCTGCTTCGAAGATCGAATCGCACTTGAGGGGCGTGGTCTCTCTGCACTCCTGCGAGTCGTTGGACCGCGCAGTAAGCGCGGCTGCTGCTGCGGCGCGCCCCGGCGAAGTTGTGCTGTTGGCGCCCGCATGCTCGAGTTTCGATCAGTTTGATAATTACGAGCATCGCGGTCGCGTTTTCAAAGAGCTCGTTAATGAGTGGCAGGGTACTAGCGGCTGGCCCGCCGGTGTGGAGCGGGGCGCACACAGCTAGTCCGCTGAGCGCCAAGGTAATAGCAGCTGCAGGGAGAAGCGCCTTCAGTTATGGCCAAGCGCGTAGGTGTCGACAAGTGGATATTCTGCACCACGCTGCTGCTCGTCGTCGTCGGGCTGGCCATGGTGTTTTCTGCGTCGGCCGTGGTGGTGCAGGAGCGGTATCACTCCCCCTACGCGTTTGTGGGCCGTCAGGCAGCATGGGCAATTGCCGGTGTGCTGTTCATGGCTTTTTTGATGAGGGTCGACTATTCGCGCTATAAGTCAACGCGATTCATCTATCCCGCTGTGGCGGTGACCACATTTCTACTGGTGCTGGTTTTCTTCTTTCATGATTCGCACCATACGCATCGCTGGATTCGATTTGGCGGTCTGTTTACGTTCCAGCCTTCTGAAATTGCCAAGCCTGTGCTGATTTTATTTCTGGCATGGTTTCTGCACACACGGCTCGACAAAATGAATGACTGGCGGCACACGCTGCTGCGCGCGGCCTTCATGCCGGTGGTCTTCATCTTGCTGGTGGTGAAGCAGCCAGACCTGGGAACGGCATTGGTGCTTGCGGGAGTGACGGCGATGATGCTGATGCTGGCTGGCATGGAGTGGAAATACTTGTTTGGCGCGTTCGCAGTGGCATTGCCGCCTCTGTTTGCGCTGCTGTTCTGGGTTTCATGGCGCCGGCAACGCATGTTGGTTTTTTTGCATCCGGACTCGGATCCGCAGGGCGCGGGATTTCACATTACCCAGTCGCTGATTGCCGTGGGAACGGGCGGATTGACAGGCCGCGGATTTATGGAGGGGATGCAAAAGCTCTTCTATCTGCCAGAGGCATCGACGGATTTTATCTTCGCGAATATTGCCGAGGAGTTGGGATTCATAGGCGCGATGTTCATACTCATCCTCTTCATTGTGTTGGGTGTGCGAGGACTGCGAACGGCATTTAAGGTGCAGGATCCGTTCGGACGGCTGATTGCTTTTGGCATTACGACAGCGATCGTATTGCAGGCTTTCTTCAATATCAGCGTGGTTCTTTCGCTACTGCCGACAAAAGGGATTCCGCTCCCGTTTATCTCGTCTGGCGGGACATCGCTTTTTGTTTCGCTGGCTTCGGTAGGAATTCTGTTGAACATCTCGAGACAGGTTGAATGAGCAATTCTGATTGGGTCTGATCATGGAGGGACGAGGAGATTGTTGCGCGTACTGATTGCAGGTGGTGGCACCGGTGGGCACATTATTCCCGCGCTTGCGGTAGCGAGCGAACTGGTTGCAAGACAGCCTGTCGAGATTCTGTTTGTTGGGACACCGCGCGGTCTGGAAACACGGTTGGTGCCGGAGGCGGGCTTCAAACTGCATCTGGTTGAAGTTGGACAACTGAACAACGTTTCGCTGAAAACGCGTCTGCGCACTCTCTTTCAATTGCCGCGCAATTTGTCCGAGTGCAAACAACTGATTCGCGAGTTCCGACCCAACGTTGTCTTTGGAGTGGGAGGCTACGCGTCAGGACCGGCGATGGGCGCGGCGATTCAACTGAAGGTGCCTACCATGGCGTTTGAGCCAAATGCCGTGCCTGGATTGGCCAACCGTCTTATTGGCCGGTGGGTGCAGGCGGCGGCAGTCAATTTTCCTTCTGCCGCGTCCTGGTTTCGCAATGCGGAGGTGACAGGCATTCCGGTGCGGCCGGAATTCTTCCAATTGCAGCCAGATCCGTATGCGGATCCTCATCTGCTGGTCTTTGGCGGATCGCAGGGAGCGCGGCTCTTCAACACGACGCTGCCCAAGATTGCGGCGAATTTGCTCACGGCTGTTCCACGGCTGACCATTTTGCATCAATGCGGCATGCGGCACGCGGAGGTAACCAAGACTGCATTTTTGGAAAGTGGTGCGGATGGCACACGCTGGCAGGTAGAGCCGTTTTTGACGGATATGCCGGAGCGGTTTCGCAAGGCAACGCTGGTGATGGCGCGCAGTGGCGCCTCGACCGTGGCCGAGTTGGCAGCGGCGAGCAAGCCGTCGTTGCTGGTTCCGTTTGCTGCCGCGGCAGACAATCATCAGCAACGCAACGCCGAGGAGATGGCAAACGTGGGGGCCGCCTCAATCCTGCGGGAAAGCCAGCTTGATCCGCCATCTCTGCTGCTTGAAAAGCTCGTTCAGCTTCTTTCCGATGGAAAACAGTTGTTGGCGATGGGGGCGGCGGCTCGTACGCAGGCGCACCTTGGAGCTGCGGAGAGGATTGCGGAGAGGCTGGTGGAAGTGGCAGGTAACTGACACTACAGAAGCGCTAAAAAAAGCCCGCCTGCCGAAGCAGACGGGCTTTCTGGTGTCTTAGGTTTTGTTTATCGGTGTCCACCGCCGTGACCGCCGCCACCACCGTGGAAGCCGCCACCGCCACCATGGAAGCCACCGCCACCGTGTCCTCCGCCGAAGCCTCCGCCCCCACGGAATCCACCACCGGCATGACCGCCGCCACCGAAGCCGCCACGGAAGCCACCGTTCACATGGCCACCGCCGCCAAAGCTGCGAGGTGCTGCACTGTGACCGCCGCCGTAGTTGCCGCGGAATCCACCGCCACCCGCAAATCCGCGCGGAGCCGGCATGTGATTCCCATATCCATAACCGCGGTAGTGATCACCGCCGCCATAGGCGCCACGTCCTCTATTTCCGCCTCGATATCCTTCGCGTCCGCCGTAGCCGCCGCGGTATCCACCGCGATAACCATCGCCGCGGTAAGCATAGTGTCCGCCGTAGCGGTACCTGTCGCGATCGCCGTACCAGCCGCGGCCATAGCCACCTCTATATCCGTACCAGCCGCGATGTCCGTACCAGCCGTAGTGGTACCACGGGCCGGCGCCGATGAAGACGCCGCCTACGAACCAGCTTGGTCCGTAATAGCCGTAAGGTGCGCAAGCGTAGGGGTAGTAGTTGTAGTAGCCATAGGGGCAAACCGGCGCTGGCCCGTAGTCGACGTAGCCGTCATCGTCGTAGTCGTAACCCTGCGCATAAACCGGTGCGGGAACAACCGCAGGGCCAACACCAACTCCGACACCAACTGAGACTTGTGCGTGCGCCTTGGGGACCATCAGCATGGGCAAAGCCAAAAGCATTGCCAGTAGAACCGGGCGAGTACTTTTCATCCCTTCCTCCTTGTGCCTCGCGGTCCCTTGCCTGCCGGGCCCGTCCATCGGTCTAACCGATCCGATCCATGGCACCCGCCGGTAGTGAGCTTTCGCTTCCCTCCGGCGTACATCCATGCAAACAGCGAATCTGCGGCGAAGTTGCGGACAATTTAAGAAACCTTTCATCTCCTTAATAGTTCCTTAATAAGACTTTATGTGGAAAACCATGCTTAGTGCCTCAATTGAGGATGGTTATCGGGAAATGCGCCGCTTCAGCAGCAGAACAGCCCCTCCCGATGGAGAGGCTGTTGCAGTAGGAATCAAGGGGAATCTTCAGACCTATATGCGCTTAGCGGCGATGGCCGTCGCGCTCATGGCCTCGGAAGTCGCCTCTGTCATGACCGCGATTCCAGCCGCGGTCGCCATCCCGGTAATCATCGCGATTCCACCCCCGGTCATGATCCCAGTTACGGTCCTGCGTATAAACGCGTCCGCTGTAGTAGCCGCCGTAATAACCGCGATCAACTACTCCGCGAAACTCCCATCGTCCGGGGATCCAGTAGCCGTCCGAGTAGTAGCCCGCTACCCAGAAATATCCAGGGCCAGGGCAGGGAGGAACATATACCGCCGGTCCGGCACCTACATAAACCCTTACTTGTGCCGCCTGGGCTGTGGTTGTTCCCAGGCCAGCCAAACCCATTGCCATTGCTGCTCCGAGCATCCATGTTTTCATGCTGACCATACTTCCTCCATTCCTTTCTCGCCCGCGTCATGCTCCGGAAGAGATTCGGCTGCGCTTGCTTTGGGCTTCGATCCTGCTGCCCTGGGGCGCGCCGTTCATGTCCCCTGTGAACAGCAGTTGCGTCGCAGTGTTGTGGTGTCTCGCGAAAATATAGTTGCGCAGTTTTTGCACCGTAATGCTTTGTGCAGGCATCGATGCGAGAACGAAAAAGTTGTATCTGACTTGGAGAGCGACGCATCGCTGTGCGGCGCATTCTCGGCAGGCGTGCAGATACAATCGGTCCATGCTTCGTGCGTTGTTCATGGCAACGGTGGTGACTTTGACAGTGCCATTCTTCTGGGCACAAACCAAGGAGATGGGAATGACACATCACGCACATGGCACTTTCACTGTGAAGGTGCAACCCCTCACGCCTGTGCCTGCCGAGGGTACCGGCCGTTTTTCGATCAACAAGGAAATTCATGGCGACCTTGAAGCAACCACGCAAGGTGAGATGTACACGGCCGGCGACCCGGCAAAGGGCGTTGCGGGTTATGTGGCCATTGAGCGCGTGACTGGAACGCTTGAAGGCAAGCACGGCAGCTTTGCGTTGCAACATTTCGCGACGATGGACGCGACGGGCCAGAAGATGAAGGTGATTGTGGTGCCTGGTTCGGGCACGGAGGAGCTTGCGGGCATCAGTGGCACCTTCACCATCCGCATTGAAGATAAGCAGCACTTCTACGATTTTGATTACACATTGCCTGAGTGACTCCAGCGCGCTTCCTTTCGGCAAAGCGCTTGGGTGATACATTGAGATTTCGCTTCCATGTTCGCAATTTCACAGCACGCGCATTTCATTGGCATCGGCGGTATCGGCATGAGCGGCATTGCCGAGATTCTGCTGAGTCTCGATATCAGGGTTTCCGGTTCAGACTTGCGGCGTAGTGCGGTGACCGAACGCCTCGAAAAGCTGGGAGCCACGATTTACGAAGGGCATGCGGCGCCGAATGTTGCCGGCGCGACTGTGGTTGTGACGAGTTCGGCGGTTTCAGCGACGAACCCCGAAGTTCTGGAGGCAAGAGCGCGCAAGATTCCGGTGATTCAGCGTGCTGAGATGCTGGCTGAGTTGATGCGGTTGAAATACGGCATCGCTATTGCAGGCATGCACGGCAAGACGACGACGACTTCGATGGTGGCCGCGGTGCTGGCTGCCGGCGGCCTCGATCCGACGGTTGTGGTCGGTGGCCGGGTGGACGCGCTTGGATCGAATGCAAAGCTGGGGTCTACCCAATTTCTGGTGGCCGAGGCCGATGAGAGCGATCGCTCGTTTCTGAAGCTTTCGCCGATTCTGGCGGTGGTAACGAATCTGGACCGTGAGCACATGGACTGCTACCACGACATGGCCGATGTGGAGCAGGCGTTTCTCCAATTCATGGACAAGGTGCCGTTTTACGGCGCGGTGACGGCGTGCATCGACAATCCACTGCTCGCGGCGATTTTGGCGCGCGCGCATCGGCGTGTTTTCACGTATGGCGTAGCAGCGGAGGCCGATTACAGACTGGCGTTTCTGGAGACGGAGCCGGGGTGCTTTTCGCGCTTTCTGGTGAACACGAAAGAAGGGCCGCTGGGTCCGTTCGAGTTGCGTGTGCCGGGAAGGCACAACGTGCTGAATGCTACGGCGGCAGTCGCGATTGCCCATCAGCTTGAAGTGGAGCCGGAAAAGATTGCCGAAGGGCTTTCGCACTTTCGAGGAGTGGACCGGCGTTTCCAGCAACGGGGCGTTGCGCGCGGCGTGACGGTCGTGGACGACTATGGTCATCATCCGACCGAGATTTGCGCGACACTTGCCGCGGCGCGTGAGTGCGGGCATAAGCATGTTCATGTCGTCTTTCAGCCGCACCGCTATACGCGCACGCGCGATCTGATGGATGATTTCGGCGGCGCGTTTGCGGCAGCGGATACCGTGATCGTGTTGCCGATTTATGCGGCGAGCGAAGAGCCGATTGCGGGTGTGACGGCTGAAGCGCTCGCGGCGAAAATCAAAGGCCCGCGCGTGTTGACCGTTGCGGACTTTCCCGCGGCGATAGCGGCTGTACACAAGGAAGCCGGAGAGGGCGACCTTGTGCTCACACTTGGCGCCGGAAGCGTAAGCCAGCTGGCTCCGCAGATTGTTGCCGCCCTTGAGCGCAGCTGAAGCAAATCGCACGTTCCCATCTGAATTCAATCCTCTGCTTAAAGGTTTTACTTAAGCGCTTTCACGCTGCTATGATGCGTCGCGGAAAAAATCTTTGCGCGCAAAGGAGTCTCTACGCCGATGAGTACACGCAGAAGTTTCTTGAAGACGGCTTCGGCAGCTACGGCCGGACTTGTATTTGCACCTCGCATTCCAGCATGGGCAGATCCGGCAGCGGGGCCGGTCAAAGTCTGGGGAACATTTCGCGACAGGCGACACGCCGCGCTGGAGAACGCAACGTGGAGGCCCGCGGGCGAAGTTGCCGCAACTGCAATCATGCTGAATCCTGCGACGGTGAAGCAAAGCGTGTTGGGATTTGGCGCGGCGATGACGGATGCAGCCTGCTACATGCTGAACCAGTTGAGCGTTGCCGAGCGCGGGCCGGTAATGCACGATTTGTTTGCAGCGGACGAGATGGCGATGACGGTGTGCCGCACGACAATTGGCGCCAGCGACTATTCGCGGACACTCTACAGCTATGACGAGAGCGAGACTCCCGATCCTGAACTGAAGAAGTTTTCGATCGATTACGACAAGGCTTACATTCTGCCGATGCTGCGCGAGGCGCGGAAGGCGAATCCGGAGCTGTTTCTGTTTTCGTCGCCCTGGAGCCCCCCGGGGTGGATGAAGCCCGACCACACAATGCTGGGCGGGGCGATGCGCAAGTTGAACTTCGGGCCGTATGCCGAGTACTTCAGAAAGTTTCTGGAAGACTACAAGGCAGCCGGTGTTGCGATTGATGCGGTGACGGTGCAGAACGAGACAGATGCGGAACAGGAGGGGCGCATGCCGGCATGCATCTGGGCTCAGGAAGCCGAGATGGAATTCGTGAAGAGCCACCTGGGGCCGACACTCGAGAAGGCCGGGATCGACACGAAGATCTGGATACTGGACCACAATTACAGCCTGTGGGGACGCGCGGTTGATGAGTTGAGCGACCCGGGTGTGTACAAGTATGTGGACGGCGTTGCGTGGCACGGCTATGTGGGCGCGCCAGACGCAATGACGCGGGTGCATGATGCGTTTCCTGACAAGCACGCGTACTGGACCGAGGGCGGGCCGGACATCAGCCAGCCGGACTACCAGACGGACTATACGAAATGGGCAGAGACATTCAACGGCATCCTGAACAACTGGGCACGATGCATTACGTCGTGGAACATGGCGCTGGATGAGAAAGGCAAACCGAACATCGGACCATTCTCATGCGGTGGCGTAATCACCATCGACAGCAAGACGCACGCGATCACCAAGAGCGGGCAGTACTGGGCATTTGCGCATTACTCGAAACACGTGAAGCGCGGCGCGAAGGTATTTGCCACCGACGGCATTGGCTCGAACGGCGCAGGCGGCAAAGTGACCCATACGGGATTTACGAATCCCGACGGGAGCAAAGTGCTAGTGCTGGCGAATCGCGGAGAGGATACGCGCGCACAGCTTGTGATGGACAAGCAGGCATTGGAAGTGGAACTGCCGGCTGACTCGGTGATCACGCTTGAGTGGAGTTGAGGGCTAAGGCAAAGCCAGAGTAGCTGCATCCCCTGGGTCGCTGCGTCGGGTTGCCGCTCTGGCTTTCTTTGGACTGCGCTCAAAACGTCAAAAAACTGATCCGATTCGTTGCTGAAACTGTAATTCGCTGCACGAAAATGGACGATTTTTGTTCGATTTTGACGTCGTCTGTTGGGCTCTCGATGCGGGTCGCGCCTCACGGAAAATCTAGTTAAACGATTAATAAAGAATAAGTTGAATCCGTTTTTCGTCCTTCTTCCAATCGTCTGCAATTCGCAGCGATTTGGGGAGGGGGGTGGGGTGCGTTGTCTGTTGGCTGGCCTGCAAGCTGGCAAACCAGCGGGTCAGGGTTGCTCAGACCCATTGTGCGCCAAGGCGGGAAAATAATCGGCAAAGAGAAGCGCTTTTTGGGGCTAATACACCGAGCCGCCGGGCTGGGTTGAGTGGATGGCGGCATTGTTCACTGTGAGCGTGTAGTGCGTTGCCTGACCGGTCCAGGTGTTGAGATTGAAGCTGTGGCCGGGTGTGACCTTCTGGACCAGATAGGGACCGTAACTGAGAGGCTGTGCGGGGCTGAGTGTGCCGCTTGCCTTTGAGGGGTCAATGAAATAGGCGTTGCCGTGGCCGACGACTTTGCCTTCTCCGCCTGGGTCGAGCAGGAAGGCGGCGGTTTGCTCGATGCCGAGTCCGCGGACGGGCTGTGCGCCGGGAGATTGGAGCCTGCCTGCGGGATTGTTGAGCCGCGCGAGAAATGTGAGCAGGCGGCCCATGCGGTCGCGCGTGGCGAAGTGCGTGTCTGTGACGACGCCGCGCAGTTGCGGGATGCGCAGAAAGCCGTGGACGAGGGTGATGCGTGGGCTGAATGGGTGCGTCATGGCCAGTTTGCCGTCGAGGTTAGGATCATTGGGCTTGTCGCCTTGTGCCGAGTAGGCCCACTCGCCAAGGACGGCGAGGCCTGCGCTTGTTCCGCCGATGGGGATGCCGCGCGCGATGGACTTGTTGATCTCATCCTGCACGGGTGTGCCCATCCAGAAGTTGACGTACTCTCCCTGATCGCCACCGGAGATGAACAGAACGGAAGCGTGCGCGATGGTGCGTGCGACGAAAGGATCCTGCGCGGCGGCGCGGCTGGGAATGATGAGTGTGGCGACGGAGTTGAGGTGGCAGAGCTTCTGGATATAGGGGTTGTAGTCATCCGAGCCATGAGAGCGCAGAACCAGCAGGTCTCCTCCGGGCGCGTGATTGCAGAGCCAGCTGAAAGCTTCATCCAGATCCTCACCGCCGCCCATGAGCGCGAAGCCGGCATGCGAGGCTATATGCGCGTCCGCTTTGTTACCCAGCCGCTTGTATTTGTAGGCTTGAGCTGCGTACGAAGGCGCGCAAAGCGCAAAACAGGCAAAGCTGGCGAGAAGAACCCCAAATTGCTTCATCCGTGCAGGATATTCGACGGGAAACGAGTAAGCCCGTAACGCAACGGGTTCCCCCTGCCCCGGTTGCAGGAAGTGCGCAGTTCACTGAGGGCTATAGTTGAGGCTGGCGATTCTCTTGACCTCTGCTTAAGTGTGGCTATTCAACGCGATACACGAACCCGGTCCCTGAATTGGGAAGAGGACGCGCCCTCGGAGCCCCGCTTCCGGCGCACGCAGCGTCCTACGCCCGTAAATGGCCGCGGCTTGTCCGGCATGCCGCTGGAGATGCCGGACTTTGATGAACTAGACGAACCGCTCTCACCTGCAATGCGCAAGCCCGCAAAGGGCGCTCCCTGGTGGAGGCCTGCGACGCGCTTCGGCCGCATCGTGTTGGCGCTCGGCGCGTGTGCGGTTTTGAGCGTGTGCGCCTATGGCTACTATCGCGCAAAGACATTTCTTGAACACGACAACCGGTTCCGCATTCAAAGCTCGGGGAACATTGAAGCCTCGGGCATGAGCGAAGTGAGCCGCGGCGCCCTGCTGCCGGTGTTCGGCGAAGACATTGGACGGAACATTTTCTTTGTGCCTCTGGCAGAGCGACGCAAGCAACTGGAGCAGATTCCCTGGGTTGAGAGCGCGACGGTGATGCGCCTGCTGCCCAACGAGCTGAAGGTTTCCATTGTGGAACGGAAGCCGGTTGCGTTTGTGCGCCACGGGCAGACGATTGGGCTGGTAGACGCAAACGGGGTTTTGCTGGACATGCCGGCGTCATCTCTGGCCAAGCACCACTATTCATTCCCCGTGGTTAGCGGCATCAATCCAAACGACACTCCAGTCGCGCGGAAAGCCCGCATGCAGACGTACGAGCACCTGATTACGGATCTCGATTCGAACGGGCAGAACAATTCAAGCCAGATTTCGGAGATCGATCTTACCGATCCGGAAGATGCGCGCGTGACGCTGCCCGAGCAGGGATCAGACATTGTGGCGCATTTCGGTGCGAGCGATTTTCTCGCGCGTTTTCAGCGCTACAAGGAGCATATTGCCGAGTGGCGTCAGCAATATCCGCAGCTCTCAGAGGTCGATTTGCGCTACGGCCAGCAGGTTGTGCTGCAAATGAATCACGGAGCGACGGCCGCGTCCCCCGCGAGCGGAGGCGACGCCGCGAAGGCTTCAGCTAAACCATCGCCGGCGGTTAGTTCTGCAGCGCTGAAGACCACCGGAGCGGCCGCTGCCACACACGCAGACAAATCCGCGCCGAAGGAAAGCGATCAGAAAAAGGTAAGCGCAAAGCCGGCAGATCATCACGTGAGCAAGGCATCGCAAACAACGGCGGCGCATCACGTAAAGACCACGGCGCATAAGGCGAGCGCGCATAAGACTACAGCGCACAAGTCGACAGGGCGCACGCACACTACGGCACGGCAACGTGAAGCTGAGCGGCTGGCGAAACAAATGCGCGAGCGGCGCGCGAAGGCACACCACAAAGCGAATTCCTCTGGAAAGAGGAGATAAACGAGCGGCCATGAGCGAGAAACAGGACAACCTGATTGTGGTTCTCGACCTGGGGAGCTCTGCGACGCGGGTGATCGCAGCCGACATGAACGAGGGCGCGCTGCGTTATCGCGGACACGCGACGATGGAGTCCGCCGGCATGCGGCGCGGGCTGATTTCCGACCTGAATCCAGCGGCACGCGTGGTGAAGGCGGCTGTGGAGCGGACCGAGTGGGTTTCTCGGGCCAATATTGACCAATGCACGGTGGGTGTTGGCGGGCCGCACGTTCGAGGCCTGAATACGAATGGCGGCTTCGACCTGGGCAGTCGCATGCGCGAGATTACGCGCGAGGATGTACGCATAGCCGTTGAGCGAGCAAGGGCTGTGGAGCGACCGCCGGATCGCGAAATTCTCCATTTGCTTCCGCGGCAGTTCGTTCTCGACGATCAGCCGGGAATTTTCGATCCTGTGGGGATGGTCGGGGCGCGGCTCGAAGTGGAATTGCATATCGCTACGTGCTCAGGTTCTGCGCTGCAAAGTACTGTGACCTGTGCGAATCGTGCCGGGGTGGAAGTGAATGAGGCGGTGCTTGAGTCAATTTGCGCCGCGGAGGCTACGCTTTCCGGCGACGAGCGCGAGCTGGGCGTGTGCCTGCTGGATATTGGCGCGCACTCCAGCGACCTGGTGGTTTTCTATGAGGGCGCGGTGGCATACACGGCTTCAGTTCCGATTGGCGGAGCGCATTTCACGAACGATTTGGCCGTGGGGCTGCAAATGCCAGTGGCGGATGCCGAGGTGCTTAAACACCATTATGGCAACGCCGTAGTGACGGCAGTTCCGCAGGAAGCGGAGATAGAGATCGCTAATCCACAGCCCCAGACGCTGCGACTGCGTACAATTGCGGAGATTCTGGAACCGCGGGCGCGTGAGTTGCTGTACTTTGTGAAAGAGAGCCTGCGCCAGGGTGGTGTGGTGGATGCACTGGGCGCCGGTTGCGTTCTCACCGGTGGTGGGGCGCTGCTTCCCGGAATGCTCGACGTAACGGAAACACAGCTTCGCGTACCGGCGCGCATTGGTATGCCGGTGCGGTTATCAAACATGCCGGGCGAACTGGCTCACCCGAGCTACGCGACAGCGATTGGAATGATTCTGTACGCGCATCGCACGCGCGTGAGCCGTGCGGCAGAGAACAATAGTTTGCGCGCCAAGTTGCGTGCAATTTTTGCATCGAGCTACTAGCAGGGGGTTGAGAGCAAAGATGAAGAAGGAGACCAAAGCCGCAATGGATCAACAGCCGCAGCAGGCCGGTGAAATGCGCATTCATTTTCACGATGAAACTCCGCGCGGCGCGCGCATCAAAGTCATCGGAGTGGGCGGCGGCGGGGGGAATGCCGTCAATCGCATGATCCAGGCAGGTCTCGAGGGCGTGGAATTTATCGCCGCTAATACGGACGTGCAGGCGCTCAAGCTTTCGCAAGCTCCGGTGAAGCTGCAATTGGGCGTGAGGCTCACTTCCGGTCTTGGCGCCGGCGCGAATCCCGACGTGGGCCGTCGAGCGGCGCTGGAAGACTCGGAAAAGATCATTGAAGCGCTGGAAGGCGCGGATATGGTGTTTGTAACTGCCGGTCTGGGTGGTGGAACGGGCACAGGCGCGGCACCCGTAATTGCTTCTCTTGCAAGCGAGATGGGGATTCTTACAGTTGCGGTGATTACACGGCCTTTTGGTTTTGAAGGTAAGCGCAGGTTGCAGCAGGCCGAGCGTGGCCTGGCCGAGCTGATTGAAAGCGTCGACACGATGATCGTGATTCCGAACGAGAAGTTGCTTGCGGTCGCCAAGGATGCGGGCTTCTTCGAATCGTTCCGCATTGCCGATGATGTGCTGCGGCAGGGCGTGCAGGGCATCTCGGACATCATTACGATTCCGGGCATCATCAACCGCGACTTTGCCGATGTGAAGACCACGATGGCCGGCATGGGACACGCGGTGATGGGAACGGCAGTGCGGTCAGGCGACAATCGCGCAATTGAGGCGGCACAGGCGGCGATGGCGTCACCGTTGCTGGAGGCGGGTGCGATCGATGGCGCACGCGGCATCCTGATTAACATCACGGGATCGAGTTCGCTGAAACTGTCTGAAGTCAACCAGGCTTCGTCGTTGATTCAGTCTTCGGCGCACGAGGACGCGAACATCATCTTTGGCGCGGTGCAGGACGAGCGCATGGGCGACGAGGTGAAGATTACGGTGATTGCCACTGGTTTTCGCGACCAGATGCCGGAGCGGCGCGCGCGGATGTTGAATGTGGAAGAGGCGCCGGTCATCTCAGTGCCGGTGGTGGCCACTGAGAGCTGGATGCGCGAGCCCGCGCCGGAGCAGGCAGCGCCTGCAAAGCCGCGCTTTCAGAGCGAGGATGACGAGGACGATGCCGATGATGCGGCTTTTGTGACTTCATCCGTTGTGCATGCCCCCGTTCAGGCTGAGGCGACGGAGGAGACTGTGCGTATGAGTATCGGCTCAGTACAGGAACCTGAGGCGCCTGCGGTTGCGGCTGCTGCCGAGCAGGATGAGGCCCAGGATCTGGATGTGCCGGCCTTTATGCGGCGCCACCAGTTTTAGTTCAAAGAGGGAATAGATAAACGAAGGTACCCGTCGTGGTGTGGGATTTTCCGTTGCAATTGGGGAATAGTTCTATAGTGATTCCAAGTCTTCCAAAAGCATGGAGTTGGCGTCCGTGGTCCCTTGGGACTGCGGTGTCGATACCTTTAGGGTAAAGTAAGGTTACCAAGTCGCCTGTGAAGTTTGAATTTAGGGCTCAGGCGCGTATTGAGGGGAACTTCACTTTTTGAGCTCTCCACGCCGAACAGGAAACACTTTTGTGTTTACCGGGTTCGATTGAGTATGAAGTGCGCAGGCCAAGAGCATGTCGCATGGCACGGAATCCAGATGGACTGAGAGGATGTTTGCCGGATGAAACTGTTCCGCGCACTGGCCTGTGGCCTGGCATGCACGATTTTTGGATGGGGAGCGATGGCGAATGCCGCGCTGAACTCGCCCGAGACGATTCACCACGCGAAAACCGCCCGCCATCATCTGACGAAGTCCTCGCATGCCCGGAGCCGACGCACCGTGGCGCGACGCGGCACAAAGCGGTCCGCTACGCGCAGAGCGACCACCAGAAGAGCGGTGTCGCGCACCCGGCATGGAGTGACCACGCGATCCGCCCGACTACGCCGTACATCCCTGCGTACGCGCCGTCACCGTTACTATGAACGTTTCACCATGAGCTCCTATGCGCATGGCGATATTTTTTCCGACGACGTGACAGCAGGCGAAGATCCGGTTGTACGCCAGGCGGCGATTGACGCGCTGGGCGATATGAATGGCACAGCCGTGGTGATCGATCCCTCGAACGGCCGCATTCTGGCGATGGTGAACCAGAAGCTGGCGCTCTCACCGGGCGCGGAACCCTGCTCCACCATCAAGCTTTCAGTTGCGTTGGCGGCCTTGAAAGAGGGCATTGTCACCAAGGACACGATGGTTAAACTGCCTGGCTTCCGCATGAACATGACGCAGGCATTGGCCAAGAGCAACAATCTCTACTTTGAAGAATTGGGCCGCGAACTCGGCTTTGAGCGCGTGCACAAATATGCGACGCAGTTTGGGCTCGGCGAACTTGCAGGCTGGCACATTGAAGGCGAGCAACTGGGCACTTATCCCGAGGAAGCGATTCCCGCCTCAGAAGGCGGCGTGGGCCGGATGTGCAGCTTTGGCCAGGGCGTCAATATGACGCCGTTGCAACTGGGCGCTTTGGTGGCTGCGATGGCCAACGGCGGCACGCTCTACTATCTGCAGCATCCGACAACGCCGGAAGACGTGGCGAACTTCGAGCCGAAGATCAAACGCACGCTGGACATCTCAGAATATGTGCCGGATATGCTGCCCGGCATGGAAGGCGCGGTTGATTTTGGAACTGCGCGGCGGCTCCATGCCAACTTTGACGAGTTTCCTGTCTTCGGCAAAACCGGCACCTGTTCGAACAAGGGCACCCGTTTTGGCTGGTTTGTTTCCTATTCGAAGACTCCAGCAGGCAATCTGGTCACAGTCTTCTTCCTTGAAGGAGGCAGGCCCACGTTTGGTCCTCGAGCCGCTGAATTGACCGGTGAGTTCTACCGTAACCTCTGGGACCACAATTACTTTGCCGGCAAGGGAGCGCAGCAGGCAGAGGCTGCGATCTCGGCTCCCGATGAAGCCCGTTAGCCAGTCCAGGGTCCATCCACGATTGGAAAGGCTGCCTGCGGGCAGCCTTTCATGTTTATGCGCATCCCGGCAGCACTTCATGACATCGAATGGCTAGTGTTCGCCGAACTGTTCGCTGTGCGGATGCGAAACTCAACGTTCTATTCAAACCTCTGCTGGGCTGTGATGCTGATTCGAACCTTTGGTCTGGTATTGGGTATTTGCTCCGTCGCGACGGGCGTGACCGGCGGGCAGCAGGTGAAACGGATGTCGCCTTCCGAGCAGGAACATGCCATTGGGTTGCTCCGGGCAGCGTATGCCGCCTTCAATCGAAATGATATTGCGGCGGCGGTAAGCCAACTGGCGCCCAACATAGACTGGACCGAACCAAAGGAGTTTCCGGGTGGGGGTCAGTATCAGGGCAGAGCTGAGGTTGCAGACTATCTTGCAAACTCGCGCGCGCAATGGGCGGAGGGTGCAAGTGTGCCAGAGGGTTTTGTCCTTCGCGACAATCGGGTTGTGGTAATGGTGCATGCCCGCTTCCGGTTGAAAGGGAGCAAAGATTGGATGGAAGTTCGATTGGCCGACGTTTACACTTTTCACAACGGGACACCCGTGCAAATGCGAGCTTTTGCCGATCGCAAAGCGGCGCTTCGATGGGCTGACGGGGACAAATAAAGCAGGAACATCATGGAATTACCCACACAAATCCTCCTCAGCTACGGCTATCTACTCCTGTTTATCTGGGTTCTGATTGAACAGTTCGGGATTCCGTTGCCAGCCACGCCCATCCTGATCGCCGCGGGCGCGCTCACGGTCCACGGTCCGTTCACGCTGACGGCAGGGCTGCTGTCCGCCGTGGCAGCGTGCCTGGTCGCGGATACGGCCTGGTTCTACTTTGGAAAGCGGTTCGGGCACCAGGTATTGCGGCTCCTCTGCAAGTTGTCAATGGAGCCGACTATTTGCGTACGCCAAACGCAGAACTCATTCAGCCGCGGAAGGGCATTCACGTTGGCGATTGCCAAGTTTGTGCCAGGGCTGGCGACGCTTGCGCCTCCCGTTGCGGGTCAGAACGGGATGAACATCGGCTTCTTCCTACTGTTCGACGGTCTGGGGAGTTTTCTCTGGGTGGGCACTCTGCTGATTGTTGGAAGACTGTTTGGCGATGCCTTCCATCGCGATCCGCATCTGCTTGACTGGGTGGGACGTTTCTCAGGGCTGCTGCTGATTGCCGGTGTTGTTGGCTTCTTCCTGTTGCGCGTCTTCCGCCGCAGGAGAGAGCTCAAAAAGCTCGCCGCGGCACGTCTGGAGCCTACCGATCTGAAAAAGCTGCTCGATGAAGGCGAATCGATCTTTATTGTCGATCTGCGTCACCCGCTGGAGTTGTTGCCGGATCCGTTCACACTGCCTGGCGCTTTGCATTTTTCGCCCGACGCTCTGGCCGCGCGTGTGCATGAAATTCCGCGTGACCGCGATGTTGTGCTCTACTGCACCTGCCCCAGTGAGGCGACGGCAGCTAAAACTGCCATGACGCTGCACAAGTTGGGTATTGAGCGCGTGCGTCCGCTTCGCGGCGGCTATGACGAGTGGAAGCGGCTGGGGTATCCGCTGGATGCAGTGCCCCCTGTGGCGCCATTGGTACAGGTGGCCGAGGCCGCGAACTGAGGCCGTTTCAATGGTCCTCGTCCGGTTAACTGGATTTCAGAAACAACGAAGCGATCTTTGAACCGATTGGAACGCCGAGACCGCTGCATGGATCGGGGCCCGGTGCGGAACTGTAGAATCCGTTACCTCCTTGAGTAATGTCTGTGAATGCCGCAGGATTCTTCCACAATGTGGGCGTGACAAAGCCGAGCTTTGTGCCAAATGAGGCAAACAGACCGGCATAAAGCGGCGCGACTGCGCTGGTTCCGCCGATCACGGTAGTCGAGCCATGAACAATAACCGTGTATCCAGTGGAAGGGTCGGCGTCCGCTGCGACGTCGGGGACCATGCGACCGCTTCCGAACTTCGAATCTGCCGGCGCTGGAGGCGCTCCGATCTGGAACGCCTGGGCAGGAAAATGCATCGAGTAGCCACCGCCGGTACCTTCGCCATTTGTCTGGCTGGGGTTGTTGTTCCACACAGTCTCATTGGTGGCCGTTTTGTTGGTTCCGCCGCAACCAATGACGTGGGGACATGAAGCTGGCGCATCGACGTTGGCAGGTGTGGAGCCACCATCACTAGAGTCGTTGTCACCGGATGCAGCGAAGATGACCATACCCGTAGCAGTGGCTGCGGCTGCAACGGATTCCATTTGATTGAGTGCGCTGGCGCCCCAACTAGCCTCGTCGGCGCCCCAGGAAATACTGCAGACATCGCAACCGTCGGATGCCGCTCTTTGCACGGCAGTGTCAATGTTCTGCGACCAATACATCCGGATGGTAGCCGGCTTACCGGTGGCTGCAAAGTAGGCCGCCGCTGCGACCTGTATGTCGAGCGCGACCTCATAGTCTGGATCGCTGGTTGAGCCGACGCTCTGGTTGGGGTTGTTTCCGGTGCCATCGACCGAGACATCGGTGATTCGTGGTGTTGGCTGGCCGATGGATTGGAAGAATTCATCCATGTCGGACTGCACCCAGCCACCACCCAGTTCAACGATGGCAATGACACTGCCACCGGCGAGCCCGGCAGGCCATTTGTAAGCCTGGCAGAGGTTGGGCAAGGTCCACGGCGCGGCAGCCAACGCGCCGGGCGGTAAGAGTTTGAAGGCGGGGCGACAGACGACCTTGGCACGTGCCTTGGGGGGAGTGGACATGATCGTTTCCTTTTCGAAAGTCAGTTGGTACCGGTCTCATCAAGCATCTGCACCAAGGTCCATTCCGCCGAGAATGGAAATACCGCATCGTCGGAACGGTTTCGGAGCGGTTCAGGATCCTTTGTCAAGATCGATGAGGCCGGTCGTACTGGCGCAGAGTATGGCATATACGCTCCGCTGAGGCAAAGGCCGATCTCCAAGGGAAAGCCTGATATTTGCGGCTGAATATGGAGGCGAATCGACTTAATTTGAGAAATCTCAACCTAGCGAGCAGGTAAGCAATACCTTGAGGTGGACTGGGGAACTTTGAACCGGCTTCTTGAATTCAAGGAAGTGTGCCTTCAAGTGATGGCAAGCAGATAACCCCAGGTTCCTCCTCAGCCATTAACATGGTTAGAGAAACGGTGGGGAACGTATGGCCTACAACGATCTACGCGACTGGATCAAAACTCTGGAAAAACAAGGCGAACTGAAACGCATCCGTGAAGAGGTTTCGCCCGACCTAGAGATCACTGAGATTACCGACCGCGTGAGCAAGATTGGTTCGCCGGCCGGCGCGATGAGTGCGGCGGTGAAGGGCAAGTATGCGCCCGGCGGGCCTGCACTGCTGTTCGAGAACGTGAAGGGGCATCCGGGACACCAGGTTCTGATCAACCAGTTCGGCAGCGAGCGACGCATGGCCATGGCGCTGGGTGTGGAGAAGGTTGACGAGATTGCGGAACGCATCACGGGCTTGCTGAATATCAAGGCGCCGGGGGGCGGATTCCTGGACAAGCTGAAGATGCTGCCGCAACTGGGCGAGCTGGCGAACGTGTTTCCCAAGACTGTTGGCGCCAAAGACGCACCATGCAAGGAAGTGGTGCTTCGCGAGGGGTTCGACCTGGGCGCATTCCCGATTTTGAAGTGCTGGCCGCATGACGGAGGGCGCTTCATCACTTTGCCTTGCGTGCACACGCGCGACCCGCGTACGGGCAAGCGCAATATCGGCATGTATCGCATGCAGGTGTTCGACGGCCGAACGACAGGCATGCACTGGCAGCGCCAGAAGGTGGCTGCGGAACACTATCGCAATGCGCTAAGGGCAGGAGCCCATTTGACGAGTGACGAGACTGGGTCGAGCAGCGCCAGCGTGGCGATGATGGCTGCGACTGCGGGCGGAGCAGTGAGCGTGCCGGACGGGCCAATTGGCGGGCTGCCTCAGGTAACGCTGGGCAAACAGAAGGGAAGCCGCTTTGAGGTTGCTGTAGCGATTGGTACGGACCCGGCGACGACCTTCTCTGCGATTGTGCCTGCGCCACCTGAAGTTGAAGAGTTCATGATTGCGGGATTTCTGCGCGGCAAGCCCGTGGAAATTGTGAAATGCGAAACCGTAGACCTTGAAGTACCCGCACACGCGGAGATCATCCTTGAAGGCTATGTGGAGTTGGGCGATCTGCGCACAGAAGGTCCTTTTGGAGACCACACCGGCTTCTACACGATGACCGACGATTACCCGGTCTTCCACCTGACATGCATTACGCACCGGAAGAATCCCATCTATGCGGCGACGATTGTGGGCAAGCCCCCGATGGAGGATGCGTGGATGGGTCATGCCGTGGAGCGCATCTTCCTGCCGGCCATGAAGATGCAGATTCCGGAACTTGTGGATGTGTGTCTGCCGGTTGAGGCTGTCTTTCACAATCTGATGATTGTGTCGATTAGGAAGTCGTATCCGGGACAGGCACGCAAGGTGATGAACGCCATCTGGTCACTGGGGCAGGCCATGTTTACCAAGTGTGTCATCGTGGTGGATGAAGACTGCGATGTGCACAATATGGCCGAGGTGACATTGCGTGTGGCAAACAATATTGACCCGGAGCGCGACATTCAATTCACTCTGGGGCCCGTGGACTCTCTGGACCATGCGAGCAGGCTACCCAACTACGGCAGCAAGATGGGCATTGACGCCACGCGAAAGTGGAAGGCAGAGGGCTTTGAGCGGCCATGGCCGGCGATGATTGAGATGGATGCAGCGACCAAAGAGCGGGTTGATGCGCTTTGGTCCAAATTGGGCTTATAGGTGCGTACATCCAGACTGAGCTAGTGGATTTCATTTAACCTAATCGCATGCGTGCAGTCCTTCCCCGGCATCTTCTTTTTGTGAGTCTGATTTTGGCGTCAGCGCAGGTGCTCTGCGCGCAGGCTCCGGCAGATTTCCACTGGGTTGATTTTCATTCGCCCAAAGACCAGGACGTGGTGGTCTGGGTAAAGAACTCACTGGAAGCGGAGAACTGGACGGCTATCCGCGAAATTGGCGTGGAATGGGATGCCGCGCTTGTGGTCACGACGCAGCGAGCGACGCCGCAATCTTCGCCGGGAAGCGATACGTTCGCGGTTTATAGCGTGTCGCTGACCAATCACAGTGTGACCGCGCTATTGAAAGGCGCAAATCTTCGCCTGCTGGATTGGATGGAATTTGCCGCGGGCAGGCCAAGGGAGCTTACGGCGCTCTACACAAATTGCACGAACTGCACCCCGTCAACTTTTCTGACGGCCTTCTACTACGACATTCGCCAGCACGGCTGGGCGATGCGCTGGATGCATGGTACTGAAGCCATTCGCATCGGGGCCCAGAAGGTTTCTGACGATCTGACGATTTCACAGGTCTATGCGGTACTTGCCGATTCCAATGGGCATGAAGTCATTGCTACATGGAATCACCTTGATTATGGGAAGCTGAAGCCGGCAGAGGACTATCTCTATCAGTACGACGTAGACCCCTGGACAGGGCTGGACCGCAGTCTGGTGATCAGTGGGAAGGATGCCGAAGCGCTTAAGAAACGGCTCTGCCAGGCAACGGACGCGGTTTCTGGTCTTGAGGCTGGCCAGGACTCTGAGCAATGCGCACCCTATGTCACAGTGCGGAGTCGCAGGCCGACTACGACACCTCCTGCCAATGCGCGCGGCCGTTCTACTCCGCCGGGATCACATCCCAAACGGTGAAGCTGCTTGAATTTCCCTGATTGTTTTTTGGGTAGCGCAATGCGATCTGCGGAATGGTTGTATGGCTACCCCGTGGTCCCGCTGCGCTTGCCGGTCGTCGTATACTGGACACATGTCGATCGTGCGTAATCTCGCTGGAATCGCCAAAGGCATGAGCATCACGCTGCGGGAAATGGTGCAGCCGACTACGGTTGAAAACTATCCTGACGGCCCCGGGCCGATGCGCGGTGCGGTGTTTCAGGCCCGCTTTCGCGGTGGGCATGTTTTGCAGCGCGATGAGAACGGCCTGGAGAAGTGCGTGGCCTGCTTTCTGTGCGCGGCGGCCTGCCCGGCGAACTGCATTTATATTGAGGCCGATGACAATACTGAGGAGAAACGCATTTCCTCCTCTGAGCGGTTCGCCAAGGTCTACAACATCGACTACAACCGCTGCATTTTTTGCGGCTATTGTGTTGAGGCCTGCCCCACGGACGCCATTACACACGGTCACGGATTCGAGATGGCCAGCTTGAACGCCACCAACCTGGTGATGCGCAAGGAAAACATGCTGGTGCCGGTGGCCGCGCTGACGGCTGCAAAGTAGCTGCCGGCGTCCTTCCCTATTCCACTGCATCTTTAGTATGTATGGGGCATCCGACTATTCTGGTGTGTACGCCCCTCATTTCCACTTCTTCTGAGGCCCAGCACGAGCCATGACTAACGTACGTCAACATCCAATCCAAGGAATTCTTCAACATCGCATTGCCATTATCGATGGCGCGATGGGCACGACCATTCGTTCGTATGGCATGACGGAAGCTGACATGCGTGGAGAGCGTTTTCGCGACGCTAAAAAGGACTTGCTGAACAATGGCGACCTGTTCAATGTGACCCAACCGGCCATGATCGGCGACATTCATCGCCGCTTTTTGGAGGCGGGGGCGGACATCATTGAAACCAACACATTCAGCGCGACTTCCATTGCGCAAAGCGAGTTTTTTGTGGACGATCCGCGCGAATTTGGTGGCAGAAAAGACCCCGATTTCTACCAGAAGATTATTGAAAATCAAAATCTGAATGATCTCGCCTGGCAAATCAATGCCGATTCCGCGCGCATTTGTCGCGAACAGGCTGACCGTGCGGCAAATGAAACCGGGCGTCCGCGCTTTGTTGCCGGGGCGATTGGGCCGCTTACAGTTTCGCTTTCGAACTCGCCCGACGCGAATGATCCCGGTTTTCGCTCCGTGACGTTTGACCAAGTGAAGGCGGCGTATGCGCACCAGATTCGCGCATTAATTGCGGGGCGCGTGGACTTTTTGCTGGTGGAGACCATCTTCGACTCGCTGAATGCCAAGGCGGCGCTGGTGGCTATTCAGGAAGTGTTTGAAGAAGATGGTCTGACGGCTCAAAAGAGGGAACTGCCCATCATGATCTCAGCGGCGGTGGGCCGGGGTGGGGAGACGCTGATTTCAGCGCAGACGACCGAGGCGTTTTGGAATGCGGTGGAGCATGTGAAGCCGCTTTCAGTGGGCCTGAACTGCTCGCTCGGGCCTGACCTGATGTTCCCATTTCTGAGCGAGTTGGCTGAGAAGGCCGATTCGGCCATCTCGTGCTATCCAAATGCCGGATTACCGAATCCTTTGGCAGAGACGGGATTCGATCTTGGCCCTGCGGACATGGCGCGCTCGCTCACTGAGTTTGCGCGCGCCGGCCTAATCAACATTGCGGGTGGGTGCTGCGGCAATACGCCGGAACACATTGCTGCCATTGCCAAAGCACTGGATGGTCTGCCTCCGCGGCCGCTGGACAAGAAGCTTGCCACTGAAGAGGCGGCCTGATGAAGCCACTTCGTCTGTCCGGATCTCAACCGTTTACCCAGCAGCCTGGAATTTTCATGATCATCGGCGAACGCACCAACGTCGCGGGTTCGCCGAAGTTCGCACGTCTGATCAAGGAAGGTCACTACGAGGAGGCCGTAAGTGTTGCGCGCCAGCAGGTGGAGAATGGCGCGAACGTGCTGGACATATGCATGGACGAGGGCATGATTGAGGGCGTGGCCGCGATGACGCGCTTTCTGCAGTTACTGGCCAGCGAGCCTGAAGTGGCCAAAGTGCCCTTCATGATCGACTCTTCGAACTGGAAGGTGATCGAGGCAGGGCTGAAGTGCCTTCAGGGCAAGGGAATCGTCAACTCAATCTCGCTGAAGGAAGGCGAAGAGGTGTTTCGCCATCATGCTCGGACAGTGCTACGGTACGGTGCCGCAGTGGTGGTGATGGCGTTTGACGAACAGGGGCAGGCGGCGACCTTCGAGGACAAGATTCGCGTGTGCGAGCGTGCCTACAAGATGCTGGTGGACGAAGTGGGTTTTCCGCCGGAGGATATCATCTTCGATCCGAATGTCCTTACCGTGGGCACGGGCATTGAGGAACACAACAACTACGGTGTTGATTTCATTGAGGCGACGCGCTGGATCAAAACGCACCTGCCACATGCGAAGGTGTCGGGCGGCATATCGAACGTCTCGTTCAGTTTTCGGGGCAACAACCGAGTTCGCGAAGCGATGCATGCGGCGTTTCTGTATCACGCGATTGCGGCCGGGCTCGATATGGGCATTGTGAATGCCGGCATGCTTGAGGTGTACGAAGAGATCGATCCTCAGCTCAAGGTACTGGTGGAAGACGTGCTGCTGAATCGCCGGCCCGACGCAACGGAGCGACTGGTTGAGTTTGGCGAAACGATCAAGGCAGCGGGAAGTAACGCAACCGCGGAAAAGAAGACCGAAGAGTGGCGCAACGGTACCGTTGAAGAACGCCTGACACACGCGCTGGTGAAGGGAATTGACGGTTACATCGAGACCGATACGGAAGAGGCGCGCGCCAAACTTGGTCGGCCACTGCTGGTGATTGAAGGGCCGTTAATGGCGGGCATGAGCGTGGTGGGCGATCTATTTGGCGCAGGTAAGATGTTCCTGCCTCAGGTGGTCAAATCTGCACGGGTAATGAAGAAGGCTGTGGCCTACCTGACGCCGTTTATGGAAGCAGAAAAGGCCGCAATGGCGGCTGCCGGCCAGGAGACAAAGGCACAGGGCAAGATTGTGCTCGCGACGGTGAAGGGAGATGTGCACGACATAGGCAAGAATATTGTTGGTGTCGTGCTCGCCTGCAACAACTACGAGGTGATCGACCTTGGCGTGATGGTGCCGGCGGAAAAGATACTGGAGCGCGCCAAAGAAGTGAAGGCCGACATTATTGGCTTGAGCGGACTGATTACACCGTCACTTGAGGAGATGGTGCATGTTGCGCGCGAGATGGAGAGGCAGAAATTTAAGTTGCCACTGCTGATTGGCGGCGCAACGACGAGCCGTGCGCACACAGCCATCAAGATTGCTCCGCACTACAGCGAACCGGTGGTGCACATTGTCGATGCCAGCCGCGCTGTTCCCGTGACCACGAGCCTACTGAGCGAGGAGAGCAGGGACCAATTTCTCGTGCAACACAAGGCCGAATCCGACGCCGTTCGAAAGGCTCATGCAGCACCTAAAGTACAACTCATTTCTGTGAACGAAGCACGCACGAGGCGTACGCCTATTGAGTGGCGGGCCGAGGATATTGCCAAGCCGGAGTTTACCGGCGTGCGTGTACTTGAGGATTTCTCGCTTGCAACGCTGCGGGAATTCATTGACTGGACACCTTTCTTCCACGCGTGGGAGCTCAAGGGAGTCTATCCGCGCATTCTGGAGCATGAGCAATATGGGCCCCAGGCGAAACAGATTTTCACCGAGGGCAATGCCCTGCTGGACAAGATTGTTGCCGAGAAACTGCTGACAGCTCGCGGAGTGTACGGCTTGTTCCGAGCAAATGCGGTTGGGGACGATGTTGAGCTCTTTGCCGACGATGCACGCTCAGATGTTTTGGACAGGCTGTATTTTCTGCGTCAACAGGCGAACCGCGAGGGCAAAGAGCCGTGCCGATCACTCGCAGATTTTGTTGCTCCGAAGGAAACCGGGCTTCGCGATTTCATTGGTGCTTTTGCAGTAACGACAGGAATTGGATTGGCGGAGCTTTGCGGAGGTTTCCGCGAGAAGCACGATGACTATAACGCCATTATGGCGGAGGCTTTGGCGGACCGCCTGGCTGAGGCATTCGCCGAGTGCCTGCACAAGCAGGTGCGCGACGAATGGGGCTATGGCCAATCTGAGAATCTATCGCCGGCGGAATTGATCCACGAGAAATATCGTGGCATACGTCCAGCACCGGGTTACCCGGCGTGCCCCGATCACACAGAGAAGGGAACGATCTGGCGCTTGCTGAATGTGGAGAACAACACCGGTATGCGACTAACCGAGTCGTTTGCCATGTGGCCGGGATCGAGCGTGAGTGGACTCTATTTTGCGCATCCGGAGTCGCGCTACTTCACGCTGGGCAAGATTGGCCGTGACCAGATGGAGGATTACAGTATTCGCAAAGGAATTTCTGTGAAGGATGCGGAGCGCTGGCTCGCGCCCAATTTGAATTACGATCCCGCTGAATAGTGGCCGCTTCGGTTTACCGGTAGGTTGGCAAGCGAATCACGGCGCGGACTCACACTCCGGCGGTATGATCATCGTGTTCGAGGGACGAGTATCGATGAAAGCGGGTTTGATCATGCTGGTGTTGTGGATTCTTGGCAGTACCCTTTTGTGTGGCTGCGGCGGAAGCGGAACGTCCAATGCGGATCAGAAGCCAAGCCCGGTTTCGCAACCCGATCCGCCGACGTATTTCACGGCGAATGCGCAAAATGGCGCCGTAATTCTGACGCTAAAGAGTTCAACTGCCGGCGCTACCATTCACTACACGGTGGATGGGAGCACGCCGACGACTTCGTCGCAAATTTACGAGGCACCGTTTCTGATCGCATCCAGCGAGACAGTGAAGGCGATTGCAGTTGTGAGCGGCACGGCGAGCAAGGAGAACAGCTTTGCATTTTCGCAAAGTATCCCGTCGGGGACGCTGGTCTGGTCTGACGAGTTTAACAACGCAACGGGGGTGAACGCGGAACCGAATTCGAGCGTGTGGACTTATGACACGGGCAACAGCGGATTCGGTAATCACGAGCTGGAGAATTATTGCGCGTGGGGGTCGAACTCTGCGCCATGCTCGACGTTGAACCCGAACGTTTATGTGGGGACGGATGGATATTTACATATCGTGGCGCGGCAGCCTTCCGCCGGTGTTTACACGTCAGCTCGGCTGAAGACTCAAGGGCTGTTCAGTTTTCAATATGGACGGGTGGAGTTTCGCGCACTGGTGCCGGAGACGCAGGGTCTTTGGCCTGCGGTATGGCTGTTGGGCAACGACATCACTACGGCAGACTGGCCAGCGTGTGGCGAGATGGACGTGCTGGAGCGTGTTAACTCCGCAACTACTCCCGACTGGAATGAAGGGTCAGTTCATGGAACAGGATTTACCGGCGGAACGGGACTTGGAACGGTTTTCCATTTTCCGACAGGACAAGTTGCGGCGCAGTGGCATACCTACGGAATGATCTGGCAAAAGGGAACGGTTGCCTATTATGTGGACGATCCCTCGCATCCTTATGCGACGTATTCAACGGCCAATATCAGCAGCTTGCCGGGTGCGGTGTGGCCCTTCGACGACGGTCAGAGCAGCTTCCTGATCCTTAATCTTGCAGTCGGCGGCGACTGGCCGGGTGCACCGAATGCATCGACAATGTTTCCTTCGGAGATGCTCGTCGATTATGTGCGCATTTACACAAATTGAAAGAAAAATTTGCGCGACATTCTTTTGCAATTCAACGGTTATTGACGGCGATAAACGCATACTGAGCTCGTGATCTCCCAAACAGGTCAGAGTTCAACTCAATTGAAGTCAGCACTTTCGATTCAGGCACCGAAGGCGGCGCTCGTTCCCTCCTGGCCTGGAACCTCGGCACGTCCAAGGATTCACGCCGAGGTGGGCCGATACCGATTGCGGTTGGCTGAGTCAGTGGAGGAGCGTGACGCCGCTTGCCGGTTGCGTTTTCGAGTCTTCAATCTTGAGATGGGCGAAGGGCTGGAAAGCTCGTATCAGACAGGACTCGACACGGATTACTTCGATCTTTTCTGCGATCATCTGCTGGTTGAAGACAAGCAAGAATCGAATCCTACGCGCAGAGTGGTGGGAACCTACCGGATGCAGTCGGGTGTAACGGCAGCGCTGAATCTGGGCTATTACTCGGAGCAGGAGTTTGATTTCACGCCGTACGAGCAGATACGCGCAAGCGTGCTGGAACTCGGCCGGGCATCAATTCATCGCGACCACCGGACACCAGAAGTGCTGACACTGTTGTGGCGAGGTATTGCGCAGTATGCTAACGACATGGGGCTGCGCTATTTGGTCGGCTGCTCGTCACTCAACTCGCGGAATCCTGAAGAGGGCTGGCAGGTTTACTGCCAACTTGAGCGCTTCATGGCTTCAGAAGAGTATTTGACCGAGCCGCGCGCGGAATACGCCTGCCCTATGCCGCAGAGGGGACTGGTCGCACAGCACGAAGCCGGTCCCGAGGAAGATCCGTTGCCCGCTTCGATTCAGGTTCCTCGTCTTCTGAAGACGTATCTGGCCATTGGCGCACGCATTTGCGCGCCGCCTGCGTGGGACCGCGAATTTGGCACTATCGACTTTCTGACACTGCTCGATCTCCGAACTCTTTCTTCGGCGGCGCGTAACCGCTTTCTGGCTCCACTAACGGCTTGAGATTCCGAATTATCCGGCGCGCTGTGGCGCTGGTGTTTGCACTAAGTGGCTGCTTTGCACGGTACTGCTTCTTACGGCTTCGCGGAAGACCTTCGCTCGTGCAGCGCGCAGTGTGGCTGCAGTTCGCGAGCCGGCTTGTGCTGCGCAGCCTGCAGATTCGTTTCGTCGCCGAGGGTACTCCGCCGCGGCGTGGAATTATCGTCGCAAATCATCTGAGTTATCTGGATATTGCCGTTCTCTCTGCGATAACTCCGTGTTTCTTTGTGGCCAAGAGCGAGATTGCAAACTGGCCCTACTTTGGCTGGGCGGCAAGGGCCGGTGGAACGCTCTTTCTTGATCGTTCAAGCAAAGAGAGCGCGAAGTCCGTGGCGGAAAGCATTTCTGGCAGACTTTCGCTCCCTGTTCCTGTGCTGTTTTTTCCTGAAGGAACGAGCACTGATGGGTCCAGCGTATTGCCTTTTCACCGTTGGCTTTTCGAGCCTGCTGTGCAAGCGGGGGCGGAGGTGACACCTGCGGCAATTTCCTATCGAATGGATGGCGGAATTGAAGAGAGGGAACTCTGCTGGTTTGGCGATGCTGGATTTTTGCCGCACTTGTGGAAGGCGCTTGGGATCCAGGGATTCACCGCGCATGTCCAGTTTGCGAAGGCGCAGGTGTTTTCTGATCGGCGCACGGCTGCAACAGAGACTCATTCCGCAATCGCAGCAATGCGAAGAGATCCTGCTTTCTATTCACCGGCAATTGAGGAAAACGAAACGGGCTTGCCAGGGGTCTAGGCCCACGCCGGCGGTTTACCAGTCGATCCGCGCACAACAAGGCTCGTGGAAACGAGAAATTCGCGCTCGATTTTGCCGTGTTTGGGGCCTTCCACCTGCTGGCGCAGCGCTTCGAAAGCCGCTCGTGCCAGATCCGTTCGTGAGAGCCGAATCGTCGTGAGTGGCGGCAGAGTGAACTCAGCAAAATCGATATCGTCAAGACCGACGACAGAGAGATCCTGCGGCACACGCATGTCTTTCAAATAGGCAGCACGCAGAACACCGATAGCCGTCATGTCATTCGAGCAGACAAGCGCTGTGGGGCGTGAATCCAGACCCTGAAGAAGTGTGAATCCCGCCACTCCACCTTTGAGCGTGTGATCGCACTCCACGATCCATTTCTTTTGCGCTGTGAGCCCGGCCAACTCCATTGCATTGCGGAAGTCGTTTTCGCGGGTAATGGCAGAGTGCAGCTTATGAGGACCAGCAAGATAAGCAATCCTCGAGTGTCCCAAGGCGGCCAGATGATCGATTGCTGCTCGCATTCCAGAGGCATAGTCGAGCAGAATGGTGCTCGCCTTCGGGTCGTCGAGATGGAACTCCGCCAGAACCATGGGAATGCCGTGATGGGCGAGCTGGTCAAGAACGGGTTCTTCTTCACCGAACGTCATGACTGCGACGCCTTCCACTTTGCGCTCGAGCATGCGCCTTACGCAGTTGGTTAGTACGGCTGGATCGCTGTTGGACGAGCTGATCATGACCTCATAACCATTGGCGACTGCCACTTCTTCAAAACTCTGCACGAGTTCGGGGAAAAAGGGGTTGGTGATGTTTTCGACGATGACGCCGAGGATACGGCTGCGACCAGAGACAAGACTGCGGGCGTGAGTGTTGGGATAGTAGTTAAGCTGTTCAATTGCCTGCCATACACGCTTGGCAAGCTTTTCGCTCACAACTGGCGAGCCGTTGATTGTGCGTGAAACCGTGGCGATGGACACTTTCGCCATCGCAGCGACGGTGCGAATGTCGGGAGTCTTCGTTGCGGAATTCCGCGTTCCTTTTCGGGCCACTCAGTATCCTGATTGAACTGCGGGGATGGATGACGATTATCCATCATAGTGCCAAAGACCCGCAGGTCAGCAATCCCACCCATGTGAATTCCAAGAATCCCGCCGGGTCCCCTGTTCAGTCATGATCTGCTATGAGGATTCGCAGATCCCGCAGATTTTGACCGGTTGGGCCCGTGACCACCGTGTCACCCAGAGCGGTAAAGAGCGGGCAGGCGTTGAAAGACTGCAGGGATTCCGCCGGATCGTAACCGAAGGCGCGCGCACGCGTGACCGTAGTCGTGTCAGCGATGGCACCCGCGTTCTTTGTGTTGCCGTCGATGCCGTCAGAACCAGCGCTGAGTACGGTGAGCAGTTCGCCTTCGTGCATGCTGAGTCCAATCGCACAGGCAAGTGCGAATTGTTGATTGCGCCCGCCCGCGCCAGGTGCTTCATTCAGGGTAACGGTTACTTCTCCGCCCGAGATGAGACATAGGCGCGGATGAATGCGGCGCAACTCATGGAAGCGCTCGAGCAGATAGCGGGCTGCATCCTTGTAGTCCCAGTCATCACATGAATTGTCGACTGCAACGAAGTATCCGGCCTGACGCGCCAATTCGCGCGCATTCTCGACCAGATCGTGACTGGAGAGCAGGACTTCATAGACCGAGTCGCGGAATGCTGGGTCTTCACCGTTCGAGTGAACCGCGGGCGATTGTTCGCGCACGGTCGCGGGCTCCCCCAAAAGCTTCTTGGGGAGAAACGGCGGCATAATTCGCTTATTCATGGGCGGCTCGGGGATGTCTTCGTGCTCAAAGAACCGCCGCACTGAGGCTGGAAGTTTGGCGGTCATCGCATACTTTTCCAGGATTCTCCGCACATCTTCGCGAGTGGACGAATCGGGTGACGTTGGGCCGCTGGCGAGTGCGTCAAGAGAACGAAGCGGCACGTCCGGGAGCAACAGGCTTACCTTCGTTGCCTCGGGTGCCGCGACAGCCAGACGTCCGCCTTTGACCGCGGAGAAATGCTTACGCAGTATGTTCATCTCCTGGATGGGTGCTCCGGAGCCAAGCAAGACTTCATGAAATCGAGCAGTGTCTTCCAGGCTGATGGAGGAATCAAGTGGCAGATCAAACATGGCCGATCCGCCGCCGGAGATTAGAAAGAAAATGAGGGTGTCCTTGCGCGCTTTCTTCAAGAGAGCGAGAGCTGCATGGGCAGCTGCGAAGGATTCGTCATTGGGCAGCGGATGCCCACCTTCAAAGTAACGGATTCTCCAGTTGCGCTGTCTGGGGAGATATTTGGAGCAGCAGATACCCCTAACACCCTGGCGGCGTTTCATGCGGTCAAGGAGGACTTCTAACATGGGGCCAGCGGCCTTGCCCATGGCAACGATGAAGATACGCCGATATTGGTTGAGCTGGATGGTTTGCGGTCCGCTACCATCGGGCATCAAGCGCTCTATCGTGTTGTCCGTGAATCGCAACCTTCTGTCGAAGGCTGACGCTACGTTGCATCCCTTTAGAGCGCCTGTAAAAATCCCTGTCGCTCTGGTATGAAGAAATTCGAGTGCCGAGTCGCTTACTTGAGTCATTGGAAACGTTCCGTGAGCCAGCCTGAGAGCGCGCTCTGCATTGCCTCAAGTTGACCTGTAAAGAAATGATCGGAGCCTGGAATCAGCACCTGTGATCGTGGTTCTGCTGCCTGGTCGGTTACCCGTCGCCATTCTTCAGCGGGTGCAAAAGCGTCATGGTCTCCACTGATGAAAAGCTTGGGAAGTGAGCAATTGCTCAGGTAGGAATAGTTGTAATGGCTACCGCGAGACTGAGTGGGAAGTCCAAGCGCTACTACTCCCCGAACATGATCTGAGCCAGCCCGTTTTTTGCAACAGGCCTTGAGCGCCATGGCTGCGCCAAAGCTGAAGCCGGCGACGATGACAGGCAGCTTGTACTCGTCGATGAGCCAGGTGAGCGCGGCGGCGACATCTTCCCATTCGGCGGCACCGTCGTGAACTCCTTCACTCAAACCAGTGCCGCGAAAATTGAAGCGAAGTACCGGATATCCGTGTCCTGAAGGAAGTGAGTTAAACGCTTTCATTGCGCGATACACGACCTTGTTATGCATCGTGCCTCCCCCAAGCGGATGAGGATGGCAGAGGAGAGCCGCGTAGTGAGCGTCAGCGCTTGCTTGATTGAGGAGTGCTTCGAGTCGCCCGGCTGGACCCTTGAGAAAGAGGCTTCGTACGCGTCCGGATTCGGGCGTTCTTGAGTCGGACAGAGAGACAGCCACCGAACACATACCAAGGGCTATTCTACTCTTGTTCATTGGAGAGGCCGCCTTGCCGCAAATCGATTTGCCTGCGGCGAAGAATCGCACCGCGTGATTCCCTTCGAGTACAAAAGGTGGCCGGGCACGGCCTATGCGCTATTCTGGCTTCATCATGTCAGCAAATGAGCCTCTGGATCCGATTCGTCTGACGCGCGAACTCGTTGAAATTGAATCGACTACCTATCATGAAGGCGCTGTCGGGACCTATTTGGCCAATTTACTGACGAGGCGTGAGTGGTCCGTGGAAAAGATGCCCGTACCGCAACCTGCAGATGGCAGTGATGATGAGCGTTGGAATGTCTACGGTGGTCCCAAAGATATTACGCCGCAGCTTGTCTTCTCGACACACATGGACACCGTGCCGCCTTATATCCCTTTTCGCGAAGACGATGGGTTCCTCTATGGCCGGGGAGTCTGCGATGCCAAGGGGATCATTGCGGCGCAGATTGTTGCGGCGGAGGCCTTACGCGCGGAGGGATTGCCCGTGGCCGTTCTCTTTGTGTCCGGCGAGGAGCGCGACTCCGCTGGGGCGAAGGTTGCAAACAAGGCTGCAAAGGGAAGCCGCTTTCTGATCAACGGAGAACCGACAGACAATCGGCTGGGCATTGCCACAAAGGGCGCTCTGCGCTGTTCGTTTAAGGCAACAGGCAAAATGGCGCATTCGGCCTATCCCGAGCTTGGAGACAGCGCAATTCACAAGCTGGTGAAAGTGATGGACAGGATTCTGCAGCTGGAGCTTCCCGTCGACGAGTTTGCAGGCGATACCACGTTGAATATCGGGATGATTCAGGGGGGACATGCACCCAACGTAATTTCTGACAAAGCTGAGGCGCAGGTACTAGTCCGTACGGTTGGCCCCTCCGAGCCAGTGCGGGCTGCCATTCGCGAAGCGGCCGCGGGGCTTGTCGATGTGGACTTTACTCTTGACCTCGCATTCGTTCGACTCAAGGCTGTGGAAGGCTTGCCAACGATGGTGGCGAAGTTCGCGACGGACATTCCGGAGCTGACCAACTGGGGGCAGCCGCTATTGCTTGGTCCCGGATCAATCCACGTTGCGCACACTCCGCATGAACGGCTCGCAAAGAAGGAACTGCTGGAGGCGGTCGAGCTTTACATCAAAGTGGGACGGCAGCTCCTAGCCTGAATAAAGCGCATTCAAGTAACTGAAAATAAACACCCGAGCACTTGTACTCGTCTGCTATGCTGCCACTGCGACTTCCCCAGTCCATTTCATCGCAACGAGGTCGAGGATGACAGATTCCCGTAAACCAGTAACACCTGAGCGGATCATGCAGATGGCATGGGGCTACGCGCCACCTCTGATTCTTGAGGCAGCCATTCACAACCGCGTATTCGACGTGCTCGACGAGGGCCCGAAATCGCTGGAACAGCTATCGGCCGCCACAGGAGCTTCAGCGCGCGGACTCCGATCGATTGCGAATGCGCTTGTAGGATTTGAACTACTTGCGCGAACGCCGGAAGGCGCATATGCACTCACTCCTGAGAGTGCGGCATTCCTCGTGAGCACCAAGCCCAGCTTCCAAGGCGGAATGATCAAACACACAAGCATCCAACTGCTTCCGCGCTGGCTTCACTTGAATGAGGTGGTAAAGACGGGTGTTCCGGTGAGCGCGGTAAATACGGAAGGGCAAGGCGCAGCGTTTTTCCATGATTTTGTAACGGATATCTTTCCGATGAGCTATCCGGCCGCTCAGGAACTGGCTGTGCATCTTGACCTCGCGTCCAGCGGAGCAAAAAGCGCACTCGATCTTGCTGCGGGATCTGGTGTGTGGGGCATTGCTCTGGCTCAGGCAGCGGCAAGCCTGCGTGTGACCGCGGTTGACTGGCCGGAAGTGCTTCCCGTGACGCAAAAGGTTGTGGGGCGATTCGGCCTAACGGATCGGTTCACGTTCAGTCCGGGCGATTTGATGCACGCCGACTTTGGCAGCGGTCATAACGTAGCCACGCTTGGGCACATTTTGCACAGTGAAGGCGAAGTGCGCAGCAAGGCACTTTTGTCCAAGACGCTTGCCGCTCTGGCTCCAGGCGGAACCATCGCCATCCAGGAGTTTCTGGTAAATCCGGACCGCACCGGACCTCCGAGTTCGCTCATTTTTGGCGTCAATATGCTGGTGAACACAGAAAAAGGAGACACGTTCTCCTTTGAGGAAATCAGCCGTTGGCTTGATGAAGCTGGCTTTGTAAACCCACGGACGATTCCAACGCACGGTCCTTCACCCATCATCTTGGCGACCAGGCCGTAAAAGAATCTGCGTGGGGCGATCAATGCGGGATCTCAACCCCACGTCTTTATATCTGAAATTGGTTCGAATTGAGCCTTCTATGATGAGAGTGAACTGGAGGCATTAATGACTGCATCGATCTACGATATTCCTCTTGAAACACTTGCCGGCAAGCCGGCATCGCTGGCCGAGTATAAAGGCAAAGTCCTGTTGATTGTGAATGTGGCTTCGAAGTGCGGGCTCACGCCTCAGTATGAGGCGCTGGAAAAGGTCTACGAACAATATCGCGGACAGGGACTGGTAATTGCAGGATTCCCCGCCAATGACTTTAAGCAACAGGAACCGGGGAGCAACGAGGAGATTCAGAACTTCTGTTCTACAAACTACAACGTGCAGTTTCCGCTATTCAGCAAGATCACGGTGACCGGGGAAGGGAAGCATTCACTCTATGCGGCGCTGATTGCGGCCCGGCCGCATGCAACGAGTTTTTCAGAGAAATCGTTCCGCGACAATTTGAAAGGCTATGGAATTGAAACGCTGCCAGAGCCGGAGATTCTGTGGAATTTTGAGAAGTTTCTTGTGAGCAGGACTGGCGATGTGGTTGCGCGGTTTACTCCGGATACTGCTCCTGATGCGCCGGGGTTGCTTGCGGCGATGGAGGCGGAACTCGCGAAGCAATAGTTTAGTTGCGCCGGATGAACATCTCCGGCGTGCACTTGCTCCTTGCCTGCTGTATTCTCGACCCCATGCAATCGACATCTTCGTCACCATCTGCGACCAATCAGCTCGAACACGCCGCGTCGTCGTATCTGCGCTCGGCGCGTCACCAGCCCGTGCATTGGCAACCCTGGGGACAGGCCGCATTTGCGCAGGCGCAGGCGGGAAACAAGCCCATATTGCTGGATATTGGCGCGGTGTGGTGCCACTGGTGCCATGTGATGGACCGCGAGTCGTACGAGGACGCGGAGATTGCGCGCATTATCAATGATCACTTTGTTGCTGTGAAAGTGGATCGTGATGAGCGGCCCGATGTGGATGCGCGCTACCAGGCGGCCGTTTCAGCCATCAGTGGGCAGGGGGGCTGGCCGCTGACTGCATTTCTGACACCGGATGGGCGGCCCTATTTTGGTGGAACTTATTTTCCGCGCGACGACCGCTACGGCCGGCCGGGCTTTGGCCGAGTGCTATTGACGATGGCGAATGTGTGGCAGGAACGGCGTGAAGAGGCGCTGGAATCCGCCGCAAGTGTAATGGGCGCCATTGAGCAGAACGAGAACTTCTCCAGCGGCGGCGGCGAGCTCAACATGGCTCTTGCCGACAAGCTGGTGGCATCGATTCTGAAGCAGTTCGATGCGCGTAATGGGGGCTTCGGCTCTCAGCCCAAGTTTCCTCACTGCTCAGCGCTCGATTTGCTGTTGCAGTCCGCCTTGCATCGCGGCAACATGGGTGCCCGTGACGCATTTCTGTTGACGCTGGAAAAGATGGCGCGCGGTGGCATGTATGACCAGATAGCCGGCGGCTTTCATCGGTATTCCGTCGATGAACGATGGGTGGTTCCGCACTTTGAAAAAATGCTCTATGACAACACAGAGCTTTTGCGGAACTACGTGCATGGCTTTCAGAGCTATGTGCGCCAGGATTTTCTTGAAACCGCGCGGGAGATCATTGGCTGGCTGGACGACACAATGACCGATCGAGAACGCGGCGGCTTCTATGCGTCGCAGGATGCGGACATTGATCTCGACGATGATGGCGACTATTTCACCTGGACACTTGATGAGGCGCGCGCCGTGCTGGACGTGGAAGAACTCGATGCCGCTTCACTCTTTTGGGATATTGGTGAACTGGGCGACATGCATCATAATCCGGCAAAGAATGTGCTGCACGTGAAGTACACAGTCGATGAATTGGCCGCGCGCAATAGTCTGCCGCACGGACAGACCGTGGAATCCATGCGTGTGCTGCTTGGTTCGGCTCGGCAAAAATTACTGGCAGCACGCAGGAAGCGTCCGACGCCGTTCATCGATCGCACGCTCTACACGGGTTGGAACGCGATGGCGATTACGGCCTATCTTGAGGCCGCCTCCGTGATGCGCCTGGAGGCCCAGCGCGAGTTTGCTCTTCGCACACTTTCGAGGCTTCTTGCAGAGGCATGGGACGGTGCGTTCAATCTCTATCACGTGGTCGATTATCACGATACGGCTCTGACCTCTGAGCGCATTGCGGGCACGCTTGACGATTATGCGTTCACTGTTCATGCCTGCATCGATGGTTGGCTTGCATCAGGCGAATTACGCTTTTACGAGGCGGCCGTCGCTCTGGCCGATGCGATGATTGCCAAGTTCTATGACCGAACGGCATGCGCATTCTGCGACACGGAGGTTCCAACTGATAGCTCGGCGCCTTTGGGCGCATTGACGGCACGGCGCAGGCCATTACAGGATTCACCAACTCCTGCGGGCAATCCCACGGCGGCTTCAGCATTGCTTCGACTCGAAGCACTTAGCGGTCGCGCGGAGTATAGAGAGATCGCAGAGGATACGCTTGCGTCGTTCTCCGGTATTGTGGAGCACTTTGGTTTGTACGCCGGCAGTTACGGGCTCGCACTTTCCCGGTTGCTCTCTGACCCAATCCAAATTGTTGTAGTAGGTGACGGCGCCGCAGGCGAAAAACTTGCGGCAACCGCAACGGCCTCGTTCGGCGTGCATAAGGCGGTCATACATCTTGGGCCTGAACAACTCACCGAAGGTAAGTTGCCACCTGCCTTAGAAGAGACAGTGTTACGGGTACCCGTGCCCGATGGAGCGGTTGCCTGGGCTCTAGTCTGTCGTGGGCGCACGTGCCTGCCTCCCATTGTGGATCCAGATGCAATTGTCGAAGCAATTCAATCTTGAAATTGAGCAACGCTTCAGAAAAGCGGGCATTCGGAAACTGGAAAATCGGCTCATTTCAGGAACGATTGCTGTTATCGCATCCTTTTGAGTGGTAGCAGATGGCATTTTGCGCCGCTGCGCTGCATCCCCCCAGAAGCATCATGGACCTGTAGCTGGTTTGCATATCCATGGCGATGCTGCTTGGCCGTGCCATCCCATCCAGAAGGTGAAGCCCAATAATGGCCGCGACGAAGGCCAGCAAGGGCCAAAACCTGAGAAATGCGGCTTTGATCGGGGGCATTCCGCCACGGCAAGCATGGCCTGGAGTGACCAGCTTCAGTAAGTGGACGTGGACGAAGACGATTAGCGCAACCGTCGCCAGATGAGGCAGTTTGAGTCAAATGAACGCATGTGCGTTCTGTCCCCATTCCCGCAAAGGGTTCTCCCGAGAATTGCCGTTTACGGAATAATCCAATCTGGTGAGGAAAACAAATGGGTGCATACTGAAGACCCTGACACTAGACTATCTGTGCGAATCGGATCCGTGGAAAACTGCTTCGCCCCTCCCGTTGTCTGTTCGATCGCCACGATCACCTTGATTCGCAAGGAGGCTTCAATGCAGACACCTTTGAGATCGATTACACACTCCCAACTACGCGCATTCTCGTGGAGAAGGCGGGGCACGCCGCTTCTTACATCATTTTCGGTGATTGCATGCATTGTGCTAACCGCGGCTTCTCTCGATCCTCAAATGAACCCTGACAAGCCCATCCATGCTCCCGTCCTCACCCAGTTCCCCGACAAGAATGCCCAGATGACGATGCAGATGAACAAGCAGACCAAAGATGACTACGAAGCGGCAAACGCGGAGAGAAGAAAACAATTGGTGGATGACAGCACCAAACTGCTGGTATTGGCGACGCAATTGAAGACTGAAGTGGACAAGACGAACAAAGATACGCTCTCGATTAACGTAATCAAAAAGGCTGCAGAAATAGAAAAGCTAGCTCATGACGTTCGGATAAAGATGCGGCTGGTTGTGGGCGGGATGTGAGTCCCGCATTACTGGATGCACGGAATTGACTTTGTCGAAGCCAGACACTACGAAAATGAGTAGTTTCATGAACCCATCCAGACCTTGCACGATGAAGGCCGCAAGAGGCTGATTGCGAAGATGAGTATTCGGTTGATCGCGAATGTGGCTGCATGTCTGGGAACTCTAGTAATTCTTTCGTGCTTTGACGCGCGGTATTTACCTCTGAGAGCCGTGGCCCAGAGTACTCCGAATCGGAATCGGGTGGGAGCTCCGCCGGGTAGCCTATTTGACCCTGATCCTTTTGATGACCCAGTGTTCCGTGCCAAGCGCACGCGCGCACTGAATGAGCAGCGGCAGAAGGAATTGGTAGCGGACACCGAGAAGCTGTTGCAGGAGACGATGGAATTGCACAATGAGATGGCTTCGAAGACCTTTACCGTGCCAACGCAGAACCAGATTGTGCGGCTGGACCGAATTGAGAAGCTGGCAAAGAGCGTTCGCGAAAAGATGACAGACGCAATTGGTGATTCCGGTCCAGTATTCCATGACCCGTTTGTGCGTCCATATCCGTGACGGAAACAAGTCCAGGATTACCTTTGCGCCTGCACAGATTGCCGGCAGATTGATACAATGAACGCTGCCAGTTCGCTTCAGTTCACGACTGGGGAGTAAAGGGAATGGGACTTGCGGTTTCCGGCGCTCGCCTACATGGAACGGATTTTTCGGGTAGCCTTTCCGCCGATAAGCTGATTGAAATCTATCGGCTGATGGTTCTCTCCCGCCGTATTGACGACCGGGAAATCCTCCTTAAACGCCAGCAAAAGATCTTCTTTCAGATATCGTGCGCCGGTCACGAAGCACTTCAGGTGGGTGCGGCCCTTGCACTCAGGCCGGGTGTGGACTGGTTCTTCCCCTATTATCGTGATCGCGCATTGTGCCTCTCGCTTGGAGTTTCTCCCTATGACATGTTTTTGCAGGCCGTGGGAGCTGGCGCTGACCCTGCGAGCGGCGGCAGGCAGATGCCGACTCACTGGAGTAACCGCGAATTGCACATCGTCAGCACCTCTTCATCGACGACCACACAGGTGCAGCATGCGGTTGGCTGTGCGGAGGCGGGACGATATTTCAATCACCATCCTGAGGCGGCAGAGAAGGCGACCGGCGACTATCGCGCCTTCCACGATGTCGTATTCCATAAGGATGAAGTTGTCCTCACTCTGTTAGGTGAAGGATCAACCTCGCAGGGCGAGTTCTGGGAGGCACTTTCCACGGCTTCGAATAAGAAGCTTCCGGTTATCTTTTGCGTGGAGGATAACGGCTATGCGATCAGTACTCCGGTGGAAGTGAATACACCTGGGGGAAACATTTCACGCATGGTCTCAGGATTCCCGAACTTTTATTTTGCAGAGATTGATGGAACCGATCCTGAAGCCTGTTTGCGAGCGTTTCATGCCGCAGCGGAGCATTGCCGCGCGGGACTCGGTCCAGCGCTTGTCCATGGACACGTAATCCGCCCATACTCGCACTCTCTTTCCGACGACGACAAGCTTTATCGCACCGCAGCAGAGCGCGAAGCTGACGCGATGCGTGATCCTTTGTCGAAGATGCAGATGCGCCTGCTGCGTGAGGGCATCCTGAACGCGGAAGAGATTACGGCCCTCGAACAAGCCTGCGACCGCGAAGCCGCCGAAGCCGCCGCACGTGCTCTTGAAGCGCCACTACCGGAAATTGCAAGCATTACGCGTCACGTCTACAGCGAGGATCTGGACCCCACCAGCGCAGCCTTTGATACGGAATCCGAGACGGCAGAGGCGTCACATGAGCATGACGCCACGCCGCGTACTATGGCCGAACTGATTAACGCATGCCTCAAGGACGAGATGAGCCGCGACCCGCGCATCGTCGTCTTCGGCGAGGATGTGGCAGACGCGAGCCGTGAATCTGCCCTGGGTGAGGTGAAGGGCAAAGGCGGCGTTTTCAAGCTGACGGCGGGCCTGCAGCGGAAATTTGGAGCTGAACGAGTCTTCAATTCACAACTAGCCGAGGCCAATATCGTTGGCCGTGCGGTGGGATATGGCGTACGCGGCATGAAGCCAGTTCCCGAAATTCAGTTTTTCGATTACATCTGGCCTGCCATGCACCAGTTCCGCAATGAGCTTTCGGTAATGCGCTGGCGCTCGTACGGCATGTGGGCTGCGCCCGCAGTCATACGTGTTCCCATTGGCGGCTATCTGACTGGCGGTTCCATCTATCACTCGCAGTCTGGCGAGTCGATGTTCACGCATATACCTGGCTTGCGCGTAGTATTCCCGTCGAATGCGTTGGATGCCAATGGACTCCTGCGTACGGCACTTCGCTGCGATGACCCAGTGTTGTTTCTTGAGCACAAGCGGCTCTATCGGGAGTCCTACGGCCGCGCACCATACCCGGGACCAGATTTCTGCATTCCATTTGGCAAAGCGAAAACTGTACGGCAGGGTAACGATCTCTCCATCATCACTTACGGCGCGGTGGTGCCGCGCGCACTACAGGCCGCGGAGCGCGCACATCGTCAGAACGGAATTGAAGTGGAGATCATTGATTTGCGCACACTCAATCCATTCGATTGGGAAGCGGTTGCCGAATCGGTGCGGAAGACCAGCCGCGTGATTGTGGCGCATGAAGACATGCTCAGCTGGGGGTATGGAGCTGAGATTGCGGCACGCATCGCCGACGAACTCTTCGACGACCTGGATGCGCCTGTGCGCCGGATTGGTTCGATGGATACTTTCGTGGCCTATCAGCCGATTCTTGAAGACGTGATTCTGCCCCAGCCCGACTCCATTCTGAAGGCTATAGTTGACCTGCATGCCTGGTGACGCAGGCGCCTGCGCTGGCGGCTACAATACTTGGATGGACATGGTCCCCGGTACTCTTTTGAGCGTGTTCGCCCGCCCAGAGGAGAGCCGCACATGAAGCGCCTGCTTAGACTGATGCGCTACGGGCTTCCCTACACGGTTCAGTGGGTCCCAGGTGTGCTGCTGCTCGCGGTTTGCGGGGCGCTTGATACATTTCGTGTCCTGCTGCTGCAACCCATCTTCGATCAGGTATTGCGCCCAGATGCTCCCGAAGGCCCAATCCTTCTGGGATTGAGCAAAAGCAAGTGGCAAATTGATCTGCGCAGCCTCATTCCCCACTTTTTCCACATCCGCATCCACAATGCCTGGACTGTGGTGGCGATTGCGCTTGTGGTGGCAACCTTAGGCAAGGGCGTCTGCGATTATCTGGGTACCTATCTGGTCAATTACGCAGGTTTCGGAACTATCACGGATCTTCGTAATCACCTGTACGAAATTACCCTCCGCCGTTCATCCAGTTTTTTCCATCGAAACGCTACGGGCACCATTCTCTCCACCCTCATCAATGACGTGGATCGCGTGCAACTCGCGCTCAGTTCAGTGATCGGCGATTTTCTGCAGCAATTCTTCACCTTCATTGTTGGACTCGCGCTGGTCATTCGCCTGGGCGGTAATTTGAGCTGGGCACTTGTACTGTTTATTCCGGTAGTAATTACCTCGGCCCGCAAGATCGGCGGCGAGGTTCGTTCGCGGACGCGAACCGGGCAGGACAAGCTGGCTGAAATCCAAAACATTCTCCATGAGACTGTTACTGGCAATCGCATTGTCAAAGCGTTTAACACCGAGTTGTGGGAGATTCTTCGCTTTAAGAAGGCGGCTCGGCGCCTATTTCGGGCAAACCTGAGGAGCGTACGCATTCAGTCCATCAGTTCACCGCTCATGGACACCATCGGCGCCATCGCTATTGCCTTGTTCTTATTTATAGGCCGGAATGAAATTCTTTCGGGCCGCATGACGATGGGTCTCTTCGGTGCCTTCATCATTTTGCTCTTCAAGTTGTACGACCCAGTGCGCAAGTTCGCGTACTTTTATAACGCCTTCCAACAGGCGATGGGCGCGTCGGTTTCAATCTTCGGCTTTTTCGACGCGGAAGACGATGTGAAGGAGCGCTTCCATCCGAAGCAGATTGAGCGGTTCAAGACGGCGGTGCGTTTTGAGGATGTGGGATTCTGGTATTCGACCGAGAAGGGCGAACAGCAGATTCTGCACAATGTCGACCTTGAAGTTGAAGCGGGAGAAGTTCTGGCGCTGGTGGGTCCGAGCGGTGCCGGCAAATCAACCCTTGTGAATTTGATTCCGCGCTTTTTTGATGTTTCTTCGGGCCGAATTCTAATCGATGGCATCGATATTCGCGATCTTTCACTTGCGTCGCTGCGCAAGCAGGTGGCCCAGGTGACGCAGGAAACCATTCTCTTTAACGATACGGTGCGCAACAACATTGCTTATGGCCAGCCTGACATGAAGCATGCATTGGTGGAAGAGGCAGCACGCAACGCGCTGGCACATGACTTCATCATGCGCATGCCACAAGGCTACGAAACAGTCATTGGCGAGAAGGGCTTTCGCCTGTCTGGCGGTGAACGCCAGCGCATCGCTATTGCCCGCGCCATTCTGAAGAATGCTCCTATTCTGATCCTCGATGAGGCGACGTCAGCGCTCGACGCGGAGAGCGAATCGCTGGTGCAGGTAGCGCTGGCCAATCTGATGCAAGGGCGCACGGTCGTTGTCATTGCGCATCGCCTGGGCACGATCCGTCGGGCCAGTCGCATTGCTGTGCTGGAAGACGGACGCATCACTGCGATAGCACCGCATGAGCGGCTGCTGGCGACTTCGGCCACTTATCAGCGCCTGTATCAATTGCAGTTTGTGGATGCACCTGAACCGCTCGCATCACCTCTCGAAGCGACTACACAATATCCTCTGGAGTTTGAACAACCGCTCGCGAGTAAGGCTGGGGAATAAAGTATGCCGATTTACTCAATGACTGGCTTTGCCCGCACACAGGTACGGATCAATGACCAGTTGGTTTTTACACTCACGCTTAAGAGTGTGAATCATCGCTTTCTGGATCTGCAGCTTCGACTCCCTGTCGGGTTCGATGCACTCGAAATGGAACTGCGTCGCATGCTGAAGGAAAATCTCGCGCGTGGTCACGTTGAAGTCATGCTGTCCATTGACCGGTCAGTGCAGCAAAAGGCCGGGTACAATCGCGATCTGGTCGCCAATTATCTGATGGCATTTTCGGCCGCTCGCGAGGAATTTTCACTTTCGGGAGAGCCGGATCTGAATAACATTTTTCGATTGCCCCTGGCGTTACAGTCTGAAAACCGCGTTGCAGGGGAAGACGATCCGGCGGCAATTTCTGAAGCAGCAATGGTCGCAATTGGTCCCTTACTCGCTGAACTCAAATCCATGCGTGCCCGCGAAGGAGAATCGCTTGGTGCGATTCTGCACTCATCGCTCGACCACCTGGCAGAGGCAACCAATGCTGTTGCCGCGCTACGTCCCGAAGTGGAGAAGCGCTATCAGGAGCGCTTGTCGCAGCGCCTTGCCTCCGCAGTTGGAGACGATTTCAGCCGACAGCGGGTTCTGGAGGAAGTAGCTGTGCTGGTGGACCGGAGCGATATCGCAGAGGAGCTCGCGCGCATGACAACTCATATTGGCCACTTCAGGGAGTTGCTCAATGACGGCGGCGAAATCGGCAAGAAACTCGATTTTCTGCTTCAGGAAATGAATCGCGAGGCGAATACCCTTCTATCCAAAACCGGAGGTGTGGGAGGCAAGGGTACGCATATTACAGAGCTTGGACTGGCAATGAAATCACACATTGAAAAGGCTCGAGAGCAGATACAAAACGTGGAGTGAGACGTGGGCCAGGGTCCCCAAAAAAGTCGAAAGGGAAAACTTTAACGTGGCAGGGATTCTTTTCATCATTTCGGCGCCATCCGGGTCTGGCAAGAGCACTCTTGTCTCGGAGCTCCGTAGACAAGTTACGGGAGTGGAGTTCTCCATCTCGTGGACGACACGCGCTCCTCGTGGCTCGGAAGAAAATGGGCGCGAGTACAATTTCACAACACGCGAGGAGTTCGAGCGCAAGATTGGCGCCGGCGAGTTTCTGGAGTATGCCGATGTGTTCGGCAATTACTACGGCACCGCGCGCCAGTCGCTCGAAGACGCCCGAAAGCAGGGGCACGATCTGCTACTCGACATCGATGTGCAGGGCGCCGCGCAGGTGCGTGCTTCGATGCCGGAAGCGGTGAGCATCTTTGTCTTGCCGCCCACCCCCAAGGTTCTGCGCACACGATTGCGCAATCGAAGCCGTGCGGAAGGCGTGGTGAATGAGGCAGAACTCTACCGTCGGTTGAGCGAGGCCAGCAAGGAAATTGAGAATTACCGCCAATACGGATATATTCTGGTCAACGACATTCTGGACAGGGCGGTAGCCCAATTGGAGGCGATTGTGCTTTCCGAGCGGTACTACCGCAATGGCGAACCCATCGCTGTACGTTCGAGCAGAGTGTTGGAGGTAGCCGCCGCCTGCAGGCTCGAAAATACGCGGGAGCGACTAAAACCAGTGCTGGAGGCCTTCGGTATCGAAGGCAACTCTGGCCAGCAGCAACTACCTTTTGGAGACGAATCCGATGACGATTGAGACCAAATTCGATTCGAATTATCGCAAGGTACTGGTGGCAGCACGTCGCGCCCGCCAGTTGCAAAGCGGATCGGCCGCGCTCGTTACCACCCATTCCAACAAGGCGTGCCGCATCGCGCAGGACGAAATTGAAGCCGGAAAAATTGCGTATGTGAAGAACGAGGGGCCAATTACGCGGCCCATCGTGGAAGACCGCGGTATTCCCATCCTTTCCTAGGTTTTCGCCGCGCCTCCATGGGGGGCGCACTTCTCAAGTCCGGCACAGACTACAATCGAACTATGCGAGTCACCGTAGGCGTCACGGGCGGAATTGCTGCGTACAAAGCGGCAGAGCTAGTGCGCGCATTGCAACGGCAGGCGCTAGAGGTCCATGTGGTAATGACCGAAGCCGCCACGAAGTTCATGCAGCCGCTCACCTTTGAGGCCCTCACAGGCCACAAGGTAGTAACCGGGCTTTGGGAAAGTACGGGAGACGAGTCTCAAGACGGCGCAAGCATTGAGCACATTGGTGAAGCCCAATGGGGCGATGCACTGGTGATTGCACCCGCCACGGCCAACATTCTGGCCAAGTTCGCCAACGGCATTGCTGACGATTTTCTCTCTACGCTTTATCTGGCCACGCAGGCGCCAGTATTGGTCGCCCCTGCGATGAACACCAACATGTGGAATCACCCGGCGACGCAGGCCAATCTCGAGATATTGCGGCAACGCGGTGTTCGGGTGGTTGAGCCGGGCACCGGGCAGCTTGCTTGTGGGACGGTGGGGCCCGGCCGAATGGCGGAACCTGAAGCAATTGCCGATGCGGTTTTGAACGCGCTTGGCCGGCGGCACGACCTGGCGGGAGAAGTAATTCTTGTTACCGCCGGCGGAACCCGCGAAGCCATCGATCCGGTTCGCTTTCTTGGTAATCGCTCCAGCGGCAAGATGGGCTATGCGATTGCCGATGCCGCTCAGAGCCGGGGCGCGCGGGTGATTCTCGTCAGCGGTCCATCGGCGCTTCACCCACCAGCGCACTGCGAAGTGGTTAAGGTTGTAACGGCGGAGCAGATGCGCTCAGCAGTGCTGGAGCGAATGGTTGAGGCTACGCTGGTTATCAAGGCTGCGGCGGTGGCAGACTATCGTCCGGTGACCGTTGCGGAGCAGAAGCTCAAGCGGTCCGGACCGCTGACACTGGAACTTGCTCCAACAGAGGACATCCTTGCAGAGGTGGCCAAGTTGCGCCGCCCAGGACAGCTCATTATCGGCTTTGCCGCTGAGACGGAAAATACCCGCGAAAACGGGCGCGCCAAGTTGTTACGTAAAGGCGCGGACGCTATCGTGGTGAACGACGTTTCCAGCGAAAAGACGGGTATAGACGCGGACCGCAACGCGGTCACATTCTTGACGGCGTCCACTTCGATTGAGCTTCCGGATATGCCGAAGCGCGACCTTGCGGATCGAATCTTAGACGAGATTGCAGTGTTGCGCCGTCCACGAGCATTACTTGTTGAGATCGACCGCTTGGCAGAAGAGGGAACGGCGACCGAAGCGAAGTTACCCGCGCCGTCGAGCGAGCCTGACACTTTGTCAATGCCTCGCCGTCAGGTCATTGTGGAGTAGTCCGTGCCCCTTATGCTCAATCCTGAAACCCAACAGGCCATCGCCGCCCGTCTCCGCTTTTATCGTGACTTAGGGTTGACGGAGCTGTATCGCCGGCCAGTTGATCCTGACTTGCTTGCTGCGCTAGAGGCGAATTTGAACACATCATCGTATTCGCAGGAGTCAAGCCAGGCAGCGGCTGCTGTGTCGCATACGTTAAAGGACGAGCCGGCAAATTCAACCACGCAGGAGACTAAGACCATTCCCGCACGTAAGACGATTGCAACTCCGCCACCCACTGCTTCTCCGGTGCCCGCCGCTTCGCACGAGGAAGCGCTGCGCATTTTGCGCGAGGAGATCGGAGATTGCACGCGCTGCAAGCTCCATAAAGGCCGCAACAAGCTTGTATATGCAGATGGATCGCCAAATGCGCGACTGATGTTTGTGGGGGAAGGGCCCGGCGCAGACGAGGACGCTCAGGGATTGCCCTTTGTTGGCCGCGCAGGGCAGTTGTTGAACAATATGATCGGAGCCATGGGCCTAAAGCGCGAGGATGTCTACATTGCCAACGTGGTGAAATGCCGTCCTCCGCAGAACCGAACGCCGGAGCCGGACGAAGCGAACACCTGTTCGCCATTCCTCTTCAAACAGATTGATATTGTTCGACCGCAAGTGATCGTGGCGCTTGGCTCTACAGCCGCGACCTACCTCCTTGGCCAACGCCAGCCACTGGCTGGACTGCGCGGGCGTGTCCACGCTTTTCGCAATTCACTGCTCATCGTCACGTATCATCCAGCCTATCTCTTGCGCGATCCCCGCCAAAAGAAAGAGGCGTGGGCGGATCTGCAGATTGCGATGAAGGAACTCGAATTAAAGACACCTTCAAGGGGCTAGCAAGACGAGGTATTTCTATTCAGTGGGAACTGGACAATAAGGTGCATTCGATTGACAGTCTCACCCACCTTGAAATCGGTGTGTCCAGTTTCAGCATTCCGCCTCGGATTTGCTCTCGCACTGAATCCGGTGATTATCTCGACTAATCCCGCTCCGATAGGGACAATGACAGTCTGAAAGATGGGCTGAAGTCAGCAGCGATCTCAGCAAGAAATGGTTCCGGTTGTCTGGAAGCGCCCATTTTACGAATGCCGGGGCAATTTGAGTTGGTAACGACGAGAAGAATCTTTTGATTCCCCTCGATTTTGATGGAACCGGGTCAACACTGAGCGCATCTCAATCGGCATGAAGCGCGGACACGTACTTTCAGCTCTTTGCCTTGGAGTTGCACTTTCGCTTACTCCCAGCCTTTCCTTTAGCCAGGAAAGCGGCGCTCAGCAAGACGCCAAAACGATTGGTCACGCAACCAGGAAAGCTGCTTCAGCAACCGGGCGCGCGACCGAGGGCGCGGCGAAGACGACCGGCCATGGTGTGAAGAAGGTCTTTCACCTCAAAAAGAAGGGGACGAGAAAAGCCAGGTACAAAAAGAAACAGGCAAATAAGAGCCCTTCACCGAGTACCCCGGAGGGCTCAGAGAAGAAATAGACTCGCAACTGCATCACAAGAATACTCAGTACACTTCAGTAGCGCCAGAGTGCAACGCCGCCCAGGATTCCCATCTCATTCGAAACAATGGTTACGTTGGCGGGGAGTTTGAACTCAATCTTCTTTGCGTTGCCGCCCCCGATATAGAGATGGTCCCAGTTGAAGAGCTTTTGCGTTTGCTCAATGGCTTCCAGGAGCAGCTTGTTCCAGTGCTTCTTGCCGTATTTATCCAATCCACGTTTCCCCAGATAGTCTTCGTATTCCTTATCCTTCTTCCAGGGGTGATGGCCGAGTTCAAGCCCCGGACACAATTTGCCGTCGGTAAAGAGCGAGGAGCCCATTCCAGTACCTAGAGTGATGGTGAGCTCCACACCGATGCCTTTTACCGCCCCATAACCCTGCACGCTTGCATCGTTGGCTACGCGAGCGGGCTTCTTCCAGCGTTTTTCGAGAGCTTTTTGGAATTCGAATCCATACCAGCCCTGATGCAGATTGACGGCAGTGTATGTGACTCCGCGCTTGATCACGCCCGGAAAGCCCACGGAAACGCGATCGAACTTGTCGAGCTGTTTGACGAGCATGTCAAGTTTGCGAAGTACCTGCAACGGCGTGGGCACCTTAGGCGTTTCCACACGGACTCGCTCGCTGATCGGTTTGCCTTTTGTGTCGACCAGCATAGCCTTCAGGCCCGACCCGCCAATGTCGATGCACAGGGTAATTGGCCCAGGGGCCGGTTTGGATTGGACCTTTACGGCTTCCTCTTGCGGTTGAGTGTCTTTCTTCGTAGCCGCATGTTTGCTTTTGTGGGACTTCTTCTTCGCGTGTGCCATACGGAAAGCATTGTACTGTGCGTGGCCAGGAAAATCGTTAGAGCCTCATCACCTAAACTGAATCTTGCCGATGAACAACTTCTGTGAGGTCGCCCTGCCGGTCCCGCTGGATCGGACTTTCACGTATGCGGTGCCAGCGCATCTTGAAGTCGCGCGCGGCGCACGGGTAATTGCGCCCTTCCGCACGGAAAAGCTTATCGGGGTGGTCACAACTGTCGGAGGTCAAGCTCCCACTGACTTTGAGGCACGACTACTCGAGACTGTCATCGATACCGAGCCTTTGCTGGACGAACATCTCATTGGCCTGGCCGAGTGGATTGCCCAGTACTATATTGCCCCGTTAGGTGAAGTGCTGCGGGGCATGCTTCCACTCATGGCGGAGGTCAAGCGCACGGTGTATTACCGCATTACGGATGCTGGCCGCGACCAGTTGGCCACGCTGCATGATGGCGATGAGAGGCTGGCGCCGCGCAGAACGGACAAGCGCGCTGCGTCAACTGAGGTGGAACGCAAGGTACTTGATCGGCTGGCAGGAGGTGAACCCGTTAAGGTCTCCACATTGCGAACGGCGACGGCAGCCTCGCTTCCGGCACTTGCTGGAATGCTCCGAAAGAAGTGGATTACGCGCGAAACTTCAGCGGTGGAACGTGACGCTCGCCGATTGGAGCGGTTTGCTGTTCTTCTTCCCGAGACGCGCTTGCCGAAGCTGACGGAGAACCAGCAGGCGATTCTGGCTGAGCTGGCCAGTGGCGGCGGCGAGATGCCGCTTGCGGCACTACGCAAGAAGGATCTGCCGTCGTCCACGTTGCAGACACTTGTGCGGCGCGGTCTGGTGCGCATCGACGATCGGCAGGCGGCTTTTCACATGAGCGGTATTGACACAAGGCCAGGGCCGGTACGGCTGAATGAAGAGCAGCTTGAGGCGCTTGCCCAGATTGCCTCTTCGTTTGGATCGTTCGGGGCCTGCCTGTTACATGGAGTGACTGGTTCCGGCAAGACGGCCGTCTATCTGGCGGCCATGAAGAAGGCCCTGGAACGCGGTCTCGGAGCGATTCTGCTGGTGCCGGAGATTGGGCTTACCCCGCAAACAGCGAGCCTGTTGCATGCTGAATTCGGCGACAAGGTTGCGCTACTCCATTCGGCGCTTACGCCGGAAGAACGCAGCGAGCAGTGGCGACGTATCCACGCGGGCGAGACGCCGATTGTTGTTGGCACGCGCTCGGCGATCTTCGCGCCTGTGCGCAAACTGGGTTTGATTCTTGTCGATGAGGAACACGACCAGAGCTACAAACAGGAAGAGACTCCGCGCTATAACGCACGCGACGTGGCGGTAATGCGCGCAAAGTTGGCTGGCGCAACGGTCGTGCTGGGTTCGGCAACACCGTCACTTGAAACCTGGCACAACGCCGCAATGGGCAAGTACAGGCTTCTCTCTCTCTCCATGCGCGTACAGAGCCGGCCTCTGCCTGAAGTGGAACTGATTGACATGCGGCGGGAGTTTCAGGAGACCGGCCATGAACAGCTTTTCTCGCGTTCGTTGATCCTGGAGACGCAGGCTGCGCTCGACCGCGGAGAGCAGGCCATCATTCTTCTCAACCGGCGGGGATACTCGTTCGTCGTGATGTGCCGCGCGTGTGGCGAAAAGCTGGAGTGTCAGAACTGTGCGATTGCGCTGACGCACCACAAGCCGTCGCTGGGCGAGGAAGGTCTTGCGCGCGCGGGGCAGAGACTGGAGTGTCACTACTGCGGCTATCGGCGAACGGTGCCAGAGAAGTGCCCCAAATGCGCCAGTGAGCACCTTTACTATCTTGGTGCCGGTTCTCAGCAGGGAGAAGAGCGACTTTCAGAGATCTTTCCTTTGGCGCGCATTGGCCGCATGGACCGCGACACCGTGCGCGGACGCCATGACCTTGAGCGGTTGCTTGCGCGGCTTCATTCCGGCGAAATCAATCTGCTGGTTGGAACGCAGATGATCGCCAAGGGACATGACATCCATGGCGTCACGTTAGTGGGTGTTGTAGGTTGCGATCACTCGCTGTCTATGCCCGATTTCAGGGCCGCAGAGCGGGTCTTTCAGCTTATGACTCAGGTTTCAGGCCGCGCGGGGCGTGGAGAGCTCCCGGGCCGCGTCGTTGTGCAAACCTATTATCCCGACCACTACGCTGTTCTGGCGGCCTCTGAGCACAACTATGCGGGATTTGTAGAGCGAGAGTTGAAATATCGGCGATGGATGCACTATCCCCCGTTTGGTGTTCTGGCCAATGTGCTCGTTCAGTCAGAAAAGCTCGAGGACGCGGCGAACTGGTCGGGTCAGTTGGGCAAATGGTTTCAGAGCAGGGCTCCAGAGGGTGTGCGTGTGCTCGGTCCCTGTACTGCTCCCATTGCGCGCATCAAGGCGGTATACCGTTTCCACTTGATCTTGAAGGCGGCATCGCGCAAGGCGCTCAACAGCGCGCTGCGCGACATGCTTGTGCACGCTGACAAAGCCGAAATTCCGCGAAGAAATCTCGTCCTGGATGTGGATGCACAGCGCCTGATGTGAAGGTGTTTACCTGTCGCTTTAGCTCGGTTCAGCAGGCGGAGTGCCGGCATCACCAATAACATGGAGCTCTTTGCCGGGCTTGAATCGCACAGCTTTGCCGGGAGTGATGCTCACCTCCGTACCGGTGCGAGGATTGCGGCCGATGCCTGTCTTGCGCGCACGCACGCTGAAGACGCCAAAACCGCGCAACTCGATGCGCTCGCCCGCTGCCAGTGCCTGCTTGAGGCCTTCGAACACCGTGTCCACGGCTGCTTCAGCCTTGGTTCGGGCAGCCCGGTGCGCTCGATAACATGATGCACAATGTCTTGTTTTATCAAAGCGTTTACCTCGCTCGCTCGAATGTTCTCGACTTTACCACGCCCTACCGTGTTGATGGTACAGCTTTTGTGCGTTTTGTAAATAACCTCTTTCTCGCGGAATGGAGGCCGGTTATCCCATTTTCTATTCAGAGGCAGTGCTGGAGGGCGGTTTTGAGGTATTTTGGCGACGAATTTGTGCCCGGTTTTCATCAGACCGGCATGTTTGTGCCAGTTGTATTGGCTAGCCACCCCCAGTAAGATGACCACAATAAAACGGCCGGGAGAGCCGGAGGAAAGACGTGCGTCTCCTCCACAAGTCCCGCAACAGGAGAAGCATGGCCATACAAAGCGACCGCTGGATTCGTGAACAGGCTCTAAAGCACAAAATGATTGAGCCATTCAGCGAAAAACAAGTGAGGGAAGGGGTGATTTCCTACGGTTTGTCGTCGTACGGGTATGATCTCCGCGTTTCCGATGAGTTCAAGATCTTTACCAACGTAAACAGTGCAATTATTGACCCCAAGGCCTTTGATGAGAGGTCATTTGTTTCAGTTCAGGCAGATTCGGTGATTGTTCCTCCGAACTCGTTTGCGCTTGCCCGTTCCATTGAGTACTTTCGTATCCCCAGAGACGTGCTAACGATCTGCGTAGGGAAGTCAACCTATGCGCGATGCGGCATCATCGTAAATGTGACGCCTTTTGAGCCTGAATGGGAGGGGTTCGTGACTTTAGAAATCTCGAACACTACGCCACTTCCAGCTAAGGTATATGCAAACGAGGGACTCTGCCAGATTCTCTTTTTCCGTTCCGACGAACCCTGCGAGGTCAGCTACGCGGACAGGAAAGGGAAATATCAGAAGCAGCAAGGCATTGTTCTTCCCAAGCTCTAGGGTTTGGCTCGTAAGGGAAGATCGTTTAACGGCTTGAGCCTGCGCAACGGGTCATGCCGCATTCCCGTAGCTCTGGCAAGAAGCCAGGGCTGGACTTCTTCAATGCCGTTGCGCTTTTCCGTGGAGGCGATCAATGGCAACAGCTGAGACATTGCAACCGGTCCGAGTGGGACTCGTGGCAGGAGAACCGATTCGGCTGGAAGGATTGGCGCTGGTCTTTGAAAGTGGAACGGCACCTGGGCAGGCACCCCTGCTGCCGGTGCGGGGCACCTTACAGGAGCTTCTGGACGACTACTCCACTAACTACCTGGTCCTCGATTTGATTTCGGCGCATGGCAGTCTTGAGATTCTAGAGAAGATTCGCCGTGCCCGGCCCACACTCAAGCTCATTGTGATTGGACCCGATGGCAATGAAGATTTTGTGATGGACGCTATCATTGCCGGCGCACGGGCCTATCTGGGCCTATCCGCCGGTCCAGTCGAAGTCCATGAGGCGCTCGATATTGTCGTGGAAGGTTCCATCTGGGCACCGCGGCGTACACTCTCGAAGCTCATTGACCGCCTGCTCTCTGAGGCTGACATCAGTCTGGGTGTTTCGGCGCCTCACCTGACCGCCCGCGAATTTCAGGTGCTTGAGCTCATCCTGCATGCCCGTTCTAATCGGGAAATTGCCCACGAACTTGGAATTGAGGAACGCACGGTCAAGGCGCACGTCGGCCGGTTGATGCGCAAGACCGGAGCGGAGAACCGGATTGAACTGTCACTTCTTGCATTGAACGGCTCCCTGGGGTCACGACCAAGTATGTTGTTGCAATCCAAGGACTCACAGTCGCTCCAGTGATCCGGGGTAACCAAAATCTTATTACCAAAGTCCACATCCCCAATGTGCCGTTGTGAGACATTGGCTATTTACCTAAAGTAAGTCGCAGAAACAACGCAGATCTGGGGAAAGGAGTTCCCAGGCGCCAGGTAAAACGTGACTCCTGGGAACTCCTCTTTTTTAGCCTTTCTTCCCTTGGCTGTTTCAAATATTCTTCCGGCCCACCTCCGCATTTCTTCCTGCATCAAAACAAAAAGAGTTGAGTCCAGCGCTAATATCGCGCGTGAAGGGCTGATTTGGCTCCTCTCTGCGTTTATGCAAGTCGCAGAGGTCTGTGGTCTGTTGAGAGCTCGATGGCGTCGTTCTGGTGCCTGTGCTCTACTTTGATTGCAGTATTGCTGTTTAGTTCACACGGTCCAGGCGCATTTGAGGGTGTTGACTTAGCGTCCTGCCAGCCGTCTTTTTGTTGAGCTACACGAACCCCCGCTTCCCCAGCGACAGCGGAACGGAAAGGAAATTGGCATGAAGAAGCTAGTTGCAGCTCTTTGTCTATGTTTTATGTGTTCTGGTTTGGCGTTTGCCGCATCTTCACGCGAGGATTTGCAGGCCCGCGTTGAAGCCGCCAAAACTGTGCTCGATCAAATCATGGCTGCGAATGACGCAACCATCCCGAAGAATATCCTTGAGCAGGCAACATGCGTTGCAGTTGTACCCGGCATGCTGAAGGGCGCATTTGTCTTCGGAGGTCAGTATGGCCAGGGCGTGGTCACGTGCCGCACAGGCCACGGCTGGAGCGCACCTGTCTTTATTCGGATGGCTGGTGGATCTTTTGGATTCCAGATTGGTGGTCAGTCGACGGACCTGGTTCTGATTGCTGTGAATGACAAGGGATTTCAGGACTTGTTGAAGAGCAAGTTCAAGATTGGCGCCGATGCAAGCGCCGCAGCTGGACCGGTGGGCCGCGCCGGGCAGGCGGCAACTGACTGGAAAATGAATGCGGAGTTGCTGAGCTATTCTCGCAACAAGGGCCTGTTTGCCGGTATCAGCCTTGATGGAACAAGTGTCAGCCAGAACAAGGCGGATACAGGAACGTACTATGGCACCGAGCACTCGTTTGATTCGATCCTGAAGGGAGAGGTTCCGGTTCCTCGGGGTGCGGTACCCTTTGTGACCGATGTCGCCCATCACTTCGTCCAGGCCAAGCACGACTGATAATTTGGCATAGTTCTCGACCTCACAGGGCGGTCATTTGAGACCGCCCTGTTTGCTTTGGGCACCTTTCTTCTGTAGGCAAAACTCCGCATTTCGGGGCGCATGGCCTACACTTGTCCTTACCTTGGTTGCCGTGCAGGAAATGATCGAATTCTGGCTGGTGAAGGGGATCGCCTGGACCCTTGGAGTCTTACCGCGAAGGATGTCGCGCTTTGTCTCCGACGGGATCGCCTGGCTGGTATTTATCCTCTTCGGACGATTGCGGCGCGTTGGACGGCGCAATCTTGAAATGGCATTTCCATCCCTTTCACCTGAGGCGCGGCAGGCTATTTTAAAAGGCGTATATCGGCATCTCGGCTGGCAGTTGGTCGAGTTTTGCCGCATGAGTCGCTATACCCCTGCGAATACCAAAGGATTGATTCGCACAGAGGGTCTCTTCAATTACACCGCGGCGCGCGACCGTGGAAAGGGAGTTCTGGTGCTTACCGGGCACCTTGGCGCCTGGGAGTTGTCGAGCTTCTACCACTCGTTGATGGGACACCCTATGGACATGGTGATTCGCCGCCTCGACAATCGCCACCTGGATAAGTACGTCAACTCCATCCGCTGCATGCATGGCAACAAGATATTGCACAAGGACGATTTCGCCCGCGGTCTGCTGACGGCTATGCATCAGGGCGAAACGGTGGGTATCCTGATGGACACAAACATGACTCCACCCCAGGGGGTGTTTGTGAAGTTCTTCGGAAAGGAAGCCTGCACGGCTTCAGGTCTGGCGCGCGTGGCGCTTAAGACTGGGGCAACGGTGCTGCCGGGCTTCATGGTTTGGGAGGCCGAGGAGCGCAAGTTCGTGCTCCATTTCGGGCCACCGATCGAGTTTGAGGTAACGGGTAATCTGGAGGCCGATGTGCTCGCAGCCACGCAACAATGTAACGATGTCCTCGAGGCTTGGATTCGCCGATATCCGAATCAATGGCTCTGGATTCACCGGCGCTGGAAGACTCGTCCGGCGGGGCAGCCAACCCTGTATTCGGGCAAATATGGCGCAATTTCCGGTTCGAATCAGGCTGCTGGAGAAGGTAAGTGACAATTTCTGAACTCATTGATGAACTCGGCGGCGCTCTGGCTCATGGTGACCCTAAATGGGCGGTGGATGGAGTGGGCGCACCTGAGCATGCGGATTCATCTGAGCTCGTTTTTGCTGATTCCAACGCGGCGATTGAGCTTGCCCTGAACTGTGACGCCGGCGCGGTGGTGCTCAAGCCAGGATCCTGGCAGACGAATCCCAAAAACAAGCTGATCATCGAGTCAGACCAACCGCGGCTATGGTTTGCTAAGGCGGCTCGTATGTTGGCACAGCCTGCTCTTTCAATGGGAGTGCACCGTTCGGCCGTGGTCTCGCAGGAAGCAACACTTGCTCCCACAGTGACAGTTGGGCCCTGCGCCGTTGTAGGGGCGCGCGCACTCATTGGCGAACAAACTCGGATCGAAGCAGGAGCCGTCATTGGTGACGGTGTTCATATTGGGTCACAGTGCCGGATTCATCCTCGGGTGGTGATCTATCCTGGCGTCACCATCGGTGATCGGGTGGTCATCCATGCGGGAGCCGTGCTCGGTGCGGATGGATTTGGTTACGTGCGCGACAACGCGACGGGCGCCCATACGCAGTTTCCTCAGCAGGGAACACTCGTAATCGAAAATGACGTGGAGATCGGCGCGAACACAACCGTCGACCGCGGAGCTCTGGCCGAGACAAGAATCAAACGTGGCACAAAAATTGACAACCTGGTTCACGTGGGCCACAACTGTCAAATTGGAGAAGACGTCATCCTGGTGGCTTTGACCGGGATTTCCGGGTCGAGCACCGTGGGCGATCAGGCCGTGATAGCCGGCCAAGTCGGACTGGGCGACCACGTAACGATTGGTCCAGGAGTCATTCTGGGGGGCCAGTCCGGTGTCTTTAATGGCAAGACCCTTACCAATGAAGGACAGAAGCCGGGTACGATTTTCTTTGGCACTCCGGCTCGCCCATTACCGCAGGTACTGCGAGAGCAAGCGACACTTGCCAGGATGGCCCGCCGACGTGATAAACCAGCTAATGGAAGTCCAGAAAAATAGGTCCCCAGGCCGGATCCCCCATGGGAGGCTCGTATGATTTTGCTTTCCATTCCCTTGCTCCATGTGCGCAATGCTGTTGCGGCACAGGTCTTCTATTGCCGCACGCTGGGGTTCCATCTCGAATTCTCGCACCGGATTGATCCGAAAAGGGAAGACCCGTGCTATATGGGTGTCTCAAGAGACGATGTATGGCTTCATCTTTCGTCGTCTCTGGATGACGGAGTCTGCGGGGGGGTAGCCAACTTCATTGTCGACAATGTGGACGAAATCTACGCCGATTTCGAAAAGAAGGGTGTTTCTGTCCAAACACCGCCAACGGACCAGGCGTGGGGATCACGCGAGATGTATCTGAAGGATCCAGATGGCAATAGCCTTCGGTTTATTCAACCAAAGTCCTTGCAGCTGCCCGAAGAACCGGAACCTCAAACGACCGGACAACGAGTGGTGACCGAAATTCAAGCTTCTGAATGGAGCTGATTCGACGCACTTTCAGATAGGAAGGCTAACTGAAATCCAGTAAGGCGAGCGAAGAGCGGCTATTCCGGCGTATCGCCAAAGGATTCGGCTCTTAGAGCTCCGTCTCGCTGCTTTACGAGCTTTTGAACCTTGCCTTCGGCTTCGTCCAGCTCCTTCTTGCATTTTGCAGAAAGTTCAACACCTTCTTCGAAGAGCTTTATAGACTCCTCGAGGCTCAAATCACCCTTTTCGAGCTTGTCGACGATGGTTTCCAATTTCTTGAGCGAGTTTTCGAATCCCGCCATGGCTACTCCCTTGCTTTCGCCGGTGGAAGCACGCTGTGTATCACCTCAGCCGCCACCTCATAGCGCCCAAATGGAGCGCTGATCTGTATGCCCTGGACATGCGGTTTTACTTGTTCGAGCATCGCCTGTGCAATGCGGATACCTTCCTCGCGCGCGGCTTCCGGCGTTGTGGACTGGGCCATGCGCAGCATGATTTCCTCAGGCATGGAAACCCGCAAATCGTTCTTCATGAATTCGGCATTGCGCAAGCTGGTCAGTGGCCAAAGTCCCGCGATCACTGGGATTCTGAATTCTTCGATGCCCCGGAGGAAGTTCTCCAGCAGACGCAGGTCGAAGACCGGTTGCGTAATTGCGTATTCGGCTCCGGCTTCCACCTTGTAGGCAAACCGCCTTAACTCGTTCTCCATGTCCGGAGCGCCGGGGTTGGCGGCAATGCCGATGGTGAAGTTGGTGGAGACTCCGATGGCATTCGAACCTACATCGAGTCCGTGATTCAATCTCCGGACCAGGTTGACCAGACCGATGGAATCAACGTCAAATACGGCAGTCGCATCCGGATAATTGCCAAGCTTTGGGGGATCTCCCGTCAGGCAGAGAATGTTGTGCAATCCGATGGATGAGGCGCCCAGCAGGTCCGATTGAATGCTCAGAACGTTGCGGTCACGACAGGTATAGTGCAGAACTGTCTCCATCCCGGTGTGTTGCTGAATCTGGATGCAGAGGCTCTGTGCGCTCAATCGCGCCGACGCTCGAGGCGAATCTGGAACATTGATCGCATGCACGCCCAACTGGCTGAGCAGCTGCGCTCCTTCTATCTCATGCGAGCAGTCGATACCGCGAGGAGGGACAATCTCCACCAAAGTGACGAATTTCTTCTGCTCGATGAGTCCGCCAAGGTGAGAACGATGTCCGAGTGGCGAAGGTGGCGTTTCAGTTGTGATCTCTTCTTCAGTCTCGTTCTCGATAATTCGAGTCTGAGCGTCAATGGCTCGCATGGCCGAGCGCATCGCGCGAATGTGATTCGGCGTAGTACCGCAGCAACCACCCACGATCTGCGCGCCTGCGGCCACTGCCTTGCGCGCAAAGCTGGCCATGAACTCAGGCGAACAGAGATAGATATTGCGACCGTCGACGGCGCGGGGCATGCCCGCATTGGGCATTGCAGCGAGCGGGAGAGTCGTCGCCTTGCGCATTGCTTCAATCGCCGTCAACACAGTGGATGGGCCAGTGGAACAATTGACGCCAATCGCGCTGGCACCCCACTCGGTCAAGAGCGTGGCAGCATGCGTTGGGCTCGATCCGTCGAGGCAATTGCTTTCATCGTCAACGGTGACCATGACAAGTACTGGCAGTTTCGGCGCGGTCTCCGCAGCGGCCAGAAGCGCTTCATGTGCTTCGTTCAGCGCGGGCATTGTTTCAATCACCAGCAAGTCCACGCCCGCACCTACCAGCGCGCGAATTTGCTCAGCAAATGCGGCTCGGGCTTCTTCAAGTCCGGTCTTTCCAAGCGGTTCGAGTCGAACGCCCAACGGTCCAAGTGCGCCGGCTACCCAGGCTTCGCCCGCTTGTTTGTCGCGCAGGTGGTTGACTGCTTCCCGCGCAATACGCACTCCCGCGGCATTGATTTCGGCAACCTTTCCGGCCAGGCCGTGCCTGGCAAGCCGGAAGCGATTGGCTCCGAAGGTATTGGTTTCGAGTATCTCCGCCCCTGCCTGAAGATATTCTTCATGCACCGAGAGAATCAGTCCTGGGTCGGAGAGATTCAGCTCGTCGTAGCATCGGTTGATAAAGATGCCGCGCGCATAGAGAACGGTTCCCATGGCCCCATCGGCCAGAACTGGGCGGTCGGCAAACATGTCGGCAAGTTGCGGCATTCTCCAGTCATCGTAACGCATCGGCGGCGGAGCCGTTTTTGTTGCGTCGACCGCTGCCTATCTCTTCCCCAGTCAACCCCTTCCACCGCCTCCATTGGAGGCCGCCCACTTTGTTATACTTCGGGTGTTCACGGCGTTTTTTCCCTGCTTTGGCTGAGGCCGCTCGCGGCCCCTTCGTATTCCGGGAAAACGTCACTTTTTACGTTGCGGCTGCGCCATGCTCCGCGTTCTTATCGAGGTAGGGAATTTTGAACAAGAGAAGTTTTTGGTTGAGCGCTGCCGGAGCTTTGCTGGCCGCCGTCGCACTCGCAGGATGTGGTACCACAACTTATTTCGCGGGCCGTAAGCTCCCTCCCAGCGGCCTGCAATATCGTGTGCTTATCGCTGTCCAGAATCCCAGCTCCTTCACCAAGGGAGCCCTTGTTTTTGTCGACGCATATTACGACATCCGCTTCAGCTACAACCAAAAAGTGCCAGGATTTACGGTTTCAGGCTACTCAGGCGCTTTGCCAAGCACTATTCAAAATATGCCGGAGGAACAGCTCGGCTACGTTTATAGCTATGGCGACGGCAGCTTCATTCCAATCAACTACCAGACGGAAGCGACCAACGGTTCCGCTGTTTCCGGCTTGAACGGACTCTCATCCAGTGTCTTTGTGACCCGCAACCGGTACTACGTGTTTGCAGCCAGTCAGGCGTCCCACGTGCTCACGGTCATCGACAACACCACTGGTGGCGGATCGTTTGCATTGAGCCTTCCCGGAATCTATCGCGTGAGCGTGAACCAGGGTGGTTCGGCTGCATTGGCTTTTGTTCAGAATTCCAATTACGTCTATTACCCGCGCAAACTTTCGGCCGCTGAAACGACGGCATATTCGGGCGGTTCCAGCACGTGGCCCAAGGCTGCCGAGGATTGTGAGCCACAGAATGCGCCCAAGTGGTGCCTCTTCCAGGCGCAGAGCCCGGACAATGTGGACTCCACCGGGAACTACTACGGAGCACCGCTCACATTCGACCGTCCCGTCAAAGCAGTCTTCTCGGCGGATGGAAGCAAGGCATACGTACTGAGCTGCGGACCTGAGTGCGGTGGAACGGCCTCATCCTATTCAGTGCTTCCAATTGCGCCCATGATCTATTTGGTTGGTCAGGCTTCCGGGACTCTGCCGAAGACAGCTGCATTGACCACGGTACCTATTCCAGGTGGGGCCTCTAATGCTCTAGTGGCGGATACAACCATGTATGTGGCTGGGCAACAGCCGCAAACCGATGGCTTATACAGTGGCAATTTGACGGTGGTCAATCTGACCGACAACACGGCCTCAAGTCCAATTTCGATCAGTGATGGCCTGCCAGGTGGTCCGAGCCGCATGATTCTCGCAGACGACAATACGTTGTGGATTGGCATGACGAAGTGCAACAACGGTGAGCGCTATGCAAAAGGATTGCCCTACGGCTGCCTGACGGTGTTCGACACCTCTACCAAAGCGGTCAAGATGCTTGAACCATATTTGGGAGACTTGACGGGTATCGCCGCCATTGAAGGCCTGCACAAGGTTTACGTTGCACAAGGCGGTCAGGTCTACATTTATTCCACCGTAGATGGCACTGCTTACAACAACCAATATGTGACTGTAAGTGGCACCGCGTCAGACGTTGCGTACATGGACGCCAAAACCGATGGTGACAACACTGTTTACTGAGTTTCTGCGCGATGACCTCCGCGACTGACTACACTGCCGATGTGCTGGCCATCGCCGCACATCGTGACGATGTGGAGCAAACCTGCGGCGGCACGCTGTTGCGTATGGCGTCGCGCGGCCTGCGCACCGCCATTCTTGATCTGACGCAGGGAGAAGGCGGCACTCGGGGAACGGCGGAAGAGCGCGGCAGGGAAGCGGCAGAAGCTGCACGGCTCCTTGGTGTAGGCTGGCGGGAAGCGCTCGACTTGCCTGATGGCTCGATCGAAAATACGCTCGAAAATCGAATCAAGATTGCACGAGTGTTGCGCCGGCTTCGGCCTCGCGTTGTGATCCTGCCGTATTGGCAGGCGCGGCATCCTGACCACGCGAAAGCCGGACTGCTTGGCTACGATGCCTGCTTCATTGCCGGACTTGCAAAGATCGAGACAGGTCTTCCGCCTCACCGGCCATTCAAAATTGTTTATGCAAGCCTCTACGCAGATGTGCGTCCCAGTTTCGTTGTGGACATCACACCTTTCATCGAACAGCGGCATAGTGCCTTGATGGCGTATCAGTCGCAGTACGCAAATCAAAAAGGCGGAAGCGGACTCTTTGTTCCCGAAGAAGAGATACGTGAGCGCACATTTGCTGAAGCGCGCCACTACGGCCTTCTTGCCGGAGTGAAGTACGGTGAGCCGTTCGTTCAAAAGGAAGTAGGTCTTGTCGACGATCTGACGCTGGTTCCCGTGCAGTCCATCTGAGTCTGCGTTTACTGGTCAGTGCAGGTTTTTTCGATAAGCAATTCTTATTCAAAGTAAAAATAGAATAACTTTGCCTTATGCGCAGTTCTCCACTCAGACTGGAGTACAAGGAGACTGCTTGTGACGCAGAATTGGAATGCAGACGCGTACGCTCTAAACGGTGCTTTTGTCCCCCGCCTTGCGGGCGGAGTTGTGGAGTGGCTCAACCCGCAACCGGGAGAGAGGATTCTCGATCTTGGGTGTGGAGATGGACAGCTCACGGCGCAATTGGCGGAGTCGGGTGCGCGAGTGGAAGGTGTGGATGCATCCGCCTCCATGGTTGCCGCAGCACGCAGACGCGGCATTCCTGTGACAGAAGCTTCGGCGGAAAAATTGCCTTTTTCCAATGGCGAGTACGATGCTGTTTTCTCCAATGCGGCTTTGCACTGGGTGCGCAATCAGGATGCCATGCTTGCTGAAGTGCGCCGCGTGCTGGGGCCCGGTGGACGCTTTGTTGCAGAGATGGGAGGGCAGGGAAATATCGCCGCCATCCGCATCGCCTTGATCGCAGTGCTTGAACGTCACGGGTTCGCAGGCGCGGAAGACGGTGTGAATTACTATCCCACCCCCGAGGTCTATGCGCGCAGGCTGGCGCAACATGGGTTCACGGTTGAACGCATCGAGTTGATTCCCAGACCAACGCCTTTGGCAAACGGAATGAACGCGTGGTTACGTACCTTCCGCAAGGGAGTTCTGGATAGTCTGCCGGAGTCGGTGCGCGACCGCGTTGTGGATGAAACCACAGCGCTGCTTGCCGAGGCGTTGCGCGATGAGGAAGGGAATTGGGTTGCCGATTACGTGCGGCTTCGGTTTATTGCGCGCACCAGTTAGTTGATTGTCTTAGCTTACCGAAATGGAGTTAAGAACTAAGTGAGAAAATAAATCGCCAGATAGGCTTGCATTTCCGCAATAACCTATGGCAAAGTAGTTTCTGCGTAGGAGAAACGCCCGATGAAGTTTGAATCACACAATTCGGTGTGCAGGCTGGGTTGGCTCGATGAGAGCATTTCCGGCCGCCGGGCGTACTCTGTCCTTTATCAGTAACGCCTTCGGCGTTCAAGTCCTGCGCATTGAATCAGAACAATTGCATATTCTCTCAGGTGGCGAAGAAGCCAGATACTTCGACCGTTAATCGATCGCTTTCAGAGCGTTCTGACTTCGCTTATTCCCCTGGGATAACTATGTCCTGCTGGACATAGAGTCTCCAGACGCGCATAAGCGATGCGTGTAGAGGATAACTGTGGACCTAAGTCGACAGATAACACAGCACCGGTGGTGAAAGAAGAGAGTTACTTCTTCTGCCAACCAAGGACGCGCGGAGTGAGAAGGCTCCGCCGGCAGTTGCTCACTCTTCGGGGCGGGGGCGTAGTCCCGATTCGCAAGGCACCGTAGAGCAGAGGCGCCGAGTCCATCTTTCTTCGCTCGTTCCCCGGTGTGCTTTTCATATGCGGCAAATGCGCCGCTCACAAATTTGCCGGTGGCGTAGATTACGGTTACTTCGCCTGTCACGCGGGTGGTCGGGGGTTCGAGTCCCTCTCGGAGTTCAATGGACTCCGGTAGCTCAGTTGGATAGAGCACCAATGTTCCGCAATCGCTTGTTCCCCGGCTTTTAGTTCATGCGCACCTACGGGTGCGTTCAACCACCATCGACCGGTGGTGTAGGTAACGGATACTTCATAAACCGCAGGTTGTGGGTTCGAGTCCCGCCGCGAATGACTCCATCGCGTAGCTCAATGGCAGAGCATCGGTCTCAAATACCGTCGCCGCTTGTTCCCCGGTCCACAATTCCCGGCACCGCCGGTTTGAAAGGAGCGCCATGAGCGTTATCAACATTCGTAACGGCACACCCGTGGGCAATGCGCATTTGTGCCAGCGCTGCACCTGGGGCCACTTCATCACCGGCTTTCGGGAGTCCGATCAACTCGTGGTCTGCATGCGTTCGGAACCGAATTTCACAGTTCCCTTTGTTGTGTATGAATGCACAGAGTTCAACGACAAGCACAAGCCGTCGTGGGATCAGATGACCAAGCTGGCGATTGAAGTTGCACCTTCCCGTGTATCCACCAAGACGCGTGGGTTTCAGGTGCAAACCGTCGCGAAGCAGGCCACGCAGGACAGCGTGGATGAAGGCGGCGGCGATATCGCCTGAAGAAACAGACAATCAAACCGCTGCCGGTGGCGTAGGGTACGGATACTTCGATTGGGTGACGGATCACTTGAATGTGGTCTTGCAGGTTCGAGTCCTGCCGCCGGAGGTAACTCCGGTGGAGAGCCGCGCCCGCCTGTTCCCCGGCAGTACTTGAGCAACTTGCAAGTTTTGAAAGGAGGCGACTGAGATGCGCCTGAATATGTTGAACATCAATTTTAAGCCGCGCCCTCGCACGCATGAGGGAGCGCCCGCCTTTGACCTTGCGCCGGAGCCTGCGCTGCGCCGTGCGGTTCTGTCGTGCATGCTCTGGGAGGACGAGTTCTATGAGAGCGGCGTGCAGATTTCCGGTCGTATCCGCGGACTTGTGCCGCGCGTCGAGCCTGAGCGCGTTGCTGCGCTGGCGGTGGAGGCCCGTGAACGCATGAAGCTGCGTCACGCCCCGCTGTTGCTGGTGCGTGAGATGGCTCGTCACGCGTCGCATCGTGGGCTCGTTGCCGAGACACTTGCTCGCGTGATCCAGCGCGCCGATGAACTCGCCGAGTTTGTCGCCATCTACTGGGCGGGAGGACGTCAACCACTCTCTGCACAGGTGAAGAAGGGTCTTGCTGCTGCGTTCGCTAAGTTTGACGAGTATGCGCTGGCAAAGTACGACCGCGCAGGTGCGGTGCGTCTGCGTGACGTATTGTTCCTGTGTCACGCGCGTCCGGTGGACGCGGCGCAGGCAACGTTGTGGAAGCGCCTGGCCGAGAACGAGCTTATTGTGCCTGATACCTGGGAGGTTGCTCTCTCGGCTGCAGGACGCAATGAGGACTGCGACAAGCGTGCGGTGTGGGAGCGTTTGCTCACTGAGCGTAAGCTGGGTGCGCTGGCACTGCTGCGTAACCTGCGCAATATGCGCGAGGCCGGAGCGAACGAGCAAAAGGTTTTCGCGGCACTTGCTGCCATGAAGACTGACCGTGTTCTGCCGTTCCGTTTTCTTGCTGCTGCGCGTCACGCGCCGCAGTGGGAAGAGGCGCTCGAGCAGGCCATGTTTCGCTCGCTTGAGGGACGAGACGCCCGCCTGGAAGGCCACACGGTTCTGCTTGTCGATGTCTCGGGTTCGATGGACGCGCCAATCTCACATCGGTCGGAGATGCGCCGTAATGACGCAGCCTACGGTCTTGCAATTCTGTTGCGCGAGATTGCGGAGAAGGTGACGATCTTTACTTTCTCGAACGAGACCTGTCTTGTTCCAGCGCGCCGTGGAATGGCGTTGCGCGATGCACTCGACCGCAGCCAGCCGCACCAGGGGACCTACCTTGGCAAGGCAATTGGCAAGGTGGAGTTGCACTGCCGCGAAGGCTACAACCGTATCGTGGTAATCACGGACGAGCAGTCGCATGACCGTGTACCGGCACCGAACGGAAGGGGCTACATGATTAATGTGGCTTCGAACCGTAACGGCGTTGGTTACGGAGAGTGGACGCACATCGACGGCTGGAGCGAAGCGGTGGTTGAGTACATCGCGGAGCTTAAGACGGTTGACGTATCGTCTGTAAATGAAACATAAAAAGCACTTTGGTCGGAGACAAACTCCGGCCAAAGTGCACTCTTCGCCTTTCATCCGGTCGGCCAAATTAACACAACGTTTGCATTTCTTTTGCCCTGGTGCTTTAGTCTGAAGGCAGTTCCGCGGGGCTCTCGCGTGCTCCAAATTTGGGCCTGCGGCAGAGGACAGACCGGTTGAGCCAGACCGTATTTGTATTAGAAGACGACACGGACATCGCGCGCCTGGTGCAGCATCATCTTGAAGCAGCTGGATTCGCGGCGCGGCTGTATCACACTCCCACCAACATTCTTGCTGACGCAGAGCGGCAACCACCTGCGTTGTTTCTACTCGACATTATGGTTCCAGGCGGCGATGGCCTCGACGTTTGCCGTCGACTGCGTGCTCATACTGGGCTCTCCACTGTCCCCATTATTTTCTTGACTGCTCGCGCCACAGAGAATGACCGCGTACTTGGCCTCGAGCTTGGCGCGGACGATTACATCACTAAGCCGTTTGCAACGCGTGAGTTGGTGGCACGGGTCAAGGCCGTGTTGCGTCGATTTGAGCGCCCCACTGCACCTTCCGTCATCTCATTTGAAGAAGTCGTAATCGATGCGAATGCAATGCAATTGAAGGTGCGTGGAGAGCTAACCACTACGACAGCCACAGAGTTTCGTTTGCTCGACTATCTGGCGCGACATCCGGGAAGGGTATTCAGCCGCGATCATCTGCTCGACGCGGTGTGGGGTGATGCGCGCTTTGTTACACCGCGCTCGGTCGATGTTTATGTGCGTCGCATCCGTGAGAAGATTGAGGTGGACCCGGAGAATCCGCGCTACCTGAAGACGGTTCGCGGCGCAGGGTATCGCTTTGAAATTCCCAAGGGGGAGTAAGGTCGAACAGAGTTTTCGACCGGCTGCTCATCTCGCTGCTTTTGGGAGCCACATTCTGTGACACCTCGACTATTCGGCAAACTCCTTGGATTGCTCGTTCTGCTCTTGCTGCTTAACGCGGCTCTCGTTGAGCTTGCGATGGGCCACTTCGAGCAACATTCGTCCACGGCACAATTTGAGTTTGCTAGCCGCATTCTTCTCATTTCCACTTTAATTACACTTCTCGTGGCGGTTCCGGCGGCTGCCTGGGCAGCGCATAAGCTCAATCGGCGCTTTCAGCGCATTTCCGCGTTTGCTCGTCACATTGCGCAGGGTGATCACTCCGCGCGCCTGACCCCAACTGGTGCGGATGAGCTTTCGACCGTTGAGTCGCAACTCAATCGCGCAGCCGAGCGGGTGGACGAGGACTTCAGCGATATGGAGGGCCGCAGGGATGAACTTGCTGCGATGCTCGACTCCATGCAGGAAGCTGTTGTAGCGGTTTCCGCCGACGGCCAAGTTCGCTGGTCCAATGCAATGATGCGCCGCATTGCCGGCACACAAATTCGCGTGGGACGTTCCTTGGTGCATTCGGTGCGCGATCCCGAATTGCTCTCCTGTATTCGCAATGCAATAACGGCCGGCGAGGTGTGCTCCGGCCGATCGACTTCACTTGTTACCGGGCGCAGTTTTGAAATCAGCGCAGCTCCGTTGCCTTCAGGCGGCGCACTTGCTGTGCTCCATGATGTAACTCCGCTGGAACTTGCGGAAAAATCGCGCCGAGATTTCATTGCCAATGTGAGTCACGAGTTGAGAACTCCTCTTACCTCGATTCAGGGCTACGTCGAAACGCTAAGTGAAGAGCCCTCACCGGATGCTGCGACGACGCGCGAGTTCCTTGCAATCATCCAGAAGAATGCCAGCCGGATGAGCCGCTTGACGCAAGATCTGCTGGCACTCGCCAGCGTAGAAAGCCCTGATTACAAGCTTGCGATGCAGTCTGCCAGAGCCTGTGATTTGCTTCGCGATGCGATCGACTCCTTGGGTGGACTCGTGGTCGATTCCGGGATTGATCTAAGATCCTCAGGCGGACCAGACACCATGGTTCTTGCGGATCCCGACGCAATGAATCAAGTCTTCGGCAACCTCATTGAAAATGCTGTCAAGTACGGCAAATCCGGGAAACAAATTCTGGTCGGAGCCGAGACACATGAAAATGGCGTTGAGTTTTTTGTGCGTGACTTCGGTCCAGGCATCGCGTCGGAACATCTGGATCGAATCTTCGAGCGTTTCTACCGGATCGACAAGGCGCGCTCCAGAGAATCGGGCGGAACAGGCCTTGGTCTCGCCATTGTCCGGCATATAGTCCAGGCACATGGCGGGCGGATCTGGGCGAAAAGCGAGCTCGGAACAGGCACGGAGTTCCACTTTACTTTGCCGGCAGCAGTCCAGGCGAATACCACGACGCGAGAATCACTTACAACTGAATCAACTGCAGAATCCGCCTAACTTTTTCGAAATCCTGCTCAGGATTCAAATCTCCGTAACAATTCAAGTGGACAATCGAAAGCGGCAGTAATCCTTCATGGGAGAGTTAAGTGAAAAAGACTTTGATTCTTGCAAGCCTGTTGACGTTTGCCTTTGCCACCGCTCAGGCGCAGCACCTGACCGGAGCCGGCTCAACGTTCGACTACCCCATCTTCTCCAAATGGTTTGCCGAGTATAGCGCCGCGCATCCTGGAGTAGAGATCAACTACCAATCCATCGGTTCCGGTGGTGGTATCCATCAGTTCTGCTCGGGGCTCGTCGACTTCGGTGCCTCCGACATGCCCTTGCCTGACAGCATGGTCAAGCAGTGCGGAATAAAGCTCGTTCACCTTCCAGTGGTGCTCGGTGCTGTCGCGCCCATATTCAATGTCAATGGTGTGAGCAGCCTCAGGTTCAGTGGATCAACGCTGGCTGAAATTTATCTGGGCAAGATTACCAACTGGAAAGATCCCCAGATCGCCAAAGACAATCCCGGCGTGAACTTACCAGATCAGAAGATCATTGTGGTCCACCGCTCAGATGGTTCAGGTACAAGCTTCATCTGGACAGATTTTCTCAGCAAGGTGAACCCGGAATGGAAGAACGGTCCAGGCTCAGGTACATCACCGAGCTGGCCGACCGGCGTTGGCGGCAAGGGTAGTGAAGGTGTCTCCGGACTGGTACGCCAGTTGCCCGGCGCCATCGGCTATGTTGAGCTTATCTATGCTCTGCAGAACCACATCACTGTAGCCGCGGTAAAGAATGCAGCCGGAAACTTTGTCACGGCCTCCATCGAGAGCACCACTGCAGCGGCCGCCAGTGTAAAAGACATGCCCGCCGACCTTCGCGTTTCCATCACCAACCCTCCCGGAGCGGAAGCATATCCAATTTGCAGCTTCTCCTGGATTATTGCTCCTGTGCAGGACAAGAACACTGCCAATGGCAAGGTCCTCAAGGACCTGCTGAGCTGGATCGTCAAGTCCGGTCAAAAGGAGTCTGCGTCGCTCAACTATGCTCCCTTGCCCCAGAATGTGGCGGACATGGACCTGAAGGTAATCTACTCGATGCAGTAGCTTTCGATATCTCTTTCAATGAAAGAGCGGCGAGGATGCGGCCATGTCGCAAATTGCATGGCGCCTTCCTGCCGCTCTTTTCTTTCCTGTGGCCTCCACATGCAGCGAAGCGGCCCACTCTCCCACAAAGGGTGGACCGCTTGCCGCTTTCCGGATCGTGCTGCGTGCCCGCGCCGGAATGTCTTTCACATCGCGATGTGAACTTGAACTAGAGCGTCCGTTTGAACAGCGGAGTTGCGAGAAGCAGCGTACCGGTACCGAAAATGAACAGGAACAACAGGTCGTTGCGAATCGCAGCAAATCCTCCATCCTTCAGAAGAATCGATTGCAAGCCGTGAATTGCGTACGTAAAGGGATCGACAATGGCAATCCCGCGCAGCCATGCCGGGAAAGCAGCAATCGGATAGATAGCACCGGACGGAAAGAAGAGAAGGGTATTCAGTACACCGAACATGGCGCGCGGTACCAATGGATCGTCGACGCGCACCATCATCAAAAACATCATGCCGTTGAATGCAATTGATATCCCGACAATGAGAACTAGAATCTGGACCATGGCCCAGGGATGAAAAATGGTGCCAAGGCCAGCCATAAGCGAACCGATGACAGTCAGTGAAATTCCTGACAGCACCGCCTTAATTGCTCCCGCGATGTTGAGTCCCATCACAAGTTCGAGCTTGGTTATAGGTGTGACCAGATAACCTTCATGCACACCGCGCGCCTTGTCGTCGATGTACAGCATGCCGCCCCCAATCATTACAGAGATATACATGGCGAGCGCAATCGAACCCGACAGCAAGAACTTCATGTACTGGATGTATGGATAGAGTTCGACGACCTTGAGCGCAATGGTATTCACCAGGTGCGGCTGAATCACCGGCTGGCCGAGTGCGTCCACAAGCGACTGCATTTCGCCCTCTATCGCGCCGCTTTTGAACTGGTCGGTATTGTCTACCATGAGTCCGAGCGAAGGCGCATCACCGGCATACACGCGACGCGAGTATTGCTCTGGAATAATGACGGCCGCGTCTACCTTACCCTCGCGCACATCCTGCTTCGCTGTCACCTCATCGTTGTAAGGAACAGTCACAAATGTGTGGATGTTGGCGGCAATGGCATCGAATGCCTCGTGCACCTTCATGGCCTGTGGTCCATGGTCTTTGTCGACCACTGCGACGCGCGCATTCCGAATCTTTCCGCCAAATGCATTCCCAAGAATGACAAGCTGCACCAGAGGCAGCATCATCGACATGATCATCAGCATCGGGGAGCGGAAGAACTTCCGCATTTCGCGTTCAACAATTGCCATCATGCGATTCATGGTTGTGCTCCTGGTCGCGGAGGCATGATGAAGCTGACCGCTTTCACCTGCTCGTCGCGCAACTGACGGCCCGTGTAATGAACGAACACGTCATCGAGCGTGGTATTTTGCACCGAAAGGGAAGTGAGCTGCTCACCGAGCGAAGCCGCCATCTCCACAAGCTGGGTTGTTGTCTTTGAGCCGTTCGAGGTGAGTACGCGATATACACCCGCAGATTGTGATTGCACTTCTGTCACGCCAGGCAGCGCCCGCAGCCGCTCAGGCCATTTGTCGTCTTCGCGATTAAACTGCACCTCAACGACGTTGGATCCGGGAACACTCTGCTTCAGTTCCACCGGCGTACCCAGGGCCACCAGCGTGCCGTGATCCACAATCGCGATCCGATCGCACAACCGATCAGCTTCTTCCATGTAATGCGTCGTGAGCAGCATAGTCAGATTGCGTGTCTTCTTCAGTTTGTTCAGCATTTCCCAAACGGCAATGCGCGAAACTGGGTCGAGTCCAGTGGTCGGCTCATCAAGAAAGAAGATCTGGGGGTTGTGAACCAGGCCGCGCGCGATCTCGAGTCTTCGCCGCATGCCACCGGAGAGTGTCTTTGTCTGCGCAGACCGCCATTTCAGCAGATCTACGGCTTCAAGCACTTCCACAATGTTCTTCATTCGCTCAGCGCGGCCCACGGAATAGAGCTTTGCATAGATGCTGAGATTCTCTTCGACGGTCAAATCGGGATCGCTCGTTAGGGCCTGCGGAATCACGCCGATCATGCGCCGTACTTCGTCCGAGTCCTTCGTCACGTCATGACCTGCCACCAGCGCGCGTCCGGCGGTGACCGGAATAAGTGTCGTCATCATGCGGATGAGCGTGCTCTTGCCGGCTCCATTTGGGCCAAGGAGTCCAAAGATCTCCCCCTCTTTGACCTCGAAACTCACACCCTTGACTGCCTCAAAGTCACCGTAGCGCTTGACGATCTTCTCTACGGCTATGGCATATCGTCCGGTAGCGTCACCGCTGCCATTTGTCGCTCGTTCCTTGAGCATGGCGGAACTCATTGCTTCACCAGTTTCGCTTTGGGTATATACACTTCGGCGGTCATACCAGGCACAAAGCGCTCCCCCTGGTTGGGAATCAGCAACTTGATTTGTACGGTGCGGATATCGCGCTTGCGGCTGCCGTTGATGTCGCGTTGTGTGGCAAAATCCGCTAACGTGGACTTCGCGATGACCTTGCCCTCCACCGCTGCGCCGCTCGGCATAACCACGCGCAACTGATCTCCGAGTTGAACGGCATCGGCCTGAGTTTCCGGCAAGGGTGCATATACCCAGGTCTGGCTCAAGTCCATGATGGTTGCGAGGGGGCCACCCGCAGGCAGTACCTCACCTTGTCGCGCCGCCAGCACATTGACGCGGCCAGTGACTGGTGCGAATACCTGCGCGTAGCCCAACTCTACATTTGCCTGCTTTGCCAGTGCGCTCGCATTGGCAACCTGGGCACGATTGGCCGCGACAGTTTGTGCAGATGCGGCAGTCAAAAGCTCGTGTGCTTGCGCCTGTTTGAGTGTCGCTTTCATAGCGGCCACATTTTCCTGCGCTGTCTTCACTGCCGCTTCATCGGCCTGCAGGCTTGTGACCGCTTCATCGTGCGCCTGCTGGCTCATAATCCCTTGTTTGGCCAGCGCTACAGTGCGCGCTGTATCGGCTTTCTGGTGGGCGAGATTGGCTTCAGCCTGGGCCAATGAGGCCTGTGCAACTCTCACCTGCGCTTCCGCATTCAAGACTCCGCTATTTGTTTCGCCGCGATTCTGCTTCTCGGTTACGACAGATTCTTTCAGCTTGGACTGATCGCTCGAAACCGTTGCCTGCGCGGCTTTCTCCGCTGCATTCAGGTCTTCGCTCTCCACCACTGCAACCAATTCGCCTGCTTTAACAGGCTGACCTTCTTCAACGAGCAGCCTATCGATCCTGCCGGGTATCTTCGCGCTGACAATCACCTCATTGGCGTCCACTGTTCCGATCAATTTCAGATCGCCCGAAGTATGTGTCGTCATCAGATACCAGATAAGTGATCCCAGCGTCAGCAGGCCGAGAATGGTAAATACCCTATTCCGCGCGTTCATTCTTCCTCCACAAACTCACCCGTTCCCAGTCGACATCCGGCATCGGGGAGTCAGCTAATACCTTCGCTGCCATATCCGCGCCATGCAGCCGGTCGCGAAAGATGGACTGTCCCAGGTACTGCACAATCGCTTTGCGCCGCTCTTCAATTGCCCGTGGTGTGTACGGATCTGTCGGCAAAACAAGTCGCAATACGGGGGCACTCAAAAAGAAAAAGACATTGCTGCCAAGTGTTGCCAGGTGCATCTGCAACCAGTCCACATCGATTAGTTCTCCGGATTCAACGCCCTCACGGACCATGGACTGGTACATGGTGATGACTGGCGAGAAGACTCGTTTGACCAAAATCGGCATGGCGCCCGACTCGCCCTTGTGCATCCGCATCATTTCCTGTTGCATCAGGTTTTGAAACTCATGCTGCGTAAGGATGCGGTCAAAATGATTAAGCGCGGCCCGCAGCAGTCGTTCCCCGGGTGTGGCGTCCCGTAGAAACACATCCATGGTTGTGTCGCGAATACGTGCGGCGATCATTTCAAGCGCGGCGAGATACAGCTTCTCCTTACTCTCGAAGTAGTAGTAGAGAAGCGCCTTGTTCACGGCTGCAATGGACGCAATCGTATCCATGCGTGCCCCAGCCAGGCCTTGGGCACTGAACTCTTTTAGTGCGGCTTCAAGAATCCGCGAGCGCGATTCAATGGCTCGATCAGAAAGGGCGGGAGTGGATTGTGTCACCATAAAATTAACTAACCAGTTAGTAAATTAACGCACGCTGGTTTTCTACGCAAGTCGGCTGGTCTAAAATCTCTTCAGAGTATTCGATAACGAATTTAGAATGAGTTAGATAATAAAAATCAGGTGTGAATTTCAGAGCGCGACCAGGCTTTTCTCGGGCGTTCCTTGGAGACGAAAGAATTGAAGGTGCACTCAGGGCTCAAACAATGTAGCTGATTTTTGGCTTTTTCGATTCCGTATCCGGCTGGTCCGGACCGCTGTGCGAAGCCGTCGATTCTCCGGCCAGTTCAACTTCCTCATCGTCCTGGGGAATTGGTTCATGAGTCTCTTCGGGCCGCTGCTGATGCTCGTCTTTCCGGGACTGATAGTGGTCGTCAACCTCCGCCGTTACTTCCACGCGCTGAGACGGCCGCACGAACTGACCTGAATTCGCGAATCGATCCAACCGAATTCTGGGAATTCCTGAATTGGATCCAATATCCATCGCATTCCCCAAACTGCGGGTCTAACCCGCATCTCCGTTATCGGCAACTCTTGGGCAGGACTTTAGTGCGATTGATCGCTTTTTCCCGATCTGTTTTCGATTGCTGATGTGGGATGTTTTCCCGTTCCAGAATGCGGGCTCCAGGACCCTCAGAGGCAAGCCGATCCCAGGGGTTGCGCAGCGGACAGGATTCCATGGAAAGACAGCCGCATCCAATGCAGCCATCAAGTTCATCGCGGAGCCGGGTGAGATGGGTAATGCGCTCATCCAGCTCTGCTCGCCAGCTTCCCGACAGCTTCTGCCAATCTTCTGAGGTAGGTGTACGACGCTCCGGCAGGGCGTTCAGTGCCTCCCGAATTCGTGAAAGGGGAATGCCGGTGCGCTGCGCGGCCTTGATCACAGCGATGCGCCTTAGGACTTCGCGTGCGTACCTCCGCTGATTTCCTGGGTTGCGTTGGCTGTGGATCAGGCCTTCGGCTTCATAAAAGTGCAATGCCGATACACGCACTCCGGCGCGGGCAGCCACCTCTCCCACACTCAGCTCCATGGGAACCTTGGCCGGCTCAGAGTAAGTTCTGTTGTGGGCCATGCAAACTTCTCCTTGACCTCAAGTTTACTTGAGGTACTAGGCTAGAGCCAGCGCTTCATAAAAGGAGAGCGCATGCATGTCCGAACCTATTCATGTCGGTATCATTCTCGGTTCCACGCGGCCCGGTCGCTTTTGCGATGTCATTGCAAACTGGGCTGCCGCGCAGGTAAATGCGGACGCGCGGTTTCAACCAATTCTCATCGACCCGGCTTCCGATGATAAGGATGAGCTGCGCAAACTGATTGGCCAAGCCAGCGCCTACATAGTGGTCACTCCCGAATACAACCATGGCTATCCAGCACCACTCAAATCTCTCATTGATTCGATTGGTGCCGAATGGCATGCCAAACCGGTCGCATTCGTTTCTTACGGCGGAATCTCCGGAGGTCTTCGCGCCGTGGAGCAGCTACGGCTTGTGTTCGCTGAACTTCATGCGGTCACGATACGCGACAGTGTAAGCTTCGCTTCTGCGTGGGAATTGTTCGATTCAAACGGCACCCTGGTGAGCCCTGATCGTTTTGTACGCTCAATGCGCGCCATGCTCAGCCGACTCGGATGGTGGGCGTCTGCGCTGAATTGTGCACGTGCGGCGCAACCTTATCCGCAAATGGCCTGAGGCTCCTTCATAAAGCGTGCGGGAATACTTGTCGCTGTGGCAGAAGGGCTTGCAAGCATCGTCGCCCCTGCACATACCGTCCAGGTTGATCGCATTGCAGTGTCTCCGGTTGTTCAGAGTGGGTCCCGCTCCTAGACTGACTTGCGTGCCTTGAAGCGTGTGCGCTTGTCGCGTCAAAATCTAAATAAAACAGGATGAAAGTACCTAAAAACACGGGAAAACACGAACCAGCCTGTGCAACAGGACCCCGTCCTGTCCAACTTGCTACACTGACCCTATGCAGGATGAGCAAGAGTTCCGACGCGTGGCTGAAAACTCTTTGGAAGCATTGAAAAAGCACCTGATTCAGAGGGAAGAAGACGCATACGCAGGCTTTGAAGTGGAAGAACAGAATGGCGTTCTTAATGTTGTCTTTGATGAGCCGCCGGGCAAATTCGTCATTACTCCGAATACTCCGGTCCGCCAGATTTGGATCTCGGCTCTTGCCACCAGTTTCAAGCTTGACTGGGATGCGACGGCGGGTGCCTTCGTCTTGCCCCGCTCCGGTGAGCATTTAACGCCTCTGATTGATCGCCTGATTTCCGAGCGTTCTGAAGGCTGAACCGTTGCAGCTTGGTTGCCGGTACCTTCGCCCCCTACAATGAATCTTCAACCTAATCTACGAGGAACCGCATGCCGCTCTCTGGAGAAGCTATCCGACTGATGAACCTGATTGATGACGTCGCCGTCACCTTGCGCCGAGTGCTGGCAGTCGTGCCTTCACTGTCACCTGAAGAGCGCGCTCGCGTGGCGGACCACCTGGTTCATTCCCGTCCCAGTGCGGAAGACGTACTGCAACTGCTCGACCAGAAATAGAGAACACTTCGCGTGCCTGTGGTTGCCATCATCGGTGCAGGGCCGCTGGGTCGCTCGCTTGCTTTGGCTGCGGTTCGAGCGGGCTTAACAGTCCTTCTGGAAGATGTAATGCCGGCGAATCTGCACCATGCGCATGAGGCCATCCGTGCTGCGCTCGGCCCTGAGGCGCTGCCTACTGTTCGCTTTGTCTCAACCGTTGAAGATGCGGTACGCGAGGCAGATATTGTCATCGATTGCGTGCCGGATGAACTCGAATCCAAGCTCGAAATCTTCTGCCTCATTGACCGGATGGCGCCTCCACATACCATTCTTGCGTCACCTATCACTAAGCATTCAATCACCGATCTTGCCGCCTGCACCTATCGTGCAGACAAGTGCATTGCCATCGCCGCGCGCCCTGAAGAGCTCAAGGCGATTGATGAAGACAAGAACACAAAGCCATCGATCTTGCTTAGGACGCCTCCGCAGGCCTCACCCGAGACCGTTAAGGCAGTTGAAGAACTTTTCTCTCGCTTAGGATTCAAACCGCGCAGCGAAGCTGACACGGTTATCCCGGATCCGGCTTCGCTCTGAATATTCAGCTCGCTCCGTTCAATACCTGTTCGTAGTACTTCACATAGCGAGGCAGCATGAGCGTTGCACAAAAGCGCGATTGCGCCGCTTTCCGCGCGGCATCACGCATTTCCTCAAAGCGGGCCTTGTCGGTCAATAGCTTCACTGCTTCTGTCGCCATGGCATCCACGTCCCCCACGTTGAAGAGCAGTCCCGTCACCCCATCGTCAATCAACTCCGGCACGCCTCCCACACGGGTCGCAATCGACGGTACTTTGCAGGCCATCGCTTCCAGCGCGGCCAGACCAAAGGATTCCAGCTCACTTGGCATTACCATCAGGTCCGCCAGGGGAAGCAGTTCGTTCACCTTCTCCTGTTTACCGATGAAGTGAATGCGCGGATGAATTCCAAGCTCATGCGCCAGCCATTCAGCCGCTGAGCGATCCGGTCCATCACCAACCAGTACAAGCTTTGCCGGAATCTCCTTCGCTACTCGCCAAAACATCTTCACCACATCCACTACGCGCTTCACCGGCCTGAAATTCGACAAATGAATGAGCAAGGCTTCGTCGGGCTTGGCAAAGCGCAGCCGCGCCTTTGCTCTCGCCTCTTCATCGCAAATCGGTGTATAGACATCGCAGTTTACGAAGTTGGGTATCACTTCAATCGGCCGTTGAATTTCAAAATGCTTGATTGTCTCGCGTTTCAGATATTCAGAAATACTGGTGACGCCATCGCTCTCCTGAATGCCGTGGCGTGTGATGGAGAGATAGCTGCGGTCCAGGCCAACGAGCGTAATGTCGGTACCGTGCAGTGTCGTCACAAATGGAAGCTTGCGTCCGCGGCTCGCAAGAATCTGTCGCGCGAGTAACGCGCTTACGGAATGGGGAATTGCGTAATGAACATGCAGCAGATCGAGCTCATAGAGCTCGGCCACTTCTGCCATGCGTGAGGCAAGCGCAAGGTCGTACGGTGGAAACTCGAACAAAGGATAATTCGACACCGGCACTTCGTGATAAGAGATGCCTTGGTCGCGTCCGCTCAGCCTGAAGGGCTGCGAGTAGGAAATGAAATGCACCTCATGCCCGGCTGCGGCCAGCTCTATACCTAACTCGGTTGCGACCACACCTGAGCCGCCATACGTCGGATAGCAGGTAATTCCGATGCGCATGTAATTGCTTCCCCCTGATTGCTGACTGTCTATTTGACGATGAACGTGTCCGTTCCGATGCAAGACCGGATCAGAATTGAGCGAGTTGATGCTTCAAATTCAAAGGTCGGCAAACGATTCGAGTCGAATTCCGGTCGAACTCTGAATCGCCATCAACGCGCGCCTCTCCAATTCGCGTGACTCTTTCAGCCTCGTCCGAACCTGTGCCAGCTCAGCATCGTTATATCCCGGATGTGTCACAAACTCCCAACGACCCTCCGGCAAATGCTCTAGAAGTGAGCGCACGCCGCTTTCATTCAGAATGCCGGTCGCCGCCACCGCAATGGTGCCGTCGGTCGTTCGAAAGCCAGCCTCGTGCATCATGCGCTGGCAACGAGGTCCCATCCTGCGCAGAACTGCCACTTCAGCTCGCCTAAGGAATGGCGCCCGCTTTGCAAGAGCGACGGCCCACTCTGGTTCAAATGGATTGCGCACCGCATGGATACCGGCCCTTTTTGCTGCGCGAAGTAAAGAACGTAAGACCGGCGGAAACATGTGCGTGTGCTTGTGCGTGTCGAAATGTGTCAGCTTCAGTCCGCGCACCTGCAACAATTCAATTTGAGCGGCTGCCTCAGCTTCTATATCTTCCGAGCGAATGCGGCCCGCGAACAATCGCGGGAGAAACTTTCCAAGGGTTGGATAGAACTCGCCTGTCCTTGAGTCAATGAGGCTTGGCACCTTCTCGGGTGGTAGAGCGGGTTGGCCATCCACCAGCACCACGTGGCAACCCACTCCCAGGCTTGGCCGCGCCAATGCCATCTCTATGGCTTCTTCCGTTGCGTGGGCCCTGGCCATCAGCGTCGCGCTCGTCAGAACACCAGCTTCATGGAGTTCCACGATTGCGCGATTCACGCCGGCTGTCAGCCCAAAATCGTCCGCGTTCACAATGAGCTGGCCCACTGGCCAAGTCTATCAATCAGGCCCTTGTTTCCGCGCGTCTCTGCGCAAAACCCCGCTCGCTGGTATCATCAGAAAGGCCCATCAGGGCCTCCCACCTCACGTGGGCGGTTAGCTCAGTTGGTTAGAGCGCCTGCCTTACAAGCAGGATGTCGGGGGTTCGAGTCCCTCACTGCCCACCAAGTAAATATTTCTGACCTCCGATTGGTTCTCGCAGCAAAGGTGTGAAACCGTGCTTCCAACTTCTTAGGCCACTGCGTGGGCGTTCACCACACAAAAATACCCGCGGCTTTTGGCCGCGGGTGTTTTGCTTCTTAAAGGAAACATGAACGCTACGGTTGCATTACTGGTCCGGGCTCGTTGCGCCCCAGCGTGTCATAGAGCGGCTGCGCCGGTGTAGTCTGCGGATTTTCTTCCGCTACCGAAATCGCCAGAACACGCACCTTGTCGTTATTTGGGAGAGTGAGCGTCTTCGCGCCCGCAGGCATGTCCACTGAATAGCCGAACAGGTAGGAATATGCGTACGCCACATTCTTGCCTGAAGCATCGTGGTGATGATCGCTGTACCAGGCCAGCGAAGCACGCTTGATGTAGCCGGGGCGAATGCCGGTCATCTCGGCGTAGTCGTCAGTCTCCTTGCGCGCCGGACGTCCGTTGCGTGCCGGGATGGTTTCTTCCTTCGACTGCCAGGTACGGTCGTCCCACTGTCCAATGAAGCCGCCCCAGTCTTCAATGTGTAATGCGTGTTCTTCATTCCCCACTTTGAAGGTTGCATTCTGGTCGCCGTCCACCGCCGTGGCCAGAATGTAGACACGGTTGTAATGGCCGGCGGGCAGTTGAATGGTCTGTCCTTTGGCGATAACCGCATTCGCATTACCGGTCTTAGCCGCAGCCAGTTTGAAGTTCACTCCGTTGAAGTGGATTGAATTCGGTAGCATCTCTGCCGGAAGCGCGTTGCCCTTGCCGTCGATACCCGCCGACTCCTGGGCACCGCTGTTAGTCGCTGTAGCAAGGTCGTAATGCAGCTCTACCGGTTCAGATTGTACCGGCGCCACATGAACCTTCGCTGTTGCGAGCTTCAGTTCAAAGGTGCGCGGCTGGTAGGAAGTGAAGGATGTGAGAAGTTCTCCGTTGCTCACCTTCGCGGGGCCAACAGGCTCTTCCTGTCCGTTGACTTCGCGAGCGGACTCAATGGGAGCAGCAAAAGAGATCCGAACATCCTTCTCCGGCTTTCCGTCCATCTCAACCATGCGGAGCACAATGTTGTCGCTGTCTTCTGCGCGCTTCAGTGCCATAATGCGGATGCGCGGATTGTTAATCTTCACCAGAGAGAACTCATGGCCAAGAGCGCCTGCATGCTTGTCGGTCTGGAAGGCAACGAGCGGATCATTCAGCCGTAGTCCTTGCCAGTCGGTGCCTCCATCCTTCCAGCTATCGGCGTGACCGGCCAGGCCATATACAAATTCATGATGGCCAAGGTCCTGGGTTGCCTGATCGTGATATCCACCACGAACACCAGGTGTGCGGATCAGAGTGAGTCGAATGGTGTTGTCGTTGGGCTTGTCCGACCCGTTCTTGCAGTCGGTGAGAATCGTTGTACCCCAGGCGCCGCTTTCGTCCGTCAGGTCGATCCATTGATGTGCCAGCACTTCAAACTTCTTTGGCCGTGCATTCGGGCGTTCAATTGTGCCAAGTCCAAGATTGTAAGTTGCCATCCGATTCTCGGCTGAAAGCGGGAAGACCGCCTTCAGATTCGACTCGCGCGTATTCCAGTCGACAACATTGCCAATTTCAACGCGCTTGCCGGCGTCGCCCGCTGAAAGCATAACCGTCTGAACAAACTTCGAACCGTCAGTTTCGCGCGATATCTGAACTGCAACGCGGGCCGGCCCATTCTCCACGATCTTGAATGTCGCAGGACCGCTCACATAGGCCTTTGGCGGAGCCTGTTCCTGGTCCCAATCCATGTTCCATGCCGGCCACTCTTCCGGGTTGTCGTAGGAGATGGCGAGACGCATCGGGGCGGAGAGCAGCTCCTTGCCAAGCTTCTTGTCAAAGATGCTTGCGATGTCGCCATCGTTGTTCAAGGTCACGCGATAGTCCGCATTTTCGAGAGAGCGATCGGTCACCTTCAGAGTGGAGGCCTCGTCCTTGCTTGCTGCGCGTACGCTATAGACGGCGAAGCCAACGGAAGGCACCTTCGCGACAAAGATGACTTTGCCATCTGAGATCTGCGCAGGCATCGCATGCCCGTCAGGGCCCGTCACTGTCACCGCAGAGGGATCGGTGCCCGGAAATTTGACCTTGGCTTCCACCACGTCTTCGCGGGCTATGTTCAGTGGGTTATAAACCACAATCGGAATCCCGGCTGTCTCCGTATTCAACGCGGACGACACGGCCTGCGATGCATCGTGAAATACATCGGCAAACTGATTCATTGCGATTACGTCGTCATTCCAGGCGAACTCATACGACTTCGGCGTTGCCGTGCCTGCAGCCAAATCGTGAAAGTGCCCGCCCATTACCAGCGTCCATGCATCATTGAGTCGATTGATGGGATAAGTGCGCGCGCCCAGCCACTGGGCTGCAACCGAGGTCTTTTCTGCAGCGTCGGCTAGCAGCTCTTCTTTGCGCAGCCAGCGTTTCTGGTAGGCCTGCGAGGTGAGCGAACCTGCAGAGTGATTCGTCAGCTCCATTTCGCCTGTGAACTCCGGCAGCTTGGCCTCTTCCGCGGGAGTGATGTCCTTGAACATCTGGTCTGCAGTTGCTGAAATCACATTCACCGGCCCGTCGCCCACGGAGACTTCAGGGAACGTGGTTTTTGCGCGGCGACCGAATTGGATGTATCCCGGCGGAGGCATATCCACCTTGCCCTTGGTCACGATTGCTTCCAAACGCTTCACTGACTCTTCGTCCGGCGAGCCGCCAATATCACCAGTTCCAAAGTAGTGGTAATCGGTGTAGACGCCGGTGACCTTGCCGTTGTTCTCGACGCGCGCGGCCCAATCGCCCTGGAAGCGATCTTGTTCCTCTTGTTGCCGTGCCTTTTTCAAGCCGTCAATTTCGTTGCGCAGTTCCTCGAACTGTTTCATGTCGGCTTGATCCAGAACCTCGCCGTTCATGAATGCCTCACGAAGCTTGGGCTCCAGCGCATGCATCTTATTCTCAGCTTCGGTCAGGGCAGCATCCGCCTCCATGGGCGGAAGCGGTTTGCTCAGGTCGGTATAAATGCCGCCTGAGTAGCTGCCGGGATTAACGCCGGCCAGCACGCTTTCGCCGTCCACACCAACCCATACACCCACATTGAATGGCGTGCCTTCGGGCGTTTTCTCCGGATAGTCCCATCCGCCCTGGTCGACGGACGAGCCCCATGTCAGTTTCTGAGTCGAGAAACCCTTCACTCCCGCGTGAGCGAGAACCGTCGGCAGCGAGGCAGGGAAGCCAAAGCAATCCGGCAGCATGAATTCCTCGCTATGTTTTCCGAACTCCTTGTCGAACCACTTGTTGCCGTAGAGAACCTGTCGAATGATCGCCTCGGGGCTGGGCGCGTTTACATCGCCCTCTTCCATGGATGAGCCTGCCGGGAACCACTGGCCGGTCTGCACATAATGCTTCACCTTGGCGAAGTCCGCCGGATAATACTCCTTCATGAACCGATACCGGTTGGCGCCGGAGAAATTAAAGATGTAGTGGGGATACTTCTGAAACAGTGCGAAGTTGTCCTCCATCGTGTTCTTGATGTACTCATCGATGACCTGCGGATATTCCCAGCGCCACTCAGTGTCGAGGTGCGCATATCCAACCACATAGAGCGTGGGCTGCTTTGACAGATCAGGCTTCTGCGCAGACTGCGCCTTGGCAATTCCAGAGAAGGCAGGCAAAAGCAGAGCAAGTGAGGCGAGTAGGGCATGACAGCGTCGCATAGATTCCCCTGTAAGTGTTGAAGTTGAGTGTGATCGAGGTCCCTTGGAGAAGGTTGCTGAAAGACTTGGAATCCAAACTGCGCAGAGTCCCACTTCTTTCGTTAAATACTGTGTGGTAACGATTCCACTCGACGTGCGAAGCCTAAGCCTCTGTGCATAGCCTTGTCAAGAACATGCAGGGCGCGGTTGCGCAAGCGAAGATGAAAAGAGGGCGACCCTGGACCGCCCTCTTAGAGCGAACTCAAAAGTGAAAGCGATAGCGCAGCTCACCGGAAATCATGCGCGGATCGTTCCAGTGGAAGCCGCCAACGGTGACAGAATTGTCGATCAGTACACGATGATTGGTCACATTGAGCAAGTTGACTGAAGCCTTCCAGTTCTCGCCAAAACTGTGTCCGGCAGAAACATCGAAAGTTGTGTGCACTGGCAAGTAGTCGCCCTGATATGGACCAAGGCCGGAACCTGCAAGTCCATTCGCGAATCCCGAGCCATAGTAGACATTGGTTGAGAACCACGTCTGCCGCATCAGATTCGCCGTGAAGCCGACGTTGAGCGTATTGCGTTGGTCGTGATCAACGGGTTCATAGTCAAAACCATCGTTGCATGCGTTGCTGTTCACATCGCTGCAGGTAAAGCCGCCAATGATTGCCCCTCGCTGTTCCGCAATCTGGTTCGAATACGCCAGATGAAATTGCCCCATGCGTGCCAATTGAGGGGAGCGTAATGCAAGCTCCCATCCGCGCACGAGCGCGCCATCCACGGCAATCGGAAAGTAGATGTTCGATTCGCCCACATTCGAGTGATCGAGGAAATTGTTAATCCGAGTGCGAAACGTGTCGATATCCGCCACCCAGCCCTTCCATGGAATCTGCACCCCGAATTGATGCTCTTCATCGCGTTCCGAGGGAAGCGGCACGAATGTGTTTTCATCCGGCTGGCTGTTCACGTAGTTCAGAAAGCCGCTTGAGACGGTCTGCAATGGCGCGGGCTGAAAGAAATGTCCGTAGAAGCCGCGGAACACCCAGTTCAGTTTTGGCACACGCACGGTTGCACCAATACGGGGATAGGCTGCCGTCTCCTCCAGACCACCGTGATAGTTCGAAATCCGCATGCCACCCAGCAGAGCAATGTAGCGATTTACCTGCCAGTGATCCCCAAAGTGAAACTCAACCAGCCCCGCATTTTCATTGGAACTGGTGTTGGGCACGGAGTTTTGCGAGTAGCTTGCGTCATTCACCACCAGTCCAAACAGGTCATTCTCAGTTTGGAAGAACGAATAGAGTCCGCCGGAAAAGTGATGCGATCCTGCCGTGGCCTGGACATCCGCCTGCAGGCCGGCATAATTCGTCGTTTGATGCCACGTGGTGGCCACCGGATAATCCGACGGCCGCGAGTCATATAGGGCCTGATTGAAATGCACAAACGGCGCAATCTGGAACAGCGCTCCCGGCGACAGCGTCCTCACCCAATTCAAAATCGCAAAGCCGTCGCGTTCGGTCTGCCCATCGCGTAATCCATACGAGTTGTAGTAGTCCGCCGTCTGTTCCCAGTCGTTCGGATCCGGATCGTATGGAATCTGAAAATAGTCCTGCCTGTATTGCCCATCCAGCCGCAGTTGGTCGCGCGCAGTCTGATTCCGAATCACCGAAATAAATCCGCTTTCCGAGTTCGTCGCATCGTGCACAATCCCAGGCACCGGCGTCTCAAGGCCATAGTTTGAGCGCGAACCGGTCCCACTCGCGTACCAGGCGGTCCTGGCCGAATGATTGCCAAATGAAAGCTGCGCTTCACCCGTGCCCAGATTCCCACCGGAGAGTCGAAACTCTCCTTCGCGATCACGCTCGAATCCGTTGCGTGGCAGCACATTGAACACGCCGTAAGTGCGGTCACCAATATCTGCTGCGTAGCTGCCGCGCTCAGTCTCCAACGTGTCAATATCCTTCGGATCGATCTGCGGACCCACATTCGACGCAATCTTCGTATTCGGAATCGACACACCGTCAATCAGCCAGCTCGTCTGGTGTCCGCCGCGCATATGCAGCATGTCGTGGCTCATGTATGCGCCAGGTACGTAGTCGGTGATCATCGCCATGCCCAGTGTTCGGCTTGCCCCCGGCGTTTCGTCAATCTGTTCGCGCGTCACCATCGTTGTCGGCGTCACAGAATCCACGCTCAAGCCTGAGGTGGTCTCCGCCTCCACGGTTACGGTTTGCCGCGCTGATGCAACCGAGAGTGGAATGTGAATCAATGGATTTGTTGCTGCCGTAAGAGTCAAAGTTTCTGTGAACGAACTGAATCCCGAAGCTTCAACCGTCAGCGTGTACAAACCAATCGGCGCCGGAGGCAGCGCGAATTCACCCAATGCATTGCTCGCTGCATGTACTTCGAATTCTGAGCTGGCGGCCTTCAGCGTAACGTTGGCCCCGGAAATGGGTCGGTGTTGCGGGTCGTGGACGACGCCATGCAGTCTGGCGAATACAGATGCGCTGCATGGCAGGGATGTAAGAAGGCAAAGAATGACTGCGGTCCAAAGAAAACGCATGAAACTGGGCTCCCATTTATCCAGAATGGTGCGACCACTCAATCTGCGCGTACGCATGGCGCGTTGAGCGGCGAAAACTCACCGGGCTGAGAATTGGTGTGATGTCCGCGTTCGTAAACGAGGAATGCAGCGCACTCTGATGACGCACGTGCGCGTGCGATATCTGGCAAATCTCAGCAGGAATTTCAAACAGTGAAGGATTTAGGAGGTCCGCGCCCAGAGAGGAGATGAAGAACTCCACTCGACGGGTAGGAACGATACGACGCGGCAACCGGCAGGGATTGCAGAAACGAGTGCTCGAGAGTTGCGTCGGGCGTTATCGCCAGTGTTTGTTGCAGCGTTGCCTGTCCGTTTCTTGGATAGAACGGGCAATGGGCTGGAGCACTGAACTGGGGAGACTTGGAAAGCACCGCCATCAGACGTGCGATTGCCATGTCGGACATCGCACAGTGATGTGCGCCATCCCGGCGACAACAAGCCGGCAGACCCGCATCGGGGTTGCTTTGCATGGCCGGGGCCACCGGCATCAGGCTGAAAAGCAACGCAAAAAGAATGGAGAAGCTGCGCCGCATCTGAAATAGATGCTACACCCAGGTGTCTTTCGTTCAACCGGAAAGTGGGATGAGATGCCCGTCAGGTATCATCAAAGCATTGCCTGAAAAGAAGAGTACTTGAACCACGCCAATGCCTTTGAACGATTCAAATCCCGCATCATCCGGCAGCCCCGCATCCTCGAAGCAACCCTTGCGTATTGCGCTCTTTGGCTTTGGAACCGTGGGAAGTTCGGTAGCTCGAATTCTGGTGGACTCGCAACCGGAAGGTCTCCGCTGGACGCACGTTTTCAATCGCAATGTGGCCCGCAAACGCGCTCACTGGGCGCCTGCCGATATCGTCTGGAGTGAAGACGCAGAGGCGGTAATCGCGTCCGATGTGGATGTGATCGTAGAACTCGCCGGCGGCCTTGATCCGGCGGGAACCTGGGTCCGGCGCGCGCTTGAAGCGGGCAAAAGTGTCGTCACGGCGAACAAGAAGCTCATCGCCTATCACGGAGTTGAGCTCGAACGTTTGGCCGCGGCCAAAGGTGGCCATCTCAAGTACGGCGCCGCCGTCGCGGGCGGCATTCCCGTCATTCCCGGTCTTGAACAGGGCCTTGCCGGTGATCAGATTCGCCGCATCGAAGGCATCCTCAACGGTACCTGCAACTTTATTCTCAGCCGTATGGAGGAAGGCGCGGATTATGCCGCAATTCTGAAAGAAGCTCAGGACAAGGGTTATGCGGAAGCGGACCCAACGGAAGACGTCGGTGGATTCGATGCGCGTGCTAAGCTTTCCATTCTGATGCGCCTTGCGTTGAGGGTTGTCGTCGATCCCGACGAAATCGTCCCCCAGCCGATCACCTCAGTGTCAGCAATGGACTTTAGCTACGCACGCGATCTGGGATGCACCATTCGCCAGGTTGCTCGCGCGGAGGACAAGAAGGGGGAAGTGGCTGCCACAGTGGGCCCCATGCTGGTAGACCACAATTCGCCGCTTGCCTGGTCGCGCGGTACCGAAAATATGGTCATTCTCAACGGACGCTACGGGGGCGACGTCGTCTTCTCCGGCCATGGTGCCGGAGGACATCCCACGGCAGTCGCGGTCGTCAGTGACTTGCTGGCTCTTGCGCACGGCTCACGCCGGGTTGAGATTCCTTCAACTCCCGCCAGGATTGGCGTGGAGTTTGAGGTGCCGCATTACATTCGCTTCCTGGTAAACGATCGTCCTGGAATTGTCGCTGAAATTACCAGCGCCCTGGCGCGGGAAAAGATCAACATTCGAGCCATCGTGCAAAAGCCCGGCTTCCCGTCCGACGCGCTTCCGTTTGTGGTTACCGTAGAGCCGTGCAGGTCATCTGCGCTTGAGCGGGCGCTCGCAAGTATTGCTACGATGGATTGCCTGCTCGAACGACCCTTGAATTTGCAGATTCTGGAGTAGCAGACGTTTCCCGTGATTTGAAGAGTTGAACCGGAGGCCACGTGGCAATCGATACGATATATCGATGTGAAATCTGCGGTCTTGAAGATGAGAAGCCCATACGCTGGATCGTCATCAACTGCAATGATGCGCAATTAACCGTCTATAAGTGGACGAAAGAGGCAGCGGACGCACGCGGAGCCCGCCATTACTGCGGTGAGGCGCACGCGCAGATTTACATTAGTCGCTGGCTTGAAGCACTGTGTGGATAGCGTGAAGTACGCGATCAGGCGCGAGCAGGTCCCGTCGATTCGCGGATAACAAGCGTAGGCTGAACAATAACCTCGGCCGCGAATTCCTTCTCCCTGTTGGCAATACGCTCAAGCAACACTTTTGCGCCTTGCTTGCCCATCTCCGTGAGTGGCTGGCGCACCGTGGTCAGCGATGGTGTGGCGTATGCAGCCGAAAGAATATCGTCGAAGCCAACCACTGAGACATCTCCCGGCACGGACATGCCTGCATCTTTAAGTGCTCGAATGGCGCCGATTGCGGCAATATCGTTAAAACAGAAGACGGCCGTGAACCCCTTCGCTTTGTCCAGCAAAGCCTTCATGGAGTTGTAGCCGATTTCGGGCGCCATTGGGTGATAGCCCGCCTTCATGGACCATCCAGCCTCGTCAATGCGAATTACATTGCTTGGCTCGATGCGCAGGCCTATCTCTTTCGAAACCTTCTGGATGCTCTCCCAGCGATATTCTGAGTCGGGAATCGCGCGGGGGCCGCGCATGAAGGCAATGCGCCGGTGGCCGAGCTCGAACAGATGCGCTAATGCCTGCTGCACGGCGCTCTGATGGTCGAGCACGATGTTGGTCACGTTCTTCGCCTTGCCGTGGGCTGAAATCGCAACCACCGGTACCGGGACGTCAATGCTGTCGGCCGATGTATTCAAAAGCAGAAAACCATCCACCGCGCGCTCCACAAGCATGCGCGGATACTGCTCGATTAGTTCGCGTTTCCAGTCGTGGCACGCGGTGAAATAGAAATAGTGCGCGCGGGATAGTTCCTCCACAACGCCGCTCATAACCCGCGTGAAATAACCTTCGCTCAGGTCCGGCGCAAGAACGCCCACGCTCATGGAGCGGCTTTGCCGAAGTGAGCGCGCAAAGTAGTTCGGTCGATAATTCAACTTCGTCGCGGCCGCGACGACACGCTTCCGGGTTTCCTCAGGAATGGAGCGAGCCGAGGGTGAGTTATTTAAAACCAGGGAAACGGTAGTTTGGGACAGTTCAAGGTGCTCTGCGAGCATGCGCAGATTTACGCGACCTGACGGTTCAGAACTGTTGCCCTTTGCCATGGTGGAGTTGTAACACGTTTTCCCTTTGTATGGGAACAGCTTACGGGTCTACCCCTTCTCGTTTTTTTCACTGATTTCTGGCCCGCTTGAGGTCTATTGCAGGTTGAAATGGTTCGTTCCGGGCTTAAGTGGCTCCACCTTGCCCTTCCATTCGAAGGTGCCAGTAAGCGTACCCGGAAGTACGATGTTGGCTTCGAGTCCGTTCCCCCTGCGCTCGTAGGACACGTCAATCATCCCTTGCGGGTGAGGAAAGCTTGCCTTAAGCGATGGCAGCGAGCCAAGGTGCGGCGCAATGCGAACGGTTGCAAATCCCGGCGATCCGGGCTCAATACCGGCCACCAGGGTCAACAGATCGTAGATTGGATGCGCCGACCAGGCGTGCGAATCTGAGCGCGTATCGCCCGGCTGCTCTGGCCAGGTGCTGAAGTGCAACTTCAGCAGATCACGCCACGGCTTGAGAGAAGCCAGATAGTCATCGCCCATTCCCGCGTGCGCCAGCGCTCGCGCGAAATAGAAACGGAAGTAGTAGGAAGCGGACATGACGCCGTCCGGCGTTTCTCCGGGCTGAATGGAGAACACCTTTTGCATTACCGCCTTCTGCTCCGCTTTCGGAATCACGTCATACAGCACCGCCAGTACGTTCGCCTGTTGGCTGTAAACTTTTTGGTCGGGATTGTCGGCAAGCAAACCGCGACTCGCATTCCAGCAACCCGAATAGATACCTTGGCGCACATGCGCCGCCCGCTTGGAATATCGATCCGCCAGCATCGGGTCGCCCAACGCCTTCTCCATCTGTGAGGCATCGTCCAGCGCGCCCAGATATTCAAGCGTCGTCATGCATGACTCGCCGCTCTTCGAATAGGTCGGAATCTCGCCCTTGAGCACCCAGTCGATAAAGCTCCACCACGGAACCTCGTGCAACAGACCATCAGGCTGTTCGTAGCCGTTGAACCAGTGGAGAATGCCGCGCGTTCCCGGCAGCAACTGTTTCACCGGCTCTGGATTCGGCCGGTACATCCAGTAATCGTGCAGCATGCCGATGTAGAGCAGTGAAAACGTGGGAATGTTCTGGGGCAGGGAACTCGGATAGCGGCTGCGCGTGATTCCTTCAGGAATGCGCGACTCATCAAACGCATGTAACGCTTGCAAGGGGAGTCTGTCATCCCCGGTCACCGCATATGAAATCAACGCCTGTATCCGAGTGTCGCCGACGTACTGCAATTGCTCGTAATACGGCGTGTCCATGTAGGTCTCGTGCGCGTCCATCTGCGCCGTCCGCCACGAAACATCCCATATTTTGCTCAAATCCGCCGAAAGGTTCGGATCCGAGGCAGGGCTGCTCGATGAAAACTCCGCCTGCACCTTAAACGGGTACGCAGAGAATTCCGCCTTGAGCGAATCAAGCTTCAAAGGCTCCGAACCCGTTGTGATATCGAGATCAAGATAGCGCCACGTCCGCCACCACAGCGGTTCAAAGGTGCGGTTGTCGCCACCATCGGGTAGAAACTCATCGCGGATTCCCCGCGCCACGCGCGGCTGTTCCTTCCCGTCTGCATCCGTGTAGCTCAGCGCGTCGCGGTCGCCCTTGTGTTCCTTGTTGTCATAAAGCGCCTCGGAGTAGGTGAACCAGATGCTCGCGCCCTTTCCGCCGGAAACAGTCAGATTGGGATATGCCGTAAGCAGCGTCTTACGGTCCAGCATCAGATGCACATGCTCATGAGCCGGAATCGTAACCGCTGCTTGCGGAAACTTCGCAAGCCCTTCCGAGCCATCCTTTGCCGGTAGCACGCGCACCACTTCTCCGGGGCTCTTCGCGATGTACGTCATGTGCGGTAGCGTATCCGGCACCAAACCCCACGGATTGTCCCCCACCGCACCAGCCGAGTGCGCGTGATTCGCGCCGCCGAAAATACTGTCCCGCATGGGGGACGCAACCGGAACCCAGTTTCCACCCTCGACCTTCGCCGCATCCCAGTTCCAGTCATACTTCGCGGCGTCGCGTACCTCGCCCGGGCCTGACGCCATGTACTCCTTCATCGTCACCGTGCTGCGCGGCAGTGGACCCTGTCCTGGATCCTCCTCCACCATCCAGTCCTTGGGCGTCGAAATCCCGTCTGCGCCTTCGGCATCGCTTTCCAGCAAAAACGCCGTCCGGTCGCTGAACTGCGCAATCGCGCTCAATATGCCAAAGTTCCACACCGTCGCAGATATCCGATTGTCTCCCGGCTTAAGATACGGAGCCAGATCGAACGTCTCATACCGCCAGTGCGTCAGGTCCCCGCGCGCAGGGCCATCCCCCACCCGCTTCCCGTTTACATACAGCACAAACCGGTTGTCAGCGCTGACGCGCACCACGTACGATGCCGGTGCCGCGCTCAGGTTGAGCTCCCGCCGGAAATGGAGCATCAGCGGCTCACGCAACGGAGCAGTCGGGTGCGTGACCCAGTCGGCATGCCATGCGCGATTCGGAGGGTCCACTTTCAGGGTTTGGGCAGCAATCACAGACGTAAGGCAAACGGCAAAGGCAACGGAAAGAAATGTGCGCATTATTGTGACCTTTTCTAATTTCAGCTAAAAAGCATAAAAGATCATCAATCCAATGGGGAATATATTTCGAATTTGCCTCAAAATTAGCGCTAATCCCGGCACAAAAGGTGGCAATTCTGTCATTTCCTGCAGGGTCTCCGGTCCCGGGCCACTTTCGGCCACAATGCTCTCGCTGAAAAACCCCAAAAATAGAAGCGTATGCATCTGATTTCGCAGTGCTGTAACCTCACGTTCACATTTCCCCGGTAGCCTGTGCAAGGTGAGTGTCCACGTGCCCGAGATTCGGATCTCTCAACAGCTCTCTACACGCGAACCGGAGGCAGCTTCGGTTCCGGCGCCCGTCACGGAAGTCTCCGAGGTGCGAAAGTACCTGCTTTCGCTCGGCAATTCCGCCCTGGCTGATCGCGGTTTCCAGTGGCTCATGACGCTCTGCGCGCTCAGCATCTTCTTCATCGTCTTTCTTATTGGATGGCAGCTCATTGTTCGATCGCAATTGTCCTGGCATGCGTTCGGGCTCAAATTCTTTTATCAGATTCCGATTGACCCAATTACACATCTGCCCAATTACTGGGACCCAATCAATGAGCAATTCAGCGCTTTGCCGTTTGTGTACGGCACGCTGGTGTCATCCTTCCTCGCTTTGCTCATCTCCGTTCCGCTGGCAATTGGATTGGCAATTTTTCTCACCGAGATGTGCCCGCGCAAATTGCGTGGTCCTCTGGCCTTCATGTCTGAGCTTCTGGCGGCCATTCCAAGCGTTATCTATGGTTTGTGGGCCGTGTTTGTACTCGTGCCCATCATGCGGGCGCACGTCAATCCCATTCTTTCCGGTCTGCTGGGATGGACAGGTCTTTTTGTGGACAATAACCCGACTGGTCTGGGTTACGTCACCTCGGCGGTAATCCTTGCCGTCATGATTCTGCCCATCATTTCCTCGCTGACGCGTGAGGTGATGACTGCGGTTCCACACTCTCAACGTGAAGCCGTCCTGGCGCTCGGCGCCACCCGCTGGGAAATGATTCGCACTGGCGTGCTGCGCAACGCGCGCATCGGCATTGTGGGCGCCATCATTCTGGGATCTGGGTCGTGCGCTCGGCGAGACCATGGCGGTGGCCATGGTCATCGGAAACACACCCGAAATTCACCGGTCATTGCTCTCCAATGGCAGCGCTATGGCAGCGGTAATCGCAAACGAATATGCGGAAGCCATTGGTGACATGCACCTGAGCGCTCTCACCGAAATCGGCCTCGCCTTGTTCGTGGTCACAATCATTGTCAATGCACTCGCGCGCCTGCTCATGTGGGCTGTCACGAGGGGCACACCTTCACAGGTGCATTAAGGAGACAGGCGTGCCCGCACAGGAATTCAAACTCAGAGCGAAAGTCAGAGGGCTGACGGATCATTTGGTCACCGCGCTCGCAATTCTGGCCACTTTGCTGGTTGTCGCGCCGCTTATTGCCATCTTTGTTTATCTGATTCTCAAAGGCGCGAGTTCGCTGAACTGGGCGTTCTTTACACAAATGCCAAAGCCTGTCGGCGAAACGGGCGGAGGCATGGCAAATGCCATTGTCGGATCCGGAATTCTCCTCGCAATCGCCAGCGTCATTGGCGTTCCCATCGGAATTGGGGCAGGTATCTACCTGGCCGAGTTTGGCCGGAAGACAAAACTTGCCAACGCAGTTCGCTTCACAGCGGACGTGCTGAACGGTGTGCCCTCCATCGTGATGGGCCTCGCCGCCTATGCATTGATCGTGAGCCGGCAGAAGCATTTCTCCGCGCTCTCAGGCGGAGTTGCACTGGCCATCATGATGATTCCAACCGTCTGCCGCACCACTGAAGAAATGCTGCTCATGGTGCCCCATGCTGTGCGGGAAGCCGCGTTGGGGCTTGGGCTGCCGAACTGGCGCTCTGTACTTTCCATCACCCTTAAGACCGCGAGTCCGGGAGTGATCACCGGCTGCATGCTGGCCTTTGCGCGCGTCGCCGGTGAAACCGCGCCATTGATCTTCACTGCCCTTGGCAATCAGTTCTGGAGTACGAACATCAATCAGCCAATTGCGGCATTGCCGTTGCAGATTTATGTCTACGCACTGTCTCCCTACGACGACTGGCACAGGCTAGCCTGGGCCGGTTCACTGGTGTTGATTGTGCTGATCGTTTTGGCCGTTTCGCTGGTGCGCTTTGTCACCAGCCGCGGCGTTCTGAAAGGGGCAAGCTAACGTGGGTGTTGGGATAGAAGTTTCCAACCTGAATGCGTGGTACGGCTCGAACCATACGCTCCAGGACATCAACCTGAACATTCCGGCAAATCATGCCACGGCGCTCATCGGTCCTTCTGGCTGCGGCAAGAGCACCTTTGTGCGCTGCCTCAACCGCATGCACGAAACCAATCCCATTGCCAGGGTTACCGGATCGGTCCGCATTGGCGAACTCGATATCTATGCAGACGCCAAGCCCGTGGAGATTCGTCGCCGGGTTGGCATGGTTTTCCAGAGGCCTAATCCTTTCCCCACCATGTCCATTTACGACAATGTGGCCTCCGGGCTGAAGCTGAACGGCTACTCCAACCGCCGCATTCTCGATGAGATTGTCGAGAAATCCCTGCGCAACTCAGCCTTATGGGATGAGGTCAAAGACGATCTGAAGAAGAAGTCGGGCGCCAGTCTCTCTGGCGGCCAGCAGCAGCGCCTTTGCATCGCGCGAGCTCTCGCGGTTGACCCGGAGGTACTGCTCATGGACGAGCCCGCCTCCGCGCTTGATCCAGTTTCCACTTCGAAGATCGAAGACCTTATCTTTCAGCTCAAGTCGCAGTACACTATCGTGATTGTGACCCACAACATGCAGCAGGCGGCGCGCGTCGCGGAAAAGACCGGTTTCTTCCTGAACGGCCGCATGGTCGAGTTTGATGCAACACACAAGATCTTCACCAATCCAAGTGACAAGCGGACGGAAGATTACATAACGGGCAGGTTCGGATGACACGCATTCGTTTCCAACAAAGCCTCGACGAGCTGAAGGAAAATCTACTCGTGATGGCTGGCCTTGCTGAGCAGGCCATTCAGCGTGCGATTGAAGCTTATCGCGTGCGCGACCTGTCTATTTGCGACCTCGTTAGCCGTAGCGAGAACGCCATCAATCGGCTGGAGAGGGACATCGATCAGGCCGCACTGGATCTGCTCGCCATGGAACAGCCGATGGCCGTCGATTTACGCTTCATCCTCAGTGTCATCAAGATCAACGCTGATTTGGAACGTGTTGGCGATGCCGCCAAGAGCATCAGTGACCGTGTGCGTAGCATGGAGCAGATGGCAGCCGTCGAGCTTCCTGTGGATATCCCGCGTATGGCTTCAATGGCCGCTGAAATGGTTCGGAAGAGCCTTCAGTCCTTCATTGAAGGCGATGCGGAGGTTGCGCGTAGTGTGCTCACCATGGACGACGCCGTGGATGCCATGAACCGCGCGGCCTATAAGGCCCTCACGCAGGTGATGGAAGAGCAGTGTCACAATGCACCTCAGGCGTTGAATGCGCTGATGATCAGTCGCAGCCTGGAGCGTGTGGCTGATCACGCGACAAATATCGCCGAAGACGTGATCTTCTGGGTCCAGGGTGCCGATGTGCGCCACGCCGGCAGCATGAACAACTCCCGCAAACACGCCGTTCCGCCAACAACCGCCTAGGCGGGTGACACACCCTTCGTCGTTAAAACTCTTCCCCAACCACCAATGTGGGTGGCGGGTGGCACACCCTTGGCTTTTCAAACTCCTTCCTAACCACTAAGCCGGGGTGCTCCATCCTTCGCAAAGCGAAGGGTGGGAATCGCAATCTCTCAACCCTGCCGAACTCCGCTTTTGCACTTGCTCCCAGAGCACTATTGATTGAGGGATAATCGTTAGAATGGCAATCTCAATCCCTGCCGGACTAACAGACGACAATGATTTCGTTCGATTAGTCAACGGGCTGCTAAATGCTCTCCTCATGCAGCAAGCCCCGGAGCAGCTCTGGGTGATTCAGATCGATAATTGGTTTGATCACAAATGGCTTCGCTACTCCGGGAGTGGCAGAATTGCTTCTCCGTTTCCAGTAGATTGGAAATCTTCGTTTATGGACCGGTTCGCGTCCGTCAAAGAGCAGTTTTGGAGGGACAAGCTTACCTTCCCACCGTTTGCTCCGGACAGAGTGGTGAGCCAGTGGTCCTTCCAGCATTCCAGCGAAGGGTACCTTGAGGTCCCGCTGCCAAAGCTGCCACATAAGGAATCTCGACAACGGAGCCAATCCAACCTGAATAGACGCGTCCAGGACTTTGTTCGGTCAGCCGTATTTGTCTGGTTTAGCGGTAACACCCTGAAGAATGGGCGAGGAAGCATGATGGTCTACATCCTTGGACCAGGAGAGCCGATTTGCTGGTTTGCGGCATTCGGAAGGAAATCCGACTGGATGCTGGAAAGAACCAAGAGCATCGATCTTGACCAGGTTGCTCGGTTAATCGTTAGTTCTTGACCGTTAGTCCCCACAACTTTCCTGCGAGTGTCTGCCGCGCCTGAGGCGGCTCCAATCAATGCCTTACCCGCTATTTTGAATTCACAGCCTGCCTGCGCGTAGCAATCCGCACACTCGCCCCAACCGCATTGGCGTAGCGCACCATAAAAGACAGGCTAATCGGCTTGCTGCCGCGTTCAATCTGAGCAATGTAGGGTTGAGAAACTTTGAGCGCTTTGGCAAGGTTCTGTTGCGTCAGGTTTGCCTTTTGACGCGCGCGAACGAGCCCAAGGATGGCCTGCTCTTCATCATAGCTGGCCTTGAATTTGGAATCCTTCGCGGAGCGTTTCTCAGCGTATTGTTGAATCCAGGTCATGCCTTCCTCCTTCTCTCTTCCCACTGTTTCTTTCGCTTTCTTGCGGTTTCCACAATATGCTGAGGAACTTTTTGCCCCTGTTTTTTGTAAACCACCAGCATCACCAACTGCTCAAAGCCCGACGAGCGAATCGAAGCGAAAAACAGCAGCCTTCCTTGATAGGCAGGCTTGATGTGCCGCAGTCGATAAATCCCATCGCCATAGTCATCCACCTGGGCCGGAGAGGGGTTTCCAAAACCGCATTGCTCGTAGTGATTCATCAGCGCAACAAGTTTCGCGGCATCTTTTGAGGGCAGCTCGTCCAATTCCTTTTGGATGGTGCCTTCATCAAATGGCAAAAAAGCGCGCTGCATATCTATCACTATAACCTATAGGTTATAAAATGTCGAGATGGATCAAAACCACAGCTCTCCTGCGAGCGAACCCCGAGCGTCCGCTCCATGAAATGGTCCGCAGTACCGCAGGTGCCGAGCGTCTGCTGCGTGCAATGCCATCCAATGGCACCATGGGATGCACGGCGTCCCGGAGGGTCGCCAGGAAAATAGCCCAGGATGGAGTGCGCAGAGCGCACGCAATCCTGGGGATAAGGCCACCAATTACCTCGCCGTCCCGGAGGGTCGGCGCGAAAGCCTTGCCACAACCCTCCTGCGAGCGAACAGCGAGCGTCTGCAGCGTGCAACACTAAATTTGAGCAAATTTGGGCAAAAAACACCCTGCGGCGCAACCTGGCAGGATGCTTTTGGCCACATCTTTCTCGCCAAACCCGCACCCGCCGGCCACAATACTCTCGCCATTTCGCCTCTTACCGCGTGACGTCTTCAAACGAGGAGAAATTCTTCCACTAACACCCCAAAATCGGCCACAATTTACGCGCTTTCCCCAGTCCCCTGGTCAGTCCCTGCCCCCTGATCACTGATCAGCAACTTTCCACCAGTCCAGCAGCTGCAGGCGCGGATAATACAAAGCCGCACGTATGGGAGTTTCTGCCCCTTCTATCAGCCGCAGGACACGCGCATAAAGCGCCATTTGAGGAGCAAACTGAGCTCGAAGCTTTGGCAACAGGTCCTCGGGCCTTTCTGTCTCTTCGTGGGCTGACTTGTAGTCCACAATCCACCATGCGCTATCTCCGGGTTCCAGGGGCGCATCTCCCGCGCGAAATGCGCGATCCACCCGCACCGTTCGCACGTCTCCGTCCAGAAGCCCGGTCCAAGCTACCTCACTGGCCGCGCCGGGATGGGGTGCAAGAATCCATTCGCCTTGAGGATCCTTGGCGGCAGAAATAGCCGTTTCCATCGCTTTCTGGGCAAGTGTTTGCGCCATCGTCAACTCGATTCCGGCGCCGCGGATCTGTGCCAGAATGCGCGGGCGCACGCGTTCCAGCGCGCGTAACGAGTCAGCCCAGTCCATGTTGGCATGCAGTTGCGCTAACTCCTGCAGCAAGCGATGAATGGCGGTTCCCAGTGCGCGCGAGATCAGGCCGCCTTCATGCCGCTCAAACAGGCTGCCGGACACCTTCGCTCCTGCGATGCGTGCTCCGCGCGCTCTTTGCCGCTGTGCCGTCTTTGCCAGGTCAAAGTCATCAGGAAGCCTCCGTATTCGCGTCGGTCGCTCCTTGGGAGGCATCTGCAGGATTTTTGATGTCGAGCTTACGGCTGCAACGTTTTCTAGCTCTAATCCGGCCCCTCCAGCCTTCCACTCTTCAAACCGCTCGCGAATCTCGCCTTCAAGTGCTGGCCATGCCGTGCCCAACAGGCAGTTTTTCGGTACATCCAGTTCTAGTTCCTGCCCATTGTCCTTGAAGGCGGGTCTGGCAAAGAAGTGCAGCTCTTCTCTGGCGCGGGTTGCGGCCACGTAAAGAATCCGTTTCGACTCCTCCTGTTCGCGTTCCTGCCGAACCCGATCGACCCACGCCTTTGCGCCGCCTCTTTTCGCGCCCCTGCTGGGCAATGGCGCCACAAGGAACTCGGTCGCCTCATGAGAGTCATCTGATTTGGTAAGGCCCCGTTCCAGCCAGGAGAGCATCTCATGATTTCCCCGGCTTTCGCCTGCCTGCAGTTCAGGCACAATTACGACTTCAAATTCCAGGCCTTTTGCCTTATGAATGGTCATCAATTGCACGCCAATTTCGCTGCTCGCTTCCGGATCAGGCTGAGCCATCAGATTCTCAAGCGCCCCATCCAAAGCGGAGCCATCTATGTCCTGCAGGCCATTGGGAAGCCCATCAAGGCACGACCACAGCAGTTCCAGGTTGTTCCTTGCTGCAGCGTCCACACAGAAGTCGCCGCCCAGTTCAAGCCAGCATTGTTCGAGCCACGTTCCCGCCGCCGCGATTCCTGAAAATGTACGCTGTCGATAACAATGCAGCACGTGTTCCGCGCGCCGTCTTCCATCGGCGCTCAGCATCGCCGCGCGTTCTTCGATCATTTCGGGTATTGCGCGTTCCAGAATCTGCTGATCGTCGCCGCTCGTTAAGATATGCATGTCTTTTAATGACAATCCGCACCAGGGCGCGCGTAGAACCCCAAGCCACGCTACGCGGTTGAAGGGTTGCAGCCAAGCCTTCGCCAACGCCAGTGCGTCGAGAACTTCCTGCCGGTCACGCAGGTTCTCCGTATCCAACGCACGAAAGGGAATTGAGGCTTTGCGGAGCGCTTCGGCAATCGGCGCCAGCGATTTTCTGGCTCGCGCGAGAACAGCAATACGGTATTTTGCATCTCTTCCTTCGGCTCTATCGCGTTGTGTCCTGACCAACTCCGGCTGCTTTTCGCGCACTAATTCTACAATCTGCTCAATTTGCGTTTCCAATGCAGCTTCGCGTATTTCCGGGATTTGCTCATCACGGCTCGATCCCCGTCCAACCGTAGGAACGAATTCCAGATGGAGAGAGAAGCGGGCGTTGTTTTGCAGATCGCCGTCACGCGCGGCAATTGCCTCGTTGAACGAAACACCATCGTGCGATATGGTACCGAAAATATCCGCAAAAGTCTGATTCGACCACTCGACCAAAACGGGATGCGTACGGAAATTTGCACGGAGCGGAACGAACTCAAGTGGGAAATGCGTTCCACCATCAAGTTCCAGACCGAGCGTTTTTACACGTGCGAAGAGTTCCGTATCCGCGTCGCGAAAGAAGTAGATGGATTGCATCGGGTCGCCCACCAGAAAGCAGGATTTGCCTTCGGCATCGGACCATGCACCAACCAGGCTTCGCAGCAGTGCATGCTGCCTGCGGCTTGTGTCCTGAAACTCATCAACAAGCAAATGGCGAACTCCATCGGCAACCGCCAATGCCGCTTCAGACTGAATTCCTTCCGGACTTGTGAGCACAAGAGCTGCCGCATGCGCGACTTCAGTGAAGTCGGTGACCCCGCGCTCCGCGAAGAGAACCTTTAACTCAGCAGCCGCATGGCGCAGAAGGACAAAGCAGGAGCGCACAATTGTCCATTCTTCATCGCTGTAGTGAGGCGGAGGCAAATTCTGCACTCCAGAAATTCCAGCCTGCAGGCCCGTCACTTCAGTCAGCGCATTCACTAGGCGTTCAAAGCGCGCCTTTGCCGCTCTTCCTTCGTCCGTTGACGGAAAGCCATGATTGGATTTGAGTCCCTTGGCCGATCGCCATGTACCTTTGCCAGTAATCAGAAACGACGAAAGGCTCTGATACTTTTCGATGGCGCCTGCCAAACCGTCTTCAAATGGGGGCGATGGCAATTCAATGCACCGAGCCAGTGCCAAGGGCGAATCATTGCCCGGTGTCTCACAGGCGAAGCGGGCCAGTGCCAACGACTCATCGCGCAACGAGTGAACAGTGTTCAACAGTTTATGGAGATTGCTCAGAGTCTCCATGATTGCGCGGGAGAACGGTTGCTCAAGGCGCTCGCGCAGCTCGTTCCAGTCGGGGTTGCTGCGCAGTACCAAGTCCAACATCCAGCGGTCGCGCTGTTTAAGCATTTGGGCGAGCAGGGCCTCCCACTCCTGCCAATTGTTGTCGCGCCATAGCAGTAATTCTTCCACCGCGGCGGCAACCGGGTTGTCTTCGAGTCCGATCTGTTCAAGTGTGCGCCGTGCAGCGATGCGGTAAAGCTCCGCCGGATTTTTATCGACGTTGAGTTGTCCGCTCAACTGCGTCAACAGGGGTTGCTGGAGTGCCAATTCGCGGCAAAAAGAGTCAATTGTCCGAATGCGTAACTGGTCGGGTAGTTCCAGAATTCGCCAGTCCATGGACTCGGCATGCCGCAGTGCGCGAACAGCTAGCTCATTTCCGTCGGGAGCGCGCAGTGCATCCAGGATGCGATTGCGCATTTCAGTGGCTGCAGCATTGGTGAATGTGATGGCTACAATCTGTTTTGGTTCGTCAACTTCACCAAGTAGCTTGAGAAATCGCTGGGTCAGAAGTGATGTTTTGCCCGAGCCAGCCGGCGCTTGCACCAATATTGAGCGGGTTGTATCGATTGCACGACTTCTATCGGCGTAATCGGGAGACTCGCGTACGCCAACGGGGTTATTCATCGTCGTCGCCTCCATCGGCATCGGGTTCGGCCGCTGGCGGAAACTCTTGAATTCTACAGAGCGTTTGTAAGCCGCATTCTTCGCACGTTTTCGGATATTGCCGCGGGTCCGGTATAGAGCGACCCAGCAGGAACTCATCTGCCAGATCTTCAATCTTGCGACGCCATGCCTCCAACATAGAATCTGACAGCGGCGTTTGCACAAGTTGGCTACGTCCAGCCAATTCGGGAAGCAGGTTGGCCCGCGCATCCTTAATGCGGCCTGCAAATTCCGGACTTCCACTGCGCACATTGGCAAAGACCAAACCGCCAATTCGCGCGTCCGCTGCCAGTCCAAAATTGGCGTAGAGCGGCAACTGCACGTCTTCGGGGCGGGGAAGGTTCCACATCTTTGCAGACATCGCGCCACTCTTGTAATCCACAATCAATGCCAAATCATCCTGCAAAGCGTCTACACGATCCAAACGAAGGCTAAAAGTCAACCCTCCGATACGCGCGGATTTCTTTGTCTCCGTTTCCTTGACCGTGAAGGGAGCGCGCGTTGACTCGAAAGCCAACCATTCATCGAGCAACCGTACCAACCTTGTACGCTCGAGTGCCAGATACCGTGCCGGCATGCGCTCGCGGAGCCCTGCTTCAATCTTTGCATCCAGTACGCGGTTCACATGCGATTCCACAAACACGCGCCTCTTGGGAAGGGCCTTCAAATCGTTCAGAGTGCGAAGGCCGTTCGGTGGTCCCGACCAGATCGCGCTCATCACCGCATGTAAAAGTTGTCCACGTTTTGCGGGAGTTAGTCCTGCAATGGCTGGTTCCCAATCTCTTGCATTCAGTCGATATATAGCGAATGCCTTGAAAGCACACTGCGACTGCGTGGAAAGCACATTAGTTCCGCCTCGAAGTTCGTTATGGGGGAAGGAGACGCGGCTCGCATCGTTTAACTCCACGGTGGCGCACAAGGGAAGCAAGAGTGCGCGCAGCTTTTCCGGAATCGGCTTAGACGAGCCAGCCATCTGGGTAACCAGCTCTGAAGGGCGCATCTCCAGCCCTTCGTGAAGCCTGGCAAAGCTGAATCGAACTCGCTGAGCCGAGCCCAGCAGTCGATTTGTTGCGCTCTGGGCGAGGTCCCAATCCAGTTGCGCCGTCGCATGCGGCATTCCTGCCTGTTTTTGAACTGCCAACGGCAGGAACGGGTGCGTGGATCCACTTGCAGGCCAGTTTTTTTCGTCCGTCCCAAGGAACCAGACCGCGTCTGCCGTTAAGCCAGCAGATTCCGATGGTCCGACGATCTGTATGGGCGCGTCGAGCGACTCTGGGGTGAATAAGGTGTCTGCCAGGCCTCTTTCAAGCGCACGCAAGAATTCATTCCAGGTTGTTCGCTTCCCATCGAAGCTGCAGATTGCGCAGGATTCAAGCGCGTTCTCCCATGCGCGCCTCGATTGCTCTTCTTCACTGTTGAGGGTGCGATGCCCTGGCCAGCCCATTGTCTGCAGCAGTGCTGGTACCGCTTCAGCCCATTCGCGAAGCAGCCGGGGCCTATCCTGAGCCGATCGCAATCGAGTCTGGGCGTTCAGCATACGCTGCGCGAACGGTCTAGCTGCTGTTAGTGATGCGCCACGTTCACCTAAGAAGGCCTTCAAGGTCCAGGAAGGACGTTCCAGTTGGTGAGCACGAAGCTCGCGCATATAACGCAAAAGGCTGCCTTGCTCCGCTTCATCCAGGCAGATGCGTCCTCCGGCAAGGAGTCCGTCGACCTCGCCTTCATCAAGTTCGCTTTCCAGCCATCTCAGTGCCAAGACGGCGCTCCACACTAATTGCATTTTGCTCAGCGGCACTCCCAGCGAAAACTCGAAGGCCGCATCGGTTCCGCGTAACAGAGCACGTTCCAACGGGCCACGCGAACGCGCGGAGTTCGGCGTGACGATCATCAGACGGGCAGCCGGATTAGCCTCGAGTGCGCTTCGGCACCATTGTGCGCATGCATCGAGTTCCTCGGACTCGTCCGCCGCAGAATAAAATTCCACATCAGCTGTCTGCTTGAGCAATGTGCTGTGCTTCCAAATTCCCCATGCATCCAGCACCGCACGTTGCACGGGCAAAAGACGGTCAAAGCCGACCAAAAGCAAGGGCGGCCTCTCGACATCTTCCGATTTCAGTAAGTCCTTAAGCCGATGCGGCAGCGAATGGGCGCTCACCAGGTGATCTTTCTGCTTACGTTTTTCCATAGCAGTGACCCATCGACTGAAGGCGGCTGCATCCTGGTCCCATCCGTTTCGCGCGGCCGGATTCAGAAGATCTGGTGCGTAGTCGCAGATCAGGGCATAGGCAGCCGCAGCAAGCGCCGCCAGGCGGTACAGGTTGTTTTCCAAAAGAACGGCGACGTGCTCCTCTCTTTCCGCAATTTCTGCCCAGAGGGCCTGTTCCTGAGATGAGCTCAGCACCAGAGAATCGTCGCTTGTCCTTTCCTCCCACGCGTTGCGCACAAATGTTGCCCAGTCCACGATTGCAGGCGCATTCCAGGCGGAAAGTCCCTCTTTCACACGCTGGCGGTGGAATTCGGTGCGAAGAGCGCGGGCTGCCCGGTCGCTGGCGGTTACTACCAAGCCGCCTACCGCCAAGCTGCTCTCCATTTCCAATGTCATCGATCCCATGCAAGCGTTATATCGTGCCCTCCAATAGGAGCGCTACGCGATACGGAGTGATCCGTCATGGTTGTACACTGATGAGTCATGCGCAGACTCATTGCTTCCGTCCTCATACTGGCCGGAGTGGTCGTTGGATGTCACTCCAAGTCTTCGAGTAATTCTCAGTCAGCCTCCAATACCCAGGAAACGATTTACGACCTGCGTGGCAAGATCATCGGCACGCAGCCCGGCACCGGCGAGGTTTATATCGACAACGACGATATTCCTGGATTCATGGAAAAAATGGTGATGCCTTACAAGCTGAAGGATCCGAGCATCATCAGTGATCTTCATACGAATGATGTGATTACCGCCAAGTTGCACGTGCCAAAGGATGGCAAGGGCGGATATTACATTGACCAGATAGTCATCGTTGCGCAGGGCAAGCCCGATTACAAGCCGAAGATCAACTATCACGTGCCGTCGCGAGGCGACAAAGTGCCGGATTTCCACCTGCGCAATCAGGATGGGAAGGTCATTCACCTGGAGCAGTTTAAGGGGAAGGCATTGCTCATCACTTTCATCTATACGCGCTGCCCACTGCCTAATTTTTGCCCATTGGTGACACGTAACTTCGCTGCCATTGAAAAGCAGCTTAGTTCAACGCCCGACATAATGAAGAAGACGGAACTTCTCTGCGTGAGTTTCGATCCAGAGCACGACACGCCAGCTCGGCTTCGTGCATATGGGGCACAATACCTCGGCAACGATTCCAGCACCGCGTTTGCACACATCAGTTTCGCTGTACCTGACAAAAAGGTTCTTTCTGAAATGGCGCGGTATTTTGACGTGGGCATTACAGTAGGCCCCAACGACCAGATCACCCATACGCTGTCGACTACATTGATTGGACCTGATGGCAAAGTGGTGCAGTATTACCCGGGAAATGATTGGACAGTTGGCCAGGTGCTGGGTGATCTGAAGCACGCCGCCTCCGGTGTTTGAAGCTTCTCGTGGGAATGAATTGTAGTTTTATGGATTGAATCAGGAGTCGAAGAACAATGAGTGGCTGGATCAACCTGCGTGCGGATGCGGAACTGGACTTTCTATCACTTGGAGCACTGGTTCATCGGCTCGACCCCGGTATCGTCCCCTTTCGCAAAGCCACCCATTGCGCAATTCATGTCAGCGGCGGCGAATTCAACGTCGCTGCCAATCTTTCCGATTGTTTCGGTCTGCATACGGGAATCGCCACTGCAATGTCGGAATATCCGATAGGCGAACTGATCGCTGAACGGGTTCGTGCCATGGGGGTTAAGCCGTTTTACAAGCACTTCAAGCATGACGGAGTCTCTGGCCCCAACATGGCGACAGTCTACAGCGACCGCGGCCATGGATTCCGCGCGCCGGTGGTGTTTTACAACCGCGCCAATGAGGCAGCTGCTCTCCTCAAGCCAGGTGATTTTGACTGGGAAGCAATATTTAATCGAGGTGTGCGCTGGGTCCATTGCGGAGGCATTTTCGCGGCGCTTTCGCCTACAACAGCTCTCCTGGCTGCGGAGATGATGCAAGCGGCCAAGGCTTCTGGAGCCGTCACATCATTCGATCTCAATTTCCGCGAGAAGCTCTGGAAGATCCAGGGTGGGATGGAACAAGCCGTTGAAACCATCGGCAAAATCGTGAAGTATGTCGATGTCCTGGTGGGGAACGAAGAAGATCTTCAGAAAGGGCTCGGCATTCCTGGACCAGAGGTTTCTTCAAAGTCGAAGCTAGATACGACGGTTTTCTTCAGCATGATTGAAAATGTGGTCAAGAAGCATCCGAGCGTTAAGGCTGTTGCAACCACGCTACGGGAGGTACACTCCACCAATCGACACAGTTGGAGTGCTGTTGCGTGGGTTGACGGCCAGACTTGCACCGCGCCTACTGTCGAGCTTGATGTGCTGGACCGAGTGGGTGGTGGCGACGGTTTTGCCTCAGGATTCTTCTACGGCCTGCTAACGGGTGAGTCGCCGCAGGAAGCAGTCAAGCTCGGCTGGGCCCACGGAGCGCTGCTCACAACGTTTCCCGGTGACACGACAATGGCCACTGTGGAACAGGTTCGTACCTTTGCACAGGGTGGCTCGGCCCGTATTCAGCGTTAAACGCCTTAAAACAGAAGCAAAGACATCCCGTTCTGCATCTATTCACTTGTTATCCTGAACAGGTAGCAGTTAGGGAGGTCTGGTTTGGCCAAGATCACAATCGTTTTCGCTATACTTCTCATTTTGCTGGGTCTCATCGGTTTTGTAGGTACCGGAAGCCAGCATTACACAGCGCTGATTCCAGCCGGGTTTGGGCTTGTACTGGGCTTCTTCGGCTTTCTTGCCATTAGTCCAAGCGAGTCGCGCCGCAAGCTTTTCATGCACATCAATGTCACAATTGGCCTGCTCGGATTTTTGGGCGGCGCCAGCGAGGCGGTACGTGGCTACATGGCCGCGACGTCCGCAGGCCATCAACCGGACATGATCGCACTGGTTTCCAAGCTAATAATGACCGTGCTCCTGCTCGTTTATGTCATCTTGTGCGTCCGCTCCTTTATTGCGGCGCGGCGTGGCGGAAAGGTCTAGCCAATGGGTACGATGCGTGGCGGTGGGTTCGGAATGGGGATGCGCGCAGAGCGTACACCGCATGGCCGTTCGCGCGGCGCACAGGCTGATTTACCAAAGCGCAAGCCGAATCTTAAGCAACTCTGGCCCCAAATCTGGACACTTGTTGCTCCTCGCAAGGGGCTGCTCGTTGTTGGGCTGCTTCTGATGGCGGTTAATCGCGTCGCTGGTCTTGTGCTGCCGCTCGTTTCAAAGCCGCTGCTGGACAAGGTACTGACTCCGGCTCATCCGCAGCCCGGCCTGCTTCCAAAGATCATTGCGGCAGTCCTGGTGGCAACTATCCTTCAGGCGCTATCTTCCTACTCGCTTACGCAACTGCTCTCCATTGCCGGCCAGCGGCTGATTGCGGAAATGCGGCGTGACGTGCAAAGGCATGTGGGATTGCTGTCGGTCTCCTATTACGACGAGAATCGCACCGGCACGCTGGTCGCGCGCATAATGACCGACGTCGAGGGCGTACGCAATCTGGTGGGTACCGGTCTCGTACAGTTTGTTGGCGGCATCCTAACTGCGATTTTGGTCTTCTTTTTCCTGCTTCATCAGAGTGTCACAGTGACTCTCACAGTTTTTGCCGTGGTCGGTGGGTTCGTTGTAATTCTGCAATATGGATTTAAGGCGATTCGACCCATCTTCCGTGAAAGGGGAAAGATCAACGCGGAAGTCACGGGAAGGCTGACCGAGTCGTTAGGCGGCGTGCGCGTAGTGAAGGGTTATCACGCGGAAGAGCGCGAGCACAAAGTCTTCTCCGGGGGCGTCGACAGGCTGCTGGCCAATGTGATGAAGTCGCTCACGATGACCAGCATTTTGGGCTCGGCCTCTACCACGGTGCTTGGTTTGGTTTCAGCGCTGGTGATGTGGCTAGGCGGACATCTAGTGCTCAACAGTACATGGACCGTTGGCTCCTACTTTCAGTACAACGTGTTTCTTGCGCTGATGGTGGCGCCAGTCTTCCAGATTGTGAACATTGGAACACAGTTGACTGAAGCCTTTGCGGGCCTGGATCGCACAGCGGAGATCATGGAGGAGTTGGAAGAGAATCGGGTCCCGGGCCGTTCAGTCAAGATGCCGCCCATTCAGGGCGAGGTCCGGTTCGACAATGTCGAGTTTGCCTATGAGGCTGACAAGCCGGTTCTTCATGGCATCAGCTTTGAAGCGACGCCGGGTACGGCTACGGCACTGGTTGGATCATCGGGCTCAGGTAAATCAACTATCATCAATCTACTTTGCGCCTTTCACACGCCGGCCAGCGGTTCGATCACCGTGGACGGCGTTGACCTTGCTCATGTGGACCTGAACACGTACCGCTCTCAGCTCGGCGTTGTTCTTCAAGAGTCCTTCCTGTTCGACGGAACCATAAGAGAGAACATCCTCTTTTCCCGCCCGGATGCTACCGAAGAGCAATTTCTATTCGCTTGCCGAACGGCAAGAGTGGACGAGTTCGCGGAGCGCTTTCCCGAAAGCTATGACACCATTGTTGGCGAGCGCGGTATCAAGCTCTCTGGCGGTCAGCGTCAACGGCTCTCCATTGCACGCGCACTTCTTGCAGAGCCTCGCATTCTTATTCTTGATGAGGCCACAAGTTCGCTCGATTCCGAGTCAGAGGCAATGATTCAGGCTGGTCTCAATCAACTGATGCAGGGGCGTACAACGTTTGTGATTGCTCACCGGCTTTCGACCATCCGTCGCGCAGACCAGATTCTCGTGATAGAAGCAGGGCGGATCGTAGAACGTGGCAATCACTCCGAGCTCTATGCCAAGGGTGGACGCTACTATGACCTTTACACCCGTCAGCACGGCCTGGAGGCCAACCTATTTCTCGCTCCAGGTGAAGGAGATACGGTGGAAGTCGAGGGCTGATTTCGCAGCCCTTTCAAATCGTGGGTTCTGTAGTCACACCAATCCACAGTTGACGCCAGTCTCATATCCTGAGAAACTGTTTTTGTACATAGAACGTGAAACAGGGGACCAGTATGCGAGACTCTTCGCCTCAAGGAACATATAAGGTTCAGGCTCTGGATCGGGCGTTCGCGGTGTTGGATTTGTTGGGGGAGAGTGAAACGCCGCTCGGTCTTGCGCAGGTGGCAGCTTCATTGCAACTGCACAAGAGTACTGCACATCGATTTCTCATGGTGCTGGAGAGGCACCATATGGTCGAGCGCACCGTAGGTGGGAAGTTTCGGCTGGGGCTTCGACTTTTCGACTATGGCAATCGCGCGATTGAACAATATGATCTCCGCGAACGTGCCCAGCCTCATCTACGGCGTCTTGTGGCAGAAACCGAGGAGACCGCGCACCTCTGCATTCTTGAGCAGGCGCGCGTAATCTACATAGACAAGATCGAGCCTGCACGTTCCGTCCGGATGATCACGCGCATAGGCTCAAGCAATTCTGTTCATTGCACTTCAGTGGGAAAGGCAATGCTCGCCTTTTTGCCCGAAGACAAGATGGCGGAAGTTATCCGGCGAACGCGCTTTGAGCGGCATACAAATCGAACCATTTCAACTGCGGAAGCGCTTCGAACGGAGATTGAAAAGACGCGTCGTCGCGGCTATGCAGTGGATGACGAAGAACTCGAGGAGGGGCTGCGCTGTATTGCAGTGCCTTTGCTCGATGCGCAACGGTACCCGGTGGCGGCTATTAGTGTTTCAGGCCCTTCATTCCGGGTGACGGCACAAAAGCTGCCGTCTATCGCGAATCATTTGCTCCATTGTGTGCGCAGTATATCCCTTGATATGGGCTTTACTTCTGCGAGTCGAAATCGAGCAGCATGGTCATCAAGTCCGCTTACAAGTGTGGGACGCAGTTAATCAATATTTGTTTAACCGTTCCAACTAACAGACGTTTATCGCTTTGGGTGCCGGGGCGTTTTCACGAACAACCAGAATCCGGCGCACGCCGCCTTCAACTTGGTACCCCAACTGCTCGTGACAAGATTGCCAGGTCCCTGATTGTCGCGCACCCAAGTGAGAGGTTTCCCGCGCAGGCGGCGGAGCAGAAACAGCAGCAGTTTTGTTCGCTGTGAAGGAAATTCCGCGAGAAGCAGCAGGAAATAGGCAATAGAGTTTTTGGCTTCTGCCGATATCGAATCGCTCCGCAAGGGAGGATGGAAGACGATCGCTTCAGGAATGTACCGAACGGTATAACCCAACGAAATCAAATAGGCGAAGGCGAAGTGTTCTTCGGCAATTTGGAATGGGGCGCCACGCCCTAGCCTTTCATCAAACAACACGCGCCCTACGCATGCAGAACGGCGAAACGCCATATTGCTTCCCAGGCCCATTCCACCAAATGATGCGATCTCGAGCCACTTTGGATTGTGCCTATCGAGCGAGCGAGGCGTCGTGGCAATAGATCCTTCCTGATCATTTTCGGGGGTTACAACACGTCCGGATACGGCACCAAGATCCTCGTCCCTGAAAGCACTCAAAACCTGGCCCAGCCATTCCGGTGACGGGATTGCGTCGTCGTCCATAAAGGCCACGACCTCGGCCTGCGCCTCTTTCAAGCCACGGTTGCGCGCACGGCTTAGTCCCGGAGACGATTCAAGGATGTAACGAACTCCAAATTGATCAGCAATTGAACGCGTGGCTTCATCGCCACCCGTATTGTCCACAACAATTACTTCCTGCGGCTGATGCAGGAGTTTCCTGACCCCTTCGAGACATTTACGCAGTAAGGCCGGGCGATTGCGTGTACATATAACCAGCGTCGCCTGCGGTGTTGAAACAGCCTGAACAGCGGCCCCGGATGCAGGTCGGACACTGTCATTCATATTCGCCAAGGGTACTACATTGCCCAGGCCTGAATTCTGTTTCTACCTGTGCAACTTGACTGAACGCACTTCACCACCGTGTTGAAATTGAGGCTACAGAGTGAGACAGAGTATTCGGATGACTAGAAATAGATGGAACTTAGTTGGAGACATCTAGAAGACGAGTGGCGCAATTGTCAACCAATGTATGGAAGACTGACTGCGCGCCAAACTGCCTGAATTTTCTAAAACGGGGAAGTGCCGCGTCGAGGAGGACTATTTGCAACTCGACCACGCTTCATAAGGAATGATTGGCAGAATTTCACCAACATTCGGTAGGAAATCAAGAGTTGGCATCCTCATTCAGGCGCGGATGCCAACTCCCTATGACTTGGACGCAGCCTTATTCTTGCCGTAGCCATAACCATATCCATAGCCATACCGCGAATAGCTTGAATAGGTAGTTTCGAGCGCTTCGGCATCATTCAAAATCATTCCGACGATATTTTCCTGGCCCACTTGTTGTACCGCGTCCTCAATCATGTCGCGCGGGGTCTGGCCAGCCCGCATGACCCACAAGCAGCCGTCCACTTTCGATTTGATCGTCTGCACATCAGGAACCGGTAGAACAGGTGCGCAATCCAGAATGACCCAATCCACACTGGAACGAAGACGGACCAGCAGCTTTGTGAATTCGGGAGAATTCAATAGGTCGATCGGATTGTCCGCCTGTTCGCCCGCTGGAAGAGCGAAGATTCCCAACGGATCGAGTTTGCGTATGGACTCAAAGGGGTCGCGCTGTTCCTTCAAAGCATTAACCAACCCGGGCCATGGCGTGAGACCGAGGCGATCAAAAAACACCGGCTGGCGAAAATCCGCTTCGATGAGCACAACTTTGCGCTTGCCGCGCTCTGCCAGGCTTGTGGCAAGATTGAGAGCCGTGGTCGTTTTGCCTTCTCCTGGCAGCGCACTTGAAATTAACATCGTCTTCAGGCGGCCTGCCATCCAGTGCGCATTCAGACTCATGCGTAGAAGGCGAAAACGATCGGTGGCCAGGCTGGTTGGCTCGGTATGGACGACAATCCGGCTCTCGGGCGCCAATGCGCATTCGACCGTTTCAATGGTCTCTCCCATCAGCATATCGTCAGCGAGATGAGGAAGAGCCGGTGCCTCTTGCGGATCGGAAACCTGCATGGGGCCGGTATTTGAACTTAGCGAGCGAATCTTATGGTTCACGAGAGTGTCTCCAAAACAAAGGGGATCGAACAGAATTTAATCTTTAGGAGAGCAGTTTTCTCTCTCCCCGCAGGCAGCGGTACCAATTTGCGTGAATGGCTGTCATTCATTGTGGCTTCGTTATCCTCGATGCACAATATAGGCTTGGGCGGCCAGAATAATCAGAGTGGCAGTTGTAGCAAATATCCATTCCAACCGTCGCCTGGTTGTCTGCTTGTTAATCTCATCCTGCGTGCGGAACGGCGGAAGGGCAATGATCAACGGAACTGCGAACTTCTCCTTCAATTCCTTGTCGTTGTGGTACGAAGGATGACGGAACTCCGCTAGAAATCCGAGAATTAGGCCAAGCACGAGGCCGCCTGCGAGACCACCCAGAGCAATCGCCACTCGCTGATGGCTAAAGGGCTCCGAAGGAAGGCTAGCAGCGTCAATCACCTGGAATTGCGCATCTATCTGATCCTTAGCCAGGTTTGTCGCCAATTCAGATTCACCTTGTTTGCTTTGAAGATCTGCGTATCGTTGCTTCGCCTGATCGTAGTTGCGCATCACTTCTGACAACTGTTGGGCGCGTACGGGGGCAAGATTCAGTCGACCTTGATAAGCGGATATTTGGGACTGCAGATTGTCAATTCGTTGCTGGTCTTCTGAAGTCTGCAAACGATTGGCCTCAAGCTGGCTCTTGAGCTGGGCGACCGCAGGGCTGTTTGTGTTCGTCGCCGCTGTGTGAGTCTTGCTGCGGGGCGGAGCCGCGGCCTGCAACTTCTTCAATTCGGCCTCATCGTCGGCGATCCGCTGGTTCAAGCTAATCACATCTGGATACAGTGGGCTGTACTTCGAGAGAAGATCTTGGCGTTGCGAACGTAACTGAACTAGTTCGGTTTGCAGTGCAACAGTCGGTGACGGTGGTTCGTCATTCGACTGATTGACAGTCTCCGGAGTGACGGGAGTTGGCTGCGCCAGCATGGCATCAAGATAAGCCTTCTGTTGGCGGGCCTGTGCCAGGCTTGCCTGGGCTGCCTGCAATTGCGTTTGCAGTCCAGAAAGGATCTCCATATTCCCTTGGGCCTGTTCCGGTAGCTGTCCGAGATTCTTCATCTTGAAGTCGCGAACAAGTGCTTCTTGTTTATCAAGATCCGCCTTCGCTTCCGCAAGCTGCGAGGACAGAAACGAAGTCATTCCCGTGTCCTTTCCTTGAACAGCTTGCTGGTTCTCCTCGATAAACAGAGAAGTGAGACGGTTGGTCACGCGCTGCGCAATCTGGGGATTGCTCGCAGTGTAGGCAATCATCAGCGCGTTCACACTGCGCCGTTCGGGATTCTTGCTCATCGGCGCCAACTCGATGTTGTTCCGCATCATTGTCGCGAGCTCATTCGGGTCCATGGTGTGACGAAGGTTCGGGTAGAGGTTGAACTCGTCAATGACCTGCAAAAGATGGGTGCGCGAGAGAATCTTATCCGTCATTGGATCAATGTCTTCCATCGTGTTGGCGGTGGAATTGGAAATGATGAGCTGATTTGGGGCGCTTTGCGACTGCACGAGAATCGTCGCCTCCGACCGGTACTGGGCCGGTAGCTCGTACGCCACAACGGTCGTAATGAGCGCGACCGTCAGGAAAGTGAGGATGATCCAAATGCGCCTTCTCACCAGAATCGGCCACAGTTTGTTGATCATTGAATTGAGGTCGTCTTTGCGCTCAGGCATGGATGCTGCTCCTTATGGATACCGACTGTTGAAAGTCGGGGCATTGCTCAGTTAACTGTTGTGTGCCAAGAGTATAGTCGATGTTGTTGTTCCGAAGACGGGCAAATGCAACCACTGCACGGTCACTGCCGTGGCCAATTATCTGCCAGCCATTTCCCGCTCTCTCGATGCGCAATTGCCGTCTTTGACGCCACCATTGGTTTACTTCCTGCGGCAGTGCTATCCAAGCGTTGCCTTCGGATTTCTGATCCGCTATGAAACCAAGCAGCTGAGTGTAAGACTGCGCCGCTTGCTCAGTTTGGATATAGTCCGGATGCACAATAAATGTAGCCATTCCGTGATATCCGAGTATCTTGCTTGTCTGCATTTTCCAAATATCGATGTCGTACCTATCAAGAATATGAAAAAGTGAATAATCCTGAATCGTTGTGACTGGGATCTCAAGCAGGTTCCCATTGAACCAGGGCATAAGAGTGCAGCAGCCACCGCGCTGCGGGTCCAGCCGCGCGCAACTGGGAATGGACATGTCGTACTCGAAGTCCAGTTCTCGGAGCCAATCCACATTCCGGTAAAGAGCTGCAGAACGGAAGCCCACAGTATTCCACTTCTTTGCAGCCGCTTTGATCTTTGGCGCACGCTCTTGAAAAAGTTCGCGCGATTTAAAAAGCGATCCATCGTGATTCCAATCGTGGATATTTACTTCAAATCCCCGACGTCGCATTTCGTCAATATGGTGCGGTTGGACCTTGTATCTGCCACCGGGGATTAACTGAAACGAAGACTGAATGCCGTGCTTCTCATTGCTTGACATCAGGGCGGAGCATGCATTGAGCCCCGCCTCGGTTTCCACATCGTGCGTCATGAGCACGCAACCTTGTTTGCCCTCGGGCCAGAACCAGATGAAAGGTATAGTTTCGTCCGGCTTCTCCTTCAAGCGCAGCATCAGCAACCGCTCAAAAAGTCTGTCTACGGATCGCTCTACTGGCCAACCGGGAAAAGACAAGTCCTTCCAGCCGCGCAATGCGCGCCTCTGTGCATACTTACGCACTCCGACAGGCAACAGGGGCCGTAGTGAGTAATATGTCAACCGCACCAAGTCGTGTTTCAGACCTTCCTTTTCACCTTCCAGCGGGTACCGCTCCGAACGCAAATTCTGGGCGACTTCAAGCGGGTCAAAAGGCAGTGAAGTCGCGGACTCATCATCATGCGCTTGTAAGACGTCTTGCGTGTCACCTTGTGCAAACTGCGGTACTTCCGCCATGCGACCGAATAGTTGCGTGTCCTCACCAAAACGGAAGAAACGCGCCTGTGCGGACTGCACTTCAGGCCGTACTTTGAACCGAAAGGTACCTTCCGGAGTGCCAAAGTAAGCCTGCAGGCTCGAATTGATTCCTTCAGTCAACGTTCATTACCCCATATGGCGGTAGAGGAGCCGCCCTGCTGCTATCAGACACGAATCGGGAAGGGTCGCAAAGAGCCTCTTCGCCAGCCCAGATCCATGCCCCAACTGTGAGTCTTTCGCCGATCGATTGCGGTAGTAATTCACCGTTGTGACCTCGGTACCCCACTGATTCTTGTAAGAGATAAGACCCTCATTGCCAAGATCAGAACGTCCAAAATCAAACAAGCGCGCCTGTCTCGCCTTTGCATATTGAATAGCAGTCCACATCAGTGACTGCATTCCACCAAGATTGTGAAAAGCCGGGTCAGAGCAGCCATACTTGTAGACGACCGTGTATTTGGAAGCTAGAGTCAAGATGCTCGCAATTGCTTTGCCTTCATGCCGTGCGACCCATATGACTAACTCATCTCCGAATGCGCGTGCCAAACTCTCAAACCATAATTGTGGTTGAGGTGGAAGCTGGTGGCGCCTTCTCGTCATCAGCAGGAGTCGATAAAACTCTCCAAGCAGCTCCGGAGAGTTTCCATGATCTATTCCCAGTCCCACTTTCCCAGCTTTCTTGATCTTTTGTTGAATCTGGTTCTTGTGAAAGGACCGCAGAATCGTTTCCTCGTCCGCCGTTAAATCCAGAGTGTGGAACGCAAACGAAGCTGAAGAATGAAAGCCAGCTCGAATCGCGTCATTTTCGATGGGCGTGACAGGCCTTATTTCTGCATATTTCCAAGGCTTCGACATCCCTTCGTTCTTGAACGCTTCAAGCAGCGCTTCTTGGTCAACTTCTCCACCTGCCAGGGGCTGGCAATGGTCAGCAAAAGGCAGTGAAACAATCCGTGACCCCGTGACCCAACTGGTCACACGGCAAAACGGTATTCCATTCTCCAGCGGATTTCCGGGTTTGCTTGTTGTAAGAACACCGCTTTCGTAGCCATAACTGGATTGGAGCGCGCGCATCCAGGCCGTCGCGTGAAAAACCGACGCATCGGTATGGCGCTGGACAAGCTCCTCCCAGCGAGGATCTGTGAGCGGATTAGTGAAGTACACATTCATAAATCAATCAGATTGAAAGCAAAAGTGTGTTCAAGCCGGCGTGATTGCCGGTCAATTCTTAGTGGACCGTTGCGGGCTCGTTTGATGTTGCGTGTTCCGTGGCGTCATCTGGCATATTCCGGTGGTCGAATAGCATCTGATGCACGGCCATTCGTACATCAGGAATCGCCGATCTTAACTTCGCTTCTGTTGCCTCTCGTGTACGGAAGCTGCGCTTGAGCGTATCCAGAAGATCCTCGTGGGAGAGTCTGCGCGCGTCTGCGGCTAGTGAATCCACGCCGATTGTGCTTAACACTCCGAGAAATTTGTCGCTGTAGGCGATGGCCACCGCAGGAATACATTGCGACCACGCTGCGATGCACGCATGCATGCGCGATCCAGTAAAAAAATCACACTGGCCAATGATGTAACGAATCTCGTTCGGTCCATACGTTCCGCACGCTATGCCGATGCGCCCCCTATAGCGAGGCTCAAGCTCAGCGAACAGCTCCTTGCAGACTTCTAGGTCGCTCTCCGAATCCGCTTCCATTCCAAACACATGCGGCACCAGCAGCACTGTGCAGTTTCCTTCGGAAATAAAAAAGTCGATGACGGAGAGTACGGTGCTCCTGTAATTCGCGCGGATCCCGAATGTATTCCGGCCGCCACATGCCTCGCGATAGAGCAGTCCACTCACATTTACACCAACCAGATTCCCACTGCGCGGCTCATTTATATCGATACCATCAATGTCGATGCTTTGTGGCGCAATACTGTCGATGCCGAATGCCATGTCGTAACAGAACGCGGCGTTCCCAGGCCGCGGAGCTCCTCTGTCCACTTCAAACATTTTGTCCAAACTCGAAAAATCTCTACAGAAAGCGCGCTCTGAACGACGCACGATTTGCCGTGCGATCCAACGTGCAAATGAGCCCCGAAATGGCCCGTACGTTTGCGGAAGTTGAACGAGTGGTTTCTCGAGAACCAATGCCAGAATTTGTGGTAATGAAACATAAAGAAAGCGCGGTAGACCATAAAGGTCGCTGAAACTGTCGCCGCCAGAAACTGCCGTAAATGTCTCCGCTTCACATATAGTGCGGAAGACGCGATTGCGTTTCATCAAAGCTACGCGCAGGCCTTTGAAAGGCAACAGACGGCAAATCACTGCCAAGAGCAGAAGTAAAGCAATGTTGTTTGGCAACCAGAATTTTTTCGAAAAGCGCATTTGCACCAGTGGAACGGAAATTGGCCCATCCTCTTCCATTACTGTTCGGGTCACTTCTGGCTCATAATCCAGAAAGAAGAGATGCGCCTCTGGGTAGCGCTTATGCAGGCAGCGCACAGAACCAGCCGCCAGCGCACTCACCCCAAGGTTCGGCGTATCGAATGTCGCGCCAAGAATGCCAATCGATTTGGGAGTATTGGTCTTAATCATTTCATTCCAGCTTGTTTTTGAACCTGGCTGCCTTCATCGCTCTAGGCGGCTGCCGGTGTCTGAGGAGTCGTGCTTGACCTTTCCGATTTGAATTCGCTCCAGAGAATACGTCCGCTGTAAATGCCGAAGATGCATGCCAGCAGCAGCGCAATCACCATGCGGTAGGGATCAAACACCGTGAAATGAATGGCGCGGACTATCGCCGCCGCTCCCACCGCCGCAATGAGCAGCTGCTTGTTTTGTCTGCTCCATTTCAGCGGAATCTCCCGCCGCAGTACAGCCCATACAAACGTCAGGTATAGCAAAGTGCTTGCGATGAATCCGATACCCAATCCTTCAAGTCCGAATTGATGGACCGCGATCCATGTGCATGAGATTGTCACGATACCGTTGAAGCTTTCTGTCATCAGATATACCGAGGGTTTGCAGCGCGCCAAGATAGCGTATGAAATCGTCCAACTTGAAAACTTGAATAGATCGCCAATCAACTGCCACTCGAGAATTTCCACCGTCGGCATGAAGCGTCGCGAGTAAAGAATCGGCACGATGACGGGAACCAGCGCGAGCGTGAACAGGATGACGGGTGCCGCCAGCAGCATAATGAGGCGCGTTTGTTCGTTGATCAGGCTTACCATCTCACGTGGCTCTTTGCGCACACCAGAAATTCTCGGATAGTAATCCTGGGTCATCGCCGTGACCAGAAAACTCAGATAGCTCACGGCAATCGCCGACGATGCCTTGTAATAGCCCACGCCTTCTGCGTCCAAGAGGTGGACTACAACCATCGGCATTGCCAGAGTCACACCCTGGCCGGCCGTATAACTGGCCACATAGGGAATTCCGAACGATACAAGTTCCCTTGCTGCGGCCAGCTTTTCCTTCCATGTTGGCTTTACGGGAGACTTCCCTACGGCGCTGTACAGGAAATAACGGCTTGCCATCCAGCCGAGGATAGAACCAAGCAGCACGCCGGGAACAACTCCCTTGTCTTTCCAGAGCAGCACGCACAACACGGGCGCACCCGAGTTGAAACATGCATTCACCATTCCATATTTGGCCAGCGCCCCAACGCGATGCCAAGCATTCAGAATGCCGTTCTGCACATTCAGCGAAACTGTGAAGAGCAGTGCAAATACCATCACTGCCAGTGCTCCGGAGTGGTCTGGCGAGCCGAGTGCCCACTCGCTCAATTCACGGCGGAAGATAGCCATGACAATGAGCACCGGTATGCCAAGCGCGGCTACAACAAGCCATGCGCCGCCGCACAAAGCGGCCATGCGCGCGTGGTCATTCTCTTTGGCGGCCGAGGCACCCAGGCGCACTACCCCGGTAGCCACACCCATACCGACAAACATGCTGGCCACGAGCACGAAGCTCTGAAGGAGACCGTAATAGCCATATCCCGCGGGATGCAAGATGCTGGCCAGAATGCGTGAAGACACCAAGCCAACAACAATGCTCACCGCAGAGCTCCCGCTCAGGATGGCCGTTGCTTTAAAAATTGATTTCAACTTGCGAACTCGCTCACTGCCTGAGTAACGACCTCAAGTTCCTCGGGTTTGAGATGCGGCCCCATCGGAAGGCTCAACACTTCGCGGTGCAATTCCTCGGTCAGTGGAAGGCTGCCTTCCTTCCAGCCGAGTTCACGGTAAGCTTCTTGCAGATGCGGCGCAACGGGGTAGTGGATGAGCGTTGCGACGCCGCGCGATTTCAGAAATTCCATCATCTCTTCGCGCCTCTTGGTCCGAACCACGAACAGGTGGAACACAGGGTCTGCCCACTCCGGCACGTGCGGAAGTACCAGATCTCTTGTGTCCTTGAATGCGTTAAGATACTTCGCGGCCACAACATTTCTGCGGCCATTCCATTCATCCAGTTTGCGCAGCTTCACGCGCAGCACTGCCGCCTGCATGGAATCGAGGCGCGTATTGAATCCCTGCACCTGGTTGTAATATTTCACGCGCGACCCGTAATTGCGCAGCACTCGAATCCGGTCCGCAATCTCGTCGCTGTTCGTGGTGATCGCGCCGCCATCTCCAAAGGCACCAAGATTCTTACCCGGGTAGAAGCTCCAGCCCGCCACATCGCCAAGGCCACCCACGCGCACTCCCTTGTAGCGCGCACCTTGTGCCTGTGCTGCGTCTTCGATTACATGCAGACCCTTGCGCCGGGCGATCTCCAAAATGGGATCCATGTCGGCCGCCTGTCCGTACAGGTGAACCGGCATGATTGCCTTGGTCTTTGGCGTGATCGCTGCTTCCACCTTTGCCGGGTCGATATTGTATGTGAGGGCATCAGGTTCCACGGGTACGGGTGTCGCGCCCGCATAGCTAACAGCAAGCCAGGTGGCAATGTAGGTGTTGCTCGGGACGAGCACCTCATCACCGGGTCCAACACCGAGCGCACGCAATGCCAGGTGCAATGCATCTAAACCGTTCCCAACACCAATGCAATGCTTGATTCCGAGATACGTTGCAAATTCCTGCTCAAATAGTTCAACTTCCTTGCCGAGAATGAAGGCTCCGCTGCTCATTACCTGTTCTACCGCGCGATCGATCTCCTCTTTCAGCTCGAAATAAGTTGCACGCAGGTCAAGAAAGGGAACTTGGACTAGTTCGGCCCTGGTGGGAGCAGTGGGGGATGTCGGATTCATCGTATCTCCTTGATCTTTCGACGGGTTGGGCACGACAATTGGGGCCGCGGCCTCTCGCCATTTCCCATCATCTTGTGGTTAGGGTCAGATTGAAAATCCTACTTGGGTGGCATATCCGGCACATACCATGCCGATTTGATCCACCTACTGTGTGGTGGTCCTGAATGCTGCCCCAATTGCCGCCCAATTGGCCGGATTGCTGGACGTGGCCGTTGCCGCAGGCCTCTTCAGAATACTGCAGTTTGCTTCTTCGATCATCGTTGAAGCCTCATAAGCCTTCTCTGTAAATCCCTCACCAGCCTGGTACGGAAGTGCATACTTCGAGTAACCGAAGAGACCAATAAAAAGGCAATTGGATTTGTCGTTCAGAGACAAGGTGCCGCTATCCTGGGCGGTACCGTTTCCCGTCGCGAAAATCGTCCCCAGGAGCGGTTCTTTCCTATCAAATCCTGCGTACTCCAAGGCATCGATAACCGAAAAGCTGCGGGTCTTTTTTGAGAAGTGAATGGTTACCGTCAACTCCGTCGCGCCGTGAACATTCTTGGAGTACCATGCCTGAAATCGTTCGGTGGGGCCTGCGTCCAGTGGTGTCACGAGGGCTTCAAATTTGTCTCCCGCGGAATCGGTTATCGTGGCCGTCACATCCTGGTCATTCCAGTGGGCGAGTACAAGTACAGTATTTCCAGAGGCCACAGGTTTTCCAAAACGGGTGGTATCGAAAGTGGCCGCGCCTGAATCACCAGCCGTCCATTGCACATAGTGGGCCGTGGCGGCTTGCGCGCTCGCATGTTCTCCTAGAACCAGAAAAACGCAGCTGATCGCGCAAAGGAGTGCCACAAAGGGGGTCCGAGGGTTCTTAAATCGTTCTACTATTTCCATTCGATTTGCGCTCTTTTCTGCCTTGGACTTGCATTTCGATTTGCGTTCATTCAATCGAAGATGGTAGTTCTTGCGATACGCGAAGAATCAGTTTGAATCTCGAGTTGCACGCTGGCATCGGTGAATCCATCCGCTGACAGTGGCCCTTCGAAGTTGGTTCTAGCATCTTGGTCCAGAAAGGCAACCTCACCGCATGCGATTGCTCACCCGAGCCCTTATTGCCCTCGCCGCTATTCCATCGCTCTCGCTCACCTGGATCAGCGCATTTGGGGTTGCAGCTCCCTTTGGCACCGTCGCCACTACAATTGTTCTTGTCGCCGTTACACCAGCATCTGCGACGGTTACGGCAGGTTCGATACAACATTTTTCGGCCACAGCAAAATACTCGAACGGAATGACTGCTGATGTAACTCGCATTGCATTCTGGAGCTCAAGCGATCGTTCCATCGCCACGACGAGTTCAGACGGGAGCGCCGCGGGAATCAGTGCCGGAACGGCTGTCATTCATGCATTTGCGGGCACCGCTTCAGGGGCAGCGAAGCTTCAGGTTTCAGGTCCTTCGCTTGAGCATCTTTCTGTTGCACCTGTTACGTTATCCTCTCCTGCCGCTTCGTCGCAGCAATTCCATGCAACAGGACAATACAATGATCACTCCACGAAGAACTTAACTGCGCTGGTGGATTGGACGTCGACCGATCCTTCCGTAGCAACAATAGACGACTTCGGCAGAGCGTACGCCGTAAGTCCGGGAGACGCTTCCATTGAAGCAAGCGCGGGCGAGACTTCAGGTGCGGCAAACTTTCTTGTCACTGGAGCCAAGCTTCTGTCGATTACTGTCAGTCCCAATACCTCTCATGTCAATGCAGGGACGCAACAGCAACTCGTGGCAACGGGAATCTACGAGAATGGCAAGTCCGTCGACCTGACCCGATTTGTTAAATGGTCCACTAGCAGTCCATCGGCTGCGATCGTTTCGCAGGCTGGACTCGTGTTTGCGGTTGCCCCCGGTGTCTCTCACATTCAGGCCGCCGCTGGGTCGGTTGCAGGTCAAACAACCATCACCACCGAACCCTCTTCGAAAAGTCAGGCCGGTTGTGACGGGAAAGGGAATTGCTATGTTTACGCCGGCGCCAAAGGCACCGGAACGGGCGCAGACTGGACGAATGCCTACACGGGTTTTGGCCCTCACGCGAGCGAAATTGATCCCGGTAGCATGAGCCGGAATGTTACCTATTGGGTTGCGAATGGCAACTATGGCCCGCAAACCTTTGGAACACCCGATCGTGGAAGTGAAGTGATCACGATCAAAGGCGCAACGTCTTCTAATCACGGGCCCGCTTCAGACTGGAACGATACTTTTGCTGGCCAGGCAGTCTTTGGAACAGGTACAACCCGCTTCCTCACAGATTACTGGACCTTCGACGGCCAGTCGCGCGGCAAGGACTGGCAGTCCGGATACACCATCAAGTTTGACCTGAATGGCGTAAAGACTCATGGTGGTGTCATCACAACTCGCACCATCACCGGCGCTGCATCGCACCTCACATTCGATTACGTGGAAGTGCGTGGCTCGAACATGAATTACACAGACAACAGTGGAACCAATTCAACTTGTGGAACCTACTGTGATGCCGGATTCCTTACCGGAAGTCCCACCAATCACTTTTACGTCGGTCATTCCTGGATTCATGACGTCGGTGATACGCAATTTCAATCGAACAACAACACTACCGGTAACTCCAACGGGTCCGACTGGATCATTGAATACAACTACATCTCCCGTGACCATACCGGCGACCAGTCATCAGGCAATCACTCAGAAGCCTTTTCCTCCACGGTGCAGAATATGATTGTCCGCTACAACTACTTTCAGGACATCATCTCGTCCGGTGTCATCACGGACGCTTCCGGCGGAACTCCTGATGTAGGGCCCTGGTACATCTACGGCAACATCGTTTTCTGGACGGACAACGCCGTCATGAATGGCCGAGCGGCGGGCCTCGGAGACGGGTTCGTGAGCATGTTCGGTGAAACCATGCATGGAACCAGCTACGTGGTAGGCAATACGATTGCGAACCTTGGCCGTCAACCTTACTGCAATCTCCAGGGAACTGCCTGCGCTGTCTATTTCCTCTACACCATTGGCGATGATGGCGGCACTCCGACCTGGTTCTTGCACAACAATCTAGTTTGGCGAGTTATTGGGCGGTGTGCGTACGGTTCTCCAAAAGGTTGGACGATTCATGCCGATTACAACACGGCGTTTGATAGTCCTGGTTTTTCCAACTGTGGACACCACGCTCAGAATGTCTCTCGCAAGAATCCCTTTGTCAACTGGGACGGAAGCGAGAAGCAACTCCTGCCATTTCCGAATATCGACTTCCAACTTGCTGCGCCAACCGATCCGGGTGTCAACGCATTTTCCGCTATTCCCGAAGGCTGCAAGCCTGGCATTAATTGCGCCAATGTTTCCCTGAATGGTGTTGTCTACGGCGCGAACGGTAATTACGACAGGGGTGCAATTCAAAGTACAAAATCTTCCAAGGATTCCGCCTCGAAGCACTAGAGATAGTGCTCCTTGAAGCAAATCTCAGTCTTGTTCGCTTTTGTTCTTGGCCTGCCGCCTTGAACGCCATTTGCTCTTAATCTTTTCTTGCAACTGGGCGTCAAACACTCGCCGAGCGAGCCGGTCAATTATCATTACCGGCGTCCTACACATGTTCGCCAGGATGCCCCGGTAGGTTGGCGCGAACAAATGTAGAGAACAGTCTTCCCAGCTCAGATTACACAGGTCTGCTTTGTAGCGTGCATCGCCCAAGCCCCAGTCCATCGCGTTGATGCGTTCATCTCCTTCGATTTCGCTAAACTTTTCCACCACCTGCAGCGTGAGAAAAATACCAGGAGATGTGCGCTTATATTGTGGATCGAATCCCATGAAGTCCGCGTGGAAGGTGCCTCGAAATAGTGTGCCGCACAGGAATGCCGCCGGCACTCCATCAATCGAGAGAATATATCCTTGCAACCAGCCTTTCTCTGCCTTCAGCCGTAGCCGTTCCACTTCGGCCCGAGATGCGCCAAAGCCAACACCGAGGCTTCGTTGATACGTATTCCTTGCTACCAGTTCAATCTTGCTGACTAGAGCATCCACTTCCGAGGGTTGCGTGAGGCATTCAATTGCATATTGATCTGCGTGGGCCTTGAGGAAGGTTTTCGCATTCCAGCGAAAATTGCCGCGCGCCTTGTACTGGAATTGCTTCCACAACGAATCGGTTCCCACGGGAATCGTGATCTTCCGGTGAGTTGACTGCTTGCCAAATCGATCGCGCGTAAAAAATCCTGCGCGTTTCTGCAGGAGCGTGAACAGCGGCGATTCCATATGCAGGTGATTGAAGAAGACAACATCTGCTGAACCGCTCTTCAGCGTACCTGAAATCGCCTCCACGAGCGCTTCGCAATCTTCCTGATTGGCTGCGCCCATCAACCCGCCATAGATGAATACCAGGGCACGGACCTTTGGCTGAGGGACTTTCAGGTAGCCGAGACGGACTTCCATGCGCATTTCTTCCACTCGACCGGCAAGCAAAGTGGAAATCTTGCCGTCACGCTCCACGGCAAGCACATATCCTGACTTCACTCCCGGCGTATTTTGAAGAACCATGTGAAAGAAATCTGGTTCTGCATGGGGATGCAGGCAGAGCACTTCCCACTCTTCGCGAATTGATTCAAGCTCTGCGCTTGTCTTCAATATTCGTACGTGTAACATTCCGGGCTTCGCAGCCGCGGTGGCCGGTGCCTGGCTCATTTGCATGTCGTCCATTCGCATTCGCGAGAGTTCCTGCCTGGATTCCATTGTGGTCGTCTCAATCAATTTCCAATCCTTTGTCAATGGATTCTGTGAAAACATCTCCAGTGCTTCTTCGTTAAACTGAGCTACCGGCACGTTCCTGGATCCGTGTCAGGTCAGCCCTGCTGCCTAAGAGTTCCACTTGGGTTCGTAATTGCTGGCCTGCAATGCTGGCGCCGTACCCCATACACGCGGCTGGGCTTCAACAGGCGCGGGATCGGCTGACTCCTGTTCCTGCGTCGTTTCCACCTTAGCTACGGTGGGATAAATTGATGCCATTGCGAGGATTACCCAGAGGACGTAGGTCTGCTGTCCCCACCCATAAATAGCCACATTCGTCATCAGAAAGAAATAGGCGCCCATATTGCAGATGAACAGCACGAGCAGAGGTTTTCGATCTTCGGGCGCAGCGAAATAACTTCGGACTGTGATCCAAAGCGGTGCCAGCAGCAGCAAGGCAGTGATTACAAAGCCTAGATAACCTGTCTCCATCATGAGAGCCGCCACCGAGCTGTCGCAGCTTTCCACCTTTACAGTGCGCATCTCGCCATCCAGGTAAAAATCAGTGGTCAAGCCCAGATAGTAAAACGACTCGGGGCCATATCCCCAAACTGCTCTGGCAGGGTTCTTGCCCAATTGTGCCTTCACCAGGTCGTAGAGCGTGTAACGCCACTGATAGGAGGATCCCATCGGAGAGTCAGGGTCTTTTGTGGCCACATACATGTTCTTAAGCGAAGTGTAAATTCCTGGTCTCACAAGTAGTGTTGTGGCCACAATCAGCGCAATGATCAACATATACTTGCGAAGTTGCTTGCCACCCAAAAATGTCATGGCCACGCACGAGAGAAGGAGGGCCAGCCATGGGCCGCGGCTGTCAGTCTTGTAGATGGCCCAGAACATAAGGCCGATTCCCAGCGAAAGTCCGATCTGGCCCGCCTTGTTTTTCGAAATTTTAATTAGGTAAAGCGCACCGGGAATGGACATTGCGAGCGCACCACCAAAGAGGATCGGATGACCGAAAGTTGTCCGCACGCGATCGATTCGGTCGTAGATATCACTGTTGACATTGAAGCGATGACCGACTACCGGGAAGAGCGAGAGCAGGCTCCAATCGAAGTAATATTCAATGGCCGCGAAGACCGAAAGAAAAATCATTGCGCCAACGAATCCGCGCAAAATGCGATGAATGGTGTCCGTACTGCGCACACCCTTCGCGTACAGGTAGAAGACCGTGAAGAAGTCAAGCAGTTGCGACAAAGTTGCCTTGAGGCTGACTGTGAAAACAACCGAGTTTGCAGTGGCCACCCCCATCCAGACAATTTGCAGAATCAAAAGGCCGGCGATAGGCAGCTTGTTGACCGAACCGCCGTCTTCAGGTGACCGGCCAAACTGGAAATAAAGGGCAATGAGCGTGAAGACAATGAGCCGTTGAGTGGTGATGTCGAGAAACCCTGGAACAGGAATCTGTGATTCGTTCGGAAACAGTATGAGCAGGAATGTCGCCACGGGCAGGGTACGCTCAAAACCGCGCGATAATTCCTACCACGTACAGAAAGCCCACCACAAAAATGTCCAGAATGATTACAAACGCCATCTCTTGATAATTCCTCGTTTTTCGGGTGCCAATCTAACCCAGACTACTGTAACCTGACTGCGTCGCAACCCTGCGCAGTGTGCGAATCAACGAAATTTGACCCATCGACGAAAATTCGATGCCACAGCTCAACGACAAGCAGGGAAAATAACTCTTTGGAATGCCGCCCAACGCGTGCATTTTCCTCGAGTATCCGCTCAATCGCGGTACGTTCAAAATAGCCGCGCTCGAGTGTCTTTCTGTCAGTAAGGACTTCACGAACCTCATCCTTCATCTCGTTTCGAATCCAGGATGCATAGGGTACTGGGAATCCTGTTTTCTTGCGATTCAGAATCTGCTCTGGGACGCGTTCGGATAAGGCCTTCTTAAGAAGGTATTTGGTCGTCAGCCCACGAAGCTTGAGCGATCGCGGCAGAGCTGCCGCAAACTCGAGAATTCGATGATCGAGAAGTGGTACACGGAGCTCAAGCGAATTCGCCATGGTCATCTTGTCGGCCTTCACCAGAAGGTCGTCAGGCAACCACGTCTTCGTGTCCAGATACAGCATGCGACTAAGTGTGTCCAGCCCTGCCGTATGCTCCATGAAATGACGCATTACTTCGGCCGAGCCATTTTCAGATAGGCCGGCACGAAAGCCAGGCTTATAGAGTTGGCCTTTCATCGCGTTGAATGACTCGTTCGGATCGGTCGTTCGGCTCAGGTAGTAGCTTTCAAACGGCATTCCCATCAGAGGAGCGTACTTCTTGAAGCGCTGCAGGCCCGCTGCCTTGCCGATAGCGCCCATGCCTCCAGAAGCAAGTCGCGCCAACGGCCCCATTGCACTCTTTGCCTGTTCGAGCCAATAGAGATTGCGATAGTTCTGGTAGCCCGCAAACGCTTCATCGCCGCCCTCACCTGAAAGCAACACCGTTACATGCTCGCGAGCGACTTTGGTGATGTAGTAGAGGGCAATAGCTGGTGGCTCGCATACGGGTTCTTCCATGTGCCACACATAGCGCGAAATGCAATCGCTGAACTCCGAGGCTGTAATGGTTGCCTCGTGATGTTTGGCCCCGTAACGTTCTGCGGCAAGACGCGCATAGGGGCGTTCATCAGCGAAGTTCTGCCCCTCAAAGCCGACAGTGAACGTGTTCACTTGCTTTCCAGTTTGCTCCACCGCAAAGCTGAGAACTCCTGTGGAATCGACGCCACCACTCAGCAATACGCCCACCGGGACATCCGAAATCATGTGATCTGATACGGTTTGCTTGAGCAGCGCGGTAAGCTCCTCTTCGTAATCCTTTTCGGATTTTCTAGCGGTACTTTCAGGAAAATTAAGATCCCAATACTGCCTGATCTCAACTTTCCCATTTTCGACAATCATCAAATGGCCGGGAGGCAATTTCGAGATTCCCCTGAAGAGGGTTCTCTCACCGGGGACATAGTGATAAGTCAAGAATTGGTCTAGAACCTGTGGATCGGGAATCGCCTCGATTGAGCGATCCCTCAAGATCGACTTGATCTCTGAGCCGAATACAAGCGCTTCCGGAGTCAGCGCATAGTAGAGAGGCTTTATCCCGACTCTGTCTCGCGCGACTAATAGCTTCTTCTTCTTTGTGTCCCAGAGCGCAAACCCAAACATGCCCCAGAGCTTCTCAACGCAATTTTCGCCGAATTCTTCGTATAGATGAACGATGACTTCGGTATCGGTCGCTGTCTTGAAGATGTGTCCTTTCGCTTTTAAAAAGGCAGTCAATTCCCGGTAGTTGTATGTCTCACCGTTGTAGACCACCCAGATTGACCCGTCTTCATTTGAGATCGGTTGATGGCCTGTGCTGAGGTCGATAATCTTCAGCCGCCTGTTACCAAGTCCCACTTCTCCAGATACATAGACACCGGAGTCGTCTGGCCCCCTGTGAGCAATTGCGTCGTTCATCTCATGCAAAAGAGACGTCTCGACCGGGGGTAGATTGGTCTTCAGGTTGAGCTTCCCGCAAATTCCGCACATTAGCTTTCACTCTCTCCCATTCTGTGTGGTTTTTGAGGGGTGAGCCTCCTGGTCCAACCTTCCAAACCAATGCTCCAGCGTAGAATCTTCAGCCATTTTCGCGCAGCGAGGTCAAGATACTCTCGATTGTCTCGGTTGAAAGAAACGATGAGCACAGCCTTCAGAAGCGCGACCCTGAGTGCAGAAACGATGCCAAGAGCCGCGCGGTAAATCTTTGCGTATGCGGGGCCGCGAAATTTGCGGAGAAAGGTGAAAATCGCCTCTCGAGTGGCAATGTCCCCAAAGCCTGTGTCACTGCGTTTCTTTGTACTTTGCCCACCAAAGTGAACAATCGTTGCATCGGGCACGTAACCGACCTTTAGACCGGCTTGTCGAAGCTTGAAGCAAAGATCGATATCTTCCGCGTACATGAAGTAGTCAGTACTGAATTGTCCAACTTGCCGAAATACTTCGTTCTTGATCATGATGCAAGCGCCCGACAAGGCCTCGACTGGCGCAGGATATTCTCCCGTATCTGCAAACAAGGGAGCGAGGCCCCACATCCGAACATGCGGAAACATCAGTTTCAATCGCTCAATGTCCGTGATCTGATTCAGAATTGTCGGGAACGGCTGGATGCAGCTTGTCTGCAGTGTCCGATCTGCATTGAGAAGCTTGCATCCCACGGCCGCGCAATCGGAAGAGCTTAGCGCTTCAAACATCTTGTCGATTGCTGGTCCAACGAGCTCTGTGTCGGGATTGAGAAAGAGTAGAACTCTTCCTGAACTTGACTCAACACCGACATTGTTTGCCCGTGCAAAGCCGATATTTTGTTCACTTCGGATGAACTGGATGCCTTCAAAGTTCTCAAGACAATTCACCGAATCGTCCGTCGAGGCATTATCGACGACAATAATTTCGTAGCTGATTGTATGAGTGTTTTCCTGAATGCTCTTAATACACTGCCGAGTGTATTCGGCGGAGTTCCAGTTCACGATGACAATTGAAACGTCCATTAGGCCTATTTCCAAACCGTATCCATCAGCAGAAGGCGCCGCAGTTGTTGCTTGCGCAAGTACTGAATAGTGGGCGCATCATTGGCGCGCTTGGTGTCATTAAAACTGCTCGAGATGTAGCCCCAAGCCAGCGCAATGGATGCAACGAAATAGGGTCGTTGCGGCAGTCTCTTTAGGCACTTCATCAGCATGAATAGCGGGTGATACCCGCAGATATAGTTCGCTCGTCCATTCTTTGCATAGTCACGCCACGTGCCTTCGTTCGCTCCGGTCTCGCGTCGCTGCAATACCATGATCTCGGGAAAGCTCTCAGTCCTCCATCCAAGTCTCGCAGCCTTTACTTCATCGAATGTGTCCCATCCGGGTGAGGGAATGAGGCCGCCAATCGACTCCCAACACTCGTGTCGATAGATCTTAGTTGCACCACGAACGTGAAACTTCGGATTGCTTTCAATTTCGGTTCCCTTGGATGTCTGGTTGAATACAGTGCCTCCACCGACGCCGAGTTGAGGATCCTTTTGAAACCGGCCAAGACAGCGCTCGAAATAGTTTGGCTCCAAAGTCAAATCGGCATCCAGCTTCACAAGAAAATCCCACTGAAGATTTCCGATTGCCACATAGCCGTCTCGAAAAGCTTCCATGACCCCGCCGCCGGGGCTTCGAAACCCTCGGTCCTTGCGCCGCACCACTTCTATCCAAGGAACTCGCTCTGCATATCCGTCCAGAATTTCCCCTGAACCGTCAGAGGAACCATCGTCTACGATGATCCATTTTGAAGGAAGCACAGTCTGCTGAAGCATGCCCCGAATCGTGATTTCAATCTCCATGCCTTCATTCCTGGCGGGTGTAATCACAACATACCGGGGGCGATTCGAAGCTTCAAGTTCATCGGGTTTGCTTGTTCCCATTTCTTTGGACGCAATCATTGCCGACCTCGGTAAATCCGCTTCACGGTCTTTGAAAGATATTGAGCTGAGTGGAGCCAATCGTATCCGCCTTCCAGCTTTGCCTTGAAAAGCGGCAGGTCGTCGTAGCTGTTGACCGGCAGTCTCGGAAGTAAATAGGAGTCGCTCTTACAATTCGCTGTGCCCAAAATTGTGGTTACTCCATTTTGATAGCCATTTGCCTCGAGAAGTTCACGAACCTTTTTTGTATATTCACGGTCTTGCTCAGGAAATGCATAAGGATAGGCAAACGATTGGACGGGCTTTCCAAGGCCGTCTTCGATCCTTTCTTTGGATCGCCTAATTTCAATTTCCAACTTGCTGGCATCAAGAGAATAGAGCGTAGGGTGGCTTACCGTGTGAGATCCAAAGCGAATGCCGTGCTGGTGCATCTCTCGAATCTCCGTCCAGGTGAGAAATTCCTTGCCATTGCGCGAATATCGTTGGTCTCTCGTCCAATCCGAAACGACATACATGGTCGCCATCATCTGGTATTGAGCCAAAACAGGGAACGCGCGCTCATAGAAGTCCGCAAAGCCGTCGTCAAAAGTGATGGCAACCCGCTTCTGTCCATCCTGTTCGCGCCTTGTCGCCACAAGTGCTTCGGAAATATCAACAGTTGCATAGTTGTTCTCGTACAGGAACTGCAAATGCTGCGCGAAGAGCTCGGGTCGAGTATTTGTTTCGAAGTATGGATGCTGACTCGTATTCAGGCTGTGCTGGATACCGTGATACATCAGAATGGGCACGGAAGTGGGATCTTGCTTGCATACAATCTTCCGGAAAGGCTGCACGACCCCAATACTCACTGCGCGATCGATTCGCAGGTTAGGCATGTACTTCCCGTTCGGATTTTCTCTTTTCACTTAGACACAGCGCGTCGACTACGCCCAGATAGTCAAACTTTCTCATTGCCCAATTATGATGCTGCAGATAGGTGAAGGCATTGCGAACAAGCTGCTCGCGATATTCCGGATGGTCGTAAAGATGACGAATTGCGTCCGCGAGCGCGGCCTCGTCTTCTGGTCTCACAAAATGGACAACCGTTTCGACGTATTCCAGGCTGTCAATCTGCGTGCGTGAAACAATTACAGGCACGCCCACTGACATGAATTCCATAATCTTCGTACTGGCTGCTTCATTGCCAAAGCCGGTACTTACGCGTTTTGGAACCACCGCAAGGTCTGCGTCCGCCATGTGCTTGCCGATCTCCTTCACCGGAAGAAACCCGTGAAAGTGTACGCGGTTTTCTAATTGCAAGCTTTTACGCAAGTCCATCAATTGCGGCAGCGCTGGCCCCTCGCCATAAATGTCGAATTGCGCCTCGGGAATCGTTGAAGCTACGCGCCCAAACGCCCTAAGCGCTATATCCAATCCCTGATGCTCATTCAGCGTACCCGGATACACAATACGAAATGCTCTCTCACCGCATGGTCGAGGAAATGGATGAAACAACTCCGGATCTGGATAGTTTCTTACAGTCAAGCACTTCTCGGCTGTGGTGGTACGCTCGAGGAGTCTTGCCCGCCAAAGATCGTTCGCAATGATGACGTGATTGGCGAAACCTGCTGAGATCTTCTCACATAGCGCCAGTGTACGGAACATGACCGACTGTCTTGAGAGTCCGAACTTTGCTGAGTAGAACTCGGGCAGAATGTCGTGAATATCGAGAATTACCTTTGTGCCGAACAGGCGCGGTATAAAGGTTGCGAATACCAGAAAATCCGGCACCGAGTGCACATGAATTACATCGTAGCGCTTCAATGTAGAAGGGCGGGAAAGGTACAGAGTTGCCCTTGCCATGAAACCCAAGATTCGCTTCAGATAAGAGAGCGGCCCTCTTTCGTTTACCGTGCGCTTTTGCAAGCGGTGAATGCGAACGCCGTCAAGGACTTCATCTACGGGCGAACCTTCTCGTTGGAGTGATAGAACGTCCACTGAATCGCCACGACCAACCAGTGCCGACGTGTATTGCAAGATGCGTGTATCGCTCTCGAAGAACGAATAGGTAAGCATACAGACGTTCACCGCGCATCTCCTGATGTCGTTGGCGCTTGTCGGGGTTCGTCGATGTAACGAAGGATCTTGGCCGGGTTACCCACGACAATCGCGCGCGCCGGTACGCTACGAGTAACGACACTTCCCGCTCCTACAATTGCGCGTTCGCCCACTTCCACATTTGCAAGGATAGTTGCACCCGAACCGATTGAAGCTCCGCGCCGAATCCGCGTTGGCTCAACGCTCCAGTCTGCTTCTGTCTGAGGAGTACCGTCTTCCGTCGCTGCTCGCGGATATGTGTCGTTGATGAATGCCACATTGTGCCCGATGAATACCTCGTCTTCAATCGTCACGCCTTCGCAAATGAATGTGTGGCTCGAGATTTTGCAGTTTCTGCCCACCCTTGCGTTCTTTTGAATCTCCACAAATGCGCCGATGCGCGAACCATCTCCTACTTCACAGCCGTAGAGGTTAATGAATTTCGAGAGCCGAACATCCTTGCCAAGTTTGACGTCAGTCGCGATACTCAGGAACTCGTTCACAGGTTTACTATCCTTCCGCGTTCCTTCAATGATTCGGTCGCCGCTTCAAGCAGTCGCACTACACGATAGCCTGCTACGCCGTCGTTAATAGGCTTCAGACACTTCGTGATACATTCTGCAAAATAGTTTACTTCCGCACGCAGGGCTTCGGTTTGGTCCACTCGCGGAGCCCACATATCGCCGGAGCGATAACTGACCAGAAGATCGTAAACGCCGGCCTTGTTGGTGATGTCAACGCCTTTGTCATATACGCGGATCTTCTCGTCCGCTTCCAGGTCATTCCACACCAGCATCTTTTTTTCCCCGCCTAGAAGTGTGGTGCGAATTTTTACCGGTGAAAGCCAGTTCACGCTAACGTGTGCGATCAACTTGTCTGTATAGAAGATGGTGATGTAGGCCATGTCTTCGTGGCCATTCAAATGGCTCTGGCCGGTCGCCACAACGGCTTCGGGGTCTTTCTTAATCAGGTAGTCCATGATCGAGAGATCGTGAGGAGCAAGGTCCCATACAACATTCACATCGTGTTGGAACAAGCCCAGATTGACCCGAGTCGAATCGTAGTAGTAGAGCCGTCCGAGAGCATCGCTTTCCACGAGTTCGTTCATCTTTCGCACCGCACCTGTGAAGAGGAAGGTGTGGTCTACCATGATGACAAGTTTCTTCTTCTCAGCCAGCTCAATTAGATCCTTCGCCTGGTCGGACGACATTGTGAATGGCTTTTCTACCCAAATGTGCTTGCCATTCTCCAGTGCTTGCTTTGCAAAGTCGTAGTGAGTCCATACCGGAGTGACGATAGCAACCGCATCAATTACGGTCGATGTCATCACATCTTTTATGTCTGTTGCGGTTTCGATCCCAGGGAATTCACTGGCTGCTTTGCGCAAGGCGTCAGGACGCGAATCGCAAATTGTATGCAATTTTGTGAATTCTGAGGCGTAAAAATTCCTGGCTACCCGGGGACCCCAGTAGCCGTAGCCGACTACGGCAACGTTAATCATTGTTTACTCCAGGGGGATGAGACCTGCCTGGACTAGCAGGTCTCTTTGTCAGTAAGCATCGCCAACGGTGTCTTGGCCATAATCTGTAGATCGAGCCATGTTGATTGCTCCGCGGCATAGCGAAGATCAAGTCGGACCATTTCATCAAAACGGGTTCGGCTGCGGCCATTCACCTGCCACAGTCCTGTAATCCCTGGTCTAGCAACAAGTACACGTCGAAGGTGCCACTGGTTGTATGACTTGAGTTCATACAGAATTGGTGGGCGGGGACCAACAAGTGACATTTGACCTAGCAGAACATTAATGAACTGCGGGAGTTCGTCGAGGCTCGTCTTGCGTAAGAACTTTCCTATTTGGGTTACGCGAGGATCGTTTTTGAGCTTGAATAGACCTTCATTTTCCGCTGAATCCGCACGTCCTGCGATGAACTTTTTGATGTATTCCTCGTGCACGTCAGTCTTGGCCTGCACATGCATTGAGCGGAATTTTAGAAATGTGAAAGGAACACCATACTGCCCAATGCGCTGCTGGCGAAAAAAAATAGGTCCTTTCGAAGTCAACTTGATGAGTGCGGCTATTACCAGAAAAATAGGAGCAAGCGCAATCAGCGCAAGGGAACTGCCAGCCACATCAATTATTCGCTTCACAATTCGCTTCGCGCGGCCGCTGCGTTCCTTCGCCGGCAAGTCTGGATGAAGCTTTTCGTCAGGAGCGAAGTACGGATCCTCAAAATTCCATTCTTCCGGGAATACGTGAAATGAAATACGCAACCGGTTTTGCGCCAAAATAGGTAGTTCATTCGCGAGGGCCTCACGGACGCGTTTGTCCACCAGACGCAATGCATCTTGTGCATCGCCTACACCAAATTCAGTGAGCAGAATTCCAGCGATAGTGTTCGTTTGGTACCAACCGACAACATCGATCTTGCGAGTGCAGTCTAGTAATGCCGAGGTGAACTTGCGAATTGTTACGAACTCCTTGCCAAATGCAAGCGTGTGTCCACCATCCACGAGCATAAGGGCAAACTTGCGACCCGAGCGTTCAGCGCGCGTCCTTTCCTGACACAGATTGGTCAGGAATGCCGTTTCGCCCATGAACTCTCGCGTCCAGGTCTCGTTATCTAAACGAGTTGGCCCCGTCGGTACACGATTGATTGGCGTTTCAAGGACTGCTGCTTTCATCCGTTCTACCTCCGGCTACTGTTTGTGTCTGCAGTAACTTCCTGCTGACATTTCACTACCTCCTATCTGCTCTAACCCTAAACTTCGGGTTAGAGCAGATAGGTATGCTACCGTCTCAGGTGGGGTGCCGCACTCCACTGATAGTTGATTCCGAGCGAGATGCGATTGCGGTCAAAATCTGCGCCAGTTGGACCGCCCTGTGACGCATTCTGATGGGTGAAGTTGTAGCGAAATCTGGTAATGATTCTTTCTCCGAGCGGATGCTCAAGTTCAACGCTTGCGCTCTGTCCCACCAGATTCAGATTCGTAGATTCAGCACTGAATGCTTCGTTCTTGGCTGCCTGAAACGCCAGCGTTACTTCCCAGAGACTGGAGACTGGAAGTTGTTGCCGCACTGCTGCGTTGACCGATGTGCTGATCACGTAACTGAAGAAACCCCCGCCATCTGCAACAATTCTCTGCGGCGTGATGTACCAGGAGGTGCGATTCTTCTGCATTGAAATCGTACCGCCACCGGCCCACACAACTTGCTGATCGTGGATTAGGGGTGCACTCGGAACGGTAGAAAACACAGTCTGGTTTGCAATTTCAGGACCCGCGAACGCCGTGACCTGCATGTTCGGACTCACCTGCCAACCAAAGGAGGGAAGGAGTCCATGGATATCGAGTTGCTTTGGGCTTCCGGCCGGTAGCGCTCCACTGAATTTCAGCCGCTCATAGAGATACAACATTCCGACATCCGTACGTTCGGTTGAGCGCCACGAATATTCCGCTCCTCCAGAAGGTCCCTGCGTATTGATCAATGAAGTGCTCGTGTTTTGAATCTGAGCAAAGTCGCGAGTTTCAAATCCGCCGAAAATGAACGCGTTTGTACGTCCATTTGGAGTCCACACAAGGTCCGCCCGCGCACTGTCGCCTTGCTCTGAAGCAAGCGGAACAAAGATTGTTCCGTTGAGAGTGGACGGTGAACCCAATCCACCGCCGGATAGGGATCCCGGGCCATATGGATTCGTCAGATCGTCAAAGGAATCACGAAGCCGCAATGACCACCGTGGATTCAGAGTCGCTGTGATGTCCGCATTTAGATGTTGATTGAGCCTGTTGTATTGCGTGAACTTCCCGTAGAACTCGTAGTAAGGAACGTAATCGATCGTAGTGCTCCAGCGCGGTCCTGTATGCAGCAGACGAATCTGCGCGTTCAAGTCATGGACCTGGTCGGCGTTACCCGAAGAACTGGATGCTCCAAGCACATTTGTGTCATATGAGAACTGATAGCCCGTGGAAAAAACAAACTCGTTTGTGGGTATCTTCTCGCCGGCATACTGCAAGGTCGAAGAATCCCCATTGCCAAATGCAGCTGCAAATGGAGCCGCATTGTCATTAGGACTCACAACCTGGCCGTGCAATGAAGCCGTCGCAGCCAGCAGGCCCATCGTCGCAATGATCGTGCTTAGTCTCATACAATTCTCACTAGGGAACAACGATGGTATCTCCCGGTTGCAGCGGTACATTTTGGTTCAACGCTTCGCCCTTGATGACTTTTTTGTAGTCGAAGTGCAGCATGATGGTTTTGCCATCAGGACTCTTGCGCAGAACGTAAATCTTTGACTTCTTTGCAAACTCAGTAAAGCCGCCCGACAAGGCCACGCCGTCAAGTACGTTCATCGGACGAATCAAGTCATATTCGCCCGGCTTCACAACCTTGCCCACCACATTGAAAGTGCGGCTCTTAATTTCCTGAACAATAACATTCACTTGTGGATGGCTGATGAAGCTCGAAAGCTTATCCAGAATTTCGGCCTGCACCTGGTCGGTCGTGCGGCCTGCAGCCTGAACCTCTCCGATCAAAGGCAGGGAGATACGACCATCGGGGCGCACCAGCACTGTGCGCGTCAATTCGGCTTCCTTCCACACATTAATGGCCAGCACATCGCCGCTTCCAATGACGTACTGTGGTCGCGAGTGAACCTGTGCTGCACTTTCCGATGCCTGTGGGGCCTGTTGCACGTCTTGTCCTACGAGCGCTTGCGCCGCCCCAATCAGCAGCAATACCAAAATCATCAGCTGTAGTGAGAGGCATTTCTTCATTTGCTGCATCATGCTCCGCTTATCCTTTCAAGGGGTCGGCAAAGTATCTCGAACCGCCTAAACCAACCTTCGTTGATCTTCCTTAGACAACAGCTGCAATCGCCTGCTCTCGGAGAGAGCGTTGTGTTTCCCACTTAGTCCGGGGTTTGTGTTCGGGCACGAGTTGACCGGCAAGTCCAATGTTAGGTTGAGGGTTCAAAAGTTCGACATCGATTGCGTCCACTTCCACGGCCGCGGATTGAGCAAGCATTGCCACGTTCAAGATGAGACGGTAACTGTTTCTGTTGCGCAGCAAAACCCCTTCCAGCCCTTCCAACGTTCCTCTGATGACTCGAACCCGGTCGCCCGCATTGATTACGGGATGCGGCAGAACGCGATTTGGCGCGTTAACCGCGCGACGAATCGCCGCAATTTCCTTATCAGGAATCTCTGAGAACTGTGTCCCGTTCGAAACGATCAAGTGAGCGCCAGGGGTTGAAACTATCTGAAGTCGGCGGCTCAACTCGCCCCGGACGAATACATAATTAGGGAAGACTGGAAGTGAAAGGGTCTTCGCGCGATCTTTCCAGCGACGCTCGGACTCGTATAGAGGAAGGAATACCTCGAAGCCTTTGTTCTCGAGCATGCCGGCTACAGTCTTTTCGTGCTGATGGCGCGTGTATACCGCCCACCATGCTCCAGTGGCGCTGCCGAGTTGGTCCGGTTTGTGCGGCATTGCATTTGGACTCATTACGTGCATCTCTCCCTCGTACTTTGCTCGTCCACGTTCTACCTGCACATAGCTTCGCCCTGTGAGCTACAGATGGTTCCTGAAACCCAACTGCTTCTGTCCTTCAACCTGATGCCAGTTCGTCCATGCCCTTGACGGCTCTGGACGCCCCAACTCTCTTTCACCGCATTTTGGTTGCCTTAGCATGGATGCATCGATTTTCTCTTCGATCCCGCTACTGCCGCTTAATGCGGTGAAGCCGCCACTTTCTCGTCTACTACTCGAATCCGATTGTGTACTTACAACCTCTGCAGCCTGGGATGGGTAATCTTGGCTGCCATCATCGCTGTGCCGGATTCGCCAGGGCTCACCGAAGACCGCACCACAATCCCGTGACTGACTACCTTGGCACCACTTTCTCCGTTGCGCTGCTTGCTTGGCAAAACAAAGCTCACTTCGATGGGCGTATTCGGCTTCACAAAATGTTCACCGCGAAAGAGCATTCCGGAAACACTGATGTTTTCCGCAACTCCTTCCCGCCAGATCTTCTCGCCCCGAATTCGATAGCGCATTGCACCTCGAATCGGAAACCGTTGCGCACGCGCATTTGAGTTCTGCGTCTCTTCCATCCGTCTCAAGCCGCTCCGCAATGCCAATTGTCTCGACTGCCCCAATTAGCGAACTTGCCAGCAGCACCTTCTAAGCGGTCGAGCATCACGGAAGCCGCTTCCCTGTAGTGCCGTTGGCATGTACAACCTACGTCACACGACGTGCTGCCGCAATGGCCAAAAGGTGCCATAAAAGAAGGGGTTATACGGTGACTGCATGGCACTACACAGTGCCCAAATCGACCTCGAACGCGTGGGATTTCGCTCCATATTTTTCCTCGTGTGAGGCAGCTTTCTGGAACGAATAGTGAGCCGGTGCTTGTAATCGTTTCGGTTTCTGATCATTACCAAGGTGATTGGGAGTGGAAGCCCTACTACTTTGCAAGTGGCCTAAAGGTCAATAAATAAAAGAGTTAACTTCATAAGGTCTCTGAATTTGCCGGTGCACAGTTGCCACACAATTTTCTGCTATCAGTAGCTTTATGGGAGTGTTTCGAGACTTCAATTTTGCTGGACAGCAGCCTCAGACTGGCGAGTTGGAAAGGCCTCTTTTCCACAGAACGTCTAGCTGATGTCCCACTTTTGAGGCATATATTTGTCAGAAAACCAATGGAATCATAGATGTTATTACCTTGGGGCTATTTCGATAGGTTACTGTCTGGCTGGTTCTTCCCGGGAAATCGTTGAATCGACGCTGAATACCGGGGTACTATCGCCTCAGTTCAAGATTCAATTTGAGTGACGTTGCTTTGATTCACTCGCAGCTTGGAGTTTTGCATGCCCTCTCCCGTCTCCCCCACACCGCTGAACTGGTATTCGAAGGAGCATGCCAGACAGCCGAATCACCGGCGCGGCGGCTCTGGTTCAACACAGCGATTTATTAGAATTCTGATTGCCGATGAAAGACCCATTTCTTGCGATGGTTTGAAAGCCTTGCTCGAAATAACCGAGGAATTCAAAGTCATTGGGCAGGCCCACGACAAAGTGACTCTGCTCAATCTCGCCGAGCAGAAGTTGCCAGATGTGGTGCTGCTCGACCAGGCCTTAGCGCAGAGTGACGAGATGGGAATTCTGCATGCGCTCTCGACGTACGAGCGCCCGGTACGAACACTCCTCTTTTGTATGGACATGCAGAAGTCCGACGTTCTTCGAGTTCTTCAACTGGGCGCCCGCGGGGTCATTCTCAAGAACTCGACATCACAAATGCTTATGGATGGCATCCGCAAAGTGGTCGATGGCCAATATTGGATCGGTGAGGAGAGTGTCGTTAGCCTGGTTGAAGCTACTCGAGATCTCACCGCCTCCGTCGGTGCGCGCACGGTACGTCCACGCTTCGGACTTACGCCTCGCGAACTCGAGATCATATCAACTGTTGTCTCTGGGTATTCCAATTCCGATATTGCCTCCAACTTTGCTCTGAGCGAGCACACCGTCAAACATCATCTCAGTCGCGTGTTTGACAAACTCGGCGTTTCTAATCGCCTCGAGCTTGCTCTTTTCGCTGTGAATCATCAGCTCACCAGCGATTTGCCCTGAACTCCTTTTCGTTGCTATCAATTTCCGAACGTTACTGTGCAATCAGATAGCAGCGCCTTGTGCAAGTAAATCGTTCAAACCTTCACCTGCCTTATTAATTCCCTCGTAATTCCTCCCGGGAATAAGTAACAAGTCTGAAAGGTACTGAGGTGGCATCATATTTTTCACAGCTGAAGCTCGAATGGCACCTCAGAGGGCCAACAGGTGATGCATGCGAGAGCCGCATCAATACTAGTGAACATGGCATTTTGTGCAGTCTTCGACCGGGCGGCATAGGATTGTTTTTAAAAGGCTTGGTGCGTATCTGCTATAGTGCAGTGTTCAGCAAAATGATGGACAGAACGTTTATGAGCAGGAATCAGACTTAATGTGTTTCTCACAACAATGCAGATTGGTGCATTCGTGGGATTGTTCTAAGCGGAGATTTTTTATACGCTTCCACTTTCGACAGTAAGATTACCGCCAGCATGTCCTTAATCGTGCGAGATGGAAGGCGTGCTATTTATGTTTTTGGTTTCTTCAAATCGATTCAGGGCCTGAGGCCGCCAATAATGAAGTGGCCGAATATTTCGAGAGCAAGTCAGACAACCACGGGGCCGTACCCCGCACGCTGTGTGGAATGCTCGACAGGCAATTTGATGATTTTTCCTTGCTTCGGCCTCGTTGTTCGAAGGCTAAAGCGTGTTCATGTTGTGATGCCAAGTGGCGGTCGATGTAGATTTCTTCTTTATCGCCGAGCACCTACAGGGGTGAAATTGTGAGATTCCGTTCTGCGCTTTCTCTGTGTCTTGGATTGGTCATTAGCTTTTTTCTGGTGGGTTGCGGAGGCTCTTCTTCCAGCTCAGGTGGAGGCGGTGGAACTCCGACCCTGTCCAGCATTTCGGTCTCTCCATCTTCGGCCTCTTTGTCGGTCAACGGTACGCAGCAATTTACAGCCACCGGGCATTACAGTGACAGCTCGACAAAAGATCTCACCAACTCAGCAACCTGGTCTTCGAGCAACTCAGGTGTGGCCAGTGTCACCAGCGGAGGTCTAGCCACTGGCGTTGCAGCCGGCACGTCGACGATCACCGCTACCTCGGGCAGCAAATCGGGAACTGCCACCGTTACCGTTGCTGCAGCGAATCTCACTTCCATCACCGTTTCTCCAGCAACTGCGAGCATTGAAGCCGGTGCCACTCAACAGTTCACAGCAACTGGTCATTACGACGACAGTTCGACGCGGGACTTGACCAGTTCCGTCACCTGGTCGTCGAGTTCAACTTCGTTGGCAACAATCAATAGCGCCGGACTTGCCACAGGTGTGGCCTCAGGTTCTGTCACAATCACGGCTACATCTGGTTCAGTTTCGAGTACTGCCGCACTTACCGTGACCGCTGTCCCCAGGACACTCACTTCCATCACCGTTTCCCCGGCGACTGCTTCAGTTGTGCAAGGCCTGACGACGAACTTCACTGCCACGGGTCACTACAGCGACAACTCCACGCAGGATCTAACAGCCTCGGTAACCTGGACCTCGAGCGCTACGGGTGTCGCCACGGTCGCGGCTGGAGTCGCGACGGGCGTGTCCGCCGGTACGGCGAACATTGTCGCTACCTCCGGTTCTATATCAGGTACCGCCGCACTCACCGTCACTGCTCCTACACTCAGCACCATTTCGGTATCTCCTGCCACGGCAACAGTCTCCGCGGGTGGAACACAGCAGTTCACCGCAACTGGCCACTACAATAACAACACCACTCAAGACCTCACTTCCTCTGTATCCTGGACGTCCAGCGATACATCAAAGGCGACCATCAGCGTCACTGGCCTTGCAACAACCCTGGCCTCCGGCTCCGTCACAATCACTGCGACATCCGGCGCCATCTCTGGTAATGCCGCATTGACAATTACATCCGCAACACTTCAGTCCATCACGATATCGCCCGCGTCTGCGTCCATTGCGAAGGGACTTACACAGCAGTTCACCGCTACAGGTCACTATAGCGACAGCACTACGCAGAACCTGACATCTACCGTCACATGGACCTCCAGCTCTACTTCTGTAGCAACGGTTGCCGCTGGCCTTGCCACGGGCGTGGCCGTTGGCGGTACGACTATCACGGCCACCTCCGGATCTATTTCCGGTACGGCATCACTTACTGTGACTGCAGCTGCACTTCAGTCGATCACGCTCTCGCCAACTTCTGCATCCATCGCCAAGGGGCTCACACAGCAATTCACTGCGACCGGTCACTATAGCGACAGCTCCACGCAGAATTTGACCTCTTCCGCCACCTGGACTTCCAACTCGAATTCTATTGCCACCGTTGCCGCCGGCCTTGCAACAGGCGTTGCGGCAGGCTCGACCACCATAACGGCCGCCTCAGGTTCGGTTTCTGGCTCTGCAACGCTCACCGTCACTGCGCCAGTGCTCACCTCAATCGACGTCACACCAGCAAATCCAACCATTACGAATACTGGTACCCAGCAATTTACGGCAACCGGCCACTACAGCGACAGTACAACGGCAGACTTGACTTCCTCGGTGACATGGTCCTCATCAAGTACCGCTGCTGCGACGATTGCTTCCACAGGACTTGCCACTGGGGTGAGTGCGGGTAACACAACGATTACCGCCACCTCCGGAGTGGTCAGCGGATCAACCATTCTTTACGTGACCAGCCTCGGTGCCTACGTGCAGGGTGCAGTTGGCGACAGTGGCGGTGCAACGTCGCAGACGACAACGACCACGAACCCAGTAGTTACGGGGAACCTCATTCTCGTCTTTGCTCACTGGGATAGCGCTTCTCCCATCGCTACAGTGGCGATTTCTGACAGTTCACTTAATAGCTATACCGCCGTCTTCGCAAACCCAATTAAAACCAACACTACTCATTACTTTCAGGTGTGGTACGCGAAGAACATCACGGGAGGATCTCAACTTCAGGTCAAGATCAGCTTCTCGTCGTCTACAGCAAACTATTCGACATTGGATGTGATGGAATACTCCGGTCTCGATAAGGTGACTCCAATCGACGGAACCATCTCCGCTACGGGAACTGGAACAACCGAGAGCAGTGGCAATATCACGGTCCCGAATCCGAACAGCGAGATTGTCGTAGGCATGTTCGGCTATCCGAGTAGTGGTGCGAATCCTTACAGTGCAGGTTCAGGATTTACGGCCCGCCCCGCGAATACCTCCGGGACAACTTTCGTCGAGGATGAGGCGGCGCTCAATGCAGGCACATACGCAGCAACTGCAACTTCAGGTAACTCATCAACCTGGGCAGCTATCGCAGTTGGCCTTCGCTATGCAGGTGCGGCGGGTAGCGCAACATTGCAGTCGATTGCGGTTACTCCCGCCACGGCGACGATCGCCAGCGGTACTGCGCAGCAGTACACGGCGACCGGCACTTACAGCGATAACTCAACGCAGAATCTGACGAACTCGGTCACGTGGGCTTCTTCAGATCCATCGAAGGCGACCATCAGCGGCGCCGGACTTGCCACGGGCGTCGCTGCAGGCACGGTGACAATTCAAGCCACGTCCGGGTCTGTCTCCGGTACGGCCAGCTTGACGGTGCAGGCTCCGACGCTTCAGTCGGTCACTGTGTCGCCCTCAAGCTCGCAGCTTTCCGCCAATTCAACGCTGCAATTGACAGCCACTGCGCACTACTCCGACAGTACGACGCAGGATGTAACCAACACGGCAACATGGAGTACAGGCAGCAGCGCTGTCGCTACAGTGGATTCAACGGGTCTGGTCACCGGTGTGGGTGCTGGCACCACCAACATACAGGCAACCTACAACTCGACAAGCGGTACATCCAGTATCACGGTGACGCCGTCCGGACTAACAGCATGGTGGCGCTTCAATGAGGCGTCTGGAACCCAGGCTGCCGATTCATCGGGCAATAGCTACAATGCAACGTTCAACCATGGAATCACCTGGACCAGCGGACAGACAGGTGGCGCCATCAGCGCGAATGGCACAAACCAGTACATGTCCTCTACGGCCATTAATCTAAGTTCAACGAGTGCGCTGACTTTGGCTGGATGGGTTGCTCACGTTTGGACCGGCACCACCAAAACGGTCTTTGCCGAACTTGGCACGGACTATTCGACCGTCACGGATGGTTTTGTGGCTTACATCGATGACAGTGCGGATTGCTCTACTGCCGGATCGATCTTCATCATCGTTCGCGGCAACGTGGGTAACAGCTCCAAGTGCTTTGCCCCGCCGTCCAGCAATGGTTGGCATCACATTGCCATCGTGCTAGACAAGTCGCAGCCAGGTAACTCCGAAGTTAGTCTGTATATCGATGGCGCACTTCAATCTTCATCGTCGAGTCCGAACAGTTCGAATAACACCAACGCGTTCGGTACAGAATCGTTGTACCTATTTTCGCAGGGCGGCGCCAGTTTGTTCGGCAAAGCCATGGTCAGCGACATGCGGCTGTACAACCGCGCCCTCACATCCACTGAGGTCACTCAGCTCCACACGCTTGGTGCGACTTCAGGCACGCTCCAGTCCATCGCTCTTTCTCCGCAAAACAGCAGTGTAATCGCGGGCAACGCGGTGCAGTTTGACGCGCTGGGGACCTACAGTGATGCTTCGGTGCGTGACGTGTCCACGGAAGCCACGTGGGCCTCTTCGAGCACGTCGGCAGCAACCATAGACGCCACCGGACTCGCTACCGGAGTGGCCTCGGGGTCAACCACCATCTCCGCTACCGACGGTGCCGTCAATCAATCAACGGGTCTAACGGTAAACCCCGCTTCCGGGACGGGCGGTTACGCTGTTCAGAACACCAAGGGCGACTCCGGCGCAGCGACATCTGAATCAACAGGTTTCAATACACCGGTTACGGCGGGACATACGTTTGTCGTCTTCTCACATTGGGGCGACCAGTCCATCACGGTCACAAGCTTGACGGACACGCTCGGAAACACCTTCACCCCAATTGCAGGGCCTATTAACTTTGGCACCAACCAGCGCGCACAGATGTGGTACGCCAAGATTACAAACGGCGGCACGGAGGACCATTTCACTATCACCTACTCCGGAACGACCACGCAGTTCTCGTTGCTTGATGTGGTGGAGTATGCCGGACTGGATGCAACCACACCGTTCTCAGGCGTCTACTCCACTGCCATTGGAACTGGCACTGCGCTGGATAGTGGTGCGGTGAATGTGGCTGCAGCGAATACCAAGACACTGATCGGCGTGTTCGGCACCGACTCGAATGCTGGCTATCCATTTACCGTAGCAAGTGGCTTTACTGAAGATCTACCCAACGAGGTGACCTCAGATTACGAGAGCATGCCAATTGCGACAACTGGGAATGTTAACGCGACGGGGACAGCAGCCAATTCAGTAAACTGGGTCTCATTCGGACTTCTGTTTAACAACAATTAGAGCGAAGTGGCAGTAGGTAGTAGATACCCCTGCATGATTTCATCGCAATTTTTACAATCTGATACGCCGCACGTTTCCGTGCGGCGTATTCGTTTCAGGTTAACCAAAGGGCGAATAAGATAGACGCTTCTTCGATCGATTTCCAAGTTGCTTTGTATCGGATGTTTTCACCAGTGGCGTCAAGAAATCATCATCAAATGCAGAAACCGGCAATTGGGTCTTCTTTTCAGACGTGAATTACCTCAACACCTATAGCGAGAAAGGGAGCGATCATCTCGTCGGTTGCGCCAGCGTCGGTGACAATGGTTTGCAGGTTTCCGCTCTCACAGATGCGCCAGTTCGCAACCTTGCCGAACTTCGTGTGATCGACGACTGCGATGTGGCGGCGCGATTGGCGCAGCATCGCTGAGTTGAGCTCAACTTCGCTTTCGATGTAGCAGCTTGCAACCCACTCGGCATCGATCCCATCGGCGCCGACGAAAAGTGTATGAACGAGCATGTTCTCGAGGCTGCGAATTGCAGTAGGGCCGACGAGCGAGAACCAGTCCCATGCAGATGGCCTCCCGTAACGAAGACACTGACGTCACGGCGTTTCGAGAGCTCCATTGCGACGTTTGCCGTGTTGGTGACGACTGTGAGGCAGTGATTCAGCGGCAGGCAGCGAACGACTTCTGTCGCCGTGGTTCCGGGCGTGACTGCAATAGTCTCGCCTTCGCCGACCAGCGCAGCGGCAGCGCGTCCAATGCGTCGCTTCTCCTCTGCCAGACGGCCTACTTGTGCGAGGAACGAGCGATCTTTGCGGAAGGGTTCGTAGAAGAGTGGTTCGAGTGAGACGGCTCCGCCATGTGTGCGGCGCAGTAAGCCCTGTTGCTCCAGTGTGTCGAGGTCGTGTCGGACAGTTACAACAGTGACGCCGAGATCATTGCTGAGTTCGTCGACGGATACAGAGCCATTTTGCTACAGCGAAGTGAGAACGGCTTTGAAGCGCTGCTGTTGCTTCTCACATGCAGAGCCTACTCCATTGCTGGATGTGAACATACCGCCACGCTCGGCCATTATCGGTTGCCTTAAGGGCCGGATGCCCACTCTCTCCACGTACAAGCGTACTGCTTTCGAGAAGTGCGAGAAAGCGTGAATTGTTTGAATTGGCTGATGTGTTAGCAAGGATAAAATTGCAGACGCGATGCGGCCGGGAACGCTACACGCGATTGACGGACGACATGCACACCGCGTGGTGAATACGGGCGACACGCAGAGGATTTTATGGGCGTGCTGGCCCTCCGATGCCGGCTACGATTATCAGAGCATTGAGGAGCACGGATTTGGCTCGCGTGTGCGATTGCGCGATGGTGTTCCACAGCTTGTATTTGAGGTTTGAGCGTGACCGATTTTGACTCGGGATTGGATATAACCTGCGAGTACGATCCCCTGGGATTTCGTTATGGTGCGTCAGTGTTCGGCCCTGTGCCGGAGCATAGACGACTGAATGATATTCGTGCGACTTTGCTCGATCGGAATGCGGATGGACCTGACCCGGTTGATTGCATCGCGATGGATGTAGGGAGTGAGGAGCACCTCGCACTCCTCAAGAAGACGTATCTGCTCTATGGAGTGGTTGCCTATGCGCCGGGCACCCTTGGCAAAGAGCCGGTACGCTCCCAGGGACATATGGACGTCGTGTCGCCTATTCGGGCGAGTCTAAACCAGAATTAATGGAAGTATGGCAAGGCGAGGGTCTGTTTTACCTGCAGGAATTTCTCGAAGTAGATCCGGGGCGATGCATCGTTGTGCGTGCGCGTGTTGGTGAGCAAGTGGTGATTCCCCCTGGCTGGGCGCACTTTGTAGCGAGTTCGTCCACCTCCGCGCCGCTTATCTTCGGCGCGTGGTGCACGCGTGAGTATGGGTTTGAGTATGCCGGTGTGCGTGCGCTCGGAGGTCTTGCGTAGTTTTCGGTTTTCGATGTGGATGGTACGGTGCGCTGGAAAGCGAACCCGCGCTACACGAAGGCAGCCACAATTAGTGAGAAGGTTGCGCGCAGTTATCCGGAAGTTGGGTTGGGTTCAGGTACGGCAATTTATCGACAGTTTGCGGACCGGCCGGAGTGCATGAAGTGGGTATCAGATCCGGGACACGTGCATGAGTTATGGAATGATTTCGAGCCATGAGTGAAGCCTTCACGCGCTACTAGCGAACGAAGGCCAGCATCGTGGCGCATTCTTTACCAATGGGCGGCCCGCTGGGGCGAATGGTGTAGGCACCGACTCCTGCGGGAACGATGAAGGTTTCCGCGTAATGAATAATGAAAGGTTCGAATGCGTTGGTTGGACTTTCGACAATTGCCTCTTTGCCTTCGACAAGATTGAGAACGTGCACAGTGCCTTGCGTATTGTGCTCGACTTGACCCGTGAACCAGTGACGACGCGTTTCGATGAACTCGAGTTCATGCAAACCGGTGCGCTCTTCACGCCAGCCTTCACCCTTGGCGACAGTTTCAAGCCGGTTAATGAGCGAACGTTCGACGAACTCCGTGGTGCGATTCCACTGGATATTGGCGAGTCCGTGCTTGAGATGCACGGGTCGCGGGCGGCCATCAAGTCCGAGACGGCCCCAATCCCATAGCTTAAAGGTGAAAATATACGGCGTGGCGCTAATTTCAAGCACCATGGAGTTGCGACCCGAGCAATGTATGGTGCCCGCTGGGATAAGGAAGTGATCATGCTTGCGGGCAGGGAATTGATTTATGTATTTCGACGCCGGGAATTCAATCATACCTTCCTGCGCGGATTCGAAGTCGTGCACCATGGCATCGCAATCGATGCCTTCGCGCACGCCTAAATATATGGTCGCGTCCTCGTCGGCGTCGAGCAAATAGTAGCTTTCGTCTTGCGTGTAGTCCATTCCGAAGTGCTCGCGAATGTACGACGTAAGCGGATGAACCTGGAGGGAGAGATTGCCGCCGCCCATCGTGTCAAGGAAGTCGAATCGGATGGGGAATTCGGCACCGAAGCGTGTGTAGACAGAGTCGCCGAGCAGTTCGCGAGGATGTTGAAAGACGAGATCGATGGCTGGAACTTCGACACGATTGTTTCCAAAGCCCAACAGAAGGCTGTTCTCTTCGGGCACGCAGTCAAAGCACCATGCGTGATTGGGCACGCCTTCGGTAGGAAGATCGCAGACGCGCTCCATCCAGTGACCACCCCACGGACCGGGGTCGAAGAAAGGAACTACCCGAAAGGGACGGCGTACTGCCTTCGCGAGTCCGCGGCGAAAAGCGTCACCGGTGATGAGCTTGGGTGTTTCGCTTGCGTTGGTGTCGAGGAGCAGGTCTATTTCGCTAAGCAGTTCCTTCTTGAGGCGGTCGGCCGCGCGCCAGTCTACAAAGAAAGCACGCTTGTATTTAAGGGAGGGCCGTTCATTATGGTTGTCCGCGCCGAGATTACCAATTTGCTTGCGGCGCTGGCGGAGTTGAAGCTCCCAGCGCGCCATGTCTGCATAGACCAATAGGCGTCGCGTGGGCGCTACGATTGAAGCGCCAGGTCCAACTATGAGGGCGAGTCCATTCGTGGAGGCAAGTTGGTTCTGCGCATCGCGTAGTTTGTTGTCGTCGAAGAAGTCGCGCATCACGACGTTATTCATTTGGCCGAAGACCGGATCGTCGGTGAGATACGGCTTCAGCATTGTGTCAATTGCTGAAGGCGATTTGTACATCTCAAGAGTATTGAAGGTCTTCGCGTATGAGTGAGCCTTGGAAAGGTTGTCAAGAATGGTGACGTAATCGGCACCAGGGTAGGATTCAACGCAAACGGCATTTTTGTTGCGCTGAATCGCATCGGCAGCAATGCGCGCGGCGATGGACGCCCATCCGAGCATGCATTCATCCTCGGCGCCAACTGGTACAAACGGGAACCTATCGTACATCGGTTGCCTCCACGGAGACGCCTGCGTTGCGCAGATGAGGGATGCCATCAATCATGGCAACGCTACCAGTTCCGCTTCTGAGCGTGAATGAAACGGCCTCGGTTTCGTTGGTGCTTTCTCGCCCGTCAGGCGATACATCTCCTATACCGCTTGAGTCGTCAATGGCTTTGCAAATGCTGCTAGTGGTTGCAAAGAACTCAGGATGCAGTGTAGCTGTGAGCATAGCGTCATAGCCGCCACCCTTGGAGAGTCCGGGTACGGTGTGGAGATGAGGCGTAGAGTGCGCTCGAAATGTGCATGCAGCCAGTGCGATCGGCTCCTGAATAACACATTCAGCAAAGCTTGCTTCCGCACGCGTTTCAGGGTCGTTGTCCCAGGAGTTCTCGCTTGTGGGCGTGACGATCAGCATGTCGCATTGAGCGGCGTATCGAATGAGATTAGTCAAGCTAGCCGAGTTGGTGTGATTGCCGGACCTTCCGTGCAAACCGACAAACTCGAAGAAACGTTTTTGCGACTCGGAGTAATCCGGAGCCAGGAAGGCGATAGCTGGCAGCGAGCGGCCAAGCGCCGCGCTGGCATTTGTGCGCGTTACGAGGGAGCATTTGGAAGAGGTATGAACTGGGTTCGACATGGCACTCCTAGCTTGCGCGGGAAAGGATGACGACGGCAATAACGAGCACTGCGACAGCACTAATCTGCACCTGAAGCGCGCGGCGGCTTACCCCTCTCCACTCGCCTGTGAGAATGCCGACAGCGCTGGCGGTAATGACAATGAGCGACATGAAGACTGGCCAGCCGATGACTGCGCCGAGGTCTCCGAGCATGCCGCTCGCGATGCCGTAAAGCAGGCTGCTGCCGAACCAGAGAACGGCCATGCAGAGTGTGAGCAACCAATGCGACGCTGAACCTTCGGAACTGAACTTAGCGGAGGTGTTCTGCTTGCGGAGCAAATAGACGCAGTAAAGCAGGTTGGGTACCGCGCCGCCGACAAGGAGTGGTAGCCAGATGACCGTGACAACCCAGCTGCTACTTGCGCCGTGCTGTGCGGCGGCCTGAGCTAAGGGTGCTCCGTTGGCAATGCCGAGATTCATCATCGATGCGCAGACACCGCTGACGATTGCGAGAATAAGGCCGGTAGAAAAGGAGATGTTGCTTGTGGTCACGCATTTCGAACTTCGGTCGCGCATGCGGCCGGCGATGGCGGTGATGGTGACTCCGACAATGACAAGAGTCAGTCCCGCCAGCGCCATGAGGCCTTGCGGCTGAAATAGCCGGTCGCGATGAAACTGAATGAAGGGTAGCAGGCTACCAATGGCGGCGGAGAGACCGAGCACGATAGAAAACGCAAGCGCGATGCCGATTGAGCTTAGCGCAAGGCCAAATAGGACCTGCGCTACACCCCATCCTGCGCCAAAGAGTATGACATTGAGCAGGGTAGCTGAATCCGCGCTGCAATAGAGCTGGCCGAGACCGGGAATCGCAAACCACGCGGTAAGCGCAGGAAGAATGAGGAGAGCAAGCACACTCCAGACAAGCCACGTATTTTCCCAGGCCCATTTGCGCGTGTACTTCATGGGTAGCGAAAAAGTTGCGTTGGCGATGCTTGCAATGACAAGCAGAGCGAGGCCAGCGGACGGGTTGGGCATAGTCTCCCCTACTTGGACGAGTCCAAAATGTGACTTATCTCATCTGCGTTAAAGTGGACTTGGAGTGCGCCGCCGCCTCGTGTGACACGCGTGACTTCAGTCTGACTCTTGGTGATCGATGTGGCAAAAATGGAGTATTCGGTCGCCGCCTCGCCGAAGGGTTGAAGCGTTCTGAAGGTGGGTACGGCGAAAAGAGTGCCTAGCCGTTGCGCATGTTCAAGACCTAGGGGCATTGGGCTGTTTCCGAATTCAACACCGCGCACCTGTGTTTTGCCAAGCCATGGTGATTGCACGCGAGCGCGATTCTCCTCCCATAGTGCGACCCACGGATAAGTGTTGTGATCGAAGGCGTATCCAACAAGAAGGCCTAGCTCCGTATTTGTGATGGCGGCGAAGGATTCGGTGTCGTGCCGTAGAAGAACGGACGCGACAAAGCCTGATTCTGGCCGTACGAACGGATGTGCGAGGTTAAGTTGGTTTCGATCGATCCCGGGAGCGAGCGGCCAGGCGAATTCGGCACTGTCAATGAGCGCGGCATGGCCTTCATAGCCCAGCGGCCAGGTAATGCAGCGGGCAGCAGGCAGTGAGAGCAGCGCATGCTGACCGGCAAAGAGCGGCGCGCCGAACATGGTGTGCTGCACCCATTGATATGCGATTGGTTTGTTCGTCATATTGCGCAGGCGTTCAAGCATGGCGAGAGCAGAAGCGTCTTTGCGTAGTCGAATGTGCCGCTCAAGTCGAAGGCCAGTTGCAGGCAGGTTGACGTTCATGGCCAATTCTGTGGAGTCTTCAGATGCGGAAGCGATCCCTACGTCCCATAATGAAGTACCGGCTTCGCCGTGGAGAGGTAAGCCTGGCTTGTCCTCAGGTGGCATACCAAAGTAGCCGACGGCGACGACGTGCCCGGTGCAGCCAGAGAGCATGGGACCGACGGGCGCGGATCCATAAAGTTGCGCGTCGCGGTCTTGCTCAAATGTGTGCGGATCGATGGTGGGCCAGGGCGCTTCCCATAGTAGATTGACTGGTGATCCGCAGATGCGAAAATCGACGATGGAGCCACCACCGGGCAGCACGACGGCTTCAACATGGCCATTTCGGATGCAATAGCCACGCCGGCCCTTCCAGGTTGTCAGCACAGTTTCGCAACGGTTCATCAATTGGTGGACGCTCCTGTCCCAGTTCGCCTCCAGGCCATGCGTTGACGCCATGGTCCACGGCAACTCCTTAGGGGTGATCGAGTCTGTAGGCAGAGACCTGGATGTGGTCAATTGGGATGATAGATTTCAGGCTTGTCGTGTTCGTTTTAGGCAAAAAAAACCTAATGAAAGGTGTTATTCAACCATTCGAACATATAAAGCGTCCGCCGCACGAAGTCAAGGTCTTTTGAGAAGCGAAGCCGCCAATTGGAAATTGTAGCCGTTACCCTCGCCAGCGCGAAATTTGGTTTCGGTTTAGAGCTGAATGGAACTGATCTTGCGCATGTGACTGAACAGAAAAAGCCACCTCAGAAATGGAAGGTCAGCCATCAACATCTGGTAAAGGAAAATCTAAGCACCAATCCTTCCAATTCGACAGTTAGGCGACAACGCTAGGCATTCACTTTCAGAAGCTGGTTCCGATGGCAATGGCGTCGGCTGCCAAGCGGGAAATGCATGAACGGCAGAGGTAGGAAGACAGTAAAGTCCTGTCGGTAGCATAGGCAGGGACAGATTTTGTGAGGCATTTCAGAATCAAATAATTTTATCTGTCAACAACCAATATATATATATATGGCGGAGAGGGAGGGATTCGAACCCCCGATAGCCTTACGACTATGCCTGATTTCGAGTCAGGTGCATTCAACCGGGCTCTGCCACCTCTCCGCTTGTTAAGCTGTAATGATTTTAACATTTACAGAACTCCCCCTAATGCGTTTCTTTTCGGGAAGATCGGCGCGTGTTTGACCTTACATCCTTCTGATTATTCTCGCGGTCTGAAGCCGCTTTATGACCGAATCTAAGTGCCTGCAAAAACAGTCCGAAATACCGCATGACAATCAAAAGTTTCCTGTGCTGATTCCATCCGCAACTGTGCGAAAATCCAGCCGTTCTATTACGAGACTAGCGAAATATGAATGACGGTTTGAAGCTCTGCGAATTCTATCGCAATATATATCGCTTCTGCCGTGAAAGGTAGTCATGCTGCAAATGCCGTAATGGCTACACGCTCGTTAGCCGGATGACTACAAGGAGTCCGCATCTTGATTGCCTTTCTGTTTAAGCAGGCAGCGCATCGTGCCACGTGTCGATTAAACCGCGCGCACAAACTGTGCTTGCACATCCCGCGCGATCAAAGAGAATGGCCCACGGTGCAGACCCGAGATCCCGGGCTTAGAAATCTTACGGCGCAATGTCAGTCAGTACGCCGATTTCTTTCGCAGCCACTCTCGTAATATTGCCCGTGAATTCCGTAACGCTATGGTCCTGTCACGGGCTCAATACGGAATTTGTACGAATAGTCTGCAGCGGGCAACATGTACTCGGTGTGAATTGGAGCGCCCCAGCTATCGTCTCCACCTACACCCATCTGCTTGTCGTCCAGATTAAGTGTGATGTCCTTCGAGTATTCGATTTCTGCCGAATGCTTGTGGCCGAGGTTCACCGGCCATTTCTCGTGTTCAAGCTCGGAGGCGCGGAAAGGCCAGGCGCTGAAGTTAATCAGCGGCATTCCATAGACCTTCAGGCCAAAACCGTGTGCGTCTGTCAACTTTACCCAGCGCACGTCAGTGCGATTGCCGGTCTCCTGTGGTTCCACGTAGCCAAACCACATTTTGTCGACTGTGCTGTTGTAGAGACCCACATCCGCGCCAATCTTGCGATCCCAATAAGATTCCTCCGGACCGCGTCCATACCACTCCACATTGCGTAGTTCGCCGCTAACGCGTGCCTGCATGCCGAAGCGCGGCAGGGGAGGGAGGGGTGTGGAGCCAGGAGTGAATTGAGCCTCGACTTCAATGGAGCCGTCGCCACGAATGGTGTAAATGTTGGTCTGCGTCGCGTCACCCGCTGCCAGTTTCGCGGCTGCAGTAATTCGAACCACTCCGGGAGAAAGTTGCTCAGCTTTGAACGCGGAGTTTTCCGGGATGCGATGCAGTGACGCTAGTTCCCAAACTCCCTGCCGCTGCGGCATAGCGTTTCCGCGGTCGTTGTCTGTCGGTGCGCGCCAGTAGTTTGGTTCGATGGGCGCAGTGAGAAGTTCGCGTCCGTCAACGTTGTAGGAGGTGATGGATCCAGTCAGCGCGCTTACCGCCACAGAGAATTTGTCGTTGGAAACAACATAGTAGTCGGGGATTTCAGCCAGTTTCACAGGTGGCAGTGAACTGTCGTCTACAGAAGGAGCGGCTGCCGTTTTATACGGCATTTTGAACTGATCCCAGGCCATCACGTGGCCCTTGGGAGCCCAGGGTTCATCGTGCGCCAACGCGAATGAAACGGTGAGAAAGTATTCAGCGCCGGGTTTGAGAGCAGGCTCCTGTAGCCCCAAGTCAATCTCTTTGTCCGTGCCCGGTTCCAGGTCGCCGACAGGCACGTCGCCATGTTCGATTTCTTTCCCATTCTCCTCAAGCACCCATGTGCCATGCACAAAACCCAGTGATTGGAAGTTGTAGTTGTTATGCACCCGGACCTTACCAGTAGATAGATCCACAGGTACCGTCTTGATGCTTGCGTAGGTTTTCTTAACCTCAGTCAGGCCGGGGTGAGGAGTGCGGTCGGGTAGAACAAGTCCGTTTGTGTTGAAGTCATCGTCATTGGGCTTATCACCGAAATCGCCACCATATGCCCAAAGGTCGCGACCGTACGGACCCTTGCGACGAATTCCCTGATCGACCCAATCCCAGATGAAGCCACCGTGCGCCCAGGGCTCAGCATCCATCACATCCCAATACTGCTGGAAGTTGCCGGTGCTGTTGCCCATGGCATGCGCATACTCAATTTCGAAGAAGGGGCGGCCGTGCCCATACTTGTTGTAGTACGAGACGATTTCCTGCGGCTTCACGTACATGGGCGAGAGCACGTCACCATGGAAGCTGTTGCCAGGTTCGTAGGTGATGAAGAACTCGGGATGGTGCGTCTTTGCCCACTCTTTAGCCGCGGCAAAGTTCGCGCCGTAACCGGCCTCGTTGCCCATCGAAAACCCAATGACGCACGCGTGATTCTTATCGCGCTCAATCGTGCGGCGCACACGATCGACAATTGCGTCTCTGTACTCCGGGCCATTGGATATCGGCTGGATTTCATTGGAGCCATAGCCGTGCGACTCAATGTTGGTTTCGTCAAGAATGTATAGGCCGTACTCGTCCGCGAGGTCGTACCACTCATTAACGTTCGGATAGTGGCTTGTGCGCACGGCATTGATGTTGTTCTGCTTCATCAGTTTGATGTCGGCAATCATGGAATCCCGTGTCATCACCTGGCCTAGATCGGGATCAAACTCGTGCCGATTAACGCCTTTAATTATCAATTTCTTGCCATTGAACAGAATCTGGTTGCCCTTAATCTCCGATTGCCTGAAACCGACATGCCACGGAACGGACTCGAGAACATTACCTTTTGAGTCCTTTAGCGTGAGCAAGAGCCGGTAGAGATAGGGAGTCTCCGCAGACCACTTGTTCGGAGCACTAACCGGCTGATCGATGTTCAATTGCGTGTTTTTGCCTGCAATAACGCGCACTTTGCGCGCAAGGTTGAAGACCGTCGCACCTGACGCATCGAGTAGCTTTGCCTCCAGCGTAACGGCGTCGTTCTTTGAACTCACGTTCTGTACGTCCGCACTCAATTTGAAGGTGGCATTCTTGTATGCGGCGTCGAAAGGCGTCTTGACCTGGAAATCGCGGAGATGCATCGGTGTACGCGCCACAAGTGTTACATCGCGAAAGATTCCGCTCATGCGCCAGAAGTCCTGGTCTTCAATGTAGCTACCGTCTGACCAGCGGTAGACCTCCACCGCGATGGTGTTCAAACCCGGCTTCAAGTGCCGCGTGATGTTGTACTCGGAGGTCATGCGCGCATCTTGGCTGTAGCCCACCTTCTCGCCATTGATCCATACGTAGTAAGTGGAGTTGACGCCGGCAAAGAGCAGGTATATTTCGCGTCCGGCCCAATTCTCGGGAAGTGTGAACTCACGCCGATACGAGCCGACAGGATCACGCTCGCTGTAGGCCGTCCAGGAGTGGTCATCTGGCGTATCAGTCACGCGCGGAAAATCGCGCTTGAAAGGATAGGTGATGTTGGTGTAGATCGGCGTTCCATAGCCCTGCATTTCCCAGTTGGAAGGAACTGGAATCTCCTTCCATGAACTTACGTCGTAGTCGGGTTTGTAGAAATCGACAGGCCGCAAATCGGGCGATGCAACCCAATGAAATTTCCAGGAGCCGTCGAGCGACTCAACAAGAGACGAAGGCTGGCCCCCCAAAGCGGCCTTTTCGTCGGAATAGGGTGTGTAATTTGCGCGTGGGGCCTCCTTGCCGATACCGAACACATGCGGATTCTCCCAGTCGGGAAGATTGGGGGAAGTAGTTTGCGCACAAAGACCGGCAGTGAATGCCAGAAGGATGGTACTGAGCAAGAGCGACGAGTGAACAGGCCTGCGCTTTGCGCCACCCGGGGTGGTGTGACCCAAGTCTTCGCGCGAAGGGACATTCGGTGATGAATGATGAGATATGGAACTGTTGGAATCAGAGGACGTTAAGTCTTTTAAAAATTTCATCTTACTCTTCGCTTTCAGTACCGATAGTCTTCAACTCGTACAACTGAACGAATCTGCGGGTTGCCCTTTGAGGCGGAGGTCTGAACGGCCACATTCATAGAGCCATTTCCAAGCCTCAATTCCTCAATCTACGCGGTCGCAGCTATTTTGACAGCTCGAAGCTATGCCTGACTAGCCTTCACAGGACGGTTGAGTGCCGTACCGACACAGAAATGGATCGGAATATGCAACCGCAGTCCGGAGAGTACAAATGACGGAGGCATGTCTTACCAGTTCAGAGCAGTTTGCTGCCGAACCAGCTGCTCCTGCATGTTCTCGAATGGGGCTGAATGGTGACCCCGGGAAGACTCGAACTTCCGACACGCAGTTTAGGAAACTGCTGCTCTATCCACCTGAGCTACGGGGCCGCCTATGGTAAGACGTACTGCTCTATTAGTTTACTGCGACGGAAGCGGAGGATGCGTTTCCATCTGTTGCCCAGTTGTTGCCCAACTCTGGAACGGCTGTTTCAAGCCTGACCATAGCGGCAACAGCGTCGGCTGGTGCTGATTTAATGTAATACCCCATCGTTGTGCTCACATTCGCGTGACGCAAGATCAGTTGAATGGTCTTGTCTTGTACGCCCAAAGCATAAAGATTGCTGCCCAGGCCGCGCCGTGCCGCATGCCATCCGTGCCAAAGTGAACTGAGTCCTGCTTTCTTTAGCGCGGGTTCGATGCTCCTGGTGAGCACGTTGTTCAGACTGACTGGCTTCCCATTGGTTGCCGCAAATACAGGACCGGATTCTGGGTTTCCGCTCCGCAGCCTGTGCGCATGAAGCAAATTCGCCCGCGTCGATCACTTCAAAGAAGGTCATTTTGTCCGTATTCGAAAGATGCGCATTTCTACCGTTACTGGGCAACATTCGGGCAACAGCCTCCTTTTTCACTTTGTGAATCAATATCTTGCGGGTGAGCAGCGGTTACGCTAACTGCTGCTGATTCAATTCCGAGCAGTTTCACAGCAGGCGGCGATTTCTCCCCACACTTTGTTTCGTGGGCCTTTGGCGGGTTTGCCGTTTCCGTCTCGCCCGCCTCTTGGATGTGTGTTGGAGTGTGTTCACCCTCGACCCCGGCTCGGGCCAAAGCGGAGAAACCTGACAAGGCCCTTTCCAAAGCCTTTGATTCCACGGCAGAAATTAGGGGTATTCCTTGACTTGTGTACTTGTTGACCGAGCGACCGGAAGAACCTGTCTCCCATTCGATGATTCGCCGCACCACGGAATACGGTGCAGGGCCTTTCGTGTCGCCAATTTCCACGCGAGCCATTCGGTAGACAAAGACGCATGGGGAGAGCCTGTCCCGGCGCACTGGTGGCCCACCGTTGGCCTTTATCCACTCGGGGAGATACTTACCTCGCCGTGAAGCGCTCGGTTTGTCGCGGCTACCGAGTGGGAACCACTGAGGTGCGGATGCAATGACGCGTACCAAATCCTCCGAGAGCACGTCCCAGCGCAGTAGACAGACCCAGCGACGGAAGCCAGGGTTGCGTTATTTCTTCCCCCAATTGCAATATGCGCGATATTCACCGGGAGGGATGCGCGGATAGTCCTTCCACTCGATAGCGTCTGAATCCGCCCGATTCCTGCGCTTTGAGGACTCCTGCTGTGCGTGGCTCATCGTGCACCATCCCGCTCGGGATCGAACCGGAGCCAGTACCGGGAGAGCACCACGCCATCCGCTGAACGCTCCATTTCGTTGACGATCTCGAAGCCTTGCTCTCGAAGCTCTTTGAACCTTGCGCCGTGCTGGGCGATCCCGGCTTGCATAATGGCCGGAAGCTCAAGGGGGGTGCGGTTAGTGCGGGCGGCGCGCAGCAAGCCAATCAACACATCGGCCTGTGTAAGGGATTTGCGCTTCCGCCTCTTTCCCTCGAAAGGCAGGCTTTGCTGATGCGGCGTGGAAGGATGGTCGCGCCAGAGCTTCACTGCCCACCGCCGCGTTCAAGGCGTAAGGCAATGCCAGCGAGTGGCAGGGAAAGCTCGCGAAGGTCCGCCATGAGACGGCGCAATCGGTGCTGGCAGTAGCGGCCTAGTTTGGCGTGGGTGGCTGCTGCGAGTTGTTGATTGGCTTGGTGAAGATGGGATGCGGCGCGCGCAACGCGAACGCTTGCGGCATAGTTCGGGACGTGCGACACTTGAGGCATACAAGCTCCATGCGGCGCTCAGTTTCCTGCGAGGGACGAGCGCCTTTGATTTTGAGCTTGAAGGTATTGGGATTCGGATGCTAGGGGTTGAATTTCATACTACTTCCTTTAATTTCCGCGAATTTCCAGAAATCAAAATCTGCGGCGGAAATTAGGCTACATACATTGCCTGATTGATTCTATTGTTACTCTCCCGCGCTTCGCGCCTTGCGCGAGTTTCCCCTCAGTAATCCAATTCTGGATTGTTCGCGGGGTTACATCGAAAACAGCTGCTGTTTCGTTGTAAGTTAATGTTGTTCCTGGGAGCGCCGTCTCGATTCGCTTCAAGAGAGTGTCCCTCTTCGCGGCTCTTTGAGTGACCTCCTCCGGTTGGCCATTGGCTTTCTTAGAAGAACTGTTTCCCATCGGCGGTGTGTACTCGGGCCGCTTTGCACGTTCAAGCCTTTCAAGTCCGGCTGCGTGCGTAATACTATGTTCGAGGCGAATCACGTAGTAATTTGCGATGCTTTCGAGCCATTGGGAGCTTGTCTCACAATTCTGACGCTCCCAAACCCGCGAACGATCGTAAGGATGAAAACGAGAGGGCCTCATTATCACGAACAACGGAGCTTGCCATTTTGTCCAGAAAATCTGCTCGTCCATATCCTCGTTGGGATCATAAGGCTGGGTGTCGCACGCATTCCTAACCCAAATGACAATGACGTGCCTTTCAGAACGAATCAGGCGTTTCATTTGAGCAATTGCCCAGTCGATATAGTCGACAGTCAAGCGCCCGCTGTTTGCCCGCCCGATTTTCAAAAATTCATCAAAGATCAGACGACCCTGCGCTCCAAGGCCATCTAGGTAAAATCCCAAATATGCTGCGAAAATTGAAGGAAGCGTGTTTTGTAGGATCAGCTTATTAAACTTCTCTCTAGCCTCGAGAGGCACGTAGGCCTTGAGCGTCAAAAGTGAATCGATATACGGCTGGTGCTTAGAACGATCAAGACAGGAATGGAGTTGGGCAAATGCTAGCCGATTGATAACCACTCCAAAATTGGTATGCGCTTCGCAAAACGAGTCGCGCAGGTATTTGATCGCCGGATTCAAATCGGCGGGGACAGTGGTCTCCCATTTCTCCTGATCTTTGTTATCCCATAGGGACATGTGTCACCCTTCCGTGACCTTCTCATTTTGCAAGAGCACTGGAAGGTGGGATGGGAAGGCACCCCACCTTGTCACCACTGATGGCCTATCAGCAGCTATCCTGGCTTAATTGAAAGTTAGCACTAAAAAAATTCACGGTGTTCGGCCCTATGATCGGGACGCACGGGGAATCAATTTAGTAAAAATTGCTTTGCGCTTTGGCTCGACCCATCGGAGCGCCACGTTGAATGCATTCGCGCGCAATTAAAAACCCTCCTAGTGTAGTCCGCCGTTAATCTCATCCTTTATGCAGGGCGGCGCAGGCGCGGGTGACCTTCTCCAGGATGTCACTGGCCTTGGTTGTCCAGATGAAAGGCTTGGGATTCTCGTTGTGACCGTCGATGTAGTCACCGACGGCCATGATGAGTTGTTCGAGGTCGTGGAACACGCCCCGCCGGATGTGGTTTTCGGTCAGGTCGCGGAAGAAGCGCTCGATCGCTGGCGCTACACGCATACTGGTCACCTCTACTCTAAGAGATGACCAGTACTGTATAACTGCTTCTATTTATGGCGGATTACACTAGCGAGCTAGTTTTCTGTCAGTTCAGTGAATTGCAGAAGCTGCCGTCACGGCGGCTTCTGCAATTGATTTTGGCGGCTCAAAAGACCGCGCACGCCAGGTTCTCACCACTCGGAGATCCACTTGATCCGCAGGGCCACATGATCGCTTTTTTGCGGAGGTCATCAGACTGTGGAAGCGATTTCCGAGCTAGCTTGCTTGCTATCCTTCAAACTTATATCCACCGAGAACCACTCATAGAGCGTGGGCAGTAGCATGAGTGTGAGTGCGGTAGAACTGACCAGACCGCCGATCACCACCGTCGCCAGCGGCCGCTGTACCTCGGCACCCATGGAGGTAGAGATAGCCATGGGAATGAAACCGAGGCTGGCCACCAACGCCGTCATCAGCACGGGACGTAGCCTTCGCGCTGAGCCGTGCTGTATGGCTACGTGCAGAGGTGAGCCGGACTCTCTAAGGCTGTTGATTGAGCTCACTAGAACTACACCGTTCAGCACTGCCACGCCAAACAGCGCAATAAAGCCTACCGATGCGGAAAGGTTCATATTGATGTGCGTGATCCATAGCGCAGCAATGCCGCCGACCAGCGCGAAAGGCACGTTCACAAGAATGAGGATGGCCTGCTTCAGTGAATGAAAGGTGAGATAAAGAAGGCCCGTGATAATGGCAATCGCTACCGGAATGACGATCATAAAGCGCTTCATTGCGCGTTGCTGATTCTCAAACTGTCCGCCGTAGGTTATGGAGTATCCAGGCGGTACCTCGACATTAGCGTCCACCTTGTTCCGAACCTCGGCCACAAAGCTGCCGAGATCGCGGCCGCGTACGTTGGACATGACGACCATGCGCCGCTGACTTTGCTCGCGGTTAATGATCTCAGAGCCGAAGGTGACGGTTACATCGGCCACCTGTCCCAGGGCCACATCTTCACCGCCAGGCGCGCGCAACGTGATGGCTCGAATGGCTGCGGGATTAGTTCGGTAGCTGTCCGGCAAGCGCAGCACGATCGAATAGCGCCGCTGTCCGTCGATCATCTCTGATACAGGTAGCCCTGATGCGCTCGCTTCCACCGCCTGCTGCACATCCGTCACATTCAGGCCATAGCGCGCCAGTGCGTCGCGGCGAATGTGCACACTGAGTTCAGGCACGCCGGAACTCATCTCCATTTGCGCATCGGCTGCTCCCGATACGGTTCTCACCTGCCGAAGAACTTTCTGCGCTAGTTCGCTGAGTTGGGAAAAATCGTCGCCGAATATCTTGATGGCGAGGTCGGCCTTGACGCCAGAAACGGTCTCATCGAGGCGCATAGCCATGGGTTGGGTAAAGTCGTAGGCGATGCCCGGAATGGTTGAAAGGGACTTATCAAGCGCTTCAATCAACTTTTCTTTTGTCTTGAACCTCTTCCACTCGTGCTCCGGCTTGAGCGCGATATAGACATCTCCCTCATGGATTCCCATTGCCTCGGTGGCAAAGTCGGGCCGCCCAATTTTGGTAGTCACATTCGAGATTTCCGGGAAGGTGCGGAGGGTAATCTCCACTCGCTTTGAGATTGCAACCGACTCAGTGAGAGAGATGCCGGGCAATTTGCGCGTCTCCAGCAAAATCGACCCTTCGTCGAGCCGCGGCATGAACTCGCTGCCAATAAAGTAGAGCGAACCTATCGCGATGAACAAAACAGCGGCGGAAGCCATGGTAACGATGCGACGATAGCGAATCGCGATTCCCAGGCTCTTGATGTAGAAGGCAGTGAACTTCGCCATCCACTTGTCCATCCGCTTCTCTTTCTTTCTCGGCGGAATTCCGTGACGGAAGACGTAAGTGGAGAGCACAGGGATGACCGTAAGCGCCAGCAACAGCGAACCCAGAAGCGCCGAGCAGACGGTGATAGCCATGGGCCGAAACATGCGCCCTTCAAGCCCGCCGAGCGCAAGAATAGGCAAATAGACGGCAATGATGATGCTGACGCCGAATACCATTGGACGCGCCACCTCGCGGCCCGCGCGTGCAATCGATTCCATCGGCGTCTCCTTTCCATGCTCCATGGAAAGCCGGTGAACGGAGTTCTCGATCATCACCACAGCGCCGTCCACAATCATGCCGAAGTCGATGGCGCCCAAGCTCATGAGATTTGCGCTGACGCCGAACAACTTCATGCCCAGGAAGCTGAACAACAGTGACAGTGGAATAATGGACGCCGTAACCAGCGCAGCTCGGAAGCTGCCCAGAAAGACAAGAAGTACAACGGTAACCAGGATGAAACCCTCAAAGAGGTTGTGTTGTACCGTCCTGATGGTCGCATCGATTACGGTGGATTGATCGTAAAAGGGGTGCAGCGTTACGCCGACAGGCAAATGCAGGCCCGCGAGCTTTGTCTTTACCTGCTCGATGACCCGCTTGCCGTTTTCACCCCTCAGCATGATTACCATGCCGGATACGGTTTCGCCACGATTGAGCACGGCGCCCTGCCGCGGCGCCGGCGCCACCACCACCTCGGCAATCTCCCGCAACAACACAGGCGTTCCCTGGTTGGCCATCAAAACCGTATCGCCCAGATCCGCTGGGGAGGTTGCTCGTCCGTTGCCGCGCAGAATGTACTGCTCAGCCTCATGCTCAATGTATCCGCCGCCGAAGTTCCGATTGTTGTCTGCCAACCGCATGGCAACATCATGCAAGGTGAGCCCGTAGCCTTGCAGCAGACTTGGATCGACCTTGATCTGGTACTGCCGGGTTTCTCCGCCCCAGGTGTTCACTTCGCTGACGCCGGGAACTGTGCGCAATTGCGGCTTGATCAGCCACTCCTGCACGTCCTTCAGCGCCATGGCAGACATGTTGTCGTCGGTGAGCGTGTACTGGTAGAGTTCGCCGAACGCTGTGGAGGGCGGCGAAAGCACAGGCTGTACACCGCTCGGCATGGTTGACGTTATCTGCTGTAGCCGTTCATTGACCAGCTGGCGCGCAAAGTAGGAATTCACACCATCGTCAAAGACCACCGTGACCATAGAGAGCCCCAGCTTCGACAGCGAACGAACCTGTTGCTGGCGCGGCATACCCATCATGGCTCGTTCAATGGGAAACGTTACGAGCTGCTCAACTTCTGTGGGCGGAACCGATGGAACCTCGGTGACGATGACAACCTGGTTGTTGGTGAGGTCAGGAAACGCGTCTACCGGAATTGTGTAGACCACCCATCCGCCGCCGGCAATCAGCAGCAGAACGCCCAGCATCACGATCCAGCGATTCTTGAGAGAGAAATTCAGAATTTTTGTCAGCATGTATTACTCTCCCTGCATCGACGAACGCAAAAGTTGCGACTTGAGCAGAAACGACCCTCGTGTAACAACCTCTTCTCCACCCTTCAACCCCGCGGTCACCGGCAGCATATTCCTGACAGCTTCGCCAACCTTTACGGCGCGCAGTTCAAAGCGGTCAGGTGAAACGCGTACAAAGACTGCGTCCTGGCCATTCACCTGCTGCAATGAGGCAGGGTCGATAAGGATCATTGGTTGATTTGTTCCTGCGGAAACTTCAGCGCTTGCCAACATCTCCGGGTGAAGCAGCGGAGACGAGTCATTCAGCTTGATTCTGATTTGCAGGCGGCGCGTCGTAGGATCGAAAGCCTGACCGAGATTGGTGACGGTTCCGTCAAACGTTACGCCACTCACGCCCGGCAAAGTAATCTGGGCAGACTGGCCAATGTGAACCTTTGCCAGCGACTCCTGGCCGACCGAGGCCAGCATCCATAGATGTTTCAGGTCTCCGATGACGAATGCATCGAGACCGGGTCCGAGGGTGGTTCCAGGAGTTACGTTCTTCTGCAGAACGTATCCGCTTGCGGGCGCAACGATGGGAATGAGCTCCTTTTCTCCAGCGCCGCTTTTGAGCGGAGCATCGGCATCGATGCCGAGATTGTCCTCAAGATGCACGCGGTTTCGGACTACATCAGTCTTCGCGTTGGCCAGCGACGCATTCGCATTCACCAGTTCCTGACGCGCTTGCTCTACCTGTTCCACTGAGGCAGCCTTCAATGCATAGAGGCGTTGGACGCGGTCGAGATTCACTTGCGCCAGCGAAGCCGCTGCGGCGGCACGCGTCTGGTCAGCCTTCGCCATGGCATATGTAGCCTGGGCCTCATGCACATCATGACTGTGCATACGCGCCATCACCGTGCCTTCTTTCACATAGTCGCCCAGATTTGCATAGACGCGTTCAATGCGGCCACTGGAAAGAACGCCGACGTGCCACGACTCGTTGTCAGGCAACGCGATCTTCCCCGGGAAGTGCAGCAATTCGGGGACCTCGGCTTTCCTGGCTATTTCGAATTCCAGTGCCCCCTTCTGCTCCTCAAGCGGCAGCACCACCTGCGCTGAGCTCTGCGAATTCTGATCCGCCCCGGCAGGAGCGGGAGATTCAGTTGCAGCCTTTTGCCTGCAGCCCGCGGCCGCAAGCAGTGGAACGAGCGTAGCCCATACCAGCAGATTCCTTGTTCGAATTCTCTTCTTGTACCCGCTTGTTCGCTTTGCGTTCATCACGGCTCCATTCCCGCTGCGTAGTTGAGCGAAAGCACGCTCTGGTGATAGTTGCCTAGGGCCTCGGCCCATGCCGTTTGCGTTTCCACACGCAGGCGCTCAGCGTCCAGCAGGCGCAGAAGGTCCAATCCGCCTTCTCGGTACGCGGCCCGTGAAATGTCGGCAATCTCTCTAGATTGCGTAACCATGGGTCCATACAACGCCTCGACCTGGCGCTTCCATGTTGTGTAAGCCGTGTGCGCCAGGTCCCAATCCGACTCGCTGCGCAGTTCCACGCCGGACAGCGTTTCGCGCGCGGCCACAATTTCGTGTTGTGCGGCCTGCACGCCGCCGCGATTCCGATCAAAGAGTTGAAGCGGCACCTGCATGCCGGCAATCATCGTGTCGTCACCGTTGGTCCGCTTGTAGCCGAACAGAAAATCCAGATCAGGCCGGCCCTGCGTTTTCTGCAGCAGCAGGTTAGCGCGCGCCGACTCCACGCTCTGCTGTCCCAGCTTCACTTCCAGCCTTTGCCGATAAGCATTGTCGGCTAACGCTTCGGGGCGCGGCTCATTCATGCCCGCAAAATCCACCACTAGCGACCAGTGCCCCGGAGTGGAAAGCCCCATCTCAGCAGCCAGGCGTTCCAGTGCCTGTAACTCGGCAAGTTTGCTGGCTTCAAGCCGCGTTTGCGCCCGTGCATCCTCCAGCCGAACACGCATCAGATCCACGGCTGAAAGTTTGCCTTCTTCAAAGCGATTCTGGTTGTACACAAGAATCTCGTGATAGAAGCCCTGGCTCTCTTCCGCCATACCTCGCAAATAGATGAGGCGCAAGGTTTCCCAATAGGCCCGGGCAACGGCAAACACAATGTCGCGCTTCTGTGCCTCACCATTCAACTCGGCACGCGAGACGGCTGCCGTTGCCGAACCTATGCGTGCATGCCGCTTGCCGGAGATCTCTACGGGTTGGTTCAGATAGGCATAGGTGTCTACGTTGTTTGAGAAATCCATGTTCGGACCAAGGTTCTCAGACTGGTAAAAGAGACGCGGATTGGGCACTGCGCCGGCCTGACGACGCATGGCTCTGGCCGACTGCGTGGTAGAGTCCGAGGCACGCAGCTCCGGGCGATGGCTGATCGCGGTCTGGATGGCCTGTTCGAGCGTGAGATCTTCCGCCTGCGCAGGCAAAGTCGGAAAGATTCCGAATAGCGCGGCCAAAGCAGCCAGAGACCCAAAACGTCGCACGAACCCTCGTAGAGGGATGAGTCCAAAAGTGAAAGAGTACATACACACTTGCGGGAGCACGTTGGATGCCAAAGGTCACTTCTGGTTAAGCCTCAAGAAAACGCCGCAGAAATGGTCTGCGGCGCGGTTGGACGGACGGCATTTTGAATGCCCGTTCAAACTTTTGAACCAGCAACCGAGTGCAGCATGCCGTACTTTGAAAGTTTGTAGCTCAGATCGCTCTTCGACAGCCCAAGACGGCGCGCAGCCTCGGCTTTTGAGCCGTTGGTCCGGGCCAGCATCGACTCCAGAATCGTGCGTTCCCAAGTGGCCAGCGTTGCGCGCAGCGGCAGCTCATCCGGAAGGGAACCAGTGAGTGCCCACGGCGTCCTCACGTCGTCGCCTGCTGTGTGCTGTTCTGTCTCCGGCAGGTCCACCCACAGAATCTCCGGCTCGGGGTTAAGTATGTAGGCGCGCTCCAGCAGGTTCCGCAACTCGCGCACATTGCCGGGGAATCGATAGGACATCAATTGCTGCAACGCGTCCGGGTGCAACTGTTTACGCGGCATCTTAAGGTCGAGCGCAATCTGTATCAACAGAAAGTCTGCAATCTCGGGAATATCTTCAGGCCGGTCGCGCAACGGCGGCATATTGATGGGCACTACTGCTAGCCGATAGTAGAGGTCCTGGCGAAAGCGCCCCCCTTCCACCTCGCGAGCAAGATCGCGGTGTGTTGCGGCAATGACACGCACATTCACACGCCGCTCAGACGTGGAGCCCAATCGTGTGATACGGCCTTCGGCCACCACGCGCAGCAGCTTGGCCTGGGCTGAGGGCGAAAGCTCGCCGGCTTCATCCAGAAGCAACGTTCCCTCATGTGCGGCTTCAAAAAGACCCTGACGAATGCGGTCGGCGCCAGTGAAGGCACCCCGCTCGTGACCAAACAGTTCGCTTTCAAGCAGCGTCTCAGAGAACGCGGCGCAGTTCACGCTGATCAGCGGCCTGCCCGCTCTTTGGCTGGCGCGATGGATGGCGCGCGCGGCGAGCTCTTTGCCGGTTCCGGTCTCGCCTGTAATGAGCACGGTTGAGTCTGTCTGTCCGACGCGGGCAATCATCTGGCGCAAGCGCTCAATTGCCGGGCCCGTGCCGCGAATCTCCCATCCGCCTTCCAGCCGGCCAAGCGTGTTGCGCAGTATGTCGTTCTCGCGATTCAACTGCGTATGCCGCGCAGCTCGCTGAATGACGGCTTTCAGATTGGCAGAGGCGAAGGGCTTGGTCAGAAAGTCGAAAGCGCCCTTGCGCATGGTCTCCACGGCAAGCTCTACATTGCCGTAGGCGGTCAGCATCACAAGGGAGAGAGTGGGATCGCTTTGCCGCACAGATTCCAGAATCTGTGTTCCCTCGCCGTCGCTCAGTCGCTGGTCGGTGAGAATGACGTCAAAGTCGTCCGCTTCGAGCGCGGCCAGCCCCTCTCGCACCGAACCGGCTTCTACTAGAGAATGCCCGTCCTGGCGCAGATGCATGGCAATCATCTTGCGCATGTTCGGCTCGTCTTCCACTATCAGTACTCTTGCCATAATCTCTCCTGCAGCACCTTCTTACGCAACTACACTACTCTCGTGCTGCGGCTGCTGCACGGCGGGCAACGTGAACCGGAAGACGATGTGATCTGCTTCGTTTCTCTCGAGCAGCAGCTGCCCCTTGTGATGTTCCACGATCCGCCGCGCAATCGCCAATCCAAGCCCCGTTCCGTTGGCCTTGTTAGTGAAGAATGGCTCAAAGATTCGCGCCACGACCGAGTCAGGAATCGCCGGTCCTTCATTTTGGATCGTGATAACGGCCTCGCCCGCTTCGCAGGGGTGAACCTGTATGCCGATGGTACTGCCCTCCGGGGCGGCGTCGACGGCGTTCCTCATCAGATTCAAGAGCACCTGCTGTAGCTGACCTTCATTACCCTGCACAATGCAAAGTTCGGCAGAGTCCATTCGCAGATTCACGTGCAGGCGCTTACCTATGGCCTGCACTCTCACCACCGCTTCCACATATCCAGCGAGCGTACCGAGATTGAGCGGCTCAAAAGGCTGGCTTGAGATATGTGCGTAGGAGAGAAAGTCCGAAGCAAGCTTCTCGAGCCTGCGCGCTTCCACCATGGCCACGCGGCTCATCTCCTCGCGCTCCGCCGCACCGAAATTCGCAGACTCGGCCGCTTCAAGCGCGCCGGAAATGATCGCGACCGGATTGCGAATCTCATGCGCGACGGAACTGGCAAGTTTGCCCACCGCAGCCAGCTTTTCTTCTTCCACCAGCGAGTGTCTGGTTCGCTCAAGGTCTTCCATTTTGCGAGCTAACTCATTCGTCCTCATGCGGATGCGATTCATAAGCAGCCATACCAGCGAGCCCACAATGAAGAACACCAGCACCAGAGTTGCCGACTCCATCATCTCTCCCATTGCGAAGGGCGGCTGGAAGTGCCCGGAGTAGAACACCCAAAAGATGGAGAACATCGACGAAGTTGCAGCAACCAGGATGGTGGCTCGCAAGGAGAAGTACACCGCAGTCTCAAGAATCGGAACCATCAACATGCCGAAGTACGGGGAGTCGGGCTCTCGCGAGGCGATTGCCAGCAGAAGTGCGAGCACCAGCGTTGACGAAATGGAGAAAACCGCGACGCTGCGCTCAACTCTTGCGGGTACAGGTTTCGAACCGCGGCGGAAATAGAACGTCTCGGCCAGCCGCATTACCAGCGCCAGAGTAACCAGCGCTACCACTACCCCGGAGGGCATTCGATGCAGGCCGGCAAAAATCCGCTGAGTGATAAAGAATGCTATCCAGACCACCAGATACGCTGCGGTGACGAGACCACGGTCAATGGTCTCCACAGACTGGTTGCCTGGTCGATCCGGCTGCAGGCTCTCGCCCATTGTGTTTGGAGTCATTGCTTCATAGCCTGCATTCCTCATGCCAAATATCTCACCCATGGCCGGCCACTTTCTGCTTTGTAATGCGTCCTCGACAATAAAAGCTCGTTCGGGAAATAGTACCTGTGTTCAAGATTTTGAACACCTGACAATTTAGTTAGAACGGGAGCAAGCTCCACCGTGTCCGCTCCTGCAGGCAAAAGGAAAGCCTGCTAGTGGCATCGCTCACGATCCTCAGCCGCCCCAACATCATCTGCTTCGTTGGTGAAGGTCTCCGCTGGGACGAGTTCTCGTTTATGGGCAACAAGATCATTCACACGCCCAACATGGACCGCATCGCCCGGGAGGGCTGCGTCTTCCACAACGCGTTTGTTGTTAACGCGCTCTGCGTGCCCTCGCGCGCCGCCATGCTCACGGGCATGTACTCGCACACCACCGGCGCAGTCTCCAATGTGCAGGGCAAAATTGCGCCTGGCATCCCCCTCGTGTCAGACATGTTGCAAAAGGCCGGCTACGAGACCGCATTCCTCGGCAAATCGCATATTGAAGGCGCCCTCATGGATCATCCACTGGACTATTACTTCGGCTTCGTGGGCCAGGCAGACTACTACCGTCCCGTCATCACCGAAGGTATCAAGGGCAAGTACGGCGAGGCCAAGCTCTACGCAGGCCAGTACGTCGATACTCTGCTTACGAAAAAGGCGGTTGAGTGGCTTGAGCAGCCGCACGACAAACCCGTCTGCATGTTCCTCTGGTTCTACGCTCTGCACGCTCCTTTTACCGGCCAAAGGACATGGTCAATGACATGAACGGCGTCGCCATTCCCGTTCCGCCGTCTTTCAACGAGGACCTGAAGGACTACCCTGGTAAGCCGCGCGCCGTGGCCGATGCCGACAACAAGATCGGTTACTCGGAAGTCTTCAGCGATGATCCGCGCTCGCTTGAGGAACTCGTGAAAGACCACTATGTCGGCGTGGAAGACAAAGACCGCAACATCGGTGCCGTGCTCAAGGTACTCGAAAAGCAGAACAAGCTTGAGAGCTCCGCAATAATCCTCAGCTCTGACCATGGCTTCTTCCTCGGCGAACATCACTTTTACGACAAGCGTCTCATGTACGAGCCGTCCATTCGCGTGCCTATGATTCTGCGCTATCCCGGCCACATCCGCCCGGGTTCCACGCGCGACGAAATGGTCTTGAACCTCGATATGGCGCCCACAATGCTCGATATCGCCGGCTTGCCCATTCCTTCAGATATGCAGGGCCGCAGCATACTCGAACTGGCTGAAGGTAAGACCGTCAAAGACTGGCGTAAAGACTGGCTCTACGAGTTCTACGAATATCCCGGCTTTGAGAATGTGCCACCCTGCCGCGGCGTTCGCACGGAACGCTATAAGCTCATCCACTACTTCCTTGAGCCTGACGCCTGGGAACTCTATGGCCTCAAAACCGACCCCAATGAGATGAACAATCTCTACGACAAGCCCGGCTACGATGAGATCACGGCACACCTGAAGGAGCGCCTGCAGGCACTTCGCAAAGAAACACATGACAATTTTAAGTACAAACCCACCGGCATACCCAAGCATTGGAGTTTCGGAACATCGACTGAATCCGGCTTGGTGAAAAAGTGAGCATTAAGCAGGAGCGTCACAGGCTGCTTTGTCACATAACAAACCGCAACGGCGAGAACGGCGCAATTGGATGTGTTGTCTCGCCCCTCATCGCCAGGTCCGCAAGAATCTCGCCCACCGCACCCGCAAACTTGAAACCGTGCCCTGAAAACCCACACGCAATTGTGCAGTTCTCGTGCGTGGGATGCGCGCCGATCACAAAGTGCTCATCCGGCGTCATCGTATAGAGGCACGTCTTCGCACGCACTAGCGCGCCGTTCAACGCAGGCAGACGCACCTTCAGCCCTGCAACAATACGCTCGAAATCCGCCACCTGCACGCCGCGGTCGATTGTCTCCGGTGTGCAGTCGGTGTCGCTTCCGTGAATCGCCGCTTTCACACCGCCGTCCGGCCCGTCCAATGCAGGAAACCCATACCCGTGAAACCCGCCTTCCACGCTCTCGCTCAGATACACCGGAAAACACGTCGTCAGAAAATCCGCTACTCCACCCACAGGTTGAATCCAGGCCATCACCTGCCGGGTTACGCGCAAGGGCACAACGCCTTGCAGCGCTTCGTTCGCCCAGGGCCCGGCCGCAATTACCAGGTGAGCCGCGCTATAAAACCCGCGACTCGTCTGCACCTCAACACCATTGCTGTCGGCCGTCCACGAGAGGACTTTCTCGTCAAACTTAAGCTCCGCGCCCGCGCGTGCTGCGCATGCGAGAAGCGCATGGAGACACTCCTCAGGAAGCAGATAGCCTGCATTCGTCTCATGCACACCTGCATCACCCGCCAGCGGCGCAAACGCGGGGAAGCGCTTCCGAATTGCCGCTCCATCCAGCACTTCAAACGGAATGGAATGCTCCTGTGACGCGGAAATTGTTCGTTGCACCAACTCGCCATCGCGCGCGCCAATGTTCAGCCCACCCGTGATGTGAAGAAGTGATCTTTCCGTGTCGCGCTCGAGTCTCCGCCAAAGCTCGTAAGCGCGCAGCACCAGAGGAATGTAATCGGCGCTTTCAAAATACGCCTGACGAATCATACGAGATCCGCCGTGCGACGATCCCTGATCGTGGGGCGAGGTAAATTGATCCAGCCCCAGCACCTGCGCGCCACGCTCTGCCAAGTGCATCGCCGCCGCGCTGCCCATCGCACCCAGTCCGAGAATGATCACGTCGTAGGCCATCAATCTTCCGACTGGTGCATGCCCTTCCAGCGCTGCACCTGACTTTCACACGGACCGCAATGCGACCGCGCGCCTTTGCTATGCCGTGGCCCTCTGCTGCTCGTGCCCGCCCATGCGCACGCTTACAACCTTTGACACGCCCGGCTCTTGCATCGTCACGCCATAGATCAAATCCGCGCCGTGCATCATGCGTTTCGAGTGGGTTACGATGAGGAACTGCGTCGTGTCGCTCATGCCGCGCAGCATGTCTGCAAGACGACCCACATTGGTCTCGTCGAGCGCTGCGTCCACTTCGTCCAGAATGCAGAACGGGCTCGGCTGGAACTGGAAGATGCCCACCAGCAGTGCCAGTGCAGTCAGAGCCTTTTCGCCACCCGAGAGTAACAGCACATTCTGCAGCTTCTTGCCCGGCGGTGAAGCCACAATGTCCAGTCCGCTTTCGGCTTGGTTCTCCTCGTCGGTCAATCGCAGGAACGCCTGCCCGCCCTGGAAGAGCCGCGAAAATACCTTTCCGAAGTTCTCATTGATCTGCACGAAAGCTTCATCGAACTTCGTTCTGGAAATCTGGTCAATCTCCTTGATGGTCGCCTGCGTGTTCTCAATCGAGTCAATCAGATCTTTCCGTTGCGTCTCAAGGAACGCGTGCCGTTCGGCAGTTTCCTTATATTCGTCGAGCGCCATCATATTGACTGGACCCATTTGTTCCAGTTTTTGCTTCAGTCCACGGCAGGTTTCGTCCTCGCCTTCGAGTTCCTCGCCTGCTAGGTGCACAATCTCTGTGTCCGCACGCAGAACGGCCGCTTCCACATTCACTTCCGTCAGGCAGCTGGCTTCCAGATGCTCCAAATCGCTCTGAAGCTTGGACCCCTCGCTCTGCCGGTTGCCGCGCTCCTCGCGCATTTGGTCCACCGCACCGCGCTGCGTCTTCAGTTCGGTCTCCATTGTGGCCAGTTTCTCGCGCACTGCCTGTGCCTCGGCCATCAGCCTTTGCGACTGCTCGTGCGCCTCGGCCCTCTGCACCTTGAGTTGCTCTTCTCGTTCGGCCAGTTCGGCGGTCTCGCGGGTGCGCTGCTCGCGCTCGGCTTCCGCCGCCGCGCGCTGCTGCTCAATTGTCATCACGCGCCGTTCTAGGTCTGCATGCAGCCGCTCAATGCGCTGATACGCTGCCTCAGCTCCGCGGCGCCTTTCTTCAAGTCCGGCAAGCTGGGCGGTGAGCTGCGCAGCTTCCTGTTGTACGGTCTCACGTGTCTGTCGAAGCTCTAGCAACTTGCCCTGACGCTCTTCAAGTCCTGCTTCGGCCTGTTTGTGCTCGCCTTCGAGCTTTACCGCCTCTTCGCGCTTTTGCTCGATGACGGCAACCTTGGCTTCGCGCGCATCCTTATTGCGCGCTGCCTGGAGCGTCCACTCCTGCAGCCGCCGCTCCATACGCTCAGTCGAGGCTTCCATCTGCTTGAGCGCTGCACCTTGGTTGGCACTGTCACTTTCCGCTGCGCGCCGCTCTTCACCTTTTGCTTCAAGTTGCTTGTTCAGATCTTCAATTTCACGCGTCAGTGCCGCCGTAGCCGTTTCCTTCTGCGCTAGATCCGCATTCAACGTCTCCAGACGCGCCTCCACTACGCGCAGTTCACGCTTCAGCGCCAGTGGACCTTCGCTCGCCGGCTTGCCTCCGGTCACAGTGCCGTTGTGAAAGCACTCGCCCTCTGGAGTGAGAAAGTACGCAAACGGATGCTCATAGGCCAGCGACTTCGCGCGCAGCGCATCGTCCACCAGGTAGCCATTACGCATCTTTGGCAGAATCGCCTCAATCGAGCGTTCGAAACCATTCAGCACTCGAATTGCATCTTTCAGCGGGGTCGCGCCAACCACATTTACCGGCTGCGTATTATCTTCAAACAGCACGCCCTGCGCCCCGTCGTGCACCAGGAAAGTTGCGCGTCCATCCACACCCGACTTCAACAGTCGGACGCCTTCTTCTGCCGCTCCCCAGCTTTTGACGACGACGAAATTCAGCTCGTCGCGCAAAAATTCATCCACTACACCTTCGTAAGCGCCGCTCACTTCAATGAAATCGGCCAGTGTACCCACCGGCGCCATGCCTTCGGCCAGCGTTCCCGGCTTCAGCAGCCTGCGTACCGTGTCAGTCGAGTAGCTGTGGTTCTTGATCAACGCATCGAGTGAGTCTCTACGACCCACGGCCGCCGCCTGCTCGCCGCGCAGCTGGTTCACTTCATTGCGCAGCGTGCCCTCTTCGCTGCGTTTGGTCTGCAGCGACTCACGGAGCGTGGCAATCTCGCCTGCCAGGCGCGCCAGTGTTTCCGCCGCGCTCTCAAAGCGCATCTTTACCTGTCCGCTTTCAACGCCTAATCCTTCCAATTCGCGCTGCGTTTGGCCAATCTCCGCCTGCAATCGCTCGGCTTCCCGCTCAAGCGCCGCCAGACTTTCTTCTGCCTGTGTCGTGCTTGTACGTGCGTTGCCTGCCTGAGCGAGTAAGCTCATCGCGTGCCGTCGATTGGTCTCAAGCTCTCGTTCGGCAGTGAACACTTCTTCCTGCGCCGCGCGTGCCTGCTGTTGCCGTGCCTCCACCTTCGAGCGGAACTCTTGCGCCTCGCCGGCTGCGTTTTCAAGGAAGCTCTTCTGCTGTGTGCGCTCTTCCGAAATGCTCGCGAGCTGTGTCTTGGTCTGTTCCAACTCGCCTGCCGCCGCAGCCATGCGTGACTCAAGCTCGCTCAGACGCTCCGTATTCGCGCGCTTGCGTGCCGCCGCACGCTCCATCTCCACGGCCGCTTCATTCGCGCGATTCTGCGCATCCTGTCCTTCGTGTTCAAGAGCAAAGCTGCTCTCGGTCAGTGCATGCTGATTGGCTTCGGCAGCTTCAATCTCCGCGGCCGCCGCATGAATTTTGTCGCTCAGTGCGTGAATCTCTTTCTCAAGCCTCACCTGCTCGGCATCCATCACGGCCATGCGGCTTGCCAGCACCACACGCATCTTTGCACGCAGGTCGTCTCGCACCGCGCCATAGCGCTCGGCCTTCGCCGCCTGCCGCTTCAGACTGTTCATCTGACGCGTCACTTCTTCATAAATGTCGTCCACTCTTGCCAGGTTCTGTTTTGAGCTTTCCAAACGCAGCTCAGCCAACCGCTTCTTTGTCTTGAAGCGTGTAATTCCCGCAGCCTCTTCGATAATCGCGCGCCGGTCGTGTGGCTTCGAGCTCAATAGTTGCCCAATACGTTCCTGCCCGATGATCGCGTAGCTCTCCGGACCCAGGCCGGTGCCCATAAAGATGTCCTGAATATCCCGCAGTCGGCACAGCTTTCCGTTCAGTAGGTATTCGCTCTCACCTGTGCGGAACAGCCGCCGGGTGATCACAATTTCGCCTTTTTGCGCCGGAGACCGGTGAAATTTCCTCCGCCGGATTTTCAAAACCACGGCCTGGGGTCCATCGGCCTGCTTCTCCGCGCTCGCCTCGGACTGCGTTATTTCTGCCGGAGCTTCGCTTTCATCGTCCAGCACCACGCCTGGCTGCTCGGCAGAAATAATCTCCTCAGCTTCGTCGGCCTTCTGCTTGCGTAGCTCTTCCTCATTCCAGTCGTTCGGTGCCTCGTGGTCGACTTCAACTTCCGGCTCCACTGGAATCGGCCCCTCATACGCCTCCGGATCGATCAGCGTAAGCGAAACTTCCGCCATACCCAAGGGCTTGCGGTCGCGCGTTCCCGCAAAAATCACGTCCTGCATGTGGCTACCGCGCAGCGTTTTTGCGCTCTGCTCGCCCAGCACCCAGCTCACGCCATCCAGAATGTTTGACTTGCCGCATCCATTGGGCCCCACCACCACGGCTATGCCCGTGCCAGGAACCGTCAACTCCGTCCGGTCGCAGAAGCTCTTAAAGCCCAGGATGTGGATCTTCTTCAGTTTCAGCATCTTCTCTCCGATGGCGTACTTCAGGCAGTGAACGAAGTACACTTCGGCCATAGCCCAGCCTCTGCGTGTTCCGCACACACCTTCGTTTACTGACTCTACGAAGCTCCAAACGTGCGGTCAACGTGCACAAAGAGACTCATTGTGGATAAGGCGTCCCCAACTCCCGCGCACAAAGAAATCAGTGCAAAAACGGTACAGAAATCCCGCTCACTCCACTCCTCTCATCCACATCCGTAACTCGAGATTTGCTTGGGTGAAAAGAGTCGGAAAGCTCAAACCTCCCGCGAACAATAAGCGAGCGTCCGCCGCAGCACAGGTGCCCCGCGCGGTATACACTCTCCAATGATGGAAACCACTGGCTGCGGCACTGCAATCATCACTCCTTTTCGTCGAGACGAGTCGATCGACGAGCCTGCACTGCGCGCGCTCGTCGACTGGCAAATCGCATCCGGAATAGATTTCCTCGTCGCCTGCGGTTCCACCGGCGAAGCTGCGACGCTGAATGAAGACGAGTGGCTTCATACCGTACGCATCGTCGTAGACGCGGCACGAGGGCGAGTCCCTGTTTGGGCCGGCTGTACTCATAACTCCACCCGCACACTTCTCGCTCAGGCTGAGAAACTGGCGCAGATTTCCGGCATCGCGTGTGTCCTTTCGGCAAATCCGTACTACAACAAGCCCACGCAGGAAGGGCAGTACCGGCACTTTCACGCTCTGGCCAGCGCCGTTGCTCCGCTGCCCGTCTGCGTCTATAACGTGCCCGGTCGTACCGGCGTCAATCTTGACCCTGAAACCGTCCTCCGCCTTGCGAACAACGCGCCCAATATTCAGGCCATCAAGGAAGCCAGCGGCAGGCTCCCGCAAATCGCTTCGCTTATTCACACCTTGCCATCCAGCTTCAGGATCTTTTCCGGTGACGACAACCTCGCCCTCGCAGCCATCGGCATCGGCGCGCATGGGCTCATCAGCGTCGCATCCAATGAAGCCCCCGCTGAAGTCGCGCGGATGATCCGCGCAGCGCTTTCAGGTGACTGGGCTGAAGCGCGCCTACTCGACCGCACCTTCTCGTCACTCTTTGAAGCCAACTTCTGGGAATCCAATCCCGGCCCGGTCAAGGCCGTTCTCAATATGATGGGCCGCTGTGAAGACGTTGTCCGTCTTCCGCTTGTTCCGCCCGCTGCCGCCACCCGCGCGCGCCTTGAAAAGCTCGTCACTACACTCGGCCTTCTCACCCGGGCGCACGCCAGCTAAGCAATCAACTCAACGAGGTGACAGATTGCGCGCGGCAAAAGCACTTCTCGCTCGCCGCCGCGGGGGATGCTCACTCTTCTGTAAAGTTTTGTAAGGTTTTGTCGTCAAAAATCGCTAAAACCCGCATCATCACTGCATTTTCCAAACATTCCCGAAAATTCGCATTCGGCCGGCGCAACTTCATTCTGCACTCGCGTGTTCGCGCTCACTAAGGGCCTGTGGCATCTCTCAAGGAAAGTCAAAATAGTGCCGCTTCGGGTCCAACACCCGCGCCTGCCTCCCTTACCTTCCACGGGCAGCGCAGAAAGCGAATTTTGAACTCATGGAACACCATTTCAAGGCAAAGGTCATCGCCCTCCCCCTGGCCCTGCTCGCCCTCGGCGCTGTGCTCGTCGCCGGTTGCAGCAGCGGCTCCGCTGGAACCTCCGCAACCGCCGCCAACACCGGCCCGACATTCGTCGTTGGCACTGACGCGCCGATGGCTTCGGTTACTTCGTTCTCCGTGCAACTCCAGAGTATTACCGCGACAGACGCCAACGGGGACTCCGTTTCGCTCCTCAGCGGCACGCCCACGGTCGACTTCGCCCGCTTCAACGGCCTGCAGACACTCATTGACATGAACGACGTCGCCGAAGGCACCTATACCAATGTCACTGTCAACCTCGGCCCGGCTACCATCGGCTATTTAGACACCTCTTCGGCCGAGCCCACCATTCAGACCGAATCCGCAACCCTCAGCTCGTCATCCGTCTCGGTTGCTCTCGCCAAGCCGCTCGTTGTCGCAACGGCCGGCGCACCTGCCGGTCTGCGCATTGATTTCGACCTGCACAAATCAATCGAAGTCGATTCCAACGGCCAGATAACCGGTGTCGTCGATCCCACATTCACCATTAACGGTGTAGGCAACACCGATCCAGGCGCCTACATCGACGAGTGGGTCGGTGGCGTTGTGAGTGTCGACTCGGCAGGTCAATCCTTCGTTGTGCAGGGGCCGCACGGTCGCCAGTTCACCATCAAAGTCGGAGCCAATTCGCACTGGGACGGAAACGCATCGCTCAGTGATCTCACTACAAGCAGCATCGTCGCCTTTTCGGGTTATCTCGACCGCGCCGATGCCACGCTCGATGCAGATGAAATCGCCATCCTCTCGCAGGACGGCTTCTACGCCGGCGGACTCGTCACCTATGTCAATCCAACCGCGGGTCCCGCCACAAACCTTGACCTCTACGTGCGCGGCTTGCTGCCCACCACCACTGGACTTCAGCTTGGCCAGATTGGCAAAGTCAGTCTCTCCGGCAGTGAGATCTTCTCGATCTACTGGATGAACAACCCTCTCACGCAATTCCTCTTCAACCAGAGCGCCCTCGTTGCTGGCCAGCACATTGCCATTGGGGGCCCGGCCAACGGCGCAGCGGACCCATCCGCCGTCACCGTCAACCGCGTTATGCTGCGCGCCTCGGGTCTCAATGGCACCGTCGTTCCTGGCAGCATCAACCTCACCAACGGCACATTCCAGATGCAGGTCAATGGCTTCGCAGGCGTCCTCATTCCGCAAACCGTCACCGTTTATGTCACCAACAAGACCGGCTGGCGACTTGGCCTCTCAAGCCTCAATGGACTCGCTGATAACGATAAAGTCCGCGTCGTTGGACTTCTGCTGAAGAACACTGCAAACGGCAACACAATCCTCATTGGGCGCTATTGCGACGACATGAATTAGCCCTCGCACTCATGCGCCCAAGCAAAAGCGCCGGAGATCTCTCTCCGGCGCTTCTTTCTGCATCTCAAACGCTCAGTTTGCTCGCAGCAAGTCTGCCCTGTGCCGCGATACCTCCGGCGTTCCTTTGCCTATCGTGCAGGAAGGCGGGAAACACAAAGCAATTGAGATGTGAAGGGTCTGCCTGTTACTGGGCGCAATAGGTTGAGAATTGCTTCTTTGATTGTTTGGGGTTCCAGTCGAATGTTTGAGTGTGCTCGTTCCAGGTGTAGACCCCGGCAATGCAGCCAAGAAACTGGTTGTGTTCATTGCGGTCCTGCGCGGTAGTGATGATCTCTTTGTGCCGCGGGTCCAGCTTCACATCGCGCGGCTTCATCGGTGACTTGCTGCGTTCGAGCTTGGGCACCATAGGTTTGCCATAGGGATCGCGGAATTGGGCGACGACGGGCTTGCCGTCCACAAGGATCAGGACTGTGATGCGATGTTCGTGGTCACCCCTTGGGCAGGCTTCGACAAGGGCGACACTGGGGCCGCGGTCGAAAAACTGCGCGGCGTCAGCGATAACGGGCGCGCCGCAGTTGAGCTGCGATCCAAGTGCTGTCGTGACGCTGGGGAGAATCTGATTCCACTCGGCCACCGCGGGATTAGGCGGCGTAAGGTCGTTGTCCTGCGCACCACCGAGTAGCGGCGAGGCGATAAGGACGCAGAGGAGAAGGGGAAGAGCACGGCTATGCATGCAGCAAGGATAGCGGATAATCAGGCTTCACCACTCCAAGTTCGTAAACAGCGACCGAAGGCCCCCGAAACAACGGGAATGTTTCTAGCGCCCGCGCTCTGATAACAACACACGGCCTCCAATCGATAACGCGACTACATGCAAGGTCCAGACCAGGTAAATGCGCGTGTGACTCGGGTCACTGCGGCTTTTTTGCTGAGGGTCTCTTCTTATAGGTGAATTCCCCGTGGGGCTAGGTTTCAGCAGAGGTGGAGCAATCCGCTATGGGAGAGCCTTGCGCGCGGGTCGAGAACGCCACAGTGTGGTGCGACAGAAAGAAGACAGCAGTATGAGGCACGCCGCAGGATTGGGTTCGAGCAAGAGACCAGTACCGGGAATGTTACTCAACTGGGCTGGACAAGAACGTTGGAGGCCGCTGCTGGTCTTGGCAGCGGCTGTTTTGTTTGCGATGTCGCCGTGCATGGCACATGCGCAGACCGACTGCCTGATGTGCCACGGCGATAAGACCATGCAGGACTCAAAGGGGCACAGCATTGCTGTAGATGGAAAGACTTTCGACGCAAGCGTTCATGGAGCCCTGGGTTGCACTGCATGCCATGCGGACATCAAAGAGTATCCGCATTCGGAGCATGTCGCGAAGGTGGAGTGCAAGACCTGCCACACGGACCAGGCAAGCGCCCTGGCGGGAAGCGTGCACTCATCGTCGAAGGAGCACCCGTGCACCAGTTGCCATGGCGATGCCCATACGATCTTTCCCAAAAACGATTTCCGCAGCGCGGTTTATCCGCTGAATATTCCAAAGACTTGCGGTGCATGCCACAGCAATAACGGAATGGCAGAAAAGCACGGCCTGAAAAGCACGTATCCCAGCTACATGGATTCGATTCACGGCTTCGCGTTGAGCAAGGAAGGGCTGTTGGTCGCAGCGAATTGCCAAAGCTGTCATGGATCACATCACATTCTGAGCCGCAAGAATCCTGAAAGCCCCACGTACAAGACAAATATTCCGAAGACCTGCGGCACGTGCCACGCAAAGATCAATATGGACTATCAGGCAGGAGCTCACGGGCATGGCATCGCCAAGGGCGATATGAATGCCCCAGTGTGCACAGACTGCCATACGGCGCACGCGATTCTGCAACCAACTGAGTCTGAATTCCGCATGCAATCGACGCCAATCTGCGGATCTTGCCACAAGGAGAAACTTTCAACATACCGCGACACTTTCCACTCGCAATTAGGTTCGCTCGGCGGATATGTGGAGACGGCGCGATGCTGGGACTGCCATGGCGCACATGACGTGCTACCGGCTTCGAACCCAAAGTCGATGATTGCTCCGGCAAACCTGGTGACTACGTGCGGACGCTGCCATGCGGGCGCAAACGTGAAGTTCGTGCAGTATCAGCCGCATGCGAACGCATACGACTTCAAGGCGAATCCGGCGCTGTATTTCATCCGGCTGTTCATGAATGTTCTGCTGGTAAGCGTGCTTACGTTCTTTGTGATCCACACCATCCTGTGGTTGGTGCGCTCGCGCTTTGAGCAGGTGAAGCGCGGGCCCGGAAATGGAGGAAATCATGGCTGAGGTGGAGCAAAAACCAGTGGCAACCACGGAGCAGGGAACAGACGAGAAACGGTACATCCGGCGCTTCACCCGCGAGCAACGCCAACTGCACGCCGTATTGTTCAGCACATTTCTGGGTTTGGCCGCGACTGGACTGCCGCTGCGCTTCAGTGAAAGTATCTGGGCGCGCGGTCTGGCCGGGGCTGTCGGAGGTTTCGGCGCGATCCTGTTCTTTCACAAGCTGTGCGCATTAGTTTTGTCGATTGCGTTCCTCATTCACGTGAAGGAAATTTTCACGCGCGGCATCCGGAAGCGTGAGAAAGGCATCTTCTGGGGGCCGACGTCGATGGTGGCCAACTGGAAGGATGTGAAGGACCTGGTGGGACACATGCGCTGGTTCGTGGGCCTGGGGCCACGGCCGAAGTTTGAGCGCTACGCCTATTGGGAGAAGTTCGATTACTGGGCGGTGTTCTGGGGCATGATTGTGATTGGCTTTTCAGGCTATGCGATGTGGTTCGCACCGTTCTTTGCGCACTTTCTGCCCGGATGGGCTCTGAATGCAGCACTGGTGATCCACAGCGAAGAAGGACTGCTGGCCATTCTCTTCATCTTTTCCATTCACTTCGTCAACACCCATTTGCGACCTGACAGCTTTCCCATGGACATGGTGATCTTCACCGGTGTCGAGAGTGAAGAGGAGTTCAAAGAAAAGCGTCCCTTGGAATATGAGCGCATGTTGAAGGAAGGAAAGCTCAACCAGCGCCTGGGAGAGGCGCCAGCGCACTGGTATCTGAACTTCTCGCGCATCGTGGGGTTCGCGGCAATCTTCGTGGGGCTGCTGCTGCTGGTGCTCACCCTAACGGCGTATTTCGACTGATGTCACTTTCACTTCTTTAGGGCCGCAAACCTCAAACACCCGTTGCCGTGGACTGCATGAGAAGCGGGTAGAAGATGGCAACTCGCTTTTGCTGGCAAACAGCGGCGTGTGACTGCAGTCACGGCGTCGACGCTGCGTTGAGCGAATGCTCAATACGTGAAAGCTACGAGCAGAATACTGAGCTGTACGTTGATGCTGGTTCTGCTCGGCTGGGCCCTCCCCACTCTTGCCGAACAAAAACCAAAAGATGCAGACTGCCTTGCATGCCATGGCGACACGTCGCTGTCGAAAGACACGAATGGCAAGCAGGTGAGCTTGTATGTGGATGCAAAGAATCTGCATCATTCGATTCACGGGAGGATGAAGCTCACGTGTGTGGATTGTCACAAGGACGTGACGAGCGCCGTGCACGAGACCCCTCCTCTGAAAGTAAGCTGTGGAACCTGCCATACGCGTGCACAGGAAGCCTATACGCACAGCATGCATGCGAAGGCGGACAAAAATGGCAAGGCGCAGGCAGCGACCTGCCTGGATTGCCACGGCGATGCGCACAATGTGCTTGCCGGTGGCGATTCACAATCGCCGGTGAATCACGCGAATATTCCAACAACGTGCGGCCGTTGCCACGGCCAGCGGTTCCTGATGGAGAAGAGCGGCGTGAGCGCGCAGCCGTTCCTGAGCTACCAGGACAGCGTGCACGGACATGCGGTGGAGAACGGATCGAAACAGGCGGCTGTGTGCACGGATTGTCATGCGGCGCATGCGATATTGCCGGCAAATGATCCGCAGTCGCCCATCTCAAAATTGAATGTGCCCAAGACTTGCGGCACGTGCCACATAGAGATAGAGAACTCGTTCAATGCAAGCATTCACGGGCAGGCCATTGCGCGCGGCAACCTGATGTCACCCGTGTGCACAGACTGTCACGGGATTCATTCAATCAAGAAGCACACGGATCCAAATTCGCCTGTATCCGAGAAGAACCTTTCACGAGATACCTGCGCGCGGTGCCATGAGGGCGTGCGGCTGTCACAGGAGTTCGGGGTCCCCGGCAATCGCGTATCGAGCTACATGGACAGTTACCATGGGCTCGCGAACGAGAATGGTTCAGTGGTCGTGGCGAATTGCTCAAGCTGCCATGGCGTGCACAATATTCTTCCGTCGAGCGATCCACGTTCGACAATCAACCCCGCACATCTCGACGAAACCTGCGGCAAGTGCCACAGAGGCGCGACGCGGCGATTTACCCAGACCCGTGTGCACATGGATGAAAGCGCAAAGGCTCACGACGTGGGTTCGCGCGTGGTGTGGTGGGTGCGGCTCATCTACCTGATCCTGATCGCGTTGGTGATCGGCGGCATGCTTCTGCACAATGCGATCATCTGGCGCGGCAAGGCGGTAGCGCGCCGGCGGATGCAGAACCCGATGATGACCCGCATGACGACTCAGCAGCGGTGGCAGCATCTGGCCTTACTTACCAGCTTCATTGTTCTGGTACTGACGGGATTCGCTCTGAAGTTCCCCAATTCGTGGTTTGCCGAAGTGCTTGGTATGAGCGAGCATTTGCGCAGCCTGGTACATCGCATTGCAGGTGTGATCCTTATAGCAGCTGGCATTTATCACTGCTTTTACCTGGCCATGCTGGCCGAAGGGAAGAAGATGCTGCGTGCGATGGTGCCGACTGTGACAGACGGCAAGGACGTTGTGGGCACGATGCTGTTCTACCTGGGGCTGCGCAAGGAGAAGCCGAAGTTCGGGCGATTCAGCTATGCGGAGAAGGCCGAGTACTGGGCGCTGGTCTGGGGCACGGCACTCATGGGCCTCACTGGCATCATGCTGTGGGCCAAGGTCTGGGTGGGAAACCTGCTGGCACGCTGGTGGGTCGACGTGGCAACCACGATTCACTACTACGAGGCCATTTTGGCCACACTGGCCATTCTGGTCTGGCACTTCTACATGGTGATCTTCGACCCCGACGTCTATCCCATGAACTGGGCCTGGTGGGACGGTAAAATGCCGGTCGCGCAGTACAAGCACGAACATGCCGCGGATGAGGAAAGCTCAACGGAAACGGAAAAATAGAGAATTAAAGGTAGCGCACAAACGCCGCAGGGGGAATCCTGCGGCGTTTGTATTTGAAAACGGATGACCGGCTTCAGCTTCGAATAAAATCCTTCACCTTTTGTACCATCACGTCGCGGCTCACGTCGGAGATGGCGTTGGTGAGCGGAAGCTGCTTTGGGCAGACCTCAACACAATTTTGCGCGAAGCCGCACTCCTGCACGCCACCGTCTCCGGCAAGGGCGCGGAGGCGCTCTTCCTTGAGGACAGATCCGGTGGGGTGATTGTTGAAGAGCTTTACTTGCGCGATGGTTGCGGCGCCCACGAAGCCTGTTTCTTCGTTGAATTGCGGGCAGACTTCCATACAGCAGGTGCAACTAATGCAGTTCGAGAGCGGGTAATTGACTTCCTGCTGCTGGGGGAATACGCGCGGGCCAGAGCCGAGATCGTAAGTCCCGTCGAGCGGAACCCAGGCCTTGACGGCCTTCAGGTTCTCGAAAAGCACACTGCGGTCCACCTGGAGGTCGCGAACGAGCGGAAACTTCGAAAGTGGTTCGAGCTTGATGGGCTGCTCCAGATTGTCAACGAGCGCGGAACATGCCATGCGGGCCTTGCCGTTGATGCGCATGGCGCAGGAGCCGCAAATCTCCTCGAGGCAGTTCGAGTCGTAAGTGATGGGCGTGGTCTCTTTGCCGTCGACGGTGACGGGGTTGGCGGCAATCTCCATCATGGCGGAGATGACATTCATGCCGGGGCGCCAGGCGAGCTCAAAGCGCTCCCATGTGGCGGATGCGTCGGGGCTGGCCTGGCGCTTGATTTCAATAATTACGGTCTTTTCTGCCATTGCTCAGTCTCCCCTTGTTATTTCGCGGCATCGTAACGGCGCGGGCGCGGCGGAATGAATTGTGTGTCGACTTCTTCGTACTCGAGCTTGGGTCCGTCGACGGAGCCGGTGAAACTGGCTTTGGTTGTCTTCAAAAACTTCTCGTCGTTGCGCTCGGGGAAGTCAGGCTTGTAGTGCGCGCCGCGCGACTCGTCGCGCATGGCGGCTCCCTTGACGACGCACCGCGAGAGCTCAAGCATGTTGTAGAGCTGGCGGGCAAAGGCAAAGCTGGTGTTGGCCCACTGGCTCTTATCGCTCAAGTTCACGCGTTTGTAGCGGTCAAGCAGCTCGACGATCTTCTCGTCGGCCTTCTTGAGGTTGGTGTTATAGCGAATAACGGTGGCGTTTTCTGTCATGGTTGCGCCGAGTTCGCGCCACAGCTTGAAGGGATTTTCGCCGCCCTCGTTGTTGATCAACTTGTTGTTCAGCTCGGTCTGGCGCGCAATTTCCTGCGCGGCGCCACCATCGCCATCCATCGCAGGCAGGCTTTTGGCGTAGGCCATCGCGTTGGGGCCGGCGTGGAAGCCGCCAAAGATGCAACTGAGCAGCGAGTTGGCACCGAGTCGGTTGGCTCCGTGGTACTGGTATTCGCATTCACCCGCAGCAAAAATGCCGGGGACATTGGTCATCTGGTTGAAGTCCACCCAGAGGCCGCCCATGGTGTAGTGCATGCCGGGGAAGATCTTCATGGGCTCAACGTGCGGGTCAACGCCGACGAACTTCTCGTAGATTTCCAGGATGCCGCCGAGCTTGCGGTCAAGCGTGGCGCGGTCAATGTGCGTGAGGTCGAGGTAGACCATCGGCTGCCCATCGATGCCGAGGCCGTGCTCGTAGACAACCTTGTGAATGGCTCGAGTCGCGACGTCGCGCGGCACAAGGTTGCCGTATTTGGGGTACCACTCCTCAAGGAAGTACCAGCGCTCTGCGGCGGGAATGGATTGCACAGGACGCTTGTCGCCGGGCGTGCGCGGGACCCACACGCGGCCACCTTCTCCGCGTGCGGACTCGGACATGAGCCGCAGCTTGTCTTCGCCGGGGATGGAGGTGGGGTGCACCTGGATGAATTCGCCGTTGGAGTAGTAGACTCCCTGCTGGAAAACGGCAGACTGCGCGGAGCCGGTGCAGACCACGGAGTTGGTGCTCTTGCCGAAGATGGCTCCAACGCCCCCGGTGGCGAGGATAATGGCGTCGGCGGCGAAAGCCTTGAGCTCCATGGTGCGGAGGTTCATGGCGGTGATGCCGCGGCAGACGCCCGTCGAATCAACAATGGCCGATAGGAACTCCCAGCCCTCGTACTTCTTCACCTTGCCATCGGATTCGTGGCGGCGGACCTGCTCGTCGAGCGCGTAGAGAAGCTGCTGGCCGGTGGTGGCGCCGGCGAAGGCGGTGCGGTTGTAAAGAGTGCCGCCAAAGCGGCGGAAATCGAGAAGGCCCTCTGGGGTGCGGTTGAAGGGCACGCCCATGCGGTCGAGCAGATCGATGATGCCGGGCGCGGCGTCGCACATTTGCTTGACGGGGGTCTGGTTGGCGAGGAAGTCGCCACCGTAGATTGTGTCGTCAAAGTGCTTGTAAGTGGTGTCGCCCTCGCCCTTCAGGTTCTTTGCGGCATTAATGCCGCCCTGTGCGCACACTGAGTGGGAGCGTTTTACCGGGACGATGGAAAACAGCTCGACGTTGCCGCCAGCCTCGGCAATTTTGATGACGGCTGCGAGTCCGGCGAGTCCGCCGCCGATGACGATGATTTTAGGTGCTGCCATTATTCTTCTGGTCCTTTCAGCACATCAGGCCCGGAAACTGACTGGGCGAAAAACTCAAGCGTGCGCAGGTTCCTGCGCGGGTTCAATAGGGTGCCGCGGGATAGGCGGCGTGTACTGGAATGGCGCGGCGATGCGGTTCCAGATGTTGATTTGTCCGATGGCGATAGTGAGCCAGGCGAGCTCCTGCGGCGGAAAGTGCGCGGAGACGGCGGCGAAGTCGGCATCGGAAATGTGGTGTTCGGAAAGACGAGTTAGTTGCTCTGTCCACTGGAGGGCGGCCATTTCTTTTGGTGAGAAGATCCCGGCCTCGCGCCAGACGGCGAGGAGGTCAAGCTTGGGAGCTGCAATGCCCATGTGGCGCGACTCATTGAGGTGAAGTTGAGTGCAGAAGGCGCATCCGTTGATCTGAGAGGCGCGCAGCTTGACGAGCTGCTGGATCTCAGCGTCGAGGCCTGAGGCGGCAATAGTCTTGCCGAGTTCGATGATGGAGTTGTAGCCCGGAGCGGTGTGCTTCCGAACTTCTTCACTGGACATGCGCGGCTGAGACATGGGGAATCTCCTTAACCGAGGAATGGTCTTGCCGAGTGGATTTGGGAAACTGCAGCGGGCAGCGCGTCGTCAGGCGCGTTGGCGTACTTGGGGCTGACGAAAGCCCAGATGCTGGCAAGACCCATTGCGCAGATGAGAACGCCTCCGGCGGCGCAGACATAACCGAAGCGCTTACGCGATTTGACGCCGGGGGTGATGCCCCACTTGGCTGCGAAGAGCCACACACCGTAGGAAAAGTGCCAGCAGATCGCGATCATTGCGATCACATAGACCGCGAGCATCCAGGGATTGGCGAGCTCCATCTGCACCTTGTGAAAGGCCATGCCGGGATGTTCAGGCAGGTCGACGCCCATGAAGCGCTGACGCAGGACGTGCTGCAGAATGTAAGCAAAGGCGATCAGCCCGGTCCAGCGCTGGGCCATATACATCCAGTTGCCGGCCCAGGGGTAATACACCACATTTGACTTGCCCCGGATCCATATATAGACGCCGTAACAGGCGTGGTACAGGATGGGCAGGAAGATAAAGACCCACTCGAGAACCCGAACCAGAGGAAGCGAATTGAGGAAACGGACCTGTTCGCCGTAAGCGAGCGGTCCCTTGAGCGCTTCGAAATTGGAGAGAATATGCTCCAGCAGGAACGCGCCAATGGGAATGATGCCGAGCAGCGAGTGAAGCTTGCGCCAGATGAACGAGTTCCCCTTACCGGCGCGGAGCGGCTGCACGCCCGGACGCACGGTCGGGGCAGGTTGGTGTGTGGTTGCCATGCGGGTCGCGGCTCCTGAAGCGGGCTTTTAGGACAAGGCTTGGGCGCCTGATACGGCGGACGAAGTTAAGTCGTGTCTCAACAGCATTATTGGTTTCCGGGATTGGGTTGGTCAAGAGAGGGGACCGCAATGTGAATGGGGGCAAAGCAAGCAACAGAGTTTTAAGCGCTTTGGCAAATCCGAGGGTGATTCGCCTCACACTTCGAGCTTGGCCAGCAGTGCCTCCAGCGCCCGGCCGCGGTGACTCAAAGTGAGCTTGGTTTCAAGGTCGATTTCTGCCATGGTGAGGTCGAGCTCGGGGAGGAAGAAGAGCGGATCGTAGCCAAAGCCACCGGTTCCGCGCGGTGCTTCAAGGATCGTTCCTTCAACCCTGCCGTCGGCGGTATGGAGGACATTTCCGTCGCGCGCGGCAACCAGGACGCAGTGGTAGCGCGCGCTTCGTTGCTCAGCCGGAACACCGGCAAGGCGCTGCAAAAGGACCATGTTGTTCCATACATCGGTGTTGTCGTTGGCGTCGGGCGAGTCAACGAAGCCTGCGTCAGAGGCAAAGCGCGCGGAACGGACACCGGGTGCGCCGGCCAGAGCGTCGACCTCGAGTCCGGAGTCGTCTGCAAGGACGAGTCTGCCGGGAGCGAGCTGGGAATAGTAGATGGCCTTGAGTGTGGCGTTAGCCAGAAAGGTGGCGCCGGTTTCCTCGGGTGGGACCAGCTCTGAAAGCTCGGGAAGAGGCGCGATGTCGATGTTGTGTGCGTGCGCGGCGACGCGGAAATCGCGGAGTTTTCCCTTGCTGGAGGTGGCGACGAACAGGCGAGAGGCCATGGAGTGAGTGTAACGGGCAGGGAGTATTCAGCAAAACGGCGGGCTATTTGAAGACATTTGCCTCGGGCGCGCCGAAGAGAGGCGCGCGGGGCACGCAGTCGTCGATAGAGTTGAGCACAATGTTGTTGCCCTGGCCGGTCGCCTGGTCGGAGAGGATGTAGGGCTGGTATTTCTCCGGCGGCGTACGGTTGTCGATGTAGCCCGCAATCCATTTGGGACAACTGAAATGGAAGCCTGGATTGTCGGACCACCAGATTGCGCGCACGGTGAAGGGCCGGCCGCTCATGACTGTTCCAGAGATAACGGAATAGGAGCCGTCTTTGCTCGTGGTGATGGATTTGAATGTGCTGATTTTGTAAACGAGCCAGCGGCCTTTGACTCCAGAGGGGATGAAGTTGCAGGATTCGGCAAATAAGCTTGGCGTGCGTTTGGCGCGATTATATCCGGGATTCAATGGAAGTGAGCATTGCTGTTTTGCGGAGTTTGAAATGCTTTGACAAGGATGTATTGGGTTGCGTAGGGTTCTTGACTGAAATATTTTCAATGGTGAAATATCCTCTAGAACGATCTGAGATTGAGAGCGGCTGCTTTGCAAGCGGGCGTTCAGGCAGGGACAATGGTGCGGTTTGATGTGCGTGGGGTGAAGAGAACAATGAAGGACCTTGGCTTGTTTGGTTGGATGAGTACCGCGGCAGTGTGTTGCGCCGTTCTGAGCATGGTGCCAGCTTCGGCGCAGGTTCCTATGCGGGCGCGCGTGGTGACGGGGCCGGTGCATCTGGAAGTGAATAATGTGGCGACTCCGATGGGGATTGACGACACGGCGCCACGGTTCAGCTGGTGGTTGAGCGATCCCGAGCGCGGTGCGCGGCAGACGGCCTATGAGGTGATGGTGTCGGCCGATGCAGGGAAGCTGCAACCAGGCCAGGCGGACATGTGGGACTCGGGCAAGATCGTGAGCGGCCAGTCAATGAACGTGAAATATGAGGGCAAGCCTCTCCAGGCGAGCACGCGCTACCAATGGCGCGTGATGGTGTGGGGCAAGGACGGGAAGGTGTATGACTCGACGGGCGCGAGTTGGTGGGAATCGGGGCTGATGTCAGGCCATGAAACGCACGCGCACGCCGACCCGTGGACGGCCCAGTGGATTGGCTGGGAGACGGCTGAAGAGGCAGCGGTGCGAAATGCGAAGGCCGCGTGGGTGATGAGTCCCGATGCGCCGGCGTTGCAAAAGGTGAAGTCAGACGAACAGCGTTATGCCTATCGTACCGATGTGGATCTCAGCAAGCCTGTGAAGAGCGCCGTGCTGTATGCGACCGGGCAGGACACGGTGGCGGCCTGGGTGAATGGTCAGCAGGCGATGAAGGAAGATCCACTGCCACCGTACAAGCAAATGCCGTGGAAGAAATTTGTGCGCGCCGACGTGACGAAAGACGTGAAAGATGGTGCCAATCAGATTGCTGTAGAGGTGCTGCACTACGTTGTGAATCCGAATGGGATGGCAACCGAAGACGCTCCGCCGATGATTGCGACGCTGGTGGTGGAGTATGCGGACGGCTCGATGGCAACCTTTGGTAGTGACGCGACATGGAAGGTGGCGGTGCACGCACCGGATGGCTGGCAGACGGAAGCGGCAGAAGGCGCCGACTGGAAGCAGGCCGAAGACTGGAGGCCGCGCGGTGAGCAGAACTCATCCATTCAGGATGCGTGGGCTCTGGGGCATCCCTGGATACCGGACAGCGTGAAGGAACTGAAGCATACATTCGATGTGACATCTCCGGTGAAGAGCGCGCGGCTATATGCCACGGCGCTGGGCGAGTACGAGATGTTTTTGAACGGCAAGCGGGTAAGCGAGGACTTCTTTGCGCCGGGATGGACTGACTATCGCGAGCGCGTGATGTACCAGACCTACGACGTTACCGACATGGTGAAGCAAGGCGGGAATGTGATTGGCGCACTTCTGGCGCCGGGTTGGTATGAGACGCCGCTCGAGTGGTTTCAGTTGCCGAATAACTACGGCGTGACGCCGCCTGCACTGCGTGCGGAGCTGCGTATTGAGCATGAAGACGGTTCAGTGGATTGGGTGACGTCCGACGCAACATGGCAGGCGCGTCGCTCGTACATCCTGCACAGTGAGCTCTATGACGGCGAGAGCCAGGATGGGCGCATGGCAGGGCCGCTGACGAGCCAGGCAGAGGGCGAGCAAGGCGCATGGGCGAAGGCGGAGGTGATTACGCCGGCGAAGACGCGTGTGATGGCCGAGACCTTCGCACCGGTGCGCGTGGAAAAAGAGATGAAGGCTGTGAAGCTGACCGAGGTGAAGCCAGGTGTGTGGGTTTACGACTTTGGGCAGAACATGGCAGCGGTGGAGACGGTGCGGGTGAAGGGGCCGGCGGGAACGAAGATTCGTCTGCGCTTTGCCGAGATTGTGAACAACGACGGAACGCTGTACACGGACAACCTCCGCACTGCCAAGGCGACGGACTATTTCACGCTGAGCGGAAACGGTGTGGAGGAATTTACGCCGCAGTTTACATTCCACGGATTTCGCTACGCGGAGTTGACCGGGTTGCCGACTGATCCAGGGCAGGATGCGGTAACCGCGGAGGTGATTCACACGGCTGCCCCGTTTGCGGCGAAGTTCCAGACGGGCGATGCACTGATCAACAAGCTGACGAGCAATATTGAGTGGGGGCAGCGCTCAAACTTTGTGAGCGTGCCGACGGACTGCCCACAGCGCGATGAGCGGCTGGGCTGGATGGCCGATGCACAGGTGTTCTGGCGGACGGCGACCTACAACATGGACCTTGCGGCATTCACGCGGAAGTTTGCCGGCGACATGCGCGGCACGCAGGCGGGCACGCCGTTTTACGGCATCTACGCACCGGGAACGGCCAAGGAGAACATGGGACACGGCGCAGGCTGGAGCGATGCGGGAGTGATTATTCCCTGGACGAGCTGGCTGCAGACGGGCGACACGCGCGTGATTGACCAGAACTGGGGAGCCATGGAGAAGTATCTGGATGCGATTGAGGCGGAGAATCCAGATGGGCTTTGGAAGAAGGATGCAGGGATTCCGTTTGGCGACTGGCTGAGCCCGGAAGGGAAGACCGACTTTGGGCTGATTGCAACGGCCGAGTGGGCCTATGACGTAACGCTGATGCGGGAGATGGCGCATGCATCTGGCCGCACGGCCGACGAGCAGAAATATGCCGCACTCTTCGAGAAGATACGCGCGGCGTATGACAGAGCCTACGTGCATGACGACGGCTTCGTCGCCGGTGCGGACAACAGCGCGTCAGAGTTCGGCGCGATCAACAATCCGAATGCAAAGAGCAAGGGTGGGGACACGCAGACAGGCTATGTGCTCACGCTGCATATGAACCTGGTGCCGGATGGGCTGCGCGCGAAGGTAGCCAAGCACCTGGTCGACAAGATTGAGGCGAATCACGGCCTGCTTGCTACGGGCTTCCTGGGAACACCGTACCTACTGGAAGAGTTGACCAAGGCGGGCTACGAAAAGCTGGCGTTTGATCTGCTTTTGAACACGCGATACCCCTCGTGGCTTTATGTGGTGGACCACGGTGGCACCACGACGTGGGAGCGGTGGAACGGCGACCAGATGAAGGACGACCCGAGCATGAACAGCTACAACCACTACGCCTACGGTGCAGTGGGCGACTGGATGTATCGCTTTGCCGCAGGTGTGGATACGACGCCGCTGGACGCGGGCTTCCGCACGGTCGTTCTCCATCCGGTTTTCGATGCACGCCTGGGGAACGTCGACTTCACCTATCCGTCGTCGTATGGCGTGATCAAGTCTGCGTGGACGGTGACGGGAAACAAGGTGGAGTGGAAGGTGACGATTCCGGCAAATACGACGGGCACAATCAGCGCGAAAGAGATGGAACGTTGGAAGCTGGAGAGCGCCGACAACAGCGGGATTGAGAAGGACGCGGGTGGATTGAAGCTGGAGGCGGGGAGCTACACGTTTACGGCTACATTGCCACCTGCGGTGGGGCAGTAACTCGCGGGAAATTGTCCTCGGGGGCTAAAGCCCTGGAGGTTTTGGGTGGCCTGTTTGGCACGACTGAAGTCGTGCCCTGTTACAAAGCCATGCAGAGTTGTGATCGGTTGAGGCAATAGGGACTGCAGTGAATTGATCTTTCCCAGGTCTGAAAATCCAGACCTGGGGCACCCAGTTCAGTGGCTGGTGGAGTGCAACGCGGTCGGGTGCGCCGAATAGGGAGAGCGAATGACGTCTGTGGTAGCGGGAATTGGCTGGCATGTGATTGGCGCGGGTATGGCGGCCTCGTTCTATGCGCCGATTGAAAAGGTGAAGAAGTGGTCGTGGGAGACCACATGGGCGCTGGCGGGGCTTTTCTCGTGGATCGTACTGCCGATTGGAGTGAGTCTGCTGCTGCTGCCCAATTTTCGCGGCTTCTATGCTTCGATCGACTCGACAACGCTGGTGACTGTGGCGCTGTTTGGCGCCATGTGGGGCGTGGGCAATGTGAGTTACGGGCTCACGATGCGCTACCTGGGCATGAGCCTGGGCATTGGCGTGGCCATTGGCGTGACGCTGATTGTGGGCACACTGGTGCCGCCGCTGATCCATGGGCAGGCGGCGATGCTGTTTACGACGAAGAGCGGACTGCTGACGATGGCCGGCGTGTTTGTGGCGCTGATTGGAGTTTCCGTAGTGAGCTGGGCCGGGCACAAAAAGGAGATGATCGAAAAGGGCGAGTCCACCGAGTTCAACGTGGCGCTAGGACTTGGCCTGGCGGTGATGTGCGGCATCTTCTCGTCGGGCATGTCGTTCGCCATTGACGCGGCGAAGCCGATGCAGGATGCGGCGCTGCACCTGGGCGTGAATCCACTCTATTCTGCGCTGCCCAGCTATGTGGTCATCATGGGCGGCGGCGCGGTGGTGAACCTTGCGTACTGCTTCATCCGACTGGCCGCGCTGAAGCGGCTCAGCCTGCGCGCGGATCTGTCACAGCCGACGGCGACACTGGGCAGGAATGCAGTGCTTGCGTCGACGGGTGGAATCATGTGGTATCTGCAGTTCTTTTTCTACGCGTGGGGAGCGGCGAACATTCCGCAGTCCATGTCCTATGTGAACTGGATGCTGCACATGAGCATCTACGTGCTGTGCGGCGGCATCGTGGGCCTGGCGCTTGGCGAGTGGAAGCGCGTGAAGGGCCGTCCCATTCAACTGCTGTGGGCCGGCATCGTCATCATTATCATTGCGGCCAATCTTGTGGGATTGGGCATGCGCACATAGAGAAAGTGGTCAGGGATGAGACGACGCCGGGGCGAAATGCTCCGGCGTTTGCGTTGGAGGAGATCGCGCATCTCCGCATCATTTATGCCGGGAGATTTGAAGTCCCGGCGAAATCAAGCGACTTCAGGATCTGGTGTTGTGGCCTGTTGCTGTGGCTGTCTGGGGATATCCGCGCACTCGCGGATGCGCCGACTTGCGTCGTCGTCGACGGAAGGCTTGGGCGAAGAGACAGCCTCTGTGGAGAGGAAGCCGCCGGAGTCAGAGTTCTCAATTTCAAGTGGCTCTGCGGAGGGGGCGGGGAGATGTCCGCAGTTCGGGCAGGGGGCGATCAGCGGCGGGAGGCTGGGAGCGTGGCAGGCGACGCGGGTGGCTAGACGGAGAACACTGAGCATTTGATTGATGCGGTGCGTGTCCGAGTAAGGATTGTCGAGGAGGTTGAAGAGCTGGGTGAGGGCGAGCTGGATACCGCGCATATCTTCAAGAGGAGCGAAGGGCATGGGCGCGCAGGTCTTGCGGGCCTTCTCCACGCGCTGGAGGTTGGAGTGGAAGTAACAGAAGGAGGTGCCGCGCATGGCGGGCGACTCGCATCTTTTTCCGCTGGGCATAATGTGGTGACATGCTGGAGCCTGATTCATAAAAATAAAACTCCGGATTCTGTGGCTAAAATCCTGATTTAACTAGGTTTAGACAGGGATGTTCGCCGCAAAATCTTGATCTAGATAGAGTTAGCCGCAGAATCTTGAAAAGAGATAAGTTGATGTGCTTGCAGGTGGAAACGCGGGCCAATCTGCAGCCCGAACTGCTTGCGCACCTGAAACGAGTATGCGCCGAGAGAGGGAAATTCCATGCAAAGTGTGCGGGAAAAAATGTGGGCTACGCCAGAGGGAGGTGCTCCGGCGTTTGTGTTTTGCACTCGCCTGCGGTCAGTTTTTCGCTTTCTTCGTATCGAGCGGCAGTTGCAGTGTGCCCACACGGCCGCCCACCGTATCCCAAACGGCGAGTGAGAGATATTTCTGGCTTTCAGGCAGATTGATCGACTGCGCGAAAGATATAAGCCCGCTGGACGGGCCTTGGGCTTGTGTGTCGTCAAAGGAAAGCGTGAGCGTCTGGCTCAGGCTCGCGCCAATGCGCCCGCTGCGGCTGAAAGCGATTACCGCGGCTCCAACGTGAATGGTGCTGGTGCCATTATGCGTGTCTTTACGGAAGTCCTCGATGGGAACCTTGTACTCCACCGTGTAGGTGGTCTGTCCGCGTTTCGGTGCGTCTTTCGGCGGGTTGGGGGAGTCGCCAACCATCGCGGGCGGCATCTGGTTCGCAGGAAGGGCCTTCACCTGAAAGATGATGGGCTTGATGGGCGCGCGATGCACGCTCTCGGCCTTGCTGTTGGAGCTATCCGTTTCGCGCTTGCCGGATGCACGCTCAGACTTGTCGGGCGGACTGTCATCAAAATAGCCCTGGCGGTAACTCAGATGGTATTTCGGGTTGCTGAGTTTGATTGAGATGCGGTGCCATTTGCCATCGAACTTGAGGTCATCGGGCGCGTAGCTCAGGGTGTAAAAGTCGCCGTCATGGCTGATGATATTTTCCGTGGCTGCCGTAATGCCGTTGTTGTTGTAGGTGGCGGCGCCGCCGGTAGAGTCTGCCGACTCCGTCATTAGATTTTGCTGATCGAAGAGCGCATTGTTTCTTCCCATCTTCACTCCGCTGCGAAACAGGCCGCGCACGTCGATGGGATAGAGCGCGATGCGTTCCACCTCAAGCCGGTTAAAGGTGGTATGCAGATCGTGCTCAAAGCCAATTTGATTGCTCATTGGCTCATCCATGCTCCTGGGATTTGCCAGGTTCAGGCGGTTGGAACCACCCGTGAACCAGAGGACATTCTTGCGGCCGGGAACATCCGCAAAGTACTCGACCATCTGGCGGAGTGTGTCGATGTCGGAGTATGTTTCGCTGCCCTGGATTTGTGGATGGGGGATGGCCTGCCGGAGAGCGGTCAACAAAAGCTGGTGGTCTGCAGTGTAGTTCTGCAACAGGATGGTACTCTCGCCCCACCTGCGGTAAAGCGCAATAGGCTCGTTCGGCGGCAGAGTTTGTATGAAGCGCACCAGCTGGTCGTAGAGATACATCTGGTCCGCGAGTCCAATGGTGTTGGTGTCAATGAGCAGGGCATTGATGACCGGCGGAGGGTGCGCAAAGGAGTTGTTGCTGAACACGCCGTTTTCGTCTGTGGGCTTGCCCAGCGCGTACTCATTTGTGGACGAAGTGTGGAGCTCAAACGAGGCGGCCTTTTGCGGCTTCTTGTTGTCAAAGATCTGAAAGTCGGAGGCCTGAAGATTCTTCACTGGCAGGCCGTGCTCGTCTTTCACGGAGATATCAAGCAGGACGACGCGCGTATTGCTGCGGAAGGTGGTTGTGTCTGGTTTGGATGAAGAAGGGGAGGATTGGGCGTGTGCCGCATGCGGCACAGCAAGCAGGCCGAGCAGGAGAAGTGAGAACGCGAACCAACGATTCAAGGGTCGACCCCCGAGAAACAAAGTGGTCCCCCCACTTTAGACGAAGCGTTGGCAACGATGAAAGTCGCGGAGTGAATTGCGGGGAGAAAAACGCCGGAGCGAGGTGCTCCGGCGTTTGTTGTGTGCACCCGATTTGAAGGCTACTCGGTAATGGTTTCGTGGAGGCGCAGATCGCGCGACGACGCGCCCACGCTTACGATGCGTTTTCCCGAGGCGCGCTGCCATTTGCTCTCGGCGGTGGACCAGTACTCAAGCTGACGTGGCGCCACATGCAACGTGATCATGCGCGACTCGCCTGGCTTGAGGTGAATGCGATCAAATGCGACCAGCGCACGCACCGGGAACTGCACGCCTGAAGGAATCGAGTCGGGCGCACCGAGGTAGACTTGCGGCACTTCGTCCGACGCGACGGATCCGGTGTTCTGGATGGTGACAGTGACATAGAGGCCATCATCTGATGCCGGCGCAACGTGCAGGTCAGAGTACTGGAACGTGGTGTAGCTGAGGCCGTGACCGAAGGCGAAGAGCGGAGAGATGTTCTCCTTATCAAACCAGCGGTAGCCGACATTGACGCCTTCGGTGTAGTGGGTATTGTGATCCGGGGCTTTGCCGGAGCGCTCAGGATACTTTGGATCGGTGGCGGGGTAGTCAGTCAGGCTCTTGCCCCAGGTGACGGGCAGGCGGCCGGCTGGACTTGTTTTGCCGAGAAGAATGTTGGCGGTGGACCAACCACCTTCGTCGCCGGGCCACCACATTTCAACCACGCCTTTGACCTTGTCGACCCAGGGAAGGGCGACGGGCTGGCTGGTGTTGAGGACGACGACGGTGTTGGGATTGACGGCGGCAATCTCTTCGATGAGCTTGTCCTGATCGCCGGGCAGGCCAAACACCGGCCGCAGTCGCGTCCACGCAAAGACGACGGCGACTTTGGCAGAGCGAGCGGCGGCGATGGCTGCATCGTGATCAGCCTTGCGCTGCTCAGGCGTGTACCAGTTAAGGCGAACCTGCACGGGATTGCCTGAGGTGTCGAGCGAGGTGGTGACTTCAATGGCGTGAGGGCCCGCGGTGAGATTTACGGCGCGGCGCACGTTGTCGATGCCGTCCGTGGTGGGAATGGCGTTGTCCTGATTGGCCTGGAGGATGTCTCCGTGCACGCCGCCCTGGAATGCGCCGGTTTGCGCCAGCGGTTTGCCATCAAGGAAGATGCGTGCATTGGTGCCGAGCGCCTGCAGGTAGATCCAGTAGTCGCCCGCGGTTGGCACGGTGAGTGTGCCCTTCCATGAAGGTGTTGTGTTGGCAGGCAGCGCGTTGCCGTTGGAGACGGTGAAGTTGAGTTGCGCGTCGGTGGAGCTTTCTGAACCCGTTGTGCGCTCGAGACCGGGCTTGCCGTCGTGCGAAAGGGCGGAGGCCGGAATCGTCGTTCCAGTCATGTCATCGGCAACGGCGAACTTGATGTTGCTGTCGCCGGAGATTTTCTTCATTGCTTCCAGAGGACCGACCTGTCGCCAGGGCAACCCAACGGAGCGCTCACCGTTGATGCCAATCGCGTCCACCTGGCCCGCCGTGGGACCGATGAGCGCGACGGAGCTGAGCTCGTCTGCCTTGAGCGGCAGGATGTTGTCGTCATTCTTGAGGAGCACGGCTGCATCTTCGCCCGTCTTCTCAATGATCTTTGCGTTGGCGTCAATATCCTGCGCGGTGACGTTGTGCTTGGAGAGTCCGTCCATATAGCCGAAGTGGACAATCTCATACAACACGCGGCCGGCGGCGCGGGTGACGGTGGCTTCGGTTACGGTGCCGTCCTTGAGGGCTTCGGGCATCTTCTCGGGATTGAGTTTTACGCCGAAGTTGCCGAAGCCTCCGCGCTGCTCCGCGGGTTCTTCAGGAATGTGACCGCCGAACATGGCCATGTTCGCACCCAAGGCCTTCATGTCCGGAGGGGGCGAGGGCGGCAACGAATCAAAGAAGGAGGGAATAAAGGACCCCATGGCACCGGGCTGTCCGCCGGGCATTTCCATGTCGAGGCCCGCATTGATGAAGTCCACACCGTGGACGGCGCCCCAGTCGGAGGTGACGAAACCCTTGAAGCCAAGCTCGTCGCGAAGAATTTTGGTAAGCGTGTCCTTGTTGCCGCAGGCGTAGGTTCCATTGAGCTTGTTGTAGGAGCACATGATGGAAGAAACATCGGCGCGGCGGATGGCTGCTTCGAACGGCGCCACATAGACCTCGTGGAGCGTCTGGTCGTCGATGTAAGTGTTCTCGTTGGGCGAGTCGTAGCCGACGTAGTGCTTAATCTGCGCCATGACGTGCTGCGACTGGATACCCTTCACTTCGCCAACAGCCATTTCAGACGTCAGGAAGGGATCTTCGCCAAAGGTGTTGTAGCCGCGTCCGAATTCGAGGTCGCGGTCGATGTTGACGAAGGGCTGCAGCGAGACATCGATGCCGAGCGAGCGGTCTTCACGGCCGATGACGAGGCCGTTGAGGTAAGCGTCCCTCATGCTGAAGGTGGCGGCTACTCCCATGGTGGCCGTTTCAGCCTGCGATGGGTGCCGCGTGAGCACGCCGGGAGGTCCGTCAGCAAAGCGGAGGCCGGGAATGCCGAGGCGCGGAATGCCGGCCAGATAGCCGGCCTGTCCCTGATACACGGATGGGTCTTCCTTGGTGCCGTGGATAAGGGTGAGCTTCTCCTGCAGCGTCATTTCGCTGAGGAGCTTGTCCACGCGCGCGTCGCCGGTGACGACTGGAATGGAAGACTGAGCGAGTGCGAGCGCCGCGGTGCACAGCAGCGCTCCGGCAATGGCGACGAAGCGGAGGCGATTACGCCAGGATATGTGAGAGAGGTGCGACGGATGGGAGTTCACTGTTCCTCCATAAAAGGCTGCGGCTCGCGCTGGCGCGCGGACATGAAATGCAGCCAGATAAACGTTTGAGTTCGCGCTTTTATCTTGCGGGGAGCAAGTGTACCGCATCGACGGCACAATGTGCACGCCATTGGGGAACCAGTTGCGGATTGGGAGTGCGCAGGGTGATCAGGGGAGCGGGAGTTCCTTATCGAGGCCTAGGGTGATGAGGTCCGCGCGAAGCTGCTCCACTGTAGAGAACTGGACGGCGTGGAGGCCGAGGTCGCGTGCGGCTTCGATGTTGACGGCCTTGTCGTCGATGAAGAGGGTTTCTGCGGGCAAGGTGCCGAGCTCGGCGAGCGTGTGGTGATAAATGGCGTGATCGGGCTTGGCCATGCGGTGCTGGTAGCTCCAGACGAGGACGTCAAAACGCGGAAGCCATGTGAAGGTGGTTTTCATGCGGGCCAGTACAGAGTCACCCATATTGGAAAGGATGGCGGTGCGCAGGCCGTGTTCTCTGAGGGCAAGTTGCCAGTCGAGCATGACGGGGTTTTCCGTGGTCCACATGCGCGCGTCCAGGTCATTCAGTTCATGGACGAGTTCGGTGGTGGCGGGGATGGAGGCATCAGCCAGCAGCTTTTGCCAGAATTCGAGGCCGCTGAGCTTGCCTTCGTCGTAGGCGTGGCGGTCGGCCCAGTAATAGTGCTCGAAACGTTCAGGTGTAAGGCCGGTGCGCGTAATCAGCGCGGTGTGCGCCTCGGCAAGTGGTGGGCCAGTGAGCACCATTCCGTAGTCGAAGATGACTGCGCGAAGAGACAAGGTTCCTCCGAAACAGCAGGCGCGATGGGTGGGGATGCGCCTATAGGTATTTTGCCTGATGCCGGAAGGGCGGCGCAGGATGCAGGACGTGTGCAATGAGGTTCATCTTTGAGAGCTCGGATGGGCGAGAATGGACCAACATGCGGTTTGCGAAACGAACGAACTGGAATACGGAAGAAAACGAGCTGGCACGGGCGCACCGGGAGCGTGTGGCGGCGGGGCTGCCTGTGGCGGATCTGACGGCGTCAAACCCCACGCGGTGCGGATTTGACTATGGCGACGTGCTGGCGGCGCTCAGGGATGAGCGTGCGTTGGACTACGATCCCGACCCGCGCGGACTGCGTGCGGCGCGTGAGGCCGTCTGCGCCTACTACGCTGAGCACTGCGTGCGGCTGACGCCTGAGCAGCTGATTTTGACCACCAGCACCAGCGAAGCTTACAGCTTTCTCTTCCGCCTGCTCTGCGAGCCCGGCGACGAGGTGCTGACGCTGGATCCGGGGTATCCACTCTTCGATTTTCTGGCCGATCTGGACGATGTAAAGCTGGCGCATGCGTCGCTCGTTTATGACCACGGGTGGCAGATTGAGCCTGAAGGCATCCGCCGTGCGATCACTGAGCGGACGCGTGCGATCGTCGTGGTGCATCCGAACAACCCAACCGGGCATTTTACGAAGGCGTGGGAGGCGGAGGAGCTTGGAAAGATATGCCGCGAACACGATTTGGCGCTGATTGTGGACGAGGTCTTTCTGGATTACGCGCTGGAAGGAGGAGCGAATGCCGGCGCGGAAATCGGATTTGACGCGCAAAGCTTTGCCGCAGGATTAGCCGGTGTGGATGTGTTTGTGGTGAGTGGGCTGAGCAAGATAGCCGGGCTGCCGCAGATGAAGTCGGCGTGGATTGCCGCAACAGGGCCGGGTAGTGCGGAGGCGCTCGCACGGCTCGAGGTCATTGCAGACACGTTTCTCTCCATGAATGCGCCGGTGCAATGGGCGATGGGAAAGTGGCTGAGCGAACGTGCGGGTATTCAGAACCAGATTCGCGAGCGGGTGCGGAGGAACCTTGCCGAGCTTGACCGACATCTTGCGGGGCAGATGACGGTGCGGCGGCTTGCAGTGGAAGGCGGCTGGTATGCGGTGCTGCGAGTTCCGGCGCTGAAGAGCGATGAAGACACAGTTCTGGAGTTGCTGAAGCGTGGCGTGTGGGTGCATCCGGGGTACTTCTTTGGAATGGAGAAGGCCGGTTGGCTGGTGGTGAGTCTGCTAACGCCGGAGCAAGATTTTACCCGAGGAGTTCAACAAATTGTTGAGAAATTTTGCGTGAACCAAGGAAGTAAATTTCCTGAAGAGTCACATGAAGTTTAAGTTTATTAATGCACTATAAATGATTGATATGAGTTAAAGTTGTATTTCGTCTGATAAGTTACACGTTACGTTAAGCAGGAATCCGGTATCGAGATCAGAGACAGCGGGCGCGGGCTGCCGGAGAGAGCGGCGCGATTATTCACAGGGCTTGTTGCCGTTCAAGATATCGAGGTAACAGGAGTACCAGTCAGTGGCCAGAATCTGCTGGCCGCGCCTGAGTGTGACACGGACGGTGGCGGGGTACTTCTTGTAATAGCTGCTGTGTTTGGCATTGGGGATGCCGAAGCAGATCTCGTCGTGGATGTGGTTCTCAACGATGTCTTTTTCAAGCGAGCCTGGGTGAACCGCGTCGGAGCCTGGGTGTGCTTTGTTCCAAGCCGCCCGCTGGGTCTGCGTCATATGGTGAGTGCCGTCGCCGTATGCCTCGGGCCACAGGTTCTCAACACAATCCGGGCAGCCGCCTACCTGCAGCGAGACGAGGTGGTCGAGTTCGTAGTGGTTCATGGCGTCCGTAAATCCGTAGGCGGCCATGGTCTGCTTCTTAATCTTGTTGGTCACCGAAACCGCGGGACGTACTGTGTCGGTAGTCCAGGCTTTGTTGCAGATGTTGTCGGCAATATTGCTTTGGGTGACGGTGGGGTCGGGTTTTCCGGGAGTCATGGATGCGTCTGGGTAGACATCTGCCGGGCCGGGGCGGGTGGCAGTGGAAGCGCCAGCTGCGGGCGCCGGTGTTGCTGGAGTGGTTTCAGCTTCAGTCGCGGCGCTCACGTCGACGTTTTTCTCGAGCACCCAACCCACCAGTTGATCGGTGTCGGTCTGGATGCGCACGTATCCCAGGCGTGGATATTTGGAAATGACGTGGATGGCGGTGCCCGCAGAGAGGGTGCCCTTGTTTTTGCTCGAGGGGTAAGGGCCAGTACGCAGGTTGCTGTTGTGGTTGAGTGTGGCCGGTTGCTGCGCATGCACGGTAGTGGCAAGCAGGCAGGCGAGCAGGAACGCGAGGGTCGGGACAATCAGGCGGCAGACAACCTTTGTCATAGCGTTCTACCTCAAAAACCCGGCTTATCTTTTCCGCAACGGACGCGACGGCGCAATTGTAGGCCCGTGGGCTGTGGATGCTGCTCAAAAAAATAGTGACGCGCGGGAGCGGGGCGTTTCAGGGTCGAGTCTGCAAAAAGGGGTTGCTGCGGCGCTCGGCGCCGATGGTGGTGGCGGGGCCATGGCCGGGCACTACCTTGATTTCATCGTCGAGCGGGAGCAGGCGGGTGGCGATGGAGTCGAGGATCTGGGGAAGGTTGCCGCCGGGCAGGTCCGTACGGCCGATGGAGCCCTGGAAGAGTGTGTCGCCGGCGAAGACCATCTTAAGCGGCGCGAAGTGAAGGCAGATGGAGCCCTGCGTATGGCCGGGCGTGTGGATGACTTGCGCGGGAAAGGCAGGCAGTCCGACGACGCGACCTTCAGGGAGTGATTCGTCGGGCGGGGCAGTTTCAGGCGTGGGGATGCCGAGCCAGGCTGCCTGCTGGTCCATCATGGCCACGAGTTCGAGGTCGTTTTCATTGAGGAGAATGGGGGCGCCGGTGAGGCGCTTGAGTTTGAGTGCTCCGCCAATGTGGTCAATGTGCGCATGGGTGATGAGGATCTGCTTGAGAGTGAGGCCGTGGATTCGGAGTCGGCGATGGATACGGGAGATTTCGTCGCCGGGGTCGATGACGATGGCTTCGCGGGTCTGCTCGTCGGCGAGGATGGTGCAGTTGCACTGGAGGGGGCCAACGGGAAAGGTTTCAAGCAGCATGTCTTCATTGTAGGCGGGCGATCATCATTGGATCGCCGGAGCCAGCCAGGCAGCGGCTTCATCGGACCAACTGTGATCTGACTGGTCCCAGCCTTGCACATTCTGCCTGGGAAAATTGGGGAAGTTCGTTCTGCAGTATCCACGCTGCGCGGAGAAATCAAAAACCGCGTGTGGGTAATTGTTGATAAGCAGGGCGCATTTGGTGCTGTCCGGTGACCAGATGATTGTGGCGACGGAGGTTTCATCACGATCGGTGAGCTGGGCTTTGTTGTAGATGTGAACAGCATCCAGAATCGGATTATCCAAACGCCAGTCGTCGACAGCAAAGAAGTAGCCCGTTTCCCCATCGTCCTCAAAGAAGGCGCAAAAGCGGCCGTTGGGAGCAGTGGTCTCAAGGAGCGAGCCGTCTCCGGGCTTGAAGGAATGTTCCCGCATGAAGGTGAGAACACTTTAGGACCCGGGAAGCGAGGAATGCAAATGGAGAATGCTGCGCGCGTGTTGCCGTGAATGGCAGAATGGAGCAACGAGGATGACACGTGCGACTCTGGTTTTCTGCAGACAGTGAAGTGCCGATCTACCGGCAGCTGGTGACGCAGGTGATGCTGGCCATCTTGAGCGGCGACCTGAAGGCCGGAGAGCGGCTGCCGAGTACGCGCGAGCTGGCGCGGCGATTCAGCATCCATCCCAACACGGTGAGCGCGGGCTACAGGCAACTGGAGCGCGAGGGGTGGACGGAGTACCGGCACGGCAGCGGCGTCTATGTGAGGCCGCATGTGGATGCGCCGACAACGCCTGAGCAGGTGCTGGAGCAGCACATTGCGCAGTTCTTCAGGATGGTGCGCGAGCTGAATTTGCCGGCGGAGATGGTGCGGGCGCGCGTGGGCGAGTGGCTGAAGTCGCCGCCGCCGGATCATTTTCTTCTGGTGGATCCGGATGCAGAGCTGAGGCAGATTCTGCTGGAGGAGCTAACGAAGCTGACGGCGTTTCCTCTGCGCGAGGCCGATGTGGCCGCGTGCGCGGATGCGGAGAAGCTCAAGGGGGCGATTCCCCTTTGCCGGCCGAGCAAGACAAAGATGGTGCGTGAGGTGCTGCCGGCGGGTGTGGAACTGGTAACGCTGCCGATTCGCAGTGCCAACCAGTGGCTGGAGCCCTGGCGGCCCGCGCTGAAGGGGCGACTGCTGGGTGTGGCGTCGCACTGGCCGGAGTTTCTGGATAATGCTCGGACGATGTTGACGGCGGCGGGCGTGGAGCCGGACCTGCTGGTGATGCGGCATACGCGGAGGCCGCGATGGCAGCGCGGACTGGAGCAGACGGCTGCGATTATCTGCGACGTGCATACGGCGGCGCATGCCACGTTTCCGAAAGGGCCGCGAGTGATGCCGTTCGGGATTGTGGCGGATGCGGCGAAGGCGGATCTACTTCAGGTATTCGGAATACAGGTAAGGACACCCAAGTACTGCGTTTGTGACAGTCGAGAAAGTGTATGGGCAGGCCGTTTCAGCGAGAATGGTCTGGCTATTCTCGGTCCATTGCTGCATGGGCAATGGAGGTCACGATGACAAACGCAGTGGAAACTAAGGACGCGGTGGAAGCCGAAACGATTGCGGGGCCTGTTGAGGCGCGGCAGGCTGCCGAGACTCGCAGGGGTTTCTGGTGGCTGATTGCCACGCAGTTTCAGGGCGCCTACAGCGACAACATTCTGCGCAACCTGTTGCTCTCCATGATTGTGGGCATGGGGATGGCCCACCAGCAGCGCGAGACCTTTGTCTCGGTTGTGACGTTCATCTTCTCTGCGCCCTTTCTGCTGTTGAGCATGCCCGGCGGCTGGCTGGCGGACCGGTTCAGCAAGCGCTCGGTGACCATCTGGACGAAGGTGATGGAATTGGGGTCGATGCTGCTGGCAACGGCTGGGCTGGCGACGCATCACCTGGGGCTTTCTCTTGCGGCGCTGACGCTGGTGGCGAGTCAGGCGGCGCTGTTCGGTCCGTCGAAGTACGGGCTGCTGCCGGAACTGCTGCCGGAGAAGCGGCTTTCGTGGGGCAATGGCGTCATCGAGCTGGGCACGTTTCTGGCGATCATTGTGGGCACGGTGACGGGCGCGGCGATGGCCGAGCATTTTGCCGGACACGAGGTTGTGGCTGGGTATGTGCTCGTTGGGCTTTCGCTGGCTGGTTTTGTGACCAGCCTCGGCATCGGCAAGGTGCAGCCTGCCGCGCCGGAGAAGAAGTTCCGCGCGAACATCCTCGGCGACCTGCTTGTGCAGGTGAAGCTGATGAAGCGCGACCGGCCGCTGTTTCTGGCGGTGCTGGGCAACATGTACTTCTGGTTTCTCGGGTCGCTGCTGTTCTCGACGATTGTGGTGTACGGGCCCGACGTGCTGCATGTGGGCATGACAAAGACGGGCTACCTGAATGCGACGCTGGCGGTGGGTATCGGCGTTGGCAGCATGATCGCGGGCTGGCTGAGCGACAACAAGATTGAGTATGGCCTGATTCCACTTGGCTCGATAGGAATGACGGTTATCGGGTTGGTGCTGGGAATCTGGCAGCACGACCTGGTGGGCAGCGCGGTGCTGCTTGGGTTCCTGGGATTTTTTGCCGGCTTCTATGCGGTGCCGGTGAATGCGCTGATTCAGCACAGGCCCGCGGAGAAGGACAAGGGCGGGATTATTGCAGCGGCGAATCTGCTGTCGTTCGTAGGCATCGCTCTGTCGTCGGGCGTGTACTACGTGTTCACCGCGTTTGTGCACCTGAACCCGCAGGGCGTGATTGTTGCGGCCTCTCTGATAACGGCGGCGGGCACGGTGTATGTGCTGATGCTGGTGCCGGAGTGGTTTGCGCGGCTGCTGCTGTTCTTTGTGACGCGGACGGTGTATCGCGTTTCGGTGGCGGGACGGGAGAATCTGCCGGAGCGCGATGGGGCGTTGCTGGTTTCGAACCACATGTCGTTTGTCGATGCGGCGTTGCTCACGGCGGCGACGGACAGGCCGATTCGCTTCCTGATGTTCGAAGGGATCTACAACCATCCGCTGGTGAAGCCGTTCGCGAAGATCATGAAGGCAATTCCGATCTCGAGCGAGCAGCATCCGAGGGAGATGATTCGCAGTCTGCAGACGGCAAGCGATGCGTTACGCGACGGGGAGCTGGTGTGCATCTTTGCCGAGGGGCAGATTACGCGCACGGGCCAGTTGCTGCCGTTCCGCCGCGGCATGGAACGCATCATGAAAGGTGTGGATGTGCCGATTGTGCCCGTGAACCTGGACGGCGTCTGGGGCAGCATCTTCAGCTTTGAACGCGGACGGTTCCTGTGGAAGATGCCGCGGAAGGTTCCTTATGGCGTAACGGTGAGCTTTGGCCAGCAGATGGCGCCGACGGCTACGGCGGTGGAAGTGCGCGCGGCGGTGCAGGAGCTGCACGCGGATGCCTTTGCCAAGCGGAAGCCGGACATGAAGACGCTGGACCGGGCGTTTGTGCAGGCGGCGCGGAGGCAGGCGTTCGGATTCATGATGGCCGACGGCAAGACACCGAAGGTGACGTTCGGCGGCGCGCTGACCAAGACTCTGTATATTGCGCGCAGGTTGCGCGGGCAGATTGGCCAGAAGCAGATGGTCGGCCTGCTGCTGCCGCCGAGTGTGGGCGGAGCGCTGACGAACTACGCCCTGACGATGCTGGGACGCGTGCCAGTGAACTTGAACTACACGTCGTCAAGCGAAGTGATAGCGCGGTGCGCCGAACAGTGCGACCTGGATGTGGTGATTACGTCCAAGGCGTTTCTGGAGCGCTTTCCGGAATTGCAGGTGCCAGGTCGGACGCTGTTGCTGGAAGATGCGCTGGCAAAGCCGAAGGTTGGCGAGAAGCTGGTGGCGATGGTGTGCGCGTGGCTGTTGCCGAGCGCGATGGTGCGCTGGGCGGTGGGTGCGAGCAAGTTTGCTTCGCCTGCAATGGAAGCAGCGAAAACGTGGCGCGAGCGTAAGGCCGCGCGAATGGACGAGCTGGCAACGGTGATCTTTTCCAGCGGCAGCACGGGCGACCCGAAGGGCGTGATGCTGTCGCACTACAACCTCGCATCGAACATTGGACAGGTAAGCCAGGTGTTCATGCTGGGCGGGCGTGACAAGGTTCTGGGCATTCTGCCGTTCTTTCACTCGTTCGGGTTCATGGCGGGATTATGGCTGCCGGCAGTGAATGGAGTGGGCGTGGTGTTCCATCCGAACCCGCTGGATGCGCAGGTGATTGGCGCGCTGGTGGCGAAGTACAAGGTGACATTCCTGGTGGCGACGCCGACGTTTCTGCAAGCGTATATGCGGAGGTGCACGCCGGAGAGTTTCGGTTCGATTGAATACGTGCTGGTGGGCGCGGAGAAGCTGCAGGAGCGCGTGGCGCTGGCGTTTGAAGACACGTTTGGCATAAGACCGCTGGAGGGCTATGGCTGCACGGAGTGTTCGCCAGTGGTGACGGTGAATGGGAAGGATTTTCGCGCGCCGGGCTTCATGCAGATTGGCGGAAGGCGCGGGAAGATTGGGCATCCGCTGCCAGGCGTGAGCGTGCGCATTGTGGATATTGATACGGGCGTGCCGGTGACGCCGGGGCAGACGGGCATGCTGCAGGTGAAGGGACCGAACGTGATGGTGGGCTACCTGGGCCGTCCGGAAAAGACGGCGGAGGTGCTGCAGGACGGCTGGTATACGACGGGCGACGTGGCGATGATGGAGGAGGACGGGTTCCTCACGATCACGGACCGGCTATCGCGCTTTAGCAAGATTGGCGGCGAAATGGTTCCGCATATCCGCATTGAAGAGAAACTGCACGAGCTTGCCGAAGCGACCGAGCAGCAGGTGTTTGCCGTGACTTCTCTGCCGGACGAGAAGAAGGGCGAGAAGATCATGGTGGTGACGACGCTGGATGATGCGAAGCTGGCGCCGGTGCTGGAGAAGCTTGCGGCAAGCGACCTGCCCGCGCTATGGAAGCCGAAAGCAAACCAGTTTGTGTTCACGGCAGCGCTTCCGCTTTTGGGCACGGGCAAGATGGATTTGCGTGGAGTAAAGACCCTGGCATTGCAAAGTGGTCAGTGAATGGTGGCGAGGGAACTTCGACTTAAGGCAGCGGAAGTTCTGTTTCCTGCGAAGGGCGTGCGCTCTCGCTTGCGCGGGGACACCGCGGCTGGTGGGACTGCTGCAGGCGGTGCCTGACTCGACCACAACTTCAGCGCAATTGGATGAGACGCTCATGTTCAGCCGTCCGGTGCCGATGAATTCACCGAACAGGCTTGGCATGGCCAATCTGGACCTGCCTATTTTCCCAGCCTGCTGATCTGGTTGATCTACACGACCTGAATGGATCGGTAGAGGAATGGGGTATTTGAATGAGCTCAATGTTTGCAACTGTGCGCAGCAGGAAAGACGTGCCGTTGAATGGGAATGGCAATCACGCGGAAGAGGATGATCTGCGCGGACAACTGGACGCCATCAATCGATCGCAAGCGATTATTCAATTCAGCATGGACGGCACGGTTCTTGACGCCAACGAGAATTTTCTTCATGTGCTGGGCTACACGCTTGAGGAGATTCGCGGCAAACACCACAGCATGTTTGTGAATCCCGAATTTGCGCGAAGCCAGGAGTACCAGGATTTCTGGGCCAAGCTGCGGCGCGGCGAGTTTGATGCGGCGGAGTACAAGCGCTACGGAAAGGGCGGACGCGAAGTATGGATACAAGCCTCGTACAACCCCGTTTTCGATAGAGATGGGAAGCTCCTGAAGGTGATCAAGGTTGCGACCGACACGACCGCGCGCAAACTGCAGAATGCCGAATACGAAGGGCAGATTGCGGCGATCAAACGAGTGCAGGCGGTGATTTCCTTTTCGCTGGACGGAACGATTCTGGATGCGAACGAAGCCTTCCTGCAGACGATGGGCTATTCGCTCCCTGAGATTCGCGGCAGGCACCACAGCATGTTCATTGAGCCGGGTACGGAACACAGTGCGGAGTACGGCCGGTTCTGGGACAACCTGCGCAGCGGCAAGGCCGATGTGAGGATCTTCAAGCGTTTTGGCAAGGGCGGAAAGGTCGTGTGGCTTCAAGCCTCGTACAACCCAATCTTCGACCTGAACGGCAAGCCTTTCAAGGTGGTGAAGTTCGCGACCGATGTAACCAACATGGTGGAACTGCGCGATACGGCGCGCATTGCGGCGGAGAGTGTTGCCACTGCGACGACGGAGCTGTCGGCTTCGATTGGTGAGATCAACCGCAGCATGTCTGAATCGAGAGTAGCCACGGACGCGATTCTGAAGACGACGACGACTTCGCATGAATCGTCGGCGAAACTTCTGGACTCGATGAAGATGATGGAATCGATGGCCTCACTGATCAAGGACATAGCGGGGCGCGTGAACATACTCGCGTTGAATGCGGCCATTGAAGCTGCGCGTGCGGGCGAAGCGGGGAAGGGCTTTGCGGTGGTGGCGACGGAGGTGAAGAATCTGTCGAACCAGACGGCGACGGCTTCAGACAAGATTGTTGCGGAGATTTCGACCGTGCAGAAGGTTTCGTCGCAGGTTGCGGTGAGTGTGCGGGAGACCGTGGACGGCGTGAAGCTGGTGAATGAATACGTTCAGAACGTTGCTGTGGCGATTGAACAGCAGAGCGCAGCAACACAGGAAATCTCTGTCAACTCAGAAAGGACATCGCGCTCGATTGAGCAGATCATCAACACAGGATCGCGTTGAGTCGGCTTTCGTTGCGGTTCGCGGCGATGAGCGAATGGTGAGAGTTACTTCGACAAGACCAGGTTGGGCTCCGGGCTCCACTCGTCGCGATGCGGCACTGAGTGGAGTCCGGAGTTTCATCCTGCCATAGGCTGAAGGATGGTGGTTGACTGTTACCGCACGTCCCCAGCGATGGGTGGCTCGGGCGGAGTCTTCTCAAACAAGATGCGATGGACAATGCCAGCCAGCACGCCGCCCACGATGGGCGCGACCCAGAAGAGCCAGAGCTGGCTCATGGCCCATCCACCGGCAAAGAGCGCGGGGCCGGTACTGCGCGCGGGGTTCACCGAGGTGTTGGTGACGGGAATGCTGATGAGGTGGATGAGCGTGAGTCCGAGGCCGATGGGGATGGCAGCGAAGCCCTTGGGAGCGCGCGCATGCGTGGAGCCGAGGATGATGATGAGGAAGAAGAAGGTCATCACGATTTCGCAGACCAGGCAGGAGATGAGCGAGTAACCGCCGGGTGAGTGCAGGCCGTAGCCGTTGGAGGCGAATCCGGCATGGACGTCAAAGCCGGCCTTGCCGCTGGCGATGACGAAGAGGACGCCGCTGGCTGCGATGGCGCCGAGGACCTGGGCGACGACGTAGGCCGGCACGTCCGTCCATGCGAAGCGGCCGCCCGCGGCGAGGCCGAAGCTGACGGCGGGGTTGATGTGGCAGCCGGAGATGTGGCCGATGGTGTAGGCCATGGTGAGCAGGGTGAGTCCGAAGGCAAGTGCAACTCCAACGAATCCGATGCCGAGCTGCGGGAAAGCCGCGGCCAATACGGCGCTGCCGCATCCGCCCAGAACCAGCCAGAAGGTGCCAAAGAACTCCGCGATGGAACGCTTAGCAAGTGGCATGAAGGTGAGACTCCTTTCGGCGAGCGCCCTGTGCGTGGCGGGGGAGAAAGGGCGTGCCGGCGCGAATCATACATGAACGGAAGGAGAGGCGGGGTGAAAATTTCAGCGCAGTTGCAGATGTGGCGACAGGGCGAAGACAGCGGTGGAGCAGGGAATTCATCGCCTGCGGACACTGGAAGGAGTTTGGCCTTTTGTCCAGCCTGTCTACTGCAGGTGCGCGTAGACACGCTGCATGGCTTCGGCTTCCTCAAGGAAGCTGCCGGTTTTGATGTATTCGCGCCAATACACGAAGTCCCTTGCCCAGCAATCTCCTTCAATGGTGCCATCGAGGATGGAGTAGAGCCGGGTGATTCCGACGCGGATGGGGCTCCAGTAGGTTCTGCCTGGAGGCGAAATCAGGATGGGGTAGTGATGATCCCAGGAGGATTCGGGCAGGTCACAGCGCCGCCAGCGGACATTGCGTTCGGCGCGAAGAATGATGAGTTCGGCAACAAGGAGCGCCATGTCATGCGCGAGGGCGTAACCCTGCGGGGTTGGGCTGGTCTTGCCAGACTCAACCTGCATAAAGGGAGTGTTGCGGAGAGAATGGGCTACGTTCTTGCCCAGATCCAGGAGAAAACGGATATCTTCGGTCTGAGGCGGCATGCTGAGGTTGTAGAAATTCAAGAGATCGGCCACGCGCTCGGCGCGGACGGAATGGAACCAATCAAAGAAGGCTGGAGTAATCAGGTCAGAAAATCGCCGGGCGGGTGCATTGCCATTTTGACCTGAATGTACCAACAGGAGTGGATAGCTTCCCTCTGCCAAGTGGAACTCCTCAGTTTTGGGGCACTTCGAAGTAACTACTTTTAGATTGCTCCAAAGTTTTCAGATGTCAACGCTCTGTATCTAAAGAGTCATACACGATTTGGGGCGTTTAGGGCAGTGACGGCGATGCCTTCTTTGCGCATGGCAAGGGCGGCAGCCGGACCATTGAAGCATAAAAGCAAGATCACGGATTCTGCGGCTAAACTCTTGAATCAGTTTGAGTTACAGGCTGCGATGCGCCGTGCAATCCTGATTCAATGCGGCTTAGCCGCAGAATCTCGATCTGAATGCAGATAACAGCATCGCAGGCGGCGAGTTAGGGAAGCTGAAAAATTGCGAGCAAGAGATGATTCTTTTGCCTGAGATGAGTATGCGACGCGAAGTGGGACGGAAAAGAAGTCTTAATTTTTGGCGGAGGGGGACTAGGGAGCCGAAGAAAGCGGGGTTTTGATTTGGTCTGCCGGAGCTGTGTTCACGTGGTGCTGACTGAGCCACTCGCTTACGGAGTCATGGCCCGCAGCTATCCGCGGCGCGGCAGACGATTGCTTTGTGCTCGCGGCGGACGCGTAGCCCGGCGAGCGATCAAATGCTTTGTATTTCTCAATGAGCTCGGCGGCGGTTGGACGCGGCAGGGCTTTTTCCGTGCTCTCTGTTTCCGGGGCGGCTCCTTCCACCGGCCGGGTTTCAGTGGGGAGGAGGCCGGTGGGCTCGGAGGCTTCTACTTCAAGCTGCTCGGCGGGGGCAGCGGGGAGATGGCCGCAGTGCTCGCAGGGGGAAATCTGAGGCGGCAGGTCCGGCGCATGAATGGCGACGCGGGTGGCCAGGCGAAGGATGCTGAGCATCTGATTGATGCGGGCGGTATCGGCGTGGGGATTGTCGGCGAGATTGAAGAGCTGGGTAAGGGCAAGCTGGATGCCGCGCATGTCCTCAAGGGGCGCGAAGGGCATGGGCAGGGATTTTTTGCGGGCCCGTTCGACGCGGTTGAGGTTGGAGTGGTAGTAGCAGAACGATGCGCCGCGCAGGGCGGGAGAGCCGCAACGTTTTCCGCTGGGCATAATGTGTCGACATAGAGGAGCCAGTTGCATAAAAAAACTCCGGACTCTGGAGCTAAAGTTCGTGATTCATTGGATTTGCGGAGTAGCGTCGTCCGCAAAGTCCCTGATTTCAGGGGGTTGGCTGCAGAGTCTTGAAAATAGGTAAGTTAACAACAGGGAGCAGTGGATCACGCCACTGGTCAATGAGCCGTCCGCATCGCAATAGTGTGCGCCGTTTGTGGCGGGTGGTAATTATTTGCAAATTGGTAGGATTGCGCGGTTCAGCCTGGATGCGCTGGTGAATTTGGCGGCGGCGCTGGGGAGAAGGGTGACGGTGAAGCTGGTGGATGCGGCGTGAGGGTGACGCCCACTCATCGCGATCAAGCCGCGATGAATGGGGCACAGCTTTTCAGCGTGCTACGGAAGGAATTCTCTGCTAAATACGAAGTGAAGGGTGGGAGGACCCCGATCTCAATCGCGCGGGTTCACGTGTTGCAGATGCTTTGGTAGCTTGTGACCGCGGCGGGTGGCGGTCCAATCCGATTCGATTTCGACTCGTCCTTCTGCTCCCGTTGCGTAGTGACGGAAACTTGACCAAGCCAGTCTTCCGGTTTGACCACGAGTCCGCGCACGACTGGATTGCGATGGATGTATCGCAGTTTTTCCACTCGTTTCTCGGGATTGTGTATGAGGAAGTCGTAGAACCGCGTCTGCCAGAAGGGACGCTCGGGGCGTCGCATGGCTACCGATAGTTTGAGCGCGTGCACCACGCCGGAGATATTGCTCTTTGCGGTTCACCGATGAGCAGGTGGACATGCTCCGGCATGACAACGTAACCGGCGACGACGAAACGGTAGCGGAGTCGTATGAGTTCGAGAGCGTCTTCGAAGAGATTGCGTGCGGTGGTTGTTCTGAGATGTTGTTGGCGGTGGTAACAACTGAAGGTGAGGAAGTGGAAGTGATCCGTATGTTCGTAACGGATAAGTCCTCGGGGCATTGGTGGAGTTTAGTTCGTTTTGACTCGAATGTAAGTGATTTGAGTCATTCGAATGGTGGGTTGGGGTAGATTGTTCATCCCAAGTGCCCAAGTGCGAGGACCTCCACCCCGAGCACCCACTTCTTGTGGGGGTACGGTCAGTGCTTGGGGATTGTTCATCCCAGGTCCCAAGTGCGAGGCACCTCCACCCCGCGAACGATGTTCTATCCCCACAAACATAGACCCTTTGGGGGCCCCTGTTCGCGGGACCCCGGACCTGGGGCACCCACTTTTGGTGGGGGAACGAGCATCGTATCCCAGGTCTCAAAATCGAGACCTGGGGCACCCAGATTTATGGGGGAGCGGTTATCGTTTGTAATGAAATCTGAAACTCCGAAGGCCTAAATCTTCTTCTCCTCCACCTCCGCTAGCTTTACATCGTCCATCCGTGCGCTGCCGAAGGAGCGGAAGTTCTTGACGTCGCGCAGGTCGTAAGTGGGGGCGCTGCTTTGCGGAGTTTTGAGGTGGAAGAAGTCGGCGCCGTCGACGTCGTGGAGCCAGATGGCGGGGCGTGCGTCGGCTGTGCGGGTGAGGATATCGACATTGCTGACGTCGAGGTTGCGGACGTGGCGCGCGAAGAGGCCGCAGGCGGGAAGGTCACCGAACATTTTGGGGTCGGGGTAACCATCGGCTTTTTCTTCCGGTTGGAGCGCGGCCATGGAGCCGGCGGCACCGCCGACCTGTTCAAGGATGACGTTCGAGATCTTCACGTCTTCAATGTTGTGGCCGGGGACTCCGCTGAGGATGGAGGGAAGCTGCGAAGCGCCTGAGCTGGTGACGTTGCTGATGAGGATGCGGCGCATGACGCCGGGCTTGAGGGTTTTGGGTCCGCGCATGCGAATGCCGAGGCGCAGGAAGAGGGGCGCGGTGCCGATGTCGCGCATGGTGACGCCGGTGAAGGTGATGTCTTCCACGATGGCGCCGTCTTCCGACTCGAGCGCGAAGCCCTGGCATTTTTCAAAGGTGCAGTTGGTGATGGTGATGTTGATGAAGCCGCCGTTGGACTCAGTGCCGCACTTAATGCGGCCGGTGCCGACGTGGCGCTTGTCTGCAATGGGCTTCCAGGTGCCGTCGATGACTGAGCCGACTTCATAGCCGCCGGTGACGAAGCAGTTCTCGATGGTGACGTTTTCAGTGGGGCGCGCGTAGCCGAGTGCGTAGGAGCTCTTGGGGCAGATGGCGTCGTCGTAAGGCGAGTTGACGGTGCAGTTGGAGACGCGGACGTTGCGGCAGCAGTCGATGTCCATGCCGTCGCGAATGGTGTCAATGAGCAGGTTGTCGATGGTGAAGTTGTCAACGCCGGTGGCGAGGATGCCGAACCAGCCGCCCTCGAGGATTTTGAAGTCGCGGAGGAGGACGTTGCGGCAGTTTTTGAGCGCGATGGCCTTGTTGCCGACGCCGGGCTTGCGGGAGTCGGGGCGTGTTTTCTCGCTGTCCCAGCCGCGGCTGAGGCCTTTGCCCCAGATCATGCCGGGGCCGGTAATGGAGATGTCGTGGAGGTCTTCACCCCAGAGGAGCGAGTTGTGCCAGTGGTTATGGCCGTAGTCCTGGTAAGGCTCCCAGTCACCTTGCGGCTCGGCGTGGTCGTAACCGCCGGTGGGAGTGCCCTCGATGGGGGTGGGGCCGCCGAGGATGACTGCGCCCTGGTCAAGATAGAGACCGACTTTGCTTTTGAGATGGATGGAGTAGCAGAGGTAGACGCCGGCGGGGAAGTAAACGGTGCCGCCGCCGCGCTGGGCTACGTCGTCAATGGCGCGATTGATGGAAGGTGTGTCTGTGGTGGAGCCGTCGCCTTTTGCGCCATACGTGCGGACGCTGGCGAAGGCGGCGGGGTTGGATGCACTGCCGGATTGGAACGAGGCTGCGCTGGCGGCGAGGGGAGTGGCGGCTACGGCCATGGAACCGCCGGCGTACTTCAACAGATCGCGACGCTGCACTGGGTTTCTCCTAAGCGAGAGATGTGTGCGCTCTTCAGGCGCGGGGAAAGCGTGCCTTTCTATGCGTAGAAATTGTGACACACGAAATTGATGGACCTGATTTGTGTAACTGTGGTGAGATTTTGTGCGTCAGACGGGAACGATGAGACTGAAGCGGATTGGCGGCGCGGTGAGTTGCGCGGTGCTGGCGTGGGCTGCCGCGGCGGTATGCGGATGCGGCGGCAATGCGGGCGCGGGTATGGGCGCGATGAATCCGATATCTGTGAGCCTTGTGACACCGACGGTGACGGTGGAGCAGGGAGGGCCGGCGGTAAGCGTGGTGATCAAGATTGATTCGCCGAGCGAGACGGCAGTGGTGCAGGTTGGCGGGCTGCCGGCGGGGTTGACCGTGAAGTATTCAGCGAGCGATACGAACCCGAGCGGGATTCTGACATTTATGGCGACGGCGGATGCGACGAAGGGCACGTTCATGCCGACGGTGACGGTACTGTCGGCGGGGCAGACTGCGGCGACGGCATTCACGCTGAAGGTGGTAATGCAGTAAAAGGAGCGAGAAATTGCGCATGGATGCGTGAGATGAACGCTTTGTAATCAAATACCTGAGGGTCTTTGCCGGTTATTTCGTTTCGAATTTCTTAATCAGTCTGTATGATTGTGCACGAACCTATTCAGGACGACTGACAGCCGGCAAACGTGCCGCCGCACAGGCGCTCTATCGATCCGTACCAAGTGCCAGCGTCGTGTTCGAGCACGAGCAAGAGATTGGATTCGAATGAGTGTCCATCTGGTGAATCCCAGCGACAATTCTTTTGGTACGGCCGTCATAACGCCACGGTGGCTGTTTGTTTTGGCGGCAGCAACACCTGAAAACGTAGGCGATCCGATTCTTGTGGACGAATCGCTGGAGCAGATCGATCCCGAATCAATTCACGAAGGGGACATTGTCGGCATCAGCGTGCATACGGGAAATGCGCTGCGCGGCTACCAAGTGGGCCGAATGGCACGCAGCCGCGGGGCATGGGTTGTGTATGGCGGCATTCATGCGACGCTGTTTCCTGAAGAGTGCTTTGACCGCGGAGAAGCGCACGCGGTGGTGAAGGGCGATGGCGATCTGGCATGGCCGAAGGTTGTGGCGGACTGCCTGAAGGGCAATCCCGGCAAAGTGTACGAAGGCGGCCGCATTGAAGGCAGCGAGTTTCTGCCGGCGCGCTGGGATCTGATGGCGGCCGACAAATATATGTGGGCCAGCGTGCAGACGATTCGCGGATGCCCGAAGCACTGCTCATTCTGCAGTGTTTGGAGAACTGACGGACAGAAGCCACGGCAGAGGAGCCATCAGCGCGTGGTGGACGAGATTGTGAATCTGCGGCGAATTGGTTTCAGGTTTATTGCGCTGGCGGATGACAATTTTTATCCGGTGAGTTTGACGGATCTGCGGCAGGCGAAGGAGCAAAACAACCTGGCCAAGCTGGAAGAGCTGACGGCGATTCGGCGCGAACGCTTTCAACTGATGGAAGAGCTGGCCAAGCTGCCGAAGGACATGGTGTTCTTTACGCAGATCACGATGGAAGCAGGCGAAGACGGCAACTTTCTTGATGCCATGCGCAAGGCGAACATCAAGGGAGCACTGGTTGGCGTGGAAGCGGTGACACCTGAGGGGCTGAAGGCGGTATTCAAAGACTGGAACTACTCAGGCGAGGCACTTGCCAAGCAACTGCAGACGTTCAAGCAGCACGGTGTGCATGTGCTTGGGTCGTTCATTTTCGGTTTGCCGACGGACAAGGCAGCGACTTTTGACGCAACGGCAGAGATGGCGATGAAGGCGGGCATCACGTTTGCGCAGTTTGTGATGATGACGCCGTTTCCAGGCACGGTGGACTTTGGACGCTGGGAGAAGGAACAGGCCAAGGACCCGACGATGGTGGGCGATGTGCCGATTACGCGGTACTGGCTGATTCCGACGGAAGTGCGGCCGAAGATGTTTACGCCGCATCCAACGATGAGTTCCGACGAAATCCGCATGAGGACGCAGGCGGTCTGGGACAAGTTTTATACGTGGAGCGCGATCTGGCGGCGGTCTGCATGCACACCGACTCTGCGAGCGCGTATGGGGTTCATCTTTTTGTCGAAGCTGTACCGACAGATGTACGCGGGCACGGGCATTTCCACGGATAGCGCGCGGCGGAAGAAATCAAAGCGATGGGCGCGGTGGACGGCTCACCAGTGCAAGAAGCTGTTCAAGGCGAAGCCGATGCCGGAGCTGCAAGGGCCCGTGTGGCCGGTGATGCAGGGCGCTGGAATGGCGAGCCCATTTGTGATGCTTCAGGACGAATAAGCGCAGCGCGAGTGGCGCGAGGTCTGGATAAACAGAAGAGGGGTATGGGCCTGAGCCCGTACCCCTTTCGTTTGGATTTCATGCAATGCAGTCGGTATTACATGCAGCGGATGCTCGGCACCTGCGGTACGGCAGCACGCTCGGCTGACCGCTCGCAGGAGGGCAGTGGAGATCGAATCATCGCTGCGGTGCGGCAGACGCTCGCTGGCCGCTCGGAGGTGGGTAGTGCGATTCGGCTGAAGCGGAGCGAGGACGGGCAAGGCCTTGGCCAGTCCCGCGAAAGGTGCAGGGCGGTGGGGAGCCGGATTTGGTACCCTTCTCCCCAGCCATGGCCAACTTTGAAAGCTCACCGGCGGATGTGCAGGAGATTCTCTCCAAGCCGATTCAGCAACTGGGGCTGAAGCTGGAGGGCTCTCCGCTGGAGCGTTTTGTGCAGCAGCTCTATAAGGAGCTGGACCGCAAGGGTATCAAGCAATTCCGGCCAAAGTGCTACCTGACCGATGAATGGGGCTGCCCGAATATGGAGCCGGTGATCGGCATTCCTTTTTACCTGGCCGATCCCAAACTGCAGCGGCTTGAAGCCGAGATGAACGATATTGAAGACACGCGGCAGATCATGATGTATCTGCGGCACGAGGCCGGGCACGCTTTCAATTACGCGTATGCGCTGTTCAAGACAAAAGAGTGGAGCGATCTGTTCGGCCCGTTCCGCAGGCCGTATCGCGACAACTACAAGCCGATTCCGTTTTCGCGACAGTTTGTGCGTCACATGGAAGGCTGGTATGCGCAGAAGCATCCGGACGAGGATTTTGCGGAGACGTTTGCGGTGTGGCTGACGCCGCGCTCGAACTGGCGCAAGCGTTACAAGGGCTGGGACGCGATGAAGAAGCTCGTCTATATGGATCGCACGGCGCGCAAAATCGGCAGCATGTTTCCGGTTGTGGAGCACGGGCTGACGGATATCACTGTTGATGAGATGGACTTGACGGTGGGTGAGTTTTATCAGCGCGCACTGGAACAGCAACTCTCGCCGGGCGAATTGCCGCTGGAAACTGATCTGCGCGACATCTTCAATGTGTCAAGCAGGCGACGAAAAAATGTGCGGCCGGCAGTGGATTTGTTGCGTGCGAACAGAAAAGTGCTTATTGACAAAGTGAATTACTGGACAGGAGTACAGCGTCCACTTGTGAAGAAACTGGTGGAAACTATAGAGACAAAGGTAAGCGACCTTGGGTTGCGTGCCGACATACAATGTGACCGTGATTATTTGACCGAGATATCGGTCTACGCCACGGCATTGGCGATGAATTACATCACGCGCGGTAAATTCATACTGCCGTGAAGCGTTCCGCGACAGGCGCACCTTAAGGAATTGTGTTGCGCAACGAAAGAACGGCGAGGTGAAATGGCGAACCTGAAAGTTACCATCCTGTATGACCTCGTCGAAGAGGACCAGCCTGAACCTGAACCAGAGCCAGCGAAGCCTGCACGCGGCAAGGGGCGCCCGCGGCGCAAGAAGAAGAAAGACGCACCTGACCGTGAGGAAATCTTCGATGCGCTGACGAAGCTCGAACATGAGCCTTCGTATTACGTGCTGGACGGCAAGAACCAGTCACTGCATGGACTGGCGCGTTGCGGCGCGGATCTGGTTTTCAATCTCACGGAGTCGTACGCAGGCGATGACACGCTGGACAAAAACATCGCCGCGTATCTAGAGCTGGTGCACCTGAATTACACGGGCGGTGGTCCGCAGGCGCTTTATCTCGCGCAGGACAAATCGCTGGCGAAAAAGATTTTCGATTTTCACAAGATCAAGACGCCGGATTTTGCGGTGTCCTATAAGGGACGCACCGACCATTCGCACGATATTGAGTTTCCGCTCATCGTGAAGCCAGTGTCGGAAGATGGGTCGATCGGCATTGACAATGGTTCAGTTGTGGACAGCGTGAAAGAGTTGATGGAGCGCATTCACTATATCCACGAGGAATTCGACAGTCCCGCGTTGATTGAAGAGTTTATTGAAGGACGTGAGATTTACGCCTCGATTCTAGGCAATGACAATCCAGAGGTATTGCCGCTCATTGAGCTCGATCTCTCGAAGTTGCCGAAGGGAACGCCGCGCATTGCGGGACAGGATGTGAAGTTCGATCACGATACGGAAGCGTACAAAGTTACGAAGTCCGCACCCGTGACCGATCTGGAAGAAGAGACCGAACAAAAGCTCAAGGACACCGCGCTGGCCGCGTATCGGGCACTCCAATTGCGCGACTATGGCCGCGTTGACATGCGCTTGAATAAGAAGGGCCAGGTTTACGTGATTGAGGCCAATCCCAATCCGTGGCTCTCAAGTGCGGCAGAGTTCGCGATGGCTGCCAAGAAGGGCGGCTACTCTTATACCGACATGATTGACAAGATTGTGAAGCTGGCGCTGGCGCGGTCGACGTAGGGTGGAGTTCGTGCCATCCGCCGGGAAGATGAGCCCTTCAAAAAATTCTCCGGTTGGCTCTGGCATTCTGCACTTCGTACTACAGAGGTGTATTGAATGCAGCACGAACTTGCCATCCACTCATTCTTCGGGCTTCGATTCTTATTTCGCCGCATCGCGATCAAGGCCGTGTGCACTCTGGTGAGTGTGGCGTGATCGAGAAGGTGAATCGCTTCAGCGACAATTCGCTTGGCCGTAAACTCCGGGCATGGGCGCGCTTTACGCACACGGGAGAAGAGTTTGGTCTCGTCGGCCAGATTAGCGGTGCGCGTGCCTGTCTGGGCGGCGTTCTTCTGGTCTGGACAGGGCTGTCGATGGCGATTCGGCGTACTGTTGCGCGCTACAGGCGTGCCTCTACTGCCAGGCCAACTGCCGAAGTCCGGGTCTAAAAGAGTCTGTTTCCGTGGTCCCATCTGCATGCGCGGAAGAGGAGCGCTGCCGACTTCCAAATCGCATGCAAATCCAGCTATGAGACACAAATACCACATGAGTAACTTTTTGAGTTATTTCAATGTTTAGCTCAGGCTCATTTCCGTATTACTATCCCATTTATGAACCCCAGGGGAGTTGTAACTGCGCTGGCAATCTCCTGCACGTGTGCCTGCCCGCTTGCTCTGTCTTTCGCTCAAACGTCCGCAACCCAACCGGCCAAGACCGCTGCTGCGGAATCACCACGGCACGCAGAGGACTACTCCAAAGAAGCGCTGGTTTTTGAACAACTGGACACCATTTATCGCATGCAGGCGGATGGTACCGGCGAACGCGACATGCACGTTGTGATGCGGATTCAGTCCGACGGGGCGGCCCAGCGATTCGGCGTGCTTACCATTGCTTTTGCGTCCGCATATGAGACTCCGCACATTAAGTATGTGCGGGTGCACAAGGCGGACGGGACGACTGTTGAGACACCGCCAGCCGATGCCATTGAGATGCCTGCGGATGTTACGCGCGAGGCACCTCTCTACAGCGATCTGAAGCAGTTGCACCTTCCCGTACGGTCACTGGCGCGCGGAGACACACTGGATTACGAGGTGGACACGACCATCGACAAGGCTGAGGCCGCAGGGCAGTTCTGGGGCGTGTATCGCTTTGACCCGCCGGGCACGATTATTGCTCTTTCAGAGACTTTGACGCTGGATGTACCCGCGACCAAATACGTGCAGGTGTGGAGCCCGCATCATCCGCCGCATACCAAGGATGAGAATGGCCGCCGTATTTACACGTGGAAGAGCGCGCAACTGGTTCCGGCGGAGCGGCCTACAGCTTCCAATCCCAAGCCGAAGAAGCTGAAAGACCCGGACGAGGACTCCGACGGCCGCAAGGTGCCCTCTGTGGCGTGGACAACGTTCCACAGCTGGAGTGAGGTGGGCGACTGGTACCGCAGCCTGGCGCAGGCAGAGGCGCAGCCCTCCGACGCCATTCGCGCAAAGGCGGATGAGATTACCGCCAACGCCAAAACTCCGGAGGAGCAGGTTCGTGCGCTGTACGAGTATGTATCGACACACACGCGCTACGTGGGGATTGACTTCGGCATTGGGCGGTATAAACCGCATGCCGCTGCCGAGGTGCTGGCCAACCAGTACGGCGACTGCAAAGACAAGGACACGCTGCTGGAAGCGCTTTTGCGGGCGAAGGGATTCTCCACGGCGTCTGCACTTATCGGCGCAGGCATTGCACCAATACCGGATGTGCCTTCACCTGCCGTTTTCAATCATGTGATTACCACGGTCGATTTGCCGAGCGGCCGCATCTGGCTGGATAGCACGCCGCTTGCCGCGCCGTATCGCTATCTTATTGCCGCGCTGCGCGACACCAAGGCGCTTGTCATTCCGTCGGCGGGAGAGGCCACGCTTGTCAGCACTCCAGCAAACGCGCCCTACCCATTCTCCGAACGCTTTGAAGCCAGCGGCGTGCTGGACGACAAGGGGAAGATGACGGCCAACATGACCATCACCTACCACGATGATGATGAGCTGCTGGTGCGCGCGTTTGCCCGCAACATTGCGCCCGCGGAGTGGGACAAGGCGTCCCAGCTGGTCTCAGCCTCTTCAGGCTTTGGCGGCACTACAAGCAACACGCAGTTCGTGAACGGCGATGATCCATCGAAGCCGATCGTTCTCAAGTACAGCTATCTGCGCAGCCCTTTTGGAGACTGGAGCGATCTCCGCATTGTGCCTTTGTTTCCGCTGACTCCGTTCGGCCTGCTGGACAAGGACAAGAAGGAGCCCGACGACGATATTGATTTAGGCGCGCCTCGCACGCTGGTTGCCATCACGCACATTCAGCTGCCCAAGGACTTCAGCACGGATTTGCCAGACGCCATCCATGTGAAGACGGACTTTGCCACTTTTGACAAGACGTACAGTTTCAAGGGCGAGGAAATTGTTGCCGAGCGGACCATTTCGATTCTGAAAGACAAGCTGCCGCGCGCGGAGTGGAAGCGCTACGAGAAGTTCACGAAGGACATCAGCCTGGACGGTGAGGCCTGGATTCAGCTGATTCGCGGGTCGTCGCATGTGGTGACAGGCGTGTGGCCGCCACCGGAGAAGCCGGCTTCCGATGCGGGTTCTTCGGACGACTCCGGAGCGGACACTACGAAGGAAGTCCATGTCGTAAAAATTCCTGCGGAACCCATGGCAGAGAAGCCTGCTGCTTCCTCTTCTTCAGCGACGCCCAGCGCAGCATCGAGTGCTTCCATCCCCGAGCTCATGAAAAGTGCCTCTGAGAAGATGCGCTCGCGGGATTGGGCCGGCGCTACCAAAGATCTGGACACGGTGAAGGCGAAGAATCCCAACCAGCCGGGTCTATGGGCCATGTACGGTGGCATTGCGGAGTATTACCAGCGCGATCTGGCCACGGCGATTACGGACTACAAGAAGGAACTGGCCAATCAGCCGAATAATGAGACGGTTGTAGGACTGCTGGCCAGCACGCAGAACCGTTCAGGGGATTACTCCGGAGCGTGCGCAACGATGGAGAAGTTTCTTTCCGCGCATCCAGAGAATACGCGTATCGCTTATTTCCTTTCCGGCATACAGACCAATGCGGGGGACAACGAAGGCGCGCTCAAGACGCTGACTGCTGCCGCGGAACATAACCCGGACGACCGGAACCTGCGCATCCAGGAAGGGGAATCGCTTATCCGCCTTGGCCGTAAAGACGAGGCTGCCGCGGCGGCCCGTTTCGCGCTGGATGGAGCAGACGATGCCGATACTTTGAACAACGCAGCCTATGTGCTGAGTGAGGCCGGGCTCAATCTCGATGTGGCGGAGAAGGCATCCCGGGAGGGAATTGACAAGCTGGAGGAGCAATCCGCCGCTGAAACTACCGCGCAGGCCAACAGCGCCGCATTCGGCCGTGCCAATCTGCTGGTTGCGTCATGGGACACGCTGGGATGGATTCTCTATAAAGAAGGGAAAATACAGGAGGCGCTGGCGTGGCTGGAACCGGCGTGGCACTCAGCGCTGCTGCCCGACATTGCCGATCACCTGGCTGAGATTGAAGAGAATCTTCATCACTATGACGAGGCAGAGAGGTATTACACGCTCGCCAAAGGCGCTGCGACCAGCAACAACATGACGCCCGACATGCGCGGCGATATCAACGCGGGCATCAGCCGTATGAAGGCTGCCGGCGCGAAGCCTGGTCCGAGTGATGTGGCGATTGCCTTGCAGAATATTCGAACCTTCAAAATTGCAAGGCCCGAAGGCGTGAAAGGCTGGGGATCTTTCCGCATGATGATAACCAGGTCTGGAGTCATTGAGTCGCAACAGATGTCTGGCGATCAGAGCCTGGCCAAGATCAAACCGGTGGTGGATGCGCTTAAATTTCCTGAACTGCTGCCTCCGGCTTCAAAAGCGCACCTGCTACGCAGTGCCGTTATCTCCTGCTCCGAAGGCAAGACATGTGAGCTTGTCCTCGTTCCCGGTGCGGGGTTACAAATGGAGCGGCAGTAATACGGCATAGAGGGACAAGCGTCGCCAACTGACGGTCGTCCAGCGGTCGTGCTACCATTCCCGCAACTGGTTCTGCGCGGTTCTGCGCCCCTTTGAGCAAACTCGAACAATTGCTCCATCGCCCCTGGAGGTCTTCATGAGTACATTCACTCGCCGCGATTTTCTCGCCACCTCAATTGCCGCAGGCGCGGCCGCAGCAGCGTTGCCTGATTGCTCAGCAAAGGCTGCCACGCTCCACGCCGCAACCGACATGGTGACTCTAGGCAAGTCCGGTCAACAGGTCACACGCCTCGCCTTCGGGACAGGAACGCGCAACGGGTATGTGCAGCACTCGCTTGGACAAAAGGAGTTCTCGCGACTGGTCTCTTACGCCTACGAGCGCGGCATTCGTTTCTTTGAGACGAGCGAATCGTATATGACGCCGACGATGCTGGGTGAGGCGCTGAAGCCCTATCCGCGCGACAGCTACCAGCTGATGTCGAAGGTGACGACCGATCCCGGCGCGGATCCAGCGGCCCGATTTGACGAAATGCTGCAAACGCATATGACGGACTATTTCGACATTATGCTGCTGCACTGGCAACACACGGGCAACTGGGTGGAGACCACCAAGCCCTGGCAGGAGGGCCTTGCCGCCGCGCAGGAGAAGAAGATTGTGAAGACGCGCGGCTGCAGCGTGCATGGCCTACCAGCCCTGCGCGAGGTGCCCAAATTCACATGGCTTGAAGTGGCCATGATCCGCATGAATCACAAGGGCGCTGTGATGGACGCGGCGGTGCCGGACACCGGGGAGCCGGGCAACGTACCTGAAGTTGTTGCGCATGTGCAGCAAGTGAAGAAAGAAGGCATGGGCGTGATCAGCATGAAGCTGGTGGGCGAAGGCCGCTTCACCCAACGCTCCGATCGGCAGGAAGCTCTGCGCTTCGCCTTCCGCCATGCGGGCGTGGATGCTGTGACCATCGGCTTCAAGAATACGCAGGAGATTGACGAAGCGATTGAGAACATCAATATGGCATACGCGTGACGTGAAATCTCTGCAATGTGAAAACGCGCTCAGTTTCCTGAGCGCGTTTTGCTTTTGGACCTGGAACTCAGCAGTGGAGGTGTGGTCAGCGGGTGTCTCCCGCGAGTACGCTCCACTCTTCGGCGCCGCGTTTCTCAAGCGCTGGCTTGTCTTCGGGCAGAATCCAGCGTTCCCTCACAAGGGCGTCCACGGCTGCGTCAAATTTCTGCAGATATTCTTCGCGGCTGCTGTATCGCTCGGCTATTGAGGGCCGGGGATCGCCGGATTGCTCGCGCTCGGCTTTGGTGCGCGCAAAGGGGAGGAAGGACCCCTCGAAGGAGACGCGTTCGCGCGGTGCGCCAATCGACGGATCACGAAGATTCCATCCAGTGTAGGTGGCGAGCGGCACGGTGATTTCCGGCAGGCGCACGCCATCCATTTCATTGCCGTCGGCATTTGTTTGCGGAACCAGGACGGGAAAGTCTTTGCCGCGTTTTGGCGGTTGCCAGGTGAGAATGCCCGCGCGCCAGTCGGGACCGAAGTTAAGACGCTCACCCGCATTCGCTTCGTATGGTTTGTTCACGCCGGGAATTGCGGGGAACTTCCACTTGTTGAGCGGAACGAGCGTTCCATCGGAGATATGCGGATAAGCACTGGGTGGAGGCAGGTATCGTGCCATTGCGCACCCACGCATCCATATTCGCAATCATCGCGCGCCAGAAATATTTCACAGGAAGCGGCGTTTGCCGCTGCTGACCGAGGAGATCTCCAGTGCCTTTTTGCGGCGGGAAGGGAACGGAGAAGTGCTGCAAACCAGTGAAGTGATAGATGCGCACGTTGGGGTTGAGGACGGCATCGTGTTTGCCGTCGGGGTGATGTGCGTGATGGCCTCGGCGCGGCCCCAATATTCAAAGGACGTGTTGGAGAGGAAGATTTTTGGAACGACGTGGTCGCGCTTTGCCGCGTCAAGCAGGCCGCCGTGTTCGTGGGTGATTGGGTCGGTTTCCGGCTCGCCGGTGAAGGGAAAGATGTCTGTTGGAAAATCGATGGACGAAGTGGGCTCTGAATCGCGTGAGGGCTGGGCGAAGCGATAGTTAAAGCTGCCACGGCCCGCGCCGGCAACGTGCGCGAGCACGCCGTCAAGTGCGATGCGGCCATCCACGTCGGCATTGAAACCGTCATAGAGGAGATTGCGTAGAAAGCGGCCGTCCTGCGAGATGCCTTGCCCGTAGACGCGTTTGGCGGGGGCGATTGCTTTTGCATCGTGTTTGGCGTAGGAGGCGAAGTCGCGAATGGCTGCGAATCCGCCGCCGGCGACGACGGGATTCTGTGCCAAGTATACATATTCGTAAATGAGGCCGGGCTGGAAGCCGCCATTGAGGTGGATGTATGCGTTGCTCGGCTCGAGCTTGCCATCAACGATGTGCGCGAACTGCCACTGGCTGCGGGGAATGATTTTGCGCTCTGCTTCACGCGAAGGGCGAACGGTGAGGACGTTCTGCTTGTCATCGGGATCGGCAACGGTGTACTCACTGCCGCCGATGTGGCCGACGATGAGATGGGCGAGCGGAATTTCGTCCATGACCTGCGACGGCATGAGGTCTCCGCGGACGAGGCCGGTGATGGTTTTGCCGTGGTCTTTTGCGATGGGCGCGTAGAAGCGCAATGCGTGTTCGCCGACGGCATCTGCCTGCCAGCCAAGGCTGACTATCGTAAAGCCCTGGCGCAGCAGCCAGGCGTCGCCCGCATCGTGCGCAAGGTTTTCGTCTCCGCCATCGACAAGGCGCAAGAGACCGGCGTTGCCGCGGTTGGGAACTTCAAGAATCATGGAGCCGTTGCCTTTTGCTTCGTCCACCGGCCGCACCGCGATGAAGTCGGCGCTCATTTCCACTTCGCCGTCTTTCAGGTTCACTGCATTCTTGAGGTCCACGATGCGCGCGTTGTGGGGATTGTTCACACTAAAAAGGAAATAGACTTTGCCGGTGATGCGCTCATACGCGCCTGCAGTGCCGAATTGCTGGCCGCCGAGGACAGTTTCGCGCTGGGTGACTTCAACGCGCTGGACGCGAGCGTGGGCTTTGGAGAGGAAGAGAGCAAAGAGGCCCAATGCAAGGAGGCAACGCGCAGTCTGCTTTATGTGCATGGGCGCAGCATAGCAGGTGAGTCCTTTGCCCTGACGTGGAAGCGGACGTGGGAAATGCTGGTTGGGCATTCGATGACGTATTGGGAGGGGTGATGGAGTTGGCAATTTAACCGAGTAGTTTCCTGCCGAGCGATTTAAACGCGGAATCGCTCTATCCAAAAGAGCGCATGGCCTTTATAGTGTTCGCACAGTCTTCCGTTCCTGAGATATGGCATGAGAACCTATTTGCGCTGGCTTCTTGCGGCAGTCCTGCTGTTGCCCATGGCAGCGCTCGACGCCGAAACGCCACCGACGCCGGCCCCCGCGGCAATTACGCTGGGCCAGGCGGCTGTACCTCTTTACGGACCATGGAAATTCAGTCTCGGCGACTCACCCGTTGATCCGAAAACCGGGGCGCTGCTTTGGGCTGAACCCGGCTTTGACGACTCGAAATGGGAGACCGTTTCACTTCATCCAATGCCGGGCTGGAAGGATCCCTACAACGGCGATAAGCGCTACGTGCCCGGCTGGACGGCGAGGGGGCATAGCGGCTACATGGGCTATGCGTGGTATCGAATACGTGTTCGCGTAGCGGCAGTCGAGTCGAGTGAACTGGCATTGGCCTGTCCGGTGTATGTCGACGATGGGTATCAGGTGTACGCGAACGGTGTATTGGTGGGCGGTTTCGGGAAGTTCGATATTCCGGGCAAGCCGCCGCGCACGACTTCGACTGCTCCTGGGATGCTGCTGATACCGCGAACCGCGGATGAATCAGCTTCGACGCCGGAGATGCAGACGATTGCATTCCGCGTGTGGATGGGGCCGATGGGCCTGACCCACTCCGCGTTTGCAGGCGGCATTCACTATGCTCCGTGGTTCGGCGTACGATCTGCCATTGCAGAGCACACTCGCCTGGACTGGTTGGAACAGACGGTGCAGAGCGCCTACGCTCCGTTTGAAGGCACGCTGCTTTTCCTGCTTGGCATTGTGGCGGCGGGTCTTATTCTGTTTGACCGCTCGGATACTGTTTACCTGTGGGTGTCTGCGGTTCTTATCTTCACAGCGCTTTCCGATGCCGTGCTCACCGTGTTCACGATGACGGAGGATATCACTCAGCGATCGGCATTCTTCTTCTTCGATGTGCTCTCGAATCCGCTGATTTTGTGCGGATGGATCATGGTGTGGTGGTACTGGTTTCAACTGAAGCGGCCGGCGTGGTTTCCGAAAGTGATTGCAGTGATGATGCTGCTCTACATGGTGACCAAGGCGATTGGCGGCGACTTCTTTTATGGCGTGAATCCTCAACCGCTGTCGATGAGCTTTGGCGTGATTTCCATCCTGGTTCGATTTGCATTCTTGCCGTTGTTCATCATGGTTGTGGTTCTTGGAATAAGAAAGCAGGGAGTGGAGGGCTGGCTCGTACTTCCTGCCGTGCTGCCACTTTTCATTTCGCAGTTCGCGAGCGACCTGTTTTCTCACAACCTTTCTGCAACGTGGGCGCCGTTCGGCATCACAATTTTTTCGGGTCAACTTGCCACCATCGTGTCTGCGGCGGCGATTTCGCTGCTGCTGTTGCGCCGGCTGCTCTTGTCAGTGCGGCGGCAACGCGAGCTGGCGCTGGATGTGCGCCAGGCCAAAGAGGTGCAGCAGCTGATGGTGCCGGAGGCCAAGACTGCATTGCACGGGCTTGTGATCGACAGCGAATATCAGCCGGCGCAGCAAGTGAGCGGGGACTTCTTCCAGATTGTTCCTCATCCCACTGACGGCAGCATTCTGATTGTGCTGGGCGATGTGAACGGCAAGGGATTGAGGGCGGGGATGCTGGTGGCTCTGCTTGTGGGGGCCATTCGCAGCATTGCTCCGGTTAATTCGGACCCGGAAGCAATTCTGAGCACCCTGAACCAGCGCCTGCTGGGGCGTGGACAGTCGGTTGCCACCTGCCTGGCGATGCGCATTGCCGCGGACGGCAAGGCGGTGGTGGCAAATGCGGGACAGGTGCCCCCTTACCTGAATGACAGTCCACTGGCGATTGAGGGATCGTTGCCGCTCGGCGTGGTGGACTCGGCCCAGTTCTCTATGCTGCATTTTCAGTTGAACGAAGGGGACCGGATGGTCGTCATGTCCGATGGAATTGCCGAGGCCACCAACGCGAAGGGCCAGCTCTTCGGTTTCGATCGCGTGCTGGAACTAGTTCGCGCGCGCAACTCGGCCGCGGGCATTTGCCAGGCGGCACAGGCGTTTGGGCAGGAAGACGATATCAGCGTGATCTCGGTGACGAAGTTGGCGGCGGCGCCAGCGTAGGCAGGACGGTATCTGTCATGCGATGGAATGCCTTCGAGGCGGGAGTCTGCATTCAGCATGTAGTCTGGTCTGCATGACGCAGATAGAGCTAACGAAACCACAGCGGACGGCGGCCGTTGCATCCCTGCAGCGGTATTTTGAGGAAGAACTCGGCGAGCCCATTGGCGATCTGAAGGCAGGGCTGCTACTCAACTACATCCTTGAAGAGGTTGGTCCGGTGATTTACAACGCGGCGATCAATGATGCGCAGACGCGACTGGCTGCGCGCGTTGCGGATCTGAATGGAGAGTTGTATGCGGATGAGTTTCAGTATTGGCCAAAGGCGGATGCGAAGCGGCGAAAGAAGTAGATGGGAATTGTTTCAGCTATTGACTCAGCCTGCCTGTTCGGAATATTTTGTGCTTACACGGGAAAGGAGGATGATCCAGCCTATGAAGATTGATTTACCTTGTTGCACCCTACGTGAGGTGACTGAGGCCTAGGGCATCGCGCCCCAGACTCCAGTTCAACCCCGGCGGGAGAGAAATTACCGGCCGGGTCACTGGCTCTCGCGGCAGCGCGATGGCCTTAGTCCAATCCCAACAGATCACCGGCGACGGCTCGGGTTTAGACCCGGGCCGTTGCTGCGTTTAGGGCATTGCATGCAGCGAGCTTCGAGGGGCGGACGGCGCTTGCGCGCCAGGAGAGTTAAGTAAGTAGTTAGTGAGCGGTCGGCTTAGGGTGGTGGTTCCCACCCTTCGCTACCACCCCAAAACGCAAAAAGCGCATTTTGGGACCCCGGTGCTACGCGAAGGATGGGGCACCCATTCTTGGGGTTGGGTGGGAAATGTTTGTGAGGATGGGTGTGCCACCCGTCTCGGGTTTAGACCCGGGCCGTTGCTGCGTTTAGGGGTACAGGGAGCAGGGAGCAGAGAACAGAGGTCAGTGGGTGAAAGCAAAAACGGCGAGCCGAAGTGGCTCGCCGTTGCGGTTGAAACTTGAGAGTGCTTACTTGGAGTTGTTTGCAGGGGCGGTGGGCGTGTTGCCCTGGTCGAGGACCGAGTGAGACGTGGTGCCGCGCATGTAAAGAACTGTGAGAGTAAGCGAGGTCAGCATGAAGATGATGGCGGCCCAAGTGGTGAAGCGGGTGAGGGCGTTGGCCGCGGCGCGGGGGCCGAAGGCGGTCTGCGAGCCCTGTCCGCCGAAGGCGCCAGCCAGGTCTGCCGACTTACCCTGCTGGAGCAGGATGACGAAGACGATGGCGATGCTGACGATGATGTGAATGGCAAGGACGACGTAAAAGAGAATCTGCATTGCTAAAAGTCGCTTTCAAAAAAAAGTGCGCGGGACGTTCTCTGCGCGGTTTGGTGCGGAGGAGGGGACTTGAACCCCTATGCCTGTTACGGCGCCAGCACCTCAAGCTGGTGCGTCTGCCAATTTCGCCACCTCCGCACGGGGCGAACTTATTGAGTATATCAGAGTTGCGGGGTGGGGAAAGGTCGTTGGGAATCAGGGTTTTGGGTGGTCTCCGGGGACGTGTGCGCCGCTCATGGAGTCGCGCAGGCCGCGCTCGTTGTCTTCAGTCCAGTACTTGCAGTCGAGATGGATAAAAACCGAGGTGTAAGGAATGGCGAGGCGGGTTTTGAGGATGAGGACGTGGTACTGCTGGCTGTCTTTGGCCATCTGGTTGAGGAGGTCCTGGTGGAGGCGATGGTGGACTTCGAGATCGCCGAGGAGCGAGGTGAGCTGGTTGCGGTAGTTAGAGACGCCGGGGGCCTCGCTGTCAGGGACGTAGGGCAGTTCCGCGTCGAGATAGATGATGGGTGCGACGTGGATGGAACCCTGAATCTGGGTGAGGACTTCTTTGAGTGCGGGTAGCATGTCCGCGCCTGTCTCCCAGGTTTCAATGCCGGGGCCGACCTGATCAGGGTAGGCGGAGTCTACGACGAGGATCCAGTTGCGATGGCCGAGGAGCGGGAGTTGCTGGGCGAGCGCGTCGCGCCAGTCCTGCGGGGGCTGTGCATTGCCGGGGACGTATTGCGCGCGGGCGATGGGCGCGAGGGACAGGGTGACGATGGCGGCGAAGAGGGCAAGGAGGGATTTGCGCATGAGAAGTGGGCCTCGGCTGAGGAATTTTTGACTCGACGGAACCATATACCGGACGGCGTGGAATGGGGAAGCGCTCGGTAACCGTTTCCAGCAGCAAGTTGCGCGTTGCCTGGAATGGCCCAAGTGCTAGGATGTTGGGCACTCCCCGATCCATGCAATGCGCACCATCTGGTGCGCTTCAACGAGAGGCTGTGATGAAAGCAGACCGGTGCTACTTCAGTGCATCCGCGCTTCTGTTCCTGTTTTTGATGGTTTGGGGATTTCACTCATTCGCGCATGGCAGGGGCTTCAGGGAGCGGATCATCGCTCCATCGATAATGCGGCTGGATGCGGTGCATGGGGCGGCGATTGCGCTGTGGTTCGTGTTGTTTCTGGCGCAGTCGCTGCTGATTGCGACACGAAACCGGAAGGTGCACATGACGCTGGGATGGAGCGTTGTTGTGCTGGCGCCGGCGATTGCGATTCTGGGAACCGCGGTGGCCTACGAATCGGTGAAGCTGTCGCCGAGTTTCGTGTTCTTCGACATGCGCTATTCGAACTTTCTGTTGACCATGTTTGTGGAGATGCTGATGTTCTCAGTATTTGTGACTGCGGGCGTGCTGACGCGGAAGAAGCCCCGGATTCACCGGACGATGATGCTGATGACGAGCTTTACGCTGATTCCCGGCGCACTTGCGCGGAATACATTGGCGGCGAGTGTTTTTGGACAGAGCCACTGGATGGGCCTTTTTGCGCCGACGCTATTGCTGGCCGGATTGCTGCTTGCGATTCGCTGTGCAATGACACGGACGTTTGACCGTTGGTTTGCAGCGAGTTGGGCGCTGCTGTCGGTCGCATTTATCAGTTCGACGTATCTGGCCGAGACGGCGCTATGGGGACGGATGGCGGCGATGATTCTGCGATGACGTGGCGGGGCAGTGCGGATCAGATGCCGAGGCGCTGCATCCAGGCGGCAAGGGATTGCTCGTCAGGCGAGCCAGCGGATTGTGTGGCACGGATACGGTCGCGGTCGCCGGTGGGGCGGTTCTGCGAGAGCTTGAATTTACCTTCGATGCGAGAGATGGGGATGCGGAAGCCGACGATGCCGGCGAGCATGGAACGCTTGTAGCCTTCGGGAAGCGCGTGCCAGCGGTCAGCGTAGGCCGGCTCGTGCTGTGCAATGAGGGATTTGAGCAGCGCGTCCTTGGCGTTGTCCTCTTCGATAAGTGAAAGCGTGCCGTAGGCGTGGACGGCGATGTAATTCCAGGTGGGGACGGAAAGCTCTTCTGCGTAGTTGGTGGGCGAGACGTACGCGTGCGGACCGGAGAAGACGACGAGCGTCTCGCGGCCGGCGAGCGATTGCCAGTGCGGATTGGCCTTGGCGAAGTGGCCTTCGATGAGGCCGTGCGGGCCTTCATCTTTGATGACGAGGGGAAGATGGGAGGCTGTGGGTGTGCCGTCGTGCGCTGCGCCGTAGAGGACCGCGAAGGAATGTGTCTGCATGACTTCAAGGAGCAGGGCGCGGTCGGAGGCGAGATTGAACTTGGGGATGTACATTTTTCAAAGTTCAGTAAGTTCAAGGGTACAGAAACAGAGACGCGAGATCATTCTATGGACTTGAATGGGGTTCGATGCTCCCTCAGGGGCTAAAGCCCATCATCTTTTTGCCAGGGTATGGCACGGCTGAAGCCGTGCCCCTTCAAAACGGGGACATTCCAGCTTCAGTGGTCAGTGGACAGTGGACCGAGAAACAGTGAAACAGAAGAAAGTCCGAAACAGAAAGACAGTAAAGCGGAGATTCAGAAATTATTGGATGCGCTCGAAGCGGAAGCCGGCTTCCTTGAGCGCGTGGCTGATGGCGGTGATGTGCGTGGATCCGCGAGTTTCAAGGGTGACGTCGATGACAGTTTCACCGAGGCTGACGCCGTAGTAGGCGCGGTTGTGCACGGTTTCGACGATGTTGGCGCGTTCGCGGGCGAGGATTTCGGTCAGATAGAGCAGCGAGCCGGGGCGGTCCTGCAGGTAGACGCGGACGCGGAGAAGCCGGCCGTCTTTGACGAGGCCGCGCTCAATGATTTTGGCGAGGAGCGAAACGTCAATGTTGCCGCCGCAGATGAGCACGACGGTGCGGCGATGGCGGAGGTTGGTTTTGGCCTGCACGACGGCCGCGAGCGCGGCGGCTCCTGCGCCTTCGGCGAGGGTCTTTTCGTGTTCGAGCAGAGTGAGGATGGCGCTGGCGATTTCCTCGTCGTCGACGGCAACAATCTCGTCGACATAGCGGGTGACGAGAGGGAGAGTGAGATCGCCTGCGCGGCGAACGGCGATACCGTCAGCGATGGTGGCTTCAGCGCTGATGGTAACGGGTTTGCCGACTTCGCGCGCGCGGAGCATGGACGGGAGCTTTTCCGGCTCGACGCCGATGACGCGGATTTTTGGATTGGATTCCTTGAGCGCGCAGGCGACGCCGGCGATGAGTCCGCCACCGCCGATGGGAACAACGACGGCCTCAATGTCGGGGACCTGTTCCAGGAGTTCAAGGCCGATGGTGCCCTGGCCAGCGATGACTTCCGGATCGTCAAATGGATGGATGAAGGTGCGGCCTTCTTCAACGCGGCGGCGCATGGCCTCTTCATAGGCCTCGTCGTAATTGGCGCCGTGGAGGATGACTTCCGCTCCGTAGCTGCGCGTGGCGGCAACTTTGACGAGCGGCGTGGCGAGGGGCATGACGATTTGCGCGCGGATGCCGCGTGCGGCGGCGTGGAAGGCGACCCCCTGTGCGTGGTTGCCTGCACTGGCAGCGATGACGCCGCGCTGGCGCTCAATGTTGGAGAGGGTGAGCAACTTGTTGAGAGCTCCACGCTCCTTGAAGGAGCCGGTGCGCTGGAGGTTTTCCAGCTTGAGATGGAGTGGCAGGCCGGTAAGCGATGAGAGCGAGTGGGAGAGATGGCAGGGGGAGACGTGGATGGCGTCTCCGATGCGCGCCCGCGCAGTCATGATGGCGGTCAAAGTAACGGGTTCGACGAGAGATTCTTTCATGAGTGCCGATCCTGACTTGGAATTGCAACCAAAAAGTGAAAGACCACCTGGTATTGCAGGTGGCCCGAGAGGTGTTGCTTATCGAGTGGGGAACTCAGGCCGGACTTCCATCCCACGGACAGGGCATGGGAATTCGCATGAGGCATGCAGAATGCGAAGAGAGCCAGAGGCCGGAGGCGCGCAAGGATGAGGTGTTGGGGAACATGACCGTTACTGCAAGTAGAGCAGACTGACTATGGAGCGTCAAGAGTGGAGAGCGCGCTGGAGCTTTCAATGTTGTAGGAGCCTGAGGAGACACGCTCCTTGGCGAGAGCGATGCGGCGCAGGTGGTACTGGAAGTAGACGACCGAGAAGAGCAGAGTGAGGAGCCAGTTGAGGCGCAGGCCGATGGGCTCATTGCGGTTGTAGTGCTCAAGGAGATCTTCACGGATTTCATACATGACGACGATCCAGAGAATCCAGGAGAAGAGAAAGCCGGTGGCAAAGGAGGCGAGCGCCCAGTAAAGAGAAAGCGAACGGTGATTGCTTTTGCGGATCCAGATGGAGAGATAGACGGGCCAGACGGCGAAGATGAGGGTCTGGACAAAGTCGCGCAGAGGGCGCGGAATGTAGAACCAGGAAAGCGCTTCAAGCCCGGTGATGGCAACGAGCAACACAGCCCAGTGAAGCCGAGGCGGCGCCGGGTAAAGGGGGCTGAATCTGGAAGCTGACGGTCTTTCTGTCTTCTTCAATCCGAGTCTCCGAACAAACGAATACATTCCTTTCGACTGCGCGCACTGTTCCGAGAGTGGAACACCCGCTGCAGACGTATGATGCGCGCTTCGAGGAGAAGCGTCACTAGAAATAGTGCACGAGATTGGAAAACGTATCCAACTCGATGAGGTGCTGACCCTCGCGGGGTTGAGTGACCTCCGCGTGCTCGAGCACCCATGTGTCCTTATGAAAAAGGAAAACGGCATGCATACCCGCTTGAAGTGCGGGATTGATATCGCTCTTTGGGCTGTTTCCGATCATCCATGTTGACTGCGGCGCAGTGCCGTGCTGGTCGAGGACGCGCTCGTACGTGGGCGGGTCTTTTTCCGGCACGATCTCGACGGCGCTGAAGTGCGGCGCGAGACCGGAGCGGGAAATCTTATCGGCCTGCTCGGCGTGATTGCCTTTGGTCATGAGGATGAGTTTGTGGCGGGAAGCCAGCTCAGCGAGCGTGACATCGACGCCGGGTAACAGCTCGATTTCCTGGTCTGCAATGGACTGCGCAAAGCCGGTGATGCGGCGGCGCTTGTCCTCGCTGAGTGGCTCGCCGGAGAGCCGCTCGTAACAAGTGAGCAGGGAACGAGTAAAACTGCGCAGACCGTAGCCGTGGGCGAGGATGGTTTCCCGCTCAACGGAGTTAAGGGACTTGCGCACCTGTTCTGGTTTGTAGGTTTTGTGATTGAGGTAGCTGATAAAGGCGGCGATGGCGCGTTCGAAGTAGACGTTGTTTTCCCACAACGTGTCGTCTGCGTCGATAAGTAGCGTTTGCCCTTGGGGAAAGACCGCCATGCCCTTCATGTTAACCAAGCGGCAGCGCGACGGCAGAGAAAAATGTTGCAACGGGTTTTGGAATGTGGATTTTGCGGCGGAAAGCGGGGGAAAGCGGTGACGAGGGAAGTGGAGGCGATTCTTGAAATTCACGTTAACAAGGAAGTTGAAGAGGACTGGTAAGTTCAATGTTTCGAGCGCTCAATATTTTTTATTGACAATCTAATTTCGTTCACGATAAATTGGTGTTGGTCACTCTTGACCATTTGGAGACTTATCATGCGCACTCTATTAGTAGCCAGCCTTTTTGCAACGACCGCGCTGCTCAATGCCCAGACGAGCCCCCATGGCCAGGTGGCCAATCTGGAAGCACGCACCTCTGCCCCCGCAGTCGTTGCCAGCGATATCCCGGCCACCATCACAACCCGTCGCGTGACTACCGGCGTGACGGCCCCGGAGCTGATCTCTCAGCGTCCGATCAAGGTTGCGGCCTATGAATTTCCGACCGCCAACCTGGCAACCCAGAAAGTTGTGGTTCATTTCACAGTGGATGCGTTCGGCGTTCCGCAGAACGTGAAGCTGGTGAAGTCTGTGAGCCCGGCGATTGATGCCCGCGTAGTTTCGGCAGTGAGCGGCTTCCGCTACAAGGCGGCGCAACTGGACAGCTGGAACGTTCCTTCGGACGTAAACCTGGTGGTGAATTTCACCAATTAATTGCGGCGGTAAGGAGTTCTTCTCTACCCCTGAATCTTAAAGACCCCTTTTTGTGGCGCCTGTTTGGGCCATGAGAGGGGGTCTTTGTATTTGGTCGCTGAACTGCGAATGGACAATGCCGCAGAACTCTAAGTTAGATGGATGCCTGGTTTGCATGAGTGCAAGTGCCGATGTGCAATACTGGCCAGCGTGCAGGCTGGATGCGGGCTTGCAAGATGCAAAAGCCTAAAGAGTTTAGAAATTCCCACAAATAAGACAAGGGTGCGCAATGAAGATGTGGACGGTGTTGTGTGTGTTGCTGGGAGCAAGCGTGTGCGTGAGCGCGCAGACAGGCAGCGCGGATGGAGTTGCGGCTGGGAGGGCGGAAGGGATTCTGCAGCGTGTGGAGAATGCAGGGGTAAAGGCAGCGGGAGGCGGGCGGCTAGTGCTGGAGCGTACGGATGCAACCGCTCCGATGAAGCTGAGTTTTGCCAATTGTCTGAGCGTGGGTGTGGAGCGCGACGGAACGCAATGGTGGGTGCTGCCGATGGGGTCGCTTGGGGAGAAGGCAGGGACGAAGATCGCGGCCAATGATGCGATGTGGGTTCTGCCTGCGGATGCCGGTTCAAAAGATCATGCGTGGCGGATTGAGTTGCATGGCGGCATAGCGAGCGCGGAGAAAAATGGCACTGGAATGACGGTCTTGATTGATGCGTCGAGCGCGACGATTGAGAGAGCGGAGGCACGACCGCACAGTGATGTGCTGGGGGGCCGGTTCTCAATCAAGTTGCGTGGGGGAGAACAACTGGAGGATGCGTTGGCGGGATTTTACTGGGGGACGATGCTGCCATCGGTAGTGGAGCGGACGATGGCGGCACATTTCCCGTATCACAGCGGTTACGTGCTGAGCACGCTGAATGTGAAGTCGTATGCGGGTTCGTATCCGGCGGTGGACCACGAGTTTCAGATCAAAGGGCGGCTGGCGATGGGCTCGGCGGTGGATCTGGATGTGGTTCGGCGGATGATTGAGTTGCAGTTCAAGTTGATGCAGGACGATCCGGAGAGGTTATATCGTGCGCCTACATCGGTGCAGCCAGATGGGCGGCGTGAATATCACGTGCGGCGCAACAGCGAAGACAACCGGGTGAATGCCGCGATGTTTCCGCTGACGGGAAACATTGAAGTGGTGGAAGAGTCGTTCAACTACTACAAGGCGACAAGGGATTCGGAGTGGCTGCGCGCGCATATCGATGACCTTGAACATGCGGCGAGATGGACTGCGGCGCATGTGGACCAGTATGGGCGGGTGTGGTCTGACGTGTATTACGAAGACCAGGTAATGAAGGATGGTCGCGTGACGCAGGCTCAGGCGTTTGCGGCGCGCTCGTTTGAATTGATGGCGGAAATGGAGCAGGTAGTTGCGCGGCAAGGGAAGGCAGAGGAATACGCCGCGTTGGCGAAGAAGATGGCGCATGCGCTGGTTGAGCCCCTGCCGATGGGGTATTGGGATGCAAAGAATGAGCGGTTCATTGATTGGGTGGATCGCGATGGGAAGTCCCATGACCATTTGCATTTGCTGGCAAACGAGCTGCCTGTGATGTTCGGCTATGCGACTGCGGAGCAGGCGGACGCGGTGCGGAAGATGATTCAAGAGCATGAGAGCGAGTTTGAACGGTTCCCGAGTTTTCTTTCTGCGGATGTGGCCGCGTATACGAAGTCGGAAATTGGCGATGGCGGGCCGTATGACCTGAGCGCGGCGGGACGGTACTGGTACTGGGATGCGGCGTTTCGGGCCAGCGAGAAGCAGGATGACGTGCTGTTTGAACAGTTGATGGCGGTGGCAGCAGAGGGCGCGAAGAGCGGCTACATGATGGGCGAACGCTATGACATGGACCACGTGTATTACGTGGACGGCAAGGATGCGCATGGAGCGGAGAGGTATTACGAGTATCCGAATGTGTTTGCGGCTGTGCTGATTTCAAAGTGGCTTGGATTGTCAAAGCCGGCGGATGCGGATGTGGCGGTTGCGCCGCACATTGCAAGCTACGGCAGCGTGAAGTTTGGAACTGCGGAATATGCCGTGGATTACAGCTACAGCAAGGATGGGTTTGTGTTGAGGAACCTTGAGGACAAGGCGCGACGGTTTGAGGTGGATTTGTCCGCGCTCGGTGTTGGGAGCGCGCGGTACCGGCTGGATGGAGGCAAGGAAGGCACGCAGTTTACGGTGACAGTGCCGGCGCATGGGGAGGCAAGATGGCATGTGGTGAATTGAGCACCGGGTTGCAATAAGGGACCAAAGTTTATTCGGCGGCGACGGTGTGAGGTGAAACGGTGTTGCGCGGAGAATGGAAGATGGTGATACTGGAAGCGCAGGTGGTAGCGGTACCAAATTGCCGCAGAGCCAGCCGGCCCAGGAGATGCAGATGAGTGCAACGTTGCATGCGACGCAGCCACTGAAGGAACTGGATGAGTGGGATGACTTTGTCGAAGGACGGTATCGCGAAGGCAAGTCGAAGGAAGAGTTTCGCGTGTATGACGCGCAGGCGACGCCGGGTGTGGCGGAGTTTTACCGGTTGAACCACGAGAACCAGACGGTTGCGTATGTGCTTGAGAAGGAGAAGCAATACTTCTCCCTGCAAAAAGGCATGAAGACGATCTGGGAGGCAGCGGAGTTCCTGAACACGCTGGTGGACGACAGCGATCCGGATACTGACCTGACACAGATAGAGCACCTGCTGCAGACTTCGGAAGCGATTCGCCGGGATGGGCATCCGCGCTGGATGGTTCTGACGGGATTTTTGCACGACCTTGGCAAATGTTTGTGCCTGTATGGCGAGCCGCAGTGGGGCGTGGTGGGCGATACCTTCCCAGTGGGCTGCGCGTGGTCGGAGTCGATCGTATTTCCGGAGTATTTTGCGAAGAATCCAGACCGGAATGTGCCGGAGTACCAGACGAAGTACGGAATCTACGAGCCCAACTGCGGGCTTGAGAATGTGCACATGTCATTCGGGCACGACGGTTACATTGCCGAAGTGATGAAGCCGTATATGCCGACTGAGGCGATGTATATGCTGCGCTTCCACTCGTTTTACCCGTGGCACAAGCATGGCGCGTATGACCATCTGGCAAACGAGCAGGACAGGGCCATGCTGGAGTGGGTACTGAAATTCAATCAGTACGACCTGTATTCAAAGGGACACACGAAGCCGGACCTGAAAGAGCTGAAGCCCTACTACGACGAGCTGTTTGCGGAGTTTCTGCCCGTGCAAGTGGCTTGGTAAGAGATTGGCAGTCATGAAAAAAGGCCGCGGGGCGAGTGCCCGGCGGCCTTTTTGTTGATTGCTCAAATTGCACATTACATCGCGGGTTGGGAGTCCATCCAGGAGCGGAGGCTGGGTTGCAGGAGGGCGCGCTGTTCGATGCAGCCGTTGATGTGTTCGACGGTGTGGCGAAGGGTGACATCGGCTGCGTCAACCTTGTGCGACGAGAAGAACTTCTCGACGTTGTCTCGGGACTGATCGGAACAGAAGGAGGAAGCTGCGCCCACTACGTAACTGCCAGAGGTGGTGGTGAGCTGGGCGTGCACTTTGCTCCAGTTATTCTCGATGAAGTTCCAGGCGACATCGCGGGTGGCGCGATTGTCGAGCGAAATGGCGATCACAATGGCCGCATCCTGATTGCGGACCTTGCTGGATACGGCAAATTCGAGGGCACGCTCGGCCAGTTTTGGGTTCTCAAATAACGCCAGAAGCTGGAGCGCGCGTTCCTGCAATTCAGGATTGTTAGAAGTCTCGTAAACGTGCTCGAGCTTATCAAAGAGCGCCGCGTCGCCGTTGCGCGCGGCGAGGGCAAGCGCGGTGTGGCCGAGCGAGGGGTTAATCGATGCGGGATTGGCGAGGTACCTTTCGGCAATGGAACGGGCTTCAGCGAGTACCTGGGGATCTTTGCCAATGCCGCCAAGAATGCCGAAGAGCGTTGCGCGCAGTTCGGTGAGGTTGGGTGATTCGTCATCTGCGGGCGCGGGGAGTTGCTTGTACTCGGCGTCATAGGTGCTGCGTACCCATGCCTCAAGGGCAGACTTTTCTTTCGGTGTTTCCGCAATACGTTCGTAGATGGCGTCGACGCCACCGACGGAGGCGTCAATGACATCGGAGTTGGGATCGGCCTTGGTTGCCGCAGCGAGATTGAGGTATGCAGTGATGGAGGTCTTGTTGTCGCGTAACTGCGCCCACTGGTCGCCAATAAGGTTGATGCGCTCGGGCGGTGTAAGCTCCGACTCAACGTGCGCAAGGAGTGCCTGATAGCTGGCAGGCGCGTAGGCCGTGCGGTAGTAGCCTTTGCCGCCGGCGTTGGCGAAGAAGATTGGACCAGCAGGGACCTTGAGCGAGGTTGTGGAGGGGGTGAGCAGATCGCACTGTTGCCCGGTTGTGGTCTTGAAGCAGACGGGGATTGTCCATTTCTGATCGGGATTGGGCGTGATGCTCGGAGTGAGATAGAAGCGACGCTGCGAAACGGCTACGGTGCCATTTTCAGGCTGGCCAAAAGTGACGAGAGGCACGCCGGGCTGTGAGACGAGACTGTCCATGATCTTGTCCACGGGCTTGTGGCTGACGGCGGCCTGCGCGTTCCAGAAATCTTCAGCGGTTGCATTGCCGTAGAGATGAGCCTTGAGATACTTCTGCACGCCGCGGCGGAAGGTGTCTTCACCGACGTAGTTTTCAACCGAGAGGAGCACATCACTGGCTTTGCCGTAGGAGATGCCGTCGAACATCTGATTGATTTCCGCGGGTGTGTCAGCCTTGGCGCGGATGGCATGCGTGGTGGGCTGCGCATCGAGATTGAGGGTGTTGTCCATGCCGGACGCAACATCCTGATCGATGTTCCACTCCGGATGCATGGCGGCTACGGGCTTGTTCTCCATCCAGGAGGCGAAGCCTTCGTTGAGCCAGATGTTGTTCCACCACTGCATGGTGACGAGGTCGCCGAACCACTGGTGGGCCATTTCATGCGCGATGACGAGAGCAACTTCCTTTTTCGCTCCGATGGAAGCGGTCTTGGGATCGATGAGGAGGTCAGTTTCCCGATAGGTAATGGCGCCGAAGTTCTCCATGGCGCCGGCTTCAAAGTCAGGGAGGGCGATAAGGTCGAGCTTCTTAAGCGGATAGGGAATGCCGAAGTAGTTGTTGTAGTAGTGCAGCACGTACTTGGCAACGTCAACGCCGTAGGGCGTGAGGTTGACCTTGTCCGGCGTGGCGCAGACGCGGATGGCGACGCCGTCCGAGGAGCCGGAGCTGCATTTGAAGTCGCCGACGAGGAAGGCGACGAGGTAGGTGGACATGCGCGGCGTGGTGAGGAACTTCAATGTGTGCTTGTCGGCTTCGGGGCCAGCCGTGTCCTTCACGATGGGGCCGTTGGAGATGGCGGTGTCTCCCTTGTCGACAACGAGCGAGATGTCAAACGTGGCCTTGAAGGCCGGTTCGTCGAAGGAGGGGAAGGCGCGTCGCGCATCCGTGGGCTCGAACTGGGTGACGGCGTAGTTGCGGCGGTCGGTTTTGGAGAGATAGAAGCCGCGGAGCTCGTCATTGAGGATGCCAGTGTAGTGAATGGAAAGCGTGGCGGCACCGGCGGGAATCTCTGAGGGCACGGTGAAGGTGGCCTGCTCTTTTTCACTGTCGAGCGATACGGTGGCGGATTGCGATTTGCCGGCGGCAGAGATCTCTACGGACTGGAACTGAATTTCAGCAGCGTTGAGAGTGATGGAGGAAGTGGGCTGCTTGACGGTGACCTCGATGGATTCGACGCCGGAGAAGGTGGCAGCTTTGAGATCAGGTGTAAGGCTAAGCGTGTAGTGCTGGGGTACGACGGTACCAGAGAGACGCTGTGCAGATGCGGTGAGTGAAACAAGAAGGGCAACGGCGAGAACTAGTAGAACTTGCTTTCTGAAAGTGAAAGCTGGAAGGAAGGACATCTATCAACCTCGTGAATTGTGTTTACCGAATCGAGATTGAGAGCAAGCGAGAGATCCTGCGATTCAGCGCGCCATGCAACGGCTTGCTCTAGTTGGAAACGTTGCCAGGCTTCTCTTATTTTAACGCGAAATGGGCCTCGTCCAAGGGGTCGAAGGTTGTAGGAAGTAAGTTGTATGTGACGGAAGGGTAGTTATCTGTGACTTATGGCGAATGCGCTTCAAGTGCAGGCTGGGCTTGATGTTACGTGCTGCGCGTCACGGAATGAGGGAGTCTGGTCACAAAGGCGGTGCACCTCCGGATGGGAATGTGCGGACGGTGGCGGATACTGATGGGCAAATCAGTTGATTTCGATTGGGCAAGGAGGAGCCGTGATTGTTTTACCTTTTGTGGCGGCGGTATTGATTGCAGTGGGACAGACTGCTGCGCAATCTCCGGCAGGGAATGATCTGGCGCAACAGGCGGATGCGGCCTTCCAGGCACACCGATGGGCAGAGGCCGAAGTGGCCTATACGAAGCTGGCTGAGGAGGGCCCAAAGAGCGCGCGTGTTGAGTACAGACTTGGCATTGCAGCGCGCGGCACCGGGCACTACGAAGTTGCACTCACTGCGTTCGACAATGCGGAAAAGCTTGCGCCGCCGGGTGCGTTGCCGAGCTTTGTGCTGGATTATGAGAGGGCAGCGACACGTGCGGCGATGGGTGACAAGGAGCGCGCACTTGCCCTGTTGAAGCAGGCCGCGGATGCGGGGTACCTACAGACGCAGCGGATTGACAACGACGTGGAGTGGACGTCGCTGCGGAAGGATACGGAGTTTGTTGCGCTGTCCGATGAGGTACATCGCAATGCCGCGCCGTGCGAGTCAGCGGAGTTTCACCAGTTCGACTTCTGGCTGGGTGACTGGGATGTGGCTGGAACAAGGTGCGGGCAAGGTGGCGGGCACGAGCCATATTGAACGCGCGATGGACGGATGCGTGGTGTGGGAGAACTGGACGTCGGCGGGGAGCAGCTATTTCGGGAAGAGTTACAACACGTACAACGTGCGTTTGAAGCGCTGGGAGCAGTACTGGGTGGATAACGTGGCGGGAACGATGTTCTTCCACGGAGGATTGAAGGACGGCGTGATGGACTACTGGACCGACGACATTCCGCAAAAAGATGGGAAGATGCTGCGGAGGCATCTGCAGTTCTTCAACGAAGGGCCGGACAAAGTGAGGCAGTTCAGCCAGGGATCAAATGACGACGGGAAGACGTGGTTTGTGGAGTACGACCTGACGTACAAGCGACACGAAGGAAAGAAGGAGGACGCTCGATGAGGGAAGGGACGCGCCGATTAACCTTACTCGGCGCTGTCTGATTTGGGTTGAACCGCTTGCTTGTCGGCGAGGAATGCATCAAGCAGGAGCAGGCATGCGCCAATGACGACGGCGGAGTCGGCAACATTGAAGTCTGGCCAGCGGTAACGGATGATGTGGACCTCAATGAAGTCGACGACGGAGCCGTAGGCGATGCGGTCATGCACGTTGCCGAGTGCGCCGCCGAAGATGAGCGCGAGCGCGACCGTGGTGCGGTTGATGTCGTTGCCGAAACGGACCATGATGACGAGGACGACAAGTGCCGCGGCGAGCGAGAAGATGATGAGACCCCAGCGGACGGCGTGTGGGGACGCGGAGTCGGCAAAGAGCGAGAAGGCAGCTCCCTCGTTGGTCCAATGCGAGATGAAGAAGAGATGCGGGATGACGGGAATGGAGTCGCCGATGGGGACCTTGAGCGGTGACGAGGGTCTTGGTGAGGCGATCAAGGGCGATGATGGCTGCGGAGATGGCGAGCAGCCAGTGAAGCTTGCGGGGCCAAGAGAACGACATTATGCGGCCTCCTTCGGCGGTGTCGATGCCCATTTCTTTCAGTGCGGATTGGCAGCGCGTGCAGACGTCTGCCAGATGCCGTAGTCGGAGACCTCGGGCATGAAGTTCCAGCAGCGGGCGCATTTGTGGCCGGAGGCGGGTGAGACAAAGGTTATCAGTACTGCGATTTTGTGCAGAACTCTGTACCATAAGGCGGATTCGCAAGCACATTCGAGAATCGTTCAAGAGCGAACCGTGAGCTTGTGCAGTGACGACTTTCGAGACATTGAAGAACTCCTTCAAGTACTAGCGTCATTCGGAGAAGGCGTACATTAAATCGTCTGAGCATAGAGTTCAGCTCCGCCTCCAGTGCTTTTTCCAATCAGCTTCCTTTGCGCTGTTCCTTCAAGTCCGCAGTAAGAGCTGCATCGCGACCGAATGAAGATCTGTTCCACTCCTCAATGCAGTCGGCGGGTTCTCTCGCAAAGATCTCTTCCGGTTTGGGGAAGAGGGCGAGGTGCACGCTGGTTCGCGGCCTTCGACGTGCAGGCAGGTACTCCCAGACTTCGTCGGCGGTGAAGCTGAGGATGGGTGCGACGAGGCGGACGAGGGCTTCGGTGATCTTCCAGAGGACGGTCTGTGCGCTGCGGCGCGCGGGGTTGGTGGGCGCGAAGGTGTACATGCGGTCTTTGAGGACGTCGATGTAGAAGGAACTGAGGTCGACGATGGCGAACTCGTTGACGGCGTGGTAGACGCGGTGGAACTCGAAGCTCTCGTACCAGCCGAGGATTTTTTCAGTGAGTTCGCGGGTGCGGGCCAGCATGTATTGGTCGAGCGGCAGAAGCTGATCGAAGGGAACTGCGTCCGTGCGGGATTGAAGCCGTGCAGGTTGCCGAGCAGGATTCGGAAGGTGTTGCGCAGCTTGCGATAGAGGTCGGCGCAGCGCTGCATGAGGTTTTCGCTGGCGGCCATGTCTTCGCGGAAGTCGACGGAGGCGACCCAGAGGCGGACGATTTCGCCGCCCATGCGCTTGGCGATGTCGACCGGATCGACGCCGTTGCCGAGCGACTTGGACATGGCGCGGCCCTGCTCGTCGAGTGTCCAGCCGGCGGTGTTGACGTGCGAATAGGGCGCGCGGCCGCGCAGTGCGACTGAGGTGAGCAGGGAAGAGTGGAACCAGCCGCGATGCTGGTCGCCGCCCTCCAGATACAGGGTCTTCGTGCCACCGTTGTTCTGGAAGTCCGAGTAGATGGCGTTGAGTTCGCGGTCGGCCTCGCAGACGGCGAGCCAACTGACGCCGGAGTCGAACCAGACGTCGAGAATGTCGGTTTCTTTTCTGAAGCTCGTGCTGGCGTGCGGGCAAGTGGAGGCGTGTTGCGCCTTCAGCTCTTCGGTGAGCAAATCCTCGGCAACGCCGGTGTGCCAGGCTTCCGCGCCCTCGCGGTCAAAGAGGTCGACGATTTTTTTGTTGAGGCCTGCGTTCTTGATGGGCTGGTTGCACTTTTCACAGAGGAAGACAGCGATGGGCACACCCCAGATGCGCTGGCGGGAGATGCACCAGTCGGGACGCGTGGCGATCATGTTGGTGATGCGCTCTTTGCCCCAGGCCGGATCCCAGACCACCTTGTCGATCTCTTCAATGGTGAGCTGCCTGTATGTGGTCTCGCTGCCGTCGGCGCGGTTGACCTTGGTATCGAGCGAGATGAACCACTGGTCAGTGGCGCGGAAGATGATGGGGTTGTGACAGCGCCAGCAATGCGGGTAACTATGCTCAAGCGGCGAGTGGGCCATGAGCGCACCGCGGCTGGTGAGCATATCGACAATGATGGGATTGGCAGCCCAGACTTTCTTGCCTTCGAAGGGCGGTGGCTCGGGTTCGTTCCACGCGGCCGGATCGACGAAGATACGGCCGGCGGCATCGACGCGTGTGGTGGGGTCGAGGCCGTAGCGCATGCCGGTGTAGAAGTCGTCTGCACCGTGTGAGGGCGCGGTATGAACGGCGCCAGTGCCGGTGTCGGCTGTGACGTAATCGGCAAGGACGCCGAGGATGCTGCGATTGAGGAACGGGTGTTGGAAGGTGACGCGGTCGAGCACGGAGCCTTTGAAGCGCGCGATTTCCTTTGCGTCTGGAATGTTGACGGCGGCTTTGACCGATTCGGCCAGTTCGGCGGCGACGATGTACACATTGCTTCCCACCCTTGCCTGCGGCAAGGATGGGGCACCCACGTTCACTGGCTCGCCGGCTTCGAGCGCGACGTAGTCGAAGTCAGGATGGAAGGCAACGGCGAGCGACGCGGGCAGCGTCCAAGGCGTTGTCGTCCAGATGATGGTAAAGACGTTCTTGCCTTTGAGCGCGGGCGCGACTGCTTCCGGCGCGCTTGTCAGCTTGTAGCGCACGTACACGGCGGGGCTGGTGTGCTGCTCGTACTCGACCTCAGCCTCGGCAAGTGCAGTGCGGTCATGGATGCACCAGTAGACGGGCTTGAGACCGCGGTAGATGAAGCCTTTCTCGAGGAAGCCGTAAAAGGCTTCGAGAGTGCGTGCTTCGTAGTCGCGCGCCATGGTCTTATAGGGCCTGTTCCAGCGGCCAAAGACGCCGATGCGCTCGAACTGCGAGGTTTGCAGGTCAACGTATTTCTGGGCGTAGGCACGGCAGGCCTCAAGGACGGCAGGCGCGGGCATTTCAAGCTTCTTGCGGCCGAGCTGCTCATCGACTTTGATCTCGATGGGAAGGCCGTGACAGTCGAAGCCGGGGACATAAGGGGCGTCGAAGCCGGCCATAGTCTTTGATTTGACGACAAAATCTTTCAGTCCCTTATTGAGCGCGTGGCCCAGGTGAATGGGTCCGTTGGCGTAAGGGGGACCGTCATGAAGCAGGTAGGCAGGCCGTCCCTTGCCTGCTTCGCGGAGGCGATCGTAGAGGCCGAGCGCGGTCCAACGTTCGAGGCGAAGCGGTTCATTCTGCGGAAGATTTGCCTTCATGGGGAAGGCGGTTTGAGGCAAGGAAAGGGTCGCCTTCAACTCCGGCGCTGGAGACATTGCTACTCCCGATTGCAAACTAGTTTCTGACCTCAACAGTGTAAATGGCGGGAGGAGAAATTTCCGGTAACAAGTGACCATCAAAGTCGTCTATTGTTTATGGAAAGCCGGAGCAATGGGGAATCCGTAGTCGCGGAGGACCCACTTGCCGGTCACAGACCGGTGGGTGTGGAGACAAGCAACGGCAGTCTCGCGCATAATGGAAGGAGCAGCCTGCAGGCGCGGTCCCCCGAGCTAGCCCCGACGATTACGCGCCCCGAGGAAGCAGGCTCTGCGGTATACATGGCGAACCAAGTACTACTACAGCCCGAGGAAGAAACTAATGCGGCTGTGCCCACGAACGCAGGGCACGAGCTGGACTCGTTTCTGGGGAAAGCCTTTGAAGAGAAGAACGTCTTTCAAGGACTTTACGAGAGCGTTCGCGATGTATTTTTCCCTGTAAAACTGCCGCCACTGGAGCTGACTTCGACACCGATTCCGGTTCCGGACCGGATGGCGGTGAAGCGGAATCCGTGGGCAACCGGCATTTCGACGACATTTAATATTGGAATCCTGCTCATCCTCTTATTTGTGGTGGGTCGGAAGGTAATTGAAGCACCCAAGACGGAAGTGACCACACCAATCGATGTGGGCGACTTCAAATTGATGGGTCCGCAGAAGGCCAACTCGGCGGGCGGCGGCGGTGGCGGCGGGTCGAATGACCCAGTTCCGCCTGTCAAGGGCAGACTGCCAAAGCTGGAACCCAAACCGATTACGCCTCCGCAGGTGGCGGTCCTGGATAAGCCGAAGCTGGCCGTTGAACCGTCGATTGATGTGCAGAAGGATTTGAAACTGCCTGACAACATGAACCTGCCGGCCATCGGCGTGACGAGCTCACCGAATGTGAAGCTGGCCTCAAACGGACCGGGCAGCGGCGCGGGTATGGGTTCGGGCAGTGGCGGAGGACTTGGTTCGGGCACGGGCAATGGACTGGGACCGGGGCAGGGTGGCAATACCGGCGGCGGACTGTATCGCGTAGGCGGGGGTATTTCTGCGCCGTCTGTACTGTATGCGCCAGAAGCGGAATTCAGCGATGAGGCAAGGCGCGCGAAGTATCAGGGCGTTTGCCTGATAGCCGTGATTGTGGATGCCCATGGAAACCCGGTGAATCCACGCGTGATTCGTCCTCTGGGAATGGGGCTGGATGAGAAGGCTCTGGAAGCGGTGCGGAAGTATAAGTTCAAACCGGCGCTGAAAGATGGCAGGACGCCTGTGCCGGTGATGATTAATATTGAGGTGAACTTCAGACTCTATTGAGCTGTAGCACGTGACCGTGGGGGTCAAAAAAGAAGAAGAACGACGGCACGAGAAACTGTAGGGCGGAGCGTGAAAACGCTTCGCTCATTTTGTTTGTTGGATGCCTGTCGCCACGCGCATGTTGCCTGCGGAGCGCACACTGAAATGGAGCGAAAGTGCGTGTACAATCTCTTTAGATTGAATCCTTTTCCCCTGGAGGAAATACAGAATGCAATTTGATTCGAAGCATCTGGTTCGTGCTGTTTCAGCGGCCGCATTGATCTCGCTTTGGGCCGTGCCGCAGGGTCTGGCTGCGCAGGCAACCGATCATGTGGTGAGCTCCGCCGATCTGCAGAAAGCCACTGTGGATGCCTCCCACACCCGCGAACAGAACCTTGCCACGCTCAACGCATTCCTCACTTCACAGAAGGCGCAGAAGGCGCTGGAAGCCGCCAGCATGGATCCGTCGCAGGTGAAGACTGCCGTTGCCAGCCTGAACGACCAAGAACTGGCGCAGCTGGCCGCCAAGGCGACCAAGGCGCAGAATGATTTTGCGGCGGGCTACATTTCCGACCGCGACCTGCTCATCATACTGGTTGCAGTGGCCGCGCTCGTTCTCATCATCGTGGCGGTTCGCTAATCGGGCGCACGATGGTGCGACGCACGTTGATTGCCGGAATATTCCTTTGCGTGGTGTGCGGCCCTCAGCTACTGCTGCGGGCCGCAACTGCTCAGGGCGTCTGGCTTGATGTTCCCTTCATTCGACAAGTAGAAGACGGATGCGGCTCGGCCAGCCTCGCCATGGTGATGCAGTACTGGCAGGGCAAGCAGGCTAGAGCGGCGACGCCTGCCTCGGACGCGGCGACGATTCAGCGCGCTCTATATTCGCCTGGCGCACACGGCATCTACGCGAAAGAGATGAAGCAGTATCTGGAGCAACATGGCTTTCGCGCGTTCACCGTGGCTGGTGACAGAGCGCTGCTGCTGCATCATTTGGAAAAGGGGCGCCCGCTGATTGTGGCTTTGGAGCCGGAGAAAGGGACGCCGCTGCACTACGTGGTGGTGGTGGGTCTGGAACCGGCGGAGAAGCTCGTGCTGCTGAACGATCCGCAGCAGCGCAAATTGCTGAAGCAGGACGAAGCCGTATTTGCGAATCAGTGGAAGGCGACTGGCAACTGGACACTGCTGGCGGTTCCGGTGGAAAGCACCCGTTGAAGACCAGCGGCACTCTGAACGTGAAGAAAACGCGATCCAGATGGTTTGCCTGGGCTTTCGTCGTATGCATGCTTGCTCCTGGGTGCGGAGCGATTTGGGCGCAGGGAGATCAGTCTCTGGCTGCGCAAGCGCAAATGCTTGTGGAAGCACATGCATGGCAGCGCGTTGTGGAGCTATTGGAGCCGGTGACCGGCCGCACGGCGGATGAACAGTACTGGTTTGGTTCGGCGCTGGCGCACATGGGCAGATGGAAAGAAGCGGATGCGGCCTTTTCCGCCGGGGAAGTGCTGGCTCCGCACGATGCGCGCTTTCCTGAGGAGCGTGCGGGTGTTGCCTTCCACGAGAAGCGCTATGCGGATGCGGCGACGTTGCTGCACCGGACGTTGCGTTTGAGCCCGAACGATGCCTATGCAAAGGATTTCCTGGCGACTGTCTATTACCTGGAAGGCAATCTACAGGCAGCGTTGAAGTACTGGAATATGGCGGGTAAGCCGATGATTGCGGCAGTGCGGCAGGATCCGCCAATCAAGATGGATGCGGCGCTACTTGACCGCGCATTTGCATTTGCGCCGGAGAGTGAACTTCAACTGCAAGACTTTCTGAACACGCGGGCGCGGCTCGACGGGTTGGGTGTATTTCCGCAATACGCAATTGACCTGCACGCGCGGGACGATGGCCGGTTCGATGCCGTGTTTCGCGCAGAGGAGCTGAATGGCTTCGGTGCGTCCCACTGGCAGATTGCGGCGACGTTGCTGATGGGACTGCCGTTCCAGAGCGTGCATCTTGATGCCTACAACCTGAAGCATGAGGCAATCAACTTCACATCGATGTATCGCTGGGATGCGCAGAAGCGCCGTGTGGATGCGGAGCTATCGACGCCATTTGAACGGCGCGCGGCCTATCGATTGAATTTCGGGCTCGACCTCCGCGACGAAAACTGGGTTGTGCGTGACTCGTTTACTGGAAATGCGCCTTCAGAGGGAAGCATGAACATGCGGCGGGAGGCGTTGAGCTTCAATCTGGACTCTCATGCGACGGAAAAGCTGGAGTGGCTGGCCGGCGCTGAATTTTCGCATCGCGACTTTCGCAGCGTGGTAGACGGGCCGGCGTTTTCGACTGATTTACTGGCCAAGGGCTATGCGCTGAAACAGGTGGCGCGTGTGAGGAGCGTTCTGTGGCGTGTGCCGGAGCGGCGATTCGTGGTGCGGGCGGCGGGATCGTCAGAGGCTGGACGGTTATGGTCTGCCTCGCCTGAGGCGTTTGAAAAGCTGACGGGGTTGTTGGGCTGGCACTGGTATCCACGGGCAAAGGGCATTGACTACGCGATGACGAACACACTGCACGCAGGCAAGGCGTGGGGCACGATTCCTTTTGATGAGCTGACCATGCTGGGGCTGGAGCGCGACAACGACCTGCTGCTGAGGGCGCATATTGGCACGCGCGATGGGAAAAAAGGCAGCGCGCCCCTCGGTCGCGACTACCTACTCACAAACTGGGAGATGGACAAGAATCTCTACACAAACGGAATTGTGACGGCGCAGGTGGGTCCATTTGTCGATGCGGGGACGATTTCCGATCCGAATGCGGTTTTGGGCTCGCACGAGTGGCTGGTGGATGCCGGTGCACAGGCCAAGCTGCGGGTGTTTGGAAAAGGCGTGGTGTTTTCCTACGGCCGCGACACGCGCACGGGGAACAATGCCTTCTACGTGACGCTGCTGACGCGAAGCTCTTCAAGGGAATAAGTCTCGTGCTTTGAGTGATCTGCCAACCCGGCGAATAGGAAGAACCGGAGGTGATGGCGGTCACGGGCAGAGGTTCACAATCGGACCACAATGGGATGTTGCAGACGACTTCGGGCTACTGGAGGCTGCATGTACTGCTCCGTCGCCGAATGCACCTGACCGGCAAGGAGCGGTCCTGGCATGAACCGTAACTGCACACATTGCGGAATGGATATGTCGGAGGGCTGGAGCTTCTGCCCGCACTGCGGAGTGGAGGAAGCCCAGAAGGCAGTGGAACCACGCGAACATGAGAGTGCGCCTGACAAGGGCGGGTACAACGGTTTCGGGTACGGAGTGGTCGCCGCGCCGATTCTGGTGATTTTTGGCATCATGATTTGCTTTACGGGTTGGGGGCTCTTCATCGGAGTGCCGATCATTCTGCTGGGAATATTCGCGCCTTTAGCAGGCACCATGTTCGGCATCGCCGAGCAACAGGGTAAATGCCCCAATTGCGGAGTTCGCGTCTTGACCGGACCCGATCATCTTGCGCATGCATGTCCGCATTGCGGAGTTCCTTTCGCGGTGAATGACAAAGGCATTGCCGCGGCTCACTAGAACCTGTATCGCGCGGATTAAGGTGCACTTGGCCCGCTGCGAGACGATGAAATTCGGGCGGCAACCCGGGTGATCCAGCGTATCTCCAGGCTGTAACTCTGCGAGGAAGATGGCATATGAGCCATCTCTCCGTGGCAGAACTGCGTCCAAATCAGCAGGGAGGTACGCCGTGAAGAATCGTCATTGCATGCACTGTGGCGCGGATCTGGAAGATGTCTGGATCTATTGCCCGAACTGTGGATCGCACGGAACCTCAGAGGAAACGCGGGCGGGGGCGCCGAAAGAGCATACGACAGCACCGGTACGTGGAATGGTCCTTGGTGGTTTGACGTCCATTGGCCTGATCGCAGTAGGTGTGGGCTTGTTCTTCACCGGTTGGGGCATGTTTCTGGGTGCGCCGCTTGTTCTGGTGGGCGCAATTACACCACTTGCCATCTTCAGCCTTGGAGAACAGGTAGACAAGTGTCCGTTTTGCGGAGTGTGGGTGCTGACGGGTGCAGATCATCGGCAACATGCATGCCCGCATTGCAACCGTCAGTTTGCGGTGGATGAGCATCATTCGTTGCACCCGGCATAAACGCGATAGACGACTTGGCAATTGAGTGAGAAGAATGAGCCGCGCGGGAGAACCCTGCGCGGCGATTTGCGTTTGACTGACCAGACAATCAAGCACAATTTGAAGAAGCAAAAGTTATGGGAACAACAAGCGCTCTGCCGGTGTCTATACTAAATGTTTAGGAGTTTGCTGAGGTGAGAGCGACGTGGCGATCAGGTCACGACGCGAGGGAGGATGCGCGTGATCGTGCGTTGTAGCTGGGGCCCAAGCTTGATAGCGCTGGCGATGATAAGCGGAGTTGGAGTTCTTGCCGGCCAGGCGACGCCACAGAAGCCTTCGGACCGATCCTTGCAAGATGCAAAAATGCAGGCGGCGCAGGCGGAAACTCCCGGAGAGATGTACAAAGACGCGATGCAACCTTTGAGCATTGTGCGGAAGTCTCTGGATAATTGGTCAGACGCAGAACTGGGCGCGCTGGCTTTGGGCATGCACAAGGCGAAGGAAGAGTGTGCTGCGTCCAAGCCAGAAGACTTTGATGGCGACGATTTGTACGATTTTGCGCGGTTATGTGCGTTGGGCCAAGACTGGGAGGGGAGCAACAACGCCGCCCTGTTGTACATCGCCCGCAAACTGGACCCGCACCGGGCGCAGGCATACGCACTGAGCGTGAATGCACTGGTTCATATGAAGGCAATGGACCTGGCGACTCAGACAACCCTTGAAATGCTGTGGCGGTTGCACTATGACGCCGAGGTGGCGTATGCAGTGCGGTTCATGAAGGACACGCTCGAGGAGACGTCAAATCCGATGGCCGTGGTTTTGGCCATGAAGGAACATGCGCCCCTGATGGATGCTCTGAAGAGGCATGCGCCGCTGAAGGCAATGGCAGGGGATGCTGTGTTGAGCGTAGGTGCACTGTACGACTCTGCGATGGAACTGGCCTTTTGGCAGCGTGAAGGCGGCGATGACACAGGAGCGGCGGCAACATTGGCCGATATCGATGCCGCGATGAAGGCGGATACACCATTGGCGGCGGAAGACGCGCAGATGGTGAAGGAGGTACAGACGCGGTATGCGCTCCTGGGAACGGAGTTGGTTGCGCCGAAGGTGTTGCGATCGCTGCAAACGCCACCGGCGCGACTGCGAATTGATACGCACGCGGCCGCGACGGTGCTGGTGCTTTTTCCTGACTGGTGCGGCGGCTGTCGCAAGATGATGAAGTCGTTAACCGAGTTTGCGAAGGTGAACAAGGAAACGCCGATTCATGCGTATGGACTGGTGTTTGAAGATGACTCGGTGATACCCGCGGGGCCTGGGCATGATCTGCTGATGAAAGAGCTTCGGGGAACATCGACCTTTGTGGTACCCGCGTCGACGGCTGCCGATCTGGGCGCAGTGGAGTTTCCGCTTGGTATTGTGCTGGACAAGGCTGGGAAGGTGCGGTTTATCGGCGCGATTCCAGGTGACGCATTCAATGGCGACGGCTATATTCCAAAAGTTATTGAGCGGATGACGGGTGCGACGACGACGAAGTGAGTGCCGTTGGCCGCTTTTGTGCATCATCAAGTCGAAGCGGATTGTTCTGTGTGAAAGTGCTTCCAGATGGCGTCGGCGGTTTTGCGGGGGACTACGGCGGCCAATGATTCGGCGGAGGCCTGCTGCACGTCACGAAGGGAACCGAAGTGTGTAAGCAGGCGCTGGCGGGTTTGCGCGCCGACACCGGGAATGTCGAGCAACTCGCTCTTGCGGTCGCGGATGGCGCGGCGCTGGCGGTGGTAGCCAATGGCGAAGCGATGGCTCTCGTCGCGAATCATCTGGATGAGATGGAGCACGGGTGAGCGGCGGTCGAGTACTACCGGCTCATCTTCATTGCCGTAAACGTAGATGACTTCTTCCTTTTTGGCGATGGAGGCGAGCGGCTGCGATGTGAAGCCGAGGGCTTCGAGTGCTTCCGCGGCGGCGTGAAGCTGACCGAGACCACCGTCGATCAAGATCAGCGAAGGGAGCTCACGCTCTTCTGCTTTGAGGCGGCTGTACCTGCGGTGAACGACCTCTCGCATGGACGCGAAATCGTCAACGCCAAGGACGGTCATGACTTTGAATTTTCGGTATTGCGACTTGTTCATCTTGCCGTCCTCCCAGACAACGAGGGAGGCGACGGTTTCCGCGCCCTGGATGTGCGAGATGTCGAAGCACTCAATACGGCGTGGCAACTCAGGGAGCATGAGCGCGTCGGCAAGTGCCTCCTGAATGGCCTTGCGTGAGGGCTCGAGCACGCGGAAGCGTTGCGTGAAGGACTGCTTGGCGTTCTGGCCGGCCAGGTCGACGAGGGAACGCTTTTCTCCGCGCTGTGGCATGGCGATTTCGACCTTGTGTCCGATGCGCTCGCTCAGCAAGGTGGAGAGCGATTCGCGGTCGGCGAAATCGACGGGTACAAGAATGCTGCGCGGGACGTAATGCTGGTCAATGTAGAGCTGCTTGAGGAGCGCGGAGAAGAGGAGGCCGGGTTTGAAGGTGGCTGCGTTTTCCGTGTTCCTTTTCCAGGTATCCGAATCGGGATCTGAGGCACCCAGATCTGCGGCATCCGCTATTTCGGCTTGGGCTTCCATCAGCTCGGAAAGCTCATCCCAGAAGAACTCGCGGCGGTCGACGATTTTACCCGAACGCATGTGGAAGAGGTTCACGGCGAGGGAGCCGTCTTCAAAGTGGAAGCCGAAGACATCGGCTTCGTCACTTTGCTCGGCGGTGGCAATTCGCTGCTTTTCGCTGAGCTGGTGCACCGTGGAGAGCTGGTCGCGCAGGCGCGCGGCGGCTTCGTATTGCTCGTTCTCCGCGGCTTCGACCATGCGGGCCGAGAGTGCCTTCTCAAGCTCGGCATGTTTGCCTTCGAGAAAGAGTTGAGTATCGCGCACGGCGTGGCTATAGGCATCGGGTGTGGTGAGTCCTTCCACGCAGGGGCCGAGGCAGCGGTGGATGTAGTACTGCAGGCAGGCGCGCGGATGATAGCGGCGGAGATCGACCTTGCAGCTGGGGATCAGAAAGCTGCGGTGAATGAGCTCTGCCACGCGATAGGCCAGATTGCCGGGGAAGTAAGGGCCGTAGTAAGCCGATCCGTCCTTACGAAGGCGGCGAGTAACGAAGACCTTGGGGTAGCGGTCAGCGAGTGTGAGCTTAACGTAAGGGTATGTCTTGTCGTCGCGCAGAAGGATGTTGAAGCGCGGTTTGCGCTGCTTGATGAGGTTGTTTTCCAGCGCGAGCGCTTCATGCTCGTTGGCGACGAGGATGAAGTCAAGATCGACGGCTTCGCGCATGAGCGAGCCGGTTTTAGCGTTGGCCTGCGAGGCTTCAAGCAGATAACTGCGCACACGCGAGCGTAGATTTTTGGCCTTCCCCACATAGATGACTTCGCCCTCGGCGTTCTTGTAGAGATACACGCCGGGTTGAGTGGGCAGAGTGCGGATTTTCTCGTAGAGATCCATAGGGAAGACGATGCCGGCAAAAGTTTAAAAAACCTGATTTCAGGGCAGTATGAAACCGCCCTGGCGAACGTCCAAGAGGATGTCCAGCAGGCGCGAGTGCCACCTCTCAGCATAGCTGTGCGGAGCGGGCAGCCAAAGTGCGCGAGACGAGCAGAGCAAACCTTACCGGTGAGGGTAAGAATTACATAGCTTTACACCTTTGCACGCTCACGTCGATGCGCTATTAATCAAATGAAAACAATAGGTTTGCCTTCCTCCTTGCCTTTGGCACGTCGGGTGCAATTACCCAAGCGAAGTCGAAAAGACATCGTCTGTCCGAAGGGTCGAGTCCACCACAAGGGCGGATTTGGGAGGAAAAGACACAATGACGAAGTACGGATTTGGGATTTCCATGGCTGTTGCGGCATTTGCAGTTGCCGGAGTGACGGGTTGCGCGACCAAGAACTACGTACGCACCCAAACAGCGCCTATTATTCAGCACACGGGCCAGCTGGAAGACAAGACTGCTGAGAACACGCGCAACATTCAGGACACTGACACGCGCGCACAGGCAGGCATCAAGCAGGCACAGAGCGCGGCCGACACCGCGAGCCAGAATGCGCAGTCGGCAAGTACGGCGGCTGGCAATGCGACAACAGCCGCGAACGAAGCGGTGCATCGCGCCAGTCGGCTGGACGACGTAGTCCAAGGGCTGGACAAGTACAAGCAGGTTTCCGATGTGACGGTGACTTTTGGCTTTGACAAGGCAACGCTGACGGCAGACGACAAGGAACAGCTTGACCAGTTTGCGGCGCAGCTTGGCTCAGCCAAGAGCTACATTCTTGAGGTAACGGGCGGAACCGATTCAACCGGACCGAAGCAATACAACTACGACCTGAGCCAGCGCCGCGCCGATGCAGTGGTGCAGTACCTGGCAGCGAAGTACAACATTGCTCCGCATCGCTTCTACCTGATCGGTATTGGCGAAGATCAGGAAGTGGCTGACAACTCGACCCGTGAGGGCCGCCAAAAGAACCGCCGCGTGCAAGTTCAGCTGCTTTCGAATATGTCGGACAGCATGACTTCAGCACCTGCAGCTCCTGGTGCAGGCAACTAAGGTTCCGACGACACTGGAACACAGAGACTTTCAAACTCTGAAATATCCCTCCCCCTGAAGTGCGAAAGGGCAACCCTAGGGTTGCCCTTTCTATTTTGTATAAGTGGCGGCCAGATCAGACCTGTGGCTTCAGGACTCCGGGCTCAAGCTGGCTAATGTGGCTGGCACGTACGTCATTGGCGGTGAACAGCCGCAGGAACGGTGCATCGCCGGCAGCGGCTTCCACGGCAGGTCGGCCACCTGCTTCTTCGCGCTCCACAATACAGACAACTGAGGCAACCACCATGCCTGCTTCCTTCGCGGCTTCAATGGCGTTGATGGTGGAAGCGCCGGTGGTACATACGTCGTCGACGATGACCACGCGCGCGCCTTCACGGCAGAAGCCCTCAATGCGACGTCCGGTGCCGTGCGCCTTTTCCGCTTTGCGGACGAGGAAGCCGTGGAGCAGCGGAGCGCCTGGATTGGATTGAGCGCGCCATGCGCTGGCTGTGGCCACGTTGGAAACGATGGGGTCCGCCCCCATGGTGAGACCGCCGACAGCATCGGCAGAAATGTTGTTGATCTCGAGCAGTTCGAGAATGGCATGGCCGGTTAGACGGCCGCCTTCTGCGTGCAGCGTAGTGGTGCGGCAGTCGATGTAGTAGTCGCTGGTGCCGCCGGAGGAGAGCTTGAATTGTCCGAGCTTGAAGCTGGTGCGGGCCAGCAGCGCAAGAAGCTGTTGTGCGTAGGTTGGCTGAGTCATCAGCGTCGATTGTAAAAGAATGGGGCTGCGGCGCGGTGGAAGACAGTCTACATATTGCCGAGATGCTTGAATCCACCTGTGCCGATGAGCATGAAGGAGAAGAGCAGAAAGTTGTATCCAGCGTGGACCACGACGCTTGCAGCCAGTGATCGTGTGCTGAGACGAACGGCACAAAGCACCATGCTGATGACGAAGAGCAGAAGGAACACTCCGAGAGAGTAACCGGTCTGGTAGGCGTGCATGAAGGCGAAGGGTGCGCTTGTGAGAATGGTGCCGATGACCATCGCCGGCATGGACCAGTCAGGATTGCCGAAAGCGTCCGGGCGGCGCTGTGGAACGCCGATGAGCTTTTCTCGAAGCCAGTCCACAGCCGTGCAAGTGGCGGGCAGCAGAAAGCCGCGGTAGGCAAGCTCTTCAAAGAATGGCGCCATGGTGACACCGAAGGCGAAGAGGAGCCAGGCCGCGCCGGGCATGCGGAAGATACGATCGATCGGCGTGTCTGCAGGCCCAGGCATCAGATAGCCATTCAGCATGGCCATGAGGAAACAGAGCAGAGAAACGGAGAAGAGTCTGCCACTACTGCGCAGTGCGATGAAGCCATTCCAGTGAATGCCACTTAAGAAGCCTCGCTGCCAGAGAAAAGGAAAGAGGGCCCAGGCAAAGACGAGAGAGATGAGATAGAGGACACCCTCACTGCCGAGGGTGTAGCGAACGTCGGTTTGCGCCTGCTGCAGATTTGTGACGCCAAGAAAGTGAGCGTAAACTGCCACGCGCGAAAGAAGTGCCGCGAGTATGAGAGCGCAGACGGCGATGAGCGCAAGGATGCCGACGTGGCCGATGTGCGGGATGCGCTCTTGCGGCGGCAGCTCGGGAGCGAATACGTTTTCGAAGAGTAAGTGCTCGGCATCGTCGCTGTACGAGCGGCTCTGGTCTTCAGTGTCTTTCGCGTAAGGATGGAGATGGCCGCTTTCCGGTTGCACATCCGAGGGTTCGCTCGCATCTGTGGGCGAGTCGGCGGTGGAATCAATTGATTGGGGATCGTGCGGCCATTCGCTCAAGGCTTCACCGACTTCCGCGCGCGGCTCGTCTTCTTTGCGCCTTTGGCCCGTTTGGAGGCGGAATCTGCCGCGGCTTGAGCAGCTGAGTCTGCGACCTCCTGTGCCGCGGCTTGTTCCGCGACGGCACGCAGTTGAACTGCGTCAGCCTCTTCCAGCGCGCGTAGGCCGTCCTTGGAGGTTGTGTAGTAGCGCGCGAGGAATTTGCCAGTATAGGAATGCGGCGTGACGGCGATGCGCATGGGCCGGCCTTCGCCGATGAGGCGTCCGCCATCTTCGCCGCCCTCCGGGCCGAGGTCAATGATCCAGTCGGCATTGCGCACCACATCGAGATTGTGCTCGATGATGATGACCGTGTTTCCGAGATCGGCGAGGCTGTGCAGCACTTCAAGCAGTTTACGCACATCGTCAAAGTGCAGGCCGGTGGTGGGCTCGTCGAGCAGGTAAAGGGTACGGCCGGTCTGGCGCTTGGAGAGCTCACGCGCGAGCTTCATGCGTTGCGCTTCGCCGCCGGAGAGCGTGGTAGCGCTCTGACCCAAGTGCACGTAACCGAGGCCGACATCGACGAGTGTTTGCAGCTTCTGGCGGAGCAGCGGCACGTCCTTTAGAACGGTCAGCGCGTCCTCGATAGTGAGGTCGAGAATGTCGGCAATGGAGTAGCCGTGGAATTTGACCGCGAGCGTTTCCTGGTTGTAGCGGCGCCCGTTGCAGACCTCGCACTGCACGTAGACATCGGGCATGAAGTTCATTTCGATGCGCTTCTGACCGTCACCCTGGCAGGCCTCGCAGCGCCCTCCGGCCACATTGAAGCTGAAGCGGCCGGGCTTGTAGCCGCGCTCGCGTGCCTCGGGCAGCATGGCGAAGATGTCGCGGAGAGGCGAAAACACCTGTGTATAGGTTGCCGGGTTGGAGCGGGGCGTGCGGCCGATGGGGGATTGATCGATGCGAATGACTTTGTCAATCTGATCGGCACCGGTGAGGTCGTCATGTGAACCGGGCTCCTCGCGCGAGCCATAAATGGTCTTTGCCAGCGCCCGGTAGAGAATATCGTTGATGAGCGTGCTTTTTCCCGAGCCACTGACACCAGTCACGACGGTCATGACGCCGACTGGCACACGCACGGTTAGGTCTTGCAGATTGTGTTCCCGTGCGCCGGTGATGGTGAGCCACTTGCCTGTGAGCGGGCGTGGCGCCAAGCGATGAAGGATTTCTTCGTGGCCGGCGAGGTATTTGCCGGTAAGCGAGTCCGGGCAGGCCATGATCTGCTCAGGCGTGCCTTCCGCGACGACATTGCCGCCAAGGCGTCCCGCGCCGGGGCCAAGATCGACAACGTAGTCGGCGTGGCGGATGGTGTCTTCATCGTGCTCGACGACGAGCACGGTGTTGCCGAGGTCGCGGAGTTTTACAAGAGCTTCAATGAGGCGGTTGTTGTCGCGCTGGTGCAGGCCGATGGAGGGCTCATCGAGCACGTAGAGAACACCGCGCAGGCGTGAGCCAATCTGCGTGGCGAGGCGGATGCGCTGGCCTTCACCGCCGGAAAGCGTGGCGGCGCTGCGGTCGAGCGAGAGATAACTGAGGCCCACGGCGCAGAGAAATTCGAGACGTTCGACGACTTCACGCCGGATGCGTTCTGCGAGCAACGCTTCACGCGCGGAGAAGGTAAGGCCAATGGCGGCCGAGAGTGCGCGATTGAGCGGGAGCGCTGTGAAGTCCGAGATGGAGAGGCCGCCGACCTTGACGGCGAGAGATTCCGGGCGCAGACGCTTGCCACGGCAGACGGGGCAGGGCGTCGCGGACATGAAGTTCATCATGTACTCGCGGTAGCCGTCGCTGCGCGCCTCAGTGAGCGAGTCACGCAGATAGGCGAGAATACCGTGAAAGCCGGTGCGTGGCGCTTCACCCTTTGGAGGTCCGTACATGAGCAGATGCTGCTGCTTGTTCGGCAGGTCCTCAAAAGGGGTTTTGAGATTGATTTTGTAGCGATCTGCCGCGAGCTGGATGAGCTTAACGAGATACTGGGAGGCCGAGCCGGGCCCTAAACCGCCATCGAGAAGCGGTTTTGACCAGTCGTTGACTATCTTTGCCGGGTCGAAGTCGTAAAGGGACCCGAGACCGTGGCACTCAGGACATGCGCCGAAGGTGGAGTTAAAGCTGAAGCTGCGCGGCTCGAGCTTGGGTACGTCAAGGCCGCAGTCAGGACAGGCCATTGAGGAGGAGAAGAGCTGCTCTGTGCCGTCTGCAAGGCCAATGAGCGCGAGTCCGTTGGCCATCTGCAGTGCTTTGGAGACTGCTGCCTCAAGGCGCTTTTCCATGCTGCCTTTTTCCGTTGCACCTTTGCCGGTGGCGCCGGGCTTGCCCGCGGGCTTTGCAACGTCGGCACTGGAGGGTTTGAGCAGAACGCGATCGACAATGGCTTCAATATTGTGGTTCTTGCGTTTGTCGAGCGCCGGCGGTTCGGCTAGATCGTAGAGTTCGCCATCGATGCGCGCTCGGAAACCCTGTTGATCCAGCTGGTCAAGCAGGTCCTTGAATTCGCCCTTGCGGCCGCGCACCACGGGCGCCATGACGGTGACGCGCTCGCCCTGGCCGAGCTCGAGAATGCGCTGCACAATCTGGTCTGCGGTCTGCCGCGCAATAGGACGCCCGCAATTGGGGCAATGCGGTGTGCCGACGGATGCGTACAGAAGGCGCAGGTAGTCGTAAATCTCAGTAATGGTGCCGACTGTGGAGCGGGGGCTGCGGCTGGTGGTCTTCTGCTCAATGGAGATGGCAGGCGAAAGGCCTTCAATGGAATCGACGTCGGGCCGCTCAATCTGATCGAGGAACTGGCGGGCGTAAGCAGAGAGCGTTTCAACGTAACGGCGCTGACCCTCGGCGTAAATGGTGTCAAAGGCGAGGGAGCTTTTGCCGGAGCCAGAGAGGCCGGTGACCACGGTGAGCGTGTTACGGGGAATGCGCACACTGATGTCGCGCAGATTGTGTTGGCGCGCGCCGCGCACGGTGATGTGCTGAATAGCCATAACGTGATCTCAGGTGTGCGGCGAGTGAAGTCGCAGATAAATCAAGGTTAGCGGAGTTTGAGCGACCCCCGTAGAGGTATTTTATTTGCCAACAGAAATCAGGGTCAACGAGCGAGCAGGAAAGGCTAAAAGGATGAGAAAATAGGTGAAGTGACGCGTGGGAAAATTGACTGGAAATCCCACGATTTTCAGCGGATGAGGTGGGGCTTGGTCCGGTGAATTCAGGGCGTGCTTGAGGCAATTTGGAATGAATGATCTTCTAAATCTGGTACTTTTTGCGATTGTATCGCTGGGCGCGCTCACCCTCGGTGTTGGATTGGCTTTTGCACTGCTTAGGATTGCGTTTGCGTGCATGGCCCCGCGACAGAAGGAAGTGGCAGCGAAGCAGGCCACCCAAGCCGCGAAAGCGTCTGCCTGAAGCAAGTTAACTTATCCCACCACAAATAGTTGGAATGCAGTTGAGCAGCACTATTGCGGATTCTGCTGATCCTGCTGCTGTTGCAGTTGCTGCTGGCGGCGCTGCATTTCTTCCATAATCTGTTGCGGAGTGCGCACGGGCTGGTTGCCGGGCGGCATGTTGGGCTGTATCACCTGCGGCTGCATGATGGGTGGCCGCGGAGGTTCGACCTGGTCATCCACGTTATCTTCTTCGTCGTCTGAAGGCTGAGATTCGGGACGCGCCATAGGCCTGGGACCATTGTCGGCGCTGCGTGCGCTGAGCACGACATCACGCGGCGTGCCCTGACCGAGGTCGCCAAACATGAGAACGTTATAGCCGGTGCCGTTGAGCAATTGCGTCAACACATCGTGCGCGTTGCCGGGGCCATAGGTGCCGAAGATGCGCTCATCTTTGTTGATGCCTTCAATCTTTGATCCGGTGGCAACCGAGTAATCGTGCAGGATCTGAATAAGGCTGGAATTGGCTGCACGAATTTCAAGGCCGTGGCTGTCCCAGGTGACTTTGGCCGGCTCAGGAGAATCATTCACGGGCCACTTTGGCATCTCGGGCTGGAGAGGAGCTTCGGATTTTGGCGTTTCAACAGATTTGGCGGCTTTGACCTGCGCCGCAGCCTTGTGACGTGGAGCATGTGCGCTGGCGGAAGCCGGTTTTTGAGGTGCGGCCAGAGCGTACGTCAAGGAAGTGGAGATCGCCATGACCGCCAGCGTGATCGACTCTAAGCACCGGTGGCGGCACTGGTGGCGCATTGCGCACTGCGTCGGCTTTGCGGCGTTGAAAATGGCCATCGGATCTGCTCTGAAGGAGTGTTCCACTGCCCGCAGAATCGCGGGCGTACTGCCCCCTCTGTACTAGACTAGCAGTGGCGTGCAAACGCTCATCGTGAATTTGCGCGCAGGGTGAGGAATCGCGGAATGTCCCTTCGTTGTACGGGTCGAAACCGGAGCTTTCTTTGTAATATCCCTTTGCCTGTCTGCGGCCCTGCTTTTGGGACCCGTTGCCTCCGCGGCGCCGAGTTGCACCTCGCAGTCTGCCCTGACTCCGACCGACAGAAACGCGCTGGCAGCGGTGGGCGAACGGTTGGGACAGGCGATTATCCAGGGGGACACTGCGACACTGCACGCGGCGCTGCTTCCCTCCATCACCGACCAATGGGAAGGCATTCAGAACGAAGCGCAGGAAGGCGCGCCGCTTGTAAAAGGCGGACAGGTGGAATTGCGCAACGCTTATCTGCTGGATGCAACCAGCCAGACAGCGCCGGCAGATACCCAGTTCTTTTGCTCGAATGCATCCGGTTCGCTGACTGTGACGGTGAATATGCGCGCATTGCCACCGGGCCGCTATGCGCTGCTGCTTGCTGATTCGAAAGGGGCCCCGCTGGCCGGACAGATGGGGATTGTCCTCGTGTGGGATACCACGAGTGGAGCACCTGCCTGGAGGCTGGGCGGTCTGTCCGTAAGGCAGGGAAGTTTTGGTGGTCATGATGGAGTTTGGTACTGGACAAGAGCGCGCGCCCTGGAAGCAAACGGTCAGCCCTGGAGCGCGGCATTTTCGTACGATTACGCGCGTTACATGCTGGTACCAGTTGATTTTCTCTCATCGCCAAACCTGGACAAGCTGAATCAGGAACAGTCTGACATCAAGAATGGGCCGGCGAATGCGTTTCCGCTTTCAATTCCAGATGGCGACCGCACCTGGAAGATTCTTTCGGTCCGGATTGACCCCTCATTGCGGGAACCGGACCTTGGCGTGACCTACGAATCGCTTGGGATGACCGATCCAGCGGCGCAAAAGACGGAAGCGCTGGCCGTGCTGAGCGCACTGCTCAAGGCACATCCTGATTTGCGCACGAACTTTCATGGACTTTGGGCATATGCGTCGAAAGACGGCAAGGTTTCGCCGGTAATCGAACTGCCGATGGCGCAGATTCCCTAGCGCCTGACGGAAAAGTTTGTTTGGCGGCAGGATCGTTTGATGTTGGAAGATATCTGAATTTTGCAGTCATCGTTAGGATTGCCCGCCAATGGGCGAGAGGAGTTCTTGTGTCTCTTGTGATAGATCTGCGTTCGGATACCGTGACCCGCCCCTCGGCGGAGATGCGTGCAGCAATGGCCGCAGCCCTTGTTGGCGATGATGTGTATGGCGAAGACCCAACTGTGAACCAACTGGAGAGGCGTGCGGCAGAGGTCTTTGGCCGCGAGGCCGCGCTTTTTGTACCGACGGGAACGATGGGCAACCAGATTGCTATCCGCCTTCACACCGAGCCAGGGCAGGAAGTGATTTGCGAGTCGCGTTCACACATTCTTGATTGGGAGATGGCAATGGCGGCGGTCTTTTCCGGCTGCCTGGTGCGCACAGTGACCACGCCAACCGGCACGCTGACTTGGAAGGATATTGAGCCTCACATCTACGGGCGCAGCACGTTTCGCGCATCGACGGGTTTGATTGAGATTGAGAACACGGCCAATCTGGCTGGCGGGCGCGTAACTCCACTGGCGGCGATGGAGGAGATTTGGGCCAATGCCAAGGAGCACAAGCTGCCCGTGCATTTAGATGGAGCTCGTATCTTTAATGCGGCCACCGCGCTTGGTACGGACGTAAAAACACTGACGCGTGGATTTGACACGGTGATGTTCTGCCTGTCGAAAGGGCTAGGTGCGCCGGTGGGTTCGATGCTGACCGGATCACAGGAATTGATAGATCGCGGCCGAATTTATCGCAAGGCGCTTGGCGGAGGCATGCGGCAGGCGGGTGTGCTGGCGGCTGCGGGACTGATTGCGCTCGAAACCATGCCTGCGCGACTGCATGAGGACCACGCCAATGCACGGCTACTGGCGGAAGCGCTCTCTCATATGGAATCTGTCTCGATTGACCCCGAGAGCGTGGAAACCAATATTGTGATCTTTAGCTTGACGGGCGGGCTGAATACAGCTGACCTGGTGGCGCGGTTAAAGGAGCGCGGCATTTTGATGAGCGCAGTTGGAGCGCATTCCATTCGCATGGTGACGCATTGCGATGTGGACCGCGCTGCCTGCGTGACGGCGGCCGATGCAATTGCGGAAACGCTGGGAGCCCTGTCAGCAGCGTAGATGCTGACCTCAGTGATTTTCATCTAGTGGATCGGTGAGGATCGCAACTTTTCACGGCAATCGAGGTTCAATCTTTCATCATGTCCGGAGAGCAGTGAAGACTCTGGCAGGATTCCCCATTTCTAAAGGAGAATTTGCTGTGAAAAGAATGATTGCGGCAGCGTTACTGGCCTTCACATTGCTCCCTGCAGCATCGTTTGCGCAGGTCGTGGTTCGCGTTCGTCCCCCGGCTCCGATTGTGGAGCGACCAGGGCGCGCTCCGGCGCGCGGATTTGTGTGGATTGCCGGGTATCACCGCTGGGATGGCGCCCGCTATGTGTGGGTTCCAGGCCGCTGGGATCGACCGCCCCGCCCCCATGCGCGCTGGGTTGCGGCACACTGGGTGCATCGCCACGGAGCGTGGGTGCTCATTGAAGGGCACTGGCGCTAAAGGCGATTGCAGTACTCCATCCAACACAGGCGGGGCCTCGGCTCCGCCTTTTTGTTTGTGTAATTGTGCGGCACTGCGTTTTCCCCTTGTATGCTGGCGTGCAACATTGAAGGCAGCTGCGTTAAGCATTCACTGCGGTTCTCTTGCAGCATGCAGATTTGCGCAGTAGACTCATCCCTTGCGTGCGCGCCACGACACGAATTTCACCCTTTTGAGTTTGCTTCCGGGGCAGCGCGCTATTCTGGAAAGTCGATCGCGGCATCGCGGCAGGGAGGCAGTTTTTTGCGAGTTGGTTTGTTCACGCGCGAGTTTCCACCGCACGTCTATGGTGGCGCCGGGGTCCATGTTGACTATCTGAGCCGCGAATTGGCGAAGTCCATTGAAGTGGAAGTGCACTGCTGGGGCGAGCAGCATTCGGACACGGGAAATTTGCATGTGCAAGGCGCGGAGCCATGGGCTGAGATCACCAACGGCACCGTGGGCAAATTTAAAGGAGCGCTTGAAGCATTCAGTCTTAATCTCGCACAAATAAAGGCACTTGATGGCGTGGACGTGGTGCACACGCACACCTGGTACGTGTCGATGGCCGGCTACCTGGCGAAGAAGCTCTATGGCATGCCGTTTGTACTGACTACACATTCGTTGGAGCCGCTGCGCGCATGGAAGGCCGAGCAGCTTGGCACTGGCTATGCGATGAGTTCGTGGATGGAGCGCACGGCGATTCTGGATGCGGACGCAATTATCGCCGTTTCGCAAGGAACGCGTACGGACATTCTGAACGCGTATCCGGACGTGGATCCGAACCGCATCCACGTGATCTACAACGGAATCGACCTTAACGAATATCAGCAGACCGCGGACAAGACGGCTTTGACAACTTACGGTGTGGATCCCGAAGTGCCGTACGTTTTGTTTGTCGGTCGCATCACGCGCCAGAAGGGTGTGACTCATCTGGTCGATGCGATTCGCTACCTACCCAAGGAGACCCAGGTGGTGTTGTGCGCGGGAGCGCCGGATACACCGGAGATTGCCGCCGAGTTGCGCGAGAAAGTGGAACTGGCGCGCAAAGACCATCCGCGCATTGTGTGGATTGAGAAGATGGTGACAAAGCCGGAGGCGATACAGCTCTACAGCAATGCGCGTGTCTTTTGCTGTCCTTCGGTGTATGAGCCCTTCGGCATCATTAATCTTGAAGCAATGGCCTGCCGCGCGCCGGTGGTGGCCAGCGCGACAGGAGGCATTAAGGAAGTCGTTGTGGAAGGTGAGACCGGTTTTCTGGTTCCATTTACGCAGGACCCGGTGACGAGTTTCCCCACCAATCCAGAACAGTTTGCGCGCGACCTTGCAGCGCCCATTGCAAAGCTGCTTGCTGACCCTGCGCTGTGCAAGCGAATGGGCGAAGCAGGGCGAATCCGCGCGGAAAAAGTGTTCAGTTGGAAGGCGATCGCGCATCAAACCATTGCGCTCTATGAGCAACTGCTGAAAATGCGCGAGGCGCACAGAGCACGTTAGGCCACATTACAATTCACGCAACGTACGCAAGATGAGAGGCACATGACACTCCCGCAGATTGAAGGCCGTAAGCGCGTCATCATCGAAGGAATTACACCACAAGTGGATGGAGGCCGATTCGCGATCAAGCGATCGGTGGGCGACCTGGTGCAGGTGGAGGCGGATGTCTTTACTGACGGGCACGATTCCGTGGCCGCAACATTACTGGTGCATCGCGTGGGCTCGGAGCAGTGGACGGAGATACCCATGGCCTCGCTGACAAACGATCGCTGGACCGCTTCGTTCCGCGTGAAGGACATTGGCAGGTATGGCTATAAGGTGCATGGCTGGGTCGATCATTTCGCCACATGGCATCGAGATCTGCTGAAGCGTATTGAGGCTCAGACAGACACGCGCGTGGATTACATGATCGGCGCGGACATGGTTGAAGCGGCAGCAGACAGAGCAACCGCTGAGCCGGACGCGCGCTGGCTGCGCGATTGCGCAACTTCGCTGCGCGCGGATTCTTCTCCAATTGAGCTGCGCCCGATTGGAACGGCCGTCCAGCTTGAGCACCTGATGATGCGCTATCCGGATCGCCGCTACACAACGGAGTCGAGCAAGGAGCTGGGCGTGGTCGTGGATCCAGTGCGCGCGCGCTTCAGCTCATGGTACGAATTTTTCCCGCGTTCAACGGGCGCCTCCGCCGATGTGCATGGAACATTTGCGGATGCAGAGAAGATGCTGCCTTACGTTGCGGAGATGGGCTTCAATGTGGTGTATTTGCCGCCGATTCATCCCATTGGCCACAAGTTTCGCAAGGGCAAAAACAACAATCCGCAGGCGGAGCCCGGCGACTCCGGGAGTCCCTGGGCGATTGGTTCAGCAGAAGGCGGGCACAAGGCAATCCACTCGCAACTTGGGACTCGCGAGAGCTTCGGGCATTTCATCTCGGCTGCACGCGACCTTAAGCTTTCCGTCGCGCTGGATATCGCGTTCCAAGTTGCGCCAGATCATCCGTACGTGTCGCTGCACGAAAACTGGTTCAAGAAGCGGCCGGACGGCACGATTCAATACGCGGAGAATCCACCGAAGAAATATCAGGACATTTATCCCATCGATTTTGAGAGCCAGGACTGGAAGGGACTGTGGGAAGAGCTCAAGAGCGTTTTCACCTACTGGATAGATGAGGGCGTGACGATCTTCCGCGTGGATAATCCGCACACCAAGGCATTTCCGTTTTGGGAGTGGGTGATCGCCGAACTGAAGCGCGAGCATCCGGAAGTGATTTTTCTTGCTGAGGCGTTCACGCGACCCAAGGTAATGTACCGGCTTGCCAAGCTCGGCTTTACCCAATCGTATACGTACTTTCCGTGGCGCACTGGCAAGCAGGAGTTGATGGATTATCTGACCGAAACCTCGCAAACCGATGTGCGCGAGTTCTTCCGGCCGAACCAGTGGCCCAACACGCCCGACATTCTCACCGAATTTCTGCAGACCGGCGGCCGCGCTGCATTCATGATTCGCCATATGCTGGCGGCAACGCTTGGCGCGAATTACGGCATCTACGGCCCGGCTTTTGAACTTCAGGAGCACCTGCCGATCCGACAGGGAAGTGAAGAGTATCTGAACTCCGAGAAGTACGAGATTCGTCATTGGGATCTGGACCGAGGCAGTTCGCTCAAACCGCTGATCGCCAAGGTGAATGCCGTTCGCAATGAGAATGTGGCGCTGCAGAATGACTGGTCTCTGCGTTTCCATTACACCGACAACGATCAGCTCCTCTGCTATTCAAAGGAGTCCGAGGATCGCTCAAATTTGCTGCTGATGGTGGTGAATCTGGACTGGCACTATACGCAGAGCGGTTTTGTGACCCTGCCGTTGCTGGAACTGGGGCTGCCGGAGAATGCGCCGTATGATTTGGAGGACCTTCTGACGGGCAGAACCTATCAGTGGACCGGACCGCGCAACTACGTGGAGCTGCATCCCTCGCATTTGCCGGGGCACATTCTGCGCATTCAGCCACGGCCGGCGGCGCAGGTTTCAACGGCTCCTGTTGTCTAGTCAGCAATCAAATCTTCTTGGGCTCTGATCAAGGGAGCAGCGCTGAGCGCGTGCGCAAGTGCAGGGCATTGCATGGGCTCACGGCGGTTTGAGCTTGCGTGATTTCATCAATGGGTGCATTCTTTGCAATGATGAAAGCAATACAGATTCAATCCATTGGCGGGCCTGAAGTGCTCGAACTTGTCGAGCTGGAGATTCCGGAACCAGGTCCTGGACAGGTGCTCATTCGCGTGGAAGCGGTGGGCGTGAATTATGTCGAGACGTACTTCCGCCGCGGCATTTACAAAGCAACCTTGCCACTCATTCCCGGTAGTGAGGCAGCCGGCACTGTGGAAAAGCTCGGCCCCGGCGTGCAGGGTCTTGAAGAAGGCGACGCAGTTGTCTCAGTGAACGTGATGGGCAGCTACGCGGAATACGCACTTGTGCCGGCCACCCAACTGGTGAAGGTACCCGCCGAGCTCACGCCGGAAAAGGCGGCGGCAGCGATGCTGCAGGGAATGACCGCGCATTATCTTGCCTACTCCACTTTTCCGCTGAAGGCAGGAGAGACCGTGCTGGTGCACGCGGGCGCAGGCGGCGTGGGGCTACTGTTAACTCAGATTGCCGCGCGCATAGGGGCCAAAGTCATCACCACGGTTTCGACGAATGAGAAGGCGCAGCTCTCGCGCGAGGCTGGCGCAGCCGAGGTGATTCTCTACACGGAGCAGGATTTTGAAGCGGAAGTGAAGCGAATGACCGGCGGCAAGGGCGTGGATGTGGTCTACGACTCGGTGGGCAAGACGACGTTTGAGAAGAGTCTGAATTGTCTTCGCCCGCGCGGAATGCTAGCGCTTTTTGGTGCATCGAGTGGGCCTGTTCCGCCGTTCGATCTGATTCAGTTGAGCAGCAAAGGGTCGCTCTACATCACCCGACCGACCCTCTGGCATTACATTGCCACTCATGCGGAACTTGAATGGCGTGCCGGCGAAGTGCTGAAGTGGGCGGCGTCTGGAGAGCTTAAGCTGCGCATGGAGCACATGTATCCGCTGGCTGAAGCCGCACAGGCGCAAATCGATCTGGAAGGCCGTAAGACGACCGGCAAGATATTGCTGGAACCCTGAGCCGCATACTGGATCTATGCCCAAGGTTTCCATCGCTCCCACGGATCGCGTGTTTGTGCTTACCGGCGCGGGTATCAGCGCTGAGAGCGGATTGCCGACTTTTCGTGCGTCTGACGGTCTGTGGGCAGGCTACCGCATTGAAGACGTGTGCACACCCGAAGCACTGGCAAATAATCCCGCGGATGTGTGGGCGTTTTACTCCGCGCGCAGAGAGAGTGGCTTTGCCGCAAAGCCGAATGCCGGCCACACTGCGCTGGCTGACCTGGAGCAGAAACTGGGCGACAGGTTCTTTCTCTGCACACAGAATGTGGACGACCTCCATGAGCGCGCAGGTTCTCAGCGGCTAGTGCACATGCACGGCGAACTGGCGAAGTCGCGCTGCTCTCAACAGTGCGGCGCTCTTCCGGTGGAGGATCGGCGTGTGTATAAGGACCTGGACGATGTGGGCCGATGCGTATGTGGCGCGCGGCTTCGCCCGCACATCGTCTTTTTCGGTGAAATTCCGATGGAAATGCCGCGCATTGAGCGCGAACTGATGAAGTCGACCGTGATGATTGTTATCGGTACATCGGGTTCGGTATATCCCGCGGCGGGCTTTGCCCAACAGGCGCGCTTCGCTGGCGCGCGCACAATCTATATCGGCCCCGAGCCGCCGCTGAACGCATCCGTATTCAGCCAGAGCATCAGCGGCAATGCAGCGGCAGTCCTCCCCGGGTTGTTCGAAGTCGAATCCTGATTGAGGAGACCAGGGCGAGTGCGCGGAATCGAATAAACTCCTAAGCAATTAGTTGACAGAGAATCAGGTTGGGACTATGCTCCTAAGAAATTAGGAGAATGTGCGTGAAGAAATCCTCCCAAAGACGACTGACCCCCCTGGAATTGCGCATCATGCAGGCAATCTGGAAGGCAGGCGGTGGCACGGTGGCTGAAGTGCAGTCGCGCCTGGAGCCGGAGATGGCCTATACCACCGTGCAAACGATGTTGAACATCCTCGTACGCAAAGGCAAGCTCAAGCGCGCGCGGGATGGGCGCGCCTTTGTTTACACGGCGAAGGAAACGGAGGAGCGTGCCCTGCGCCTGGGCGTGCGCGATCTCATTGACCGCATGTTTGGCGGGTCGAGTGAAGAACTTGTAATGACTTTGCTGAAGAGCCGTGAAATCGACGCGGAAAAGCTCGCTGCGCTGTCGCGAAGATTTGACCGTGAGCAGGAAGGTGAATGATGCATGCGATTGAACCCTGGGTGCTCTCCTATCTGTTGAACTCGCTTTGGCAGGTTCCGCTGTTGTTTGCAGCAGGATGGCTTGCAGCAAGACTTGTTCGCCCACTTGGCGCGCCTGTCGAGCATCGCGTATGGGTGGCAGTGCTGATAGCCCAGTCTGCATTGCCCGCTCTGTCGACATGTGATTTGACCTGGTTGCGAACACTCGTGCCATGGGGCCTTTCCGCAAAAGCCGGAGCTGGTGAAGTTACGTTGTCGATGGGGCCGGGAGTCGCGTCGGGTAGTTTGCCAGTCCAGGGCACACTCTTCGCAGTGATCGCTGCGGTCTACGTTTCCCTCTGTGTCTACTTCGCGCTGCGTTTCGCCTGGAATCTCTTTCGGGTGCGGCGGTTACGTGCGGAGACAACCGACGCGAACCTGACGAACGAGCAGGAAGCGTATTGGCAGTGCTACGCCGAGAGCATGGGTTGGCACAAGGTGGCGCTCGCGGAATCGGCGCGCATTCGCTCTCCGCTGACGATAGGGTTCAGAAACAAGCTGCTACTCTTCCCGCAAGGCATGGCCGGCAGGCTCACTTCAACGGAATTTGAAGCCGTAGTCGCGCATGAATGCGCACACATCCTGCGTGACGATTTCGCACGGAATCTCTGCTATGAGTTGCTGACGTTGCCCGTGAGATATCACCCGGCGCTGCACTTGTCGCGCCACAATTTGGCGGCTACGCGCGAAATGGTGTGCGACGAGATGGCTGCGGGTAACGACAACCGAACCACCTACGCCAAATCACTATTGCGTGTGGCATCGCTTCTTGTTGGATCGCGAACGATGCAGACACCGCACGCAATTGGAATCTTTGACACGAACACATTGGAGAGGAGAGTTATGAATCTGACCGGAAAAATGAGTAATGTGCGTGGGATGCGTCGCGCGCTGTCGCTGGCAGTGTGTGCAGTGTTTGGATTCGGCATCGCATTGGGAGCGGTGGCGATGCGAACAAATGTGAGCACGGTGGCCGCGGCCGGGGACGAGCATCCGAAAGAGACTGTGAAACGTATTCAGGTCCGTGGCGACATAATGGCGGGGAATCTCATCCATAAAGTAACTCCGACTTATCCCGTCGAGGCGAAACAGCGACACATTCAAGGAAAAGTCAAATTGGATGCAATCATCAACAAACAGGGAGAGGTGGAGAACCTGAAAGCGGTCTCCGGCCCCAAAGAACTGCAGCCTTCCGCGCTGGACGCGGTTCGACAGTGGAAGTACAAGCCATTTCTGCTGAACGGAGATCCAATTGAAGTAGAGACGACGATCAACGTGAACTATACGTTGAGCAAATAAGGTCTCGTTCAACATTGGAGATGGCATTTTCGGATTACTTCGCGATAGATGCAACCGCCCCCACAGCTTTTCGAATCACCTTTTCCAGCGCGCGCAACGCCTGTGGCCGGGGGAATCCCGGCCGGCTGGCCAGCCGAATAGTTCGATGTGATTTTCCCTTGAGAGGCCGCAGGGCGACGCCACGTTTGCCCAGGGAATTGACCGCAAGCGCTGGAATGAGTGTCGCACCGTAGCCTGCAGCGACGAGGTTCACCAACGTTTCCAGAGTTGCGGCCTGCATGGAACCCTGCAGGCCACTGCGCGGACCGTGTTTTGTTCCGCAGGCAGAAAGAGCCTGATTGGCCAGGCAGTGACCTTCAGCGAGAACCAGCAGTTCATCCTTGAGATCTTCCTCATCCACCGAGCGTGCCGTGCTTAGCGCATGGCGTGCAGGCAAGGCTGCGAGTAGTGGTTCGTCGAAAAGAGCAATTTCTGTGATTTCCGGGCTCTCGTCGGCGGTGGCAATGAGCGCCGCGTCCAGCCTGTGGGCGCGCAGGCCTTCAATGAGTGCGCGTGTCTGATCTTCCCAAAGTTCGATCATCAGCCTGGGGTAACTCTCCTTGAGGGGTTTGAGGATGAGCGGCATCAGATACGGCGCCAGCGTGGGAATAATACCCAGCCTGAGCGGACCCACAAGTGGATCGCGCGCGGCGCGGGCGACCTCTTCCATCTGGCCCGCTTCATTGAGTGCGCGTTGCGCATGTGCCAGCACACGGCTGCCGATGGGGGTAAGGTCGACACGCTTGTTGGTGCGCTCGAGCAGGGTAACGCCAAGTTGCAACTCGAGCTTACGAATCTGGCTGCTCAGCGTGGGTTGGCTTACCTCACAGGCTTCAGCGGCGCGGCCAAAGTGGCGGTACTCAGCAACGGCAACGAAATAGCGGAGATCCTGGAGATTCATGACGGCTGAAGAAGTGTAAAAGCTCTCGCTTCATCATAGATCAGCTGGATGGATGCACTGAAATTGATTGATTCACTCAATGATGCACTTTCACCTCAAGATGTACTCTGAGGCCTCAATAAAGAGTCGCGTTCGCACCGGCCAACAAGACTGAGGCGAGACTTGTCAAGCGGACCGATCACACTCGTGTCCGCTGTTGCCAATTGAAAGGAGCGTACTTATGTTGCTGGTTTGAGGCTCCAGTCCACCTTTAGAAGGAGGCGAAATACGCGCGCGGCGAAGTAGGCTGAAGCTTCCCCGGATTGGAGCGCATTACGTGCGCGAAGGCTGGCGCAAGTTGTTTGCCGAGACCCCGGCAGTTCTCAGGAGTCCGCAGCAAAGCACGACGGTGGTTCCCGTTAGAGATTTTTTTATCGGCGGGGACGAATTTGTCACAATGGCAGGGCCTTGCTCGGTTGAGACTGAGACCCAGTTATTAGCTACTGCTCATTCCGTATGCCGCAAAGGCGCACGCATTCTCCGCGGCGGCGCTTTCAAGCCACGCAGTTCCCCCTACTCATTTCAAGGACATGGACCCGACGGGTTGAAGATGCTGGCGCGGGCACGGGAAGAGACCGGCTTGGCCATTGTGACCGAGGTGATGTCAGAGGACGACGTCGAGCTGGTAGCGCAGTATGCTGACATTCTTCAGATTGGCTCGCGCAATATGGAGAACTTCACGCTACTGGAAGTAGCGGCGCGCTCGGGCAAGCCAATTCTGCTGAAGCGTGGCATGGTGGCAACAGTGAGTGACCTGCTGCGATCAGCGGAAGTGGTCCTGAACAACGGCAACCCGTATGTGATGCTCTGCGAACGCGGAATTCGCACTTTTGAGACCACTACCCGCAACACATTTGATGTGACCGCCATTGCGGTGTTGAAACAGGTTTCCCATCTGCCCGTGATCGCGGACCCCAGCCACGCCGCCGGCTGTCGCGAATTGGTTCCGACGCTGGCGCGAATTGGTGTGACGGCGGGCGCAGATGGATTGATTGTGGAAGTGCATCCTGATCCTGACCGGGCATGGAGCGACGGAGAACAGTCGCTCAGCTTCCCCGAGTTTGACGAGATGATGGATTCACTGGAGCCTTACGTTGCGCTGCGGACGCGGCAGGCGAAGCGCACAACGCGAGAGCCGGAGCTGGAGGCTCTCGTATGAGATTTTTCACGCGCACTGCTGGCGCGGTCGTTGCTGGTTTGGCCTTTCTTGCTGCTTGCGGATTTCGACCCGCCGAAGTGAATCAGCCGGACTCGGACTACATTGTCACAGCAGCACCTGCATATGAGGCCCATGCGGCGCTCAAAGGTGGCGAGCGCTTCCCCAAAGGCGCGCACCTTTTGCTGGTACATGACGGCAAAGCGGCACCCCTGGTACCCACTTTTGATGCGAGCGCAGATGCAGCTGTCAGCTTCGATGCAAAAGCGATTCTGTTTGCCGGAAAAAAGCTCCCGACAGATCACTGGCAGATCTGGGAGATGACGCTGGCCGATCGTTCGCTGCGGCAGGTAACAAACAGCAAGGAAGATGCGATTCGGCCGCTTTATCTGCCATTGGGACGGCTGGTGTATGCACAACGCACGGCGCTCGGATTTCAGATGATGTCTGCGCGCGTGAGCGACTCAGCGGAAGTGGTTGCGATGGACCTGCCGGGCATCCCAGCAGAGTTTCCAATCTCTTTCGCGGGAGCCAGCGCAATTCCGGATGATGTGCTGGCGGATGGACGGATTCTCTTCGAGTCAGGTTTTCCTCTCGGCTCGGGAACAACACCCGAGATGTATCTGACTTATGCCGACGGATCTGGGGTCGAGTCATACCGCTGCGACCACGGACAGGCACGCTGGGGTGGACGGCAACTGGCGGACGGTGACGTGGTGTTCACACATGGCACTGCGCTGGCGCGATTCACTCCATCACTGGCGCATGAGGAGCGGATCGTTGCTCCCCAGGCGCAGTACGCCGGTGGACTTCAAGAGTCGGCGACGGGGGGCTGGCTGCTGAGTGTGCGGCCCCGGACTAATGCGAAGTACACACTCGCGCTATGGAAGCCCGGATCGGCGACGTTGAAGACCGTGCTTTCGCAGTCCGGCGAGAATCTTGTGGAACCGGTTCTGCTTGCAGCGCGTGTGCGGCCACGCCGGCATCCTTCCGCACTGCATCCATGGAAGTACGCGAATCTTCTCGCGCTGGACGCGCGACTCTCGCGCGATGGAGCAATTTCAGGCACTCCAGTAACGGTCAGGTTGGAAACGGAGAATACCGAAGGGCACGTGGTCTCTCTGGGAACTGCGCCTGTGGAGCAGGACGGCTCGTTCTTCATCAAAGTTCCGGGTGACAAGCCGATTCGATTTGCCGTTCTTGATGCGAGTGGGAGGGTACTGCGACAAGAGCGCGGCTGGTTCTGGGCGCGCGCGGGCGAGCAACGCATTTGCGTGGGTTGCCACACGGGACCGGAACACGCCGCGGAGAATCGCATACCAGAAGTGCTTGAACGGACGACGGTACCCGTGGATTTGACTGGAAGCGCACCCGAACAAATCTCTGGAAGGGGAAGCCACAGATGAAAAGTTGGATGGTATGCGCGGCGTTGGCGGCGTCCTCCATGGTCTGGGGGCAGGCTGTGCCGAGCGCTCCCGTTACCTCACAGCCGGCAGGAGCGAACGACAAGCAGCCGGTGATTCGCTTTGAGGATGCAAGCGACAAAGCAGGCATCGATTTTGTGCATAGCTTTGGCTCTGCGCAGTTGGGCTCATTGTTGGAGGGTACGGGCGCGGGTTGCGTGTGGTTTGACTACAACAACGACGGGTTTCCAGACCTCTATGTGGTGAACGGCCGGCCGCTCGACGACTCGATGCATCCGCATCCACTAAGCGTGAAGCCGAATCCACTTCCCCACAATCATCTCTACCGAAACAACGGCAATGGCACATTCACGGATGTGACAGAGGCGGCGGGCCTGAGCCCCGATCTCTACGGTATTGCCGTGACCGCTGCGGACTATGACAACGACGGCTACGTCGATCTGCTGGTGACGGGCTATGGCCGGGCGATTCTTTATCACAACGACGGCAATGGCCACTTTACAGACGTAACGGCAAAGGCCGGGATCAAGGTGGACGGTTGGTCGATCAGCTCGACCTGGCTCGACTACGACAGGGATGGATGTGTGGATCTGTTTGTTGGGCGTTACGTGAAGTTTGACCCGAAGTATCGTGCGTACTACGCGGCCGACAACTACCCCGGACCATTGGACTACGAAGGTGAGACAAACAAGCTGTTCCACAACAACTGCGACGGCACGTTTACCGATGTAAGCGACAAGTCGGGCATAAGCGCATTTGTGGGACGCACGATGGGCGTGACTGCGGCCGACTTCGACGGAGACGGGTGGGACGACATCTATATCGCCAACGACCGTACGGAGAACTACTTCTTCCACAACAAACACGATGGCACGTTTGAAGAGATTGGCAACGAGACGGGCACCGCATTCGGGCAGAACGGTGAGTCGACGTCGTCGATGGGACCTGTGTTTGCGGACCTTGCCGGACGAGGAGTGCTGGATCTATGGGTGACCGACGGGCGCTACAACCGCATGTTGCGGAATGAGCTGACGGGCAAGGGAATCGCGACGCCAGCCAAGATGCAGTTTGACGATATAGGGGCTACGAATGGCGTTTCGCAGGCGAATGCGCAGTATGTGAGCTGGGGATCGGGTGTTTATGACTTCGACAATGACGGACTGCTCGATGTACTGATTTTTCACGGCGGCCTCATTCATTTGATTCCGCAGGAGCACACTGTCTTCCGGGGACTGGGCGACGACCGATTCAAAGATGTATCAGAGACTTCCGGCGCTGTAATCAACGAGCGAACCGTTGCGCGCGGCGCGTGTTTCGCGGACTACGACAACGACGGGAAGGTAGACGCGTTCCTTGTCAATCTGGGAGCAAAGGGAAAACTAGTCCATAACGTTTCGACCAACACGGGACACTGGCTGGCCATTCAACTGCGCGGCACCAAGAGCAATCGAGACGGTATTGGCGCGCGCGTGGAGGTATTTGCGGGTGGCAAACGCGAACTCCAGGAGCGTGTAGCTGGTTCGGGTTACCTCTCGCAAAATGAGGCAAGACTGCACTTTGGGCTTGGGACAGCGACAAGCGCGGACAAGATCATTGTGCGATGGCCAAGCGGGCGCGAACAAACGCTGGAACACGTGAGCGCAGACCGTGTACTGACCGTGGAGGAGCCGAAGTGAACCGCGGATTGAGAGCGCGTTTGCTGACCGTGGTGTGCGCCTGCGCCGTGGTGGCAACGCTGTATGCTCTGATGCCACAGCCCGATATTGCTGTAGCTGCCACGACTCTGACCGGAGACCCGCTGCAATATGCCTCGCCGATTGAGCTGGCGTTCTCGCATGACGGCAAACTGCTTTACGTGTTGTGCCAGGAGAGCGGCGAAGTCCGCGTGCTGGATGCTACGACGCATGCAACGCTGAAGAAGATTGCAGTGGGACGCGCACCGCGCAGCATTGCCTTTTCGCCCGATGGAGCGCGACTCTTTGTTGCAAATTCATGGGATGACACGGTCTCGGTAATCGACACCAAATCTCTTGCGGTCGTCAATACATGGTCAGTGGGTGCGGAGCCGTCCGGCTTGGCGGAAGATTCTGCGGGACATTTCCTGTTTGTTGCCGACCGTATTTCAAACGATGTGGCAGTGCTGGATGCGCAGACAGGCACAGAGCTGAAGCGGCTGGCCGCAGGACGGGGCGCCAGCTACATCACCATGTCTCCTGACAGGAAGTGGTTGTATGTGTCGCACGTTTATCCGAATCCCGGCGCGCCGCGAACACCCCCTGAATCAGAGATTACGGTAATCGACGCAAAGAGGGCCGTGGTTGATACACGCATTTCTCTTCCGTATATCGCGCATGGATTTCATGTCGCATTTTCTGCGGATGGACGCGTGGGCGCCCTTGCAGAATTGCACCCGAAAAATCTCGTTCCGCTGGCGCATCTTGAGCATGGAGGCGCCTTCGCCGACACGCTGACGCTGTTTGGCGCGGATGTGGGCACGAAACCGGTGGAAGTGCCGCTCGACAATCTGGAACAATACGCCTCCCGGCCCTTCGGTGTTGTCATTACGCCGGACAAGTCAAAAATCTTTGTGACCTGCGGCGGGTCAGAGGCGGTGCTGGCCATCGATCTCAAGCGGCTGCTCGCCTACATCCACACACACAAGCTGCCGATTGCAGAAGACCTTTCAGCAAGTGGTAACTACGTGGTGGCGCGTATTGCCGTTGGACATGACCCACGCGGCGTGGCACTTTCTCCGGACGGCAAACAACTGCTGGTGGCAAACAGACTGGAAGATACGATCAGCGTGATCGACACGCAGAGCGATCGCGTGGTGCAGACGATTTCGCTGAAAGGACCGAAGAGGCTTTCGGTTCTACGGCACGGCGAACAGACCTTCTACTCATCGAAGTTTTCCTTCCAGGGGCAGATCGGCTGTGCGAATTGCCATATCGATTCGACATTCGATGGATTGCAGTGGGATCTGGAGCCGGACGGCTTTGGGCGCGACATTGTGGACAATCGTCCGATTGAGGCGCTGAAGGGCACCGAGCCGTACAAGTGGAACGGTGGAAATCCAGACCTGCCGACGGAGTGCGGGCCCAGGACGGAGAAGTATTTCTGGCGCTCTGAGAACTACGACGATCTGACGCTGACTGACCTGGTGACATACATTCGCAGCCTGCCGGCAAGGCCGAATCGCTGGCGGCTGCACAACGGGGAACTGACAGCCGCGCAGGAACGGGGCAAGAAGATCTTTGAGCGCTCCGTGGACAAGCTGGGCAAGCCAATTCCAGAGAAGAACCGCTGCAATTTCTGCCACAGCGGGCTCAATGGCACAGACCAGAAGCGGTTCGATGTGGGAACCAAGATGCCGACCGACGACTCCGGACTATTGGATACGCCGCAACTGACGAACATTGCGCTTTCCGCACCGTATCTGCACGACGGCTCGGCGGCGACGCTGGAAGAAATCTGGACAATCTACAACCCGCATGACCAGCACGGCCGCACGAACGACCTGACTAAAGACGAGCTCAATGACCTGATTGAGTATCTGAGGACGCGATGAAAAACGTATGGAGTGAACTCGCGATGGCGGTGGCGCTTGGTGCATTGGCCAGTGTTGCGCAGGCGGCCACACCCGCGCATACAGCGCATGCTGCCACACCAAAGGCGGCTCATGATGTGAGCGCAACCGTTCCGCAGATGCCGCACTACCGGTTTGTGAACTACAACACGGCGAATGGATTACCCAACAATCATGTGTATTCCGTGCTCGTGGATGGCGACCGCGTGTGGGCAGGGACCGATGACGGATTGGCAGAGTACCGGGATGGCCACTGGAAGGTGTACACGGTGGCAGAAGGACTTGCGCAGCAGGCGGTGCTTTCGCTGGCACTGGACAAGCGTACCGGGGACGTGTGGGCCGGAACGATGGGCGGCCTGAGCCGCATCTCTGGCGGACGTATTGACACATTCACGCAGTTGAACTCCGGGCTGAGCAATAACGTGGTGTATAGCGTATCCGTGGAAGGCGAGCATGTGTGGGTGGCAACGGCCGCAGGCGCCTGCATGCTGAACCTCAATACGGGTCAATGGTCGCTCTGGAATGAACGCAATACTCCGATGAGGGAAATCTGGGTGTACGGCGTCTCGGCAGCTGCTGACAAAGTGTACTTCGCTGTCTGGGGTAGCGGGCTTATGGAGTACACGCAGAAGACCGGCGCCTGGGATATGTACAAAGATCCGGATGGCGAGACCGAGGTGGTGGTAATGAGGGATCAGGGATTGATTCACGACATTACCAGCTCGGTCAGTTATGTCGATGGCGTTGCCTGGGTCTCGACTTACTTCGGTGACAGCCACTATGACGGCCGCTACTGGCACAACTTCCTGACCAAGGACAGCGGGCTTCCATCCAATTTCACCAACTTTGTGAAGGGCGTGGACGCGAACCGGGCATGGTTCTGCACGGACAAAGGACTGGCGTACTACGACGGCACAAACTGGGCTGTTTACCGACCGTCACTGAAAGACGGAAGACCTGAAATGCTGGTGCGCGACGCGCAGGGAAAAACGACGAATGTCGAAGTGACCACGGCACCTGCTCACAACTACATTCTCGGTATTGATTTTCAAGGCAAGGATATCTGGGTGGCGACAGCCGAGGGGCTCAGCCACGGAATTTATCAACCATAAGGAGCACTCATCATGAATGCATTGACTGAAATTCTGGAAACGATTGCACACGGACCCGTGGCGAAGAGGGCCATCACCAATCTGCACACGCTGAACGAGGCCTATGACTACGAGAAGCCGAGTTCGTTCTCGCGGGGTATGCGCATCGATCTGAATGGGCTGACGATTCTGCTTATCTCCGGCACAGCCTCCATTGACGAGAGCGGCAAGAGCGTGCACATTGGCGACTTCCGCGCGCAGATGAAGCGCACGTATCAAAACATTACGCGGCTGCTTGAGAGCGAGGGCTGCACGTGGCACGACATCGTGCGCACGTCGTGCTATCTGCGCGATATCGATCGCGATTACGAGGCTTTCAACGAAGAGCGTACGGCGTTTTTCAAGGAGCAGGGACTTGATCCCTTGCCAGCTTCAACTGGTATCCAGGCAAAGCTCTGCCGGCCCGAGTTGCTGGTGGAGATGGAAGCCATTGCGATGTTCCGTACGGAGAAGTCAGCAGCCAAGGAGTAGTTTGCAATGCGTACGAAATGGTTGAGTGCAGCGATCTTTGCGTGGGCCGCCTGTGCAATTGGACAGGGGCCCGGCACAGCGAGGACATGTGTGCGAATGCGGAGCTCATCCGCCGGGGCCGCCGCCAGATCGCACAGTGGAGCCCTATGCTGGAACTCCTCAGGACCTGGAGCCGTACCAGCATTTCGTCAAGCCCTACTACGAGAACTATACCCATCCCAACATTTACACCGGGTCGGCACGAGACATTCCCGATCCGAAGGATGTGAGGGAGGTACGGATTGGCTTTCTGGGCCCGATCGCGAAACAAGCAGACCAGGTGTATGGATTGCGCATGCTGCATGGCGCGCAGATGGCGATTGACGAAGCCAACGCCCGCGGAGGTTATGGAGGCAAGCCATTCCGACTGATGGTGCACGACGACTATAGCAACTGGCAGTTTGGCGCGGAAAGCGGGTGAAGTGCGACCGACTGACTCGGCCATATGGGGCGCGCCGCTTGATGAGTCCGTGAAGATGGTCTACGACGAGAAGGTCTGGGCCATGCTGGGATCCATCAGCTCGGAGTCCACTCACATGGTGCTGCGTCTGGCCCTGAAGGCGGAGTTTCCCATCGTCAACTCGGCCTCCACGGACCCAACTGTTCCAGAGACTTACATTCCCTGGTATTTCACCGATATTCAGGATGATCGGGTGCAGGCGTACACCCTGGCACGGCGCATCTTCACGGAGCTGGGTCTGAAGCGGCCCGCGCTGCTCCGCGTGAATAACCGATACGGTCGAATGGCAGCGGAGAAGTTCCGCGCGGCGGCTGTGCGACTCGGAAGGCCGCTCGTGATCGAACAGAAATATCTGCCGGGGGATACGGACTATAGCCGCCAGTTGCGCATCATCCGCGATTCGCGCGTGGATGCGATCGTGCTCTGGGGGGATGAACACGAAGCGGCCGGAATCCTCAAGCAGATGCGCGCCATGGGCATGAAGCAACGGGTGTTCGGCGCGTATCGCACTCTTGGCGACGATCTGGTCAAGCAGGCCGGAGCGGCGGCGGAAGGATTTGAGGCGGTGTATCCTTATGACCCCTCGCGGCAGGATCCACGCTGGATTGCATTTGAACAGCACTACGATGCGCGCTTCGGTGAGAAGCCGGGCCAGTTTGCGGCACTCTCCTATGACGCGACGAATATCCTTCTCGATGCGATCTGCCGCGCAGGACTGAACCGGGCGCGTATTCAGGATGCACTTGACCAGGTGTACCAATACGACGGCGTTACCGGGCATATGGTCTTCGACCCGAACAACAAGAACGTCAGCCCGATGTATCTGGGGACGGTGCACGACGGCACAATCACGTACAGAGTTGCCCCGATGGATAAGACGCCGGAAGCGGGGGCGGCGAAGGCTGAGCAGCGCGATCAGCAGGCCGCGCCATATGCGCAGGTTGGTGAAGATGGTGTGCGCTATGCGGGGCCGCAGCGGCCGAATGAACCTGCGGGCGTTGTGCGCGTTGTGTTGTTTGGACCACATGCGGATAGCGTCGCCCAGTCAGAGGCTGTACGTAAGGTGCTGGCGGCGGGTGAGGCAAACGGACGGAATGTGGAAGTGATCCCGGTTGAAAGCGGACAGAATTGGGGCGTGGCATCGACACAGTTGGTACACGCGTTATGGGACGAACACGCGCTTGCGATCGTGGCTCTTGATCGCGACTGCGCTCACCTGGCAGAGCAATTCTCGTTGAAGGCTTTCGTTCCCGTGATTGCGTTGAGCGACGACCGCACACTGACTTCGACGAATATTCCCTGGATATTCCGCATGCCTGCGGACACCCAGGTGTCCGTTGCGATGCGAGAACTGCAATCGGCTGTACTGGGGAGTGGAGCGAACCCGGAGAAATTGAGGGATGTGCTGGCAGCGAGAAGCAAAGAAAACGGACAGATCGTTTCCGAATATGCTCGTCGTTGATTCGATTTTGGCGAAGCCATTCAGCTTCAAAACAGAGTTGGAAGAGACATAGCGCTACGGCGCAGGCAGCGGGTTGACCTCCGAAAAAAACTTATCTATTTCTGGAGCTAAATTCCTAATTCGGTTAAGTTTACTGCGAGCCTTCGTCTGTAAAGTATTCATTCTGCAAACACTTAGCTGCAGAGTATTGGATTTACATAACTTACGGGTAATTTAGGGCGCGAGAAGCCAAGTTCTAAAGGACTTAACCTCAAATATTTGAAAAACAAGCAATTCAGGTTGACTCCGGCGATCCATGATGTGACGCCGGAGTTTGTTCTTCAGAGCCATTGTGCACCAGATGGGAGAAATTATCGGCAAAGCGGATTGCGCAGGAGGATATGCGGTTTGGTTGGCGCAATCCGAGTGGCATAGTCGCGGGTGCAGCGGGCGGGAGACTGGCCGACATCGCGGGACCGATCCGGTTTCGGTGAGCGCTATTCGGCACGCAGTGCCGCAGCGGGATCGACTGAAGTGGCTTTGCGGGCGGGTTCCAGGCAAGCGATGGCTGCGATGACAATCATCAGGGCGGAGCCTGCAAGGCTGAGCAGGACGTGGTGCCCAGTGTCTGTGACCCAGTGCGCAATCCACTGACCAAGACCCACACTGAGCGCGAGTCCGATGGCAACTCCCGCGCCGACACTGACGCTTACGGAGAGGAACACGATCTTGATGAGACTGCCTTTGGAGGCGCCGAGTGCGAGACGGATTCCGAACTCGTTCGTGCGCTGTGCCACCGAGTAAGAGACAACGCTGTACACACCCACGGCGGCCAGTATCAATGCAAGCGCTGCGAAGATAGAGAACAACATGGTCATGAGGCGGCCGCGCGCCCATACCGTCTGCTCGTGAAGCGATACCTCCATCAGACCTTCATCTGTCAACAGGGCCTGTTGTTGCGGGTCAACTTTTGCAATCTGCAAACGAACGCTGTGCTCCAGAAGCATAGGGTCTACATTGCTGCGCACGAAGATCTGGGTAAAGCCGGGCAAAAGAACTGAATAAGGAAGATAGACCGCAGGTTTTACTGGTTTGTCGAGCCCGTCGTTCAGCACATTGCCCACCACTCCAACAACCTGAAACCATCCGTCAATGCCCTGGGAGGTCAAAAGAAGAGGAGGACGATTTTTCGGCAGTGGGATCTTGATGGAATGGCCAAGGATTTGACCATCGTCACAGCAAGCCTTCATAAACGCGCGATTGACGACAACAAGCGGAGCTCCACGCGTAAGTTCGTCGGTGCTCCAAAGGCGTCCCTGTAAGAGCGGAATCTCAAGGGTGGAGAAATACCGGGTTCCCACAAACTGGGCCACAATCTGCTGATTACCACCGCTTGCTCTTCCTAAAATCTGATAGGTGGTCCTGAAGCCGTTCTCGGGTGGCATCGCAGCTAATCCAATGGCAGTGGAAGTCACCTGCGGGAGCTGGGCGATGTGGTCGCGCAGCTGCTCGAAATATTGCCTTCGTGCCGCCCAGTCGCCATATGCATCTTTCCGAAGTGGAATTCCTACAGTCATGGTGTTGTGCGGGTTATATCCGAGCGGAATATGCATGGTGTGGAGGAAGCCCGTGATGGCCATACCTGCGGCGGTGAGCAGAAGCAGGGTGAGAGAGACCTGCGTGGCGATGAGGCCGTGATGCATGAATTTTCCGGAGATCGAACCTGCGACACGCCGCGAGCTGGACTGCATTACGGCGGTTACGTCCGGTCTTCTGAGCACGAGGGCGGGGAAGAGCCCGAAGAGAACGCCTGTGAAAAGCGCAACTCCGACGCTGAAGAGCAGGACCGGCAGATGTACATGGTAGTTCGCTTCGTTAGGGAAGGCTCCGCGCGGCAGTCGCACCACAATGAGATGGACGGTGGAGTACGCGAGGATGATCCCGAGCAGTGTGCCAACCGATGCGAGGAGAAGCGATTCGGTTAGAAGCTGGCGCACAAGTCGCGTTGCGCTGGCGCCGACGGCGGTGCGCACCGAAAGCTCGTGTTGCCTGGCAGTTCCACGAGCCAGCAGCAGTATGGAGACGTTGGTGCAGCCGATGAGCAGAAGGAGAGAGACAGCTCCGAACAGGAGGTAGAGCATTTGCCTCATGGGCTCATTCACCTGGCTTAAGATCGTGGTCAGCTCCACTTTGAAGTTGTCTTTGGGGAAGTGGTCAGGGAATTCCTTGGCGAATTGTTGGAAAAGGGGCTGAAGAGCTTCGGAACCGGCGACGGACGAGATTCCTGGCTTGAGCTTTACGACAATTCCGTAAAGTTTCTTTGAGTCATTGCTCAGTCCGAGTGGGTGATAAACATCCACGCCAAGCCAGCCAAAATGCTGCGGCATCACGCCGATAATCTGATAAGGCTGCTGATTGAGATGAATCGTTTTGCCCACGACAGAGCGGTCGCCGCTGAAATGGCGCATCCAGAACTTGTAGTTGAGAACCACCACCGGCGCGGGCGTTTTGCCGAAAGGTGCGTCAGAGGGAACGAAGTATCGACCCAGCAGCGGCTTGACTCCCAGAAGCTGGAAGCCGTTACCAGTCATCAACAGGGCCTGCGCGTTGTCGGGAACACCGTTGTCGTCGATGCTCTCATCGTCCATGCCAAATCCCATGGCGTACTCAACTGCCGGGGACTGCCCCACCTTCAGAATCTGTTCACCGGTAAGTGCGTAGCCGGCGCCCGGCGATTTACTGTGAACAGTTACCCAGCAGATGCGATTCGAAGCGGCATAGGGAAAAGGATTGATGATGACGGCATAAATGATGCTGAAGACTGATACCGTTGCGCCAATTCCCAGAGCAAGCGAGAAAATCGCAGTCAGTGCGAAATGCGGATGATTTTTGAGCTGGCGAATTCCATAGCGAAGATCCTGAAGGAGCGTGTGCATTTGAGTTTCGTCTCCCAAGGGGATGGTGTTCAGCTGACAATTCTACTGTTCGTTGGAAGTTGGCACGGGTTTGCACCCCGCATCAGCCTCGAATTGTGGGTGCACTCCTTCTCACGCAGTTCGAGATAAGTGAGGCCACAAGTCTCAACCTTCTGGCACACTTACTTCCCAATCCCTGGGTGATTCAAGACCGCGATTTGTCGTTGTCCCAAAGAGCTTAATTGCAAGTGTGCCTTGTACTCCCGATTGATAGCGGCATAACTTGACCATGGACAGCCCTAGGGGCTTGTAACCAGTTCTCACTTGGCCGAATATCTGTGGATGTAGTTGTCCGCGTAAATGAGCGTCAAGACGCAAAGACCATCATCTGTGTGCATAATCGCCTTTGATTTGAGCAGCACCCTTCAATTCTGCGAGGACTTGATTTGAGGACAAGGGCTGCTGGACGTTATGGCGGATCTAGTGGCCATGGAACTGGCTGACGATGGGCAAATCGATCGAAATCAGAAGCGATCACGAATGGCAGTCGTTGTAAGGATGGCTGGTGGAGGTAGACGCCTGACGATTCTGTCCGGCACATGCACGAATTGGCTGTTATGGATGGCTAGCAATACATTCAGGAATCCAAGTCACAGCACCATCCGCGGAAATGAGCGTAGAGTTGGAAGTATGATCGACACTACGCGAAAGATCCTTTCACCTACAAATACATCAGCAAGTTGGCGATGCTCCGATTGCGCGTGGTCGCAACCATTTGTAAAGCGGCTGGAACTGATACCGAATTCGCCCACAAGCGCCATTGAGGACGCGTTTAACCGCCACAAATGCACGGAGCATCGGCGGCCCAAATGGAGTGGACCGATTCATTAGTGCAATTTTTGGACCTGCACCTGCGTGGTTCAGAGCGTTCTGAAGGAACTCTGGATGATGGGATGTGCAGCTTTCCGGAGTTTGCGCGTACAAAGGACGACGCCGAAGGGTTGGCGCCCGGCGGGGTTTGGAACCAGCTCATGGCAGGGCTTGCCCCGCCCAGGGTGGAACTAGCTTAACCGCCTTACATAGTTAGACTTCACCTTGAGCGAAGTAAAGATCCCATAAGGGTGTATAGTGGACACTGGTCGTAGAATCCGACTTGGCGTTCTTGCCTGTTCTGCCTTTCCGCTCAACTCGCAATCAATTCCACTTGAGTTCAGCGATACATCACATCACGCGACAAAGGAATGGATATGGAACAGGGAACCGTAAAGTGGTTCAATGATGCGAAGGGATTCGGCTTTCTGAGCCGTGCCCAAGGCGAAGATGTGTTCGTGCATCAGTCAGCCATCAAGAGTGAAGGATTCCGCACGCTCAAGGAAGGCCAGGCGGTCCAGTTCGATGTTGTGAAGGGGCCGAAGGGGCTTCAGGCCGAGAATGTCCAGGTGGTCTAGTTGAATGAATCGAATGGGAAGAGGTTAATTCAAACTCTCTCCGGTTCTTACAGATGCACCTGATGACTCCAACATTTAGCGACAGCAGTATCTATGTTGCTCACCGGGAGGTTAAGACTCCCAGCGAGAGGGAGAGTCCCTCTGGCCCTTGCATGCCCATACACACGGAGTTGATGCCGCGTTTGGCCATCCAACGATGGATTTCAGCTGACATCGCAATCGCAGAACAACTCAATGACATCAACTGAATTTGCTGCTTGCGCAGCGCATAACTGAAGCATCAACGAAAGGGAAATATGGCTGAAGATCAGCAACTCCTCTGTAGCGATTGCGGGCAATCCTTCACATTTACGGCGGAGGATCAGGATTTCTTCCGTGAGCGCGGATACTCGGCGCCGAAACGCTGCAAGACCTGCCGCCAAGCCAAGAAGAACGAGCAGTCTGGCGGCGGTGGCGGCGGATATCAGCGCGGAGGAACGCAAGGTACAAGCGTGATCTGTTCCGGGTGCGGACAGCAGACCACCGTTCCATTCGAACCGCGCGGGGACCGTCCCGTGTATTGCCAGACCTGCTTCCAGAGCCGGCGGTCCAGCAGCGGCGGCGGTGGCGGCGCTGGAAACCGTAGAGGATATGGCAGAGGCCGCTAAGACGGAGAGTCTGCGATTTAAAGGGGCGCGCTCACGCATAATGCGTGCAGCGCGCTTTTGTCTGGGGAGCCCCTCATGAAAGGGAGTTCTGGATGACAAGTGCGTCGTACACCTGCTCCGAGGCGAAGGCGATGCGACTCAATGTCGGCAGAGTGGAATTCGGCGGGGTCGAGTGGCCAGGATGTTTCTTCGACTTGCCCGATACCGGCGCGGATCGATAATTCTGGTTCTCGGCGGGTCTCTTCTGGACCTTCCGACGCAATGTGATTGGTGACGTGGAATCGCCCCGGGAGGAATGATGAACTTTCATCCCAAAATAAAATTCTTTCCATTGTGTGATCTCCACCATTCCTCGATGCGACGTGTGATGGTGGAAGAATCAGAATCGGAAAAAGGTCAATCGTTTCATCAGTGCGAACGGCGCGATTGCAGTCGCATCTTCCGCGATGGATACGGATATTCTGATTTTGCCGACGGTCGGTTTGACGACTCGCGCATGTCTGCTCGCGTGTGTCCCAAATGTTCGGGAACACTCTACATTGCCGAAGTTGACCGGGTGCGAAAGGTTGAGACCTGGGATTGTTCAGAGATGAAATGTAACTACACCGAAGCAGCTTCGTCCGCGTCATCGCGCTAAAACTGTCGAAGCGAATCCATCAACAGTAGCGCCAAACAGGAATTCTCTGGTGCCCGGAGGGGGACTTGAACCCCCACGGCCTTGCGGCCTGCGGATTTTAAGTCCGCTGCGTCTGCCAATTTCGCCATCCGGGCGGATGAGAATGCAGGTTCTCTTTCATGGTACTTGAAGCCGACCAGCGGCGCAGGCAGTTGGGGGAGGCGGGCGACTGGCGAAGAGGCTATTGAGGTGGGCGATACAAGATTGCTTCACCTTCAAGACGGTATTCGGCAGAGCAAGAGTCGCCGCCGCAAATCATGATTTCCCCTGCAACTAACTGAAGGCGAGTAATGAGGCCCATGGTTCCGCAGCGGGGGCACGACATGACTGCGACGTAAGGATTGCTTTGCTGGCCCAATTTGGTCTGATTTTCAAGAACGAAGATTGTACCGGGGTCCATCTTGTCTGGAATCCACTCTTCAAGAAACTGCAGCTCTAGTGACATCTGACCCTCCATCTATTTGCAATTCGATCGCGGATTTGTTGCCGTCGTATTGAATCGTTGCGTGCATAGAGCAGATGTTGCGCAAAGCGAGCGTTCCGTTACGTCCAATTGAGTCACAGTGTGAAGTTCGCACCTGCCGTGGTCAATCGGAAACTGAGGAGCCTGGTGCCGAACGAGTAAATGGTACCGTGCCTGGTTCAGTTACATTCATTTCAACGAAGAGCGGTCATCGCTGGCGACGTTGCCCTGGCTTGCCACTGTGGCGAGCCCCTTGTAGATTTCCATGTTGCGCAGGATACCTTCCACATACTCACGGGTCTGAGTGAAGGGAATCGATTCTACGAACTCATCCATTCCCTGATAGGTACCCGCATCGCGCCAATCCGAGACGCGGTTGCCTCCAGCGTTGTATGCGGCCAGTGCATATTCGGTCACGCCACCGAACTGGTCGATCATCTGCCGCAGATAGCGTGTGCCAAGCTTGATATTGATCTGTGGATCGAGTAACTGGAAGGTGCGGAAGTTGCGTATGCCTTCCTTGCGGGCCATTTCGCGCCCGACGGAGGGCAAAAGCTGCATCAGGCCGTACGCATTTGCATAGGAGACGACGGTCGGGTTGAATTCCGACTCCTGCCGAATGAGCGATGCCACCAGGTAAGGATCCAGATTATATTTTGTGGACTCCGCTTTGATGGTGGACCAATAAGGCTCTGGGAAGAGAATGCGCCAGTAAACGTAAGGGATGGACTTGAATGGCGTGCTCGCCGCTGAAGGCAAAGCACGTTTGAGTGCGCGCAGCGCGCGGAAGGTCTCACCGTAGGAGGCATAGATCTGCGCTTCGGCCAGCGCGCTCCAGTTCTTCGAGTCGGGGTCGGCGGAGATTTCGTCGTCAATGTAGCTGTTCAGTCCGGCATTCGCCAGCAACTTTGCCTTGGCCAGATGCTCGCTGTCCTCGGGAAAGCTGTCATCCAGCTCAGGCGGAGCGGCAGGTTGGAATTGATCGAGAATCGGTGTGTCGGCCGGCTGCGTGTTGCCGAGCGCAGCCAGGCGGTCGCGCGAGAGTTGCGCATAATAGTAATGCTGGTAGGTGCGTACGATGGCGCGATAGTTGGAGACCGCGTGCGCTGGATTATGATCACGCGTCTCATAGAGTCGTCCACGCCAATAGAGTGCGGATACCGTCTCATTTGCGCTTGGGTAGCGGTTGATCTGCGCGTCGAAGAGGCGGGAAGCCTCAGCGAAATTACCCAAACGGTAGTTCAGCCATCCAGCACGCCAGTTGGCCGTTGCCGCGTATTTGTTGTCCGGCAGGTGGTCGGCCAGGTAGCCATAATACTCAATTGCCTTTGGATAATCGCGGCGTAGCAGATACATGTTTCCACTTGAGAAGAGGGCTTCGGCCAGCCACGGGCTCTTTGGGAAGCGGGTCTCCATCTGGCCGACGATCGATTGCTGCATATCCGTATCGGCGCGGTCACGTGCCAGTTCCATTAGAAGGTACATGCGGTGCGCGCCGTTTTCATCGGGTGTGTCGGGCAGCGCCTCAGCATCGCTCACACTGAGCTTATTCAACTTGCGGTCGCAATCAGCAGCGGAAACCAGAAAGCCGTCGCGAGTTGTGTCATCGAGACCGGTCCTGCTCGCAAGCGCATGATACTCGCTGCTGGCTTCGCGATAACGATGCGCCCTGTAATAGGCATCGGCAAGGCTGCGCATTTCGGCAAGAGTGAGTGTATTGGCGGCGCCGAGAGCCTTCAGCCTGTCACTCGCGGTTGAGGCTTCTGAACTCAGCGGGCGGCCGAGAAGCAGGTGCTTATAGATGCTGATTGCCGCTGCATTCTGATTGAGTTGTTCGGCAATCTGTGCACGAGCGAGCTCAAAGCCAGGTCGGCCGGCAGCTGACGTGGATGCGGCAGCGTTCAGAACGCGCTGCGCTGCCGCGGCATCGTTCATACCTAAGAGCGCGCTGGCCTCCAGCTCCGGAATCTGGTCATTGAAGATGCTGCCAGGGAAGCGCTTGTCGAATCCGCGCACCAGCTTGGCTGCTTCCGCGTTATCGCCTGCTGCAATATCCGCCTTGGTCTCGAAGTACTCGGCATAATCGTCAAGCGCATTACCGGCTCTGCGAGCATGCTGGAGGTTGATGATGGCGTCCGCGTACTTTTTGTCGAGGAGGTAGGCATAGCCAAGGGCCAAATATGCCGTTGCCGCCGCGTCGCCAGTGTGCTTGCGGGCATAGGCTTCCACTCCGTTGTAGGCCTCCGGCGTGCGCATGGCGATGAGCTGCTGCGCCATGGGGCGCAACTCTGAAGACGCGACAAAAGCCCGGCGGATGCGGCGGGCCTTGGCAGAAGGTCTACGCTTCCGGCGGTGGCTGGAGGTTTGCTTGTGGCGCGTGCTCTTTTTTGCCTTCGTTTTGTGGGTGGTGCTCTTCCTGGTCGTCTTCTGGGAAGCAGAGGTGGCGGCCTTGGGTGCAGTCTCGGAGACATCACCCCAGGCAAGTGCGCTCATGGGCGAAGCTGCGAGCCAAAGCGAAAGCACGCCTGCCAGCCAGCGGGCCGGGGTCGAACGGGGGGACGAAACAACCTTCATAGAACCACTCTATGCCTCTTTTGGTTGGACGCAAGAGACTCAGATGGGTGCGGTTATATTCCTTGCAAAGACCTGTTACGAAGGGAAGCCCTGCTGACCGGTTTGGTTCTGATTGGGGCATCCTTTACACTGGGAGAAGAAAAGTGCCGGTTCCCCATTTCCCTTGAGCGGCGATTTTTCGCAACCAACTGCCATGGCCACCATCCAACCAATAGCGGGCGAGAACGAGCAGCACCCCGACGTAGCATTAGTCGAGAAGGTGCGGGCGGGAGATATCTCTGCCTACGATGAGCTGGTGCGCAAGTACGAGCGGCAGATTTTCCGCATTGCGCAGCACATCACGCAGAACCGCGAAGACGCAGAAGACGTCATGCAGGACGCGTTCCTGAAGGCGTATGAAAAGCTGGACCAATTTCAAGGGAACTCGAAGTTTTACACATGGTTGGTACGAATCGCAGTGAACGAAAGCCTGATGCGCCTGCGCAAGCGTCGCACAGGCAAAATGGTCTCAATCGACGAGGATGTGGAGACCGAAGAGGGCAGCGTCCCCCGCGATCTGGCCGACTGGGCTCCGGATCCCGAACAGAACTACACGCAGTCGGAGCTGAATACAATTTTGCGCAAGACCATTCAGGGGCTCCCACCGGGTTTTCGCGTTGTTTTCGAATTGCGCGACGTGCAGGGTCTCTCCACCGAGGAAACCGCGGAAGCGCTCAACCTGAGTGTGCCCGCCGTGAAATCGCGCCTGCTACGTGCACGATTGCAGCTGCGCGAGCGCCTGAGCCGTTACTTCAAAAGGAAAAAGGGTGGTGAGAAGTGACCTGCTCTGAGTTTCTTGCACTGCTGGACGATTTAATTGATAACGAAGTCACTTCAGTGACCCGAGGCGAGCTTGAAGAGCATCTCCGTGGATGCGACCACTGCGAAGTGACCCTCAACACAACCCGCAAGACCATTGAAATCTACCGATCTCACGAAATCTACGACCTACCGTCAGACTTGCGCGAGCGTTTACACACGGCCATTATGGCGCGGTGCAAGAAGGGTTGCTGATTTAAGCTACTTTACTTTAATCAGGTATATACCGCTCGTCTTGAAAGCAAATTCCAGATAGATCACTCTGCCCTTAGTGCGTCCGTAGGATTCACAGTTGCAGCCTTGCGCGCCGGCACAAAGCTGGCTGCGAGCGATGCACATCCCAGAACCAGCACCACGGCGGCGAGGGTCGGAATGTCCCATGCTTCCACCCCGAAGAGGAGTTTGCGAATGAGCATGGAGACGCCGACGGCGCACACCAGCCCGACGATGAGGCCAACGGCGGTGAGCCGCGCGGCCTGTCGCATCACCATCCCGTAGACTGCACCACGCTGCGCGCCCAGTGCCATGCGGACACCGATTTCGCGCGTGCGCTGCGAGACCGAGTAGGCAATCACTCCGTAAAGCCCGACCACACCAAGGATGAGCGCAACCAGCGCGAAGCCGCCGACGAGCCATGTGGAGAAGCGGTGCAGCAGAGCCGATTGTGTGGACTCAATCATGTCTTTCATCGTGATTTCGCCGTAGAGGCCGAGATTCGGATCGATTGAGCGCAGCGTGCTCACCATCTCCGGCAGGATCGACTCTTCGTTTTGTGCGGTGCGTACCACGACCGTAAAGCCGGTGTCGAGTTGTTGATACATGCTGAAATACTCGCCCGGAAGCATATCGTCATCGAGCGCACCCTCGCGTACGTCGGCGACGACACCGACGATTTGGCGCATGGAGGACTTGTCAAGGCTGCCATTGCCAATCTGTTTGCCAATGGGGTCTTCACCGGGGAAGTATTTGCGCGCCAGCGACTGGTTGATAAGAATTACCTGCGGCTTGGACTTGTCCTCATCTTCGCGGAAGATGCGACCACGAATGAGTCGCGCCTTCAACGTTGCCATGTAGCTGGGCGTGACGTCACGCTCAACCACTTCGTTGTGTTCGCCGTGGAAGGGCTTGCCCACGATGCGAATCCAGTCAGTGTTGCAGAAACAGCCCACGGGGGTTGTATCCGTGAAGGCCACCGACTGCACTCCGGGCATTGCTGCAAGTTTTTGCTGCATGGTGCGGTAAAGTGCCAGCCGTTCCGCGTCTTCCTTATAGGCATTGCGCGGAAGCTGCACGTTGACCATCGCCAGATGGGATGGGTCGAAGCCCATATCAACGTGAAGCAGTTTGTAGAAGCTCTTGCCGAGAAGGCCTGCGCCGACCAACAAAACAACCGCAACCGCGAGCTCCACCACAACAAGATTCGAACCAAGCCTGCGCCACAGTCTGCCGGCGGCGCCGCGCCCGCCTTCTGCCAGCCCGTCATGAATTTGCTGGAAACTCAGCCGCAACGTGGGCGTAAGCGCGAGCAGCAACGTCATGAGTCCGGCAACGGAACAGGCAAAAAGCAGAGAGTGCAAATTCAGGCCGACCAACTTGATGAACGGCAACTGATTCATCATCTGCTCAGGGACCATGTGCGCAAGCAGACTCATGAGCCAAAGAGCAACACCAAGTCCTGCGACGGTACCTGCCGAAGCCAGCAACAAGCCCTCGGTAACAAACTGGCGCATCAGGCGCGCAGGCGTTGCACCGAGCGCACCGCGCACGGCAACCTCACGGCGGCGGCTTTCAGACCGCACAAGCAACAGACTCGACACGTTGACACAGGCGATGACGAGCACAAGCATGGCACCGCCGAGCAGGGTGAGCAGAATGGGACGCACGTCGCCGATAATCAATTTCGAAAGAGGCTGCACAAATGCGCCCTGGCCCTGGTTGGAGCCGGGATATTCGCGTTCAAGTTGCGCGGCGATTGCTGCCAGGTCATCGAGTGCAGCGGAAGGAGTGACGCCTTCGCGGAGCCGTCCTACTGCGAAGAGATTGTGGCAACTGCGGCGCGTTTCGCATTCGGTTAGGTTAGTGATCGGCACCCACACGTCTGCAGCGCCGCGAGGTGCAAATGAAAACTGCCGCGGCAAAACACCGACGATGGTGTAGTAGTCGCTGTCGAGCTGGAGGCTCTGGCCCACAATGTCAGGCCGTGCGCTGAACCTTTTGAGCCAGGCACCGTAGGAGAGCAGGACAACCTTGCCGGCACCGGGCCTGTCTTCGCCTGGCCGGAAGGTGCGGCCAAGGAGAGGTTTGACGCCGAGCGTGTCAAAGAATCCCGCAGTCACACGACCTGCGGGCACGGGTTCCACACCACCTGATCCGTGCAGCAGAAAGCCGTCGCCGGTATAGGCATCCAACGCGCTGAATGAGCGGTTCAGTCGCTTCCAGTCTTTGAAGTCTTCGTAAGAGAGATTGGAGCGGGGATGCACATTGGACTTCTCGCCCACGTCCATCAATCGATTTGGGTTTGCATAGGGAAGCGGTTGAAGCAATGCCGCATCCACAAAGCCAAAGATTGCCACGCTCGCACCCATGCCGAGCGCAAGAATGATTGTCGCCAGAAGTGCGAAACCCGGCTGGCGGCGAAGCTGCCGTAGCGCAAATCGCACGTCCTGCGCGATGGATTCCATGCGAAAGCCTACAACGTCGTGACTCTGTTCCTTGAGCAGAGTGGTGTTGCCAAACTGGCGCGCGGCCGCACGGTGCGCCGCTTCAGGAGCCATGCCTTCATCACGAAGCGTCTTTTCGGTCTGCTCGCGATGAAAGGCCATCTCCTCGTCGAGATCCTGCCTGTAACGTTTGCGCCCGAAAAGTGCAGAGAGCCGATGCCAGAATCCACGCAATTCGCCCATTTATGCCTCCTGGTCGCGCAGCACACGCGTGATGGCGGTAATCATCTCTTCAAACTGGGAAAGCTCAATGCCGAGTTGCTTTCGGCCGGCGGCTGTGAGCGTGTAATAGCGCGCTCGGCGATTGGTTTCCGTCATTTTCCACTCGGCCTTCACCCATCCCTGCACCAGCAGGCGTTGAAGTGCCGGATAGAGTGAGCCTTCTTCAACGGTCAGTACATCGTCAGACATGCGTTTGATGGAGAGGGCAATGCCGTATCCGTGCAGTGGCGAACGGGCAAGCGTTTTGAGAATGAGCATGTCGAGCGTACCGGGAAGTAGGTCGGATTTTCTGGGCATGGATGAATATATAGATTATCTATGGGTAGGTAGTCAATGGAAAAAGAATGGGCCGGAGGATATCTCCGGCCCACACGTCTTAAGTTCGATCGTATTAATGCTTGCCGAACATTGCTTCCACATCTTTTCGAAGTGCAATTCGGCTCGACATCCGCGTATAGAACATGTGGCCCCCCGGATACTCATGTACCGAGACGCGCGAGGGATCACCCATCACCGGCATCTGATCCGTGATGAGGATGGACGCCATGAACGGGCAGGAGAGGTCGTTCCAACCGTGAGCGATGAGGATGCGGAGCTTGGGGTCTGCGGCGACTGCCTGACGAAGCTGCGTGACCGAACCGGCGCGCTCCTCTCTTCCGCGCTCCCACAAACGGCCCACTTCATAGGAAAGAGCATTGTAGCGAGCGTCCACCTTCCAACCCACAATTCGCGTGTCGAAGTCGACCATGGCGGTGGTGAGTGGCGCGATGATGCTGGCGAGGAGTGGATCGTTGGCGCGCTGCTCGGGAGCAAACGGGAAGGGATCGAACATGGTCACGTTCGAGTCGTAGACCGAGCCGATTTTGCCCTGCTCGCGATAGACTTCCCGCAGATAGGCCTCGGTATCAAGACGTCCGCCGGAGAATTTCACGAATTGCGGGTCAAGGCCCGTCATTTCGGTGACCTTCTGAATCATTTTCGCCGTTGCGTCCGGATCCGATCGCCCCTTGAGCAGCGCTTCCGCGTAATCACCTCGCGTATAGGCAATTACATCGGCCATTGCCTCCGGCGTGAGCTTGTGCTCGCGCTCCAGATGCGCGGCAGTGATGGCAGGCAGTGTGAGCATCCAGGGCAGGGGAGAAAGATCTTCATTGTCTTCCGCAGCGGGGCTCAGGTAAGGCGAGACAAGAACCTCGCCATTCATGGCCACACCAAGCTGCGACTGGAGGAAGTAGGTCATGCGCGGTACACGGAAGCCGCCGTAGCTCTCGCCCACAATGTATTTACGCGCTTGCAGGCGGTCGTTCTTCACCAGCCAGTCATAGATGATGCGCGAGAGATAGTCGACATCCTGTTCAGGCCCGTAAAAGAGCTTTTTCGCTTTGTCGTCGTCCACAAGGGAGCGGCTGAAGCCTGTTCCGACGGGATCGATGAAGACCAGATCGGTGAAGTCGAGCCAGGTGCCGGGATTGTCGATCAGCTTTGGATCGTCCGATGGGCTGTCGCCCTCGTTGCCAAACTGAACATGCTTGGGGCCGATGGCGCCGAAGTTCAGATAGACGCTCGCCGCGCCGGGGCCGCCGTTCACGGCGAAGGTGACGGGCCGGTTGGCTCCGTCGACCGTATAGGCTGTGGTGACCACATCGGCAACGTGCTTGTGGTCTTTGTCATAAACGGGCAGCGCACCCACCGTGACGGTGTATTTCAGGGTCTTTCCATCAATTTGAATAGATTGCTCTGTGTGAGCAGCCGGTGGCAGGGGCTCAGGCTGCTCCTGCTCGCTCTTGGATGCGGCAGCTTTATCATGCGGCCCTTTGTCGGACGCCGGTTTGTCCGCCTGGGCGGAAGAGGAGGCAACGAACGTGGCAAGGCACAGGACAGCACAGGCAGGCGCAAGGCACCGCCGCGGCGCGATCCAAAGATTCTTGTATCTCATGTAGATACGATACAAGGACTGCGGGCCCGGTGGCATCGGGCAAGCCGCATCCTATATCCTCAAAAGCGGCATGCGACTTACTCACGCCTTTCTTTCAGCAACCCTGGCCCTTGCCCTCGCAGGCACGGCTCTTGCGCAGGACACCACCTCCAAGCCAGCCGACGATCTTCCCGACGCGCCCCAAGCCACACCCGCCGCTCTTATTCATCCCAACGGACCGTTCGTGGTGATGGATACATCAATGGGGCGAATCACCTGCCAGTTCTTTCAGAACCAGGCACCCAATGCCGTTGCGAACTTTATTGGTCTGGCTGAGGGGACGAAGGACTGGACCGATCCTACGACCAAGCAAGTGGAGCATCACAAGCCGCTTTACGACGGAACAACTTTTCATCGCGTGATTCCGGAATTCATGATCCAGGGCGGCGATCCAACGGGCACCGGCACGGGCGACCCTGGTTACACATTTGCAGATGAATTGAATCCGGACCTTAATTTCGATGTGCCGGGACGGTTGGCCATGGCCAATTCCGGTCCGAACACGAACGGCAGTCAGTTCTTTATTACGGAGCTCGCATATCCCACGCTCGACCAGCACTACACCATTTTTGGTCAGTGCGACCCATCGAGTGTGGAAGTGGTGAAGACCATCGCTCGCGTACAGCGCGACGAGAACGACAAACCAATTGAGCCTGTGATTTTGAAGAAAGTCACGATTGTGCCCGAGGGGCAACCATTGCCTCCGCCGCCAGCGCCGGCACCCGCCGCGCCCGCAGCAGCACCCCAACACTAATCTGCACGCAAGGAGCTTTTCATGGCACTCACCGCTGGTACGTATGCTGTCTTCAACACGACTGAAGGCAAGATCACTGTTCGCCTCTTTGAAAGCGACGCACCCATCACCGTTAAGAACTTCATTGAACTTGCGGAGGGAGGCAAGGAGTGGGTTCATCCGGGCACGCGTGCCAAGTCGACCGACAAGCTCTATGACGGGACGATCTTCCATCGCGTGATTCCCGACTTTATGATTCAGGGCGGTGATCCGACAGGCACCGGAATGGGCGGGCCCGGATATCGCTTCCAGGACGAAACCAAGGGCTCACCGCATCGCTTTGACAAGCCGGGGAAACTGGCGATGGCGAATTCTGGACCGAACACCAACGGCTGCCAGTTCTTCATCACCGTTGCGCCTACGCAGTGGCTCACCGGCAATCACACCATCTTTGGCGAGGTCGTGGAAGGGCAGGATATCGTAACGAAGATTTCCACCGTTCCGCGCAATGGCCAGGACAAACCACATAAGCCGGTCGTGCTGGAGTCGCTCGTCATCGAGCGCGTCAGCTAGTAGTTGCATATTTCAGGCGCGGGTATCTGTGCGCGATGCGCAGGTCCCGTGCCTGATTTTTTTTTTGGTAAGGCTGCTGAAAGTCGCGGACACATGATGAAACAGGAGAAATAAGGATGAATTGCCTTCGACACCTTGCCGTAGGTTGCCTTGCAATGTTGTTAGGGCCTGGTGCTCTTCTGGCACAGAATGCTGTGGATATGAAGCCCTCACCCCAGCAGGTTGCCTGGCAGGATCTTGAGTTTGGCGTCATCATTCATTTCTCCACCAATACGTTTCTCAATCAGGAATGGGGCGACGGGACGGCCGATCCGAAGGTCTTCAACCCTACCGACTTCAATCCTGACCAGTGGATGAAGGCGATTCGCGACTCGGGCGCGAAGTATGTGGTCCTGGTGGCCAAGCACCATGATGGATTCTGCCTTTGGCCGACCGAGCAGACCAACTACAGTGTGAAGTCGAGTCCGTGGATGGAGGGCAAGGGTGACGTGGTGGGAGCCGTGGCGAAAGCTGCGCGCAAATACGGGCTTAAATTCGGCGTCTACCTTTCACCCTGGGACCGCCACGAGCCGAAGTACAAGAACTCGGCTGCCTATGATGACTACTATCAGGCGGAGTTGTCGGAGTTGGCTTCAAACTACGGCGATCTTGTCGAGTTCTGGCTTGACGGCGCTGGCAGCGGAGGCCACGTTTACAACTTCCCACGCATCATTGAAACGCTGCGCATGTACCAGCCGAATACTATTGTGTTTGCCGACGCGGCATTGTTTGAGTATGGCGATGCCCGCTGGGTGGGCAACGAGTCGGGCCGGGTGAATTATGAGAATTGGAACGTGCTCGACCGCCACGGCTATTTGCGCTGGCGGCCGGTGGAAGCGGATACACCGCTGCACGATAAGCATTGGTTCTGGCACCCAAATGATGTAGGGACATTGAAGAGTCTGGATGACTTGCTGACCACCTACGACGAGACTGTGGGCCATGGCGCGCAACTGATGCTCGGACTGGCGCCGGATCGTCGTGGGCTTTTGCCTGAAGCGGATGTGGCGCGGCTGGACGAGTTCGGCAGGGCGTTGCGAACTCGTTATGGAAAGAGCAGCGACCTGGCGATTCACCACGGAGCAGTCAATGCGAATGAAGATGCGGCGCTTGATGGAAACGAGGACACATTCTGGTCAGCACCGGCAGGTTCACACCACTCATCTCTAGTGGTGAACCTGGCAAAACCAGTGACGTTTGATCGAGCTCTCACCATGGAGTGGCTCAATGACGGTCAGCGTGTAGAAAAGTACTCCATCGACGTCTGGACCGGCAGCGAGTGGAAGACTGTTGCGGCGGCGCAGGCTATTGGCCACAAGAAGATCGACATCTTTCCGCCCGTCACCGCGAGCCGAGTACGGCTCAACATACTGTCAAGCACAGACGCCGCGGAGATTCGTGAGTTTCAGCTGTTTAACGTGAAGGATGGAGCTGCGCAGTAACGGAGCGGCTTTCTGAATTTGACGGCGTCAATTCCCTAATGTCTTCAATGCTCGCGCAAGACTGCGCACGGTCTCCGTGTTGGTTCGGTAACGGACGAATTCACGGCCGGGAGTGTCACTGAATCGCACTGTGCGTTTACGGAATTTCATGGGGCCCGGATTCCAGTTGCCTGCGCTGCCGTGGAATTCGCGCGCGCCTGTAGCTTTCGCGAGTTCGACAATGTTCTCAGGCCTGACGCCGCTACCCGGCATAATGCTGATCCTGTTGCCCGCGCGATCGACAAGCCTGGCAATCATTTTCAAGCCCAAGGTGACATTCGGAGCGCCGCCTGAAGTAAGGATGCGAACCGCGCCTGCATCGGTAATAGCTTCCAGCGATGCGGGCAAATTGCGCGACGCGTCGATGGCGCGATGAAAAGTAACAGGCAGTGGCCCGGCAAGTTCGACAAGTTGCCGGGTTCGCTTTGCGTCCACGGTTCCGTTCGGTTTCAAGATTCCAAGAACAACGCCATTTGCTCCAGCCGCGCGCGCCTGCTCAATTTCCTCGCGCATCTGCTCGAATTCAAGCGCGGAGTAGCAGAAATCTCCGCCACGCGGGCGAATCATCACGTTGATATCAATGCGCAGCTTCTTTCGTACGAGTGAGAGCAGGCCCGCGGAAGGAGTGATACCGCCTTCAGACAGCGCGCTGCATAGTTCAATTCGTTGTGCGCCGCCGCGTTGCGCGGCTACCGCCGATTCAATCGAATCGACGCAAATTTCGAGTAAAGGATATTTCAGAGTCAAGATAGTTCCGAGGGCAGGGAAGAGTCCCGCTTATGATGATTCGTGCTCATATCTGGTGAAGTCAAGCGTTCCCGTTTAAGTGTAGATGCGAAGCGGGCACCCGCGAGGGGTGCCCTGTGAATTCTGCGATTAATCAGACGAAAATGCTATGCCGTCGCGCAGCAGGACGAGTCGACGGCACATTTACTGTGCAATTCAGCGAGGATGAGTTGTGTGGTCTCAACCGCTGCCTGGGCGATGGTGTCCGAAAGATCCATGGAGATGGATTGATGCGGATCGATCGTGATGGCGTAGAGCGTGACATCGCGATTGCCACCGCGCAGGTAGAACGAGTCGAGCAGATCTTTGATGCCGATGTCGTGCGCGGTCAAAGTCGGGGGATAGTCGCTGGCGAATTTCGGTGTTGTGCGTGAAATGGTGCCGATGGGCTGATCATCCGAGGTGGCATCCACAAGGATGATGCTGTCGGCGGCCTCAAGCGGCTCCAGCAGGATGAATCCGCCCGTTCCGCCGTCGAGCACTTCAACTCCCATGGGAAGCTGCTCGGCCTCAAGCGCGCGCGCCACATGCACTCCGACTCCCTCATCCCCCAGGATAAGGTTGCCAAGACCGAGGACAAGTGTTTTCTTATTCAGCATCCGGTTCCTTCTCCCGCACGAACTTCCAGCCACCCACGATTGACGAGATGGTGCCGCGGCCTTCAATGTAGTCGTGATAGAAGGCGAGATAGATGTGGACAATGGTGAAGCACACGAAAAACCACATGAACAGGTGATGCCAGAAACGCACGGCAAACTCTCCGCCCAGTACCGGCACAATCCAAACAAACATGCGTGGCAGCCACGAGTCGCTCATGCTTGAGTAAAGGGCGAATCCTGTAATTGCCTCTGCCACAAAGGCGAGAAACGTGAAGAAGTAGATGAACGCCGCCAGGGAGTTGTGTCCTGTTGAGATAGGGCCATGCAGCTTGGTCTGGAGAACATCCGTCTTGATGACGTCTGCAATCTCTTTCCGCTGTGAGCGTTTCAGCGGAAAGAAGTTGTCCCACTTGGCGTACTTGTTGCCGACGAATCCCCAGTAGATGCGCGCCAGGAAGTTGAAGGTGAACACAAAGGCCGCGACGAAGTGAATGAAGCGTATCCACCCGAACCAGTACTGCTGATAGGCCTCGGGTGCATCAAACAGGTGGATGGGTGCACCGATGAGGTAACCGGTGACGCACAGGGCTACGAGAGCCACAGCGTTGATCCAGTGGTAGAGACGTACAGGCAGTTCCCACACATAAACGCGGCGGTACTCCACGGGTTGACCGTTTTCGTCGAAGTGCGAGACAACTGGATTTGTTGCGCGTGTACTCATGGCATCACTCGAATGAGACTTGATGAAGGTGCTTGCCTTGCGGGTCGTACAAATGCACGGCGCAAGCCAGGCACGGGTCGAAAGAGTGGACGGTGCGCAGAATTTCAACTGGCTGTTCAAGATTCGCCACCGGTGTTCCAATCAGCGATGCCTCAAAGGAAGAGCGCTGTTGTTTGGCATCGCGAGGTGATCCGTTCCACGTGGTAGGAACCACAAGCTGGTAATTTGCGATCGCTCCATCGTGAATCTTGATCCAGTGCGCGAGCGAGCCGCGAGGTGCTTCGACAAGTCCAACGCCTTCGGCATCCTTCGGCCAGGTTTTGGGCTCCCATTTCTCTCTGTTAAACGTGGAGACTTCATTTGTCTTCACGCGATCCATCAACTGTCCAAAGAACTCCTTCAGCCAGATCATTGCCAGGGCAGCATCGAGACCACGTGCGGCAGTACGTCCAAGTGTGCTGAAGAGCGCATCGACGGGCACCTGGAGTTTGCCCAGCGTCTCGTTGACCAGTTCCTTTACGTCGTTGTGTCCGGCGGCATAGGAAACAATCAACCGCGCCAGCGGACCGGTCTCCATGGGGTTGTCTTTCCAGCGGGGTGTCTTCAGGAACGAGTACTTGTCGAACCCTTCAAGTGTTTCAAACGGCGGTTTGGGTCCGGTGTACTTGATCTGGGTTTCGCCAGCCCAGGGATGCATACCGGTGTTCTCGCCGCCATCATAGGTGTACCAGGAATGTGCAATGTACTCTTTGATCTCCTGCTCATCGCGCGGGTTCACCGGGTGGACCGTGCTCAAGTCGCGATTGAGGACGGCGCCGCGGGCATACTTGAACGACTCAGGATGCCAGTATCCCTTGGTGGGAAATTCCCCGTAGCAGAGGTAGTTCTTCAGTCCGCCACCATACTTGGCCCAGTCCTTATAGAAGGATGCCACCGCAAGAAGGTCTGGAATGTAGACCTCGTTCACGAAGACATTCGCCTTGTCAATGAGTCCCGCTACAAGATTGAGCCGCTCGGAGTTGATGGCTGCGACCTCATTGACGTCAATGGAGCAGGGAACACCGCCCACCAGATAATTGGGGTGCGGATTCTTGCCGCCGAAGACGGCGTGGATCTTGACGACTTCCTTCTGCCATTCGAGCGCATCCATATAGTGCGCGGCGCCGATGAGATTGACTTCGGGCGGCAGCTTGTACGCCGGGTGTCCCCAGTAGGCATTGGCAAAAATGCCCAGCCCGCTGGCAGCGAAGGCCTTGATCTTGTTCTGCACTTCAGTGAAATAGGCCGGCGTATTCTTATCCCACTTGGAGAAGGAGCCCGCCAGTTCGGCGGCCTTCTTTGGATCCGCCTTCAGTGCGTTCACCAGGTCCACCCAGTCAAGCGCGTGCAGATGGTAGAAGTGGATCACGTGGTCCTGAACGTACTGCGTTGTGAGCATGATGTTGCGAATCAACTCGGCTGTGGGCGGAACGGCAACGTTGAGTGCATCTTCAACCGAACGCACACTGGCGAGGGCGTGTACCGTGGTGCATACTCCACAGACACGCTCTGTAATGGCCCACGCATCGCGCGGATCACGGCCAATAAGGATCTTTTCAAGCCCACGTATCATCGTGCCGGAGCTGAAGGCATCGGTAATCATGCCGTTCTCCACAACCGCCTCAATGCGGAGGTGGCCTTCGATGCGGGTTACTGGGTCTACTACTATTCGCGCCATGATGTTCTAGGACTCCTTTTGCTCTTCAGCATGCACTTCCGCAATCACCTTGTGTTTGCGCACGTTGGTGACAACCGCGTGTGCCGTAACACCCGCAAGAGTGGTGAGACCCACAACCGTTCCCACCGTGTCTGCGGTGCTTTCAATTCCAAATCCAGGGAATGAGGGCAGGTGCTGGTAGAACGGACCGTTGTCCCAGAACCCTTCTTCACTGCAGCCGATGCAGCCATGTCCTGACTGAATGGGATAGCTTGTTCCTTCGTTCCAGCGCACCACCGAGCAGGCGTTGTACGTCACCGGCCCACGGCAGCCCATCTTGTACAGGCAGTAGCCCTTCTTTGCATTCTCGTCATCCCACGACTCGACAAACAATCCGGCGTCGTAATTCGGCCGGCGATAGCAGGTGTCGTGTACGCGGCGGCCATAGAACTCCTTGGGCCGGCCCAGGCTGTCAAGTGCGGGCACCTGGCCCAGCACCAGCAAGTGCGTCACCACGCTCATCATCACGTCGGCGATTGGCGGGCACCCCGGAACATTGATCACGGGTTTATCCACCAGTTTGTGGATGGGCGTTGCACCTGTCGGATTCGGTTTCGCGGCCTGTACGCAGCCATTGGAAGCACAACTGCCCCAGGCCACGACTGCTGCGGCATCCGCGGTCACTGTCTGAAGAATGGATTCAGCGGTCTTGCCGCCGATCATGCAATAGACGCCGCCGTCTTTGGTAGGCACCGCGCCTTCCACCAGTACGATGTACTTTCCTTTGTTCTTCGCGATGGTGTCGCTCAGGCATTTCTCAGCCTGGAAACCGGAGGCCGCCATAAGGGTCTCTGTGTAATTGAGCGAGAGAACATCCAGCAACGCGTCAAGCACAATTGGGTGCGAGGCGCGAATGAACGATTCGCTGCAGCAGGTGCATTCCTGGAAATGCATCCAAACTACCGCTGGTTTTTCTTTCTTTTCAAATGCCTGCACCACTTCCGCGACGCCAGACTTGCCAAGGCCGGCCGCTACAGCGGCGGCTGTGCACAACTGCAGGAACTGCCTGCGGTTGTATCCCTTTTGCTCCATTGATTGCCAAATGGATTGACCCATTCCAACCTCACACGTCTGCTTTTTAGCTCAGGAAACTAATCAGCCTGAAATTTTTTGCCACAGACGAGGGGAACTTTACGCAGGATTAATCACGCCAGGCTGTGAGCGCAGTCACAGGGTCTTGGTTAGAAATGAACTCTATATAGAGATGAGTAAGCGCCACAGTGACTTGGGCCGTGTGGAGAATTTGTCTCAGAGTGTTCTACGTCACTGTTTGCCTAGATTCAGGCCGCCAGTCAGACTTTTTACTTTGTCCACATTGTGGCTCTTACACCAGGATTCAAGACCTTTGGCAATGACCTCTGTTGCGCGCGGGTCGGCATAGCTGGCGGTGCCTACTTGAACTGCAGTGGCTCCGGCAAGCATGAACTCCACTGCATCCTCCGGCGTGACGATACCGCCCATCCCGATTACGGGAATGGAGACGGCTTTTGCCGTTTCGTAGACCATGCGCATCGCAATGGGCTTAATGGCCGGGCCGGAGAGACCGCCGGTTATATTGCTCAACCGCGGCTTTCGCGTTTCCACGTCAATGGACATGGCAAGGAAGGTGTTCACAAGGCTGACAGCGTCCGCGCCGCCAGCTGCGGCAATCTGCGCCATGTAAGCAACGGAAGTGACATTGGGCGAGAGCTTGACGATGATGGGCCGTTTGGTCGCATGGCGTACGCGGCCAACCAGGTACTCGAGTGATCCCGGATCCGCTCCAAAGGCCATCCCACCCGCGTGCACATTGGGGCAAGAGACGTTCAGCTCATATGCGGCAATGCCGGGTGCATCGTTCAGCCGCTCCACCACAGCCACATACTCGCCTGCGGTATAGCCAAAGACATTCACGATGCACTTGCAGTTCGAGTAGCGGCTCAGTGGCGGCAGCTTGGTTTCAATGAACTTTTCGACACCGACGTTCTGCAGCCCGACCGCATTCATCATTCCAGCGGCAGTCTGCAGAATGCGCGTGGGCGGGTGACCTGCAATGGGTTCAAGAGAAATGCCTTTGGTTACGAATGCACCGATTTCCTCAAGCGCGACAATCTCTTCGAACTCGATTCCGTAACCGAAAGTGCCGCTGGCGGCGATGACCGGGTTGGTCAGCTCCATGCCGGCCAGTTGCACCTTCATTTCGGGTTTCACAGGCAATTCGTTCCTTGGGGGTAAGCCTTTTTTATTCAGCCGGAGGACTCTGGGGCTTCAAGGCTTCCTTGAGCACATGTCCCACCGCTGCCGAGGGCCGATTAACACCGGCCAGGGATGCGAATGTGACAGCCAGATCCACAGGCTCCACCTTCTTATGATACTCGCCAGGCTTAAAGGGGGCGCCGTAGAAAGCCAGCGGTACGTGGCGGTCATAATTCCATGGGCTGAAGTGCGTGGTGCCGCCCCAACTGCGCACATCTTCCATTTGATAACCGCCCAATACCAGCATCACGTACCAGTTGCCGTGGTAGGCATAGCTGTGCGCCAGTTCGCGCCCCCACTCGGAAGGCGGGAGCTGATTGTTGGCCAGTTGCAGGCGGGTGTAGACGTGCACCACTTGTGGCGATGGCGGAAGGCGCTTTTCCGAGGGCTCAATCGGCGCTGGATTCGCAAACGTGAGCTGGGGCAAGGGGTTGCGATTTTGCTTTGCGACTGCGGCGGGAAGCATGTCTGCAACCGCCTTTTCCGCCGTCTTTTCGTCGACGTGGACTTTCTCAAAGGCTCGCTTGTCGAGAACGAGATAGGGCATCTCCGGCTTCGTCATCAGGAACTCCACGTAGTGTTCAGGAGAAAAACGGGCATTCAACTGCGTCTCCAGGTCCTCATAGAGCGTTTCAAGATTCACCTGTGCGGCATTGATGCCGAGTTTGGCCGCCTGTGCGCTTACGGGCGCGATGCCATGATCGGCGGTCAGGGCCAGCCACACATTTTTCAATCCAATGTCCTGGTCGAGCCAGGTGAAGAACCCGTCGAGATCCTTATCTATGCTCAGGATCATCGCGTGTTCCTGGTCGGAGTCAGGTCCGAACTGGTGGCCTTCAATGTCGTTGGCAGAAAGCGAAATCATCACCAGATCGGTAACACCATGCTGGCCCAATTGCTCACCTTTGATGAGTGCTTTGGCAAAGTCCAGTTCATAGCTGTTGGCTGCGGGCGTCATGCCAACCAGGTCATAGAACTGGTCGGGCCCGGCGTTTGCTTCCTTTTCAGCCTGCTGAATACGGCCACTCTTGTTGAAGTCTGTTGCCCATGCCGGCAGGTGGTCCATGTAATACGTCGACGTGACGAACTGGCCGCTGATCGGATCAATCCAGAACGCGCCGTTGGCTGATTGACCCACAGTCAAAATCGCAGCTCGGTCCTTAAGCGAAACGCCGTACACACGTGAACGCCCTTCTGTGGCAAGACGCAGTTCGTCGCCCAAGGTGCTTGCATGCAGATTGAGCGGGGACGCGCCAATTCCCCACTTCGGTGCAAAGGATCGGAGCGTTGGGCAGATTGGAAGGGATTGACGACGCAGGCAGTCCGACCAGCTTGTAACGCTCATCCTGAACTGAACTGACCTTGACGTCGAACGAACGCGAGGCATCCCACCACTCGTTCGCATCAATGCCGTGTCCGTCCGTATAGGCTCCGGTGCCGATGGTCGCGTGCCCCGGCGCGGTCTTGGTGTTGGCGTAGTCGAAGTAGCAGTCTGTGAACCACGCCCCGTGATTCAAAAACAGATTGAAACCATTGCCCTTGAACTCGGCGCGATCGCGATTCAGGTAGTCGCCGCGGAACTGGTCAATGATGACAACGACAATCAGCTTGGGCTTGCCGACGTACGCTTGTGCCTGGAGCGGCTTGACGGAAGCAAGTATGGAGGCAAGGAGGAGAAGTGAGGGAAGGAAGATGTTCCGCACCGAGAATTGCATGCGCTGATTCTAAATTCCGAATGTTTCAGTTGTGCAACAGCGCCCGTGAGCGAAAGATTGGGATTCGCGCAAAACGAAGAGGCGGCCACGCGGGCCGCCTCGGGTGCTGTACGTTGCGGAACTAAGCCGTTACCGGCTCGATGGCCGTCACATTGACCGGTGTGAGCCAGCCAAAGCGGTCAGGCTTCAATCCGTTGGCGATGCCGAAGAATTCGTCAGCCAGCTTCCGAGTGATCTCACCTGGCTTGCCATCGCCAATCTGGATGCGGTCAATCGAGCGGATGGGGGCAACCTCGGCTGCCGTTCCGGTGAAGAAGACTTCATCGGCAATGTAGAGAAGCTCGCGTGGAATGGGTTGCTCCGTCACGGTCATGCCCAGGTGACGCGCAAGCGTAATCACGGAATCGCGCGTGATGCCAGACAGGGCCGAGTTAGCCAGAAGCGGAGTGTAGATTACGCCGTTGCGAATGACGAAGATGTTCTCGCCCGAGCCCTCGCTGACCAGGCCGTTCACGTCCAGACCGATGCCCTCGGCATATCCGTTCACATCGGCTTCCATGCGGATGAGCTGCGAGTTCATATAATTCGCGCCGGCCTTGGCGAGCGCGGGCATGGTGTTGGGCGCAAGGCGATTCCAGCTGGAAACGCACACATCGGCGCCGTCACTGCCCGTTACGTACTTACCCCATGGGAAGTTGGCCACATAGACCTCAACTGGAGATCCTTTGGGGCTCACACCTATTTCGCCGTATCCGCGAATGGCGATGGGGCGAATGTAGCAGGGAGCCACTCCATTGGCTTCAATCACGTCCACCACGGCCGCACACAGTTCGTCGAGCGTGAATGGAAGGTCCATGCGGTAGATCTTGGCCGAATCAATCAGGCGCTGCATATGCTCGGGAAGCCGAAACACAGCCGATCCCTGCGGCTGCGCGTAGCAGCGAATGCCTTCGAACACGCTGGAACCGTAATGCACCACGTGGCTCATCACGTGAATGGTGGCCTTTTCCCATGGAATCAGGGTGCCGTTGTGCCAGATTTTTGATGTGGCTTGGATGGGCATATGCTTGTGTTTCGCTCCTTCTGTACCGCCAGTACTACATGCCTCAGACTACCGCGATTCGGGCTTTCGTGTCACTTGCAACCGGTTCGTTCTCCGGGCGGTGTTGCCGCGTTGGTAACAAGGTTTTTGGGGCGTTTTCGGCCTGTGCGGGGCCATTTCCGGCGCCCCTGAAACCCAAAGAAAAGCAGAAGGAGGCCGGTCCGGTTTATTCTGATTCGAGTGTCCCTGGCCCCATTTCGTTTCTGAACAGACTGGACTTGCGGCGAAAGGCACAGAAAATCGATTCACCCAACCACTCATGGAAGACACTGTCCGTAAACAAGTAGAACTCTTTGACACAAGCCTGCGCGACGGCTTGCAGCAGCCTAATGTCGATATTTCCGTTCCCAATGCGGTCACGCTACTGCAGCGCATGGGTGCTTTTGGCGTTCAATACGCGGAAATCGGATTCGCCGGTTCCAATCAATTTGTTGGCAAGCTGACTAAGGCCCTCGAATCGGTGGATACGGGTAACATGCGCCTGGCGTTGTTCGGCCGCACACGCGGTCGATCTATGCGTGTGGAAGACTGGCCGGATGTGCAGTTCATCCTTGAGCGCAAGGCGCAAATCCCTGTTGCCGTCGTCGTGGTCAAGTCGCGCCTGCTTGATGTGAAGATGTCGCTCGAGACCACGCCGGAAGAAAACCTGCTGATGGCGCGTGAAACCATTACATGCCTGCAGGACCATGGCCTTGAAGTCATCGTAGATCTGGAACACGCCATGGACGCCAATTGCAGCCGCCGCGAAAATGGAGTACCGTGCGATCCGGATTTCGCCGCGCAAAGCCTCGGGTACTTCGACCAACTGGTGGCGCAGTGCGTGGAGCAGCATACCAGCCGGATCGTTATCTGCGACACGACAGGTGGTGCCAATCCGGAAGAGGTGGCCGCTGTCATCACGCGGTTACGCACACAGTTCCCGGCGGGTCAATTCGGATTTCATGGACATAAGGATCGCGGTCTTGGCGTGGCGAACACGCGCGCGGCCATTCTTGCCGGGGCTATTCAGGTGCAGGGAACGCTGCTGGGCACGGGCGAGCGTTGCGGCAATGTGAACCTCACCACTGTTGCCGGAAGCATGCAACTGCGTGGCGAAGCCGAATTCGTTCCCGACGAATCACTCAAGGGACTTACCGCTCTTGCACATTCGGCCTATGCAGCTTTCGGACTCGAAGTACCTCATGGAGTGCCAATTGTTGGCACGGGTGCCTTCGGCACATGGGCCGGCATGCACGGCAGCAGCGAGCGTAAGAACCCTGGAGCCTATCTCTGGTGTGATCCCGCACTGGTGGGTGCAAATCCCGTTATCGGCGTGAATGCTCAATCGGGCCGCGCCAACATCGTACTGCTCTCTGAGATGTTGGGAGTCCCGCTGAACAACGCGCAGGCCCAGCAGTTGATGGATACAAACCAGTCCATGATTGAAGGCGGTGGTTTTACCGCAAGTGAGATCTCATTCCGCCTGGCCTGTATGCGCGTGCTCGGCACTTTGATGAATCACTTCAGCATTCGAAGCTGGCGCGTGATCGACGAGTCTGATGAAACGCATAACCGGTACGTACAGGCTTCAATGCTTCTGGCGATTGGCGATGACAATCTGGTGACCACCCGCGCGGAGGGCGCCGGGCCGGTGGATGCGCTTACCAAGGCCATGCGCAAGGAATTGGAGAAGTGGCATCCCGCGATTGCAAAGATGTTTCTGGGTCGCTTCAGTGTGACGGCTATTGACGTCTCCGCGCACGATACGGCTGCATATGTGCGCGTAACTGTCAGCTTTCATGCGGAAGGGCACGAACCGTGGACGACCGCGGGTGTAAGCAGCGATTTGAACCAGGCTGCGCTGATGGCGATTGTTGACGGTTTCGACTACTGGCTGATGAAGTCTGCGTAAAGACGAGAGCAGCGCTAATGCGCGCTGCCGCGTTGCATGCTACCTTGCAAACGTGACTGCAAACCGTAAAGGCCGCCCAAACACGAGCAAGCGCCGTCTTCCCGGCCTTTCTCTTGGCACGGGCCTTACCCAGCATCCTTTTGACAAGGAATTCGGTGTCCGCACCAGTGGCCTTGTCGCAGGCCGCTACCTGAAGAGCGGTCATCGCCATGATCGTCACGCTACTGCTTACTTTGGGGTTGCGCCATCCGTCTTTCATGCGCTCATTAAACGCTGGCAGCGCACAAAGCCTATCGCTCCCATCGAGGAATTCACCTTCGTCGACATTGGTGCGGGCATGGGCAGAGCTATGCTGCTGGCCTCAGAGCTTCCATTTCGCTCTGTGCTCGGCATTGAATTAAATCCGAAGCTGTTGCGCATTGCACGTAAAAATCTCGGTTACTGGCGCAAGTCGGGACGCGCAATTGCTCACATCCGGCTTTACTCAGGCGACGCAGCATCATTCCAATTTCCTCCTGGACCGTGCCTTGCGTTTCTATTCAATCCATTTGGCGCGCCGGTCATGAGGCGCTTCGTGCGCAACATAGCAACTGCTTTTTCCGATCGTTCCGGTCAGCTTGACCTGCTCTATGTGAATTACGAGCAGGAGCACAGCATCGCCGCGCAACGAGGAATGCAGCGGTTATTTCTCGGCCCGGTGAAGCGTTCACGAGCCGACACACTTGCCGACCAGCGCATCATGATCAATCAGCCCGAAGGAGAATACACCTCCGAAGACTACGAAGACTGCTCCATCTGGCGATGGCTGGGAACTCGTACCTGACCAGGCTACGAGAGTGTGAATATTGATCGTTCACCTATTGACGAAGAGAGGCCGGACCATCAAAGCTGTCTGCTGGACAATTCGACGTTGTTTCGGCGGCAAATGGCATTGTCGAAATTGCGATTGAAGTATTCCCGTATGGGCGGAGCACGACGGTGACGGAACCGCATTTGATTCTTGGGCTTGGCGAATTGCTTTGGGACGCATTGCCATCCGGTGAGCAGCTTGGCGGCGCTCCTGCAAACTTTGCCGTAATGGCAGGACGCCTTGGCAATCACGCGGCAATTCTGAGCCGTATTGGCCGCGATGACAGGGGGCGCAAAGCGGTCGACATGCTTGACCCGTTCCCGGTGGACACGAGTTTCCTGCAGGTGGACCCGAAGCATGAGACCGGGCTCGTCACTGTGGAACTTCACGATGGTCAGCCCGAGTATGTAATTCATCAGCCAGCTGCATGGGACTTTCTTGAACTCACAGATGACTGGGTAAGGCTGGCCGAACGAGCGGACGCACTCTGCTTCGGCACGCTGGCACAGCGCGGACTTGATTCCCGCCAGACCATCCAGACACTCGCGGCTCAGGCGCCTTCAAGTTGCGTGCGCATCTTCGATGTAAACTTGCGCGCGCCGTTTTTCTCCGGCGAAGTGATTCAGGAATCGCTCGAGCTGGCCACTGTTGCGAAATTGAATGATGCGGAAGTTCCACAGGTACTTTCTCTGCTGGGCCTACCGGCGGAAGAGAATGTGGAAGCAAGGAATCTTCGCACGGATGCCGAACGGCTGCTCTCGGAGTTTCCAACTTTGCAGATGGTTGCGATCACGCGCGGAGCGCACGGAAGTGTGCTCGTCACGCGGGAAGAGTGGCACGAGCATTCAGGCGTGGCCGCTCGCGTTGCAGACACCGTTGGCGCAGGGGACGCGTTCACTGCAGCAATTGCGCACTACATGTTGCGTGGAGCCGGCCTTGACACGCTCAACGAGGCGGGGAACCGCTGGGGTTCCTGGGTTGCTTCGCAGTCTGGCGCGATGCCGCTGCTCGCAGAGTCCACTCGCGCCGGACTCGCCGCCGTAATTGAACGATGACCTGCGTGGACCTTTTGCATCGACAAAACGAAGGGGACGCTTTACTTTCGCATCAGAATGATGATTCCGCGTAACCTGGCGAAGTTGCCGCGCATCAATTTAGGAATGGTGATCCAGTGATTGTGAACCTGGCGCGGCGCGCGCACGACCATAACTGGGAACTCGATCCAATCACGCGGTCGCTTCTGGACACTGACTTTTACAAGCTGCTCATGCTGCAGTTCATCTGGAAGCATTTTCCTAACACACGCGCAACCTTTACTGTATCCAATCGCACCGCATCTGTTCCGCTTGGGTCCATTGTCGATCTGGACCAACTGCGCGAGCAGTTGCTGGCGACGCAACGGCTTAAGTTTCACAAGTCCGAGCTGATCTGGCTTGCCGGCAACACGTTTTACGGCAAACGCGGCATCTTCGAGCCTGGATTCATGGAATGGCTGGAGAACGACTTCAAACTCTCCGACTTTGAACTTGCCGTGGAAGATGGCCAGATTGCGCTGCGCTTTGAAGGTTTGTGGACGGAGACTACGCTCTGGGAGATTTATGCGCTTTCGGTTATTGATGAGCTGAAAACACGTGCGAGCCTGAAGGCGCTAACCGAGCTGGAACTTGACATACTGTACGCGCGCGCCAAAACGCGGCTTTGGGAAAAGATGGAGCGGCTTCAAGGAGTGCCGGGTTTAAGCCTCAGCGACTTCGGTACCCGGCGCCGCCACAGCTTTCTTTGGCAGGAGTACGTGGTGAAAGCGATGAGTGATGTACTTGGCTCAAGTTTCACCGGCAGCTCGAATACCTACCTTGCCTACAAACATGATCTTGAGGCTATCGGCACCAATGCGCACGAGTTGCCCATGGCCCTGGCCGCTATGGCGGATACAGACGAAGAATTGAAGTCGGCGCAGTACAGACTTCTGGAGCTTTGGCAGCAGACATATCAGGGAGAGCTGCTCATTCTGCTTCCCGATACGTTTGGCACCACACAGTTTTTCCGCAATGCGCCGGACTGGGTGGCCAATTGGACCGGCCAACGTATCGATAGCAAAGACCCATACGTTGCCGGCGATGAGTACATTACCTGGATCGAGAGTCGCGGCCTTGATCCGCGCAAGAAGCGCCTGATTGCGTCGGATGCACTGGACGTGGACAGTATTCTTGGCCTCCATGCCTATTTTGGGGGTACTATGCGGGAAGGAACCTCCCCCGCGGACTTTCGCAGCGCGCACGACTTTCTAGATGGGAACAAATGGATACCGGAACGGCGTATCCGCTTTAGCGCCGGTTGGGGAACCTACCTCACCAACGACTTTCGTAACTGCAATCCGCGAGGTGACGAGAGTTTTCATCCGGTCAGTCTGGTATGCAAATTGAGTGACGTAGATGGACGGCCAGCAGTGAAGCTCTCCGACAACTTCAGTAAGGCGTTGGGACCAGCCAAAGAGATTGAGCGGTACAGAAGCGTTTTTGGCCTAGAAGGCGTGATAAATGTGCCGGTAGAGGTTTAGTTCGGCGCTAAATATCACGCATTCGGAAGGGGCTTCGCAGCAGTCCGCTCGAGTGGCGTTATTTGCAAGCAGGATTTCATACTGTGACGTTGTATCGAAAGATACCGTCGAGTGTGCACATATCAGGCCTAGAACGCGGGGGAAAGCGCAATCGCACTCCGTCGACAAGTCGCTCTGGCACCTTGGACGGTGGCGGATATTCCTCCACAGGTCGGCAAGCTCGCGGTCATCACGGGCGCTTGTTCAGGCCTGGGGCTTGAGACCGCCCTGGCGTTGGCACGTGCGGGCGCGGACGTGTTGCTTGCCGATATTGACGCGAACTTCGGCCGCGACGCCACCAAGCATATTCGCGCGCATGCACCGGCGGGAGTGGTGCGTTTTGAGAAGTTAGATCTCGCAAATCTCAGATCGATCTCCGACTTCGTCGGCAAGTTGCAGGAGATGAATCGCCCCGTCGATCTGCTCATCAACAATGCCGGTGTAATGGCTCCGCGGCGGCGAGAGACGACTGCGGACGGTTTCGAACTGCAATTTGGCGTGAATTTTCTAGGGCACTTCGCACTTACTGCACAGCTGATGTCCCTGCTGCGCCAGAGCCGATTGCCGCGCGTGGTTCAGGTGAGCAGTTTGCTGAGCCGGCGGGGTGCAATTGATTTCGAAGATCTGCAACAAAATAAAGGGTATAGGCCGTGGCGCGGTTATGCGCAGGCTTCCGCGGCTCTGGTTCTGTTTTCGCTGGAATTACAGCGCAGAAGTGACGTGAATTGCTGGCGTATACAGAGCAATGCAGTGCACCCTGGATATGCTCGCACCGGCATTGTTCTAAACGGCCCGGGAATGTGGAGTGGGGCCAACCTGCTTCATCAAACCGTGGGCCGATTGTTCAGCCAGACGGCAGCACAGGGAGCATTGCCGATTCTGTTTGCGGCAACCTCTCCCAAGGCGAACCTGGCCGGCTACTACGGTCCGCGGGGTCCTTTTGAGTTGTTTGGCATGCCGGGAGAGGCAGAGCGCCCGCCCTCACTCTCAGATCTGGAGGTCGCCTGCATTCTGTGGGAGATTGCCACCGATCTGACGGGCGTTTCCTGGCAGGCGGAATGAGATTCAAAGGTGGTCCGCTGCCACCTGACAGGCTATGGACCAGCGCTTACTTTCTGGCGCCGGAGCTCGCAACGCTGTCATTTGATGGAGTTCTGGAGCGCAGGAAGGCGATAACCTGGGCGATTTCATCGTCGCTGAGCGAATCGGCAAAGGGCGGCATCTTTTCGCCTCCATTCAGGATCTGATCGCGTATCTTTTCCGGTGGCCATTTCTTGTCATTCTGAATGCCAATCAGCGAAGGGCCTTTCTTGGTCCCCGCCAGATCTGTGCCGTGGCAATGGGCGCAGCCTGTGTCATGGAACAACACGGCGCCGGCGGCAGCATCCTTATCGCCCGCTGGCGTTTGTGCCGACATGGCGGTTACAGATGAGACAAAAAGTGCACAGCAAAACAGGGAAGTAAAGGATGTACACCGCATCGCGATGTTCATTTTCTCATGCGTGGTTGCTCATGGCGCTCCATCTTCTGGTGGAGGCATATCCTGAGTGATTGAAGGTCGTAATCTGGCTGGATATGGTGAGTGCTGGAAATGGATGGGCCGGCGCGTTGCGGAGCGAGCTGGCGGCGCGCAACCGGGCCTGGGCGCAGGGGCTGCCACATGTGGAAAGCTACGGCTCCGATCCGGTGGTGGTGTATGCGCCTGAAGGCGGCCGCCATGGCAATTTCTTCGATGCCGCGTTTGCAGAAATTGCCGCAAGACCAGACTGGGAGAAACGCTTCCGTAAAGTGCACACGCAGGGGCGTTTGCTGCCGAAGCCGGAATCGGGCCGCAAGTGGCGCGAGCTCGATTCTTCAGTGAGTTCAGATGCCCTGCTGATGAATGTGTTTTGCGCGCAGGAAGTTACGGCTTCAACCGGGGTACGTTCGATGCTCGCCGTGGAAGGCGATGCGTTGCCGGAATTTGGCTGGAAGGCGCGTGTGCCCCTGGCGAACGGGCGATTTGATCGCACTGAAGTGGACATGCGCTGGGGCGGGCTGCTGGTGGAGGCCAAGCTCACAGAGGCGGATTTTCAGACACGCGCGACGGCAGTGGTGGAGGCCTATCGGGACTTCGCGGAGGTGTTCGAAGCAGAGGAGTTGCCGCGTCTGGAGATCAGGACGACGCGTCGTCGTTCGGCTGTTGAATTCGCAGAGGATTACACGCAGGAGTGGGAAGAGGAGGGCGACGAGGATGCGGCGCGAGAGTTTCAGGCGTCCCTTGTGGCAGAGGCGCGCGCCGCGGAGCCGTTTGAACCGGGTTATGCGGGGTATCAGCTGATTCGCAATGTGCTGGCGGCACATGCGACGGGCGCCCGGTTCTGCGTACTGCTTGATGAGCGAAGGCCGGACCTGCGCGAGCAGTGGTTCCGCGTGATGGCGGCGGTGAAGAGCGCGGAGCTGCGAACGCGGCTCAGCGTACTTACATGGCAGGAACTTGTGCCCGAACTACCGAAGGCGTTGCAGGATTTCCTTGATCGCAAATATGGCATTGCCGCGCCAGGGAGCGCGGCAACGGAGATCGGCTAAGGGCCGTGGCTTGTGCAGTTTTCGCAACTGCTCAGGCGGGATAGGCGCCGGTGATATAGCCCTCAAGGGATTGGATGGCATGCTCCTGGCCGGAGATGACCCATTTGACCAGGTCGCCGATGGAAACGACGCCTTTTAGCTGGTCATTCTCGAGGACAGGGAGATGACGGAAGTCGTGCTGCGTCATCATGGCGAGGCATTCGTCGACGGTGTGGCAGGGAGAGACGGAGATGACGGGGCTGGACATCAGGTCGCTTACCTTTGTCTGCTGCGAGTGGAGGCCGGAGAGGATGCCTTTGCGCGCGTAATCGCGCTCGGAGAGGATGCCGACGAGTTTGCCGTCAGAGAGGACGAGCAGCGCGCCGATATCGTGTTTGGACATGAGCTCGAGAGCTTCATAGACCGTCTGGTCAGGAGTTACGGAAAGAATGCGGGAATTATCCTTGCGCCTTAGCACCTGAGAAATTGTGTCGTTGATCTTCATCGAGCTTCTCCCTGCGGAGTGTTTGAGGAACGAAGTGTAGCGCAGGAAAGACAGGAAAGGGAACAGGGAAGAACAGAGCGGGGGTTGAGAACGGGAATCTGGAGCATATATTCGGAGGATTTTCTGGTCGTATTGCCGGATTCCGGCGTGAGATTTGCCACCGATTCAACCGGCGAAGCGGTTGGGGGAGAAAACTCGCAGGTTTGACTGGCGGTTGGCGTGCGGATATGGAAGTGTATTGCGGCCAAAAGCAATTGCGGGCGGCCGCAGACTAGTGAAATTTGCCCAAATTTGCCCGTTTTTGCTCTGGCACAGCGAGAGCCCGCCTTCGCCACTCCGAAGGCTGAGCGTTCAGGTTGGGGGCACACAAGGTTGTGGCGGAGTTGACCAGGTGAGAGGGAAGAGTATGGTCCCCTCCCACCTGCGGTAATTTCACCTTCATTCAGTGCCGGGAAAGAGCCCGCCAATTTCCATTTGTCCCAGATAGGTGGTTGCGGGGGATCTGCCAGCGGGAGGGTTGGAATTAAAGAGGACCCAGACGGTTTTGCTACGCGAGATAGGTGCGCCGGTGATGAAGGCGAACGACTGCCCATTGATGTTGAAGGAGATTCTATTGAAATCCACTTTGCCTTCTATCGCGCCCGGCATAGGGGAGAGGCTCAAATCAAAGTGGCCCGCACCCTTTATGAAGAGATCGACTACTGCGTCGGGACGGACCAGAGTGGTGCTCATTCCCTCAAGATTGCCAACGAGTTTGTTGTCTCGCAAGAGAACGGGTGACAGGAAGCGAAACTCCGTGGGGCCGGGATCGAGACTCTGGTTCTGGCCAAGCGGGCCCATTGCGACGGCAGGGACATGGTCGATCCACTGGCCGGTGAGTGTGAGTTTACCCAGACTATCGACAGGAATGGTGAGTGGTTCGGAGGGTGATAACTCATATTGTTGCTGGGGCATGTTGTCGAGCTCATCATCCATGCCGGCACCCCGTGGTTTGACGGCAGCTTTCACAGCGAGAGTGGCTCGGTCTCCGTGCTTGGAAATAATCTGAACGCTCCAAAGGAAGTTGCCGGATTTGAAGAACGCCTCGCCTCCACACTTATCGAGTGTTTTGTCAACGGCGGAGATAGTGCAGAAGCTGTGGGGGCCGTGTTCTGAGTTCAGTTGAAGGAGCAAGACTGATCCGTTGGAGCTCGCGCGGACACTTTGCCGCACCCAGCCGGACCCCAGAACAACGACGGCACAGACAAGTGCAGCGAATGCGAGGCGAGAGATTCGAATGGTCTTGCGTCCTTTCTGCCAGAGACTGGCGAAGAAACCTGTTTGCCAAGTTAGGAATACCTTCACAGGCGCTGCTCCAATTTCGAGACTGGCGATGCGGCGCATTTCTGCGCCGATGATGGCGTAGTCTCGGAGGAGATCGCGGCAGGTTTGGCACGAGCTAATGTGTTCAGCTGCCATGGAAGGAATGGTTGCGCCGTCGCAAAGGGCGGAAACGTACTCTGCTGCTTCACTGCACTTCATGCGGGACCTCCTGTTCGCGCGGTTCACTAAGCCAGATGTTTCTAAATGCCTCGCGCGCAGCGAAAAGTCGCGAACGCACCGTGCCTAGGGGTATTTCAAAAATCACAGCGAGCTCTTCATAGGACTGCCCCTCGACTTCGCGAAGCCAGAGAAGCTGGCGTTGAGGTCGCGCGAGTTGTGCCATTGCCTCGTTGAGCAGGGAAGACAATTCAATCTGAACGGCAGCGACCGGTTCGTCCAACTCCGGCTCATAGGCATTCTGTTTGCGCCACCAATCGGCTGCCCGCTTTCTGGCTATGCCGAAGAGCCACGAGCGCAAACTACCTGTTTCGGGGTTATATCGATCAAGCCGCTTCCAGAACTCCGTAAAAGTTTCCTGCACAACATCTTCGGCGGCGTGCGTGTTGCCCGTCGTGCGGCGAACGAAGGCGTAGATGCGCGGTGCAAGATCGCGATAGAGATCGTTAAATGCAGCGGTGTCGCCATCGCAAATTCGTTTCCAGAGGTCGCGGTCGTCAGTCACTTAAAGCCTCTACCTGCATATTCGTTCACCGGGCGTAAAAGGTTCGAGGCAGGAGAAAAAAAAGAAGGGCCACGATTCTTATGAACTGGAAATGGTGGCTGAGGTATGAGCATCTGTGCTAATGCATATGGGTGTGAGCGCACTTCAAGGCGGGGTGACCGAACCGCGATCAGTCATTTCCAATGGCGGGGGATGTGGAACCGACGGGCCAATTCTGGACCAAAGCCCATAGATTCAGACTATTCGCCTGGGGCGAAATTGGGGGAGTAACGATTTGTGTGTCTCACCCTTGCGAGATGAAGCTGATCAAGAATGTAGCACCGACATTGAAGTAAATTTGTTGGGCGAGTGGGAGGTGTGCGCTCCCAGCCCGCCTGCGGAGAGGGCACTCCATTCAGCCACGCTGTGGGGCAGAGGCTCGTTCTTTGTACGCGGGAGGTTAGTGCTTTCCGCCTTTGCCTGATGAGACTGCGCAATAACGGGGCAACCAAGTTTGCGGCAGGGTTAGCATGGTCAGGGGAAAGGCCGCCCTACCCACTATCGAAGGATCCCATTGGATGACGACTGTGAATAGACCTTTGTTGCTTGTGTTGCTCCTGGTTTGACTTTCAGCATATGCGCAGCAACCTGTTGAAGACCTGGTTCATCCATTGGACGGGACATCGAAGGAGGGCCAGACCTATCCAGCCGTGGGTATGCCTTTCGGCATGATCAGCTGGACTCCGCAAACCCGTGCCGGAGAGACGAAGTGTATTGCGCCTTACTATTTTGACGATGAGCGCATTCAGGGAATCAGGGCATCGCACTTTCTGAGCGGCAGTTGCGTGCCGGACTACGGCTCGATCACGTTGATGCCTGGTTCTGGGACTCTTCACACGGGTGCAGTCGCACGCTCTTCCACGTTCGACCGTAGCAGCGAGCGAGCCACGCCGTATGAGTACAGCGTTGACCTGAAGGATGCGAACGCATCCGTGGAGGTGACAGGGACGCGGCGCGCGGGCATTTTGCGCTTCCACATTCTGCACGACACGCCGGATGCCTGGGTTGTTCTGGAGAACAATGCGCGAGCGGGAGAGGGCTGGGTTGAGGTGGATGCTTCCCGGCGCGAAGTGACTGCAGAGGTGCCGATACGACGTGAGTATGCCGAATCGGGGCAGCCGGCGGGCTTCAGCGCGTGGTACGTGGTGAAGTTTGACCGCGCGGCGAGCTCCTACGGCGCTTATGTGGGCGACGAGCAAACGCCGGGCAAGGCAAAGCAGGTAGGGGATGGCGCGCCGCCCAAGGTGATTGTTCAGGCGAAGATGATGACCTCGACAGGAGGCGCATCCGCGGCGGCAATCACGGAACCGAAGGCGGCACCACGGCCGGGATTCGGAATTTACCTTCACTTTGGCGCGGCGAAGCGTGGAGATGTCTTCACGTTCCGGGTGGGTACGTCGTTTGTTTCATTGGCGGAGGCGCGGAAGAACCTGGAAGCCGAGATTCCGGACTGGGACTTTGCGCGCGTTGAGAAGCAGGCGCGCAGTGCCTGGCATGAACGGCTCAGCCAGATTGAGATTGGCGGAGACGATGCGGCGCGGGCGGTCTTTTACACGGCGCTGTACCACGCTCTGCTGCAGCCGCGCACGTACAGCGATGAGGACGGGAGCTATCCGCGCTTTGACGATCACGGCGAGGTGGAGCACACCGTCGATGGCGCGACGCAGTATGGCGACTTCTCTGTGTGGGATATTTTTCGCGCGCAGGCTCCGTTGCTGACGATCCTTGATCCGAAACTGGAGGGAGAGATGCTCCAGTCGATTGTGAGCAAGGGCGAACAGGGCGGCTTTCTGCCGATTTTTCCGGCGTGGGATAGTTATACGTCAGAGATGGTGGGCGATCACGCGGCGGTGATGATTGCGGACGCCTGGAGCAAAGGCATCCGCAACTTTGATATGACGAGTGCGTACAGACTGATTCGAAAGAACGCGCTGGAGATTCCGGCGACGCGCAGCGAATATATCGATGGAAAGGGAAGGCGGGGGCTCACGTCTTACCTGCGCTATGGATATATTCCTCTGGAGGATCACGTACCGGAGGCGTTTCACAAGGATGAGCAGGTATCTCGAACGCTGGAGTACGCGTACGACGACGCGATGATTGGAAGGCTGGCCGCATCCCTTGGTCATGGGGACGATGCGAAGATGTTCAGCCAGCGAGGCGAGAACTGGCGCAATGTTTTTGACGCCAAGTCAGGGTTTGTGAGGGGTCGCTACGAAAACGGAAGGTGGGTGACTCCGTTTGACCCGACCAGGCATGTGCCCTGGATAACGGAGGGGACGCCCTGGCAATACACATTCTTTGTGCCGCAGGACGTGCCGGGACTGATTAAGGCGATGGGTGGAGCGGAAAAGTTTACCGCGCGCCTAGATGAGTTCTTTTCCAAGGGCTATGACGATCACGGCAATGAACCGGGGCACCACATCGCCTTTTTGTTTGCCGCAGCCGGTCATCTAGATAAGACGCAGGCCGAGGTGCGCAGCATTCTGGACTCGCAATACAAAGATGCGCCAGACGGACTGGCTGGAAACGACGATGCCGGACAGATGAGCGCCTGGTACGTGCTGAGCGCGATGGGCTTCTATCAAATCTGCCCTGGTGTTCCGGTCTACACGTTGGGAGCGCCGCGTTTCGACGACATTCGATTGCGGCTGCGGAACGGGAAGAGCCTGCACATTACGGCCACCGGGGCGGAAAGGGGCAGGTGGCAGTTTGATGCAGTGACCTACAACGGGAAGCGGATTACCAACGCAACAATTACGTACGCGCAGATCATGGCGGGCGGAGAACTCGCGTTCAGGATGAAAGAAAAGCCGGCGAAGTGATTTGGCGGCCAGCGCGGAATGTGCGGGTGCGCACGAGAGATTTTCTGACCGACAAGAGTGGACCCTACGGATACCGCGAGGCGAGGGATGGACGTTCTGCACTGGCGGTGGCATTGCATGCAGCTTTTTGCTCGCAGGAGAGTTGTGGTTCACACCCCTGCGCGATGAGACTGCGCAAGAACGTGGCTCAAGATCGTGGCAGCTGATGTATGGCAGAGGAAGAGGTGCGCCTCCGGCCGACCATGTATCGTGTTGGGGAATAGATTCCTGATGTGGATCACCCGTCTGGAACGGACATGATATGAGCCACCCTTTTCGAAGACTCTTCCCGGCAATGCTGTTTCTCGCCATTGTTGTTGTGGTCGGAATCCTGGGATACACGTTTATCGAGAAGTGGACTCTCCTGGATTCGATCTACATGGTCGTTATCACCCTCTTCACCGTTGGATTTCAGGAAGTCCATCCTCTTTCGCCGGCGGGAAAGATATTCACCATGTTCATTATTGTGGGTGGTGTGGGAAGCGCGATTTACGCAGCCGGACGGGTGATGGAGATCATTATTGAAGGCGAGATGACCGGTTATCGCAAGAGGAGAAACATGGATAGAAAGATCAAGGAGATGAAGGATCATTACGTCATCAGCGGTTTTGGCAGAGTGGGCCATCAGGTGGCGCAGGTCTTTGAGACTTCGCAGATTCCCTTCGTTGTGATAGACCCCAAAAAAGAATCTCTTGATGAACTCGAGGCGAAGGGCGTTCCGGTTCTAATTGGCGATGCCACCGACGATGCCGTTTTGATGGCCGCGGGTATTCAATTCGCCAAAGGTCTTATAGCCTGTTCAGATTCTGACGTAACCAATGTCTATGTCACACTCTCGGCGCGCCAGCTCAATTCGAGTCTCAACATTGTGGCCAGGGCGAGCCTTAAAGATACCGAGAAGAAGCTGACCATGGCCGGTGCCAACCGGGTAATTTCGCCCTATTTCATTTCAGGCGTTCGGATGGCGGCCATGGCAACGCGGCCGGTGGCTATCGACTTTCTCGACCTGGTGACGCACGGCGGGCTTCTCGATTTCAGACTGTTTCAAATCACTATTCCCGCGGGATCTCCGCTGAATCGAAAGAGCATTGCAGAAGTGGACATCACAAACACGTCCGGTGCATTGATATTAGCCATTCGAAAATCTGACGGCTCCTTTGATCTGCACCCGAAGGAGGACTCGAAACTCTACACCGACGATGTACTGGTTGTGCTTGGAACACAGGACCAAATTGATTTGCTGCAAAAGTTGGTCCAATAACGGGGGCAAACGGAATCGCTTCCGATGTTGTATCGGCTGCAATTGCCGAACTTGAACATGGAGGCCAGCCACAGTGCCATCCTGCTTCGCCGGCAAAGAACGAGACGCCGAATCAGGGCTCGACTACTTCGGGGCAAGATATTACGGGTCAAGTATGGGAAGGTTCATGAGCCCGGATCCGTCAGGGCTTTATTACGCTGATCCGACCAACCCGCAGAGCCTCAATCTCTACAGCTACGCCCTCAACAATCCATTAAAGTTTGTCGATCCGACGGGGTTGTATTGTTTCTATGGTGGGCAAGGAGATACGGTAGAAAACGACTCCGACCCGTCCGACTACGACTTCACAAGTGACGGTACAGGTGAGTGCAACAGTACCGGCGGACAATGGATCGACAATCCTTCTACAACCGTGACTGTGAGCGATGGCGGCGACAATGGAAACACTTTAAGCACTTTCCCGAGTGATGTTAGCCAAAATATCCAATTCATTCCGGGCGCGGGTTGTTCAGCGGCTCTTCAAGGTGCGGGAAAAACTGCTCGAGGGGTTGCGAGAGCTTATGCTAGTTGGCCAGTGCTGTCTGGAGCGGCGTCCTCGAACAATATAAGCCCAGCCCTTCTAGCTGCGGTTGGTATGAGGGAAACCGATTTCCAAAATGTCCAAGAAGTATTGAAAGGGGGCGGGCCGGGGCCTGGAATGGGGGTATTCCAATTGACCAATCAGCAAGGAGTTTCGCCAGCACAAGCATTTAGCGTACCTTTCGCCGCCAACTACGCGGCGAACATGCTGTCTTCAAATATGAACTATTTGTCGAATGCTTTCTCGTTTACTCCGCCTCAACTCCTGCAAGCAACAGCAGCTTCGTACAACTTGGGAAAATATGGTATACACGGAAATCCGAACACGATCGATAAGGTTTTCCGCACGTTGATAATACAACTCAGCCAGCCGCAGCCGTAGCGGTGGGAAAGTGAAAAACGGTAGTATCGTTTTTCAAGCGGACGGAGTCCGCGTCTTTTCCACGGCTTGCTTTTGCCGCGAACTCCGCCGGCGTCAGATAGTTCAGGCTGCTATGCGGCCGGCATTTGTTGTAATCCTGGCGCCAAGCGGTGATTATGCGCTGGCTTCGAACAGATTCTGGAACCATTGATGCGCAGACACTCTCGCGCAGCTTTCCGTTGAAGCTCTCTACATAGCCGTTCTGTGTTGGTCTGCCCGGCGGACATGAATCAGGTTGATCTTCCGTTCCAGTTTCCACGCGAGAAAGTGCCGACTGGTCAGCTCCGGACCATTATCCCAGCGAATCGCCTGAGGCAGACCGCGTTCGGCGATGATCTCGTCGAGCACGCGCGTCAGGCGCAGACCTGCGAAGCTCGTGTCCACTTCCATCGCCAGGCTCTCCCGTGTGTAGGCATCTATCACGTTGAGCACCGGTCGGCGGAAAGATCGCTCCTGATACGACCACGAGGATCACTGCCTCAAGTGTGAAAAGCGATGACGGAAATAGCGAGGAGGTTATTGTCTATGTCTCAGGGCAGGGTTGGTGCGGCAGTGGCGGATGTACGATGCTGATACTGGAGCCTTTCGGGGCATCTTTTAAAGTTATCGGCAGGGTGACCATCGTTCAACTCCCCATTAGACTGTTGCATTCTATGAGTCATGGCCATCCGGATATTGGCGTGGTCGTGCAAGGAGGGGGCATTTTGTCGGGCTACGAGGCTGTGCTTTCCTTCAACGGAAAGAGCTATCGCCGAGAATCCCTCTATCCCTCCCGCGCAGAAAGCCGCCGCAGTTCGCGGAAAAGTGATCATAGCGAATACCGAGGATAGCGTGCCTTTGTACGACTGAGTAGCCGTCTGGCCGCTGTTTGCACCGACATGCCTATGACGATGATTGTCATTTCCGTAAAAGAACATCCGAGATTGCCAGCCTGTTGTACCGGCAAAGAACGTGACTCCGAATCCGGAAACGACTGCTAAGGTATCGGGTAAGTAGCGTCTTTGATTGAGCGTCCCATGGGTTCTGATTCGTCTGAACTTTGCCGCGGCCTATGGCCGACATTTAACAATTTTCCCATTGGCACGAAAGAGGGTACGCTCCATCCACTTCCATTGGAAATGTGGGAGAGTGGAGAGCACTCTCCCACACATTGACGTTCACTTTCAGAAGGTGATGGTGTGCGACAGTGGCAGATCACGCGATGAAGCGCCGACGTGGAGAACGTAACTGCCAGGGACGAGTTTCCAACTGTCGGAGGCTTCGTCATAGATCTTGAGGCGGTCCTGCGCGACGGGTACGGAGACCTGTTTGGATTCACCGGGAGCGAGATCGACCTTGGCCCAGCCGACGAGGCGGTTGGGTGGTTCCTCCGCGGCAGCCGGAAGCGATGCGTAGATCTGTGCGGTTTCAATACCGGCGCGCGCGCCTGTGTTTTTGACGGTGAAGGTGACGGTGGTGGTTTCGCCCGGTGTAACGGTGAGGCCGGAGAAGGCGAAGGTGGTGTAAGAGAGGCCGAAGCCGAAGGGGAAGAGCACGGGCTTCTTTTCGGCGTCGTACCACTTGTAGCCGACTTTGAGGCCTTCGTCATAATGCACGTCGAAGTCGGGGCTCTGGACCATCATCATGGAGATGGGCATGGGGAATCCGGGGAGCGTGGGGATGGGGTGCGCGGCGTCAGCCTTGGGCGGATCGACGTGGACCGGATGGGGTAAGTCCGCTTCACTCACGGGGAATGTGAGCGGCAGATGGCCGGATGGGTTCACGTTGCCAAAGAGAATATTTGCGACGGCCTGCGCGCCGCGGATACCGGGATACCAGGCTTCAACGACGCCGCTGACCTTGTCGATCCAGGGCATGAGAACTGCGCCACCCGTTTCAAGCACGACGATGGTGTGCGGATTGGCGGCAGCGACGGCTTCGATGAGTGCGTCCTGATTGTTGGGCAGTGAGAGAGATTTCAGATCCATGCCTTCCGACTCATGCTGCACTGCGAAGACGATGGCGACCTGGGAGGATTTGGCAAGCGCGGCGGCTGAGGCTGGGTCGGTGCCGGAATCGAACTTCACTTCGGCGCGGGGAGCCATGTGGCGAATGCTGTCAAGTGGAACGGAGCGGTGATAGACCTCGGTGGATATCCAGGAAGTGAGGGGATTGCTGGTGTCCTGCGGAGGCGGCGGAACAGCATTGCCACCGGCGGGCGAAACCTGCGAAGAGCCACCGCCGGAGAGGACGCCCGCGTCGGCGTGCCCGCCGATGACGGCGATTGACTGGATGGAAGATGCGTTGAGTGGGAGCTGGTTGTCAGCGTTTTTGAGTAGAACGGCGCCACGCTCCTCAGTCTTCTGCGCGATTTTGAAGCCTTCCATGACGTTGGGTGACTCAGGTGTGCGCGGATTGTCGACGATGCCTGCGTCAAACATGGTGCGCAGGACGCGGTGAATCATGTCATTGAGTCGTGACTCGGGAACCTGGCCGCTTTCAACGGCCTTTTTGAGCGGCGCGCCGAAGGAATCGTCACCGGGCATTTCCACGTCGAGGCCGGCGAGGGCTGCAGGCACGGTGCTTTCTGTGGCTCCCCAGTCTGAGACGACGAAGCCCTTGAAGCCAAAGTCATTTTTAAGCACGTCGGTGAGCAGGTATTTGTTCTGGCAGGCGTATGTGCCGTTGACGCGATTGTAAGAGCACATGACGGCGCCCGCGCCGGAGTCGTGCAGCGCGATCTGGAAGGCGAGCAGGTCGCTCTCACGCATGGCGCGCTTGCTGATGATGGAATTGACGGTGGTGCGGCCTTCGTCCTGATCGTTGACGGCGTAGTGCTTTACGTCCGTGATGAGGTGGAGGGCTTTTTCAGCTTTGAGCTCCTGGCCGGCGAGAGTGCCGGCGAGCACGGGGTCTTCGCCTTTGTACTCGAAGGTGCGGCCGTCGCGTGGTTCGCGAATCATGTTGATGCCGGAGCCGAGCGACATGTTGTAACCGAGGGCGCGAACTTCATGGCCGAGGTGCGTGCCTATTTCGTAGGAGAGCTTTGGGTCCCAAGCGGCGGCCATAGCCTCTGCCGAAGGTAACGCAGTGGCATAGCGGCCTGCGGCTCCGGCACCGGAGACTCCTTCGACGGAGTCAGTCATTTGGAGGTCTGGAATGCCGAGACGTGGAACGCCGGAGATAAATCCGAGTACGGAGACGGCGCGCGTGCCGGGGCCTGACTCTACCGGCGAAAACATGGCATGCCAGCCGAGGCCGTGGAGCATCTGGATTTTTTCGTCGAGGGTCATCTGCTTGATGACCATGTCCGCGCGCTGGTCTGGCGAGAGGCTCTTGTCCGACCATGGATAGTGTTTGGGTGGAGTGAGTCCCGGAATTTGCGCGGGCGAGGCGATTGCAGTGGTGAGCGCCGCCAATAAGACAACCAACCAGGGAATTCGATTCAAGTTCATGCAGCCTCCTCAAACGATTTACTCGCATGGACGGTGTACTGCGCGGGGGAGGAGGTTGTCAATCTGCGGGAATGCAAGAAGGCCACGCGCGATGCGCGTGGCCTTTGTGATGGAGTGTTGCCGGACGCACAGGTATCAACCGGCGCCGGGGATGTAGTGATACTCGATCTTGGTTGGCCGCTTGACCGGGTCGCCGGTAATGTCATGCGTGTGCCAGACGACGGATTCGGCGGCAACTTCAGGGTGTTTGGACAGAAACTCGAGCGCATAGACGCTGGCTGTGGGGTCGTTCTTCTGGTCAGCGAACTTCTCGGATTCAATCTGCGACTTCTCCTTATCGCCGAGGCGGCGGTAGAGGATGGCTAGCTGGTAATGCGCACCGAGATCGTCTGGATCGACCTCTTGGATCTTCAGGTAGGCGTCGCGTGCGGCGGGGTAGTCGTGCTTCTGGTAGTAGGCGAAGCCGAGCTCGCGCCAACCGCCTTTGAAGCGCGGGAATTGCTCGACGCAGGATTTGAGGTCGGCGATGGCGGCGTCTACCTGGTCGGCGTTGCGCTCAACGAGGGCGCGGTAGTAGAGAGCGCGTGCATCGTTGGGCAGAAGCTCGAGTGCTTTGGCCAGGTGGACCTTAGCGTCGTTGTAGCGTTCCCAGACGATTTCAACGACGGCCATGTCGGTGTAGGCGTCGGCGTAGTCGGGGCGCATGTCGGCTACGTGCTGGAAGGCGGCTACGGAGGCTTTGTATTGCTGCGCGTCAAGCAGGCCGATGCCGTAGTTGACCCAGCGAATCCAGGTGGGATTGTCCTTTGGGCCGGGCGTGGTGGGTTTGTTGACACCGGCATAGAGGGTGCGGGTTTGCGAGGCAAAGGTGAGGATGGGCTCGGGGTAGTGCTTCTTGTCCATGATGAAGTCAATGAACCGCTGGTTGAAGCGGCGGTACTTGACGGTGGCGGAGATGGTGACGCCGGCTGCGGGCATCTTTTTGGGCAGGCGGAAGCGATAGCGCACGAGCTGCGAGCGGCCTGACTGCAGAGCGTTGTTGTAGGCGAGGACGTGTGTATCCCAGACCTGATGGAGGCCGTTTAGCGTGCCCTTGTCATTGATGAGGCGGTTGGTGAAGGAGTGCGCCGACGGGTCAAGATAGCCGTCGGGCTTGATGAAGCCGCTTTCTTCGAGGATCTTGCCGGTGGCGGCGTCCTTGAGCTGGAAGTCGACCCAGGCCTGGTAGAAGTCACGCTGCTCAGGAACGAGCGAGTGGCCGACACCCTTGTTCTGGACGACGACGTCGGCGATGAGGGTTTCGCCGGCGTTGAGGGTGAAAGGATCGTTACCGAGCGCGGAGATGAGCTCACCCTTCCTGGGGCCGTCGTCGCGCTGGAGGGCGAAGATGTCGACGTTCAGGACTCCCTTGCCGTCAGGACCGTTCTTGAAGAAGTCCTTCAGCTTGGCCATCTGGTCGGGGTAGTTGTAATACGCGGGGATGAGGGAGTTGCCAGCGGCCCAGCGATGGCTGATGAGCTTGCCGTCTTTAGCGCCGGAGTCGCGCGCGCCATCGGGCAGCGGCTCGGCCAGCATGTGGCAGTTCTGGCAGGTGAGGGCGGCAGGCTTGCGATAAAAGGGCAGCGGCGACTGCTTGACGAAGCTGGTGCCTTGCCACTCATCGTAAAGCGGAATGGCGCGCAGCCATTTGTAGTTATTGAGCTCGCGCGGAAGAGCGGCCTTGTGGCAGGCGGCGCAGAACTCGGCGGTTTTATAGAGCGGGCGCATGACAGCCGCCTTGTGGCGATCAAGATGCGCGAGGATTTCCGCGTCAGAGACGGGGCGCTTGATGGGGTTACCGTTTTCGTCGACGAGGACTGCCGGATAACCCATGACCCAACTGCCGGTGCCGATGGTGGTGGTCTTCTGAATGGCGTGGCAGGTGGAGCAGGTGACGCCTTCATCTTCAAAGGGACGCTTGACGGGCATGCCCTGGGACAGGTCGCCGGAGAGAAGAGCGACGGGATTGTGGCATCCCTCGCAATGGCGCGAGTACTGCACTCCCTTCGTGTCGATGAGCATGTTGACGTTCTTCACGTACCAGGGTGTGCGGAAGCTGTTGCCGTGAGCCGATTCGCGCCACTGATGGTAGGCCTCCTGGTGGCAGTGGCCGCAGTATTTGGCCGTGGGGAAGTCCTTGGGGCTCATGAACTGGCCGTTATAGCTGGTGGCGTTGGAGGGAAGGAACGGCTTGTCTTTACCGAATGCGTAGTTATAGCGCGCGGCGACGGAGTTGTGAAACTGCGTGGTGGGTCCGGTGACGGGGACTTGAAGGGAATAGCCGTAGACCGGCGGGAGGTTGGGCGAAGTGGGAATGTCGGCGGAATGGCTTCCGGATGTGGATGCGGAGTTGTCCGCAGTGGCGGAGGCCGTCTTTCCGGGCGGTTGAATGGCCGCGCGCACAGCCCAGTTGAAACCGAGCGGCAGGGCAAGGAGCAGAACAGACAGCAGGATGCGGCGCGGTAAAGCCTTGAACATGGAACCGTGATCTCCGGGAAATAAGCCGACAAATAACCGGGCCCAACAGAAGGACGGACTTCCATGGCCCGGCAGGACTTGGAACACGATAGCAGCAGGTAGGGTGACTGTGTCCTCAACCAAAGGATGGAGCCGGAGAGAGGTGCACCATTTTGCAATGCGGGAGGAAAGCTGTGCGGTGGAGCGGCTTGTGATGCGATTCACAGCCAATGGTTCACAAGGTGGGATAAACAGCAGAAAAGAGGGCTTGAATGGAGGCTAAAGCGCACGTGTGCTTGGCCAAAGCTGGCCGTAAACTGGTAGGGTTGTGAGGTAGGTTTTTACAGGGCGATGGGCTCAAATTCATATCTTTCATTAGCAGTTTTATTCATCGTCGCACTGGGCTTTGGGCTTGGCCCACTGGGGCTGGCCTGGCTCTGGGCCTGGGCATTCTCGCCCAAAAAGCCGAACGCGCTGAAGAACGCGATCTACGAGTGCGGACTTGAGTCCAAAGGCGATGCCTGGGTGCAATTTCGCTCTGCGTACTACCTGTACGCGATCATCTTCCTGATTTTTGACGTTGAAGCGATCTTTTTGTTGCCGTTTGCCGTGGCATTTACTGGGCTGGGCGCGGCGGCATGTATATCGATGCTGATTTTTGTATTGCTGCTGGTGGAGGGCCTTGCGTGGGCCTGGGCCAAGGGAGTGTTGACCTGGGCTTAGTTCGATTTGCGATCTAAGCCCACGTTCATCGTTAAGAGTTCAATGTACTTAGTTTTGGTGGAGCGCAATGGCAGTCGATGAACAGTTGAAAATCGAGATGGGCAAGCAGGGCGTGATTGTGACGTCACTGCAGGAGCTCTACAACTGGGGCCGCCGCAACTCCGTGTGGCCGATGCAGTTTGGGCTGGCGTGCTGCGCCATCGAGATGATTGCCACAACCATGGCGCGCTACGACATGGCGCGGTTTGGAGCGGAGGTGTTTCGGCCCTCGCCGCGGCAGGCCGACATGATGATCATCTCCGGCACTGTGACCAAAAAGATGGCGCCGCAGGTGGTGCGGCTCTACAACCAGATGGGCGAGCCGAAGTATGTGATTGCGATGGGCGCGTGCGCGATTTCGGGCGGGCCATTCAAACAGGGATACAACGTGCTGAAGGGGATCGACCGGTACATTCCGGTGGATGTGCATATACCCGGTTGCCCTCCGCGGCCTGAGGCACTGCTGCAGGCCTTCATGACATTGCAGAAGAAGATTGACGGACAGGTGCTGACGGGTGAAGGACGGCCTCGCCATCTCGATGCGAATGCACAGAGTGAGTTTCCAGTGCCGGATCAGGGTGCGCACGATCTGGAGCCGACCTCAAATAAGGGCGTGTGGCAGCCGCTGGTAGTGATTCGGTAGAGGCAGGGAGCAGGGATTGAAGACGGCGGAAGAAATTAAGGCGGCGATTGAGGCGGCGGTTCCGGGTGCCGAGGTGGAGCTTGTTCTGAATCCCGGGCCGGCGGCAGAGCATTCGCTGCGCATTGGGCAGACGCACGCCGTGGCGATTGCCGAGTTCCTGCGCGATGACGCCGAACTGGCTCTCGATTTTCTGTCGAATGTGACTGGAGTTGACTGGCTGGACAAAGAGATCACCGAAAAAGTGAAAGTAACGCGTGAAGTTCAGAAGGCGGTGGAAGGTGGCCAGCCCGGACAGACGGAGACGGTGACCGAGACAGTGGACGAGACCCGCAAGCATGTGGAGCCGGGTTATCTGGAGACGGTGTATCACCTTTACTCGATCGCAAAGAAGCACGGGCCGGTGGTGCTGCGCATGCGGACGGGAAACCGGACCGACGATGTGAGCATGCCATCGTTCACGCCAGTGTGGCGCTCGGCGGAGCTTCAGGAGCGCGAGGTATTCGATCTCTACGGCATTGTGTATACGGGGCATCCGGATTTGCGGCGCATTCTGATGTGGGATGAGTTTACAGATCACCCGATGCGCAAGGATTATGTGGAGCCGGACGATTACGAGTATGAGCCGACCGCGCACGACCATGTTCTGGAGCGGGCAAAGGCGCACCAAAGCAGGGAACAGGCGGCAGTTTCGCAAGGAGGTGAGCAGTGAGCGCACCTACGAGCGAATTGAAGGCGCGAATGGCCCGACAGGAGGGCTGGAATCGCCCACCGCATGTGGAGCCGGACGGTGAAGGCGAATTGCTTGAGCTTTCGATGGGGCCGCATCATCCTTCGACGCACGGTGTGTTCCGAATGGATGTGGCTCTGGACGGCGAGCGGGTAATCAGGCTGAAGCCGGTGTTTGGCTACCTGCACCGCAACCACGAGAAGATTGCCGAGGGTACCAGCTACCTGGCATCGATGCCGTATACGGATCGGCTGGACTATTTCTGCTCGCTCACAAACAACTGGGCGTATGCGCTGGCCGTGGAAAAGCTGGCTGGGCAGGAAGTTCCCGAGCGCGCGGAATATCTGCGCGTGATTCTGGCGGAGCTGACGCGCATACAAAATCATGCTTCGACAATTGGATTTCTGTTGCAGGAAATGGGCGCCAGCGGCACGCCGTTGATGTATGCGTTCCGTGAACGCGAGAAGATCATGGACCTTTTTGAAGGTCTGACCGGTTCGCGACTGATGTGCAATTACATGCGCTTCGGCGGGTGCCGTGTGGATGCTTCAGCGGCGTGGCTGGACCAGGCGCGCAAGGTTGTTGCGACGATTCCTGAGTTCATTGACGAGTTCGAGCGCTTCCTGCGCAGTAATGAAATTCTGATGGCGCGTACGCAGGGCATGGGCGTCATAAAGCCCGAGCTTGCGGTGAATGCGGGTTTGAGCGGTCCGATGCTGCGCTGTACGGGCGTGGGCTACGACATTCGCAAAGTGGACCACTATGGCATTTACGACCGGTTCCAGTTCCGCGTACCGGTGGGCGATCACGGCGATATCTATGACCGCTACATGGTGCGCATGCTGGAGATGCGCGAGTCGGTAAGCATTCTGAATCAGGCACTGAAGGATGTGCCGGGCGGACCGGTGATGGACCCGAAGGCGAAGATTCGCAACTTCAGGCCGAAGCCGGGTGAAGCCTACGGACGCATTGAAGCACCGAAGGGCGAGCTTGGTTTTTATCTGATCAGCGACGGTGGGCCGAATCCTTACCGGTATCGTGTGCGGCCACCGAGTTTGATCAATCTGACGATTCTGGAAGACATGTGCCTGGGGCACAACGTGGCGGACGTGGTTTTGATCTTCGGCAGTGTCGACATTGTATTGGGCGAAGTCGATCGGTAGTCATTCTGGAGGAGCGCAATTGCTGGGTGAAGGCATCATCAAGGGGATGGGAGAGACGGCGAGGAATTTCTTCGGCAGCTTCGTCTCCAAAGAGCGGCTGACAACCGTTGAGTATCCCGAGGAGAGGATTCCGACGATTGAAAATGCGCGCGTCTTTCCGTTTCTGGTGTACGACGGCCCGGACTGGGAGGCGGGATTGCGCTGCGTGGCCTGCCAGATTTGCGAGAAGGAATGCCCGCCCAAGTGTATCTATATTGAGAAGTCGAAGGAAAAGAAGCCGGACTATGTGGGCAAGCTGCAGATTTATCCGGCACGGTTCGATATTGATGTGTCAGTGTGCATGAGCTGCCAGATCTGCGTAGAGGTCTGCCCGTTTGAAGCAATCAAGATGAATAACGAGTTTGAGCTTTCGACCGTTGACCGGTTCGGAGGCCTGCTGCTCGACCGGCATGAGCTGGCGAAATCAAACGAATACTACCATTCGATCCATCCCACCGAAGCTTCAGAAGTGGATGCACGGCTGGCGGAAGAAAAGGCCAAGGTGGAAGCGAAGGCAAAGGCTGCCGCTGAAGCTGCTGCCGCGAAAGCCGCTGCTGCGAAACAGGCGGAGGCGCAAGCTGCCGCAGCGCCGGCAAAAACTGCTGAAGCCGCACTCAAGGCAGAGGCACCCAAACCGACAGAGCCAGCCAAGAGCGAGACTCCCAAAACGAGTGGGGAGGGGGCCTGAGCCATGCCTGAGAAGTTGGATCAGATCTTCATCACGTTGCAGCACTGGATTGCGGGCTTTTTACCGGATTGGCTGCAGCCGATTGTGCTGGCATTGCTGGGCGTAGTCGCCATTATTTCAGTCTTCCCGGCGCTCTTTGCGCTTACAACGGTTTTTGAGCGCAAGGGACTGGCGCGCATTCAGAACCGGCTGGGTCCGAATCGCGTGGGACCGTTCGGATTCTTTCAGCCAGTTGCAGATGGCATCAAGGCGCTGACCAAGGAAGATGTGGTTCCGTTTCGCGCCGACCATTTTGTGCATTTCATCTCGCCGGTTGTGCTGCTGGTCGCGGTGTTCATGGGCTTTGCGGTGCTGCCCGTGGGACGCAACATGCAACTGGTGGATCTGGATACGGGACTGCTGTTCTATTTCGCGATGGGCGCGTCGTCGGAACTTGCGGTGTTCATGGCTGGATGGTCAAGCCGCAACAAGTACTCGCTACTGGGAGCGATGCGCGCAGTTGCGCAGATGATCAGCTACGAAGTGATTCTGCTGCTTTCGAGCGTGGTCGTGGTGATGATGGCGGGTTCGCTTTCACTGGTGAAGATTGTGGAGGCGCAGAGCCAGTACACATGGGGCCTGCCGCACTGGTATGTGTTTACGCCGTGGGGACTGCTGGGCTTCATCCTGTATGCGATTGCGGCGACGGCGGAGACGAATCGTTCGCCGTTCGACTTGCCGGAAGGTGAGTCGGAACTGGTGGCCGGCTACTTCACGGAGTATTCGGGCTTCAAATTTGCCATGTTCTTCATGGCTGAGTATCTGGCGATGTTTTCCGTGGCCGGGCTGGGCGCGACCTTGTTCTTCGGCGGCTGGAGCGCTCCGGTGTCGTTCCTCACATTCATTCCGTCGTGGATCTGGTTTATTTCGAAAGTGATGGTGGCGATCTTTGTCTTCATCTGGATTCGCGGAACGCTGCCGCGTCTGCGCCAGGACCAACTGATGAATTTTGCGTGGAAGTTCGCACTGCCGCTTACGCTGCTGAATCTGATGGTGGCGGGACTGTGGCGTTTCATGGGCACTGGACCGTTGCGCTGGATAGTGTGCTTTACGATTCTGGCGGTTGCGTACGTGGTGATGGCGCGAGTGGGTATGCGCCGGGAGAAATTTGGACCGAGGAGCTACCGCTATGCCGAGTAAGTGCGCGGTGGCCCGCGAATTGAAGCGTGTTGTGAATTGTGCCTCCGCGGTGCGAGAAGGGAGGCGATGCGCATGAGTATTGTCTTCTGGATTTTCGCGGTGTTGACGATTGGTGGAGCCTTGGCGGCGATGATGCTGCGCAGCCTTGTGCACTCGGCGCTGGCGGTGACACTGGCGTTTGGAGGGCTGGCGCTGTTGTTTCTTGAACTGGGCGCGCAGTTTGCAGGCTTTGCGCAGATTCTTGTGTACATTGGCGCCGTGGCAATTCTGGTGGTGTTTGCGATTCTGCTGACGCGCAGTGCGGAGGAGACAGGAAGCGGGGTCTTCAGTCCGACATGGCTGCGCGGCATGCTGATTGCGGCAGGAGTGTTCGCGGTACTGGGTTGGTCGATTTTGAATTCGACCGCGGCGTTACCGGGCGCGACGCCGGAGCCGACGGCGAACGTGATGCAGATTGGCAAGGCGTTAATGGGCCCGTATGTGCTGCCGCTGGAGATTGTGGCGGTGCTGCTGACCTCAGCCTTGATTGGCGCGGTGATTGTGGCGATGCATGAGAAAGAGGGTGCAGAGTGACACCGCTGACGGGATATCTGATGCTGGCCGCACTGCTCTTTGCCATTGGGCTTGCCGGAGCGCTTACGCGCCGTAACGCCATTCTGGTTTTGATTGGAATTGAGCTGATGCTCAACGCGGCCAATCTGAATTTGATTGCCTTCTGGCGCTATGGTCCGCACCCGGAGGCGCTGACCGGTTTTATGTTTGCAATTTTTTCCATTGCGGTGGCTGCTGCTGAAGCTGCCGTGGGGCTTGGCCTTGTGATTCAGATTTATCGTCATGCGAAGACAACCGATCTGGACCAGATGAACAGGATGAAGGGGTGAGGCGGGAATGCAGGCAACTTTGATGACCTCATCGCATCTTGGTCCGGGACCGCTTGTGCCCTGGTTGTGGCTGATTCCGGCTCTGCCGATGGTGGCTGCAGGCCTTGGAGCGCTGCTCAAGCAGTCTCAGCGCAAGATGGCGGCATTGCTGGCGATTGGCTCGATGACAGTTTCGCTCTTCATCGCCATTGTTGCCTTTGTCTATGAGGTGAAGGGCTGGGCGAACCATCTCCCAACGCGCGAGGTGTACAACTTCACGTGGTTCCAGTTCGGCTCGAGCGGAGTGGACCTGGGATGGGTGCTTGATCCGCTTTCGGCGGCGATGGCACTGATGGTGACTTTTGTCGGACTGCTGATCTTCATTTACTCGGTTGGCTACATGGCCGAGGATGAAAACTTCACGCGCTTCTTCTGCTTCCTCTCGCTGTTCGCGGGCGGCATGCTGAGCGTGGTGATCTCGAACAGCATTCTGCTCCTGTTCATGGGATGGGAGATTGTGGGCCTCACGTCGTACTTGCTGATCGGCTTCTGGTATCAGAAGCCTTCCGCAGCGGCCGCGGCGAAAAAGGCGTTCCTGACCACGCGCGTGGGCGATATTTTCTTCCTGCTGGGAATCGTCTGGCTGTTTTCGCAGACGGGTACCCTGCTGTTCTACAACGGCGGAGCGGGTTCGATTGAAGCGCGGGCGTTGGCGGCACTGCTTCAGCAACCGGCTGCGTGGGGATTGACGGCAGCGGGTGCGATTGGTCTGCTGATTTTTGCGGGGGCCGTGGGCAAGAGCGGCCAGCTTCCTCTGCACGTGTGGCTGCCGGATGCGATGGAAGGTCCGACGCCGGTTTCCGCACTGATTCACGCGGCGACGATGGTAGCCGCGGGTGTGTATCTGATTGCGCGTGTGTATCCGCTGATGGCGGCCGGAGCGGGTGCGAACGGGTCCACGGTGGCGCTGACCGTTGTGACCTGGATTGGGGCGGCGACGGCGCTGTTTGCCGCACTGATTGCAGTGGCGCAAAACGACATCAAGAGAATTCTGGCCTACTCCACCGTTTCGCAACTTGGCTACATGATGGCCGGCCTGGGCATGGGCGGAGTGGTGGTGGGTATGTTCCACCTGATTACGCACGCGTTCTTCAAGTCGCTGCTGTTTATGGGTGCGGGCTCAGTGATTCACGGTTGCCATGAAGAGCAGGATGTGCGCAAGATGGGCGGACTACGGCATGAGATGCCGGCGACATTTCTGCCTTATGCGGCAGGCATGTTGGCGCTGAGCGGATTTCCGCTCTTCTTCTCGGGCTTCTGGTCAAAGGACGCAATTCTTGAGTCGGCCAAGCATTGGGATCCTGCACGCGCGCCGTATTTCATGCTGGTTGCCGGAGCTTTGCTGACGGCGTTTTATATGACGCGGCAGGTTTGCTACGTGTTCTTCGGCAAGTGGCGTGGGCATGGGCACGCGCATGAGAGTCCGCGGGTCATGACGGGACCTCTGGCGATTCTGGGATTCTTTGCCATTACGCTGGGTGCGCTGGGTACTCCGGCGTGGCCCTGGTTCCGTGCATTCATTGAGAACACGCCGCTGCACTTCGAAGGGCACGCGTTTGCAGAGCCGGAGTTCTGGATGCTGTTGGCGACTTCGACGGTGGTTGTGGGACTCGGACTCGGTCTTGGCTGGTGGCTGTACGGAAATAAATCGCCGAAGGCGGAAGAACCTGACGCGCTGGAGAAGGCGATGCCGTGGGTGTGGGTTGTGCTGCGCGACAAGTTTTATGTCGACGAGTTGTATGGCATGACGTTCATCGCGTTCTACAAATGGTGGGCGCGCGTGGCCGATTGGATAGACCGTCGCGTATGGGGCGGTGCAGTGGCGCTGGTGATGGGTGCGTTTGGATTGCTTGCGCAGTTCAACCGGTTCCTGGATGCGGAGATTGTGAACGGGGCATTTGATAAGAGCTGCGACGAGATTTCATCGGGTGGTGGAATCATCGCGCGTATTCAGTCGGGTCGAGTGCAGACATATCTGCGCTACCTGGCATTGGGGGTGGTCGTTCTGGCCGCAATCCTGATATGGAGCAGCCAGCGATGACGAGCTCGATCGGGTTTCCCATTCTCTCAGTAATTACAGCCCTGCCGATTGTGGGCGCGTTGATTGCGCTGTTCTCCGGCAAGGCGGCACGCGCAGTTGCGATTGTTACGTCGCTGATTGCGCTGCTGCTGGCGCTGGTGGTGTGGACGCATCTACCGACGGATGGTTCGATTGGTTTGATTGAGCGCGCGCAGTGGGCGCCCTCGCTGGGAGTGGAATATCACCTGGGCGTGGACGGGTTGGGCGCGCTGATGCTGGTGCTCTCGGCCATTGTGACGCTGATGAGCACGGACGCAGCGCATCGCGTGCATCTGAAGCCAAATCTGTACTTCTTCTTTGTGCTGCTGCTTGAGGCGGGGCTCTTCGGATCGTTTACGGCACTGAATTTCTTCCACTGGTTCCTGTTCTGGGAGCTGAGCCTGATTCCGGCGTTCTTCCTGATCAAGCTGTGGGGCGGACCGAAGCGTGGGCGCGCGGCGACGCTGTTCTTCGTCTACACGATGGCGGGCTCGGTGGCATTGCTTATCAGCTTTCTTGCCGTGTTCCTTGCCACGGGTACGATGGATTTTGTCGATCTGACGCAGATGGCTTCAACGGGGGCGCTTGGACAAATGGTGACAGCGCACCTGGGAGCGGTGATGCCATGGCTGGCGATTGGCGTACTGGCCGGCTTTGCCGTGAAGGTGCCGATGATGCCGTTCCACACCTGGCTGCCTGCCGCATACAGTGAAGCTCCATCACCGGTGACGATGCTGCTGACGGGCGCGATGTCAAAGATGGGTGTCTATGGCCTGCTGCGCATTGCGTTGCCGCTGTTCGGACATGAGATTGCCGGGATGCGCACTTGGCTGCTGGTACTGGCGGCTCTCACCGTGGTGATGGGCGCCTGGGCCGCGGCGGCGCAGAAGGATTTGAAGCGCATCTTCGCGTACAGCTCGGTCAATCACCTGGGCTATTGTTTGCTGGGCATCTTTGCGCTGGCTATTCCGGCTGCGGGTGCTGTTGCTCAGCAGCATCAGGCTGCGGCTCTGAATGGCGTGATACTGCAGATGTTCAATCACGGCATCACGGCGGGCGCGCTGTTCTGGTTTGTCGCCATGCTGCAGGAACGCAGCGACGGGCTGCGCGGACTGGACGACTTTGGCGGACTGCGCAAGCCGGCGCCGGTGTTTGCGGGTCTGATGGGAATTGCGCTCTTCTCGTCATTGGGGCTGCCGGGACTGAATGGATTCGTGGGCGAGTTTTTGATCTTCCGCGGCGTTTTTCCGCTTGCATGGGTGGCGGCGACGATCAGCGTGCTTGGATTGCTGATTACTGCCGCGGTGATTCTCACGGTTATCCAGCGCGTCTTTGCCGGTCCGGTCAACGAGAAGTGGAAGGAATTCCCGGATATGCACGGCGGCGAACGCTTTGCGATGGCGCCGGTTATTGGATTGATGATGTTGATTGGATTGCTGCCACAACTGATTGTGAACAGCGTGAACCCCACGGTTGTGAACTTGTTGTCGCATTGGAGATTTTAGATGCTTACGTGGACAATCTATCTCTCCTTTGCCGGTGCGCTGATTGAAGCGCTGCTGCCCAAACGCAACCCGACGATTGCTCGTTGGTTCGCGCTTACCGTCGCGGTTGCCACGCTGGCCATTGCTGTTGCGGGCTTTTTTGGCGATGCGCGGCATGGCCTGGTGACCTTCACGGATCTGCCATGGATTCCGTCGATGGGCATTCGCTACACGCTGGCCGCAGATGGCATCAGCCTGGTGCTGGTGCTGCTGACGGGTCTGGCTGCGGTGGCGGGCGTGCTGTTCAGCTGGAATATCGACCTGCGGACAAACGAGTTTTTCGCGTTCTATCTGGCGTTGATTGGCGGCGTCTTCGGCGTCTTCCTGAGCTACGATTTGTTCCTGTTGTTCGTGTTCTACGAAATTGCGATTGTGCCGAAGTACTTCCTGATTGCCATCTGGGGATCGACGCGGCGTGAGTATGGCGCGATGAAGCTGGCGCTGTATTCGTTCGTCGGTTCGGCCATGGTGCTGATTGGATTACTGGCAGCCTATGCGACGGCTGGCAGCCAGTCGACAGGTATTACCGCACTGTCGCATGCCAATCTGCCAGTGCACATGCAGATGTGGCTCTTTCCGCTGGTGTTTGTCGGCTTCGGAATTCTGGCCGGTATGTGGCCGTTCCACACCTGGGCGCCGACGGGCCACGTGGCTGCACCGACGGCTGCTTCTATGCTGCTGGCCGGTGTGGTGATGAAGCTGGGCGCCTATGGCTGCCTGCGCGTGGCGATGGGGCTGTTCCCACATGGCATGGATCCGTGGGGCTTCTCATTCATCGGCATCGGTTCCTGGCGTGACGTGTTCGCGGTACTGGCAATTATCGGGATTGTCTACGGCGCACTGGTGGCGCTGGTGCAAAGCGATTTCAAGTTTGTCATCGGCTACTCGAGCGTGAGCCACATGGGCTTTGTGTTGCTGGGCCTGATGACGCTGAAGCAGATTGGCCTGACAGGCGCTGTGATGCAGATGTTCTCGCATGGCATTATCGCCGGGTTGCTGTTCGCCATTGTTGGACGCCTGGTATACGAGCGCACACATACGCGCAAGCTGGACGAGTTGGAAGGCATGCACTTGTCCAAACGACTGCCGTTTGCCGCATGGGCTTTTGTGATTGCAGGCATGGCGTCAATGGGACTGCCGGGCTTCTCAGGATTTGTGGCGGAGCTGGAAGTGCTGGCCGGAGCCTGGAAGGCGAGCGGCTGGTGGACGGCCGCGGCTGGCGTGGGAATTGTCGTTGGCGTTGCGTACACCTGGCGCGCGCTGCAGAAGGCGTTCTTCAGCGATAAACATGCAGAACCACACGTTCATGAGCATGGACACGAGCTGGCCGCGATGACCTGGCCTGAAATTACCGGCGTGACGATGCTGACGGCGGTGAGCTTGTTTGTGGGCTTGTATCCGAAGATTCTGCTGGATGTGATTGAACCCGCGGTGCGCACGTTGCTGGCAGGAGGTGCGCGATGAATTACGCGGATCTCTTCCACGTCACGCTGCCGGAGATGGCCCTTGAAGTTGCGGCACTGCTGGTTCTGCTTGTGGATCTGGCGTTTCTGCGCAAGGCCTCGGCAAAAGCACGCGCTGCTTCGGCGGCGATTCTGGGTATTGCGGGATGCGTAGCTGCCATGTTCGCGATTGGCGCGCAGACAAGTGCGGGACTCTACGCGGGCGATGCGTTGGTGCTGGTGAATGGTGGCGCGGCGGCCGTGGCGCAGATGGGCATTCTGGCGCTGACAGTGGTGACGCTGCTGCTGCTGGCAGATACAGGTTTCACGAAGCATGTAGGCGAATTTGTCGCAGTGATTCTGATGTCGGCTTCAGGCGGATTGATTATCGCGGCAGCGCAGGATCTGCTGGTCATCTTCATTGGGCTTGAACTGTTGTCCATTGGACTCTACGTGCTGACGGCTTTCGCAAAGAAGTCGGGGAAGAGCGCCGAGTCAGCATTGAAGTATTACCTGTTCGGCGGGATGAGCGCGGCATTTCTGCTGTTCGGATTCAGCTACTTGTATGGTCTGAGTGGATCGACGTATCTGCCGCGCGTAATTCTTGGCACATATATAGCCTCCGCGCACGGCGGTGGAACGATGCTTGCTATCGCTCTGGTGATGGTGGCTGCGGGCCTGGGCTTCAAGGTTGCCGCTTTTCCATTCCACCTGTGGGCTCCGGATGCATATGAAGGTGCGCCGGCGCCGGCCGCTGCGTTCATTGCTTCAGTCTCGAAGGTGGCGAGCTTTGCTCTGCTGATTTCGATCAGCTCCGTGTCACTGCACTTCATCGAGAGTTTTCATGTCGCGCACGGATATGTCACCGTTCATGCAAGCATGCAGCCGGTTCACCTGACGCCTGGCATAGGCGGAATGTGGACGATGATTCTGACGGCCCTCTCGTTCGCCTCGATGCTGGCCGGCAATCTGGCAGCGCTCGCGCAAACCAGCGTGCGCAGGCTGCTTGCCTACTCGGCGATTGCACATGCCGGTTATGTGTTGCTCGGGCTGGCCTATTTTTCGTGGTCGCCGCGTAGCTCGCAGGCGATTCTCTACTATGTGTTGACCTACGGCCTGACAACCATCGGCGCATTCGGCATTGTCGCCGTGGTGGAGAAGGCAACCGGGTCAGACAAGCTGGATTCCTTCCTTGGACTCAGCAAAAAGAATCCGTTGATTGCCGCAGTCCTGCTGATCCTGTTCCTGTCGCTCGCGGGCATTCCGCCGCTGGTGGGTTTCTGGGCAAAGTTCAACCTGTTTGCCGCCGTGTTGGGCGTAAGTGCCGGAGTGGTGCCGTTCACACTGGTGGCGCTGGCCATTGCGATGAGCGCGGTGAGCCTGTACTACTATCTGCAAGTTCTGAAACGCGCATACGTAATGCCGGCGGCCGACGAGACGCCGATCAAAACCGGTGCACTGACCACGACAGTATTGGTGCTGATTGGTGCGGCGGTGGTGGTACTGGGAGTGTTCCCGCAAATGCTCGACGCGTGGATTGCAGGCTTTTACAAATAGTGCAGATTCCAAGTACTAAGAAGCCCCGCTCTCGGCGGGGCTTTTTGATTGGACTTAAGGGTGACTCAAACGCGCCAGTTGTCTGCGCGCCAGCTCCGGATGCGTTCCTTGATTTGCTTGCGCTTAAGGTTGTGTTCGAGGGCCTGTTTCGCAAGCTCGACCACTTCTTCATCCGATGCGAAGCGCAGGCCGATGAGCTGGTCTTCGCTGAGCCTGTAAATCTGCGCGTGCCACTCGGCGGGGGCCAGCGCCTGAAGGCGAAGCCGCTCTTCAAGACGAATAACGCGGTCCTGCACTTTAAGAGAGTAGAGACGGATCTTCAGGATGGGAACGATGACGAAGATGGAAAGGACGAGGTACCACGCCGAGGAGATCTCGCGATGGTGATACTCGTGAAAGATCGCGAAGATGAGGTTGGCGAGGTAAAGGAGGACGGTGAAGCCGTGAAACCAGGGATCGAAGCGTGCGTGATTTTTGAGGTTTTGCGGTTCAGTACTCATAGTTGAGCTCGGACGCATTCAAGTCTAACTCAACTGGAAGGCTAAATGGGTCTAAGGAATCGGGGGTAGTGGCAATACCGGGTGCAGTAAATGTTGTGACGTCGACTTTTGCGCTAAGTGGTGTCTGTTCAATGGGCCCCTCGATTGGAGCGTGGGACACGGTGAGCATCACGAGATTTTCGGGATTGAGCATTTCTGGATGCTTTGGAATGAAGTGGTAGCGTCCACGGACCAGGTAGTCGACGACGAGCGCGCCGGCGATGTAAGGATTCACAACGGCAATAGGCACGGCATATGCCGTTGTTACAAGTGTCTCCGCGATGTCTTTGTTCCGGCCGCTGTGGCGGCGATAACCGGGCACCTGAGGAATCTCAAAGATCGTCAACTGCACATCCGGATGTTTGCGGCCGTATTTCACGAGCTTGTGGGCAACCTGCTTGGGGGTTGTCATGCCCGCGTCAGGGAAGAAGCTGCGATGAAATTTGCCGGGAAAGTACTTGCCCAACTGCACGCGCGCGAAATCGGCGCAGTTGTTGAACAGGAGTTGGAAGTGCGACTCATTGGGGCCTGAATTGAGGCGCTCCATCATGGCGTAGTCCTGCTCGGCTGTTGTGTTGAAGCGGAAGGCAAAGATGCGGCGCTCGTAAGCAACGCCAATCAGCTCGCTCCAGCCGCCGTGGAGCAGGCCGCCGCGGGGAACATCTCCAAGGCTCATGAGGTGCTGCTCGTAATAGCGATCGCGCAGACGATGAACGAGTTCCTTGTTGACGCGGTCAGGCACCTCGGCGGTGTTTTCTACGGAGTAGAGATAGGGAACAAGTGGAATGGCGATCCAGTCGTATCCGGCGATGCCCTGATAGCGCGCAATAACGGAGCCCAACTCCCCTGGCCGACAGGGGCGCAGATGCGTGGGCGTCTCCGCGCAGATACGCTGGAAGTAAAGCGCCGTGTGGCCGGTGGGATTGAGTGCGCCAAAGAAGCCGTAAGGCTCCTCCATCAGTAGCGCCGCCTGGCTGTAACTTCGCGCTGCTGCAAGACTAAAAAATGCAGATATCGCGAGAACCAATGCGATGTTGCGTTTTGCGCGCAGCGAGGGCATGTGTCCTCCAGAGGATTCGGGTTTTTGCTCTCCCTCTTGTCCAGTATGAAGGATCCATCTGCGGTATCAACAGGGAAGAGACGCCTCGGATTACGCCAAAAACTGCAATGCCGGTCGCAAACCAGACTTGACCCGGCAAATGAGCATGTGGAAGTCTTGCCCGGAAAAGCCCATTGTAAGTTCGATGCGCAAACTTGCCTGTGCGCCGTTTTGCCTTGTGTATTTTGACCCGAAGTTGTTGAAAATGTTGCTTCAAAACTTGAGGAAAAGCGCGGGCGAAGAAGCGGTGAAAGACGGATTTGTGCTCAGTCTGATAGGTTTCTCTTTTCTTGAGAATGAAGTTCTGAAACACGTTGAAATGAGTTGGCCTTTTTCCCTGAAGGGATGGAATGGAAATGCGTTCCTTAAAGAAGACTGGACTGTTGATGATATTGGTTCCTGCGACGCTTTTGGCCCTCTTGCAGGCGGAGTGCGTCGCGCAAGTGAAACTGCCGAAGGTTCTGTCGAGCCACATGGTGGTGCAGCGCAATCTGCCGGTGCATGTTTGGGGCATGGCCGCGCCGGGTGAGAGTGTGACGGTGGCTTTTCGCGGTGAAGAGCGCAAAGCGGATGCGAATGCGCTGGGCAAGTGGAGTGTGTATCTGAAGCCGGGCGCGGCGGGTGGACCTTTCACAATGACAGTCAGGGGCGCGACACCGGAAGAAACGCGGACACTGGAAGACGTGCTGGTGGGTGATGTGTGGCTAGCTTCGGGACAGTCGAATATGGAGTTCCAGATGAGCCGTGCCGCGACGGCCGCGGAGGATTTGCCGAAAGCGGGGATTCCGGAGATCCGTTTGCTGCTCGTGCACACAGTTGCCGCAGATTATGCGGAGCCGGACATCGAAACGGATGGATGGAAGGCTTCCACACCGGAGAGCGCGAAGGACTTCTCCGCGGTGGCATGGTACTTTGCGCGTGAGATTCATGAGCGCGAACATGTGCCGGTGGGCGTGATTGATTCAACGTGGGGCGGGACAGTGGCCGAGGCGTGGACGCGATTTACAGCGCTTGCTAGAGGATGCGTCATTGGCTCCGGTGATGGCGAACTGGGGCAAGATGACCGACGATGAAGCGGACGCACAGTTGCGCGATGTGGATGAGCAGCGCCAGCGGGAAGAAGCGAAGGCGCAGGGCAAACCTGAGCCCCAGTTTCCGTGGCATCCTCAGATGCGGAGTTGGGGACCCGGCATGCTTTGGAATGGGATGATTGCGCCGTTGACGCCTTTTCCGATTCGCGGAGTGATCTGGTACCAGGGCGAGAGCAACAGCAAGCTGGCGCGGTTTCCGTATTACGACCGCACGATGCGCACGCTGATTGAGGACTGGCGCAGGCAATGGGGAGAAGGCGCGTTCCCGTTTCTCTATGTGCAGATCTCGAATTTCAAATCGACGCCGCTGGAAGACTGGGCAAGTTTGCGCGAGCAACAGGTGCGTACTCTGGGACTGCGGAATACGGGCATGGCGGTGACGATAGATATTGGCAATCCGGATGACGTGCACCCAACGGACAAGGTGGACGTGGGGCACAGGCTGGCTTTGTGGGCGCGCGACCTGACTTATGGCGAAAATGTGGAGGATTCAGGACCGCTGTTCCGGCAGGCAGTGCCGGATGGCGATGCGATGCACGTATGGTTTGACCATGCGAAGTCGCTCGAGTTCAAAGACGGAGGCGCGACCGGCTTTGAGGTGGCTGGAGTGGATGGAAGATTTGTGCCGGCGACGGCAAAGATTGATGGCGCCACGCTGCTGGTGTCGAGTCCGGAGGTGCCGCATCCGACGGACGTTCGCTACGGCTGGGCAAACAGTCCGGAGTGCCACCTGTTCAATGGAGAAGGTCTGCCTGCGTCGCCGTTTACGTCCGTACGTTAGGCGACTGCTTTGCATCGTCGGGTTCGGGAACGATGATGGTGGTCTCCTGAATTTCAATAAGGCCGCTGCCGGTGCGCCTCTGAATCTCGGGAAGAACGGCTTCGACTTTTTCGCGCGTATCTATAAACGCGATCACGATGGGCAGGTAGTCGGAGATGTCGAGCAAGTGGGCAGAGTGCATGCGATGGGCACGGCCGAATCCCGCGACACCTTTGTGCACTGTGGCGCCGGCGATTCCTGACTTGAAAAGGAAATCAAGAATGCTGGAGTAAACCGGGACGCCATGATGCTTTGCGCCTTCACTGAGATAAATGAGAACTTTGACGGCTTTGCCAGACATGAGCATGACTTCTCCTGGAGCGCGCTGCCGGTTGCAGCGGTTGTGAACGAAGGATTGTGCGCCTTTCCGCGCTCCATGGCAAGACACAGTCCACTTAAGTGCGCTTAGGTCTAGACGAGTTCGCCGAGTACGATGCCTGCCCAGGTGGCCACGAGGCCCAGGATGAGGCTGCCGAAAGCGTACAGAGCTGCGACGGTGAAGGCTCCTTCACGCAGTGAGGAGAGCGTCTCCCACTCATAGGTGGAAAAAGTGGAGTACGCGCCGACAAAGCCGATCGGGATCATGTAGCGCCATGCGGGATTGAGGTCGGCTCGCTTACTGATTAACGTGATGGAAAAGCCGATGATGATGCAGGCCGACATATTGATGATGAACGTGCCATATGGGAAGCGTGTTCCCATGCGGCTGCCAACAGCGGCACCGACCCAGTAACGGGCGATTGCGCCGAGGGCACCGCCCAGTGCGATGAAGAGATATTTCTGCAAAGTATTCCCCCTGTGTGCAGCGCGCGGAATGAAGCAGATACAGGTCGAGCGACCGTGCGACGCACGCGAAGTCGAATTTGTGCAGGGTTCGCGCCGGGACGTGACTCCACGACAGGTTTACCTGCCAGGAGTCATCAGCTTCCAAGCTCATGGAGCAGGGAAGCGGTTAAAGGGGAACTCCATCCCCGACACCTATATTACACCTTTAGTGTGATGAGCGTGTCAATGTCTTGGAGCATGTCTGGCGTAACCTGAGTGGCCTGCGGGCTCGTGACTGAGGCGTTCCATCATCACCGCGTCACGCTTGGCTTGAGGAGAGAGCGAGTCGAGATAGGCTCTTTCGCCAGGGGCATGAGCACCTTCACCCAGCATGCCGACGCCGACGAGGCCGGGAAGATACGGAGCGACGAAGGAAATGTCACCGGCGCCGCGCGTCATGGGGCCGGCCTCCACCACGGGGCCGAGGCCGAGTGCGACACTGACGTCGTTCCATTCATGCAGCAGTTCGACGCCGGCAGGTGTGCGGGCCATGGCGGGGTAAGCATCGTCAAAAACGATGGTGGCGCCGGTTTTAGGGAGATGTGCGGCGACGATGGCGCGCATTTTCTCCTCTACACGCGCGCTCTGCTGGTCACTGAGTGTACGGATGTCGCCCTTGGCAAGCGCGACGGGGGCGATGATGTTGTCTTTTCCCATTGCCGTGCCGCCGGTCGCGTCTGCGTTCATGGAAGCGGATGTGCCGCCAAGCACGAGGCCGACATTGAAGGTGAGGCCTTCTTCTGGAAGCTCGTGTCGGAAGGTATCGATGATGCGGGCGAGCTCGTAAATGGCGCCGTAGCCGAGGTGATCGCCGAAGATCTGCGAGGAATGCCCGCTCATACCGGTGGTTTCAAGATGCCAGGTGATGGCGCTGCGGCGCGCGATGCTGATGCTGTCCTGCCCATTGATGCGGCTTCCGGGCTCGAATTCGAAGGCGACGTCGCTCTGCTTACCGGCGGCGATGAGATCGTGTCGCGCAAGAGTTAACGGCAGGCCCGCGCGCTCTTCGTCACCACTGAGAACGATGCGGATTTCTGTGTGCTCGAGTGCGCCGGCTTCTTTCATTGCGCGCAATGCGGCGAGCATGATGACGAGACCGCCCTTCATGTCGGAGACGCCTGGGCCTGTGGCAACTTTGCCCTCCGTGCCGGGGACGATTTCGTACTTCTGAAAGGGGCTGGATGGCTCGAAGACGGTATCCATGTGGCCGATGAGGAGCAGCTTTTTACCGCACTGACCTGTACCGTTGGGGCAGGGATGTATGGCGACGAGATCGCCTGCACGATTGGTCTGATCTTGCATCGGGTGCCATTGGACTTGGAAGCCGAGGGACTCGAACTGAGGAACGAGCACGTTTTTGACGGCAATGACACCCGGAAAGTTCATCGTTCCGCTGTTGATGTCGATGAGTTTTGAGAGGAGCGCGAGGTCATCCGGCCTGTGCGCGTCGATGGACGCGGCCATGGCCCGCTCTTGCGCGGTGAGAGACTGCGCGTTGATATGCGGAGTGAAGGCAGAAAAGAGAGCGGTGGCGAATGCACACGCAAAGGCGCGTAAAATGCGGCGATTCATGAGCGGCATAGGTGGGATTCTAGCATTGCCTATGCCGCGTATCGTCTAGTTGTGCTTGCCTTTCCATTCTGTGTAGGGGCCCTGGAAGTCTTCGATGCCGGCGTCGTGAAAATGCCACAAACGTGTGGCCACTTCGTCGATTAAATCGTGGTCATGTGTCACCAAAAGAACTGTTCCCTCGTAGCGCTGCAGAGCAATATTGAGCGCGTTGATAGACTCGAGGTCGAGGTGGTTGGTCGGCTCGTCGAAGATGAGGATGTTGGGCTTGGTGAGGATGAGCTTGCAGAAGGCGAGACGCGCCTGCTCTCCGCCTGAGAGGGCCTTGGTAGGCTTGGCGCCCTCTTCGCCCGAGAAGAGCATCTGGCCCAGAATCCCTCTGATATCTTCCATATGCGCATCCGGCTTCCAGCGGTGGAGCCATTCGGCGACGGTGAGTCCGTGCTCGATGGTGGAGCCAACGTCCTGCGGAAAGTAGCCAATTTGCGCTTCGTGTCCCCAGAAAACGGCGCCATTATCGAGTTCAAATTCAGGGTCAGAGAGGCCCGGATAGTTGTTCAGGATGCTCTTGAGCAGGGTGGTTTTGCCGGCGCCGTTGCGGCCCATCAAGCAGACTTTCTCGCCGCGCAGAATGTTGGCGCTGAAGTCGTCGATGACCTTGTGGTCGCTGTAAATCTTGGTGATGTTTTTTAGCTCGAGAATGTGCTTGCCGCTGGGGCGCACCTGGTCAAATTTGATGAAGGGGCGCTGGATATTGGAGCGCGCGAGGTCATTGGTCTGGAGGCGTTCGACTTCCTTGCGTCGGCTGGTGACCTGCGAGGAGCGCGTGCCGGCGGCGAAGCGGGCAATGAATTCATTGAGTTGCGCGATCTTCTTTTCGCGCTGCGCGTTCTGCGACTCGAGCGTGGAGCGGACCTGCGTTTTGGCCATCACCATCTCGTCGTAGCCGCCGGTGTAGGTGATGATGGTCTGGTAGTCGATGTCGGCGGTGTGGGTGGTGACGGAGTTGAGGAAGTGACGGTCATGGGAGATGGTGATGAGCGTGCCGTCATACTTGAGCAGGAAATCCTGCAGCCAGTGGATTGAATCGAGATCGAGGTAGTTGGTGGGCTCGTCAAGGAGCAGCGCCTGGGGATTGCCGAAGAGCGCCTGCGCGAGCAGGACGCGGACCTTCTGGCCGCCCTGCAGTTCGCCCATCTTGCGCTCATGCAACTCTTCGCGGATGTCGAGTCCATCGAGGAGGATAGCGGCATCGGCTTCGGCGGTATAACCGTCCTCGTCGCCGATGACGCCTTCAAGCTCGCCAAGACGCATGCCGTCGTCGTTGGTCATCTCGGCTTTCTCGTAAATGCGGTCGCGCTCTTCAAGAGCCGCCCAGAGGGGGGCGTTGCCCATGATGACGGTGTCGATCACGCGGTAGTCGTCAAAGGCAAACTGGTCCTGGCGGAGCACGCCGAGCTTGCGCGGGCGCACGACGGTACCCTTCTGCGGCTCGAGTTCGCCGGTGAGGATCTTCATAAAGGTGGACTTACCGGCGCCGTTGGGTCCGGTGAGCCCGTAGCGGCGGCCGGCAGTGAACGTGGTGCTCACTTCCTCAAAGAGGACCTTGGAGCCGTAGCGCATGGAGACGTTGCTGACACTGATCATTCTGAACGAGTTCCTGTTGTGTGGGCCGCGAGCGCGGTGAGACGCATCGGCCGGCAAAATTGGGTTTTATCTCATGGCCGGCCTCAAGCGTGGCGTCGCACGGCCGGAAAAGGATTTCTGCTCCTTTAGTTTCTCACACCACTTACGGGCATTGCATGCAGCAGACGCTCGCTTTCCGCTCGCATGAGAGTGGTGGAAGGGCCACCTGCGGGCATTGCATGCAGCAGCCGCTCGCTTTCCGCTCGCAGGAGAGTGGTGGAAGCGCCACTTACGGGCATTGCATGCAGCAGCCGCTCGCTTTCCGCTCGCAGGAGAGTGGCGGAAGCGCCACCTACGGGCATTGCATGCAGCAGACGCTCGCTTTCCGCTCGCAGGAGAGGCCGGCATTTCATCTGCGGTCGTCCAAAGGTCAGGGAGCAGGGATCAGGGGCAGGAACCTGACGGAAATGCGTGCATCTTGTGGCCGAATCGAAGGAATTGGGGGATGGGAGGGTGGCCAATTGGATGGGCGAAGTGGAGGACGGTGCAAACTGGCGGATTCATGTGGCGGTCCGGGTGTGCGAAAGCGTGCATCTTGTGGTCGAGGGCTTCATTGGGAGGGTGCAGATTAGCGAAATTTGCTCAAATTTGCCACTGCGCGGGGGCATTGCATGCAGCAGACGCTCGCTGATTGCTCGCAGGAGAGTGGTGGCAGGGCCACCAGAGGGCATTGCATGCAGCCCACGCTCGCTGGTCGCTCGCGGGAGAGTGGTGGCAGGTGGGCGATGGGGGGGAGGAATTTTGTGCCGGGGCGATTTTGGGTGTGGAAAGCTGCCGGGAAGGCAAAGGGTTGTGGCTCCCACCCTTTGCTGCGCAAAGGATGGGGCAACCACTTTTTGGAGGAGGCTAGAGTCGTAAGAGAAAAGGGGGTGCCACTGGCCAGGTTGTAAAAGGTGGTAAAACGCCATCATCTTGGAACATACAACTTGGATTTGTGGAATTATGCATCCAAAGAAAGGTTGGCAGAGTGGAATTTTACCAGTTAGCGTATTTTATTCAGATAAGTAGGGTGCTTGCACTGTTGCTCGTGATATGGGCCTGGGCTGAGAGAGGACGAAGTGGTGGGCTCAAAGGGACTGGAATACGTAAGAATCTGCTTATAATCGCTATGGCACTCGCAACGCTTGGGGTCACTGTTGGGCTTTTGCTCTTCCTCTTGCCCGCAAAAGTTGTGCCAGAAATAAGGATTGTTGCTGTGTGCTGTTTCCTTGTGGGATTCACTGCTCTGATACTTGCCTTACTTGGAAAGGGAAAAGGGCGCCTTCTGGCAGCGCTTGCTTCCTTCCTACTCGCCTTATCGTGGCTACCTTTCGTCCTCCCATGATCGTTGAAAGTCTTAGATAAATGACATGACGGGGAAAAGAGCAATAGCATGTGGCCCGGGCAAGTTCCATAACGATGGATGCTGGCTGCTATTAAGCTGTACCACGTTCATCGCACAGCGATGAGCAGACGGTATGGGGCAATCCAAGCAGCACCATCATGCCTCTGGGCCGCAGCGGGCAATCCCTGCAAAACCTCCGACGACGGGCCTGTCGAACAACCTGACGAACCCCGGTGTGGAGTACGGCATTTCTTTGAGCGAGACGGCCGACAACTTGGGCACGCAATATCGCACAATACCTCTAGGATACGGACGGAACATTGCTAGGACGGCTCGGGCAGGACGACCTCGTAGTACAACGCCAACGGCATGCTGAGCTACGAGAATTCCATGGAATTGACTCAGGGATGATCATGGCAAGCGCGCTAGGATCAGTACTTCTACTTCATCGGCAGCGCGGCGTGCAGTACGCGATCTGGGATGGGCTGGTGGCGCACCCTTCCACTTGTTGGCTGGAGTGCGCGGCGAAGGGAAGACCTGCTGTCGTTGTTGAAGAAACTGGACGCACAGGTAGCCGAGCTGGATGAAGCAGTGAGCGCGGCGGCGCAGCAGAACCCGAAGGCGCGGTTGTTGATGACGCAGCCGGGCGTGGGTCCGGTAACGGCTCTGGGGTTCGTGGTGACGATTGGCGATGTGAGCCGTTTCCGGCACAGCGCTCAGCTGAGCAGCTACCTGGGTCTGATTCCGCGCGAGCAGTTTCGCAGAGAGTATCAACATCGCTGCCACCACAAGCCGAAGGGTGTGGCCAAGGTAGCCGCGACCAGAAGATTAACCGTGCGACTCTAATGGATGCTGAAGCAAAACATCGGCTATCCGGAGATCGCCCATATCGAGAGCAGCTCGCGGGTGCCCCTGACCGGCACAAGCCAGGTCGAAGGATTGAATGAGCGCTCTCGCATCCGGCACTAGGCCGGATGTTCGCATAGAAGCATCATGGCCTGTAGGCAATGGCCGTATCGATGGTTGGTGAGGCGACAAGCTACACCCAGCAATGATGAAGCGCGAATCTACCAGAACTCAGGTCCGCAAACCCTCTGGCGATTCAAGCGGTGCTCTCGCACCGCCTAACATAACTATGCTCTTGACAAAGCTTTCGTCCTTATCGAGGGGCACCCACATTGGTGGAGGAACAGACACGGAAATCGGAAGGTGCGCCACCCGCCCGATGGGGGGAGGAATTTGTGCCGGGGCGATTTTGGGTGTGGAAAGCTGCCGGGAAGGCAAAGAGTTGTGGTTCCCACCCTTGCTGCGCAAGGATGGGGCACCCACATTGGTGGGGGAACAGACACGGAAATCGGAAGGTGCGCCACCCGCCTCGTCCCGGAGAGCATGGGGTTTGTGCTCTCCCACTCATCCACGATAAAACCGTGGATGAATGGGGCACGAAGCATCCGTGATCGGTTCATGGCCGCCGGGCTACCCGGCTGCTGACTCAAGCGCTCTTGTCGCCGCTGTATGCCATGCCAAGCCGGAACACTGCCCACATGACTCCAGTGGCAGCGGTGGCGGCCATGATGAGCGTCAGGTCAGGCTGGAAGAGACGCAAAGTCTCCAACGACGCGCCAAAGAGCCGTGGAACAAGGTAGTAGAAGAACCAGGCGATTGCGAGCGTTGTGAGCAGGGGAAACCACAGGCTGAAGAGGCCGAATGCGCCGGACTTGGCACGCAATGCATGGCGATGAAACCACGCCCAGAGCATGCTGGATAAGTACACAAGGGGCAGGAGCGCTAATCCGACAAACAAGGTTTTTTGTTGCCAGCGGCTCCCTTCGCCAGCGTACTGCAGGCCGAGGGCTCTGGCGCTGATGCCGTTGCGGAGCTCCAGGGTTTCACCAAAGCCTATTCCACTTCCGGCATTGACCAGGACGACGGCGCCTTTCTTCTGCGCGGGAACCATGGTGGCGAGAGTTTCGATTCCGGGGGAGTTGCCGGTGTGGGAGACGGTTCCTTTTTCGGTATCGAGGAACCAGCCGAAACCATAGAAAGGCGACGCAGCGCTGGCCGCGTGCATCATGGTGGCCTTTGACTTTGCGCTGATGATGTCGTCCTGACCATTCATCATGATTGCCAGGTAGCAAGCCAGGTCGCGGGCGCTTGCGATGACGCCGCCTTGCGGAGCCGTTACACGATCGGTGGTACTGCCCAGGATGGGACGCCTGGTGCCGAACCAAGGCAGATGCCCTGTCGCCATCTCGTCATGGCGTTTTCCGTCGGCAACGAAACTGTGGTCCATGCCGATTGGCGCGAGAATCTTTGTCTCGATGTAGCTCGCATAATCGAGGCCGCTGATAGATTCAATGAGAGCGCCGAGAATCTGGTAGTTTGCGTTTGAGTACTGCCATCTGGATCCGGGTTCGTAGGCAGGCGTCCATTGCGCAATCCGTTTGACCTGACGGGAAAGCGCGTCGTTGCTTTGGGAATTGTCGACTGCGGGCTGATTGCCCTGCAGAGTGGAGTAGCCGCTGGTGTGGCTGAGCAGTTGGCGAATTGTGATTGCGCCGGAGGGGCGGCCTGAAAACACATCCAAATAGTGCGCAATCCCGGTATCCAGATCGACTTTGCCCGCCTCAACCAGTTGCATGACGGCCATGGCGGTGAAGCTTTTGGAGATTGAGCCAAGCACGAACGGCGTATCCGGCGTGACCATTCTGCCGCTTCCGATCAGCATCTCGCCACGCGCTTCTGCATGAATTACGCCGTCTTTGACAACCGCATAGGCGAGGCCCGGTGCACCGGAGATGGGCATCTCGGTAGTGATGAAGTCATCGATTGATCCTGAGGGCACGCCCGAGGGCGCACTTGCCTGCAGAGCAGAAGCCGTTGCCAATGCAAGCAAAGCCAGGATAGAGCGCAGACTCTTCTCCTTTGTATGCATGCGCGGAAGTCTAGCATGGTTCGATGAGTTGCCCGGTGAGCGGCGGTTTTGCTATGGCCGCAAACGTTTCGCCATCCTCGCGGCATTCTATTGAAACTTCAGCAAGTGGGTTGCCCGCGGGAAGGACAAAGGATTGTGGCTCCCACCCTTGCTGTGGAAGGATATGCAGCCAAAATTGTGGTGGATTAGAAGAGGGAAGGGAAAGGGTGCGACATGCGCCTCTCTCGCTCATCCACGATAAAGCCGTGGATGAATGGGCACGAAGCATCCGTGATTGGTTCATGGGCGGGGCACCAGCCATGCCTTGATTTTGCGGTTGGTACAGATTCCAAATGTGAGTTACCTGCCTGGCCGGTCTTACTGTGTCCTATGCGTGAAGTTATGGGAGCAGACAAGGATAGATTATCCGTTCTTTAACTCCTATTTTTTTACGGTTAATAAAGACAATGACTGGCCACCAGCGTCTTTTGCTTCTATGATTGGAGTGCTTAATTAAAGACACATAGTCGTACTTTCCTTATGTGCCTCCAAGAGAAGGGGTTCTTCGTCGAAATGTGCATGTTGCGCGGTCGCTGGTTACAGATGCTGTACTCGTCCCTAGTGTTGTTTGGATTTGGGCTCACTGTTTTCTTCATCGGGTGTGGCGGCGGAAGCTCAGGCTCCAGTGGATCAGGGGGTTCAGGTTCCGGTGGATCCGGAGGGGGTGGAGGCAATACGCCGGCACCATCGATCACTTCGATCAGTCCGACCAGTGTGACGGCAGGATCGGCCGCTTTGACGCTGACTGTGAATGGCTCCGGGTTTGTGAGCACCAGTGTAGTTCAAGTGGGAGGGACTTCTGAATCGACAAGCTACGTGAGCGGAACACAACTGACAGCGACTGTTCCAGCGAGCCAGATTGCGGATGGCGGCTCACTAACTGTAAGCGTTGAGAATGGGAAACTGAGCAGTTCCGGTACACCGTTCAACTTGATTGTCAATAATCCTCTGCCAACGATCACATCGCTTTCTCCCAGCAGCGAAGTGTCGGGGACGGCATCGGCCGAGGTCACTGTGACGGGCACGGAGTTTGTTCCGTCGACGGTGATCTATGTGAATGGCGTGGCGCGGACGACAGCGTTTATGAGTTCGACCCAGGTAAGCGTGAACCTGACAACAGCGGATCTTTCGACGCCTGGGACTCTTATGTTGACCGCGGTAAACCCGGCTCCGGGCGGCGGAAGTTCAAGCGTTGTGGGACTTACTGTTGCATTGGCTCCTTCAACTCCACAAATCACATCCGTAAATCCGAACACAATCTACACGGGTTCAGCAGATACAACCATCACTGTGCTTGGATCCGGATTTACGACCAGCTCTGTGGTTCGCTGGAACGGAGCGGCGTTGGTCACGAACCTATCCATGTATTACTACGGGGAACTCGATGCAATTGTGCCGGCCGCGGATTTAAGTACCGCTGGAACGGGGATGGTGACGGTGGAAACGCCGGGCGCCAATCCGTCGACATCTACGGCGGTTAGCGTGACGGTTGCCGACCCACCAGCTCCGACATTGACAAGCCTGTATCCGAGCTCCGGACCCATCCGCACCGCCAGTAGTGTGACCTTGCAAGGGACCGGTTTTACGTCGGGCACGGTAGTGGAAGTAAACGGCAATCAGCTGGCAGCGACCTTCAACGATTCGACGTCACTGACTGTCGATATTCCCGCAGCCTTGCTGTCGATACCGGGAAATATGGATGTGACCGTGATGACGCCGGCGCCCGGTGGAGGAACAAGTTCAGCGTTGCCGTTCACTGTATATCTCCCGATCAGGGCGAACGACATTTTGTATAACTCCAAGGATGGGTTGTTGTATGCGTCCATTCCGCCAATTTCAGCCAACTCTGGCGGTAATTCGGTAGAGGGCATCGATCCCAATACCGGGAACGTGATGCGGCAGATCTGGGTGGGCAGTAATCCGAACAAGCTCGCACTTTCTTCGGATGGGACCCAGCTGTTTGTCGGCCTAGACGGAGAGGCCAGCGTGGCCCAGTTGGATTTGACACAGGGCAAAGTGGTGAACAAGATCGCGCTGGGCGGCGGGTCGGGTGTTTACAATCCGCCGCTGAAAGCACTTTACCTGGCAACGGTGCCCGGGGCGCCGAATTCCGTGGTGGTGGCTACGCAGGCTGGACTGGGCACTAGTGGCAGCGGTGTCACGATTTACGATTCCGGCGTGCCCCGCGCGAATAACTGGAGTTCAGGCGAAGGACCAGTGAGTTTTGGCTCTTCAGGGTCGACACTTTACGTGGTGTCAGGAAATACAGTTGAACAATTGACAGTCGATTCCACCGGGATCACGGCGGCCGCTGCACTGGCAAACGTGTCCAATAGCCCCAACTGGCTGCAGTATGACAACGGGGAACTCTATCTTGCGTCAGGGCAAGTGCTGAATGCCACGTCAGGGGCGCTACAAGGAACGTTCTACAACGCGGACAACACGGTCGCGACGGGAGCAATCGTTTCGGATTCGACCTTGGGCCGTGCCTTTGTTGCATCCTCCAACTTCTCCTCCAACAGCAATCAGATAATGTCCTACGATGAATCCTCATTCAACCTGTTGGGACAGATCCAGGTAAACGGGGTAGGTGAGAGCGGGTACGGGTCCACTTTTCAGAGAATCGTGCGATGGGGCCAGAACGGACTCGCGCTTCTTCCGAATCCGGGTCCCTTCACGACGCAATCGCAGATTTTCATCCTGCAGTCGCCGCTTGTGAAGGACGTGTCGTCATCACCGGCGGATCTGTCGGTAACGCTTACCGCGCCAAGTACGGCGACAACTGGAACATCTGTTTCCTGGGTGGCCACAGTGAAGAATGTGGGCCCCAATACCGCGGACGGCGCGACCGTGGCTATGACTCTCGATCCGTCGCTGGTGATCGGCAGTGTAAACGCGAGCACAGGCTCGTGCGGGACAGGGACAAGCTTCAACTGCAATCTGGGCGCACTGGCCAGTGGGACAAGCGCGACCGTCACTGTGAATGCCACACCTACGCAGGCGGGAAGCCTTGAGGGTACGGCGTCTATTGCGTCGGTGAGCTACGATCCAACGCCGGGCAATGACGAAGCCTCCGCGAGCATTACGGTCACGGGTGACCTGTATGGTGCGGTACCGGCCATCTCCGGAATTTCGCCGAACCTTGTGCAGGCAGGATCTTCGGATTTCCCCTTGACGGTTACAGGAACAGGATTCAATGAGAATTCAACGATCGAGCTGAATAGCGCACCGCTTGCCACAACCTACGTCAGCTCCACACAGCTTACAGCGACCGTGACCGCCAACCAGATTGCAAGCTTGGGCTGGGCTGCTGTCACAGTGGCCAACCCATCGCCGGGGGGCGGTGTGTCACAGGTTGCTCCCCTGACCATCTATGACCTGGTCGACGTACCGGCAAGCGGTTTGATCTACGACCCGTATGGACGATGGCTCTATGCCACTGTACCGAGCTCGGCCACCGGTATTACCGGCAATTCGCTTGTGCAGATCAACCCCGAAACCGGCGCGATAGGCACTCCAGTCGCAGTCGGCTCCCAGCCCACCGCAATGGCCGAAACCACAGACGGCAATTACTTATACGTCGGTCTAAGCGGGGCAAGCAGTCTGGTGACGTACGATCTTCTCCAACAGAAGGTTGTGAACACGGTTTCTCTGTCATCGTTAGCGACTTACTATCCGTATGCAAATTCTGCAGCAACAGCGCTCGCGGCGATGCCGGGAAGCGATTCCACTGTGGCCGTGGACTTTGGCGGGACGATCGGGATTCTCGATATCAGCGGCAACACCGGCACCTTCCGGGCCAACTTTGCCGGTTCTAACTTTCCTGCTTTTGCGGATGCTTCGCATCTATTTACCTACGACAACCTGTCAACAGGTTCCGAATTTTACCGGTATAGCATCGACGCAGGCGGCGCCACCTTTATCGACGGCACAACGCTTAACGGCATGGGGGGATTCAGCGGAGGGTTCAAACTGACGAACAGCTTGGTCTACGGATATGGGGGTGGGATCGCCGATCCGTCGACGACACCTCCAACGCAAGTGGCGACTTTACCTCTGGTTGACACCTCCGGAACCGGAAACGACGTAGCCGCACTCGGCGCGGCTGCCGATCCCTCCCTGCAAAAGGAATTCGTGGTTCTGTGGAACATCTCCGGAAATACCGAGTACGGGCTTGGCCGGTATGACCTGAAGACCTATCTCCCTGAAGCCACCTTCAACCTGCCCAGCGCTGTTTCCACATTTAACTCGAGTCTGGATCTGCTGCGCTGTGGCCAGGATGGGTTGGCGATGATTACCTCAAGTTCCATCGGCACGAATAGCTTGACTCCATCGATCCTTCTTCTGCGCGGTCCCTTTGTGGTTCCGCAGGAACTTGGAACGAGCACGGCAGCGAGTTTGTCCGGGAGTTCATCGGCGACAATCACTCACGGCAGCGGCAACATGCTGATCACACTGACAGGAACAAACTTCTTGCCCGGTGTGGCGGTGACGTGGAATGGAAGCTACCGGACGACGACTGTTGTGGATGCGACGCATATCACGGTGGCGATTCCTGCAAGCGATCTGGTCAATACTGGATCGGCATCGGTGGTGGCGACGAACCCCGGTGCTCCCGCATCCAACGCGCTGACCATCACGATTAATTAGGGATGAGGTTGGTAAGGGCAGGGAAGCATTTGAGGGAGAGGTGGTGATGTCGTCCTGCTGGTGGTGGGTCTATGCGGCGTCGGCGATTTCTTCGAAGAATCTGCGTTGGACGGAGTGTCGATCTATCCCAGGTCTCGAAATCGGTTGAGATGACCGGGAGAAGTGACTAGCTTTTCTCTTCAGGTTGCTTAATCACCAATTGAACCTTTGAGCCGTCTGGAAGGTCTTTGATTTGTCGGTGGATGTCGCCCAGGAAGCTGACGTTGTCGTAAATGTCAACGATATATGCGGTATTGAGATTGCCGCCTTCAGCAAAGACCGCGGGTGTTGGGAAGCCAATGCACTGAGCTGGACCAGGAATTAGCCCACGCGTAGCAGCCAGGCTTGCGGTGTCTTCTTCAAACCAATCGTCCCGAATTGCAGGATCGCAGAGATGGTGATTGAACTCAATGACGGACGAAGCTATTGGGCTAAATGATCCTGCGCCGACGTCAAGAAGAAAGACTTCGCCTGCGTCATCGACAAGGAACAGATCGCCGAAAGCATTTCTGTCGATGAGTTTGAGAGGCTGCGGACAGAGCCATCGCCAGTCTTTGAGCAGCCTCTCTACGTCGAGTGAATTGATGTTCCATTCGCTGTTCATCTGCAATTTCATTCTTCGTGAAGGTTAGTTCACGTAGTCTTTCGGGTTCACGGTTAAGGAGTCGGGTGGGAAGGTGGATGGGTCGGCGCCGAGTTGGGTGTTGGGTGTGTTGCCCATCTCGATATCGAGCATACCGCCGTTGGCGATGTCGGCGTGGCGGAACCAGACCTGGTTGAGCGGCTTGCCATTGAGGCGGATGGACTGGATGTATTTGTTGTCGGCCGAGGTGTTGTGCGCGGTGATGACGAAGTCTTTTCCGTTTTTGAGATGGATGACGGCTTTGGAGAAGATGGGGCTGCCGATGTCGTACGTGGGGATGCCGGGCGTGACGGGATAAAAGCCGAGCATGGAGAAGACGACGAATGCGCTCATGCCGCCGCCGTCTTCGTCGCCGGGGATGCCGCGGAGCGTGGCGGGGAAGAAGTCGTGGATGAGTTCGCGGATGCGCTTTTGCGTCTTCCACGGTGCGCCGACGCGGTTGTAGATGTACGGAATGGCGAGGCTGGGCTCATTGCCCATGGAGAACTGGCCCATCATGGACGTTGAGTCAGGAAATTTGGCCTGGAACTCGTAGCGCGAGCGGCCGAGCGGTTCGCGGAAGAGCTGGTCGAGATTGGCCTCGCTTTGGCGGGGCCGCCCATGAGCTTGACGAGTCCGTTGAAGTCCTCGGCGACGTCCCAGGTATAGGTGTAGCCGTTGTTCTCGTCGTAATAATTGCGGCCGCCCATGCCACCGCTGAACTTGGGATCCATGGGTTCGATCCAGTTGCCGTCGGCGTCTTTGGGCCACATGAGAGCTTTGTCGGCACGATAGAGGTTCTTGTAATCCTGTGCGCGGGAGAGGAAGAGCTTTTCGTCGGCGGGCTTGTTAAGTGCGCGAGCGAGTTGCGCGATGTCCCAGTCGTCGAGCGAGTTCTCAAGCGTGACGGGAACGGGCTGGCGCTTCTCAAACGGGTGGACCATGGGGTCGGTTTCTTTTTCGCCGGGGCGGAGAGCGGGCATGTAGCCGTGCTCGTTGTAGAAATCGTCAAGCGGGCCCTTGGGGCCGAGACGCCAGGGCAGATGCGTGTCTTCCAGCGAGCGCTGGCGGACACCTTCGTAGGCGGTCTTGAGATCGAAGTCGTGGATGCCTTTGAACCATGCGTCAGCGAACCACGGCGCGGCGTGATTGCCGTTCATGCAGGCGTAGTTGCCGGAGGCGAGCGCGAAGGTGGGCATGATGCCGGATTGCTGATACATGCGGACGTAGGACTGGATTTTGTCGGCTTCCATCTGCGGATTGAGCAGCGTTTGCAGCGGCTCAAGCGCGCGGAAGGTGTCCCAGAGCCAGTTGTCGACGTAAAAGGGGCGCGGATCTGTGTGGACCTTGTTGTCAAAGGCGCTGAAGTAGCGGCCGTCTTCGGTGATGTTGATCATGCGCTCGTAACTGCGGTAGAGGGCGGTGTAAAAGACGCGCTTCTGTGCGTCGGTGCCGCCTTCAACCTGGACCTGCCCGAGCACCTCATTCCAGCGCGCTTTGGCGGCGTCTTTGATGGCGTCGAAGTTCCATGCGGGGATTTGCTCGTGGAGCGTTTTTTCGGCTTGTTCGGCAGAGATGAAGGAGACGCCGTATCGGAATTCGAGTGTGGAGGCAGAGGAAGTGATGGCGAGACGATCGCCGTTTTCGATTTTGGTGGCGCGGACTTCAACGGGCGCGCTGAACTGGCCGTAGATGTAAATGGTGAGCGGGCCGACGTGCTCTTCACCGGTGACGGAGTTATTCGCGAAGCGCAGCGAGCCTTTTTCGCGATTGGAGAGGACGAGGGCGGGGGCGGATTTGGAGTAGGTGAAGCGGAAGTAGCCGGCGCGTGCGGTGGGGGTGAATTCGATGCGGGTGAGGGAATCGTCGAGGCGCGTGGAGTAATAGTACGGCGTGGTGATTTCCTGATCGTAGGCCGCGGGCGAACCGTCACCGGCCATGATGCTGAAGACTTCAGGCTGGCGATGGGAGCTGATGGTGAGCGGGAAGGAATCGATCTGGTCAGAGAGCGCGTCGTCGCGCATGGGGTAAACGCGGACCATGCTGTTGGGGATGTAGACGGTGGGTCGCGTGGGTACGAGGAGGATGCTGACGTTGCCGATGGTGTTGTCGACGTACTGGACCTGGGCAGAGGCGGAAAGAGCAGAGAACGCCGTGAAGATGAATAGTGAAGCGAAGAGGGAAAGGCAACCAGATTTGGATTTGAAGGGATTCAACACACAACCATCCTGAGAAATTTTGTCAGGACTAATGATAGTGCGGCGGGTTGGGAGGATCGGAAGTGAGGCGGAGAATCTGACAGCCTTAGTGCACAAACATCATGGTGACGTGATTAACGACGAAGGCGGCGCCCCAGGCGAGTGCGAGCATGTAAGCGAATTGCGCGGCGGGCCAGCGCCAACTGTTGGTTTCGCGGCGGACGATGGCCATGGTGGATGTGCACTGCATGGCGAAGGCAAAGAAGATCATGAGGGCGAGCGCGCCGCCGAGGGTCATGTCATGATGCAGAGCGGTCTGCAGATGCAGGGCCTGTGTGCCGGGGTCGGCGCCGTAAAGCGTGCCCATGGTGGCCACCATGACTTCACGCGCGAGGACTGAGGAAAGCAGACCGATGCCGATCTTCCAATTGAAGCCGAGCGGTGCGATGGCTGGTTCAATGAAGTGGCCGAGCCTGCCGATGATGCTGTCGGTCAGTTCGGGAGCTGTCCATGCGCCTGTGCCGAGGTGAATGGGCGGAATGTGCGCGAGGACCCAGAGCGCCATGGTGACGCAGAGAATGATGGTTCCAGCCTGATAGAGGAAGACGCGCGCGCGATCTACAAGGCGCATGCCGAGTGCGCGCACGGTGGGCATGCGGTATTGCGGCAGCTCAAGGATGAAGGGTGTCTCGCTGGAGCGGAGGATGGAGCTCTTGAGCATCCAGGCTGTGGTCATGGCGGCGATGAAGCCGGCGAGATAGAGGCCGACCATGACAAGCGTCTGCAGGCCGATGAGTCCGTCAAAGTAATACCTGGCCGGGATGAACGCGGCGATGAGGAGCATGTAGACGGGCAGGCGCGCGGAGCAGGTCATGAACGGCGTGACGAGAATAGTGGCGAAGCGGTCACGGCGATTCTCAATGGTGCGGGTGGCCATGATGGCGGGCACTGCGCAGGCATAAGCGGAGAGCAGGGGAATGAATGCCTTGCCGTTGAGGCCGGTGGTGCGCATGACGCGATCGGCGATGAGGGCGGCGCGGGCGAGGTAGCCCGAGTCTTCAAGTACCCCGATGAAGAGGAAGAGCAGGAGAATCTGTGGGAGGAAAACCAGGACAGAGGAGATACCTGTCCATGCACCATCAATAAGGATGGAGCGAATCCAGCCGGCGGGCAGCACTGGTGCGATGAACCTGCCAACCTGGGCGAGGACTTCACCGAAGCCGTCAGAAAGTGGCTGGCCCAGAGCAAAGACCACCTCAAACACGGCGATGACCACGACGAGAAAGAGCAGCGGTCCCCAGATGCGGTGGAGAAGGATGTTGTCGAGCTTGCGCGTGTTCTCTGCCGAGAGCGGTGCGCGATAACCGGTACGCTTGCTGACCTGCGCAGCCCATTTGTGGGTGCTGGCGGCGTTGCCGAGCACGGGCAGAGTGAGCGTCTGGTTCTGCTTTGCACCGTCCGTGCGCTGATTGAGGAAGAGCGTGACTGCGTCAAGTCCCTTGCCCTGCACGGCGCTGATTTGCGCGACGGGCGTGCCGAGTTCGCGGGCGAGCTGCAATGCGTCAATTTCGCCGCCGCGCGACTCCATGAGATCCGTCATATTGAGGAGGATGAGTGTGGGCAGGCCGAGGGCGAGCACGGGGGCGGCGAGCATAAGCTGCCGCGTGAGATGGAGTGAGTCAAGAACGAGCAGGACCGCGTCCGGCTTGGGCGTGCCGGGCATATTGCCCTCAAGCACTTCGACAGAGACACGTGCATCTTCCGAGTAGGGTGAGAGCGAGTAAACGCCGGGCAGATCAATCAGTGTGAGGTCGGCGCGGCCGATACCCGCCATGACGCCCATCCGCTGCTCAACGGTGACGCCGGGATAGTTGGCGACCTTCTGTCGCAATCCTGTGAGGCGATTGAAGAGAGTGGATTTGCCTGAATTGGGTGGTCCAATGAGCGCAATGGTGCGAATGGCTCCAGGGGACGGTGGAGCCTTGGGTGGTTCGAATGCCGGCGTTGTGCAGCAAGTGCTGCTCATTGCGTGGCCTCAGCGAAATCGGGAGCATCGTCTGGCGCGTCCGCTGCGGTTTCATCGTCTGAATCGTCGAGAGAGCGCATGCGAATGGACCGGGCAGTGTCAGAGCGAAGAGCAATCTCCAAGCCGTCAACGAGATACACGGTGGGATCACCGGCCGGAGCGCGGCGCACCGCCATCACCCTGGCATCTGGCACGAAGCCCATGTGCATCAGGTGGTTCTGGACCAGCAAGGGCAGGTCGAGGGCAACCAGAATGCCGCATTCGCCTATCTCTAATTGGCTCAACATACTCAACTGCCGGACTCCCAAGGGGCGGGCAAAGACCGCTTCCCAAAAACTACGACCGGAATAGTCGGACTTCAGTATACGACCAATTTGGTCTGATTCGCAAATACTCGATTCTTTTGTGTTTTGTGCCACTCTTTCTTCCTGCATCGTCGACCTCAAATAACTGCTCTGCGAATCAAATTTGGGCTGTTCGTCGCGCCGGAATCGACCTCCGGAAGCTTCATTGTGAAGTTTCGGCTGGGAGTTGAACGTGATGGTGATCACCCAACTGAGCAATTTGTTTCAAATGAGACGCGCTACGGCGGGGTGTACGGAGAGATTTCATGGTTGGATTTGAGTGGTCCTGGGTGATGATGATGTGCAGGGAATCACAATGAAGCCGAGCGAATTCAAAGAGAGCTTGCAAGGGGAAGCTCCCCCCGAAGAGTGCGCAGTTCCGCTTGCCGCGCTGTGGTGGGACGCGCGCGGCGATTGGGAGAAGGCGCACAAACTGGTGGACGATCTTTCAACGATGGATGGGATGGCCGTACACGCGTACCTGCATCGCAAAGAAGGCGTGGAATGGAACTCTGAATTCTGGTACCGGCGATCGGATTACAAATTTCGCCGGGCGACGCTGGAAGAGGAGTGGCAGGCGCTGGTGGATCACTTTCTTTCCGCATAGTTTCCGACTCGCCGATCACAGACACATTTCGTCGCAATTTCCACAATACGGGACTTGGTTTCGAGCTTGTGTTTGTGGTCACAGCCTCATCATGCTCATAGTTTGAGACTCATCGCAGCGGATTTTCTCATCTTGCGCCGCGCTGTGAGGCTTTGTTCATGAGTGATTTGAAGACGGTTATTGTCGATGGCAACGAAGCAGTTGCCGCGGTTGCCTATCGGCTGGCAGAAGTGATTGCGATTTACCCGATTACTCCTTCCTCTCCCATGGCGGAGTGGGCTGACCAGTGGCTGAGTGAAGGCAGAAAGAATATCTGGGGGGCTCTGCCCGTTGTGGAAGAGATGCAGAGCGAAGGCGGCGCTGCCGGCGCGATGCACGGTGCGCTACAGGCCGGTGCTTTTGGCACGACGTTTACGGCGTCGCAGGGCCTGCTGCTGATGATTCCCAACATGTTCAAGATTGCGGGCGAGCTGACGCCGGCCACGATGCACGTGACCGCACGCACGCTGGCTACGCATGCGCTGTCTATTTTCGGTGACCACTCCGACGTTATGGCGTGCCGTTCGACGGGTTGGGCGATGTTGTCATCGAACTCCGTGCAGGAGGCGGCGGATCTTGCGCTGGTATCGCAGATTGCCACGCTGGAAGCTCGGATCCCGTTCATGCACTTTTTCGACGGATTCCGCACATCGCACGAAGTGAGCAAGATTTTCCCGATCTCAGACGAGACGATCCGCGCGCTGGTGGATGACCGCCACATTATCGAATTTCGCCGCAATGCGCTGAGCCCGGATCGACCGATTATTCGCGGTACGGCACAAAATCCGGATGTCTTCTTTCAGGCGCGTGAGGCGTGCAGCCCGTACTACGTTGCGGTGCCCGGTATTGTGCAGCGCGTAATGGACCGTTTCGCGGCAGAGACCGGACGCAAGTATCACCTGTTTGACTACGTGGGTGCAGTGGATGCCGAGCGCGTGATTGTGATGATGGGCTCGGGCGCTGAGGCGGCGGAGGAAGCCGTAACGGCACTGACAAAACAAGGCGAGAAAGTTGGACTGCTCAAAGTGCGGCTTTATCGCCCGTTCGATGCAGATGCATTTCTTTCCGCGCTGCCTTCCAGCACAAAATCAATTTCAGTGCTGGACCGTTGCAAGGAGCCCGGCGGCGCAGGCGAGCCGCTTTATCAGGATGTGGTGACGGTGCTGGCGGAGCACTCCAACGAGCTTAAGTTCGCCGCTAAACCGACGGTGGTGGGAGGCCGGTATGGGCTTTCGTCGAAGGAGTTCACACCCGCGATGGTGAAGGGAGTGTTTGACGAGCTGACAAAGGCAACGCCAAAGAATCACTTCACGATCGGCATCGAAGACGATATCTCCCACTCGAGCCTGGAGTACGACGAATCATTCTCAACCGAGGATCCGAAGACAGTGCGTGCACTGTTCTATGGATTGGGATCGGACGGCACGGTTGGCGCGAACAAGAATTCGATCAAGATTATTGGCAACGAGACGGAGAACCACGCGCAGGGATATTTCGTGTATGACTCCAAAAAATCGGGCTCGATGACGACAAGCCATCTGCGCTTTGGACCGAACCCGATTCACTCGACCTATCTGATTTCGAAGGCGAGTTTCGTGGCGTGCCACAACTTCAGCTTCCTGGAGAAGATCAATGTGCTGGAGGCGGCGATGCCGGGCGCGGTTTTCCTGCTCAATGCGCCGTATCCGGCCGCCGAGATCTGGGAGAGGTTGCCGAAGACGATGCAGCAGGAGCTGATTGCGAAGAAGATTGAGTTCTACGTGATTGACGGCTACACGGTGGCGCGGGATGCGGGCATGGGTTCGCGCATTAACACGATCATGCAGACCTGTTTCTTCGCCATCAGCGGTGTGCTTCCGCGCGAGGAAGCGATTGAGCAAATCAAGAAGGCCATCAAGAAGACCTACGGCAAGCGTGGCGATGCGGTGGTAGAGAAAAACTATGCGGCAGTGGATGCGGCGCTTGCGCATCTGGAGAAGGTGGAACTGCCGGCGAAAGCATCTTCGGAGTTCGATCTGATTCCGTCCATTTCTGGTAAGGCTCCGGAGTTTGTGCGCACGGTGCTTGGAGAGATTGCCGCGGGACGAGGCGACAAGCTACCGGTAAGTGCAATTCCGGCCGGCGGCGCGTTCCCGACCGCAACAGCGCAATGGGAGAAGCGGAACATCGCGCAGTTCATTCCGGTGTGGGACCAGGATATCTGCATTCAATGCGGCAAATGCGTGATGGTGTGTCCGCATGCAGTGATTCGTTCGAAGGTCTACAGCTCTGAGCTTGGCGGCAAGTCTCCCGCGACGTTCAAGTGGGCGAAGGCGAAGTGGAAGGGCATGGAGAATGAGCGGTACACGCTGCAGGTTGCGCCAGAGGACTGCACTGGTTGCGGTGTCTGCGTGGAAGTTTGCCCGGCCAAGAGCAAGAGCGACGCGAGCCACAAGGCAATCAATATGGAAGTGCAGGCTCCGCTGCGCGAGCCGGAGCGCGAGAACTGGGACTTTTTCCTGACGTTACCCGAAGCGGATCGCAACCGGCTTTCGCATAACCAGGTGAAAGATCTGCAACTGCTGCAGCCGCTCTTTGAGTTTTCCGGAGCATGCGCCGGATGCGGTGAGACGCCGTATGTGAAGCTGTTGACGCAATTGTTCGGCGACCGGCTGTATATTGCGAACGCAACAGGCTGCTCGTCCATCTACGGCGGCAATCTGCCGACAACGCCGTACGCCAAGAACGAGTGCGGACGCGGACCGACGTGGGCGAACTCACTTTTTGAGGACAATGCGGAGTTCGGGTTCGGTATGCGGACGGCGCTTGACCAGCAGAAGGCATTTGCCGAGGCGCTGGTGATGCGGCTGAGCGCGCACATCGGATTCGACCTTGCGAATGACCTGCTTGCATCACCGCAGAAAACTGAACCTGAGATTGAGGCGCAACGAGAGAGAGTGCGGCAACTACGCGACAAGCTCAAAGCCATCGAGAGCTCCGATGCGCGCAATCTGGAAGCCATTGCCGACACGCTGGTTCGCAAGAGTGTGTGGATCCTGGGCGGTGACGGCTGGGCCTTCGATATCGGATTTGGCGGACTGGACCATGTGCTTGGCTCGGGCAAGAACATCAACGTGCTGGTGCTGGACACAGAGGTGTACTCGAATACAGGCGGTCAGGCCTCCAAGGCGACTCCGCGCGGAGCTGTGGCGAAGTTTGCGGCGGCGGGCAAAACTACCAGCCGCAAAGACCTTGCCATGGAAGCCATCAGCTACGGTTCTGTATACGTGGCGCAAGTGGCGCTGGGAGGTAACGACTCGCATGTGGTGAAGGCCTTCCAGGAAGCCGAAGCGCATAACGGTCCGTCACTCATCATCGCGTACTCGAATTGCATTGCGCACGGGTATGACCTTGTTCATGGACTGGAGCAGCAGAAGCTGGCCGTGCAATCCGGATACTGGCCGCTTATCCGCTACAATCCGTCGCTGCGCGAGGAAGGGAAGAATCCGTTCCAACTGGATTCGCGCGCGCCGTCGGTGCGCTTGAAGGAATATGTGTATCGCGAGGCACGCTATACGATGCTTGCGCGCAGCAATCCCAAGGTGGCCGCAGATCTGTTGCTTGAGGCGCAGGACGATGTGGAGCGGCAGTGGCGCGTGTATTCGGCGAGGGCAGCCATGCCTGGCCGCGGAGAAACGCCGCACATTGCACCCGAGGAGAAACAGGACGAAAAGCAGACTGTGGGTACGGCAGGAGGAGCGCAGTGATCGATCTTTCCATGGAGTATCTGGGTTTTAAATTGAGCGGACCTATCCTGGTTTCGTCCACGCCTTTGTCCGAGTCAGTGGAGAACGTCTACAAGATGCAGGAGGCCGGCGCGTCCGCGGTAGTGCTGACCTCGCTCTTTGAAGAGCAGTTGCAGCTTGAGTCCGGCGCACTCGATGAGGATCTTTGGCGTGGCACGGAATCGTATGCCGAGGCGCTCGACTACCTGCCGGACCTGCATGACTACCGCATGTCGCATGAGGTTTACCTGAATCATCTGTGCAGGGTGAAGCAGTCAGTCACAATTCCGGTGTTTGCGAGTTTGAACGGCGTGACATCCGGTGGATGGGTTCATTTCGCAAAGCAGATGGAGGAGGCAGGCGCCGATGCCATTGAGCTGAATACTTTTGCGATTGCCACAACGCCCGCGCAGACTTCAACGGAGCTGGAATTGCAGCTTCTGGAACTGGTGGACAGCGTTTGCCGCGAAGTGAAAATTCCGGTTGCAGTGAAGCTTTCGTCTACCTTCACCAGCCTGCCACATTTGACGGCGCGACTGCACCAGGCGGGCGCAAAGGGTGTGGTGCTCTTCAATCGCTTTTATCAGCCAGACTTTGACGTGGATCTTGTTGAGGTGAAACCGACGTTGCATTTCTCCACACCCTCCGAGCTGCTGGTGCGGCTGCACTCTGCAGCGATCCTTTTCGGGCAGGTGGAGATCGACATCGCACTGACGGGTGGCGTTCACTCAGCTGAGGATGTGGTGAAGAGCATTATGGCGGGAGCCAATGTGGCGATGATGGCTTCGGCGCTGCATATCCACGGCATTGGCCATATCGAACGAGTGCTTTCCGATCTGCGGTACTGGCTGGATCGGCATGAGTACGGCTCGATTGCGGAGATGCGCGGCTGCCTGAGCCGCCGTTCGGCGCCGGACAAGTCGCCGTTCGACCGAGGGAATTACATCAAGACATTAAGTTCCTACAGCCTGCGACAGACGACGGCTGCCTTCTGACCACGAAGGAGAGGTTCTGAGGGCGGTGGCGCGATGAATGCGCTGCCGCCCTTTCCTTTTTGGAGTCGTAACTTCGGTTCCACATTGGCATGTGCAGCCGCGGTGTCTATTATGCGCAGTGGAGGCTCGCTGCACAGGCGGGCGCGACCCAATCAATGAAAAGAGGAATTGCGGATGCGTAATAAGTGGGCTTGGAGGCTAGGGGTGGTTTGCGCGGGGGCCATGTTGTGCTGCGCGGTGGGGATGAGGGCTCAGGCCCCTGTGAAGTATGAGCCCACAATCGAGTCGCTGGATAAACATCCGCTGCCCAAGTGGTATGCAGATGCCAAGCTTGGCATTTTCATTCACTGGGGCCTGTACAGCGTTCCGGGCTGGGCTCCGGTGACGCATCCGAATCATGATTTTTCGTCGAGCGATTACATCAAATACAACCCATACGCCGAGTGGTATTTGAATGTGCTGCGCATTCCCGGGTCGCCCACGGCCGAGTATCACAAGGAACATTACGGAGCAGACTTTGGCTACTACGACTTTTCGAAGCAATTCAATGCGGAGTCGAAGAAGTGGAATCCGGACGCGATGGCGGCGATTTTCAAGATGGCGGGTGCGCGGTACGTGGTGCTGACTTCAAAGCATCATGAGGGTTTTACGCTTTGGCCGAGCACAACGCCGAACCCAAATCCGAGCCTGAAGCCGAGCCAGTTGCACGCGGAACGCGATATTGTGGGCGAACTGACGACGGCTGTGCGCAAGGAGGGTTTGCGCATGGGACTTTATTACTCCGGCGGCTACGACTGGACGTTCAACTCGGGGCCGATTGAGACCAGCTCCGACTATGAAACGGTGAAGCCGGAGAGCCTGGCGTATGGACGTTATGCAAACGCGCAGATTCACGAGTTGATTGAGAAGTACAAGCCGGCGGTGCTGTGGAATGACATTGACTGGCCGAAGACGGGCGACGCGCTGGGTGTGGAAGCGGATTACTACAACGCGGTGCCAGACGGGGTGATTGACGATCGTTTCGGCATCAAGCATTCGGATTTTACGTCGCCGGAGTACTCAAAGCTGGACAAGATCAGCGAGAAAAAGTGGGAGGAGTGTCGCGGGCTGGGGCGCTCGTTTGGCTACAACCGTGCGGAGGGTGAGAAAGAGACGATTGCGCCGGCGGATTTGATTGCATTGCTGGTGGACATTGTGAGCAAGAACGGCAACCTGCTGCTGGATGTGGGCCCGGAGGCGGATGGGACGATTCCGCCGATCCAGCTGGATCGGTTGAAGGCGCTCGGGGCATGGCTGGAGCAGAATGGCGATGCAATTTATGGGACGACGCCGTGGAGCGAGGCAGAAGGGAAGAGTCTTGAGGGCGACGACCTACGCTTTACGAAGAAGGGCAATGATCTTTACGTGACGGTGCTGGGCACTCCTAAAGGGAAGACGCTTTCGATTGCAGGCATTGCACAGGCGTCGGATGAAGCGGTGATGGAACTGGGCGTAGATGGGCCGTTGGCCACCGACAAGAAGGGATCGACGCTGATCATTCGTCTTCCAGCTGAGCTGAAAGGGAAGTATGCCTACAGCTTCAAGTTGACGGGGTACGCTGGATAGGCAGGGGAGGACCGGTTCGACGCGGCGGGTGCAGCTAGCCAAGCACGGGGAGCCGGTCCGCGATACCCAGCAGGAAGATAAGCCCGATGCCAAAGCTGTAGATTGCGCCGGTCCAGGCAATGGCATGGTAGAGCCGGGGACGCGCACCGCCTGAGCTGAATGCGCCTCCGAGTGCGGCGGTCATGGCGGCGTTCATGGCGATGAGGCCGATGGCGAAGGCGGCGAGTCCGAGCATGCCGCGCGAGGTGCCGCCGAGATTGGCGGTGAGGAAGAAGAGCGCGAGCTGGCTGGGAGTTTCTGCGCCGATGCCGTGCAACACGCCGATGAGAAAAACCGACTTGCCGGAGTAGATCCACTGGAAGCGCTGCGGGCGCGGGGCCTGAGAATTGGCCAGACGGCGGCATTGCCAGGCGAGCCAAAGGACTCCATTGATGGCGATGGCGAGGCGGCTCTCGACACGGGTGTGGGTGTGGCCGTGTGCATCTTTGCGCAAAATGCCGGCGACGACGCCGATACCGAGCACGATGAGCGTGAGGCCAATGAGGCGCTCGGTCCAATGGTCGAGGCCCTCCGGGAGGCCCATGTGGAGTTGCAGGACGAGAATGCCGAGGGTGACGACGGTGGCGGCATGGCCGAGCGCGTAGGTGAAACCGAGGCGAAAGCCGGAGCGCCAGTTTTTCTGGACGGCGGTGATATCACTAATGGCGGCCAGATGGTCGTAATCAAAGCCATGACGCAATCCGAGCACCAGACAGGAGCCCAAGGCAGCGTCGAGTTTCCAGTCACCGAAAACGGAAATCACGTCGCCAGTATAGAGCACAAGCGGGCCTGGACGTGCGGCAGCCGTCACAATTGCGGGCCTCACGACCAGAGCATTGGGGAGTACCGTTCGGGGCCTCGTATGTGAGGCGAAGACGGAACTTACAATGGTTGGAACTCTACGAGGGCTCTGGAAATGGTTGGGCGACTGGATTTGGGAGGAAGGCTCGCTTGAAGACGATGCTGATTGCCAGTGCCATCCTGCGCCGCGTGGTGAGGCTGGGCAGTTTTGTGATGTCGCTGTCCGCGCTCTACGTGTTTACCTGGGCGGACTTTCGCTCAGACACGGTGGTGATGGCGCTGTTCTGCGGGATGCCGTTGCTGAGTTTTCCGGCGTCGATTGCCTTTTACCGCCGGATGAAGGGAGCCGCGATTGCGCACTGGATGCTGGCTCTGGTGTATCTGGTGGTCTATTCGATGCTCGATTGGCGCACGTGCTCGTCGTTCGGCTACTGCCAGAGCGTGGTTCCGGTGGTGCTGGTGACCATGACAGCGTGGCGTGTGCAGGGTATGTTCCTGATTGCCATTGCGGCGACGGTGCTGGGGTGGCTTGAGTCTCGCCGGGTTGCACAGCCAGCTTAACCGGACAGCCGAACCAATTCCTGCGCTTCGCGGCGGGGGCCGAGGATGGACATGCGGGGAATACGTCCGCGGACCATGGCGACTTCGTCGCAGCGGTGCAGGCGTGGACAGTTCTGGCAATCCTTAAAGATTTTGTCGGGCAGGTCGGACTTGTCTTCCACAATGCGAAAACCGTATTTGAAGAAGAAGTCGGGGATGCGGGTGAAAAGGCAGACGGACTGGACGCCGTGCTCTTCGGCTTCTTCAATGAGCGCGCCGAGAATGCGGCCTCCCGCGCCCTGACCTTTGGCTTCAGGCTTGACGACGATGGAGCGGACTTCACTGAGGTGCGGACCGTAAAGGTGCAGCGCTCCACAGCCGAGGAAGACGCCGGCATCGGATTCGGCGACGGTGAAGTCGCGGACGTTTTCGCAGATTTCAGCGAAGGCGCGCTTGAGCAGAGTGCCGTCGCCGGAGAGCGAGTTGACGAGGTCGTAGATATTGGAGGCGTCGAGCAGCCGCGCTTTACGAACCAGCATGAGCCGCCTCCTCAATTGGAAGTAACGCGGCAATGCGCTGGACCGCATTTTGAAGGGCGACTTTTACCTGGGCGCGCGCGGTTCCGCCGATGACATCGTGGCAATCGAGCGTGGGTTCAAGCGCGACAGCGTCAAAGAAGTCGTTTTCAAATTCATCGCCGAACTGCTTGAGATCAGCGAGCGAAAGATGATTCAGCTCGACACCTTTTTCAAGCGCGAAGCGGACGGCATTGCCGATTTTCTCATGTGCTGTACGGAAGGGAACGCCCTTATGCACGAGATACGTGGCTGCGGCCATTGCGTTGAGGTAGCCCTGCTGCGCGGCTTCGGCCATGCGATCGAAATTGAAGCGGAGCGCAGCGGTGAAGCGCGCTACGAGCGTCAACATCTCCGGCACGAATTCGACGGCAAAGGCCGGTTCCTGCGTCTCCTGCATGTCCTTATTGTAGGCGAGCGGTAGTCCTTTCAACTGCAGGGTAACCGCTTCCGCAGCGCCGTGAATACGGCCAACTTTGGCACGAATCAACTCCGTCAAATCGGGGTTCTTCTTTTGCGGCATTGCGCTTGAGCCTGTGGAGAAAGCTTCCGGCAGCACGACGAATCCGAACTCCGTGGTTGCGAAAAGAGTGAATTCCTCCGCGAAGCGGCTGAGATGCAGGCCGACGAATGTGAGCGCCTGGAGATACTCGAGGATGAAGTCGCGATCACTGGTCGCATCCATTGAGTTGGGCGTTGGCGCGGCAAATCCGAGCTCGCGCGCGGCGATGGTGCGGTCAAGGGCAAGCGTTGCGCCGGCGATGGCTCCGGAGCCAAGTGGGCAGAAGTTGAGACGCGCACGGCAGTCGGCAAGACGGGATGCATCGCGGAGAATCATTTCCACGTACGCGAGCAGCCAATGCGCAACGAGGACAGGCTCGGCGCGCTGCAGGTGCGTGTAGCTGGGCATGACGGCTTCACCAGCGGCGCGAGCCTGTGCGACGAGAGCGCTGGCCCACTCGGCGAGTGTTTCAATGTTGCGATCGATTTGTGCGCGGATGTAGAGGCGCAGGTCAGTGGCGATCTGCTCATTGCGGCTGCGGCCGGTGTGGAGCCTGAGGCCGAGCGAACCGATGCGCTCGACCAGCGAGAGTTCGACAAAGTGGTGAATGTCTTCCGCGGTCGAGTGGTCGCGCACGGCGGCCTTGCCTGCGTCGGAGCTGTGCGCGACGCAGATGGCATCCAGTGCGGCACGGAGCTGCGTGCCTTCGTCCTTGCTGAGGATGCCGGCAGCGACGAGCGCGCTTGCATGCGCCTTACTGGCGGCGACTTCCTGGGGAAGCAGGCGCCAATCAAAGACGATGGAACGCTGCCAGCGTTCGAAGTCGGCGTCGAGCGGCTCACGAAATCTACCGGACCACATCTTCACGGATTGTTGTGTATTGGACATTGATAGCTTTTCGTTATGCCGGATTTTCACCGGCCTCGTTTGATTGTTCTTCAGTTTTCTCATCTACGGTTTCAACCGGTTGACAGTCACAGCTGAGTAGCTGTCCATGGCAGCGCGGGCACTCTTCCCAATCGCATCCGACATGGTGGTAATTTCCCGGCAATACACAACAATCGTGACAACGCGGAGGATCTTCGATCAGAACTCCGTGATGACGTTGACCCGGTGCAGGAGGTTCGTCACGTGTCTCACTTCCGTATGGAATTGGATCGAATTCTCCATCAATCGTCTTTACCGGAAGTTTGACACAGCCGTCGGCATCATGCATTTCCTGCACGCAGTACTCGCAGATTGCCATGTCAATCTCCTTAACGTTCCGATTCGACGCCTACTGGAAGTGCGCCGTGTTGGCAAGGCCGCCCAGCAGAAGCAGCAGCAGCGCCTTCTGTGCGTGCATGCGGTTTTCGGCCTGATCAAAGACGATGGACTGCGGGCCGTCGAGGACGGCGTCTGTGACTTCCGCGTTGCGGCGCGCGGGCAGGCAGTGCATGAAGACGGCGCTGCGGCGAGGCTTTCTGCATGAGCGTTTCATTCACCTGGAAGGGCCGGAAGATGGGCGCGCGCTTAGTGGACTCGTGCTCCATACCCATGGAGACGCAGACGTCGGTGTAAATGGCATCCGCACCTTCAGCCGCGGCGGCGGGGTCCTGCATGAGACGCACTTCACAACCGTTGGCCTCGGCCATGTCGCGCGCGAGGGTAACTATCTCGATGTCCGGCGAGTAGCCACGCGGCGTGGCGACGGTAACATTGGCGCCGAGCTGCGCACCGGTGAGCATGAGTGAGTGGCAGACGTTGTTGCCGTCACCCACATAGGTGAAGTTGATGCCCTTGGTGGTGCCGAAGTGCTCTTCGATGGTCATGAAGTCGGCCAGTGCCTGACAAGGATGCTCGAAGTCAGAGAGGGCGTTGATGACCGGCACGCGTGCGTTGGCAGCCATCTCAGTGATGGTGTCGTGGGCGTAGGTGCGCAGGACGATGACGTCTACCCAGCGCTCCACGTTGCGTGCGACATCGGCGATGGACTCGCGCTCACCGAGCGGGGAATTGATCTGGTCGACAAAGATGGCGTTGCCGCCCATGGTGTTGATGCCAGTCTCAAAGCTGAGCCGTGTGCGCAGGCTGGCCTTCTCAAACATAAGGACCATCTGCTTGGCATCGAGCGCGCGGCGAAAGTCAGTGGGATTGCGCTTAATCTCGTGACCGAGTTTGAGGATGGCTCGGACTTCCGCGCTGGAGAGATCGGCGATCGAGCACAAGTCTTCACCGGCCATGCGGGCTGCGGCGGCGAGAATATCCGGATCCTGATGAACGGGCACTGTGGGCTCCAAAGTTGCTTTGCTAGTCATGTTTCTCTCCTTCTGCGGACTGAGCAGTGGCGTGGGTAGCGTGCTGGGTGAGAATTTCATTGAGCGCGGCGATAGCTGTATCCACGTGCGCACGTTCAAGAATGTAAGGCGGCAGGAAGCGCAGAACCGTATCGCTGGTGCAGTTGATGATGATGTGGCGCTTCAACATTTCAGAGACGGTCTTTTTGGCCAGATCGGCGTTGTCGAGTTCGGCAGCGAGCATGAGGCCTTTGCCGCGGACGTCAACGATGCAGTCGTGTTTCTTTGCCAGCGCATGGAGCTGCTGCTGGAAGTAGTCGCCAACCTCAGTTGCGTGGGCGAGGAGATTGTCGCTCTCAAGCGTGTCGATGACGGCATTAGCCACGGCGCAGGCCAGCGGTCCACCACCGAAGGTGGTGCCGTGCATGCCAGCATGAATAGCGCGTGCAGCTTCTTCTGTGCAGAGAATTGCGCCGAGCGGAATGCCGCCGGCAAGTGGCTTGGCGACGGTTGCAACGTCGGGAAGAATTCCAAAGTGCTGGTAGGAAAACCACTTTCCAGTACGGCCGAGGCCTGCCTGAATTTCATCCGCGATAAGCAGGGCGCCGGTGGAGTCGCAAAGTGCGCGGGCTTCCGCGAAGAACTCCTGCGTGAGCGGACGGATGCCGCCCTCGCCCTGGATGGGCTCGACGAGAATGGCGCAGACTTCGTTTGAGAATTTGGCGCGCAGATCCTCCACATCGTTGAGACGCACGAACTCGACACCCGGCACCACAGGAGCGAAGGGCTCGCGGTATTTTGCCTTGTGCGTGGTGGAGACGGAGCCGAAGGTGCGGCCGTGGAAGCTGTGCTCAAGCGCGAGGAACTTTGTGCCGATGGTCTTGCCTTCACTGCGCAGCAGGCCGGCATGTGCGCGTGCCAGTTTGAGCGCGCCTTCCCAGGCTTCAGTGCCAGTGTTGGCGAAAAAGACGCGATCGAGCCCGGAACGCTCCGTGAGGCGCAATGCCAGCGACGCCTGTCCTTCATGGAAGAAGAGGTTCGAGATGTGAATGAGCGCCTTGCTCTGCTGCGCGATGGCGTTCTCGATGGCGGGGTGGCCGTAGCCTAGCGCGTTGACGCCGATGCCGCTGAGCAGGTCGAGGTACTTCGTACCGTTCTCGTCGACGATATGCACGCCTTCACCGCCGACGAAGAGAATGGGGTTGCGGTCATACGTGGAGAGCAGCAGCTTGGCTTCTGCAGCGCGAATTTGTTCCAGTTTGGTCACGACTCTTCCTTTGGTCCTGGGTTCAGGCCACCATCACTTCAGTGCCATGGGCAACACGAGACGTGCAGAGATCCGGCAATGATGCCGCGGCCTCCGCAGGTAATATGCGTACGCGCTTGACCCCGCTCAACAAAGCTTCGCGGCAAGCGCTGAGTTTGGGCAACATGCCCCCGGTAATGACGGCGCTGGAAGCCATCTCCGCAATCTGGTCAATGGAGAGCCAGCGCATGACTTCGCCGTTGGAGCCTTTGACGCCGGGTACGTCTGTGAGAAAGACGAGCGCATCGGCCTGACAGGTAATGGCGCAGGCAGCCGCCATCTCGTCCGCGTTGATGTTGTAATACTCACCATCAAAGCCGAGAGCCATGGAGCAGAGAACAGGTACGCTGTTCAGTTTCCAGATGGACTCGAGCAGGCGCGGATCACTGGAGGCGATTTCCCCGACGAATCCAAGATCGGGCGCAGTCTTCTTTTTGCGCGCGCGGAAGATGAGGCCGTCACCGCCGGAGAGGCCCACGGCCGACTGGCCGACGGAGCCGAGGGCGGCGACAAGGCTCTTGTTGACTTTCCCAGCGAAGACCATCAGCGCCGCATCGCGTGTTTCAGCGTCGGTGACGCGCAGGCCGTTAATGAATTCGCTCTGCTTGCCGAGCGCCTTCAGGGTCCTGGTGAGTTGCACACCGCCGCCATGCACCACGGCCACCTGGTTGCCGTCGCGTACGAGCTCCGCTATGGCGTGGACGCAGCTTGAAAGCAGCTCCGGATTTTCCAGTCCCGCGCCGCCCAATTTGACAACAAATTTCATGCGAGACCTTCCGCCTCACTCCAGCCCTGCATTACGTTCAGGTTCTGCACGGCCTGGCCCGAGGCACCTTTCAACAGATTATCGAGACAGCTCACGATGACTGCGCGGCGGCCATCGGGGGAGAGTTGAAAACCGATATCCGCGTAGTTGGTCCGCACGGAGTACTGAATCTGCGGAAGGGAAGTTTCATAGAGCCGCACCATGGGGCTCGGCTTGAAGAATGCGCGATAGACCTGGGCAACGGACTCGTGCGTCTGCGGCACACGGAAGCGGACGTAGATGGTGGAAAGGATGCCGCGAGGAATGGGAAGCAGATGCGGAGTGAAGACAATCTGATCGTCGTCGAGACCAATCTGCTCGATCAGCTCGCCGGTGTGGCGATGGGCGAAGACGCCGTAAGCGGAGAGATTGTCCGCGGCATACATATAGTGTGTCTTTGCGGTGGGGGCTTTGCCGGCGCCGCTCACGCCGCTCTTCGAGTCGGCGATGATGCCGCTGTCGAGGTCCACGAGTCCTGCCTGCACGAGTGGGCGTGTGGCCAGGATGACGGAAGTGGCGTAACAGCCGGGGTTCGCGACGAGCCGCGCAGAGGCGATTTCAGCGCGATGCAACTCCGGCATGCCGTAGACAGCCTGCGTTTGCGCGGCAATCGCGGCGTCTGTGTTTTCGTCCTTGAATGCGTAGACGGCACGATGTGCGGAGTTGGTGAGCCGCCATGCACCGCTCAGATCGATGACGCGGATGCCGCGTGCAAGAGCTTCGGGCGCCCATTCGCGCGACTGCTCGTGAGGCGTGGCGAGAAAAAGCACTTCGACACCGTGATCGGTGAGCAGATCCCAAGAGAAAGATTGCATGCGGAGACTGGCGCTGCCGTGGTTGTCGCCGAGCTGGGGGTGAATCTCGGTGATGGGGACGCCGCCGCGCGCCGCATCTTTCTCGTCGATGCGGCCGGCAAAGACCGGGGGCTTGCCCTGGAGGCGCGGATGGCGCAGAAGAAGGCGCGCAAGCTCAGCGCCTGCGTAACCGGTCACTCCAATCACCGCGGTTTGAATTGTCTTCGTCATGACTCCAACATCTTTCTGATGCGTGATTCCACTTCGACGGCACGGCGCGTGTTCGGGCAAATGACGAGCACGGTGTCATCGCCGGCAATGGTGCCGATGACTTCGGGCCACTCTTCGTAGTCAAGCGAGGCGGCAAGCGGCTGCGCTCCGCCCATCACGGAACTGATCACGACCTGATTCATGGCACGACGTACGCGGAGGCCGAAACTTTCCACCATAGCCGCGACTGAAGGGGGTGCATCGTCATTGGCGTGATGGCCGTTCCCATTTCCGTTTCCATTCCCATTGACAGAGGGCAGGGAATAACCGCCCGGACCTTTAGAAAGCTGCATCTCGTGGATGTCGCGCGAGAGCGTGGCCTGGGTGACGGCGAAGCCACGGCGGCGCAATTTGCGGCGCAGCTCGTCCTGATTGGTGACGGGCGCCAATCCAATGAGCTCGCGAATCGCATTGTGTCGTTCCAGCTTCATTTCTGATTTCAGGCAAAGCGAAAGCGCGGCTCGCACAAGGCAGCCGCGCTTGCATAAATATACAACCGAATTGTATAACTATGCAAGGCGGGTTCTCCGCAAAATTCAACAAACGGCAAGGGAATAGTCGCATAAGGCTCCGGAGAGGCCGGGATGCCCCTTCGTTGCGCTCGTCTCATGGCAGTTTGAACATAAAGGTCGTATAGTTACTTATGGGATTCCTTCCTCCATTTTCACGTAGTGAGACGTCAAGAACGCCCGCCGGCAAGAAAGCTGTTCCTTCCTATTTGGCCGGCAGCCTGATTGATCCGCGCTTCGACTCCGATTCCTGCGGCGTTGGGTTTGTGGCGCGTCTCTCCGGTGAGGCCACGCACGACATACTGAAGCACGCGCTGACGGCACTGGGCCGCCTGGAACACCGTGGCGCCGTGGCTGCGGACGGCAAATCGAGCGACGGCGTGGGTGTGACTACGAATATCCCGCGTGATTTTCTGCTGAAAGAAAGCGGCGTTGAACTTGATGCGGAGCGACCGCTGGGTGTGGGCGTGGTGTTTCTGCCGCACGAGGGATACGAGCCGTCCCGCATGGAGATTGAAGAGGCGCTTGAGGCGCAGGAGATTGAAGTACTGAAGTGGCGTGCTGTGCCGATTCGGCCAGAGGTTCTGGGGGAGATTGCGGATGCTTCGCGGCCGGCAATCTGGCATGTCCTCTGCACGAGCGAGGATTCGACGGATTTCGACCGGAGGTTGTTTTTGGCGCGAAAGCAATTCGAGCGCTCGGAACTGCCGGGTTATGTGGCTAGCATTTCGTCAGCCACGATGATTTACAAGGCACTCTGCGCAGGACGTTTGCTGGGTGAGTTTTATCCAGATCTGGCTGATCCGGCATTCGTCACTCCCATTGCGCTGTTTCACCAGCGTTACGCGACGAATGTGTTGCCGTCCTGGAACCGCGCGCAACCGTTCCGGATGCTGGCGCATAACGGCGAGATCAACACCATCTGGGGCAACCGGTCGAACATGGAAGCGCGTGCGGCGACGATGCCGCTCGATTTGCAACCCATCCTGACAAATGGCGGCTCCGACTCGACGTCGCTCGATGAGATTGCTGAGCTGATGGCGCACAACGGACGCACAATCGGCGAGTCGCTGAGGATGCTGGTGCCTCCGGCGAATCCCGGTGATACATCGTCGTTTCTGCAGTACAGCGGCGATCTGATTGAGCCGTGGGACGGACCGGCAGCGCTTGTGTTTACCGACGGCCACCAGGTGGGTGCGCTTCTCGATCGCAATGGCCTGCGGCCGTGCCGCTTTGCCATGGATGACACGGGGCTTGTGGTTGCGGGCTCTGAGGCGGGCCTGGTGGATATGGACCCGGAACGCATCGTGCACAGCGGGCGCCTTGGTCCCGGCGAGATGATTATTGCCGAGGTGGACGAACACCGGTTCTATGAGAGCGAAGAGATTTTGCGCGTGTACGACTCGAAGCGGCACTACGAGGATCTGATTCAGCAGGACGTTCCACTGCAGGATTCGCCGGACCCACTGCCGCCGATGGATGCATCCGAACTGAGCCGGTTGCAGCGGCGCTTTGGTTATACGCGCGAAGATGTGCGCATGGTGTTGCAGCCGATGGCAGACGAAGGTAAGGACGCAGTCTGGTCAATGGGCGACGATACCGCGCTTGCGCCTTTGGCGAAGGCTCCGCGGCCGTTGTATGCGTTCTTCCGGCAGCGTTTTGCGCAGGTGACGAATCCGCCCATCGATCCGCTGCGCGAAACGGTAGTACTGAAGATGCATACGCGCCTTGGACCGTGGCCGCACCTGCTGGAGATTCGCGAGCCACTGCCTGGTCTCTCGCTTCATTCGCCTCTGCTCTCGCTGGGTCAGATGCATGCGCTGCGCAACGCGCATCACGGGCAGGCGGATAAGATGCCGCACGCAATTTTGAATTGTTTGTATTCGCCGGACACGACGCTCGAAATAGCGGTGGATATTCTGGCAAACCGCGCGGTTGAGCTGGTCTCGACGGGTGCAAGCCTGCTGATTCTGACGGACCGCGAGGCGGGTCCCGAGGCGTTGCCTGTACCGATGGCGATGGCGACGGGTGCTGTGCACATGGCGTTGACGCGGGCCGGAGTGCGCGCGGAGGTGGGACTTGCGGTGGATGCGGGCGATTGCCGCGATATTCATCATGCGGCGGTACTTCTCGGCATGGGCGCGGGAGCGGTCTGCCCGTGGCTGGCGCTTGAAACGGCGCGCGCCCTGAACGCCGAGAAGGGCGAGGAGAGCGCACTGCATGCTATGGAGCTTGGTCTGGCGAAGATCATGTCGAAGATGGGCATCAGCGTGCTCGACAGCTACAACGCGGCGCACCTGTTCGACGCTATCGGTATCACGCAGAATGTTGTAGACAAGTGCTTCACGGGAGTGCCGACACCGATTGGCGGCATTAGCTACGCGGAAATTGAGAAGTACGTGCGTGATCTTTGGCTGGGGCCACTTGAAGGCGACGAGCCCGAGGGCGGAGAAGGCGCAGTCGTATCCGCCGCAAAGACGAGGGAACTGCCGGACTACGGGTTCATTCGGTTCCGCAAGGCGGATGTGGCCGAGTCGCATGCTTGGCAGCCACAAACGGTGCGCGCACTGCAGACGGTTGTGGGTTCGACCAAGCAGGGAGCCTCGCTTGCCCTGACACCATTTGCGAGTTTTGCGGCACAGGCGGTGGATGCAGAGCCGAAGAATTTGCGCGATCTGCTGGAGATACGCCCGGCGGGCGCTGAGCTACCACTTGAGGAAGTGGAGCCGGGTGGCAACATTACAAAGAAGTTCATTGCCAGCGCGATGTCCTTCGGGTCGCTCTCACCGGAGGCACACCAGACGATAACAGAAGCGATGAACCTGCTGGGTGCGCGCTCGAATACGGGCGAGGGCGGGGAAGATCCTACGGTCTATGCCCAGCTTGATGGCGCGCCGTCGCTGCTGAACAACAAGATTAAGCAGGTGGCGAGTGCGCGGTTTGGAGTTACGGCTGAGTACCTGGCGCACGCTGAGGAACTTGAGATCAAGATTGCACAGGGGGCGAAGCCGGGAGAGGGCGGCCAACTGCCCGGGCACAAAGTGACCGAGTTGATTGCGCGCCTGCGGCATGCGCAGCCGGGAATGCAGTTGATCTCACCGCCGCCGCATCACGACATTTATTCAATTGAGGATCTGGCGCAGCTCATCTATGACCTGAAGCGGGTGAATCCGCGAGCGGCGGTTGGTGTGAAGCTGGTATCAGGTTGCGGTGTGGGTACGATTGCCGCTGGTGTTGCGAAGGCCTATGCCGATTACATTGTGATTGCCGGACACTCGGGCGGCACAGGTGCGTCGCCACTGTCGAGCATCAAGTACGCGGGCAATCCGTGGGAACTTGGACTCGCCGAGGCACAGCAAGTACTCATTCACAATGGGCTGCGCGGACGCGTGCGGCTTCGGACGGATGGTGGTCTGCGAACCGCGCGCGATATTGTGATGGCGGCACTGCTGGGTGCGGATGAATTTGCATTCGGTACGGCGGTACTGGTGGCGCTGGGTTGCGATATGGCCCGGCAATGCCACCTGAACACGTGTCCGACGGGCATTGCGACACAGCGGCCGGAACTGCGCGCGAAGTTCCGCGGCAAGCCTGAGCATGTTGTGCGCTTCTTCGACGAACTGGCGGCGGAAGTGCGTCAGTTGCTGGCGGCACTTGGATTACCGTCACTGTCGGCGGCGACGGGGCGCGCGGACTTGCTGGAACAGGTTCGCTGGGATGCCGGACTCAATCTGAAACCACTGATGGCGGCTGCAGCCGTTGCGGAAGAAACAGGCGGGCCAGTGCGCTGGGAGGGAGAACGGAACGACCGGCCCGAGGCGCATCCAGCGCTGGATGAGGCGTGGGTACAGCCAGCGCTCGACGCATTCAAGGCGGGCGAAGCGTATTCGATTGAGTCACCGATTTCAAACGAGGACCGCACACTAGGTGCGCGGCTTGCCGGTGAACTTGCATACTTCAAGACGCATCATCCAGGCGCGAGCGGTGCTCCGCTCAAGTTCAACCTGAAGGGCGTGGCGGGCCAGTCATTTGGAGCATTTGCTGTTTCCGGCATGACGCTCTCACTGGAAGGCCTTGCCAACGACTTTGTGGGCAAGGGACTGTGCGGCGGGGAATTGATTCTGCGCGGACAGGGCCGGGCGGCGCTGGAAAGCGAGAAGCATACGCTTCTGGGAAACGTGGCACTCTACGGCGCGACGGGCGGATGGCTGTTTGCCGCGGGACGCGCAGGCGAGCGGTTCGCGGTGCGCAACTCAGGCGCGCTGGCCATTGTGGAAGGCATTGGCGACCATGGGTGCGAGTACATGACGGGTGGGCTGACGGTGGTACTGGGGGCCACGGGAATCAACTTTGGAGCCGGCATGACAGGTGGTCTTGCGTGGATTTACGACGAGGACGGCTCGTTCATGGGGCGCGAACGCTATCACAGGAGCTTCCTCAGGCCGGAGACCTGGGAGGAACTGGATCATGCGGCGCGACAGTCCATTCGCGAGCTTGTGGAATTGCATGCGGCTAAAACGCAGAGTACGCGAGCGCAATGGCTGCTGAGGGATTGGGAAGAATCCGCAAAGAAGTTCGTGCGCATGACTCCAATCTCGTAATTCCAAGTTCGGCCCGAAGGCGGGCGTGTCGAGTTTACCCTCTGCGCTGGTACACTCTCCTGTTGTTACTCACAAGCTATGGTATTTCCGGAGTGAACCCGCGTATGAGCCGTCCCGCTCTTCTGTCCACAATCAACGATCTCTTTTTGCGGGTGAGCCAGACTTCAAATCCGCGTGCAGTACTGTGGCAGGACGAGTTTGGCCATTGGCTGCCAATCTCCTCTGACCAGATTTACCAGCGTGTAAGGGCGCTTGGCAGGGCATTACAGGGCCTCGGCGTTGGCAGAGGCGATCGCGTGATTCTCATCAGCGAGAATCGCTGGGAATGGGCGGTCAGCGACTTCGCGATTCTTGGTATTGGCGCGGTCAATGTCCCGATATACCCCACGCTGACGGGCGAGCAGATTGCTGTTCTGATTGCGGATGCGGGTGCGCGGGTTGCGATTGTCTCGTCTCGGCAGCAATACGACAAGATTGCCGCGGTTCGCGACAAGACACAGCTTAGAAACATTCTGGTGATGGACGCAGTTGAGGCCGCGGCGGGTGATCGACGGTTCTCTGAGTTGATTGACGACGTTGACGCGCTCGGATCCAAGCGGGATGCGGAGTTCGATCAGCTGGTGCAAAGTGTTGAGCCGAAGGATCTGGCGACGCTCATCTACACATCGGGAACAACGGGCGAGCCCAAGGGCGTGATGCTGACGCACGGCAACATTGCGGCGAACCAGAATTTCTGTGCTTCGGATTACCACTTCGACCAAAATGACGCCTGCATTTCTTTTCTTCCGCTGTCTCACATCACCGCGCGGGCGCTTGATTACGTGATGTATGGCGCTGGAGCGCAAGTGATTTATTGCTCGCAGTTTGACAAGCTTCCTCAAGCAATGCGTGAAGTACGACCGTCGGTGTTCGTGGGGGTGCCGAGGGTTTATGAGAAGATTCGCCAGGCGGTGGAGCAGAAGTCGTCGGCTTCGGCTTTCAAGAAGAACATTCTTTCGTGGGCGCTTGCCACAGGCGCGCGATTTGCAGACGGAGTCTATGCGGGATCGAAACCGTCGTCGATGCGGTGGAGACTGGCGAATAAGCTCGTCTACGCGAAGGTGCAGGAAGCATTTGGTGGTCGCGTGCGCTTCTTCATTTCTGGTGGAGCGCCGCTTGGCATTGACACGGCGAAGTGGTTTGCCTCGGCGGGAATTGCGGTATGGGAGGGTTACGGGCTGACCGAGACCTCGCCCGTGATCGCGCTGAATTCACCCACAGCGCAACGTATGGGTTCGGTGGGCAAACCGCTGCCAAATATCGAAATGAAATTTGCCGAGGATGGTGAACTGTTGTGCCGGGGACCGTTCATTTTTTCGGGATACTGGCAAAAACCGGCTGCGAACGCGGAGTGTTTTGACGAAGAGGGCTGGTTCAAGACCGGAGACATTGCCCACCTGGATGACGACGGATTTCTCTACATTACGGACCGAAAGAAGGAGCTGCTGAAGACATCAGGTGGCAAGCTGGTTGCACCGCAGCCCATTGAGAACAAGCTCAAGAACAGCCGCATGGTGGGACAGACAGCGCTGGTTGGCGACAAGCACAAGTTCATTTCCGCGCTGATCTCACCGAATTTTCCTGCCTTGGAAGAGTGGGCAGCGGCGCACGGCATTATTGCGAAAGACCGGTGGGCGCTGGTTGCCGACAGCCGCGTAATTGCGCTTTACGGCGAAGTTGTGCGCGAGGCGAACAGCACGCTGGCGAGCTTCGAAAGCATCAAGCGCTTCCGCGTGGTTGCCGAAGAATGGACGCAGGAGACGGGGGAATTGACGCCGAGCATGAAGCTTAAGCGCCGGGTTCTCTCGGACCGCTACGCCGCCGTAATCGCCGAACTCTATGAGGATGAAGCAACCGCACACGCCTGACGGGTGGAACAAGTTCGTGTCCGCGATCCGCACGGAAGACACCACGCTTTTGCCAAACGCGACCCAAGCCGCGGAAGAAGGGGGCGCCCCACGCTCCCATGGCCAGCAAGCTACCAAATAGAACCACCGCGTCGATGCTGATGCGCCCCTGGCGTGTCCAGTAAACATCGGGATCAAGATTGAGCCAAAGTGCGAACTCGTCCAACGTGAGGGCCGCGCCGACACCGTATCCGACGGCCATCAGGCGGCTAAAGAAGATGGACAACTGCGAGTGCGAGCGGCCCAGGTCGAGCAGCCATCCGTAACCGACCAGCAGAAGAATGAGGATGCCCCAGACCAGATGGTGGACATGGAGTCCACGCACCATGACAAATTCAAATGGTCCCTTGTTGTGAATAACGAGGCGGACCAGGAGACGAACACCGGTGAAGGTGATGAAGAAGGAAACGGACGCAATGAACATCCGTCGGCGGGGACGGTCAGGAATGGTGGTGCGGATGAGATAGCCCAGGCGGGTTAACTGCAGAAGAACCAGCAGCACGATGGCGACGATGCTGGCGAAGGCCAGCAGCAAGATGGCTCCGGTTCCGGGCATACCCTATTGAATCATTCGCGTCCGCCCTCACCCAAACCTTTTGGCGGCGGGAAGAATTCAGGTCGTCGAGCGAACGGCCAGGGTGCGCACCGTCACCAAACCCCTTTACAGGCACCGGGTACACTGTTAAAGGTGTCAGGCCCGGCATTGATGTTGAGGCTGTCCCGAATCTGAATTTACGGCATGCTGCCGGAGGCAGTCAGGCGCGGCAAGCGTGCCAGGAGACCAGTAACGATGCGAGTTGCTTTGTTGACCGGGGGCGGCGATTGCCCCGGCTTGAATGCGGTAATTTATGCTGCGGTGCGCAAGGGAATTAACACCTACGGTGATGAGTTCATCGGCTTCCTTGATGGCTGGAAGGGTGTCATCGAAAACCGTTTCATACCCCTGACGCTTGAAGCCGTCGACGGCATCCAGCTGAAGGGTGGCACGATTCTCCATTCTTCACGCACCAACGTAAAAAAGATTCCTGGCGGCATCGAGAAGGTTCAGGAAGTCCTGAAGATCAACAAAATCGATGCGTTGATTGCCCTGGGCGGCGACGACACGCAGTCTGTGACGCTCTTTCTCTCTGAGAACGGCATCAACGCAGTGGGCGTACCGAAGACCATTGACAATGACATTAACGGGACAGATGCGACATTTGGGTATGACACGGCGGTTTCAATTGCAACCGAGGCCGTGGATCGTATTCGCACCACTGCCGATTCACACAATCGCGTTATCGTGATTGAAGTGATGGGCCGTGATGCCGGCTGGATTGCCTATGCCGCGGGTGTCGCCGGTGGCGCCGACGTCACGCTTGTTCCTGAACTCCCCATAGACATGGAACGTGTGGCTGCACTGTTGAAGTCCAACTACGATCGTGGCAAGCATTACGGCCTGGTAGTTGTGGCGGAGGGATGCCATTTGCCCGAAGGGGGGCAGGTTATCGGCACCACCGAGGTGGACTCCTTCGGTCACGCTCGGCTGTCTGGCATTGGCGAGGCGCTTGCCGACATGATTCAAAAGAAAACGGGTTTTGAGACGCGCTCAGTGAACCTGGGACATACGCAGCGCGGCGGAGTACCAACTGCGTACGATCGTCTTCTGGGCCAGCGCTATGGACTGCATGCGATTGAAATGGTGCACGACAAGAAGTGGGGACGCATCGCAGTGCTGCGCGGAACGGACATTACCGACATCACGATCAGGGAAGCGATCTCGACCAATCGCAGGCTCGACCAGCGGTTCTTCAATGTGATTCGCGACCTTGAGGCGAAAGTGTAGCTGAGAATCACACAGTCATGACTGGAGCCATCCTTCCAACGGGGATGGCTCCTTACTTTTTTGCGAAGGCTTGCGACGACGGACGGTGGAATGAACTATCGCTTGTACAAGCCGGGTGATTTTGAAGAGCTCTACGCAATCGAAGAGATCTGCTTTCAGCCTCCGTTACGCTTTAGCCGTGTCTATATGCGGGAACTCATCAATGGGCGGAGGTCCGCAACCTGGATTGCCGAAGAGGACGGCGCGATGGCCGGGTTCGCAATCGTTGAATGGAGCGTGACTAAGCGCGGCACGAGTGCTTATATTCCCACCATTGAAGTGCTGCCCGTGCAACGCGGTCGCGGCGTGGGCAGGGGATTAATGTGTCGGCTGGAGCAATCCGCGCGCGAAGCTGGCGCTGTGGCAATTGGCCTGCACGTGGATGTGGAGAACGCGGATGCGATTCGACTTTACGAATCGCAGAGCTATCAACGTGCCGGATTAAGCGACCATTTCTATGGTCCAGGCCAGTCCGCTTACCTTTACAAGAAAGAATGCTGACCGGTGACCAACGCGCGAAAACTGCCCGTGTGCATCACAGCCTCTAATTTGAATTTCTCGTACAATACAGTAACAACCTATGTCGATTAGCAACCCGAACGTGCCCAAGTCCCTGCTTGCGTTGAGGACTTACTCGCGGCAAATGTTCATTCACGACCTCCTGGCGGGTGTCACCGTCGGGCTGGTTGCGCTGCCGCTTGCCATGGCTTTTGGCATCGCCTCTGGGGTCACGCCACAAGCGGGCCTATACACAGCGGTGGTTGCAGGCTTTCTTATTTCAGCTTTCGGCGGATCGCGCACGCAAATCGGCGGTCCGACCGGAGCTTTTGTGGTTATTGTGGCAGGTATTGTTGCTCGTTTTGGCCTCAGTGGACTGGCACTTGTCACACTAATGGCAGGCATCATTCTGCTTGTGATGGGGCTTGCGGGGCTGGGCACCGCGGTTCGATTCATTCCGCGCCCGGTTGTGATTGGTTTCACCAATGGCATCGCTGTCCTTATTGCCTCCACGCAAATTAAGGACTTCCTCGGCCTGCACATCGGTTCAGTTCCGAGCGAATTCCTGCCGCGTATTCACGTACTGTTGAATCATCTGGACTCAACCAACCGGGCGGCGCTTCTGCTCGGTGTTCTGACGCTGGCCATTGTTGTTGTGCTACCACGCATCAATCGCCGCATCCCCGCTTCCATTATTGGCGTACTGGTTTGCACGGTAATTGCATTTTCATTGAATCTCCACATTGAAACCATTGGCACACGGTTCGGAGGAATTCCCCAGGGGCTGCCTCCTTTTGCGCTTCCTGTCTTTCATCCGAATCAGATACTTCCGCTGCTGCCGTCGGCGTTCACGGTGGCGCTCCTGGCTGCACTGGAGAGCATGCTCTCCGCCGTCGTGGCTGATGGGATGACAGGAGACCGGCATAATCCGAATGTCGAACTGGTGGCGCAGGGACTGGCCAATATGGCCTCGCCGCTGTTCGGTGGAATTCCTGCCACGGGTGCGATTGCCCGTACTGCAACCAATATCCGTGCGGGTGGGCGCTCACCTGTTTCCGGCATGGTCCATGCGGCAACTCTGCTGGTGGTGCTGCTGGTTGCTGCGCCGCTAGCCAGCTATATTCCGCTGACAACCCTGGCCGCTGTTCTTTTTGTTGTGGCGTACAACATGGGCGAATGGAACGAAATAGGCAGTGTGGCGCAACAGGGATTCAAGGCGATCATGGTGTGGTTCGTCACTTTCGCACTGACTGTTTTCGCCGATCTCACTGTTGCCGTAAGCGTTGGTATGGCGCTGGCCGCATTGATGTACATCTACCGCGTTGCTGAAACCACCACGGTTTCTTCGGTCACTGACGACTACATTCGTGATGGGTTTTCGCATACACTGCAGGGCCGCATTGTGCCGCCTTATGTGACGGTGTTGCGCATTCACGGGCCCTTTCTTTTTGGCACTACGGAGAAACTCGTCGATGCCACGGCCAACCTCGATCAGTTCACGCCGATCATTATTCTTCGTTTGCGCAACATGACGGCGATCGATTCGACGGGAATTCATGCGATCCAGTCATTCGCGAAACGGCTCCACAAGTCTGGTCGAACGCTCATTTTGTGCGGCGCGCTTGAGCAACCTGCGAAGCTGCTGAAGCAACCGCGCTTTGTGGCGGAAGTAGGCAGCGAGAACATCATGCCAAATATTCAGGCGGCTCTCGATCGGGCGCAGAATCTGCACGGTGAAGCACCCGAGCAGCTAGCGAGCTAGCTGCATCTCTTCGCGTATCGCCGCGAAAATACGCGCCCTGCTGTTATGCAACTTGTCTATTTTTGAGGCTTGGAGAACGGCTGCTTCACGGTGATGCGTGGACGGTTCTCGGCCTTCAACTGATGACTGACGGCTTCCACCTGGCGAAATACCCGCAGCAGGTTACCGCCGAGAATCTTGCGGCAGTCTTCCGGTGAGTAGCCGCGTGCCATGAGCGCGGCGGTAATTTTTGGAATATCCGCCGGTGAGTTGATCCCCTCTGGCAACTGGCCCTCGACACCGTCGAAATCCGAGCCGAGGCCGACATGATCGATGCCCGCAATCTTGGCAATGTGGTCAATCTGATCGATGAGAGCGGAGAGGGGTGGGCGGGGAATGCGGTCGGCATACTGGCGCTCGAGTTTGGAAATCTCATCGTCCGTTGCTACTTTGCCTTCAGCTTTATCCTTCGCCTTGAGTTCCTCTACAGCTTTTTGAACTTCAGGGCGTTGGGCTTTCTGTGCATCGCGATAGGCCTGCGAGATGAACGCCGAGTAGTAGTTCACTTGAACCACACCCCCGTTGTTGGCAACGGCGCGCAGCATGTCATCGGTCATGTTGCGGGGTGCATCGCACAGCGCACGTGCTGAAGAGTGTGAGGCAATGACTGGTGCACGGGTGATGACCAGCGTGCGGTAAAAGGTTTTGTCCGATACGTGCGAGATATCCACCATCATGCCGAGCCGGTTCATCTCATAGACGACATCTTTGCCGAACTCGGTGAGACCCTCTTTCGTGTGCGGAACAGTAGGATCGTCGTAGTCGCCGGAGGAGTCGGCCCAGCCGTTGGAATTGGACCAGGTGAGCGTCATGTAGCGTACACCGAGGTCGTAGTAGTCGCGCAGCAGGCCCAGGGAGTCTTCAATGGAATGCCCACCTTCAATGCCCATGAGCGCGGCGATTTTGTGTTCGCGGTGTGCCTTCTCAATGTCTGCAGGCGAGTAGGCCATCATCATCTGGTCAGAGTGTTTGGCGACCTGCTGCCTGACGGCGTCAATCAGCACGAGTGTGCGATGCGCGAAGTGGCCTTCATTCGGTTTTGGATCAACCCAGATGGAAAAGAATTCCGCACCGAGGTTGCCCTTGTGCGCGGACTCGAGATTCCAGTTGCCGCCATTGAGCGGATCGGCAAGGTCGTAGCCTTCATCGGCAATGCGCTGCGGTGTGTCGGCATGCGTATCGATGATGATGGCGGATTGCTCGACCTGTTCAGGGGTGAGCTTGCTTTTCGAGGCCTTATGGCTGGAGGTTGGCGACTGTGCCAAGGCGAGCGTCGAGCAAGCAATCAAAGCGGCTGAAAGTAGTTGGATACGCATAGTGTTGCGAAGAGTATAGACTGCGCGCGGTTTGGAGCGATGCACAAAAATGCGCGAAGCCTGCGGTCGGCGAATGACAGTAGAGGCTTGGCTCTACAATGGAAAGCGAAGCGGAAGACGCCAACCCCCGGCAATGAAGCAATGCATAACTGGGTTCGTGAGTGTGTTGTGGGGCTGTGTCTTCCATTGGGAGTGGTGCAATGTCGAAAGCGCGTAAATTTGCCGTCGGTCTGGTCACTCTTTTGCTGGCTGCATTGGCCGTGCTGATTGTCCTGCCGCATCTTGGCGTCCTGGCTGGAGATGGCTGGAGGAGCGCGCATCACTATCTGGATGTGCCGCTTTTCGTGATAGGCAAGCAACCGCTCACGACTTTCTCGCTCATCAAGATTTTGTTGTTCGTGGGGATACTCTTAGTTTTCTCCCGCTACTTCAAGAGTTTCTTTGAAAAGAAGCTTCTGGTGCATACCGGCCTTGAAGAAGGACAACGGTATGCCCTTGCGCGCATTACGTCCTACGTGGTGTTTGCGCTTGGCATGGTGATTGGCCTTGAGTCCACTGGACTCGATCTAAGCAGTCTGGTGGTTCTGGGAGGCGCGCTCGGTTTAGGTGTCGGCCTGGGTTTGCAGACAGTTGTGAGTAATTTTGTGGCGGGTCTGATTCTTTTGCTTGAGCAACCCGTTCGCGTGGGCGACAGAGTTCAGGTGGGCGATACCTACGGTGATGTTGTAGCTCTCAGAGGGCGCAGCACATGGATTCGAACCAACGACAATGTGGTCATCATCGTTCCGAATTCGAATTTCATTGAGCAGACCGTGATCAACTGGACTGCGAATGACCGTCAAGTGCGCGTAAGTCTGCCCGTCGGCGTATCGTACAGCTGCAAACCGGCCGAGGTGCGCGATGTTTTGATGCGCATTGCGGTGGCTCATCCCGACGTGCTGGCAAACCCTGCGCCGGATGTAGTCTTCGAAGAGTTCGGCGACAGCAGCCTCAACTTCAGCCTGCGCGTCTGGACCATATCCCGTGTTCACATGCCGATGGTGCTCAAGAGCGACTTGTATTTCGCCATCTTTGAGGAGTTCGGCAAGCTTGGAATTGAGATTCCGTTCCCGCAGCGCGATCTGCACCTGCGTTCCATCGATCCAGAAGCGGCGCGGGCGCTGCACGGCTGAGAGCGTACGTGGATTGCGATGTCTGACGTTCTTTACGACCTGTTCACGTGAAATACCTTTTTCTGCAATGTACATTGAGTTAGACCCATATGCGTGGACACTGGCGAATGATCGTCATGCTGATTTGCTTGATCTGGAGCTCCAGACTGATTGCGCAGTTGCCCTTCTATACAGATGACACAGAAGTGACTAGTAGAGGAACGTTGCATTTCGAGTCGTTCAACGAGTATGACGGCCTGCAATCGTCGGAATATCCAAACCGACGCCAGAATACGACGAACTTCAAGCTTAATTACGGCTTGCCGCACAGGCTTGAGATTGATTTCGACGCACCATTGCTCGTAATTCAGCGAGCCCCTGGTCAGCGCGAGTCCTTTGGCATGGGCGATGCGGATATGGGCTTGAAATGGAAGATACGAAGTTCTGACCCTACAGGGCACGTGCCGGCATTGGCCACCACTTTTTATACGGAGTTTCCGACAGGCAATGTGAAGGAGCAGTTGGGTTCAGGACTGCGCGACTATTGGCTGAACTTCATTGTTCAAGAACCATTCTCTGAGAAGACACGTTTGAACCTGAACCTCGGTTTTCTGTTTGCCGGCAACACGAGTACGGGCGTGGTGGGCATTCAGACGACGCACGGCCACGTGGGCACTGGCGGCCTATCTGTACTGCACGATCAGTCGGACAGGTTCACGTGGGGCGGGGAGGTCTACGGCGGAGTTGCAGATTCGAATGGCCTGGGGCGAAATCAGCTGCAGGGCATGCTGGGCGGGGTCTACGCGCTGCGCAAAACATTGAGCGTTACGTTTGGAGTGCTTGGCGGCAAGTATCCGGCCAGTCCGCGTTTCGGTGGCCAGGTGGGGATGACACTCGACATACCGCGCTTCCTGTGGGCTGCGCGCCGCTAAAGAAGGATCCCAACTGCGAAAAGTGGCGCTGGAATCAATGGTGCACTCAGGCCGTTGGGCTGCGAAGTGTGAAGATTGCGGCGACGGACGGCGCGGGTGTCTAGACGAAGACGACAGCTGCGATAACCACCAGAAGCGCGATGCAATGAAAAATGAATCGCGGCTTGAGCGCGACTTCGTTGGTCCACGTTCTTTCGGGCTGTGCGGCAAGAGTGTTCATAGGATCTCCAAGTTTTTTGCGGATTCAGTAGACTTTGGCGCGAATTGCGCAGTCCATACAACTTTTGGTTCTTCAGCGCATTCAGAGTGCTAACTAGAAGTATTTGTTGAGGATGCTGTGGTCACGAATGAGTTTGCGGCGCTTTTCGATGAGCATTAGACGCGAAATACTGTCTCCGTTTTCAACCGTTCCGGTGATGCGCAGTGGCGACTAGAATCGAACGTAGCCATGGCCGAGTTCACACATCTTCATCTGCATACGGAATACTCGCTGCTTGACGGCGCGTGCGACGTTCACAAGCTTGTCGACCGCGTGGCTGAAATTGGCCAAAAGTCAGTGGCAATGACCGACCATGGGAACATTTATGGCGCGGTACATTTCTTCAACGCGGCTAAGGACAAAGGCATCAAGCCGATCCTGGGTTGCGAACTTTACGTATGCAAAGCCGAGGATCATCGTGCTGAATCTCCCAACGACCAGTACAACCATCTCCTGGTCCTGGCTGAGAACGAAGAGGGATACCGCAACCTGATTCGCCTGACTTCTGAGGCGAGCCTCCGAGGCTTCTACCGAAAACCACGCGTTAGTAAGCGCTACCTTGCAGAAAACGCGAAGGGCCTGATCGGTTTTTCCGGCTGCCTGAGCGGAGAGCTGTGCGAAGAGCTGATGGCGGGCCACTACGAGAAGGCCAAGGGGGTTGCGCAGGAGTACCAGGACATCTTCGGTCGCGACAATTTCTATCTGGAGATTCAGGATCAGGGTCTGGAGCAGGAGCGCAAGATTCAGACGGATCTTTTCCGGCTGGAACATGAACTGAATATCCCGATGGTGCTCACCAACGATTCTCATTACTTGTGCGGCGAAGATCACCACGCGCACGATGTGATGCTTTGCGTGCAGACCGGCGCCAAGATTCACGATGCCGATCGCTTCCGCTTTGATTCCGATCAGTTCTTCGTCAAGTCTGCTGACGAAATGGCGCGCCTGTTTCCGGACAATCCGGGCGTGATGCAGCGGACGATGGAGATTGCCGAGCGCTGCCAGTTGAAACTGAAGTCCGTCGACAATCCATTTCCGGAATTTGCGGTGCCGCCTGGCCACACCATCGACAGTTATTTTGAGCAAGTTTGCCGGGAGGGAATGAAGCATCGGCTGGAAACAGCCGTCCGGCAGCTGGAGTTGCGCGGCATTCGCCGCTCGACGCCCGAAGAGTACGAGAGCCGATTGAACTACGAAATTGGCATCATCAAGCAGATGAAGTATTCGGGCTATTTTCTTATTGTCTGGGACTTTATCAAATACGCGCGTGACAATGGGATCCCCGTTGGTCCGGGGCGCGGGTCGGCAACCGGATCCCTCGTTGCCTACGCCATGGAGATCACGAACATTGATCCCATGCAGAACGTCCTTCTCTTCGAGCGCTTCCTTAACCCTGAGCGCGTGACCATGCCGGACGTTGACGTTGACTTCTGCATGAACCGCCGCGGTGAGGTGATCGACTATGTCACGCGGAAGTACGGACGTGAGCAAGTGGCGCAAATTATCACGTTCAACACGATGGCCGCCAAAGCTTCCATCAAGGACTGCGGCCGCGCCATGGACATGCCGTATGGCGACGTGGACCGCATTGCCAAACTCGTTCCGTCCACTGTCGGCATGACCCTGGAGAAGGCGCTCGAAGAGAGTCCGGACCTGCGCAAGGCCTACGACGGCGACAAACTGGTGCGCGAACTGATTGACACGGCAAAGAAGCTCGAGGGTCTGGTGCGCGGCGCTGGCGTACATGCCTCGGCCGTTGTGATCGCGCCTCGCCCGCTCATTGACCTGGTTCCGCTGAATCGCACCAAGAATGAAGAAGTTGTCACAGCGTACGACATGAAAGCCGTGGAGAAGATGGGCCTGCTGAAGATGGATTTTCTGGGCCTGGCGACTCTCACCGTCATTAGCGATGCGGTACGACTGATTGAAGAGACGCGCGGTGAAAAGATGGACATCGAAATGATCCCCATCGATGATCCAGAGACTTTCAGCAAGGTGTTTCACACTGCACTGACGTCAGGCGTATTCCAGTTTGAATCGTCTGGCATGCGCGATATTTTGCGCCGTTACAAGCCCGACACGGTGGAGGAACTTACGCAGCTGAACGCTCTCTACCGGCCCGGTCCAATGGACATGATCGACGATTTCATCGAGCGAAAATGGGGCCGAAGGAAGGTTGAATATCTTCTACCGTCGCTCGAGGCAATATTGAAGGATTCGCTCGGCGTAATCGTGTATCAAGAGCAGGTGATGCGGATTGCCAATGTGCTGGCGAATTACAGCCTTGGCGAAGCCGACCTTCTGCGTCGTGCGATGGGAAAAAAGAACGCACAGGCCATGGCCGAGCAACGCGAGCGGTTCCGGTCGGGAGCAGCCGCACTCGGACACCCGCGCGGGGCGGTTGACGAAATCTTCGACCAGATGGAGAAGTTCTCCGGCTACGGTTTCAACAAGTCGCACTCGGCCGCCTATGCGTGGGTGGCTTATCAAACCGCCTATTTGAAGACGCACTATCCGGTCGAATTTATGGCGGCTCTGCTTACCTCAGAAACTTCGAAGCCCGACAACGTCGTCAAGTACATCGGCGAGTGCAAGGAACTGGGCATTGCGGTGGAGCCGCCGGACGTGCAGGTGTCAGGTGCACAGTTCACGCCGCACGGGGAAGCTATTCGCTTTGGGCTTGCCGCGGTGAAGAATGTGGGCGGCAATGCGATTGAGAGTATCAAGAAGGCGCGCGAAGAGGTGGGCGGCCGCTTCACCAGTCTGTGGCAGTTCTGCGAGAAGGTTGACTTACGCGTGATGAACAAACGTGTGATCGAGTCACTCATAAAGGCAGGAGCCCTGGACTCACTAGGACCGCGCGGTGCGTTGTACGCGGCGGTGGACAAGGCGATGGAGCGCGGGCAGAAGGCTCAGCGTGATGCCGAGCAGGGGCAAGTGGCGCTCTTTGGGCTCTTCGACGATGGTCCGAAGTCCGGGAAGAATGGCGATGATCTGCCGAAGGCTCCGGAGTGGGAAGAGGGTGAGCGGCTTGCAAACGAGAAGGAAGTGCTGGGCTTCTTCGTGTCGGGACATCCGCTGGACAAATATGCGGAGAAGATTCGCAATCTTCCTGGTGTGATTTCGATCGCAGAGGCGCTGGAACGCAAGCCGCCCGAACGTCGCTGGGGCAAGGATGTGGACCCGGCCGATGAAATTCAGGTAGCAGGCATGATGATGGGACTGCGCGTGCAAAAGACAAAGCGCGAAGGAAAGCTCTATGCACAGGCCGCGCTTGAGGATGCGACGGGCAAGATCGAGTTGATTGCCTTTCCGCGCGACTATGAACGGCTAGCTCAGCAATTGAAGATTGAAGCGCCGGTCTTGATTCGCGGTATGCTTTCGGGCGATGAGGATTCCGCGCCGAAACTCTCCATGAGCGCCATTCAACCGCTTGATGATGTCCAGATCAAACTTCCCGCGGGCCTGCGGATTCGATTGAATTTGGACCGCGTAACGGAAGAGATGTTTACCGCACTGAAAAGTGCAGCCGACACCGCCCCTGGTCCGGGCAAAATAATGCTGCATCTGGAAAAGAAGGGCGAGTATGCGGTGATTATGGAACCGGAAGGCATGAGCGTTGCAGCGGATAAGGGATGGATTGAGCGCATTGAAGAGCTTGTGGGCCGCGGAAGCGTGCAGGTGGTCGGCTAGCAATCGCTCAGAACGCAGGCCCAGTTGCGCACTGAGGCTGCGTCTGGAGGAGTGCCGACATTCACCGAGCCCGCCAATTGCACGGCGAAATTGCCGATCGTCGAGCCTTCAGTATGACCAGTTTCAACCGGGAGTCCGGTATGTTCGGCGGTTAGCCGAGTGAGCAAGTGATTGCGGCTGCCGCCGCCTAAGATGTGGATGCCCTCGAGCTTACGGCCAAGCATTTCCTCCAGGTGACAGAGTGCGGAGGCGTAGCGTTCCGCCAGGCTTTCGAAGATCACACGCGCGACCTTCGGTTCATTTCCGGCAATGTCTTCAATTGGCTTGAACCCCCGCGCCTCGAGTTCTGCGTTAATGCGCTGCGGCATATCGCTGTCGAGCATGAGCGGCTCAGCATCCACGTCGACGGTGCCCGCGGCATCCACGCCGGCAGCACTTTTAACCAGGTCTTCAATGGTCCATGTGCGCCCCTGTGATGCCCAGCTATCCATACACTGCTTCACAATCCACATGCCGTTCACGTTGGAGTGAAAGAGAAACTCTCCTCCCGCCGCACCCTGATTGGTGTAGCGGGCCTCGCGCGCAGCGGGAGCGGTGATGGCTTTCGCCAGCTTTGTTCCCACAAGTGACCAGGTGCCCGAGCAGATGTAAGCGGTCGCATCCAAAGCAGAGCCAATGCAGGCGATGGCGGAAGCCGTGTCATGACAAGCCGGAGCAATGAGCGAGGTATTGTTGAAAGCTTTGAGCTCGGACAGTGGACCCTTCAGGCGTCCGACGATGGAACCGGAGGGAACAATCGGCGGAGCGGCGTCGAGAGAAAGCTGAAGCGCTGCAAAAACGTCTGTGGCCCAGTTTCCCGTTTTCAGATCAACGAGCCCCGTGTGCGTGGCGTTGGTGTATTCGGCAACGCGCGCGCCGCCCAGCCAGTAGAGGATATATTCGGGAAGATTGACCCACGGAGTGGACGCGTCGATACCGGCCTCTGCGTCGGCCATCAACTGATATAGCGTGTTGATGCGAATGGGCTGAGCGCCGGTGCGCTCGAATAGGTGCTGCGGCTCAAAAATATGTTCCACCGCGTCATGCGTGGAGAGCGTGCGTTCGTCGCGATAGCAGAAGGGAAGTGCGATGGGCTTGCCGATTTCGCCGAGCCGCACATAATCCACGGCCCAGCCGTCCACGCCAATGGAAGCGATGCCTTCGTCGGCGAGGTGGGCAGCTTTGCGAAGGCCCTCTTCAATGCCCGACAGAATTGAAGGCAGTGGCCAGCGGAGTGTTTTGCCCTGATGCACGGGGCCGTTGGCGATGCGATGAACGAGAGTGACTTCAGGTGTTCCGTCGAGCCAGCGAAGCAGCGATACACGACAGCTTTCCGCGCCCAGGTCGATTGCGACGCGGGCGCGCAGGTCGCTGGGAACCGGGTCCGAACTCACCGCAAGAAGGCCTCTGTGAGTCCGCCATCCACGGGGATGATGTGTCCTGAGGTGCAGCGCGACTTCGGGCTCGCGAGGAAGAGAATCGCCTCGGCGCAATCTGACGGGTCAATGGGCTGATGCGTCAGGGTGCGTTTGGCGTAGAAAGTGGCAAGGAGATTACGCAGCTCGTCGTCACTCATAGATTCCTCAAAGGGAATGTTGTACTTCGCGAGCGATGCGCGCACGCGGTCACGCGGGAACATCGTGGATCCCTTGACGACGGTAGCCGGGCTGATGCCGTTGACGCGAACCCTGGGAGAAAGTCCGACAGCGAGTTCGCGCACCAGGTGCGAGAGCGCGGCCTTGCTCACGTCATATGCTTCACTGCCGCGTTTGGAGACAACTGCGTTGGCAGAGCTTGTCAGCACTATCGATGCATCGAGAGCCTGATCTGTGAAGAGCTTGGCTGCTTCATCGGCAAGGAGATAGTTGGCCGTCACATTGATATCCAGCGTCGTGGTCCACATCGCATCGCTGATGACACCATCAGGTGAAGACGGGAACATGGCTGCGGTATTGATGAGAATATCGACGCCACCGAAGGCCGCGACGGTTGCTTTAAGGGCTGCGGTAATCGTGTCACGCTTACGAATGTCGACCGTGGTAACGCCGATGAACTCAGAGGATGTTACGGCTTTCAGTTCGGCGGCAACGTTCTTAGCGCCAGTTTCATCGCGATCGGCGATCATGACGTGTGCGCCGCGCGATGCAGAGAGTAGAGCCACTTCACGCCCAATACCGCTGCCACCGCCGACGATGAGCACGATGCGGCGGCTTAGTTCTTTCTCCGCTGGCCGGCGGCGAATTTTGGCTTCTTCCAGTGCCCAGTATTCAATGCGGAACGCTTCCAGCGCAGGCAGGGCGACGTAGTTGGTGAAGACTTTGAAGCTCTTCGGGTCCATGCCCTTGCCGACCTGCGGCAGAATGCCCTTCACTTCTCCATCACCCAGCAGACTGGCGCCCTCCATCACGTGAATAGCGTTGGTGTAGAACTCGCCTGTGATACGGGCTTCTGTTTTGTCCTTGCCAAAGCTGAACATGCCAAGACCAGGTATCAGCACTACCGTCGGGCTGGTGTCACGTAGCGCAGGGGAATCCGGCGTGGCGAAGGACTTGTAATAGGCCGTGTACTGCTCTCGGTACTCGGCCAGAGATTTTTCGATTTGCTCCTTCAGCGAAGTGATGTCTGCGCCCGCAGTCCAAGGCACAAAGAGCGGACGAATCTTGGTACGGATGAAGTGATCAGGGCAGCTGGTGCCGAGGAAGGCCAGATCCTTCGCGTCCTTTGAATTGACGAATTGGAGGACGTCCGGCCTGTCTGTGAAGCTGGCAACTGCGCGACTCTTTGCGCTAACGCGACCGCGGAGATAGGGTGCAATCTGCACGGCAAGCTCATTGCGGCTTTCGCGTGCGGGCACGGCCTCTCCGCCAAAGCGCACCGCGCCTTTCGCGTCGCCATGCCGCGCGATGAACTGGCCAATCTGGTCAATAAGTGTGATGGTGTTCAGGTAGCACTCACGCTGAGTCTGACCCCAGGTAAACAGACCGTGGCCGCCCAACACGATGCCGTCGCAGCTGGGATTCTCCTGGATGGCATTCCGCATCATCAGGCCGAGTTCAAAGCCGGGACGCTGCCACGGGATCCATACCAGCGAGTGTCCAAACTCCCGGTTGAATTCGTCCATCTTCGCTTTCCCATTGGCCGAAGCCGCTAGTGCGATACCCCAGTCAGGATGCAGGTGATCCACGTGCGGGAAGGGAAGAAAGCCATGCAATGGTGTGTCAATTGAGGCGGCAACAGGATTGTTGTTGAAAGCGCAGTGAGGGTACATGGCTACCATGTCATCCTCAAACGCTTCCCCTTTGTAGATCTGCTCGAGAGAAAGAAGCTTATCGAGGTAGAGCGTGGCGAAGCCGGTGCGCTTGATGCTGCCCAGATCGCCGCCGGAACCTTTTACCCAGAGCACTTCCACCTGCTTGCCGGTCAGTGGATCCGTTTCCGCAACCTTCGAACTCGTATTGCCGCCTGCAAAATTGGTGATGCGCAGGTCAGAACCGAGGAGGTTGGAGCGATATCGAAGTAGTTCGGGCTCATCCAGTTGAGCTGCAACGCCTGCATCCCAGCGATCGTCGAGGAATTTTAAAGTTGGGGAAGCAACTGATGTTTGACTCATGTACGCACCGCCTTGCGTGATAGGGGAAGACCCAAGCTATAAGATTAGCACAATATCCCCAATAGGGGATAAGTTTCCGATTTGGAATAGTGAAGCCTAATCCGCTTCATTTTGTGCGGCCAAATTAAAGAGCCTATTGCGCGCTACTGCTCGGTTGGCGTCTCCAATTCTTCCGATGAATTGAGGTTTTCCGGCGTGACTACGCGGTGCCGCACGTAGTTGTAGGGTGGCACGGTGTATCCACGCAGGAGGGCGATTCCCAATTGAATTAGGCGCGGACCATAGCTTTCGGCCTCGTGGGAAATCGAGCCGATGATGGCGCTTTTGCCGCTGCGCATCTCGAGGAGCACATCAGGAATGCAATCCTGTCCGGCGATGGCGAAGTCCGACTCCCGATCCGCTTCCCGGGCCGCATCCAGTACGCCGAGGGCGCTGGAGTCTGTTGCAGCAGCAACCAGCACGCGCTGACCTTTGCGATGCTGCTTCAGGAATCCGGCGACGGCACGCTGGCTGGGTCCGCGCATTCCGCGGCCATCAAGCCGAATGTAATTCTCTTGCGGAATATCCTTCAGCTTTTCGCGGATACCCTCAAAGGCTCCGGTGATTCGGCTCTGAACAAAGCTACCGGCCTCAGAAAATCCGACGCCGAGCACATAGTCCACTTTGCCTTTCCATTTGCGCTGGGCGTACTGACCAAGCAGGGCGCCCGCCTCGTAACCGACCTCAAAGTTGTCTACTCCGAAGTAGGTTGCGTTTGGGTGGGGTACGTCTACGGCAACCAGAGGGATATCGGCTTTTTTGAAGATGTGGGCAACGTGCGGCGCGACGTATTCCTCCACCTGGAACTCGAGAACCAGGTCGACTCGCTTTTCCACAAACTCATGCGCGTTCTGGATGGCGACGTCGGGATCCTGCCGGTTGTCCAGCAGGAACAGTTCAACACCTGACGCGGCTGCTGCTGCGGTTACGCTCTGGGCGACGGCATCAGAGAAGGGCATTTCCGCCGACTGGGCCGCGAAGCCGAAGCGAAGGCGCCTTGGTCGCGAAACGAGTCGATATTGCCCATTCTGCGCCTGGGCAACGTAGCCGCGATGCACGAGTGTCTTCAGGATGCGATAGACGCTGGTTTTCGAGATGTTGGTCTTCTGGAAGACGTCCTCGAGCGTGACGGGCGCATTCTGCTGTTCCAGAAGTTCCAGAACATCCAGGGCTTTGGAAAGGATCGGAATCAGGTACAGCCGCTTGATTTTTGCCTTGGGCAAGCGCGGATCTCCCTACATCAAATTGCACATTCAAATGCTGCGCAACAGAATACAGTGTTTAGGCATAACTATTCACTACGGAATGTCTACCGGCACGCTCGCGTTCAATTTGCGCAATGTAGCCATCTTCGCGCAGGGCCTTGAGCGGATCGGCGGGCAGGCCGCGTGCGACCCGCCATTCGGCGACAAGTGGACGGACATCCGACCAGAATGCACCGCGGAATAGCTCTTCGGCGGCCACCAGTTCGCACTTTTCCTGCAAACGCGCCAGTTCCTCGCGATCGACGAGGGCAGCCTTGAGCCAAAGCTCCTGCGCTGTGGCGACAGTCTGCACCATGGCTTCAATTTTGCCTTTCAAATTGTGGCTCTGATCGATCATGTAGGCAACGTCATGGGGCAGGTTTTCCGCCTTTGCGGAATGCAGTTCATGGAAGATGCGGAATACCTGGTAGGGATCGATGGAACCGATTGTCAGGTCGTCGTCGGCATAGCGGCGGTCATTGAAGTGGAAGCCACCGAGCACGCCGATGTGCAGAAGCCAGGCGACGATCTGCTCAATGTTCTGTGCCTGGTAATGGTGCCCCGTGTCGACGAGGACAAATGCCTGCGGACCGGCTTCGCGCGCCAGATGCGCCGACATGCCCCAGTCGGCAATGTCTGTGTGATAGAAGGCTGGCTCAAAGGGCTTGTATTCAATGAGCAGACGCTGGCCGGGTTTCATTTTGCGATGGGTGGCCTGCAAAGCCGATGTGAGCCATTCGATGCGTTTACGCATACTTTGCGTGCCGGGGTAGTTAGAGCCGTCAGGCAGCCAGAGAGAAATATCGCGTGAGCCAAGCTGGGTGGCGATTTCGACCGAGTCGACCATGTGAGCCATTGCCTGCGCGCGGATCTCGGCGGAAGGGCTGCAGAGGGAGCCGTATTTGTACTCCTGATCCTGGAAGAGATTCGGGTTGATGGAGCCGGAGCGCACGCCAAAGCGTTTTTCGAGCTCCTTCACCTTGGGAGCATCGCTCAAGCCCTTCGGCAGATCCCACAACACATGCAGTGCCAGTGTCGGTGTTGCACCGGTAAGGCGCAGTACTTCGGCGGCGTCGCTGAACTTTTCCTCCAGCGTAGAGGCTGCGGCGGCCTGCACAAATTTGCCGAAACGCGTGCCAGTGTTCGCAAATCCCCAAGACGGGATTTCAATTTGGAAGGCGTCGAGCGCGTGCATGGCACGATCGGTGGTTGCGGAACTGAATGGGCTCATGGGTTACCTGCCTGTCCTTCGCCGGTGCTTAGGCTTTCACCGGTCGTGGTCTGCGCCGCATCGCGCACAATCACCACGTGGAGAAAACGCGGACCATGTACACCTTTGATGCGGGTCATTTCAATGTCAGCTGTGGCGCTTGGGCCGGAAATCATTGTGGCCAGCGTCGGTGGATGAGGAAAGCGAGCAAAATACTCAGGTAGAGTTTCCACAATTTGACTGGCGAGCAAGATGCACAGGTGCCAGTCAGGCAGAAGGGAAAGAACGCGGCGGCCCTCCTGCGGTCCATGATGAAGGACGATGGTTCCAGAGTCTGCGATGCCGGCGGATGCGGCAGTAACCACAGCTTCCACGCCTTCAATTTCTGCATAGTCAAGATTGCGGTCAATGTGCCAATTCAGGTTCTGCGAGCGCCACTCTGCGGGCAAGCCGTGCGGCGCGGCAATGGCTTTCTTTCCGCTCGCGCTGAGTTGCGCGGCGATCGTGATGGGCAGATCCGCAATGCTACATTCCACAACGTCCGCGTCATATTCGCGCAGTCGCACGGCCATCAGGTCAATTCGTTCATTTTCTGACAGTTTTCCCCGGCGTACGTAGCTCCGCGGCATATCTTCATTGCGCGCTTTTTCATCGGACGCGGTCGCTTTGCGAATGCGCTCGAGGATAAGTTGCCGGGATGGATTGGCCGCGGTCATTGAGTCTTTCTCCGCTTCGCTCCCCACCATTCGCGGAAGGTTTCGTCGGGAAATCCGCGCAGGTCGCGGGTCATCGTCCACTTTGCGCCGAGTCCAGGCAGGGAATGAATCCATCCATCCTTGCCAGTGAGAGGCTTTAGAGCTGCGCGGCCAAGGCGCTGCGCAGCGCGAAAACGTGTTGCGCTGGTGAAGATGCTGTTCGCCATGCGCATACCCATGTACATCGGGTCGAAGAGCCGTGAAGTCTTGCGCCTGTCCTGCTCCACCGCCTGTGCCGCGCAGTTCAAGCAGCACTTCAGGAATATTGATCTTGACCGGACAGACTTCGTAACAAGCTCCGCAGAGAGAGGAGGCGAAGGGCAACGACTGGGCGTGCTCCATGTGCATCAACTGCGGAGTAAGGATCGCACCAATTGGCCCGCCATAGACCGAGCCGTACGCGTGGCCGCCAGTCTGGCGGTAGACCGGGCATGTGTTCTGGCATGCGCCGCAGCGGATGCAACGAAGGGTCTGTCGCTCGACGTGCCGGGCAAGGATCTCCGAGCGGCCGTTATCGAGCAACACCACGTGAAATCGCTCCGGGCCATCGCCAGGAGTGACGCCAGTCCAAAGCGAGTTGTACGGGTTCATGCGCTCGCCTGTGGCGGAACGCGCAAGAATCTGAAGCATGACTTCGAGATCACGGAATCGCGGCACTACCTTTTCAATGCCTGCGATCGTGATGAGGGATTTGGGGAGCGTAAGGCACATGCGCCCGTTCCCCTCTGATTCCACAATGACCACAGAACCGGTTTCCGCGACGAGGTAATTTGCTCCACTGATCGCAGTGGGAACTGTGAGGAACTTGTTGCGAAGATAGGTGCGTGCCGCTTCGGTGAGTGCCTGGGGTTCGTCGGTGAGCGATTCCAGGCCCATATTCTTCGCGAAGATTTCGCGCACCTGGCTACGATTCACGTGTAAAGCCGGGACGACGATGTGGGAAGGCTCTTCGTTCCCCAGTTGCAGAATCAACTCAGCAAGGTCGGTCTCAATGGCGTGTATGCCGGCGGACTCGAGCGCAGGATTCAACTCGATTTCCGCTGAAGTCATCGTCTTAATCTTGATGACTTCGCGCGCCTGTTCCTGGCGCAGGATGTCGAGAATGATTGTGCGTGCCTCGGCGGCGTCGGCAGCCCAATGCACCTGCCCTCCCGCGGCGGTGCAGCGCTCTTCAAACAGCTGAAGATATGTGCCGAGATTGCTCAGGACGTCGTCTCGAATCGAAGCCGCAGACGTGCGCAGTTCCTGCCAATCGGTCTTTTCGGCGACCAGCCTGGCGCGTTTGGCCTGGATTACGTCCGTGGCATGGGCCACGTTCTTGCGTAACTGCGTATCCTGCAGAACGGACAGTGCGGCCCTGGGGAAGGTGGGCGCGACGCGCGGATCGAGCACGGCGTGACTCATGCCGACACCTCTGCAGGTTCGCTTTCAGTACTTGCCAATATCTGCGCCAGGTGAATGGTGCGTACGCCCGTAAACTGGCGGTGAAGGGAGCCGCCCACATGCATCAGGCAACTGTTGTCCAAGGCTGTGCAGAACTCGGCTTTTGTGGATAGAACGTCATGTACCTTGCCAGCCAGCATGGCCGAGGATACTTCCGCGTTCTTTATTGAGAAGGTGCCGCCAAAGCCGCAGCAGCGATCCATGTTGTCAATAGGCGCAAGCTGCAGGCCTCGCACATGTTTCAGCAGCCTCATGGGTCTGTCGCCAACGTGAAGCCCGCGCAAGCCGTGACAGCTTGCATGATAGGTGACGCGATGCGGGAAGTATGCGCCAACATCTTCCACGCCGACCTTGTCGACGAGAAACTCGCTGAGTTCATAAACACGCGGCAACAGTGCTTCAAACTCCGCGCGGAGTGCAGGACTTCCCAATTCTGCAAAGAGAGCTGGGTATTGATCGCGTATCATCGCCACGCAGGAAGAGGAGGGAATCAGGATTGATTCCTCATCCATATACATACGGACAAATCGCTTGGCCTGTGTAAACGCTTCCGCTCGAAAACCCGTGTTGGCGTGCATCTGGCCGCAGCAGGTTTGTTCCCCGTTGAATGTGACCTCAATGCCAAGCCTATCGAGCAGTCGTACTACCGCGCGCCCTGTCTCGGGAAAGAGCGTGTCGTTATAGCACGTGATAAAAAGCGAGGTGCGCATGAAATGCCAGGGTCAATCGGAACAGCAACGCATCAACGGCAAAGAGGTATCCTATGCCAAGAACTCCAGAATTGTCTATTGCACTTATTTGCTGACTGAAAAATTTAATTCAGCAAGACCCGGAGTCCGAGCCTCTCCTCTCAATGTATATGGACAATCCAGACCTTACGAAACCATGAAGTGGCAGATTACCCAGAACTTCGGAGAGAGACTGTGTCGAGCAACACGTTCATTTCCATGGTTCCTTTGGAGACATGGCTCCTCAGTCCTGCGGCACAGGAGGAGGAGCTAATCCGGTACAACGCTCCAGTCGCAGGCAATATTGCGGCCCTCACGGTGGCTTTCAAGCGCGTATTCCAGCACGCGGACGGTTCGCCATGCGTCAAGAGGCGCCAACAGGCACGGAACCGTTGCCGAGAATTGCATCCCGCACACCGGTATAGAACCCGCGGTAATCGCCCGGAATCGGTTGGGGCCTGGTTGATTCGACCGCGCCATTCTTGTCTATGGAAAGTGCGCCCCATGCTTCTTCCGGTTCGAGTCCCCAGTGTGGATTGTCGATCCGGGTAATCTCCCCGAGTGCCGCCTCCTGCGGGTCGAGTCCCCACTTCACAAAGTTGCCACTTGTTCCACGCAGATGAAAGCGCGGCCGGGGCTGTGTAGAGAGCAGGTTGGCACTTAGGTTGACGGTGAGTCCGGAGTAGTAGTGAAGGCGGACGGTGAAGGCGTCCTTCGCACCCTCACCATCGCGCTCTTTTTTGACTTCAGCGCCCACAAAGTCGGGGTAGCCAAAAAGGTGGAGCGCCTGATCGACCAAGTGTGTGCCCAGATCGAAGAGCAGGCCGCCCTGATCAGCTTCCTCCTTCCATGCACGAGAGGAGAGGCCGGGACGCCAGCGGTCGAAGGTGGATTCAAAGTGCGCCAGCGTACCCAGAGATTTATCATCCAGAACTTTTTGAATTGTCTGAAAGTCACTGTCCCATCGGCGATTATGAAAGGGAACAAGCTTGAGTCCGAGACCGCCTGCAAGCTCCATCAGCTCGGCAATTTCACCCGTGGTCATTCCCATGGGTTTGTCCACCACCACATGCTTTGCAGCCTCAAGGGCCAGCATGGTCATCGGGTAATGGGTCGCGTTTGGGGTGGCTACGACGATCAGCTTGATGGAAGAGTCAGCCAGCAGTTCCTCCACGCTTCGATACGTGTGAATGCCGGGATACAACCCAGCGGCCTTGTCGCTCTTTCGTTCCACGACAGCCGCCAGTTCCAATCCTTCGACGGACGAAATCAACGGCGCATGAAAGACACGCCCGGCAAGGCCAAATCCAATCAGGCCAACGCGAATCATAGACACCTCCCGGCGCTTTGCGCGCGGTGAGACAGCCCCAGTTAGCCTTCGAGTTTATATCGAGTCTCGGCCAGCCGATAGAGTCTGCGCCATACAAGTCGATTAATGGTAACTACCATGAGCGCCATCAGAATGGTGGCCAGCAACAGGATGGAAAACCGCCCCTGATCGGTAGCTGCGCTGATCTGCGCGCCGAGACCCAGCGTCTGGAGTGTCCGGTCTCCAATGTGAAAGTACTCGGCTACTATCGAGGCATTCCATGCCCCGCCAGATGCGGTGACGAGACCGGTAATGAGGTAAGGAAAAATTCCCGGCAGAATCAGCGTGGTCCACTTTTGCCAGCGTGAGAACTTATACAGCGTCGCAGCTTCTTTCAGGTCGCCGGGAATGGCCATGGCCCCGGCAATGACGTTGAAGAGGATGTACCACTGCGTTCCCAGCAGCATAAGAGCAATGGATCCGATACCGAGACCTCCACCGTAACGCAACAGTCCGAGTAACAGAACAGGGAAGAGCGCGGTGGCGGGAACGGAGGCGACAATCTGCGTAATCGGTTGCAGAAACTTTGCCAGTCGCGGATTAAAGCCGATTGCCACGCCTGCAGGGATGGTCCACAAAGCGGCGATGGCCAGAGCTGCATTGACGCGCAAAAAGGTGGCACCGGCACCAAGGAAGAGCAGCCTGATATCGCTCCAAGTCACCGAGCTCAACATTGAGTAGCCTTCCTTTGCGCCCCAGACAATAAGCAATGCCGCAAAGATGGAAATGCCCACTTGGAACATGCGTCCGCCGCGCTTGTCTTCGTCATCCACCGGCTGCACCAACTGGGTGGCGCGCGCGCGAGACAATTTCCGATAAATGCGCTCGTCGAGCGTTTCCCATGCTCTGGCCGGCAACCTGGCCAGAACGGCAGAGCGGCGCAGAAGTGCAAGCATGGGCGAGACAATGCGCGTGGACGACTCCACCTGTTCAAGCTTGAACTTGTCGCTCCAGACAATGAGCGGCCGCCAGATGAGCTGATCGGTGGCGACGATGATGAGCACCAGCAGAGACAGGCCCCAGATCAGTGCGTGCACGTCTACTGGATTTGCGGAAGCTGCCGTCTGCAGATAACTGCCAAGGCCGGGCAGGCGAAAGTAGCGGTCGCCGAGCGGAAACATCTCGCACGTGATGAGGAAGAACCAGCCGCCTGCGACGGAGACGATGGAATTCCAGATAAGGCCGATGGCGGCAGACGGCATTTCCAGCTGCCAGAAGCGCTGCCAGGCCGAGTACCGATAAATCCGCGAGGCCTCCAGCATCTCGCGAGGAATGCTCTTTAGCGAGGTGTAGAAGCTGAAGGCCATGTTCCATACCTGTCCAGTGAAGATCAGCAAAATGGAACCGAGTTCAATGCCAAGTTGATGGCCAGGTACAAGCGCAATCATGGCCAACATGACTCCGGGTAGAAAGCTGAGAACGGGAATGGATTGCAGGATGTCGAGCAGTGCGATCATCCAGCCTTCAATGCGCGGGTTGTAAGCCGCGATGTATCCATAAGCAATGGCGAAGACCAGGCTGAGCAGATAAGCAATGCCGATGCGTGCGACGGAATAGAAGGCATAAAGGGGCAGCGCCCGTACCGAGTGCGAGATTTCGACTGCCGGCATGGGCCGCGCCAGCCAGTAGGTCCCAAGCTTCACCATGGCGAAGAAGAAGGCCAGACCCATGCCCGCAATGGCCAGGTCGGTAAAGAAGGGCCACGTCCGAACGCCGATGAGCGTGCGGCCGAAATTCTGCTGCAGCTTCAACCGTCGTCCCTCTCGTCTTCTTCATTCAACGCATCAGGGAGCACAAAGCGGCGGCGCGTACCGTCGAAATCAAACAACTCCGCATGACGGCCCCAGGCAATGACAGTTTCCATCTGGCGATGGCTCTCTTCCTCACTGAATTGGTCGTCGAGCATGTCGAGGAAATAGTCCTCGGAGACGGTGTGGTCGCTCTTGGCCTCAAGCGTGCGCTCGATCTGGCGAATGAGCAGAACGTGCTCGAGCACCGCATCCCGGAAGACTTCCTTCTGGTGAAGAATTTCGGAATTCGCAAACTCGGTACCGTTTTCCGTGATGGCGGCGTCGCCCTCCTCGATGGTGAGGAAGCCGAGCAATTGTGCCGCGTCCACAATCGGAAGCAGGTCGTCGATCTCCAATGCGAGATCGTCGGCGAGTCGATAGATGTCGTCGCGTCCACCCTTGTCGATGAGCATCTCGAGCAGACCGGCGATGCCGCCCGGACGCGCATGTGGCAGCATCTTGTACTTTGTCTTGCGCTGTCCGCGAATCCAGGGGCTGCGCACGGCTTCAGGCGCTTCCTCAAGCGAGACATCAGGCCTTGTCAGCACTTTGTAGATGTAGTCGACGAGCTGCGTGAACGCTTCCGCTTTGCGATCGCGCGGCTGCGCAAGCTGCACCCGGAAGTCTGTGCGAATGTGGCCGGGATTGCGGCCCAGAACAATGATGCGGTCGGCCAGCAGTACGGCCTCTTCAATGTTGTGAGTCACGATGAAGACCGATTTTGTAGGCATGGTCTTGTTGGCCCAGAGCTCGAGCAGTTCACTGCGCAGGTTTTCGGCCGTGAGCACGTCGAGAGCGGAGAACGGCTCATCCATAAAAAGCACTTCCGGCTCCACTACGAGAGCACGGGCAAAGCCCACGCGCTGGCGCATGCCGCCGGAGAGCTCCTTGGGATAGGCTGCTTCGAATCCGTCGAGTCCCACGGTGTCCAGCATCTTCATGCTGCGGGTGCGGCGCTCTTCAGGAGGGACACCGCGCGCCTTGAGCGGCGCCTCCACGTTTTCAAAAACCGTTAGCCAGGGGAAGAGCGCAAAGCTCTGGAAGACGATCGACACGTTGATTTCCGCGTCACTGATAGGTTTGCCGTGCCAGTAGACTTTTCCGGCCGAAGGACGCGAAAGGCCGCTTAACATGCGCAGCATGGTGGACTTGCCCGAGCCCGAGGGGCCGAGGAGCGCAACAATCTCACCGGGCACAATACTCAGGTCCGTCGCGGCGATTACCTGGATGCGGTTCTCGCTTGGCTGGGCGTAATACTTCTCGATCTTTTCCGCACGGATAATGGCCTCGGCGCCGGGGCCCGTCAGAATCGACGTGTCCATGGTTGTCTGTTCCATGTCGCATACTCCGGTTCAAGAGTCCGCCCGCAGCCAAGATGGCCGGCCGTTCGTGGAGTTGTTTCTTTTGCAGCCTATTTCAGGCCTGTTTCCGGTGCGTGAATTTGCCCGTACTACGCTCGACGCCGGTACGGAAAGGGCGCCTTAAACGATCGGATGCCGGGATTGCCAGACTCGGATTGCGTTCTGGCAACGTTTTGCACTCAGAAGAGTTAAAGTAAAGGGAAGACGTCCGCTTACGCTGAGGTTATCATTCTTTGCCGGCCGCCAGGAAACGACACGTGTGCGACGCCGTCAAAGAAAGAAAGAACGACGAACAGGTTTCAATTCTTGAATCGTCACTTCACTTTTTTTTGAAATGCCTGTTGTTCCCAGGAGAATATGGCAGATACCCAAGCAAAATCCAGAGTCCTCGTGGTGGACGATGAGCGTGTCATTGCAGACTCGCTGGCAATGATCCTCAATCAAAGCGGGTTTGAGGCCCGCTCAGTCTACTCTGGCGAAAAGGCGCTTGAAGCCGCAGCTGAGTTCAAGCCGGATATGCTCATCACCGATGTGATAATGGCCGATTTGAATGGAATCGATGCAGCCATTCAAATGCGCGCTATTCTGCCGGAGATCAAGATTCTGCTTTTCTCGGGGCAGGCGGCCACGGCCGATTTGCTTGAAAAGGCGCGTACAAGGGGCTACGAGTTCGAGATCCTGGCAAAGCCCGTGCACCCACAGGACCTGCTCAGCCGCCTGCGTCGCTAGGCCGTTTTTCCTAGTTCTTCCACTCACGCCGGCCTTCCATGGCGCGTGCCATGGTCACTTCGTCTGTGTACTCAATATCTGCACCGGCAGGCACTCCTGTGGCAATACGCGTGACTTTAACCGTGGATCCGCGGAGCGCGGTAGCCAGCCACGAGGCTGTTGCTTCGCCCTCCAGCGTCGGGCTCATTGCGAGGATAATCTCGTCGATTTCCCCTCGCGAGGCGCGGTCAAGCAGACCGCCAGCACGCAACTGCTCCGGCCCCACACCGTGGAGCGGAGAGAGCGTGCCATGCAGCACGTGATAGACGCCGCTGTACGCCTGTGTGCGCTCGACGGTGGCGATGCTGGTGGGCTCCTCCACCACGCACACGAGGCGCTGGTTGCGTGTAGGGCTTGCGCAGAAGACGCAGGGGTCTACATCGGTGACGTTGTTGCAAATGCTGCAAAGCCGCAGGCTTGCCTTGAGGCCGCGCACGGCGTCTGCAAGTGCGGTGGCATCGTCGTCGCTCGCGCGCAGCAAATGGAACGCGTACCGCTGCGCGGTCTTGGAGCCCACGCCGGGCAGCTTCTTCAGTTCTTCAATCAGCCTTGCCATAGGCTCGGCGAAGCGTGACACGACGTTTTCCTCCCCCGCCTACACCTGCACCGTTCGGTACACAATTCCTGTAAACGAATCCGCGTTCATGAAGCCTTTAGCCCACTTCGCATCAAACTCCGCCGTGGGTTTCTTTGCCAGCGTTTCCTGCTCGCTGAGCCCCTGCTTCTTGAGTGCGGCAACTTTTTCACGCACGGCAACGAGCATGTTGCAGTAGTCCTGCAGTTCAGCTTTTGTTCCCAGTGGGCCGTGGCCGGGCACAATTTTTGTATCGCTCGCAGCAAGCGCCAACGCCTCTTTGCTCGCCTTGATCATTCCGTCGATGTTTCCTTCGGTGCCTTCGTCAATGAACGGATACATTCCGTTGAACCAGATGTCGGCCACGTGCAGCACGTTTGCGCTCCGGAAATGGATGTAAATGTCGCTGTCCGTGTGGGCGGGCGAGAAATGCCGGAGGTCAATCGTGTCCCCATTGCGGAAGATGGAGAACGTATCGTCGAAGATCTGCGTGGGAAGTGCCCCCGGAGGCGATGGCTGCACGGTGCGGTGAAACAGCTTCATGACTTGTGTGTGCGAAAGCCGGTCGCGTGTCTGGCGGTGTGCCAGAATGGTGAAACCCGCCTCATGCATGCCTTCATTGCCGCCCGTGTGGTCGCCATGCCAGTGCGTGTTGATGAGCAGGCTGGGCGCAGTGGGTGGTGTGGGCACAAGTGAGGCGATGGTCTCGCGAATGCGTGGCACGGCGGGCGCATAGCTGGCGTCGATCAGCAGCAGGCCATCAGAGCCGGTCTGCAGAATCATATTGCCGCCGACACCCTGCAGCAGGTAGACATTGCCGGCGAGTTTAGTGGCCTTAACGGGTACCGTTGCGGGATCGTCGGAGGCCTGCGCCGCCGCCGTGACCCAGCTTGGTGCAAGTACCACACCTGCGGCTGTCAATCCATACTGCAGAAAACCTCTACGGCTTGTCGATGCGACCATGGTGACCTCCCACCCTGATGATGAATCTTACTCAGACCAATCCGGGCAGATTCAATCCGCCCAACATCCCCTGCACATTCGCCTGAATCGCTTCGTCAGCCTTGCGTCCCGCATCATTCACGGCTGACACGATCAGATCTTCGAGCATTTCCACGTCCGGCTGCTGTCCACTCAGGCTTGTCACGGCTGCGGGATCGATCCGCACCTTGAGCAACTGCTTCTTGCCGTTCATGGTTGCGTTCACAGCGCCGCCCCCGCTCGAGCCTTCGACGATCGTCTGCTCAAGCTTCTGTTTCATTTCTTCCTGCATCTTGTTGGCCTGCGACATCATTTCGGCCATCTTCAGCGGATTGAACATGGGTCCTCCAGCTTAAGCTCCTTACTTCGCGCGCAGGTCCAGCACGCTGCGCACTTCAGCCTTGAATATCTCCTGCGCGCGCTTGACCAGCTCGTTCTCCATAGCGAGCTGTTGCACAGAGCCGGTCGGCGCAGATGAGGGAAGTGCCGAAGAAGAGTTTCCTGTGCCTTCGCCCGGAATTACGAGAAAGCGTGTTGGCGCGTTCATCTTCTGCAGCGTCTGCCGGACGATTTTTTCTGCCTGCGCATTCACAGTTAACGCGAGCATTTTTTTGCCCATGCCCGCCACTTCAATGCGCAGGTTGCTGCCATCCAAGGTCCATTTACCGGAGTGCAGCAATTGAGCGGCAGTGCTGTGTCCGCCATTGTTCAGCTCGGTCACAACGGCTTCGCGCATGGCGTTGGTGTCCTGAGTGGCGGATGGTGTTGCCGTATCCGTTTTGACCGCAATGGTCCCGGAAGCTGATTCAGGCTCCGCGCGATCGGTTTGCGCCGGCTTCTCAAAAGGGGTTAGAAGCGGTGGTGGGGGAGGAGGAGAAGCAACGGGCATCGGCATGGCCGAGGTGCTTGCCGTAGTCACTGGTGGTGGCGCCATTGCTGGCGCCGGTGTTGCCGCGGGCGTCCACGCCGAGCCAAAGCCGATGGGCTTGCTCTCTGAAAAACCGGCCGTCGAAGGGCTGGTCGTCATCGATCCAGTCGCGCGTGTCACCTGTCCGCCCACTGCCTTCACGCTTGCGCCGCCCGCAACGCCGCTCAGCAATTCCTCCAGCGGCAGCAGCCGCTGCGCGTGAATGAGCTTAAGCAGGCCAAGTTCCAGATGAAAGCGTTGCTCCTGCCGGTAGTTCAGGTCGTCGAATGTTCGCAGAACAATCTGGAGCGCACGGGTAAGGTCCTCTTCACTCAAGAGCATGGCTGTGCGCATGGCTCGCGCACGCTCGTCGGCGGAGATTTGCAGTAACTCGGTCTGCTCGCCCCCCAGCTTGGCCATCAGCGCATTGCGCAGATAGCGCACCATCTGCCGCGCCAGCGAGGACGGGCTGTTGCCCGCGTTCAGAAGCACATTCAACTGCTCCATGAGCGCAGCGCTTTGGCCCTGGGCCACGGCTTCCAGCAGACGCTCGAAAACTGCATTTGGGACTGAGCCCATCAGGTCGCGTATCAGGTCCGCGCCGAGCTTGGTCTTGCCGCCCTCCAGAGGAGCAGACGCAATCGCCTGGTCCATGATGGAGAGAGCGTCGCGCATCGAACCGTCGCCAGCCTCGGCCAGCAGCGCCAGCGCGGCCTCTTCGGCATTTACGCTCTCCTCGGCCGCAATCATTTTTAACTGCGCCAGAATGTCGTCAAACTTTACGGCATGAAAACTGAAGTGCTGGCAGCGCGAGCGGATGGTCTGCGGAATGTTCTCCGGCTCGGTGGTTGCCATCATGAAGATGACGTGCGGCGGCGGCTCCTCTAGTGTCTTGAGCAGGGCGTTGAAGGCTGCATCGGTAATCTGGTGCGCTTCGTCGAGGATGTAAACCTTGTAGCGGTCGCGCGCCGGAGCGTAGCGTGCAGCATCGCGCAATTCGCGAATCTCGTCAATACCGCGATTCGTGGCTGCATCGATCTCGATGACATCGACGGCATTGCCCGCACGGACTTCTGTACAACTATCGCAGACGCCGCATGGCTCTGGAGTTGGCCGTTCGGCGGAGCCCATCTCCGTTCGGCAGTTGAGCGCCATGGCAAGGATGCGTGCAATGGTCGTCTTGCCGATACCGCGATGGCCGCTGAAGATGTAGCCGTGCGCGGTTCGTTGCTGCTCCAGCGCGTTGAGCAGCGTTCGGGTCACATGGTCCTGCCCAGCCACGTCGGCAAACTTCTGCGGACGATATTTTCTGGCCAGTACCTGATAACCCATGTGCTCACTCCCGACTTCCAGCAAAGTTGAATCGAACCCAAGGGCGATTGTATCGTCCGGGACTCATGCTCTCTGGAAGTGGAAAAGTGCACAGCGCGTAAACGCAATAGGAGCGCGCATGAACCGGCTTACAGAAGAAGTCGCTACCCAATCCTGCCCAAAAATGCCTTCCCAATAGGAAGCCACCACGACGGTTGGTGCACGAAGATAGAAACGACGCCCGCCTGAAGCGCCATATAGGGTGGCAGGAACCACAGATAGACGGCGTGGATGCTGCGGTTCACAAATAGATCGCGCAGTACTCCCAGGACGATTAAAAAATCCACTCCGGCATAGAACGAGAGAATCGGTGGGTCGAGTGGTGTTCGCCCCCAGGCTGCCGCGGTCAACGTGCACGCCGCAATCAGAATCAGGCGGCGATGATACTCCGGACGCTTCCTCCACAGGATTGCCGGCACAAATGCCGAAGTGAAGGCGAGCATATCGAGGAAGGGAATTGGCAGAGCGTAGATGTGACTCATCGCGTCCATGTGCAACGTCGCGATTTCAAAACGGGTCATGATGTAGGTGATGCCTATGCCAAGAATGGGAATGATCGCCCCCAGTCCTGCGAACCACCATCCCAGTCGGCGATGTACCTGCACCTTGCGGGCACGCACAAGTGCCGATTGCGCGATGTAGATTCCCAGCCACGCGAAAAAGATCGCGCCGTGAACCCAGATAAGTTTCGGAGGCTGGATTGTCGGGTGGAAGAGCCGTGCGGGAATCGTGAGGCTGAATCCATACACAACAACTGCCGCGATAAACACTGACATGAAGAGGTAAAAATACTTCTCTACGGCGCGGCGCAAAGATTGCATGGTCGATGCGTCATTCAACTGCATCGCATGGGAGGACACCATTGGAAGCTCCTGAACAATGATCTGGGAGAGGAGCAAGCAGGTTTTGCTGGCGTAGGTTAGCAGTCAATAGATGCGGAAGCAAGGAAATAAGCGCAGGTGTCAGATTGCGGACTTGATCTCTACGCTCAGCACGCGCAACGCTTTGCTGCCCACATTCTCCACCGTATGCGGAGGAAACGCGGGCGACCAGAATGCAGTTCCTTCCGCCACGGCATTTCCTGTGCGGCTGTCGAAGAGAATCTCCCCTACGGCATCGCGCCGGATGAAATCGCTCCAGCTCAGCAGATACGCCGAGCTGGGCCAGCAATGCGTGTGGACCGCCGTCGTTTCGCCCGCTGGAATGAGAGTTTCCAACACGCGGACCTGATCGTTTTCCATCAGCAGAAAATGATGCTCAGGCGCTGCAATCAGTGCATCAAGCTCATCGGGCCAATTGTTCGCGTCGTCCATGCCGGGGATTCTACTCATTTGTACGTTGCGGACCGGGAGACCGAATCGCCGGGGAATTACGCCGCCTTCGCCGTCTTTACCTGCTTCCGACGTGTGCGCTTTTTACTGGCAGGCTTCTTTAACGCCTTGCGGCTTTTTACTTCGGCGTGCGAGTACATCGTGCCACGGCACTTTCCCGTACCGCAGTTGCAAAACGCGTCGTCTTCGCCACCGTCGTAGAGGCAGTAGTCGTAGGTAATTTCCGCGCCGGCCTCAATGTTCTTGATGGCGGTAATCCAGATCCGCCCCTTGATCTCTTCCGTCTCGCAGTTTGGGTCGCAACTATGGTTAATGAACATCGCCATGCAATGTCCGTCGATAACCACCTTGCCGTCGCCGAGTCCAAAAAGATAGGTAATGGGCGAGTCCTCGTATGCCGTATCGGCCTCGTTCTTACTGAGGCGCGGACCCGTATATTCGGCAACGCGCGTGCCTTTTCGAACTGCAGTTGTGGTGTAGCAACCGGCGGCGTGGATGGCGGATGAGCGGATAATGAGAGACATGCGGCTGTGAGAGGGTGTCCTTCGTCTGTAAAAGTGATGCGTGCTCGAGGGCATCGTACCATTGAATTGGGGAAGTTGAGCTGATGAAAACTGGTCAATCATTGTTGTGCATGCTGATGCTAACGGTCCTTGTACCCTCGGCCGTTCGCGCGCAGGCGCCTGCAAGCTCATCCAGCCAGAATCCTCCAGCGCAGGCGCCTGCACAGAAGCCAGCCGCGCCTCAACCTTCTGGATCGAGTGCAAATCCGTTTCCCGAAGACTCAAATGCGGTCCCGGTAATTGGTACCAATGTCTCCGCGCCAGCGGCGCCTGCGGAGGATAACGCGGAAGCAGGCAAGTTTCTTCCTTCCGACGATTCCGATCCTGCGAAGAGTCCGGATGAAGCACACGCTGCCAGCAGCTCAGGCTTCAGCTCCAGCCTTTCCGGAATGGATGAACTGCTGCCTGACCCGGATACCGGTTCGCTCAAAAGGGGAAACCATCCCGTTGAGCCTGTGCATCATGCCGACGCCAAGGAAGACGAGAGCGTGGGCAACTACTACCTGGGTCTGAAGAATTACAAGGCGGCACTCTCGCGCTTTGAGTCGGCGCTGGTGCTCGACCCGGAAAATCCGGATGTGTACTGGGGGCTGGCCGAGTCGCAGCGAAACCTCAGGCAGTTTGCCGCGGCCAGACAGAACTACATCAAGGTAATGATGTTTGACCCGGGATCAAAGCACGCGAAGGATGCGCGCAAAACTCTTCAACAACCCGAATTCGAGCAGGCCAAGACCAGTGGCGCGCAGTCTGCGGACCCCCAAAAGTAGTCGTCGCCGCCCGGTGAACTAGAAACCAATCAGGTGAAGGTAGGCGTTGATCAGCGGCTGGCCCCACAGGGCGCTGACGATGCCGCCCACGCACAGGAAAGTACCGAAGGGCAGCTTGGCCGCTGCGCCTTCAGCAAGTTTGCCGCGACCTGCCCTGGCCAGAAGAACGACACCGACCAACGCACCGAGCAATACTCCAATCCCAAACGCAAGCAGTGCTCCGGAAAGACCAAGCCACGCACCCAGCATCGCCATCAATTTGGCGTCACCCAGACCCATCCCCTCGCGCCGGCGAATGAGCCAGTAGGTCCAGCGGATGAGCAGAATCATCCCACCCGCTACAGCAACGGCGAGAGCGCGATCTCTGAGCGAAATCCAGAATGCGGCGCCCAGCCCGACGTGTGATGCGATTATTGACGCGAAAATCAATGGCAGCGCAAGTCCGAGAGCGATTCCCGGCAGCGTTACCGCATCGGCGATCCAGAAATGCTCTGCATCAAGTACAGCAAGTCCGACCATGACGAACAGGAAAGCAGCGGTGGCGAGTGCCGGTGCAATTCCGAAGTGTGGTGGTCCAATCAGGAAGTCAGGCGCGCGGAGAGGATCTTCGATCTGTGCGGAGAGCTGCCAGGCAACCAAGGTCCAAAGCCCACCCACCGCCAACTCAACCATCGGATACCGCCACCCGATCCACGTATTGCATGTGCGGCAGCGGCCGCGCAGTGCGAGCCAGCTCACCAGCGGCAGATTCTCCCACCACGCCAGCGTGCGCCCGCAACTCCGGCAATGTGAGCGCGGCTTGACCACACTTTCGCCGGCAGGCCATCGGCTGAGGCACACGTTCAGAAAGCTGCCGAAGGCGAGGCCCAACAAACCGGCCAGAATTGAGAAGAATACGCGCATCATGTATCGACCTATGCGCCAAATTGACGCAAGTGGTGGTCAAGATGCTTGTACATCAGAACGGCCCATTCCTGCGGCGTGAGTCTTCCGAAGAAGCTATGGGGATGTGTTGTACATTGGTTGGCCCCGCCTTCTTCAAATCGGTCAATAAGGGTTATGAGCCTGGCGCGCTCCGCTTCAAGGTCGCGGTCGTCATTGACGAGCAGTTCGGGTGCGGTGGGCGAGTTGCGACGAAAGGGCGCGTCGTCGCCAATTACCTTCGATTTGATAAGGCGGCCCAGAATCCCGCCCCAAAACATGCGCCTTGGAATGCGGTCCCCGACGGCCCATTCCATGCTGGTGGCACAGTGCGCCACTGCCTGAGCCGAGGTCATGGAGCCCCACAGCGGCACACTGTTCGGACTCAGTTGCCCCAGTCGTCCTTTGATTTCCTTTGCGTCTGAGGCATCAAACATGTTTCGCATGGATAAAACTCTACACGCAGAAGGGATGAGACGGCGCAGAGTTTAACCATGGTTTATCGTTGCCCGCGCTGCGTTAAACTACGTTCGAATGGACGTCCCTTCGGATCGCCTGCCAGCCAATGCGTCTGAACCGCTCTCTACCGACCCCGCGCGGGCCGCAGCGCTGTTTGAGCAGTCGGCGGCCATTATGGCGCGATTGCGCGCTCCCGGCGGATGCCCGTGGGACCGCGAGCAGACCTTCGACACTATTCGTAAATACACTCTGGAGGAGACCTACGAGGTATTCGACGCCATTGAGCGCCGTGACTTTCCGCACCTGGCGGAGGAACTCGGCGATTTACTTTTGCAGGTGCTTTTCTATGCGGAGATGGCCGCCAACAATGGTCACTTCACCATTGCCGACGTGCTTGACCACCTGAACCGCAAACTCATCCGCCGCCATCCGCATGTCTTTGGCGAAGAGGCCTCACGCGAGGCCGGCAATGCGGCGATCGTAGACGCCGAAGTGGAAGGTTCTTCTGCCAAAGTTCTCCGCAACTGGGAAGAGATCAAGCAGGCAGAAAAAGCACCCATTGCAAAAGATTCTCAAGCTCAGTCGAGGCTCGATGCGATTAGTCGCGCAATGCCTGCCCTTGCCGAGGCCGCGAAGATTGGCGGGAAGGCGCAGAAGTCCGGTTTTGACTGGCCAGTGTGGCGCGACCTGCTGCCCAAACTCGCCGAGGAGACCGCAGAACTGGAAGCCGAAGCCACGGCAGCCGAACGCGATCCGCAGAATACCGCTCTGAAAGCCAGGGTTGAATCAGAACTCGGTGACCTGCTGTTTACTGTCGTCAACCTTGGCAGGCATCTGGGCGTCGATGCAGAGATGGCACTCCGAGGATGCAATCTGCGCTTTCGCCAGCGGTTTCAGCACATGGAAGAGATATCCGACAAACCACTTGAAGAGCTTGCGCCCGAACAGCTGGAAGCGCTCTGGGTGAAAGCCAAACATGCCCTTGCAACGGAGCAGCAAACAACCACAGAAATATCCAGGGAGCCGCGCGCATGATTCAAATCCGTACATGCCACGGCCATGAGGAGCTGGAAGCCTGCGTGCAGCTTCAGGTGCATACCTGGGGGTACGACGCGTCCGACATCATTCCGCGTAAGGCGTTTCTCGTCGCGCAAAAAATCGGGGGCCAGGTCATAGGCGCTTTCGACACGGAACTACCCGGTGCCGCGCCCGAGGGCAACGCCCAAAGCCTCATCGGCTTCGCCATGTCTTTCCCTGGCGTGAAGACGGGCGAAAATTCTCCGCGTTCTTATCTGCACTCGCACATGCTGGCCGTGCGCGAGGAATATCGAAATCGTGGTCTGGGCGCGCAACTCAAGCTGGAACAACGACGTGAGGCGCTTTCCCGCAAGATCAACTTGATGGAATGGACCTTCGATCCTCTGGAAATTCGCAACGCCCATTTAAATATCCACAAGCTGGGGGTCATCTGCCGTCGCTATTCTGTGGATTTTTATGGTGTATCCTCAAGTCGTCTGCAGGGGGGACTTCCGACGGATCGCCTTGTCGCTGAGTGGCACTTAAGCTCTCTGCGCGTGCAAGGAAAGTTGGAGGGGCGTCCCACCAGTACAGGAGCAGTTGTCGAGCGCATCGTTGTCCCTGCTTCCATCTATGCATGGAAGACCTCCGATGCGGACCGCGACAAGGCTTTTGCGTTGCAGTTGGAGAATCGCGAGAGATTTCAGCAAGCATTTGCCCGTGGATTAGCCGTTGTTGGCTACTCTCGCGACGGGCAGGGAAATGGAACCTTCGAGCTGGCCTCGCCCCCCTGGCCCGAGCTTGAAGGGCACTTGTAGCTCCGGGCGGCGCGGTGGGCCGCAATCGTGGTTTTTCAATTCTAAGGACCCAAAAGATCATGCGTATCGACGAAATCATCCTTCGTGAACTGCATATCCCTCTTCTCCGTCCATTCGAAACCAGCTTTGGAGTAACCAAAGACCGCCGCGTCCTTCTTGCAGAGGTTCGCTCAGAGGGGCTGACCGGCTGGGGTGAGTGCACGGCAGGCGAGCACCCGTTCTTTTCTGGTGAGTCAACCGACACCTGCTGGCAGGTGCTGGCCAATGAACTCGGCCCCATGCTGGCCGCAGAGTCGCCCGAGCATGGTGGACAGGTTCCGCGCATTTTTCATCTGGTTCGCGGCAACCGCATGGCCAAGGCCACGCTTGAGAACGCCATTTGGGATCTGGAGGCGCAGCGTGAAGGCATTCCGCTTGGCCGTCTGCTCGGCGGCGTACGCGACACGATACCCTGCGGCGTCTCGCTCGGCATTCAGAAGAGCATTCCCGAACTGATGGAGATGATTGAGCGTGAGCTTGCCGCGGGTTATCAACGCATCAAGCTCAAATGCAAGCCGGGTTGGGATGTGGATGTATTTGAAGCTGTCCGTACCCGATGGCCCGGAATCACGCTTAGCTGCGACGCCAACTCCGCCTATCGCCTTCGCGACGCAGACCACCTCACCGCCTTCGATAACTTCGATCTGCTCATGATCGAGCAACCCCTTTGGCACGACGACTTCTATTACCACTCCATGCTGCAGAAGCGGCTCAACACGGCGATCTGCCTGGATGAATCCATCCGCAATCGCCGGGATGCGCTCGCCGCCGCTGAGATGGAGTCCTGCCGCATCATTAACATCAAGCTTGGCCGCGTGGGCGGATTCTCTGAAGCAATTGCCGTGCACAACGCAGCCCAGGAGCGCGGAGTGCCGGTCTGGTGCGGCGGCATGCTTGAGTCCGGTATTGGACGTTCGCATAATATTGCCGTCTCCACGCTGGAGAACTACTCGCTTCCCGGTGACGTGTCAGCATCAGCCCGCTACTGGAAGGAAGACATCATCGAGCCCGAGGTGACAGTCACGCCGCAAGGTGAGATTGTGGTGCCGGATACACCGGGCCGCGGCTACGAGGTGCGCTTCGATTTGATTGAGAAGCTGACCGTGCGCAAGGAGAGCATCCGCGCCATGGAACTGGTGGGATAAGGCTCTCCCGAAGATTCACCGCGTACCCGCCCATGAACGTTCTCGGTTCACCGATCGATCCCGGTCTGCTTGCGGACCGGGATCTTCTCTTGCGCTGCACGGAGTTCTCGCCGCACCCGGTTCATAAGGTTCCGTGCTACCACTTCGCCATGACGCATGCGGAAACATTGGCACAGGTGGGCTGGCTGCGTCTGCGTGTCGGTTCCACGCCGCACATCGAATGCTACGCGGGCCACATCGGCTACACGGTCGAGCCGGAGCACCGCGGCCATCGCTATGCGGCCAGGGCTGTGCGCCTTGTTGTGCCTTTCGCCCGCATGTTGGGTCTCGATCCGCTCTGGATCACCTGCGACCCGGAGAATCTCGCCTCGCGCCGCACTCTTGAGCTGGCTGGCGCGGAATTTGTGGAGATCGTCGATGTGCCGGAGGATTGTGTGATCTTTCAGACCGGTCATCCGCGGAAGTGCCGGTACCGGCTGTAGGGCGTTTATCTTTCGATTCGGCTGAGATGAAAGAGTCGGGCAAACCTGGCTTCTGTCACGCTGCACTGTGACGAGGCGTCAATCGTGTAATTCCGGAGATATGCTGTTTGGCGCGAGGGGATACCTCCCGGAGAGGGCCCCCGCATCACCGTGTCTAGACCGAGGTGATGACGATGAGCAAATTGCAGGCACGTCTTCTTTACTGGTCTCCAAGGCTGTTGAGTATTGCCTTCGCACTCTTCATCAGCGTCTTTGCGTTCGATGTCTTCGACGCGCCGGGTGGATTCTGGATGCACTTTCTGGCGCTGGGCCTGCACATGGTACCCACATTCTTTCTCGCGGTGGTGATGTTGCTGGCATGGCGCTGGGAATGGATCGGCTGCGTGGCTTTCGCGGCTTGCGGCATTGCCTACAGTATCTGGGCTGCACATCGCAATGTGGAATGGATCTTCGTGCTCGGCCTTCCCATGTTCATAATCGCGGCCCTCTACCTTGCAAGCTGGATCAAGCGGGTTCCTATTCACTGCGTCACGTGAATCGTCAGCTCATTCGATTTCACATGCAGGTCGGCGTACCTCGGGTCCGAGCGCTCCACCTGCACCACGTAGTTTCCGGGCGCGGGGATATTCACAACGTTGTTTAGATTTGCATCATCCGTTATCTCATTGCCGTCTTTCAACTCCAGAATTGTCACACTGCGTCCGCCCGTAGCCTCGTGATTCCTGAGTCGGCGACCACGCTCCGTGTCCGGTACCGCGTTTCCATCTGCATCCACTACGCTGATCCGGTAGTTCATTTCTCCCAGCCCAACTTGTCGGGTTTCAGGGATGGTGAACGGCTCTTTGCTTACGCTCTTCAGAACGATATGAATCCAGATTGGTTTGCCCAGCTTTATCTCACTCCCCGTCCCGTGATTGCCATAGGCGAGGGTTGGGCCGCCGCTAGTGGAAATGCAGGGCATGATTGTAAATTCAAGATGTTCGCTAGAACTTCGTTGGTAGTGTTGATTGCTGGTGACGTAACTCCTGCGACATCAAAAGTTGCGTCGGCTGGAGTCGGACTGCAAAGCTGACTGCCGCCTGCACTCGGAACGACGCAGTAGGTGTAGGTCACAGTGGCGCTGAGTTTCCATAGACCCAAAATGTGGTTAAGCTCGGGTTTGTCAACACCGTTGGCGTAACTGTGGCGCTGTTCGCCGTCGGATTATATCCGCCAACATTTGTTCCGGCCACCGTCCATGTAAAGGGGTTGGTGGATGCGAAGGTGAGTGGAACCGGAGCGCGGCCAAATCGGCGGCAGTTGGTGCTGTGGTCAAAGCGATTTCCTGCCCCACAACCGCGCTCGGTCTGGCAGGTCGGCATACGGTCCGCTGATGACAGGAGGACTCGTCCCGTCCGGATCGCTTGCCCAAGTAATCACTGGTACTCCCAGCACATCGGCGTCTGGAGTCGGTGCAGTATCGCCCACACAAAATTGGCCGAAATCTTGGCAGCATGTTCACTGCGTCACGTGAATCGTCAGCTCATTCGATTTCACATCCAGGTCGGCGTACCTCGGGTCCGAGCGCTCCACCTGCACCACGTAGTTTCCGGGCGCCGGGATACTCACAACGTTGTTCAGATTCGCATCATCCGTTATCTCATTGCCGTCTTTCAACTCCAGAATTGTCACACTGCGCCCGCCCGTAGCCTCGTGATTCCTGAGTCGGCGACCACGCTCCGTGTCCGGCACCGCGTTTCCATCTGCATCCACTACGCTGATCCGGTAGTTCATTTCTCCCAGCCCAACTTGTCGAGTCTCAGGGATGGTGAACGGCCCTTTGCTTACGCTCTTCAGAACGATATGAATCCAGATCGGTTCGCCCAGCTTTACCTTCGGTTGATTCGCGGTGATTGTCACCTTGAACGGACGGATTGGCAACCACCGTCTGCTTCGACAAATCAGGCTGGCCGAAAGCTGCGAGCGAAACACCAATCATCAGGAGCAAAAAGAAGTCCTCACCGCCGCTTCTCCGATACCTTCTTTAGTCGGTCACCGTGATTGTGATCGTATTGGATGGCACAAAGGAGAATCTGTCCTGGGGGCGCGGTTGATCGAGATCCATCCGTTCCTGTCGAACCATCACAGTGTATTTTCCGGGTTTGCTCATGTTGAACAGATTGCTCAGGATCAGGAAGTCCTTGTCGGACTTTCCGGGCTCGAGCGGCACGGTCTTGCGGCTGATGCCTCGTTTCAATAAGTGATGAGTCTGCCCGTTTACCTGTACTGCCGGCCCATCGGTCCGCGAGAGCTTGTTGCCATCGGAATCGTAGACTTCAACCCGATTGACAGCCTCGGCATGCCCGTCGGTTCCCAACGCTTTTAGAATCCGCACAGTCTGATCGGAAGTGTTTGTAACCGACACATCGAGCCTGATTTCCTGGCCGCTCGTAAGAACAGGCGTAGGCGTAGAGATCAAAACCGCAAGGGCAGACTTTTGCTGAGCCATGCAAACTGTCTGCAAAGCTGCTGTCAATAGCGAGATTGCGATCATGCGTTTCATTCAGCCTCCTTCCTGTGCCTTGAAGTGTTTGATAGAGACAACTGGCGGCCAGTGAATCTTTCGTTATGGCTGTTGACCATGTGGGCTCGGACGGCGAATATGACACATCGCCTGATGACGTAGCTCCCGACAGTACAGTCCAAGTGCTATCGGTCGAGTTCCATTCGACGTTTCCGGTTGCGGTCCAAGAAACAGAAGCAATTGGCACTGCAATCGAGCCCCCTGTTGTCAGTGGGTTCCACATAAGATACATCGTAAAATTAAGTGAGTTATTCCCACTTGTCTCTATTGTTGGTGAGAGCGCATCTGAAGGGCCATCCTCAGCATAAAGACCGGTGTCGTACGGATAGCTAGTATCGAGCCCTGGGCCTCCAGTGCAGTTTTCTTGATGACCGTCCTCAAGATTGGCAATCTCTGAATAAGATTGTATAACTTGCACCCATGTATAAGCTCCCTCATGGTTTTCCGGGGAGGTTGCGGTTGCGTTAAACTCAATGCCCCACATCTCGTGATTTTCTGGAGTGATGAAAAAGGTTTGACCTGTTCGTGTTAGCGCCACGTCGCTTGGCCCAGTGATGCTAAAAGTGCTGATTGCCGTCGGACATGTTGTCTGACCTGATACGCAATAAGTGTATTTCACGCTGACATTGGCAGGTGAAGAGACCGAGTAGAAGGTGAGCGTTGATTGGTTAAGAGTGAGCCCAGTCACATACGCTGAAGATACAGTCGGGGCTTGGGGAGTCGGAGGATTTACGCTGATATACCCACCAATATTCGTTCCCCCGGTCACCGTCCATGTGGTGGGATTGGTGGATGCAAAAGTGAGCGGAACCGGCAGCGCCGCCAGATCGGCGGCAGTTGGAGACGTAGTCAAAGAAAGCTTCTCTCCCACAACTGCACTCGGGTCCGAGAGGTCGATATAGGGCCCGCCGATGATGGGGGTGCTTCCATCCGGGTCGTTGGCCCATTTGATGAACGGCTGTCCCAGCACATCGGCGTCTGGAGTCGGTGCAGTATCGCCGTAAGCATTGGCCGTTGCTGCTTCCGTTGAGGCGTAGGACGCTACCCTCACTGTCCCAGTCATCTTGGTTGAGCTCGACACGCGGACACTGGAAACAGTGACTTGGCCATCTCCTGACGCTAAAGTCAGAGTGGTTGCTGGGCAGGTCGAAGTAGCGTTCGCGTTTGTAATGAAATTTGTCCCCGTAAATGTCACATTTCTATAGGATTTGCCGGAAAACCAGATATTGGGCGATATGGAAGTGACATGCGGAATCGGGCATGTGGTGGGCGTAATTTCCGCGGTTGCCGTTGCTGTGAGCGGATTGAGCGGGTCGTTGTACTGGTAATTCGACACCGTAACAGTGGCTGTCTCGGCCGGGTCGGTGATCTGTGGGATAACCGTGGCCGTGATCTGCGTAGAACTCACGACCGACATGTTCGTGAAGCTTATATTTCCGCTCGCGGCGGCTATGGAAAGAGTGCTCGTTCGGCAGTTGTTGGCGTTTCCATTCGGAATGAAGTTTGTGCCAGTGATGGTAATGTTTGTTGCCAGCCCCGCCGTCCAGCTAGACGGCGTGACGGAAGTGATTGTAGGCGTTTGAGTTATAGCGCACGGGGTAATTTGGATAAATCCTGGTCCCCCAACAAAGCCAGTCTGTTGGCAGGTAAAGTTCATACCGTCCTGTCCGGTCGGCGCACTCGAATCCACCGTAACAGTGAATGTGGTCTGCATCGCGCTCACGTACGTGGGCGCGGAGTGTGTCACATGCGGGTCCTCGGCATAAGTGGGCGCTCCCACGTACTGGCTTGAGTTGAAAATATAGAGCGCTGTGCTTGTAGGGTTTGAGGTGGTGTAAAACTCGCCGTTCGGATCGGTGAAAGTAATAGTGTACGTGTGTCCTGGAGCCCAATAGACGGGAGAGATGTATTCGTCCACCGGGTTATTCAGGTTGATATTCATACAGACTTGCGCATGCGCAGTCATTGCTGCAAACAGAATGATCAGGAGTGTCAGGAGATGAAGTGGAGAGGCAGAAGGCCTCCGTTTGGCCGCAGGACACACTAACATTGGGGCCATCCTTTCGGATTGATGACCATATCTTGGTGAGTTAGATGAGACAAGCTGCGCTAAAACTGATGACACAGTAACACATAACTATTTGTAAAAGAGAAAAATAATTATGAAGTATGACTTACCTTTAACTCAGCGTGAAAGTGTCATTAAGTAATGGATCCCTAGTTGCACTTCGGCCAGTCGAACCTTCGCCCGATGATGCCTTTGATGATCCAGTGCCCTGGGTGGAAGAGCAGCGTTCCTTGTCCGGAAAAAGTCGCAGCATAGCTTAAATTTGGGCTTTTTCGGGCAATTTGTCTTTATGTGCGAAGCTGTTTGTGGCGTCGATTGTTGCCGTTTAGCCTTTGAGCAACCTCACTATTGTGCCCAAAAGTGTGTCGTTAAATCGAGGCGTATTCTTGTGCTTTTTTAGCGCCAATTTCCATTTCGTTGCGGCAAAATTGCCCACAAAACACACGCTTTTGGTATTTTCTCGACCTCGACTCGCCGCGGAAATTGCAGTTGTCTGAATGTTGTTGCCGGTCAGGTATCGTTGTAGCCCTTCCTGACAGAGCCTCCGCGGAAGCGCAGGTATCGGCTGTAGGGAACCTGCGCACTGCAGATCGCGCTATTTCTTGTGCCCCCAGTCAAACCTTCGCCCAATAATTCCTTTGATAATCCAGTGGTCCGTCGAAGCTGTAGCACCCACGCCCACGCCGAAGTTGAACTCCCACTTGGGCGAGACGTTCAAATCCACGGCAGGGAACACCATCTGCTGCTGGTTGTGCAGGCTGGCGATGTCGGTGAGGTTGCCGTAATCCGCGTAGTATTCGATGCCCCCGGCGATCTGTTTGGTGAAGTTGTAACTCACCTTCACGTTTGGCGCAAAATCCAAACCCTCGTGCACATCGGGACCGTGCCAGGTTCGCTCCAGCGCCGGGATTGAGCGCCCAATAAAACCGACCCTTCTGTCTGGTCGATGATGGGGCGAATCTCCCATGTCCAGGTGTCCTGGTCGAAAAACGCCCGCTGATAGCCCACTTCCATCGACAGACTTGCACCCACGGGCCAGTGCCAGCTATCCGGCACGCGTACACGGGGGCGGATATGGTCGCCCACCCACTGCACGCCGAGTCCGTTCTGCCAGCTGGTAAAGACGTAGAACCCGACCTCCGACCAATTGGTCAGCCCTTGGGTGATCTCCAGGGTCTGGTGTTCAGCGTGATTGGTTGGTGCTTCATACCCGGGAATGCCCTTGGAGCCGACGGCGGTGAAGTTTGAGTGCATTTCGACCATCGTCGTGCGGGGAGCAACCGTATCTGCCCCATACACCTGAATTTCGTAGTTGCCCTGGGCATGTGCCACCACTCCACCGAGACAGGCAATCGCGAATGCGAAAAGAATGCGTCTGAACAAGATGATCTCCAGATTTAGGGGATTGGACGGTCCTCAGGCGCAGGCGTGCATCTATCGGCCAGAAAGTCCTTGAGTGATATACTTACATGGTCCGGCGCCGTCTGGTGCCATCATCGTCATTTCATTGAGGTTCGCATGTCCGGCCACTCGAAATGGGCCACAATCAAGCACAAGAAGGGCGCGCTTGACGCCAAGCGCGGCAAAATCTTCACCCGTCTGATTAAGGAAATCACCATCGCGGCTCGCTCCGGAGGGGGAGATCCTGACGGCAATCCGCGCCTTCGTACGGCGATTCTGGCTGCCAAAGCAGAAAACATGCCCGCCGACAACATTAAACGCGCCATTCAGCGCGGCACTGGCGAGCTGGAAGGCGTCAACTACGAAGAAATTTCCTTCGAAGGTTACGGTCCAGGCGGCGTCGCACTCATCGTGGATGTCCTCACCGATAATCGAAATCGAGCTGTCAGCGAAGTTCGGCATTGCTTCTCAAAGCACGGTGGCAATCTGGGTGAATCCGGCTCGGTTCGCTTCATGTTCTCCAAAAAGGGCATTATCTCAATTGAGAAGTCAGCCGCTACTGAAGAGCAGCTCATGGACATCGTGCTGGAGCATGGTGGCGAGGACCTGAGCGACCAAGGCGAAAACTGGGAAATTACTACCGAACCTGCTGCGCACGAAGCGGTATCCAATGCAGTGAAGGAAGCGGGCATTACTCCCACCGTGAGCGAAGTAACCATGGTAGCTTCCACGTATACCAAGCTTGAAGGTCCGACGGCCAACCAGATGATTCGCCTGCTTGATGGACTCGAGGATCTGGATGACGTCCAGAATGTGTACTCAAACTTCGATATGGACGCAGAGCAAATGGAGCAGGTCGCCGGCTAAGCCTGACTTCCACGAGAACGAAGCATGAAGGCCGCCCGTTGGGTCGGCCTTTTTTGCGGTACGTAGATTTTTGTGAAACGGAGAAGCAGATTCCATTGGACTCCCAAGAGAGGTCACCTAGCACCGTGAAATTTGTGTTTTGCCTGTTGGCAGTCGCTGTTCTAGCAGTAGTTGGATCTACGTCGCTTGTTGCGCAGGGCTCATCTGAAGCGCATGCGCCCACAACCAATCCTGTGGCCGATGTCCGCAGCCATATGCGCTGGGAGTACGGTCCCATCTTTAACTGGGGTACAGGGGTTGGTGACCGCTCGGATTTCAAATTCATCTGGAGCGGATTTCAGGTTGGCAAGCCGCTTACGCCGGTACTGCTGAAGGGCATTTTTGCCGGGCAGTTTGAGTTGGGCGGCAACTTCAATCCGCTGTGGCTTGGTCTTACTCCAGCACCCCATACAGTCAGCTTTGAGTCGAATAACCAGACCATCACGCAGTCGTATGGCGGCGGCACGTTTCACGGTGTCAGCATGACGCCCGTAATTCTTCGATGGAACTTTCTCACGTATTCCCGGCGTTTCCAGCCGTGGTTTCAGGGCGCTGGTGGGCTCATTTACACCACGCACAAGTTTCCTCCTGACATTCTTGTGCCGCACGGCGATCCGGGTGGAACGTCTGTATGGAACTTTGCACCGCAGGGCGGTATTGGTGTTCACATCTTTACGCGCGCGCGACGTTCCATTGATATCGGCGTGAACGCGGTTCATATTTCATCGGCATCGCTTGGTGACAAGAACCCCGGCGTGAACGCCAGCATGCAATTTCAGGTTGGTTACACATTTTGGAAATGAACGAGAAAGAACAGATCATCGAGTGCGTCCCCAATTTTTCAGAGGGACGCGACATACGCCACGTCGAATCCATTGTCTCTGCGATGAGGGTTGATGGCGTGAGTTTGCTCGACTGGTCACTCGATACGGATCACAATCGTTCGGTTGTTACGATTGCAGGACCGCCCGCAGCCGTGATTGAATCCGCAGTGCGCGGGGCGGGCAGAGCAGCAGAGCTGATTGACCTTACGAAGCAGGAAGGTGTGCATCCGCGCATTGGTGCGGCCGACGTGATTCCGTTCGTTCCTGTTGCCGGAGTCAAGCTGGAGCAGTGTGTGATGTTCGCCCGGCAGGCGGGGCTTGAGATCTGGCGACGTTACAACGTTCCTGTGTACTTCTACGAGGCAGCTGCGGCGCGTCCGGATCGCGCCAATCTTGAGAACGTGCGTCGTGGCCAGTTTGAAGGTCTGCGCGACGCTGTACGCAAGGATGCCTCGCGCCGGCCGGACCTTGGTGGTCCTGGACTTCATCCAACTGCCGGTGCAAGCGTTGTGGGAGCCCGTAAATTTCTCATTGCCTACAACATTTATCTGGATTCGTCTGATGTCTCGATTGCCCGAGCGATTGCACGCGAGGTCCGTGCGGCATCCGGTGGGCTGAAAGGCATCAAGGCCCTCGGGGTTCTTGCGCATGGCCGTGCACAACTGACTATGAACATCACCGATTTTGAGGCCACGCCCGTTTCCAGGGTTTACGACAAAGTCTCGCGCCTGGCAGCGCGCCACAAGACCGCGCCGGTCGAGGGAGAGGTCATCGGCCTGATTCCGGAAGCTGCCTGTGAGCGCGAAAGCGAGTGGATGCGTCAATTAACTGGGTTCGATGAGGCAGCCAAAGTGCTTGAGCGCCGCCTCCTTGCGCCCCTGATGTGGCCATCATCTTCGTAACGTGCGGCTTAGGGTTCCTCACGTCAGTAAAGCCACATTGGCGGTAAAATGAAGGGGTAGGTGTGTGACGTTTTCGCGCCGCAACGGTCTCGATAAGTGGGTCAATTGCAAGCAGTTGGCGTGGCAGCGGAGAAAGGCAGGGCGCTTCGACAGTACCTGCAACCCCTTAGCCGTGTCGCTGTCTTTATCCGTACCGCTTCTCGACCCGATACAGGAAGGCTTGGTCAATGTTGGCCTGGCTTCCGGAGGATGAACTTGCTTAAGAAACTTGCTCCACTTTCCTTACTCCCTCTCGCGCTGGCTTTCGTTGTTCCCGCGCAGGCTGCGCAGCTTTCCGGCGACGCGCGCGCTGCCATCCCTCACGACGTGCAACAACTCGTCGTCATCGACTATCGCGCCATGCAGGACTCACCCACGGCGATGAGCCTGCGGGACCGGGTGATGCCTCCCGACCTCAAGCAGTTCGACGAAGCGCTGCGGAAGTCAGGCCTGAACGAAAATCATGATGTTGATCAGCTGGCCTTTGCGCTCTTCCGTCCACCGGGCGCCACAGACAGCCTCGGCATCGTCGGAATCGCGCAGGGTCAATTTTCCGTGGACGATATTCTTGCCAAGCTGCAAAAGCAGAAGGTGAAGGTCACTAAGCTTCGCTCAAACTTGATCTATCCCATGACGCGCACTGGGATGGTCCTTTGCTTTGTTGACCCGTCGACTATGATCTTTGGAGATCTGTCTGCAGTGAAGCATGCGCTGAATGCACGCGACGGTGTGGAGCAGAGCCTGCTTACAAATGGCTCCATGATGGATGCGATGCGCTCAGTGGACTCTGCGCCACTGTGGAGCATCCTTGATGGCAAGGGTACGCAAACCATGATGAAACAGATTCTGGGTCAGGCTGGCTCTGTTGCTGATTATGAGTCAGTACAAAAGCGGCTTGTCGCCTCCTGGTACTCAATGGACTTTCAGCACGGAGTCAAGTTCGATTTGACTATTTCGACAGGTGACTCGTTTGCGGCCGCGACAATTTCCTCATTGCTCAACGCAGCCGTTGCCTATCGCAAGCTGAGCGGAGACAACACGGAAAAGGCCGCACTGAGTGCGACGGACATCACATCCAGCGCTGGCCAGTTGGGCATTCACTTTGCCACAACCGATTCGAATTTCAACAGTCTCTTGCAGTCATCACTCTTCCAGAGCATGGTGCGCTGAGCTTTCTGTACATTCAAATCCGACATTCAGCCTTCCCACCAGGGAAGGCTGATTTGTTTTGCACTGATCCTCTAGCTTGCGATCGAGGTGGACTCGCGATGTTCGCAGGTTGCAGAAGTATCGATACGGTTTCGGCCTGAGCGCTTGGCGCGATAAAGCGCCTGATCTGCACGGTCGATGAGATCGCGGACCTGCTGTCCCTGTTGTGGAATGCAGGAAGCGCATCCAATAGAAATTGTCAGATGTCCTAGAGGATTTCCTTCATGCCGGATATGACGTTTGATCACAGATTCTCGAATGCGCTCTGCCACCTCCGCCGCTCCTGTCGAATCCGTATTCTGCAGTACGACCGCAAACTCCTCGCCGCCGATGCGCGCCACGAGATCCGAAGATCGCATCACCACATCCTGAGCCGCCTCTGCAATTTGCCGCAGGCAACTGTCTCCGCACAAGTGCCCGTAGGCGTCGTTGAAAGATTTGAAGTAGTCCACATCGAGCACCAGGATCGAAATAGGTTCCTGAAGTCGGATGGAACGACGCCATTCCGCGCAGAGGAATTTATCGAAATGTCTGCGATTGGCTAAGTGTGTCAATGGATCAGAGATCGCTAGAGTTTCCAGAGCGCGATAGGCTTCGTGCAACTGTTCTTCCTGCTTTTTGCGTTCGTCGATGTCGCGCAGAATCTTCAAGACTCCAAGATGCACTCCCGTAGCAGGATCGCGCATCAGCTTCATCCCCGCTTCGACCCAAACCAATTTCCCGTCCGGCCGGAGCAAGCGATATTGGAGGGGTTCGCACTCTTCGCCTGATCGCACCTTTTCGAAGGCCAACTGTACAGCAGTTTGTTCGTCGGCAAAGTAGGGTTCATGCGACCTCCGGCAGTTTCGCTCACTGATTTCTGGCCCCATGAATTTCCGCGATGCAGGAGAGATGTAAGTACATTTGCCGCTAAAGTCCTCCACGATAATCACTTCATTCAGGTTGGCCGCAATCAATTCATGGAAGGCCACGGACTCGTTCAGAGCGGTCTTCGCATTGCGAAGATTCTCTGTGACTGCGGAGGTGATGTAGAGCATGCATAGTCCTGCCACAAGAAATAATTGAAATAGAACGCTGGGCCAGACAATGTCGTAGTTGCCAAGAACAGCGAAGGGGCCCTCACCCCGAATCGTCATTGACCCGCCGATGGAAGCGATGAGCAGCAGAGACAAGGCGGACCAGCCAATTCCATAGCGCAGCAGAATAAGCATCAACAATGGAAGGAGGAAGAACAACAATGGAGCCATGGAGTGCGTGAACGCCGCCAGAGCCATGCCAATTAAAAGCAACTGCACACCCAGTGCGCCCCAGTCGAGCGGTCTTCGAAATCTGCATCGATAAATGGCAACACAGGTTGGAGCAATGACGGCCATTCCCAGCATGTCGGAGGCTGTCCATTGCATGAAGAGCAGTTCCGGCCTCGGTTGATGGACGATTGCTCCTGCGGTGGCGAAGATTGTTGCAAAGACCACAGGGCTCGTACAGGCAGCGAAACCGACAAATCGAAGAAGGTATCGCGCATCAGTGAAATGCGGCAACAATGCCGAGCGAGGACGCAAGAGCAGCGCGGCCAGGTACGCCTCAAACGTGTTCAAGACATTGAACAGCAAGTTCAGCTTCCAGGAATCACCCAAAGTTGCCGAGGCAAGAACCATCGCAACGAGACCTGCCGGAATATACCTCTTCCAATACCATCGCGGCGCCAGCAGCAGATATGTCAACAAGAGCCCGTTAGCTGGCCACAGGATGTTTTGCCCATTCGGGGCTGTGCCGAAAATGCGGACGAGCATCACCGCTGCGAAGATCGCCAAAAAGCAGACAACAACCGCACCCCAGCCGTGGATCCAACGCCGCCTGCTTCGCGTCGCTGGCCAAACTGCCGCAGTTGTTTGGATCGCATCCAGTCTCACTCTATTTCTATCGGTCAGAGAGGGAGGAGCAATGAGTAGAAGGGGCTGCGTAGACGGGGAATAGGAGAGCTATCGAAGCATTGTGGGATTTGAATAGATTGCTTCCAAAGGCTGAAGTGGAGGGTGGATCGATGCCAATTCACACGTAATCTACCAGCAGTAGTGAAGAGTCCACATCAGCTGTAAGAACGATAAGCCCGGATTTGCAGGGATTATTGAGGAGACTCAAAGGGGATAGTTCTAAAACTTGTCCTAAAGTTGAACAGCTGTTTATTTGAGTTCCTTAAGTTGAGGTTTAAAGTCCGCTTTGCCGTCTGGCAGCAGCACGATGGTCATCGTTCCTTGCTGACCTTCCTTGAGCTCCGGACCCTCAATCTTCATAACCTTCAGCGTATTCGCGTCAGTGTACTGCACCTTCGTCTTTCCGCTGAGGCGCACCTGAATTAGGTATTGGTATTCACCGCCATTGTCGAGCGAGTCGATGCCGAAACTCGCGCTGGGATAATCCACTTCAACCAGCTTGATGGTTTCGCCGGTGTGGTTCTGGACAGTGACATTGATGTGCGCCGATTTGCAACCATCCAAGGCAAACGTTAAAACTAAAGCAACTACAAGGGCAGGGAACCACAACCGCAGTTTCATCTACTCTCCTTTGTCGAGCGAGACGGCACTGACTTCTGTTGCAGCCAGCTTCTTTTCTATTCGGTCTACGCGCTTCCACAATTCCGGCAGCTTCTGGAAGATTGTCACCGCGCGCAGCCAGAGGCGATTGTCGAAGGCGGGTGAGCCGGAGATCATTTTTCCTGCGGGCACATCGTGCGACACGCCGGACTGGGCCGTCAAAATTGCGCCATCCCCCAATTCGCAGTGGCCCGCCACGCCAGCCTGCCCGGCAAGAATTGCATTGTTACCAACTATTGATGAGCCGGCCAGTCCTACCTGAGCACAGAGCATCGTGTTCTTGCCCACGCGCGACCCGTGACCTACTTGGACGAGGTTGTCGACCTTCGTGCCGTCGCCGATCTCTGTTGCGCCGACGGTTGCACGATCGATGCATGCGTTTGCTTGTACATCCACCCGGTTGCCAAGCCGCACCGGTCCCGACTGTGGAATCTTCTCCCACTCGCCCTTTTCGTTTTTGGAGAAGCCGAAGCCATCGGCACCGACAATGGCGCCGTTCTCAAGCGTAACGTGGTCGCCCAAAATGCAGCCCTCGCGCACTACTGCATGGGCGTGTGCAAACAAGTGATGTCCGGCCTCCACGCCGGGGTAGAGCACCACATGGGGCAAGAGTGTTGCGTTGGCGCCGAGCTTAACGCCGGGTCCCACCACAACATATGCTCCAATGTGTGCGCCTTCGCCAATTTCTGCTGTTGGGTCAATTACTGCGGTGGCATGCACGCCGGGCGCGTACTGCGGAGGTTGATAGAAAATGCCCAGAGCGCGTGAAAATGCGTGGTACGGATTCTTGATCCGTAGCGTCGCCGTCTCAATTTCGGGGAACTCAGGCTCAACAACCACTGCTGCGGCCTTAGTGGTACGCGCCAGCCCAGCATAGCGCGGATTCGCGACAAAAGTGATCTCGGTTGCACCGGCCTCCTCAATCCCTTTTACACCTGTGACTTCCAACTCCGCGTTGCCACGCAGTTCCGCTCCCAGACGCGTTGCCAGTTCACCCAGTTTCATCAGCTCGATTGTAAACGGGTTACCCGTTGCACTACTTTTCAGACTCGTCGATGCCAAATAACTCAGGCTGGGCCTCGGCAGCCGCGCGTTTCCGTATACCAGCCCCAATCAGACTCACCACTTCGAGACTCTGGATCGCTTGCCTGGGCACGAAAATCCGCTGCGTGTTGGATCGCGTATCAGGCGGCGTCAGCAGCAGCCCCGCTCCATCCACCAGAGTCCTGTCATTTGCAGCCAGCCCTTCGAGCTCGTCACCGTCCGTCAGAGTCATGCGCAACCAGACGCCGGAGGTCCTTGGCCGCACTGTGAACCGTTTATGAAGTAACCGTTCCGGATTCTGAGGGTCGCCGCCATTCAGATCCCGCACATAGCAGACCCACTTTACCTGTTCCCAGCTCAATGTGAGTACTTTGCCGCCTGTGTCCAGCAGCTCCATTGCCTCGCGGTTCTGCCCGGGATTCTGATCTGCGTAACCGGCACACCAGTCCCGCGAGAACTTGCGCACAATCACAGGTTTACGCTGATTCCCCATCGCTGGTCATTGTCGCATGGATTGGGCATTCGAACCCAACTGATAGCAACTGTTCTGGTGCAATCACTACTGGCGAAGATGCCGCGTTTGTGTTAAGGTACTGGTTTGCAACCTCTGCCGTGCGTTCCGTAACAGCAATCGCATCAGGCACTTGCCTCGGTCAGAGCTCGGCAAACGCAGGAACGCAATGCCAGACTACGTCTATCTACTTGAAAACCGGCTCTCCCTCGACCAGCGGAATGCGCTGCGTCATATTCGCGAAGTCGTCCGTGAGGCTGGCTCGATTGTCTTCCTCACCGGCGGAACAGTTCGCGATCTCACCAGCGGCCATTCTGTTCGTGAACTTGAAGTGGCGGTTCATGGAAACGCGCTTAAACTGAAGAAAGCACTCGAAAAGCGCGGTGCTCATGTTTGGGGTGAAGACACGGACTTTCACTCACTTTATCTGTGCTTTACGGGAACAGTCCGGGTTGACCTGCTGAGCACACACCGCGCTGAATACCCTAAGCCGGGTAAGCCTGTCTTTCACGCGGCCTCCATTCAGGAGGATCTGCGTCGTCGCGACTTTACAGTGAATGCCATGGCCGTGTCTCTCAACGAGGGCTCGTACGGCCTTTTGATGGACCCGCTCAACGGTGTGGCCGATATTGAGGCGCGCACACTACGACTGGTTTCGAATTATGGCTTCCTGGAAGAACCGGCCAACCTCATCCGCGTGACCCGTCTGGCTGCCCGCCTCGGCTGGGAGATGGACGATCGAACCCGCCAACGCTATGAGAACGCGGTTGAGGAAGGTGTTATCAGCTCACTATCCGCCACCGAGCGCAACCGAGAACTTGAACAGATTGGCCATGAGGACGATGGTCTGAAGGTGCTGCGTGCCCTGGAGGATGCCGGTTGGATGAAAGTGCTGTTCCCGGCATGGGCATCGGCCAAGGCTGACGAAAAGAGGCTCAACGAACTGCACGATCTGGCTGTTCAGCTGATCATGCAGGGCGTTCATCCAGATATGTCCGCGGCGCAAATGCATTTGCTTACTGCCAAACTCCAGCCCAAGGACGTGGGCCAACTCAAGCACCACATGCTTCGCCGCGGATTTGTAGAAGAGTGGAATGGCCTGGATGCAGCCGCAGCAAGCTTCGCAAAGATTCTTCTGGACAAGGGAAACCAGACACCATCAACGCTCTACAAGCTGTTTACCACGCACGATCCCGAAGCCGTTCTCTGGCTCGGATTCACCACCAATTCGGCGGGTGTGAAGGAGCGCTACGATCAGTTCCTAAAGGTATGGCCTGAAGTTCGCCAGCGCATTCCTTATGTGCAGATGCTCGAAATGCGCATTGTGCCGGAATTGCCCGGCTACAACGACCTGGTCCACGCCATCTTTTTGGAGATGATCGACGGCAAGCTGAACACCCCTGAGGAGATCAAGGCGTTCCTCGAGCCGCATGCGCCGCCGGCACCACCACCGCAGCCCACATACAAGCGCACGCGTGCGCGTCGTGCCACAGCCAAGGTGAAAGAACGCAGCTTTGATGACGAGGAGGACGAGGATTCCTCCGGCGACTCGGATGAAGAAGATCTGGACGATATCGGAACTGATGATGAGGAAGTCGATCTAGATATCGGGGACGAAGACGAAGAATTTGGAGACCATGATTCGGAAGAGGGCGACGACGAAGACGACGAGGACGGACCCCCTGCGCCGAAGAAGGGCAAAAAAGGCTCGGCCAAGTCTGCGGAACCGAAAAAGCCTGTAAAGCTGGCAGCACCTCAGGTGTCGAAGGTTCCTAAAAAGAGCGAGAAGGCCGAAACTCCCGCCAGTAAATCTGCTCCGGCAAAGGCGGCCACGAAATCCGCGTCGAAGGAGAAGCCGGCAAAGGCGGCCGCAAAAGCTCCGGTGAAGGCTGCCAAGCCTGCACCTGCAAAGCATTCGCCGGCAAAGGTTGCGGCGAAAGTCGCAAAACCGGTTCACAAGGCCGCCAAACCTGTCGCCAAGCCTGCGGCGAAGAAGGCGGCGGCCAAGACGGCTGCGAAACCGGCTCACAAGGCGGCGCCTGCAAAGAAGAAGCCTGCGCCTAGGCCGACAAAGGCTGCCAAACCAGCACCTAAAAAGAGCTTCGCGAAGAAGCGCTAATTCAACGGGCCTCCATTCTTTACGCCAGGCACTGCCAAGTGTTGAGAATGGGAGGCCACACGCCTCATCCCACCGCACTCCGCCTTCATTCCCTCAATAGATGGGAACGCCTTGTCGATGAGCGACCGCCGGGTGATCTGATGCATACAAGGGCCTCCGGCATGCTATCTTCATTGCATTCCGGAGGATTTCCAAGTGACACTTCCGCTTTACCGCGCTGTTGCCCGTCGTGTCTTTGCCGCCATCGCGATTCTTCTCACAGCCCACCTGCTCCGTGCCGAGTCTACTTCCTCAGTCGCTCCCGGGTATATGTTCGAGCGCGGTGGACTGACGTACGTGCACTTGGAAGGTACTCCATCGCAGATCGGATTTCAGCACGGCAGTCTGCTCGCCGACAAAATTGCCGATCTGGTCGAGGTGTACAAGCTCGAGAATCTGCATAGAACCAAGCGGGACTGGAAATTCTACCGCGAAGCCGGAAAGAAGATTCTCTGGCCGCATGTGGAGAAGGAATACCGCGACGAGATGGAGGGGATTGCCAAGGGCGTGGAGTCCAAGGGCTACAAGCTCGACCTATGGGACATTGTTGCGCTGAATGGCGAGATTGAGCTCTCTCAATATTACGTACCCTGGCTGGACAAGAATACGCACGCTCAGAATGCGCCGGACAACAGACCAGAGGGGCGCTGTTCCGCGTTCGTAGCCACAGGTAGCTATACCAAGGACCACAAGATTGTCATCGCGCACAGCAACTGGTCCGGCTATGCGGAAGGTGAGCGCTGGACCATGATCTTCGACATCGTGCCCACGAACGGATACCACATCATCATGGACGGCGAGCCGGGAGTCATCACCAGCGACGACGACTTTGGCATCAATAGCGCCGGCCTGATGATTACCGAAACAACGATCACCGACTTTGTCGGCTGGGACTCCGATGGCATTCCTGAATTTGTGCGTTCGCGAAAGGCCATGCAGTACGCGAATTCCATTGATGAGTATGCGGCAATTATGCGCAAGGGCAACAATGGCGGCTATGCGAATGACTGGCTGGTCGGCGATCGCAAGACTGGCGAGATTGCCTACCTTGAACTGGGACTGAAGAACACGCCCATGTGGCGAACTAAGGACGGTTATTATGTCAGTTCGAACTTCGCGCGCGATCCCAAGTTGATTAAGGAAGAGACGCCTGGCTTCGACTACAACGACATGTCCACTTCGGAGAATGCACGCCGCATCTCAGGTGAGCAGATGATGAAGGACAACAAGGGCAAGATTGATCCCGAACTTGCCGAGGCATTTCTCTCCGCGCACTTTGACAGCTACACCCACAAGGAGACAGCCGATCAGCGTTCACTCTGTGGCCACGTGGATACGGTGAAGGCGGGAATTCCCGAGTGGGACTGGGAAGCCTACTTTCCTGGAGGAGCCGTTACCGGCCAGTTAGCCGATTCTGATATGGCTGAGCACATGTCGCTGATTGCCAGGGCAGGGCATCCGTGCGGGGAAGACTTCCACGCTGCGGCCTTCCTGAAAGAGCACCCGGAGTATGGCTACCTGAAGCCGGTTCTCCGGGACATGATCGCCGGTCCATGGTCAAAATTCACTGTCAACGAGAAGAATTAGGTCCGAGTGCCGGCCCACCCCAGCGCTCTCTCAAACCTGTTCTGTCTTGTTTCCGTGCGTAATGAAATCCCGCGCCGGAATGGATTGTTCTACGCGCTACCATTGCGTGGGCGGAACAAGTATGGTGCGCCGAGACAAAAGGGAGCAAGTTCATGAATCGATTGCTGGCCAAGGGAACTCTACTTGGCTTATGTGCTGTTTACTGCGTTTGCCGCTCCTGCGCGGTGCCGGTTCCTGAAAACCATGCGAAGTCCGGTAAGATGCAGTTGGCCAAGGCGTGGCTGAATAGCGAGGCAAGTCGAGTTACTCCGGCTGAGTTCAAGCTTCTGAGCCGTGCGCAGAATACTTTACTCGGCAATCTGGTTTTGAGTGACGCATGGAAGCCTTACTCCGGCATTGTTCCGTCGCTTGGCTCTTACAAGGGCGTCTGGAACTGGGATGCCGCATTCCACGCGATCGCAGTTTCCCACTGGGATGGCCAATTGGCCAGGGAGCAGATCGAAATTCTCTTCAGCAGGCAGCAGCCTGATGGAAGACTCCCCGACGTGATCTTCCAGGATGGAAGGATCGTCACTACTATCACCAAGCCGCCTGTGATGGCATGGGCTGTTGCGGTAATCGATCACCGCGCGCCCAATGATGACTTTCTTCGAACGATGTATCCAAAACTAAGGAAGCTCGGTGACTACTGGTTGAACGAGCATGGAGGAAAGAGTGATGGACTGTTCTATTACTCCGATGCAGATACAGGAGAAGAATCCGGTTGGGACAATTCCATTCGCTGGGACGATGGATACAGAATGTCGAAGACCGATGGCCATCGCCTGTGGGCAATCGACCTGAACTGTTTTATGGTGATGCATTACGACGCCATGGCCTATCTGGCCGGGCGACTCCATCTGAGGAAAGAACAGGAGCAATGGCTTAACGAAGCGCGTACGCTTTCGGACCGTATCAACGAGAAGTTATGGGACGAAAAGCTGGGGTTCTACGTCGACCGTGACCGGGTGACAGGAAAGATCGGGCCAGCCCTTTCACCTGCTGGTTTTATGCCGCTCTTTGCGCACATTGCAAATAAGAAGCGCGCTGCCCGGATGGCAAAGCTCGCAGCTTCAACCGAGTACTTCTACCCCGGCATGCCAACGGCTGCCTACAATACGCCCGGTTATGAGAGCCATGGATACTGGCGTGGTTCGGCCTGGCTCAATACGTCGTATTTCGCGCTCAAAGGGCTGCAGGAATACGGCTACTCCGACCTTGCTCAAACAATGCGCAGCCAACTGCTGGATTGGGTGACGCGGAACCCCTCCATTCGCGAATACTATGACTCCAGGAGCGGGGAAGGAGCAGGAGCGAAGGGATTTGGCTGGTCTGCGGCATTCACGATTTCCCTGATTCTCGACTGGGACAATGATCACCTGACCTGGCTGTTCGATGGCAATCCCGCAAGATGGCTTGGAGGTAGCAAGTAGCATCGGAGCTATGCGCGGCAGGCGGGTTTTTCGGAGGGTGTCAAACCGTTGTAGAGACGAACTCCCAGTGAAGCTATGAGGGCATAGCCACATGGTGTGGAGGAATGTCCATCGTGGAGTTTGCAGCAAACTGCACGAGTTCGACAAAACGTACTTTCAAATAGAAGGTCGAGCTTCGCGGGACTTATTCGCTTCAGACGAAGGCCGAGCATCGCCCGGCCACACATCGCACTTCGGCTAGTAGCGTCCGCGTCCGCCACCACCGCCACCCTTGCGCGCTGAGTAGCAGTCCCGGCAATAAACAGGCCTGTCGCCCCGCGGCTCAAACGGTACAGTGGTAGGCTGCCCACAGCCTGAACAGATAACCGGGGTCCCTTGTGCCGGAGCCGAACGATATCCGCCGCCGCCTCCCCCACCCTGCATGCTCTTCTTGGCCATGCGGCAGGATTTGCAGCGCTTAGGTGTCGAGTAACCGCGTTCTTGAAAGAATGTTTGATCGGCAGCGGTGAAGGTGAATTCTTGCCCGCAATCGCTGCATGTGAGTTGAATATCTCCGTCCATTGGTCCCCTCGACGCGATTGTACCGCCCAATTGAGAAATTGGATATAAGGATTCGAACTATCTTTTCGGCCTTTATCCCGAATATTTCGTGCTTCAAAGGGTAGATTTTTTAACGGTTGCGACCGGATTCCTCGGGTGGCTGCCGACGTGTTAGGTTTGGAAAAGGGAAGCGTAGCCGTCCTTCCAACTGCTCCCTGCCTATCCGCAATGCAGAAAGACCCGCCGGAGACCGAGCTAGAAATCATTCGCCGCATTCTTGCAGGCGAAAAGCATCTATTTCACGACCTCATACGGCCCTGCGAACGCCCTGTCTACTTCATGCTTTTGGGCATTTTGAAGAACGAGACGGAGGCTGAAGACACAGCGCAAGAAACGTTCATCAAAGCGTATAGAAACCTGCATCTGTTTCGCGGCGATGCGCAGTTTCGCACCTGGGTGGTTTCAATCGCGCGCAATGAGGGCCTGGGCCGTCTGCGCCGCCTGGGCAACCGCAGAGAGGACTCACTCGATGCTGGCTTCCACCCCGATTCTGACGAACCCTCTGGCGACTTTACCCCGGCTATCCTGACCAGTTGGCGCGAAATTCCCCTCGAGACAGTGGAGCGGCAAGAAATGGCTGCGTTGCTGCGGCAGGCCATTGAGGCTCTGCCCGAGATTTACCGTAACGTTGTGCTGCTCAGGGACATCGAAGAGATGGATATCCGCCAGACCGCAGCAGCACTCGACATCACGGAGGGAGCCGTCAAGGTCCGGCTTCACCGGGCGCGCGCGCTGCTGCAAAAGGGCCTGGCGCCCAAACTGAAAGGATTTGCCCCCCAACGGCGTGGCTGGTTCGGGAGGCGCGTATGAGGATCGACTGCAAACACGTCTGGGAACACATCTCCGCCTACATCGACGGCGATGTGGACCCGACCCTGCGCGCGGAAATCGACAAGCATCTTGAGACCTGCGAGATCTGCTCCGCAGTTCTCGACTCCACCCGCAACGTGGTGGTTTTGATTGCCGATAACCGGGTCTTCGAACTGCCCGCCGGCCTGAGCGAAAGGCTGCACAAGCGGCTTGACGATGAGATGAATGGGGAGCCGACGGATCGAGGTAATTCAACCGGCTAAGTCTTCACGTGGAAGATAGGTAACTCGCTTTTTAAGACTGGCTGTAGAGTCAGTCTCTCTCGCTGTGACCATCGCAGTGCAGCACACCAAGATAGCGCTTCCAGGGTCCCACTTCCTCGTCATACTGCATTGCCAGCACGCGGCACACCTGGTGCAGATGCGTCAGGTCATGCGTGGCCCATGTTGCCAACAACTGCCCAAGCGTCACCATTCCGAAGGCGGGATGTTTTCCCTTGCGTTCGAGATCGGTTGGTTGCAGGTTCAGCCCACGCAGCTCCTTCAAATTGCGCGTTCTCGCATCGACAAACTCATCCAGCAACTCAGCTATCGCCATCGCCTTTAGCCGTTCGCGCCCGCCTTCCCGGTCCAGCGGCTCAAATGTTCTGAGTTCTCCGTGTTCCAGAATGGACCGCACGCGCCGCATCCAGTCCACCTGCTCGCAATAGACCAGGTGTCCAACCACATAGCGCGGGCTCCACGAGTCCTCGCCTTCCGTGCTCAGGATCCAGGGTTCGGGCAATGTGCGCAGCAGTGCATTGAAGGCTGCCGGGCCATGCTCCAGCATTGCCGCGGTCTGCTCCAGATCTGGTTTCATGATGTACCTCACCTCCAACAGAATGCGGCCTGATGGGCAGAGTGCTCAAGCACGAAGGCGGACAGGCCTATTTACCGGAATGCCAGGCCTCTGTGCAATCAATGAATTGGCTTTGTGAGTGGTTGGTTTTGTGGTTCCCGGAAGGCATTCAGTGCGACAGGATGGGGCGTTCTTTACGTTTGCTCCGCATTTCCGACTCTGCTTTTCCGGACAGCGATTGAACGCGGTTCTCAGCGTTCGGTTGGAGAATCTTTCCCAGCAACGCTGTGATTTGCGACTGTGGAGCTTCCACGCCGAGATTTGCCATACAGGTACAGGTACCGCAGTTTCCGGGATTGGCAATGTTGGCTTTCCACGGTGAAACATCCAGCGCTGTCACGGAGACACCTACTGTCTCACCCGCTTCATCGAACGCCGGCTGCAGAGATACCAACATTGTGGATGGCTTTCCCAGTCCGTTTCTCGTCAATTGCCGGACCTCAACCCTGGAGATGGCTTCGCCATTCAAAGCGCGAATAAGATAAGGCTCCATGTGCTCGAAATAGTCGGGAGCTACTTCCTTGGGAGTACGGCCCAAATGAGCCGAAATCGGGAGTCCATCCAGCTCTGCCATGCACCTGTTGACGCTTACATAGCGTAACTTCCTATCCAGATAGCACAGGCCAATCGGCGAGCCGTCATAGATTGCGCGAAGCTGCGCCAGCCTCTCAGCGGGCACGCCATCCAACCCGGCCAACGTTTCAGAATCCTTCGGCTTGGCGCACCATCCTGTGGCGTGATTCGTAGACTGCATTTCTGCCAGATGGCGGGCAGGCATTGGCTTGCCGAAAAGCCATCCTTGTCCCTGGTCACAACCCATCTGCACCAGCATTTCCGCCTGTTCATCCGTCTCCACGCCCTCGGCAAGTGTCTCCAAACCCAGACTATGGCCCAACCCCAAAACTGCGGCCACAATCTTGCGGCTTTCTCGCTCTCGTGTCATCGACAAAACGAAGCTGCGGTCGACTTTCAACGTATTGAACGGCAGGGCCTGTAAGTGATGCAGACTAGAGTAGCCGGTGCCGAAATCATCCATGGCCAGCTTGCATCCCAGTTTCCTCAAGATGGCAAACACTTCGCGAGCATGCACCATGTTGTCGATGAGCCCGCCTTCCGTGATTTCGATATGCAATCTTTCCGGTGGAAATCCGGTCTGCCGGGTCATCCGTTCAATATTTCCAGGTAAATCAGTATTTTGCAGCTGTTGAGGAGAGATATTGATGGAGAGTGAATAGGGCGTATGTATGCCGGCGAGCACTTGCATAGCCTTTATGGATATCTGCCGAGTTACTTCATTGATGAGGCCAGTCTTTTCAGCAACTGCGATGAATTCTTCCGGAAGAATAGGATCTGAGCCGTGTCTTTCAATACGGGCCAGTGCTTCAAAGCCGAATACTCGGCCCGACCGCAATTCCACCAGCGGCTGAAAGAAAGGAACAAGTTCGTTCCTTTCGAGCGAAACACGCAAATCCCATTCAGAAAAAGACATAGCAATAGACTCTTGTCGTGAGTCTATTGGTACTTATAGAGGAACTTGAGTAACTTCGTGAATAATACTTCCGGGCCATTCGGGGAAACTATTGAGGAATGAGAGTGTTACCTGTTTCTGTGAGGGAGGCGGTCCAGTTCTATGCACGATTGAATGCGTCCATGTCTCTAAACCCACCAGTAAGAGCGTGATGACTGCCAGGGCTATCTGCAGCCGTTCCGAACGTTTCTGCTTCGGAGTTAACTCCTTCCGGCGCCACTGCGCGGCCGGCCGTGATCGTAGATACCATACCCATCCAATAACGGCCAGATTGATCACTGCACCCAGGGTGGCCAGAATCAGCATCGGTATCCGGATGGCGTCCTGATGCCAACCGGTCGCTGGAGCATAGATTCCGCTCGCCGCCGCCAGGGCAGTCAGGCCAATTGCCACCCGGATTCCGCTGATGGTAAGCACCGCCGTACACAAGCTTTGCAGGAGGGCAACCAGCAGGCTGGCTCCGCCCACCCAACTCCACTGTCTTTGCTCCAACTCGAACCTCCCTGTTTGACACCGTCTCTTCAGCTTACGATTTTTGCTTAGAGTCGTCCCAATCTTGAAATCCAAATCCTTCGACGCTCCGTTCGTCACACAGGAAACAGGATTGGAAAAATTCATGGTCACGTAGTCCATTTTCCCTGTAACCTTTCGCTCATGCCGGCACTCCAAGAGTGCAAACCATGAAACCTGCGGGACCGCCGGCAGCAATTGTCCCGTTTTCCCCGTCACCATGCGGAGCACTCCGCCCCAACCCAATACGAGGTCAATTTCTTATGAAGAACCAACTGAATGCTGCTTTGCTCACCGCTGCTCTTGCTGGTCTCATGGGCGGAACCGTCGCCGCTCACGCCGCAACCACTGCCAATTCGGCTAACGGACCGATGGTGAAGGCCGTTAAGGCTGGCCTCAAGTACAGCTCTGACAAGCCTGCCAAGCACTCTTGTAAGGGCAAGAATGATTGCAAGGGCCAGGGTGGCTGCAAGTCCAGCGACAACGGCTGCAAGGGCAAAAACAGCTGCAAGGGCAAGGGCGGATGCGCCACCGACGGCAGCAAGATGCCCAAGTTCGCCTAATTCTTCCCCAGAACTGGCGGCGTACGGGCCTGATCTGGTCTACGCCGCCAAGCCCCCCACCAAACCGCGAACGCACCGGGCCGGTACAACATCAGCACGGATGCCTCAGTTGCTGACCATCGATAGCTGTCCATAACCCTTATGTCTTCCAATCGTTTCAATGCGTTTTCGAATCACGGCGTCGGAATCGGTCTGCGCATTCCGCATTACCAGCACATCTTCTCGAAGAAGCCGGTGGTGGACTGGTTCGAAATCATCTCAGAGAACTTCATGATCGACGGCGGCCGAGCGCTGGTCAATCTCGATCGAATTCTCGAACAGTACCGTGTCGTCCAACATGGCGTCTCCATGTACTTTGGTTCGGTCACCGAACCCGACCCTGAGCACTTGAAACGTCTCAAGCAACTCGTCCGCCGCACGGGCACTCCCTGGCTCAGCGACCACCTCTGTTGGGGCTCAGTGGATGGCACCTACACGCATGACCTGCTTCCGCTGCCTTATACATGGGAAGCTGTCGAGCGCACCGTTGCCCGTGTGAAAAAAGTTCAGGATTACCTCGAAATCCCGGTCGCCGTGGAAAACGTGAGCTCGTATGCTGCATTTACAGATTCGCAGATGACCGAGTGGGAATTCCTTAATGAAGTCGTCGAACGCGCCGACTGCGGCATTTTGCTCGACGTAAACAACATCTACGTTTCCTCGGTGAATCACGAGTTCAATCCAATGGATTACGTGAACGCGATCCCAGCCGAACGCGTGGCGCAGATTCATATTGCCGGCCACTCGCGCTACGAGCAGCTACATCCTCGACACGCACGACCACCCCGTCATCGATCCGGTCTGGCAGCTCTATGATCGCGCTATTGAACGCTGCGGACATACGCCGACGCTGCTGGAGTGGGACGATCATATTCCCAGCTTCGAAGAAGTCCACAACGAAGCGAAGAAAGCCAACAAGTTCCTGAAAAAATACTCCGCTCAGACGACTGAGAGTGTTCCGGCGGAGGCAACGCGATGACGGTTCCTTCAATGTCGCTTGTCGACCTGCAGCGCACGATGGCTTCGGCGGTTATGCAGCCACTCACTGCTGGCGAGAACATGCGTGCGAAGTTCCGCGATGGACGCCCAATGCGCGAGGTCGCGGAGTCCTTTATCGCACCAAACTCGAACCTTACTTCGTTCGAACGCCTCGAAATCTACAACCGCCAGTACTGGTATCGCGTGCTCGGCGCACTTGCTGAGGATTTTCCCGGCGTGCGCGCCGTTGTCGGCAGCAGAAAGTTCCACGCGCTCTCAGTGGCCTATCTCACGGCACACCCCAATCGCTCTTTCACGTTGCGCAATCTCGGCTCGCACCTGGCGCAATGGCTTGCTGCTAATCCGAAATACGCGGGCCGCCGCCACGCTCTCGCAGTCGATGTCGCACGCATTGAGTGGGCCTTCATTGAAACTTTCGATTCTGCGGAAGACACACCCCTTACAGCCGACCAGATTGCCACACTTGATGCTGGCTCGCGCCTTGCCCTGCAACCGCACCTGCAATTGATTCCTCTCAGCTATCCGGCGGACGATCTCGTCCTCAACCTGCACCAGAGAGATAAGAAGCAAACCAGCGAAGCCGGCGTTGCAAGCGATGAAGACGACGAGCCGCCAATCGCACTGCCGCATCTGCGCCGTCGTCCCACCTGGTTGGCGTCCCACCGCGTGGACATGTCGGTCTATTACCTCCGCCTGACTCGCGAAGAGTTTTCCACGCTAGCCGCTATCCGCCAGGGTCTCGCTCTGGCCGATGCGCTCGCAACGGGCTTCGTCGGCTCGCGCATTCCGGCGCCGCGCCGCGCCACACAGGTTCAGCAGTGGTTTGCCAACTGGGCTGAACTGGGTTGGATTTGCGCACCACCACTCGAATCGATCATCAAAGACTGAATTGAAGGACGAACTACGATGCAGGCAATTGCAAAGGTTTACGGGCGCGTGTGCGCTCTTCTCAACTATCTGCAAAGTCCGCTGCTGCTGGCTATTCGACTGTATTGGGGTTACGAACTTGCCACTGACGGTTGGGGAAAACTTCACTACCTTGGCAGGGTAGCCGAGTACTTCACTACACTTGGCCTTCCCATGCCGGCGCAGACTGCGCTCTTTGTCTCGCTAGTCGAGCTTGTAGGCGGGACAATGCTGGCGCTTGGCGTACTCACGCGCGCGACAGCCCTTGTCCTGTTTATCAATATGACGGTGGCTTTCCTGGCAGCTGAAAAGGACGCGTTTTTTAGCATTTTCAGCGATCCCGACAAGTTCCAAGGAGCAAGCGCATACAACGATTGGTTTGCCGCATTGTTAATACTCATTCTCGGCCCTGGACTGATTGCCGTAGATACGCTACTGAAGCGCTGGATTAAGCCAAATACGCAAGACTGAGCAGCGCCGCGGCTCTTTGTCAATTTCAGGACTTCTTAACAGCCTCCGGCTGGCTGCCACAACTCAATCGGGTTGCCCTCAGGATCATTCAGATGCGCGAACTGGCCGGTAGCATCTGCCGGATAGACCTTGACCTCAATCTGAGCTGCTTTCAGCTGTTCGACCAGCCGGACCAGATTGCGCACTCTGAAGTTGATCATCCACATCTTTTCGGGATTGCCGAAGTACTTCGTCGTCTGCGGGAAGGGACTGAAGATCGTAGTCCCGGCCTCCTGCTTCCAAACCGGGTCATCCATCTTCGTCGGAGTCAGCGGAATCCCGAGGTGCTCCTTGTACCACTCGCCCAGAGCCTTCGGATCGTGCGAACGAAAGAAGAAGCCGCCAATGCCGGACACTGTCTCCTTCGAGGTTTCTTCCTTCGCAGGGTTTTGCATGGAAGAGGTGTTCGGCTTTGGCACTTCATCGGCGCGCACTTCTCCAAATGCCCTTCCACGAAGAAATACATTGGAACCCAGTGCCACCGGAACCGCTCGCAATACATCACGCCTCTTCATACGCATCACAAAGTCCTTACATGATCAAACGTTCGCAACCCATTGCCTCGCCGTTTGTCAGGTTGGTTATTTCATTCTGGATGCACTGCTTCCAACTCCGGTAGAAGCACCACGCTCTCCTGCTCGTTGGGGTCGGTCCGCGCAATAATGGCCGTCACTGTCTCCGTTGCACTCGGGTTGTAGGGCAGATGCGGCACATCGGCAGGAATATAGAAGAAGTCTCCCGGCTTCACAATAGAGTGATGCTCCAGTCGTTCGCCGTGCCACACGTGCGAGGTACCTTGCAGAGCATAGATGGCCGTTTCATGCGTGGTATGCTTGTGCGCCTTGGCACGCCCGCCCGGCGGGATGGTTAACAACTGCATATGGATTGCTTCTGCTCCCGCTGACTCAGCAGAAATGCCCACTGCATATTCCAACCCCTGCTTGCCAATGAAGGGTTGGCCCGCACGCATGTGTCGGCAGCCCTTCAACGCCGTAGCCTGATTACTCATCACCATTTACCTCCTTGCATCTGGCCCGCCTGCAGGGGAGCAGGGAAGCCGCACATCCACAGTATGCACTGAATTCGTTGATTTTGCCTCGTGTGCTGTAGGCCACTGCAGCTGGTTTGCAACTGCATTATCCTCCATGGCATTGGAGCCAAGGGGAGGTTCCCAAATCCTTGCGAATCGCCTACATGCTCACCTCGCTTGGCATTGGTGGAGCTGAGAAACAAGTACTGGAACTGGCAGAGCGCATGGCCGCACGCGGTCACGCGGTTACCCTCATTGTCCTCCGTGCGCCGGAACTCAACCAGTGGCCCACGGGTCTCCCAGTTCACTACCTGTATATGCAAAGGTCTCCCGTCGAAATTACCGCCGCACTAATTAGAGCCCGGAGAATTCTCAAGGCGTTTCAACCGCATTTCCTGCACAGCCACACTTTTCCCGCGAATATGGTAGCGCGCACGCTCCGCCTCATTGGCGCTACGCCAAAAGTACTTTCCACGATTCACAATGTTTACGAAGGCGGATCGATCCGCATGGCTATGTATCGCCTTACCGATCCGCTCTCTGTCCACACCACTGCGGTCAGCTCGGCTGCCGCCGAGCGCTTCATCCGACTTCAAGCCGTACCTGCGCGCAAATGCACGGTTCTCACCAATGCCATCGACCTCGCCCAATTCAATCACATTGCGGAGCGCCGCCACTTCATGCGCGGACAGATTAAGAACGCAGAGAATTTCATCTGGCTTGCTATTGGCCGCATCGTTCCCGCCAAGGATTATCCGAATCTTCTTCAAGCATTTGCCAGGATTCTCACGGTAGAACCCTCTGCATCTCTATGGATTGCCGGTGAACTGCCGGCCGGGACGTCCCCCGAAGACCTCTTTAAAGAGGCTTCATCTCCGTCCGCCGTGCGCGAACGTTGCACCTTCCTCGGCGTACGCCGCGATATTCCGGATCTGCTCGATGCAGCTGACGGATATGTTCTCAGTTCAGCCTGGGAAGGCATGCCTCTTGTTGTGGGTGAGGCAATGTCCATGGAAAAGCGCGTGGTGGTGACGAATGTTGGCGGTGTGCGCGAACTCGTGGGCGACTGCGGTACCATCGTTCCGCCTAACGATTCTGAGTCGCTCTCTGAGGCCATGCTGCACTCCATGAAACTGCCAGCTTGCGATGTCGTCGCTCGAGGACAGGCCGCGCGCGAGCGCATTGCCAAGCACTTCAGTTGGGACACGCGTGTGAACAGCTGGGAGCAGCTTTATAAAGACCTTCTCGCGCCAGAAGTCCAGCTTAGTGTTGAACAATCTGCGTGATACTCTTGTCTGCGGTTGCTGGGGCCGACGTTCATCCATTGCCAACATTCGGCCTGGAAATTTGGAGGCACGATGCTTTCCTTTCGCAGTCGATCTCTTGTTTCATGCAGCGCGCTCATTCTTTCCGGTTTCTTCTTCTTCACTCCACAAGTCCATGCGGTTTCAGATTCGGCACAGAGTGCCGTTGTCACCCTCGATCACGGCTGGCAGTTCCGTCAGATCCAACCCGGCCAGGCGCCTGACTCGGGATGGCTCAACGCAGTTGTTCCGGGCGACGTGCATCTTGATCTTCTAGCCAACAAGAAAATTCCTGACCCCTTTTACCGTGACAACGAGTCTCGCCTGCAGTGGATTCAGAACGAGAGTTGGGAATACCGAACCACGATCAACGCGACTCCCTCGCTGCTCGCCCACACCAATCTCGACTTGGTCTTCGACGGAGTGGACTCGCCGGCGGAAATTTATCTTAACGGCGCAAAGGTTCTATCCACCAATGACTCGTTCATCACCTGGCGTGTATCGGTGAAGGGAAGTCTGCATGCCGGCGAAAATCAATTGAGTGTGGTTTTTCCCTCGCCCATGAAGTCGGCCCAGGCAGTCGCTTCCAAAGATCCCTGGCAGCCACGCACCGGGACTGCCGAAAAGACCTATATCCGTAAGCCAGCCTATGAGTATGGGTGGGACTGGGGCCCGACCTTTGTCACCAGCGGCATCTGGCGTCCCGCGCGACTTGAGGCCTGGAATAACTTTCGTATCGCAGACTTCGCCATTCACCAGCGCGACATCAGCAAATCCGTTGCACATCTTGATGCAGAAGTAGAAGTGGAAGCCTCGGCCGATGGCCCCGCAACGGTGGTGGTGGACTACGCCCTCGATGGAAATCCGGTTAAGGCCACCGTCCGTGCGGATCTGCACAAAGGCACCAATGTCATCGACATTCCCATTGAGATTCGCAATCCTGCGCTCTGGTGGCCCGCCGGTTACGGCGACCATCCTCTCTACACTTTTACCGCGCGCCTCTCTGACTCGTCCAAACTCTACTCGGAAATCAGTAAGAAAACGGGTCTGCGCTCGATTGTTCTCGATCGCCATCCCGACAAGTGGGGCCGCAGCTTTCAGCTTTTAGTCAACGGAATCCCCATCTTCGCCAAGGGTGCAGATGTGATCCCGTTCGACAGCTTTCCGAATCGCGTTACCACAGCAGACTACAAGCGCATCCTTCAATCCGCTGTTGACGCCAACATGAATATGATTCGACATTGGGGAGGCGGCTACTACGAGACCGACGAGTTCTACACGCTCTGCGACGAGCTCGGCCTCATGGTCTGGCAGGATTTTATGTACGGCAATGACTGGCAACCGGGCACCTACGACTTCAAACTCACGATGGAAAAGGAAGCCGAAGACCAGGTCCGCCGTCTCCGTAATCATCCCAGCATAGTGGTCTGGTCCGGCAACAACGAAACCGAGGAAGCGCTCAACTGGGGCAATCGCAGTTCACTTCCAGCAGACGTAAAATTCCAGATGTGGCAGGATTACCTTACTGAATTCAGTGGCATTCTCAATCGCGTCGTCGCGCGCCTTGCACCGGAGACGCCCTACTGGCCCAGCTCTCCCAGTTCAGACTATGAAACAGTCAGCGATCACTACCAGAGTGGCGACGCACACATCTGGGACGTGTGGCATGGCCGCGTTCCATTCTCCACGTACGAAAAACACCATGAGCGATTCATCACCGAATATGGATTCCAGTCATTTCCGGAGATGAAAACGATTGAAGCGTTTACGCAGCCTGAAGATCGAACAAGCATCTTTACTCCGGTCATGCTCGCGCACCAGAAGAACAATGAAGGCAACTCCATCATTCACGACTACCTGTTGCGCGATTACCCTGAGCCGAAAGACTTCGCCAGCTTCCTTTATGTCAGCCAGGTTCTGCAGGCCGAAGGTATCAAAATCGGCGCCGAGCACTTCCGCCGCGCGCGTCCGGAAACAATGGGATCCATCTTCTGGCAGTTGAACGACTGCTGGCCCGTCGCCTCCTGGTCCTCCATCGACTACTACGGTCGCTGGAAGGCTCTGCAATACTACGCGCGCCGCTTTTATGCTCCAATCCTGGTTTCACCGCACGTGGAAGACGGCGAAATGCGTGTCTACATCGTTTCAGACAAAACCGCTCCTCAAACCGCAACTCTCCGCGTTCGCCTTATGGATTTCGATGGCAAGGTTCTGCATGAAGACTCGCACGAAGTCACCGTCGACTCGCTCGCGAGTAAGGTGTATCTTGACTGGCCAATGAACCAGTTTGCCCAGTTCGGTGCAACGGATATGTCGCGCGTCTTCGTCGTAGCCGATCTCATCAGCGGCAGCGAAACACTCTCGCGCAACCTCATCTACCTGCTGCCTACGCGAGAAATGCATCTCAAGCCCGCACTGCTCACCGTCAATACGACCGGATCAAACGGCAAATTCACGGTGCGTGTAACCTCGCCCGTCCTTGCACGCGACGTGTATCTTTCCTTCGGTTCGCTAGACATGAAGGTCTCCGACAATTACTTCAATCTCCTGCCTGGCGAAAGTCGAGAGATCACAGTCACGGGAAAGTCTTCGCTGGATGACTTGAAATCGCAACTTAGGGTCATCTCGTTGACCGATGCCTTCGCTCCCGATGCGCATCCTGGTGCAATGGTCGGCGCAGCAACAAAGTGAATGGTTCAAAGAGCGCACAAAGTAAAAGGGCTGGAGCGGGAGCTCCAGCCCTATTGCATTCAAAGAACGAGCTAGTTAGAAGGAGAACGAAGCGTTCAGAAAGATGCGCCGTGAAGCCGAACCGCTTGAGAAAGGGCCACCCGCCAGAGAGAGCGACTGTCCGAAGCTGGATGAATTCACCGTTCCCACAGGTGTTCCCAGATTGATTTTGTTCACAAGGTTCATGGCTTCGATGCTGAAGTCGAGGCTGTATTTTCTTGCGGCACCACCGCCAAACATTCCATGCGGACCGCCACCTCCGCCGCCAAATCCACCGGGGCCAAAGCCTCCGCCAGGTCCACCACCGTGGTGTCCACCACCGCGTGGTGGCCCGCCTCTGGGGCCATTGTCTCCGCCCGCTGATTCGAGCTTGGGCCCGATACCGAATGAACGGCTCAGCCGCAGATTAAATTCCACGGAAGTTGGACTCGTGCCTTGATTGGCAGCAATCAGCGTATCGCCAGGTTGCGGATCAATATTCAGGCAGCCGTACTTGGTTGAGTAGTACTGTTGGGTGGTTCCCGTATTTCCGGTAGAACACAAGGAAGCATCAACAATTGAGGGGCGGTTGTTGAAGAAGTTGTCGCCAGTTAGGTCCTGGCCGACAGTGATGTTATACGGGCGTCCAGAGTGCAGGATGAGGAATGGGTTGACGCGGATTCCCCAGGGCGCCTGAATATTGCCCATCATGAACGACATGTTACGGAAGACAAAGCCCGCCGGACCATAATCCTGGTTAAGGTTATATGCGTTGGAAGCTGTTCCGCCCGCGCCGTTGGAGTTGGCAAAGGACAGGCTGTAGAACCCGAACAAGCTCACCCGTGGCGACAGCCGAGCGTTCACATTGAGAATCATTTGGTTCTGCTTGAAGACCGCTGCCGAGGTGTACTGTTGAATGATACCCAGTGAAGGGTTGATTCGTGGACCCGTCGAGCTGTTGTAGTAGTCCGTTCCGGAGAGAGCCTCGTATGGGTTTGCGTCTACGGTGACCTGCTGGTGCAGCCCGAATGAGTGTAAGTAAGTAACAGTCGCGGTCACTGACTTGCTTACCTGCCGTTCAATACTGGCTCCAAGCTGTTCCGTAACAGGCGCATGATAGTTTGGTGCGATGCGCACCGTGGTTGTGTTGGCATCCGGCGTATAGCTTGACGGCAGGCAGCCTGAGAAGTCGATATTGGTAAAACTGGTACCGTTCAGGCAGCTTGGGTCCGTATTCGTCACGGTTACGCGACCCGCATCCAATCCCTGCTCCTGAGCCGAAAGAAGATTGCCCACGCCCAACCGGTCGTAGAAGAATCCATAACCGGCACGCAGCACAGTTCTGGCCGGTTTCTTGGCGTTGCCATCAAGGGCATAGGCGAGCGCCACGCGCGGTGCCCAGTCGTTGTGGTCGTGGATGTGATTCTGAGTTTCCCAACGCAAGCCGTAGGAGAAAGTGAACCGACGATTCACTCTCCAGTCATCCTGGAAAAACAATGCGCCGTCGAAGACATTCGCCTGGTAGTTGGTTCTTCCGGCGGCAATTGTCAAGCTGGAAAGGCCCGTCCCGGTGGTGCTTGAGTAGGATCCGATCGAACTAAGGTTGCCTCCTGAAGCCAGAGTATTGAGTGCTGAAATGTAGGCGTCTTGTTGCAGCACAATCGTGCCGTTTTGGTTAGCGAAGGTCGATGTCGCGTTTCGATTGTCGCGTAGCCAAGCGCCAAACTTGATGGCGTGTTGGCCCGCGCTCATGGTTGTGATGTTCTGCAGTTCAAGGTGGTCACTGTGCGAGTTGAAGGTCTGTCCGGCTGCGCCACCACCTGTAAAGTCACCGCTCACTACCAACGTGGGATCATTGCTGACCGGAGATTGCGAACTGATACCGCGCCGGTACTCGAGTCGCGTTTCGTTTACCGCGTGTTCATTAATGATTTGCGAGTCACTCAATTGCAGTGTGTGCTCGTCCGACAGGGAATTCACCGATTGCGAAGGAAGTTCCTGTGTTCCGATATCACCCTTTTCCGAGTTATGGAAGAACTGATAGCGCGCTGTTAAGGTGTTGTTCGCTCCAAGTCCGATGTCAACGCGGGGAGTCACGTTAATCATGGTGTGAGGGTTGGACAATGTTCCGGAAGTCTGCGATCCCAACTCGTATTGATTGGTCGTAGTATTCAGGACTGCTGGCGTATACACATATACGTTCTGGTCCTGGTTGTTGCGCTCAAAGATACTGAATGAGAAGGATGTCTTCTTGTTTATTGATCCGCTTACCGACCCGTTGTACATGATGCGATAGTACGGCGGAACGTTTTGCGTGAAAGGGCTGCCTGTGTTCAACCCACTGTCATTTCCCATGATGAACGCGCGTCCGTGCAGTTTGTCTGTTCCGGGCTTCGTCAGAATTTCAATTCGTCCGTATCCCAGCCGATCAAACTCTGCGGAAAATGGATTCTGGTTGATGCGGATCTCACGGATGGCCGACTTTGGTGGTAGCTGTCCGCCGGTGAAGCCGTCAATATAGATCTGTCCGCCATTTGGACCAGCGGAAGGGCCGGCAAGCGCCGACAATTCATTCGACAACTCGTCCGGATCATCCGACAAAGCATTCAACGCATCGCCTTTGATGACGACGGAACTGGCGTTCGATCCTGCGTCCACGCTTACCTGCGGAGTATCGTCGCTGACCTCCACGCTTTGCGCGGCAACTTCGATGGCCATTGCAATGTCCACCCGCTTCGATTGCCCGGCGGCCACTGGGATCGGCTTGGAAGTGAAGGGCGCGAATCCGTTGTAGGTTACGTCCACGATATAGTCGCCCGGCGCCAGGTCCTTTACTTCAAACTCACCGGAAGTGTCTGCCTGGACGTGCGCCACCGCTTTGCCGTGAACGGGTGTGACCGTTACCTCGGCCTGAGGGATCATCGCGCCAGTTTGGTCGGCAATATGGCCATGCAGAATTCCGGTCTTTACGTCGCTGGCCGTTTGCGCGTGCGTTGCCAACGTCATTGCAACACCGACGAGAAAGACAACTGTTGTATGAATTAGGCAATGAAGTTTCAAGTGCATCTGTCCTCGCTTAGAAGAAGGGAAAAAAGACAAGTTGTGCCTCGGTATCGAGCGCAGGTTTCTCGCGATCGAATCCTCAGATTGAAATTCCGATTACTGTGCCGCTGCCTCAGTGCCACTGGTGCCCATACTCCAGTTCGACAGCAGGTTCTGACTCTCCGCCGGTGCTTGCAACAGTGGCTCCACGCCGGCAAGCAGAGTAATGGCGGTTACTTCGTTCGTTCCTTGGGTTGAAACAAGCATTACCGCTTCGCCTTTTTTCAAATCGGCAAGCTGAATCACGGGTGCTTTGCTCAGCACTGCCTGCAATTCGCTGGGCCTGCCTTGCCCGTGCATTCGCTCCATTGCAGGCGCACCTTGCGTCGGTGTCGCTCTGTGATCGGCTTCCTCACTCTTGAGTTGCGCCCCAATCATTTTTGCCATGTTGTCCGGCAGTCGCCGCATTTGCGCAGTTTGAGGAACCTGAATCGTGACGTCTTTCTTCGTCAACAGGTCCTTGACCACGAACGTGCCTGCTTCTCTGTTAATGGAACTCACCAAACCTGAAATATTTCTGAAGGTGCCCGACACAACTTCGGTAGCCGCGACCTCGGCACCATCAGGGCTCTTTTCTCCGCGCGCACGTAACTGATCGCCTGGTTGAATGGCATTCAATGGCGCGGGTTTTGCATCCGCGTAACGGATGGACCCCTCCGCATACCGTTTCAGAACGGTCTTGTCATTTGTATGTACGGTAACCGTCTTGAGTGTGGGGCCCGCTCCCGTGGTCACCACAATCGTGCCTGTGGCTGAATCCACACTCTTTACCAGACCACCAACGCCGTGACGCTGCCAGGCCTCGCGTTCCTGCTCCTGTCTCTCGGCCACATCAGACTTCTTAATTGCGATAATTTGCTCCGCCTGCATGGTGCCCGCAGGCGCATTGGGGTCAAGCTTCACCAGTGCTCGGTCTCCCACTGCCAGATCGGAGAAGGGAATTGCCTCAGCTTTGCTCAGGTCCCGTTCTCCTGGGGCAATCCGCTTAATATCGATATTGGCTGCCGCAGTCACGTTGTAGGTTTGGCCCGCATCCGTTTTCACGGTCAGTTGGTTGTCGCCTGTCGCCGTAATTGTGCCGATAAAACGTGCTGGCGCCTGTGCCGCCAATTGAATAGACGCTAGTGTCAGGATCGCTACCGTGGCCCAATGGGTTCGGGTGCGCAGATGTACAAAATGCTTCATTTTCCTTGGTCTCCGCCTTGCCGTATTTTCGGCACATGTGAGCAGTTGCCTTCACTCCGATAGACGATAATCCGAGGGAAAAAGTTGAGATTGAGAGTGGACTAGATGAGGATGCAGGTGACAGAAAATATACCCTGCTCGATGTGAAACTAATCTGCCAGGTCCGCCGTCTCGAGAAAGGTGTAACTGCCGGACGCATTCGGTTCCACGTGCGTCACACGGCGGTTGTACACAACCACCGTATCCAGATACCAGAGATTCACTGCTGGTAAATCGCTTTGCAATATCTGCTGCACCCGCGCATAGTCCGTGCGCCGGCGCGTCTGGTCGGGATTCGTGTCCGCGTCCGCAAGCAATTTGTCCACTTCGGCGCTCGAATAGTGGCTGCGGTTGGCGCCCTTCGGGGAAAAGCGTGCCGAGGAAAACACATATTCGAGAATGTCCGGCTGCTCGTTTCCACCAATCCATCGCATGGAATACAGTTGAAACGCTCCGCGCGTCACGTCAGTATAGAATGTCGCAAATTCAAAGCTCCGCAAATCCAGCGCGATTCCCACCTGCCCCAATTGCTGTTGCAGAACCACTGCGAGCAGGCGCGTGTCCTCATTTGTGCTTGTTTTCATGGTCAGATGAAAGCGCACACCATCCGGCCCCGTCGGATATCCCGCCTCATCAAGAAGCTTTCGCGCACGTGCTGGGTCGTAATTGTAGTGTTCCAGGTCGCCCGTCCACGCCCAATGATTTTCAGGCAGCAGACTCTCGGCCGGTTGCGCATGGCCGCCAAGAAGCGTGCCGATAATCCGCCTCCTGTTGATCGCGTATGCAATCGCACGCCGGACCAGCACATGCTTCAAAATCGGATCGCGCAGATTAAAGCCCAGATATTGCACCGGTGTTCCAGGCACGTCTTTCACCACAAGGTTAGGCTGCTTTGCCAGCACCGGAAGTGCGTCCATGGGTAACGTATTGATGGCGAGATCGGCCGATCCTTTTTCCAGTTCCAGTGACTCGGTAATTGCATCCGGAACCACGGCGAACCGGACGCGATCAATCTTAGGTTCCGCTCGCCAACTGGCCGAGTTGCGCTCCAGCACAACTTCCTGGTCGGTCTGTTGACTGACAAACGTAAATGGCCCGGTTCCGACAGGGTGCCGCCAAAATTCCCTTCCACTTTGCGCAGGAATGATCCCAATCGCGCCTGTGGCAAGATTGCGCAGAAGAAAATTGTCCGGCCTCTTCAAGTGAAAAACCACCGTTAGAGGGTCACGAGCTTCCACACTCGCCACAGAAGCATAAGTTGCGCTCTTGGGCGAGATAACCGTTCCGTTCCGCATCGACTCAACTGACCACACCACATCGCGTGCGGTGAGAGCCTGTCCGTTTTGAAAGTGCACTCCCGGACGCAGGTGAAAGATTAGAGTCAATGGGTCGGGCTGATTCCAACTCGTGGCCAGCGCAGGTTGAAAGTTGAAGTGCTCGTCATGATCTACAAGTCCGTCGAAAATGAGCTCATCAATATGCTCCGACTGCCCATCAGTTCCCACGCGCGGGTCCAGATTCGCGGGACTGCTGTCAATGAGCACTACCAGCGTGCGTGGATCGCGTTTCGTTCCTTGGCATCCTGTCAACAACAGCAGCGCCGCAAGTGCCAGCGAGCTACGGCGCATATGTCACCTGTCCAAGAATCACCGGCTTTCTCGCTCCAGTTGCCGATGGCACATTGCCCGGTAGTTTGCGCCACGTCTGCCACGCGAGCAGAGCGAATGCCACAGCTTCTTTCGCCTCTGCAGGCAATCCAAACTCGGCGCTTGTCCTCAATGAACATTTGAGCGGCAACAGACGCTCATACAACATTTTCATGAGCGTTGCGTTTTTTGCTCCGCCACCGGAAACGATGTAGTCCACAGGTTTGTCCTGCATCACTGTTTGAACAAATCGTTTATGGCCCTGAACGATACTCTCCGCAGTGACTGCCGTTGCCGTTGCAAGCGCGTCCTCAGGTCTTTCAGACAACTGGCGGCATTCGGCAAGAAATGACATTACGTACTCTCGCCCATATTGCTCTCGCCCAGCGCTTTTGGGTGGTCTACGCGAAAAGTAGGCGTCTTGAAGTGCCCACTGAAGCACTGGCTGAAGAACAGTGCCCTTGGCTGCCGTTTCGCCGTTACGGTCATATTTCTTACCGAACAAGATCTCAGCGAGGGCATCCATCACCATATTGCCCGGGCCCGTGTCGAAGGCGATGAGTTGATCAGAGTCACATCCGGCAGGGATTGCCGTCAGGTTGGCAATTCCCCCGATATTCTGCAGAACTCGACCGCGCCTTCTGTCGGCAAACAATACGTAGTCGAGTAAGGGGACCAAGGGTGCTCCTTCGCCGCGGGCAACCATATCCGCGGGACGGAAATTTGAAACCACAGGCGATTGAATCGCAGCAGCCAGCATGGCCATTTCGCCCGCCTGCCACGTGCACGCGAAACTCTTTTCTGCGTACGGAACGGCGCGCGCCTGGTGGTAAAGTGTCTGTCCGTGACACCCCACTAGATCAATCGCTTCTCCGTGCCGCGAGGCGGTAGCTTTCACTGCTTCGGCGTACTCCAGCCCCAGCCGCCAGTTCAGCCGCGCCAGTTCAGCGGTCGAGATGACCTCCGCATTCATCGCCGATAACACCGCTCGCCGTAGAGCTGCAGGGTAGGGAAATGCTTCGTGCGCCACAAAGCTAAGCTTCGGTTGCTTCGTCCCTGTGGTAATACGGACCAGCGCGACATCAATCCCGTCAGCGGAAGTGCCACTCATTACGCCGGCCACCAGCATCGTCTTCTTGCTCATGCCGTCTCCACCAATGCGCGTTCTTCCGCGGACGATGCCTTCGCTGCAGCCGGGTTCGTCTTTGCCACGTCATCGTGGAAGCGCGCAATTTTCGCGCGCAGCTTCTCAAAGTTAGCGGGGCTCAGCTTTGGTCCAACTCCATGCTGAAACATAGTCCGCCGCTTTTGGGCCATTGTGCGTGCGCGTCCCTGCATCAGCCGACGAAACGCCTCGGATTTTTCGCTTTCGTGAACCAGCGCCTCATATGCGCTCAGAATCTGTTCCGCGCTGTGGCAGATCTCAATCGTGTCCATGCCTGCACGGATCGATTCCACCGCAGCTTCTTCCATCGGCATGCACTTTAGAATGCCGCCCATCTCCAGATCGTCGGAGAAAATCACGCCTCGGTAGCCGATTTGTTTGCGCAGAACTGTTGTTATCCAGAATGCAGATACGCTCGCGGGCCGATTCCTGCCTCGCGTTTTGGGATAGGTCGCGTGATTCACCATCACCATCGGTAACTCCGCGCGCAGGGCACGATAGGGTTCCATGTCTTCGTGGCGCAACTGGTCCCATGTGCGCTCAATTTTTGGCGTTTCCCGGTGTGAGTCGAGCGAGCCGCCGCCCAGGCCGGGAAAGTGTTTCCCGCATCCAGTCACACCATACTGCGCCAGCCCAGCCAGGAATCCACGAGCGAAATTCGTCACCTCGAGAGGCGTTGCGGACGCACACCGCGTCCCCATCACTTTCGTGCTTGCGGCAAGTCCCAAATCCAGCACCGGCGCGAGCGTTGTGTTGAAACCAAATGTACGAACACCTTGGCCAACAAGCTGCCCATGCTCGCAGCCAGCTCCGGCCTTTGTCGCAGCTTGCGCCGAAGGCAAGGGGCCAAGCGCATCGCGAAGACGATCGACTGTACCGCCCTCCACGTCGACGCAGCGAAAGGCATGCGTCGCACAGAGCTCTGTGGCTTCGCTCAGCAAAGTGCGTGTCTGCTGGGCCTCTGCAATGTTTCGTCGGAAGAGAATCACCCCGCCGGGTTTCACGAGATTTAGCCACGCGCGCTCTAGCCCTGAGAGCGCAGTGCTTTCAAGGCCGATAACCATCAGGCTTCCTGCGGCGTGCCGCAATTCCATGTTTCTCCGCACCTTTTCCCTCAGTCCTTTTCCTTGAGTTCCTGCTGCAGCTCCTCCAGCAGATTCAACGCCTGCAAAGGAGTGAGCGCATTCACATCGGTCTCAGCAATGCGGTCCACAATGCGCTGCGAAAGCGGTGTAAAAATGGTCAATTGCATGGGCTCGGGTTCGGTCTCCACTTGGACACTCTGTCGCTCCTGTTTTTCATGCTGCTTCAACACATGCCGCGCGCGCTCAATCACGGCCGGCGGCAATCCCGCCAGTTTCGCAACTTCAATACCATAACTCTTGCTCGCAGCGCCGGGTTCAATTGAGTGTAGAAACACAATCCCTTTTGCGCCCTCTTTCACTGCCACGCGCAGATTTCGTACGCGCTTTAACTTCTCTGCCAGCATGGTTAATTCGTGATAATGCGTTGCGAAAAGCGTGCGGGCACCTGTTTCCGCGTGCAAATATTCGACTGTCGCCCATGCCAGGCTCAATCCATCGAACGTCGCTGTACCGCGACCCATCTCGTCCAGCAAAATCAGAGACCGTTCTGTCGCTGTATTCAGAATCGTCGCGGTTTCGGTCATCTCCACCATGAATGTGGAGCGGCCGCGTGCCACGTTATCGCTCGCGCCAATGCGCGTGTAGATGCGATCCACCAGTCCCAGTCGCAGGCTCTCCGCAGGTACAAAGCTTCCCATCTGTGCCATCAGAACCAGCATTGCCACTTGCCGCAAATAGGTGCTCTTGCCGCCCATGTTGGGTCCGGTAATTAACAACAAGCTTGGCCCTTCAGTGCCAGCGTTCAAATACACATCGTTCGCGATGAATCGTCCTTCGCGCGTCTGTTCCAACCACTGTTCAATTACAGGATGCCGCCCCGCCGCTGCCTCAAGCACGGGCTCGTCGGCAAGCACGGGCCGCGCATAGCGCCGCTCCGCGGCCAAGTGAGCAAAATTTGTCAGCAAGTCTGATTCTGCGACTGCCGCCGAGCTCCGCCGTATATTTCCACTAGCATCGAGCACTTTCTTCCGTAAGTCCGAAAAAATGCGCTTCTCAATCTCGATAGACCGGTCATTCGCGCTCAGAATCTTGCGTTCATATTCCTTCAACTCGGGTGTCGTGAACCGCTCGGCGTTCACCAGCGTCTGCTTGCGTTCGTAGTCTGTTGGAGCCAGCGCCAGGTTCGACTTCGTAATCTCAATGTAGTATCCGAAGACCGAGTTGTAGCGCACCTTCAATGAACCAATACCTGTCCGCAGCCGTTCTCGCTCTTCGATCGCTGCTATCTGTCGTCGTCCGCTGGTGGAAATCGTGCGCAACTCGTCGAGCTCCGAGTCCACTCCTTCCGCAATGGCGCCGCCATCAGCTAGCGTTAAAGGCGGCTCTGCAACCAGAGTCTTTGCAATGCTTTCGGTTAACTGGTCCAGCGTGTCCAGTCGCTCGTGCAGCGCGCGCCACAGCGGAGCTGTCAACTCCCCAAGCGCAGTCTTCAGTGCAGGCAGTCTTGCCAGGCTCGAACCCAGCGCACGCACATCGCGTGGTCCTGCAGAGTCCAGACTGATCTTCGCGAGTAATCGCTCCAAATCCTGAATTCCAGCAAACGCGCGTCGCACTTCCTCGCGTTTCAGCAAATCATTGCGCGCCTCGCCTACGGCCTCGTACCTCTCTTCAATCACTCGCGGATCCACCAGGGGCCGCAAAATCGTCGCGCGCAACATGCGTTTGCCCATCGGCGTCTGGCAGGCATCAAGAGTATGAAAGAGCGTTACGCGGTCATCTTGCCCGGAGAAGAGTGGCTCCACCAATTCCAGATTCCGTACCGTCACTTGGTCTAGCTCGAGAGCAGTTGAGTGCTCTTGAAAGCGCAGTGAGTCAACATGTAGTGCATCATTCTTCTGCGTCGTGCGAACGTAGTGAAGAACAGCCCCGGCAGCAATCGCGGCCGCATCGTGCCCAATCAGTCCAAATCCTTCTAGCGTGCCAACTTTCAGTTGTCGCTCCACAAGTGGTACTGCAAAATCGTGGGTCCACACCCAATCTTCCACGCGTGTCCGCGCACCCACGCGCTCCAGTGACGGCGGAATCTCCGCACTCGCGGGCAACAACACTTCACTTGCCCCTGCCAGTACAATTTCCTCTGCGGCTTTGTTGCGCGCATTCTCGCCTTCATACTCCGCGGTTCTGAATTCACCCGTTGAAACATCCAGCAGCGCCACTGCACACACCTGTGCGCTCTTTGTGCCCGCCTCAAAATATGCTGCAAGAAAGTTGTTCTTTTCCTGCCCAAGTCCCGAGTCGATTGCGGTGCCAGGAGACAGCACCCGCGTCACTTCCCGTCGCACGATTTTCTTCGTGAGTTTAGGGTCCTCCATCTGGTCGCAGATGGCAATGCGAAATCCGCGCCGCAACAGCCGGGTCAAATAGCCATCGACTGAGTGGTAAGGCACTCCACACATCGGCACCTGGCGTTCGCGGTCGCGCGCCGTAAGGGTGAGTTGCAATTCCCGGCTCGCCACCACCGCGTCGTCATAAAAAAGCTCGTAAAAGTCGCCCATGCGGAAGAAGAGCAGGGCATCCGGATTTTCACCTTTAGCCGCTGTCCACTGCTTCATAAACGGCGTCAGCTCGGCAGGCTTATCCGCCTTAGCTTTGGACGGCAATTCTTTCAGCTCCACAGCTGCGGATTGTTCTTCATTCTTCGTCACGCTGCCTATCAGCTTATCGTGTTTGAGCAACTTTGCAGGATGTGTAAAGGGGTATTGATTCGATCTATTCTACGAAGATCAATTGTCGAAAGTCGCGATGCTAGACTAGGCGTTGATGACAATAAGAGAGCGCATCGTTGGCCTGGGCTTCATTGCTTCCGGATGTGCCATAGCGCTCATTTCCATCGTGCATCTATTGAGTACCGGACCCCTCAAAGGCATTCAGGATTTCCGTGTCGTCTACTTTCCAGCGCGAGCGCTCCTGCAGGGACAAAGCCCTTACGACCCACAAGCAGTCCTCCGTGTGCTCAAACAGTCCGGTCAGGCTTCGCCTTCAGCGACAGTAGTTGGAGAGCAATATGTCACTCGCTATCTCTATCCGCCCACCGCATTCGCTGTTACTTACCTTTCGCATTGCTTCCTTGGGTCACTGCACGCCTGACCTGGATGTTTGCAAGTCAATGCTTGCTGTTTATCGCTGCATTTCTCATTTGGGATATCTCCGCCGACTTCAAGCCAGTTGCTGGCGGAGTGCTTATCGGCCTCATCCTTGCCAACAGCCAAATACTGATTCTTCTATGCAACCCCACGGAAATTGTTGTGGGTCTCTGTTCCATTGCCGTTTGGTGCTTGCTGCGTAATCGATTTGCCGTCTTGGGAATTCTTAGTTTGTCGCTCAGCCTGCTTTTGAAGCCGAATCTGAGTGGATTTATCTGGCTGGCCGTCCTTTTGGTCGGGGGTACCTATCGCCGGCGTGCCCTCCAGACGCTCAGCCTTACTGCGGTGCTGGCACTGTTCAATCTGTTGCAGTATCGATTATTGCCCCGCAATGGTGGCAACAGTGGACACAAAACATTGCCGTCTTATCAGCCCATGGCGGTATTACGGATCCCGGCCCTGCCTGTTCAGGACCCGCCGGCGTTGGAATGATGATCCAGCTTCAGACCGTTTTTAGCCTTGTGCGCGATAATCCTTTCTTCTACAACTCCATCAGCTATCTGATAGGAGGTGCCCTTACCCTGGTCTGGGGTTTGGCGGTGCTTCGTTCTTCACCTTCGAAATCCACTCTCCTTCTGGCTCTTGCCGGAGCTGCACCACTTACTCTGCTCAACTCCTACCATCACCTTTACGATGTGAAAATCCTTTTGCTGATGGTGCCAGGTTGCCTCGTGCTCTGGACTGGGCGTGGGTTTCTCGGCATGGCTTCGATTTTCACGGGTGCCATTGCCATTATTTGTACTGGAGACGCAGCCTTCGCGTTTTACCTTTCATGGGTCCGGAATCGATTCAATTTAACGAGTAGTTCACCCAATATCTCGCGATTGGCTTTCGAACACGTACCTATTGCACTTGTGCTCACTATCGCAGCCGTATTCTTTGTGGCAGCTCTCGCGGCAAAAAGCGCAGGGTTCAATCTCGGTCAACCCTGCCAAGTGAATGCCCGCTCGTCAAATCCAATTTGATCAAGGTACGTCCGTCCTTTTGCGTTGTTATGGTGGCATATCCCAAAAATCCTCGTTAACCATCTCCAAGCCCCGCTAGAATGCTCCACAGCCTCAAGTGGCTTACACATCCCATGTTTAAAGGAATCTGTCGTATGAAACAAAAGACCCGGCAAGTGCTCGTTTTTCTCTTCGGTTTTGTTTTGCTCTGCCCCATCGCCCTTGCCGCGCGCAAGCCCAAGGCACCTAGCCCCAAAAAGTTCGACGTGCTTGCGTCGCGCGCCATTGCCGTCATGCGTCAGCGTGCGGCAGAGCTCAATGTGGGTGGGGTCGCCGTGGTCAATTACGCCCCCGGCGATTCCATTCAGGGTTGGACTTCGCGTATGGCAGTAGTTGGACGCATGACTGACCCGCCTGCGGATGGTAAGAAAGGGAACAACCTTCTCGGCATTGCCTACGCTAAGGCCTCAGAAATGGCAGAGTCGCTGAAGGACAGCGGTACCTCCGGAAATCCACCTATGACGGGTGAATTTGGCTGGCAAGGTGGGGTTATCGGGCGCGGGAAGACCGGATACATCATCGTCGCATTCAGTGGGGGCAAATCCGAGGATGACGTACAGATTTCGCGTGCGGGACTGGCTATTCTTCAACCAGAGCTTTGACATTGAAACGAATACATCACGAAAATCACCATTTAGGAGACATCCAGGCGCTTTCTCACCCTCCACCCTGAGATGTAGCCGACCGTGATTGGCATCACAGTATACTGAGGGGTGACCGCCTTAAGGTTAATTGTGTGATGCACTTATTCTGGCTTCGAGTAGCAGTCGTCCTCTACGCTGCTGCAAGTATTGCTGTGTTTCCGGCGGTGCTCTATCACGTCGAGCGTTGGCGCCAGTGGTGCATTCATTTCGCGGGCCTTGCCTTCTTCTTCCATTTTGTTTCCGTCGTTGAAATGCTCGTCCAGGCACATCGCTGGGTGCCTGTCGGCGTGCGCGAAGTTGAATCTCTCCTTGGCCTTGCGCTCGCTGCTCTCTTCTTCCTTGTCTGGTGGATCTACGGTGCGCTTTCGCTGGGCATTTTCGCTCTACCGCTCACCTTTTTCGTAGTGCTTGTTCCTTCTCTCGGAATCGGCGGCTACACCTTTTCTTCTGAGGGCGTGCGGACCAGTTGGCTTATTGCCCACATTGCGGCTCTCGTAGCCGCCTATGCCGCGCTCGTCTTCAGCATTGTCGCTTCGGCACTCTATCTCGTGCAGGAGCATCGCCTCAAGACCAAGATGCTCCCCGGCCAGTCCGAGTTCTGGCTTCCTCTCGACTGGCTTCCGCCCTTGGACACCTTGGAGCGCATCGCACACGGCACCTTGGAATTCGGTTTCCCCTGCATGACGGTCGGCCTCGTTATCGGTTCGGTCCTTGCGGTTGATCGATTTGGCTCTGCTTACTTTACCGATCCCAAAGTCATCGCCTCATTCATTAGTTGGGGCATTTATGTTCTGCTTCTGTACGTTCGCCGCGTCGCAGGCCTCCGCGGACGCCGTGCCGCATACCTCTCCGGAGCTGTCTTCGTCGTGATGATGGCCGTTTGGGCCGCCAACGTCTTCAGCCAGGTTCACAGGTTCGGTGCCAAATGACACTTGCTCTCATCGGCATCAACCACAAAACCGCGCCGCTTGAACTTCGTGAGCGCGTCGCAATCGCTGGCGACGACCTGCGTGATGTCACACGCGCGCTGGCCGCAGTCCCCGGCGTAAGTGAATGCATGATTGTTTCCACCTGCAATCGCGTGGAACTGCTTGCAACGGTGGAACAGCCCGGCTCTGAGTTGGAAAACTTCCTCAGCAACCAATTTGGGCTCGATCCAGCTTTGCTCGCGCCGCACCTTTATCAGCACTACGATCGCGAAGCGGTGATGCACTTGTTCCGTGTGGCTGCCAGTCTGGACTCGATGGTTGTAGGCGAGCCGCAGATTCTTGGTCAGGTCAAGGATGCCTTTGCCTCTGCTCGCGCAGCCGGCACTGTTTCCGCTCAGCTTGAGCATCTACTGCAGTCCACCTTCGCTGCTGCCAAGCGCGTTCGTTCAGAGACGCACATCGGCTCAAACTCGGTATCGGTTGCCTCGGTTGCCGTGGAGCTTGCGCGGAAAATATTCGGTTCCTTGCAAGGGCGCACGGTTTTTCTGGTCGGTGCTGGCAAAATGTCCGAGCTTGCCGCTCGCCATCTGGTACAGCAGGGAGCCGGCGCCATTCTCGTCACCAATCGCACCGCCGCACGCGCGCACCAGCTTGCTGAACCCTTCAACGGCCGCGTCATTCCGTTTGAGCAGTTGCATGAAGCTGCCACAGAGGCAGACATCGTCATCACCTCAACAGGTGCGCCGCATCCCATTTTTCGGCGTGAGCATGGCGAGAGCTACCTGAAACGGCGTCGCAATCGGCCGATGTTCTTTATTGATATCGCTGTGCCGCGCGATGTCGATCCGGCGATGAACAAGCTCGAAGGCCTCTTTGTCTACGACATCGACGACCTTCAACAGGTCTCCGCTTCGCATATGGCCGAGCGCGGCCGTCAGGCCATGGATGCCGAAAGCATCATTGTGGAGGAGGTTGACCGATTCCACCAGCGCCGCCGTTTGGTCAACGCAGCACCCGCAATCGTGGCCCTGCAGCATCAGGCTGAAGAGCTGCGTCAGGCCGAGATTAAGCGCATCCATGCGCGCCTTGGCACGCTTACTGCCGAGCAACTCGCCGCCGTGGAAGCTCTCACGCGTGGTTTGGTCAACAAATTCCTCCATCCTCCCATGCAGGCGCTCAAACAGGCTGCACGAGACAACGACAGCGTGCGCATGGAGGCACTGTGCGAAACATGGTCTCTGCCTTCCTCTGAGCCTGAGGTGCATGCCGAGCCTGCAATTGAAACAGAAGACAAAAAGAAACGGAACGCCATGGCAGGTGGAGAATGAAACTTCGCATCGGCAGTCGGGGCTCACAGCTTGCACTTTGGCAGGCCAACCATATAGCCGCGCTTCTGCGCGCGCAAGACCATGAAGTTGAGATCGAGATTATTAAAACCACGGGTGATCGCCTGCAGGAAGTAACTTTTGCACAAGTCGGCTCCAAAGGCATGTTCACCAAAGAAATTGAAGACGCACTCGCAGAGGGCCGAGTGCATCTCGCGGTTCATTCGCTCAAAGACCTTCCAACTGAGCTACCTGGCGGCTTCGCTCTTGCTGCCACACCACCGCGCGTAGACCCCCGCGATGTTCTCGTCTCTGCGCGATTTGATTCGGTCGCAAATCTTCCGCAAGGCGGAAAGGTTGGTACCAGTAGCCAGCGCCGGCGCGCTCAGTTACGCGCGCTCCGGCCCGATCTTGAGCTGTTGGAATTTCGCGGCAACGTCGACACCCGTCTCCGCAAGCTATCAGAGGGCCAGGTCGACGCCATTCTCCTTGCCGCGGCCGGACTCGACCGCCTGGAGAAGACTGATTGGGTTCGCCAGCGCCTGGACCCCGCTCAGTTCTGTCCGGCCGCCGGGCAGGGGTCGCTGGGCATTGAAACTCGGGAAGACGACACCGAGACTCGGCAGGCCCTCGCATTTCTCGATGACGCTGATACCCGCTACGCCGTAACCGTCGAACGTGCCGCACTGGCCGCACTTGGCGGCGGCTGTCAGGTGCCCATCGGAATCCATTGCCGGCCTGATCCTACGAATCCACAAGGCGTTGAAGTCTTTGGTGTTGTCGCCTCGCCAGACACGGGCAAGGCTGTACGCATTCACCACAACGGGCCGAGTTCAATTCATCCCGCTCACCTCGGCAAGCGCGCTGCGCAAATGCTTCTCGAAGCAGGCGCTGCCTCAATCCTGAACCTGCCTGACGAGGCGACCCCGTCTCGCTGACTCCCCCTGACATCACGCAGCCAGCCTGGCTGGTCATTACACAATTCCTTTCCGCAACTCGACCTCTGGTTACAATGCTTCCGTGAACAGAGAACGTTGGGCTCAGTTGGGAATCACCGTCCAATTCCTCATCGTCGTCAGGAGCCTCGGCGAGATTTACAGGCTCAAACACTTCCACTCGGCGATTTTCTCGGCTGCTACCGCCATGCCTTATGTCGGCGGTGCTCTTATTGCGGCTTGCTTCTGCTGGCTCAGTGTCACGCTCTACTTCTTCCGCCGTTACGCACTCGCCGCCTGGATAGCACTTGCCACCGTCGTTCTGCTGTTCGCGTACAAGATCGCCGTCACGGGTTTGTGAGCTGTCTACCTCCACAAATCCGCACGTCGAATGTCACGCCTTCCCACGCCAACCATCGTGAAATCGTCTTGCATCCGCACCTTACTCTTGCGAACATGGTCCAATGCAAACCGTCTTTGACGCAGCAGGTGGTATGGACGGCATGAGGCGTCTCGCCGTTGCCTGGCATCGTCGGGTTATGGCGGACCAAGTCGTCGCACATGCCTTCAGCCACGGTTTCCACCCTGAACACACAGAGCGACTCGCTGCCTATTTTGCCGAGGCGCTTGGCGGCCCGGCTGCGTACACAGGCGTCTATGGCGATGAAACTTCCGTTGTCAGAATTCACAGTGGGAACGGGGAACATGAGGAAATGGATCGCCGCGCCATCGCCTGTTTCGATCAGGCTCTCGCCGATGTGGGCCTGACGGGCAACGAGGTTCTGCAGAAAGTCCTGCATGATTACTTCGCCTGGGCCACCACCACGACAATGGCGCGCTATCATCAGTCTGCCGACGATGTGCCGAAAGGGCTCAGTATTCCGAAGTGGTCATGGGACGGACTCCAGAAATAGAACTCTGCCGCGGCTCTCATTCTGCCAAAATGTGATCCGTGGAACGCCGTCTGTAACCTCGTGACGGTTCCCTGAGTCATTCTGGCTGGATTCATTTCCGGTTTCCGCGAACCGCGAGTGGCTGGTGAATCGCAAGTGCCTTCATACCGGCCTTACGCCGCACGTGATACAACGGGACTAAACCCAGCCATGACCGCACAACCAATTCAAGACAAACGCATTCTCGTGACTCGCTCCGCTGGCCAGGCTAGCAAACTCAGTGAGGGGCTTGCCGACCTCGGATTCGTTCCAGTCGAGGTCCCGGTCCTCGCCATCGTACCGCCCCACAGTTACGAGCATCTGGACTCAGCCGTACGCACGCTGGATCGCTATGACTGGCTCATTCTCACGAGCACCAACGCGGTCGAAGCTTTCCGGGATCGCTGTCTTGCCTGCGAAGTGGACCCGCACCGAATGGGCAGGTTGAAAGTGGCGGTCATTGGGCGCGCAACTGCCGATGCCGCCTCGGCGCTCGGCCTCAAGGTTTCGGTGCTTCCAGATGCGCAGGTCGCCGAAGGCCTCATCCACGAGCTCAAAGACGTGGTCCGGGGACAGCACATCCTGCTTCCACGCGCCGAACTCGCGCGTGACATTCTTCCGCACGCGCTGCGCGCCGCCGGGGCCCATGTCGACATCGCAGAAGCCTATCGCAACGCGCTGCCGGAAGACGCTCCCGCGATGCTGCGCGAGGCCATGGGGCAGAGTATTGCCGCGGCCACCTTCACCAGTTCATCCAGCGTCACGCACCTGGCAGAGGCGGCAAAGATCGCCGGAATCAAGTTCCCGTTTGACAACGTCCCCGCCGTCTCCATTGGCCCCGTCACCAGTCACACGCTCCGCGGAATGGACTGGCCGCCCGCAGTGGAAGCCACACAGCACGACATTCCCGGTTTGATCGGCGCGGTCCGCACGCTTTTTGAGGGGAAGATTATAACCAGCGTGTTTTAAATCAATTAAAGAGTAAAGTTAGAGCGATACCGCAATTTCTCCAAGCACAGCCTCTGCCGCCTCCGCAGGATTGGCAGCCTGCGTAATTGGCCTACCCACCACCAGGTAGCTTGCGCCTTGCTTGATCGCGTCGGCGGGTGTGGCTACTCGCTTTTGGTCGCCCACCGCAGCGCCCGCCGGTCGGATTCCCGGAATCACCAACACGCCTTCAGGGCCCGTCAATGTCCGCATCGCAGCCACCTCCTGTGGAGAACACACAAACCCGTTGATACCACTGGCCAGACCCATCTTCGCCAGAGCAATCACCTGATCGGCCGGGCTGCGCTCCACTCCCACGGCCTTCAACTGCTCGCTGTCCATGCTTGTCAGCACGGTTACGGCCAGCAGTTGCGGAGCGTCCTTTACGCCAGCCAGCGCTTGGCTCGCTGCAGTCAGCATGGCCGGTCCGCCGCCCGCATGCAGCGTCAGCATTTTCGCGCCCAGGGTCGCTGCAGTCTTCGCCGCTCCCGCCACGGTGTTCGGAATATCGTGCAGTTTCAAATCGAGGAAGACGTTATACCCTTGCTCGATTAGTGCTTCCACCATGCGCGGACCTGCCGAAACATATAGTTCCAGCCCCACCTTCAGCCATTTACAGGTACCGGCCAGCCGGCTCACCAGCTCCATGGCATTGTGGGCGTCCGGCACATCCATGGCTACAATCAGCCGCTCCCTCGCCTGATCCAGCGCGCTCACTTCCGCCGTATCTTCATGCATGGTTTCTGTCATAACTCCATCGTAGCGCGGCTGCGCGTGGCCCATTGCCGCGGAAATCAATTTCGTCAACAACTCATCCCGCGCGTTCCATCTCCAGGTCCAACCTGTTCGTTAAACTGGTACTGTGGATTTTGGTTCTCAGGATGCGCGCATCGTGGGTCAATGGTTGAAGGTACCACGTGTAATGGGTGTGTTGGCATTGCTCCTTTGGACTCTTCCACTGTTCGCGGCCCAGCCGCAGGAGTACCATACCAATCCGCTCAATTATGAGCCTCTTGTACGTCAGGCCTTCCACCATTTCTACAATCTCGACTATCCGGGCGCCATCGCCCGCTTCGAACGTGTCCGCGAAGAGCACCCCGACAACCCGCAGGCCACAGCGCTGCTGCTCAACGCCGTACTGTTTCAAGAGCTCTACCGGCAAGATCTCCTTGACACCACTTTTTACGCCAATGACGGTTTCCTATCCGGCAAGCACGCCACCGAAGAAGATCCAAGAGCACGCGATCGAATTCTTGGGCTCGCCGATGAAGCCGTTCATCAGGCCGACGTCATACTCGACAAGAATCCCAATGACGTGAACGCGCTTTATGCACGCGGCTGGACATACAGTCTTAAATGTACTTATCTGGCTATGGTCGAGCGCGGCTTCGGCGCTGGATTTCGCCTGGCCACAAAAGCCAAGAACGACGAAGAGCAGGTCCTCAAGCTCGATCCGAACTACATTGACGCCAAACTCGTCGTCGGTGTCTATCAGTACGTTGTTGGAGCGTTGCCTTGGCCCTTCAAGCTGCTCATCGGCTTCGTAGGCATTACCGGCTCCAAGTCCAAAGGTCTTGAGCTCCTGCAGGACGCCGCCCAGCACGGAATTACCACGTCAGTCGAGGCGCGCACGGTCACCGCACTCTTTTTGCGCCGCGAAGGGAAATACGATCAGGCGATTCAGATCGTCCTCGGCCTCAAGCACGAGTATCCGCACGATTTTCTCTTTTGTCTTGAAGAAGCCAACCTTCGCAAGGATGCGGGCGAAGGTATGCGGGCGGTGGAGAGCTATCGTGAGCTGCTTGCCGATGCCCACAAACCTGGTTACTTTGCCGAACCGCAACTGGAACTCGCCGACTTCGGCCTGGGCGACGCATTGCGCGGCCAACGTCATTATGAAGAGGCGGCCAAAGCCTACGAGAGTGCCGCTGCCAGCCATACGGTGAGCCCTGAGCTCAAGGTACGGACATTGCTCGCGGCGGGACAATGCCACGACCTGAACAACGAGCGCAAACTCGCCCTGCGCGACTACCAGGAGGCCATCGATGCAGGACCCAATACCAGCCGTGCCGATCAGGCCCGCAAATACCTTCATTCCCCTTACAAGGGCAACTAGCGGATCCCATTCGGTTTAGCCAAACTGAAAACCGGCAGTTCCAGGGAACCAATCCGCATCAATCCGCGTATCATGTCTTGTTAGAGGAGGGGTAGGAGGAGACGAGATATGGCGCTCTTTTGTCATCAATGCGGTAATGGGCTTCCCTACGGCGCGCGCTTCTGCTCAAAGTGCGGAACCGCAGTCGCATTTACTGGCCACTCACAGGTGCGTCCGCTGATGCGCCCGCACGTCGGTCGTCAAATCGCCGGTGTATGTATCGGTTTGTCGCAAACCTATGGCTGGGATGTAACCGCAGTCCGCATCATTGCAGTCGTAGCCTTCCTGCTCTCCAGTGGAGTGGTTGGTGTTGCGTACGTTGCTGCCTGGATAGGCATTCCAGAAGAACCCATCGGCGCTCCCGGCCCGTTCCCTCCGCAGTTCTAGATGCAGACATACACATCCGCAGGTTCCACGCTCGCGTATTTCGAATCGGGTTCAGGTCTGCCCGTCGTCTTCTTGCATCCCACACCTTTCGATCACCGGTACTGGCTACCGCTCATCGGAGAACTAAAAGGCGTGCGTGCCATCGCACCCGATTTCCGCGGTCACGGAGTCTCGGAGCTGGGCACCTCGCTTCCGGTCGGCATATTCCCACTGGTTCCGGATGCGCCAGTCCTAACCATGGAGCAGCTTGCGCGCGACACGCTCGCTCTGCTCGACATTCTGAAAATCGAATCAGCAGTTTTCGCCGGATGCTCCATAGGCGGCTATGTGCTTCTCGAACTCTGGCGGCTGGCGCCAGAACGCATACGCGGCCTGGCTTTTGTCTGCTCCAAGCCACAGCCTGACGCGAAAGCCAATCAGGAGCGCCGCGCAGCCACCATTGCCAAAGCACGTGCCGGAGAAACCCCGGACCTTTACTACGGCATGACGCAAACACTCATCGGCGCAACTTCGCGCACAAAGCGTCCCGAAATCGTCGCGGAACTCCGCGCCACCATGACCGTGTCTCCAGAAGGCCTCGTGGCCACGCAGGCCGGTCTCGCAGTACGGCCAGATTCACTTTCCACAGTTGCCACCATTACAGCGCCAGTACTCGCCGTTGCCGGAGGGGAAGACCCCGGAATTACAGTCGATGAAATGCGGACTTTTGAAGCGGCACCCGGCGGCTGTTCCTTCCACATTCTCGAGGACGCCGGCCATCTGGCCGCTTATGAGCAGCCGCACACGGTGGTCCGAGTCTTCGCCGAGTGGCTTCACGAATTCGCCCGTTAGCCCTTTGCTGCCCTGATACGTCACAATCGATGCGAAGGGCAGGGACGCAAAGCTGAACGACGCAGCAAACAATCTGACGCAGGTTTTTCTTGAGCTGGGGGCGGCCACTCTTGTTGTCGCTCTGCTCGCGCGCCTCTCCAATCGCGTGAGCATCTCGGCTATCCCGCTTTACCTCCTTGCGGGACTTGCCTTCGGCAAGGGCAGCTTCTTCCCACTGAACATTTCACGCCACTTCATCCACATAGGCGCCGAAATTGGAGTGCTGCTTCTGCTCTTCATGCTCGGTCTCGAGTACTCGGGCGACCAGCTCAAGGGTAGCCTGCGAAAGGGCGCGGGCGGAGGCGTTCTCGATCTAGTCCTAAACTTTCCGCCGGGCTTTATCGCCGGCTATCTGCTCGGCTGGAGCACACTTCCCTCGGTTCTCCTGGGCGGCGTTACGTTCATCTCGTCTTCGGGCATCGTGGCTCGCGTCCTGTCTGAACTCAGCCGTCAGAAATGCCCCGAAACACCCACCGTCCTCTCCATCCTCGTGCTGGAAGACCTCTTTATGGCCGTCTACCTACCGCTGGTCGCCGTACTCATTGTTGGCGGAGACACGCAGCGCATCGTAATCTCTGTCTCCGTTGCTGTCGTGGCCGTATTGCTCGCACTCTACGCCGCAATCAGCTACGGCCCCCTTTTCAGCCGCCTCATCTCCAGCCAATCTGACGAGGTTATCCTGCTCACCGCATTTGGCTCCGTTTTGCTAGTGGCGGGCATTGCTGAGCGCCTGCGTGTATCCGCCGCTATTGGAGCATTTCTAGTTGGCATTGCCGTCTCCGGCCCCATGGCGGAGCACTCCTACCGTCTTCTCTCGCCGCTGCGCGATCTCTTTGCCGCCACATTCTTCTTCTTTTTCGGGCTCGAGGTCGATCCACGCTCGCTACCACCAGTGCTGCTTGTCGCAGGCGTGCTCGCTGTGGTCACCACTGCAACCAAACTTGCCACCGGCTATTGGGCCACGCGCAGTGAAGGCCTCAAGACCCGTTTTCGCCTGCGCGCCGGGCTCACGCTTGTTGCACACGGCGAGTTTTCCATCGTAATCGCGGGCCTTGGCGTCGCCATCGAGCCGCGCCTCGGCGCGCTATCGGCAGCTTATGTTCTGCTCATGGCCATTCTCGGCCCGGTTGCCGCGCGGCTTGTTCACTAGCCGCTTCCACGTTTAAAGCTACTGCCAATCTCCATGCATTACTCTCAATGAGGAGACTCACGCATCCCGCTTATTCAGGAACGTCCACGTTGAATTCTTCTTCACCATCATCGTCCCGGCCCTTTGAACAACATCCCGCGAAGGGTGGCCTTTGCTGCGGCCCGGTTGCCCTTGCACCACTCGCTCGCCGTTATGGCACCCCGCTTTATGTTTACTCAGCTGATCAAATCGTCGAACGCCTGCAGCTCTTTCAGCATTCTTTCGCCGCGCGCGATCACCTGGTCTGCTATGCAGTCAAAGCCAATTCGGCGCTCGCCATTCTCAAGTTACTCGCCAGGCACGGCGCCGGTTTTGACATCGTCTCTGGCGGCGAACTTGAGCGTGTCCGCGCCGCTGCACCGGAAGCGCTGTCCCGCGTTGTTTTTTCCGGCGTTGGCAAGACTGCGCCTGAAATCGATCTCGCCCTGCGTGCCAATATTCTCGAATTCAATGTGGAGAGCGAAGCTGAACTCGAACTGCTCGCAGCGCGTGCCGAAAAGCTCCGTCGCAAAGCTAGTTTCGCGTTGCGCGTTAATCCCGACGTCTTCGCGGAAACCCATCCCTACATCTCCACGGGTCTGCGCGAACACAAATTCGGAATCGACATCCGCCGCGCACGCACAATCTATCGCAAGGCCGCGGGGAATCAGTGGCTCATTCCGCACGGCATCAGTGTCCATATAGGCTCGCAGATCCGTTCCGCCGACCCGTTTGGTGCTGCGCTCGAGCGTGTCGCCAGACTCGTCCGTCAGCTTGCTCGCGATGGCATCAACCTCGTCGGCATTGACGCCGGCGGCGGACTGGGCATTGACTATCACGGCGGAAACTTCGATGCTGCGGCGAAAGTCCGCGAGTATGCCTCTGCGATTGACAAAGCGCTAGGCGATTTCGAAGGCCGCCTGATGTTGGAACCAGGCCGCTTCATCGTTGCGCAGGCTGGCGCGCTTCTGACGAAGGTTCTTCAAGTCAAGCGCACGGGCAACAAGACCTTTGTCATTACAGATGCGGCCATGAACGATCTTATTCGTCCTGCACTGTATCAGGCACACCACGAGATTGTTCCGCTCTCTCCGCGCAAGGGAAAGCCACGCGTCGTCGACATCGTCGGCCCAGTCTGCGAGTCAGGCGACTTCTTCGCACGCGATAGAGAACTGCCGCCCGTCCAACCCGGAGACTACCTCGCCTTGCTCGATGTCGGCGCCTACGGTCTCGCTCAAAGCTCGAACTACAACTCGCGTGTGCGTCCGGCCGAATTGCTGGTCGAAGGAAAGAAGGCTCGGCTCATCCGCCGCCGCGAAACGATTTCAGATCTGTTCGCTCCAGAAATCCCTTAACTCAAACGTTTCCGCAGTTAAATCTGAAACCTCCACAACTGTGGGTCCGTCCTGTTAACGTATCCTGCGGAGGATTTTTCGATGCAGAAGCATACGTTGTGGAAGTGTGCCTTGCTGGCTGCTGCGCTTTGCCTTGGACTTGTACCGGCGCTTCGCGCTGATTCACTCACGGTAAAGACGATGCAGGGCAAGTTGCATGGCAAGACCATCAATGATGGCAAAGTAAAGGCGTATTACGGCATTCCGTACGCTGCGCCACCCGTCGGCGACCTGCGTTGGAAGCCGCCAATGCCGCCGGAGAAATGGAAAGGTACCCGCGATGCGACTGCTTACGGCGCAAGTTGCGCGCAGGTGCATGTCTTCGAGGACATGGTGTTCCAGGACAAAGGACCGAGCGAAAACTGCCTCTTCCTGAATGTCTATACTCCTGCAGATGCCAAAAAGGACAGTAAACTGCCCGTCATGTTCTGGATTCATGGCGGCGGTTATGCCGGTGGCGGTGCGTCTGAGCCTCGCCATGACGGTGACTTTTTGCCAACCAAGGGAGTCGTCCTGGTCACAATCAATTACCGCCTGGGTGTCTTCGGCTTTCTCGTCACCAGTGGCATGGTGAAGGAAGGCGACGGCAAAGCAGGGAACTGGGGTCTGCTCGACATGATCTCGGCTTTGCACTGGGTCAATAAGAACATCGCCAACTTTGGTGGCGATCCAAACAACGTCACCATCTTCGGCGAGAGCGCCGGTTCCTTTGCGGTCAGTACGCTTATGGCGTCGCCCATGGCACAGGGCCTTTTCGCCAAAGCAATCGGTGAAAGCGGCGCAGCGTTTCCGAGCGCGCTCACACTCGGCGGCAAAACTGCAGAAGAACAGGCCAAAATTGACGACGAATGGGTCGAGAAGCTCGGTGTCAAATCGCTCGCAGAATTGCGCGCGTTACCCACAGATAAGATTCTCGACGCTGCAAAGTCACAGGGAACTGGCTTTTCTCCCGTGATTGACGGTCGGGTGCTCACCGAGCCAGTGGCGGAGACATACGCACAGGGCAAGCAGGCACATGTGCCTCTGCTGGCCGGCTGGAATGCCGACGAAGGCAGCTTTATGGCCATGCGGGGCATGACTGTTGATCAATGGAAGGAATTTGCAGAGAAGGACTTCGGTGATCGCGCCGCGGAATTCCTTAAGCTCTATCCCGGCAATACTGATGCACAGGCCCTTCGTTCAGCCATTGATTTCGGCAGCGATTCCTTCATCGCGTTCGGTACCTGGAAATGGATTCAGGCACAGGTAAAAACCGGCGATGCTCCCGTCTATCGCTATCACTTCGAACTCGCTGCAACGCCGAGCAAGTTCCATCCCGGCACCTTCGCATTTCACTCGGACGATATCGAGTATGTCTTCGGCACGCTCGACACTCGCCCCGGCTGGAATGTGCGTCCCGAGGATCGCAAGCTCAGTGAAGAGATGATGGGCTACTGGACCAACTTCGCCAAAACCGGCGACCCCAATGGCACCGGGTTGCCTGAATGGCCAAAATACAACGGCACGGACGAAATCATCCATCTCAACAATCCCATCACCTCCGGCGTGGACCCATGGCACGCACGTTATGAGTTCCTGCTGAAAGGCATTCCGCCCATGCGGATGCGCTAAGTGCATTACGTGAAAACGACGGAAGGGCCGCCAACAAGCGGCCCTTCACATTTTTGAATGAATCTTGGGCTATTTAACCTTCGGAATCTTCGGCCCGATGTGCTTTGGCCCAACGGGTGGGATTACGAAATGGGGTACCTTCTCCAGGGTCGCAACGGAGACGTGCGGCCAGCTCAGCCCATTAAAGTTCAGCAGAACTGTCTGGGTATATTGAAGTTGCAGTTTGGTTTTGCCATGACCCAGGTCCACCTCTTCGATCCAAAAGATGGCCTCCATTTGCGCTGACGATGCGTTGGGCCCGCCTGCGGCGCCGTCCAGAAATGCGATGTTCGAAGTGCCGCCGCCTGATGTCGGTGGATTCAAATCCTTCGTCGACACGTGCAAAACCGTCGTGGATTTGAAGGTTTGACCGGCAATCGCATTGACGAGTGCAATGTTGGGGTTATTCACCATCGCCTGCGTCACATGGGGAATATCAGCGGCTGGAGTGCGAAAGGCACTGGGAACGCCAAGATTCGTCTCTGGAAAGGGAATGGGGCTGTGTGGAGCCGCAATGGTGAATGGTGTGATGCTGGCTGGAGCGATTGCTGGCCCACCAGCAATCGTAATGGCAGTTCCCTGTGCCGTCAGCGACGTGCCGTGCGGAATGTTCGCCAGCCGTGCCACCGTCGTTGGGTCCGCAGGGTTGGTAGTCGAAGGTACAGTCAACCAGATGCCGGGTTCAATGTGAATGCCGGTCGGTTGTCCGTTCTGCTTCACATTCACGTCGCTCACCTTCTGCAGGTAAGTCAAGCCATGCAGATTGATGTCTTGCTGCAGGAGTCCGCGATTGGGAATGTCGCCTGGAATCTCGACAAACTGAAGTTCCTCAGACGTTTCATTCAATTCAAGGAAACGATCCTGAGATCCGTGAAAGGGGCGCCAGATCTGGTTGAAGCCGGTTCCTCTCCAGGTGCCGGGTAATTGCGCCAGCGGCCCAAGCGGACTATGACCGAGCGGTAGTTTCAGCTTGCTGATTTCTCCAGACACAGCGGAGATTTTGAAGTTGGCAAAATCGAGAGTGCTCACGTTTACCTCCGGTAGGGGATGAAACTTCGGAAGCGACAGTGCATTCGTGTCTGCTTGTGCAGCAGTACGAAGCTGGGATGGGCGGGAGACGGTCGTGCAAGAGCCACATTGAAAATGCGGATCGTCCGTTCCAGTCACAAGTTGAATGCGACTGAGTAACTGTGCGCTGATCGGCGCGTCCGTTTCACTGTGTGCGCAGTATTTGTTTGCCTATTGGCACCAGGAAGTGCGGGGCAAAATGGCGACTCACGCCGTTGTCGAAAGAAATTCCTCACCAATTTCGTAGTCGCCCTTTGGAGTGAATACCACAGATAAACAAGAGCTTACCGTCTGATGAAAGCCGGAACATGTGTTACTGGCATTGAACCAATTCCGGCATTTTGCATCAGAAGGAGTAGTGAAGCATTTTCGGAGCATGAATCGGCCCCGTTCATTCTGCAAAATTGGTGGCCAACAAGAGTCAAACGAGGATTGAGTGGTTTGGGAAGAGAGCAGGCAAATGAAAACACAGAATTCACCGCAAACGATGGACCGAGAACAGGGATGTCCTTCGTGTGGACGAAGCCAGGTACTCCAGCAATGCGACGGTTGCGCCGAGAGTTGTTACGTTTGCCGTCTTGAGAAGCGACTCGTGGATGCGGATAGGGAACTGGAACGTCTGCGTGCGGTTGAAAGCTGGCTGCGCCATATTCAGCAGTCCGTTGCAGGCAGCGAGTGGGAGACAGCGGGAGATTTCTACCGCGGCAAGCAGCTCTTTCTACCGCAGGATCTCCTGCATGCCATCGACGCCGTTCTGATCAAGTAGTTTTTCGTTACTGATTGCTCACGCCTGCGGCAGCTGCAAATCCTGATTCTTGGGTCTGTGGGATGGTACTGTCAGGCGGTGGTGCTGCAAAGGTAGAACCATTCGCATTGATTGCATCGGAGTAGTCCGGTCCCAGCCCAAGCTTTACCAGAGCGCGCGCATCCGGCAATAGCTTCGTCTGCCAGCCATGGTCCGACTGGTATTTTTGCATCGCAGCCTTTGTCGTAACGTCCCACTTGCCATTAGGGTCTTCGTCCAGATAGTGCGCGTTGGCAAGCGCCTGTTGAATCTGCGTCACACGCTCGGGCTGAATCTGCTGCTGGCCGCGAATCCGGTGCGATCTCCGTGTGTGATGCGTTCTATGAGATCGGGTATGCTTCTTGCTCGACGCCGCAAGGGCGCACGCGGGTGCGGCTGCCAGAACCAGAGCAACTACCAAAGCAAGGATTGATCGAAACGAAAACACTCTAAATACCTCAACTGCATTGTTTCTGGGATGTTAACAAAAATTGTAGCGAAGTGAAGCAGAGGGTGCCACAGAAACCACACTCAATATGGAGTTTGACTCGTTACTTTGGGAAATGGGTTACCTTTGCGACTCACTTTAGTAAATGAATGATGCGGGCAGCAGGAGAGCTGCCCGCATCATTCTTCTTGGTTTACAAGGTTCCGCCAATGTAATTGATGCCGTTCTCTGGATGGCGTGGATCCACCACCTCGAACACCACATCGTCGCCTGACTTCAGCTTGCTCACAATGGCGTCGTACTCGGCCTTCGTTCCAACTGAATGCCGATTGATGTGAGTAATTACCAGGCCCGGTACCAGTCCCTGCAAGTCGGCGAACGAGCCGCTTCGCACAGAAGTGATTTCCATACCTTGGGCGTGGATCTTCGACGTGATTGCCGGCGTGGCTTCCCGCACCACAATGCCGAGCTTCGATTCGCCTTCATCGTTGCCGGACTGCGGTCCCGAACTCTGCTGCGGATTGTTCAGGTTCGCAAATACCTTGTCGCGGTCGCCGATGGTCACAGTCGTATCCATCTGCTTCCCGTTACGTAGGTAGCCCAGACGAATAGTGGCTCCAGGCTTGCGGCTGGCGATGTCGTTCACCAGATCGTCCCCGTCCTTGATCGGGCGTCCGTCCACCGTGGTGATAATGTCACCCGGCTTCAGTCCTGCGCTGTCTGCGGGGCCGCCAGGCTGCACTTCCTGCACCAGCACGCCATTCTTAAATCCATAGACGCGGTTGACCGCGCTCGAAAGCCCGGGACGGAACTGAATGCCTATCGACCCGCGAACCACCTTATGTTCTGGTCCAATCAGATCGTTGTAGACCTGCACCACCGTGTTGGAAGGCATGGCAAAACCGATACCCTGGTTGCCCGCCGACTGCGTGTAGATGGCCGTGTTGATGCCAATCACGTTGCCGTTCATGTCCAGCAGCGGTCCGCCTGAGTTGCCCGGATTGATGGCCGCATCGGTCTGGAGAAAGTGCTGGAACTGTCCGCTTGCGCCTGGTTCAATGGTGCGATTCTTCGCGGAGATGATGCCTGCAGTCACAGTCTGCGCCAGTGCGAATGGGCTACCGATTGCCTCTACCCAGTCGCCAACCTGCACCTTGTCTGAATTGCCCAGCTTTACCGTAGGCAATGGCTTGTCCGTATCAATCTTGATCACTGCCAGATCAGTCGCCTTGTCCACGCCAATCACACGTGCCGGGCGGCCAGAGTCGGAATTGTCCGGATCGGTCGACAGCTTCACAAAAATCTTGTCGGCCTTCTCAATCACGTGGTTGTTCGTGATGATGTAGCCCTTGGGGTCGACGATGAAACCGGAGCCAAGCGACTCACGCACCTGGCCGCCGTCATCGCCCTGATCCGGCATCTGTCCGCCGAAAAATCGGTTGAAGAAGTCCTGAAAGCCGTCCTGACCGTTGCCGTTGTCGCCCTGGCCACCGTCCGGATTCTGATTGGGCATCTGAAATTGGTGAAAGTTACGCCTCTGATTGCTGGCATGTTTGGGCAAAGTCATCGTATTGATGTTCACCACCGCCGGCCCAACTTCCTTTGCAATCTTCACAAATTGATTTGGAGGAACCGGTGACTCAACCACTTTTAACGGTGTGGCATCAGCACTCGAATTGTCCTTGTCCTGCCCGTGGACGCCGTGGGCTGCAAATGATCCGCCAATAATCGCTATGGAAAGCGTGGCAAGCAATGTAAACACGGAGGCGAGACGACGTTCGCGCAACCGCTCAAAAAAAGATTTCATGGGTTCAATGACCTCGTTTTGTTGCCAGCACAATGCGCTGGGATGTTCACTGCACCATTTCTTAGTATAGCCAGTGGCGGGCAAACCCGTCTGGCAGGGTATTCGAGCCGTTGCGCCTCAGGGGCGCTGTGTGCGGGGTTTCGTACTGAATGAAGAAAGCGTCCCTTGAAGAACGGTTGAGTACCCATTCCATCGGTATAGACGGCGGAGTTTCGAAAGTGTCTCAATTATGATGTCCGCAGTTAAACCCCTCAACTCCGCGGAAATCACTCAAAACCCCTGACCCCATTGGGTCCTGCCTGCCCAGTAAAGGGCTTGCGCGCCGCGCCATGCTACCATCCGGCATGGTTCTCCGCCCAAACTTCCACTTTTTCTGCACCTTGATTTTGGATGCCGCTTTTTGTGCCTCAGTTGCCTTGGCCCAGGCGCCAACTGCCACTCCACAGACCTCTGCGGATGCTGCTCAACAGGGATATCTCGCCACTCTTCAGCGCATGATCGGCGGCGGCACAGGCGCGTGGACTGGCTCGCAAATTTCCACAATGGACAAGTTGCGCGACACGGCGATGAAAGATTCGTACGCCTACGACGAACTGCGCCATCTCACCAGCAACATAGGCCCGCGCCTCAGCGGATCGCCCCAGGCCGCACTTGCTGTTCAGTGGGTTGCGCAGCAGATGCGCGATCTCGGTGCCGAAGTCACTATCGAGAAGGCCAAGGTTCCGCATTGGGTACGCGGAGTTGAAACTGCTGAACTCACGGCATGGCCTGGCATGGCGCCCGGTACCACCCAGAAAATTGTTCTCACCGCGCTCGGCGGCTCTGTAGCCACGCCCGCCGAAGGCATCACGGCTCCCGTCATCGTTGTGGACAACTGGAAGCAACTTCACGCTCTCCCTCCCGGCGCCGCCAAGGGAAAGATTCTCCTGTTCAATCATCCTTTTGACAAAGAACTTGCCGCAACGGGTCAGGGTCTTGAAGCCTACGGCAATGGAGTCGTCTATCGCGGTGCTGGTCCTCTCGCGGCGGCTTCCGTTGGCGCGGTTGCCGTGCTCGTTCGCTCCGTCGGTGGCGCAGACTACCGCCTGCCGCACACCGGCCAGACCGTCTATGCCAAGGGCGTTGCCAAAATTCCTGCCGCCGCCGTCACCGCAGAAGATTCCATACTGCTGAAGACGCTCGCCTCTCAGGGGCCGGTCACCATGCATCTCACGCTCACACCGCAAACTCTTCCTGAAGTTGAGAGCGCCAACGTTATCGCCGACTGGAAGGGAACCGAGCATCCCGAACAGGTTGTAATCGTCTCCGGCCATCTGGATTCATGGGATCTCGGAACCGGTGCCATTGATGACGGCGCAGGCGTCGCCGTTGCGATGCAGACCATCCACCTCATGCATGATCTCGGCATCCATCCACGCCGCACCATTCGCTTTGTCGCCTGGATGAGCGAAGAAGAAGGCTCCGAGGGCGCAGGCCAATACATGATCGATCACAAGAGCGACGTCGCCAACCACATCGGCGCCATCGAGTCCGATCTCGGCTGTGATCATCCTACCGGCATCTACTACGCAGGCAACCCTTTGCTTGGCCGCTGGCTGCAGCCGCTCTCTGCCGTCCTTGAGCCCATCGGTGGAGAAGTCCTCACAGGAGCTGGCGACACGGGCGAAGACATCTCCGGACTCACTCAAAAAGGTGTGCCCAGCTTCGCGCCAATCCAGGACAGCCGCTTCTACTTCAACTATCACCACACCGCTGCCGACACCTTCGACAAGGTAAATGAGAAGCACCTGAACGAAAACGCCGCCATCATGGCCGTGCTGGCGTACGCGCTGGCCGACTCCGCCGATCCTGCACCACGGTAGCCGCGCCGGGCCTGCTGTGTCTCATGCCTCATGCGCCGTCGGCACATGAGGCTGCGGCACAAGCTCGGTTAACGCAATTCCCGCCAGAATCATCAAGGCCCCCGTCGCCGGTCGTAGTCCCATCCGCTCGCCCATAAAAACAAACGACGTAATCCACGCGAATACCGGCTCCAGGGTCAGTAGCAATGCAATATGCGTGGAGGGCAATATACTTTGCGCCCAGCTTTGAATTGAAAACGCCGCCGCCGTTGCCAGTGCTGCCGCAACCAGCAACGCAGTAATCAGCCGCGGTGTCCAGTGCAGTTCCGGTTTCTCAATCAGCGGCAGGCTTATCGCTATGAACACCGCACAAAAGCCCACTTGCAGCAGCGCCAGTGGTTGAAAACCAATCTTCGGCGACGTGTGACTGAGCGCAATGCAATGCAGTGCGAACGCAACCGAGCAGCCGAAGGTAAGCACATCGCCAAAATTAATTGTGTGCAGATCCGGCAACAGGGAAACAAGCAAGCCTGCCGTACCGTTCTCCACTGCGGGTTGCGCCGTCAGCAACAGAATGCCCGTAAACGCAAGCGCTGCGCCTGTCCACGCATTCCAGCGAGGCTTGCGCGCATCCGGCGGCCTCAGCCCTGGAATCATTGACAGCAGGGGCACCAGTACCACCACCAGACCCGTGATGAATGCAGACTTGGACGGCGTGGTCCGGGCCAACCCTGTAGTCTGGAACTGATAGCCCGCTGCAAGGCAAAGTCCCACCAAAGCGCCTGCGGCGATGTGGCGCCGCGAAATGCCGCGCCACGCACGGTGATACGCAACGGCCAGCAACACAAAGGCCAGTGTCATGCGTACCAGGTTGAAAGCGGCAGGTGTCGCGTCTTCCAGTGCGCCTTTGATCACGACGAACGTCGATCCCCACACGGCGACGACAAACACCATCAGCAGATACGCGCGCAGTCTCATGGATTTCTTGATTATTGCAGCCGCCTTTGGTTTTACCGGGTCCACTTTGAGGGCGGTACCCAACCCCCACAATAGCCTTCAGGCAGCGCGTTATCGCGCTCAAGTATTCAAGTACTACTCCAAGGAGCACGTATGAGTTATCTGGCAGCGCACCAGCGAGACATTCTTCTGATCGTTACTCTCATCTGTGCGGTTGTCGTCTTTGGCAACGGTCTCCATTTCATCCTCTTTCGGATCGCCAAGCGCAAACAAGGCGCGGAGCGCCATCTCGGTCTCGGAATTCAGCGGCATCTGGGCAAACCGGCACGTGCCATTCTGCTCGACCTCGGCGTGCTCGCAATTGCCCCGCTCCTTCCCCTCGTTCCGCTCGGAATTAAAGACCAGATCGAGCATTATGCCGGACTTCTACTCGTCATCCTGCTTGGCTGGTTCGCTGTTGGAGGCGTTTATGTCTTTGAGGCTGTCGTCCACAGCAAATTCGATATAACCGCGAAAGACAACCTGCAGGCGCGCCGCATTCACACGCAGATGCAGGTCTTCCGCCGCTTATTGATTGGCCTCGTCCTCGTTCTCGACCTTGCCGCCTTTATTTGGAGCCTGCACGACCAGACCCTCTGGAAGTTCGGCACCGGATTGATGGCATCTGCCGGTCTTGCCTCTCTCGTCCTTGCCACTGCGGCCAAATCCACGGCATCCAATCTCATCGCCGGAATGCAGATCGCATTCACTGAGCCCATCCGTATCGACGACGTCGTCGTTGTTGCGGGCGAGTGGGGCCGTATTGCGGAAATCACGAGCACCTATGTGGTCATCAATATCTGGGATAAGCGCACTCTTATCGTGCCCCTCAGTTTCTTCATTGAGCAGCCCTTTACCAACTGGACGCGCTCTGGCTCCGACATCATGGGCACTGCATTTCTTTACGTCGATTATTCTGTCCCGGTCGAAGAGCTCCGCGCGGAACTCCAGCGCATCGTCAAAAACCAGCCGCAATGGGACCAGAAGATATGCGGACTGCAGGTCACTAATCTCTCCGAGCACACCATGGAACTGCGTTGTCTCGTTGGCTCGCCCAACTCAGGCGCCAACTTTGACCTGCGCTGCATAGTGCGCGAGAAGATGATTGCATTTGTCCGCGACAACTACCCGCTCGCTCTGCCCACCATGCGCTTTGAAATGAACAAGCCCATGGAGATGGCCACGCCGGAGCGGCCGGTTCAGATTACTGATCCTCAAACGGATACGCCTTCTCGCCCGCAACATACGTAGCCAATACATTGGTTTTTAGAATCTGTGGCGCGTCAACCGCGTAAAGGTCGCGATCTACAAGAATGAAGTCTGCATCGTATCCTGGCGCGAGTTTTCCCTTGTGCGTCTCTGCGAACTCTGCATACGCGGAGCCTTGTGTGTAGGCATAGAGCGCCTGGCCGCGTGTTAGCTTGTTGCTGGGAAAGTAGGTCTTCGTACCCGCTTCGTTCATGCGCGTCACGGCCGCATACAACCCGCGAAACGGCGTAATGGGCTCCACCGGATAATCCGTGCCGAAAGCCAACGGCACACCCGCATCATGAAACGCCTTCCACGCATACGAGTAGGCAGCGCGTTCTTCGCCAAGACGTGCCTCTGCCCAGTTCATGTCCGTCAGCAGATGATTGGGCTGCATGCTCGCGATCACACCCAGTTTCTTGAACCGCGGAATGTCTACTGGATCCACCACCTGCGCGTGCTCAATGCGGTCTCGCGCATTCTTTGCCACCGTGGGCCAGCAACGCGGTACCTTGTAGGGATTCTTGTCCTGCGGCGCAAGCTTTGGACATGCGTCATACGTCTGCCCGAATGCATCCAGCGCCATCGCAGCGGCCTTGTCACCAATGGCGTGAAAGCCAATCTGGAATCCCGCCTTCGCGCGCTCCACTGCCATTTTGTTCAACTCCGGCTGTGTGAACTGTGGTAGCCCCATGTTGCCCGGATCATCTGCATAGGGAGCCTTCATTGCCGCCGTCCGCGAGCCAAGTGATCCATCCATGAATCCCTTCAACATGCCGGTATGCAGCATCGGGTCATGCGGATCGTGATACGCGCGCTTCTTCAGCAGCACATCCAGCGGATCCACAAACGGCAGCCACTCGCTGATGCGCAGGTGCAAATCGCCCGCCTTCTCCAGCTCCTCATAGATCAGAAAATCTTGCCAATTGCTGAAATCTTGAACGCTGGTCACGCCATGCGCCAGCGCATCGTCAATCGCCAGTTTGTCGCCTTTCATCCGCTCTGCGTGGCTCTCCGGCGGAATCACCTTGCCGACCAGCGCCTTTGCCGACTCGCGCAAAATCCCCGTCGGCTCTCCATGCGCATCCAGATCAATCGCCCCACCTTGTGGCGGTGCGGTCCTTCCCGTAATGCCCGCAGCCTTCAGTGCAGCCGTATTCACCACGGCAATGTGCCCGTCCACGCGTTCCAGAAATGCCGGATGGTCACCCGTCACCTTGTCCAGATCTTGTCGCGTGGGCAGCGTCTTGTCTGACCACAGCGTATGGTCCCAGTTGCCGCCAATCAGCCAATGTCCCGCCGGCGCATCTTCAGCTGCCTCCTTTACCTGCGAAAGCATCGCCGCAAGCGACGGTACGCCCGTCAGGTCAACATTCAATTTCGTTTCGCCCGCACTGCCCAGATGCGTATGCGCATCATTGAATCCGGGAAAAATAAATGTACCCGAATTGAGCATATGCAGTGCCGTCTGCGGCCCTGCCAGTTTCATCACGTCACGCACCGTACCCACTGCGATTACTTTGCTGTTGCGGATAGCCATGGCCTGAACCGTCTGCGGCTTGCCCTGTTCGAAGCCTTCGCCGGTATAGATTTTGCCCCCGAAAAAGACCGCATCGGGAGGCCCCGAAGCTCGCGTACCTTGAGTGCTGTGATGCGTCGTCTGCGAATGTGCAAGTCCACAGGTGAAAGGGGCCAAAGTAAGGCAAAGCAGAGCAAAAGAAATGCGCATGCGCGGAGTGTATCGCAATTTCTGAGTGAATGTGGCAACTGAAAGTAGTCGACCGGAGTGGAGAGATCTCACAACACAGATACCTTGGAATCGCATTCGCAGAAGACTTATTGTTCGGCGGCCCAGTCGGCCAGCGTCAGTGCCAACAGCAGCACCCGCCGCAATCCCAGATCACGCCGCCGATCCGTGTACCACTCGGCCACCGTGTGCGCGCCGCCGCCTTCACCCCCAGCGCCTGTGGACAGCGCAGGTAGCCCGTGCGCGATGGGTATATTTGCGTCCGTCGATCCCAGTCGCAATTCGGTCGCAATTCCCAGGTGTCGGTCCACCGCGCGTAACGCTTCCAGAATGGGCGAGTCGCTCGCCAATACGGCGGCTGGACGATCGCCAATTGTCTTGATCGAGTAGCCCAGCGTGCCGCGCAATCGGGCCATCGATTCTCTTGCGCGTGCGTTGCACGCATCGACCACGTCTTCCACGGCTCGATGGAGCACAACCTCCAGTCGCGTCAGTTCCGCGGTGTTGGTCGAACGAAAATCCACGCTCGCTGTCGCGCTCTCAGGAATTGAATTCACGCTCGTGCCACCGCGAATCGTTCCTACATTCAGCGTTGTGCGCGATTCGGTTGCCAGTGGTATCTCAGCCAACTGGCTTAGTGCGCTCGCAAGTGCCGTAATCGGATTCGGTGTTCCGGCATCTGTGAAACTGTGGCCACCCGGTCCCGTCACCGTTACCTCAAATCGCCGGCTCCCCAGCGCCTGTGTCACCGCAGACTCTGCGCCGGCCCCATCCAGCACAATATGCGCGGCTACCCGGCTCGCGTATCGGCTCTGCTCGTAGAAATGCCGTACTCCGCGCAAATCGCCTTCGCCCTCTTCGCCCACATTGCCCAGAAAAAGTAGCGGCGCAGCCAGTTCCACGCCTGCGGACTTCAGCACATGCGCCAGTGCCAGCATGCCAATAACGCCCGCGCCGTTGTCACATGCGCCCGGAGCTTCCAGCTTGTAGCAGCCATCTTCATGCGTCAGAAGGGGAGTAAGTGCGGTTGTCGCGGGAAACACCGTGTCCAGATGCGCAGACACCACCACCACTGGACCGGTACTTTCCCGTGGCAGTCCCGAGGCTCGAAGCAGCCCTGTCACATTGCCCAGAGCATCCGTCCCAATCTCTTCAAGACCTGTATCCTTGAATCGTTCGGCAATCCATGCCGACCGCGCATCTTCGCCAAACGGTGGCGCAGGAATCGCCACCAGCTCTGCCTGCCAGTCCATCAACATTTTCGGATTGTTGTGCAACCACGCAAATGCCGCATGCACGGGCCGTCGTGCGGCAAGAGCCGTCACGCGTGAATAAGCCGATGTGCGAAAGAAGAGTGCCATGCAGTATTTTCAGGGTAGCAGGGAATGGAAGGCACTCGATTCCGCTGGGCTTTGAGGTTCCTGGTTCTTAGTGCCGTACGTATCAAGGGATGCAAGTCTGGAACATGCGCCGAATCTGCCATTGCGTCTCACTCCACTTCCGCGTCCGCCTCTCCATACTCCACCGAATGCAGAAACAATCCGCGTGCAGGCGCCGTTGGACCTGCAGCTGATCGTGACCGCGCCTCCAGGATCGCCTTCATTGCGCCGGGAGGGAACTGCCCGCGCCCAATCTCCAATATCGTCCCAACCAGATTCCGCACCATGTGATGGAGGAAGCCGTTCCCCCGCACGCGATAGAGCAGCAAGTCGCCCGCTTCGCTGGTCATCACATCCCAATGTGATGAGAAAATCCGCCGCACTGCAGGCTTGGACTCTCCTCCAGCTTGCAGCCGCTGAGCCTCATCGGCGTCCGTCGCTGCAAAGCTCGTAAAATCGTGCTCCCCAACCACTGCCGCAGCAGCCTCATCCAGCAGCTGTTGTCTCATCTTCCAGGTGCACGCGTGCACGAAACGTGCCAGCGTCGGTGGACAAATGCGTCCCCGATAAATTCGGTACTCGTACGTTTTCGCCTTCGCGGAGTGCCGCGCATGAAAATCTGCCGCCACCCGGCGCACCTCCATCACGCGGATTGCCGAAGGCAGGGTCTTGTTCAGCGCCCGGTGCAGATTCTCTGCCGGAATCGGCGCTTGCAGCGCAAAACTGGCCACCTGTGCCAGCGCATGCACCCCCGCGTCGGTCCTCCCCGAGCCTTGCGGAAGAGGAGTTTCCCCGCAAATCCGGCCCAGCGCCGCCTGTAACTCCGCCTGAATCGTCGATTCGCCCGGCTGCACCTGCCAGCCGCTGTAATCGGAGCCGTCGTAGGCCAAAGTCGCCTTCCAGTTCTGCGTTTTCGCGGCTGGTTTCAATTCGTCCATAGATTCTTCATGCAGGTGCCATGCTCGTTAACAGGGTAATTGACCCATCTGCGTCCAAATCTCCACCATGGAGTGGGATATACTCAGGTTTTCGTGCGGTCTGGGCCGGCTGGCCCTCGCCAAATAGGGAACGAAAAACGATCCCACAGCGTATTCGTTTCAGGAACGGGGGCAATGCGCTCCAGGAATGACTTCAATCGCGCTGAAGCGAAAGAAATTCTGCGTCCGGGGCGCGCTCCCGGTCGTCTCTTACTAATGGCACCCCACATGCCTAAAAACTCGTGGAGAGGAATCATGCATTTGTTCGGCAATCGTGTGTTCATCCAACGCCCTGAAGCCTCGCGGCGCAGGATTGAGAATGTGGGGAGCCGGCTTCGCGCCCTGGCCGCGGCCACTTTGACTCTCGCTTCCTGCATGCCCTTCGGCTTGGCCCAGCAGGCGCAGACCACCCCCAATGACAAGGCCGCCTCCAATCTACCTGCGGCGCCGGCCCCGATTCAGACCGAGCCCTTTGACATGCGCCAGTCCGCGCGCGATTTCAGTAAGCCATCCCACGGATTTGTCTCCGGCCCGATCAACTGGTATCGCTCCACAAACATTCCCAAAGCCAACTTTGAGAACTCGCCTAGGCTGGCCAATCTAGTCAAGGACGGCAAAATCTACCTCAGCCTGTCTGACGCGATTGCTCTCGCCCTTGAGGACAACTACGACATCGCCATTGCGCGCTACAACCTGGACATCGCCGATACGGATCTCCTGCGTGCCCGCGCCGGCTCGTCCTTGCTTGGCGTCAATTCCGGCGTTGTCACCAATACTGAAGGCGGGACCTCGTCCTCTACGGTTGCTGGTGGCGGCCCCGGCGGCACAACAGGCGGTGCAGGTGGCGCGGCCGCCGGCACCAATGGCATTGTCCTAACAACCAGCGGCGCTGGACCAGCTCCTGCCAAGCTCGACACCAACGTTGCTAGCACCATCCAGTTCGAGCGCCAGACCCAGCCATCCACCAACTTCTTCACCGGTGGTACGAGCTCCACAAACACCTACGACTTTGCCGTCACACAGGGGCTGCCCACAGGCACCAACCTTGAGTTCGACTTCAACAACACCTACGCCACCACGTCGAATCCGATTACGCTGTACAGTCCGCAGTTGACCTCCAACTTCCGCCTGCAGCTCACCCAGCATCTGCTGCAGGGTGCGGGCATCTTTGTGAATCGCCGCTTTGTCTATCAGGCCATCAACGATCGCCGCATCACGGACGCGGCCTTCCGCCAGCAGATTCTCTACACCGTCAATCAGGTCGAGAACATCTACTGGGGGCTGGTCAGCGCCTATGAGGACGTGCAGGCCAAAGAGCGCGCGCTCGACCAGAGCACGAAGCTGGATCAGGACACGCGCAAGCAGTTGCAGATCGGCACCATGGCGCCGCTCGACGTAGTCAACGCCGACGCCAATGTGGCCAGCGACAAACAGGCGCTCATCATTTCGCAGAGCAATTTGCGATATCAGCAGCAGATCATCAAGCAGGCCATCGCGCGCAACCTGAACGACCCCGCGTTGGAATCGGCTCCGGTCATCCCCACTGATCGCATCAGCACTGAAGTGGTGCCGGAAGAGTCGGAACCGGTTGATGCCCTCGTGAAAGAAGCCTTCAAGCGCCGTCCTGAGCTCGAGCAAGCTGTGCTCGCTCTCAAGAACGATGCCATCACCCTCAAAGGCGCACGCAATGCCCTGTTGCCCACCTTCGACGTCTACGGCTTCCTCGGCGGCACCGGTATCGCCGGCTCCATCAATCCGAACTGCGATTCTACGTTCAATGGAAACGCCTGTAACTCGGGCGTAAGCACCGGTTGGGGAACTGCGGCGCAGAATTCCTTCAACCTGTCCGCTCCCAACAAGGGCGTCGGTTTCACCATCAACATCCCACTGCGCAACCGCACGGCACAGGCTGATCAGGCGCGCTCGCTCATTGAGTATCGTCAGGCCGAACTCTACCTCGAGCAGCTCTATACCCGCATCCGCATGCAGGTCGTCAATGCGCAGTACGCGCTCACCAATGACCGTGCGCAGGTCAATTCTGCCGTCGCCGCACGCGACTATGCACAGCAGAGCTTGGATGCCGAACAGAAGAAATTGAAGCTTGGAGCCTCCACCACGGCCAATGTACTTCTCCAGGAGCGCAATCTGGCCACCGCGGAAAACAATCTGATCTCCGCACATGCGGCCTACGCAAAAGATCGCGCCGGTCTCTATCAGGTCCTGGCCACCACGCTGCAGCACTACGGCATCAACCTCAGTGATGCGGTCACGGGAAAGATCACAACCATGCCGGTCGTTCCCGGCCTCACTCCCGCTCCCAAGGGCAACGAACCCACAACAACGCCGCCCTCCAGCAAGTAGAAAGCGGAATGGCGCAATATCCTGAAAGGGCGAAGGCCTAAGCCTCCGCCCTTTTGCTTGTCACCTTCTCGCAAGAGACTAGGGGTTGCTCCTCTGCATCGCCGCGGAGGGCGAAGCCAGATTGTCATTGAATTTCACCTGGGCTTCTTTGCTCGCCAGAATCAGCAACCTGTCGCCCGGCAGCAAAATCGTCCGTGCATGGGGCGTAATCACCGTTGTTCCGCGCAAAATCGCCAGAATTCTTGCTCCTGGCGAGGACTTATCCAGCGCGCAGTCTTCAATTGATTTGCCCACCCACGGGCTCTCAGGCTTCAGCGCGCCGGCCGTCAGTTGGTCATTGCCGGGCAAATCCAACGCAATGCCCGACTGCAACAGCGCCGCCAGATGCAGATGCGACAACTGTGGCGGCAGAGCGACATTGCCGCTGTTTAAAATCTCCAGAGCCAGTGCCACATGTTCGGCGCGGTGTGCGGGTGAGTCAATTCTGCCCACCACCTGGCCTTCGTACAGGCTGTCGTACTTCATGTATTTTGATAGCCGCATCTGCACCAGAAAGCTTAGTGTCACGGCAAGGCATCCTGGCACCAGCAGTTGATAGCCACCCGTCATCTCCGCCACCATCAGCAGCGTTGCCACGGGCACGCGAGCCGCTCCGCCAAAAACCGCGCACATTCCCACCACCACAAGCCCGGCTGCGGGCCGATGCGCCACCGCGGCAAATGCCCCGCCCAGCATGGCGCCAGTAAACAGGCTGGGCGCGAACACACCTCCTGATCCGCCGGAGGAAACCGTCAACGCCATGCCCACAATCTTCGCCGCCAGCAACGCCACAAGCAGCTTGAGCGCGAGCTGCCCGTTGATGGCCTCCTGAATCCACCCATATCCTCCGCCAAGCACTTCCGGCACAGCCAGCGCCATGACGCCAAGACCCAGCCCGCCCAAAGCCGGCTTTAGCCATGGCGGAATCCGCAACGCCAGAAAGCCATCGCGAATGCGGTAAAAAATCTCCGGAAGCGCCGTGGCCACCACACCGCTGGCGATCCCCAGCAGCGCGAACCAGCCGTAATCCACCACCGCCGTTGGAGCAATTTGTGCGGGAACCACAAAGAGCGGTTGCCAGCCCACAAAACTGCCATTCACCATGTAGGCCACAACAGATGAAAGCATGCAGTAAAGCAGCGCCTCGGCTTCAAACTCGATTCCGCCATACAGCACTTCCACGGCGAACAGCGCCGTACCAATCGGCGAACGGAAAATAGCCGCCAATCCCGCCGCCATGCCCATCAGCACAATCAATCGCTTTTCGCGTGTCGATCGGTGCAGCCAATCTGCGTATACAGATCCCACACCGGCACTGATCAGCGCGGTTGGCCCCTCGCGTCCAGCCGAACCACCTGATCCGATGGTCAGCGCTGAAGCAATCATCTTGATGGGTGCCACGCGAGCGCGGATGGTGCCGCCTGTCCAGTGCACAGCCTTCACCACCACATCCGTGCCGTGTCCCTCTGTCTCGGGCGCCAGTTTGTACACCAGCAACCCTGAAACAAGACCGCCCAGCGTCGTCACCAGTGGAATCAGCCACAGTCCAAAGGGCCCAATGGCTTCCTTCAGTACGCCGCCGTCGGCCGGTAAGCCCGGTGGATAAAAACCTGCCAGCGTCCCCAGAAAGAAGTGGCTTGAAAGCCGTAGCATCCAGATGAAAAGTTGTGCGCTCAGGCCTCCGCACACACCCAGTACAACGGCATCCAGAACCAGCCGTGGATTGTCGTCGGTTTGCACGCGGCTCAAACCTCCGTTCTCATTCGCTAGGGCGGCAAATACCGTCTTCGTTGCGCACGCAGAATCCCGTCACGCAGTGAATGCGTGAATTTACAAGAGTTTCATTGGGATTAGCCGCACACTGCCGTCCTGCAATCATCAAAACACAGAACGCAAAGCACGGCCTTCTGCGAAGCAACAAACACTACGCCTTCTACCATACGCCCTGATTTTCAGTCTCGCGATGTACGAAAGGTTCAGCGTTCGCCAATCTTATCCAGCAGATCGAAGAACTCCGGAAAGCTGATTCCAGCAGACTCCGCTCCCTGAATCAGAGTGTCCCCGCTCGCCCGTAATGCTGCCACGCTGAAGGCCATGGCAATCCGATGATCGCCTCCCGAGTCGATGAGCGTCCCGTGCAGCGACTGGCCACCGGGAATCTCCAACCCATCTTCGAATTCCTTCAACTCCGCGCCCATCGCACGCAGATTCTTTGCAACCAGGGCAATCCGGTCAGATTCCTTCACGCGCAGTTCGTGCGCATCGCGGATCCGAATGCCGCCGGAAGTGTACGGCGCAATCGCCGCAAGCACAGGCAGCTCGTCGATCAGCTGCGCGGAGAGGGCGCCGCTGATCTCTGTCGAGCGCAGCCCGCCCGCAGGTCCTGAAACCTGCACCGTGCCCACCAGTTCAGCATGTTTTTCTTCCAGATTCAGAACGGCAATCTCCGCACCCAGTGAAGTCAGGACATCGAGTAGTGCAGAGCGTGTCGGATTCATCCCGAGATTGTGCAGTACCAGCGCCGACCCTGGAAACAGTGCGGCCGCGCAGAGGAAGAATGCCGCCGAAGACATATCGCCCGGCACCACGGCCTCAATCCCATGAAGAGTCTGCGGCCCTTCAATCGAAACCGAGTCTTTTGTCCGTGTAAGTTCCGCTCCAAAGGCTCGCAGCGCAAGCTCGCTGTGGTCGCGTGTGCGCACGCTTTCGCGCACGGTCGTTGTGCCTTCAGTCTGCAATCCTGCCAGCAATACGCATGTCTTCACTTGCGCACTCGGCACCGGCGTCAAGTAGTCAATCGCCTTCAGCTTCGTGCCCTGGATCATGATCGGCGCATGACCCAGCGTCAGTGTCAGTTGTGCTCCCATTGCGGCAAGAGGTGCGCGAATGCGCTCCATCGGCCGCCGCGAAAGGGAAGAGTCGCCAACAAGAGTGAATCCACCCCACTGGGGTGCCAGCAGACCGGTCATCAAACGCATCGTCGTTCCGGAATTGCCGCAATCCAATGCTTTCTTTGACGGCGTAACCTTGCCTCCCACACCGGTCACTTCCACGTTGCCATCGTCCAGCTTCTTGACTTGCGCACCCAGAGCTTCCATGCAGGCCAGCGTGGAGGCGCAGTCCGCTCCCGTGGAGAAGTTCGCAAAGCGCGAAGTTCCTTCGGCAAATGCGGCCAGCATTCCATAGCGGTGGCTGATGGATTTGTCGCCAGGAAGGTTTAGGCTGCCCATCACGTTCCGAGCAGGGCGAATGGTGCGTTCTTGAGAGGCGTACACAGTAAGCTCCGGGGAAGAATTCTACCCTCCAGTGTAACGAATCAAAAGGCATACGGAGTGGCTAAACGCATATCTACCATGTGTTTTCTTCCGCAACGCAATTGGCTCAAGTTTCTCTGCCGCCGGGTCGATAAGGAAAGCGGGCAGGTGCGAATCACGATGCGCGAAGGAGCGACGAAGAGCATGACGGAGTCTTCCACACACTACACGCCGGTCTCAGCCGCGCGCATCCCCATTCTTGATAGCCTGAATCGCGTGCATGCCTACCAGTTACGCTTCTGGGAGGAACCTCCAGCGGGCAACGGCACTGGGTCTAGCCGGGCAGAGAACATCACTTCCAGATCTTCGCGCATTGAAGTCGAAATCATGTCGCGTGGTTTGCCCGCATTCGTCAAATGCCCCGCTTCGGCAATCGATGGAGATTGTCTTTGCGAAGATTGGCTTCAATTAATGCCCGCTCCGTACACCGTACTCGAGGTTGAATCAGACGATCTCCAATCGGCAGGCACCGATTTCATGCGCCACCTGCATGACAACGGATACGGTATAGCCCTTAAAGGGGCCCCACCTCAAGACTCGCCCTCCTGGTCTTTTGTGGATTACGTGATGGTTGACGCCGAGCGCATGACTGCATCCGATCGAATTCAGTTGACCGCTCACGCCAGGGATAACCGTGTCCGTCTCATTGCAATGAATGTCGAAACACAGCGCGAATTCCGCGAGCGCTGTGAACAGGGATTTGAATTCTTCCAGGGTAACTATCTCTTTCACCCTGACACGCTACCCGTACACAAGATTCCACCCAACCGCATGGTGCATCTTGAAATCCTCGAGGAACTGCAAAAAGACTCGTCGGATAATGACCGCCTCAGCCAGCTGATCAAATGCGACGCCGCGCTTACTTACAGGCTCTTGCGCCTCGTCAACTCACCGCTCTGCGCCACCCGGCAGGAAGTCACCTCCATCAAATCCGCGCTTCTACTGCTGGGAGAAAACACCGCGCGACGCTTCGCCACCATGGCTCTCGCTGCGGAGTTCAACAACGACCAGCCCTCTGAAATCCTCCGCATCTCCATGGAGCGCGCGCGATTCTGCGAACAAGCCGCGGGCCTTTGCGGGCAAAGCGCCGCCGAGCAGTACCTCATTGGCCTCATCAGCATGTTTCCCGCAATGCTGCGCATCAGCATGGACGAACTGGTCAAGACTCTTCCCCTGCGCGACCATACGCGCAGCGTCTTGCTCGGGCAGCAGTGCCCCGAGTCGCTTTTACTTGACTGGATTACCTATCACGAACAGGGCTTCTGGGATCAGTGCGATGCAATTGTCAAGATCAGCGGCATCAGCAAAGACCAGTTGCTGCAGCGTCACAGTGAAGCCATCGCCTGGGCCGACCTGGTTCTCTTCAACGCCGGATAAAAGCTGTCCCGCGGATAGGCCGCCGAACCATCAACTTACCTGAAGCACGATGATCGTCTCGTCATCGAATCGGTCACGCTCGCCCTGGAAGCGCGTAACGTCGTCAAGAATCGCCTGGGCAATCGTATCGGCCTTTTGTCCGCGCTGTGAGCACAGAAACGCCGACAGCCTATCCTGACCATATTGCTCGCCCTGTGCATTCTCAGCATCCGTAATGCCATCGGAGATGAAGAGAATTACGTCTCCCGGTTCCGCCTTGATCTCGATCTCGTCATACGTGGCGCCCGGAAACAGTCCAAGTGGAAATCCCTCTGCCTGTACCACTTCGGAGCTGCTTCCCCGGCAAACTGTCGGCTGCACCGCACCGGAATTTGCCACATGAAGTGTGCGTGTCTCGCCATTCCATAGCGCAAACAGCATCGTTACATACTGCGATTCAAGCCGGCGCTCCTGCAGGGACTCATTTAACTGCGCCAGCATCTCCGCCGGGCCCGGCTTCTGCAGGGCCGCGGACCGCATGATGCCGCTTACCAGTGCGGCAAACAAGGCTGCGGGTGCTGCCTTGCCGCTCACGTCGCCCAATACAATCGCCGTTCGATTCTCGTCGTACTCTACAAAGTCGTAAAGGTCGCCGCCAATCGTTCGCGCAGGCAAAAAGCGCGATGCCACATCTCCGTTCTTTGCCTCCGGAGGTTTTGAAGGCAGCAATCGGAGTTGTACCTCTCGTGCCATCGCAATATCTCGCTCCAGCTGCCGCTCCTGTCGCCGGACCGCCTGGTAGAGCCGGGCGTTTTCAATCGCAATCGCAATCTGCGCGGCCAGTGTCGTCAACATGCGCTGATGCTCTTGGTTGAAGAAGTTCGTTCGCGTGTGTTCCAGGTCCAGCACGCCAATCACGCGTCCTTTATGGAACAACGGCACAATCAGTTCCGATCGCGTCTCAGGATTCATCGGCAGATAACGCTGGTCCTTGTTCACGTCGGGCACATTGATGGGTCGCCACTCGCGCACCGCCGCGCCCACAAGTCCGCTCGTCACCGGAATCCGCCGCATCGGCGCGTGCGAATAGCCGAATCGCCACGCGTAGCGTGTGATCAGCGTCTCACCTTTTTCGTCCAGCAACATAATGCTGAACATCTGATAATCAATCAGCCGTCGCAGCAGTTGCCCAATGCGGTCAAGCAGCGGATCGAGCTCAAGAATCGACGTCAGCTCCGCCGCAATCTCGTTCAATACCTGCAGCGTTTCAGCCTGCCGCGAGACCCGCGCATAGAGCCGCGCATTTTCAATCGCCTGCGCAATGCGCGAGGCCGTCAGCGTCAGCAGATGAAGGTGCTCCGGCCGGAAATAGTCGGCGTGCTCGCTCTCAATATCCATCACGCCGATCAGTCGGTTCTTCACAATCAGCGGTAGAGCCACCTCCGACCGAACATCGGGATTGGCTTCGATATAGTTTTCCGCCTGCGTTACGTCGTTGATAAGCAGAGACTGGCGTGTTTGCGCCACTTGTCCGGCCACGCCCTTGCCGACAGGAATCCGCATGCGCTGCACTTCCGGGGTATGTCCAATTTGGAAGCGCATCCTTAGTTCGCGTGTTCGCTCGTTCAGCAGCAGAATCGCAAAGATACGGTAAGGAATAATCTGCCGCACCAGTTCTGATGTACGGTTCAACAGCGTCTGCAAGTCAAGCGTTGTATTCAACGCATCGGCCAGTTGCACCAGGTACGTCAGGTCGGCAGCCTCCACGCGCACATTTGCCGGATCCAAATGCGCAAAGGGGTTCGCCCGGTCTGCAGGCCTGTAATCGCCTTCAAACTCGTGTTCTGTCGTACGCTCTTCTGGCGGAGTGCTCATGGGTGTCGAAGGGAATCATACCGGAACTGCTCAGCACGCAATTCGACATTCGGTATCAGGCGGGCAGGGAAGTAGTGCTTGCCGTTAACGGCAAAGGTACCGCGCGGCATTTCTTGCGTTGTCTGAACGGAAAATCACTCCACAAATCTTGCTGCGGCTATTCAGCGCCAAGCTCCCGAACTATGCCAACAGAGGCAGACGCGCCAATGCGGTTCGCGCCTGCTTCCAGCATCTTCTTCGCGTCGGCCAGCGTGCGAATTCCACCGGAAGCCTTCACCCCGCACCGCCCTCCGGCTACCCCGCGCATCAGAGCCACATCGGCCTCTGTCGCACCGCCGCCTGCGAAACCAGTCGAAGTCTTGATGAAATCCGCGCCTGCCGTAATCGCAATCTCCGATCCCCGCAGCTTCTCTTCCACGCTCAACAGTGCCGTCTCCAGAATCACCTTCAGAATCGCGCCGTGATGATGCGCCACCGAGGCCGCTGCGTGAATGGTGTGTTCCACCGCCTGATGATTGCCGCTCTTCAGTTTGCCAATCGGAATCACCATGTCCAGTTCCTTCGCGCCCAGCCGCGTCAAAGCAGCCGCCTCTTGCCGCAACGTTGAAACCAGTGATGCGCCAAATGGGAATCCGATCACCACGCCAACCGGTACTCCCGTTCCCGCCAGCAGTCCAACCGCTGTCGGAACCCACACCGGGTTCACCATTGCGCACGCAAACTTGTAGCGGATCGCCTCGTCGCACAGGCTCTCCACCTGCTCGCGCGTCGCATCAGGCTTCAGCAGAGTGTGGTCAATCACGGCTGCCATCGCCTGCCATGACGACATCGCCTCCGCGGCAAATCCCGCGGAATCAAATGTCCCATGGTCAAATTCCACATCCTCTGCGCGAATTGGCGTGATTGCACTCATCGGTGCGTCTCCTCTCTTGCTTCGGACTCCGCAGCTCGGCAGGCTCCTGCGCCTCGCCGGGAATCGAGTATAGACCGTGCCTCTTCAACCGCACAAAGGCAACGCACACCTTTCATACGGATGCAATACGAAACGAAATCAGCAGTTCTGCGGTGAATGGAACGCTGTCAAGCGCGGATGCTTGAGGATCCTCTCCTCGCCCTTCACTCCACGCCTTACTCCGGATGATCGGGAGCCATCAGGCAGATATCCGGCAGATTCCTGTACCGCTCCGCATAGTCCATTCCATATCCAATTACAAATAAATTTGGAATGGAGAAGCCCACATAATCGGCGTCAATCTTTTCAATGCGCCGTGAGGGCTTGTCCAGCAGTGCGGCAATGCGCAGAGTCTTCGGATGCTGGTTCAGGAACAGCTTGCGCAGGTACGCCAGCGTCAGGCCCGTATCCAGTATGTCCTCCACAATCAGCACATTCTTGCCTTCAATCGGATGATCCAGATCCTTGATGAGCTTTACCGCGCCTGACGTGCGCTGTCCCTTGCCGTAACTCGACACGGCCACAAAGTCGAACGTCGCATCCACCGTCACCGCGCGGGACAGGTCTGCCAGAAACGGCGCAGCGCCCTTCAATACACCCACCATTACGAGCTTCTCGCCCTCCAGATCGTGGCTGATCTGCGCACCCATTTCGGCAACCCGCGCGGCGATCTGCTGGCGGGTGTAAAGAATCTCAAGTCCCTGGTAAGTAGTGGTGGACATAACTCAAGTATCGCTGAAAGGGTTTGTTTTGTGAAAGCTCCCCCGTGTGAATAATGGGTCCTTTCGCCTGGCTCCGGAACCGGCTCATACATCCGGATTGCTCTCAAACGCGTCTATACTGAATAGAGAGATGCTGCCCTATATTCACATCCCCTTCTGGCCCCATCAGATTCCCACCTTTGGCCTCATGCTTTGGCTCGCCGCCGTCGCCGCCGCCTTCGTCCTTGACCGCGGCTTCAAGCGCGGCAAAATCGACGCCGACGCAGCCGGTATGGTCGCCATTGCCGTCGTCGCAGGCATCGTGGGAGCCAAACTCTGGCACGTTCTCGACACACCCCTCGAATTCCGTGAAGAAGGCTGGGCCGTCCTCTGGGATTCGGCCGGCTTCGCCTGGTTCGGCGGACTCGTCTTTGGCATCGGCGCGCTCCTCATTCAGGGCTGGCGCGCCGGCATCGGAGCCATTCGCACCCTTGACCTCGCCGCCCCCGCCGCCGCCGTCGGTTACGGCATCGGCCGCATCGGCTGCTTCCTCTCCGGAGACGGCTGCTACGGCGTCGCCACCACCATGCCCTGGGGCATGGCCTTCCCCAACGGCATTGAGCCCACGCTCCCCGGCGTCCGCGTGCAGCCCACCCCGCTCTTTGAAATGGCCGCCAACATCCTCATCGGCGTCTACCTCTGGGTCCGCGGCGCCAAAAACCGCCCCACCGGCTGGATCCTCGGTGAATACCTCGTCCTCAGCGGCCTCGCCCGCTTCCTCGTCGAGTTCATCCGCCGCAATCCCAAAATCCTCTTCGGACTCTCCAACGCCCAGCTCGCCAGCCTCGGCTCCGTAGCCGCAGGCATCGTCATCATGGCCTGGGCCGCCCGCCACCGCACAGAAGCCGCAACCACCCAAACCACCGCCGTAGAACACCCCGCATAGAACTACCGGCAGAGTAAAAGCACTTTTGGGATGTGAGATCTACCACTAAAAGTGGGTGCCCCGGGTGCCTCGCATTTGGGCACCCGGGATAGATCGACCCCACACCAACCACAAGAAAAGCTGTGCCCCATCCCCCGCGCAGCAATGAGAAGGAATCCCCTGCTCCAGACTCTGGCAACGCGTCCCGTAGGGACGCAGCGAAAGTAGCCCAGGGTGAAGTCCGCGAATGCGGACGTAACCCTGGGAAACCGGCCAGCCGACCGCCCCGCAGTCCCGTAGGGCCGGCGCGAAGATTACTCGCCGCAACTCTCCGCGTACCCCATATGTCCCTACTGTTGGGACATTGGACAGATCGACTCAACCCCAGCCACAAGAAAAGCTGCGCCCCACTCATCGCGCAGCGATGAGTGGGAAAGCATCATCCCAATTCTGCCGTCGCGTCCCGTGGGGACGCAGCGAAAATAGCCCAGGCCGGGGTGGAGGATGAAGCGAGCACCTGCGAGCGCAATCCTGGGAATGCCGCCCCTAAAATTCGCCGCCCCGTCAGGGCCGGCGCGAGATAATCACTCGCCACAACTTTCCGCGAGCACATGTGCTTGCCGTTGGCACCCGGGATAGATCGACCCCACCCCAACCACAAGAAAAGCCGTGCCCCATTCATCGCGCAGCGATGAGTGGGAAACCACGCACCGTCCCACCACCCCATGTCATCCCGAACGGACCAACGGGCCCCGAGGGCCCCGCAGTTGCTTTCCTCGGTGCTCCCCTTGCACAAAACCAAGCCCCCAAACTTCAGCAATGATAGAGTTCGTTAGAAATAGTCCCCGCACCCGGCGCGGCACCACAAAGCCGGGTTCTTGCAAGCTAAGAGTTCATCCGCAATCGAGCCTGACGATGATCCCGTCAATACGCCGGTATTCTCCTTAGCGGCGGTCCGTCACTGGCTTTGAGATCAAGGTAGTTTTTCTGGTAGTAGTCGTCGTGCTTCTTGGAGCATTCTGCTGGGGCGCAATAGAAGACTGGATTAAACGCATGCACGGCCGCAACTGGCCAACAGTCTCCGCCGTTATTGACGTTGTGAGCGTCGCTTTATTCCAGATGATATTAAGTCACCCAAATCTGTACTTCGAATTCTCCTACTATCTGGCCACGTTCACCTATCTTACCGCAATCCTGAGCTGCAAATGGGCGACTACAGCAAGAGGTTCGGCAACAAAGAAGACGCCCAATCCTGGGCCGATTCCTACAAAGGCGAAACCGTTAAAGTCCACGTAGACCCACGCGACCCCACCCGCTCCGTGTTACGAGACGAAGACCTCTAGCCCCTACGCACCTCGGCCCTTCTAAAACACTCCACCGCATGATCATTCACCATCCCCACCGCCTGCATCCACGCATACACAATCACCGGACCCACAAACTTGAACCCGCGCTTCTTCAGCGCCTTTGAAATCGCCTCGGCTGTCTCCGTCTTCGCCACCGGAACGCCCGTCCCCATCACCGGCTTGCCGCCTGCCAGCGCCCACACCCACTGCGCCAAAATCCTCGCCCGCCTTTTTCATCTCAAGAAAAATCCGCGCCCCCGCAATCGTCGCTTCAATCTTCGCGCGCGACCGCACAATGCCCTCATCGGCCATCAGCCGCGCAATGTCCTTCTCCCCAAACCGCGCCACCTTCGCCGGATCAAACCCCTTGAACGCTGCACGGAACGCCTCGCGCTTGCGCAGAATCACAATCCACGCGAGGCCGGCTTGAAAGCCCTCCAGCATCAGCGTCTCCCACAGTTCCCGGCTGTCGAGCACCGGCACGCCCCACTCCTCATCGTGATACGCCACATACAGCGCATCCTTGCCCGGCCAGGCACACCGCTTCTTTTCGACGGATTTCATCCCATCCCCCAAACTCGTCCAAAGGTAAGAAAAAAATTACAGCCGCTTGATGAACGCCAACGCTTCCGGCAGTTGCGGAAACAGTCGTTCCTCGGCCTTGAACTCCGGCCCGTGCACGCATCGCCGCAGCCCCCGCATCTTTACCGGATGCTTCAAATGCAGCATCTCGTGGTACAGCAGATACTCAATCGCATACCGCGGGCTCGACGGCCTGTCGAACACCCGGCTCACCACTATCGTGTTGTGCGCCGCGTCGTAGTGCCCCAGTGACCGCTTCGCCATCCCCTCGCTCCACGTCAGCTCCGGCCGCCCCAGCATCCCGCCAAAAAACCGCATGTTCAGCGAGTCGAACACCTCATTGAGGTTGTAGTACCTGCCCTCCGGCCCAAAATACCTCTTCGCCCCACGAAGGTTCCGCATCCGCTCCATCGCATTCACCACCGCGGCCGAGGTCGTAAACCGCTTGTAGCGCACGTTGTGCATCGGGTCGATGGACTTGCGTAGAGCTTCGCAAGCAGAATATGCGCAATCGCCCGCAGCACGCTCTCCGGCGCCGCCTCCAGCAGGTCGCTAAGGCTCACCCGTATCGACCCCTCGCGCAGCCGGATCGTCGTATTCAGTGACGTAAACCGCCGGAACCGCACTTGAAACGGCGGCATCGGCGCACGCGGCCGCAAAGCCCTGTACTCCTGCTCAAAAATGGGAATCAGATCGATGGCCACCATCTCGGAGAATAGCAAAAATCCCCGAAATGCAGCGCCGGTCGCACCTTGCTCCCAGCCATCCATCTCTGGGTGCACATCCCGAACGCGTAGCAACGAGCACCGTTTAGGGTGGGGAAGCACGTGCCCGCACTCCACCCCAACCTGTAACTTGAAACAACCTTCGAACGTGCGAAATGCTCCAACCCCATCCCACCGAAGAAGCCGACAAATTCGACAGGTAAACGCTCAACGAGCGCATTGGAGATGAATCACTTGTCGTGCTTCGCCCGGATTTGGCACGGCTGTCTCAACCATTCTTTAGCTCAGCGATTGAACCAATCTTATGAACGCAGCTGTAGATGTGACAAGCGGTCCGTTCCGAGATCTGCTCCTGAAGGTTCGAACTTGAATTGCCGAGAGCACGAAGGTTAGCGGCGGTTGCGGAAACACGTCTGCCGAAGCCATGCCGCACGCTCCACGATTTGTGTAGCGAATTCTGAAGGCTCTCGACAGCGGTCCCCGGCGTTTAACATCGCGAGGGCTGGACTTTAACATTTTCGGAAGAGCGCAGAAATCACACCAAAATCAGCAGCGTACGTCCATTTAACACCGCTGTACCTCGATGTACAGAATTAAACTTCACAGCGTGCCCGCCATTCACGATAATTCACATCGGCCTTCCTTCGGGGTAGCCCCATTGAAGTCGTGGGCCAGCGAGCGGAGCATCTGAACCTCAATTTCCATTACGGATTTCTCAAATGTGGGAGTGCCTCCGTCGGACCAGAACCGATAACGCACCGTCGTGTCCGCGCAGGGGGCCTCCGATTCGGCGAGGTTGAAAGTCCAACAGTCGCTCAGCAGTTCCGAGTTCTCTTTCCACAACCAGTACCTTCCTTCCTGCCGAAAACAGTTCGCGCTTCGGCAAGCCTTTTTTATCTCTCTCGCAGGCGCAAGTGCCGCGAGCTGCTCCAGGAGTGTCATCGAAACATGAAATGCCGTTGTGCAATCGCGCTTGTTGCTCTCGTCTTCCTCCTAACCGGGTGCGGTGGTGCGGGGGGAAGCGGTACTTCATCCCAGCCGGCCACGCCGACCATCACATGGTCCGCTCCGGCCGCAATTGTCTACGGGACGGCTTTAAGCTCAACTCAGTTGAATGCTACCGCCAACTATCCCGGCACCTTCGCATATACACCCGCCGCGGGGACAGTACTTGGCGCGGGCTCGCAGAAGCTGTCGGCAGCGTTCACCCCGAGCGATCCCACAAAGGCGCTAGCAGGAACGGCGACCAACACGATCACGGTCAATAAAGCTACGCCCCTGATTAGCTGGAGTACTCCGGCACCCGTCAATGTAGGTACGGCGCTCAGCGCCACCCAGTTGAACGCGACAGCCAGCTTTGGCGGTACGAGCCTGCCGGGCACGTTCGCCTACACGCCTGCATCCGGCACGGTAATGAACACGGCCGGATCGCAGACTTTGTCCGTAACGTTCACGCCGACCGATGCCGCGAACTACAATTCCGCAACGGGCAGCGTGACGCTCACAGTGGGCGGGTCGTCGGGCGGCGGCTCGCCCTCGTACTCGTTTACCAACGTCAAGATCCTGGCCGGCGGCTATATCCCCGGAGTTTACTTCCATCCGACGCAGCCGAACCTGATGTATGCGCGCACTGACATCGGAGGTATCTACCGCTGGGGACCGAACGACACGCATTGGGTGCCCCTGCTCGACTGGCTGTCGGATAACTTCTTTAACGGCGGCGACGCGATCGGCTTGGATCCGACCGATCCGAACAAGCTCTACGTTGCAGTGGGCTTGTATTCCGACTCCTGGGCCAAAAACGGTGAAATGCTGATCTCTGACGATATGGGCGCAACGTTTAAGACCGTTCCGCTGGACTTCAAAAATGGTTCAAACAATCCTGGCCGCGGCGATGGAGACCGCATTGCCGTCGATCCCAACATGCCGAGTATCGTTTACTTCGGGACGCGCCAAAACGGCCTGCGGATATCGACAGATTCGGGAGACACCTGGCCTCAGGCGCCCGGCCTGACGGTTGTGACTTCGGTTTCGATAGGGGGAGGAAAGTTCATGCCGATGGGCGTCGTATCGGTACTTCCCATCAAGTCGAGCGGCTCCTCGGGCTCAGCCACTCCCGTGGTCTATGCCGCCGTCGCCGGCACCGGACTCAATGGCAATTCGCAGGGGTTGTACGTGACCACCAACGGCGGCTCGACGTCGAGCACATGGACTGCAGTTGCAGGACAGCCGTCGTTCGCGTCAGCCCCCAAGCCAATGTCACCCATGCAGGCAAAGCTCGGCCCCAATGGCTCCATCTACATCATTTATGGCGACGGTGCAGGAGGGGATGGGGAAACCGTCGGCCAGCTCTGGAAATTCACGCCAGGCTCGAGTTGGACCGCCGGAACCTGGACCCAGATCGCACTGCCCGTAAACGTAGGCGGCCCTTCGGACCAGCAAGGCTATGGCAGCGTCGCGGTCGATCCCAGCCATCCCGGAACCATCATGGTCGGCACGCTCAACCAGTATTGGCCGACCGGCGACGTCATCTATCGTTCCACCGACGATGGCGCAACCTGGCGCGACGTTTCCTCGGAAAAAATCCCCAGCCTGCCCAACTCGAATTCGCCGAATCTTGCCACCCACAGCAATACAAACGCGCCTTATGTCGGTGCGCCGGGAACGGTCTCCACCGGCAACTGGAATACCGGTCTTGCGATCGACCCGTTCGACCCCGATCACGCCATGTACACCTTCGGCGGCGGCCTATGGATTACACATGATCTGACGCACGCCGATCCCAGCGCCAGTTCGGTGGGCATTGTCGACTGGAAGTTCGAGGACGAGGGCATCGAGGAGACGGCCACCAATGTCCTGCTCGCTCCACCTTCTGGAAACACCATTCTGTTGAGCGGAATCGGTGACGTTTACGGTTTCGCGCATACTGACCTTACCGCCTCTCCGGCGCAGGGGAACTACCAGGTTTCGCGGGCCATGCCCACGTCCATGGACTTCGAGCAGAACACGCCGACGACCGTGCTGCGCGCATCGGACGGAACCTATGGCGCCACGCCGCTTGGTGTGTTCTCAACGGACGGCGGCATCACCTGGGCTGGTTTCGCCGCAATGCCACCCGGGACAAAGACGGGCGGCGGCTCAATCGCAATCGCGGCCGATGGCTCGTCGATCGTTTGGGCCACCCAGGACACCACATCGGTCTGGTACTCGAAGGATGGAGGAAAGACCTGGACGGCCTCGACAGGAATTCCGGCGCAATCGCAGGTTGTCGCCGATCGTGCAAAGGCGGGCGTCTTCTACGGATATAGCGGGAGCACCGGCGACCTCACCATGAGCATCGACGACGGCGTGACCTTTTTCACGATTCAGACCGGCCTGCCCATCGCGGCTCCGTTTACGGCCGCCCCAACCCTCTATTCGCTGCCAGACGCCCCAGGCGATCTCTGGTTCACGGCGGGTGGAAACGCCAGCGGCCTTTACACCAACACCGGCACGGCTGCGTCACCGTACTTGACTACGGTGAGCGGCGTCCAGAAGTCGACGTCTCTCGGATATGGAAAGGCTGCACCCGGCTCGTCCAAACTGACTCTCTTCCTCGCCGGCACCATCGGCACGCAATGGGGACTCTACCGCTCCACCGACGGCGGCGCTTCGTGGATCAGGATCAATGACGATGCTCACCAGTATGGCGGAATCGACCACGTCACCGGAGACATGCGCACCTTCGGCACTGTCTACTTCAGCGGAAGCGGCAGGGGTATTCTCTGGGGGACGAGCACGAATTAACGTCGCCGGCGTCTATTTCTCATTCGCGGGGTTCATGCTCAACTTGGAGCCCCGCGAACTCGCTCGATTGAGAGCTGCACGCTCGGACGTCGAGTTCGATGTGAGAACCCAGTTCAAGATAAAGCGCCGGTCGCACCTTGCTCTCAGCCATCCATCTCCGGATGTCCCATTCCAAACGCGTAGCAACGCGCAGCGTTTAGGTCAGGGAAGCACACCCCCGCACTCCACCCCAGCCTGTAACTTGATTCAACCTCACAAGGTGCGAAATGCTCCAACCCCATCCCATCGTAGAAGCCAACAAATTAGAGAGCCAAACGCTCAACGAGCGCATTGGCGATGAGGCGCTCTTTAAGAATGAAGATCGGTAAAGGGAAGGGCGTTTGCACTAAGCCGCTGCGCGGCGGACGCTGCGGCGTGGGCCTCCGAGTAGTTTGGTATCTGGGGTAGTGTGTGGGTCACAAGGAGCTTCCTGTGACCCAACTACGCCATTTGATGCTGGACGAACTCCAGCGTCGCAACTACTCACCGAACACTATACGGACTTACATCCACGCGATTGAGGATTTCGCCAGATACTTCGGTCGATCCCCATACCGGCTTGGCCCCGAACACATTCGCCAGTACCAAGTTCATTTGTTCCGGGAGCGGAAGCTGTCCGCTGGAACAGTGGAGGGGCGAACAGCAGCACTTCGCTTCCTGTTTGTAAAGACGCTGAAGCGACCCTATCTCCACGATCAGATTCCGTTTCCGAAGCGCCAGAGGCCCTTACCCACGGTATTGAGCCAGGAAGAAGTTGCCCGGCTTATCGATTCGGCTCGCAACCTGATGCACCGTGCCATGCTGATGACGCTATACGGGACCGGCGTGCGCCGCGCCGAACTCTGCCAGTTGAAGGTTGCCGATGTCGACAGCCAACGCATGGTCATTCGCGTTCGCAACGGCAAGGGCGGCCGTGACCGCGACGTTCTGCTGAGTGACAAGCTGCTGGAGACGTTGCGCCAGTACTGGAGGTGGATGAAGCCGAAGACCTATCTATTTCCTGGCACCGTGAAGAACTGGCGTGCAGATGTGCCCATTACGACGAAGGTCGTCTGGACAGCCGTGAACGAGGCGCGGAAAAGAGCCGGCATCGACAAGCGCATATCTCCGCATACGCTGCGCCACAGCTTCGCCACGCACATGCTTGAGGCCGGAGCTGACCTGCGCACCATCCAGGTGTTGCTGGGACACGCAGAGTTGGCAGACACTGCGGTGTATCTGCATCTGTCGCGCCGCCACTTGCAGGCAGTGGCCAGTCCTATCGAGGCGATTGCCGTCTCCAGTCCCGATGACGTGAAGCGTTCCAGGAAGCTGATCAAGAGATGAGCCGTGCCACCCTCGAGGTGGCCGACATCATCCACACAGCAGGCGACAGCTTTTGGAACAAGTACAGATCGCATCTTGCGTGGCCTCATCGCAAGGTGCTCGATGCTATTGCGCGCTGCCGCACTGCTGCTCTGGGCGGGCATCGCGATCAGTGTGCCGGCTGCGGATATCAGGCCATCTCGTACAACTCTTGCCGGAACCGGCACTGTCCCAGGTGCCAGGGGAACGCGCGTGCCAAGTGGCTTGCGGCTCGCTCTGCGGAGTTGCTGCCCGTTCCATACTTCCACGTTGTCTTCACACTCCCCCACGAACTATCCGCACTGGCTCTCGGCAACAAGAGGGCTATATATGATCTGCTCTACGCTACCAGTTCCGCAGCCATGCTTGAGTTGGCACGCGATCCGAAGCACCTTGGCGCCGAGATCGGCTTCCTGGGCGTGCTGCACACATGGGGACAGGCCCTTGAGCATCATCCGCACGTTCATTACATCGTTCCCTCGGGTGGTCTGAACGCGGACGGCTCCAGGTGGATACGCGGCTCCGACAGCTTCTTGCTGCCGGTTGTCGCGCTCAGCCGCGTATTCCGCGGCAAGTTCATTCAGGCTCTCAGAGATCTCTTCAGACACAACAAGCTTAGGTTCCACGGCTCATTGCAACAGATCGCTTCTCACGAAGCCTTCCGGCACTTCCTGAGGCGATTGTTCGCAACTGACTGGGTGGTCTACGCCAAGCCACCCTTCGGAGGGTCAGAACACGTCCTCCGCTACCTGGCTCGATACACCCACCGCGTCGCTATCTCGAACCATCGTCTCGTCGACATCAACGTCGATCAGGTCTCATTCCGCTGGCGAGACTATGCACACGGCAACAAGCAGAAGATCATGACGGTATCGACGCATGAGTTCCTGCGTCGTTTCCTGCTCCATGTTCTTCCTGGAGGGCTCGTCCGCATCCGGCATTTCGGATTATTCGCCAACCGAAACCGCCGTGCCGCACTTGAGCGTTGCCGCGCACTGCTCGGCAACGCTCCGGTTACTAAGCCACCGCTCCGAGTCGAACACCGATGCCCGGCCTGCTCCGGCATCATGTCGGTCGTTGAACGCCTCTCCGCCGCCCAAGTCTACTTCCGAATCGACACGCACACAACAACAACCTGGAGGTCCCTTGCTGATACTTCCTGACGGACTGCCACTCACTACGATGATCAACCCTTCTTGTATGTCCGGTGCTCAGTCACCGCTTGCGGACCTATGTCTGAACTCGCTTCTTGATCTCCGGCAAACATCGAAATCTGGCCGTTGCAGAGTTGGACCCGTGCTCCCCCAGCCTGTGTGCCGCTACGATGGGGCGCCGTTCGCACAGATTTATGCTCCCCCGCGGCCTCTGTAGCCGATTCAAATCCCATAGGCGGATCACCGCGTCCGCCGAAAACCGCACCGGCTCACTGCAAACGCTCCTATCGGAACTGCCCGGAGAAAGACTCTGCAAGAACAGCCGCGTTGAACGGGCAGCTCCGATAGGAAGCTAACGTTTATAGGTAGTAGACAAGTCGGATGTCTAGAAATTACGAAGGCTTCGGCCTCCTTAGCACGATTCGTCAGGTCCCAGCTTGAGAGTTCTGCTGCTTGACCGCAGCCCAGTAGTTAAACGCGACTCTGAGGTCAACAGTGGGAGGAGTCACATTCTCAGAGAGAATGCTGCATGGGCATGTGAGGTAATCTTCTCCGCAATTCGAACACTTCGCCGAAGCCACCTTATACGCCTGTCGAGTTTCCAAACCGGTTTCGTTCATTTCCCCGGTTGTTGTTCTCGACTCAACCGGGCCGGACGCCACGGACTCGCCGATTTCATCGGCAATTGCAGGTAGCGGTGCGATCTTCCGTCGTGGATATAAATTCAGGCTCTCAGGGTGCACATACTCTAAAGCAGTATCTACACCCTCGCCAAATGACGCGATGGCTTCTGCGGTATTCCTGACCCAGTCCGCAACTGATTCCGTCGACGGAAAAGGTTGTTCTCGGTTCAGCAATTTAAGACCTCAGTGCATCTCCCAAAGATAGAAACGGACAGCGTGTACTCAGGGAGCGCAAGAGAAAGATTAATCAACACCGGGGAGGCAGGGTCCACCTCGTTCACTTTTGACATAAGCTCGCGGTAAGCCTCGGTCGTGTGCTTGAGCGCCTCTCGGGTGCGGTGAACCACTATGGGCATCTGCAAATAGTTATCGTCGAAAGCCATGAAGCGCGCATTCGGTGCGAAAGTCAATCGATGGCCATCCCGCCCCAAAATTTTCATCAGTTCCACAGCTCGCAAATCGAAAAGAGCATATTCTGCTTTCTCGCTTTGTGCCCACATATATGGGAACGCGACAGGTTCCTCCGGAATGTGTTCGAGCATGCCAGGCCGATGCGTCACCAAGACGCGGAACGACCTCGCATCGTCGCATAACCAGGGAACTCGTTTGTCGAAGTTGAGTGATTGCGGGAACACATCCGTTTTCTCCAATTCCTCGCGGATGTCCGTTTTGGACTTCTGGCTACCAAAGTATTCCGAAACAAGTGCATTATCCCGAAAGTGATTATGAATCAGGGTCTTCCAACGTCCTATCTCAATGGTTCCATCGACGCGCCAAAGCTTCGTATACTCGGTCTGGCGACCGGCGCGTTTGAGATCGACATCGAGACGGGTGATCATTTGTTCCGGCGTATAAGCTCGTATTGAGCCATCAAGATGTTCGATACGGTTCGTAGTTCCATCGATCACGCTGTGGACATAACGGCAGTGCAGCTTCGTTCGATCGACACCACTCTCACTATCGCGCAGTTCCTCGGCTTCGAGGATGAGCTCCGAACTCGTTTCCTTGATCCTTCGTTGCCACCAGAATTCTGTGCGGGAAATTTTGTGGTAGTACCGCTCACTTTCGTTCGCTGTGTGTGCCGTTACTCCGGTCTGGAGCGATGACAGGTCTTCATTGAATTTCGGCCCGTACCAGTAATCCAACTCCATCGCGTGAGCAGCCGTGTCGGCCAATCCCACCATGTCCGGATCGAGCCTTACTCTCACATTCACGCTGGAATCCTGGGCCAATTGGTGCAGTGAGCCCAAGAGTTCTACGTTGAAATGATTGGCTGGGCTCTCGGAGCGGCGCATGAAGTGGTGTGCGAACAAACAAAGATCCCCGATCTGAAATATGCCCGGTCGGATCATGGTGATAGATGTGAATGGGACCAGACCGTCCTTGTCCATCTGCCCGAAAAGTTCCGGGAATGCTCTCTGCGCGAGACCTGCTCCCCGCAGAGCGTGCGCGCCTGAATCCCAAGGGATTTCAGAACCTGTCAGCACGTTGTCTCCTAAGAGTTCATTCAATCGAACGATGGACTCTTGAGGTACACCATGGATTGTGGAGGCGATGTACCCCTTCCATCTCTGCTGTATCTGCGAGTAATCCTCGGAAGTTTCGGGCTCAATGACTTGTGCGAGGACCCGCGTGAGGCCAGGTTCTAGGTAGACTGCGGCTGGTATAGTCCACCCGGCTGGTCTGTGCCGATCATGGCTGATGAGTAGGGGCATCCCATCATCAAAGCTTTCCTTCATCGATTCATACAGAGCACCCGTGTCCATCTTCATGGACTTTCGATTGACTGAATCGCTCATGGTCGCTGCGATTTGAAATTTCACGAAGCTCCTCGACCAGCGGCATAGTCATGCATCAGTGGCCTAAGTAACGATAAGTCGGCTTCTGTTTACCGACTGCCTCGATTGAGGCCAACAGCCCAAATCGATCATCCGCCGCGACGGGGTAACTTTCGACCTGTCGGTAGCGGCAAACACTCTCGTGCGGCCCACATCAAAGAGATGCAAACCCAGGCACCCAATTGGCGTTCCCCAAACCAGAGCTCATCACGCGGGATCCCTGAGATGTGGCCCTTGCCTTTCGGGGTGAAGGGACAGGTCCAGTCCAAGCTATGGACTCCTGCGATGACGAGTGAGCCTCTGCCGCACCGCAGGTGACGAAATATCGTCACTTTTGGGCGTACCCGCACCAACGATATAGGTAAGCCCAAATGTGACACCTTAAATTCGGGCAAATTTGAGCAAATTTCGCTTAAGTGCAGACCTCCCGCAACGCTTGCGCCCACAATAGACTGCACAAATCGCACTTCTGTCACTGGATAAACCTGACAACTTTGTTCCATCACCAGTTGGGATCCCAAATCCACTGGACATTACAGGCGGGAAACTCCGCAGAATTGCCGGGTCTATCCGGCAATTTCACCCTTGGGCCTCAATTCTTGGGCTCGTACCGCTGCTGCCCCTTCTGGTCCGGGTGCTCGTCGAAATACTTCGTCTGGTCCTTCAGCATCTCCGAGGCTTGATCGGCCAGATCTTTCAGGCTCGCAATTGCGTCTGTCCGCGAGAGCTCATACCTTGACTCAACATTCAGCGATTGCAGTACTTCCTGCCACTTGGGAAGCACATCATTTAAGTCCTTGAGAGCTTTGCGGATATCGGCCTTCCGGTCGTCGAACACATCCAGATTTGATCCAAACTCATCGGCCAGAGCAGCCACGCTTTGCAGCTCATCATCCAGCCTCTTCGCCCGTGAAGGAGAGTGTCCCTTGGCGCCGTACTCTTTCACGGCATCCACATGGTCCTGCATGAACTCCCGGTAGAGCTTCACGCGTTCCGGAGGATTGTCGCCAGCCTCCCGTATCTTCTCAATCTGCGGCCCCGTCAGCGGATCTATCTTGTTCCGTTGTGCACAGAGGGGCAACATCAGCGTCAAACCAGTTGCTATTAGAATCAATGCTTTTGCGGCCCGCATACACTCCTCTTGGCGCGCACACAAGGCACACGCAGGTTACCGGAAAGCATGTCAGAGATGAAGGCGGCGCGCAACCGCCGCACGGCTCAGGTCTAGCGCTTGAACACCTGCATCATTGCAGCCGAATCCGCCTTGTTCACCTGGGCCAGCGTCTGCGCCACGAGAGCTCGGTCATCGTAACTGCTCGCGTGCAACAGGCCAGTCAACCGGAACGCTGAGTGGCGCAGCAAAAGCTCCGCATTCTTCAGCCGCTTATCCTTGTCGTTCACGGTCAGGTGAATCTTCTGCGCAAATTCCTGTACTTTGCGCAAAAGGGAACTGGCTTTGTCCACCTCTCCAGCCGAATACTGCCGCAGGCTCACCTCGGTCATCTGGTGAACCAGCTCGGCATAGAGATAGCACTGCTCCCTCGGCTCAGCCTCATGCAGACGAGTTTCAAGCGCATTGATGGTTTCCTGGTTGATTGATTTTGAGTCCGGGTCGGATGCGCGCACAGGGAGTGCGCAGGCGGCTAGGAGCACAACTGCCATCGACGTTGCCAAACGACCCATGAGGTACCTCCGGGGTGGTTGAAGCGGACAAGTCGAAATACTGCTACAAAAACCTACCTTTTTTCAAGCAACTTCAGCCGTTGCCTGGCTTGCCATTCCTGATCCGGCATCTTTCCACCGGAAGCGTCCAAAAAGCGATGGTAATAGACAACGGCTTGCGCCTTGTCACGTAAAGTATCGTACGAAATGGCCCAAAGAAAATAGCTCGAAGCAACTTCCGGTAAATATTTTGATCTCATCGTAAGTGCGTGCAGCGCCATAGCGGGTTGTCCCGTCTTGGATGCTGCAAACGCCAGGCCGCTCCAGGCGTCTCCATTGGCCGGATCAGCCTGAGAAGCCTTCGTGAATACCTCAAATGCTTCGCGGAACTTCTGTTGCCGGATCAAATTCTGTCCGTGGTCAACCAGCAAACCGTTGTCACCGGGGTTTGTCGCCAGCAGTTGTATATCCAGCGCATCCGCCCCAGCAACGTCTCCGGCCTGGGCCCGAAGATCGGCCAGCATCCGCGTAACGGCCTCATCCTTAGGGCGCTGAGTATGCAGGCTTTCCATCAGAGGTAGGGCCTCGGCCTTGTTCTGTGCTGCCAGTGCCGTCGCCAGTTGCGCTGTCAGCGCCGGGTCGTTCGGTCTCTGTATCAGAGCCGCCCTTAAGAGTGTCTCCGCCTCGTCATACTTCTTCTGCTTCAGTAGCAGATGAGCCAGGCCTTCTTCGCCCCCCAAGGACTTGGGGTTGTTCTTGAGCAAACGCCGAAATGCCGCTTCGGCCACATCAAATTGCCCTTGCGACTCCGCCAATTGCGCTGCAAGCAGCGTGTCCTCATCGGTCTCAGGACTGAGTTTCAACGCCTCCAGCAAATCGGTCGAAGCTTGCGAAGCATCGCCTGTTCCACCTGGCTCCGGCTTATCGATCTGCGCCATCGCACGCCACGCACGCGCCTTCAAAGCCGGTCCGGCGTCTCCAGGGTCCAACGTTGTTGCCGCCAGCAGTTGCGTACGTGCATCACTCAGCTTGCCCTGTCGAGCGAGCAGCAGTCCATACATCAGCCGCGTCTCAAATGAATTGGGTGCAGCCGCCACTGACCGCCCATACAGTCCGGCCGCGTCGTCTTCGCGATTCTGCTGGTCGGCCACGTAGCCCGCATCAAAGAGTGCCCGCCCATCGCTCGGATGAGCAGTCAGCCACATGTCCAGCCGCTTTTCGGCCGTTGCCCAGTCCGCCTTTGCGATCGCCTCTTCGGCATCGGCCACTGGCTTTGCCAGCGGCTGCTGAATTGCAGACCGAGTCCCAGGCGGCGTCGGCGCTACCTGCGCCGCAATCCACAGCGGCGCAATGCCCACCAATACACCAATCAAAACCAAACGCACTTGAACCACATTTCCCTCATCCATCAGTTTAGCGGCTGTTGCGTCAAGTTAGACGTGCGCAGACATGGTTGGGTGTCAGTCACTGACGCGGTGTCTGAATGGAGCAGAAGAATTGTTCTGGTGGGGAGAACAATAAAATTCACTTCTCCAATTGTCCATCTCCAAATTGCAGCGAGAACACTTTGAAGAGTCGCGATACCGCAAGCTCAAAGCCTGACAATGAAGTGGAGGGGTCAAATCAGGCCCATTTGCTTATTGTTCCAGCCAAATGACATTGTTTGCAGTCGGGGGTCAAAAGCGTTTTCAAGCAAGTTACGTGATCAGGTTATGCTCCGTAACGCACCGCTAAATCTTTGGTAAACTTGGGCATCTTCACCGCAAGGTAATCCAAGTGCATTGCGGGACTGGACTACGTACGTGCAGAAATACTGCGACGTGGTCGCAGAAGGGAACAAAGTTCGAACCGCACGTTGATTGAAATTTGAGAGACCGTCAAATGGGACAGTCAGTTGCTGTCGTTATTCCGTGTTTTCGAGTACGGACGCACATCCTACCCTTATTGGAGAGGATCGGGCCGGAGGTTGACTGGATCATCGTCGCGGACGACTGCTGTCCAGAAGGTACCGGTCAATACGTACTTGAGAATTACCACGATCCCAGATTGACAGTATTAAGAAATTTCCAAAACCAGGGTGTGGGCGGCACCGTATTGAATGGTAGCTACTATGCGTTGAGTCTCGGTGCGGATGTCATTGTCAAGCTCGACGGTGATGGGCAGATGGATCCTGTCTGGATCCCTTACTTGATTCAGCCAATTCTCGATGGCAGGGCAGACTACACAAAGGGGAATCGCTTCTTTAACGTTGATGGACTCCGCTCGATGCCTCGAATCCGGCTGTTGGGAAACGCCGTCTTATCGTTCTTTTCCAAAATTTCGACGGGATACTGGAGACTGTTCGACCCGACAAATGGATATACGGCTATAAGTGCATCCACCTTTGCACTGATTCCCATTCACAAGATTAATCGCGGCTATTTCTTCGAGTCCGACATGCTCTTTCAGTTGGGCATGTTGCGCGTAAACGTGGTTGACGTGCCAATGGATGCTGTATACGCAGACGAGGAGAGCAATCTTGTGATTTCCCGCGTGATAGGGCCATTTCTTGGCAGACACGTGATGAACACATGCAAGCGCATCGCTTCAAACTATTTCCTTCGGGACTTTTCCGTCGCTTCAATTGAACTCCTTACCGGAATCTGCTTCGTCATATTCGGAACCGCGTTCGGTGTGTACCACTGGGTTGAAAGCATTGGAACCGGCATCCCCGCAACCAACGGTACAGTGATGGTGGCCGCACTTCCCATCATCTTGGGAGTGCAGTTGCTTTTGTCATTCCTGGCTTTTGATATCGGCTCTACACCGAATATGGCAATGCACAGATTGCTTCGAGATGTACGAGCTTTGAAGTCAACTGCCGACGGTGATCCAGAGCGAAGAGGTTATGCAAAATTATCCTGACAAGAGTAGCCGGGGCCGGCAACGCATAATCACCTTTCTCAATAATGCCAAAAGGGCTCCCGTATGGCTCACACTCTTACTTGGCGCAATTGGATCCCTTCCTCTTGTTCTCCTCACACCCCCCTTTCAGGTGAATGACGAGGTTCAGCATTTTTACCGGGCTTATGAGCTGAGCGAATTTCATATTCGAGCCGAGGTTCAGAACGGAATTTCAGGCGCGACAATTCCGGATTCTCTGCCGGAGTTGGTGCGCTCCTTCGACTACGCAGCACATGGTTTGCCACTCACTGTAGGCCCCGCGCCGCTCGCAAAAACGCTGGAGCTCGCTTCCATTCCGTTACAAAGTTCCAAGCGGCACTTCGTCGCGTTTCCAGGATCAGCATTTTATTCCCCGTTACCTTATTTGCCGCAGATCCTTGGTATTGCGATAGGACGACTTCTCGGCTTCGGCCCGCTGTACCTGTTCTATATCGGCCGCCTGTTCAATTGCCTGACCGTCCTGGGGCTTCTTGGCCTCGCCGTCTACTGGATGCCTGTCGCTTCGGAACTGGTCATGATTGTCGGACTTTTGCCGATGTCGCTCTTTCAATACGCTTCCGTTTCTCCAGATGCGGTCATGCTTGGCTGTGCATTCGTCTTCACGGCGCTGGCCCTCTCCGCGATGATGGCGGGAAAATGGAAAACTTGGGAACTGCTAACAGCCGCAATCGCTGGTGCAGTCTTTTGCTCCATCAAACCTCCATACGCACCACTACTCATGGCTGGACTTATCCCAGGTCTTTTCCAAAGAGATAAAGTCGCCGGTGTACTCCGAACGCATTTAATTTTGCTTACGAGCGCACTTGGAGTGGCTATTGCCTGGCTGCTCTTCACCCGGTCCATCATGACAACAACGTCCGGCACCGGGCATCCCTCCGTTCAGTTGAACCTCGTCTTACATCAACCTATGATTGCGGTCCATGCCTTCTCTCACACTCTTGGACTCATCTATTTGGCCGGGCTATACCTTGAGACAGTAGGCATTTTTGGATGGATGTCGGTGTTGATGCAACCGAACCTCTTTTATCTAATGCCATTCGCAAGCGCCGTCATCGCGTGGAGACTGGGCAGTCGAGGCAAAGATCAAAGGTCCATTTCATCTGCCCTTTGGCATTTTGCCATTACTCTGGTCGCTTCATTTCTTGTCATGTTTGCGATGTATCTGATGAATTCGCATCCTGGCCAGAATTTGATTCTGGGAGTGCAGGGACGCTATTTCCTCCCCGTCCTTGTCTTGGCTGGAATGGCGGTAATCGAACTGTTTCCAATGAGTCGTCCGCCTAAAACTCGCTGGCCAGAAATCGTCACTCTCTCAATCATCATCCTGGCCCAGATAGCCGCCATGGATGCAACGATTATCGGGGCATTTCACGTTCTTTGATCTTGCCTTCGTGTCATCACGACAGCCCATGTCTTCGTCGCGAACGATCACATCCCGTCTCGTGGGTGCGCCATACTCTGAAGTTGAGAAAAGGTGACTAAGTTGTGAAGCATTCTCGCTAACCTTTGTGGCGGCCAGACAGCCGCACTTTAATGGCTTTCCGCTGCAGCCACGGCCAACCGTTCCGACAAAGCGGTTGTTCTTGGCACCTCACAGTGGCTAGCCCTGCCCGGTTAGCACTCAAACGTGCCTGTCCCCGGAGCGGGCGTGGATTCAATCGGTTAATCCACTGGTAATCGCTGGCAGGCTGAGAGAAGTAACAATCTCCCAGTTGAAGTGGTGACTGGAAAACAACCCAATGGGGAATAGAAATTGGCCTTAACTTCTCTTAATCTCGAAGGTGGAAAGGCTGGAATCCTGGAACGAATCAAACCTGTGCTGTTTGGCATCTAACCAACATGCGCAGGTCAAATTCAACAGATGCATTAGTCGCTCCTTGTGGGGTCGAATTTTCGAGTGAGGGCTATGCAAGTCCAGAGATACCCAGGCAGGTGACCGGATGACTTCGATCATGATGGAGTACTTTCCCCTCAAGTCCGCTTATCTTTGCCAGGATTGCGAGAACGTCGGGAATTGCGCAACGCAATGCCCAGCGTGCGCGTCGGCGGCGCTTCTCTCGTTGTCGTCTGTTGTGAACAGGGAAGTCGAGGGCTACATGGAATTCGCCAATGCGGATTTATCCATCCCGGCACTCGTCTTCGAGCGCCCGCGCGATTCCGTTCGCGCCGCCTGAATGTCTACCCGACCCATAGTGTCATTTCCTTGTTCCGCGTGCGGGGTTGTTAGAATGTTTGAAACATTGGGCTTCCACAGCCAAACGCCAAATTCGAGGATCATGGATGCTCAGAACAGATCAGCTTTGACCCTTTCCCGGTTCCTCTTGATTTGTCACTTCATTCTGTGACTGCGGGCAAGGTCCCGCTTTTCGGCTGATTTCTCTGCGAATGAGCCAAATTCTGGCCACGGCAATCAATTAGTTACTTTCTCCATCTTTCGTCGCGATGGCTTCCGCTGTGTATACTGGCGCCGTCCGGTACTATCTGTACGTCATCTTCAAAAGATCTGCTTACGCTTGCCCAAATCGCCATCCGGAACAGGAGTTCCTTGAGTCCCATTCGCATTGACCAGATAGAAGTGCAAAAAGGTTCGGTCTGGCGCGGCATACTGCTCTGCATTGGCATCTATCTCGCCTGCCTCGCAATCGCTTGGCCCTTCGCCGAGATGGGATTCGTCGATGATTGGTCATACATCGGAACAACCCTTACTTTTGCCCGCTCGGGGCATATCGTATTCAATGGCTGGGGCGCACCAATGCTCGGATGGCAAGCCCTATGGGGCGCACTGTTTATAAAGCTTTTTGGCTTTTCCTTCCATGCCGTGAAGCTCTCCATGGTGCCTGTGTCTCTCTGCTGCATTGTCTTTTTTTATATTGTGTTGGGACGATTCGCCATATGTGCTAAATGGGCGATGATCGGTACATTGACCGTGGCATTGTCACCAATTTTTCTACCACTCTCAGTTAGTTTTATGACCGATATTCCCGGGTTATTGGCAGTGATCGCATGCCTATACCTTTGCAAACGTGCAATCGATTCAACATCGGCGCCCATATAATTGCATGGCCCGGTCTTGCGTCGGTTGTCAATCTTCTGGGTGGCACGGCTCGCCAGACCGGCTGCTGGGCGCTCTTGTGATGGTCCCTGCCTGCGGCGTGCTTCTTCGCCATCGGCGCCGTGTGTTGACTGCAGTGCTTCTTTTCAGCCTCGTTTCGCTTGCCACAGTTCTTGTTTGCGTGGCTTGGCTTCATAAACAGCCCTACTGGATTGCTAACGATCTGAGCACAGATCTTCCTGTGAATGTGTGGTCAAAAATTGTTCTTTTGGTTTTTGAGGTCTCCGGATTTATCGTCAGCTTGCTACTAATCCTTTCACCAGTACTTGTTCCATGGATTACAAAGGCAAGATGTCTTGGAACAAATAAGAGCGCAATTGTCGTTGTACTGCTAGGCATCGTCTCTTTCATGATTTTGGCTGCCGGTCGGCCAATCCCCTGGATTCCGCACATGTTTTCGTCAATGCTTTGGGGGCGGTACTCTGTTACCGGAATGCTGCAGGTAAAGCAAACTCCAGCATTATTGTTTGTCAGCTTCTCAGTCTTGCTTCCCTTGACGTTAGCCGCACTAGTATTCCTTGAACGAGTCGTCTCGCGCACAGGTGAAAACACTTGAGCTTGGCCGAAATGAAGTTGAGCGACAACTTATATGGCTAATCGTTCCTTACTGCCTAGCGTACCTCGTCCTGACTCTTCCGCGCGCCTCTCATGGAGAAATGTTTGACCGTTGGGCCCTCGGATTAGCTCCCCCTTGCGTTGTTGCCGATTTATCGTCTGGATGTATCTCGTCGTACAACCGGGCTCGCTTCCGTCTCGATCGCAACACTTGTACTTATGGCGATGGTCGGTGTTGCCGGTACGCATGATTATTTTGCCTGGCAGAGAGCTCGCCTGAAAGCGATTGCTAGATTGAACGCCGCGGGTATTCCACGAGAGAAACTCTATGCTGGACTCGATTACGACGGTTGGACTGAGATCCAACGGAGGGGGTTTGTGAACAATCCCTTCCTGAGTAATCCTCCCGGAGCCTATCAGCCCATTCTTCATCAAGAAAATTCCGGGGCATGCGCATACCGGTTTGCAACCTATCTTCCTTCCATCAAGGCTAAATACACCATCATCTTCCCACCCAGGTCTTGCCTTGAGCCCTCCGGTTTCGCACCGGTGTGCTATACAGCGTGGTTACCGCCCTTCCGCCGCACCATCTATATTCAGCGCATACCGCAGTCCGGCGAGCGGCGTTAGCTTTTGATCGCCATCGTGTCTGCCTTTCCCACTGAAACATGATTTGGTAGAGCGGTACAGCAGACTCAAATTCGGACCCCCTATAATAAAGAATGGCTGTCTGTGCTCTGAGCCCGTCTGGGTGCATAGCGCAACGGTCAAAAAGATCTCTCTACGGTGCCTTCTCCCTGTGACTGTGGCCAATTTAGCCAATGATGCGATTGTGATTCGCGGAGCGCGGACTCACAATCTCAAGAACATCAGTTGCACAATTCCCCACGGTAAGCTCACCGTTGTCAGCGGTGTCTCCGGGTCGGGAAAATCCTCGCTCGCATTTGACACCATCTATGCAGAGGGCCAGCGCCGCTACGTCGAGTCGCTCTCCGCCTACGCCCGCCAGTTTCTCGAACGCATTGAGAAGCCAGATGTGGACGAAATCGACGGCCTTGCCCCTGCCATTGCCATCAAACAGAAGAACACCACGCGCAACCCGCGCTCAACCGTTGCCACGGCCACCGAAATCTACGACTACCTGCGCCTCCTCTACGCGCGCTGTGGAGAGGTTCACTGCATACACTGTGACGGCATCGTCAAGCGCGACTCTATCGACGAAGTTGCTGCGGTCATCCTTGCCTTGGGTGAAGGAACACGCCTTCAGGCGCTCTTTCCCGTGCGCCACGCGTCGGAAGAGCCGCCCGCTGACGCCGAAACGAAAAAGCCCGCCAAGCGCAAGACCAGATCCACCGCGAAACCTGCTTCTGAAGAAGCCGCCGAACCACTCAGCGAGGCCATGAAGGCCCGCCTTACCGAGCTGCGCGCTGCCGGTTTCAATCGCCTTTATCAGCGCGGCCAGATATACGAGTTCTCTACGCCTGAGTCTCTGCTCGATATTGACTTCACGCTCCCCGTCTTCGTCCTCCTCGATCGCATCGTCGTCAGCGCTGACAGCCGCGCCCGCATCGTCGATGCAGCCGAAATCGCCTACCGCGAAGGCGGTGAAGTCTACTTCGAGGAAGTTCCACGCGACGAAAATGCTGAACGAGTCCGGCACCGCTTCTCCGGCGAGTACGAGTGCACCAGCTGCCATCGCCCCGGCAAGGAGCCCGAGCCGCGCCTTTTCAGCTTCAACAATCCCTTCGGCGCATGCCCGCGCTGTCAGGGTTTCGGCAATACCGTGGATTACGACATCAACCTCGTTATCCCCGACAAGAGCCTCTCGCTCAACGGCGGCGCCATCGATCCCTGGAACCGTCCCAAATACCGCCCTTGGTTCACTGACCTTAAAAAGCAGGCCGCTGCGCTCAACATCCCGCTTGATGTTCCCTGGCACGACCTCAGCGACGAATCGCGTGAAATCCTCCTCCGCGGGAAGGGAAGCTTCGCAGGTATTCACGGCTTCTTCGCGCAACTCGAGCGCAAGAAGTACAAGCTGCATGTGCGTGTCATGCTTTCCAAATACCGCGGTTACGCTGAGTGCCCGGACTGCCGCGGCCAGCGACTCCGTGCAGAAGCACGTGCCGTTCGCATCAAGGGTCTCAACATCTGCCAGGCAGCCGCGCTCACGATTGCCAAAGCTAACCACTTCTTCGCCGCGCTTGAACTAACACCCATGCAGGAAGAAATCGCTGGCCCCATCCTCCACGAAGTTCGTCAGCGCCTCAGTTTTCTCGACGCCGTTGGCCTTGAATACCTCACGCTAGACCGCCTCTCGTCCACGCTTTCCGGCGGTGAGGCGCAGCGCATCACGTTGGCCACATCCCTGGGCTCTCGGCTCGTCGGTGCGCTCTATGTGCTTGACGAGCCCTCCATTGGCCTGCATACGCGCGACACAGCGCGCCTCATCCACATCCTTGAGGAGCTGCGCGACCTGGGCAACACCATCGTCGTCGTTGAGCACGATGCGGACGTGCTTCGCTCCGCCGACTATCTGCTTGACCTCGGCCCCGGTGCGGGCGAGTTTGGCGGCAAAATTCTTGCCGAAGGTGTGCTGGCCGAGATTGAGGCGAATCCCAATTCGCTCACAGGCAAATATCTCTCCGGCAAAATCGCCATTCCCGTGCCCACGCGCCGCCGCGCGCCCGGCCGCGAAAAGCTAGTCCTCCGTGGCGCTCACAGTAATAACCTCCGCGGTCTCGACGTCGAAATCCCCCTTGGCATGCTCGTCGCCATCACCGGCGTTTCAGGCTCCGGCAAATCCACGCTCGTGCATCAGGTGCTCTATCGCGCCGTTGCGCGCGCACTCGGCCAGACTGACGGTGCAGATCCGTCGGCCGTTTTCAAATCGCTCACCGGCACCGAGCGGCTTAATGATGTTGTCCTTGTCGACCAGACGCCCATCGGCCGCACGCCGCGATCGAATCCGATCACCTATATCAAGGGTTTCGATCTCGTCCGTGAGCTTTTCGCCTCGCAGCCTGAGGCCAAGCGCCGCTCGCTCACGCCTGGGCATTTCAGCTTCAATGTACCCGGTGGCCGCTGCAACACATGTGAGGGCGATGGCACCGTCACGGTCGAAATGCAGTTCCTCGCTGATGTCGAACTCCCTTGCGAGGAATGCAACGGCACCCGCTACCAGGCCAAAGTCCTCGAGGTCCAATACAAAGGCAAGAACATCCACGAAGTTCTGCAGATGACCGTGAAGGAGGCGCTCCGCTTCTTCACCGGCCACACACGCCTGCTTGAGAAACTTGCTGTCCTCGACGAGATTGGTCTCGGCTATCTCCGTCTTGGCCAGTCGGCCACCACGCTCTCCGGCGGCGAGGCCCAACGCGTCAAGCTGGCCGCGCACCTGGCCCAGGTGCGCTCCATCAACGCCGCAGCCAAACCTTCGCAGGCGTCGCGCGTGCTCTACATTCTCGACGAGCCAACGACAGGCCTTCACTTCGACGACGTTTCCAAGCTGCTCACCGCCTTTCGCAAACTCATTGACGGTGGCGGCTCTCTTATCGTCATCGAGCACAATCTGGATGTCATCAAATCCGCCGATTGGGTTATCGACCTCGGCCCCGAGGGCGGCGAAGGCGGCGGCCACATCGTCGCCGAAGGCACACCGGAAGACATCGCGCAGAATCTGCACTCGCACACGGGGAAGTGGCTTGCGAGAGTGCTTTAGTGCATCCTTTCGAAGCCGAGCCACTGCGGGGATTTCGCTTTAGTCGATTCAGTTCAACTTCGTGAATCATACAAATACCTTCGTCTTCCCCGACCATAAATCCGACTAAGATCATCACCGGTGTCACCAATTTCAGCTTGAAGTATTTCAATCTCTGTTCGAGGTGGGAAACCAGTTTCATCACCCGACTAGCAACGCACGAAGTGGCAAATCACGTTCAAATGAGTAAGGTGCACTGCGTCCGTCAGGGATATAGAAGATGACTTCTCCAGCGAGCGAATCCGCCTAGCCGCCACGCGTCCATTTAGGGCCTTCCGTTTTGCCATCGAGTTCCTTTTACCAGGGATTCGCCCGTCACTCCGCCTTCCCATCCACCAATCTCCGAATCCCCAGAGGATTCCCATCCTTCAACGCATCCGGCAGCATCGCCTGTGGAAACCCCTGGAAGCATACCGGCCGCGCAAACCGGTAAATCGCCAGCGACCCTACTGACGTAAACCGCGCATCGCTCGTCGAAGGATATGGTCCGCCGTGCACCATCGCGTGGCACACCTCAACGCCCGTCGGAAAGCCATTGAAGATCAGCCGTCCAGCCTTCTGCTCAAGCACGTACACCAGTTCCGCATACGCCGCCAGGTCTTCCTCTGTTCCGAAAATCGTCGCCGTCAAATGTCCTTCAAGCGCCTGCGCCGCGCGCACATACTCATCGGTCGACTTGCACGCAACCAGCAGCGTGTCCGGTCCGAAAATCTCTTCAGCCAGCTCCGGCTCTTCGATGAACTTCTCTATCGTCGTTGTAAAGAGCTTCGCTCCCGCCTGAAACTCAGTCGCCAATACACCGGCGTCTGCCGCAACTGTCGTCCGCTCTCCGCGTTCTCGCGAGTCGCTGTCATAGGCGCGTGCAATCCCCGCCGTCAGCAGAGTGAACGGCTGCGCCTGTTCCACCTGCTCCTTCAGCTCGGCCAGAAACGCCCCCGTCTCCGGCTGCTCCGGTGTCAGCACAATCCCGGGCTTGGTGCAAAACTGCCCCGCGCCCAATGTGAACGACCCAAACAATCCCTTTGCCAGTTCCGTCGGCCCTTTCTTCAGCGCGCCCGGCAGTATGAAAACCGGATTGCCGCTCGACATCTCCGTAAAGCAGGGAATCGGGTCCGGCCTTCCCGCAGCCAGATCCATCAGCGCACGCCCGCCCTTCAGCGAGCCCGTAAACGCAACCGCTTTAATCGCGGGATGCTGGACCAGTGCTGCTCCCGTTTCGATACCGGCGCCAAAGACCATGGAGAATACGCCTTCGTGCAGTCCCTCAGCTTTCACCGCATCGGCAATAATCGCTGCCACCAACTCGCTCGTTCCCGGATGCGCCGGATGCGCTTTCACCACCACCGGGCAGCCCGCCGCCAACGCTGAAGCCGTATCACCGCCCGCCACTGAAAACGCCAGTGGGAAATTGCTCGCTCCGAACACCGCCACCGGCCCCAGTGGACGCAGCATTGAGCGCAGATCGGGCCTTGGCAAAGGAGTGCGCTCGGGCAGCGCCGGATCAATCCGCGCATTTACCCACGAGCCTTCCTCCACCACGCCCGCAAACATCCGCAACTGTCCTGACGTGCGCCCCGTCTCGCCCAGTAATCTGGGCATCGGAAGTGCCGTTTCAAGATGCGCCCGCGCCGCCAGGGTTTCCTTCGCCGCGTCCAAACCATCGGCCACCCGCCGCAAAAATGCCGCGCGCTGTTTGCCACTGGTCTGCGCAAAGCTCGTAAACGCCTCTGCCGCCAGATTCGCCGCTGCATCCACCTCGTCCACGCTGGCGGAAAAGTACTTCGGCTCCAGCTCCTGGCCGTCCTGCGGATTCATCGCAGCAAAGGCCGCCAGCCCGGCCGCGCCGCGGCCCGTACCTACAAATGAGAGTCCCTTGAGTTCCATCACCTCTTCAGTGTATCCCGCGTGATTTCCGTCTCGCACCGCGCAACCATTTGCCAGAACCCCGCGCGATTCGGTAGAAGGGTTCGTGCTGTGCACTGCACGCAACTCGTTCCCTCAATCCGTCTGCCGTGCACGGCTGCAATCTCAAGAGGATCTCCGACTTGCACACTGACCCCACCGCTGGCCTCAACACTACGCCCCGCTCATCCCATCACGCGCCGCTGGTTCCGCGTGACCGCATGGTGCCGTTTGTCCTCGTCACTGCGCTTTTCTTTCTCTGGGGAGTCCCCAACAATTTCAACGACATCCTCATCCGGCAATTCATGAAGTCGTTTGAGATTAACCGTCTCCAGGCTGGCCTCATTCAATTCGCCTTTTATCTCGGCTACTTCTTCCTCGCCTTGCCTGCGGGAGCCATCATGCGCCGCGCCGGATACAAAACCGGCATTCTCATCGGCCTCTGCCTTTATGGAGCCGGCTGCATCCTCTTCTGGCCCGCCGCGCTCGTGCAGAATTACGCCTTCTTCCTCACGGCGCTCTTCGTTATTGCCAGCGGCCTCGCCTTTCTTGAAACCGGCGCAAGCCCCTTCATCATCCAACTTGGCGATCCCGAGACCGCAGCGCAACGCGTCAATCTTTCGCAAGCCTTCAATCCGCTCGGGTCCATCACCGCTGTCCTCATTGGCAGCCGCTTTATCTTCTCAGGAATCGAACTCAAGCCCGCGCAGGTTGCAGCGCTCCAGGCGCAGAACCAGTACCAGGCATATCTCCGTTCGGAAACGCTGCGCGTCATCGTGCCATATCTCGCTTTGGGTAGCCTCGTCCTGCTCTGGGCTGTGTTCATCGCCTTCACGCGCTTTCCGCACACCGGTCTTGACTACTCACGCAACACGCTCGAGCGTGACGAGTCAAAGCCCCTCTGGCGTCGTCGTCACTTCGTCCTCGCCGTAGTCGCGCAGTTCCTTTATGTTGGTGCGCAGGTCGGGGTCTGGAGCTGGCAAATTCCGTACACACAAACTTTCACCGGCCTCGGCGAACGCGAAGCCGGTTACTGGCTTACCGCCGCGCTCGTGGCGCTCACAACGGGCCGCTTCTTCTCTTCATGGCTGCTGCGTTATGTTCCGGCGTCGCGTCTGCTCGGACTCTTCGCGGTCACCAACACTGTTCTCTGCGGGCTCGCAGTCCTGCACCCCGGCTGGCTCGGACTCGGCTGCCTCGTCGCCAATAGTTTCTTCATGTCCATGATGTATCCCACCATCTTCGCCCTCGGCGTCAAAGGTCTCGGCACCCATACCAAGACGGGCAGCGGCTTCATCGTCATGGCTATCGTCGGCGGTGCCATCGTTCCACTCGCCATGGGCTTGGTTGGAGACAAAGCAGGAATCGCAATTTCTTACCTCGTTCCCTTCGCCTGTTTCATTGCCATTGCGCTCTATGCATTTTTCGGAGCTAACCCTGATCCCGAAGAACTTGCCGCCGACCCCAAGCTCGCCCTCGGTTGATGACTTGCGTCCAATAAAAAAGCCGCGCTCTTCGCGCGGCTTTTCAGCAGGGAACTATGCCTACTCGGCTACTGTCGGATTCGTCAGGGAACCGATCTTCTCAATCGTGATCGTCACATTCTCACCCGGCTTCAACCATCGCTTCGGATTCCGCCCGAGTCCCACGCCATACGGTGTCCCTGTAGAGACGATATCCCCCGGCAGCAGTGGCGTAATCGACGAAATATACTCCACGAGCTCCGGTACTTTGAAGATCAGCTCCCGTGTATTCGAGTGCTGCATCGTCTCGCCATCAATTGTCAGGCTGATATCCAGCGCATGCGGATCCTCAATTTCGTCAGCCGACACAATCGCCGGCCCCATCGGACAGAAGGTCGGGAAACTTTTGCCCATCGACCACTGCGAAGTGGCAAGTTGCACATCGCGTGCGCTTACGTCGTTCACAATCGTGTAGCCATACACGTGCTCGCGCCACGCCGACGCGGGAATGCGATAGCCGCCCTTGCCGATCACAAACGCAAACTCCGCCTCGTAATCCGGCTCAGTCGAGTTCTTCGGCAGCACAATCGGCTCGCCCGGTCCCACAATAGCCGTGGTCATCTTGAAGAAGACAACCGGTACCTTCGGAATCTCCATTCCGGATTCTTTGGCATGATCTCGGTAATTCAGCCCAATCGCAAACACGCGCGGCGGGTTCATAAGCGGCGCATGCAACCGCACTTCGTCAATTCCGTAGGACGGCGCATCCGCATGAATATTTGCCTCCGTCACGCCGTGCTGAACGGCCTGCAGAGCGCCGAAGAAGTGCGACGCCTCATACGTCAGGTCGATTACGCGTTTGCCATCGTCGACCAGCGCTCCTGGAATGATGGTTCCTTCGCCCACAGGCGCATTCAATCGGGAAAACGAAACAAGCTTCATCGCACTTTCTCTCCACAGCCAAACCAAGTCGAACTGCCATTCACTTACGATTCTCGCGTAAACCAGAAAACTCAGAGCAGGGAACTGGCCCTACGCCGCAGTCCATCCGCCGTCGATGTTCATCAACGCACCACTCACAAATCCCGCTTCGTCTGAAGCCAGATACCGCACCAGCGACGCCACTTCATCCGGACGTCCCAGGCGGCCAACAGGCTGTCGCGCGCGCAACTCCAGTCGCACCTCCTCTTTATTGTGCTTGTGAAATTTATCCAAATACCCCTCCACAAACGGCGTCTCCACCGTGCCAGGACAAATCGCATTCACGCGCAGCGTCTTCGGGTACTCCACCGCAAGCTGCCGTGTCATGGCCACCACTGCGCCCTTCGTCGTGCAGTACGCAAACCGCTGCTTAATGCCCACCAGTCCCGCCACAGAGGCAATGTTCACAATCACGCCGCTCTTTCCGGTCCTCTCCTGGGCTGCCAGCAGATGCGATATCAGCCCGCGCGTAACCAGATAAACCGATCGCACGTTCACATTCATCAGCCGGTCAAAATCCGCCGGCTCAGTTGCTTCAATCGACCCCACGTGCCCAATGCCAGCGTTATTCACCAGAATGTCCAACTTCTCCAGCTTTGTGGCCGCATGCGCAATGGACTCAATGCTCGTCACGTCCAGATGAATGGCTTCTGCCGAGCCCAGCTTCTCCGCCAACTTCTCTGCCGCCGGCACGTTGATGTCGGCAATCCAGACAAACGCACCAGCCCGCACCAACTCCGTCGCAGTTGCTTCGCCAATTCCACTCGCGCCGCCCGTTACCAGCGCATGCCGTCCATCCAGGCGAAACGCGTCGCCACTCGAACCTTTCTCCAGCGTACTCATTGGAATCTCAATCCTTTCTCTGTCGCTTCCTTCTGCGCGTCGTCAAGGATGGCGCGCGTGCTGTCGTCTGTCTGGAGCGCACGTGTCATCACCTTATCCACAATCGCTGCAAAGGCCGCCATGTGCTCACCCACAGGCAGTTGCCGTGCCCCCAAGGAAATCTGTTCAATTTCGCGATACGCCGGAATGCGCATCTGCAGTCCCGGATCGCGCCAGGTTGAGAGACGCACGCCCACGGCTCCATGCTGTGTGCGGGCAATGTCGCGATGCGGCTCTGCCGTAAAACGCAAAAACTGCCACGCTCTCTCCTTATTCGCCGATCCAGATCCAATAGCCAATGCCCAGAAGACTGAAAGCGACACCGGCTCATGCAATCCATCCGTGGGAATCGGTGCAATCTCAACCTTCCCTGCCAACTGCGAACCCGGACGCCCTGCGCGCGCCGCGAATCCGAGCCAATTGGCCATCATCGCCACCTCACCGGACATGAACTTATCGCCCGATTGCGTCGAGTCCAACTTCGGTGAATCTGGATGACAGACCGTCGCATCGCGCACCACGCGCCTGTAGTACTCCACTCCCGCCTCGGCCTCTGGCGAACTCAGCTTCGCTGCGCCAGTTTCGTCTGTCAGATCGCCGCCGCGGCTCCACACCTGGAGCGCAAAGTCATACAGCGTGTTGTGCCCGTCGGGGAAGCCCGCAAAGACCGTCCCGTACAGGTTGTTCTCCGCATCCGTAAAAAAGCGCGCCGTCTCTTCAAGCTGCGCCCATGTCGTCGGCGGTACAAGGTCGCGACCAAACTGCTCGCGAAACGCACTCTGCGTCTTCGCATCGTTGAAGAGATCTGTCCGGTAAACAAGGCACTCCGGCCCGTCATGCCACGGCAGCGCAGCCTGTCTTTCACCAAACATCAGCGGCTTTACCAACGAGTGCGCCCAACCATCCGGCCAGTCGCTTAACCTTGCATGCCGGTTCCACGCAGCCAGATCTTCCAGAGATCCACTCGTCATTCCTTCCGCCAGCCAGTCGGTCACCAGCAGCGCCACGTCGAATGAGCCGTCGCGCAGCCCTCCCTTTGTCAACGTCGCTTCGTACAGCTCATGAATCCCCATCGGAACAATCTCAATTTGTTGACCCTCATTCAGCAGCTCGAATGCCGCGGCTTCCTCACCCATTGCAGTGGTGAAATCGGAATAGTCGCGGACGGCAATGCGCAGTTTTGTCATCTTCTATTTCCCGGCTCCGCCGCGCGTCTGTCGCAGCACGTCCAGGTACCGCCGCGCCGCTTCCGTAATCACTTCCGGTTTACCTTCATCCACGGCTGTGAGGTTCACAAGGTCGCTGCCCACACCAAGTGCGCGCGCACCCGCCTTCAGAAAGTCCGCGGCCGTTGCCAACGTCACGCCGCCCGTCGGAATCAACTTCAGAAACGGAAACGGCGCCAGCAGCGCTTTCAGGTAGGGCGCTCCACCCATTGCGGAGCAAGGGAAAATCTTCACATAATCCGCGCCAGCTCGATACGCCGTAATCACTTCAGTCGGCGTCAACGATCCCGGAATCGAAACCTTGCCAGTAGCCTTTGTCGCCGCAATCACATCCACATGCAGGCTCGGGCTCACCACAAACTCAGCGCCCGCTTCAATTGTTGCCTTCGCTTCGTCTGCGGTAGTCACGGTGCCTGAGCCCAGAAGCACATCATTGCCGTACTCGCGCTTCAACTCGGCCAGCAGGCTCACGGCATTCGGCACCGTCATCGTCACTTCCACAACAGTCACGCCTCCGGCCAGCATCGCCTTCACCACCGCATGCGCCTGCGCAACAGACTTTGCCCGCAGTACGGGAATCAATCCCACTCGTTCAATCCGTTCCTGTATCGACTCCGCCATCTCTTCCTTTACCGCGCGATGCGCGCGGATCCGCCCTTCATCACTCGCTCCACCTCGGACAGGCTTGCCATGCTCGTGTCGCCCGCCGTCGTCATTGCCAGCGCACCATGTGCCACACCGCAGCGCACCGCCCACTCCGCAGGCTTGCCCACCAGCATTCCGTAAATCAGGCCCGATGCAAAACTGTCGCCGCCGCCCACTCGGTCCAGAATGTCAATGTCCGTCTGTGGCACATGCACAATCTGGTCTTCGTACAGCGCAATCGCTCCCCACGCATTGCGGCTCGCCGTATGCGCAGTTCGCAATGTGCTGGCCACCATCTTTAGATTCGGATACGCCTTTGCCACTTCGCGCAGCATCTCCGCATACGCCTCCACTGGAAGCTCGGCAAAGTCTTCGCTCACGCCCTTCACCTCAATGCCCAGCATTGCGGAGAAGTCCTCTTCATTGCCCAGCAGAAGGTCCACCTTGCGTACCAGAGCACGATTTACTTCTTGCGCCTTCGCTTTCCCGCCTATGGCCTTCCAAAGAGATTCGCGATAATTCAGGTCGAACGATACGGGTGTTCCGGTTGCCCGCGCCGCCTCCATTGCCTCTGCGGCCACGTCTGCCGTTGAGGCTGACAGCGCCGCAAAAATGCCGCCCGTATGAAACCAGCGTGTCCCATTAGCTGGACCAAATATCGCTTTCCAGTCAAAATCACCCGGTTTTACCTGGCTGATCGCCGTATTTCCCCGATCGCTGCAGCCTGCCGCCGCGCGCAAGCCGAACCCGCGCTCGGTAAAGTTCAGCCCGTTGCGTGCCATCCGGCCGACGCCGTCATACTTCGTCCACTGCACCAGCCGCGTGTCCACGCCGCCCTGCAGCATGAAGTCCTCAACCAGCCTTCCCACGGCATTGTCGGCCAGCGCAGTCGCAATCGCTGTTTTCAGCCCAAAACAGCGCCGAAGTCCGCGCGCCACGTTGTACTCGCCGCCGCCCTCCCACACCGCAAAGTTTCGCGTGGTGGATATGCGGCCCTCGCCCGGATCAAGGCGAAGCATTACCTCGCCCAGGCTCAGGCAATCCCATCTGCAGGGTTTTTCAGGAATCTCAATTCGATTCATGGCGTTCAATTACTTCGGCTCTCAACCTAAACAACTACTCTATCGCACCACAATCACGGTATGTACACCTCACATCGCATCACGTCCGCACCCCAACGTGATAGATTGCTCTCGGCGGAAGCAAAACGATTCAGTTCTCAGAAATCGACAGCACGCTTCTCGCCTGGAGAGACATCCATGAGCCAGAGTCTTTTTGATTTGAGTGGCCGCGTTGCCGTCGTCACCGGCGGTACCACGGGTTTGGGACACGCTATTGCACTGGGCCTTGCCGAGGCAGGCGCCGACGTCGTCGCCACCTCGCGACGAACCGAGCAGGTTGACAAGACCGCCGCGGAAATCGAATCGCGCGGACATCGCACACTGCGCCTCACCTCCGACGTACAGAAGCGCGAAACCATCCAGGCAGTTCACGACGCCGTCCTCAAGGAATTTGGCAAAGTCGACATCCTTGTCAACGCCGCTGGTGTCACGCACAAAGCGCCCACCCTGGAAGTCGATGAAGCAGACTGGTCGCGCGTCTTGGACATCAATCTCAACGGCACTCTCCGCGCCAGCCAGATCTTCGGCCCCACCATGGTTCGGGCCGGTTATGGCCGCATCATCAATATCGCCTCGCTCACCACTTTCGTCGGCTTTTATCGCGTTGCGGCCTATTCGGCCAGCAAAGCCGCAGTTGGCTCGTTCACCAAGGTGCTCGCTGTGGAACTTGCCCAGACGGGCGTCAACGTCAACGCCATCGCGCCCGGCATGTTTCCCACTGAACTCAACGCCAGCCTCATCAACGGCACGCCGCGCGGCGAAGAACTGCTCATGCGTACGCCCATGCGCCGTTACGGCAACGCCAGTGAACTTGCCGGCACCGCCGTTTTCCTCGCATCCGAGGCTGCCTCTTTTATTACCGGTGAGATCATCGCCGTCGATGGCGGTTTCCTCGCCAGCGGCGTCAATCAGTAGTCGTCATCTCAACTCGATGGAGCGTGCCCCAAAATGAAGATCGCTCGGGCCACCGTCAATGTCACTTCGCCGGGGCGTAACTTCGTCACTCTCAAAATTGAGACCGACGAAGGCATCTACGGCCTCGGTGACGGCACACTCAACGGCAGGGAACTCGCCGTCGCCAGCTACCTCACCGACCACATCATCCCCTGCATCATCGGGCGCGATCCCTTTCAGACCGAAGACATCTGGCAATATCTCTATCGCGGACCCTACTGGCGTCGCGGTCCCGTCACCATGTCGGCCATCGCCGCCGTCGATGTTGCTCTCTGGGATATCAAAGGTAAAGCCCTCAACACGCCCGTCTACAACCTGCTTGGCGGCAAGAGCCGAGAAGGCCTGCTCGTCTACTGCCACGCCAACGGCAAGGATCTTGACCACGCGCTCGAAGACGTCGCTCATCACATCGACCTCGGCTATAAAGCCATCCGCATCCAGAGCGGGATTCCCGGCCTCGCCTCAACCTACGGCGTCGCCAAAGGCCCCGGCGGATACGAGCCAGCCGAGCGCGGCCTGCCATCTGAAGCCGCATGGGCCACCGAACCCTATCTGCGCTACGTCCCCCAGCTCTTCGCCAAGGCCCGCGAGCAGTTCGGCGAGGAAATCCATCTCCTCCACGATTGCCACCACCGCCTCACTCCAATTGAAGCCGCCCGCCTCGGCAAAGAACTCGAGCCCTTCCATCTCTTCTGGATGGAAGATCCCACGCCCGCAGAGTTGCAGGAAAACTTCAAGACCATCCGCGAGCACACCACCACGCCCATCGCCGTTGGAGAAGTCTTCAACACCATCTGGGACGCGCACGATCTCATCCGCAATCGCTGGATCGACTACATTCGCATGACCACGGTTCACGGCGGCGGCATCACCCATCTCAAGAAAATCGCGGACTTCGCCTCACTCTATGCCGTTCGTACAGGCTGCCACGGCCCCACCGATGTCTCGCCCGTCTCCATGGCTGCCGCGCTCCACTTCGGCACCGCCATCAACAACTTCGGCATACAGGAGCACATGCCTCACTCCGCCGAGACAGACGCCGTCTTCCCGCATCACTACACCTTCAAAGATGGCTTCATGTATCCCGGTGATGTCCCCGGCCTCGGCGTCGATCTCGACGAAAAGCTCGCCGCAACCTATCCTTATCAACGCGCTTATCTACCTATCAACCGCAAACTCGACGGCACACTCACCGACTGGTAGCCCCGCGCGCCAGATCAATCAAGGAGCAAGCACGCGCAATGGCTGAAACTCGCAAACTTCGCATGGGAATGGTCGGCGGCGGTCCCGGTGCATTCATCGGACCGGTCCACCGTATCGCCGCAGAACTCGACGGCCTTATTGAAATCACCGCCGGAGCCTTCTCGCAATCACCCGAGCGCTCCCGAGCTTCCGCAGCTGCCTACAAAATCAACCCCGCGCGCGCCTACGGCAGTTACACCGAGATGATTGACATCGAGCGTCAGCGTCCTGACGCCATCGACTTCGTCGCCATCGTCACGCCCAACCATCTCCACCTGCCTGTCACCAAAGCCGCCTTCGCCGCAGGCTTCCCCGTGATGAGTGACAAGCCAGCCACGGCCACCTACGCCGAAGCCCTTGAACTCGAAAAACTCGTCGCTTCATCCAATCTGCCTTATGGCCTCACCCACACCTACGCAGGCTACTCGCTCGTCCGCGAAGCCCGCGCTCTCTGTGCCAGCGGCAAGCTTGGCCCCATCCGCAAATTCGCCGTCGAATACCTCCAGGGCTGGCTCTCTAAACCTATTGAAAACACCGGTCAGAAGCAGGCCGCGTGGCGCTCGGACCCCACACTCAACGGCCCCGGCGGCTGCATCGGAGACATCGGCGTCCACGCGCTCCATCTACTCGAATACGTCACCGGCCTCCGCACCACATCCATGAACGCCACCCTCCGCTCCGTCGTGCCCGGCCGCGCGCTTGACGACGACTGCAACGCCGTCCTCAACATGAACAACGGCGCAAGCGGCACGCTCATGGCCTCGCAGGTCGCCGCCGGTGAGGGCAACGGCCTCCGCCTTCGCGTCTACGGAGAAAACGGCTCGCTCGACTGGCGTCAGGAAGACCCAAATCGCCTCATCGTCAAGTGGCTCGACGGCCCGGAAGAGATCCATCACGCCGCCGCAGGCTATCTCGGCGCAGACGCGCGCGCCGTCACGCGTCTCCCTGGCGGCCACCCCGAGGGCTACCTTGAAGCCTTCGCCGTGCTGTATCGTGAATTCGCGCAAGCACTCATCGCCTGGAAGGACGGCAACCAGCATCCGCTCCCACCCACACTCCCCGGCATCGAGGCAGGCGTTCGCGGCATGCGCTTCATCGATCGCTGCATCGAAAGCAACCGCACCCGCACTTGGGTCGACTTCTAGCTACGCGCAAGTGCAACACGGAGGGAGCAGGGGCATTTATGCCCCGGTAAGCTCAGCAAGGGCCTTCAGGCCCGGAAAAAGTTGTAAAGGGGCATGACTTCAGTCGTGCCAAAAGGATCATCAGTGAAGCAAGGGGCTTTAGCCCCTGTAGAAAACATTCGGAGCACCCAATGAAAACCATCCAAGGCCCCGCCATCTTCCTCGCCCAGTTCGCCGGCGACCAAGCCCCCTTCAACTCGCTCGAAGGAATGGCCCGCTGGGCCCGCGGACACGGATTCGTCGGCGTCCAGATCCCCTCATGGGACGCCCGCCTCTTCGACCTTGAGAAGGCCGCGGAAAGCCAGTCCTACTGCGACGAAATCCTCGGCATTCTCAGTCGCGAAAACCTCGCACTCACTGAGCTCTCCACACACCTCCAGGGCCAGCTTGTCGCCGCCAACCCTGCCTTCAACGCCATGCTTGATGGCTTCGCGCCTGCATCCACGCATAACAACGAGCCTGCCCGCCGCCAGTGGGCCATCCAGCAACTCAAGTACGCCGCCAAAGCCAGCCAGCGCCTCGGCCTCAACGCCCACGCCACCTTCTCCGGCGCACTCGCCTGGCCTTACTTCTACCCCTGGCCGCAACGCCCGGCGGGACTCATCGAGGAAGCCTTTGCCGAGCTCGCCGCCCGCTGGCTTCCCATTCTCAATGTCTTCGATGAATGCGGCGTGGACGTCTGCTACGAGCTCCACCCCGGTGAAGACCTCTTTGACGGTCTCACCTTCGAGCGCTTCCTCGATGCAGTTCACAACCACCCCCGCGCCCACATTCTCTACGACCCCAGCCACATGATCCTGCAACAGCTCGACGCGCCTGCCTTTCTCGACATCTACCACGAGCGCGTCCGCGCCTTTCACGTCAAAGACGCAGAGTTCAATGCCACTGGCCGCGCCGGTGTCTACGGCGGTTATCAGGACTGGATCAACCGTCCCGGCCGCTTCCGTTCCCTCGGCGACGGCCAGGTCGACTTCAACGCCATCTTCTCCAAAATGGCGCAGTATGACTTCTCCGGCTGGGCCGTCCTCGAGTGGGAGTGCTGCCTCAAGCATCCTGAAGATGGCGCTGCGGAAGGTGCGCGCTTCATTCGCAACCACATCATCCGCGTCACAGAGCGCGCATTTGACGACTTCGCCGGAGCCGCCACCGACAAGGCACGCAACCGCAAAATCCTCGGTCTCGACTGATAGCTACTTCCGAGGTCTTTGCCAATTTCAATGGTCGCCGTGCAGCATCTTCAGCAAGCGTCGCTCTCTATGCGGTCATGCGGCCAATGGACGCAATTTCCTTGAGGCTCTTGATCTTCATTGCGATGTTTACGGAATTGCGACAATTGGCAACACAAGTCGAACATTCACCACAGGCGTTCAGTCCCTTGCCGGCGGGCAACGCAGCCATTGTCGCTGCTGCTAATTCATGATTGGCATATTGCACAGCGTACATATGCGAACGCATCAGAGTCGGGATATCCACACCAAGAGGACAATCCTCACGGCACTGGCCACACTGGCGGCAGAACTGTGCTTCGGCCACTGTACTCTTGTCTGAAAGAAAATCCTTCTCTTCTGCTGTGTACGCCAGGCTTGGAGCGACAGAGAAATTCTGTTCCAGCTGTTCGTAGGTGGTGAAGCCAGGAATCGCCGTTGTAATTGCATCGTGACGGAGAACCCACTTCAGCAGGGCCGTCTGGCTCGCGGGTGTAAGTTGCCTGCCAAGCTTGGGATCGGGCCGCGAGGCGCCTCCTGCTTGTGTCTTCATTGCAACAATGCCAATGCCGGCGCTGGCGGCTCTCTCAATCGCTTCGAGCAATCCCCGGTCGTCAGCCACAGTGAAGTTGAAGGGAACCAGCACAACATCGTACACACCAAGTTTCATGGCGAGGTTAAGCGCCATCTCAGGTCGATGCGAAGACACTCCAAGAAAGCGTGCCTTCCCGTCTTTCTTGAGCGATGTCATCGCTTTCAGAGTTCCTTCGGAACTGATATCTGCTTCTGAGTCTGCCGAATGGTTGTAGAGGATATCGACGTGATCCATCTGCAGGCGCTGTAGGCTGCCTTCAAACACCTCATGGAAGCTGGCTTCCACCTCTGCCGGACTGTAGGTATGGGCCTGCGTCTGGTTGCCCGGTCCCCGGCCCCATCCCGGTCGTAGCACCTTGGTGGAAATGACGACCTTATCGCGAACCCCCATCTCTTTGATCATGCTGCCGACCATCGATTCGTTCCTGCCCTGCTGGTAGTGCGCAGCAGTATCAAAGTGGCGAATGCCGAGTTGATAACTGCGGGGAATCAAGCCCGGTACATCCGCGTTCATCACTCCCATGCTCACAATCGGTAGCCGTATTCCGGTCTTTCCAAGAGTTCGATAAATTGGCTGGCCCATGAGTTTGGATTTCGATGTTGCATCCTCCGATACAGTCGTCTCACCCAGCAGGCTTGCGCTGCCACCCAACAGTTGCGACGCTGCCCACGCAGCCGCGGGCACGGCAATAAATTCCCTGCGATTCCACTTAGATCCCTTTTTCATCGGAGTCCTCCTCCCAGAGGCTTGTTTCATTCGCCGCCGTAACCAAAGGAGCTGTCGAGCAGCGCCTGATTCTTCGGATTGCGCGTTTCACCAACGCTGGACACGTAGACTCCGCGCTGGTCGGTAATGGGGCACTTGTTTTCGCAGATACCGCAGCCTAGGCAAAGATCTGGATCGACCCGAGGCTGCTTCACCGTTGTCAGAGTGCCGTCCGGTTTCATCACTTGCACTTCCTCAAACCAGATGGCCTTCTTGGGCGTCGGACAGTGTTCTTCGCACACAATGCAAGTGCGCGCAGAGGCGTACGGCAAACAGCGATTCCGATCGAAAAACGCCGTGCCGATTCTGATCTTTTGTTTTGCTTCAAGAGTCAGCAGTTCGATCGCATGCGTGGGGCACACCTGCGAGCACAGGTTGCATTCGTATTCGCAATAGCCAAGCTTCATCTTCAACACAGGTGTCCACAACCCAGCAATGCCGCCCTCTGTGACAGCAGGCTGAATGGCATTCGTGGGGCACACCTTCATGCATTCACCGCACCGAATGCACTTGCTGAGAAATTCTTCTTCGGAAGCGGAGCCCGGTGGACGGATCAACGCCGGATTGAAAGTGCGATCTTCACCCTGCGCACTTGTGTGCACCAGCAGTACGCTGCCAACACCCGCGGCACCGGCCACAAGTATTGACCGGCGTTTCAAGTCCAGCCCCTGCGCGTTGGGCGGACGGAAGAAGTGCTTCAACCATCGAACCGGAGCCGGTATTTTCATTGCTTGCCTCCCGGAACCTTGATGCTGAAGGTAAGAGCCTCATGCGGGCATGCTGACTGGCAATTCCAGCAATAGAAGCATTCCGCCGGTTTCCAGTTGACAGTGGCTTCGGGGTCCGCACCGCCCTGGCAATCCACCACACATACCCGGCACTGGTTGCAGACATCTTCGTTGCGCTTGATCTGGACCAGCGGATTCTTACCGGCAACGCCAAGCAGTGCACCCAGCGGGCATAGATAACGGCACCAGAAGCGCGCCCGGTACAGATTCAGCAACACCACGGCAAAGAAGACAACCGCAATTAAAACTGTTCCATAGAAATACGGCTGCGCATTCGGTAGAACACTGTGACGCAGGAACTCGTAAACCGGCTCTGAGATTGAGGTGACCTTGAACGATCCCAGGCTTGGGTCGTGTTGATAGATCCATCCGAAAATCCAGGCCGTTCCATCATTCAGTCCGGGATAGAGCACCAAGGTTGTGGAACGATAGAGAAATGAGAACGGATCGAACCATCCCGCCAGATTCACACCCATAAACGCCGCAACCAGAATCGCGCCAAGGAGGTAGTACTTCGTCTTTTGCCATCGTGAGTATCCGTCGGTGGCAATTTTTTGTTTAGCAGTGTGAGTCCTCAGGCTCGTGATCAGTTGATGAAGCGCTCCAAATGGGCACACCCACCCGCAGAACCAACGGCCAAACAGGACAGTCAGGCCGAGTATCACCAGCGATAGAAGTAACCCTGATGCGACCTGGTGCGAGGCGAGCCATGACGAGATCATGACCAAAGGGTCGAGTTCAAAGAAGAGCTTAACGTGGTCTCCGGTCCGATTAATTGGTCGGTACTCTGCCTGCAAAAACATGTAGAGAAACAGGGCAGCGAACCCTGCTTGCGAGATACGCCTCAACCAAACCTGCCAGGATGCCTTTCGACGAGCCATTGATTTCCTCTTACCCAACCTCGATGCGGCGCGGTTTCAGTGATTCAAAGTCGATGGTTCCAAGCCGCCGTGCATGGCCTTCCATGACGTAACCGATCTCCTGCGGCTTATATCCCAGCAAAGTGGCGCCAAACGCATCGATTGCCACCTGATCTGTGCCGGCCGCCACCGTGTCCTTGCGTTTTACATCGGCCAGGTTGCCGCCCACAGGGCCGTTCGCCGTCAGTACCCTCACTGCATCCATCACAACCAGCGTCGGCCGGATAAAGGTCGCCAGATCCACCAGCGTGTTCGTCAGGTCCTGATGGAACCGGTTACGCTGTCCACCGGCAACGCCCATCAGGTTTTTCATCCCCAGCGTCGCTTTGCAGAGCCCATGATGTTTCACAATCGGAACATTGATGAACTTGTTCACACCCAGAACATCGCCATACAGTTCCCATGACGGAAGTGCCTTACCGTTCAGGTTCGTCTTGCGGAACTTGCGATCTTCCATAGTGAAGCAGTCCGCACCCGCCTTTTGCGCAGCTTGCTGAATGCCGCTGCGCGCAAAGCACGCTACAGACGGGTTGCAGGAGTTGTCGCTGACGATTACGCGCTTCGCTCCGGCCTGATAGCTAAGCGAAACCAGTGTTGCCACAACATCCGGATTCGTCGTGGCGGCCTGCTCAGGAACGCGGTTCCAGCCGATGTTCGGCTTAATCCACACAACGTCGCCTTTGCTGATAAACCGGCCCATTCCACCAAGCCCGTTCACCGCTTCCTGCGTCAGCCTGCGGGCTTCCTCAGCAATGGCACCGGCGCTTTGCGGGCTGCTGCGGAAATGCGCAATGCTCAAAACTGGACCCGCTGTTGCAGCCAACGCTTCCTGCCCGGCGAACGGCCCGAGCTTCATGGCGGCCCCTATCAAGGCGCAGGTCTTGAGAAAATCTCTACGCGAGCTATCGTTCATGCATCCTCCAAATCGCTCAATTGCGGAACCGTCGCGCCATCAATGAAGGCTCGCGGTGGCTTCCTGAAGAATCTGTTCACTGCCTGGTACGGGGTTCAAAACTAGAAAAAGAAAATTTCCTTGAACCGTCGCAACAAAGCTTCCTTCAAAGCTGTTTTTCCCTCTGATGGCTCCTGCTTCGACATTAGGCGCGGCGGCACACTCTCCGGTTTTGGCAAAATGAGCCTCCAGTTGCTTGAGCCGGTCGTGAGCATCGTCCGCGTTGCGGGCAATAGTCACATAAAGCTTGCTTTCATGCCCGTTGAACTCGTACGAGGCGACGTACGCCGGGCCGAGAAACCTGTGTCCCAGTGGATCGTTGGGGATGTATTGCTCGGAATGCGCCTTGCGGTGTTCAGTAGGAAGATGGGTCAGCATCGAGGGCAGGGAAGTATCGCTCCCGATTCGCGCGGAAAGCGCCTTTGCCCACGCGTCAAGAACTGCGTCCGCCTCATCGCCAAATCCGGCCAGCTTAATGTAATAGCGACCCTGGACAAAGTTGAGGATGCCAGTGTTTCGATACCCCTCCGCACCCATTTGGATGAATTCGTATTCAGGGGAGCGTTCGGCTGCGTACATTCCAAATGCCGCATTCGGCGAGCCCATGTCGAAAACATCCAGGGTTACGTCAACCGTTCCAGCCTTTGCATCAAGATGCAGCATGGTCTTCATGCCGTACAGGACAAAGATGTCCGCACCGCCATCCATGTACTCGTAGAGATTGTCGGGGTTGTAAAAGGTGGGAGGGCTTTGGGAAGAAGAACCATCCGGAAGCGGATTAGAGACTAGACTCTGGAGCGCCTGTCGATCTACATCCTGTGCCTTTAGAGACGAAGGCAGCATCGGACCGCCAACGGCCATAAGCACGGCCGAAAAAAACGAGACAAAGCGAAGCATCGTGCGAGCACCCGCTGTCTCGCTTGGGAAGCGGACGCTCTCGTAACTGGAGCGTCTCGAAAGAGCGAGCAAATTTACTTAAAAATATACGCGCATTTGCTTCATGTCGTATGCACAATCCTGCCGAATCCTTGCCTCTTTCTGTCAGTGTGTTTTGAGTCACACTCTGCGCGAATCAATCCGGTCAAAGGAGCACCTGATGCTCAAAGCGCACGCAGATCAATCGACCCTGCGACAAATCACTGCTGAGAGGAACCACCAAACAGGATCTTCTATAACTCAGACCATCCATTCTCAAGGCGATAAGTTACTTTCAAAAACACCCATTCCACTGACAATACATTCCCATCCCTACTTCAAGCCGCCGCGGAAGAGATTCTCAAGAATGAAGTTAGCCCATTCCTGTTTCATAGTTGAGTTCAAGTGACCAGAAAGTTGCACCCTGAGAGTGATTTAAATCACGCAATCGATCCCAAACTCATGGGAAGCTAATAACTGTCAGGATTGATCAGAACCACACCTGACGTTGCAGGGGGTACGGTCTGCGGCTACCTTCATCGGTTCGATTTTTTTTTGCTGTGGGAGGTTCGGTGCTGACCGGAACTTACAATATCTGGCTAGTCTTGGCGTCGTTGCTGATTGCAATGTTCGCTTCTTACACCGCACTGGACATGGCACGTCGTGTTTCGGAAACCAAAGGCCGAGCCGCGCAGTGGTGGCTGTTCGGTGGCTCTTCCGCCATGGGAATCGGTATCTGGTCCATGCACTTTCTCGGCATGCTGGCTTTCACCTTGCCCGTGCCCATGGGTTACGACCCACTCATCACCTTATTGTCCCTGCTCATTGCCATCGCTTCGTCGGCATTTGCACTCTGGGTGGTCTGCCGCGAGAGCCTCTCATGGTCTCGGCTCAGCCTCGGCTCGCTGTTGATGGGCGGCGGCATCTGCACCATGCATTACACCGGCATGGCCGCAATGCGCATGCATCCCGGAATCCATTACATTCCATCTCTGTTGATTCTCTCCGTTGTCATCGCTGTAACAGCCTCGGGTGCCGCTCTCTGGATCTCCTTTCGCCTGCGCAAGCGCTCTTCGACCACTAGGCGTCTACGAGCTGGTGCAGCCGTGGTCATGGGTATCGCCATCGCTGGAATGCACTACACCGGCATGGCCGCTGCTCAGTTTCCTAAAGACACGGTCTGCACAATGTCCGGTTCCGGACTATCTTCCGACTGGATGGCGCCGCTGATCATTGTCTTCGCGCTTGGCGTGCTCTCCATCGCGCTCATCGCTTCCATGCTTGATTTTCGCGCCTCCATCTTGTCCTCATCGCTTGAGAACGCTCATCAGGAACTGCAGTTTCTGGCCATGCATGACAGCCTCACCAAGTTGCCCAACCGCACACTCCTCGAAGATCGCCTCGCTCAGGAAATTGAGAATGCAAAGCGAAGCGGAAAACCGTTCTCGCTCTTTTTCCTTGACCTTGATGGCTTCAAGAACGTGAATGACGCGTTTGGGCACCAGACCGGCGATCTCCTGCTTATCGAAGTAGCGCGGCGCATTCGTTCGATTGTGCGCGCAAGGGACACTGTCGCTCGAATCGGTGGTGACGAGTTCGTTCTTCTGGCCGACGCTGAAGAGCCGGGCGATGCCGCCAACCTGGCCGACAAGCTGCTTGATGCGATTCAAATGCCCATTGAAATCCTCGGAAACCAGTGTGAGGTCTCTGCCAGCATCGGAATCGCACTGTACGACCATGAGGCCAACGGCGAACGTCTGCTCCGGCACGCCGATGCCGCCATGTACCACGCAAAAGCGTTGGGTCGCAACACCTACTGCTTCTTTGAAGTCTCCATGAATGCCGACGCCCAGCATCAGTTGCGAATCCTGCACGATCTGCGCCTCGCTCTGCCGCGCCAGGAACTCGTTCTCTACTATCAGCCCAAATTCGATGCCAGAACCGGCGCAGTCCTCGGTGTTGAGGCGCTCATTCGTTGGAAGCATCCCGTGCACGGTATCCTCTCGCCCGGTGAGTTCATCCCCCTCGCTGAAAGAATCGGCCTGATCCTCCCCATCGGCGACTGGACCATCCATGAGGCATGCCGTCAGATCAGCGAGTGGCAGCGCTCCGGCCACAGGGACTGGACCGTCGCGGTCAATCTGTCGGCCGTTCAGTTCAATCACCCGGGTCTGACGCAGTCAGTTCAAAACGCACTTCAGCAATACGATGTGGATCCAGCCTCTCTCATCCTTGAGGTCACTGAAACAACCGCCATGCGAGATCCGGACACCAGCCTGAAGATCCTGCAGGAAATCCATTCCATCGGCGTGCGCATCTCCATCGACGATTTCGGCACCGGCTATTCAAGCCTCCTGTACCTCAAACGGCTGCCCGCAGGCGAACTGAAAATTGATCGTGGCTTCGTACGCGAATTGGCCAAAGGAAATGAGGACGCCGCGATCATCTCCGCAATCGTCGCTCTCGGTCGAAGCCTCAACCTTGAAATCGTCGCAGAAGGTGTGGAGACGCTTGCCCAACAGGAATTTCTCACTTCTCTGGGATGCGATTCGCTGCAGGGATTTCTCCTCGGGCGCCCCATGCCTCCAGATGAGCTGATCGCTGCCATTACTCGAGGCAAAACCATTGAAGAATTGCAAATGTCCGATGTACATTGCACACCAAAACTGGTGGCCCATATCCCCGCCCACAACGCTGCATAACACGAACTCCACATAATCCGGCGGTTGACTTGGAAAGCACTCTCGACGAGAGAATGGGCCAGTTATCGCCAGATGAGGCAGGGGGGGCAACGGAAGCTGACTTCCTGGGACCTATCCGATGAGCAGCGGGGAATCGGGGAACTTCCTGTTCGTCGGTGTCCAGAAGAGATCACGCAAATTGGGATTGCCGGTGATATTCACACGAATTTGCGACCTGCGTGGCCGATCGTTCCGCGTTTGCCCATACAGGACAGACAGATGGAAGTGGAGTCCGGCAGCCTCCGACTCTTAGCTGCTGCAGACGTATTTGCGGAATATCAGGGTGTTTGGCAGAATTTTCCAGGCGCACGATCTGCTGCTGTTCAGGGCAACCGGTCGTACATTCCCTTGGCACGCGAGGACACATTTCCGGAGTGCTCAGCGCGGATGCACCGGCCGGCAGTGCCGGAATGCTGCGCCTGGAAACTGCTATTTCTGGTCTGCCGCTGCCGCCTTCTTGTGCTCCACAAAGGCGTGCGCTTGATGGCAGCTCACACACGTCTTGCCCTTCATGAATGGATCAGACTTCAGTTGTGCCACCTGATCGCTGTGGCAGGTGTCACATGTGCTCAACCCCGGCTTGCCGGCAAAGTCCTTGGCGGTTGTCTCGCCATGGCACACCGTGCATTCAACGCCGTTGGCGGCATGCGGACTGGCTTTCCATTGTTCAGATATCGCCTTATGGCAGGTTGCACAGGTATCCCCGGCTGGAATCAGACGATGGAAAATATGCGTGGGCTTTTCCTGCTGAGCAATGGCGGGTTTGAGGGCCGCAGTCGAAAAGAGAAAAGCGAGCACGGCGAAACCGAACATAGATGCGCGAAAAGGATTCATGGAAAAATTCTCCTGAGTGTTGCGTTCCAGCATCGAGCCGCTGCTGTCCGCCAGGCAGTGACAGGTGTCACGCCTCACCGGGGAGTGTCCCTTTGCACCCGCAACGAGTGAGAAACATCACATCCCCACTCACAGGTCCACCGTGCCCATGCATCGTGCGGGGATGAGCGGGAAACCACAACCCTCAATCCGCCTCCTGTTCATTCCTCCACTGAAAGTGGGTGCCCCGGGTGGATCGCATTTGGGCACCCGGGATAGTTCGACTCTCCCCCCACAAAAGCCTCCCGTAGGAGGGCTGCGCGAAGGGACCAATAAATCTTCAATGAGTGCATCGTCTTGATATCGACAAGGGACAACCAGACACGTTTGTCAGGCAAGGCCGTTCTATGTCCAGGTGAACTGGATTTGTGAACACGATGCGATCAAAGTCGCCGACGCGTCCCTGTGACGCTGTCGCCCGTCCATTCTGGAGCCAGGAGAGCGCCTCGGCCGAAATTCGTCCGAAGCTGCCCGGATGAGCGACTACGGCCTGACTGCTGATTCTTTACTGCATGAGGACTCAGGGGACTGCAGAGTCGCGTTAGGCACTCAGTTCGGATGGTTTCAGTCTTGCGGTTGCTTTCGTTTGTTCCCAGGTGTTCCATTCTTCCACCAGTTTGCCGTCCACAATGCGAGCGATATTGATACCCAGCAGCGTAACGGGTTCCCCAGTCTCTCGTATCTGGACATTGGCGGTCATTCGAGTAGCGACCTTTTCGCCGTCGACCAGCTGATCCTCAATGCGAAAGGAGTCCTTCGTATAGATAAAAAGGTTGTGGAAGTGCAGGATGCTCTGACGGAGCCCCTCCAGATCGCGGTCACCCGCGGACGGGTGCCCGACATAATTAGGCGCGACGATTTGATCTAGCGCCGCAACGTCTCCGGCGGCATATAGATCCACTAGTTTTCGAAAGACCGCTTTCCTGGACTCCGGAGAATCTTGCATCGTTGTGTTGCCCATGACGATTTCCTCTCAGGTTACGAAATCCTACCTCCGAATACCATAACGCGCCCACCCTGCGAGTTGGGGGGATCAGTCGTTGGCTTTCGTTCTGAGGAATTCCGCAATGGATCGCGAAAGACGCGCCAGGAATCAGCGTTCCACTTTGACGGGAAACGCCTATGGTGATCTGTGCGAAAGCCTACGCCGTTCCCCGTCTGGCTCTCAGGAACACGAGGCATGAAGACCAGCACATGGCCGATGCTGTGTAAGACTTCCGCCTGCCCCGGTCGGCAACGATTCATCGCGTACTTGGACGAGCACAAAATCGCCTGGTCGTAATTTGACCGCTGCCCCAACTCGATAAGTGCGCTGCTCTGAAGTCGACAGCAGAAATTCAGGCACGGTAGTTCGTTCACCCATCGCTGGATTTCTGGTTGCAGTGCTGGATAATGTCCTCATGAGTGGCTGGCCAAATAGACGTCTTCTCGACTTGCTGAAGATTGAAATTCCGGTGATTCAGGCCCCAATGGCAGGAGCGGATTCTGTTGAACTGGCACGGAGTGTGTCCTCTACGGGTGCGCTCGGGTCACTTGCATGTGCGCTTCTCAGTCCGGATGCCGTACGCGAGAGCGCTCGCGCCATTCGTGAGGGGCTTAATCGTCCACTAAATCTCAATTTCTTCTGTCACACCATGATGGCACCTGATGACGACGCCAGGGATAGATGGAAGCGCTTTTTGAGGTCGCATTACGAGCGTCTCGGACTTGACATTGATGCTGTGGCAGAGAGTCCACTCCGACTTCCGTTCAATGAAGAAATGTGTGAACTTTTGGAGGAGATTCGCCCCGAAGTTGTCAGCTTCCATTTCGGACTTCCCACTCATGACCTTGTGAAGCGGCTCAAGGCTAAGGGAACCAAAATCTTGTCTTCGGCAACGAGCGTCTCAGAGGCAAGATGGCTTGAGGATCGCGGCTGCGATGCGGTGATCGTCCAGGGTTTCGAGGCAGGCGGCCACCGTGCAATGTTCCTCGAAAAGAATGTTGAATCGCAGGCGGGATTGTTTGCGCTGCTGCCTCAGGTCGTAGATGCTGTATCGATTCCTGTCATTGCGGCTGGCGGCATCGGCGACGCTAGAGGTATCGTTGCTTCCTTTGCACTTGGCGCATCCGGCGTGCAGTTGGGCACTGCCTATCTGTTTTGCCCAGAGGCCAGGGTTTCTCCCTTACACCGGCGAGCACTCGGACAGGCGACGGACAGTTCAACAGCTGTAACAAATCTCTTTAGCGGACGCCCCGCCAGAGGCATTCTGAACCGATATCTCACTGAAGCTGGCGTCATGTCTGAAGAGGCGCTGGCTTTTCCATATGCGGCGACCCTGGTGGCGCCTTTGCGCGCGGCTTCGGAGAAAGCCGGTTCGCTGGATTACATGCAACTATGGGCCGGCCAGGCAGCAGCACTCGTGAAGGCCATGCCGGCAGATCAATTCACCCGCAAGCTTGCTGCGGATGCGCTTAGCCTCTTTTAGGTGCGAGATTGCACTCGGTTTTGAGTCCTGGGAGCACTCCCAGTTCTGTGATTTCCTCGGTGAGCACAACATCGCCAAGTCGTAATTTGACCGCTGCCCCAACTCGATAAGTGCGTTGCCCTGTATGCGTTTATTCGGACCGAAGACCGGATTCCGAGTTTATGTTGCCTCACGCACTACAGATCCCCGGCAGGGTAAAAGATCCGTACCTTTATGCCCTCGCGGCGCTCGGTCTCGGTGTCGCGCGGGAAAACAAACGTGGTCTCCTGCAGATTCGTCTCGCGCGCGAGTGCCAGCATCTCCGCATCGGTGAGACTACTTGCATCAGTGAAAACGACTAACTGATTACCCTCCAGCCGCTGGGACGTGAATACATCCATCTGCACATAAGGAAAGCGGCGAACTGCAACCGCCGGCATGCCAGAAGCTGCCACGTACCTGATAAGGTTCCCGCCTGCTGCGGAAGCCGCGATACCGCGGATGATGGCGCGTCGTGAAAGTCTCATGGCTGCGCAATTCTAGCAGCCGGCAGCGAGAACCCGTGGCGAAGATTCACTCGGCGTCAGCGGGCGCAGAATCGCCGGGTGTCCCATATCCCTGAGGTTGGGATGTGGGATAGATCGACCCTCACCCCGACACATCAAACCACTGCGTTGTGCGTAGGCGCAACCCGGAAGGAGCAGTGGCATTCATGCCATTGAAAGAATGGACCACCAAAAAGCCCGGCCTTCAGACCCGGAAACAAATCACCGCAGCCCAAGGCCTCCGCGCCCGAGTCACGAAGCGCTTTCAATAGCTCCGGCAATGCTATTTAGGATCTTTTGATTCTTCTACAACTCTGCCGTACCATATTTGCAATGGAATCTTCCGTCCGCAAGGAACTTGAAGATTTACCCGATGCGTCAGGGGATGCCGTTGCCGCGTTTGTCAACGCCGCGCGTCAAGTTTTCCGCGATGAATTGCGCTCAGTAGTTCTGTATGGCAGTGCCGCTGAGGGCCGCCTCAGGTCTACATCCGATATCAATCTTGTATTGGTTTTTTCCTCGTTTGACCCTGCAAAAGCTAAAGATATTCGATCTCAGTTCTCTTATGCTGAGTCGGCAAGCCGAATTACTGTAATGTTCTTGCTCGAATCGGAGGTTGCTTCTGCCGTCGAATTGTTCGCGCAGAAATTTTCCGACATCGTGCGAAGGCATCGGGTGCTGTTCGGTTCCGATCCATTCGCGGGCCATTCCGTACCACGCAGTGCCGAGATTCGGAATCTCAAACAGGTACTGCTCAATTTGACGCTGCGTTTGCGCGAAGCGTACGTGGAATATGGCTCAACTCCTGAGCGTATCTCCAGACTGATAGCCGATACCGCAGGACCAATTCGTTCCTGCGCGGCAAGTTTGTCGAAATTGGAGAAGAATATGGCCATCCCGCCCAAGAAGGCACTCGCAGATTTCGCGGAATCTCTCGGTGACACAAGCTGGGATGAAACCTTGGCGCGCGTCTCTCAAACCAGGGACCGGACATTGCTTTCAGCAGAAGTGGCCGACGTAATCTTGCTTCGTCTCATTGAGTTGGCAATGCATCTTCGGGCGCGGGTGGAGGCGCTGCAATAGCTCATGTCTCCATTCGATTTCCGCGGCCCTGAGTTTCTTGCCTTCTATCTGCTTTTCGGCGTGGTCGTTCTCGTTCAGATTCTGGTGCTCCACAGGGTCATTGATCCAGTGAGCACCGTAAAGATCGACATGTCTGATCCCTACGCAATCGCGTTCCTTCGTGGCGGGAAGAATGAACTCATTCGTGTTGCAACAATATCACTCATTCGCCGAAAACTCCTGCAAGTCGAGGACACACTCGTTTCTGTAACAACGCCTGGGGCCGCGGACAGCGTGCGAATTCCCATTGAACGGCAATTGCTTCTGCACTTCGCCAACACACAGGAAGGTGCATCCGCATTCTCAAGCAGTGGCTGTGCTTTCGCGGCGGAAGCATATGCTGAGTCTCTGGAAAAGCTTGGCCTGCTGCCCGATGAAACTCTGCGCAATCGGCGCTCAGTGCTTTTCGCCGTAGCTCTGTTGGAGTTGTTGGTGGTCGCCTTCATCAAGATTGCGGTTGCCTTAGCCAGGGGGCACACAAATATAGGGTTCCTGATCATCCTGGCATTCCTGTTTTCGTATGCGTCCTACAAGTGCGCTTTTCTCCGTTTGACCGCCAGCGGTAGAGTCGCTTTGGAAGATCTTCGCTATCTTTTTGACCAGCTCAACAACAGGCCTCCAAGTGACCTCAGCGATCACGATATTGCACTCTTGGCCGCTGTCTTTGGCTTTACCGCTGTGCCCGAAGTTATTTTCCCTTACGCCGCGACTCTTTATCCCAAAGCCTCCAAATCCCTTGGCAGTTCGTGTGGCGCAGGTTGTGGCGCCAGCGGTTGTGGAGGTGGTTGCGGAGGAGGAGGGTGCGGCGGCGGATGTGGCGGATGTGGAGGTTGATCAATGCAGGATCGGGTTGGAATGGGCTGGCGTCCGGAAATAGCCACAGGAATTCTCTCAAATCTTGATCGCATCGATGTTCTTGAAGTCATCGCGGAAGACTTCTATAAGTCTCGCGCTGGCATGAGTGCGCTCAAGTCGCTAGCCCGGCAGGCACCGGTGACCATTCACGGCGTTTCCATGGGTATGGCATCGGTGTCTCCCGTTGACCGCAAGAGGTTGGAGAAGATGGCTCGGCTGGTGGACTATGTGCAGCCCGAATCTTGGTCTGAGCACCTTGCCTTCGTGCGCGCGGGTGATATCGAAATCGGACATCTCGCGGCGCCTCCCATGACGGCGGACACAATCGAAAGCACCGCCGTAAACATGGACACTGCAAAGGCGCTCGTTGGCGTCACTCCGCTCATGGAGAACATCGCAACCTTGATCAAGCCGCCCGCCAGCGACAGGGACGAACCTGCGTGGATTTCCGAAACAATCACCGTTGCGAACGGAGAGCTCCTGCTTGATCTTCATAACCTCTATGCAAACTCAATTAACTTCGGGCTCAGTCCAACAGAATTCCTTTGCAAGTTGCCCGCGAAGCGTATTCACGGCGTGCACATCTCGGGCGGTCAATGGATCGATGCCGATCATGCGGGTCAGAAGCGAATCTTGGATGACCACCTTCACGATCCTCCCGATCCCGTCTATGAACTGCTTGCGCAGTTGGCCTCAATCTGTCCGAACAGGCTCACGGTTATTCTTGAACGCGACGGAGACTATCCTCCAATGGAGCATCTGTTGGCTCAGATCGATCGTGCTCGCAGTGCACTCCGGCGCGGTCGAGCAATATGCCGCGCCCAGTCTCCTCCCATACAGTCTGTAGCACTGCTGGGCGGGCTACAGGCTGCCGCAACTGCAAGTGGAGGCTTCAATGGGTAGGGAAGCGCCGTCCAATGCACTCAATCTCGAACGGTTCCTTGCAACCATTTATGTCGATCCCGCTGCGCGCGCCCGCTTTCTTGCCTCTCCGGAGGCTGAGGCCTCTCGAGCTGGATTGTCCGAACAACAATGTTTGCAGCTCAAAGAAATAGACTTCACAGGATTGAAGTTGGCGTCGAAAAGCTTCGCTCGCAAACGCGCCTTCAAGCAGGTGAGGTCCGCTACTTCGAACTCGAGCTTGTGGCGCAGAAACCTATTGAACTTTTCAAGGCAAAAATGGTTTGCCCTTCTGGCTCGGCTCAGCGCACCTAGTCAAGAGAATCGCAAACCTCCTCTACGTTGACCAGCGAACGCGCAATCAGAAGTGATGCTGTCGGCAGATAGACTTACATTTCATATTCGGTTTAGCTGATCTTTATACTCACTCCTCCACCCTCAAAATCTCCTTCCACTCCCGCATCGCCGCCAGCCGCTCCAGTGTCAGTCCGCCCTTTGGCACCACACCATACACCGCCACGCACCCCATCGCTGCAGCCTGCCGCGCCATGGCTCGCATGGTAATGGCTCCCGTAAGCTCAGCCCGCTCCAGCCGCCCCACCTCAGACAGCCCCACACCTGAATTTGCCACCACTTCCGCCATCGGGATACCCACCGCCCGGCGAATCGCCCGCAGCAGCCCGTCCGTCTGATTCTTCTCCCGCATCGCCGAGCGGAACGGCCGCATCTCCTCATCCAGACGCAGCCGCGCCGCCTTCCTCTCCCGTTCACGCATATTCCTGTACCTCGTATATAGGTTTATGATTTCTCTATATCTAAAATCATGCCAGATTCGGGCAAAATTATCTGCAAATCAGCCTTTTGACGGCCCCGTGTTTCTCATTCGTGCACAATCCACTTGCTTTTCGCAGTCCTGATCGCCTGACATACCTGTAAGAATCTCTTGCCACCCAATCCGTTCCCAGAAGCACCGGACTCGGCCGTCATTCTGCACCTCCCGGTCGCCGGGTTTATCCGGCAATTGCGCAAAAAATCTGCTGTTCATCTCCAGCGAAGCTGCGGTCCGTACAATAGATACGGATCGCTCGTCATCCACGGTCATCTGCCTCTATGAAAGTCTTTCTTACCGGCGCCACCGGATTCGTCGGCCACCACGTTGCCAAAGCTCTCGCAGCCCAGGGCGCCGACCTTCGACTTCTCGTCCGCAAATCCAGTAATCTCAAGAACCTTGAAGGCATCGCGGGAGACACCGTCGTAGGTGACCTGCAGGCCCCAGACGGGCTCAAAAGCGCTCTCGGCGAATGCGACGCGGTCATGCACGTAGCTGCGGACTATCGACTCTGGATACCCGATCCAGCCGCCATGTACAAGGCCAACGTCGAGGGCACCCGTGCGCTTCTGCGCCTCGCGCGGGAGACCCAGGTCACGCGTTTCGTCTACACCTCATCCGTGGCCACCATGCACTTCTTCACCAACGGCATCGTCTCGAACGAGGACACACCCGTCTCACTTGCCGACATGGTTGGCCACTACAAACGCTCGAAGTTTCTCGCTGAAAAGGAAGCTCTTGCCGCCGCCGAAACCGGTCAGCAGGTCATCATCCTCAACCCCACCACGCCCATTGGCCCCAATGACTGGAAGCCCACGCCCACTGGCCGCATTTTCGTCGATTTCCTGAATAGAAAATTCCCGGCCTACGTCGATACGGGTTTGAATCTCGTTGACGTGAATGAAATTGCGCGGACTCATGTGGACGCCCTCAAGGTTGGCACCCCCGGTCGTCGCTACATCCTGGGCGGAGAGAACCTCACCCTCAAGCAGATCCTCGACAAAATGTCGGCCATCACCGGCATTCCCTCACCAACCACGAAGATCCCTTTCGCTATCGCCGCCACGTATGCCTTCTTTGAGGAATGGATTACTGGAAAGATACTGAAGCGCGAACCCAGAGCCACCTTGGAGGAGGTCAGGATGGGCAGAAAGAAGATGTTCGCCTCCTCTGCCAAAGCACAGCAGGAACTGGGTTTCCGTATCGTTCCCGTCTATCCGGCCATGCGTGCCGCCATTGACTGGTTCCGCGCAAATGGCTACGCCCCGAACTCATGAGTGAGCAGGGGGCGTAGTTTGTAACTCTTCCTTGTCTTGATGCTTAGCTGATTTCCAGAACGTCCGTCGCCTTTGCAGCCGCCTTCTCAGCTTCTTCCATCAGCCTCTGCGCTGCGTTGTAAAAGGGCTCTGCGGCAGGACTTTTGGGTCCTCCGAGAGCGATAGGCAATCCCTTATCTCCACCCTCGCGAATACCCGGCACAAGTTCAATCGAACCCAGATATGGAATATTGAACTGCTGCGCCATGCGTTCTGCACCTCCTTTGGAGAAGATGTCAATCTCGTGGTGGCAATGCGGGCAGGTGAAGTGGCTCATATTCTCAACAATGCCGATAACTTCCACATTGACCTGCGCGAACATTTCAAGCGCCTTGCGCGCGTCCTGCAGGCTCACGTCGCTGGGAGTCGACACCACAACTGCACCCGTCAAGGGAACCGTCTGCACGAGTGAGATGACCACATCGCCGGTCCCAGGAGGCAGGTCGACGATAAGGTAGTCCAATTCGCCCCAGTTCACTTGCTGCAGGAATTGACGAATGATCTGGTGCAGCATGGGACCACGCATCACCAGAGGCTTATCCCCCGGTGAGATATATCCAATCGAAATAGTCTTCAAACCATGCGTGATATTCGGCTGAATCTGGTTGTTTTCATCCACCTTGGGCTGCTGCGACGAGCCCATCATCATCGGCACATTTGGCCCGTAGATATCGGCGTCAATCAGGCCTACCTTCTGGCCGAGCCGCGAAAGCGCAATCGCCAGATTAACGGCCACCGTGGTCTTTCCCACGCCGCCTTTACCTGAACCAACCGCGATGATTTTTGAAACACCTGGCAGCGCAACCGGCGCCGGCATGGCATGTCCGTGAGCCATGAAATCGTACTCCTTCTCGGGGTCTTATTCTTGCGTCGAATATGCGGTGAAATTACGCACAAACCGTCTTACAACCCAATCTGTTCTTCTCAATTTTACTCTTCGTGTAATTGTGCTTCATCCGCGCCTGCCCCAATCGTCCCAAACTCTGAGGTTTCCGTGTTCGCTTCTTCCAATGGTGGCAGCAGTTCCGGCGCCACCGTCACTCCCACAGCCCGCGCCAATGCTGCATGCAGATGCCTCACCCCATCGGTGAGCGATGCCGGCCCCGGCTGCAGGATGCAGTCGGACGGAATTTCATAGACATGCCCATTGCGAACCGCGCTGATTGCATCCCAGCCCGGTCGGGTCCTGATTTCGTCGACCTTCACCTTTTTGCCGCACCACGAAGCCAGAATCACCTCCGGATCGCGCGCAATCACGTCAGCTGGTGCAATCACGCGATCCTGCGCCTTCCCGCAATTCACAAGGGCAGGGAAGACCGGCTCACCGCCTGCAATCTCCAACAATTCCTCCACCCATCCGATGCCCCCGATGAGCGGATCGTTCCATTCCTCGAAGTAAACCCGCGGCCGTCGCGGAAAACTCTTCGCCGACTCCCGGATGCGCTCAAGGCCGGCGTTAAGCTCTGCAATCAACGCCTGTCCTGATGCTTCGCGCCCAATCAGCCGTGTGAGCATTACGATCATCTCAAAAATCCCCGTAATTCTCCGCTGATTGAAGTGCAAAACCGTCACACCACGAAGCGCAAGTTGCTTGGCAATCTCTGCCTGTACATCGCTGAAGGTCAACACCACATCCGGCTTCAGCGCAAGAATCGCTTCATATTTGGCGTCAAGAAATGTCGCAACACGCGGCTTTTGCCGCACCTCTGGCGGCCGTCTGGCGAATCCAGACACGCCAACGATGCGGTCCTCTTCACCCAGTAGATACAGTGTTTCAACTGTCTCTTCTGTGAGACAGACAATGCGTTGCGGAAAGCTTTCGCTCGTCACTTACGCCCCAGCTTTGGCGGTATCCAGAGCTTTCTGCTCCTGCTTGCGGCGTGCCACTTCGGCTTCACGATGCTCTCTGCGCCGCAGCGCATCGTTGTAACGACGCTGCTCCTCGGCCGTTTCGGGGATCAGCTGAGGAACCTTCTGGCGGCGGCCGTTTTTGTCAATGGCGACGAAGACAAGGTAGGCGCTTGCCACATGCACCACGGTTCCCGTTTGTGTGTTCTCCGCCCATACTTTCACGCCCACTTCCATTGAAGAAGAGAAGGCGCGGTTTACGCTTGACTTGAGTGTGAGCAGATCGCCCAGATGCACAGGCTGAATAAAGTCGATGTGGTCCATCGCGGCCGTCACCACGTTCGTGCGCGAGTGCCGATAAGCCGCCATCGCACCTGTGAGATCGATGAAGTGCATGAGCCGCCCACCCAGCAAATTGCCGAGTGTGTTCGTGTCGTTGGGCAGAATGATCTCTGTCATTTCTGATTGCGTGCTGGCCACAGTACGTGTCACTACCTGCTCCTGGGTCGGGCTCATCGGACGTTCATCTCCTCATTCCTCAGTTCCGTCCTGCCCAGTACAATCGAAATGCCGAGCGGTAACGCTGAGGCTTTTCATCAGTTTCGACGGTCAGGACCGTTTACGCAAACCACCGCCGCGCATTGCAGGACGGAAGTCAAGGAAGCAGAAGAGAGATATATGGACAAACTAGCCGGACTGAAGGAAATTCTCGCCCAGGACCCGAACAATACCCTTGCGCGCTACGGGTTGGCCATGGAACTCGCTTCGCGCGGCCAAACCGACGAGTCGCTGGCCGAATTTGACGGGCTCATCAAGGCGAATCCTGACTACACGGCTGCCTATTTCATGTCGGCCCAGACCATGGCCAATACCGGACGAACAGTGGATGCCATTGCGCGACTCAAAATGGGCATCGACTCGGCCCGCCGCACCGGCAACCAACACGCGCTCAGTGAGATGCAGACAATGCTTGATGAACTGGATCGCTAAAGCCCCTGCCCACGACACCGAAACGGCAACATTCCAGCCTGCAAGTGCCTCATTCTTTGCGTCGTTTTCATTGAAGGCGAGTCTATACTTATGGATATGCCGAAGTATTCCATCGTCGTTCCTTTTCATAACGAAGAAGAGAACGTTACCGTCCTTTATGCCCGCCTGAAACACGTGATGGAGCAGGTGGGTGACAGCTTTGAGCTCGTCCTGGTGGACGACGGCTCGAGCGACCGCACCTACAAGCTGCTCGAAGAGATTGCCGCCGTGGACAGCCGCGTGCTGGTGGTCAAGTTGCGCCGCAACTTTGGCCAGACGCCCGCACTCGCCGCCGGCTTTGACAACGCTTCAGGCAGCTTTATCTTCGCCATGGATGGCGACCTGCAGCACGACCCGAACGAGATTCCCCACTTCATCGAGAAGCTGGAAGAGGGATACGACGTGGTCTCCGGCTGGCGCAAGGAACGCATCGACAACTTCGTCATGCGGCGTTTCCCATCGCGCTGTGCCAACTGGCTTATGGCCAAGCTCTCAGGCGTCGACATTCACGACTTCGGCACGACCTATAAGGCGTATCGCCGCGAGGTGATTCACAATATCCCGCTCTACGGCGAAATGCACCGTTTCATTCCCGCGCTGGCCAGCTGGTACGGCGCATCGATTTGCGAGATTCCCATCAAGAACGTGCATCGTGAGCGCGGCAAGAGCCACTATGGCATTGGCCGCACCTTCCGCGTGTTCTTCGATCTGCTGACGATTCGCTTCCTGCTGAAGTACATGAGCCGGCCGTTGCACTTTTTCGGCATCTTCGGTGCGCTCTCCATTCTGAGTGGTGGCGCCATGTCGGCCGCGTTACTTGGCCTTAAAATCGTGTACCCGCATCAGCATGTGATGGACGATCACGCTCCATTGTTTGTGATTGCCGGAGTGCTGATTCTGGCCGGTATTCAGTTGCTCGCCATCGGCTTGCTGGGCGAGTTGCAGGTGCGCCATTACCACACAGGTCAGCAGCGCGTACCCTATGCCATTGACCGGCTGGTCCGGCTGCGCGCTCCTGAAGAGCCGAGCCTGCTCCACGGTGAGAAGGACGGTTTTTAACAATTCTGGCTTCGAGTGCGTGCTGAGCGGCGCGGCATTCGAAGCCAGTTTCAAATATTGCGAATCTGGAATGCTCCAATTCGCACCTTGCCGTTCTGGCAATTCCAAATTCACTTCTGAGACAATCGCGTGACGCGCACTGCTTTTATTGCCGCCATGAAGGGCGAACTGGAGCCACTTGTTCGCGGCTGGCAGCACAAACGGCGCAACGGCGTGGACATGTGGCTGCACCGGGACGACAACCTGTACGTGGCCGCTTGCGCTGGAGCGGGGCAGGCTGCCGCAACCAAGGCGTTTGCCGAAGTGGAAGCGGATGCGCCCATCGATCTGGTGTTTTCGCTAGGCTGGGCAGGCGCTCTAAAGCCGGGCATTGCGGCGGGTTCTTCCCATAATCTTGCCGGTGTGATTGACACACGTACCGGCGAACGCTTCCGCTGTGATGCCGATGCGGGTTTCGACTGGATCGTTACAAGCCCGATTGTGGCCGACGCAGATGAGAAGCAGCGCCTGGCGCGCACCTACAGTGCGACGCTGGTCGACATGGAAGCAGCGGCCATCGGTCGGCTCGCCGCTATGCGCGGCATTCCGTTCTATTGCATGAAGGCGGTGAGTGACAGTTTCGATGAACCGCTGCCTGACCTTAACCCTTTTATTGGAGCGGATGGCAAGTTCCAAACTGCACGCTTTACTCTCTTTGCGCTCGTGCGACCCTGGCTATGGCCTGTGCTGGTGCGGATGGGTGAGAATAGTAAGAAGGCTGCATGGGCTCTGAATGAGGCCGTGCGCGAATTTCTAGCGGAAAAGGACTAACAGGAGCAGAATGGCGACCCAGACAACCACAGCCGAGCCGCTTTTTGACCAGCACATTCCCACCACCATGCGTGCCGCTGTCTACCGCGGGATCAATGACATGCGTGTGGAGACGGTGCCTGTTCCTAGTTTGGGCCCAGGCGAACTGCTGGTAAAGATTGCTACGTGTGGCGTGTGCGGAACCGATTTGAAAAAGATTCATTATGGCTCCCACTCGGCACCACGCATATTCGGGCATGAAATGGCCGGAACGGTGGTGGCAGTTGGCGCAGGTGTGACGCGATTTGCAATGGGCGACCGCGTGATGACCTTTCACCACGTTCCGTGCGGTGAGTGCTATTACTGCCGAAAACAAACTCCCTCGCAGTGCCCGCTCTACAAGAAGACCGGCGTGACGGCGGGATTTGAGCCTTCAGGCGGTGGATTCGCAGAGTACATCCGAATCATGGACTTTGTGGTGAACAACGGCGGCGTGGTGCCCATTCCCAACGGTGTGCCGTTTGAACAGGCTGCCTTTGTGGAGCCGGTGAACACCGTGTTGAAGGGCGTGAAACTGCTGAATCTTGCCGCGGACGATACGGTGCTCGTGATTGGACAGGGACCCATTGGCCTGATGCATGCGGTTTTGGCCAGCAGGACCGGCGCCAAGGTTCTCACTTCCGATTTGTATCCCGAGCGGCATGCCATTGCAGCCAAATACGGTTTGAAGCATCCAATTCATGCAGGTTCAGAAAATGTGGTGGAGCGCGTGTTGGCTGAAACAGAAGGCCGTGGTGCGGATGCTGTGATTCTGGCCGTGGGGGGCAATGCGCTCATCCGCACGGCAATGGATGCGGCGCGCCACGGTGGGCGTGTTCTGCTGTTTGCGCAGACGCAGCACGGTGAAGTCACGATCGATCCTGCGGCGGTGTGCGTGGATGAAAAGACGTTGCTTGGGTCGTATTCCTCTTCGTTTGGAATTCTTCCCGAGGTGACGGATCTAGTCTTCGGTGGATATGCGAATGGATTTGACTTAACCCAATTAATCTCTCATCGTTATTCGCTGGAAGACGCTGTGGAAGCGATCGATGTTGCATCGCATCCCAAGGCCGACTCGATGAAGATCATGATTGAGCCAGTGTTGGGTAAAGGGGCAGAGTAAGGGGGCCTGATGCCAGGCACTGTAAAAACGGTAATCAAGCGCAGCCGCCGCACGGTGGACACCGTGATCGAGCATGGCCGCGCCACCGTCGAGTCGGCACTTGAACATGGCCGCGCCACCGTTGAAGACGCACTGCATCACGGCCGCGCAACGGTGGAGAGCGCACTGCATCACGGCCGCGCAACGGTGGAAACCGCCATTGAGCATGGGCTCTTAACCATGCAGGCCGCGGTGCTGCACGGGCGCGAAGATATTCGCATTGAAAGCGTGCCGGTGCCGAAGGCAGCTGCAGGAGAGTTGATTGTGCAGGTGGGTGCGGCGCTTACCTGCGGAACGGATCTCAAGGTCTTTCGCCGCGGTTACCATGCACGCATGATTGTGCCGCCCGCGCTGTTTGGGCATGAGCTTGCCGGAACTGTGGTGGAAGCGGGTAAAGGCGTCACGGATTTCAAGTCGGGCGATCGCGTGGTGGCGCTGAATTCCGCTCCGTGCGGGCAGTGCTTCTTTTGTGCGCGCGGACAGGAAAATCTCTGCGACGATCTGATGTTCAACAATGGCGCCTACGCCGAATACATTCGCATTCCTTCGCGCATTGTTGAGAAGAACACTCTGCGCGTTCCGGAGCATGTGCCGCTGGAACATGCTGCGCTTACTGAGCCGCTGGCCTGCGCAGTGCACGGATTTGAAGACTCGCATCCGCATCCCGGCGACATTGTGGCGATCATTGGCGGCGGTCCGCTGGGGCTGATGATGCTGCATGTGGCGGCGCTGGCCGGGTGCGAAGTAATTGCCGTGGTGAAACACGAGGGTCAGGCCGAGGCCGCGAAACAATTGGGCGCGGCGCACGTGGTGAAGACATCGAGTATCCGTAAAGCTATCAAGGATACGCGTGCCTTCACGCCGAACGATCGCGGCGTGGACATTGCGATTGAAGCCGTCGGCGTTCCTGAGGCGTGGGAAGAGGCCGTGGAGATGGTGCGCAAGGGCGGTACCGTGAACTTCTTTGGCGGTTGCGCCGTGGGCACGCAGGTGAAGATTGATACCAACCGCATTCACTACAGTGACATTACTCTGCGCGCCACGTTTCATCACACGCCGGAGATCTGCCGCAAGGCGCTTGAGCTGATTGCAGGCGGGCGTTTCCAGGCAAGCGCATTTATTACCGGCCGCGCACATCTCTACGAACTAAATCGCGTCTTTGAAAAGCTGATGAACCGCAACAGCGAAATCAAGACTGCGATTGTACCCTGAGCCAGAATGACGCAAGCGACCATGCAGACGGAGAACGGTATACCCACGCAGGACGAGCTCATCGCGCGTGGATGGGCGGCGCTGCCCGCGCTGTATCGCATGCCGGAGAAAACGCCGACGCTTGACGAAGCGCGTGCATGGTGCCGCACACTTTCCGAGTCGCACTACGAGAATTTTCACGTGGCGAGCTGGTTTCTGCCCAAGGCGTTGCGGCCACACTTTCATTCCATCTATGCCTATTGCCGCGTCTCCGACGACCTGGGCGACGAGGTTGGCGACACGGCGCAGTCGCTTGCATTGCTGGATATGTGGGGACGCGAGCTCGATGCGTGTTACGCGGGCGAGGTGCGGCATCCGGTGTTTGTTGCGCTGGCAGAAACGATTCGCACATGCAAAATTCCGAAGGATCCGTTTGCGGATTTGCTGAAGGCCTTCCGGCAGGATCAGATTGTGACGCGCTACGCCAACATGGCCGAAGTGCTGAATTATTGCCAGAATTCCGCCAATCCTGTTGGGAGACTGGTGCTGTATGCATGCGGTTTTGCCGATGAAGAGCGGTTCCGCCTTAGTGATGCCACGTGCTCCGCGCTGCAGCTTGCGAACTTCTGGCAGGACGTGAGTGTGGACTGGAAAAAGGACCGTGTGTATTTGCCGCAGGACGACATGCAGCGTTTTGGCGTGACCGACGAGACAATTGCGCGCGGCGTGGCCACGCCTGAGTTTCGCGCGCTGATGAAGTACGAGGTTGAATATGCACGCGACCTGTTTCATCAGGGCCTGCCGCTTATCGGCATGGTGAGCAGGGAACTGGCCGTCGATCTTGATTTGTTCAGCCGGGGCGGACTTGAGATTCTGCGCGCCATTGAGCAGCGCAACTACGACGTGCTCAGCGCGCGTCCGGCAATTTCAAAACGCACCAAACTCTCTCTCGCGCTGCGCGCTGTCAGCGGCAAGGCGTTTCCGTTTCTTCGGCTGGGCGCGGGCTCGTCAAGGAAGGCGGCTTGACGGTCGATTCCAACCTGATCCGCGCGTATGAGGCATGCCGCGCAATCGCCAAACGCGAAGCGAAGAACTTCTACTTCTCGTTCGTCGCGCTGCCGGCGGAGCGGCGCGATGCTATCTGCGCGATTTACGCCTTCATGCGCAAGGCCGACGACCTTTCCGACGACGAGTCCATCCCACGCGAAGAGCGCCGGCGCAATCTCGAGACATGGCTCGCGGCCTGGCATGCGGCCAGCAAGGGCGAACAGACAGAAGACCTGGTGTTCATCGCCGTACGCGACGCGATCCAGCGTTTTCACATTCCATTGCGCCTGCTCGATGAGCTTGTGGCCGGGACGACGATGGATCTGGAGCACGAGGACGGCGACAAGCCGGACACCTACGCGACATTCGATGATTTGTATCGGTACTGCTACCTGGTTGCATCAGTGGTGGGGCTGGTGTGTATTCGGATCTTCGGCTACAGTGACCCCCGGGCCGAGAAGCTGGCCGAGGAGACCGGTATCGCCTTCCAGTTGACCAACATCCTGCGCGACGTGGCAGAGGATGCATCCCGGAATCGAGTGTACCTGCCCCTGGATGAATTATCTGCAAACCATGTGAGCATTGACGGGCTTGTGCACCGGCAGGCGGGCACAGCGCCGAGCGCGGAAGAGCGTGCGCTGCTGGCTTCGATTGGTGCGAGGGCGGAGAAGTACTACGAGTCAGCACGGGAGTTACTGCCGTTGATTGACAAGGAGAGCCGGCCTGCGTTGTGGGTTCTGGTGCGCATCTATCGCAGATTGCTGATTCGCATCAAGGACGCTGAGTACGATGTCTTCTCGCGGCGCATAGCAGTGCCTACCTATCAGAAGCTTGAGATTCTGGCTGTGGGCATGGCGCGCATGGCGTTCGTGCGCATCTTCGGGTAAGTCAAGAGAACGGAAGCAAGTGACGAAACGCGAAGCAAAGTCGGTTGCGGTGATTGGCGGCGGAGTTGCCGGCATGAGCGCTGCATCGGGTCTTGCAGACAGCGGATTTGATGTGACTCTCGTTGAGCGGAGAGGCTACCTTGGCGGGCGGGCATCGTCGTATCTGCATCCTGGCGTGAACGAGGTCATCGACAACTGCCAGCATGTGCTCTTCGGCTGCTGCACCAATCTGAGCGGCTTCTACAAACGCGCGGGCGTCTTCGAGAAGATTCACTGGACGAGCGCGATGACCATGATCGAGCCTGGAGGACGAACCTCCGAGCTTGGCCCATCGGCACTGCCAGCGCCGCTGCACGGACTGCCCAAGCTCCTTTCGGCACATTCGTTTTCATTGGCCGACAAGTTTGCGCTGATGCGCGCCTTCAGCGCGCTGCGCAAGCCGGTTCCGGCGGATTCGACCGAATCGCTTGCCGCTTGGCTTGGGCGCAATGGGCAAACGAAGGGCGCAATTGAACATTTCTGGCGGCTCGTCATCGCAAGTGCGCTGAATGCCGATCTCGACCAAATTGCGTTGCCGTATGCGGCAAAGGTGATTCGGGAGCTGTTTATGAACTCGGCGGAAGCGGGCGCGATGGGCATGAGCACGGTACCGCTGACTGAATTGTACGCAGGCGCTGCGAAGTTTCTGGAACAGCACGGCGCGCGTGTAGCGCTGAACTCTAATGTCGAGTCCGTTACTTGGAGCAGCACATCGAATCAGTGGTCGCTCGGCACGACAGCGGGTTCAATCGAAGCCGACTACTTAGTGTTGGCACTACCGTTTGAAGCGTTGCAAAAACTGTTGCCGATGATGCCCGCGGCCAATGGTGTGGAGTTGCTTGCATCAAGTTTGGAGCAGCACACACACTGGCCCATTTGCAGCGTGCATCTGTGGTTTGACCGGCCGATTACGAACCTCGAACATGCGGTGCTGCTGGACCGGGAGATTCACTGGATGTACAACCAGTCGCTGTTGCAGAAGCGGCCGGGCAATTACATCGAGTTGGTGGTAAGCGCGTCGAGGGCTTTCGCGGCCCGTGGACGGCAGGAAGCGATTGATCTTGCGTTGAGTGAGCTGGCGGAGTTCTTCCCGGCGATGCATGAGGCGAAACTGGTGAAGGCCGCGCTCATCAAGGAAGTGCGCGCGACCTTCGGCGTGCCGCCGGGGATCGACAAGTTTCGCCCCGATGCGACGTCGCCGTGGCCGAACTGCTTCCTGGCAGGCGACTGGATCCAGACTGGCTGGCCTTCGACGATGGAGAGCGCGGCGCGCTCGGGACATCTGGCGGCGGAAGCGCTGACCAAGGCTGCAGGCGAGACGCGGAGTTTTCTGATTCCGGACATGAAGCCGACGGGGCTGATGCGGCTGTTCTAGCCACTGTTTTTTTGCTTCAAAATCGCTCCGATTTGGTGATTTTCGCGCAGAAATCCGTACAAAACTGACGAATTTTGCACGATTTCGACCCGTTTTCTGGACTCCTCAGACGAGGCAATCCTGCTCTGAAATCTTCCTAAACTATTTGTAATGATTCGGTTAATCCATTTCCTGCTGCTCCTGAAATCGCTTTTAATGTGCGGCGATTTGGGAGGGGGGAGGGGTGGGTTACCTGGTTCGGACAATTTAGCGAGTCAGCCGGTTAGCGAGTTAGCAAGTTAGCGGTCAGCAGATCGACGCCGGGCGTGTTCGGTAGCGGAGGGTGTCTGGAACCATTGTGCGCCGCAGCGGGGTAATTGTTGGCAAGGCTGAAAGAGTGGTTCCCAATGGTCCTTAGTGCGCCAGGAAATACACGCCGATGCAGACGAAGATGGCTGCGGTCCAGCGGCGGCGGTCGACGTTCTCATGCAAGAAGAACTTTGCCGCGATGGAGTTGGTGATGAGCGTGAGTGAGGCCGAGGCTGGCGCTACGAGGCTGAGGTCGAGATGATTGAGCGCGAAGAGCAGCGAGAAGAAGCCGAGGGCGAGAAACCCGATGCCGGCAAAGAGCATGGGGTGGGTGACCACAGCTCGAATGGCGCCTTTGAGTCCAGACTTCGCGCGAATCTCGTCGAGGTCGCCGACGGTCTTCATGGCTTTGGCGGTGAGCACTTCACCGGCGGTTGAGAAGAGGATGATGGCGGCGATCATGCCGGCGGCGGGCCAGAAGCCGACATTGGAAACGGCGAGAGGATCGGCGATCATGCTGCTTCCTCGGGTGCGGGCTGAGTCGGGTTTGTTGCGGGTCGCTCAGTGAGCGCGGGTCCGTTGGCGACGAATCCCACGCCGACGGTGATGAGTGCAATGCCCAGCCAGCGCTGCCAGGAGATGGCCTCATGCAGCCAGAAGCGCGCGAAGAGCGCGACGATGACGTTGCCGAATGCCGTGGCGGGTAGAACGAAGGTGAGGTCAGCCCAGGAGAGTGCAGTCAGATAGCTGGCGAAGAAGCCGATGAGCAGCGCAATGCCGAGAGCGATCCAGGGTGTGAATACCGCTGCGATAAGCGTGGCGGGATGCGCGATGGAGAGCGGGGGCAGGGCAGTCATGCCGCGGGAGAGGCATGTATCTCCCAGCGGCGCGCACAATGCGACCAGCGCCAGAATGGAATATTGCCTGGCTGTAAGAGTGTGACGCGCCATGAAGGAAGACCGCCTCTAATTCCTCAATTGGATGCAAATGAGGGCGGACTCGATGCGCAGCGCCGCCCTCTTGCGTGGTCAACGTAGCTGATCAGTCTCCCGCGGTGGCCGCAGCCTGCGGCGTACCCTGCTTGGAGCGCGCTTCCTTCACCATCTTGTTGCGTTGCGAGCGGAGCTTCAAGAAGGCTTTGGCTTCGACATAGAGGCGCGGCACATCGCGATTGATGATGGCCTTCCAGACGACGCGGAATGCAGCCTTGGGACGGAAGTAGTACTCGTCATAGAAGCGGTGCACCATTTCCATGACGTAATCGACGGGCAGGCCGGGGTACTCGATGTGCGCCATCTGGTGACCGCCACCGTCTTCCATCTTTTCATTGGTGATGAAGCCGTTGGCCTTGGCGAACTCGTAGAACTCTGTACCGGGATAGGCGTGCGCGATGGAAACCTGGATGGTTTCGACGTCGAGTGTCTTGGCGAAGTTGATGGTGTTGCGGATCGACTCCTTGGTTTCACCGGGCAGTCCGAGAATGAAGTCGCCGTGAATGACGAGGCCGAGGTCGTGACAGTCCTTGGCGAAGGCGCGCGCGCGTTCCACAGTTGCGCCCTTCTTGATGTTCTTGAGGATCTGCGGGTCTCCGGACTCAAAGCCGACGATGAGCAGGCGGCAGCCGGCATCCTTCATGGCCTTCAGCGTTTCGCGATCCGTGGTGACGCGCGAGGTGCAGCTCCAGGTCAGATTGAGGGGCTTCAGCTTTTCGCAGAGCTCAATGGTGCGCTGCTTCTGGATGTTGAAGGTGTCGTCGTCGAAGAAGAACTCTTTCACCTCAGGGAAATTCTGCTTTGCCCAGGCGAGTTCGGCGGCCACGTCATCGGTGGAGCGCTTGCGCCAGGCGTGCCCTGAAAGTGTCTGCGGCCAGAGGCAGAAGGTGCACTGCGCCGGGCAGCCGCGCGTGGAGTAGAGCGCGATGTAAGGATGGAGCAGAAACGGGACGTTGTATTTGGTCACGTCCATGTCGCGCTTATAAATTTTGGTGGCCCACGGCATCGCGTCCAGGTCTTCCACCTGTGGGCGATCGGGGTTGTGCATGATCTTGCCGTCCTGCTTGTAGCTGATGCCGAGAATCTCGTTCAGCGGCTTGCCCTGGGCAAACTCCACGACGGAGAAGTCGAACTCGCGACGGCAGATGAAGTCGAGGACAGAGCACTCGTTCAGCGCGCGGTCGGGATCGGTGGTCACCGGCGGTCCAACGAAGGCAATGCGAATGGACGGGTTGGCAGCCTTGATGGCTTCGGCAAGGCGCTGATCGCCCTCCCAGCCCACGGTGGAGGTGAAGAGAACAAGGAACTCGTAGTCCTTGCAGATCTCAATGGTCTGCTGCGCGGTGACGTGATGCGGTGGCGCGTCGAGCAGACGCGAGCCCTCCAACAGGCCGGCCGGGTAGGTGAGCCAGACGGGGTACCAGTAAGACTCGATCTCGCGCGTAGCGGGCCAGCGAGAGCTTGCTCCACCGTCAAAATTCTCAAAGGACGGCGGGTTGAGGAAGAGGGTTTTCAGTGGCGTAGACATCTTGCTAATTTTACCATTTTCCTGAGGCTTTACCCAGTTGCCTAAAGGGGTTACAGCGCTTATTGGGCGGATGCGTCGATTTTGACCGGCGCCGGTGAATTGGCTGCGGAATCGGGCGTATTTAATTAGCGCAGCCAATCGCCCATATGGCCCAGCGCGCGCATCAGCCCCAGGCGGGCTTTGGCCAACTGAAAACCTGCATCCAGTGCGTCCTGGGATTTGGCGCTTTCATCGATGAGCGCCTGCTGGGCGGCCTTGGGCGAAAGCTGCGGTGTTGAACCCTCTCCGCTGCCTGAGCCATTGCCGTATTGAAGCTGCGTCTGCACAGTTTTGAGCTGGTCGGCGGCGATCTGTTGCTTAAGGGAGGCGATCTCTGCCAGCGTGTCTAGTTCGCGGAGTGTGCCGGTGAGTTGCGCAATCACCACGTCGTTTTGATGCTGCGCCTCTTCAGCCTCCACCTTGGCTTTCAGCGCTTCTGCGGCGGACTCGTGCGCCTTGGCGCGGTTGCGCATATTGAAGAGGGGTATCTGGAGCCCGATGCCCGAGCTGAAGTTGTTGGCGGGCAGCGGCTTCGCAAAGTACGAGTTCACTTCGTTGAGCAGCGTGGTATTGCGGTTGTACTGCGCGTAAAAGCTGAGCTGGGGATAGAAGTTGGCGTCCTGGTCGCCCCTGGCCGCAGACAACTTAGCTTTGGCAACCCATTGCGCGGACTCGATGCCGGAGAGAGGCTTCGCATCTGTTGCCTGAATTTTAGGAATCTGCGGAATGCTGTCGTGGAGGGGGCGAATGGTGTCTGCCGGCAGACCGGTGAGCGTTGCAAGCTGCTCTGCGAGCACTCCTGCACGCGTTTCCAGGTGCAACCGCTTGAGCTTGATTTGCGCAGCAATGAGCCTGGCCTGGAGGTATTCGCTGAGCGGGTCAACGCCAGCTTCAGAGCGTTGTTGCTCAATCTCCACAAGTTTGGACGCGTAGTCCTCCTGCTGGCGTGCGGAATCCAGTTCGCGGTTCACCGTATCCAGTTCGATGTAATCCGTCGATGCGTCGAGCGCCACCTGCTCCTGAGCATCTTTAAGCGCGGCGATGGCAGCCTTGACACCGCTGTGCGCAGAGGAGATGTAATGCTTTTGCGGAACGCTGAAGACAAGCGACTGAATGGTCGCGTTCCAAATGGATGGCGGTTGACCGGTGAATCCGACTTCCGGGAATGCAGGCAGGCCGGTGGTGAAATCGAGCGAAGGGAAGAATACGTCTTTGCTCTCAGAGAGAGAGGCGGCCGCCTTTTGCATGTCGGCCTGTGCCGCATGCACCTTGCTGCTGTTGCGTTGGGCAAGATTGACTACCGTGATGAGCGAAACCTGTGCCGATGCGCGGGCGGCTGCTGCGGCGCAAAGTACCACGAGTGTGGCGATGCGCAGCCAGCGAAGGGCGATGGTTTGGAACGCGGCGTCTCTCACGGTCAGAATTTCAATTCCTGTGCCGGTTTGTAGTCGTGCGCCAGTGCAAGGGCGGCGGCTTTGTCCTGTTGCGCGGCAGCTTTGTCGCCCAGTGCGGCTTTGAGCTTCGCCAGTTGGGTGTATGCCTTGAAGGCGGGCACTTCTTCTGTGAGGCTGTTGCCCTGCAGATATGTCTCCAGCAATTTGGCGGCGAGGGCGAAGTTGCGGCCGGCACGAATCAGGCTGGAGGCGCCGTTGGCCAATGCCACGCCTGAGTGCTTTTCATGTTCGGCAGCGTGGAAGCCCTTGTCGACCGCAGATTCCATTTCAGTGAGCTGATTGCGGCGGCGGTAGTAAGCAGCCAGATTCATCCACTGGAAAGCTGGCGTCTTGCTTACCTCAATGGCTTTTTTGAACTCGCTTTCGGCAGTTGCGTAGTCTTTGTCTTTTTCCGCAATGCGGGCACGCAGCTCATGGGCACGGGCCGGGTCAACGCCATTGAGCTGGTCGGCGATCTTCTCTGCCTTGTCCGTGCCGCCGCCCACAATTCCTGGTGCGGAATAACAGAACTCACCCAGATCAGCGAGTGCGGCGGCGTTGTGCGGTTGGAGCTTTACGGCTTCCTCAAATTCAGTGCCAACTCGCTTGCCCAGGGAATAAGCGCTCAGGAAGGAGGCGCGACTTGCCTTTTCGCCTGCGGCACGACCCAACCACATGTGATAGTCAGAATTCTGCCCGTCCATTTCGACAGCCTTCTGGCACTGATCGTATGCAGTGTTCCAGTGCTCGAGGGTGAACTGCACGCGGCAGTTGAGATTATGCCATTCAGCGTTTTTGGGAAGGGAAGCGAGCAGACTGAGAGCTTTGTCTGCCTCGCCCGCCTGCAATGCCGAATTGACCTGACTCAGGCTTTGCCCCATTGCCGGCGCGCACAACGCGATCGACAGGAGGGGCGCCGCGATCGAAAATCTCATTCAACAACCTTGATGGGAATACCCGTTTGCAGCTGCTGGCCGGAAACGCTGCCAGTGGCGACCTTATCTCCGGCTTTCAGTCCGGAGAGGATGGCAACCTGCGTCAGGTTAATCGTCCCGGTTGTCACCGGCGTGCGCACCAGCTGGTCGCCTTCAATTCTGTAGACGTATGGCTGGGCGTTCTCGGTATACAACGCCTCGCGGGGCACGCTCAGCACGTGTTGTGCGCTTGACGTGGTCACAGTAACGGTAACGTTGGTTTGCGGTAGAAGTTGTCCGTCGCCACCAGTAATGCGGATCAGCGTTTCACCCACTGTCCGAGTACCCACGGTGATGACGGTAACCGGCACGCGTTCAATCACTCCCTGCCATTTCAGGCCCTGCCTTGCATCCCACTTGATGGCAACGGGCTGGCCTGCAGCGAGACGGCCGATTTCAGGCTCATCAAAATAGGCGCGCACACGCTCCTGATTCAGGTCGGCCATTTGCAGCAGCGTCTTGCCCTGGTCCACGAACTCCATGCGGGCCACGTCGATGCTGTAAATAGTGCCGGCAATGGGTGCGTGTATTTCTGTCTTTGACACAACCTCGCGCGCGGCGGCCAGTCCCGCTTCGGCGTCGGCCAGAGCTGCTTTGGCTCGGGCCAGGTCAGCCGGGGAGTAGCGGCTCTGCATGGATGATTGCGCGGCCTTCAGGCTGGCGTCTGCTGAGGCCAGACGCTGCCGGGCAGAGGCAACTTCAGCGGCCGAAGCGGCTCCTGTGGCCTGTAACTTGATGAGGGCGTTGAGGCTATCCTCGGGCCTGGTCACGCTCAAGTCTTGCGCGGGTTTCATCGGCAGTTCCGGCCTGGCGTTGTTCCTGCGTGCCGTTATTCAGGACGGCATCCAGATTCGCCTGGGCCGTCTTCACACCGCTTTCAGCGGAAGCAAGACGGGCGCGCGCGTCTGCATCATCCAGAACCATCAGCAACTTGCCCGCCGGAACCTTATCTCCGGGCTGGACATAGATGGCTTTCACCGTGGTTGCCATCGGGCTATGGAATTCATAATTGGTGATTGGTTCCACGTGGCCGTTGGTGCTGATCGTGCTGGAAAGAGGACCTTCCACCGCTTCGGCTGCGTGAATTTCCATCTTGCCGCGGGTGAATGTGCGCACCGAGAGAAACACCACGACGAGTAGAACTGCAGAGCCAAGCCACAGCCAGAGCCGGTTTGATTGCTTTTTTGCTTCTGCCATTCCTTTAACCTGAGTCAGTATATAGGACTCTCAACCCCCATCCGAGGAAGCAAAAATCTGATTTCGGTAGGGGTTACGGCTTTTGTCACCCCCTACTTGGGTTGCCCTTACAATCTAGAAATATGAGCCAGACACCCCGCTACACAGATGACCACGCGAAGGCCGGCCTCGACTTCGCTTTTCCCGAAATTGAGACCTGGCAGAACCAGTTTCCCGCCTATGAGATTGTGATTGACGACCCTGAGCTGACCTCGGTGTGCCCGAAGACGGGTTTGCCGGATTTTGGGTCGTTGTCGATCCGCTATATGCCGCGGGAGCGGTGCCTGGAGCTGAAGTCGCTGAAGGAATACCTGTTTTGCTACCGCAACCTGGGCATCTTTCAAGAGAACATTGTGAACCAGGTGCTGGAAGATGTGGTGAAGGCGTGCGATCCGGTGTGGGCCGTGGTGCATGGGGTGTTTCGTCCGCGCGGGGGCATTGCGACGACGGTGACGGCGAAGTGGCCGCGGGACGAGAAGATGAGCTGAGCGGTCGCTTCACGTCCGTCGATGGGCCGCGCCGCGGTCCGTGTGATATTCCTGAGTGCGCCCGGAAGCTAATGCGGAACCCCAATCGTGCCTGAATCCAAGAACGCAATTTCCGATGACGCAGGCGGTCTCTCGCCAGCCCGTCCGTGGATGAGTCCTGCGCTGGTGACGTTCCTGCTGCTGCTGGCGCTGAACCTGCTGAATTTTATTGACCGCTACATTCTGCCAGGCGAACTATCGCTGATTCAGACGGACTTTCACGCCACCAAGGAGCAGATGGGCGCGCTGACCACGGGCATGTTCTTCGTCTACATGCTGGCGGCGCCGTTGACGGGTTGGCTGGGCGACCGCTTCCGGCGCAAGCCGCTGATTATTGGCGGCGCGGTGCTGTGGAGCCTGGCCACACTGACCACAGGCTGGGTGCACGACTACTGGACGCTCTATTTCCGGCACGCGATTGTGGGCATTGGCGAGGCGACGTTTACGATTTTTGCGCCCGCTGTGCTGGCGGATTTTTATCCAGAACGCGATCGCAACCGGATTCTATCGATCTTCTACGCGGCGATTCCCGTGGGGGCGGCGCTGGGTTATGTGGCTGGGGGCGAGATGGGCTCGCGCTGGGGCTGGCGCGCGCCGTTTCTCATTTGTGCGCTGCCTGGACTGGTGGTTGCGTTGCTCTTCGGTTTGTTTGCCAAGGAGCCGGAGCGCGGCGCATCCGACAGGCTGAAGGGCACGGTCAAACGCTCTACCGTGCGCGGGCTGCTGCGCAATCCCGCATTTCTTTGCGCAACGTTTGGGCTGGCCGAGCTGACGTTTGCCATGGGCGGCATCTCGAATTGGATTCCGGATTTTCTGCATCACCCGATTGGGCTGTCGGTAGCGAAGGCAAGCCAGGTGGCTGGTGCGTCCACAGTGATTGATGGGATCATCGGCACGGCTGTGGGCGGATGGATTGCGCAACGATGGCTGCGCACAAATCATCGTGCGCTCTATCTGGTCAGTTTCTGGTCTGTCGCGCTGACTATTCCTTTTGGAGTGCTGCTGTTCTTTGGGCCCTCGAAGTGGGCTGTGCCGTCACTCTTTGCTGCCGAGTTCTTCCTGTTTCTCAACACGGGGCCGCTGAATACGGCGATTGTGAACTCGGTTTCCGCGCCGGTACGCGCAACGGCGATTTCGATGAATCTATTCATCATTCACTTCTTCGGTGACACTTTTTCGCCGCAGATTATTGGCGCGGTTGCCGACCGGTCCAATCTTCGTTATGGTCTGGGCTGCACGCTGATCACGCTGTTCATCTCCTGCGCGATTCTGTTGGTGGGCGCGCGGTTTGCGCCGCCGCTGGAAGAGCCGGCGATGGAATGAGCTGGACTCGGCGATACTGACAGCATGGTGCACTCCGAGGCGGCGTCGATTGCGTGGCTGGCGGTGAGCTGGATGTTCGCGCTCGTATGGCTGTGGCAAGCCTGGACGGCACTGCGCGGGATACCGACATTGCCCGATTTGACGCGGATGGAGCCGGATGCGTTTGCCGGTTTGCCGGATGTAGCAGGTCCGCACCTGACCGTGATTGTGCCGGCGTGCAATGAAGCCGAGTCCGTTGAGGCGTCGTTGCGGTCGCTGCTCGGTTCGAACGGAATTCGGCTGGAGATTCTGGCTGTTGACGACCGGTCAACCGATGCAACGGGCGAGATTATCGATCGCGTGGCCGCGGAGAATGCAGGTCCGCATGCGCTGCGGGCGCTGCATGTTGAGGCGCTGCCTGCGGGCTGGCTGGGAAAGCCGCATGCGATGGCGACAGCCGCGGCCGAGGCTACTGCAGATTGGCTGCTCTTTACTGATGGCGACGTGATGTTTGCTCCGGATGCCGTAGCGCGTGCGCTGCGTTGTGCGCGGGCGAACCGGATGGATCATTTTGTGCTGGTGCCGACGCTCATCGTCCATTCATTCGGCGAGCGAGCACTGCAGGCGGCGATGCAGGTGTTGGCACAGTTCTCGATCCGGCTGTGGAAGGTGGCAGATCCGAAGGCGAAGGACTTTGTCGGTGTGGGCGGCTTCAACCTGATTCGACGCGAGGCCTATGAGGCTGTCGGCGGGTTTGAATCGATGCCGATGGAGGTGCTGGATGACCTGCGCATTGGCTGGAAGCTGAAGCGAGCGGGGTATCGCTCGTTGGTGGCGCTGGGGCCTGACCTTGTGCGCATCCGCTGGATTGCCGGGACACTTTCCGTCTTTAAGCTGATTGAGAAAAACAGCTTTGCCACGTTTCGTTTCCAGCCTTTTCTTCATGTAATGGCTGCAATAGGAATGGCGGCGGTAGCGGTGGTTCCGCTGGTGGCAATCGGCGCTGGTTTCAGCACGCTGCACGGGGCGTTTTCCATCGCATTGGGCGGCTGGGCGGCTTGCGCTGGGATTGTACTGACTTACTGGGCCAACAGACGGCTGATGCTGGCGCCGGCGTGGCTGGCTGTGTTCTTTGCGCCGTGCGTTTTGCTGGTGGCGGTGGCGTTTTTGCGGTCGATGGTGCTGGCGCTTGCGCGCGGGGGCATCCGATGGCGGGGGACGTATTATCCATTGCGGCTGCTCCGGGAGCATTGCGGGAAGTGGTAGCCCCCTCCCCCCTACCATCTGTATCTCCGTATCAGATTTTAAAAGAGTTACGCGAGGTATGTACCTCGGTCGTATTCGATTTCAAATGGCTTGCGGGCGCGTATTTGAAAAGGAAGAAGTTAGAAGCCAGTGAGGCAATGACGTTAGCTCAGCTGCCGGAGTCCGTACACATGTCCATTCTGCGCGAGATCGGGGAAATCATCGGCAAAAGGGCATCTCAATCAAGGGAGAGGTGGTGCTCCGGTAGTGAGGCGGACAATGGAGTGTGCCTAAGAGTTGGGTTGTACATTTGACTCGAAACGGAGAAGCAGGTTTCCTGAGGTTCTATGAACGAAACGATCAAAAATCTATTGTTCGACCCAACGGTTGGAAAGATTGTCACTGCGGCCATCGCCGTGGTTATCATCCTCGCGCTTTCCCACTTTCTCCAGCGCTACGTCAGTCGATCGGTCACAACCACTGACACACGCTATCGTGCACGCAAGTTCATTAATCTGCTTGGCTATGTGATTGCACTCTTCGCGATCACGGTTGTGTTTCAGGAAAAATTGAGAGGACTGACGGTCGCATTCGGCGTAGCCGGTGCTGGAGTGGCCTTTGCTTTGCAGGAGGTGATTGCGAGTGTGGCTGGTTGGGTTGCCATCTCCGTGGGAAAGTTCTATGCGCCCGGTGACCGCATCGAGCTCGACGGCATCAAGGGGGACGTCATCGACATCACAATCCTGCGGACGACCCTGATGGAGGTTGGCGAATGGGTGAACGGCGATCTGTATACGGGGCGCATTGTGCGCATTACAAACAGCCACGTGTTCAAGGAGCCCGTATTCAACTATTCGGGGGATTTCCCCTTCCTGTGGGACGAAATCACTCTTCCCGTCCGCTACGGCTCCGACTGGAAACTGGCGCGCACCATGCTTCGTGGTCTGGTGAATGAAGTACTGGTGGGGTATGCGAATGAGGTAAAGGATTCCTGGAAGCAGATGGTACGCCAGTATCGGATTGAAGATGCAAATGTGGAACCGATGATCACCCTGCGCGCTACCGACAACTGGATCGAGTTCACTGTCCGTTACGTGGTGGATTACCGGAAACGCCGCTGGATGAAGGACCATCTTTTCACCCGGATTCTGGAAGAGGTCGACAAGTCAGACAACCAGATCCGTCTGGCATCGGCTACGTTCGAAGTTGTAACCGGCTCAACGCTCGATGTTCATCTTTCGGGTGGTGGAGACGAACTGCCGGCCAAGGGATAGGCGGATACCGAGCGGGCCTCAACCATGCGAAAAGGCTCGACCGCACGGCGATGGAGCTGCCGATTGCAGGAAAGTTTTTAGATTAAGGCCTGCGCCTGGCTGAAGTTCGCGCGCTATCGGGTAGGCCAGGCCTTGCGTCGAGCCTGGTAGATCCTCTTTTTAGCCAGGCTATGCTCTCTGTGATTTTTCGGTTCGACCACGGGCACCGTGAAGTGCTCCACGATGAGCGCGGGAGTTGCAGGCTTCTTCACGGCAGCTTTTTTCTTTGTTCCGCCGGCGGCCTTACTCACCACTGCTTTCGGAGACATAACCTTCTTTGGTGGAGTCTTCTTTGGCCGAGGCTTCTTTCGCGCAGCAACCGGTGTTGAGATTCCCGCCGCCGACCCGTCCATACGTCCAAAGTAAGTGGTCAGAGCGCGTTGCATTTTCTTTGAGGCCTCATCCACTGCGGCACCCACTTCGGTTGCCCTGGCGCTTGCGGTACGCGGCTGGCCGCCTGCAGGACGCACTTCAATCAGGCAACGCTTGTCTGCCTGACGTGACTTCAGATTATCCACGTCACTGAGATGGACCTCAACCCGCGTGAGTCTGGCCGTGAACCGGCGCAGGATGCGCCTCACTTCGCCCTCAATAAATTTCATCAGTCTGGCGTCCACTGCGATTGTTTTGTCGCTGTTGACCTGAATCTTCATCTCATCCTCCTGCGGTGATCCATCTTTGTCTACAACACATTGCGCCTGGTGCAATCCAGCAGGGAATCAATTCGCTCCCCTTGCACCACAGGTGTTCAACCTTAGCCCTCTGCGGTGGCTCTGGCAAATTGAGAGGAGTATCAAGAGCTTTGAATGAGATTTGAAATGTTGAAAGTGGGTTGCATCCAATCACCGCGATGAACGCGATAGCGCGCGTTCTATCGCAAAACAAAAACGGCAGCCCGCAGGCCGCCGCCTTGGTTTTTGGATATTACTGATTTACTCAGTGTGTTCCGACGAGTTCTTCGCTTTTGGCGCCCTGGCCGTAGTGGCTGACGACGTAGTTGTCGAGGATCTGTTTGAACTCGGCCACGATGTTGTCGCCGCGGAGGGTGGTGGAGAGTTTGCCATCGACGTAGACGGGCGCGACTGTGAGGGGTTCCTTTGCCTGGGAAAGTTTTTCTTTATCCGTAAAGTCTTGATGTAAATTGAATTGCGCGATGACCCCTATGAGTCATATTTGAATCGAAAGGAGTTATGCGTTCGTATAAGAAAACAAAAGGGTTTGTTCAGGGCTAACCCGATTTCTGTGAGGCAACCTTAGCAAGCCTGTTTCTTTATTGTGAGCCTTTGAGGGGAATTAATCGGCAGGGCGGTCACGGAGAGTTGTGGTTCCCTCCCTTCGTCCTTATGGAGGGGCACCCTTTTTGTGGGTTGGGGAGGGGGCCTGGAGGGGGAGTGTTTCGCCACCTGCCCCGATTCGGTATCCTCCAACGGTGGACTATACGAGATAGGTGGATATACAAAGTGGTCTGGATATACGATAATATGAGTTATACGATAATTTGCGTATATCCAATTAAGCTGGATATACGGAGGTACGGGATGAAAGTGGCGAAGTGGGGGCTATAGCCTGGCGTGCGGATTCCTGTGGATGTTGCGAGGAAGCGGGGTTGCATGTCGGGCATATCAACTTCTTGCGGTATCCGCGGAGAAGGTGATTCAGATTCGGTTCACGAGGATCGCCGCGCGGAGGCGCTGCGTTTGCTGCGGGAGAACAGAATGAAGGTTCCGTACTCCTATACATTTGACCGCAACGAAGTGTATGACGACTAGACCATTCCTCGATACGAATATGCTGGTGTATGCAGCGCTGGAGGACGATTCGTACGGCGGTGCCGAACGGAATGAGAAAGCGCAAGCAAGTCTGACGAGTGCCGCAGCGTCAGTGTGCAGGTCGCTTACGTGAATCACTTCAGCCTCGCGTTCCAGAATTCAAGCAATTCTTGCCACAGGGTCGAAATCTGCTGCGTGCATTCGAGTTGAGCTCGCAGGATTGGCCTTCCACTCACGCCCGAAGCACATCGCCTTGCCGTTGAATTAGCGGCTGTGCACCGGTTCTGCATCTATGACAGCCATATTGTGCAACAGCGCTCGGTGCGGCTGCGCCGTGCTGTCCGCCGATTTTCACACCGGCGGAAGATCGAAGGTTGCGTGTCGAAAATCCGACCCGTAGACCTATGCTCGAAATGAAGATTGAGGAATGACTCTTCAGGAATTGGGAGGAGTTATGGTTGCGACCCATTCCGCTAGGTGCGCGGAATGGATGGGGCACCTTTTTTATGGATGGGGGAAGTGTCTTAGGGGAAGAGTGTGCTACCCGCCTCGCCCGATTGTTAGACATTAGAGGCCCTGCACGAAGCGTCTCCTTCGGTCCCACCAGAAGTCCGGCCTCCCGCGGCCACTTTGGGTAACGCCAAAGCCTCTTACAACCTTGACGCGTAAAGAAACGATTTTACCCAATCGTCACTCTTCCTGCTGCTGTAGCCGAACGCAGCATCGAACTTTCACGGTGCAACTCTCTAACAACTTGATGATCTATGCCGCGCATCCGTTGAATGCTTCTACAAATCCGATGATTGCTTGTTCCCCTTAATGTTAGATACATCCTATGATTTTCAAGCTGCCACATATACGCGTTCACAGCTATTATCTTCTGTCCTCTCTCTTGCTGAGCGCTCTCAATTTCCATATTCGGAGCAAGCCGTCATGAATGCAAAGCGGACCAGACAAATTAGAGAGAAGACTTCCGGAGCTGCAATTAGCTCTTACGCAAGCTTGCGATACGCTAATAGGTAGAGCTCAGCACCTAGAAAGCAACCTCCAGCAACTCATTGTGACGCCTTTTTGCTCAAAAAATTCATGCAGATGGAGGCTTTGTCGCAGCGGTTCAGCGGGACGTGCCAATTTTCTCTCACGTTTGCATGCAATGAAAAGCAAAGCTAAAAGGCTGCCCATCATGACTGTCAGAGCGGCATTCCATGAAGTCAGATGGTCCATTTCAGGGTTTTCATCGGGGTATGGCACAGTCTTACACGCATGTCTTATCGGGCAGCCTACCAACACTGTATGATTGAAAGACTGATCGCCAACATCACAAGCAACACTCGCAGCTTCAACCTTTCGTCGCGAACATCTAAGCTTCTCAAATTCGACAGCTTGAGCTTTTTCCAGAACACATAGAATATTTCTTCGACCGAGAGCGACCAGATGAGAAGAGGCTCGTCGCTCCATGCTTCTCGTCATCGTAGCAGTTGTGTCTCGAATTATGCTTTACAACCTCCTGAAAGTTGCACAGTGGCCTCTTTTCTCATTCAAAGTCATCCTCGCGATGTTACCGAGCTTAACCTCTTCTTTGCAGCGTTTGAACTATAGCACTCTACAAAACCAACAATTACAAGCAAAAAAAAGATTGCCAAGGGGAACCCTGTTGCGTGCTGAGTGAAAAGCCATGCAACAACGAAAGCAATCAAATCTCCAGCATTTCACTCCGGGACCCTAAAACACGCCCGAAGGACGCGCACTTTTCCAATGAGGAAGGCTCCATAGTCGTCTTCGATCGACACAGTGCACGGGTAATATGCCGTGATTATTGCGTGCTCTCTGATTAACTCGGTCAATAATATTCAGAACCCGCGCTTAACCCCCGTAGAGCTTTTCCTCTTTTAACCTATTACATCATTTAAATAGTAGCGGCAGGATACGCAACGCACGGCGCCATGTCAGAATGACAGCGAACGGGTGTTCTGGGTGTGCCGCGCAGGGAAACCAGAATGGTCTCGCTGTAGAATCCAGGATCTAGCCTGAGATTTTGCTACGTACAACTCTCTATTCAATAAACCCTTTTCGCCCGAGACAAGAACACGTTCGCCTATCCATCCGATGGAAAGGATACTCCAACTCTGGCCGGAATGCGAGGCCTTCATCGTAATGCGAAGAGTTTCAATACTCTTCCTCTCATGCAAGTGATTGTCTTTCGAAGATTCAGCGGAGACCGTCTAATCTGCTACGAACCTTCTAGGCTATGCATTGCTTACCGTTTAACTTGGTCCAAGGTCCGCATTACCTCTCAATTCTTAAGTTCCAACGTTGCTGAGAAAGCAAGTGCTTCTAGCATGCCAAAAAGGGTGGAAGGGCGAACAACGCATTATCCGGCCATTAAAGACTGCGCGCGAGGAAGCTGGAGTGCCCTCTTATGGTTCTTTAAGTGACCAAGGAGAATGTCTACATGAACTACGTACAGTGTTTGCTCTGTTGTCGAAATGACCTGCGCAGCCCTGAACCCGCTTTCGCTTCTGGAACATGCGCCTACCGCGCGCCGACGAGTTCTTCGCTTTTGGCGCCCTGGCCGTAGTGGCTGACGACGTAGTTGTCGAGGATCTGTTTGAACTCGGCCACGATATTGTCGCCGCGGAGGGTGGTGGAGAGTTTGCCATCGACGTAGACGGGAGCGACGGGGTCTTCAAAAGTGCCGGGGAGGCTGATGCCGAGGTTGGCGTGTTTGCTTTCGCCGGGGCCGTTGACGACGCAGCCCATGACGGCGAGCTTGAGCTCTTCCACACCGGGGTACTTCTTGCGCCACTCGGGCATGGAGGTGCGGAGGTAGCCCTGGATCTGCTCGGCGAGTTCTTGAAAATAGGTGCTTGTGGTGCGTCCGCAGCCGGGGCAGCTTGTGACCTGAGGCATAAAGGAACGGATGGAGAGTGACTGCAGAATCTGTTGAGCCGCAAGCACTTCTTCCGTGCGGTCTCCGCCTGGTTTTGGGGTGAGGGAGACACGGATGGTGTCTCCGATGCCGGCGAGGAGAACGGGCGCGAGCGCGGCGGCGGAGGCGATGAGGCCTTTGGAGCCCATGCCTGCTTCCGTGAGTCCGAGGTGGAGGGGGTAGTCGCAGCGTGCGGCGAGAGCGGAGTAGACGTCGATGAGGTCGCGGACGCCGGAGACCTTGGCGGAGAGGATGATCTGGTCGTGGCGGAGGCCGTACTGCTCGGCGGCTTTGGCGGAGTCAAGCGCGCTGACCACCATGGCTTCCATCATGACGTCACGCGCAGGCAGCGGATCGGCCTTCTTGCTGTTCTCGTCCATCATGCGGGTGAGCAGAGCCTGGTCCAGCGAGCCCCAGTTGACGCCGATGCGAACGGGTTTCTGGTTTTCTACGGCGCACTCGACCATGATGCGGAAGTTGCTGTCGTCTTTGCGCCCGACGGAGACATTGCCGGGATTGATGCGGTATTTGGCCAGCGCCTGCGCGGTGGCGGGGTACTTCTTCAGCAGCAGATGGCCGTTGTAATGGAAGTCGCCCACGATGGGGACGCGAATGCCACGCTTGTCGAGACCTTCGACTATATGGGGCACGGCGGCGGCGGCGTCCTCGTTGTTGACGGTGACGCGAACGATCTCAGAACCGGCGAGGGCCAGAGCAGCAACCTGCTCAATGGTGCCGGGGATATCGGCCGTATCGGTGTTGGTCATGGACTGAACGACGACGGGCACTTCCCAGCCCACGCGGACGTGACCAATTTTGACGGTAGGCGTTTTTCGGCGCTGAATTTCGGGCATAGAATCCTCAACTCTAGTGTACCGTTTGGAGCAACTGCGGTGCGGCAGACGGCGCTTGCGCGCCGAGAAGTTCTCGCACCAGCCGGTCACTACCCTATATTTTGACCTCAGGTTCGGGCACTGGCCATGCGAATTCGCCTCGTCGTACAATATAGGCTATGGGTTTTCGTAGTTTTTCCCGTTTCGTCGCACTGGCAGCGTTGGTAACGCTTCTTCCCATCGGAGCACTATCTCAATCCCCGCATCGCCGCGGCCGCAAGTACAAGGCTCCACCGCCGGTTTCGCGCGTGGATGTGCTGATTCTCAGGGCCGATGATGGCACCCCGGTTGAGGGTGCGTCGGTGATCTTCCAGCTTGTGGACGAAAAGGGCAACATGGAGCTGAAGACGGACCAGGACGGCAAGACCTATATTGATGTGCTGCCGACCGGATCGAAGTTTTTGCTCCAGGTGCTGGCCAAGGGCTATCAGACTTTCGGCAATTCCTACGATCTGGATAAGAAGGAAATGGCCATTGAAGTAAAGCTGAACCGGCCGGGCCACCAGTACTCGATTTACGACGAGCACGCCTCAGACAAGAGGATTGGTGGCAAAGCAGTGGTCGTGACGGGGAAGTCGGCTGAAGCCGAACTGGATGCGGATGCCGCGAAAGCAGAGGACAAGGATAATGGGCAGAACAAGCTAGCTCCCAGTCCTACGGACAAGAACAAGCCGAAAGACACTGAGACCAAACCTGAATCAGGGCCGGACAACAAACCGCAGCAGTAGACCGGTTCAGGGGGTGAATTTTTGGGCCCGGGCATATCTGTCCGGGCCTTCGTGCGTGTGCCGGCTGTTATCTTCAGCAGTGTGATGAGCGAACAACCTCTTCTGGGCAAATCGGCATTGGTGACGGGCGGGGCCCGGCGCATCGGACGCCATGTCGCGTTGGCGCTGGCGCAGGCCGGCGCGGATGTAACGATCACGTATCGCGGATCTTCTAAGGAGGCCGCCGATGTGGTGCGGCAGATTGAAGAGATGGGTCGCCGGGCGCAGGCGGTGCAGTGCGATGTGCGCAAAGAGGCCGATGTGAAGGCCGGCGTGGCGGCGACGGTTGCATTCCATGGCCGGCTGGATGTGCTGGTGAACAATGCAGCCATTTTTGAAGAGGCGCCGCTGGACACAATGACGCTGGAGCAGTGGGATGCGGTGCTCGAGACCAATGCGCGCGGACCGTTTCTGGTAACGCGTGAGGCCATTCCGCACCTGCGCGCAGTGAAGGGAAGAGTGGTCAACATGGGGTCGCTGGGCGGGCTGCAGGCATGGCCGGGGCACGCGCATTATTGCGCATCAAAGGCTGCGGTGCACATGCTTACCAAAGCCATGGCGAAGGCCTTTGCTCCGGACGTGAGCGTGAACGCCATTGCGCCGGGTTGGATTGCCTTTGATACAGACAGCGAAGATGCCGCGGAACGCAGCCGCAAGCAAACGCCCATGCAGCGTAACGGAAGTCCGCAGGATATTGCCGACGCGGTGCTCTATTTTGTGACCCACTCGGGATTTGTCACAGGACAGATACTGGCTGTCGATGGGGGGCTTGGGATCTAGTCGTCGGTCACCGTGTTGCGCGGGCTAGCGTGAAAAGAGCTTTCCCCAGAAACCCTTGCCGGCGTTCGCTTCGCCGTTTAAATCGTCCACTGAAGCTTTGGGGCGCATCCATTCGCTGTAGTCAAAGGGCTCATCGGTCCAGAGTCCCACCGGATCCGGCTGTTTTGGCAACTTTGCGCCTTCAAGTGCAGCTTTGGGATTAGTGACGAACAGCCGCTGCGCGGTCTCTTCGCCCTTGATCTGTTTCACGTAGTCGTAGCTGCGGCGCAGCGAGAGGGGGCGCCAGTCGGGATGATGCCCGTCGCTGGCGATGAAGTGAATCCAGTCTCGCTCCAGCAGCACGTTGGCAAACTTTTCAGGAATGCGTCCAAAGCGGCCGTAAAGCGCAGTGGAGGTGACCTGTACCAGGCAGCCCTCCTGCATCCACTCCACCAGCAGATCAGGATTGCGCTGCACGCTGGGATTGCGCTCCGGGTGCGTGACGATAAGCGTATAACCCACGCGCTGCAGCTTCTTGAGCGCCGCGGTCATGGCGAGCGGAATCGACTCGTCGGGGAACTCGATGAGCAGGTAGCCCTTGTTGTTGATTGAGTAGCGCAGCGGATGGCGCAGCGCTTCGTCAATGTTGTTGGCGTTCAGGTGGAAGTCGCAGGCCAGGCTGAGTTCGACGAGCCCGTTAAGCCGTTCGCGCAACGCCTCAAGCCGCTCACTGATTACCGGCAGGTTGTACTGATAGCGGTCGCTCGCGTGCGGCGAGCAGACGATGTGGGTGATGCCTTCCTCGTGCGCGCGGCGCGCCATGGCAACGGACGTGTCAATATCCGGCGACCCATCGTCGACGCCGTAGATCAGGTGCGTATGGATGTCAATCATCAGATTCCCAGTTATCAGCTGCGCAGCTCATGCGATTCACTGCGCGGCCATGGCCTCAATCATCGAGGAGAATATCTTCCAGCCGTCTGCCGAACCCAGCATGGCTTCACTGGAGCGGTCAGGGTGCGGCATCATGCCGAGTACATTGCGCCCTTCATTCAGGACGCCGGCAATATTCGAAAGTGAGCCGTTGGGGTTTGCCTCCGGTGTTACTTCACCTTTCGGCGTGCAATAGCGGAAGGCAACGCGGTCTTCAGTCTCAAGGCGCTGCAGCTCTTCCTCAGCGCAGAAGTAATTGCCTTCCATGTGGCCGATTGGAATTTTGAGGACCTCACCCTTGCTGAGGCCCTGCGTGAAGATGCTGTTTGTGGTCTCGGTGCGCAGGTGGACCTGCTTGCAGATGTATTTGAGTCCGGCGTTGCGCATGAGCGCACCGGGCAGGAGGCCAGCCTCGGTAAGAATCTGGAAGCCGTTGCAGATGCCGAGCACGTATCCGCCGCCCGCGGCAAACTTCCCTACTGCCTGCATTACGGGAGAGAAGCGCGCGATGGCGCCGGTGCGCAGGTAGTCTCCGTAAGCAAAGCCGCCGGGCACGAGCACTGCATCCACGCCCTGCAGGTCCTCGGAGTCATGCCAGAGAAAGGTGACCGGCTGGTGCGCGATCTCGGCAATCACGTTGTAGGTGTCGTGGTCGCAGTTGGAGCCGGGGAAGACCAGTACGCCAAATTTCATGCTTCAAGGGTATCAGGCGGGCGGCTTGATGAAGAGCCCAGATTTCCTGCGGGAAGCAACTCAGGCAAGAGGGGGCTTCGATAAGGCGACGGCGGCATTTCGCAGGCGTATGTGGGAGTCGCGCGCGAAGCGGCGCTGGAAGTGGCGGGTAACGGGATAGCCGGCGCGGGCGAGAAGGGCGCGTGGTTGGGAGACGGCTTCGAGTGTGTAATGCACTGCGCCGGTTTGAGCGATGAACTCCACGAGGAAGCGCTCTTCTCCTTCTTCAACGTGATGCGTTGTGGTCTGGTAGACGAAACCGAAGCGCGCGGGCGCATCGACAACATCGACGATGCGGCTGATATTGAGCGACCAAAGGCCGAGGGAACGCACTTCAACGGCGACTGCCTGATGCAGCTCGAGGTTTGCATTGAGATTGCGAACGCGAGTCCATCCGAGGTCAAAGGGTAGCCAGTGACGGAAGGCTTGCCGTGCGGCCAGGAATGCATCGAGTCCGACGCCGATGCGCGATTGAGTCAGGTCGTAGACAAATCCGCCGGGAAGTCGGTCGTTCCTGAAGCGTCCGTCCACCGAGAGAAAACGTGGTTTGAGTGGTGGAGAAAGAGAAACGGCCGCAATCGATTGCTCAACCGCGGCCGCGGTGAATGGATTGAATTGAAACACGCATTCAGTATGTCAGCTTCAGCTCCAGTCCCTTGCCGTCGTCGGGCACGGTGGCGGTGACGCTGTGGTGACTGGAGTCGTAGGTGATCGGAACGGACCGCGGACCATTTGCGCTTGCGCCGGAGACGGAAGCCCTGACCGCAGCGCTGTCCACGCCGTAAACTTCGACCGCGAGGTCGCTCCACCACGGAGTGAAGCTGCCCGTGCGCGGCTTTACGGTGACGGTGAGTCCATGGGCTGTATCAGCGCAGGTGAACTCTTCGCGTGCGTAGTCGCCTTTCCTGAAGTTGTAGCTCACGCCGTCGTCGAGATAAACGCTGCCTGTGCACGGTTCGCCATTTTTCTCCGGCGGGTAAACGCGCAGAGTGAGCGGGCCATGCGGTGTCTCATCGGTGCTTTGAACGAGTGGCTGCTCAGGCACGATGGAGCCGGCGCGAACGAAGACTGGAAGTGTTTTGACAGAAGGATGAATTTTGACTTCCGGCTGTTGGACGGTGGTGTTGTCGATTGCGGTCCGGCCGCCACTGCCTTCCACTTTTTCGCCCGTCCAGTAGTCATACCAACCCACGGCGGGCAGGGCGACACTGTAGTCGTCGAGCTCGTCAGGGAATGGGCTCTGCGCAATGAGCAAATCGGGGCCGAGCATGAAGGCGCCACTGTCGGTTGAGTCGAGAGGTTCTCCATCCATTCCACCCTGCGGAAACTCAAGGAAGAGCGGACGCATGATGGGCAGGCCTGTGCGGCTCATCTCCTCCGCCGTGGTGTAGAGGTAGGGGAGCAGGTGATAGCGCTCTTCGATATATCTCCGCCGCAGTGCGAGGTCTTCAGCCGTGCCGTCTTCCCACGGTTCCTGCGGATGGGTGCCAACCGCCGTGTGATCGCGGTCGATGGGCTGGAAGGCTGCGACTTCAAGCCAGCGGGTGAGCAGTTCAGGCTGAGGAGAGCCAGCAAAGCCGCCCACGTCCGCACCGCTCATGGCAAAGCCGCTGAGTCCAAGATTCAGCAGCTGCGGAACGGTCTGGCGAAGATGATTCCAGGTGCTGGAGTTGTCGCCACTCCATGTGGCCGCATAGCGATTGCCGCCCGCGTAGCTGGCGCGTGTCATGACAAAGGGCCGCGTGTTGGGCTGGAGCTTGAGCAGACCCTCGAAGGTACCGCGCGAGTTCTCCATACCGAAGACGTTGTGGATCTCAAGATGTGTGGCGGTGCGGGTTTTGAAGCCGGGCTCATCGATGCGATGCTGTACATCGTCGGGCATGGTCTTGGAGGCAACCTGAAAGATGGCCGGTTCGTTCATGTCGTTCCAGAAGCCGGCGGCGCCCATGTTCACGAAGTCCTTGTACAGCGTGCCCCACCATTCGCGCGATGCGCGCTGGGTGAAGTCAGGAAAAACTGCCTTGCCGGGCCACACAACGCCGACGTAAGTGGAGCCATCTGGATTCTTGACGAAGTGGTCGCCTGCCACTCCCTCGTCATAAGGCTTGTAACCAACGCCGGGCTGGTCGGCAATGTGCAGGTCAGTAATGAGCACGGTGCGGAAGTGCTCGGCTCGCAGATCCTTGATCATCTGTTCGAAGTGGGGGAAGCGTTCTTTATCGACCGTGAACGGCCAGTATTTGTGCTGGTAGTCAATGTCGAGCCAGATGACATCGGTGGGAATGTGCTCGCTGCGCAACTTCGAAGCGATGCGGCGAACCTCCGCCTCAGGGTAATAGCTGTAACGCGATTGCTGATATCCGAGGGACCAGAGCGGCGGCAAGGGAGTTGTGCCGACGAGCCATGCCCATTCCCGTTCCACCTGTTTAGGTTCTGGCCCGTAAAGAATGTAGTAGTCGAGAGGTCCATCAACGGAGCCGAAGGAGTAGCCGTCGCGATATTCCTTATTGAAGTCGAAGCTGGCGCGCCAGGTGTTATCAAGAAATGTTCCGGCGGCAATGCCTTTGCGCAGCGTGATGAAGTAGGGAATCGACTTGTAGATGGGGTCGGTTGATTCCTGCCAGCCGAATGCATCGGTGTTCCAGTCAGTGAATGCTTCATTACGCCGGTCAAGCGGGCCCGGCTTATCGCCCAGGCCAAAGTAGTGCTCATCTGGCGGGGAAGCGCGATAGACGCGGAACTCGTTGCCGTGAAATTCAATGGGGCGACCGGCAAGGTCCTGCGCGATCACATGGCCTGCAAGATCGGTAACTGTGAGCCGAAGGGGATTGCGTGCAACAGTGACGCGGAGTTTTGCGGTTTCGAATCCGACGGTATTCGCATCCGACAATTGCCTGACCTCGACGGATGCGGCGCGCGATGAGGCGAGCACAGCCCAGGAGGCGTCTTCTGGCAAGGTGCCCTTTGGACCGACGCGCACGCGAATGACGTCGTCGCGCAAGGCGGTTATTTGCATCACCGCAGCGCCGGAGTGCAGTTCGATGCCGTTTTTGAGCGGGTGGGAATCGGTGATGTGGTCCAACCGAACGAAATCCACGCTCGGATTGGGATCACCTGCCGGCTTTGCCTGTACTGTTGCGGATGAAAGCAGAATTGCAAGAACTGCAAATGGGAAGACTCCTGTCTTTTTCACTATGCACCTCAAAACGTCTCATTAATTTCAGCCTGACAGAATACCGCCGTTACTTGTCACGCGAAACTCATATTTTGCGTTGTTAGCTTTATGGTCTGGGCTGCACTGAGGAACCTGGGGTCCGATGCATGGTAACTCGGCACTTATGAAGTCAATGACTATCCATGGTGCGTTCAGTTTTCGTTTTTGTGTCTCATGTCCTTGACTTATTGACGCACTTCAGTTCTTCTTGACGCACAAACGCTTTGAAGTACAGAAGTGTTGGCGTTTTCCTGAACGCCCCTTCTGCGTTGTCGCACCGAGAGCGGCTGAAGTTGATTGCGTAAGCGACTGGGCGGATGCAGTACCCCAGAGGTCCAGCCCTGGCGAAAAAACGTCTTCCGCAGGGACTCAAGTCTGTTCTCCGTGCATCTTCGCGGGCGACCAACGCACGCGAAGCCGCCGGCACCCCTTATGTGCCGGGGAGGACAACGTGTTCAAGCGTACGATCGACATCACTTTTGCGCTTCTACTTTTGCTATTTGCCGCGCCCATTCTTTTGCTGTGCGCGCTCCTCATCAAACTCGAGTCGCCTGGTCCGGTTCTGTTCTGTCAGAAGCGAATGGGGCGCAATTTCAAGACCTTCCAACTGTACAAACTGCGCACCATGACCTCTGGTGCACGGGGGCTCCATTACACCGTGGCTGGCGATCCTCGAATAACGCGGCTCGGCGCCTGGCTGCGGCGCACCAAGCTGGACGAGTTTCCCCAGCTCATCAACGTTCTGCGGGGCGAAATGAGCATTGTTGGGCCGCGACCCGTGGTGCCGCGCATTGCATTCGACTTCCGCAGGGAATACCGGCAGCTGCTGAAGTTCAGGCCCGGACTCACCGATCCTGCCTCGCTGAAATATTGCCGCGAGGCAGATTTGCTTGCCCTGGTTCCTGATCCGATTGCGTACTTTGAGACTGTGGTGACGCCGGAGAAGCTTCGCATCTCCCGTGAGTACCTGAATGATGCAAACGCGGTCAGCGATCTGGGGCTGATTTTGCGGACTGCAATCGCGGTGATCGATACGACCGTGCGTCCCAGCGATTCAGGACGATTCGCGGGCCTGCGAGCACAACCCGATCCGCAGCGCGACGCGGGCTGAAGCCGCCGTTGCGCCGGATGCAGAGCACGCGGCGAGGGGTGGAAGGCTCACCGCGTGCGTCTGTGCACGGAAAAGGGGGCGTTGCATATGCGCTGGAATGGAACTTCCATGGTGCCGCGATGGGGAGAGAGGAGAATCCACCATGAGGGTCTGCTTCTGCCGTTGATTCGGGCTTGAGGACGCCGCTCATGGCACGTACTATCCTGTTTGAGCGCGGAAAAAGTCATGAGCAAACTGTTTTTACCGGAGTTGATGCTGGTGGATGGCACCGTGCATCGCAATGCCGGGTTATTGATTGACGAGCAGGGATATGTGCGGGAAGTAGTGGACGCAGCCTCCATTGCCGCGCGAAAAAGTGCGCCCGACGTGGAAGTGATTCGACTTGATGGCAAGGCGCTGCTACCGGGATTGGCGAACGCGCACTCGCATACATTTCAACGGCTCTTCCGTGGACGCGCCGAAGGTCGCGCGATGGGTGGAGACACCTTCTGGACATGGCGCGAGCAGATGTATCGCGCGGCGGCGTTCGTCACGCCCGAGGCGCTTTATGATGTGGCCCGCGCGACGTTTCTTGAAATGATTGCGTCGGGTATCACCGTCGTTGGCGAATTCCATTACCTGCACAACGACGCGAACGGCAAGCCCTACGCGAACCCTAACGAGCTTGCATTGCAGGTGATGCGTGCGGCCGAGTCAGTGGGCATGCGGATTTGTCTGCTTCGTTCGGCGTACATGCGTGCGGGGTATCGCAAGGATCCGCATCCGGGGCAGAAGCGATTTTACGAGAGCGCTGAGAAGGCTGCCGCCAACGTACAGGCGCTCAAAACGGCGGCGAAAAAGATGGAGCATGCAACAGTGGGACTTGCGCCGCACAGCATCCGTGCAGTTCCGCTGGATGCGATGAAGGAGCTGGCGGCGGTGGCGGGCAAGCACTCGATGCCGCTGCACGTGCACGTCTCCGAGCAATTGGCCGAGAATGAAGCCTGCCTTGAAGAGTACGGCGAGACGCCCATTGAGCTCTTCAACGATCATGGTCTGCTAACCGGGAATACGACGCTCGTTCACGCGATTCATCTGACAAGCCAGGAGATGGACGAGGTAGCCGGCGCAGGATCCACGATCTGTTCATGCCCCACCACGGAGCGCAATCTTGGCGACGGAGTCTTTCCGGCAAACGTGGCTGCGCGACTGGGTATTCCCGTTGCATTTGGAACTGACAGCCAGGCGCAGATCGACATCCTTGAAGATGCGCGACAATCGGAGTATCACCTGCGGCTGCTGGCGCAACAGCGCGGCATGCTTGACCAGATTGACGGGCAGGAGATTGGAGCGCGGTTACTGCACGCTGCAACGGCGGCAGGCTATCACGCGCTCGGCGTGCCGGGTGGAGCCTTGAAGACCGGGCAGACGGCAGACTTCTTCACGCTCGACCTGAATGACATTGCTTTGCTTGGAGTGGATGAAAGCTCACTGGCCGCGCAGGCAGCATTCGCCGCAAGTCGCGCCGCGGTACGTGACGTTGCCGTTGCCGGCAATTTGGTTCTTACGGACAGTCATCACGTGCACGAAGACGAAATTCGCGCGCACTATCTGAAAGTTCAACATGCGTTTCTCACAGAGGAGGCCAAATGACCACAGCGACCTCACCCGTAATTCGTGCACCGCGCGGCAATCAATTGCGCTGCAAGGGCTGGCAGCAGGAGGCGGCTTTGCGCTGCCTGATGAACAATCTCGACCCCGAAGTAGCCGAGCGACCGCAAGACCTGGTGGTCTACGGCGGCATTGGCCGCGCTGCGCGCAACTGGGAGTGCTATCACGCAATTGTGCGCGAGCTTGAGAATCTGGGTGACGAAGAAACGCTGCTGGTGCAGTCAGGCAAGCCGGTGGGTGTGTTTCCCACGCATGATCGCGCGCCGCGTGTGCTTATTGCGAATTCAAACCTTGTGGGCAAGTGGGCCAATTGGGAGCACTTTCACGAGCTCGACAGGAAGGGCCTTATGATGTACGGCCAGATGACGGCCGGAAGCTGGATCTACATCGGCACGCAGGGCATTCTGCAGGGCACCTTCCAGACATTCGCCGCGCTGGCGCAACAACACTTTGGCGGATCGCTCAAGGGCAAGCTCGTGGTGACGGGCGGCATGGGCGGCATGGGTGGCGCGCAGCCGCTTTCGGTCACGTTGAATGATGGCGTGGTGCTCGCAATCGATGTGGACAAGAGCCGCATTCAGCGGCGGGTGGATACGCGCTATTGCGACAGGTTGAGCGAGGACTTGGACGAGGCATTGCGGCTCTGCGAAGAGGCATGTCGCAAGGGCGAGGCGCTTTCTGTCGGTCTCGTGGGCAACTGTGCCGAAGTGCTGCCGGAGATTGTGCGCCGCGGGGTACAGGTGGACGTGGTCACCGACCAAACCAGCGCGCACGATCCGTTGAATGGATACGTGCCTGAGGGATTCACGCTGGAGCGGGCTGCAGAGCTGCGCCGCAGCAGATCCGGAAGAATATGTGAAACGCTCGACGGCATCGATGGTTGTGCATGTGAACGCGATGCTGGCGTTGCAGCGGGCGGGCGCGGTCACCTTCGACTACGGCAACAACATTCGCCGCTTTGCCTTCGACGCGGGCTGTGCGGACGCCTTTCTGATTCCGGGCTTTGTGCCCGAGTACATTCGTCCGCTGTTCTGTGAAGGAGCGGGTCCGTTTCGCTGGGTGGCCTTGTCCGGTGACCCTCGTGATATTGACCGCACGGACCGCCTGGCGCTTGAATTGTTTCCAGAGAATGAGATTCTCACTCGCTGGCTGCGGCTGGCGCGCGGCCGCTTCGCCTTTCAGGGGCTGCCTTCGCGCATTTGCTGGCTCGGTTACGGCGAGCGCGACAAGATGGGCCTGGCGATGAACGAGCTGGTGAAGAAGGGCGAGATCTCCGCGCCGGTCGCGATTGGCCGCGATCATCTGGACACGGGTTCCGTTGCGAGCCCTTACCGCGAAACGGAGAAGATGCTGGACGGCTCCGATGCGATTGCCGACTGGCCTCTGCTCAACGCGATGTTGAACACGGCATCCGGTGCAACATGGGTCAGTTTTCACCATGGCGGAGGCGTCGGCATGGGCTACTCACTGCATGCGGGGCAGGTGACGGTTGCCGACGGAACGGAGAACGCGGCAAAACGAATCGAGCGTGTGTTGCGCAACGATCCCGGTATTGGAGTGGCGCGCCATGCGGACGCGGGGTATACGCTGGCACAGCAGACGGCACGCGAACGGGGAATTCATATTCCAATGTCGGATAAGTAGGTCATGAACGGTCAGCTCGCAGTCGTCAATATCGGTCAACTCGTTACGCTTGCGGGGCCGGCGCGCCCACGCTCAGGCGGTGAGATGAAGGAACTGGCCGTGTTGAACGATGCGGTACTGCTCATTGAAAACGGCCACATCAAGGCCACCGGCACCTTTGAAGAAATCGGTTCGCGCATTGATCCGCAGATGGATGTAGTGGATGCGGACGGCGGTTGTGTGACGCCCGGTTTTGTAGACGCGCACACGCACATGGTGTTTGCCGGTAATCGCGCTGAAGAGTTCGAGATGCGCATTGCGGGCGCCAGCTATCAGCAGATCGCGGCCTCCGGGGGCGGCATTTGGAGCACGGTGCGCAAAACGCGCGAGGCCATTCTGGAAGAACTTGTGGACGAGGCGCGGCGTCATCGCAACTGGATGATGCGCACCGGCACCACGACGATGGAGGCGAAGTCCGGCTACGGTCTGGACCACGCAACGGAGCTTCGCCAGTTGCGCGCGCTTGCAATCCTGAATGAAGAAGGCCCTGCAACGATTGTGTCCACGCTTCTGGCTGCGCATACGCTTCCGCCTAAATTTGCAGGCAGGCGCGATGAGTATGTGAACTGGATCGCGAAGGAATTGATTCCCGAAGTGGTGGCCGTAAGGCTGGCGCAGTACTGCGACGCATTTTGCGATGAGCACGCCTTCACAGTGGACGAAGTACGCGTGGTGCTTGAGGCGGCAAAGGCCAGGGGCATGGGCCTGCGCATTCATGCGGATCAGTTCAAGCCCGGAACCGGTGCGGCGCTGGCGGCGCAGCTAGGCGCCACGACGGCCGATCACCTGGAAGTGGTCACGGAGCCGACGATCATGCGCCTGCTCGAAGCGAACGTGCAACCTGTGCTGCTGCCCGGCTCAGTGTTTGCGCTCAGCCGCACGCAGTACGCACCGGCGCGCCAGATGATTGACCTGGGACTCGGGGTGGTGCTTGCAACTGACTTCAATCCCGGTTCCTCTCCCATCACGTCCATCCCGTTTGTGATGTCGCTCGCGTGCCTTTACATGAACATGACGCCGGCCGAGGCTCTCACTGCGTGTACGGTAAACGCGGCGCACAGCCTGAATCTTGGAAAGACCGTTGGCACGCTGGAAGCAGGGAAGCGCGCGGACTTTCTGGTCCACGAGTTCAAGGATTTTCGTGAGCTGGCATATTACATGGCGGTTCCTGCGCGTCCACGCGTCTTTATTGCAGGCGCGGAAGTGAGAGTATGACGGCTGCGGAAATTCTGGAAGCGCTCGTCGCAATCCCCACACCGTCTTCAGTGAGCAACGTTCCGCTCATTGATTGGGTGGTGCGCTTTCTCGATCATCGAAGCTGGCAGTCTGCAATTCACCCGTATAACGACGAGCAGGGAATTGCCAAGGCCAACCTGATTGCGCGACCCCGTGCGGCCAATGCCGATGCCCCGATTGGCCTTGCGTTTGTGTGCCACACAGACACGGTTCCGTATTCGTCTGCCTGGCCCGATGCGCTGCGGCTGCACACAAAGGCAGATCCGGATGTGTTGCATGGCTGCGGCGCGTGCGACGTGAAGGGAGCGCTGGCGTGTTTTCTGGCGGCGATCGGCCGGATGAACCCGGCGCGTGTGCAACAGGACTGTGCACTGATTCTTACAGCCGATGAGGAGATTGGCTGCCGCGGCATGGAGAGACTGCTCAACTCGGCATCGTTGAAGATCGGCTCCGCCATCGTCAGCGAGCCGACAGAGTTGCATCCCGGCGTTGCGGGCAAAGGATACGGACTGGCGCGCGTCACGATTCATGGAGCGGAAGCGCACTCGGCATTTCCCGAGAAGGGTGTTCCGGCCATTCTGCATGCGGCGCACTTCATGCAGATGCTTGAAGCGCGAATGAAGCAGACCGAGATCACCGATGCGCTGTTTGCGCCGCCACGGACTACATTCAATATCGGCGTAATTGAAGGTGGAACCGCAAAGAACATCATTCCTGGCGTCTGCTCGTTCCTCGTCGAGTGGCGGCCGGTTCCTGCGGAGAATCCGCGCGATGCAGTGGGCATGCTGGAAGGGATTGCGCATGAACTTCAGGCGAAGGAACCTCGGTTGAGGATTGAATTGGAAGTATTGCGCGGCGATGCCGGCTTCGCTCCGGCGAACGAAGGCGCGCTGCAGAATCAATTGCGCGCATTGCTTCCTGCGGATCGCACACCGATCGGAATCAGCTTCGGATCGGAGGCCAGCCGTCTTGCGCGCGTTGCCGATGAGGTCATTGTTATTGGACCGGGCGACATGCAGACCGCGCACTCGGACCGTGAGTGTGTGCCGGTGGCCGATCTGGAAGCGTGGACGTCCACGTTGTGTGCGTTGTTTGCGCGGCCCTGATCAGGCCTCATCCGGCAAGTGCTGCGCGGCGATTTCTGCGGCTTTCCGCAATAAACACAAGCAGACCCAGGCCAACCAGGACGGCTGTACCGCCAATCACTTTGGCAATGGCGAGTGGCTTGTTGGGTTCGTCGTGTGCAGGAACCATGGAAAGCAGAATGGTGGCCATGGTGCTTGCAAATCCCACACATGCCAGCACGACCGCTACCGGTTTGCCGCCCGGCACGCGGCGCACCTCGGGGCCAACGGGCACGCGCTGCAGGCGAATCAGCGACGCGAAGAGGAACAGGTAGGGAAGGAAGTAGGCGATGATGGCCATGCTGACCAGCACGTCATAGGCGCCTTTTACGGACGTGCCCGCCTGGCCGAGGAAAGCGACGAGCATCCCTGCCAGCCCGTAGATACCGATGGCAATCCACGGGGTGCGAAAGCGCGGATGCACTTTGCCGAAGGCCGAAGGCAGATAGCGATCGATGCCGGCGACGAATGGCAGGCGCGAGGTGGACGAGAGAAATGCGGCGGCGCCACCAACGGCGTTCAATCCAAGCAGGAGGGCGACCGGCGCTACGACCCAGTCCACATTCAGATGCATTGCCAGGGCGCGCATTCCGTGGATGACGCCATCTGGTCCTTCAACGGTGGAGGGTGGAACCGCGGAGAGCAGCGCACCTGTACCAGCGATATAGCCTAAGGAAAGCACGGTTCCGCCCGCAAGAATGGCCCAGGGAATGGTGCGCCGTGGATTCACGATTTCTCCACCCATGGCCGAGCCCGCTTCCACGCCGCCGAATGCGAAGAATACGGTGGACCAGAAGACCGCATTGTCGAGCGAGAGGTGGGGCACGAAGTCGGCGGCTGTGTAATGAATGGCCGGACCGAAACGCATCCACGAGAGAGTTGCGAGGATGACGAGCACGGTAACAGAGAGGATCGCGCCGAGCGAGGTAAAGTTGTTGAGCCACTTGCCGGCGTCGACTCCGCGAATGTTGAGCAATGTGATGATGGCGAGCCAGCCAACGGCGAAGGCCATGAAGTAGTAGGGGTTTGCGGCGAGCGAGCGCCCGCGCGCGCCGAAGGCGAACAGGACCGACGCGGCTCCAAAATAGAGGACGCTGGGAAAGTAGGGCAGATTGCTCATCCAGTAGGTCCAAGCTGCAATAAAGGCGGATTTGTCGCCGAAAGCCTCGCGCGTCCACACGTAGAGGCCTCCTTCATCGGGCAGCCGCGAGGAGAGCTCCATTACGCTTGCCGCAAGCGGCAGAAAGAAGCATGTGAGCGCGGCCACCCAGATAACAAGGATGCTGGGACCTGCCGCGGCGGCTGTCGCGGTCCAGCGCACACTCAGTCCGCTGACGATGTAGAACAGCGTCAGATCGCGAAAGCGAATGCTTTGTTTAAGCGCAGGCTCTGATGGCATGTACGGCGGAGGATATCAGAGGTACTTCGCGTACTGCGAATGTTTTTTCCTGGATCAGCGTAGTGGTGGCCTAAGAGTCACCCAGATCCTTCAGCACAGCCATGGCCGCATTGCGGCCGTTGATGCCGATGACTGAGCCACCGGGATGCGTGCACGCGCCACAGAGGTACATACCCTTCATCGGAGTGCGTGCAGAGAGGCGATTGGACCACATATACGGCGGCAGGCACTCACCCTGGAAGATGTGGCCGCCGGTGAGGCCGACTTTTTCTTCAATGTCCGGGGGGCCCAGGACCTGTGTGTCGATGACTGCCGTGTCGATGTTGCTGCAGAAGCGCGCGAGCGACTTCAGCGCCAGCTGCTGTACTTCTTCGCGGCGCGACTCCCAAGTGCCCTGCGCAAATGTGTAGGGCACGTATTGCGCAAAGACGCTCATAGTGTGCGTGCCTTCCGGAACAACCGATGCATCATGCACGCTCTGGAAGTAGAGTTCGCACCAGAGGTGCTCGGGTAGCTCGCCACGGCGTGCGGCGGCGTAGCCGGCCTTCCACTCCTCCTTGGTGAGCGGCGCGTTGATCTGGCCGTAGTGGTGCGGCTGGGCTTGACTCGAACCCCGCGGGCCGGGCCGGGCGGTAAAGTTGGGCAGTTCACGCAAATGTACGTTTAGCTTTACGGTGCATCCCTGGATGGGCGTCGGCTCGATTCTTGCGCGCCAGCTTGATTCCGCAGTATCGCCGAGCATGCGCAGTGTGCGCACCGGGTCCGCATTTGAGACGACCACCCGCGCGCTGATTTTTTCGCCGCCTTCGAGTTCCACGCCTTCGCCGGGCACAATGCGCGCGACCGGTAGGCCCGAAGCCACCACGGCACCTGCTTCGCGGGCCGCATCACAAAAATAGAACGACACCATGCCCATGCCGCCGCGCACGTAGCCCCACATGCCAGGTATGCCGCCCAGCCGGCCCGACGCGTGATGAAAGCGAATGGATGCGGTGCCCTTGTCAAACGGGCTTGCGTTGGTGCCGATGACGCCCTGGCCGAGATAGGCAATGTGCAGGCGCTCATCCTTTACGTAGTGCTCCATGAATTCGGCCATGGACCAGTCAAAGAGCAGGGCCCGCGCTTCTTCGTCGTTGCCAAGGCGCTCTTCAATCTGCTCGCGTGTGGGTGCATCGCCAATCCACATATCGCCGTCGCCAGCGGGCCGCAGTGCATCGCGCAAACGGCGAACCACGGCGCACATTGCGTTGAAACCGTCCACATCACCCGGCGCCAGCTTGCGCACCTCGTCTATGCAGCGCTCATCGTCGTCCCACAGCTGAATGCTTGATCCGTCAAGGAAGGGAACAAACAGACCGTTGACCGCCGGTGTCCACTGATAGCCGCGGCGCGGCAGGTCCAGCTCTTCCACCACCAACGGGTGCAGCAGACCGGCTAGATACGCGCAGGGCGACATCTTCACGCCGGGGAACGGCTCTTCTATGGTGCATGCGCCGCCCACACGCTGCCTGCTTTCAAGCACAAGCACACTTTTTCCGGCACGCGCCAGATACGCGGCGCAGGCCAGTCCGTTGTGTCCCGCGCCCACAACAATCGCGTCCCACTTCTTTAATTGCATTTCACGAATGGAGAGAGGAAGGCCAACTTCGCCCAGCAGTGCAGCCGTCTCGGAACTCATATCGCAACCAAGGTATCACCTGACGCTCAGTGGAATTGCAGAGGCAGGTTTCAGCTTAGGGCTTCACATTCTGCGCTGCTGAAAGGCCGGCCTCAAGCTGCGACGTAGGAATTGTCAGCGTGCCAATGCGTTGTGATGATCGGTCGATCAACAGAATGCGCAGGTCGCCTTCACCCAGCTTCTCTGGAATCGCTGTTTCCAGCGGCAGTCCGTCTTTTTGTGCGTCTTGATATGTGGACGGAAGCAACCGCAGACCAATAGTCTGCCCGCTGATGCGCGCGTGGCCGGACGCATTGTTGCGTTGAATCACAAAGAGATCGATCTTGCCCATCCAGCGTCCGCCTTGCTCGGTCAAACCCAGATCAGAGACCGTGATGCGCAACTTCAGGGCCGCACCTTCAGAAGTATGCGCAGCCTCGGCGGATAATCCAATCTCCTTCGTATCCGCTGCCTGCCATATCGCCTTCTGGAACCGGTCGTGCAGCGTGACCGGCTGCTTTGCGTAGAAATAGCCGGTACGATAGCGGAGCTGCAGCTTCGACCTGGCGTTGACCTTTACGTCGATGCGATGGTACTTGTCGTCAGCGGGGGCCTGCGGCGTAAAGCTCAACTGATAGAGGGCATCTCCATCGGCGGTAATGCCATTGAGCTCGCCTGCAATATCTCCGGCGCGGCGCAACGAACGCCCTCCCGTGGCTTTCGCCATTTCCTGATAAAGCGGCGCGATCGCGTGAATGTCCTGCTGCATCTGCGCCGTCACGCGGCCTGGCTGCATGTTGCGTCCAGTAGAGACGTCCTGTCCCGAGCTGGATGAGAATGATCCGCCGCCCGATCCCATCAGTCCGACGTTATCCTTTGCAGCCTGAGTCAACTCAACGTTGCGGTGTTGCAGGCTTGCATCCAGGCCACCTGCTTCAAGTTGTGAAACGTCGAGTGGATAAATACTGACATGCGCATTGTTCAGGGCTTCCTGCGTCCGCAGCGTTGCGGCAGAGAGCGATGCGTTGTTGTTGCCCACGTCGGTCGATCGTCCGGCCCAGTCGGCCAGCACGTTGTCACTGGCTATCCACACCAGGCTCTTATGTCCCGCCAGCGATGACAGGTGATCTGCGACTGGAAGCAGGAAGGCGAGCGCGTCCCGGCCCGGGTTCCTCCCATAGTCGCGCAGTTGCGGATCGAGCGCTTCGGCGCCGCCACTGGAATCGGAGAAATCCGTATGACCGTTCACGCGCGTAAGGTCGCTCTGTTTGTGCACTTCGTCAATTTGCTGGCGATTGAGAGCTTCCTTTGTCTGCGCTTGCGCCAGGTCCTGTGCGGTGGGCATCCAATGCGCAAGTTTCGCGGAGATTGCGGAATGATCCTGCGTCGGTTCAGCAAGTATCCGGTAGCCCTGTGATCCAAGAATGTAAAGACCAACGGGCACGGCGCCATCCACCGATTGCAGAAATTTCTGCATCTGCTGGCGCGCATAGGAAAGATCTCCAAACGCAATATTGGAGGAATCAATCAGAAGAATGATGGAATGCTCGCTGACAAGAACCTTCCGCGTTGCGGTCTCTCGATTGCTGAAAACTGGCTCGATGGTCTTTTCAGTGGTCTGAGGCGCTTGAACCGGAGCTGCGTTTGGTGCGGCCTCTCCTGGTGCGGAAAAGAACTTGATGGCTTGAGAAATGCCATTGTCTTCCACCACGAAATTATCCTGTGCGAGGCCGCGAACAGGCTTGCCCTTCTTATCGGTCACAATCACGCTCACGTCCACAAGCCGCGACTCTGCGTGCAGCGTCAGGTTATTGGTGTCTGCATTCGTGGAGTTGCTGTTTGTGGGTACGGTAGCGTTGCCTTCCACCGCGTACTCTGGTTCAGGTTTCGCGGCCACAGTAGTCGGTGCGGCGTTTCCGTTGGCCGCTGTCGTTGTCGTGGCAGAAGTCGCCGGCGTAGATGCGACCGGGGTTGAAGCTGTGGCTTCCGCAGGTGCGGCAGGCGCCGGTTCCGCCGCTGCCGTTGTGGCGCCCTTATCCTCAAGGGCATTTTCAGCACTATTTTCTGTGCCTGCTTGCGCGGCTGTATCTGCTGCCGCATCCCCCTTCGTGTCGGCCTCAACGATGCGTGAGTCTGCGCGGAATACATGATAGTCCGCGAACTGCACATCGTTCAGTCGTGTCTGCATCGGTACGTTGACATCAGCCAGTGCCGTACCGGTTGACTTCGAGTAACGTATCTCTTGGGCGTGAGAAATGGAAACACTGCGCACCGGGCAAATATAGGTTCTACCTGCGATGTCCACCTTCCCGTACTCCACCATGATCGACGCGCGATCGATGGGGTCTGTGGGCTTCAAATCGGCAATCAGTGTCAGTCGCAGTATGGTTCCAGTATCCGGGTCCACTGCCATTTCTCCGTGGTACCCGACATACTGCCGAAAAGGTCGCAGTGTCGTGCCGGACGAGTAAGTAGGACGAAGCGTGTCGTTACGATGCATCGGCATCATGAATGCTTCCGCTTCGGTTTGCACTGCCACACAGCAATAGTCCACCCGGTAGTGCGATTTGTCCTGTGGTACGGCATAGTGAAAGACGGCTTCGGTCCCCGCCGATGTGGTCTCCCAATGACTCCATGCCAGCGTATTCTGCGCCGCATCCACCAGCACGATACCGAGCACCGGTCCAAAGATTCCCCAGGCATTCAATCCCGATGTGCCTGCCTTCGATGCTTCCTTCACTTCTTTGCCGGTATCCACAACCTCCAGCCCGTTCCGGTACAAGACTGTCGTCGTTGTACTGCCCGTCGGATGCAGCGGATGGTAGGGCGTCGTGCCGAAGATGAAGGGTTGATCCTCAAAGTACGTTATCTGGCGCGTGGCGAAAAAGTTGGGCAGGTTGGGAATGGTTTTGCTCACATATGCCACCACCAGGCCCATCATGCGCCTCTGTTCGGCAACTTCGGGCGCGGCTTTGGTGGGAATGCTGGCCGCTGGAGGCCAAAGAAGTGCCGACTGATCGGCCAACGCCAGCAGACTTTGCCGGCTTTTTTCTCCTGGCAAGGACGCGTACAAATGCGCCAGCTTCGCGCTGCTCAGTCGTTCGGTTAGTTCGAAATCCGCAATCTGATTCGCGCAGTTTTCATCCGTCCGATGCCCGCACAGCTCAGGCAGCGTGTTCTCAAGCTCGGCAACAGACGCCTTCTTTGCGGCAAGGCAGCTCAGGGCTGAAGCCGCTAAAAGCGCGCCAAGAAAGATTCCTCGCGCAGCAATGTGCCACCGGTTTGCTGTTCCAGACTGTTCACCCAACATAAGCAACCGTATCGATGAATGACCGGAATTCTACTCCCGCCATTGCTCTGCTGTCCTGCCGATATGGACTCAGCCTGCGTCCATAGCCAGAGAGTTTCTTCCGTTTTGGATAGAGCATGCCTGATATGGTCACGGTTCGGAATTCGAACTGGCTGCGGAATGACGCAATGCTGCACACTCAAGCGGCATCAGCGTCTCAGCACGTGGCGCGCATACCGGCGCTATGGCGATAAGATAAGGGGCGGCAACGTGTCGCCGCGCTCAACGTGTCGTCGACGAAGAGGAGAAAAGATGGATCACCCAGAATCATCGCCTGCAATTCCCACCCGGATACTTGTACCGATCGACTTCAGTGCGTCGTCCCATGCGGCGCTGGATACGGCAGAGGAGTTTGCTTCGCGATTTCACGCAGAAGTGGTTATGGTCCACGTGGTGCCGCAGTTTGTGCCCGCATCCATTCCCGACTCGATTTCAGAGGCAGCACTGGTGGAGCATGCGCGTGAAGAAGCCGAGCGCAAGCTGAACATCTCGCAGAAGGCCTTCGCGTCGAAAGGCATTACCGCAACCGCATTTGTTGAAGTGAGTGCGGATGTTGCGGGCACCATCATTGACGTGGTGGATCGGGAAAAAGCCGATATGCTGGTCATCTCCACGCACGGTCTGTCCGGCTGGTATCCGCTTGTCTTCGGATCGACCGCGGAAAAGATCGTCAAACTGGCGCAGTGCCCGGTGATGCTGCTACGCACGCCCAAGCCTGAATCCAGCGCGAAGGTGCCGTTCAGCCGGTCGATGGAGTGGTGGTAGGAGCGCTGGAAGCCGGGGAAGGGGAAGAAACCACCGCTACTTCACGCTGATGTCCCCGTCGACATCCACGATGAGGTTGTCGCCCTTGACCTGAATGGAATGCACTTTGATCCGGTCGAGCGAAACCTTGTAACCGGAGGCGGCGGTGGAACCCTCAAGCGCCTTGCGCAGCAGGTCTGCCGCGTTCACCTGCATGGAGCGCGGCACCTGGTGGCTGAGGAAGGGGACCAGCAGGAAGTTCAGCTCGCGGCGGTCGCTCACTTTCACCACCTGCGCGTCGCGAAAACCGATGACTTCACCTTCGCCAAACGGTTCTAATGAGACTTCCGCCGTGGGCGCGAGCGCTATGCCCAGGCAAGTGTGGCCCACGGACTTACCCAACTTGGCGTGGGTGCGGATGCGGGCTACGATGCGGTCCTGCTCAAAGCTCAGGTCGGCCTGGTCGGCGTAAACCCAGCAGCCAGATTTGGCAGACCCTTTCAGGTAGTAGCGTCCGTCAGGGCCGCTGAAAAGCTGCTGGCGCAGGGTTCTTTCCAGAGCCTCGCGGCTCACGCGCAGTTCGCCGGCAAGGCAAACGTTTGCGCAACTCAGGAGCGTGGCTGCAACCAAGGCAATGGTTGAGAGTGACTTTCGGAACGGTATCGTTTCAAGCTTTTTTCGAAGACGAGTGAAAATTGTTCTGTTTTGCATGGTCAAAAGTAGAGAGGATTTTTTGCAATCGTTTTCATGGTCCAGTACTTATATTATTCTAATAAAAGAGGTTGAGCGGAAATTTTAGACTTCGAAAGTGCCTTCCGCGTTGTGGTTGCGTTGCCACATTACTATTGATTTTTGAAGAAATAATCCGTAAAATGAGGACTCATAAAGTGGCCTCAGGACAGGACGTCCACCCCAATCTTTGTCCGCGGATGTGTACACAAATTCACCCCTTCTTTAAGGACAACAAATCGATGGCAAAGCGTCGTGGAAATCCGAACTGGGGCAAGCCGGAGCCCATTGGCCCGGTTGTACCCACTGTGACCTCCTTCGAGCAGATTGTGAAGGAATTCAAACTCAGCCCGGACCAGTACATCCGGTCAACCCGTCTTGCGGGAGTGGGCTCGGCGGAACAAGAATACCAAGTACATCCCTGAGGCTCTTCTCGAAGCCTGGGGTTTCGAGATCGAGTCCACGCTGTAAGCCTCTTTTCCGATCTGTCGTTGACGCAAAAGCGCCGCCCACGGGCGGCGCTTTTGCTTGTTCGCCCCTGGGCCGTTTGCTGCCTCCCTTGCAACGCCTTTGCGGTTTGACCATGCCATAAGGGAGAATAAGGTCGCCATGCCGACAGACGCCACGCACTATCGAACCCCCTTTTACTGACGTTCCAGGCGCGCTGGAGGAGATTCGCGCCGGGCCGAATGGTCATCGTGGTCGACGACGAGGACCGCGAGAACGAGGGCGACCTTACCTTGGCGGCCGAACATCGTCACCCCTGAGGCCATCAACTTTATGGCGCGCTACGGCCGCGGCCTTATCTGCCTGACGCTCACCGAGGAACGGGCCGATTATCTGCGCCTCTTTCCCATGACGCAGCAGAATTCCTCGCGCTTTGGAACCGCCTTTACTGAGACCATTGAGGCGCGCGAAGGCGTAACAACGGGAATCTCTGCGGCCGACCGCGCGCACACCATTCGTACCGCGATTGCTGCCGGCGACGACCTACTCCGATCTGGCCCGGCCGGGCCATGTGTTTCCGCTGCGGGCGCGGAAGGGCGGCGTGCTGGTTCGCGCGGGACAGACAGAAGCGTCTGTGGACCTGGCGCGCATGGCAGGGCTGAACCCTAGCGGTGTGATCTGCGAGATCATGCGCGACGACGGCGAAATGGCGCGCATTCCCGACCTGACCCTGTTCTGCGCCGAGCACGGGCTGAAGATGCTCACCGTGGCAGAGCTGATCCGTTACCGCCTGCGCAACGAGCGCTATATTGTTCGCGCCGGCGAGAGCTGCATCCAGACGCGCTACGGCGAGTTCCGCATGATTGCCTACGAGAGCGAGGTGAATGGCGGCGAGAGCCACATTGCGCTGGTGCGCGGCGACCTTTGCCCGGAATGCCCGGCCATGCCAAAGGTCGGCAGGATGGAGGCGGGTGCCGCCGAAGACGCTGCGTGAGCCCTTGCGCGCATCCGGTGCTGGTGCGGGTACACACGCGCTGTACGGCGGGCGACGTCTTCGGCGCCGACTGCCATTGCCGCGAGATTCTGGACCAGTCGATGCGCATGATTGCCGAGGAGGGCTGCGGAGCGGTGCTCTACCTGCACAACACCTCGCGCGGTTTTGAGATTGACCCCTAACGCTGAGCCTGCGGTCTTTGGGCCAGGCGGAGAGGCACTTGACGAAGCCCCGAACGCAGTACTCGGGCCGCTGGTGCTGCACCAGGAGCTGCGCAAGCGCGAAGGCGCGCAGGACCGCCGCGGCCGCATATTGCGCGCTATTGGTCTGGGCGGCCAGATTCTTTCCGACCTCGGCATTCAGCGCATCCGCTTGCTCTCAAATACGCCCATGCATATTCCAGCTCTTGAAGGCTTCGGCCTGGAGATTGTGGAGCAGGTGCCAATTCCATTGGCAGGGGACGCTGTGAACCGGGATCAGTGCTCTGTGGCGAGTAGTCAGTAGACGCCTACAGGCTCTGCCGCCGTGAGATCCAAGCGGTGGCTCATTGCGGTTGTTGATGAAGAGACGCGCTGCGATGCCCGGCCACCCGTGACGTGCTGGGGGCGGCGGTGATTCGGTATTCTGCTCGCAGCGGATCTGATCCGCACAAGTTCCGCCGGGCCTGGCTGGAAAAATTGGCGGCTGAAAGCAGGTGCATGCGCGAAGCAACGATTCCCCCCGACGACGCGAAACGCGTTTCGAAGTTACGCTCGCTCCATATCCTCGACACGCAACCGGAAGAGCGGTTTGACCAGATCACGCGTCTGGCCAAGCGGCTGTTCGGTGTCTCGACAGTTCATGTGAGTTTGATTGACGCCGAACGGCAATGGATCAAGTCTGCGGCGGGGCCAGGATATGGCACCGATACGCCTCGGGCGATCACTTTTTGCGGGCATGCGATTCAGAGTGAAGACGTGATGCGCGTGGAAGACACTCTCAATGACGAGCGATTTGTGGGCAATCCGCTCGTAATTGGCGAGCCAAATGTAAGGTTTTATGCGGGGTGTCCGTTGAGGGTGGGGGGATGGGCGCTGGGGACTCTTTGCCTGATGGATCAACATCCCCGCAAATTCACCGCCGATGACGAGGCACTTCTGCGCGATCTTGCCTCCGTGGCAGAGCAGAATCTGGAGGCGGGACAGATTGCAATGACCGATCCGCTGACCGGATTGACGAACCGGCGGGGATTTGAGGTGATGGCGCAGCAGGTGCTCGAGTCGTGCATGCGGGTGGGGCTTCCGGCGACGCTGCTATTCCTGGACCTGAACCAGTTCAAACCCATCAATGACCAGTATGGACACGCCGAAGGGGACCGCGCACTCAAGCTTTTTGCGGCGTCCATGATGCGGGTTTTGCGGGAAAGCGATGCGGTGGCGCGACTGGGTGGCGATGAGTTTGGCGTGCTGCTGGCGAATGCGCCGGTTGACCGGGCGCCGGCAGTGATTGAGCGCCTGCGGAGCGATGTGAACGAGAACGTGCGGAGCGAACAACTGCCTTATGCCCTCAGTTTCAGCGTGGGGGCCGCGTCCCTGGAGCCGGAAGTGCGCACCACCCTGGACGCGCTGCTGAAGAGCGCCGATGCGGCCATGTATCGCGACAAGGAACACAGCCGCAGCGCGCGGTAAAGCTACCAGCCAAGCACGTAGGCAAAGACCAGCGGGGCGACGATGGATGCGTCGGACTCGATGATGAACTTGGGGGTGTTCTCGCCGAGCTTGCCCCAGGTGATTTTCTCGTTGGGCACGGCGCCGGAGTAAGAGCCGTAACTGGTGGTGGAGTCCGATATCTGGCAGAAGTAAGCCCAGAGAGGGACGTTGTCGCGCTGCAGGTCCTGGTGGAGCATGGGAACCACGCAGATGGGGAAGTCGCCGGCGATTCCGCCTGCAATCTGGAAGAAGCCCAGCGGCGTTTTGGCGGTGGTGTTGGTGTACCACTCGGCCAGCTCCATCATGTACTCAATGCCGGTGCGGACGGTGTGCACGTTCTTCACGTCGCCGGCGATGCAGTGGCCGGCAAACATGTTGCCGAGGGTGGAGTCCTCCCAGCCGGGGACGAACATGGGCAGGTTCTTCTCAGCGGCGGCGAGGAGCCAGGAGTTTTTAGGATCAATCTGATACGAGCCCTTGAGCGCGTCCGAGAGCAGGATCTTGTACATGAACTGGTGAGGGAAGTAGCGCTCGCCGGCCTTGTCGGCCTTCACCCATTCGGCCAGGACAACCTTCTCAATGCGGCGCATGGCTTCCATCTCAGGGATGCAGGTGTCCGTGACGCGGTTCATGTGGCGGGCGAGCAGGGCGGCCTCGTCGGCGGGGGTGAGGTCGCGGTAATGGGGCACGCGCTCGTAAAAGTCATGGGCAACAAGATTGAAAACATCCTCTTCAAGATTTGCCCCTGTGCAGGTGATTGCATGGACTTTATCCTGACGGATCATTTCGGCGAGCGAGAGGCCGAGCTCGGCGGTGCTCATGGCGCCGCCGATGGTGAGAAACATCTTTCCGCCATCGGCGAGGAGCTTGTTGTAGGCTTCCGCGGCGTCGACAAGCGAGGCGGCGTTGAAGTGGCGATAGTGGTGCTTGATAAAGGTCGTAATGGCTGACATGTGTCTGATAACACTCCCATTTTTAACGCTACCATACGCGTTGCGCGGGGTTTGTGAACGTCACGTGGAACAGCGGCCAGGGACGGCGACGGATGATGCGCAATGCGCGTATAGTGTGGCCGGAGTGAGCGCAGGGCGGTGAGAGAAAGCGCACCGTTTGGCGCGGCCCCGCAGTGAGGGATGTTTTTCGACAGGCGAATGCAGCGATTGGGGCGGGGAAAAGTGAGCCTATTGCGGTCAAGCGTGTTGGACGGAGTCTGCAAATAAGCGAAATTTGCCCAAATTTGCTCAAATTTGCTGCGTGCAGCGGACGCTCGCGGGAGAGCGGTGGATTTCCACACGAAGTTCCCTCAGGGGCTAAAGCCCAGGACAGTCGGGGAGCTTTTTCGGCACGACTGAAGTCATGCCCTGATACAGAGCGTCGCGGTCCGCTGGGCGCAAGGGATCTTCGCTTGGCATTGCATTGCAGCCGACCACTGCGTGGGGGCATTGCATGCAGCCCACCGCTCGCGGGTCGCTCGCGGGAGAGTGCCGGGCACCGACGAATCGTGGTGAGATAGCATCGTCAGGTGAAAGGCGCGCCGCTCGGCGAAGGAGGGTCCTGTGTTCACAGTGGATGGTATTCGAAAGTTGCATGGCTGGACGCATGCGAGTCTCGACGTAGTGCTCGATCATCTGGACACCCTTCCGGCGGGGGACTACGGGAAGCCGGTTCCGGGGTTTGGGTTTCCGACACTGCGGGAGCAGGTGGTACACATCTTCAACTGCGAGGGGTTCTGGGTGCACACGCTGGAGGGGAAGCCGTATGTGGACCACAAAGCGGCCGAGTGCGGGTCGGTGGCCGATGCCCGGCAGGTGCAGCAGGCGGTGATCTGGCGGACGCGCGCCTATCTGTCACGGCTGACCGAGGAGCAACTGAACAGCAACCAGGAGCTGCGTTTTCCGGAGGGAGAGACGGCGGTGCGCACACCGGCGCTGATCCTTCACCACATGCTGACGCATGCCTTCCACCACAAGGGGCAAGTTGTGGCGATGTGCCGGTTGCTGGGTCATCCTGCACCGGACACGGATTTGAATAATTTTGAGTGAGGGGCGGGCTGCGGAGTGAGATTTGGCAGGGTTGTGGTGTGTCCGGAGTTGATCGATATCCGATCTCTCAGTGCGGGAGATGCGAGGTTCTGTGAGTCAGGGGCAGAACGATCATCCCGCCGATGGAAGCGACGCGACAACTGCGAAGTTCGGCGCGCAAAGAGTTGGTGGTTCCCACCCTTGCTGCGCAAGGATGGGGCACCCACATTGGTGGTTAGAGAAGAGTTTTAGCGGCGATGGGTGTGCCACCCGCCCGCTAGCATCGGAGCAGTAGATCTAACCGGCAACATGCTTAGCGGGGCTGCATCGGCGGCAGGCCAGACTCAAATTGAGCAGCCACCGACGAATACAAATACGAATCCAGATCCCGTGTTGCCGCCCGCTAAGCCGCAGCAACAATAGCGAAGGATGCCCTATGAGCTAACGGAAAGGTGCGAACAACTGCCGAGCTGACGGTCCGGAAGGATCAGTAGAAAGAACTGAAGGTCGTTAAGACAGGTTTAATCCAGAATGAAGGAGTCTGATAGATGAAGGTCAGCGTCAAGGTCAAGGCATTCTGCTATGTAGCTATAAATTTTGGGCTAATTCTCTCCTCTGGTGTGGTGGCCTTGCAGGCGGATTCGCTCCGCTGGGGCATTATCATCTTCCTATCCACTACGGCATGGATGAACTTCATGCTATGGTTCTTGTTCAGAATGAGGGACAAGAGTGGCAATGAAACGGGTGCCCCTAGTCCTCAAGGAAAACAATGAACAGATCAGGGTGGTGGGTTTCCCCGGTGTCCCGCCTGTAGCGTGTTTACATCTGCAAACAGGCGGATGGCCCCGGTTTTGTTGATGATTCCAAACCAAGCTGAGGGTGCCTCCGGTCCCTCGCTTCTGGGACCGGGGATATCGATACGATGCAAGCACAGATTTCAATCCGACTACCGTATACCTCTACGACGCTGCCTGCCGCTTGTCTCTCCAGCGAAGTGTCTGGCAACCGGTCTCTTTCCACCGGCAAAGAACGGGATACAGAATCAGGTAACGACTACTTCGGGGCTAGGTATTACGCGTCTACGACGGGGCGGTTCCTGAGCCCTGACTGGAGTGCAAAGGCGGAGCCAGTTCCGTACGCGAAGCTTGGGAACCCGCAAACTCTCAATCTGTACAGCTACGCGAATAACAATCCTCTAAGCTTTGTTGATCCTGACGGGCACTGCTGGGCCATCATAAGTTGGTGGCAACATTTGTGCAACAAGGTTGACGGTCTAGGATGGCGCTCAGACGCACAGGTTGAAAATGACCTTCATGATGCACATCTGTGGCTGCGACGGCATGGCATTACAGCCGAGCAACAAGAGAAGATGTCCGATAAGCAGATTTTGGACGTGACCTCAGCTGCGCAGAAGGGTAAGTCTTCGGTCATTTCCGACGAGGTGAAGTTTACCATTCAATTTGGGCAGATTGCCGCGGGATTGTTTCCTGGTGCGAAACCCGATTGGGGCAAAAATCGAGTCATCAAAGAACTGCACGACCAAGGTTATGTCTATGATGGGCCCGCGAAAGGTGAAGGACAAATCTACAAAAACCCCCAGACAGGAGAGGAGATCCGAATTATGGAAAATCCAGATCGGACACCCTATCGCGGCGAACCAACGGCCAAGCATGAAAACGACTATTACTATCGCTATCGATCAGGTCCAGATCAACCTTGGCAAGAGCACGTGCCGATTCCCGATAAATAAAGGAGAAGTGGCTTGACGAAACTTGACCAAATGGAAAGGAAAGTCTTGGCCGTGCTCGAAGAGGCCGGCGAGGAGAATGTTGCAGCCCTTTTCAATACCATTAGGCAAAGTGACACTGCGGCCAACATTGGTGAGTATCAGACAGCATTGATTCGGCTTTTGCAGCGCGCATTCATCCAACTCGCAGCGGTCCGTGAGGAGACCTCAAGACGATGGATTCCCATTGATTTCAGCACCGCACTGTCCCAGCTAGGGCAAGTGAACACTCTACTCGCTTGGTCAACCGCGAACAGGCTTTGGACGTGGCACTCAACGACCCCGCGGATAGAAATCTTATTGACCGACTCCGGCTTTATCGCTGCGAAGGATGTTCTCTTAGAAGATGGCTGGCCCGGAGCTAACTGAAGAAGTTGGAACCTGCAACGGTAGGTGGACAGGTGGCCCCGGTCCTTGGCTGTGTGGGACTGGGGATATCGATACGATGGGGGTGCAAACTGCAATTCGAGAGCCAGCCACCAGTACGACTCCGTCCCCCGCTTGTCTTCTCGGCGCAGAGTCCGCCCATCCGTCTCGTTCTACCGGCAAAGAACGCGACTCCGAATCAGGCAACGACTACTTCGGGGGCGGGTGGCGCACCCTCCTGATTCATTTGTCCGACCCGCCACCAATTTGGGTGCCCCATCCTTGAACCACCCCATCGACGAAGACCTGTCGCTGGGGACCACGGTGCTTCGCAAGGGTGGGAAGTACAAGTTCCCGCTCCAACGAACTTTGCCTTTGTTCTCGCTCCCAGGCAGTCCAGAACGATTCAATCTCTACGGTTCCAAGCAACCCGGTTGAGTGATGGACCGCGCTGGACCACGGCCAGTCTTCAGGTTTTGCCACCAGACCACGAACGACCGGGTTGCGGTGCATATAGCCGATTTTCTCCAAGCGCTTTTCTTCACTCCATACGTTGAAGTCGTAATAACGGCGCTGCCAGAACTGATCCAGGCCCTTGCGCTTGAGCTTTCTGGATGTCTGCTGCTTCAATACCTGGAGCGCCACGGCCAGCGATGCAATGCGCGGTTCGCTGACGAGCAGATGGACGTGCTCAGGCATGAGTACGTAGCCGGGCACGACAAAGTCGTATCGACGGCGCACGATTTCCAATTCGTGCTCGAAGCAAGCATAGGCCGCTGCGGAATTGAGCAAAGGCAGGCGACGATAACAACTGAAGGTGATGTAGTGAAACGCGCCAGCTTTCTGATATCGGACTAACTTGCCTTTCATAAGGAAGGATGAGTCTAGCATTGGTTGCGGCTACCTGGAGTGACGCAGACCATGCTTGCGTACAAGAAAAGTTGTGGTTCCCACCCTTGCTGCGCAAGGATGGGGCACCCACTTTTGTGGTTGGGGTAGAGTCGTAAACAGAAAGGGTGTGCCACCGGCCGAGCAGACCACCAGTTACCACTCACGGTAATAGATGTACCAATGATCATCGATGGGTCTGTACGCGAGTAAATGACTTCGATCTGGTCCGTTCCGATATTTCACTGGCGGATCTTCATCTAATGATTTCAGAATCGGGGTCAATGTCGCTTGGCTGTATGCCAGGCCTTTTTCGACACCGCTAGGAACCAAGCCCGCAGACGCGATCGGAAAGAGAATCAGCGTAGGATTCCGGTACCTGATTAATCCCTCAGATGCACCAACTCTTTGAAATATCTGCCTGTAATTGCTCCAGCGTTGTTCGGAAATCCCAACATTCTTTCTCGGCCACGCTACATCATCATCCAACCAGGTAAAGTCGATCGCAATCCGGGTTAAATGGCGATCTTCATTTGACATGACTACGAGTTTTTCGAAATCGACACGGTTAGCGACAAAGCGCGCTCGCAATGACTCGTCAGTTGGAAGATGCTTACGCGACGCGGATACAAGGATCACGATCAAGGCGCTGATCCCCAGAGTCGCAATGATTGTCTTCTTTTGGATACGCATATTGCCTCAGAATTTCCCACAATTGATTTGCGTATACTGCCGGGTGGCATACCCTCTTAACTCACTTGTCAGTTCCACCTGTGACGTGGGTGCCTCATCCTTCTACCACACCAAGGACGAAGACCTGTATTTTCACCCCAAAATGCAAGGATCGCATATTGGGGACCCCGTCACCCGGGGCACCCATTCTTAGTGGTGGATCGATCAGTTAGACACCCGGGCACCCAGTTGATTGACGGAACGTACGATGGGTGGCGCGGGAGGGTGCAGATTTGGGCCAGCGGGTGTGGGCGGCATGAAAAAATCAAATAGACCCACGGAAGAGTTCCCCTGAACGTGGAGGATGGGCGATGAGTTGCATCGGCCGTTGAGGGCACGGGTGGGGTTGCAGGTTGGATTTGCGCGGGGAGGCGGATGCGATGCGGAAGGGCTTTACAAGAAGACCCAAAGAGGACCCGCCGGGGACACATGGCACGAACTACATTACGCCGAGCGGGCTGGAGCGGCTGAAGGATGAGCATCGGTTTTTGCTGACCAAGGATCGCCCGGCTGTGGCGGAGGTGGTGGCGTGGGCGGCGAGCAATGGCGACCGGAGTGAAAACGCGGATTACCAATACAGCAAGCGTCGACTGCGGCAGATTGACGGTCGCATTCGTTTTCTGACGAAGCGCATTGAAGCGGCGGAGGTGGTGGACCCGGCGGCTCCGCGGACGGGGCTGCGGGCGGAGAGGGCATTCTTTGGGGCGACGGTGCGGTATGCCAATGCCGCGGGAGTGGAGCGCGTGGTGAGCATTGTGGGCACGGACGAGGTGGATCTCAACCGCAACCACATCAGCTGGGTGTCGCCATTGGGGCGCGCGTTGTTGAAGTCCGCAGCGGGTGACAGCGTGGTGCTGCAGGCGCCGGGCGGCGCAGAAGAGTTGACGGTGCTGGAGGTGTACTACGAGAGCATTTCTGTGGAGCCGTTCTGTGAACCACCGGGATCCGCGGGGGCGGTGAAGGGACAACTTCGCTGAGGCGGGCGTGAATCTGAAAGAAGAGATGGCCCGGCGGTTGAGTTTGTTTTTGGCGGACGACTCCTGGAGGGGCTGGTGAGGCGCGCCGGGTTTATGGGTGGTCCTTGTAGGGTTGGGTGAAGAAATTGTCTACCAGGCGGTTGAAGTCATCGGCGTGCTCGATGAGTGTGCCGTGGCCGGAGTTGGGTACGACCCAGAGGTTGGCGTGGGGTATGTTCTGGTAGATGAGGACGGTGTGGGAGATGGAGATGAGGTCGTGGTCGCCGCAGATGATGAGCGACGGCGCCTTGATGGTGTGGAGTTGCGCGAGGGAGATGTGCGGCTGATCCCAGTCAAGGAGGAAGAGCTTGCGGTCGTTCTTTTCCTTTGCGGTGGTGTAGGTCTTGTGAAGGCCGGTTTCGTACTCCTTCTTTTCGTCGTCCCAGAGTCCCGGCTTGAAGGCGTCGGCCGTTGGCCAGAGGTTTGCGCCGGTTGAAGCGAGCCGCTTGACCTTTTCAGGATGGCGGATGGCGAGCAGGAGCGCGTTGATGCCGCCATCGCTCCAACCGATGACGAAGGCCGACGGGATGTGCATGGCGTCAAGCAAGGCTGCGTAGTCGTCTGCCATCATCTCGAAGGTGAGGGGATGGTTGGGATCGAGCGAGCGGCCCTGCGAACGGCTGTCGGCGAGGATGACTTTGTAGTGCTTCGCGAAGTAAGGGACGTTCCGGGCGAAGGCGCTCATGTCTCCGTTGTTGCCGTGAATCATGAGGAGCGGCGGCCCGCTGCCGTAGACCTCGGTGTACATTTTGAAGCCGTTGATGTTGTAGAACCTGCCTGCGGCGGGGTTGTGGTCGTATGGGATGGGCGCAGGTTTCTGTGCGGACGCCACGGTGGCGCCGAGCAGCAGCGCAAGGCAGGCGGCAGCAGGGATCGAGAAGCGGAGCTGTCTCATCAGGTGCATTCAATTGTCTCCATTGCAGCGAAGAACATGAGTCAATCGGATGATAATTGACGGCGCGGTTCTGAAGCTGTGTGGAGATGGCGACTGGTCTCATTCTTTGGATGCGGAAGGGATGCATGGTTACGCATTTCGCTAATGGAAAGCTTGTTTGGTGAGTGAGTGGGGAGCGTGGAAGGTCTATCATCGGGCTTGGTAAGCAATTCAGGTGGACCGGTGCAAGGTGCGGCTGCCAAAAGGACGGTGTTGATGCGCACTCCTCATTCCGACGCACTGCTGGTTTATGGCGCGACGGGCGATCTTGCCCACAAGATGATTTTTCCCGCACTGTACGCGATGGTGAAACGCGGAGAGCTGACGGTTCCGGTGATTGGCGTGGCGTTTCCCAAGTGGTCTTTGGAACGGCTGCAGAAGCGGGTGACGCAGAGTATCAAGCAGTCGGGCGGCATTGACAACAAGCGGGCCCTTCAACACCTGCTGTCGCTGCTGACGTATGTGAGCGGAGACTACAACGACAGCAAGACGTATGAGGCGATCAAGAAGGCACTGGGCAAGGCGCGGCGTCCGGCGCATTATCTGGCGATTCCGCCGTCGTTGTTTGGGACGGTGATTAAGGGGCTGGGCGAGTCGGGTCTGGCGAAGAATGCGCGGGTGATTGTGGAGAAGCCGTTTGGCCGCGACCTGGCTTCGGCTCAAGCGCTGAACCAAGTGGCGCGGTCGGTTTTTCCCGAGGACTCGATATTCAGGATTGATCACTTTCTGGGCAAGGAAGCGATCATGAATATTTTGTATTTTCGCTTTGCGAATTCGTTTCTGGAGCCGATCTGGAACCGGAATTACATTGCGAGTGTGCAGATTACGATGGCGGAGGATTTTGGAGTGGGCACGCGCGGAGCGTTTTATGAATCTGCCGGTTGCCTGCGCGACGTAATCCAGAATCATCTGTTTCAAATTGTGGCACTGCTGGCGATGGAGCCTCCGGCGGGCCGGCACTTTGGCGCGGTGCAGACGGAAAAGGCGACGGTGTTCAAGGCGATGCGCGCGCTGACGCCGGACGACATGGTGCGCGGTCAATATGTGGGCTACAGGCAGGAGAAGGATGTAGCGAAGAAGTCAGATGTGGAGACGTATTGCGCGCTGCGGATGAAGATTGACTCGTGGCGCTGGGACGGAGTTCCGTGGTATTTGCGCTCAGGCAAGTTTCTGCCGGATACGGCGACGGAGGTGCTTGTGAAGTTGAAGGCTCCTCCGCAAAAGCTGTTTGCGGATGCGACGGCAGGGAATGTGGAAGGGAATTATCTTCGCTTCAGACTTTCTCCGAAGGCAGAGATTGGGCTGGCGGCGCGCGTGAAGCTGGCCGGCGAGGAGTTTATCGGCGAGCAGCGAGAGCTGTATCTGCTGGAACAGCTTCTGGGCGCGGAGACTCCATATGAGCGGCTGCTGGGCGATGCGATGAAGGGCGATGGCGGGTTGTTTACGCGCGAGGATGCAGTGGAAGCCGCATGGGCCGTGGTGGATCGAATCCTGAAGCATCATCCGCGCGTGCGTCCTTACAAGCGCGGAACGTGGGGACCGAAGCAGGCCGATGCGCTGATTGCAGCCGATGGCGGCTGGCACAACCCGAACAGCAGGTAGATCGCCACCTGCGGTGCGGCAGTCGCTCGCTCTTCGCTCGCAGGAGGGCTGTGCATTCCCACTCATCTCCGCGCGATGAATGGGGCACGGTATTCCATGCAGCGGACCACAGCTTTGGACAAATGGCGATTGCGCGCCTGGAGAGTTGTGGCCACTCTCCAGGACTTCGATCGGCTGGAAAACGCTTATTCGAGCGCGTAGAGGTTGCCGTCTGTGCTGCCGATGTAAACGGTATTTTCTGCTATGACGGGTGAGGCCATGATCTTGCCGACGGACCGCATGACGGCAACGCCGCTCATTACATCGTCATAAAAGTTGGAGCGCATGGCCACCTGGTAATTGGGAGTGCCGTCGGGCTTTGAATAGGTGGCGAGATTTTTTTGCGATCCCTCGGTCTGAAAGGTCCAGGCGGTTTTTCGTGTGTCGATGTCGATGACGCGGAGGATGCCATCCTGCCCACCGAGGAAGAGCAGTTTGCCGGCGATGGACGGTGAGGCGAAGAAGGGCCACTTGAATTTCTGCGAGTCAATTGGAGCACCGGTTTGTGCGTCGAGGATGTTGAGGGTGGCAGTGTCAGACGTGGCGAAGTAGATTTTGCCGTTGTCAACGACCGGCGACGTGATGACCCACGAGCCCTTGTTGCTGAAGTACCACTTGAGTTTTCCAGTGGCAGCGTCGAGCGCGTAGACGTTGGAGTCGCGGCAGCCGAAGTAGACTACTCCGCCGGAGACGACGGCGGAGGACTGGATGCCGACCTGGTTGTGAATCTCGGGGTCCTCTTCGGTTTTGAATCGCCAGAGCTCTTTTCCGGTGGCGGCATCAAGCGCGTAGAAGTAGCTGTCCCAACTGCCGATGTAAAGGATGCCCTCGGCGATTGCGGGCGAAGAGTGGACGACGTCTCCAGTGTGGAACTTCCATTTGAGTGAGCCGGTGAGGGCATCGAGCGCGTAGATATTGCCGTCGCCGCTGCCGAAGTAGACTCCGCCGTTCCAGACGACGGGTGAGGAGAGGTACACGTCGAAGGGGTCGGGCATGGTTTCACCGGCAGGGAGCAGGCCGTGCAGATGCGGCGCAGCGAAACGTCGCTCGCCGGGATTGCGAAATCGCCAGGCGAGTTCGCCGGTTGCCGCATCGACGGCGTAAAAGAAGCCGTCGTACGAGGCGAAGTACACGAGTCCATTGGCGACCGCCGGCGAGGAAGGTATGCGCGAGCGGGATGCGAATGCCCATTTCTTTGCGCCGGTCTGTGCGTCGACTGCGTAGAGGTTGCCGTCATTGCTGCCGAAGTAAACGACTCCTGCGACGACCGCGGGGGAAGAGATAACTTCGCCCTCGGTGTGAAACTTCCAGCGGACGCGATGAAATTGAGACGGGCCACTGGAGTAAATGGCCTGGTGCGCGGCGCTGTTGCGGAACGTGGGGGAATCCTGCGCGGACAGTAAGGATGTGGCAACGAGCACGGCTGCGATTGCTGCAATTGATGCTTTCATGGCGGCGTGAGCCTCTTCCGTTAGCGTGATTGGCTGGTGACAGCCAAGTCTACGGCGAAAGCAGGGAGGAGCGAGTGGGATTGGGATGAGATGCAGGATTGGGTGACGGAATGCGATGAGAGGTATGGAAGGGACGGCTGGTGCGGGATGGGTAGCATTGCATGCAGGCACCTGGGGTGGGACAGATGCCCGCTCCTCGCTCGCGCGAAAGTTGTGGATTTTTATACCTTCTGGATGCGCAGTACGATGTCATGTTGAAAGGGAAGCAGCTCGATGGCCACGGGGCGTCCGCCGCTGATGGGCAGTGGCGGGGAGTAGAGGCCTGTGAGGGGCGAGTAGAGCGTGGCGCGGAATTTCCCCTGCGGAAGGGTGAGTGAAAGCATTCCGCTAATGGGACTGCCGGCGGATGAATCAGTGAGTTCGCGTGCATCGGCCAGATACGCGATGTAATCAGCGCCTGGGACGGAGAGAGTTCCGGCCACGAGGTGGTCGGGCTTGCCGGTGAGCCATGCGTCGTCTGGTCTTGCGTGGATGAAATCGAAGGTGTGAATGAACACTGATAGGTGTTGCATCCAACTGCGGATCTTGGCGCGGGACTCGCGGGTGCCCGCTTCACTGCCGACGGTGATGGAAAAGTCGATGTAGTCGTAGTGCGCGCCGCACAGGACGGCCATCCAGGCGCGCTTGCGATGAATGGTCCACCCGTCGTCGTCGCGATAGATGCTGGCGCAGTTGTCTTCATCGGAGATGCTGGGCTTTGGGGCTGAGGCAGTGGCCAGAAAGAAGGCACGGAACTGCTCGAGCTGAAGCTCTTTGGACATGAAGTTGCCCAACTGGTAGGTGCGGTTGCGGTAGACGAGATTGGGCAACGGATGGATGTTCACGGCGTCGAGCATGGAGCCGGCAAAGCTGTCGTCGAATGCCTGCTGAAAGCTGGGCGCATAGCGAAAGGCATTCTGGCCGAAGATGAGGTGACGGCGGTTGTGGCTGGTGAGTTCCTCACGCAGGATGCCGCCCATCTTTTGCTGCCAGGCATCGACGTCGGCGGGCGTAACGTGGCCGGGTTCGCCGCCGCCGGGCTCATTGCAAATTTCGTAATAGACATTGTCGTAGTTGCAGGTTTCCCGAATGATCTTGCGCGCATACGCCTCCTGGCGCTTGAGCAAATCCTGATTGCGCAGTGAAGTGTATTCCTGCCACTCGACCTTGCCGACTTTCTGTTTGTTGTTTTCTGCGCGCAGAGGATTGAGCGCCCAGACGCTGTCTGCATACGTGTTACTGAAAACTGTGAGTTCAACGATGATGCCGAATTTGGAGGCCGCTGTGAGGAATTGGTGCAGCCGGTCAAAGTATTCAGGGTTCCACTGATCAAGATCGTAGATGGGCTCTCCATCCATCGCCTTTCCGGGACCGGTGCGCGGCCATGGAGCGATGTAGTCCGGCGAATCGGGCTTGACTGGAGAGCATGGGTTGCGCGCGCCCTGCAGCTCGCGGAAGAGAAGAAACGTGCGGGTGACGGTCTGCTTTTTCCCGGCAGCATCTTCCAGATACCTGATGAAGTCAAAGCGCCGGTTGACGACCGATCCGTAATGTTCAGAGGCGGCGACGAGCACCAGCGGCTTTCCGCGAAAGAGAAAGTAGCGCGGATTCTCAGGGTGGAGCGCGAAGGGATGATCGGGGTCTGCTGCCTGATTGGCGGCTGCAAGGGAGAGCACCGCATTGGCGGGAGACTTGGCTGGGCCGGACTGGGCGAGGTTGGATTCAGCGAGATTGGGTTCGGCCAGCCCGCTAACGGCAACAGCGCTCAGGCATCCTGCGTATTCGAGGAACTTGCGTCTTTGCACGGAGTGATCTTCCTTGCTTGAGATGTGTTGCGGTGGGGGATCACCTTTTTCTTCCTGAATCCTGAGCAGTCGTGAAAGGAGGCGCGGACTCGCACTCCATTATGCAGGTTGAGACGGCTGGCTTTCCTTACGAAATGTTGGGGCCGGGCGGGAGCGCGCAGAGGAAGAGACGGGCGGGGGTGCTCGCGGCGGTCGCGTATGCTGTAGGCATTCTTATGACGCGAACGCTACGTTGCTTCCCATTGCTCATCTGTGCAGTTCTGGCCGCGGTCGGCGCGAGGTCGCAGTCTGTGGCGCATGCCACGGGAGTGGTTCACACGCCAACTGTGGACATTGGCTACGAAACCTTTGGAGAACCGGGCGGCGCACTTCCGGTGATTGCGGTGAACGGAGGGCCGGGGTTGTCGCATGCCTACATGCTGATGAACGACATGTGGCAGCAGGTTGCGCAACACAGGCTTGTTATTTTTTACGACCAGCGCGGCACTGGCGCCTCAAAGGATGTGCGGCCGGGCGCCAGTCAGAATATGGACGCGCAGGTGGCTGATCTGGATGCTGTGCGTGCTCATTTTGGCCTTGCGAAGGCGGCGTTCGTTGGCGACTCATATGGCGGGCTGATTGCGATGGCCTATGCCGCGGCGCATCCAGACCATGTGGCTCGGTTGGTGTTGTCAGACTCCGCGCCGCCGGCGTGGAAGGACATGGTGCATTTGCTGCCGCAGACCTTTCCTGACATTGAAGAGCAGGATGCTGCGGAGGAGAAGAAACTTGCGGGCGATCCGGATGCGGCTGCGCGCGAGAGATTGCGCAATCACTTCAAGATGATTTTTTATTCGCCGGAGAAGCGCGACGCCTATATGGCAAAGATGGGCGACCTGGGGTATGAGCCGGCAGTGGGTGAGGCAGTGGAAAAGGCAACGGCGAATATCGACCTGACGGCGGCTCTGCCGAAGTTCAATTTTCCGGTGCTGGTGATTACAGGCCGTTACGACATGAACGTGGCTCCGCTGACGGCGTGGCGTATGGCAAATACCATTCCCGGCGCAAGGCTTGTGTTCTTTGAGAAGAGCAGCCATCTGCCGTCGTATGAAGAGCCGGAAAAGTACCGCACGGTGCTGGAGGGGTTTCTTGACGGCAAGTGATGTGCCTGCCGATTTCTGTGCTCTCTACTTGAAGTGAAATACTTGAGTGAGCCCATGTGTGCGGCCTCAGGCTGCGCGGCGGTAAATCCGATTGCAATCTGGTTTTTCTGCGCCTGACCTGGCAAAGAGAACCTTTTGCTGGAGAGCACAGATGACAGTTGGTTCGCAGATTGAGTTTTTGATTTGGATGTTGATTGCCGCCTCGGCGATTGCGCTGGCGGCTGCGCGTCTGCGAATTCCATACACGGTTGCGCTGGTTCTGGGTGGGGTCGCTCTCGGATCGTTTCATCTGCCATTGGTGAATGGCCTTTTCGCGCATACTCCCGATTGGCTGACGCCGAATGTGAGCCTGGTAATTTTTTTGCCCGCCCTTTTGTTTGAGGGGAGCCTGAAGATTCAGTTTCGCCAGTTGCGTGAGAGCCTTGCTCCCATTTGTTTGCTAGCGACGGTGGGCGTGCTGGCAGCAACCCTGATCTCAGGCTATGTTCTGCACTGGGTGCTGGGAATTCCGATTCTGGTGGCGCTGGTGTTTGGTTCGATTGTGGCGGCCACTGATCCCATTTCAGTGCTTTCGATTTTCAAGAACATGTCTGTTGCCAAGAGGCTCTCCATCAACGTGGAGGGGGAGAGCCTTTTTAACGATGGAACGTCAGTGGTGCTGTACGGGATTCTTGTCGGCGCTGTGGCCAGTTCTCATCTGGACATATTGACCGGCGTGCGTGACTTTGTGGTGGAAGTCACGGGCGGCGTTGCGGTGGGAGCGGGGCTGGGCTACTTGTTCAGCCGCATTACGCAGAGGATTGACGACCCTGAAATTGAAATCACCCTTACGACCATCCTGGCATATAGTTCCTACCTGCTGGCGCAGTCGTTGCACTTGTCTGGCGTGATTGCCACGGTGTCAGCGGGCCTGATGATTGGCAATTTTGGCATGCGTACGGGGATGAGCTGGCGTACGCGGATCGCGCTGTGGTCGTTCTGGGAGTATGCGTCGTTTCTTATCAATTCCATTTTGTTTCTGATTATTGGACTTCAGGTGCATCTGGCAGAGTTGATGCACATATGGCATGCGGCGGCTCTGTCGATTGCCGCGGTTCTGGCGGGGCGTCTGATCACCGTCTACGGGCTGGTGCCAATCAGCAATCTCTTCTCGGCCAGGATTCCCCTGCGCTGGCAACATGTAATGGTGTGGGGGGGCATGCGTGGAGCTCTTTCACTGGCGCTGGTTCTGAGTGTTGGGAAGGATTTTCCGTATCGCGACCAACTATTGAACCTGACGTTTGCCGTGGTGGCCTTCACGATTGTGGCCCAGGGGATTACGCTGAAGCCGCTGATCCGCCTGCTTGGGATTGCAGATAAAAGTGACGACGACTATTCGCGCTCGCGCGTGCGTCAGGTGGCAATTGCGTCGGCCATTGCGGAGCTGGATGGAATCGCAAGCAAACAGTTGATTTCGCGGCCGGTGCAAAGGCAACTGCGTAAGGAACTGGACGCGCGTTTGGAAGATGCAAATACAGCGATTGATTCGATTTTGGGCGATAACCAGGACCGGCTCTCCGATGAATTCCGTGTGGCGCGGGCACGGCTGAGCAGCGCAGAGAAGGGCGCCATTGAGCAGGCGATGAACGATGGCTGGGTGTCTGCGGATACGGCGGGGAAGTTGATTGAAGAAGTGGACGAGAGTTTGAGCGGACGGAAGCCAGCTAATGAAGGGCCTGTAGCAGGGATAGCAGACCTCTAGTGCAACATCGAACACACTAAGAAAATGCCAATTGTAAGGTGGGTATCATTGCGAAAAACGGCTTATTTTCGGGATATGCTGACCGTTTCATGTATGAGCGTAATTCCGGAAACCAGTACAAGCTGAGTGAATTAGCAAAGAGGGATTTGAACTGAGTACGCATGACGGCGACATGAGCAGCTTATACGATATCAAGTATCGGCCGCGATATAGATGGTTGGCGCGCTGTCCTATTCTCAACGTAGTCTGGAATACCATGTTGGCATTCTGGGTGGACCTGGTGCGCTTCGTAGACTGCGATTTCATTTTTTGTAATCCCTCTGGATGGGGACTTAATTGGATCGCTTTATACAGGGATATCCATAGGCATAGCTTTCATATCGGCGAGTTTTATGCGCGTCGCGCGAAGCGAATTCTTCCAGCCCTTTTTGGCGTCGTGGCCTTTTGCTATGTGGCGGCATACCTTCTTCTGCCTCCCTCGGATTTGAGAAGGTTTTCCTGGAGCGCTCTCTCCGCCATCACATCCAGTTCGAACTTTTATTTTTGGCGATCATCGGGGTATTTCTTCCCTGACAGCCAACAGAGCCCACTGCTGATGACCTGGTCTCTAGACATCGAGGAGCAGTTTTATGAACTCTTTCATTGCTCTTGCTTTTGATGCGTAAGATGCGCTGGCAAACGCAATTCGCGGGGATCGGAAACCTGGCAGCAGTATCTCTTGGAGCCTCTATCTGGGGCGCAACCCACCACGCATGGTTGAGCTTTTACCTGTTGCCCACTCGGGCTTGGGAGTTAGCTGCCGGCGTGCTTCTAGCTATATTTGAAGCAAACCGTCCTCGCGCCTGGATTTCCATGTCCCGGGCGGCAGCGCACAGCCTTGGTATTGTGGGTCTCGGACTCATCTGCCTGGCTATTTCTTTGATCGACCACAATTCTCTCTACCCAGGCTACGCGGCGCTACTGCCGGTTTGTGGCGCAGCTCCTATATCGCAGGGCGCCACGGGGAATCAATCGAGTGCTGTCCTGGCGACCTGTGGTCTTCGTAGGCTGGTTTCATACTCCTTTTATTTATGGCACTGGCCAATGTTGAGTTTTGCTCACGTCGTTCTCGGCACCAAAGTGCCACGGATAAGTGGGATTACTATCGGTTTGCTGTCCTTTCTTTGCGCGGTGCTGTCCTATAAATTCGTTGAACAGCCATTCCTCTCATCGACGACTCCTAAGACGTCTCGGCTCAAGAGTTATGCCGTTGCCATGGCGATCGCGATGATTCCGGCAATTATTTTCTGTGGGACCAATGGTTGCCACAACAGGAACCGCTCGTTGCAGTCGCTGGATCGGCTGGGCGCGCAACTGGAATCAGACGAATGCCTGGTTATGACACCTAATGCAGGCCTGCCGTAACGTCCGCCATGTGTTCCCCCGGGTAATCGACGCGCCGTTGCGCTGTGGAAATAGCCATGCTGCTGCCCTGGCAGGCGCTTTGCGCGCGCTTAGCAGGCAATCGGGCTATCGACTGATTGAACTGACCGAAGCTGCGTGTCCGATGCTCGATGGCGTTTCATCGTATCTCTCCAACAACCCTGACCTCCGGCGACGTTGCGCGCAATTTCATCGCGCGGCATTGGACTATATCGATCATGACTCAAGCATTCAAGTTGTGATTGTGGCGGGCTTCTGGTCGGAGCCCTTTCACGCCTTGAGAAAGGGAGCAGGGCCGGTTATCTGCCGATGGCTACCCTGCGCTTCAATCAATCAAACGGAAAGCTGGCGATTTTTGCGTTCGGGGCTCGGCCAGCTTGTGACTCGACTGCAACACGACGGGAAGGTTGTCTATCTCGTGCAGAACAACGCAAGCTTTTCCTTTGACCCCAGGCAAATCATGCTGGGCAATCTTTTGTGGTTGCGGAATCAGCTCGCAAACGTGCTTGGTCAGCGGACTTTTCGCTCAGGAGCGGGGTTGCTCCCGATTGGATGTTCAGACGCCATGAAAGCGCGTGACGTTATTTCAGCAGTAGCCGCCGCGCACCCTGGCATCGATGTAATCGATCTCAGGAATACACTCTGTTCGCCGGTTGGTTGCAAATTTGCCTTAGGAACCAGGCGCTCTATATCGACGAAATCACTTGTCCCCGCTGGAGTAAAGATTGGACTTATCGGCCTGAACCTTCCCTAGAATTTGCGCCGTGTGAAGGAGTGCTACTGGGAAAAGTCCGCTTGCGCATTTCTTCAATGAAGCATGCGCAAAATCATATGTTCGAACAAGACGTCATCGTCCTGACCGCACAAGGATTTTGGCAGAGAAGATGCCGCCGAGTGCTCTGGGAGGTGGAATACCATCTATCTTCGATGCCAACTTACTATCATGCGGCTGCCGCATCGTTTTTTTGCGTGCAGGTGGTCTGAAGGGCGGGGAAGTTGATTGAAGAAGTGGACGAGAGTTTGAGTGGAAGGAAGCCAGCCAAAGAAGGAGCCGGGCCACAGGGGTAAGGGGTGCGGTTAGCTCGGGCTCATTGTCAGAAAACGCCTGATATCTTTCTGATATTCATTGAGCGGCAGCAGTAAGCGGAGTCAGATTCGGTGGCTTTTAAAATGCCCTTAGGCTATTCGATACCGGAGGCGTATTTTCCGTCCGGGTCTTACCTGGATCTTCCTTGTAAAGCAAGAACCTGGCGAGTGGTTGGGTTTATCGCTCTCAGAATCCTGGACCATTCTGGACGGTGGTTGCGGTGTACTGATGGGTGGTGTTTTGTTCTTTGTGCTGTACCTCAATAGTGCTCATGGACGCTGGGCACTTGGCGTGTTGCTGAGCGCTCGTCCCAGTGAGCCTGCCTGATTTAAGGGAATTGCTACTGCCGCTCATTGCTTACTCACCTGCGTTTCTGACCCGAATCGTGTATCGTGAGGGGTTCACGTATGTTCTCCCTCCACTCGACTCTCGCTGAGCCCGCGGCCTTTGCACTCTGGGAAAGATTCCTTTTTTCGGCGGTATTGGCTGTCTCGGCGTGGCTGTTCTGGCTGCGCTTTGGCGTAGTTCTGAAAAAGATTCTGGCCGCCAAGAAGGATGCGGATTTCAAGCTTGCTCCGGTGGGCAAGCGTGCGTGGGACTTCTTCAGCGAGGTGATGCTGCAGTCCAAAGTGATACGGCAGCGGCCGCTGCCGGGGCTGGCTCATGCGTTCGTCTTCTGGGGATTCTGCGCCTTTGCATTGGTGACTCTGAACCATGCAGCGGTGGGGTTCGGCATTGGATTTCTTTCGCCGGATGGATGGTTCGGGCGATTCTACTCCTACTTTGCCGCGGCGTTTGCGCTGACCTGCGCTCTTGGGATTGCCGGACTATTTGTACGGAGATTTCTGGTTAGACCCCGATGGCTGGGCGAGCACCTGAGCTGGGAGTCGGGGTTCATTGCATTCCTGATTTTTGCGCTGATGGTGACGTATCTGGCGCAGTTCTTTGTGCCGGAGGGCGGCACGGCAGTGCATGTGCTGTGGTGGGCGCACACGCTGACGATACTGGTGTTTCTGCCGATTATTCCGCATACAAAGCATCTGCACCTGGTGCTGAGCCCGGCGACGGTGTTTCTGTCGCGCGGCGGGTTCAGCAGGATTCCGCCGCTGGTGGGCGATGATGATTTTGGACTGATTGCGGGGACGGACCTGACGCAACTGGCCACGCTGCAGGCCTACAGTTGCGTGGAGTGCGGGCGGTGCACGGAGCATTGCCCGGCCGCGAATACCGGAAAGGCGCTGAACCCGAAGGAAATTGTGCTGGGGTTGCGGGGCTATCTGAATGAATATGGCCCGAAGGGCGAGGAACCGTTGCTGGGCAAGTACAACTCGCAAGAGGCGGTGTTTCAATGCACCACGTGCGGGGCGTGCGAGTTCCAGTGCCCGGTGGGGATTGAGCATTTGCCGTTGATCATTGGCATGCGGCGCGGCGCGGTGAATACAGGCGAGTGGGACGATGAGCACGGGGCGAAGCTTTTCCTGGCGTTGGAGCGGGGATCGAATGCACTGGGAATTGCGGCGGCGGAGCGCGACAAGTTTATTGAGAAAGCGGCGCTGCCGCTTTTTGATGGATCACAAGAGTACTGCCTCTGGTTAGGCTGCATGGGCGCGTATGACCCGAAGGGGCGCGAGATTGTGGCCGATTTTGCGCGGGTGATGCGCTACCTGGGCACGAGCTTTGGCGTGCTGCGCAAGGAGAAGTGCACTGGAGACCCGGTGCGCAGGCTGGGAAACGATCTGGTGTTTCAGCAGCTGGCCGAGAGCAATCTGGAAATGATGACCCAGGCGAAGGTGAAGAAGATAGTGACGATCTGTCCGCATTGCGTGCGGACGATGGCCGAGGACTGGAAAGAATTTGGCGTGGTGCCGGAGGTGGAGCACCACAGCGAATTCATGGCGCGGCTCTTGGATCGGTTGCCGAAGGCGTCAAAGCGAGGAAAAAATCGTCTATCACGACCCGTGCTACCTGGGGCGGTATCGCAATGTATATGAGGAGCCGCGCGACGTGGTGCGGGCCGGCGGGACGCTGGTTGAGGCCGAGCGGCATGGCGAGCGGAGTTTCTGCTGCGGTGCGGGCGGAGGATTGGCGTTTCTGGGTGAGGAGACGGGCGAACGCGTGAGCCATGTGCGTGCGGCGGAACTGGCGGCGACGGGCGCGAAGACGGTGGGTACGGCGTGCCCGTTCTGCAATTCGATGTTCCGGGATGCGTTTGCGGAACAGGGTGAGAGTGCGCCGCAACTGGTGGACATTGCGCAGTTGACGGCGCGGAGACTGCCGGAAGAGGCCATCCGCGCAGCTGAGTAATATTGAGTAGAAGAGTTCATACCTATGAAGATCATTGTTGCGATTAAGCAGGTGCCCGAACGTGATGCGCAGGTGCGCGTGAATGCGGCGGGCAAGTGGATTGAAGAGTCGGGCTTTCAGTGGTCGATGAATGAGTCGGACGCATACGCGCTGGAAGAGGCTCTGCAACTGAAGGAGAAAAACGGCGGCGAAGTGGTGGTGCTGTCGGCTGGTCCGGAGCGCGTGGGTTCGACGATTCGCGAGGCGCTGGCCAAGGGCGCGGACCGCGGGATTCATGTGGAGAGCGACGGGCTGGGCGGCTGGGATGCGCTGTCTGTAGCGAAGCTGCTGGCCGAGGCGGCGCGCAGCGAGAATGCCGACCTGGTGCTGACCGGGCTCCAGTCAGACGATCTGGGCTATGGGCAGACGGGCGTGATTTTGGCTGAACTGCTCGGCGTGCCGCATGCGTCTCTCATCTTGCACGTGGATGCTGAGAGCGTCGAAGGACCTCAAGCTCAAATCAAGGTCAAGCGGGAGCTGGAAGAGGGATGGTTTCAGACCATTGAGCTTCCTTTGCCTGCTGTGCTTACCATTCAATCCGGCGGAAACAAGCTGCGCTACGCGACGCTGATGGGCATTAAGAAAGCGAAGACGAAGGAAGTGCGCAAGACGACACCTGCGGAACTGGGCGTGACCGCGACGGCGGTGGCCACGCTGGAGCAGATTGCGCAGCCGAAGAAGCAAAAGACAACGCAGATGCTGAGCGGAGGCCCTAAAGAGGCCGCGGCTGCGCTGGTGGAGAAGCTGAAGACGGAGGCGCGGGTACTATGAGCGGAATTCTGGTGGTGGTGGAAGAGCGCGCAGGGAAGATAGTTGCGATCAGTTACGAGGCGCTCGCCGCGGGACGCAGGCTTGCCGAGCTGACGGGCGGAGAGGTAACTGCTGCCGTGCTGGGCGCGTCGACAGAAGCCGCAGGCGTGGAGATTTCAGCGAAGAGTGGCGCGCGCACGGTGCGCGTGGAGCACAACCTGCTGGAACGATATACTTCCGACGGGTTCACGGCTGCGCTGAAACAGCTTATCGACAAGGAGCAGCCTGCGTATGTGGTGTTTCCGCACACCTACCAGGTGCGCGACTTTGCTCCGGCGCTGGCGACGCGATGCGGACAGGTGCTGATTGGCGATGTGACGAGTATTGGAGACGGCCCCACATTTACGCGCCAGCTCATGCAGGGAAAACTAAGCGGCGACTACAAGCATGCAGGCGAGGGTACGTGTTTTGTGTCGGTGCAGGCTGGTGCGTTCCGCGCGGGAGAGACGGCCAGTGCGACGGGCGCGGTGGAATTGTTTGCACCGGAACTGGATGCTGCGCAGATCCGGACAAAGCCGGGCGAGCCTTTCCGCGAGTCGAAGCAGACGGTGGATCTTAGTTCTGCCGCAATGATTGTGAGCGTCGGTCGCGGCATTAAAGAAGCGGATAACCTGCCACTGGTGGAAGCACTGGCCACGGCGCTTGGCGCGGAACTGGCGGCGAGCCGGCCCATCTGCGATGCGGGCTGGCTGCCGATGGAGCGTCAGGTGGGATCGAGCGGACAGACGGTTGCACCGAAGCTCTATCTTGCCGTTGGCATCTCCGGTGCAATTCAGCACCTGGTAGGCATGAAGGGCTCGCAATGCGTGGTGGCTATTAATAAGGATGCCGAAGCGCCCATTTTTGAAGTGGCGGATTACGGCATTGTGGGGGATCTGTTTGAAGTGGTACCTGCGTTAACCGAGGCGGTGAAGGCAGCGAAAGGGTAACCCCTCATCATCCCTTTTGCTTTCGACATGCCCGGCGAAATGTGGTTCCATCGTTGCAAGTAATAATTTAGTGCTATTGGAACGTGCCGAATGTATCTGCCTGCGACGTATACTGCTGCGCTCTTCTTCATGATCCTCAGCATGCTGAGCTGGGGATCGTGGGCAAACACTCTGAAGCTTTGCCCGAGTTTTCGCTTCCAGCTTTTTTACTGGGACTACGCCGTTGGCGTGGTTGCGGGCGCCGTGGTGTGGGGATTGACGGCGGGCAGCAGCGGGGCGCATGGGCCGTCGTTGCTGTACGCCATCCTGCAGGCTTCAACTTCGGAAATGAGCTGGGCCTTTTGGGGCGGCGTGGTCTTCAACGTGGCCAATTTGCTGCTGGTGGCGGCAATCGACGTGGCCGGGCTTGCGGTAGCTTTTCCCATCGGCATTGGACTGGCGCTGGTGGTGGGCGCGATATCGAGTTACATGGTGAGTCCGGCTGGCAATCCACTTCTCTTGTTTGGCGGCGTGGCGCTGGTGGCTGTGGCCATTGTGCTGGACGCGCTGGCTTATAAGAAGCGTGCCTCCGCTGCGCAGAAGACCACCACGCGTGGCATCGCGTTGAGCCTGGTAGCAGGCGTGCTGATGGGCAGCTTTTATCCGCTGGTGGCGCACGCCATGAAGGGATCGGAATTGCATCCCTCCACCGGGCCTTATGCCATCGCCCTGTTTTTCAGTGTGGGTGTGCTGCTGTCCACGTTTCCGGTGAATGGGCTGTTGATGCTGTTTCCTCTGGACGGCAAGCCGCGCGTAGGGTTGGGCGCGTACTGGCGCGCGCCGATCGGCTGGCACCTTGCGGGCCTTGTGGGCGGCGCAATCTGGTGCACAGGCGCGGTGGCGAATTTTGTTGCTTCAAGCGCTCACCTGGTGGGACCGGCCGTGAGTTATTCCATCGGCCAGGGCGCGACAATGATTTCGGCGCTGTGGGGCGTGTTCGTGTGGCACGAGTTCGCGGGTGCGCCACCCGTGGCAAGGCGTTTGCTGGTTCTCATGTTTCTGTTCTTCCTTGTAGGATTGGGGACCGTGGCCGTGGCGCCGCTGTATTGAGTTCAAGGTTTAAAGTTCAAAGCAGAGAGATTTGAGGTGCGGGCAGAGTGAGTAAGGCAGCAAAGCCGGTTGTGATTGTGGGTTCGGTGACAATGGACATGGTGACGTCGACGCCGGTGATCCCCGCAATTGGACAGACGGTGATTGGGTCGGGCTTTACCACAACGCCGGGCGGCAAGGGCGCCAATCAGGCGGTGGCGGCAGCTCTGCTGGGCGCGACGGTGAAAATGGTGGGCTGCGTGGGCAGCGATGTGTACGGGCCCCAGCTGATTGAGAATCTGAAGAGTGCAGGTGTGGATACGGACGCAATGGAAACGGTGGAAGGACCGAGCGGACTGGCGCCCATTTTTCTTGATCAAAACGGACAGAACGCGATTGTGGTGGTGCCCGGCGCGAACGGCAAAGTAACCAAGGAGATTGTCGACCGGCACGCGGAGCTGATTCGTGGCGCGGGGATTGTGCTGTGTCAGCTTGAGCTGCCGCTGGAGACGACGATCTATGTGGTTGGCTTATGTGCTGAGGCTGGAGTGCCCGTAATGCTGGACCCGGCGCCTGCGGCGGCGTTGCCGGACGACGTGTTTGCGCGAATTGAGTGGTTCACTCCGAACGAGACTGAAGTGGAACTCTACGTGGGCAGGGAACTGAGCGTGGAAGACGCAGCCAGGCAGTTGTTTGCGCGTGGTGTGCGCGGCGTGGTGCTGAAGCGCGGCGGAGAAGGCGCCTATATCGCTCGTGCGGGTGGAGAAGGGCGATGGGTTGCGCCGTTCAACGTAGAAGTGAAAGACACGGTTGGCGCAGGCGACTGCTTTAATGGCGCGTTTGCCGTGGCGCTGATGGAAGGCGCAGACCCGTGGGAGGCCGGACGGTTCGCGAATGCGGCAGCGGCGGTTTCCGTGTCGCGCAGCGGAGCGCAGGCGGCGATGCCCACACGCGGGGAAGTGGCTGCGCTACTGAGTTGAGGCGGTCGCCGGGCTCAAGGCCCGTTTTCTCTGTAGCTAAATTTCTGAATAGCGCAAATTCACGCTTGCTGCATGCGGAACCCGTGCGATTACAATTGGCGCGACATTGATTTACAAGGAGTGAGCTTGATGCGCGCGCAGCTCAGTTGTGTATTGGTCATGGTGCTCACTGCGGGGTCTGCGATGGCGCAGGATACGCGGTATGCGCCAGAGGGTGAGCAGATTCCCGCACCACGCTGCATGCAGATGACGAATGCGTGGGAGGGGCCGCCGGATCCGTGCCCTGTGGGCATTCACGCAGAGTGGTTGAAGGACATTACTCATTGGCGCATGGAGCGGCGGATTCGGATTGCCTTCGATCCGAAACGATATGAGATGCCGGAGCTGAAGTGGACGCAGTCGGAGTTTCATTCAGCCGCAGATGATGGTGCAGGATCGTTTCTTCTACGATCCGGTTGCGCATAAATACACCGTGGATCGCTATCTCGATGACCTGGAGAAGCGCTACGGCGGGATTGATTCCGTGCTGGTGTGGGCCACGTATCCGAACATGGGCATCGACGACCGGAATCAGTTACAGCTTGTGGAGTCGCTGCCCGGCGGCGTAGCGGGCGTGCGGCAAATGGTGGCGGAGTTTCATCGGCGCGGAGTGCGCGTGCTGTTCCCCATGATGATGTGGGATCAGGGAACGCACAAGCCGAACAAGGACTGGCCGGATGCGCTGGCCGCGCTGATGAAGGAAGTTGATGCCGACGGTGTAAATGGCGACACGCAGGACGGTGTGCCGCTGGGATTCAGTCTTGCCGCAGAGAAGATTGGGCATCCACTGGCGTTTGAGCCGGAATTGGGCGCGAGCGATGAAGCGCTGGCGTGGGACGTGATGTCGTGGGGCTACTACAAGTATCCTTGGGTGCCGATGGTGGACCGCGCGAAGTGGCTGGAGACGCGGCACATGGTGAATATCAGTGACCGCTGGGCGCGCAACAAAACCGACGATCTGCAGTATGCGTTCTTCAACGGCGAGGGTTGGGAAAGCTGGGAGAACATCTGGGGCATCTGGAACGGAATTACGCCGCGCGATGCGGAGGCGACGCGACGGGTGGCGACGATTGAGCGCGCGGTGGCGCCGTTCTTGATCAGCCCTGATTGGGAGCCACTCTACCCGATGCACACGTACGGCGTGTATGCCAGCCGCTGGCCAAAGGGCGATGCGACGGTGTGGACGATTGTGAATCGCGGGGAGTATGCAATTGATGGGCCGCAGATGGATGTGCCGGCCGAGCCGGGCATGCGGTACTTCGATCTGTATCACGGCAAGGAATTGACGCCGCGCGTGGAAGGCAAGACGGCGGTGCTGAGTTTCAACCTTGAGGGGCATGGGTTTGGCGCGGTGCTGGCAACCAAAGGCGCGCCGGACGCGACGATGACGGCGCTGATGCAGAAGATGGCGGCGATGACGGAGAAGCCGCTGATCGACTACTCAGGCGAATGGACAGTGCTGAAGCAGACGCTTGTTCCCATTGCGCCGACGAAGTCCGCGGCAAGCGTGCCGGCGGGAATGGTGCGGATTCCCGGCGGGGATTTTGACTTCAAGGTGCGCGGAACAGAGATTGAAGGCGAGGACTGGGCGGGTGTGGATGTTGAATATCCGTGGGAAGATGCGCCCCGCCGTTTCCATGAGCACCGGATGCAGGTGAAGCCGTTTTATATCGACAAGTATCCCGTGACGAATGCGGAGTTCAAGAAGTTCCTGGATGCGACGCACTATGCGCCGAAGGATGCACTGAACTTTCTGCGCGACTGGAAGGATGGGATGTATCCCACGGGATGGGGAAACAAGCCGGTGACATGGGTTTCGCTGGAAGATGCGCGGGCGTATGCGGCGTGGGCCGGCAAACGACTGCCGCACGAGTGGGAATGGCAACTGGCGGCGCAGGGATTGGATGGACGTGCGTATCCCTGGGGCGACACATGGGACGCGAGCGCTGTACCGACACCGGACACGGGGCACACGATGCGTGGGCCGGATGCGGTGGATGCACATGCGAGCGGGGCGAGTCCGTACGGTGTGATGGACATGGTGGGCAACGTTTGGCAGTGGACCGACGAGTACCAGGACGAGCATACGCGTGCTGCGATTCTGCGCGGGGGAGAGTATTACAGGCCGCAGGGCTCGGTGTGGTATTTTCCGCCAGCGTTTCGCAATGACGAGCACAGCAAGCTGCTGCTGATGGCGCCCAGCTACGACCGTTCCGGAGGAGTTGGATTCCGATGCGTGGTGGATGCGGAGTGAGGCGGGAGAGAGAAGGCGTATTGCGCTCAGCGCTGCTGTTGGCTCTTTATGAAATTTGAAACTGACCTATAATGGATCTATGGCAACGTACGTGATTCAGAATCGAGTGCTGTCCGCAGAAGAGATGGGACGCCGCCTGGGTCTGACCCGCGAGCGTGTGGATGCGGTGCGCTCCATTATGAATGCGCCTGTGCCCGTGAAAGCCTCAAAGCGCGCGGCGGCCAAGTCGCATACGCGCAGGAAGTCGACTGGAAAGCGGACACCATCGCAGACCAGCCAGCAGGGGTAGACATTCGGTGGCGCGAAGAAAGCGTATCGAGACTGTCTTTCTCAATATTCCCTACGATAAGCCCTTTGAGGATCTTTATCTGGCCTACATTGTGGGCCTGACGCAGCTTGGTCTGAAGATTCACGCCACTCTTGCAATACCAAACCAGGGGCGCCTGGAACGCATACTCGAGCTCATCGACCAGTCAGACGTTTCGATTCACGATCTTTCCAGAATTGAGCTTTCTGCCGGACTGCCGCGCTTTAACATGCCCTTGGAACTGGGGTTGGCGCTCTATCGCTCTCATGCGACGAAGGGGCGTCACCGGGTGTTCGTCTTTGAGAAAAAGGTTTACCGAACGCAGCGCTCCACGAGCGACATCAACGGGATCGATCCGCAGATTCATCGCGGCACCCCCACAGGTGTAATGGCGGGGCTGCGTAATCTATTTCTCCAGCCCGAGGGAACCACCACAGTCCCTGAAATGATTGCCAGCTTTCGCGCTGTGAAGAAGAAGCTTCCTGAGCTGCGGCGCAACGCCGGCAGCAACTCGCTGTTTGAGGCCTCAGTCTTCAATGATCTGGTGGTTGCCGCTCTCTTTGAAAGAGAACGAATTCTGGAAGCCCGAAGCTGATTGCTGACTGGAATCGGCGCAAAGTTCTCCAACATTCCAATCGTTACCTGATTGTTCCGCGTTGCTATGCGACTTCATTCTCCAAGGTGCCAATGGGCGCAATGGTGATGCGGATACGGTCCTGGTTGTGGAGCGTGAAGGTGGACGGCGGCACAATCCCAGTGCCCGTCATCAGGAAGCAACCCTCGCTGAATGAATTATCGCGGCGAAGATATTCAACCAGCAGTTTAGGGTCGCGCTTGAGTTCGGTGAGCGGGATGGAACCGGTGAATTCGATGCGGTTCCCGCGGAAGATTTCAAGCAGGATTTCAGTGGACTGCGGCAGTGGGTTGGCGGTGACCAGGATGCCGGGACCGAGTGCGCAACTGCCGTTGTAGACCTTGGCCTGGGGCAGGTAGAGCGGGTTTTCGCCCTCAATGTCACGCGAGCTCATGTCGTTGCCGATGGTGTAACCGGTGATGCGGCCGCCGCGGCTGATGAGGAGTGTAAGTTCGGGCTCGGGGACAGACCAGCTCGCGTCGCTGCGAATGCGCACTTTACCGTTGGGGCCGACAGTACGGCTGGCTGTGGACTTGAAGAACAGTTCGGGGCGCTCGGCGGTGTAGACGCGATCGTAGAAGTCGCCGCCACCGGCATCTTTTGATTCTTCCATGCGCGCACCGCGGCTGCGGTAGTAGGTAACGCCCGCGGCCCACACCTCCTGCACGTCAATGGGGGGCAGCAGCTCACCGGGGTTGAAGCGCTCAACGGACTTTTCCCCGGAGATTTCGCCGGCGAGGCGCTCAGGAAGATCGTCGGCCGCGAGCAGGTCGTTCCATTCGTGACCGTCTATACGATAGGTGAGGTTGTCTTCTTCAGCGAAGATGCCAGTTGTGGTGCGATAGAGCTTCACGCGCGAGTGCCTCCCGATTTTGCAGTCCATCGTACAAGGTGAGGCTTGGGTCGCGATCTGTGTGAAACTGGAAGGCCATACGGTGTCCGCACCGAGTTAGCTGGCGAAGGCATTGAAGGCGCCGTCACGCACAGCTGCGGCGAGGCCTTCCATATCTCCCGAAAGAATGCGATCGCGCTCGAGACGGGGAACGATCTTGCGAACCTCATTGAGGGCGGCTTCCACGTGCCGTGCAGCGCGCAGCGGGCGGCGGAATTCAATGCCCTGCGCGGCGCACATGAGCTCAATGGCAACAATGCGCTCGACGTTATCGAGAATGGCGCGGAGTTTGAGCGCGCCGGTCATCCCCATGGAGACATGATCCTCTTTGCCTCCGTCCGTGGGAATGGAGCCGGTGGAGGATGGATGCGCCAGCACCTGGCACTCGTTGATAAGAGCGGCAGCCACAATCTGCGCCATCATGAAGCCGGACGAGAGTCCGGGATCAGTGGAGAGGAAGGCGGGCAGTCCCTCATTGATGTCAGGGTTGAGCAGGCGGTCAATGCGACGCTCCGTGATGCCGGCGAGATCCGTGAGGACGATGGCCGCGTAATCGAAGGCGTAAGCCAGCGGCGCCCCGTGAAAGTTGCCGCCGCTTATCACCGCGTGGGGCAGACTTTTGGACGAGCTCTCTGGGAATACAAGAGGGTTATCTGTCGCAGAGCCGGCTTCAATTTCGAGGATGCCTGCAACGTGGGCTAGCGCGTCGCGCACGGCGCCGTGCACCTGTGGCATGCAGCGGAGGCAGTAGGCATCCTGCACGCGCGTGTCGTGCTCGCGATGAGACTCGCGGATTTCAGATTCCTCAAGCAGAGAACGCAGATGCGCCGCGCTGGCAATCTGGCCGGAGTGGGGGCGTGCCAGATGGATGCGCTCGTCGAAGGCAGCCGGTGTGCCCATAAGGGCTTCCAGAGACATGGCTCCGGCAAGGTCGGCGAGGCGAACAAGGCGCTGGGCGCGCGCCATGGCGAGCGCTCCAACGGCGGTCATTGCCTGGGTGCCGTTGAGCAGTGCCAGACCTTCCTTTGCGCCGAGCGTGAGTGGTGCAAGTCCGGCGCGTCGGAGAGCTTCTGCGGAAGGCATGCGTTCGCCCTTGTAGAAGGCTTCACCTTCACCAATGATGACGAGCGCAAGGTGCGCAAGCGGAGCGAGGTCGCCGCTGGCGCCAACGGAACCTTTTTCTGGAATCACGGGATGAACGCCGAAGAGCAGGCAGTCGATGAGCAGTTGTGCCAGTGCGGGGCGCACTCCGCTGAAGCCCTTGGCCAGCACGTTGGCGCGGAGCAACAGCATGGCGCGCGCTTCCGGTTCGGAAAGGGGATTGCCGACGCCGCCTGCATGGCTGCGCACAAGATTGAATTGCAGGTCAGTGAGCTTCTCCGGCGGAACACTCACATCAGATAACTTGCCAAAGCCGGTATTCACGCCATAGACGGTTTGGCCGGTGGCGAGAATCTCTTCAATCGTGTCGCGGCCGGCGGTCATGCGTGCAAGTGCTTCAGGCGCCAGCGCGACGGGGCGATTGTGCACGGCGACTGATTCAATGATGTCGAGGGAGAGAGGCTGTCCGTTGAGCAGAACTGCGTCCATATGAATGATGGTAAGGCTGTGAAAGTGGCTGGGTACAGGGGAGTTGTGGCGTAGTACTTGGCGATGGCCTTGGTTTCCACTATGCTAAAAAGAGATAGCCATGGATTCCACTAGCTTGTTGGACAACTACGGACGGAAGATGCTCAAGGAGCTGCAGGAGAATGCGCGCCTGAGCGTGGCGGAACTGGGTCGGCGGATAGGACTGTCGCCCACAGCAACGGCGGAGCGGCTGCGGCAGATGGAGGAAGTGGGCGTCATTCGCAGTTACTCGGTGGATGTGGATATGGAGGCGCTGGGGCTTGAAGTGATGGCGTTCATCCGCATGAGCTGCGGCGGAACGAATTATCACCGCGTGATTGACTTCATTAAAACTCTGGAAGAAGTGCGCGAGTGCCATCACCTGACGGGCGGCGACGACCTGCTGCTCAAGGTGACTACGACCAGCATGGCGGATCTGGAAGCGCTGATTGAGGCACTGCTGCCGTACGGGACTCCGGTTACGAGTCTTGTGCTGTCTTCACCTGTGGAGCACCGCAGGTTGAATGTGACGGGCAAGCTGACGAGTGTGACGCGCAGGCCGCTGCGGCGTAAGTAGGAAGTTGCTACTGGCGCATTGCGTGCGCATCAATGAGCGTCCGCAGTGTTCTCCTTCTTCACCACGTCCTCGTCCACAAGCGTCTGAAGGAAGGCGATCACGTCGTCGATGTCCTGTTTGTTCCAGACTGGCGTCTGCCCGTGATGCAGATTGAGCGGTGAGTCGAAGGTGTCCACGTTTTTGCGATAGCGCCTGGGCAGATCGTTGAACTTCTCCACCTTGCCATCAGGCCCTTTGGGATACCACTTCTCCGGATTGGTGTCACGTTCCACATAAAACTCAAGCGCCTCACGCAGAGTGTGAAACCTGCCGTTGTGAAAGAAGACCTGACGGATGGCTGTGTTGCGCAGCGTGGGCGTGCGGAAGAGTCCGCAGTTGGTCTGGTCTTTGCTTGCTTCGTCTTGACGGAAGGGGCCGCAGAGTCCCATGTCGTCGTAATGCGGATCGTGGTTCCACGGAATGGCGTTGTTGCGCGGGACACCGAGCGCTTCAAACTGAAAATCGGTGAAGATGGGATGCGCTCCGTTGGCGCCCTTCTGGTCAAGATGGCATGAGGCGCAGTTGCCCTTGTCAGGATCGTCAAAGAGTTGCTTGCCGTGCAGTTCCTGCGGCGTGAGTGTCGCCTTGCCGTCGAGCCAGCGATCGTACTTGCTCGTATACGGATGAAAGCTCGCGTCCTGCAATTCAAATTGCTCCAGAGCCAGCGTAGCCTTTTCTACGGCCTGCTTTGAATTGTCAAAGATGCCCTTGCCATAGACAGTGCGAAAAGCGTCCGCATACGGAGCGCGCTTCAGCTTTGCGGCCAGAGCTTCTACGCTGCGATTATCCATCTCCACAGGAGAGAAGAAGGGAAGCATCGCCTGCGCGTGCAGCGAATCGTAGCGGCCATCCCAGGTGTAACCACCTGCCGGTGCTGTGTCGGCCTCTGTCAACTGTTCAATTGGATTGGTGTCGCGCACATGCACCCACTTTGGGACATAGTTGAGCACGTAGCGAAGCGAAGGCACAGTGCGATAACCGGCACTTTTCAGTGAAGGACCACCACTTTGCACGGCCAATGCGTTCGGGGGACCGTAGGCAAAGCGCGGATCGTGGCAAGTGGCGCAGGCCATTTTGCCCGAGGCCGAGAGGCTGTGGTCAAAGAAGATCTGCTTGCCCAGTGCAGCTTCAGGGCTCAGGGCGGAGCCGGCCGAAGTCGCATGTGCATCCGCATGTACTCGAGCGTGTGCCGCGGCCAACGCAAGCAACGCACCCGCAACGCAGCAGGCGCTGAAAGCTGCCACGAATGGCAGCTGCGAAAGCCGGGCACGCCAGTACGTGAGATACCTCATTGCTTAGTGAGCGGTGAACACATCCGGTCCAAAGGGCACCAGGCCTTTTTGTCCGGCGTAGCCCAGATACTCATGAATGCCGAAGATGTCTTCCAGCGATTTGAGCAGGGAATAGTGGTTGTACGGCGTTTGCGACACGGTGCCGGGACGAATGAATGGGGACAGAAGCACGGCGCCGGTTCTGTCTCCGCCAAAGCTTTGCGTGCGCTTCACAACCAGGCGGCCGTGCGAGATGTGCTTCTGCTCTTCAGGATATTTCCCCTGCAGATTCGGACCCTCCTGCTGATTGCAGCAGCTTGCTCCGGCAATGGTCACCGTGGTCTGGAGCGCCGACTTTGTAATGACGCCGCTGCCGCCTTCGTCAAAGGTGATGACGATGAGCCCGTCTTTCTTATATGCAGGCGAAGCCATGATGATGGGAATCCACTTCTGCAGAAACTGGTTGCTTGATTTCAATCCACCGGGTTGGCCGTTGGCGCAGGGCGAGTCATGCCCGTCATTGCAGAGGTTGGGCGTGATGAAGGAAAGGTTCGGCGTGGAGGCAACCGACTTCAGGTCGTCTTCAAGGTGGCGCAGGTTCACCACACTCTTTTCGCAGTCCGGCGTGTCAATGATGGAGTGGAAGTACATGAACGGATCATGCCGGGTGGCGTACATGTCGCCTTCAGGAACCGCTGTGCTCGGCGCCTCGGCGCGTTGCGTCAGGTCAGGCGCGTTCAGCGGCGGGTGCCCGCAGGTGGCGGACTCGCGCGCGGGATCATTGCCCATGTCCTGCATGTAGCCCTTCCATGTAAGGTGGGCTTCGTTAAGCTGGTTCGCCAAAGTTTTCACGTTGGCTGGATAGACGCATCCCTCGCCAATGGCTTGTCCGTCGGGTGTGGTGCCGGTCTGCTTGAACTCGGAGTAGACATTGCAATCGGCAGAGGTGGCGCGATTGTTCGACTGGCCACTCATCATCGCGATGTAGTTGTCCAGGCTGAGGTGCCCGGTGCCGAAGTACTGCTCCAGCAGCGCTCCCTTGGCGGGCAGGGCGCTGGCCAGGTAGGGCGCATCGGAGTTGGGGCCGAAGGTTTCCGTGTAGTCCTTGTTTTCAAGAACGATGACAAAGACGTGCCGAATGGGTGGCATGGCGGATTTGTGATGTGTCCTGCCTTTGGCAAAGGCCCGTGTGCCCACGAATGGAGAAGAGCCGGCAATCAAAACCGCAAGAAGGAGAAGGGGAAGCAGTCGTCTTTTGGTCAGAAACATCTCAAAGAGGGAAGCCTGTTGAATTTGCCCACGCGGCATGTGGCTACGACCCAATGTGAACAAATCGTAACAAGGGAATCATAAATGGAGGGGCTTTGGTGCGGTGTGCTGAAGGAGGGCCTGCACGCATCCGCGAGTGGAAAGCGAGCGGCCTTCACATGCAAGTAGAAAGGCCGTTCCCCGGACAGGGAACGGCCTTTGGTTTGGAAAGCAAATGCTGCGGAGAGTCTACTTGTACGACGCGATGGCGCTGGCCTCGTCGTCGTAGATGTCGAACACGGTGTAGAGCTTGGTCAACTGCAGAACGTCCTTGACCTTCTTGGTCAGGTTCAGCAGCTTCAGGTTCGCACCCTGGTTTTTTGAGGTTGTGTATGCGCTCACCAGTTCGCCCAGGCCCGAGCTATCGATGTAATTCACATCCCCCAGGTTCAGGAGAACGTTCTTCGAGCCCTTGCTGATCAGGTCGCGGATGGCTTCGCGCAACTGTACACTTCCTTCGCCCAGAGTGATACGCCCGTTCAAGTCCAGAACGGTCACGCCGTCCACTTCACGGGATGCAATCGATAACGCCACGGATGTTCCTCCTTGTTGGGTACTACGTTTATAGCAGTTTTGGCCGCCTGTGCGGAGGGGTGGGCGGGCTACTTTCTGTGGAATGTTCCGTCGCGCCTCTCCCCCCGGTGTGTGCGCAGCGGCCCCTTCGCTTTAACTTGCGGCACCGCCTGCTTCGGGCAGATGCTTAATCATGGTCAATTCGGTCCCCGGATCGAGCTGCTTGAAGTGCACTTCATCCATAAATGAGCGAATCAGGAATATCCCGCGCCCGGTTCCGCGCATCAGGTTCTCCGGTGCCAGCGGGTCGGGCAGGGAATCCGGATCCAGCCCCTTCCCCTGGTCGGCAATCGACATCACCAGTGATTTGCCCGTGTTCTCCAGGCTAACGGCAATCTTCTTCGTCGGGTCATAGTCATTCCCGTGCAGTACGGCGTTGACTGTTGCCTCACGCACCGCCATTGCCAGCTTGAACAGCTCGTCCTCGTCAAAGCCCGCTTCAGTGGCCATCTTCTCCGCGGCCACTTCCACCTCGCTCACGCTTTCCATCGTGGAAGGCAGTGTAAACGTCATCTTGCCTGTGCTGGGTTTGTTCAAAGAAGTGTCTCCCCCTCCGCAGGAACAAGAATCGACGCGCTCCTCAGCCTTGGGAACCTTGGAGGAAGTTTCACCGGTCAGGCTCAATGTGTCAAGAAAACTCCTCATAAACAATGGTTTCGTCGAACGGTTACCTCCATGGTCCTTGCTCGGAGACCAGCCCATGCTTGATTAGCCTCGTCCCATCTGAGAAACTCCCATTCCACTCCCCACACCACCGCCACTCCGGCTACACTCAACCCATGCCTCCGCGCACCTCAGCTCGCGTCAGTCTTACCGCTCTGCTCGGCACGCCCGTGACAGACGCGCAGGGCCAGATCCGCGGACGCCTCAAGGACATTGCCGTTGCCACTGGCCCTGAAGCAGGGCATGTCGCCGGCATTGTGCTCAAAACGCGCGACGGCCTTGCGCTTGTGCCTTCACAGGAGGTGATGGAGACTCCAGCGGGCATGCTTGAACTGCGCTCCGTGGGCGCGCTTACTCCGCTTGACGACCAGACCAACTACCTCTTCCTTCAGCAGGACCTGGTTGACCGCCAGATCATCGATATTCACGGCCGCAAGGTGGTCCGCGTCAATGACGTCGATCTCGAATGGCTCGGTCACGGCTCGGCACATCTGCTGCGCGTGGCTGAAGTGGAGGTTGGCTTCCGTGGCGCCGTGCGGCGCATCTTCAAGGGCATTCTCCCGCGTCCCGCGCTTGAGGCACTTTCACGCCGGTTCCGTGCCAACCCCATTCCCTGGCAGTTCGTCGACGTCATCGAAGTGGATCCCGCGCGCCGCGTCAAATTGCGCATCGAGCACGAGCGCCTGGCTGATATTCATCCCTCCGAGCTGGCCGACATTCTTGAGGATCTGGCGCCCGCCGAACGCGAAGCCGTCTTCGCTTCGCTCGATGAAGAAGTGGCTGCTGAAACGCTGGAGGAAGTCGAGCCCAGACTGCAAAAGGCTTTGCTGGAAAAGCTGGACGAAGAAAAAATTGCCGACATCGTCGAAGAGATGGACCCTGGCGCCGCGGCCGACCTGCTCGCCGAGCTCTCCGAAGAAAAATCGGACGCCATCCTCGAGGAGATGGAGCCCGAAGAGCGGCAGGAAGTGGAGGAGTTGCTCGAGTTCGACGAAGATTCCGCGGCCGGCGCCATGACCACGGACTTCATTGGCGTCTCACCCAACGCCACCGTCGCGCAGGCCGTTCACGCCCTCCGCGTTTTTGACGGCGATATTGAATCGGTCACTGCCATTTACCTTCTCGACGAAAAGCTTGTGCTTCAGGGCATGGTGCCGCTTGCACGTCTCGTCCTTGCGCAGCCGGAGACACGCCTTCACGTCCTATCCGAGCCCCGTGTTCTCTCTTGCCCGGCTGACCTGAACCAAAAGGAACTCGCGGAGCTCTTCGATAAATACAATCTCAACGCACTCCCCGTTGTGGACGCCCAGCAGCGCATGGTCGGCGTTGTGCAGGCTGATCACGTGATCGCCTTCCTTCGCGACCGCATGTAGGACGTTGTTAACCTACTCTAACTCTGCACGACAAACTCACTAACTTATCCTGACTTCGCAAAGCTTTCCTTTAACTCATGTGTTACTCTGATTGCCGTAACAGCACAGGCCTCATAGTCCACTTGATAAAGAGTTTTGCTGCCGACGCACGTGCGTGCAGCCTTCGACTCCAGAGGAGAAAGCCTTGCCTCCCACCGCTCCTAAGCCAACTCCGCGCGTAAAGGGGGTCACCCCTCCACCGTTTATGATTCCGTCGCATTTGCAGGAACGCAAACGCGCCCCAAAATCGGATGAACCGCTTCTCGTCCGGATTTTTTCCTGGTACCTCGTCGTCCGGGCCGCTCTCTTCTTTGTCGCTGCACTATTTCTCTTCGGTAAAACCGACAATCCGATCTCCCAATTCCTCATCGGCCACGCTGCGCTCTTTGTGCGCCGTCTGCCCATCTCCAATACCGGTCCTTACGCGGCGGATGCCGTTGCCGGTTCAAATACAGGAGTCTCTGTGCAGAGTTTTCTGGGCGGCTACTGCGTCTTCTTCGGACTCCTCTACGGGATCACCGCGTGGCGATGGATTGTTCGCTACTGGTTCGCGCGCTGGGCGCTGATGTTTATCACGGGCGCCACCGCCATCAAAACAATCCTCGCCATTGCCGTGCCTGATGCCTCGCTCTATATCTTCGGATCGGTTCCCGTGGGCAATCCATTCCCAGTTACGCCCGCACTGCTCACCTATATGACTGCCAGCGCCTGCCTCAACCTGGCCATCTGCTTCTACCTCATGTTTTACCCCGGCGTTGAAAAGACCTTCGAGCGGCCCTTCCAATAGGCCGTACATCGCAGGATTTCAACCATTGGAAGTGAGGTTTTATCGCGCCAAATACAATCCGTTAGCTTGTTCATGTAGTCACGCCATCCCTCGGCGGGTCCGCTATTCTGGCGCAGTATGCATCTGCGTTCTGCATCGACGCGCCGGGAGTCAAGGAAATGCCGCACGGACCGTCCAGAAGACCTCTGCCCATGCATGGCATTACCCCTCCGCCCCTTGGAACCCCGCCGCCACCGCAGAAACCTGCGCCCAGTACAGAGACGAAAGACCCGTTCCTCATTCGGGCATTCACTTGGTACATTTTTATCCGCGCCGGCCTTTACTTTGTGGCTGCATGCCTGATCATTGCTCTGCCTGATCCCGTCCTCGATGTGCTCCTTCACCATGCAGGCAGTTTCGCGCGTGTCCTTCCACACAACGCGGCGGCCGTCAGCTCCTATCAAATCCTGCGGAACTACATCAGTTTCCGTTGCATCTTTATGGCAGGGATCTACGTGCTCATTGGCTGGCGTTGGGCCATCCGCTATTGGCTCGCGCGCTGGGGTTTCATGTTTGTCGCAGGAGCTTCTGCCCTCAACACTTCCGTCAGTCTGCTTTTCAGCGGCACCACGGATTTCACAAACCCCATGTTGCTGATCTCACGGCCTGCACCGCTCTCGCCCCAGACCGTGAGTCTCCTCGTTGGCAGTATCAGCATCAACCTGATCATCTGCTTTTACCTCATGTTTTACCCCGGCGTGGAAGAGGCCTTCGAGCGGCCATTTCACTAGATCGAGCCTCTAGTAACGCGGAAATAAGGCGCTTAGTGCAGCATGGCGCTCCTTCGCGAAAGGCGAACGGCGTCCATTTCTGGTCATCCGGTTGGTGGAGATATGTGAGCAGATGCACGTTTCAGTTCGCTCATCATGTGAAACAATGCCTTCATGCTCCAGTTCCCGATGATCATTCAGGGCGGTATGGGTGTTGGCGTGTCCAATTGGCGCCTGGCAAACACCGTATCCCGCACCGGGCAGCTCGGCGTCGTTTCTGGTACGGCGCTTGATACGCTGTTCGTTCGTCGCCTGGCAGACGGCGACAAGGATGGTCAAATGCGAAGGGGGCTCGATGCTTTTCCGTTTCCCGCAATGGCGCGACGCATTTGGGATGAGTACTTTGTACCCGGAGGCAAGCCGGCAGGAAAACCGTATAGCAGCCAGCCCATGCATCGATACATGGATCCACGCAAGCTCATCGAGCTTTGCATGGTGTCGAACTTCGTTGAGGTTTTTCTGGCACGCGACGGGCACTTGAACCGGGTGGGTATCAATTTCCTTGAGAAGGTCCAGTTGCCGCATCTCGCCTCCATTTATGGCGCCATGCTTGCCGGCGTGGGATACGTGCTCATGGGTGCGGGCATTCCACTGCATATCCCCGGCGTGCTCGACGCATTCGCAATGCAAAAGCCTGCTGAATATCGACTCTCCGTCACGGGTGCCGCCCCCGAGTTCGACTCCATCATGCGTTTTGATCCAGCCGATTATGTAGAAGGACCGTTGCCCAGGCTCAACCGGCCTGACTTCCTGGCGATCGTCTCCTCCAACACGCTGGCAACAACCATGCTGCGCCGCAGTACGGGTAAAGTGAATGGCCTCGTCATTGAGAGCCCCACCGCTGGCGGCCACAACGCACCGCCACGCGGAAAAATGCAGCTCAGCGAAACAGGCGAGCCCGTATACGGCCAGCGCGACCGCGTAAATGTGGAGGAGCTACGCACTCTCGGCGTGCCTTTCTGGATGGCGGGTGGATTCGGAAGCCCGGCCAAACTGAGAGAAGCTCTCAATGAGGGTGCGGCGGGAGTGCAGGTGGGCACCGCATTTGCCTTCAGTGAAGAGTCTGGCTTGCGCCATGATTTGAAGAAGATGTTGATCGCACAGGTCATGACTGGCGATGGAGTTGTCTTCACAGATCCTCTTGCCTCGCCCACAGGATTTCCCTTCAAAGTGGCACAACTGAACGGAACGTTGTCTGACGCCGGCGTTTACCAGGCGCGCAAGCGTTTCTGCGATCTGGGCTACCTGCGCGAGCCGTATGAGACACCGGAAGGCGATATCGGATATCGCTGCGCGGCCGGACCGGTGGAGAGCTATGTTGCCAAGGGTGGCAAGGCCGAAGATACCGAAGGCCGCAAATGTCTGTGTAATGCATTGCTGGCGAATGTTGGCCATGCGCAGACACGCACGGACGGCACCGCAGAACCGGCACTGGTTACAGTTGGTGACGACCTCAAAACGATCGCCCAATTCCTTGAACCGGGCCAGACGTCTTACTCCGCAACCCGCGTGGTTGAAACTCTGCTGGCGGAAGTACCAGCTGTTCGGGACGCGACTTTGTCCCGGCGGTAAGTCCTCAACGCATCAAGTACCAAACAAAAGCGCCGGATCTCTCCGGCGCTTTCTTACTGAGATGGTCACTCAGTGTTATCTTCTTCCTCCAGCATCGCACCCAGCTTGTTGAGCTTCCTTTCCCATTCAGTGCGGTGATCTTTCACCCACTGCTCCAGGCGGTCGAAGCCTATCGGCTCAATCCGGCAACTCCGCACGCGACCCAGCTTTTCGCTCTTGGCCAATTGGGCTCCTTCCAGCACTTGTATGTGCTGCGTCACCGCTGTCAGCGTAATTCCCAGCGGCTCAGCCAACGCACTTACGCTCATCGGTCCGGCGCTCAACATATCCAGCATCGCGCGCCGTGTCGGGTCGCCCAGCGCATGAAACAGAAGGGAAGTGTCCTCCTCATTTACGCGCGTCAGCCGGTCAACTGGTTTCTTCGCCTGTTTCTTGTCCGCTGCAACCATGCCTGTCTTGCTCCTGACTGCACTTACGCGCTCAGCGCCTTCTCCAGCTTTGCAAACAAGCTCTCCCAGCCCTGTTTGCGCATCTCCCATCCGCCTGAGCCTTCATAGAACACGCCCTGGTGCGTGCAAACCAGCTCTGTTCCGCCGTCCTTCTCCCTGAACTCCAGCGTCACCAGCGCAACGGAGATCACCGCGCCATTGAGCCGCATCGTCGCCGCCTGCACAATTCGCTTCTCCGGCACAATGTCCTCAAAGCTGCCCTTGTTCTCAATCACCATCCCTGCAATAGGGTGTCCCTGCTTAAAGCGGTAGCGATGCAACTCCAAGCCACCCACTTTGAACTCCATTTCGTAGGCTTCATCTTCCTGGCCACTGTCTGCATACCATTTCTGTTTCCGCTCCGGCTGTGCAAAGGCCGCAAATACCCGTGCCGGCGGCTGCGGATAGCTCTTCTCGATCTGAAATGTGTTGTGCACCATTCCGTTTCCCGTCATGGCAAGTCTCCTCTTCATCCTTTTGGTATTTCTTGCCTCTGGTTTGCGGCCGCAAGACTGAAGCAATGGCTTAAGTATCCGGCAGGATTCTCCAATTGTCAAGCGTAGACTTCACTAATTTTCATTGGACAATCATCCTGTCGTACTGGCGGCACCAATTCCCATGACCTTTGAACACGTCAAAAAGTGCCGCCACATTCACTCCTATAACTCGCAGAACGCTATCCGTCTTTATTTGTTCCACGTACGCAGAGTTCTGAATTCATTACATCAGTATTTACCCATTCCACAGGCATAACAATTCACCTTCGGCGTGCGGCCGTCCCGGATCGGCTCTTTACAATTGGCCACGAACGCACTTCTCAAAGATCGGAGGATCTATTGCTGCTGCCCAGCTTCGAACTCCCCAAGACGGAGCAGTTGTACGCCGCGGCCGGTCACGCCGTCCGCATTCTTGTCATCCTCATTGGCAGTTGGATTGTCACCAGCATTCTGCACAAGTGGTTTCCTCGTCTCCGCGTGCGCATCGTCAAGCACATGGCAGGTCAGCGTGAGGGCGGTGACATTGAGCTCGAAAAGCGCGCCGCCACTCTTGGTGGCATCATTCGCAAAACCATCGCCACCATCATCTGGGTCGTCGCCGTCATTATGTCGCTCAAGGAAGCCGGCTTCGACATCGCCCCCATCCTGGCCGGCGCAGGCGTCATCGGCCTCGCCGTCGGCTTCGGCGCGCAGAATCTTGTGTCAGACGTCATCTCCGGAATGTTCATTCTTCTTGAGAATCAGATTCGCGTGAACGACGTCGCGGTCCTCAATGGGACCGGCGGTCTGGTGGAAGCCATCAACCTGCGCACCACCGTGCTCCGCGGGCAAGACGGCACCGTGCACGTCTTCCGCAACGGAACCATCACCACGCTCGCAAACATGACCTTCGGATATTCCTACTACGTCTTCGACATCGGCGTGGCCTACAAGGAAGACACCGACCACGTAATCGAGGTGGTGAAGGGCATTGCCGACGCGATGATGAAGGAAGAGCCATACAAGAAACTCATCCTGGCGCCGCTTGAAGTCCTCGGCGTGGACAAATTCGCTGACTCGGCCGTCATCGTCAAAGCGCGATTCAAAACCGCACCTATTCAGCAATGGACCGTGGGGCGCGAAATGAACCGCCGCATTAAGAAGAAATTCGATGAGGTCGGCATCGAGATTCCGTTCCCGCACACCAGCATCTACTTTGGCGAAGCAAGCAAGCCCATCCTTACGCAAGCGCAGAACCCCGACCGCGACCAGCTCAAGGCGATGCTCCGCGAAATCCAGCAGGAAGACAACAAGCAGAAGGGCGGAAAAGAAACCGCCTGACAGTTCCCGGTTCCATACTCAACATGAATTCTGGATCTCCCACATCTCTTGCCGTTGGAGATGTGGGAGGCCATCACGCTTTAGTCGGACCATCAATACAGCGACGGTCTGCTCGATCCGCCCATCAGCGTCGAACTCACCGAAGCAGTTGTGTGGTGTCCTTCGTTGCCGCCCCATGCAAACAGCAGCGAGACAAGCGGCAGTCCGCCCGCCCGCAGCGTCAACCCCGCGGCAAATGTATGGCGCAGATGGCTGAAGCCAATATCGGACCGCGCCATTCCCACCTTGCCTTCATCCACTGAAAACATTGCGCCAATCGGCCAATGCCCAATCGAATGCTCAATCGATCCGCGCAGCAGAAAAGTGTCCGGCCCGCGGAAGCGATAGTCCGGATAACTCGACAGCGCTCCCGTGCCATTCACGTCCGATCCACCCATGGTTGGCATGAAGTAGAACGGCACGCGGCTGCCCGCACCGGCAAAGTTCTGCGTCAGGTACACACCCAGATCAATCGACCCCTCAAGCTGCCGCGTTGCGCCCGGCACCGGACAGGGAACGGCATCGCTTGCATGCGCCGCGCGTTTCGGATCGATATTCCGGCTTGAAGTTGCCGCCGTGCAATCGTCGGGGCCCTGGTACTGAATCACCGGCGCGGCCGACTTGTAATACGCAGCGCGCGCTTTCACCGGCAGCAGATTGTAGAGCGGAATATGGTGATCGAAACTCGCCGTGAAGCGCCGGAAGGAATACGCCGAGTTGCCGGGCGCAACAAATTGATCGATGCGTCCAAGGTAGTTAATGGAAAACGGCATGCGCGGCATCGCGGGCACAAGCCGCAATCCCAGTCCAGCCTGCAGAGTTGCCGGTTGCTGCGCGAGTCCCGGCGCCGTCGCATCATCAAACAGCGTTTCAATCGACGGAATCGTATCGCTCACGCCCGGCCGCAGCGACGGAATGCGCCCGTCCAGCTCGCCCACGACAATCACGCCCAACGTATGCAGCGCGCCCGCTGTTGGAAGAATGGCCGACGCGCCATAAATCTGCTCGCGAAATCCAAACGTCGTCTGCGTGGCCTGCGTAGTGTCCGGCCCAAGCCCGTAATAGTCCGCGCGCTTCAGTGAGATGGCCTGCGCAAACAAGTTCACCAGCGGCGCCGGGCGATACGTAAAACCGCCGGGCTGCCGGTAGAGCTTGGCATACGCACCGGCACGCCACGATCCGCTCAGCGTGGCCACTCCGTCAATGTCGTAGCTGGTGCGCACCTCGTTGGCAAAGTTCTTGTGCTCCACAAACGCCAGCCCCGCCGCAAATCCGTTTTGCGGAGCAATGCTGCCCAGCGCCACGTGCATCGGTTGGCCCATCACCAGCGTCTGCCCGCAGTCCATCAGCCCGCCCAGATTGAACTGCGCGCACTTCTTCAGTGACTCGCCTTCCACGCGGAAGTCGCGATGCAACCGCGACTCGTTCATTCCTGCGGGATTGGGTGCCTGCTGCGCCTCAACATAGACCGGTGCCAGCAGGCAGGCAGCCAGCAAGGAGAGCACGGCCAGCACGGCAAGCACAACAAACTGGGGGAGGGTAAGTCGCGTCATCGCTTGCTCCGGCTGGTTGCTTTTTTGCTCGGTCCAGACTTCTTCTTCGTCGCTTTCTTCGCAGCAGAGTCTCTCTCTTTTGCTGCCGTCTCGCGTTTCTTCAGCTTCTTCTCTTTCTTCTTGCGCTTCTTCTCAACTTTCGTCTTGCCCTTCTTCTTTTTGCCGCGCGATTTCTTCTCCACCTCGGCCTCGGCGGCAAGGGCGAACACAGTCTCTTCTTGCGCGGTCTTCTTGCGGCGCGCCGGCATGGCCTTCACCTTTTTGCGGCGCATCAGCTTCGTCATGGCGTGGATAAACATCGCCGCATCGTGTTCGGTAAGCACGGCATGATGCGGAAGTTCCTTGTGCGCCTCCGCATCCAGCGTGTGCGCCACCTGTTTAAAGTGCTGCACCTGCGTGCGAACCAGGTCCGACATGCGGCGGTGCCTGTTGAACGACGTGCGCGGCGCGCCGATAACCTTCACAATTTCCATGGCTGTCTTCCTCGTCTCAATCCTGGTCCTGAAACATGGGGCAATCGTCGTCCGCGCGCATCGCGGGCCGGCTCAGGTTCCCAAGAAATGTGTTCGCGGCAATTTCCCGTGGCGAGCGCTCGTTGTAGTTGGGGATGAAATACTCAGTGGCCGTCCCGGGAATGCATGCGTGCTCAAAGGTCTCGTTGATTACCGAACCCTTCTCAACCCACGGCGAAACCAGAATGGCAGGCACCCGCACGCCGAGACGGTCGAATTTGAATTCGTCCGGCGTTCCCGTGTCCTTCGGTTGCGCCACAAATCCGTCGGGCGTGCACGCAGGCGGCGCCACATGGTCGTAAATGCCGCCGTGCTCGTCGTACACAATCAGCAGCGCCGTATTCGGCCACAGCTTCGGGTTGCTGCGAATCGCGTTGTACACCGTGGCAATGTACTGCTCACCGGCGCGCACATCGTGGTCCGGATGCTGGTCGCACGCAATGCACTCGCCCTGTCCATCGGGCGAATCGTGATCCGTGTAATTCGGCTCAATAAAGCAGTACTCGGGCAGCTTGTTGTTCTTGCAGTCGGAAAGAAAATTCTGAAAGCTGCCGAAGAGTTCGGGCTGGTGCTGCAGAAGATTGACTACCTCGAGAGACGAACTCGCCTCGTCAAAGTAGTAAAGGCGCGTTGTGTGTCCCGCGGCCTGCAGGCGTTCGTAAATGCTCTTGTACTGCTTGTTCCAGTAGAAGACGTCCATTGCCACCTGGCCAAACGATGTGCCGTAATGCGCAAACGCGCGGTTGCACAGCGTCGGCCCCGGAATGGACGCGAACCAGCGATTGAAGACGGCATAGTTCCTGGCCAGCGTCGTCAGCACGGGCAACTTGTCCGGCGTAAAGTAGCTCATAATCAGGTGCGAGTGGTTCAGATTGTGCTGCTGATTGAAGTAGCTCTTTACGAATCCCTGCATATTCGGCTGCCGGTTCGGGTCCTGCGCCGTGGTCACGCCGCCAAAGATTTGCAGGTCCACGGCAGGGAAGTGATGGTCCGGGTCCGGGTCAAGCTGGCTCTGATATTCGGCGTTCGGTGCCACCGTCACCGGCGCGCCCGTTGAGTCTGGATTGGATTCATTGCCGCTCAACCCGTCAATCGCTGGGTTGGTGGCCTTGAGCGCGCCCAGCATGTGGTCAAACGAGCGGTTCTCCATCATCAGAACAACAAGATGCTTCAGCTGCTTAACTCCAGGCAGCGTTCGATCGAGCATGGGGGGACTCTCCGTTCTTGCCACCGATGCAGTGCGTATGTGGGACTCAGCCAACGGGGAAGCAGCGTGCATCTGGGGCGCTGAGTAAAGGTGATGGAAGGGTCGGGAAGCGTTTCAAACAATCTTGACCCGTGTGCCCCATAACGCAAGTGACCTTAGGACTAGACGAGGGTCAATCCGGGTCGGCCTGGGGGAAGGGGGTGGGTGGCTTGGAGGATTGTTGGGGATGTTGTTGAGGGGAACTCGCGGACGGATAGGCCTCCGCGGCTTGGAGCGGCTTCTCTCAGGCAATCTGCGCAAGCCGGGATCGTCTAAATCCACTTGGCCTCGATCTAACGGTTCCCAAGAATCGCTTCAACCGGAGCCTCGAGAAGAGCCGTGTTAATTTCACCTTCGGATGAAGTTGCTGAGCAGGCGAATCGGACGCCTGCTTTAATAGGGCCTGAAAACCAGCGCATGAGTTCGGTAGCCATTTCACTGCAACTTGCCCCAGGTGAGCTTCAATACTTCGAGTTCGATCGGTTGCTCGCTGCTACTTTGCCAGGTTATGCGTATGGCCTCCACATCTCCGTCAGTCCTGCACAATGGAAGAAATGACGGGAGTGTGTTCTTACAGAAGTCCCTTAGCATTGAAATCGAGCACGATTTCTCTAACGATCCTGCGCATGTTGATTGACGTGGAGAGAATCTCTTTTCCGCGCATAGAAGCTGGCTCTCCTAAGGCTATCTGAAATTCCGTAAGCTTCGAGTCATCGCCAACCTCCGCGATCGGTAGGGTGCATAATTTGCTGCCATCTTCGAGCGGAACATTGGAGTCAATCCGCGATCCGACCCTTACGTTTGCACCTGCGCCATGCACAGAAAGCAGAGCGACTATAACACGCTCCGTTGCTCTAACTCATGCAACGATCGTACTTTTCAATGGTGCTTATGTCGTTATAGGGCGGAATAGCATGCTGTACCACGTCCGTATCAGCAGACGGTGCATTGTCTTGTCATGATCGATGAGGACTAAGCCAATACAGAGCTAGGAAGTTTCCGATTCCGGCGAGAAGTTCGAGTTATCTAACCAGACTAATTTCATGGCATCAGATGTGTCCTTGTATTGAGCATTGGCAGGCGCCTCTATCTTTCGCATCTTTCACTTTTGTGGTAGTCCTGGCCATTCGTCGGCGAAGCAGATAAGATTGTCTTTCTGTTGGTTACAGGACTCGTTTCACCGTGCCATGCTCGAGATCTGCGCTACGCAAGTTGTGAGCGATGCACCAATAGAATCGGAGAACGTTCGCGTCACGTATTTTCTATACGAATCCGGAGAATCGGTTCTCCTCTCCGTTCTGCAGAGTCTCGGAGATGATTCGTAGGGGCTGAGCCGGACTGAAAAGAAGCAGGAGTTTCTAACTTCGACGGTTGACAAATCGGACGAGGGTTTCATTAGTCCAGGCCCCTATACTGTTGACCAATAGGTCGCAGCACTTTGGCGAGAGCACATGCACGCATAAATGCCGTATTGATTGGGGGATATTGCCACATGGTTAGGTATATGTAGTATCAATTCTAAGCCAAACAACTACCGAAGTCTTTAGTGACTGCGACCAAGAGCGCTTCTGCCTCCATCATCTCTCCCGCTACCCCCTTCATCAACCCTTAAGCATCGGCGCGTAGGGTCACTCTGTTGCCCTGGAACTTCCTTTGGGGCTTACCTACTTTCTCAGGAGAACCTCCATGCGTCGTCATTGGCCTGCCTTTCTCGCCCTCTCCGCCTTCTTCTGCCTCACGCCTCTGATGGCGCAGAACTGGCACGTCGCCTCCACCTTTCATCCCGGCGGTGAAGGTGGCTGGGACTACGTCACCGTCGACGCACCCAACCATCGCCTCTTTGTCACCCGCGCCACCCACACGCAGGCCATTGACACCCGCACCGGCAAGCTCCTCGCCGACATCACCGGCCAGCTCCGCTCGCACGGTGTCGCCCTCGTGCCCAAACTCAATCGCGGATTCATCACAGACGGTGGAGGCTCCGGCGCCATCCTCGTCTTCGATCTGAAGACCTACAAAGTCCTGGGCCGCATTCCCACCATGCCGGACTCAGACGGCATCATCTACGACCCCGGCACGGATCTGGTCCTCGCCGTCTCCGGAGACGGCAACGCGCTCATGACCTTCCACCCCAACATTGATCTCAAGAACGGCAAGGTAACCACCATCAAGCTGGGTGGCGCGCCCGAGTTCCTCGCCGCCGATGGCTCCGGCAAGGCATTCGTCAATCTGGAAGACAAGGACCTCATCGCCGTCGTCGACCTGCACTCCAATCAGGTCCTCGCGCGCTGGCCGGTCGCTCCCGGTGGACATCCCGTCGGCATGGCCATCGATGCCGCCGCACATCGCATCTTCGTCGGCTGCCGCAATCCGCAAAAGCTGGTCGTCATGAGCACGGAAACCGGCAAGGTGGAAGCCGCGCTCCCCATCGGCATGGGGAATGACGCGGTTCGCTTCGACCACGGCCACGCCTTCGCCAGTTGCCGCGATGGCTCGCTCACCGTCATCGGTCGCAAGGGCGCAGATTTTCAAGTGGAGCAGACAGTCAAAACGGTGGAGGGAGCACGGACCCTCGGTATCGACAGAACCACAGGGCAAATCTTCCTGCCCACCGCGGAAATGCTTCCTGCCGCGCCCGGTCACCGCCCGCAACCCAAGCCCGGCTCCTTTGAGATAGTCGTGGTCAGCCGCTAGGGCGCGCAAGCGCCGCCCGCCGAACCGCAGGAGCAAATTCGAGCTAATTCGGGCAAATTTCGCTTATGTGCGCACGTCGTGTGAGCGATGCGGCCGCAATACTCTGCGCAAACCGCACGCGCGGAGTCACACTATACGCGCCACACGGGCGTTCACCGCTCAGCACGCGAGAACGGCGCGCATTTGCGCGCCGTCTGGGTTCAATTTGGCCACAATAGGCGCGCCGCGCTACTCCCGCGCACTCCACTGCAGGCACACGCTGTAGCCGTCCGGATCCTTCAAATAGATTTGCCTTGCGCCGTACGGAGTCACCATCGGACCATTCGGCTCCAGGCCCATCTCCTGCAGATACGCGTGGGCTGCGTCCAGGTCTTTGCAACCAATGTAGAAGCACGTATCGTGGTGCGCCTCCACGCGCGCCGGGTCCGCGCGGTGCGGCCGCTGCTCGCGCTCGAACATCGTGTTCAGCATCAGGTCGGCGTTGCCCGGCCCCTTCAGCCAGCACCAGTCAAAATGCCCGTCATCGGTCGGCGTCGACGTCATGTAAACCTCAAACCCAAGCGTATCGCGATAGAAATGCAGCGAGGCCCCCATGTCGAAGACCTGAATCAGCGTGCTAAGCCCATCAAAAGGAATCCCCACATGCGCCCCCGGTGCGGTAGAGTGACAAACCTGAAGTGGCCAACAGCATAACGCACTTTGCACATCCCGCATCCAGAATCGCAATCCATGCTGTACAGTCTTTGTTGATGAAAACCAGACATTTTGCCCGCACCGCTATGCTCCTCTCGGCCGTTGCGCTTGCCTGCACACTGGCTCACGCGCAGGCGCCCGCCACCCCCGCCGTGCCGGACTGGGCGCAGCCCGGCTCCGCCACCCACAAACAAGTGGCTCCCCCCGCTGACTTCCACCGGCCCACCACCACGTTCGACAAGCCTATTGGCATCTTTGACGGCCAGTCCGACGTCGGCACTGCCGCCGTTCCCGGTTCCGGCGCCTACGACGCCGCCACCGGCGCCTACACCGTCCGCTCCGCCGGCTACAACATCTGGTACTCGCGGGACGAGTTCCACTTCCTCTGGAAGAAGATGACGGGCGATGTCTCGCTCGCCGCCGACGTGACCTTCCAGAGCAAGGAAGGCTACGGCGACCGCAAAGGAGTCCTCGTCATCCGCCAGTCACTGGACGACAACTCCGCCGAAGCCATGGTGGGCGAGCACGGCACCGGCATGATCCACCTGGCCGAGCGTACCGCCACCGCCGCCCAGATGCAGGACCTCGAATACCGTTTCGGCGGTCTGTTGAATGGCGTCATGGCCAAACGCATCGGAATTGAGAAAAACGGTGACACTATTGCGATCTTTGTGAGCATTTCCGGCGAGCCTATGCATCAGTTAGGCCCACCCATTACGCTCCATTTCGAAGGACCATTCTACGTCGGCATCGGCTTCTGCTCGCATCAACCTGCAACTGTGGATGGAGCGGTGTTTACGGACGTGAGGCTGGAAAACGTTGCAGGCAAAGTTGAGTAGACTGGGGCGCTCCCGTAAAGACGAAGGGCCCGGCATTGCAGCCGAGCCCTTCTTTATTTCGTCAGTGTCCATCAACTAGCAGCGCACAATCTTGTCCGACACGATTCCCTTGGTCGCATTGCGCGTGTCCACCACCAGCTTCGACTGCTCCACAATCGCTTTGTAGTCGTAGTTGGTGTGGTCGGTCACAATCATCACCGCGTCAAATTCGCCTAACTTCTCCAGTGGTGTGTTGGTCATATTCAGGGCATAGTGGCGGCCATGACCCACGGAAGGGAAGTACGGATCGTTGTACGACACATCCGCGCCCTTCTCGCGCAGCAGTTCAATGATGGTCAGCGAAGGCGACTCGCGCAGGTCGTCGATGTCGCGCTTGTATGCCAGGCCCAGCACCAGTACCTTCGAGCCCTTGATGGACTTCGAGTGCTCGTTCAGCGCGTCGGCCAGCTTATCGATCACGAAGTACGGCATGTTGATGTTCACTTCGCCGGCCAGCTCAATAAACTTGGTGCGGAAGTCGTACTGCTTGGCCTTCCACGAGAGATAAAACGGATCGATGGGAATGCAATGTCCGCCGAGTCCCGGCCCCGGATAGAACGCCTGGAAGCCGAAGGGCTTGGTTTTGGCCGCATCAATGACTTCGTGAATGTCGATGCCCATGCGCATGCAGAGCTGCTTCAGCTCGTTCACCAGTGCGATGTTCACGCAGCGGTAGATATTCTCCAGCAGCTTGGTCATCTCAGCCGCGGAGGGCGAGCTCACCGGTACCACGCGACGGAAAATGGTCCCGTAGAGTGCCGCCGAAAGCTCTGAGGCGACGGGGCTGCAGCCGCCCACAACCTTGGGAATGTCGTGCCGCGCTACTGTGTCATTGCCGGGGTCTTCACGCTCCGGCGAGAACGCCACGTGGAATACTCCGGCTGTCGTGCCATCGGCGCGGGAAACCTTCAGCCCGTGCTTGTTGCCGCCTTCGAGCCGCGGCACCACAATCTCTTCTGTCGTACCGGGGTAGGTGGTGCTTTCCAGGATGATCACCTGGCCCTCGTGCACGTGCGGCGCAATGGCCTCCACCGTGCCGGTCACGTAGCTCAGGTCCGGCTCGTGATATTCATTCAGCGGCGTGGGCACGCAGATAATCACTGCGTCCATTTCGGCAATTTCGCTGTAGTCGGCCGTAGCCCTGAAGCCGGCCTTCTGCGCCTGCTGAATCATCTCCGGCAGAATGCGCACAATGTACGACCCGCCCTTATTCAGCGTCGCAACTTTATCCTGGGCAATATCGAAGCCCGTAACGCGGAATCGCTGATCGCTGAACAGGAGCGCCAGCGGCAGACCGACATAGCCCATGCCCACAATGCCCACGCGGGCCTGGCGGGAGGCAACTTTCTCTTTAAAGTCGGTGAGGGAGCCTGCTTGCAAAGTTTCCATAGATTTTGATTGTAAGGTGCCTTTGCCATTCCTGGAACTACAACGCAAGCGTCACGTCACCCACTCGTACCCGGTGCGGGTTGTTCACCCTTAAGCGGTATTCTTTTCAATGAAACGTTTGCCGGCCCAGCGTCACGTGGCCGGTCACAGGAGCCAGCACGTGCCTCGTTATCTCGTTACCGGAGCCGCCGGGTTTATCGGCCGTTCCATTGCCGCCGAACTTCTCCGCCGCGGATGCTCTGTCAGGGGCGTCGACAGCTTCATCACCGGCAAGCGCCACAATCTCACCGGCCTTGAGGAGATGGAATTCGTCGAAGGCGATCTCTCGGATCCTGCCGTCTGTGAGCGCGTCTGCAAGGGCGTGGAAATTGTCTTTCATGAGGCTGCGCTGGCTTCCGTGCCGCGCTCCGTGGCGGACCCGGCCTCGACCAATCTCCATTGCGTCACAGCCACGCTGAATCTGCTTGTTGCCGCGCGGGATGCGGGCGTTCGGCGCGTGATTTATGCCGGCTCTTCGTCGGCCTACGGCGACACGCCCACCCTGCCCAAGCACGAAGGGATGCTGCCCAACCCCATTTCGCCGTACGCCGTGGCCAAGCTGGCAGGTGAACACTATATGCGCGCCTTTTCCCGCGTCTACGGCTTGGAAACTGTGGTCCTTCGCTACTTCAATGTCTTCGGCCCCTACCAGGACCCCACCTCCCACTACTCCGGCGTGCTGGCCATCTTCTGCAAGAAGATGCTTGCCGGCGAACAGCCCACCATCTACGGCGACGGGGAACAGAGCCGCGACTTCACCTATATTGAGAATGTAGTCAATGCCAATCTGCTGGCCTCGGAGGCACCGTCCGTGGAAGTCTCGGGCCAGGTGATGAACTGTGCCACAGGCTCCCGCATTACGCTCAACCAGACATTTAATATTCTTTGCGAACTGACTGGATATAAGGGAGTTCCTAATCACGTCGATCCGCGCTCGGGAGATATTCGTGACTCTCTGGCGGACATTTCGCTGGCTGAGAAGCTGATCGGCTACAAACCCACCGTGGACTTCCGCGAAGGGCTTAGCCGGACAGTGGATTGGTATCGGTATTCGGATAAGTGACAACCTGGGTACCGTAGCGACGTATGTATCGGTCAAGTGACGGCGCGCACTTCCAAGGTCGTTCTCATCTGGGACACTTGCCCAAACTCCGCACGGTCCTGAGATGGGGGTTCATTCCCTGGCGTAGCGGAGCAACAGCCGAACTTGGTTCGCTGAGTGTGAAACGTGCTTGTTCTTTCTGGGGGCTTGCGGGCCCGCAGAAATAACCAGCACCTCAGCGAGGGGTTTCAGCCGAGCCGGCAACCAGCGTTAGGGGTACTGGGTCTTGGATCACGCACCTGCGAATCCAGCCATGCCTACTGGTATGGCTGCGCATCACACGTCGAATTCGGGCGAGACGTCTGCTTCTACTTCGCTCCGCGGCCTGCTGGAGATCGTGCGTCTGCGCCGCCGCAGCTTCCTCTCTGTGCTGGGTCTTTGTCTCCTTGCTTGTCTTGCCTATTGCGTTTTCGGCCCTCGTTTCTACGAGGCCAAGGCTCGCGTTGCGCTTCGCGCCACAACGGAGGTTCCTCTCAGCATCAACGGCGCATCGGACGGCCACGGCATTTCCGGCACCATGAGTGAAGTAGAGCTTGAAACCCTGGCCAACGTTCTGCGCAGCGACCGGCTTGCCTGGCGCGTGATCAAGGAGCGAAAGCTTTACACGGAGTCAGACTTCGCTGGCTCATTCGGCACACGCTATCGTGGCTTCAATCCGGAACAGCCCGACACGATCGCCCAGGCATGGCTCATCAAGCGCTTTCGCCGCCGTCTTCATGTGGCAACCATTCCACGCACGCTCGTGGTTGAAATCGGCTTTCGCACCAGCAGCGCCGCGCTTTCTGCGGACATCGTGAATGCACTGATACGCGCGTATAACGAGCAGGATACGGAAAACCGCTTGAAGGCCACGGCCGCCGCGACGCAATGGCTCTACGAGCAGCTTGCATCTCTCAAGGCCACGGTTGACCACGACGACGCGCAGCTCGCGCAATTCCAGCGTGAACACAAACTCATTTATGCGCCCATCAATGGAGCCAACGGACTCACCGATCAGGTGGAGCACTCGGCCATTGTGCAGGGAATCGACACCCTCGGCCAGCAGTTAGTTGACGCCACCGCAGAACGCATTCGCCGCGACGCCGAGTATCGCGCTGCAGTGAAAGGCGACCCCGAAATGGTTGTCGCTGCCGATCCCAGTCTTGCCAGCGACGGTGCGGGCTTCGGCGCTGCAATCCTGCACCAGCTGCATGCGCAGCGCAGCACGCTTGAGCAGGAACTTGCCCAGCTCAATCTGGAGCACGGGCCCAACTTTCCGCGCACGCTTGAAATCCAATCGCAGATTGCCGACATTGACCATCAGATCAAAGCTGAGAAGGACCGTATCATCACGCGACTGCACGCCGCGATGATCGCTGCCGGAAATAGAGAAAGCCTGCTCCGCACGAGCCTGCAGAGCAGTACCTCCGCCGGCCTTGACCAGAACCAGGCCGCCGCGCAATTCGCCGTGATGCGGCAGGAGGCCGAGAGCCGTCGCGTCGTCTACCTGCAGGTTCTCCAGAAGGCCAAAGAAGCCGGCATGCAAGCCGGCATCGAGCAGTCCAATCTCAGCATTGTCGACCCGGCGTATCCGCCCATCGACCCCATCACGCCCAATCCACCGTCGATTTCGCCATCACAGTCTTCGTCGGCTTCTGGCTTGCCCTCGGCGTTGTACTTCTGGTTGAAGCTTTCCACCCATCGCCTAAGTTTGCGACCTACCTGCTGGCCGTTGCCGTTGTTGCGCCGCTTGTTCCATCCGCGCAACCGGCGCACGCACAAGCGCCGACGCCCAGCACATCGGGCCTTCCCACAGGCGTTGCGCACATGCCGCAAACCGCCGAGCGCCGCGTAACGCCTGATCCGAAGGAGTCGCCCGCCATCTGGCCCACGCCTGGGGCGGTCGAGAATTCAGGCATTCCCTCTACCACTGCCGCCTCTGGCGCAGCCCTCCCCGCACCACTTTCTTGCGGCGACATGATTGTCGTCAACGAAGCGCACGAGCCCTCAGTGCACACCGTTGCACGCGTCTCCGAAGAGGGAACCGTCCCCATTCCGCTCGCAGGCGATGTCAAAGTCACCGGTCTTGATGAAACCGGAGCGGCGCGCGCCATTGAGAAGGCGCTTGTTGCAAAAGGTATGCTTCTCCATCCGCAGGTCACCGTGCTCGTCGCGTCTTACGTTGGCGAGGACGTGAGCATCCTCGGCGAAGTTCAGCGTCCCGGCGTCTATCCCTTCACCGCGCATCATCGCCTGCTTGACTTCATCGCCGCCGCGCAGGGACTCGCACCGAACGCGGGTAGTCTGGTTACCGTAACGCCACGCGACCCGAATGCGAAGCCCATTGCGGTGATGCTGCACGAAGCAGACGCAAGCGGAGATCACAATCCTGAACTCCTGCCCGGCGACACCGTGCAGGTGAATAAGGCTGGCCTCGTCTACGTCGTCGGCGACGTAATGCGGCCCGGCGGATTCACGGTGGACCCCGCGCAGAAGATCACAGTTGTTCAGGCGCTCACACTCGCCTGGGGACCCACGCAAAATGCTGCATTGGGCAAAGCTCTTCTCATCCGCGACGAGAAGGGCGGCCGCGTGGTCACGCAACTTGATCTGAAGCGACTCCTCCGCGGGCAGGATCCCGACCTTCCCATTCGCGATCGCGACATCCTCTTCGTTCCCGACTCCACCGCTAAGAATCTCCTCAACCGGACCATGGAGTCCATTGTGCAGTCCGCGGCCGGAGTGAGTATTTACGCGGGTCTCGTCTACTCGCAGAGGTTCTAGCGATGCGTCGCATCACGTGGTTTCTTCTGCTCGTCTTTGTCTTTGCCATGCCGTGGGAGTACTCGCTTGATCTCGGCTCAGGCATCGGCGATATCGCCCGGCTGCTCGGCCTTGCGGTTCTCTTTTTTGCAGTTCCCGCCATCCTGCAGAAGCGCAGCATGCGCACGCCTGGCCCGGTCCAGTGGGTCACGCTCGCTATATTCCTCTGGTTCTGTCTATCGTTATTCTGGTCGCTCAATCCAGACGTCACACTCGTGAAACTCCGCGGTTATTTTCAGGAGCTGATGATTGTCTGGCTGCTCTGGGAGTTTGTTTCCACGGCGCATGACCTACGTACAATTCTGCGCACCTGGCTTGCCGGCTCGTGGGTGCTCGCCGGGCTCACTGCCTTCAACTTCATCACCGCCACTGCCGCCGACCAGATCCGGTTCATGCCCGTGGGGCAGGACCCGAACGATGTCGCGCGCTATCTCGATTTAGCCCTCCCTCTCGCTGCCTATCTTCTGATTGCGGAAGACCGCTGGCACTGGCGACTTCACGCGCTCGGTTATTTTCCGGTCGCTCTTGCCGCCGTCATACTTACCGCTTCGCGCGCCGGTGTGCTCGTTGCCGTCATCGCCCTTGTGGGTTCCTGTCTGCTTCTCGTAGCGCGCTATCCGCGGGGGCTTGCCGCGGCACTCCTCGTACTGGCCGCTCTAAGTGCTGCATTCTGGTTCGCCATTCCGGCGGGAACGGTTGGACGGCTGGGAACAACTTTGGCGCAACTGAATGGCGGCGACCTGAATCAGCGCGCCAATATCTGGCAGGCTGGGTGGACTGCGTTTACAGAGGCACCGTTGGTGGGCACAGGCGCGGGGACATTTGTGGAAGCCGCAGAACTCTCGCCCATCGACACAGCCCACAACACCGCTCTCTCTGTTGCGGTTGAGGGCGGATTGATTGCACTTATGCTTGGTACGGCCGTCGTTGTCTGCGCAGCACTCTCCAGCAGGAATGCGCGTCAGCCGCTTCGTGGAGCGCTCATGACGGCACTCGCCGTCTGGCTTTGTCTCTCCATGGTTGGCACCACCGGAGAAAGCCGAAAAACCTGGCTTCTCTTCGGAGTGATGGCTCTTGCCGGCCGCCTCTGCGCCCGCGATCCTGATCCACCCGCGATAGCGGCAGATACACCTATGCGTGGCCCCGCAATCGCACATCCAGTACAGGCCGTGTAGTCAGCAGAAGGGAAGTCACCGTTGGAACTTACAGCACGATGGGAGCGCTTCTGGGGCAATGCAGTCAATCGCCAGGTCGCCAGCGCCGCAGTCTCCGTCGCTGCCGCCGGAGTCATCGTCAAACTCATCGCCACCATCAAGGAGTTCACCGTCGCAGGCCTCTACGGACGCAGCGACGCAATGGACGCCTTCCTTGCCGCCGCACTGCTGCCTGCGCTTCTCGTCAATCTCATCTCCGAGTCAATGAACCAGGCACTCATTCCCACCTTCATTCGTGTGCGCGAACATGAGGGCAATCGTCCCGCGCAGCAGTTACTCTCCAGCGCAATGCTCGCTGTCTGCGTGCTTCTCGCAGTCGCGGCGTCCATCCTTGCTCTTGCCGCACCAGGAATCTTTCCGCTCATCGCCTCACGCTTTAGCCCGGAAAAGATGATCCTCGCACGTCATCTCTTCTATGCGCTGTTGCCCACAGTTCTGCTCGCAGGTATCGCGTCCAACTGCACGTCGGTTCTCAATGCAACAGGTCGCTTCGCTCTGCCCGCGCTTGCTCCCGCGGTCATTCCGCTCGTCATCCTCGCGGGAGCACCGGCGCTCGCGCACTATTGCGGTATCTGGGCCATGGTCTTATCCACACTGGCCGGAACTTTGCTCTACGCCATGCTCACCGCGTCCATGCTCGCGGCACGCGGATTCCACTTCAGCCTGCGATGGCATGGTTTGAATGAGCCCACGCGAGAAGTGGCGCGTCAATACGGACCTGTACTCCTCAGCGGCGTAGTCGCGTCTTCAGGCCTCATTGTCGACCAGTCCATGGCCGCGATGCTGCCGCCCGGTTCGGTCTCGGCGTTGGTTTACGCCAACCGTTTTGTCAGTGTTCTCGTTGCGCTGCTTGCCGGCGCTGTGGCCACTGCCGTCACTCCCCATTTCTCTGAGCTAGTGGCGCACCGCGACTGGCTCGCCTGCCGCCGCTCCGCCAACAGCTGGCTGGGAATTATGGCTGCAGTCTCCATTCCATTTACGGTTGCGCTCGCCCTTGGTGCGGGCCCGCTCATTCGCGTCACTTTCCAGCACGGCGCCTTCACTGCAAACGACACGGCCGTGGTCACGCCTGTCCTCGCCATGTACGCCTTGCAGATTCCATTCTTCGTTTGCAGCCGTGTGCACTATCGCGTCATCGTCGCACTGCGCCGCACTGACCTCATCTTCTACTGCGGCCTCATCAACCTTGGCCTCGACATTGCTCTGAACCTGGTTCTCATGCGTTGGTTCGGCATTGCGGGCATTGCGCTGGCCACTTCGCTCTGGACCGTCGCCACCTTTTTCTTTCTCGCCTACTGGTCGAGAAGACTGCTCCGCCATCACATCCACAAGGAAGTACATGCATGACTTTCGACTCCGCACGTTACCTGCTCCGCTTCGACGACTTCTGCCCCACTATGTCCTGGTCGCGCTGGCAGCCGTTCCAGAATCTTCTGGAGCGCTACAGGATTCGCCCCATTCTGGCTGTTGTGCCTGACAATCAGGATCCCGCCCTCGTCATCGACGAACCCATCAACGGATTCTGGGCACGTCTGCGCAAGTTGGAAGCCGCCGGCGCCACTATCGCACTCCACGGCTTTCGGCATGTTTGTTCAGCGCAGGGCCGTGGTCTCATCCCGCTGCACCCGAATACGGAATTTGCCGGTGTCTCAGAGGAGCAGCAGACCGAGTGGCTCCGCTCCGGCCTCTCCGTACTGCGCAGCCACAGCCTTCATCCGCGGCTCTTCGTTGCGCCGCGCCACGGCTTTGACGCAGCGACCCTTCGCGCATTGCGCGCCGTTAATCTCCCTTTTCTGAGTGATGGATTCACCCGCGAGCCGTTTCAGCGCAGTGGCATTACGTGGATCCCGCAACAACTTTGGGAACCGGTTGAGCGCGCCTCCGGCCTCTGGACCATCTGCATCCACTCGAATACCGCCACATCCACGCAGTTCTCCCGTCTCGAGCGCTTTTTGAAGCGCCACGCCGCAAGCTTCACCTGCTTTGAAGAGATCAGCGCTGTGCCGGCAACTGCACCCTTGTCGGTAGCGGAGAATGTCTATGCGTCGGCGTTTCTCACGCGTTTCCGTTCGCGGCGCATTGTGCAGCAGATACGCCGGGCGCAGTTCAATCTCATCGGTTCGCCCTTTGCGCGTGACAATTAACGAGGCATCTCACTGCGCGTTTGGCGCTGCCTCTCCTGTGTTTGGTTGCACTCCGCGTACCGCGCTTCCCCAGCGCCGCGGAACTGGATTTCGTTCCAGCAGTTCGCCAAACAACCTTTCCCATGTGTCCAGAACCGGCTCCATGGCGTTTCGCTCACACACGTCGGTCCGCGCGGACGCTCCCATTGCCGCTCGTTCTGTCGTGCTCATGTTCATCACGCGCTGCATGGCCGCGGCAATCCCACGCACATCGCCAGCTTTGGCAAGCAAGCCGGTGCGTCCAGGCGCAATCAGCTCCCTCGTACCGCGGGCTTCGGTGGCAACGATAGGCAGCTCACAGGCACCCGCCTCCAGTACGCTTATTGGCAGGCCTTCCCAGCGCGATGTGAGCACATATCCATCCGCTGCCTGCATCCACATCAGGGGATTCTCCACGAAGCCAAGGAACTCCACCCTCGTCTGAATCCCCAATTGTTTGGCCAACTTCTCCAGCTCGCCGCGCAGTGAGCCCGAACCGGCAATCGCAAGTATTGACTCGGGCTCCACAATCGAGAACGCGTACAGAAGCGTCGCATAATCTTTCACTGCTTCCAGGCGGCCCGCGGCAAACCACACAAACTCGTCTGCTATCCCTTGTTCTCGCCGCGTTTTGGCTCTCGCAATCGGATCCGCACTCCATTGCACCGGGTCAAGGCCATTCGGCACCACAGTGAGTTTCTCCCTATCCACCATTCCCGCAGCGCTGTATACCTTGGCCACGTCGCGACTCACCGCAGTGGTCTGATCAGTAAGCCAGTTGCTCCAACGGTATCCACGCCTTCGTGCATTCGGTCCGGTCGCAGAGGTGTGAATCGTATCCACCACAACCCTTACCGGGGCAAACAGGCGCACCCAGCGCGCCATCCAAACTGCATGGGGCAGGTGTGCATGCAGAACGTCTGGATGCTCGGTGCGTATCCACTTTCGCAATGCCTTCCAACCACGCGGATCGGCCCAGCCTTTGCGCATTTCCAGGCTCAGAAAGCGAATACCTGTACGCACCAGAAGTTTTGCCCGCTTACCGCCCGTCCCCGAAAGCGCAATCACAGTCACACGCCATCCACGCTGAACCAACCCCTGCGCCAATTGCATCACCTGCCGTTCGGCGCCGCCCAGCTCGTCGACTGTCGGAATCAGAAACGCTACGTGCTTCATCGCTTCTTCTCCAGCGTTTCATCAAGCAATTGTTCATATGCAGATATCGCATTTTCCATCCGGAAATTCTCCATCCACAAGTGAGGAAAGCGCTGCCCAGGTTTCAGAATGCGAAAAGCCCGCCTTAATGCCGCCGACAGCGCCTCCGCGGTCGTGCTTTCCGCCAGCCACACACCGTCCTTGCCGTTCAGCAAATCAACAAGGCCTTCCGAGGCAGGTGTCGCCACAATTGGCAATCCTGCTGCCGCCGCCTCCAGCAGCGCATTCGGCATGCCCTCGTGCCGCGATGCCACAACGAAAACCGTCGCGCCGGGAAAATGCTCGACCGGTACCGGCACCGCACCAAGGAAGTGCACGTCCTCGTTCAGGGACAAATTGCTGCAAAGCTCCTTCAGCGAGGCTTCTTCGGGGCCCGATCCGGCAATCGCCAGGTTCGCCGCCGGAAACTCCTTCTTTACTTCTGCCATTGCCCGTAGCAGCAAATCAAGTCCTTTTTCGAATGACAGGCGTCCCACTGCCAAAATGTGTGGTCCTGGACCGCCCCAGTGGGACTGCGCATTTCGAGCCGCGGCGCGCACGTTCTCCACGTCCACAGGATTCGCCAGTACCACAATTTGCCCTTTCAATTTCGGCGCAAGCCGCTCCAGATCGTCAGCCATCGCATTCGTCTGGCAGATTACTTTCTCGGCGTGTTGGTAGAGCGTCCGATACAGTAGTCGCTTTTGTCGTGGAAAAGAATCCCCTTGAAGCATGGCCGAAACAGTTCCGTTCTGGCGCACGATGACGCGTGTCCCATGTGGAAAGAGCGGCCGTAATAGAAGGACCATGAAGTTCAGGTGAGCCATGTTACTCAGGATTATCTGTGGCCTGACCTTCCAAATGAGCAGTAGTATCTTCAGAACTCCACCGCGTACTCGATTTGCTCCCAGCGGATGCACATGCGTCGACGCTGGCACGTCAAATTGGTGCCTTAGATGTCGTTCTGTAACCAGCCCAAGGTGCACCACATACCGCTCAGCGCACAACTCCCGGGCCAGCAGCAGAGTCACTCGCTCTGCACCGCCGCCACCTAGATGAGGAACAAGTAAGAGCACGCACGGAAGCTTCTTCATGATTACCTGAGAGCGCCCAAATAGTAACTTGCAAGATTGAAATACACGAGTGACGTAACTCACTGCTTCATTACTGACGGTTCATTAAGTTCTTCTCAAGTAACCAAGACATATCGGCCGGCCTCAATGTGTGGGGGTGAGGCTGGTCACACTCTGAATGTTCCAGCAGGTATGCACATGGTTGTTTTCGCCTTTCTGCGATTGCAGGGAAGCGGAGTTTTCCCAGGCGTCGGTTCAATACGCTCCGGTCTCCGGGGCGAAATATCCCAAAAGAGGTACCAATTCAGTTATGGTTGCCCCAGCCTTCGCCGAAGTGGCGAAAAAGGTAAAGAACAAACCTCACAACTCACTCCACTTACTCATAGGTATAACCAGCGCGCAAACCTGTATGGTTCTTACCGGGCGGCTAAGAGCCATGCGGGAAGCGGGCTTTAAAGTTACATTACTTTCCGCCCCCGGCGAACTGGCCGAGTGCATCGCAAAGGACGAAGGCGTGGACCGGGCAAGTATCCCCATGGAGCGAGCGATCGCTCCATGGGCCGATATGGTTTCCTGGTTTCACATGTGGCGCACATTGCGCCGCCTTCGTCCCGATGTGGTTGAGTTCAGTACGCCCAAGGCCGGATTGCTTGGCCTCACAGCAGCATTTGTTGCTCGTGTTCCACATCGCGTTTATTTATTGCGCGGACTCAAACTCGAACGAAGCCGCGGTTTCAAACGCTGGCTGCTCCTCACCGCGGAAAGATGTACTACGATCTGCGCTCAACATGTTCTTTGCAATAGCCTCAGTCTTCGCATGGAGGCCGACGACTTGCGCATCGCGCCGTCAGCAAAACTGTGTGTTCTTGGCGCCGGCAGCAGCCACGGTGTGGATATTGAACGATTTTCTCCGGGCCCCAGCGATGTCCGCCAGATGTACGGTATTCCGAAGGGGGTGCCCGTGCTTGGGTTTGTTGGGCGGCTCACGCGCGACAAGGGGCTGCCCGAATTATTGGTCGCTTTCGATGCGATTCTTCGCAAGCATCCTGATGCCGTGCTTCTCCTCGTTGGCTGGTTTGACGCCGCAGAGGACGCGCTCGACAGTGTCGTTCGCGACCGCATTGAATCGCACCCGCGGATCCACTGCACCGGCTACGTGGTCGATCCTGCACCCTACTATCGCGCCATGGACATTTTCATTCTTCCCACCTGGCGCGAAGGATTTCCAAATGCTGTTCTCGAGGCTGCTGCCACGGGAATTCCAGCCATCACCACGCTCTCCACCGGCGCGCGCGATGCCGTGGTTCCAGAGGTTACCGGCCTGCTGGTTCCACCTGGGTATCCCGAAGCCATCTGCGAAGCTGTATCGCGCCTGCTCCGTAAGAAGGAAGAGCGCATGCGCATGGGGAACGCGGCGCGCGCATGGGTGTGCGAACACTTTGTCAATCACCACATTCTAAGTCTGACGGTTGGCTTCTATAAGGGGATAATTGGAGGAGGATCCCCGGCTATCTCCGCAGTCAATCGCGAAGCAGTTATGGATTCTGCATCGGCATCACAGTAATCATCGGGGTGGCAGCGGGCGGCGCCTGCAAGGTGTGGGCGCCATTTTCTGCTCCCTGCAATACTTCGTTGGGCACAATGCCCAGCACCAGTGTTGCCCCCACGGCAAATAAGATGGCCGCCATTGCCAGAATGCCCATATGCGGCGCATTCGCTTCAACCGCGGCATCGCTCTCCGGCTTCTGCACCACCACAAACGCAAGCCGCAAATAATATGCGGCGGCAATGCCTGAATTTACCAGCCCGATTACAGCAAGCCAGATCGCATGCCCGCTCACCGCGGCCGAGAAAGAGTAGAACTTGCCGAAGAATCCGCCGGTGAAGGGGATTCCGATCAGCGAAATAAGGAAGAAGATCATTGCCGCGCCAAGCAGAGGCGAACTGTACATTAGCCCGCGATAGTCACTCATCAGCGAGCGCTCCTCGTCATAGCCACCCGCAATCGCAATCACGGCGAAGATTCCTACATTCATGGCCGCGTACGCTGCGGTATAGAAACTCGCTGCGGCAATCGACACATGATTCGGTCCTGCGAATGCCGCCAGCAGATAGCCCGCGTGCGCAATCGACGAGTAGGCCAGCATGCGCTTCACGTTCTGCTGTCGGAGCGCCGCCAGGTTGCCCACTGTCATTGAAAGTACGGCCACAATCCACAGAGCCGGCGCCCAGTAGCTTTGCAGCACCGGGAACATCTCCCATGTCACGCGCAAAAGCAATGCAAACGCAGCAGCCTTTGGCGCAGTCGACATGAGCGCCACCACCGGTGAAGGCGCACCCTGATACACATCCGGCGTCCATACGTGGAACGGAGCTGCCGACACCTTGAAGAGAATGCCCACCAGCATCAGTCCTAGCGAAGCAACCAGGAGTGGTGTATCGTGCAGGGCCGCAACAGCGCGCGAGATCTCATAGATCTGTGTTGTACCCGTTGCGCCATACGCCAGCGCCACGCCATACAGCAAAAACGCCGTTGCAAACGATCCCAGCAGGAAGTATTTGATCGCCGCTTCCGGCCCCTGTCCCGTTTGTTTGCGATAACCTGCCAGAACATACGTGGCAATGGACGAAATTTCCAGCGCGACGAAGACAACCAGCAATTCCACGGCGGATGTCATCAGGCACATGCCCACAGCGCCAAACACCATCAGTGCGTAATACTCGCCCTGGTGATGACTCTCCACAGGCAGTGAATCCATTGCCAGCAGTACTGTGACAAGCACAATGCCGCAAATCAACACATGGAAGAACACCGTGAACGGGCTCGACTCCACTGTGCCCGAGTATGCCGTGCCCATCGGCAGTGAAAGCTGCCACAGGCTCGCATAGAGCGCGGCAATGGTACCGAACACGGCCACGTAGCCCAGCGCGCGCCGCCCTGTTTTCTCTGGCAACGATGCATCAATAAGCATCACCAGCACGCCGGTAATCGTCAAAATAATTTCAGGCAGAATTCTGTATGCGTCGGGAATGTGCGTCACCGCTGCACCTCCCCTGGCTTCGTCGCCTGCATATCCATCAAGATCAGCTTGCCTGGCTCAAACTTTACAGTTGCCGGTGGCGGATGAACACCCGCTTGAATTGTGTTGATGAACAAACCCGGTTGCAATCCCATCACCAGCATCAATACAGCCAGCGGCCAAAGTACGGCATGTTCTCCAAAGCTCAAATCGCCTGTCACCTTTGCGGCAGCGGTGGGATTCTCTTCTCCATAAAACACGCGCTGCACAAGCCACAGCATGTATGCAGCGCCCAGCACCACGCTCACTGTGCCTGCAATGCCCCAGCCCTTGCTCACACCCGCAAACGTGCTTGACAGAATCAGGAACTCGCCCACAAACCCGCTCAGCATCGGTAGTCCAACCATCGCCAGTGTTGCAATGACAAATAGCGTTGCTGTACTGGGCAGCTTCTTCGCCATTCCGCCAAAGCCGTTTATCTGTGTCGTTCCGCACTTCAGTTCCAGAACGCCCAGCAGCAGGAACAAGGCCGCGTCCACCACGCCGTGGCTCAGTATCTGATAGACCGCGCCGCTCCAACCGGTAAAGGTGAAGCCGTAAATGCCAAGCACAATCAAACTCAGATGGCTCAGGGCTGCATACGCCATCAATCGCCAGAAATCGCGCTGCACCAGCGCAAGACACGCGCCATAGAGCAGGCCGATTACGGCCAGAGCAATCAGCAGCGGAGCCATCTGCCGCGCCTGAACAGGGAAGAGCCCCACATGGAAGCGCAGCATCGAGTACAAACCAAGCTTGCCCGCCACCACCATGGCCAGAGCCACTGGCGCTTCGCTGTACGTGTCGGAGATCCAACCATGCAACGGAAACAACGGCACCTTCACGGCGAAGGCAAACAGAAACGCCAGCGCAACCCAGCATAGCGGCCCAACCGGTAGTGCGCCGGAAGCGATGAAATACTGCAACTCCGTGTAGCTGAATGTTCCCGTCTTCGCATAGAGCCACAGAATCGCAACGAGAAGTGGTGCCGAAGGAATGAACGTGAACAGGAAGAACTTCATCGCCGCCTTCGCGCCGTCCTTGCGACCGAACATCGCAATCAGCACGGCCATCGGCACCAGCGATAGTTCCCAGAACCCGTAGTAGATCATCAGGTCCAGTGCCACAAACACGCCGAACATCGCTGTCTGCTGCACCAGGAACAGCGAGTAGAACACCTTGGTTCGCGTCTTAATCGACTTCCAGCTTGCGACAACTCCAACCGGGGCCAGCAGACCAACGAGCACCACCAACCACATGCTCAGCGCGTCCACGCCCACGTGATAAAAGATGGCAGGACTGCTGATCCATGGCTTATCAATCTCAAACTGGAATCCAGCCTGTCCCTGCACAAAGTGCGCAGGCAGATGCAGCGTCAACAGCAGGGTAAAGAGCGTTGTCAGCAGCGCAACCCACTGCGGCATCTTGCCGCGTTCAGGCACCAGCAGCACCAGCAGCGCTCCGGCCAGCGGAACCAGCAGAATCAGTGTGAGGATGGATTGATCGATTCCGTTCATCGCCTCAGAACCCCCTCAGACGGATGGGCGTGCCCGTAGCGCCCAAATGAATTGAATAGAAGAAGAGCAACACTGCCGCCGCGCCCAGCGCCAGCCATGCAGCATAGGAGCGCAGATTGCCCGACTGCCACCGCTGCAGAATCGCGCCGCCCAGCGTCGCCGTTCCGCCCAGCAGCCATGCAATGCCGCCAAGAATTGCGAAGTCCACCACCCACTCGAGCACAAACCGCGAGAGCATCAGCAGCGGCTTTACAATCAGCACCGCGTAGATTTCGTCCACGTAATACTTGCGCAGCAGAATCTTGTACGTCGTCGGCATTGCCTCAGCCAGCGCATTCGCGCTGCCCGGCTTCGCGTAGTAAAGTCTGTGCGCGATATACCAGCCCACTGCCGCCAGAGCCACGGCCACTGCCATCAGGCCATACTCCAGCCCGCCTGAGCTTTCTGCGCGCTCACCGAGTACTGGAGCAAGAAAGCGATAGAAGCCGCCACCAATGGCAACCCATCCGCCGCACACGCTCAGCACGCCAAGGATTGCCAGCGGCACCGTCATGGAAAGCGGGCTTTCGTGCGGATGCGCATGCTGATCGCGCGTGTGGCCGAAAAACGTCATGTACCACAGACGGAACATATAGAACGCAGTCAGCAGCGCCGTCACCGCACCCACGAACCACAGAACCTTGCCAAGGCTTCCGTCGGCAAACGCCGAAGCCAGAATCGCATCCTTCGAGAAGAATCCCGAGAAGCCCGGTATACCGCTGATGGCAAACACCGCCGCCGTCATCGTCCAGAACGTGATGGGCATTTTCTTTCGCAGGCCGCCCATCTTGCGCATGTCCTGTTCGTCGCTCATCGCGTGAATCACTGAGCCGGCGCCAAGGAAGAGAAGTGCCTTGAAAAACGCATGCGTCATCAGATGGAAGATGGCCGCCGAGTACGCCGCCACTCCACAGCCCAGGAACATGTAGCCCAGTTGCGACACGGTTGAATATGCCAGCACCCGCTTGATGTCCGTCTGCACCAGAGCCATGGTTGCGGCGAAAAGTGCCGTAGCACCGCCCACAATTGCCACCACGCCCAGTGCATACGGTGAGCGATCAAACAGGAAGTGCGTGCGCGCAATCATGTAGACGCCCGCCGTCACCATCGTCGCTGCGTGAATCAATGCCGAGACTGGCGTCGGACCTTCCATTGCGTCCGGCAGCCATACATACAGCGGCAGCTGCGCGCTCTTTCCCGTTGCGCCCACCAGCAGGCACAGGCAGATCGTGGTCATTACGCCGCCCATCAGCGCCGGGTTGGCCGTTACCTGCGCGGCGATATCGCTGAATGTCAGCGTGCCGAATGTTGCCAGCAGCAGAAAGATGCCGATCAGGAATCCGAAGTCGCCAATACGGTTGACGATGAACGCCTTCTTGCCTGCGTCCGCAGCCGACTGCTTCGTGTACCAGAAACCAATCAGCAGGTACGACGCCAGGCCCACTCCTTCCCATCCCACAAACATCAGCAGCACGTTGCTGGAGAGCACCAGCACCGTCATGAAGAAGAGGAAGAGATTCAGATACGAGAAGTAGCGCCAGTAAGCCCCGTCGTGCGCCATGTAGCCCACGGAGTAGATGTGAATCAGAAAGCCTACGCCGGTGACGACCAGAAGCATCACGAGTGACAGATGGTCGAGCGTAAAGCTGAAGGGCACGTGCAGCGAGCCGACGCTGAGCCAGTCGTACTTGCACCTCTCAACGTGTGGAAGCGCAGTTGAAGAGAATGCAGCCGCAAGCACCACAACAAACGCACCCAGCGGCGCCAGCAGCGCAATCGCCGACACCACCGCCTTCGGCAGCTTGCGGCCCAGCAATCCGTTCAGCACAAAGCCCGCAAACGGCAGCACGGGAATCAACCACAAATGGAGCGATCCGTTCATAGTTTCATCAGGTCGATTCTGTCTACGGCCAGCGTGGAGCGAGCGCGAAAGACGGCAATGATGATGGCAAGGCCCACTGCGGCTTCCGCCGCGGCCACCATCATCACAAAGAAGACAAAGATCTGGCCCTTCGTCTGGTGCCACTGGTGGGCAAAGGCCACAAAAGAGAGGTTCACGCCGTTCAGCATCAGCTCAATCGACATGAAGACCGTAATCAAATTCCGCTTGATGAGAAAACCCACCACGCCCAGCACAAACAGTGCCGCGGAGAGCAGCAGAAACCAACTGATGGGCACAGCAGTATGCAAAGCGCTCACTTGCCGACCCCCTCTCCTTGACTGTCCTCTTTAGCCGGGCTGTAAATGTCCTTCATTGCTCCGGGGAACCGAATCAATCCAGTCATGATCGCAGCATCGACAATCACGAACACGACAAACCCTTTGAGTTCCAAATATCCTTTGTGTTGACTAATCGGAAATACTCTTACGAGCCAGACAACAAGGAAAGTATTGAGAAGTGCACTGAAAGTCATCACAGACCAGAACCAGGCTGAGTGTCTTAGTTTCCAGTTAACCGCTCCCGTTCCCACCAGAGCGGCAAAGGCAAGAAACATATAGAAGGTGATATCAAGAATGCCCAGAGTACCCGTCACAATCACAACTGCAATTGCCGCCAGGAAGAATACGAGTTTGGCGCGGGTCGACAATGGCTTTGTGATGGCGACTGATTTGTTATGAATTATTGCCATTGTCACTTGCCGGCCCCCTCTCCCGAGCCGTGCCGCGCCAGTGCCACCGCGCCCAGCACTGCAATCAGCACCAGCACGGATGTGACTTCAAACGGAAGCAGGAGTTTCGTAAAGAGCTCCGCGCTCAGATCCGCAGTCGAGGTCATGCCGCTGCCCATCGACGCCGTGCCGAGGCCCTGTGTCTTGATAATCACCGTTGCCAGCACTGCAAGCAGCGCGGCCACAGCCGGGAATCCCACCAGCTTCGCGGCCTTGCTTCCAAGCGTCCGCTCCTCGCGTCCGGCATTCAACAGCATTACTACGAAGGTGAACAGCACCATGATGGCGCCCGCATACACAATCACCTGCGCCGCCGCCAGAAACTCTGCGCCCAGCAGCAGGTACAGAACCGCCAGCGAAACCATCACCACAATCAGCGAAAGCGCGCTGTTAATGGGATGCGTCTGCAGCAGCAGGTTCACGGCACCTGCCAGGCAAATCGCGGCAAATAGGATAAAGAGAATCAGCTCCATCGGTCTTCAGTAAAGCTCAGGCTGCTTCGGTTGATGGTTGCATCAACCTTGTTGTGGAAGGGCCCAGGTCCCTCCCGATTGTACTTGAGCATGCGCGGTCAATTGTTGTGTCGCGCCGCACGCTCCTTCATACTCATCGCGCGTTCAAGCACGCGCACAAAATCCCGCTGTTAGCCGCGCCAGCTGATCCACAAGCTGGTGGCGATAATGTTCAAAATGGCCAGGGGCATCAAATAGCGCCAGCCAAAATTCATCAGTTGGTCATAGCGGAAGCGCGGCAGAGTACCGCGCACCCACACGTAAAGAAACAGGAAGGAAAACACCTTGAGCACAAACCAGAAAATCGGCAACAGCGCATCCAGCACCACGTTGTGCAGCGGAAGCGCATTGCCGAATGGACTCGTCCATCCGCCCAGAAACAAGAGCGTGGCCACGCATCCCACCATAATCATGTTGGCGTACTCGGCCATGAAGAACATCGCGAACTTCATCGAGCTGTACTCGGTGTGATAGCCCGCCGCCAGTTCGCTCTCGGCTTCCGGCAAATCAAAGGGCGATCGATTCGTCTCCGCATACGCGGCCATCAAATAGATAAAGAACGCCACAAACTGCATCCCGCCAAACAAATTCCACGAGAGCAATCCACGATGCGCCTGGCTCTCCACAATCACGCGTAAATTCAGCGAGCCCGCACGCATCACCACGCCCACCAGCGACAAGCCCAGCGCTAGCTCATAGCTGATCAACTGTGCGGAAGAGCGCAGCGAACCCAGCAGCGAATACTTGTTGTTCGACGACCACCCGGCCAGCGCAATGCCATAGACGCCAATCGAAGTGATACCCAGAACCACCAGCAGGCCGATGTTTACGTCTGAAATCTGGAAGATGTGGAAGCCGTCCACTTCTGTAGCTGGGGAGCCGAACGGAACAACTGCGATGGATATCAGCGCGCAACTCAAGGCAATCACCGGCGCCAGCAGATACAACGGCCGGTACACCGACGTGGGAATGATGTCTTCTTTCAGGAAAGATTTCGCGCCGTCCACCAGTGGCTGCAGCAGGCCGAACGGGCCAACACGGCTCGGTCCCCAGCGGTTCTGGATGCGGCCCACCAGCTTCCGTTCCAGGAGCACGGTGTAGGCGACGCCCATCAACAGCACCACCGTCACCACCGCCACTTTCAGAATGCTCCACAGTACAAACTGCAAAATCGTCACGACAATCGGCCTCTCTCGGGCATTTTTCTCTTGCGTTAATCGGCGGCGGTCTCTGCCAGCGCGCCTTCCTGGTGTTTCTTCAGTTCCGTCAGTGTTTCGCTGTAGCGGCCGAACACCGATGAGGTAAACAACGTGTCATGCGTTGGCACAATCGACGTTGGTATCTCCGGCGCTGCCAGAACTTCCAGCGGGACAAAATTCTCCGGCAGGGATGCATGCACCGGCGCATCGTTACCGCCCAGCAGATTCAGCCGGTCCAGTTCATAGCCCGGCACCAGCCGCTCAATCTCGTCCAGCAGAGCCAGCGGATCAAACGGGCTCAGCTTCGGCTCAAGATTGTGCGCCGCGAGCCACACCGCATGCCGGTCGGCTTCGCCCGCCTGTGCGCCGCGCGACTGTCCAAGGTCTGCCGTGACAGAGCTCGTACCAAATGGAACCAGGGTCTTCACGTCGACACCCATTGATCCGGCAAGCCGAACCAGGATTTCGAAGTCGCCCTTCACGCCCGCATGGTCCGCGGCCTTCTGTGCAAGCTGTAAATCTCCAAATGTGTTTGTCACCGTGCCGGTCTTTTCGTAGAGGCTCGCAGCAGGGAAGACTACATCGGCCAGCGCCGCTGTCTCCGTCATAAACAGGTCCTGCACAATCACGAACGTATTCTTCAACGCATCGGACCTGAAGTCTTTCTGTCCTGCCGGATTCGCACCTACCGCATACAGCAAGCTCAACTCACCCTTGTCCGCCGCGGCCAGCATGCCTGCCTGCGTCAATCCCGGCTTCGTCGGCATTTCCGCGTACTCTGCCGCAAACGCGCCCGGCTCGCTCACAGGTATGTATCCCGGCAGCCGATCAGGCAGCAGGCCCATATCCGCGGCGCCGCGCGAGTTCACATGATCACCCAGGTACGCAAAGCGCACATTGCCGCGCTTCAGCGCCCAGGCCACAAAATCCGTCAGCGCCTTGCCGTTCAACTCCTGCCCGATCACGGCCAGCAACTGTTCTTCCTGCGCAATACCTTTCGCCAGGTCGTTGGAGTCCGACGAGAGAATTGCAACCAGATCCTTGTAGCCGTTCGGCGGCACGCCTTGCACGGCCTTTGCCTGCCGTTCCAGCTTGATGCCGCGATGATTCACGATGTAAATGCGCGCCTTGTGATGCCGCACGTTCGTGCGCAGGTTCCACGCCAGCAGCGGATGCTCATTCGTCGGGTCGCCGCCAATCAGCAGAATTGCCGGCGCAGTCTCCGTCTCGCGCAGACTCGCCAGCTTGTCCTTGTGCCCGGCCAGCGCATCTGCGAACGCAGCGTAATCCGCAGTGCGATCATGGTCAATATTGTTCGTACCCAGCACGGTGCGCGCAAACTTCTGCAGCAGGTAGTTCTCTTCGTTTGTCGTCTGGCTTGAGCCAAGCACGCCAATCGCACTGCCGCCCTTTGCAGACTTCACTTCGTTCAGCTTCTTCGCCGCCGCATTCAGTGCTTCGGTCCACGTTGCGGGCTTCAGCTCGCCTGCACCGTTGCGCACAAGCGGTGTCGTCAGCCGATCCTTGCTCTCCACAAAGTCGAAACCGAACCGTCCCTTCGCGCAGAGAAAGTCATTATTGATGCCGCTCTTGTCTCGATTGTCCGCGCGAATAATTTCTGATCCGTCGTTGGCCGACCGTACACCCAGCGTCACCTTGCATCCATCGCCGCAATGCGTGCACACGGTCGATACATGCTTCATCTCCCACGGCCGCGTCTTGTATCGATAGGTTCCGCTGGTCAGTGCGCCCACCGGGCAAACATCAATACACATGCCGCACTGCTCACAGTTCAGGCTGTCGCCTTCGTTCGGCGCAATCACCGAACGCGCGCCGCGATTCTCCACCGCCAGCGCCCACACATCCATGCCTTCGCCGCACATGCGCACGCAGCGATAGCACAGAATGCACCGCGGCCTGTCATAAAACACCGCAGGCGACCACTGCTGCTCGTCACGATGCTGCTTGGCCTCGGCATACAGGCTCTCGCCCGCACCGTATTTGAAGGTCATGTCCTGCAGTTCGCACTCGCCACCCGCATCGCACACCGGGCAGTCCAGCGGATGATTGCCCAGCAGCAACTCCAGTGTTGCCTTGCGCGCCTGCGCAATCTCGTCGGACTCGGTGATGAATACCTGTCCCTCGGCTACCGCTGTGGTGCAGGCGGTCTGCAGCTTGCCCACCTTCTCCTGCCGCACCACGCACATGCGGCACGCTGCCTGCAGGCTCAGCCCGGGATAGTAGCAGAACGAAGGAATTTCAATGCCCGCCTTGCGGCACGCGTCAATCAACAGCGTCCCCGCCGGTGCGGTCAGTTTCTTGCCATCCACTGTGAACGTTACGTCAGCCATTGCCTATACCACCGCCACTTCCGCGTGCTTCGCAAACGGGCACGGCTTGCCGTTCAGGTGATCTTCAAACTCCTTGCGGAACTTCTTCACAAATCCCAGGGTCGGCATTGCCGCCGCATCCCCAAGCGGGCAGAAGGTCCGCCCCATCATGTTCTGCGCAAGGTACTGAATGTTGTCGATGTCTTTCATCTCGCCGAAGCCGGCATGGAACCGTGTCAGTGATTTCTTCAGCCAGTCGGTTCCTTCGCGACAGGGAATGCACCAACCGCAGCTCTCATGCTGATAGAAGCTGATCGTGCGCAGCGCAAATTCCACAATGCACGTCTGGTCGTCAATGACCACCACGCCGCCTGACCCCAGCATCGAACCGGCTTTGCCCACCTGGTCGAAATCCATACCCAGGTTCTCAATCTCTTCCGGCAGCAGCACCGGTGTGGACGATCCGCCCGGGACGACTGCTTTCAATTTCCGTCCGCCGCGAACGCCGCCCGCCACGTCATAGATCATCTTCTTCAGGTTGTAGCCCATCGGCAGCTCATACACGCCCGGTCGCTCCACGTGGCCGCTAATGCCAAACAAGCGCGTGCCGCCGTTGCGCTCGCTGCCCACCGCCGCATACGCCGCGCCGCCCATCGTAATCACATGCGGAACGCTTGCAATCGTCTCCGCGTTGTTGATCACTGTTGGCCCGCCGTACAGACCAACCACGGCAGGGAAGGGAGGCTTGATGCGTGGCACGCCGCGCTTGCCTTCCAGTGACTCCATCAGCGCCGACTCTTCGCCAACCTCATACGCGCCCGCGCCGCTCTGCGTAATGATCTGGAATTCGGTGTCCGACCCAAAGATGCCTTTGCCCAGAAAACCCTTCGCGTACGCATCGGCAACGGCCTTCTCCATAATCTCGAGAAGATAGCGATACTCGCCGCGCAGATAGATGAAACCCAGCTTCGAGCCAATCGCGAGTCCCGCAATAATCGTGCCTTCAATCACCGCGTGCGGATCATGCAGGAAGATGAGGTGGTCTTTGCACGTACCGGGCTCACTCTCGTCTCCGTTCACCAGTACGTACTTCGGCTTCGGGCTCTGCTTGGGCACAAAGCTCCACTTCATGCCGGTGGGGAAGCCCGCGCCGCCGCGGCCGCGCAGGCCGCTTGCCTTCATCTCGTTAATAATCCAGTCGGGCCCTTCGGCTAGGCACTTCTTCGCCGCTTCATACCCGCCCAGCTCAATGTACTTGTCGATCGCCGCCGCGCCCATGCCAAAGCGCTTCGTCACAATCTTCACTTCATCGGGATGCGAGACCAACCTAGGCATTCGTTCCTCGCTCCTCTGCCTTCTTACGATACGCAGCCAAAATCCCCGCCACACTCTCCGGAGTCAGATCGTCATGAAAGTCGTAGTTCACCTGGATGGCCGGCGCCCAGCAGCACGCCCCAATGCACTCCACCTCTTCCAGTGAGAAGACGCCGTCCTGTGTCACGCCTTTGTGTCCCACGCCCAGCTCATCCTGAAACTTCTCAAAGATCTCGTAGCCACCACGCAGCATGCAGCTGATATTCGTGCACACCTGCACGTTGAACTTGCCCGCCGGCTTGAACCGCAGCATCGAGTAGTAGCTCGCCACGCTGCGCACGTCGTTGTCCGTGATGCCGATCCGGTCGGCCACTTCGGCAATCACAGCGTCGGACAAATACCCAACCTCATCCTGCGCATACAGCAGCATTGGCACCAGCGCTGAGCGCCGCACCGGATACTTCTCCACCAGCGCATCAAAACGCGCAGCCAGCTTGGGCGAAAACACACTCATCGTCTCGGGACTCATTGCATCAGCTCCCGTGCCCAGGCTTCCGCAGCCAGATCCATGGCTTCTTCGCCTTCGTTTGTCTTCAGCGTCCCCGCCTCGGTCAACTCAAGCTCCCCTTTACTACCGTTCTCGCGGCTCCAGCGCACCTTACTTCCACTGCGCTCCAGATTCAACCAACTGTCTCCGTGCCGCACTGTAATTCGTTCCTCACCCAGTTCCACCGTCGCCTGCCGGTCCTTGTTCAACCCGTGCGCCGCGGTGTAACTGCGCAGCAGCGATGCCAGTGAAACCCACAGCTCTACAAAGACCGCGTCCACTAGCGGTCAATCTCTCCCAGCACAATGTCAATCGATCCCACCACGGCCACCACATCGGCCAGCATGCGCCCCTTGCACATCGTTTCCAGCGCCTGCAGCGTGGCAAACCCCGGATACCTCATGTGCACGCGCCACGGTTTCGCCGTTCCGTCGGACACAACGTAATAGCCCATCTGCCCATGGCCCGACTCAATCTGCTGGTACACCTCACCAGCCGGAACGTTGAAGCCTTCCGTCACAATCTTGAAGTGATGAATCAACGCTTCCATCTGCGTCTTCATCTTTTCGCGGTCCGGCAGCACCACCTTCGGCGCATCGGCCTTGATCGGTCCCTCCGGCACGCCGTCCAGAGCCTGATTAATGATCTTCACGCTCTCGCGCATCTCATCCAGGCGCACCATATAACGTGCCCAGCAATCGCCATCGGTTGAGACCGGCACCTTGAACTGAAATTTCTCGTAGCCCGAGTAGGGCATATCGCGCCGCGTGTCAAAATCAACGCCCGAAGCGCGCATCACAGGCCCGGTCACTCCCAGCGCAATGGCGTCTTCGCCTGAAATGTAGCCCACGCCCTTCAGCCGGTTGTAAAAGATGGGATTGCCCGTCAGCAGGTTCGAGTACTCGTCAATCTTCTCCGGGAATGCCTTGATGAACTTCCGGATGCTGTCGAACATGTCCAGCGGCGGCTCCATGGCCAGCCCGCCAATGCGGAAGTAGCTGGTCATCATCCGCTGGCCCGCCACCGCCTCAAAAATGCGCAGAATGTCCTCGCGTTCGCGGAAGGTGTACAGGAACACCGTCAATGCGCCAATGTCCATGGCGTGCGTGCCCAGCCAGATCAGGTGCGAATTGATGCGCGTCAGCTCCGTCAGCAGCACGCGAATCCACTGCGCACGCGGAGGAATTTCGAGGCCAAGCAGCTTCTCCACCGCCAGGCAGTAGCAAAGGTTGTTGGCCAGCGGTCCCAGGTAGTCCACGCGGTCGGTCAGCGGGACAACCTGCTGGTAGAACTTCGCCTCGCACGTCTTTTCAATGCCCGTGTGCAGGTAGCCAATCTCCGGATAGAGCCGCACCACAATCTCGCCGTCAATCTCCAGCACCAGCCTCAAAACACCATGTGTCGAAGGATGCTGCGGGCCCATGTTCAGCACCATGTGCTGATCTTTTGCGCCCTCGGCCACCGGAGCCGTCAGAATCGGAGTACCCGTGTCAATCATCAGCGATAACCCTCCACCGGGTAGTCCTTGCGTAGCGGGTGTCCGTTCCAGTCATCCGGCATTAAGATGCGCCGCAGATTGGGGTGGTTCTCAAAGCGAATGCCGAACAGGTCGAAGACTTCGCGCTCATAGTAGTTCGCGCCTTCCCACACGCTCGTCATTGACTCGATGGAAGCTTCGGACTCCTCCACCCTCGCGCTCAGACGGATGATCTCCTTCCGGGCGTGCGACAGAATGTGGTAGCTCAGCTGAAAACGGGGTGTGGAAGGGAACCAGTCCACCGCTGTCATGTCTTGAAACGCCGTGTACCCCGCCGCGAGCACAGCTTGTGCGGCTGGCACAATTGCTTCCGGCTTTACCGTCAGCGTCAGCTCGCCGCGGTCAAATTTCGCATCGGTAAACTGCTCTGGAATCGCCTCTTCTAGCGCTTTCACCGCCGGGTGATCGCCAAGGCCTTCCAAAACCGCGGCCTTGCCCAAAAGCGTGTTGCTCAGCGTTTCGCTCATCCTTATAGGTCCGCCTTGTCCCGGCTCCAGTTCAAAATACCCTTGCGCACAATGTAGTAAAGCCCCACCGCCACAAATCCCAGGTACACCAGCATCTCCCAGAACCCGAACATGCGCGATCCGGTAATTGCCGGCAGCTTCCTGTACACCACCGCCCACGGCATCATGAACACGGCTTCCACGTCGAACAGAATGAACAGCATCGCCACCATATAGAAGCGCACACTGAACCGTCCGCGCGCATCGCCCACCGTCTCGATGCCGCACTCGTATGCCGCCAGTTTTACCTTGGTGTTTCTGTGCCGTCCAATAAACCAGGAGGCGACCACCATAACGGCCGCCATACCAATCGCGAACGCGATCTGCATCAGAAGCGGAATATATTGCCAGTGATAGGGAATCATGCGCGCCTTGGCGGAATTCGGTTGCTCCGCGTTTCGTGGTTAAGATATCCGGTTGCCTGCGTTCCACGGCCCCTGACTGCTGCAAATACTGCCGCAAGCCGCTGCTTTGAGCTTAGGTTCCCAATCTGCTTCAGTCAAGCCAACCCCTGAAGGCTCCTTTACTTCGCGGAAAATTCATACTTTTGTGCCTTGCGCGTTTCACATCACGGTGCACGAGCCACAGCGCTCCGGGCTTGCGTGCGCACTCCGCCACCCCACCACCCTAACGTCACCAGGCGTAACCGCGGAGTGCTTACCGTCACAGTATTCCCAATTTAGTTGTGAAAATATTTGACTGTTTCATTGGGGGAAGGCTACATTCGGAAACTCCCCGAATTTTGCCACATTGCCCCCGTGTGCCTTGAGGATCGTTGCCATGGCTACCACAACCGCACCATCCACCCCACTTCGTATCGTTTCCCCGCGAACTCGTCACAATCTGGAAGGCCTTTACGCCGCGCGTCACATCTCGCCGGAAGCCGGCCGTGCCCTTGAGCTTCTCGCTCACGCCGTTGAGTACCTCAGCGACCAGTACATCTGGGCCTCCGGTAGCTTCTCCGCCTCCGACCCGGATGTCCAGGCTATCCAGATCCTTATGGCATGCAATCGCGAAGTCTACTTCGACTGTCCGGTCATGCCGACATTCGCCGAACGGGTCCGCACGTTTTTCGGAGCGCGCACAGCCTAGCTGGGTTCCAAAGCGATGCAAAGAAGCCAATCCAAACCTGTGTTGGGTTGCACCGCACATTGCCGGAGTCTGGAAATGCAGCCGCAAAAAATGCCGCCACAAAGGGCGGCATCATCATGTAACGAAGTATTTCTCTTGCGAGCGATGAGCGAGCGTCTGCTGCATGCAATGCCGAGCGTCTGCCGCATGTAATGCCCTCTTGCGAGCGTCAGGCGAGCGTCTGCTGCATGCAATGCCGAGCGTCTGCCCCATCGCAGGTGGTCACTTCGGCATCACCACCATGGCCAACACAGCCATCGCCGACGCAATGGCCACCGGCGCGCCCCAGGCCACAAAGCCGCGCACGTTCTGGCTCACGCCCGCTCCCACTCTGCGTGAAGCCGGCCTCAATACCCACGACAAAAATGTGATGCCGCAAACCGCCAGTGGCGCTCCCCACTGGCTGGCACCATCACCCACCAGCGCATGCGAGGCTGCCGCACCCAGGTACGTGAACACCGCGCCTGCGTATGCCCACTCCTTCAGCCGTCCAAAGCGTGGCGCAAGGACTGCCAGTGCGCAGGGAATGCGCGGCGCCCCAATAATGAGCAACATGTACTCCGGATACCCCAGATGCGCCAGGATTCTGCGGACATGCTCAATATGAGTCAGATCCCACAATCCCCCCGCAACCATCTCAAAGGCCAAAATCACGGTGCACAGCCAGTAGCCAATTGTGCGAGCCCATGCCGCAGCCTCCGCAGGCAGAGCATCCCCTTCATCCCGCGCCGCGTACACACCCAAAGCGGTCGCCCCGGCAAACAAAAGCACAATCATGATTGCGGTCATCATTACCTCTCCATAAAAATCCGGGGAAGCAGCTCTCCGTCTGCCTCCCCCGGATCGGTTTTGTCACTGGCCTCAGACAACTCTTAACTTCGAACTTTGAGCTGTTCCTACGCGGCTGCGCCCACCCGGTCCAGCATCTTCTTTGCTTCGGGCGACTTCTCCCACTCATTCGCGGGCTGCCGCGTGGTCACGTTCAGCCGGTTCCACGCATTGATGATGGCGATGTTCAGAATCAGAGCCGCCAGCGCCTCTTTGCCGAAGTGCGCTGCCGCATCGCCCCACACCTTGTCGGGAACCGGGTCCGAATTGTCGCCGATCCGTGTCATCGCTTCAGCCAGCGCCAGCGCTGCGCGCTCGGTATCGGTAAAGTAAGGGGACTCGCGCCACGCGCCCACGGCAAAAATGCGCTCCTCCTTCTCACCGCTGCGCTTCAAAATCTTCGAGTGCATGTCCACGCACAGGCCGCAGCCGTTGATCTGGCTCGCGCGCAAACACACCAGCTCGCGCAGTTGTAGTGAAATACCTTTGCCTTCAGCGGCCTTGCCCAGCGCCATCATCGCCGGCAGAGCTTCCGGCAACACCATTGCGGGGTTCGTCATCCGTGCTTCCATGGTTCAATCTCCTTTTTTGATTCGGGCCAATCTTGCCCGTCGGGTTGTTTTTGTCGTTCACAACCCTGACGAACCGCCGCTCGCTTGTGTGACAACTCCGCGCCACAAAAAAATTCCACGCACAAAAGTCCACAACCCTGTCACATCTCCGGAACTCTATTCGTCATACTGTTGGCGGAACGCATCAACCGCGCCGGAAGGGCGCTACAGGGAGCAGGCAGAGCACATGGAACACAACGACTGGCTCGCACAACAATTTGAATCCAATCGCAATCATCTGCGCGCCGTCGCTTATAGTCTCCTCGGCTCCACCACGGACGCGGAAGATGCCATTCAGGAGACCTGGCTCCGCCTTGCACGCAGTGAAAGCGACACCATCGAAAATCTCTCCGCCTGGCTCACTACCGTTGTCTCGCGTGTCTGCCTTGACATGCTGCGCTCCCGTTCTGCGCGCCGTGAAGACTCCATTGACGCGCCCGAAGCGCCGGCGATTCCTGCATCCCGCAAGCCCACACCCGAGACCCAGGTGCAAATGGCCGACTCCGTGGGCATCGCGCTCCTCGTCGTTCTCAATCGACTCACCCCGCCCGAGCGCCTTGCCTTCGTCTTGCATGATGTCTTCGCCATTCCGTTTGAAGACATTGCCACCATACTCGGCCGCACACCCGCCGCAACCCGCCAACTCGCCAGCCGCGCGCGCAAGCGCGTGCAGGTAGCCCAGCCGCCAAGCTCGCCGCTCTTCACACAACAACGCCGCATGGTCGGCGAGTTCCTGGCCGCACTCCGTTCGGGCGATGTGGAAGCGCTCGTCCGCATGTTCGCGCCCGATATCATCTTCCGCATTGAGCAGGCCCCCGGCTTCGGCAACGCAAACATTGCACCTGAAGTACACGGCGCGCGCAATACTGCCGAACAGGCCATCGCCAACGCTCGCGGTGCCAAGTCCGGCCGTGTCGTCCTCCTCAACGGCGAACCGGGACTCATGGTCGCCCCCGGCGGCAAACTCCTCGGCGTGCTGTTCTTTACATTCGAGGGCGAAACCATCACATACCTTAACGCCATCGCCGACCCCGCCCGCCTCAATGAAATGGAGATCACTCTGCTTGCTGACTCATTTGAACGTGCGTGATTGCGGCGGGTGCCACATATCCCAGATACGTCTCAAGCCTAAATAGTGAAATTCCCTGAATCATCACGCCTGAATTTTGCGCTGATTCTGAGCCGTGTCATCAGCAGCAACTGCGCTCACTCTGAAGTGGTTTTCGAGTAGCCGACAGTTCGCCATCGAGGCTTCGACGTCTCTATTTCGCGCTGTCCAGCGACTTCAGGAGGTCAAGCTCCTTTTGCAACTCGCGCCGCTTATGCAGGCGAACCGTCGGAAAGGCGATGAGCCACAATAAGAACAGGATGCAAAACGGCGCAATCTTGATAAGCGGCTGGTCTTGCGCCTCCGTCAGTCCGGCGAGTACAAGCATAATTGCGACGACAGCCAGGAGCAGGGGACCAAAAGTCCAGGGCAGAGAGCGATGAAAAACGGCCAGATTTTGTTGAATCTGCAACCTGTAAAATTCGAGGCCCGTGCGCAGCGTTGAGTCGTTCAGCAGCTCCGTTTTGCGCAACCCGCGCTTGATAAAGTACAGCCCAACGAGTGCCCAGGCGCTGGACAGAACAAAGGCCGCCTGGAGAGCGATGTAGTGCGTCCGCGTGATACCCCATGCTGAGAGGCTAAGGGCAATCGCTGCGCCAAATATGGTGGCCAACAGCTGGTGGCGACGCTTGGCGTGGAGATCCAACGCTCGTTGACGTAGTAATTCCAAAGTCATTCTGGTTTCCTCATTCTTCTGGCTCTGCCAGACGGTTTTGGGGTTGGCCTGAGAGTTATCTGGCATGATTGCCTCCCTGACGAAACTGCTCCGCCAACAGCTTCTTGACGCGGTGTATCCGCATACCCACGCTGGCGACGGACAGTCCGGTTATTTCGCTGATGCATGTTGCATCAAGGTCTTCGAGATAAGACACCATGATCTGGCGGTCGAGCGGTTTGAGCCGCTGGATGAGTGCCATAAGGTGACCAAGGTCGATCTGACGCTCTGCGGCGGAGGGGCCTGGATCGACAGACGGAAGGGCCTCAACCTCTTCAAGACTTACCAGTCCGAAGAACCTCCGCCGCTCGCGCATCACATAGGAGACGGCAACATTGTGAGCGACCCGGTAGACCCAGGTGCGCAACGAACAGCGGCTGTCGAAACGCTGTAAGCTGCGCCACAACTGGAAGTGAATGTCCTGACTAAGATCGCGGCGTCGATCGGGATCGGCTTCGTACGCGGCTGCGAGACGTTCCAGGGCGGGGCCGTATTCATCTGCCACCTGCAGGTAAAACTCGTCCTGGCCCAGCTCTTCCATTGCGCGCCTTCAAATTCCTTCACATGAAGGTAGTCATCGAGCGCGGCAGTTTCTAACAAACTTTCTCATAACGAAGTGCACGCTCATCCAATATTGGGGCAAATCCTAAGGTGGCTACGGCCCGGGCGAGTTCTTCTGCAATACTTTCTTTCGCTGATTGTGCATTCTTCGTGTCACTTCCTCCCTTTATCGCTCTAGTCCAGACCTCCGCTCTGTATACTCGCTTGGTCAAGGAAACCCAATGAAAAACTCCCTATCCCGCAGAAGTTTTGTTGTCCGTTCAGGCGCTTTGCTTGCCGGAGCGCAGTTCGCTGGCCTCACTCGCTCGTGGAGCGCCGACTTCCGCTCCAGGCCAGGCGTGCAGATGTACATGGTCGCAGCCGAGTTCAAGAAAGATCCCGCCGGCACGCTCGCCAAACTCGCCGCCATCGGCTACGGCTACGTCGAGGCCTACACGGAAATCATTCCGGACATACCCGCATTCAAAAAGATGCTTGCGGATGCCGGCCTTGGCTGCCCTTCAGGCCACTTCGGCTTTGGGTTTATGGACACGGAAAAAGCGCTCGACCAGGCCTCGACAATGGGCGTCAAGTACGCCATCAGTTCCATCCTGCCGCCGGAGCTGCCCAAGGGTGGCATGGCCGGCCTCATGCCCATGCTCAATCACATGACCGCCGACGACTTCCGCCGTCAGGCCGCTCTTGCCAACAAGATTGGAGAGAGCGCCCACAAGCGTGGCATCAAGTATGCCTACCACAATCACAACTTCGAGTTCCGCAAGGTGGAAGGGAACACCACCGGATACGACATTCTGCTCAAAGAGACCGATCCCGCGCTGGTGAAGCTCGAAGTGGATGCAGGATGGATGGCCGCCGGCGGAGCCGATCCAGCAGCAATCATTCGCGAAAATCCGGGGCGCGTCCGCCTGCTGCACTTCAAAGACTTCAGCACCATAACCCCGCCCATCAACCAGCTCGGACCAAAGGCCGGCGCGCACATTGTGGATCTGGGAAAAGGCGTCGCACCCCTGAAGGCCGCCTATGAGGCCGCCCGCAAAGACGGCGTCGAGTATTTCATCGTGGACCACGACCCGCCCTTCCACGGGCAGACCACCATGCAGGCAGCGAAATCAGATTATGACTATGTGGCGAAGCTGATGGCCTGACGCGCCACCCGCAACTCGCTGCGTGATTTACCCTGATATCTGTGAGCCTTCACCGTCCCCGAACATCCCAGCGCCCGGCCTTTCCGGCACTTTTCCTCGCACTCGCCACCGCTCTGCTCGTCCTCGCGCCGCTGCATCTCTTGGCCGCGTCCCAATCGGATACTCCAAAAGAGCCGCCCAAAGACGCAACCACCCCCACGCTCACATTCCCCCAGTTCAAGCCCGGCCAGCCGCTCCACATGGTGGCTTACGGCGACATGCGCTTCACCAACCCCGCACGTACCACCGGCACCAATCCGCGCATCCGCAAGTGGCTCGTCGGCCGCATCGCGCAGGAGAAGCCCTCCGTCATCCTCCTCACCGGAGACATGCCTTACTTCGGATCCCGCACTGCTGACTGGGACGTCTACCGCACGGAGACAGCGCCCTGGCGCAGCATCAACGCGCTCGTGCTGCCCACCATCGGCAATCATGAAACCTACGGCGGCCCAGCCAAAGGCATCGCCAATTACATGCAGGCCTATCCGCAACTCCAGGGCAACCGCTACTACTCCGCCATCCTCGGCAACGTGGAGGTCCTCTCCCTCGACTGCACCTCCCTGATCCTCCCCGGCCGTGATCAGGTTGTCTGGTTCACCAACCAGCTTGAGCACGTCCCCAGCCAGGTCGACTTCCTCCTCATCCTCTTCCACTTCCCAATGGTTGCTGACTGGCAATCACAGGTCTTCGCCCGCCTGCCAGACAAGGCCGGAATCCTCATGCGCGACATCCTCGAGGCGCACGTCCCCCACTTGCGCGCCAAGGTCGTCGTCTTCAGCGGACACATCCATAATTACGAGCGCTTTGAGCGTAATGGCGTCGAATACGTGGTCACCGGTGGCGGCGGCGCCGAGCCTTACCCCATCCTCTTCCGCGGCAGCCAGGACCTCTATACAGATAAGGCATTTCCCGTCTTTCACTACCTCACCGTCGACGTCTCCAACCGCACTCTCCATGCCGTCATGTGGAAGGTCCGCGACCCCGACGCCGCAACACTTTCCGTCGAAGCCAAAGACCAGTTCACAATCACCGCACCTCCGCCGTCCAAGCCGGCAAAATCCAAATAGCCCAACCCGGCTAAGATTCAGTTGAAGTTTTCAATTGGAATACCTTGCTGACCTACTGCGAGCGATGAGCGAGCATCTGCTGCATGCAATGCCGAGCGATGAGCGAGGCGTCTACTGCATGCAGATGCCGAGCGAAGAGCGGGCGTCTGCTGCATGCAGCGCAGACCGTCTTTTCAACTCTGAACCTTGAACTCTGAACTGCTTTACCTACTGGCCCACGGTCAGCACGGCAAACAGCAGAATCCATGCCAGCCCCATCATGTGCCAGTACCATGCGGTCGAGTCCACCGCAATCTGCCGCAATTCCACGCGCTTCAGAAATCCCAGTCCGCCCAGGCAGAACAGCAGCAGCAACAGGCCCACCACAAGGTGCGCCGCGTGCAGTCCTGAAATCATGTAGAAGAAGTAGCTTGCCGGCGTCGACCCGGTGTCAAACGCAAACCCCTGTGCCGTCAGTTGCGTCCACGCCACCCACTGCCCGGCCAGGAACAGCATGCCCAGAGCCAAAGTGGCCCCAATCCAGGGCAGGGTCCGCGCCAATGCCGGACGCCCCATTCCCAGCCACTCTTCCAGCACATCAAATTCCCGAAAGATGTGATACCGCGCAATTTCCATCGTCAGGCTGCTTAGCAGCAGGGCAGCGGTATTCAGGAAGAGAATCGGAGGCAGGCTCACCGGGTGCCAGTCGCCAATCGGCTGCTGCGTCTGCGGATCAATGTGCATGCCCGACTGCCGCGCGAAGAAGGCCACCACCAGCACAGCAAAAAACATCATGTCGCTGGCCAGCGCCAGAAACACAAAAAGCCTTATTTTTCTGAGCAGTGCGCCCGGTCCGCGATGGTCTCGCTGCCAGTCGTCATCTCCGCCGCCACCCCCTCCGCCCGTCGGGCGCAAATCCAGCGGAGGCTTCCCGCCTATTCCGGGTTCCTTCCGCTCAATCTCAGGAGGCGCGTGCGTGAAGTCGACAGGCATTCGGGGCCCCTATTAAGGATGAGATTACTCCCACTCTGGTTTCGACGCACGCGGTTTTCCGAAGTTTGCTTTCACATCGCGGGAAACGGAAGTCTCTATCGCGCTCAAACTGCCCAATTCCGGACACTCACCCGCGGTGCGCTCATCCTTTGAGAAGCAAGGAGTGGGAGGACCACCAATTCTTCCTGAATGTGAATCTTGCTTGGCTGGGGTACGCCTCAGAGTCCAGCACCAGCAAACGAGCGGCAACTTGAGAGGTGGCCACACAGATCTTGCAGCTGGAGAAGGGAAATGGATCGAATCTCAACCACCCAACAACTAGGAACGAACAACTAACGACTAGCAGTCTTCACCATCTCCACAAACGCCGCCGTGGCAGCGCACCCAGTTATGGGGTTAAGTCAGAGTCGTAAGAAGAGTGCGCCACGCCGCGGTATAGAAGGAACAATGGAAGAGAGAATTTATCCAATCTTGCTGCCGCCCGAGGTAGTTCCGCGAGGAACCGGATTTGGGGAAAAAGGAGCCCCCAAGGCCTCGCTTTAACTGGTTTTTGTCCATTCGCGAAGAGCGAATACAAGGCTGTTGACCTTCATGCTGCCAAGGGCACGAAACAGTTTCTCGACTGGGTATGTCTGTTGCCGACGCATTTGCACCGCCAATTCAGATAGACGCTGGCAAAAGGGGTTTTGGCTTAGATATGGCTTCTTGTGCCGAGTTGATCGATCACTGAGGGCTGACAGCCATACGAGTCACGCAGTTGAAGGCCCTAGATGCATTATGCGGGACCCCTAGGGAACCAGTCGATGACGGGAAAGCCAAAAGGGATATTAGGGCACAGATCAGTTTATGCCTCATTTCGAATGAGACTGAGGGTCCGCAGCTGGCGAGTCTAGGCGCAATTGCAAGACCCTGTATAAATTAACCCACTCGCACTGGATGCAGGATTCTTCCTCGTAGAGAAATGCAACAGAGATGACGATGCGAGGAACTTTCCACGGAGCCCATTTCAGGATAGTGCGGCTTAGATGTGTGCTCACCACCGGGGCTTGGAATGTTTTGATATGGGGCTTCTTCTACCGAGTTGATCATCCGAGCAACTGAGGGCTGTACATGGGTTCTTTTAAAAAGTCACGCAAGTATTTCGACTATTACCATCCCGTTTTGAAAGGTCCTTTGGATTGACATTATGTGGAACCCCATAAGGGTCAATAGTCGAGCAGACTGATGGCGACAAAAAGCAGGACGTTGGCTAGACATTACGTCTACTGGCTTAGTATCTCACGACGAGTACCTTACTGGAGGGATCGCAGCCATGGATGTCTATGCTGAGTTCGCAAAGCCCAGAATAAACTAGTCCACTCCGCACCGGATGCGCCGGATTATTCCTTGTAGAGAAAATGTGACAGGTGAAGCTCCTTTCCTGTTCAACTTTCTGTTCAATCACAAATGCCGGTCCCCATCCGCGCGCGGCAGGGTTGGAAATCACCACTTTCCTGCGAGCGATCAGCGAGCGTCCGCTGCATGCAATGCCGTCTGCTGCATGCAATGCTCCACAAACGCCGCATGCACCCGCCCGTCCTCGCTCAGCTCCGGGTGGAACGTTGCCGCCATCATCTGCCCCTGGCGCACCAGGGTAGGGAAGCCGTCGCGCTCGGCCAGCACTTCCACTCCCTTGCCCCACTCCACAATGCGCGGCGCGCGAATGAACACCATCTCCAGCGGCCCGCCCGCAAGCTTGGTCTCCGCCGTCAAAATGGCCGACTCATTCTGCCTGCCATATGCGTTTCTTTCCACGGCCACATCGAGCACACCAAGGCTCTTCTGCTTTGGGTGCCGCACCTCGCGCGCCAGCAGAATCACCCCCGCGCACGTGCCGAACACCGGTTTCTTTCCACAAAACTCCTCCAAAGCTTGAAAGAATCCCCGGTTCTCCAGAAACTTGAGCATGGTGGTCGACTCGCCCCCCGGCAGAATCAGCCCGGCCAGCCCCTCCAGTTGCTCCGGCTGGCGCACCTCCACCGGCTCGGCCCCGGCCGCGGCCAGCGCCGCCGCATGCGCCGCATAGTCTCCCTGTATCGCCAGCACTCCAATGCGTGGCACTTTCGGCTCGCTCAACTCTCGTTCCTGTCCTTCGAATTCGGCCTCGGGTGCAGACCTTCTTCGATTCTACCCAAACTCCTTCTAAATCTCCTCCCAAGCCCGGCTGAAAGGCCAAACCTGCCCGAACGATATAGGATCGCGATTCTTCGCACCCTTAAAATTAGGCAAATTTGGGCAAATTCGAGCAAATTTCCACTGAAGAACGGCCTTCCGCACGTGTTTTGGCTACAAAAGTCTCGACTTTGCCGCAACGCATCGCCGGATAAAGATGCGGCTTTCGCTCTTCACCACTTTTACCCTCAGAACGGCCACAAATCTGTTGCCCGTCAGTTCCGTTTTGGCCAGCATTTCCACTCTTTTCGTACGCAAGGAACCGATTGGCGTATCCTGCTTGCGTCATGCGACCCCAACCCCTCATCTGCGTTTCCGACGTCGAGGCCAGCAGCCGTTGGTATCAGCAACTCCTTGGCCTTCAAAGCAATCACGGCGGCAAAGTCTACGAGCAGCTTGTGCACGACGACCAGATCATCCTGCAGCTCCACGCCTTTGACTCCGACCACTCGCACGGCCCCATCGCCGACCCTGGCGACAAGCCCTATGGCAACGGTCTCTTGCTCTGGTTTGAAGTCGAGGACTTCGATGCAATGCTTGCGCGCTCTCAGCAGATGGGCGTGGAAGTCATTCTCCCCAAACACCGTAACCCGCCCGACGGCAACGGCGGCCCCAACCACTGGGAACTCTGGCTCCGCGATCCGGACGGCTACAAAGTCGTCGTCGCCAGCCCCTACGGCACCGCAGACGGCAACTGGAAACCCGGCGACGCTTAGGCGGATGGAGCAGAGGCCTTCAGGCCTCGGTGGAAGGCAAATAAGAAAGCCAGGGCTTTAGCCCCGGCTCTCTTCATTCACCGATTTAGATGTTTTCTGGCTTACAAGACCTGTCTGCTGCAAGTAATGCACCCCGGCAGGGGTGCAGCGATTTTAGCCCAGGGTGAAGCGTGTAGCGCGTAACCCTGGGAAAAGCGAAAAGCGAGCGTCTCAGGGCTCGCCTGCGAGCGAAAGCGAGCGTCTGCCGCACCGCAGGTGCCTCACCAGCCGCGGGTTTGCAACAACTCTTTCTCTTCGATTGCGGCGGCGGCCAGGCCCTTCATCGTGCCGGTAACCTGTTCAGATACTTCGGCCAGGACCTTGGGATCGTTGAAGTGCGTGGTCGCAACGACGATCGCCTTGGCGCGAGAAACAGCCTCAGCACGTTCCTTGTCGTCATGCTCCACATCCAGTGGAGTGGCGCGCTCCTTCATAAAAATGCCCGAGCCGACAAAGATCGCTTCGGCGCCCAGTTGCATCATCAGAGCCGCGTCGGCCGGTGTGGCAATGCCGCCTGCCGAGAAGTTGGGAACAGGCAATTTACCGGCCTTTGCCACCATGCGAACCAGTTCATACGGAGCCTGATGTTCCTTCGCGGCTGCGTAGAGTTCCTGCTCGCTCAGCACGGTGAGCGCCTTCATCTCCTTCACAATCTGGCGCATGTGCTGCACGGCGTGAACCACGTCGCCGGTGCCGGCCTCGCCCTTGGTGCGGATCATGGCTGCGCCTTCGGCGATGCGCCGCAGGGCTTCGCCCAGGTTGCGCGCACCGCAGACAAACGGTGTGGTAAAGGCGTGTTTGTCGATGTGGTGTACCTCATCCGCAGGCGTCAGCACCTCCGACTCGTCGATGTAATCGACGCCAATCTCCTGCAGAATTTGCGCTTCGGCAAAGTGTCCGATGCGGGCCTTGGCCATCACAGGAATCGAAACCGCCTGCATAATCTCCTTAATCAGGCCGGGCTTCGCCATGCGCGCCACGCCGCCCTCTGCACGAATCATCGCTGGTACGCGCTCCAGTGCCATCACTGAAACCGCGCCGGCCTCTTCGGCAATGCGGGCCTGTTCGACGTTCATCACGTCCATAATTACGCCGCCTTTGAGCATCTCTGCCAGGCCGATCTTCAGGCGAAGACTGGTGCTCGTAACGGTCTTGTTTCCATTCTGTTCTGACATATTCTTCAACCTCTCTCTCGGACCCTGTCCAGGCTCTCCGCTACTTTGGTTTTGGGGTGCGGAGCCAGGCGGGTGTTGCAGCTTCAGTGTAGCAGCGAAGTGGTTCGCGCGACAGGCCTTGCGGCCAGTCGAAGGGCTGGCGTTTGTGGGACAAGCCCGCGCTGGCAAACGCACACATGAGACCATTCCAATCTTGCTGCCTTCATTCCGGTCATCTTTCTGCACTCTCTCAAGTCGATGGCCACCTCTACTCCCATTTCAGCCGTTCAGTCGCCGCCCCAAAATGCGCAGCAGGCAGATGCCGCACTGGTCCACGCGCCGGCAGGGCAATCCGATCTGATCGCGCAGGAAAAGGTGGAAAAGAGGCAACTTGATGCCGAATCCATCGACCCGATCGTTGCCCGCATTCCGGTCGAGCTCGACATCGCCATTCCACTGCCCAATTTTCGCGTACGCAACCTGCTGGCATTGGCCCCCGGAGAGCTGATTGCGAGCAAGTGCAACCACGGAAGCGATCTGCCGCTCGCGGCAGGACACGTAACACTCGCCTGGACCGAATTTGAAGTTTTGGACACAACACTCGCCGTGCGGATTACGCGCCTTACTGCGGCCGCCAACGCTGTGACCAGCGAGAAAACGCAACTGACTGCGGACCAGACAGACCTGATGCAGGCGGATCTGCCTGAAGTGGCCACCAAGCTCTCTCTTGCACATACACAGCAGACCGCGCTCATGTCGGTGATTGCGCAATTGGGCTCAGGCAGTCTTTTCGACAAGCTTTAGCACACACCAAACTCTTCTCCCGTATCTCGCGGCTCTTCCAGGAACGAATAGCGAGGAACTGTGCCATGTCACAACTCCAAAGCGTCCGCTCCACTGCGTGCGACGTCTATACTTGAGGAGGGAGAGGGTGTGCTTTCGGCTTTGCGTTTTTACTGGATTGCCACGCGTGGTCATCGTCTGCGTCCCTGGCGCAGCGAGTTTCTCCGCTGGCGCATAGAAACCTACTCTGGCATGAAGGCTGAGTCACTCACAGCCAGCGACGTTTTCCACTTTCTTTGGAACGAGCGCTGGGAGTTGTTGCGGTTCCTTGCGTGGACTGAAGACATGAAGAAGGAAGCGACCAAAAAGGTGGTATGAGCGTTCTCTCGCGTTCCATCCAAGTCATTGGGCTCTTAATTGTGTCGCCGCTCCTCTATGGCTCAACGAGCTTTGCGCAACAACTTCCGCCAATTCAGCCTGCCTCACCGTATCCGTCTCCGGCCCAGGGCACGGAAACGCTACGCGTTACGACGAACGAAGTGCTTGTGCCTACGCTTGTTGAAAAGCCCAACGGCGACATCATTTATGGGCTGAAGCAGAAGGACTTCATCCTTGAAGACAACGGCGTCAAGCAGAAGATTCGAGTTCAAGAGGAAATGGATACGGCACCCGTTGCCCTGGTGATTGCAGTGCAAGAGGGCGGCGCAAGTGCCCTAGAGTTCGACAAGGTAGCCAAGCTGGGTCCACTGCTCGATATGTTCATGACAGACAAACGCAGCGAGGCAGCCCTCGTCGGCTTTGACAAACAGCCATCTCTTATTCAGGACTTCACGGAGTCGAAAGAGGAGCTTGGTCAGGAGCTCCAGGAACTGCAGCCTGGGAATGGCGGCGCGGCAATTCTGGATACAGTGAGCTACGCAGTAGATCTACTGGAGACACAGCCAAAGAACTACCGGCGCGTACTCCTGCTCATCAGTGAGGAGCGCGACCACGGCAGCAAGCATACAAAGCCTGAAGAGCTCGTGCGGAAGATTGGCCGCTCTGATGTGCTGGTGCTCAGCGTGGCCTTTTCTCCCTCGCGCGCCGAGTTCATGCATGACGTGAAAGACAACGGCGACAACCGCACGCTGAATATGGTCAACTCGCTTGCCATGATTGTGAAGGCGTTCAAGAAGAACGTGGCCAAGCAGATTGCATTGATGAGCGGCGGGGAGTACACGACATTTACGAACGACAAGCGCTTCCAGTCGCGCGTGCTGGACGCAGCCAAACATGTGCGCAACCGCTATCTGATTACCTTCAGTCCGTCTAACCCCACGGCGGGCCTGCACACCATACGGGTACGCACGGCCGAGGATTACGGAGCACGCATAGTCGCCCGCGATAATTACTGGCTGCAGGCAGAGCATTGAAACTGCGGGTGTTACTTGGAGTGGACACTATTGTGGATTGAGCCCGCCGGCGTGGCGTTGAGGGGCCATTCATGTTAGTCTTTCAACAGACACTTAAGAGTGGACTGAGAACGATAGAGGAGCAACATACGCCGTGCTGGCGACTGCAAAGAAATCTGAACTGATTGAACGCTTCCGCACCCACGATTCGGATACCGGTTCGCCGGAAGTCCAGATCGCGATTCTGAGTGAGCGGATTGGCGAATTGACCGAGCATTTCAAGACCCACAAGAAGGACCATGCTTCCCGGCGTGGTCTGCTTATGCTCGTGAGCAAACGCCGCCGCCTTTTGGACTACCTGAAAAAGCACGATTCGGATCGCTACCGCGATGTAATCGGCAAACTCGGAATCCGCAAGTAAGACCGGAAAGCAAAACTTTTGACCCGGAAGCGCCCAGACCGGAATTTGGTCAAGGCCCCTGTTCTGAGAGGAATCCTGGGACCTGGTGCACCTGGCGAACCGCAAACCACGCCAGGGCCCGCGCGGAGCAGTCTGCTCTGCCGGGCCCGACGTGCATTTTGCTGCATGCAGCCCAACAACGGCACGATTGCCGCGCGCGCAATGCACCGCCGCACCAGACGGCGCATTCCCTCCACAAGTTTCCCAAGTGAATACAACGAAAAGAGGACACTATGTCTACCAAGCATGAAGTGAGTGTCGAACTTGCCGGCGGCAAGCGACTGACCTTCGAGACCGGACGGATGGCCAAGCAGGCTTCCGGAGCGGCTCTCGTCTCCGCCGGAGAAACCGTGGTGCTGGCCACTGCGGTTGCATCGCCCGACCCTCGCGAAGGCATCGATTTCTTCCCCCTGACAGTGGATTACCGCGAGTACACTTACGCCGGCGGACGCATCCCCGGTGGATTCATCAAGCGTGAAGGGCGCCCCAGCGAAAAGGAGATTCTCACTTCCCGCCAGATTGACCGCCCCATTCGCCCGCTATTCCCCGATGGATTTCGCAATGAAACGCAGGTGATTGCGCTGGTTTTCTCCGCTGACAAGGAGAACGATCCAGACGTGGTGGGCATCAACGCCGCTGCGGCTGCCGTCGCGTTGTCTGACATTCCCTTCAGTGCCACGGTCGCGGCCGTGCGCGTGGGTCGCGTCAATGGCGAATTCGTCATCAATCCCACCTACTCTGAGCGCGCCGACACCACGCTGAACATCATGGTTGTTGGCCACAAAGACGGCATCGTGATGATTGAGTCCGGCGCGAAAGAAGAGACCGAAGAGGTCATCCTTGCAGCAATCGAATTTGCGCACGAGCAGATTAAGAAGATTGTTGCGGCCATCGACGAACTTGTGGCCAAGGGTGGCAAACCGAAGCGGGCATTCACGGCACCTGAATTTGATGAGGCCTACTACAACGACCTCAAAGCTAAGATTGGCGATCGTCTGAAGGACGCACTTGACACCAAAACCCACGGCAAGACTGAAAGCTATGGGCTGATCAAGCAGATCAAGGACGAACTCGCGGCTGAACTGCCGGCAGATGACCCAACCGCGAAGAAGAAGCTCGGCACCTACTATGAGCATCTTCGCGAGCGCATCTTCCGTGAGCAGGTGACAAAGGACCGCATTCGTCCCGACCGCCGTGCTTTTGACGAGATTCGCCCCATCAACATCGAGACGCGCGTGCTTCCGCGTACGCATGGATCGGCACTCTTTACGCGTGGCGAAACGCAGGCTCTCGTTACGGCGACTCTTGGAACCGCCGACGACGGGCAGCGCTTGGAGAGCTACGAAGGCGAGCAGCGCAAGAATTTCATGCTGCACTACAACTTCCCGCCGTTCAGCGTTGGTGAAACAGGACGTATGACTGGTGTGGGCCGACGCGAAGTGGGCCACGGCGCACTGGCCGAGCGCGCCATCGCGGCTGTTCTACCCGCCACAGATGAATCGCCGTACTCGATGCGCGTTGTCTCCGACATTCTCGAATCGAACGGTTCATCGTCAATGGCTTCTGTTTGCGGTGCGAGCCTCGCACTCTTCGACGCAGGCATTCCGCTCAAGGGCGCCGTTGCCGGTGTGGCAATGGGTCTGGTGAAGGAAGGCGACGAGTATGCCATCCTTACCGACATTGCAGGCGCGGAAGATCATTACGGCGACATGGACTTTAAGGTGGCTGGAACACGCAAGGGCATTACCGCTCTCCAGATGGACATCAAGATTGGCGGCCTTACCCGCGAGATTCTGCAGCAGGCCATGGAGCAGGCACGCCAGGGACGCATCTTCCTTCTCGACAAGATGGATGCGGTTCTCGACGGTCCGCATCAGGAGCGTTCGCAGTATGCTCCGCGCATTGAAACCATCCAGATTCCAACCGACAAGATTCGTGACCTTATCGGCAAGGGCGGCGCAACCATTCGCGGCCTTGTTGAGCAGACGGGTGCCAAAATCGACGTGGACGACTCCGGGCGCGTGAGCGTGGCATCTTCTGACGCAGACGGCCTGAAGCGTGCGCTGGCAATGATCAACGACATCACTGCCGTGCCGGAAGTCGGCAAGACCTACCTCGGCAAGGTTGTTCGTCTCGCCGAGTTTGGCGCATTTGTTGAGCTCTTCCCAGGCACCGACGGCCTGCTGCACATCTCTGAGATTGCAGAGCATCGTGTGAAAGACGTAAAGGACGAGTTGCGCGAAGGCGACCAGGTGATGGTCAAGGTGCTCGCCATTGAAGGCAATCGCATCAAGCTCAGCCGCAAGGCGCTCATTAAAGAGCAGAAGGCCAAGCTCGCGCAGTCAGCGCCGGCTGAAGCCAACGAAGCGGAAGGTGATGAGGAAGTTCCCGCAAGTGTTCCGTCGCGTCCGCGTACCGAGCCGGAAGAGCGCCAACCGCGTTCGAACCAGAGCACCATCATGATCGAAGGCGGAGACGATTTCGATGAGGATGAGACCGAAGAGTTCGACGAGGAGAACGAGCCGAACTTCAATCGCGCTGATGGCGTGCCGGTGGCTGCCGGTACCACTGCCGGCGCTGCAGGTCGTCCTCCGGCGAATAACAATCGCCGCCGCCGCCGCCGTCGTGGTGGGCGCGGACCGGGTGGCACCAACTAATCTTGCGCGTAACTGCGCAATCAATCGAAGAGAGCCCGGCCATGGCCGGGCTCTTCTACTTCTGTGAGGCTAGAAAGTAAGATCTAGCTTGCTTCCGTCTCGCTTGTTGCTTCGGGCGCGGGTATGGCGGCGGGTGCTTTTGAATCGAACGGCGCGACAATATTTCGAGGAGTCCCTCGTTTGTCGCCATACATGCGAAGATCGGCCGCAATGCAGAGCGATTCAATATCTGCAGCATCGTCTGGGAAGATTGCGATACCCACACTCGCGCCCACCCAAACCTTATGACCTTCAACTTCCTGAGGCTGATTGAGCTGGAGCATGAGTGAGTGCGCAACTTGGCGAGCCTGAGCGCGGTCGGTAGGCTCTTCGAGAATCACGCAAAACTCGTCCCCTCCAGTGCGCGCAACCGTATCGGACCGGCGTACTCGGCTGGCAAAGATGGCGCCCACATGGCGCAGAATTGTATCGCCAGCATGATGACCCAGAGTATCGTTGACGCGCTTGAAATGATCAAGGTCAACGACAAGGAGGGCAGTCTTTCTTCCCACTCTGCGTGCGCGTTCAACTGCGACAGACAACCGGTCGAGAAACAGCCTTCTGTTTGGAAGTCCGGTGAGTTCGTCGTGTAAGGCAAGATATTTGCTGTGCTCCAACTGTCCCTCAAAAAGGAGCAGGATCATACCGACGGCGACGACATACTTGGGAAGATTCCATACCTCATTTTCAGCGCTCAAGTTAGGGACGTGGAGAATGATGTAGGGTCCAACGGCAAACACCAGTGCCCAGGTGGCAAACCCGGCGATCGTCACCATTGCGCCAGCCGTGTATTGCCTGTAGGCGAGCCAAAAATGCAGACAGCACCCAAAATAGACTGTGAACATCAATGCATTGAGGGCAATGCTGTCACCGCCAAGAGGCCTATTCTGGAAGACTAGAAGAACAACGGAGAGCAGCGCGAAAAGAGAAAGCAATATCCACCGATATGGAAAGCGGAGCGTTCGTGCCTCTGTGAGTCCTACCACCAGTGGACCAACGCCAAGCAGAATCGCGGCGGGAACTAGAGCAGCCTGCCATGTGGGGAATCCGTTAAGGATGACAACATAAAGCGCAGAGGCTCCGAGCAGCACGATAAGCATGGCGATCGACGTGCGCGAATTGCGGTAGGGTACAGCGGAGTACATGAAGAGAATACCCGGCCATACAAGCGCGATCAGACCGATATCCGTAGCCACAACACCGAGTGTGCCGGGCATACCTGCAAACATGAATCCAAGGAAATGAAGTTCGATGAGGCACCAGCCGGTAAGCCAGACGCCGGAAGCGTGCATCTGACTTCTGCGGGCCACGGATGCAAAGGCAGCGGCGAGAAGCGCTATTGCCGCCAAATCTGGGAGCCTACTCCAATCCACTTTCACTACTCCACGATTCGTGTCTAAGCTCCATTGAAAGCGAAATGAACCTATTGCGATATAGCCCTTTAGTTTTTCTCGTGACTCACGGGGACACTACGGTAACAGGGGCACCCAGGACAGAAGGTGACGCTCGGGGTTCCAGAGGGCATTTTGCGGATGCAAAAGACCTGAACTCCCGTACACTCAGAGCGATGCCAGCCAGCATGTACATCGTCGTGGAGGGTGAGGATCCGGGATACGATATTTTTGTCAACGGACAGGCCTTGGCGCGCAACGAAGACGGACTGGAGAGACTTGCCCAGAGACTTGGTGTCACGCCTCTGCTCGACTTCTTTTCAGCCGATGAAAATTCCATGGCATTGCTGTTGGAGCAAGGGGCCGGCAATCCCGAATGGGCAAGTCATCTACCTCAGCCACAGTGGTTTAAACCAGAAGACGGCCTGAAGACGGTGGCATCATTGATCCAGTTCTTTGACGAGAGTCCGACCGCGCTGGGCTCCGAGACGCAGGCTGTACTTCAGGAGCTTCGCGAGTATGAAGCCGTGCTCGTGAAGACGGAAGGATTCGGACTACGCTGGCATCTTGCCGTGAGCTGGCACTAGACTTCCGCAACATCCAAGAGTAGGAAATGGGCGGCTTCGCATACCCAATTGGGTGAATGTTTTTTGCGCTGCCATGTTGTGTGGTCGACCTAGAGCATCTCTAACTTAAGTCCCCACTGACGAAGTTACTCAGCTTGTCTGGGTGCAAAGACACTCCCCATGCGGCGGATTTGAGCGCCGACACCGCGCAGCTTTTCTTCGATACGCTCGTAACCACGATCCATGTGATACACGCGGTCGAGAATAGATTCGCCGTCAGCCACCAGGGCCGCCAGAACGAGCGATGCGGATGCACGCAGGTCCGAGCACATGACCGCGGCGGCGGATAGCGGAGTTGCTCCGCGTACTGAGGCGATGCGTCCGTCAACCCTGATGTTCGCGCCCATGCGCACCAATTCCTGCACATGCATAAAGCGATTCTCGAAGATATTTTCCTTTACCTGGCACAAGCCTTCAGCCTGAGTAGCCAATGCCATGTATTGTGCCTGCATATCGGTGGGAAAGCCGGGGTACTCTTCGGTGGAAATATCGACCGCCTTGAGCGGTCCGTCGCGGCGAATGCGCACGGAGTCGTGCGCGAATGCTCCAACCTTAGCGCCGGCCTCTTCCAACTTGGTCATCACAGCACGCAGATGCTCGGGATTGCAATTGGTTACGATCAAATCACCGCCCGTGATGGCACCGGCGATGAGAAATGTGCCCGCTTCTATGCGGTCCGGATTAATGCGATGGCGGGCGCCGTGAAGGCTTGTGACACCTTGTACACGAATGGTCGAAGTGCCGGCTCCTTCAATCTTCGCTCCCATGGCTGTCAGCAGTCCGGCAAGGTCAGTAACCTCGGGTTCGCGCGCGCAATTATCCATTACGGTTTCGCCTTCAGCGAGCGTTGCGGCCATCAGCAGGTCTTCTGTACCGGTCACGGTGATCTTGTCGAAGACAATATGCGCACCTCTCAAGCGATCGGCGCGTGCTTCAAGGTAGCCGTGTTCCTGCGCAATCGTAGCGCCCATCTTCTCTAGCCCCTTGATGTGCAGGTCGATGGGCCGGCCCCCAATGGCGCATCCGCCCGGCATGGCCACACGCGCCATACCGGTACGCGCAAGCAGGGGACCAAGCACGAGGGAACTGGCGCGCATAGTTTTGACGATTTCGTATTTGGCAACGGGGTCTGACAGGACCTTGCAACTGATGCGAGTGCGATGTTGCGCTCGTCCGTAGCCGAGTTCGACTTCGGCACCCATGGATGCCAGGAGCTTGCGCTCCGTTTCAATATCGAGCACCTGGGGAATGTTTTCGAGGGTTACCTCATCTTCCGTGAGGATGGCAGCAGCCATACAAGGGAGGGCGGAGTTCTTTGCGCCTGAAATGCGGATGGTGCCTACGAGCGGATTGCCTCCGCGGATGACAAATTTATCCATGAACTTGCGCTTGACTCCTCAAGTAAAGTCTAAATCTCACAGAAGAACATTCGCCTCCCCCGCGGGAGGCGAATCAACAAGTGCAGTTTCAAGGATAAATGCAGAATATTGGGTGCTTGACCAGAGCCTTGGGCTCTATAAGGTGATGCCGGCATCTTCAATCGCCAGGCGGACATTACCATCGCTCTTGGCAAGTCGCCGAACGGCTTCCGGCTTGTCCACCTTTGCCTTCAGCATAACGAGCGCAACCGGAACGCTTCGGCCCGCGCACTTGATTGTCTCGACGGCCTTGGCACGATCAATGTTGCATGCGCTCATCAAAACACGAATGCCACGCTCAACCAGCTTAGAGTTCTGCATGTGTACGTTGACCATCAGGTTTTCGTACACGTAGCCCATGCGAGTCATGGCGCCGGTGGTGATCATGTTGAGGATCATTTTCTGCGCCGTGCTGGCCTTCATTCGTGTGGAACCAGAAACGACTTCGGGTCCGACTTCGGCAATGATGGCAACGTCCGCAGCCGCCTGAAGTGGCGTGCCGTGGTTACAGGTTATAGCGGCTGTATAGGCTCCGCGTGCGCGCGCATAAGCTGTAGCGGCAACAACATAGGGCGTCCTGCCTGAAGCAGAGACACCGATGACGACATCTTTGCGCGTGGGTCGGCGGCGTGCAATGTCACGTTGGCCCAACTCTTCTGAGTCCTCGTTCACTTCAACCGCAGAGGCGAGGGCCTTGGGACCGCCCGCCATGATGTATTGCACCTGGCCGGGTGCGGTTGAGTAGGTCGGCGGACACTCGGATGCATCGAGAGCAGCAATACGGCCGCTGGACCCAGCGCCGACGTATATGAGACGACCACCATCACGCAGGCTACGAGCAACCTGGTCAATCACCTGCGCAACCTCTGCAAGTGACTTTTTTACGGCGCCGGCCACCTTGGCGTCTTCATGGTTGATGATTCGTGCAATCTCAAGAGCGGACTTGGTGTCGAAGCCTTGGGAGGCCTCGTTATCGCTTTCCGTTGTGAGATGTTGCAGGAGCGACACCTCGTTGGTCTGGGTGTCTTCTTTTTTATGCGCTTCCACAAATTCCTGCGTCATAGGACTACTCAACATTGCGTCAAACCCCAACTACATTGTAGCCCGATTCTCGTCAAGAGGAAGAGTTTTCTGCACCTAAAGGAGTGCCATCGTTACCACAAAGAAGTTAGCCGATTGCTTCGCGCACAGCGTTGTGGAAAGCAGGTCGAATCTCACGAATGAGCTGGCATTTTCGGTCCGGCCAAGTTCGATTAGTGAGCAATATCACTGCAATTTCAGCTTCGAGATCGATCCAAAGTGAACAGCCGCTAAAGCCTAGATGGCCGATGGAACGCTGCGAGAAATGACTACCGGAGGAAGATTCGGGCGAAGGTGTATCCCAACCGAGCGCCCGTGAGCTACCGGATGGTTCCTGCTTTTGAGAGAAAAGCGCAATCGTATGCGCATTGAAGAAGGTTGTGTTCTCGCCAGATAGGTTTCTTGCGCTTCTAAGAATTTCGTTGGAAAAGCGCAAGAGATCCGGCACATTGGAAAAGAGTCCCGCGTGTCCGGCCGCACCGTTGAGCAGCCAGGCATGTTCGTCTTGCACTTCGCCCTGAATGATGCGCTTGCGAAGATCGTCATCAATTTCGGTGGGCGGAATCTCAGTCCGCTGAGAGATGGACGGGCAGAATCCGCTGTCGTGCATTGCCAGCGGATCGAATATATTGCGAGTAGACCAGGCGGCCAGGTAGCCGCGGAGAGTTACTTCAAGCGCCTTGCCGAGCAGGATGAACCCCATGTCCGAGTACTCGACACGCGTGCCAGGTTCAGCTTCAAGTGGCAACTCGAGCAGGTCGCGGAAGAGCGCAGCCGGCGAATGCACAACGCGAAAGAGCTCAACGTATCCCGGTAAACCGGAACTATGGGCCAACAAATGGCGTAAAGTGACGTGTCGAGCCATCTCGTCGAGCGATCGTCCCACAACAAAGCCCGGAAGGTAGTCGCCGAGCGGCGCGTCCAGGTGGAGACGCTTCTGCTGATGCAACAGCATCGCCGTGGCTGTTGTGGCCACGACTTTGGTGAGGCTTGCCACGTCATAGACCGTGGCCGGCGAGACTTCCATTGCGCCGTCTTCATATGTGAAGCGGCCCAGGGCGTCTTGAAGCACCACTTCGCCACCTGCCAGAACGCCGAAGGCGCAACCGGGAAACGCTTTGGCGTCGATCGCGTCACCTTAGGACTTTGTACGCGGCCGTGAATTGCGACGAGGTAACGGGAGCGATTTGGGAACGAGAGTTCGCTGTATTCATCGGTAATGGCATCGTAACGCCAATTGCCGAAAATCGCGCATAGGTTGCTGCTCTGAAACGAAAAGACTGGGGTTACGCTATCCTTGGCGCGTGCGATTGCGTCTATCCAAAATAGAGAGCAGGGCAGGGGACTGATGCGCGCGAGTAGACCGAAAGTTTTCATCAGCTGCGGCAATTGCGTTTCTAGTATTCGCCTCGACGGTTCTGCGTGCGCAGCAAGCGCCTCAGCCTGATGCAGGGCAGGCTACCGCATCCGAATCAAAGACTGCGGAGAAAACCTACACGGTTCCGGCAGGGACGAAGATACTGCTACAGTTGCGCAGCGGCATTAACACGGCAAGTGCCAAGCCCGGCGACGGCGTGTATTTGTCCAGCACGTTTCCGGTTGTGGTGGGCAACCGAGTCATGATTCCAGCGGGAGTTTACGTGCAGGGGATCGTCGACAGCGTGAAGCGTGCGGGACGCTTCCATGGGCGGGCACAGCTCGACATGCATTTCACGTCGATCATTTTTCCCAACAATACTGTGGTTGAAATCCCGGGAATGGTCAACAGCCTGCCCGGTGCAAAGAAGCAGACAGTGAAGGAGGATGGCGAAGGAACCATTGAGCAGAATGGGGACAAAGGCCGCCATGCAGGCGAAGTGGCGAAGGTTTCTGTGCCGACAGGCGCTACGGTGGGTGCCATAGGTGGTCTCGAAGCTGGGCACCCACTGGCAGGCGGAATTGCCGGTTTGGGAGCGGGCTTGGCGGCCGCCGGCATCGTATCGCTGTTCACGCGTGGAGCAGATGTGAGCATTGACAGCGGCACGCAGGTGGAAATGGTACTCCAGCGTCCCCTCCTACTGACTGAAGAGAACCTCTCACCGGCTGGCGCGGGTGCTGCTCTTGTTCCGGCCGCTAACCAGCCGAAGCCGATGGAAAAGCCAAAGCCGATGAAGATTCTGTGTCCGCCGGGCGGGCTTGGTTGCAAGTAAGAGTGGGGCAATGAATAATTAGAGACGACACACGATGGAAGAGCCGATACAGGAAAAGCCGGAAACACCTCTCACAATTCAGGAAGCGCTTGTGCCGGGAGAAACCACTCAGCTGCAAGCGGTGCCTTCCGCGGCGAAGCAGGGCGGAATGGGCCTTTTTGTGCGCGATCTCTTCGTCTCTGCGTTTGTCTCGATCATGATCATCATGTTTCTCTATCAGCCGGTGATTGTGGAAGGCACCAGTATGCTGCCTCGGCTGGAGAACGACGACAGGCTTTTCATCAACAAGTTCATTTACCGCTTTGAGGACATTCATCGGGGCGACGTGGTGGTCTTTCACTATCCACCCGATCCATCGAAGAGCTATATCAAGCGCGTGATTGCCTTGCCGGGTGATCGACTCTGGATTGATCGAGGACAGGTGTTCGTGAATGGCAAGCCGATTCACGAAGGCTATGTGCCCCCACAATACCGCGACTTCAAATCGTATCCGGAAATCACATTGCCCTTAAATCAGTATTTTGTGCTCGGAGATCACCGCAACATCGCGTCGGACAGTCGCGACTTTGGACCGGTGGATCGGTCCTTCATTTACGGGAAGGCCGCGCTCATTTACTGGCCTGCACGTGACGCGGGCGTAGTGCATTAGATTTTTGACTAAATTAAATGCGACGAGTTTTCCACGGGTGATCTACCTCACTCAACCTGCTACAATCGATTGAATCTACTCCTCGGAGAGACGATGCAGGCACTTCTTGCGCTCGAAGACGGGCGCATCTTCCAGGGCCTAGGCTATGGACATCCCGGCGAATGCCAGGGTGAGGTCGTATTTAATACATCCCTTACCGGATACCAGGAAATCGCCACCGACCCTTCCTACGCCGGCCAGATAGTCGTTCTTACAAATCCCCAAATTGGCAATTACGGGACCAACCAGGCTGATAACGAGGCGGCAAGGCCCTTTATTGAGGGTTTGATTGTCCGCGAGTTCTCACCCATCAGCTCCAACTGGCGTTCAGAGCAGGTCACTGAGGAGTACATGGAGCGCTATAAAGTGCCCGTGCTCGCCGAAATTGACACGCGCGCTCTGGTCCGCCACTTGCGCACCCACGGCGTGATGCGCGGCGTGATATCGACCGACGTCTCGAATCCAGATGCACTTGTCCAGAAGGCAAAAAGTATCCGCAAAATGGACGGGACCGACCTCGCAAAAGTGGTTTCGACCAAGTCCATCTACACCTTCGACGAGAACGACGTGCGCAATCAGGCCGGCGACCCGCTGCTGCCGCCTTCGCTCGACGGAGCGCCGTTGCACGTGGTCGCGTACGACTTTGGCATCAAGCAGAACATTCTGCGCATGCTCACACGCGAGGGATGCAGGGTCACCGTTGTTCCGGCAGAGACTTCAGCTGAAGACGTGCTCGCTCTCAGGCCCAACGGCGTGTTTCTCTCAAACGGACCCGGTGATCCGGAGCCCGTCGAGTATGCGGTGCAGTCCATTCGCAACATGCTGGGCCGCGTTCCGGTTTTCGGCATCTGCCTTGGGCATCAGCTCTGCGGATTGGCCCTCGGCGGCAAGACCTACAAGTTGAAATTTGGCCACCATGGCGGCAATCACCCTGTACGCAACAACGCAACGGGGAAGGTGGAAATTACGGCGCACAATCACAACTTCGCCGTCGATCCGGACAGCGTGAATGCCAACGAGGTCGAGCTTACGCACGTAGACCTGAACGACAATACGCTTGAGGGTTTGCGCCACAAGTCGCTGCCGCTGTTCAGCGTGCAATACCACCCCGAAGCCGCGCCCGGTCCGCACGACTCGCACTACCTGTTCCGCGACTTCCGGACAATGATGGAGGACTGGAAGGGATGACCATGGCTGCGTGCAGACGTCTTGGCAAATCCATACAGCGGGGCTTTCGGCTCCGCTGTTTTTTGGGGCGGCTATTCCCGGCCTTGGCAACCGGCCTCCTCCTGTCAGTCATTTCTCACGCACAGGTCGACATTCCAGGTCCGTTCCACGTCTCGCACCTGAAGGGTATCGTGGTCACGCCTGAGGGAAAGCCTGTAGCGGATGCAGCCATCAACCTGACGCAGGACAGCAAAGTCATCTACACCACTCACACGGACGCAAAAGGTCAGTATGACTTCAAGCACGTGTCAGGAGAATTCATCTTCCGCATGAAGGTACCGCATTACTCCATCGTTGCTCGTCCCGTTCTTGTGCGCTTCGAGTTAGCCACGGAGGTTCGAGGTAACGCGCTGTACGTCATCCTGGGCCCGGGAGCCTGCAGCGATGATTGCTCCTCGGTTTATACCAGCAAGAAGGATTTTGAGAGAAGAATTCGCCGCAACAACCAGCACAACAGATAGGGATTTACGCAGACAATGCCACGCAGAAATGACATTCAGAAAATCCTCGTGATCGGTTCCGGACCGATCGTCATTGGCCAGTCGGCTGAGTTCGACTACTCCGGCACGCAAGCCTGCAAGGCCCTCAAGCAGGAGGGCTATGAGGTCGTCCTCGTCAATTCGAATCCGGCCACCATCATGACCGACCCGGAACTTGCCGACCGTACTTATATCGAGCCGCTCACTCGCGAGTATGTCGAAGAGATTATTCGCAAAGAGGCCGCGATGCTTGGCCCCGGCTCCGGCAAGTTCGCATTGCTGCCGACAGTTGGCGGACAGACGGCTCTTAATCTAGCGGTCGATCTCGCTGACGCCGGAATTCTCGACAAGTACAACGTTGAGCTTATCGGCGCAAAGCTAGACGCCATTAAGAAAGCCGAAGACCGCCTGCTTTTCAAAGACGCAATGGTGCGCATCGGCCTTGAGGTTTCAAAATCCGCACTTGTGAACAATCTCCGCGATGGCATGGACTTTGCCGGCAAGATTGGTTTCCCGATACTTATCCGCCCCAGCTTCACTCTTGGCGGCTCCGGCGGCGGCATTGCCTATAACCGCGAGGAGCTGATGGAAATTCTCTCGCGCGGAATTGATCTCTCGCCTGTGCATGAGTGCCTCGTGGAAGAGAGCGTGCTCGGTTGGAAGGAATACGAGCTTGAGGTGATGCGCGACCTTGCCGACAACGTCATCATCATCTGCTCGATCGAGAACTTCGATCCGATGGGTGTGCACACAGGCGACTCCATCACTGTCGCTCCGGCACAGACGCTCTCAGATCGCGAATACCAGAAGATGAGGGATGCGGCCATTGCCGTGATGCGCGAGATCGGCGTAGAAACCGGCGGCTCAAACGTGCAGTTCGCTGTGAATCCCGCAGACGGCCGCATGACCGTCATCGAAATGAATCCGCGCGTCTCGCGCTCTTCGGCACTGGCCTCAAAGGCGACCGGCTTCCCGATTGCGAAAATTGCCGCCAAGCTTGCCGTGGGGTATACCCTCGACGAGATTCCGAATGACATTACGCGCAAAACACCCGCCTGCTTCGAGCCGACCATCGATTACGTCGTCACAAAGATTCCCAAATGGCAGTTCGAAAAATTCCCCGGAGCGGACGACGTGCTTGGTCCGCAGATGAAGTCGGTGGGCGAAGTGATGGCTATTGGCCGCACCTTCAAGGAATCGCTGATGAAGGCGTGGCGGGCGCTTGAGACCGGCAAGAAGACCGGTGCTGAAGTACTGGAGCCTCGCCGCCTGACACAGATGCTTGTCACTCCGCGACCCGAACGCCTGGCGTACATTCGCTTTGCGTTCGAGCGGGGGATGAGTGTGCGCGAAGTGGCGCGCCTCACAGGTATGGATCCCTGGTTTCTCCATCAGATCCGCGCGATCACACTCGAACAGATGACCATCCCAAAGACTACGTTAGCGGAAATCAGCCCGGAGAAGATGCGCACTCTGAAGCGCCTGGGCCTGAGCGACGAGCGTATTGCAGCAGAGCTGAAGCTGGAAGGCCATGAAGGGATTAAGCAGGTAAGGGAACTGCGCGAGCGGCAGGGAGTGATGCCGGTCTTCAAACTCGTGGATACCTGCGCGGCCGAGTTTGAGTCGATGACACCGTATCTCTACTCAACCTACGACGAAGAAGACGAAGCCCCGCCGACAGACAAGAAAAAGATCATCATCCTCGGCTCGGGTCCGAACCGCATTGGTCAGGGTATCGAATTCGATTACTGCTGTTGCCACGCGGCCTTCGCGCTCAAAGACGACGGCTACGAGACCATCATGGTCAATTGCAATCCGGAGACGGTCTCCACAGACTATGACACAAGTGACCGCCTCTATTTTGAGCCGCTGGTTCTGGAAGATGTGCTTGCCATCTACAACCACGAGGCTCAATCGGGCGCGGAGATTGGCATGATTGTGCAGTTCGGCGGACAGACACCACTGAATCTTGCGGGCCGCTTACGCGCAGCGGGAGTGCCAATCGTCGGCACGTCGCCAGAGTCCATTGACCTTGCAGAAGATCGGAAACGCTTCGGCAAACTTCTGGAAGAGCTGGAAATTCCGCAGCCCGCCGGCGGTACTGCCACCAGCATCGACGAGGCGCTCGAGGTGGCGAATCGGATTGGCTATCCCGTGCTTGTGCGACCGAGCTATGTGCTCGGCGGGCGCGCCATGGTGATCTGCTACGACGCGAATGAAGTCTCACGCTACATGCGCGAAGCGGTGGAATACTCGCAGGAGCGGCCAGTGCTGATTGACCACTTCCTTGAGAACGCGGTTGAAGTGGACATCGATGCACTCTGCGATTCAACTGATGTGGTTATCGCTGGAATCATGCAGCACATTGAAGAAGCCGGCATCCACTCCGGTGATTCAAGCTGCGTGTTGCCCGCTGTTGGCATTAAAGGAGAGACGCTCGACCGGTTGCGCACGTACACGCGCAAGCTGGCGCTCGCGCTCAAGGTTGTCGGGCTCGTCAATCTGCAGTTTGCCATCCAGCGAGACAAGAACGGCAACGACAATGTCTATGTCATCGAAGTGAATCCGCGAGCCTCACGCACGGTGCCTTATGTCTCGAAGGCCACAGGCATTCCACTGGCGAAGATTGCGTCGCGTCTGATGACTGGCCGCACGCTGAAGGAGTTGCTGCCCGAACAGTTGGCCAGCGGCCGCGATCTTGAAGTTGGCTCCTACTACTACGTGAAATCGCCGGTGTTTCCGTGGAACAAATTCGCGGGTGTTGACACAGTGCTGAGTCCGGAAATGAAATCAACAGGCGAAGTAATGGGGGTCGCAGCCAACTTCGGCGAGGCTTTCGCCAAAGCACAGCTCTCCGCAGGTCAAGTTCTACCCACGAAGGGCACAGCGTTCTTCAGTGTTGCCGATCCGGACAAAACTGCAACCGTAGCTCTCGTCAAACGCTATGTCGACCTGGGCTTCAAGATCGTCGCCACCGAAGGCACCGCCAATGCGATCGAGGCTGCAGGTATTCCGGTGGAGCGGGTCTTCAAAGTTAAAGAGGGCCGGCCAAACGTTGTCGACCTCATTAAGAGCGAGCGCATTGAACTCATTATCAATACACCGCGGGGACAGGATCCTTTCTTCGATGAGAAGGCGATTCGACGCGCCGCAGTGAGCGGACGCGTCCCGACAATCACAACGCTGGCCGCAGCTCAGGCCGCAGCAGACGGCATTGCCGCCATGCAAAAGCGCACCGTGACGGTAAACGCACTGCAGGAGTTGCACGCTCAAAGATAAGGGCTGCCCGCTGCAACCGCGCGGATTCGCGGGCAGGGAACTAACATGGTAAGAAGCATTGGGTTACGTTCATGTTGATTGAAGGAATTTTCGCCGCCACCACAACTCCCTTCTACTCGGACGAGCGGCTTTACCTGCGCAAACTTGAGGCAAACGTTGCGCGCTACTCACGTAGCTTGCTTTCAGGATTGGTGATTCTCGGATCTACAGGCGAGGCTCCTGCACTCAGCGACGACGAATCGCACCAGGTACTGAAGGCTGCCGCCGAAGCTGCCTCTGCTGAAAAAGTGCTCATCGCCGGAGTTGGGCGCGAATCGCTTAGCGCCACCCTGGCACTGGCTGAGGTTGCCGCGGAAAATAAATATGATGCTGTGCTCGTCCGCACGCCCACATACTATTCCACGCAGATGACTGAAGTCGCGGTGCTCAATTACTACCGCGCTGTCGCGGATCGTTCGCCGTTACCTGTTGTGCTCTACAACATTCCGCGCTGTGTCCCGTACGACATTCCAGTTTCTGTCGTCGCTGAACTGGCGCATCATCCTAATATCATCGGCATAAAAGATTCGAGTGGAGACTTCAGGCGGTTGCAGGCGACGATAGAAGCTGTGAAGGACGCGCCGAAGCGCACGGTTACGGTGACGCCCGTGTTTGAGGCTGTTACTGCGCGTATGCTGCAACCCACATCCGCTGCACCCGAACCGGCTACATTCGTTTCGGCGGAATCTCTTAGCTGGCGGCTCTGCAGTTGCCGCTCCGCCACCGGTTCCTGCAATGAAAACTCGAAGCAAAGAAGTCGGTTTCCAGGTGCTTACAGGGTCGGCATCGATTGCCTTTGATGCACTGCAGGCAGGCGCTTCCGGTGCAATTCTTGGGCTAGCTGCGTGTGTACCGCAGGCCTGTACCGAGATCTATCTCGCCTGGAAGGATCATGATTACGAACTCGCCAAGGCCAAGCAGCAACGCGTTGATGTGCCGAACAAGCGGATCACCGGTGCTCTTGGTGTGGCGGGTATCAAATACGCATGCGACTTCAACGGCTACTACGGCGGCCACACGCGATTGCCGCTGTTGCGCCTTAGCTCCGACGAGAAGGCTGAAATCGAATCGCTTCTCGCAGAGATCCGAAACTAACGCAGAGCGTAAGACTGCAACGGTGCTCTCGGAGAGGCGATTTTAGAAGTCGTGATGCGGCTCAACGAGATGCTCATCATACCCATCCACGGGAGCCTGGGCCATCTCGGATTGGGCGCGAATGCGTGCCACACGCTCCCAGTTATCGATCTTTGCAGCGGCAGGCATCCATGGCGGAAGTGGCATGTGTAAATAGGCCGCCAGGCCTGCAGCGTAGCCTTCATAGAGCACACGTAATTCTCGTAGGCGTGCGTAGGATTGCCCATCGCGACACATCGCCACGCCACTCTGGCACAGTCGGCCATACAATTCGTCGTAACGCTCCTCAGGAAGCCGGTCTGGAGCTGGGGGTGTGGACGCAACAGAGAAAATCTGTGCTAGGTCCACCAGAGCATGCCTGGCCATCGCGAAGGTGAGTTGCGCCTGCCGTGCTTCATGCCCCTGCACGCCGGCGATCAGCAATGCCGAGGTATCCAGAATTGCGGTGAGGGAGGCCAGCCAGCTCTGGTTAGTGTGCTGCGAGCGGAAATAGCACAGCAATGGATAGGAAATGTGGCTCTCGAGCAGTTCGGCCGACCAACGCTCCCACTCGTTCAACAAGAGGGTCAACGATTCATCTGCTCCCTGGTGGGAGTGACGGCGCATCAGTTCGGCAGCGGTAGGTGGAGAACCTGCCCGCGCGTCAAGGAGCGCGATGCTTACTTCACGCCGGGAAAATGCACCATACAGGACAGGGAAGTAGCCCATGATGACGGCGAGGAAGCCGAGGCCAGTCCCCGCCTCCAGAATTGTGAGCACCCGGGCAGTAGGAGTCTGCGGGGTTACGTCGCCCAGACCGAGGGTAAACAGCGTGGTCCCACTTACATAAAGATCGGTTCGGATGGTTGAACTCTCCAAACCGTCATGAAACGGCCGTCCCAGAGAGGAATAAAGCAGTCCAAAACCAACCACTAGTCCACCAGCCCAGATCATGAGCAGAAGGATCAGCGACAAGGGCCCGTAGTAGCTCAGCACCGATTCACGGCGTCCTGGATGGCGCACAAGCTTTGCAAAAAATATCCAGGGGCGCCAGGTTAGTCCGTAAAAGAGGTTCGTCAGCCTGAATTTGCCCACTGCGCGGCGAGGCACGATGATCGTCTGGAACGCATCGAACAAGACCACGAACAGGCAAAAGATTCCGGCAAGGATGATGGATATGTGCATGAGCGGTCTGTCCTGAATAGGGTCGTCGCAAGGCCACAAATCAGGCCACTGGCAAGCATCTTATCTGATTTGAGAAGCTTAGTTCTTAAGTCTGATAACAGATATTCTGTAATCTAACAATCGGCACGGAATCCCCTATTCCGCTTCATCCCTCAATCGAAGTCGTAGGGCGCAATCCCCTGGCTTGATCCCCAATGAGCTACATCTTGTAGCGGCCCAGGTCTTCGTCATTCAGTCCTTCCAGCCAACCACGCAGCTGATCGGAACTTGCCCCATCCGCATTTCCTTGAGGACCGACTTTGGCAAGTTCCATAACCTGCTCAGAGACAAAGATTGGGCAATCTGCGCGCATTGCAAGTGCAATCGCATCGGACGGCCGGGCGTCGACGGTCATGAGCTCCCCGTCTTGCCTGATCCAAAGCTGAGCAAAGAACGTGTCATCTCTAAGCTCTGTGATAAGAATCCGTTCAAGCTGTCCATTCATGTGTTGGATCAGGTTTCGCAGCAGATCGTGCGTCATTGGCCTTGGAGCTACAGCCTTGTCCATCTCAGCCACTATGGCATTCGCCTCAAAGATCCCCAGCCAGATGGGCATCACGGCGTCCGAATCCACATCCTTCAAGACGACAATCGGCATGTTCGTTCCGGGGTCCATCATCCAACCGCGTACGCGTACTTCGATGTCCATGATTTCCCTTTCCGCCTTGGTTCTGAATTCTAAGGCCCTAGACCGCCTCGCCCACCAGGCTGTTTGGAAATGCGGCAGTGATCTTCACCTTCTGATAACTTCCCGGCGCCGGAGCGATGGAATGTTTTCCGGTGAAGTTTACCGGTTTATTCTGGCTGCTACGTCCGGATACCTGGCCGCGAGCAGGATTCATACCTTCAATCATTACTTCCATTACTTCGCCTATATGCTTGCTGTAATTAACCCTTTGGATCTCTCTCTGTCGGTCAAGCATTACCTGCAAGCGCCTGCTCTTTTCTGTCTCAGGAATGGAGTCGATCATCGTCAGCGCAGGCGTATTGGGCCGGGCTGAGTACTTGAATCCAAAGACGCAATCGTACTCCACTTCCGCCAGCAGATTCATCGTTTCGATGAAGTCGTCCGGAGACTCCCCCGGAAAGCCCACGATAATGTCCGTGGAAAGCGAGATATTCCGTTTTGCCGACTTCATCCATGCAATCCGTTCCAGGTACCAATCTCGCGTATATTCGCGAGCCATCATTTTGAGTACGCGGGAGGAGCCTGATTGTACGGGAAGATGAATGTGATCGCACAAAGTCGGTACCGCATCGATCGCGTCGACGATGTCCTTCGTGAAGTCCCTTGGATGGCTGGTCGTAAACCGAACCCGGCGAATACCCGGTACTTCACCCACAGCGGCCAGTAGTTCGGCAAAGCTCAACTTCCCTTCCGGGTCGCGATAGCTGTTTACGTTCTGTCCGAGGAGCTGAATCTCAGTCAGTCCCTGATCGGCAATCCTGCGCGCCTCCGCCAGCACGGAAGACGAGCCCCGGCTGCGCTCTTTGCCGCGCGTGTATGGCACCACGCAATAGGCGCAAAACTTGTCGCAGCCTTCAATGATGGTGATGTAGCCGCGGTAGGGGTTCTGGCGGGCAGTGAATTCGGTTTCGAAGGTTTCGTCGGTCTGACGGTCGTCTAGACCAGTGATGCGCTCTTCCCCGGCTTCTAGGCGCGCAAGCATCTCTGGCAGCTTGCGATAGGAGGCGGAGCCGGAGACGAGCGAGACGTAGGGCGCCCGCTCGAAGATCTTTTCGCCTTCCTGTTGGGCAACGCAGCCCAATACACCAAAGCGCTTGCCCAGCTTGCGCAGCTTCTTGTAGTCGTTCAGGCGGTTGAAGACCTTCTGTTCGGCTTTGTCGCGGATAGAGCAGGTGTTGTAGAGAATCAGCCCGGCATCTTCTTCCACCTGGACCTGGGTATAGCCCTCGTGCAGGAGTGTGCCAATTACCTTTTCGGAGTCATGGGCGTTCATCTGGCATCCGAAGGTCTCAAGATAGAAGGTTTTCTCGGAAGCCATAACACTCACTAGTATACCGTGAAGCAGAATAAGCGCACCGGTGGGCAGATCGCATGCTTCCATGGTGCGAAAGCCAGTCCACAAAGGCTGCCCAGATGCCTGCTTCCACGACTTCCCTTTTGCCTATAGTAAAGACTTGTACGCCAGCGGTAAGCGCAGAAGTCCGGTACATCGTATCTACTTCAATCCAGTGTGCAGATACGCCAACAGTGCATCCATCTGGTCTTTGGTGAACCTTCCGGTAAATGCAGGCATCATGCCTTTGCCACCCAGCACGGTACGTTCCACCTGCTCATCGGTGGCGGGAGCGCCACTGGGCAGACGCGTACGAGTGAACATGTCATGCAGGTCAGGCGGAACCTTTTTCAACGCCAGATCGTTGTCGCGATGGCAATGCGCGCAGCGGACCTCATATAAATGCTTTCCCTCGGCCTGCTGCGGGGTCAGCGGAGGGGTTCCATGACACGCGGTCAACGTCAATCCAGAAAAAAGGAGTGTTGCGGCTACCGAGGCCATCAAGGCAGCCGCAAAGTGTGCGTTGCGGAGATTGGAAGACTTCACTCCTCCATTTTTACATCACGCTTTCCGCGCGAAAGTGGCGCTCACGGCGTCCCAATTCACCACCTCGAAGAATGCCTTGACGTACTCCGCTCGGCGATTCTGATACTTCAGGTAGTAGGCGTGCTCCCATACATCAATACCTAACACTGGGGTGTGGCCTGAGGTCACCGGGCTGTCCTGATTTGAAGTCGATTCAATCGCCAGTGACCCGTCCGGCATCTTCACCAGCCAAGCCCAACCGCTGCCGAATACGCCCATAGCTGCTTTGGTGAGCTGCTCCTGAAAAGATGAGAGCGAGCCAAACTTCGTATCGATGGCTTTGGCAAGCTCGCCTTTTGGAGCGTCTCCGCCTTTGCCAAGGATTGTCCACCACAGACTGTGATTCAAGTGTCCGCCGCCATTGTTACGTACAGCTGCACGCGCAGCTTCAGGCACACTTGCCCAACCCACGACCAGTTCTTCGAGAGATTTCCCTGCCAGCTCTGGATGAGCTTTAACAGCGGCATTCAAGTTGTTTACATAGCCCTGGTGGTGCTTGTCATGGTGCAGATGCATCGTCTCCGCGTCAAAGCTCGGCTCCAGCGCGTCGTAGGCGTATGGCAACGCCGGAAGCGTGAATGGAGCAGCATCCTCGGCCACCGAAATCCCCATTGCGGATACGGGAGAATTTGACGAGGTCTCCGCTCTTCCCTTGCCCATCCAACCCGGTGCGAGCATGGCCGCGCCGGCAATGCCACTCATTTGCTTCAATGCACTTCTTCGGTTCATCATCGTGCCGAACCTCCTTGCGACTGCGTTGAGCACAGTCTCGGCCAGTGTCCGGCCAACTTGGCTGCCACGTCAACCTTCAACTTTGCAAAGTTCGCCAGGATCGCTCAATTTGTCTGCCCACTTCGCTATTCTTGAACGAAGCAGTTGTCGGCGCCTTTGCGCCCTCGATCCACTGGGAGAAACCGCCAAAAATGGAATCCAAAGCCGAAGAACTTACCCCTTTTGCGCACTCAGCCAACAATCGCTGCTTCGGCTGCGGCCCGGCCAACCAACACGGCTTGCATTTGGAATTCCTACGTGCTGCCGACAACTCCGTTGTCTGCAACGCCACCATTTCCGATAGCTACGAGGGACCACCGGGGTATGTGCACGGCGGCATGATCGCCACGCTGCTCGATGAGGCAATGAGCAAGGCAGTCCGAGCCAGCGGCCACATTGCCATGACCCGCCACATGGAGGTCGATTACCGGCGTCCCGTACCCTCCAGCTCCGCCATTCGCATCGCGGGCCGAGTTACGCGCAGCGAAGGACGGAAGCATTGGGTTGCTTCGTCCATCCAGAGCGAAAGCGGCGCAACCCTCGCTGAAGGCAAGGGACTCTTCATTGAGATTTCCCCGCGTTAAGACTCAGTCAGCGCAAGCGGACCTGTCTGCAAATCCCGCCATACAGATCTCCTTCAATCAATGTCTTGCCTAATGTTCATTAAGAAGAAAGGCCGTCTTCGCAAGGTTGACACTTGCCAGGACGGCCCTGAATGAACCTGTCCAACTCAGCAGTCCTGGCCAGAACAAGCAAGATGTCCTTAACCTCACCAGTGCGTACATGCAGATGTTCGGCCGAACGAGCACCCCAATCGCGCAGGTGGCGCAGTGCATCGTCCTCGCTGCGCGCCACATCCTTCGCATCGGTCGATACCGCCATCCGGTCTTCCAGCACAGCGAGTTCAGCACGGAGCACCGCTCCTGAAGTCGCCGAGGCCTCAATGCTCGCGTTCCCAACCCCAGTTAATACGGAACGCAGCGCACGCCGCAGCGCTGCCTGCAATGCAGGCTCGTCAGGAACCCCAATCGAAGTGGGCACGGTGTGGCCATTGCCCTCCAAATAGCGTTTGATGGATATCATCAGCCTTTTGCTCCAACACGCCCCGATGGACGCGCTTGCCGGGGGTCATGTGGTTGTATCGGCAGAGATATCCCGTTCCATCAACATGTTTGCTCGGCAGGTACAAATCAGGAAACGATGCGAAAGAGAAGCGAAAATACCTCTTGCTATTCGCTTTCTATTCGCTATAATGCGCCCATGGCAGTCACGCGCAGACAACGCGAAGTTCTCGATTTCCTCGAATCTTTCGTGACCCGAAACGGCTATTCCCCATCTTTTGAGGAGATTGCACGCGGCATCGGCCTAAAGAGCCTGGCCACCGTTCACAAACACATCACAAACCTTGAGCGGAAGGGGCTGTTGGACCGGCTACACAATCGAAGCCGATCAATCGACGTTCTGCCCCCGGGGACAAAGACACGGTCCAGCGAACGCCTACCTTTGGCCGGCAGGATCGCCGCAGGTATGCCGGTCGAGACCTCTGAAGTTCCTGAGTCCATCTCTCTTCATGATGTGGTGGGCAACCGCGATGTTTTTGCGCTGGAAGTGCGCGGCGATTCCATGCGCGACGAGCACATCATTGACGGCGATTACGTCCTTGTCGAGCGCACGCGCATTGCGCGTCAGGGGGAAATTGTTGTGGCTCTGGTCCACGGTGCGGAGACCACGCTCAAGCGCTACTACACGGAAGGCAACATGATCCGCCTGCAGCCGTCAAACATCGAGATGCAGCCCATTTTCGTTCCGGCAGCGCACGTGGCGATACAGGGACGAGTCCTCGGAGTTTTGCGGAAATACCGCTAAGCGCTTTTCCTTTTCTCGACGAGGAAATCAATCACCCTATCCATCGCGAAGCGATGGGCTCGAACTACTGCACTGCCGCAAGCGACGAACAAGCGCCTCCCGCTTGCAATGAAAAAGCCCGCCGGTTGCGGCGGGCTTTTTTTTTGATCTCACTGGCTTGATTCAGGCCAGCAGTTTCTTAACTTTTTCTTCGATTACATCTTGGGGCACGTAGCCCACAATCTGATCGGCAACCTTGCCGCCCTTGAAGAGCAGAAGCGTGGGAATTCCGCGAATTCCGTACCGCGATGGCGTGCCGCCATTCTGGTCCACGTTCATCTTTGCCACCTTCAGCTTGCCCGTATAAGTCTCCGCCAGACCCTCCACAATGGGTGCAATTGCGCGACATGGGCCACACCAGACCGCCCAAAAATCAACCAAGACCGGAGTCTCGCTCTGCAAAACATCTTTCTCAAAAGTAGCGTCGCTAACTTCCAACACTCCAACTCCCGTACCCGCCATGTTCCTCCTTCCGGCACCTGCCTTGTATCAGTGTACCGGCAAGGCTGCTCTCGTGAGATGCCATAACCCACAAGAAAGTCGCAAGGATGCCAAAAATGGAACTCCCGAGGCCGATGATGGACTGCCCTTAAGCCCTGATGTAAAACGTTCAAGCAAAATTAAAGCGCCCGGATCCACGAATGGATCACGGGCGCTAGAGCAGCCCTCCCCCAGAACTGCCCACGCAGCGAATGTAGGTGTTCTGGAGCTGAAAGGCAAGCAAACTTAGGTAATCTCAACCTGGTAACCAGATACCCAGAAATGGGTATCGGTCACCTCCCACCTTAGTGGGCGCGCCCATCTAATTTCCGGTACTGGAAAAACCTCATAAATACAGTATTCTTCGATGTTTCGCCCCGTTCAACGACAGGCGGGAACGCGCCGTAATCGGAAGCTGGTTCTGACATCTGTACAACTTTATTGGGCACTCTGTTTTTCGGTCAATTTGGGATCGTCCAGCGTCACTCCCACTTGAGAGAAGGAGCAGGCAATGAAAGCGGGCATCACCTTGTTCTCATCCTCGCTCTGGTCGATCGCCGCAAGCACTGCCCTCTTTGCTCCCGCCAATGCATCCTCTGACTCAACTACCACCAGGACCGACGGCCCTGCACCGCTAAGTGCCACACCCATAATGCCTTCGCTCCCGGGCAAAGTTAGCAGTGGCGGTAGCAGCCGGCACACACGCGCGCGAAACGGCTGGTGCATTTTATCTTTCATTGCCACATGAAGCAGGTCGCCGCGCCCTTGCGCGAAGGCCAGACCCAGGAGTGCCGCCGACTGTACGTTCTCCACTGCATCACGCCGCGAATAGCTCTCTGGTAGAAGCGCCCGTGCCTGGGCTGTCGCCAGCGGATCGGCTGGCAGTACCACCAACGCACGCCAATCCTCAGGAGGATCGACACGCGCATAGAGAACTTTGTGCCCTTCCGTCGCCGCCGTCACAAAACCACCCAGCCAGCAGGCGGCCGCATTGTCCGGGTGCCCTTCGAGCGCCGTTGCTTCTTCCAGAATCTCGGCCTCATTCAGGCTCAGCTCACCGAAGTGCGAAGCCAGCGCAATCGCAGCCAGCCTTCCTGCCGCCGATGACCCGCAGCCCATTCCAAGTGGAATTTCATTGTGCATCTTCAGCGCCAGCGGCCTTGCGGCAAGTCCGCGCTCGGCGAGCATCCGGCTGTAAGTATCCAAAATCAGATTGTCCGTAAGCCGCGCACAGCGCTCCGCATCGCGTCCCGTCGCCTCAATTGAAAACTGATCGGCTGGCTCCGCGATGATTGTTAAATGAAAGTCCAGCGCAACTGCCGCCGCATCGAAACCTGGTCCCAGATTCGCCGAGGTTGCAGGCAAACGTAGTAGTAGCGGCCCCATCATCCCGCGCGCTCCTTCATCAGCGAGAGCACTGCATCCACGGTTGCATCTGCCGAAACTGCATTGCGTTGTAATCCTGCCATTTCCGTTTCATGACCGTGCGCTTCGTCTTCACTGAGCAGCGTTCCCCGGTGGAAATCGATCGTGTAGTCGGCATCCTTCAGCGTGTGCCCGGTCAGCACAAGCACCGCAGAATCCGTCGCCGCCACTTTGCCCTCCGCACGCAACTTCTTCAATCCAGCCAGGGTCACAGCCGATGCGGGCTCGCAGCCAAGACCCTCTGCACCAATCGCAGCTTTCGCAACGGCAATTTCAGCTTCCGTCACGTCGAGGCACCAGCCGCCCGTCTCTTCAATCACGCGCACTGCCTTCCGCCACGACGCAGGATTGCCGATGCGAATTGCTGTCGCCCGTGTGTTCGCTTCCACGCTTTCAAGCGCAGTTCCGTTGCTCTTCTTGAAACTCTGCACAAGTGGATTCGCTCCCACGGCCTGAATCACGGAAATCTTAGGCACGCGCGCCACCAGCCCCAGCTCATGCATCTCGCGGAAACCCTTGCCCAGTGCGGAACTGTTGCCCAGGTTGCCGCCCGGCACGATCAGGTGGTCCGGCACATTCCAATCGAATGCTTCTGCAATCTCGAATGCAGGAGTCTTCTGCCCTTCCAGCCGGTAGGGATTCACCGAGTTCAGCAGATAGATTGGCGCCTCCTTCACAATCTGCGTGAGCACGCTCAGGCAGCCATCGAAATCCGTCTTCAACTGGCAAGTGAAAGCGCCGTAATCCATAGCCTGCGAGAGCTTGCCCCATGAAATCTTGCCTTCGGGAATAAGCACCAGGCTGCGTAGTCCCGCGCGCGCAGCGTATGCTGCCATCGCCGCCGACGTGTTCCCCGTCGATGCGCACGCCACCCATTCAAAGCCGCGCTCGCGTGCAACACTCAGCGCCGCGGTCATGCCTGTGTCTTTGAATGACCCCGTCGGATTCATTCCCTGATGTTTGGCGAAGAGCTGGTCCATGCCCAGCGCCTCTGCCGCGCGCGTCAGCGGATACAACGGCGTATTACCCTCGCGCAGAGTCACTGCGTTGCCAAAGTTGTCCAGAATCGGCAACATCTCGCGGAAACGCCACACACCCGACTGATCCAGCGGCTCACCCGAACAGCGACGCTCACGCCACAACCACTTCAGAGCTCCAGGGTTCGGCTTGTCATGTCCTGCCGGCCGTGTCCAGCCTGGATATTCCACTTCAAAAAGATCGCCGCAGCGCACGCACCGGAAGTCCGGCTGCGCTTCATTTCCGCGGATACGCTCGCCGCAACCGAAGCAGCGCAATTGATGCAGATTGTCGTTCATGTCTTGCCATAGCCTACCAGCGCACACCGCCTTCCGCTCAACTCACTGCGCTGACGAAGCACGGATATATCCATACCCAAAAATCATCCCCAAATCCGGCGGATAGCGCTTCTCACACCAAATCTCAAAATGGTCGTTCTTTTTTGAAAGGGCACTGCTTCAGCCGTGCCAAATGGGGCCCAACACCTCCTCCGGCCCTTGACCGTAGGCAGGGCGCATTGCCGATCATTTCTCTCATTTGGCGCACAATGAAAGTAGGCTCTGAAGTGTTCCAGGTCCGACGCTTGCGCGGAAGCCTTTGTAACATCGGCTACAGCACTGCCGAAATTGCCGTAAGCTGCTCATTTCAGATACTCTGGAGCTAAGCTATTTCGATTTAAGACTTTAGCGCCACCTGCGTGCTGTAAGCCCAATAGAAATGGGACTTTGGCTCCAGAGTCCGGAACTTTTTAAGTCCGGCCTTCGACGGCAGTGACGGATGTGAAATCACTCACCAAACCCCAGACGCACCGGTTCCATCGCCAAACCAACTCCAAACCGCGCTTCGACGGCCCGTTCAATTTCCTCGGCCAGCGTCATCACATCGCGTGCCGTCGCGCCTCCGCGATTCACCAACGCCAATGTGTGCTTGGTTGAAATCCCCACCGCGCCTCGAGCATTTCCCTTCGCAAACCCCGCCTGCTCAATCAGCCAGGCCGCCGGAATCTTAACGCGGTCCGGATCATCCCCCGCCTGAAATCGCGGCGGCTCCTTCCCAGCCGCAAGCGCAATCTCGTGCGCCTGTGCTTCCGTCACTAGGGGATTCTTGAAGAAGCTGCCCGCGCTGCGGCAATCCGCGTCACCCTCAACCAGCAGCATGCCTTTCGATTGGCGCAGTTGCTTTACAGCATTCGCCACTTCGCGCAAAGTCGGAATCTGTTTTTCAGCAAAAGCCCGCTGCAACTCCCCATACTTCAGCGTCGGCACGCCGTGCTTCTTCAGCCTGTAGTCCACACGTGTCACCACAAACCGCCCGCGATCCTCCGCATTGAACCGGCTCCGCCTGTACGCAAACCCGCACTCCTCGCGATCCAGCTCCACAAACCGCCGCGCCTGAAAATCGTACGCACGCACGCGCACAATCACTTCAGAAACTTCCTGCCCGTAGGCGCCCACGTTTTGCACCGGCGTTCCACCCACGGTTCCAGGAATTCCCGCCAGGCACTCGATGCCGGCCCAATCCGCCTCCACAGCTCTTTCGACGAGACCGCTCCAATCCTCTCCCGCCGCCGCGTGCACCAGAACGTTCTCCCCGCTTACCTCGTGCGTAAAGCCGCGCAGCCCCACCTGCAACACAAGCCCATCAAAACCCTCATCCGCTACCAGAAGGTTGCTTCCGCCTCCCAGAACAAACAGTGGCGCACCACGTGCGAGCGCCCACTCCGTCGCTTGAGTGACATCGGCCTCTGACTCGGCGCGTACAAACCATCGCGCCGGTCCGCCGATACCCAGCGTCGTAAAGGGAGCAAGTGGCTTATTTTCCTCAATGTGCACGCTCTAAGGCTACACTGCGCCTCGTCAACCGAAGAAGACGTTAGAATAGAAAGAGGCAGCCACTCTGCCAGGAGGCACAATGTACCCAGAACTGATGGTCATTCCCATGCGCGAGGAGCTGCAGCGCGCGGGAATCGAAGAGACCCGCACCGCCGAAGAAGTCGATGCCGCACTGGCTCGCCCCGGAACCACAATGCTTGTCGTCAATTCCATTTGCGGTTGTGCCGCAGGCAAGATGCGCCCCGGCGTCCGCCTGGCGTTGGCCAATGCGACCACGCAGCCCGACCACAAGATCACGGTCTTTGCCGGCCAGGACCGCGAAGCCACGGAAAAGGCGCGCAGCTACTTCGCAGGCAATCCGCCCACATCCCCAGCTATTGCAATTCTGCGCGACGGTAAACTTGTCTATCTCATGCAGCGATTCATCATCGAGCAGGCGACAGCACAGCAGATCGCCGGCGAACTGATTCGTGCCTTCGACGAACACTGCGCGAAGACCACCGCCTAAGCACTTTCAATCATTTCTCCAAAAGAGAAGGGCCTCCCATCAGGAGGCCCTTCTCTTTTCAAACTCATCATCTGCTAGTCGCCACTCTTTGCTTCCGACATGGCTTGCACCTTGCTGTGTTTCACCGAGTATGAGAAGTAAATGATCAGTCCCAGCAGAAGCCAGGCAATCATTACCGCCCATGTAATCAGCTCCAGGCGGCTCATTAAATACAGCGCGGATCCGATGCCAAGAATCGGTACAAGCGGTACCAATGGAGTCTTGAACGGACGATTCAGGTTTGGCTGACGCACGCGCAGAATCCAAACGCCCGCGCTCACAATCGTGAAAGCCAGCAGGGTGCCGATGTTCACTAGCTCTGACAGTCTATCGATGGGTAGAAATGCCGGAAAAATTGCCGCGAACGCGCCGAAAATAATCGTCGTTATCCAGGGCGTACGGAACTTGGGGTGAATGGCAGAAGCCCACTTGGGCAACAGACCATCCTTCGACATCGAATAAAACACGCGCGACTGGCCAAGCAGCATAACCAGCATCACTGTGGCGAGACCGAATACAGCGCCAATCTTCACCAGCATGGAGCCCCAGCTTACGCCCGTGGCATCAATTGCCAGTGCAACCGGCGCGGAAACGTTCAACGTCTTATAGCTCACCAGGCCAGTGAGCACGAGCGATACTGCGATATACAGAATGGTGCATATTACTAGCGATCCGAGAATGCCGATAGGCATATCGCGCTTCGGATTCTTTGCTTCCTGCGCAGCGGTCGACACAGCATCGAATCCGATATACGCAAAGAAGATGGACGCAGCCGCCACAGGGATGCCACCCCAGCCAAAATTACCGTGACCGTCCGGCGGAGGGATGAAGGGATGCCAGTTTGCATTCGCCACATGCGGATGCGTAAAGAGGAAGTAGCCGCCTACGACAAGAAACACGCAGACGATTCCGACCTTCACAATCACGATTGCTGAATTGAAGTTTGCCGATTCCTTGATTCCAATAACCAGAATCGTTGTCACAAGCAGCACTATCAGCACGGCAATTAAATTGAAATACCCAGTCACATGCTGCAGTCCCGCATCGCTCACTCCCGGTGGCAGAGACATCTTGTCAATCCAGATGCCCTGATACTTCACCAGGACGTTCCCCGTTGTTGTGGTAAATGCAGGAGGAAATACTATTCCCAGCTGTTGCAAAAGGCTGTTGAAATAGCCCGCCCAGCCAGACGCCACAGTGGAAGCGCCAAACGCGTACTCCAGCGTAAGATCCCAACCGATAATCCACGCAACCAGTTCGCCCAGCGTCGCGTAGCCGTACGTATAGGCCGAGCCTGCAATTGGAATAATCGACGCAAATTCGGCGTAGCACAATCCGGCAAATGCGCATGTAAATCCGGCAAGCACAAAGCTCAGGGCAACCGCCGGTCCGGCATGCAGCGCTGCCGCCTGTCCGGTCAGCGTAAAGATGCCCGCTCCAATCACAGCGCCCACGCCGAGCGTCACAAGGTTGAGCGCGCCCAGCGAACGCTTCAGCGTGTGTTCGCCCACTTCGCTCGCTTCTTCCGTGAGCATCGACAATGGTTTAATGCGAAACAGTTTGGCCATGAATGAGGGACTTCCTCCTGCAGATTTTGAATTGCATGCTATGCGGTTTCGATTTTTGGGCGTCGAGACCAGAACAAGTACACAGGAATGCCGAGCAGAACAAGAGCCAGTCCCGGCCATGTGTATTGAGGCTTGTAACGCAATAATACGATACAGATCCAAATCGCCATCACGATATACAGTGCGGGCAGAACTGGATACCCGATCGCCTTGTACGGTCTGGGCGCATCTGGCCGCTTAAAGCGCAGCACAAACAACCCGCCAATCGTCAAAATGTAGAACACCAGTACCGCAAAAATGATGTAGTCCAGCAACTGACTATAGGAGCCCGAAAGGCATAGTATTGCGGTCCAAATGGCCTGCACCAGCAGCCCTGCGGCAGGAGTCCGGTATTTCTTATGGAGCTTGCCAACGGACTTGAAAAACAGACCATCCTGACTCATCGCGTAATACACGCGGGCACCCGCCAGCGACATGCCGTTCGCGCAGCCAAATGTAGAAATCAAAATCGCCGCGGCCATAATCTCCGCACCGCCGGAGTGGAACACCGCGGACAACGCCGCCGTCGCCACCCGATCTTCCGATGCAAATTGAATTCCGCGCGCCAATGCCGTCGCTCCATGCGGGTCGCCGTGCAGCGGCAGCACAAGCAGATAGCCGAATGAAACCAATAGGTAGGACAGCAGCACAAACCCCGCGCCGAGAATAAGCGAGAGTGGAATATTGCGCCGTGGATTCTTTACTTCGCCAGCGGTAAATGTGATGTTGTTCCATGCGTCGGCGCTGAACAGCGAACCCACCTGCACCACAGCCAGAATGACGGCTATATTCACCAATGCCGTCGGGCCGCCTACGCCCACCTGTACCGGGTGCAGCGCGCTCCATCCCGCATGGGCCCAGAAGTTGGACCAGCCAGCACCAAAGTTCGCGTTCCAGGCTTCCGCCGTGCGGCCCACGGTGAAAGCAATCAGAATCAGACCAAACAGCGAAAGTGCCTTCGCGGATGTAAAGACATTTTGGATGATCGCACCCAACTTCACCCCGCGCATATTTACCACCGCCAGCAGCAGCACAATCACCACTCCGGTCAGGTTCGCCGTGTTCACGCCAATGTCCATGTTGCCCAGCACCATTGGGCCCAATGGAATCGCCGGTACATGCGCGATATGCCACAACCAGTGCGAAGTCGAAATTGTTGGGAAGAACACGCCGAGAAATTTGCCGAACGCCACGCATACGGCTGCAATCGTTCCTGTCTGGATCACAAGAAAGAGGGTCCACCCATAGAGGAAGCCCCACAGCGGTCCCAGTGACTCGCGCAGATACACATACTGTCCGCCGGCTTTGGGCATCATCGCGGCCAGTTCGCCATAGCTCAGGGCGCCAATCATTGTCATGATGGCTGTGACTATCCAGGCTCCCAACATCAGTGCCGGCGAGTTTGAAATGCGCGCAATGTCGGCGTCTACGAGGAAGACCCCCGAACCGATCATCGATCCGGCAACAATGGCCGTTGAGCTGAACAGCCCAAGCGTCTGCACCATGCCGGTAGTGCCGGAAGATGCCGTTGTCTCAGATTTGGAGATGTTTTCCGAGTGACTCACGTAGGTTGGTTTTACTTGATTGGGTGCCCGCGTGTCTTCCGTTTTCTTTGCCCTAGCGGAGGACTCTCATCCACCGTCTAAATTCCGCTGAGGGGTCAGAACTCCGAAAGATGGCCCCCGCTACAGCCAATGTCGTCGCTCCTGCCTCCAGCACAGCGGCTGCATTGGCAAGCGTCACACCGCCGGCGGCCACAAGCACCGGCCCAGGCCCTGCTTCATCGCGCAAAAGTCGAACTCCCTCGACACCGATTGGGGCCTTCGTGGTCTCTTTGGTAATTGTCTTCCCAACCGGACCGATGGAGAAGTAGTCCGCGGGCTCGTCAAGAATTCCGGGCAGGAAGGCTTCAGTTCCACCGTAGGTCCCCACGATGCGCTCGAGGCCCAACATGCGACGCGCTTGAGCTACCGATACATCGCCCGCATCCACATGCACACCGTCAAATCCTGTTTCTCCAACCAGGTCGGCGCGGTCATCGAGAATCAATGTCACGCTCGGCATCGCCGCACGCAACACGGAGCAGTCCGCAACGATCTCGCCGTCACTTCCCTTTTTATTCCTGTATTCGAGGAGCGTTACTTCAGCATGGGCAAGGCGCGCGCCAAGGTCCATGAGAAACGTTTCGCGACCCTCTTCGGGCAAAAATGAGCGATCAAGAATGGGATAAATCAGCGGAAATTCAAAAGGCATGAGTCCAGCGTATTCGCCCGGGCTCATGCCTGTCTCATATCACCACTCTTCCACAAAGCGCCCTGCTCACATTTCGTCAGCCGACGGTCCGTAGCAACCGGGAACCTTCTTATTCAGCAGCCGGAGATACACGCCAAGCTGCGCGCGATGATGCACCATGTGATTGATCACCCATGTGCGCCACACTCGATACTTCGTATCGTCAATCCATGTCTGGTCGCCCGCAACAAACTTCCAATGTGTCTCCCACCGTTCAGGAGTCATCGTGGCAAGCGCTGCCTTCGATTCGGCCAATTGTTTGTCGAACTGCGCCATCAGTTCTGCTTTTGTTGCCGGGTCTGCACCCTTCATCTCAGGATTCCAAACCATCTGGTCCTGGGTCAGCGTGTGCGTGGCCCAGCTTCCCAAAGTGTCCGCCACGTGGCCAGCCAGCTTGCCAAGTTTCATCGACTTCTCGTGCGGAGCCCATCCAAAATCGGCATCGTCCGGAATCGCATCCAGCATCTTCCGGGTGCTCGCGCTCTCATTCTCAAATTCGGTAGTCAATTCTTTCTGAAAATCCATTGGGCGCAACCTCCACGTTGCGAAGCAAGCATACCCGAGTTTGCGTGAAAATGCGAAGAAAAAGCGAAAGGTTTTCGGCTAGTTTTCCACAACCTCATTCAGGCAAGGCAAACGCCACATATTCGCCACACGTTGGCGACTTCGGATCGCGTCCGCCGCTGGCCGCAATCACCACGTATTGCCTTCCCTTCACTTCATAGGTCGAAGGCGTCGCCACGCCCGCGCAGGGCAATTGCTGCTGCCACAGGAGCTTCCCTGTCGCCGCGTCGTATGCGTGGAAGGTGCGGTCGTATACCGTCGCCCCAATGAATAAAACCCCACCAGCAGTCACAATCGGTCCACCGTAATTCTCGGAGCCTGTTTCCGTCTCGCCCTTTGCAGCCAGGTCTGGATACGTCCCAAACGGGATCTTCCACACCGTCTTTCCGCTTGTCAGGTTGATGGCCGTCAGAGTTCCCCACGGTGTTGAAACCGCGGGATACCCATCCGGGTCCAGGAATTTGCGATAACCGGCGAAATCGTACTGCGGAATCCCGGGAGTGGCGTCATCTTGCGGCAACGTCTCTCTCACACCCAGATAGTGCAGGAGAGCTTCGAGTTGCTTGTCCTTCACGTCTGGGAACGCAATCATGGTGCCGCGTCCTTTCTGCACAATCTCGGTCACCTGTGCACTCGTCAACCGATGGTCAATGCCGAGCAACCCCGGAATGGGAGGAGTCAATTGCCCTTCCCACTTTTCGCCGTGGCAGCCTGCGCAGTACATCTGGTACACCGCTTTGCCTTCGGGATCATCCACACCTGGTGCGGCCGCAGGATTCGCCGCAGCCATTTCGGACTTGTCGCCTTCCGGCTTCACATCTGTACGCAGGAATGCCAGCAGACTTTGCAGGGAATCGCCCTGCACATTGGGAAACGCTGGCATGCGCCCGTTGCCGCCGTGGATCGTATCCAGAATCTTCTGCTCGGGCAGGCGTTTGGTCACGTCCACCAGCGAGGGCAACGCCGGTGGCGAGCCCGCACGATTGATTCCGTGGCACACCGCACACTGCTGGCGATAAAGATGCTCGCCGGGGCTTCCACCTGTCTCGGCGGGAACCAGCCTGCCGAGCCACGCCATCTCATTCGCGTTGACGTAGAGGATGTTTGTCCTTGGATCGAGCGCCGGGCCGCCCCACTCCGCTCCGCCGTCAAAACCAGGAAAGACAATCGTGTCTTTGTCGAGTCGGAAAGGAATGAATTGCCCGTCACTCGCCGACTCGCTGAACTTCTTTACAGCCCATGCGTGCGCTTCGGTCGTGCGTCTAGTCAGGTCGTTGATGGTCACGCGTTGCCGCGCGAAGGGCGCAGGCCAATCGGGTAGCGGTTGAGTTGGTGCGGTCACTTCTCCCGGTACGACGCTCTTAGGATAAGGTTTCTCGCTGATTGGAAAGAGCGACTTTCCATTCACTCGATTGAATACATACACAAAGCCTTGCTTCGTGGTCTGCGCCAGTGCCGGAATCCTCTTTCCATCGCGGACTATGGTGAAAAGTACCGGAGCTGAGGGGAAATCACGGTCCCAGATATCGTGATGCACGCCTTGGAAGTACCAGAGCTTCTTGCCCGTTAGAGCATCGAGTGCAATCAACGAATCCGCGTACAGGTCATCCCCCACGCGATCGCCACCGTAGAAATCCATGACCGCCGAACCGGTCGGCACATAGACAATGCCTCGTTCGGTATCGACCGTCATTCCTGCCCAGTTGTTCGCAGCGCCGGCAGTCTTCCACGCTTCTTTTGGCCATGTCTCATAGCCCGGCTCTCCTGGGTGCGGAATGGTACGAAAACGCCAGCGGAGCTTGCCCGTGTGCACGTCAAATGCTCGTATATCGCCGGGAGGTGCGGGGTGCGTCTCCGGGTTGCGACCACCCAGTATGATTACGTCTTTGTAAACGGTCCCCGGCGAAGTGAGTGCAATGGACTGGTCCTCGTAATTGCCGCGTAATCCTTTGCGCAGATCGATTCGGCCATCTTCACCGAAACTCTTGATCGATTTCCCTGTCTTCGCATCGAGACAATAGAGAAAATTCATGATCCCCGCGAAGAGTCGAGTCTGTTTGCCATCTGTCCAGTAAGCCAGCCCGCGGGCTGGCTGCGAACTCTTCACGCCTGAGTCGAAACGCCAGATTTGTTTGCCGGTCATAGCGTCGAGCGCGATTACCTTCGCTGTCGGCGTGTATGCGAAGAGCACACCTCCGATGATGAGGGGATTGGTTTGAATGCCGCCTTTTTCGCCGGTGTCGAACTTCCAAGCGACAGTGAGCTTATTTACGTTCCCGCGATTAATTTGGTCAAGGCGGGAGTAGTGATCTCCGTTTGAGCCGCCGTTGTACACCGGCCAGTCCACATTGGACTGGGCATGGACAGTTGCTCCCAGAAGAGCCACACACAACGAACATAGAGCTACACGAAATCCCGCTTTCGAACTCACAGCGATGTTGATTCCCCCTGAGGACGACTTCTTAAACCGCTGCGACGAAATCCACGCGCAACCGGCACAAAGAAGCATACACAGTTCAACATGCTTCGCGTCGGCTCGGTCTGCCGGAGGAACTACCGCAATCGCGTAGAGGCAAACGCGGCGGTAAACGCAGACTGCCAGCCCCAGATCGGCTGTCCTCCTGGGCTCACATCCGGCGCAAAGACCGGTGAGCCATTGGGCGGAACATACGCTGGCAATGGCAACGCAGGCGCGGCCGGTTGGCTGATGAGCAGATAGTCGCCGTGATTGAAGCTCCAATTGTCAGGAATCTGATGTGGAGAGACAAAATTCGAAGGGGCTGGATTCGCTGGTCCGGAGTGGCCCAATGCGGCCCGCCACCATGGATGCCCCGCTGTGAGAATGCCTGCGAAGAAATTACCCATTGGGAAGAGCTCAGACAAAACCGTGTCCTTCTTCGACGCGAGAACTGAAATGGCTTCCGCGTGCGCCGCTGCACCGCTGAATTCTGTTGTCAGGCAGTTGTCGTCAATTGCCGGAGCCATCAAAATGACACGCCTGAGCCCTCGCTTCATCTGCTGCGCCGTTTCAAGCACAACGCGTGCGCCCAGGCTATGCGAAGCAAGCGAAATGCTGCTCGCGCCGCCAAAGTTCGCATCGAGGAATTGCGCAATGAGCTTGCCCGCGTTATTGGCGACCCGCGGTTCAGAGGGATAGTCCAATCCATGAGCCCAGACGGAGTCCCCCGGCCAGAGGAGTCCCAGAAAGACCGCCGGTTCCTGCAATTGCAACAGCTTTTCCCAATTCGCCAGGCAGGCGATGCCGTCCGCCCGATTTACGTTGAACCCATGCGCCACCAGAAAGACGTGCCGACCGTTGACTTGCGACAGCAGATCACCCAGGAGCATGCCCGTGTAGTTGCCGATGTCCGTCCCCTGGAAAACGGAGACCTGTCCGGCCAACTCGCCACCCACCGGGTGCATACGCACATCGAGAAATCGCGTCATAGCCCACCTACTTCTTCAAAACCTGCATCGTGTTTACCGCAGCCACCAGCGCGCTCGAAAGATTTTTGGCGATGGGAGCAAGAGGTATGGCCAACAGTCCTACCGCAACGGCCTGCAGCATGGACATGCTTGCCAGATAGCTTCCAAATGGTCCGCCTACCAGCGTCCATCCGCCCACTATTGCCAGCAAAAGCGCGAAGAAAGCTGCCACGGTCCGGGCCCCATTCGTGAAGGCCTGGTCAGCGTCCTGGTATACCTCATCAAGCATGGCCGTGACCACAAAGTCGAAGCGTGCATACACATCGCTCTGCGCCTGTGAGAGCGGTGTGCCGCTCGCAATGTTTGCTGCCACTTCACCCAGGATCGTTGCATCCTGCCCAGTAACAGAGGCAACATCCTTGGCGTTTGCGGGAGACAGGGACACTTTGATGAGTGATTTTGCGATAGACTTCTGGTCGTCAAGATGTTTGCCGTTGTACCAATTAGCTCGCAACGTTCCAAGCATGCGCTGCTGTGAGAGGCCCGAGGCTGGTACACCGGGGGTAAGCGACTTGATTGTTGTTTCAATGCGTGCAAAACCGAAGCGATTTACGCCGCCATTGAATACCTTCGTCGCATCCACAAGGCCAAAGGCCGCTGTGCCGAGACCGCCGATTGCAGTAATTACCTGAGGGAGACTGGAAAGCAGATTCATAGGAGTTTCCTCCCGATTGGGGGTGTGGGCAACACTCTACCGATGAACTGATAGTGCGTAAAGCTCAACGAGCGTATCAGCCAGACCAAAGTTTGGTTGTTGCATCGAGGGTGCGTCGTACGAAATCATGATTGCGAGGCTTAAGGGAGATGCCTGACCTTATTAAACGCTTAAATCCCGGAAATCTATGCATTTGCTTCGCACTGGGCCTTCTCTTGGCCATGTCCCGGCCCGGCAGCGCCGCCCCGCCCAAACCGTCCCCTGATCACCCCGTCGCGGCAAAAACCGATTCAGCGCCGGCCCCGGTAGCCCAAAAAACGGTCCCGATGGCCCCCATAACGCTGCATGGTCAAACACTCTTTTCCGTGAGGGGGGCTCTTTCCTTTACGGCAGAAGCGCGCGCACAAGCCATTCAGCGCAGACTCGAAGGCATTTCGAAGGATGTGGAGCTGAAGAGCAAGCCGCTCACGGTCGCAGACGGAGAGAACACTTCAGACATCATGGCCGGCAGCCTGGTGGTCATGAGCGTAACCGACCAGGACGCTGCCTCCGCCAACACGACGCGACAAATGCTGGCCATGGATTACACCCAGCGCATCAATGACGCACTCGAAACTTTCCGCCATGAATACAGCATCAAGTCCCTCAGCCTTGGAGTGGTTTATGCGCTTATAGCCACGGCGCTCCTGATTCTCTTCTTCCGTTTCCTCGGGCTGGTCTTCCGCCAGATTTACGTCAAACTGCATTCCTGGCGCGGCACCATTATCCGTTCATGGCGTATTCAAAGCTTCGAGCTTCTTCCCGCTGGGCGCATCACTGGCTTCGCAATCGCCCTTGCGCGGCTGTTACGGCTCGCCATCTCGCTGGTAGTCATTTATATTTACGCGTCGGTGGTCCTCGGTTTTTTCCCTTGGACGCGTGGTTATGCGCATCTGCTGCTTGACTATGTGCTCTCTGCGCTCCGTGTGGCGGGCAATGCGGTCCTGGCCTATCTGCCCAATGTTTTCTTCATTGCAGTTTTTGCAGTCATTGCGCTGTACATCATCAAGTTCGTCCGCATCATCTTTACTGAGATTGGCAAAGGCACAATCGAAATACCCAATTTCTATCCGGAGTGGGCTGAGCCTACCTATAAGATTGTCCGGGTTCTCATCCTGATACTTGCCGCGGTTATCATCTTCCCTTATCTACCCGGATCAAGTTCAAGCGCCTTCCGGGGTATATCCATTTTTCTTGGCGTGCTGCTTTCTTTGGGATCCACATCTGCCGTGGCCAATGTGGTGGCAGGCGTAATCCTCACTTACATGCGCGCATTCACGGTGGGCGACCGCGTTAAGATCGCCGACACCATCGGCGACGTGATGGAGAAGACGCTTCTGATCACGCGCATCCGCACCATTAAAAATGTCGAGATAACTATCGCCAATGCGATGGTCCTCAACAGTCACATCATCAACTTCAGCGCTTCAGCTCGTGAAGAAGGGCTCATCCTGCATACTGAAGTGACTATTGGTTATGACGCACCCTGGCGCACCGTGCATCAGCTCTTATTGGACGCAGCAGCCGAATGCGAGGACATCAAGAAAGAGCCGAAGCCCTTTGTCTTTCAGACGGCGCTTGACGACTTCTATGTGCATTACGAGATCAACGCATACACGGACCAGCCCAGCAAGATGGCCCAGACCTATTCCGACCTGCACCAGAAGATTCAGGACAAATTCAATGAGGCGGGTATCGAGATTATGTCATCGCATTATGCAAACGTGCGCGACGGGAATCAAACGACCATTCCCGAAAAATATTTGCCAAAGGAATACAAGGCGCCCCACTTCCGCGTAGGCCTTGACAGCGTTCTTCCACAAGCCGGTAAGCCTGGCACCACTACACCCCCTGAAGAATAGCGATGGGCGTATTCAGACTTCGTGCAGCGTCGTAATGGGATCTACCTGCGCCGCACGCCACAGCGGGAGTACAGCTGAAATCAAAACCAGAAGGGCCGTGAGAATAATTGCTGCTGCGAACATGAACGGGTCGCGTGCTGAGACGCTGAAGAGTTCATTACTCAGCCAGCGTGATGCGCCCCAGCTCATCGCAACTCCAACGGCCAGTCCCGTGATGCCCAACCGGACAACCTGCTTTCCGGTTCGCCCAAGAATGGCCGCTGTGCTTGCGCCCATCGCCATGCGGATGGCGATTTCCTGTCTGCGGCTGTTAACCCAGAAGTTCAATACGCCGTAGCAGCCAATTGCCGCAAGCACAACAGCAATGGAGGCAAACAGCGCCAGCAACAACGTGATGAAACGTCGCCGTTCCAGTGTGGATCCCAGCCACTGGTTGGCTGTTTTAAGCGATTGGATAGGCACATTACTGTCAATGCCTGACAGAACCCGCCGCACCGCCGGCATCAGACTCTCCGGCGAACCATTCACATGCATCATTACAACCATTGAGTTGCTCACGCGCTGCGCCGCTGGAAGATAGATTTGCGGCTGCAGTTCTTCATCCAGGCCAAATTGAGGTACGTTCCCCACAACACCGACAATTTCAAGCTCCGGGCCTTTCATGTAAGGACCACCCAACTTGATGTGCTGCCCAAGCGCAGCCTGCGGATTGGCCCACCATCTGTGCGCAATCACGTTATTGATCACAACTATGCGCGGACTCGATGCTGTGTCCTGCTGCGACGGCGCGCGTCCTGCGAGGATGGGAAGGTGCATCGTGCTGAAGTAAGAACTGTCAGCGCTATTGACCAGCGTGAAGGGGACATCATTCTTACTGGGTGCCGCCTTTTCTGCAACGGAGTACCACCAGTCTCCGCAATCACCCGCGGCAGGTGGGCAATTCACAGCGCCCACAGAGTCTACTCCCGGTTGCGCATGCAGCGCATTTTCCAGCCGCTGATAAAAATCAAGGACGGCTCCGTCACTCGCATAGAGTGCGTTCGGCAATTGAAGTTCCAACGCCAGAACATGGTTTGAATCAAACCCTGGATTCACATTCTCCGCTGCCCAGAGACTACGCACCAACATGCCCGAAGAGAACAGCAGCACCACCGCCACGGCAATCTCCGCGATGACAAGCCCACTTCTCAGTGCGTGTGCTGCGCTGCTGCTTCCTGATCCGGCAGCGCCCTCTTTGATAAGGATCGACAGGCTCACTTTCCGAACGCTCATCACAGGAGCAAGCGAGCAGATCAATGCAACGGCAAGTGTCAACACGAAGGCGAAAAGCAACACCGGCCAGTTCAATCCGGCTTCAGTAAGCCTTGGAATGTTGCGCGGCCCCAGAGACTGCAGAAGATGAAGCGAGATTGCCGCGAGTCCAATTCCGCAGGCGCCCCCAATGGCAGCAATCAGCAAAGTCTCCGTCAGCAGTTGCCGGATGAGCCGGCTGCGGCCGGCACCAATGGCCGTGCGAATGGCAAGCTCACGTGCGCGAGTGGTTGCGCGAATCAGTAATAGCCCGCCAATATTCGCGCAGACAAGAACGAGCACAAGGCTTACCGCCGCCATTAACAGATAGAACGTCTGTTTCAGGTTCCCTATCGTCTGAATGGTGAGGAATTGCGCATGAACTCGATGGTCATTTTCTGGTCCCGGATCACTCTTCGCGAGCCGCTGCATGATCGTGTTGATGTCCGCACGCGCAGCATCCAGTGTGACTTCAGGCTTAAGCAGTCCAATCACGCGCATGGAGTTGTGCGCGTCGCGCTGTGATGCCTCCTGCGGTGTGGGACGCAAAGGGAGATAGTAGTCCTTAGGGCGAAGGAAGAAACCGGTATCGCGCCCAAGCACACCAATGACAGTCACTGCCTTTCCATCCAGCGTGATTGTCTTGCCAACGATATTTGGATCGGCACCCAGGGTCTTCACCCAGAAGCCTGAATTCACGATCGCCACATCGGGCGCATGTGGATCGTCATCCGCGACAGTAAACAGTCGGCCCAGTGTAGGACGCGCACCCAATAGCGGCAAAAAGTCGCTGGTCACAACCCCGGCGTGTGTGAGCACCGCCTGACCACGGCCGGTAAGTGTGTGATCTGCTCCTTGAAAGCCTGCCATCGCAACGAAGGAATGATTCTGCTTCTGCCAGGCTTTGAAGTTAAGCCACGTAACGCTGATGCCGCTCCCGCTGGGCGTATCCTCTCCCATCCAGACAAGGCGCTCGCTCGAGGGGAAAGGTAGCGGCTTGAGTAGAACTGCATAAACAGCGCTGAAAATGGCGGTATTGGCGCCGATACCAACGGCGAGAGTGGCCACGATGATGAGCGTGAAGAGCGGAGCGCGCACGATACCGCGAGCACCGTAGCGCAGATCGCGAAGTAGCGCCTCAAGCCATGAAAACTGCCAGCTCTCAACAGACTTTTCACCAACATTCGCGCGATTTCCAAACTCTCGCCTCGCCGCGCTACGAGCCTCATCCGGGCTCATGCCTCGTTCCAGGTTCTCGTCGATCATAAAACCGAGATGCGCATTCATCTCCTGTTGCAGTTCAGACGACAGCTCATCCTTCTTACCGAACATGCGCCTCACTTTTGACCACCACTGTCCCATGCGCCTACCCCTCCGGCGCCAGGACACGCGCCATGGCCAGTGCAAAACGCTCCCATTTGCTCGTTGCCTTTATCAGCTGTTTGCGACCCTCCGGCGTGAGGCTGTAATAACGGGCACGGCGGCCATTGGGCGAGGTCTTCCATTGAGCCGAGATCCACTTGCGCTGAAGCAACCTCTGAAGCGCGGGGTAGAGGGAGCCATTATCCACGACAAATTCGCTGTCCGACTGCTGCGCGAGGAACTGCGCGATACCGTAGGCGTGATTGGTATCGAGTTTGAGGCTGCGCAGAATAAGGACTTCCAGCGTACCTTGCAGGAGGTCAAGCCGTTCGCCGTCAGGTAGAGTCTCTACGGTAGACATACTACTCATATAACCGATACGGATGCTCTGGTCAACACGTTCCATTCCCGCCTAAATAAAAAATGCGCGACCCGCTGGGCCGCGCACACTCTAATCTTGTTACCTGTCGGATTTAGTGAACTTAATCCCTCATCCCCGCTTCGCCAGAAATCCTTCCATGAACTTGGTATCGAACTTGCCCTCGCGGAAATCAGGGTCTTCGAAAATTTCTTGATGCAGAGGAATGGAAGTATCAATTCCCTGCACGATGAACTGCGAGAGCGCACGCTGCATGCGGTTCATCGCATCTTCGCGGTTGTTCGCGTGCACAATCAGCTTGGCAATCAAAGAGTCGTAATACGGCGGAACGACGCCTTCGGCATATTGCGCGGTATCCACACGAACACCATTGCCGCCGGGGACGTTGAAGGCTGTAATCTTGCCGGCTGACGGCGTAAACTTCCGCGGATGCTCCGCGTTGATACGGCATTCAATCGCATGTCCGCGAATTTCGAGAGTCGGCGGCAAAATCGATGACAGCTTCTCGCCGGCTGCAATTCGCAATTGCGCCTTCACCAGGTCCACACCGGTAATGGCTTCCGTCACCGGGTGTTCTACCTGAATGCGTGTATTCATCTCGATGAAGTAGAGAGCACCATCCTCATCCATAAGGAATTCAATGGTGCCGGCATTCTGATAGCCGATATCTGCGAGGCAGCGATTCAGCGTGTTGCTGATCTCCTCGCGCATCTTCGGCGTCACTTGCAGCGATGGAGCCTCTTCGATCAGCTTTTGGTGCCGCCGCTGAATCGAGCACTCGCGCTCAAACAGCGTTCGCACGTTGCCATGCTCGTCGGCCAGAATCTGAAACTCAATATGACGCGGCCGCTCAATAAACTTCTCCATGTAGAGCTCGCCGTTGCCAAATGCATTCGCCGCTTCCGTGCTTGCGGCGTTGTAGTGGTTCGGTAGTTCCTCAGGCGTGCGCACAATGCGCATTCCACGTCCGCCGCCGCCGGCCTTCGCTTTCAAAATCACCGGATACTTGATCTGCGCGGCTACCTCTGCGGCTTCTTCCGCGGATGAAAGCACGCCATCTGATCCGGGAAGAATCGGCACCTTGGCCTTCTTCATTGCCTGCCGAGCCTTTTCCTTTTCGCCCATCAGGCGAGTGACTTCAGGCGGCGGGCCGATGAACTTGATATTCGACGCGCGACAAACTTCGGCAAAGTTCGCGTTCTCACTCAGCAAACCATAGCCGGGGTGGATGGCGTCGACGTTAGCGATTTCAGCAGCGGAAATGACGGCGGGAACATTGAGGTAACTGTCTGCGGGACGCGGCGGGCCGATGCAGATGGCCTCGTCGGCAAATCGGACGTGAAGAGAGTTGCGGTCAGCCTCGCTGTAGATTGCAACTGTGCGAATGCCCAGTTCGCGACACGCGTTGATCACGCGCAGCGCAATTTCTCCGCGATTGGCTATTAAAACCTTTCGAAACATGCAGAACCTTTAGAAATACGCAACAAACAAGAAATTTGTGCAGCAGGCTGTTTGCCTGCCGGTAAGCAACAATGCGCGGACTGACCTCAGCCTGCGCGCATGGAAAACAGAGGCTGGCCGAACTCGATGGGTTGGCCGTTTGTAACAAGGCACTTGACGATCTCGCCGGAGATATCGGCTTCAATCTCGTTCATCAGCTTCATGGCCTCGACAATGCAGATGACCTGTCCCTTTTCCACGCGATCGCCGGGGGAAACAAAGGGCGACGCACCGGGCGATGGTGAACCGTAATAGGTACCCACAATGGGCGACTTGACGATGTGCAGATCTTCCTGGACGGGCGCAGCCGCAGCCGGTGTGGTGGCGCTTGAGGGGGCAGCGACCGCAATCGGCGCCGCTTGTCCAGCCGGAGCGGCGGCAACCAGGCGCGCCAGTTCAGAAAGGCTTGTGGATGAAGACTCTGGCTGGGAAAACTTGAGGCGAATCTTGAGGTCGCCGCGGTCCAGATCAAACTCCGCCACCTGGTATTGCTTGAGGAACTCAATCAGCTCTTTCAGGTCCTGAATATCCTGTGGTTTCATGCATTCCTTGTTTCTTCTCCCGCCTCATATTCGGGCGGGATGCTGGTTTCAAAGCTCAATCAGCGCAGTCGGTGCGGGTGTCAGCACCTCACCTGCAGTTTGTGTTACGGCGACCATGTCTTCGATACGGACGCCAAAACGGCCATCGAGATAAACCCCCGGTTCGATGGTCACGACCATGCCCGCTCGAAGCCGGAACGTCTGCCCTGCTCCAACTCGCGGCGGCTCATGGATCTCCAGGCCGACCCCGTGGCCGGTGGAGTGGGTAAATGCTTCGGCCAAACCGGCCTTGCGGAGCACGCTGCGGGCGGCGTCATCCACCTCACCGCAACTGGCGCCCTGTGCCACCTCAGCAACTCCAGCCTGCTGAGCTTCAAGCACCGCCTGATACACGCGGCGCTCTTCTGCACCTGGCTTACCCAGGAAAACGGTCCGGGTCATGTCCGAGCAGTAGCCCTCACGGATTATACCGAAGTCGAGCGTGACAAACCCCTTGCGCGGCAGTACGGCGGAGCTGGCCTTGCCATGCGGCATGGAAGACCGCACACCTGACGCGACAATGGTTTCAAAGGACATACCTTCGGCCCCGAGCAGCCGCGCCTGATACTCAAGCTCTGCGGCAACCTCAAACTCTCGCATGCCGGGACGAATCACGGTGAGGATATGGTCAAAGAGCCGGCAACCGAGAAGTGCAGCCTCGCGCATGAGCGCCAGTTCGTCCTCGTCCTTCGTCATGCGCAAAGTCTCCACGAGCGGCGCGGCCAACGGCGTGAAAAAGCGACGGCGCAGGCGCGCAGGCAAAGCGGCTTTCAGTCGATCGAAGTCCGCCACCGATGTATTCCCAGTGTCGTAGGCTAGGCCCTCAATTCCAGCCTGTGCTGCGAGCCATTGCACTGCGGCAATGGCAACTCCGCCGGAGACGATTTCAACCTTTGCGCCCTTCACTTCCTGCGCGGCCTGCGCAATGTAGCGGCCATCGGTAAAGAAGCGGGCGGCGCGGCGCGTCAATGCAAGCGCCCCGTTCGAGCCTGTGAAGCCACAGAGATAACGGACGTCGGGAAGATGCGTTACAAGCAGAGCTGGTAAACCGGCTCGCGTCATCCGGCGGCGCAGCTGGCCGATGCGGCGGAGGTGATCCATCTGCATTGGTATATCACGGCGCCCCTTTGGCTGAAGTTCCAAGGGAAATGGTCGTATTTCGATGCGAGAAAAACGAAAAAACGCAGCCGTCAATGGCTGCGTTTTTTCATATAGCTGATTGGCTCTCTGTTACATAGCCGGACGAACGGGCTTCTTCATCTCAGGATCGATTTCAGGCTCTCCTGCCGTAATGCTGCGGTCTGACTGCCTGTCCATCCACTCGTCCAGACGAGAACGCTTAAAACGCCACCGGTTGCCGAGCTTGAAGGCTGGAACAAAACCCTCGGAAGCGTATTTGTAGAGAGTATCTGGAGAGATACCGAGATAATCAGAGGCCTGGCGAATGTCCATGACCTCGCGAATCTCGGGAACGAGCAGATTGCTACGGGCCGTGGATGTACGCATAATTCCCCCTGGCCTCGACAGGCTGGCACCCTTGAGGCTGTTGCCGGCACGGAGCCGGTACTTCTGTATATAGCGCGATTTCACCTGTCGCTTCAAGGTTTTTCAGGAAATTACAGGATTTTCACGGGATTTAGGTAACTGCTTTTCGGTAGCCGAAGGTACCAAATGCAATTTAACGGGTCCATAAACTGGCGCACCACAACGGGTTGCGTTGTTGGCGCGTTTGGTTCTGCATCAAAAGCCGGCCACCCGGCAGCGACCGAGTCAGTCAAGTGTTCCCGGCGACACGAATCTAGGCACCCAACCCGGACTCCTTACAAATTCCTTATCTCTACCTTGCGAAAAGCCAATGCTTTTTCTCGCAACCTCAATGTATGCAGCTTCTTGTAAAGGCCCTCATTGACCTGGTTGAGATCGCATTCTTCCTGGGACTCGCCGGTTCTCTTCTGGTCGTCACCCTCACCGTTCTTGACGATGTGCGCAACATCTTTCGGAACGAGTAGGCAAAGCCCACACCTCAAGCCGGCATCTCAGGCCGGATAAGTCAGCAACGGCGGCTACTCCGCAGACTCTTAGTTTTGATCTTCGCGGCGATGGAGCGTCGGCCGGTCGTCGCCGTTCTGACCCGAATCCGTACTGGCACGCCGAAGGGACGGCTTCTTGCCCTTGTTGTCGTTCAGGCGGCGCTTGTTCTCAATGCGTGCCAAACGCGCCTTGACGTCGTTGAACTCTGACGTGGTCACCGTGTATTCGTCTCGTGCCGGCAGGATATGTTCAATTTCTTCCTGCGTGTGCTCAATCCGATCTGGCGTTTGCGGATGATCACTGAAGGCGCGGGCAACCATTCCCGGTTTGCGCTTCTCAAGCGCCTGAATCTTCTCAAAGAAACTGATGAAGGCCTGCGGATCGTACCCCGCCCGGTACATGTACTGCACACCCAGGTAGTCGGCTTGCGCTTCAAACTCCCTCGAGAAATGCAGGAACGTAATCGGAATGCCAATCGACGCAGCTTCGTAGATACCGTATCCGGTCCATCCACCGATGAAGATCAAAGGAATGGTCCCAAGCTGCGCGTAATTGGCGCGTGTCATCTGGCGCGCCGCATGGTGGGCGCAGACGTGGGCAACTTCATGCGCCATCACTCCCGCCAGCTCTGCCTCTTCATCCGCGTTGAGGATAAGACCCGAATTGACATAGAAGAAACCGCCCGGCAGAGCCATCGCATTGATTTCGTCCGAGTCAATGACTTTGATCGTGAAAGGAACCTTGCAGTCGGAATTCTTCACGATGTTCTGGCCAACGCGATTGACGTACTCAACCACGACTGGGTCGGTGATGAACTTGGTGCTTCGCTCAATTTCCGAAGCGTACATCTTACCCATTTTGATTTCAGACTCGGTTGAGTACCAGTTGCCAAGTCCGCGTCCGCCAATGTCTCGGTTCCCTACCGCATTTACGTCCTGTTCCGAGCCGGGCTTGATCTTCTCCATATCGCTGCCGACAGCGACCACCTTCTCCGGATCGACCGACTTATCGGAATCATCCTTCTTCGAATCCTTTTTCGCATCGGCTGTGCTGGTGGACGGTGGAATATCTCCTGTAACTGGCGTAGTGCCAGGAGCAGGCTGGCTGGCGGTGGGCTCTGTGCCGGCTGGAGGGGTGGTAGCGGGAGCTCCAGCCTGACCATAAAGCGCAGTGGTGGCTGCAAGCACGAACAGTGCTCCCAGACTTTTCACACAAGACGCTGTCCTCATTCCCAACCTCCCCGGGTATCGGATCGGCTAAATGCCGCAGAACCCCCTTCTATATAGACGCTAGTATCTGCCTGTTGGGCAGCGGGCGCAAATCGGCTGTTTATATGGTAGACACTCATTTTTCTGATGGGTTCGACCTTGCCGTCCCGGGACCAGCCGAAATACTTGGTCTGGGGGGTGGTGTGAATTTAAAGTGGTGAACACTAACTACATGGGAGGCGTGGTGCGCGGCCGTTTTCGAATCAAAGTCTCGCTGGCTGTCATAGCGTGCCTGCTGGCCGGCCCCCGAGTGCTTCAGGCGCAGCATCCTGCGCACCGTGGCGCACTTGGCAAGCTTCTCGCGGGCTCGCCTGCGCCGCCTCCCGCGACCCCGAAAGTGTCCGTCTCGGCCCCGAAAGTGATCTTTGACGCAACACGTATGGGCGCACCGGTGGTTCTCGACAGGAACTGGCGCATGGGCGTGACCGACGACTCGCGTGCGGAACTGCCGGACTTTGACGACTCCACATGGAAAGTACACGGAACCAGCGATTCGCTGGACGATATCTATAATTTCGGCGGCAATCAGCCCGGTAACGACCCTGTGGGGCCGCCAAATCACCGGATGAACGTGTACTTCCGGCTGCATATTAAGCTCGCACCCAACCACGGCCCCGTCGCGCTGCTGGTCAACCTACCCGTTTCGCAATACACCACTAGTTCCATGAGCACCAGCGGGCCGGGACTCTCCGTCTTCGCCAATGGAAAAGAAATTCAGCCTTCCGGGCCCAACGGTGATAAAGCGGAGCGCTACCAGGAGATTTCGCGCATTTATAGTCTGGATGTTCCTCCAGAGGAAACCAATCTCACCCTGGTGGTCCGCACCATCTTCATTCCGCTCGGTTGGTCGGCATACACCAACTTCTTCGCCACTCGCACGTTGAAGCTGGGCAGCCCGGATGAATTGCAGGACGAGCTGGAACTGTGGTCCGCACGAAGTCTCTTCGAGCGGCTGCCGCGCCTGGTGACGGCAATTCTGCTGACCGTCTTGAGCATGTTCCTGATATGGCTTTACTTCACCCAGCGCGGACACCGCGAGTATCTCTGGCTGGCGATGCACGAGTTTATTCAGGCGCCTATCGGCCTGGTGGATCTTGCGGGAAGTACCGCCCATCTCGACCAGCTCTGGTACGCGGCTGTCGTTGTCCAACTGGTGGTCATCTCTGCCTATCTGTACTTCGAATTCCTTGTTGCCTTTCTCGAACTGAAACGGCGCTGGTACATCAGACTGCTGCGCTACTCGGCCGTCGTGCTGGTCATGGTTGGACCGGCACTCAGTATGGTGGGCAGTCACAAGACGGGCACTCTCATCTTTCTGCTCTTTGCGGCCTTGTGCACGCTGCTCTGGATGACCGGCTGGACCCTGTTCACTTTTCTCACGCTGATTGCAGCCACTTTGCGCCGGAACTTCGAAGCGGGACTCCTGCTGATTCCCCTCTTACTCACAATCGTTGGCTTAGCGGAACCCATTCTCGCGGCCGGTACCACTGACTGGGGTACTGGCTCCTACCACTCGCCATTGACGATTCAACTGGGAATGGTCCCCATTCACTTTGCGTCATTTGCTGACTTCACCGGCCTGCTTGCGATCGTTGTCATCATCTTCCGGCGCTTCCTGCGCATTCAGCATGATCGTGAACGCGCCAACAGCGAACTGGCCGCGGCGCGCAGCGTACAGGAACTCATGATTCCCAACGAAGGCGTCGAGACTCCCGGCTTCGATGTGGACTCGGTCTACAATCCGGCCAGCGAAGTGGGGGGTGACTTTTTCTTTCTTGAACCCATACCTAATGGAGATCTACTCGTGGTTGTGGGAGACGTGGCGGGCCACGGCTTACAGGCCGCCATGAATGTATCCATGCTGATGGGTGCGCTCCGTCGCATTCCTGAAAAGAGCCCGGCACGCATATTGGAAGCACTCAACCACGTGGTGATGGGGAACGAGAGTTACACCACCTGCCAGGCTGCATACTTTCATGCCGATGGCGAGGTGATAATCGCCAATGCCGGCCATCTGGCGCCCTATCTAAACAGCCAGGAGGTTGCACTGCCCGGTGGATTACCTCTAGGCGCTTTACCTGAGATCGAATACGACGAGATGCGGCTCTATATGCATCCAGGCGACCGAATTTTATTGCTCTCGGATGGCGTGGTGGAAGCGCGCTCCGCCGCTGGCGAACTATTTGGCTTCGACAGGGTCCACAACCTCAGCAATCAATCCGCCTTTTATATCGCCGACGCCGCCAGGGAATTCGGCCAGGAAGACGACATCACCGTTCTTTCGGTAAAGCGCCTGGCACAGGCAGTAGCTGCCTGAGGACCTCCCAGCAGCCTTTTTGCTCATTTTTCACCTCATATCCCTTCTCCTGTCAGCCGATAAGTTCCTTGGCTTAAACCTCGCCGCGACGCCGTCAGGCAAACTGTCGCGCTGTGGTCATCCATGGTGCTTCGCAAGGCGCACTCCGAATTCACTACACAGGAAGAAACGATGATCTGGCTTTGGAAGAAGTGCCTCAACTGGTTCGGTGATCTGCCCATCAAGGTCAAACTCTACATTTCCTTTGGCTGGATGTTCCTCTTCACATTGAGCCTCGGGCTCGTAGCCATCGTCGGCATCCATCAAATTCGCATGATTCAGGACGAGTCGCCTGCCCCCGAAGCGATCAACGTGACCGGAACGCAGTCCGCCCACCCTGTCGAACTCCGTCATTCAGAACATCTGGCCAGTACCCTGCAGCGCGTCGTTGTATCCATGCTGATTGCCACCTTCGTCCTGAATCTGCTGATGGCCTGGCGGCTTGCTCATTTAATCGGGCATCCAGTCGTGCATGTCTGGCAAGCGCTTGAACGGCTCTCGCGGCGCGACCTCACGGTGCAGGTCGAAGTGACCCAAAAGGACGAAACCGGACAGATGTGTGAAGCACTCAATCGCACCGTTGGCGAGTTTCACAACATTCTCGCCAGCATTACCGATGCGGCCACAAGTCTTGAAAAGGTCGCTGCAGAACTTGCACGGCACGTCCCATGCACCGCTGGAAATTGTCACAGGCAATCCGACCTCATTCAGAAAGTGCTCTCCGCCACACGAACCCTGGCAGCAAAAAGCCAGTCCATCGCCGGAAACTCGCAGCAAGCTGCGGAGGCATGCCGCGTGGCTCTCGATTCCGCTACAAGCGGCGACCAGGTGATGGCCAAAGCCTCTGCATCGATGATCCAAATCGCCGGCTCCAGCTCCACAATCGAGAGCTTGATGGGTCGTCTGGACGAACGCTCAAAAGAGATCGGCAAAGTGGTCACCACGATACGGGAGATCTCAGAGAATACCAATCTGCTGGCACTGAACGCGGCCATTGAAGCGTCCCGCGCGGGCGAGCATGGGCGAGGATTTGCCGTGGTTGCAGGTGAAGTGCGGCGATTAGCAGAGCATACACGCACCGCGACGGAGGAGATTGCGGCCATGGTCGAGGGTATTCAACTGGAAACCGCCAGTACCACCTCTGCAATCAACATCGGCAGAACAAATGTCGACCAAGGTCAGGAACGGACCGGAGAGGCTCAGCGGATGCTCGAGGAGATCATTGAGGGCTCCATTCGCACCGAGTCGCTGACGCGCGAAACTGCGGAATTTGCACGTGAACAATCGGACATGAGCAGCCAGATTGCGGGCAATGTGGAAGAAGTTGCTTTGCTCGCTTCCGCTTCCCTTACCTCCGCGGAAGAGATTTCAACCACCGGGAAGCATCTCGAGCAGTCCGCGATGCAGCTGCTCTCCCTCGTGCAACAGTTCACCCTCTAGAAATGCGCCACACGCTTACTCGGTGCACCTGCTGGACGCGCCTCCTTATCCCCTGGACAGCCAAAGTGGCTTTTCAAAATGAACAATTTCAAAGTCAATCAAAGATTCAATTGCCGCAGGCCAACCGGTTGTGCGAAAAGAATAGTGTGCCGGCACTGCGGACGGCACAAATCACCCGGGTTCAGATTCCGCAGCGTGACGGAAACTCGAGGAGAAACAATGAAATCAAGAAAACTCTGCTCCGCAATCCTCTGCCTCGTTGCGGGCATGCTCTTTACTGCCCTCCCAGCCGCAACACTCCACGCTCAGCCCCTCAGCAGCACTGCCGTGCTTCTTGCCGCACCCAAGGCAGCTGCCGCCGCAAGCAACCTTGTGGACATCAACACCGCTACCCTCGACCAGCTCAAGGCATTGCCAGGCGTTGGCGACGTCTACGCAGGAAAGATTGTCGCTGGCCGGCCTTACGCCAACAAGACCCAGCTCAAGACCAGGGGAATTGTGCCCGCGGCCACTTACGCCAAGATCGCCAGCCTGATCACCGCCAAGCAATCCGCTAAAAAGAAATAGGCCTCGATCCGCACAAGAAAGGAAGCCCCACCGCAAGGTGGGGCTTCTCATTGCGGCACGTAAAGGTCTGCCGCACCGCAGGTGCCTAGTCGTAGTATTCCAGGCCCAGATGCGTGATGAGTTCCGCGCCCATAATGTGGCGCAGAGTGTTCTTCAGCTTCATGAGCTGAATGAACAGGTCGTGCTCGGGATAGAGCCCTTCAGCCACTTGCGGTGACTTGAGGTAGAAGCTCAACCACTCCTGAATGCCGAGCGAACGAAGGCTAGGTGTGCGCTTGGCCAGGTCAAGGAACAGGACGAGGTCGAGCGCAATGGGCGCGGCAAGAATGGAATCGCGGCAAAGGAAGTCGACCTTGATCTGCATCGGATAGCCCAGCCAGCCGAAGATATCAATGTTGTCCCAGCCTTCCTTGTTGTCTCCGCGCGGCGGATAGTAGTTAATGCGGACCTTGTGGTAGATGTCCTTGTAGAGCACCGGATACAGTTCAGGCTGAAAGATGTACTCCAGTGAGCCCAGCTTGGACTCTTCCTTCGTCTTGAACGATTCCGGATCGTCCAGAACTTCGCCGTCGCGGTTGCCCAGTATGTTGGTGGAGTACCAGCCGGAAACACCCAGCAGGCGCGCCTTGAAGGCCGGCGCTAGCACCGTCTTCATAAACGTCTGGCCCGTCTTGAAGTCCTTGCCGCAGATGGGTGCGTTGTTCTTCTTCGAAAGCTCAATCATTGCCGGTACATCGACGGTCAGATTGGGCGCTCCGTTGGCAAACGGCACACCTTCGCTGAGCGCGGCATAGGCATAGATCTGTGACGGCGCAATGGCGGGATCGTCGTTCTCCAAACCCTTTTCAAAAGCCTTGATCGACTTGTGCACCGCTGTGGGTTCAAGGAAGATTTCGGTGGATCCACACCAGATCATCACCACACGGTTCACGGTCTTCTTGAACGCCCGGATATCGGCCCGCACTTGCTCGGCAAGGTCCTTCTTGTTCTTGCCCTTCTTTACGTGCGTGCCGCTCAGGCGCTTCACGTAATGCTGGTCGAACACTGCCGGCATCGGTTTGATCTTCTCCAGGTAGGGCTTCAACTTCTCAAGGAGTTCCTTGTCCAGTACATTGGCGTGCGCCGCCGACTCATACACGTTGTCCTTGAAGATGTCCCAGCCGGTAAAGACAACGTCATTCAAATCAGCCAGAGGCGCAAATTTCTTAATGAGCGGAGATTTGTTGTCGGTGCGCTTGCCCAGGCGGACGGTGCCCATCTGCGTAAGCGAACCAATGGGCTCGGCAAGCCCGCGGCGAACCGCTTCCACACCGGCGATAAACGTGGTGGCGACGGCGCCAAGGCCCACAACCATCACTCCAAGTTTGCCCCGCGCGGGAGCTACCTTCATCTTGGCGGTCTTCTTCGCAACGGACTTTGCAGAAACTCTGCGCGTTCCACTCTTCAAACCGCCTTTCTTTGCTGTTGCCATCTTCTTTATCCTTCCTTTGTCCAGTACGGAGTATTTAAGTGCTGCGATTTCGTTTCTCTTGAGTTCGGAAAATGTACGGCTGTAAGTGCATGCTTCGCCTCACATAGGGCCGGCAGCCGATTCAGCGCGCGCACGCCTCAAATGCGACCACACAAACCAGATGACGCCCGCCAGCAGCACAACCTCAACGCCAAGATGGAAACGGTGAAACGCCTCCTCGAAGCGCGGATCGGTATGCCACTTTTCGCCAAGCTTCATCCCGGCGTAAGCCAGCGCATAGCACCACGGCCATGAGCCGATAAAGGTATAAATGTGAAATTTCACTTGCGGCATCTTCGCAATGCCGGCAGGAAACGCGATAAACGTGCGCACTATGGGGAGCAATCGGCCAAGTAAAACAGTGATGGCTCCGTACTTCGAAAAGAACCGCGTCATACGGTCCAGATCATGACGGCTCATCAACACCCAGCGGCCGTAGCGCTCCACCAGCGGCCGTCCACCCTTGGCGCCAATCCAGTAGGCAACAACGGAACCTAGATTGCAGCCGATGGCGCCAGCCGTGGCGACAATCCAAAGATTCATGTGGCCGAGATACACAACGTAACCGGCGAACGGCATGATGATCTCGGAGGGCAGCGGAATGCAGGCCGACTCGATCGCCATTAACAGGGCCACGCCACCGTAGCCTCCGGTGACAATCACATTCGTAATAAAAGCAACCAGGAGGGCGATGATCTTTTCACTCATGCTGAAGCGAGTATATCGGCAGACTACTGCGATTGAACCACGCCGCACCGCATGCAGAACCAAAAGCACAAAATTCCCGCAAGTTTCCTTAACAGCGTAGTGGTATATTTATCTGAGTCACTATGTTTTATATGAGTTACCGCATTCCATCGCTCCTCTGAGGTGCTTCCGTGGCGAGAAAATACTCCATGCGATGTTCCATCGCGCGCACCCTCGACATCATCGGCGACCGATGGACAATTCTTATCCTGCGCGATCTTTTCCTCCACCCCACGCGCCGCTTCCAGGACTTTGAGGCAAGCCTGCCCGGACTGACGCCGACTGTGCTCTCCGCTCGGATCAAGGAACTGACAGCTCACGGAATCCTCACCAGCCGTCTTTATTCTCACCATCCGCCGCGCCCGGAGTATCTGCTCACAGCGAAAGGCCGCGCCCTCAATCCAATCTTGATGGCGATGAAGGCGTGGGGCCAGCAATACGCACCAGCTCCTGCCGCCGCTGCAAGCCTTCAGAGCGATCTGCGCATGTGAGTTGTAAACGGCACGCACACGCTTGGTACCATAAGGTATTCACGCGAGGTGATTCTTGCCAGAGATTCCAGCTGTTCCATTGACCCTTGAAGGCTCCGCAACCCTGCATCAGTTTTTCCACTTTGATTGGGCTAAATGGCGCGCCTCCGCGCCGGACGAACGTTCTCAGATGATTGCCGAATTTAGTGCCTTGCTTAAGAAGCTCGAGTGCGACGCGTCCGGCAAAGTGCAAACTGCCATCTTCTCGCAACTCGGCCACAAAGGCGACCTCATCCTGGTCCATTTTCGCGAATCGTTTGAAGCGCTGAATCAAATCGAGCTCGACCTCGCACAGACCAGGCTCTACGACTATCTTGACCTCCGCCACTCTTACGTCTCCGTCGTCGAGCTAGGGCTTTATGAGTCCAGCCGCAAGACGTGGGAGGCGGCTGCGTCAAAGGGCTTGGAACCGCATACACCTGAGTGGAACGCCGACGTCGAAGCCTCCATGCAGCGGGCAGCGGAAGCCATGAAACCACGCATCTTCCCTTCTGTGCCGGAAGCCAAGTACCTCTGCTTTTACCCCATGGACCGCAAGCGCGGCGAAAACAAGAACTGGTACACCGTTCCCTTTGCCGAGCGCCAACGCATGATGCATCTGCACGGCATGATCGGCCGCCGTTACGCCGATGTCGTCAAGCAGATCATCACTGGCTCCATCGGCATGGACGACTGGGAGTGGGGTGTCGACCTCTTCGCCAACGATCCCGTCATCTTCAAAAAACTCATTTACGAGATGCGCTTCGACGAAGTCAGCGCGGAGTACGCACTCTTCGGCCAGTTCTTCCTCGGCGTACGCCTACCCCTCGACAAGCTGACGGATTGGACAAGCGGTAAGTTGTAGCCCTCTGCAACTATCCAGGAAAAACACGAACATGACTCCGTCCAAATCAGCAGCGAACAATACTGCACCGAAGGCGACTCGCAAAGACCTCGCCCCCGACCGCGTCGCCGCTATTCTCGAGGGTCTCGACGAAGCCTACCCCGACGTCGAGTGCGCACTGAATCATCGCTCGCCCTGGGAGCTTCTCGTCGCGACCATCCTCTCTGCGCAATGCACTGACGTCCGCGTGAACATGGTCACACCCGCGCTCTTCAAGCGCTTCCCCACTCCGCAGGCCATGGCCAAAGCTTCTCTGCCTGAACTTGAAGAGCTCATTAAGACCACCGGCTTCTTCCGCAACAAGGCCAAGTCCATTCAAGGCGCGGGCAAAAAAATCAGTGAAGACTTCGGCGGCAAAGTCCCGCAAACTCTCGACGAACTCATCACCGTACCCGGCGCCGCCCGTAAAACTGCCAACGTAGTCCTCGGCGTCTGCTTCGGCAAGGCCGAAGGCGTGGTGGTGGACACGCACGTCTTCCGCATCGCCCGGCGGCTCAGCCTGGCCAAAGGCGACACACCACAGAAAGTGGAGCAGGAACTAATGAAAGTCCTGCCTCGGGACCGTTGGATCAGCTTTTCGCACCAGATGATTCATCACGGCCGCAAAGTCTGCGACGCGCGGAAGCCCAAATGCGACCAGTGCAATCTTGAGCAGCTCTGCAACTCAAAAGACAAAACCTGGCAAAGCTGAAGTGTCCCTGACGAGCGAGTATCCCCACGGACACACGCTGCAACCCAATATCTGGTTGCCCCGCACTCACCAAAAGCGAAAGCCCGGCTCTTTGCCGGGCTCTTGTATCGCTTGAACTGGATGTTTTACTTAAAGTTTCTCGAAGAACTCACAGGCAGAGCAGGAGATATAAACTCCTCCAGGCACGCCGCGTTCGCGGTCCTTCACGCGCTTCACAATGCGCGTTGGCTTGCTGCACTTGGGGCAGTCGGTTGACTTCGTCGTGTCCATGACCTTCTTGCGGTCACCGGTCTTGGCAATCTTAGCCATAATTCTCTTTGTTTCTCCTTCGTGGACTGACTCTGCTCACACGCGCAACGCGATGTGCGCGCGGCTTCGACGGCGCGGTCACCTCAAGACTTCTTCCTGTGAAGGGAGCAAGCGGGACTCGCACCTCCAGTTTACATGAAGCAGACTTCAGAGGGGGTTACTCGGTCGGTGTCGCTGGAGTCAGATTTTCCGGCGCCGGCGAACTCGCGGGAGGGGTAGTTGTTGCTGGCTGCGAATCCGACGGAGCCCCTTGCACAGGAGTGCCGGCCGGCTGAGTTGTCGCGGGCTTGGCCGAAGGCTGCGGTGCGGATGTATCTGCAGGCGTGTCATAGCCCGGTTGGTCGTTCGGCCTCTCCGCTGGGAATCGCACCGGCCTCATCGCGTTCGGATTGTTGTCGCGCTGGCTGTTGGCCGGAAGCGTTTCGCCCTCACCTCGTAGCGTGGGCGGCGGCGCCGGCGCCTGTGTGTCCGGATTGCGGTGCACATCGCCCAACTCGACCGTGTGGACACCTTTCGGATCACCAGGCTGCAGTGGCGTGCCGTCCGTCCTCATCATCCCTTCAACCACATCCGTATCAAAAATCTTCAACGGCGCGCCTATCTTGGCAATTTCCACGCGGATTACCCGGTTTCCGTTGATGCGGACAAACTCCACATCCTTGGGAGGCTTTCCGTAGATCCACTCCTCAAAGGGCATCTGGCCTTCAATTTCACGCATCTTGTGGTCCGGCTCGCCTTTGGCGAACAGGACCATATCGGTGGTCATTCCCACCAGCACATGGTGATCCAGAATTGCGTTCTTCAGCAGGGGTGGCAGCGTGTCTGTAAATGCCTGAATCGGGGTCTTCACGTCGAACGAAATCAGTGGAGCGAGCAGGGCTTTCACATCTTTGCCCGTCATTTCTGGAACACCGCCCTTGAATTCAAGTGTCAGGCGCGCGCCCGTAGGCTCTCCGTCATTGCCGTCCTGTACAACAGGCGAAGTCATCGGACCCGTACCAAGTTGAATATGACGCAGAAAGCGATGCTTCAGGTCTGGACCGCCGTTCAGTGAAAAGACAATTTTGTTGTGCTCAATCTTGATGTCGGTAATAACCAGCCGATCACCCGGCTTGGCACTCAAACCCTCCCTGGTCACCATCGAAAGGTAGTCTTCACCGGCGGGTTTCAGCAGGCCGTTCGCTTCAAGCTTCAAACCACTATGGCCACGCGGGAAAGGCCTCATGGCAAAGCCCTGGTCTGCCTGTAGCAGGCGGATCAGTTCAAGCTTCGTTTTGGAATTCAGGCTGACCTTGGAAAGCTTCACATCCGTTGGCGTGATCTGAGCAAAGCGTCGGTCCACCGGTGCGCCATTGGTATGGATTTGCGTGCCCGTGCGCGTATCAATCGTGATCGCCTGCGACCGAACCAGCGACGGAGTCGCAAGCACGCCGAGCGCCATGAAAAAGACACCCGCTGCGGACACACTCCTGCGGGCATTCAATCTCCGTGAAAAATGGCGCGGACGAATTACACATGCGCCGGGCATGGAGCCTCCCGTGAGTGGTACAAGGATGGCTCAAAACCCGTGAAATGTACAAGAGGTAAACGAAATTCAAGTTTGAGGAAACTGCAACAGTAAACTAACTTGCCGAGGGGTCAGACGATTGCGCAGTTTCTCCGGATTTCACAGGCGAGTCGCTGGCGGAGTCGACAGACTGTTGCGCCCCAGCAATTTGTACAAGTTGCGGCTCCGCCGGAGTCTCTGGGCCCATGGCGGCTTCGTGCTGTCGGCGCGCCGCTGCATCAAGATCCACCGGAATTCCACCCGGAACGATAACCGGCACGTTGTATTGAAAATCCAGATCCCGCGTCAGCGAGTAGACCAGCGGAATCACGGCCAGAAGCACCAGGAATGCCAGCCATGAACCGTCCAGGCCGAAACCGTCTCCGGTCAACCACCAGGGGCCAAGTGGATCGCCTTGTACAACCGAGGAATGAGAGCTGACACCAGCTACGACAAGCCCGAAGAGTACCGCGCGGCTTGCATGCCACGCAAAGTTCAGTCCCCAACTCAGCCAAAGTGCCCGTGTGCGCAAATAGGCAATGGAAAGCAGGACCGAAAGGACCAATGAAACGGCCACACTGGCCAGACTTGAACCAGTCTGCGTGGCCTGCAGAACCGTGAAGAACAGCGAGTAAACAATAACCGCACCCGTCGATCCCACCGCGCGTTCAAGCGACTGGAACCCATAGCCGCGAAAGGCCACCTCTTCCACAAGAGCCGCAGCGGCAAAGAAAAGCAGATCGGCGAACCACCATATCCATGCAGCCAACTCAAAATGAAATCGGACAGCGATCCCGCCGATGACGGTAAGTGGCAGCACGCACACAATTGCAATCGCCCAACCCAGGGCTGTGCCCAGCCGTACCTCGCTCAACCAGCCTTCGCGCAGAGGAAAGCCCTGCTTGGCCAGCGTGTGCGATTGTGCATCAACCCAGCGGCCGATAAGCGAAAAGCCGGCCAGCAGCAGAATAGCGAGCGTCAACTGCTCAACAAGCGGAACCCTGCCATCGGAAACCCAACCGGGCGCAGCACGATGCGCAACCGAGCTTGCCAGAAAGTAATAAACAAGGGTTGCAAGAAAAACCAGGTAAGCACGAACTTTATGCTGTGAAGGCGCACTCATTGCGTGCACCCCCTGCCGGCGGCATGTTCAAACGGAATTTGCCGTCCTAAGAGGTTTCTCACCCAATCAGCCTTCCGAATAAAAGCGCGCAATGGTGCGGAACTTCTGCTGCCGCTCAACCACCAGGTCGTCCACCGGTTTCTGCAGTAATTGGTGCAAGTGCCGCGTGAGCGCAGCCCCCACCAATCCCTTCCCCGTTTCCGGGTCCGCATGTGCGCCGCCTTCCGGTTCACGAATGATCTCATCCACGCAGCCCAGCCCCTTCACTTCTTCTGCTGAGATGCGCATCGCCTCGGCGGCAAGTTGCTTCTGGGCTGCATCCCGCCACATAATGGCCGCGCATGACTCCGGCGTGATCACGAAATACAGCGCATTCTCCAGCAGCAGCACACGGTCGCTCACAGCCAGCGCCAAGGCTCCGCCCGACCCGCCTTCACCGCTGATGACAGAAATGGTCGGAACACGCAGGCGCGACATTTCCAGCAGATTGCGCGCAATGGCTTCGCCCTGGCCGCGCTCTTCGGCGCCCAATCCCGGATACGCGCCCGGTAGATCAATAAAGCTGATCACTGGCCGGCCAAACTTCTCCGCAATCTTCATGCACCGCAGCGCTTTCCGATACCCCTCCGGATTCGGCATGCCGAAATTACGCTTCACGCGCTCCTTCGTCGTGCCGCCCTTGCGGTTGCCAATCACCATCACCTCTTGGCCTTCAAGCCGCGCCATTCCGCAGGCAACCGCTTCGTCGTCGCCAAAGGCTCGGTCCCCGTGAATCTCGCTGAAGTCGGTGAAAATGGTTTCGATAAAGTCCATGGGGTAAGGCCGCTGGGGGTGCCGCGCCTTTTCGACTTTGCGCCACGCCTCCGATACTGGTTGCGCAGCCTGAGAAGTTGTTGTGGCCTGTTCACTCATCGCAAATTCGCTCTGCCGCAGAGCACGGCTTCAATTGCTGAACCGCCACGCTGCGTGCCCAAGCACAAGGTCGATTGTACGAGGCCAAGCCGGATTGCACAAACAACAGGAGAATCAAGACAGTAGACTCGAACTACATTGAGCCTGATTGCAGGCCGGTAAAACTTCAGGGAGCCACACATGCGAAGCACGCGCCGCCATTTTCTTGAACTCTCCGCCGCCGGATTATTAGGAAGCACTCTTGCGCAATCGCAGCAACCCGAAGCCACTCCCTCAACTACTCCCGGCACGCCACCCGCCTTCGGCACCGCTCCACCCGTCGGACCCGCCGTCACTGCGGAAACCTTCCGCACCGCCGAAAAGCTCTTCAACATTGACCTGAACAACGCCGCGCTCGAAGAAGCCGCCGGCAACTGGAGCCGTCAAATGGCTCCCTTGCTCGAACGCCGCGTCGGCCCGCGCAAAGTCGCGCTCCATGACAACGACGCGCCCGCCACACTCTGGAATCCCACCATCCCCCAGGCCACCGTTCCCGCGCAAGCCAATCTCTTCGTCCGCAGCACCGCCAATCCCGGCCCGCTCCCCGCCAGCGATGAAGACATCGCCTTCGCGCCCATCCATCAACTCTCCCGCTGGATAGAAACCCGCCAGCTCTCGAGCGAACGCCTCACCACCATCTACCTCGACCGACTCGAGCGCTTCAACAAGCAGCTCAACTGCGTCATCACCCTCACCCGCGAGCACGCGCTCCAGCAAGCCCGCCAGGCCGACAAGGAAATCGCCGCCGGAAAGTATCGCGGACCCGCTCCACGGCATCCCCTGGGGCGCTAAAGATCTGCTCGACACCGCGGGCATCCGCACTACCTATGGCGCCGAGCCCTTCCGCAATCGCATTCCCGCAGAAAACGCCGTTGTCGTCGATCGCCTCAACAAAGCCGGAGCCGTCCTCGTCGCCAAACTCAGCATGGGCGCGCTCGCCCTCAATGACATCTGGTTCGGCGGCCAGACCATGAACCCCTGGGCACCCAAAGAAGAAGGCGCAGGCGGCTCCAGCGCAGGCCCCGGCTCCGCCACCGCCGCCGGACTCGTCGCCTTCGCCATCGGCAGTGAAACCGAAGGCAGCATCATTGACCCTTCCATGCGTTGCGGAGTCACTGGCCTCCGCCCCACCTTCGGCCGCGTCCCCCGCACCGGTGCCATGACCCTCTGCTGGTCGCTCGACAAGCTCGGCCCTATGACCCGCAGCGTGGAAGACACCATGCTCGTCCTCAACGCCATCACCGGTCCTGACCCCGGCGATCTCGGCTCCGTTCCCAGCACACCTCGCCTTCAACGCCGCCAGCGCCCATCGCCGGCCTGCGCGTCGGCTACTTCCCCGCATGGATGAACGAATCCCCCGCCACCGAAGTCGATCGCGCCGCACTTCAAACCGTCAGGCAACTCGGCATGAAGCCCGTCGAAGTCTCACTCCCCGACTGGCCCTACGACTCGCTTACTCTCATCCTCTTCGCAGAAGCTGCCGCTGCATTTGAAGAACTCACCCTCACCAACGGCATTGACCAGCTCCGCGTCCAGGTCCCCGACGCCTGGCCCAACTCCTTCCGCCAGTCGCGCTTCCTCTCCGCAGTCGACTTCGTACAAACCGACCGCTTCCGCCGCAAAGTCGCCGCAGAAATGGCCCGTGTCATGAATGAAGTCGACCTTCTCCTCGTCCCCTCACTCCGCGACGAGATGCTCGTCCTCACCAACTTCACCGGCCATCCCTCGCTCACCCTCCGCGCCGGATTCATTGAAGTCAGCGAGGCCCGCAGCGACTGGGCGCCCGACCCCAAACACCCGCCCGCCAAATTCTCACCACCCAAACGCGTCCCCCACGGCGTCACCCTCATCGGCCGCCTCTTCGACGAAGGCACAATCGCCCGTGTCGGCCTCGCCATGGAGCAATCCTTCAACGTCGCCCACGAACGACCAACCGGCTTCTGAATTGCAGTGTCTTTAGACCAGCCACAACCCCACGTCATCCCGACCCACCAGCGGGAGCGGAGGGACCTGCAGTTGTTCTTAACAACGCCTCCCAACCACAAATCTCGGGTGCCCCAGGTGCCTCGCATTTGGGCACCCGGGAAAGATCGAATCTCAACCTGAGACCATTACGGTCACACTCATCTGTCATGCAGAAAAGCGTCCCGGAGGGACGCCGCGAAACTAGCCCGGGTTGCAGGGTGCGCATTCACGGGTAGGTCTCATTCGCGCCTCAATCAAGGCTTGATTGTAGCCAAGAATGCCGCAACATCGTTTATCACAAGATTATTAAATGCCCATGGCCCTCCAATAACTTCGCGATGAACTATATTTGCAAAGTCCTCAAGGCAATGCAGTTTCCCTGCGGCTTTATCACAGGCTCCTAAGCAGCTGTCCAGCCATTGCATCGCGCGTTCTTTGCGCGATAGGAGTTATTACGGGCAAGGTCACGCAATTCCCCTGCACCATTCAACACATCAGCTAGTTTGTGAGTCCTGAGCGCATACGGTCGGGACCAGTCTCCATAAATGCGTATGCATTCGATGCCAAGGTTTTGTTGCCATCCATCACAGCCTTATCGTGGAGTTTAACGATTTGAAGCAATGAATACTCTTGACTGATGATCGAGAGACGTGCAAACTCTTCTGCAGCAAATGAATTCATCAGTTCAGCTTCGCGCTGGTTGTTATCAAATAATTCAACATGATTAAGCCAAACTTCACGCGCCCAATCGCAAAGTTTGCAAAACTCCTGAACAACTGGGGCCGAAAGACTCGGCATCGATTTGGTCATACTGCGATCCTCTCCCCCTCTTCAGCATCAGACCGGTACCCTATTGTAAGCCCCGCCTCCTGTTCGACAAACTAGTGAACGGTGAACGAAGATCTGCTATTCTAGCCCCCGATAAGCGACCCTCACCGCCACCCCTATCTCCGCCGCGTCACCGATAAACCAATCTTCCCTGCGGCACATTCACCTGCCGCAGCGTCCCCTCCGCATCCTCAAACCACAGCGACCCGCTATCGGCCCCAACCAGCTTTCCATACGCAGCTGGCACACTCCCTTTCTGCTCCGCGTGGATCGAAGGTTGGCTATGAACACCCACCAGGTATCCCGCAAGCAGCAATACCGCACCCACACCAATTCGAACCATTCTTGATCGCATCCATCGCCTCCCCTTTGGCCATATCTCAGTCAGAACGACGCGGAGAGGTGGACAAACGTTCTAAGTATCTCCTCAAACTGATCAGCGCTCTCGCATAACACTCCCCAAATCCACGTCTGCTATAAAGTCAGAGATGCAGAAGAGCTGGCCCACCCTATTGCCGTTTCTCAAATCATGAGCTAAGCAGAAGAGAGACCTCCATGAATACACCTCAAAACGCACAGCGCAAACGGAAGGCCCTGTTTATTTTGGCTTGCATTGCTATCTTGTTTGGCGGGTCACTTCTTTATGCGGGAACAGATAATCCTGTGCTCCGAGTTCTCGGCCTTGTGTTCCTAATGGGCGCAGTCGTTCTTATCCGAGTTGCCAACGCCCAGAACCGAACCATTCCGTCCACAGCATTTGGTCAAGCAAATTCCGGCAATAGCCCAAGCGTTATGAGGCGCGCACTCTGGATCGTCTCGCTGTCGCTCGTGCCGGCAATATTTGTTGCACGGCTCTTGCTGCAACTCGATTCCGAGCATGGAGGCCACGAAGTATGGCCCGTATATCTGTTCGCAGGAGTCGGACTCGTCTGCGCCGTAGTATGGAGCCTGCTGGTGGCCTCAATCTTTTCCGGTCGCAGCAGACCCATCTAACCGGACAGACAGCTCAATCAATTCCCCCAAAAACCGCCACCCTCCGCCACACCCAGATTTCACCGAGCGCGATTCAAACGCTGAAGGTGAACCCGGCCCCATGTACAGATCGTTTCCAGCACCGGCACCAGTGTCCACCCATACTTCGAGATCGAATACCGCACGCACGGTGGCACCGTGTTCTCCTGATGCCGGATGAGAATCCCGTCCCGAACCAGTTCCTGCAGATGTCGGATCAGCATTCTCTCGGTAATGTCGGGAATGCTTCGGCGCAATTCACTCGTGCGCATGGGTCCATCGGAAAGCCTCCAAAGTATCGTCCCCTTCCACCGCCCGTCGATGATGGACAACATCGCGTCAATCGGGCAGGCTGACATCTCCTTCTTGGATACCGGCATGTTGCTTCTCTCCGCATGCTGACATATTTGTCAGTACATCTTTAGGAGTCAGTATACGGCCGTCGCGCGTCTGAAATTGAGGAGCGCATCATGGACCTTCTGAATAGTGCAACAATCCTGTGCATTGGCCTTCTCACCGGCGCCGAGCTCGCCGTGTCTGCTTTCGTCAACCCGGTCCTTTGGAAGCTCGACCCGGCCGCTCAGGCCGGAGCCATCCGTCTCTTTGCACGCCGCCTCGGCGCGGCCATGCCCGTCTGGTACATCGCGAGCCTTCTCTTACTTGTCTCAGAGACGATCGTCCATAGGCACGAGTCCGCACTCCTGCAGCTCGGCGTTGCCACCGTGCTCTGGGTATCTTCCATCGCGCTTTCTCTGCTGTTCCTCGTACCAATCAACAACCGGCTTGCCTGCATGAATACCTCTGAATGGACGGAAACAGCGAAGCAGGAACACCGCAAGTGGGATACCCTTCATCGGCTGCGAATCGTCACTCTCGCCATCGCCATGATCTTGCTGCTGGCTGGATTAGGGGTTTAAAACGGCGCCGCCCCGGAGCCAGTCGGCGTCCTGTCGACGACTATTCGACTGTTCCGTCGGCGAATGGAGCAAATGCGGCAATTGGTAGCTCGGGGCTTATCAGCTCAATCTCAAGTCTCAATAAGTGCTTTGGCCATTGACCTCTTATCGCCGTGAAAATGGTTGCCCCCGAGTGCCAGGTCCAGAGTGATCGGCAAACAGAAATCAAAAGTCGCACAATTAGCGGTTGACATTAACCAATTATCCACTACCATTTGGTTGTGGATACGCTCGATACAACATTTGCGGCTCTGTCTGATCCAACCCGGCGGGCGATGATCGAACGCCTCTCCCACGGGCCCGCCACTGTGCATGGATTGACGGAACCCTTTGCACTCTCGCAGCAGATGATTTCAAAACATATTGCCTGCCTGGTGCGCGCGCGGATTGTGGTCAAGACCAAGCGTGGACGCGAGAGTGTATGCACCCTTAGGCCGCAGGCCATCAAGACAGTCAGCGACTGGGCGGCCAACTATCGCCGATTCTGGGAAGAGCGTTTCGACAAGCTGGATGTGGTTGTGAAGCAAATGAAAAAAGCGGAGATCAGAGATGACAAAAAGCACCGGCAGTGAGCCAGAGCGGATGGTCGTTACAAGAGTGTTTGATGCCCCACGCGAATTGGTTTGGAAGGCGTGGACCGACCCGAAATATGTGATGCAGTGGTGGGGACCGAAAGGCTTCACTTGCCCCGCTTGCGAGATCGATTTTCGCGTGGGAGGAAAATTTCGTTACTGCATGAGAACGCCGGATGGCCACGAAGGCTGGAACGCCGGGGAATACCACGAGATTGTCCCGCACGAGAAAATTGTTTACTCCATGTACTTCTCTGACCCGCAGGGAAACAAGATCGAGCCTGAAGACTTGGGAATCGAACCGGAGTCCATCGACGGCGCGTACGACATGGCCATCTTTGAAGATCTCGGCAACGGCCAGACGAAGCTCACCTTGATTGGAAATGAACCCATGAAGAGCGCAAAAGAGAGCGGTCAATTCGAGGGCTGGGTTGAAACATTCGATAAAATTGCGGCCGTTGTTGCGGAGCTGGCGCACACCAAATAAGAAACTGAAGCTTTGACTCGCGAAACTCATTCGTGGAGGAAGAAATGAAGAGAATTCCGCTTCTCGCCATCGTCCTGCTGGCATGCGCATTTCCCGCACATTCCCAAGACACAACAAAGAAAGATGCAGCCGACAAACCTGCCGATCCGCAAATGAAAGTCGTGCTCGATTCCTGGAATGAAATCGGCCGCAAGCTCATCGCCATGGCTGAAGACTTCCCCGAGGACAAATATGACTTCAAGCCAACACCCGCGCAGCGCACCTTCGCCGAACAGTTGTTGCACGCGGCCGGTTCAAACTACTTCTTCACAGATACCGTCATGGGCAAGAACCCTGCGGCAGACTTCGATCCAAAACGCGACCAGTACAAAACCAAGGCCGATATCGTTGCCTACGTCAAAAAATCCTTTGCAGATGGAGCCGCCGCCATTCAGGCGCAAGGCGAAAACGGCATGACGAAGGAGTATGTTTACTTCCCTCACCAGAAATCGCGCGTTCTTGACATCGCATACGGCATCATCGAGCATAGCGGTGAACACTACGGGCAGCTCGTCGTCTACTACCGCCTCGCAGGTCTTGTGCCGCCGGAGTCGCGGACCAGTAAGTAAAACTCAACACACCCGCGCATCGCCCCCACGCACAACGGCGCAACAAAGCGGCCGAAATCTATCTCCCGCTTGGAATGCCGGTTCAGCCGCTCAAGTCAAATTCAATGTTGAATCCCTGTCTGTTCAACGCCATATTGAATTGCTGCCTGTAGCACGTCGATGTTGATATCCGCCAGTGTCTTGAATTTAATGCAATACCCCGTGACGCTTGCCTTGCCGAGTTTCTGCCCAAAGGTCCGCGCCAGATACTTCTTGTCATCCACGCCCAAAATGTACACGGAAATGCCTGTCGTGTTCGCGCTTATACCAATCTGATAGAACTCCTTGGTCTTTCCATTGGCATATTGAATCGTTTGAGATCCGTATCCAATGTTTGGGTTTGAAATCGTCTTTCCCTTCTCGTCTTTTCCATCCAGAAACCACAACTTGCACCCAGGCATCAACGCCAGAACCACCTGATGCAGCTGTTGCATCTCGCTGCGCTTCGGTTCCGGCTGCGCGGCAAGATACTCCTTGATTTGTTTCTGCAGGTTCATGTAAATCTCCTTGGTTCAGCGGCGCCAATCCACTGCTCCTGAAACCACCGCATCGGAGTCGCCTTCCCAGGCTGCGTCAATCGACCGGAATGATAGCGCATTCTCTTTCCTCATTACGAGCACCCTGAAATCTCAACTGTCCACTCCCTCCCAACCCACTCATCCATACTCCGAGAACGCGCATAATCAATCCCCATACACGCCTGCTCATGAAGACAACGCACCCAGCAAGAGCATTGGTGATTTACCTCCGGTCCAAATGCGAAGTGAATCGTTCCCAACCGTGGCAGGCACAAGTCTGCGTCGGCGACTACGCGTCCAGGTGGATCGCGGAACACTACCCCTTTATCGTTTCCAATCCAAAGACCATTTACTGAGAAGTAATTTCCGGATAGGCGACAAACCTTCCACAACAAGGAATGAGGCTACACTGGAGCCGATGCTCGTATTCAAGATCACGTTATATGCTCTGACGCTCGGCATGGCGTTCTTCTTCGGCTTCTGGGAGATGAAGCTAAGGGGCGAACTGACAGAAGAAGCATTGGAACGACAGCCCGAAACCGTGAGCGACTATTGCGATATCTTCTACAACATCCGAAAGCAAGTGAGGCGTGAGCGAGTACTGAACAGCCTCCCTCATGAGGCGCGTTCTAAGCTCAACGTCATAATAGGTCTCAAGTTTGTGTTCGCCTTGATACTTTTCATCGAGGTGGTTTTGCTCCAGTAGCAGGACATTGGTATCCTGAAAATCCACTCCATCTGGCCAGCATGCTGATCAAAATCATGAACATACTTTGTGTTTGCGGGCGAGTCACGGGCGACGCGCTCTCTTGGTTCCAGTATGGACGGCCGGTGGCGGCACAAGGCACCGTATGCGACTTTAGGTCAAGGCGGATCGCGGGACAGTGTCCGGTTTCTCGTTACTGCCTGTAGTTAATGGAAAACAGGCCACAGGGTGGGCGAAGTCGCTTTGTGATAGCGATTGAGAGCGGCTACGGCCCCCGGTATCATTGTCGATATGGCTAGATGCACGGCACCAGTTTATGGCCATCGCACAGCGAGCGGTCGAGCGGCCTGCCCCGCATGCGGAGGCGGCTACGGCGGTTACGGGTCGTATTCGTACCCGTCCTACTCCCCTTCCTATTCTCCGTCCTACTTCTCGTCTGGGAGCAGCGGGGGCAGTCGGAGTAGCGGCGGCGGTTCCGGTAGTAGCGCAAGGCCGCGCTGGTCGCCAGTCGGTTCGTCAGTGTCTTACACACCCGCGGAGGTGCGTGCACTCACGCCGATCCGAGAAACCGTCGAGAAGCTATCGCCATTGCCTGAACGTCGGGACTTCTTCCTCTGTCATGCATGGGATGACAGGACCGGGGCCGCTAAAGAACTGTACGATCAGCTGCAGTCATGCGGTGTCTCAGTCTGGTTCAGCGAGGTGGACGTCCGCTTGGGTACACAATTGCTCCGCGAAATCGACAAGGGATTGGCGAAGTCGCGAGTTGGTATCGTGCTGGTCACCCCTGCGCTGCTACGCCGTTTACAGGGGGAGAGTATCGCCGACAAGGAACTGTCGGTGCTCTTGGCACGTGACCAACTAGTCCCCATTGTGCACGGCACGACGTACGAGGCTCTCCGAGATGTTAGTCCCATGCTAGCCTCGCGAAGCGGTCTGAGCACCGCAGAGAACACCATGCCAGTGGTAGCATCGAAGCTCGCAGAACTATTAGCCTCTTAGCTGTTTTGCCAGGGCGGCTAGGTGCGATGAGGTCGAATCGACTCACGGACAATCCGCAGGGAGCGGCCATGCAAAAACTGACGATTGCATTAGGGATATGGGCAGCGGTCGGACCGATAGTAGGCATCCTCCTCGGTCACTTTCTCTCGCGCTCCTGGCAACGTGAGCAATGGTTGCGCGACAAGCGAAATGAGGAATGGCATGAACTCCTGACAGCGCTCGCCGAATCTCTCCGGGTGTCGCTCAAGATCTATCCTGCGAGAGAGCTTTCGGGCGAGGAAGAGCGGACGATCGTTGAGGCCCATTCGAACAGCTTCCGGGTAATCCGCGATCGGATATTCATCGCCCCTGACGTACAAGCGCTCAATATCGAGAACCGATGGAGCGCGGCGGTGCAGTATCACTCTCAGACCATGGACGCAAAGAAGCTCGGGAATGCGTACAAGGAACTGCGGGACGAGATAGTCCGGACGGCAACGAAAAGACCGTAGCTTATTTGTGGGGTCCGCGCTTGCGGGACCCTGGCTTCTTGGGTGCTGCCTTCTTGGTCAATTTGCGCTGGCCGAGCATCCGATTGGAGACTTTGATAGAAGAAAACTTCTTCTGCGGCTTCTTGCCTACTGGCTTTGACGATGCCGTAGTCGCGCGGCGTGGGCCGGGCTTAGTACCTGCACCCGGCTTATCGCTTGCGAGAACGCGAGCGACGATCTTCATCTGCTTGTGGCACTCCGGACATTCGTAAGGGCCGTCAAGCGGAGCGATCTCTAGCGAAGTACAACGCCGTCGTAGAGATTTCTTGATTTTGCAGCCTACAGCCTGGTGTCACGCACTTCACTTTAGTTACCATCATGCCTCCTGATACTCTGCACCTTACCCAAATACAGCGAAAGCCCTCCGTTCAGGAGGGCTTTCGCACCGCAGGCTTTAAACTTCGTTGGTGGACTTGATGGGATTCGAACCCACGCCGCACGGTTTTCTTTGGCCTGCGGATTTGATACAGACCGTCGTTCTCCCACTGAACTACAAGCCCACTAAGAATAAGTGTACCATAGAGTTACGGTATTGTCAATGGGGAGGCCTGTTTGTCTAGGTCGTATGTGTGCAAGTGCGCGCCACGGATCAACCCGACCACATTCTGGTTCTGCCGGCACCGGGAAGACGCTTGGAGGTTCGAAGGCACGGCCACGGTTGAGTTCTTCTGCGACCACCTAAATAAGGGAACAAGGTCGAAGGCGTCCCGCTCGAAACTTTCCATGTAGAGCCTTTCGGAGAGAATCAATTCTTAATCTACTCTGACACCCCGTTCGAGGATCTGGAGCGGCTCGGCGTTCCCGCTCATTTCGACATCCCTGATTCAACCGGATAGTGCAGCGCTCACATCATCCACCGAATACGCCAGTATGTACCGTCCTCCAGCCGCTTCAAGGTGCCGCTGGAACTCCTTCTGATCGTCGCTCTGCTATCCCTTTGGCCTCTATGCCGATGTACTGCCCGCTCGCTTCAAGCAAAATCGCCGAGTTGCTCACCGACGGGCTGACGCCGAAGATAGCCGTCGACCAGGCAATTTGACGTAAAACGGGCTAGCCTGACAAGTGCGTCCAGCGGTCCATTGTCGATCTCAGCCCCACCACTCACCGACCCTCTGCTTGCGCCTAATTTCGATCCCCGCTGACGCCTGCTCACGCAACTGGCAACGAGCCCCTATTCGCTGGCGCCTGGCCCCACTCCCCATCTGGTAGATGCCCGGGCATACTCCTCAAGAATCACCCTGACGATATATCGTCACTTCTCCTGGCCAGGCACGATATAGGTCGCCCCATGTCCGCACCCTCAAATTTGAGCAAATTTGAGCAAATTTCGCTTAATTTAGGTATTTCACAAACGCGTTCGACCACAGAATGCTTTCTTTTCCGCGCCCGGATCGCCACATAATCCTTGCACTTTTGCCGCTCACCACTTGAGTAGCAGGAAAGGCACGCATACCCTTTCCGCCGCTTCGTACCCCGGCCACAATACCCATGTTTTTCCGCCACTCACCGCCGAAACCGCAATTAGTTCTCTTCGCGTTCCTTCTTGATTCCGGCCTTTTCAAGGCGCTCCTTGCGCGCGCCGCTGTAGGCGCGCCAGAACGACTCCGCAACCGCTGGTCCCAGTTCCGGCTTCGTCGACTTCTTATCGCGCTGAAAAATATGGTTGAAAAGCATGGGCCCCATCAACAGCGCCACCGCCGTCTCCGGGTCCACGTCCTGCAACACTCCCTGCTTCACCCCGCGCCGGATAATGCTTTCAATGGCTTCCCTGCCCGGCTGCATCACGCGCCGTCGCCACGCCGCACCAAACTCCTGGTGTATCGCCGAGTAGGCGATCAGCGACGGTGTAAGCTTCGCGCGCGCATCTTCGAACTCATCCGGCGGGCGCTGCGTCAGAACCCAGATCAGGTCCTGCAGCACATCGCCCGTATGTGCCTCACGCCGCTCGCGATCCAGCCCGTGCACGCGATCCATCACTTCCAGCAGGATCGCTTCCTTGTCTTTCCAGTGCTTGTAGATCGTCGCCTTGCTCACGCCGGATGCGTGCGCAATCGCATCCATGCTGGTCGCATCAATGCCGCGCTCCCCAAAGAGAGAGAGCGCGGCGTGAATGACCTTCTCGTGTGCTTCCGAACTGCGCGTGCGTGCCATCGCTATATCTCAATTTTAGAGAAGCGATATGCGCCAATCACGATGAACAGAGAGCCAACTCCGGCCAGTACCAGAATGTCGATCCGCGGATCGAAAGCCGAACTCGCCAGCAGCATGGCCCGCATCCCATCAATGCCGTAACTCAATGGATCCAGCTTGGTAATGAAGCCCAGAATCTTCCCCAGGCCCGTCAAGGGAAACATCGCGCCGGACAGGAAGAAAATCGGCATCACCATGAAGTTCATGATCAGCTGAAATCCCTGCATGTCCTGCAAACTGGAGCCGATTGCCACGCCAAGAGACGCAAACACAATTGCAATCGCCACCATGAACCCCAGCGCCAGAGGCAAAGTGTAGAAGTGCGCCGGACGGAAGCCGGCAATCAAGCTCACCACCATCACCAGCAACCCTTGAATGATCGCAACCGTCGCCCCGCCGAGCGTGCGGCCAATCATGATCTGCAGCCGCGATACCGGTGCAACCAGCGTCTCCTTCAAAAACCCGAACTGCCTGTCCCAGAGCAGACCGAGTCCCGAGAAAATTGAGGAAAACAGCACCGACATCCCGATTACCCCCGGCGCAATGAACTGCAAATAGTCGCCATATCCAGCCTTTTTGAATACAGGACTCAAGCCAAACCCCAGCGCGAGCAGATACAGCAGCGGCTGGCCCAGGGACGCAACAATCTGCGCCCGTGAGCGCACATAACGCTTCAGTTCGCGCAGCCATAAAATGTAGATTGCACTCATCTTTTGCCTCCACTCCACATCTTGGCGAATTGGCGCATCTGGTCGGCCGAGCTTGCGCTTTCATCGCGAATGGTTGAACCGGTAAGTGCTAGAAACGCGTCTTCCAGGTTCTCTGTTTTCGTCTGCTCTTTAATCTCTTTAGGCGTTCCCTGTGCCACCAGTTTCCCGTGGTCAATCACGCCAATCCGATGCGCCACTCGATCGGCTTCATCCATGTAATGCGTCGTCAGGAATACAGTTACCTTCTCTTTCTCATTCACACTTTTCACGTGTGACCAGAGCTGGTTACGGCTCTGCGGATCCAGCCCAAGCGTTGGTTCGTCGAGAAAGAGAATGCGCGGCGTGTGCAGAAATCCCCGTGCAATTTCGAGGCGTCTTTTCATGCCGCCCGAGAACTTTTTCACCTGTTCATTGCGGCGTTCCCACAGTTCAAACAGCCTGAGCAACTCCTCCGACCTCTGCTTCGCAACCTTCCGCGGCACGTGATAAAGCACCGCGTGAATCTGCATGTTTTCCCACGCTGTCAGGTCCCCGTCCAGGCTTGGATCCTGAAACACGATGCCAAAATTCTGTCTCACCTCATGCTGATGGGTCCTCGGATCGAGCCCATTCAATTCGATGGAACCGCTGGTGGGTTTCAGCAGCGTGGTCAGCATCTTGATTGTTGTTGTTTTCCCCGCTCCATTGGGGCCAAGAAACGCAAATATTTCACCCTCTTTGACTTCAAAATTGACGTCGTTTACAGCCGTAAACGAGCCAAACGTCTTCACAAGGTTCTGAACTCTGATCACACCCAACCTCCGAACCTTATCAATACTGAACGGTTTAGTTTAGTTTGTCAACTTTGATTATCGTGCCGCAAAAGGCGATGTTGCCAGCCCAATGACGCGATCCTAGTTCCTTTTCTCCGGTTCGCTTGAAGACTCAGCGACAGAGTCATTCTCCAACGGCTTTTCGGACTCCAATTCTGCATTACCAGTTGTCTCAGCAGTATCGGCGGGCACCTCAATTCCAGGCGTTTGAACATCCTGCACTTCTTCAGCTGCCTCAGCCGCCAGCAATTCCTCGTACGGCGCAAGAAGAACGTCCAACTTGAACCCCGCCTCTTTCGCGGCCCCAATTGCTCCTGAAACGTGCTTCGAAGCTGCATCAGTCAACGTGCGGCAGAGTTCCGGACGCGATGCGCACGAAAGCAAGACAGGCAGTTGCAGCCACCAGAGAACTTCTTCATAAGGCTCTCGTACAAAATAGGTATGCTCACCGGCGTCGTGCGCACCCGTAAGCCAACGAACGTCGGAATCGGACCACAGTTCGGGCAACATACCTGCCACTTCATCGCGGCGGAGTAGCGCTTCCCGTATTACCCGCGATGCGGTCCCTTCCCTGCCCACGGATGTTGGTCCGCAGCCGACCTTCACCTTACCCGTCAGTTGTTCGGCAAGCAGCAAAATGCGGACGCGGGCGGAATTCCGCCACACGTCCTCGCCTTCCATGCCAAGTGCACCAAACGCCTGTCCAAAGGCATTGCGCAGACGTAGACGATCAAACAGATCAAGAGAGGCTTCCGCTCCATGCTCCGCATCCAGAGTTCCCGCCAGCAGTCGCACCACAGTCCACGCAAACACTGGAGCCCAAAGCACTCCCGCCCGAACCTGTGGACTGCGTGTAGGCAACACGCGCCGCGCGACCGGAGGCAATGGTTCGGCAAACTTCTCTTCTACATCAGGAAGATCGAGCAGACTCAGCATGCAGGCCCGCAACGCTACAAACAACTCCTCCGAATTGAACGGCTCAGCGGACCGGTAGCCCTCCGTGCCATAGCGCGAACGGCAGAACTGTTGCGCCAATCGAACGAAGTGGGCGCATCGCTCACCAGTTTCCTGCAGGAACTCGTTGCGGTGCTGATTCAGTTCACGACTCTGCACCACATTGCCGTGCGCGCCTTCCACAAGTTCGGGAATCCGACGCACGATGCGCGGCTCAAGCAGGGTGCGCAAAGCCTGGTGGACTGGCTCCAGTTCCAATTCGACAAGTGCATCATCAAGATTCGGAACCCCGCGGCCGTTCAGGTGATCGCACAGCCTGTCCCACGGATAGTCGGATGTCGGAATGCGCTCATGCCAATCGATGAAGACATGAGACTGGTATGCGTGCAGATGCAACGGCAGTCCGTGATCGGCCAGATCGCGCGCCCGGCGCAGGTATTCAAGTCCAGTCAGCGAGTCGCGCCAGCCAATCACCAGGCCATGGTCTCCACTCAGCCCAAGACCCTCGCTGATTCTCTTCTGGCGCAATTCTGACGATGACTTATCTGCATAAGCGGCCGACGTGTGCAGCGTGCCATGCGCCTCTCCATAACGATTGTTGAAGACCACCAGAGCGCGGCCCTCGCCATTCCGATTGGAGTAGGCAAAGACGTTCTCTTCCACTCCGCCGTCGGGCCGGTACATGTCATAGAGCAGAAAATTGGAGCTCTCGGCGAACAGCCAGCGCTTATGCAGAAGCGGAGCAATTTCCCGCTCATGGCGCTGAATGAGCCAGGGATCGGGATTCTCCTCGTAGCGCGGCCTCTGGTACTCCATGCCGTACTTCTCTGTGAATCCTTCAATTTGGCCATGACCGAACATGGGCAGGCCGGGAAGGGTCGACATCATCACTGCAACGCCAAAGCACTTATCTCCATTACCAAATTGATCAATTGCCGTGCGTTCATCAGGATTCGACATGAAATTCACGTAGCGCTTGAGGATATCCGGGTCAAACTCAACAGTTTTTTTGATGACGTCACGATATTCGGCGTTCTTCTCGTCACGCAGCATGTTCATGAAGGCGCTGTTGTACACGCGGTGCATGCCAAGTGTACGCACAAAGTAGCCTTCCATCAGCCAGAATGCCTCTGCAAGCAGCAACGTACCGGGTACTTCGGCAGCAACGCGATCCACAACCTCGCGCCAGAACTCCTGCGGCATGTACTGATTGAATTCGGCCTGCGACATGGAGTATTCAGCACGCGATGGAATCGCCCCACTGGAGCCAGGACCGGGAAACCAAAGCCGATGGAAGTGCCGCTTGGCAAGGGTCATCGCCGCATCAAAGCGGATGATGGGAAACAGGCGCGCGACATGGAGAATTGTCTGGATGACTTGCTCGCGTACGGCCGGATTCAGATAGTCGAGCTGAGCCGTGTCGTTCCAGGGAAAGCTTGTCCCGTCGTTGCCGTGATAGACGAAGCGGGTATCACCCGTGTGCTTGTCCACGCGGCGAAAGACCACGGCGGCGTCCGTCTGCTCGTAATAGTGATCGTCGATCTTGATTTCAACGCGTCCATCTGCAGAGAGATCCGGCCCGTTGAAGCTGTAAGCCGGATAAGGTGAGTGAGGACGAGAGATGAACCATTCCGGGTGCTCGACCACCCATGGCGAATCGATTCCCATGTGATTGGGAACCATGTCACTCGCCAGTCGCACCCCGTGGTGATAAGCGCGGTCGCGCAAATTCGTGTAAGCCTGGTCGCCGCCAAGGTCATCGGCGATGCGGTAATCAAACAAAGAGTAGGCAGAGGCCACGGCATCAGAGTTACCGCAAAGCAACTTGATGGTCTTGGAGGCGCGGCTGCGCTCCCACACTCCAATGAGCCAAAGCGAATTGATACCGCGGCGGGAGAGCGTTGCCAGTTCCTCGTCTGGGATCTCGTCGAGACGCCGGATGTGTCGGCCATATTGACGGCTCAGCTGCGCAAGCCACACATAGGTGCTTTTGGCGATCAGTACGGTGTTCGGCATCCAGGCCGTGTCAGGCGAAAACTTCTCGTATTCTTGTGCAATATCGCCGAAGCCCGGCACCTGCGACTCGCTCACGAGTGATGGCCATTGCTGCATTCCTTGCTCCCTACGGCGGCGCGCTGCTTCCTCGGCGCGGGCGCGCGCATCCGCAGCCTCAGGGTTAAACTGCATCCAGATGGCCAACGATTCCTCACGCAGCACTTCTCCGGCGATGCTGAGCAGGCGGTCAAGGCTGGATCCAAGCAGTGGTCTCCAGAGGGAAAGGATGAGCGCAAGCTGCTCGCTGAGCGACGTCGGCGCGCCAGAAGCCGGCGCGCGCAGCAATTCCAGCAAACTGATGGCGCCACGCTCCGGGATTGGAATAAGCGGGCGGGTTGCGAAGAATTCCGGAAAATCGCGCGTAACCTGCTTGTAAACAGTCCGTTCGGCTAGGGCGTTTTCTTCGAAAAGCTCATCAAATTGATTGAACGCCGGATTGCGGTTCGCCGTCCAAAGAAGAATCAGCTCTTCCAGCGCCGCTGCGCGATGCGGAATGCCATCGGTGGAAGCCGCAAGCCATTGCTTGGGCGTCTGACGCCCCTGCATCACCGATTGGCCGGGAAACTGCTCGACGAAGGTAAGCAGCATACTTTCGAGCTTGTCCGCCCCCACGCGCGTGCCAAACCAGTCGAGCGCGGATGTCATCAATTCGGGATCAAACTGCTCGCGATAACGGGCGAAAAGTACGTGACTAGCTTCGTCAATAAGACCCATCGCGTACAGGGCGCCAGCGTGCACCACCTTTTCAGGATGCGTGTGTGCCTGACGAACCGTATTGATGCGGTAAGCGAACTCCCGGCATGCGTCCAGACTGGCGAACACGACATTGCCGGCAAACGAGAAGAGCGCAGCAGAGAACTGATATCGTTCACGAGCCTGCCGCGCTATGTGAAATTCCATCATCAATCTGAGAACAAACTCCCATGGGATTCACAACCAGTTGCTCCAGCACAGACCTCCGCTTCAACGCTGACAACAGAGACAAGTGCATCAACCAAGTACAGTACCACCTCTCGCTGAGCGGCTGAAGTTGGGTCCAATGCATTCGAGCACTCCGCTCCGTCTCGTGCGGAGTTCAAAGAGAGCCACAATCACGAGTTCTTTATGTAATGATGCAAAGAATTCTTGACGAGGGTGTATGCAGGTGGTATCACTGATGTGCGCAATCGATTGCGCGTTGTGATTATTCATCTCTTCATGACTCATGCATTTCAACTCCGTGACGCACTACCCACCCGCCCTGCGGAGGTCAACCAATACCTTTTTGCGTCCAATCTTTCCTCCGGTGATCCTTCAACTCTCGTTCAATGATCGCTAAATTTCATTTGCTGTATTCAGAAACTGACAGGACATTTTGATGAACTTGCCTTCATTGCTTCGCCGTTTCCATCTCGTAATCGTCCTTGCCGCGTTCTCTCTCGTTGCCGGTGCCCAAACTCCTCAGACATCCATTACCATCGAAGCGACCGCACCCGCACATCCCTTTCCGCACTTCTGGGAACAGGTCTTCGGATCGGGCCGTGCCGTTCTTGCCTTGAGAGACAACTACCGCCAGGATCTAACCCAGGTCCACGATCACATCGGTATGCGCTACGTTCGGTTTCACGCAATCCTGCTCGATGACGTTGGGGTTTACAACCTCGACGAGCACGGCAATCCGGAATACAACTTCACTTATGTAGACGAAATTTACGACGGACTTCTCGCACGCGGTGTGCGGCCGTTTGTCGAGATCAGTTTCATGCCCTATGCGCTGGCATCCAATCCCAAGGCTATTCATCCTTTCTGGTACAAACAGAATGTCTCGCCGCCGAAGGACTATGCCAAGTGGGATGCACTGATGAAGGCCTTTGCGCAGCACCTCATTGACCGCTATGGCATTGACGAGGTTTCGCAGTGGTATTTCGAAGTCTGGAATGAGCCAAACATCGACTTCTGGGCAGGCGAGCCCAAAATGGAAACCTACTTTACGCTCTACGACCACACCGCACGCGATTTGAAGGCCGTGAGCCCGCACTTGCGCGTTGGCGGACCAGCTACTTCCTCCGCCCACTGGATTCCTGAATTCATCGCGCATGTGAGTGAGAACCATGTGCCTGTAGATTTCATTTCCACCCACGGCTACGCAGACGATACGGTCGAGGACCTTTTCGGCACGCACGAGGAGATACCGATGCGCGACCGCATCTACCGCGCCATCAAAAAGGTCCACGATCAAATTAAGAACTCTTCCCTGCCCCAATTACCACTTTTCTGGACAGAATGGAACGTCCCCTCCTACGGCGATCTGAACGCGCGCGACAACTGGTACGTGGGCCCTGCTCTGGCACACGACATTAGCCAGTGCGACGGGCTGGTCAACGAAATGTCCTGGTGGACATTTGACGATGTGTTTGAAGAAGGCGGGCCCAAGCGAGAGCCATTCGATGGTGGCTTTGGACTCATCGCTCCCGGCATGATTAAGAAGCCAAGCTTTTACGATTTCAGCCTACTGCATGAGCTTGGCGACGAGCGCCTCAGCAACGATGCTGACGATGTGATTGTCACTCGCCGTGGCGATGGCACACTCGTAGTGGCCGCCTGGAACCTCGTCGACATGGACAAGCTGGCCGAGGGCAGGCCCATCACCATGCAACTCTCGTTCAATGGGGTCAATCCAGGCGCGCAGGTCACCATTCAGCGCGTGGACGAAAACCACGGCAATCCGCTCGCGACCTACAAAGCAATGGGCAGTCCCCGTTATCCAACCATGGCGCAGGCAGCTGCAATGAACAAGGCCTCGGCCCTGCCCGCACCCGAGCACGCACAGCTCAAGGCCGGCAAGCTTACCCTCACGTTGCCAATAAATGGACTCGCATTGATCGAAGTTCCCGGAAAGAAGGTGAAGTAGCATGTCGCTCATGAATGAGAACCAGAATTCCGCACTCAGCCGGCGCACTGTGCTCTCCGGAATGGCTGCGGCGATTGGATGCAGCCTCCTGCCTGCCGAAGCGCTCGCATCCAAATCCGGACTCACTGCTGGAGACGAAGCCTTTCTGGACGAACTGCAGCGGAAAGCGTGCCTCTTTTACTGGGAGCAAGGCAGCGAGAAAACAGGACAGGTGCTGGACCGTGCTCGCAATGACTTGAAAGGTGCACGCGACCCGCGCCGCATGGCCAGCATAGCGGCTACAGGATTCGGCCTGAGCGCGCTCTGCATTGCTCACAAGCGTGGTTATCTGCCGAAAGCGCAAATCGAGGAACGCGTGAAGAACACGCTCCACTGGCATCTCAATTCGTTTCCTGAAGTGCATGGCTTTTATTACCACTTCACGGATATCGAAACCGGCGTGCGCGTCCCCGGAGTTGAGCTTTCCTCCATTGACACAGCTCTTCTGCTCTGCGGCGTGCGCACAGCAGAAGCGTACTTCAGTGACAAGACCATCAAGCATCTTGCCCGCCAGATCTATGAACGCGTTGATTGGCCATGGATGCTCAATGGCGGCAAGACATTTTCCATGGGATGGCATCCAGACAAGGGCTTTCTCGATGCGCGCTGGGAGCACTACTGCGAGTTGATGATGATCTATCTGTTGGCCATCGGCTCGCCTACCCATCCGGTGGACGGCTCCTACTGGAACAACTTCACGCGTCCGGTCATTCACTACAAACAGTACAGCTACATAAGTGGCGACGATCCCTTGTTCACCCACCAATACTCGCAGGCCTGGTACGACTTCCGTGGCAAGCGCGACAAGTACACCAATTACTTTGACAACTCCGTCACCGCCACCAAGGCGCACAAAGAGTTTTGCCTGTCCTATCCCAAGTGGTACAACGACGACTACTGGGGCATCACGGCTTCGGACTATCAAGGTGGGTACACCGCGTGGGGTGGCCCACCTCCGCAGGGGCCCCTGGACGGAACAGTTGTGCCATGCGCAGCAGGCGGTTCGCTCTCCTTCGTTCCGCATGACTGCCTGCACGTTCTGCGCGCCATGCGCGACAAATGGGGTAAGCGAGCCTGGGGTCGCTACGGGTTTGTTGATGCGTTCCATCCCGCGGCCAATTGGTATGACACGGACGTTCTGGGCATCGATCAGGGCATTACAGTCATCATGGCTGAGAACCTGCGCACCGGATTGATCTGGAAGACCTTCATGAGTCTTCCAGAAAGCACGATGGCTATGAAGCGCGCGGGGTTTCATGGAGAGGGTCTGGCCTGATAGCTTGAGCTGAACCCGAAATATTCTGCCGTCTCGCATTGGGTGGCCATACATCAGGTGGCATTCGTGTGGACTGTGCGTTGAAAGTGGACCAAGTGGCAAAACAGTCTTCCAAACCGATCACGCTGAAGGAGCTTGCCGCCCATCTGGGTTTGTCACAGTCCACTGTCTCGCGCATCATCAACGGCGAAGCGACCAACCACCGCATTGCGGAAGAGACGCAACAGCGAGTGCTGCATGCGGCCGCCATTTATGGCTATACCGCCAATGCGGTTGCTCGCAGCCTTCGACAGAAGCGCACATACACAATCGGTGTCATCGTACCGGAGATCAGCGAAGGCTATTCGACCACAGTGCTGAGTGGTATTGAGGATGAGCTGCTGAAAGACGGATTCTTTTACTTTGTCGTAAGCCACCGGCATCGGCCCGATTTGCTCGAAGCTTATCCTCGCATGATGATTGCGCGCTCGGTAGAGGGCATTATTGCCGTCGATACACCCATTGGCGAGGATCTCTCGGTCCCTGTTGTTTCTGTATCGGGCCACAAGCACCGCGAAGGCGTCATCAATATCGAACTGCATCACCAGCAGGCGGCCACGTTTGCGCTCTCGCACCTCAAGCAACTTGGGCACAAAAAGCTGGCAATCATTAAAGGCCAGGCCTTCAGCTCGGACACAAAACTCCGCTGGCAAGCGATTCAAGACGCCGCAAAAGTGCTGGAAATTGACATCGACCCCAACCTGGTTGTCCAGCTTACGAGCCCCGAACCAGGTCCGGCACCCGGCAAAGAGGTAACCCAGCAACTTCTGGAAAGCGGGCACACATTCACGGCCATCTTCGCCTTCAATGACGTCACCGCAATTGGCGCAATTCAGGCCCTTCGCGACGCGGGCCTCCGCGTACCCAAAGACGTTTCAGTCCTTGGCTTCGACGATATTCTTGCCGCCTCCACGAACAATCCACCTCTCACCACCATTCATCAGCCTTTGCGTAGCATGGGCCAGGCAGCCGCAACCACTTTGCTCAGTCTCATACGCGAAGACCTTCCCAAGCCGCATCCTGCCGCGATAACCGTCTTTCCACGACTCGTTGTGCGTAAATCCACTGGGCATGCGCCCAGCGATCAATTCCACGCTTCACGCGCTGGAGAAGACTAGTTCGCATAGGAAATCGAGCAGGATATTGGTGCCTCTACCACTCATTCGCACAGACCGAAGTCCATCCGCTGATTCAGCAATTCCGAGTCGCAATTACCTCAGAGCGAATTGAGCTACTGCTTCGGGGCGCCGCCAGTCGTTTCTACTGGAACCTCCGGGTTATCGCTCGCGGCTTGCTGGCTCTCCTTCTCGCTCAGTCGTGCAAATTCAGCGCGGGTCCTGGCTGCGTCCTGCATACGGCCAACGTGGCCGTACGCAGACGAAAGGGCCCACAATACTTTCGAGTCCGAAGGCATTCCTTTCCGAGCTATCTCAAGCTCAGAAACTGCCGCCTGATAAGCTCCCGTGTCCATAAGGAGAAGACCAAGTAAAAAATGAGGAAATGGCGGATTAGGATCCATTGCAATTGCCTGTCGCACAAAGGACAGGCCGTCAGCGGAATTGACCTTGTAGTCAGCTGCGGCAATTTGCAGTAGCGATTGAACACGATCCGCAGGACCAGCAGATTGGGCTTCCATTTTGAATTGTTCAATGGCCGCCGGAATCTCGCGTGCGTCAATCAACTCTCGTCCATAAGCGAAGTGCACAAAAGGAAAGTTAGGAAACTCAGTCACTGCCTGAAGAAAGACCTCCTTCGCGCTGTCAAAATCCTTGTACGCCGCAAGGCAAGCGCCCTTGCCCACCAAACTAACCACTTGCCGTGCTTCACTGCCGGGCGCAGGAAACTCTCGATTACGCATGTGAAGGACGGCCATGCCGAACGCCGCAAGCAATTGGGAACTGCGGTTGCCTCCCAGACAGAGTGAGGCGAACGGCTTTTGCGCGGCTACAAAGTACCCCTTGCGCTGCAACAGAACTCCTTCGTGGTAGAAAACCACATCACGCAGCTGAGGATCGATATCGGTCCCAAACTCTTTGCTCTCTTCAATGTTCTTTAAAGCACCGGCATCGTCTCCCATCTGAAATAGACAAAGTCCCAAGAGTGCATGGGCAGTCCCATGTTTGGGATCCAGCGCGACTACCTTTTCAAATGCCAATGAAGCTTCCGCATAGCGATTCTGGTCGTAATACGATGTCCCCAGTGACCACCAGCCCTCGGCCCATTTGGGATTCAATGCAAGCGCTTTTTGGAACAACGGAATTGCGTCATCCAGCTTGTCCGCATTCAGAGCCGCGATTGCCCCCTTGGAAAGCTCTGCGAACTCCTTTGATTGTGAGCGATTCGGGCTCGATTGAGCGTGCATCACTGTGGCCGGGAAGCATACGAAAAGCAAAAGAGTAAAGGCTGCGATCATGAACCGTCGAATTGAACCGAACAGAACCATCTGAAATTGCCTTCTTCCAAGCATCCCTGGGAATGCTCCATGATAAAAGAAGGCCGTCTGAAAGGTCTCGGCTTCGAGCCCTCGCAAACGGCCGGGGATAGTTACTTCATATGCCGCACCGGTAGGAAGGTGACCCGGTGCGGCAAACTGGATACGCGTTTAAAACTTGAAGTGGAACTCACCTTCAATCGTCCGCGATCCCAACACGCCGGTGGCGCGACCAAAGTTAGAATCGGTGATATTGGTATCCACACTCCCAATGTTCAGCTTGTTGAAGAGATTGAATGCATTCGCGCGGATCTCAAGGCGGGCATTCTCACCGAAGACCTTCATACTGGGCAGACCAAATGCCTTGGTTACCGCGAAATCAAGGTCAGAGTAGCGCGGTCCGACGAAGGCGTTGCGTCCAATCCCGGGAACCTGTGGAAGCGCCGAAGGCGTTGGAACGTTTGCCGTGCTGTCCCAGTTGGGGCCTGGATTGTCGACTTCTGCCGGCGCGGTGAAGAACGCTGTTCCACCGCCCGGAAAGTGACCATCCGCTGTCTTGAACGAGTCCGTGCTCTGGCTCGTTCCGGCGCCGCCCAGATAGGTACCGGGCCTCAGGTTGCAGTTCCCCGCATTGGGGTAAAACGCGTTGCAGGCAACGCCACCGTAGGTTGGGTTGAACGGGAAGCCCGAGTGATAGTTGAAGATCGGGCTGAAGGTCCATCCGCCTGCCACCTTTTCAAGCAGCGTGTTGCCGTGGAACAGGTTCGGCGACCAGACGGCGAACATCTTCACCATGTTGCGCACGTCAAAGTCGGACGGGCCCCAGTTGTAACCCGGCAGAAACTGATAATCCGGTTCTGTGTACGGCCCGGAACCGTTGTCCATGGAGTGCGACCACCGATATTGCACGTCAGCCAAGAACGAGTGCGAGAATTGATGCCGAATCTCGGCCAGCATCGCGTTGAAATTCGATGTGCCCGTATCCTCGTACCAGTCAATGCTGTTCACAATCGGGTTGAATGCCAGTTGGCCGCTCAGAATCTGACTCGCGTATTTGTTGTAGAGGTTGTATTGCAATGGCAGGTGGCGACCGGTACTGCCCTGGTAGCCAAGCGTTGCCACCCAGTCATGGCCAAGATCGTACTGGCCCTCCAGTGAGTAACGCACAACGTAGGATGTCTTCAGCGCGTTGTCAATTCCGGTGATTCCGACCGCGACTCCGCTGTCAGGCAAATTGGCTGAGTTGAAAGTGGAGATCAGCGTCGGACTGCCCGGCAGTGATCCGTACTGGTAGATGTCCGAACCTGTACCATAGACGATTTCAGATCCAGTAAGTGGCGTATTGGAACTGCTGGTCAGGAACGGAGGATCGAAGCGGGTGTTGGTTGTAATGGCCTGTTCCAGTCCGTTGTACCCAAGGCCAATGCCGCCACGGATAACCAGGTTGCCATTGTTGCGGGAAGGAGCCCACGCAAAACCAACCTGTGGACCAAAATTCCACTTCTGCGCATCCACCTGCGGCTTGCCCAGCACGATAGCGAGGTCGGTGAACCGATTGCCGCCCGTCCCAAGATTAACGCGAGGATTGTTGCCATTCTTCTCTGTCATGCCAGCGTAGTATTCCCAGCGCACGCCGAGATTCAGAGTCAAATTATGCTTCACTTTCCAGTCATCCTGCACAAAGACTGACGGAATGTACTGGCGATCGTCCTTGCGCGACATGGTTGGAATACCCGTAAGCGGATCTGCGCCGGAGATTGTTTCCGCCGTCGGAGCATCGTTCAGGAAGTCCCAGTAGTTGTTGAAATAGAAGTTCTCGCTGGCCGCCCAGGTCGCAGAGTCAAGGTAGGCAAGGCGCGTGTATTGCGCGCCAAACTGCAGATTGTGGCTCTTATATACCTTGGTGACCACATCCTTGAAGTTCAGCGTCCACTGATCAAAAATGCTGCCGATGCTTGGACCAAATCCGGCCGGAGTCATATTCGAGAAAGAAACGCCGTTATTGAGAGCAATCACGTCGTTGGGCAAGCCCAATGGAGATTGTGGATTGTCCTTCAGTTCATTCCACTTCCACCCGGCCATATCCGCACGTGCCTCATTCAACAGCGTCGGAGAGAATGTGTGGTTGTAAAGCAATCCAGTCGAGTAGTTCAGCGCGTTGTGATAGAAGATGTTCGACGCGCGGTTAGGGCCGTTGTAAGAAGTATTGTTTACAGGCACGTAATAGATGTCGTAGGCCACGAGGTCGCTTGGTGTGACCTGGTAGTCCAGACGGCCGTTGTACTGCGTATTGATATTGTTATTTGGTCCAACGGTCGAGACATAGAACAGATCTGCATTTCCGTCCATATTGTTGGCGTAGCTTCCCGTGCCATCACCGCCAAGTCCGGGTGTGTATGTCGTACCCGCATTCGTTGTGACCGGATCGGCATACGAAGGATCGTGTGTACCCAGCGCAGAAGTAAGTGGCCTTCCGATATCTAGGCCCTGCCCCTGAATCCAGTTGCAATTCACGCCCTGCACCAGTCCTATATCGGAGCATAGGTGGCTATCGCTCGGGCCTTCCAGAATGCTCTTGTAGACCACACCTGCGCCTTTGATTCCGAGAAACTTGCTGGCAATCGAGCCAGACGGTGCAGAACTATCAAGAGAAGCGGTTTCATACCAGTTGCCGCCGGTTGAGGTGCCGTTGTTGCGGATCGTATCGTAGCCGAAGAAGAAGAACATCTTGTTCTTCCAAATAGGACCGCCGACCGTTCCTCCGAATTCGTTGTACTGCGCATCATTGCGCTGCGGGTTGTTACCTGGATCCCAGCGTTGGTACGCATTCAGGCCCGGACGCGCCAGCTTGAAGAGTCCCGTGCCATGGAACTGGTTGGTGCCATTCTGCGAGATGATCTGAATTTGTGCGCCGCTGAAACGTCCAAGTGAAGCGTCGTACGGATTCGCAACCACCTTCATTTCTTTGATGGTGTCCGGGTTCGGCGTTACAACCGCTGCCGATCCCCAGGTAACGCTGGTAGCCTGCACTCCATCGATCGAGATGCCGTTCGTATCGTTGCGGCCGCCGTTCGCGAACACCTGCGGTTTGTTCTCCGTGCTGTACGGTCCGCTTGAATTCCCCGGACCTCCATCACCCTGGTTGCCCGGCAGGCTGTAAGTGCCACCCCCGGCACTCTGCGATGCGTCGCCGAACATACCCGGAGCTAGTTGAATAAGTTGCAGCGGATCACGTCCGAAGACCGGCATCTTCGCCAGGTCATTCTGCGAAATGGTCGCGCCAACGTTGCCCGTCGCCGTGTCCATCACGGGCGTCGTGGCCGCATTCACTGTGACGGTTTCTGCCTGTCCACCAACCTCGAGCTGAATCGTCATAGTGTTGGCCTGCTCGGCCAGCAGTGCCACATTGCTCAGAACCTTCTTCTTGAATCCATCCCGGCTCACCGTAATGGAGTATTTGCTCGGGGCCAGGTGGTTGATGGTGAATTCACCTGCGCCTCCGCTTGTGGCAGTCAATGTCCGGCCGGTTTCCTGGTCCAACAAGGTAATCGTTGCGCCGGGAATTACGGCACCGGTTGTGTCGGTTACTGTCCCCTGCAGGCTGGCGCCGTATTGCGCTTTTGCCGGCAGTGAGAACAACGCGATGAAGGCCAAAATCGTCAGGAACCATACTCCACGAAGGACGATCCTATCCATTGACCGCTCTTGTGTCTCAAATGCACTAAATTGCATCGCTGTCTCCTCGAGTACTGCGGGTTTTCAGCTGTCGTTTTCTGTCGTCTTATTAGGAAATGCGCAAATCAGCACACAAGTTGCGCAATCGATTGTGCACCGCAAAACGTATCACTGCCGCAATTCGATTGTCAACTCCATCTATTTCAATACCGTGCCAAGAATCGTCAGCGGCCGGCCTTCTTGCGCAACCGTTTGCGTAAAGCGCACCTTGCGCACAGCGCAAGATGCTTCCGCTCAACCGATTTGCCAAAGGAATTATTGAGAATTCACGCCCTCAGGCCATGCCCGCAAGAACGCCCCGCATGTAGGCAAAACTTTCCCTCACACCCGGCATCGGATCGTCCCCGTGAACCTCATATTCCAGGTCGACATATCCCTTGTACCCGATTTTCCACAGGGCCTCAAAGATGCCGCGGACGGGCATCTTGCCCTCACCCACAGCCACCTGGCTCTCCTTGCTGTGAAAGTCGGTCAGGTCCTTCATATGTACGTTATAAAGGCGGGGTCCTACCGCATGAATTGCTTCCACCACGTCTGTTCCCGTGCGCACCGTGTGTCCCACGTCGATGCAGCAACCGATCCGGTGATCGAAATTCTTGATCGACGCCAGCACATCCAATGGTGACGGCCACAGTTTGTCCTCCGGGCCATGATTGTGAATCGCCACGCGAATGTCATACTCGCGAACCATCTTTTCAATAATGGGCAGTTCAGATTCGGTTGGATCGCCTGCCACCATCACGGGGATCCCCGCCCTTTTGCAGTAGTCGAACTTCGAACGAATCACATCCTCGGTGCCAGGTTTGAAATAGATAGCGCCCGCCGCGTGCAGATGAATTCCGTTTGCCTTGTAATCCGCCACCGCGGCAGCCTCGCCAGCCGGATCTTCCGGCAAATGGTCCTTCGCATCCTTCGCGTTCAGCTCATCCAGATGCAGTTCCTTCATCCACGCGATCACCTGCGCGCGGTCAAAATTGCGAAACGTGTAGCTGGCAAGCCCAAGTCGCACCTCTGGAACCTTCGACTCACTCTGCGCGGCATCGCTTTTGCCCGTAAGAAAACCAGCACACGCAAGCGACGTTGCAGTCCCCGCAAAGGCGCTCGACTGTAAGAACCGCCGTCTAGACCATGAGAAACTCATCTGCACTTATCCCCTTTGCTCAACTCTCGCCGAGCTAGATCTTCGGCTCCCAGCCTGGCTGGTAGCTGCGCCCCCACTGCTTCATTGCCTCTGCATCGTGCAGCACCTTGCCGTCGCTGCTGTCCAGATTCAGTCTGCGTCCCAGTTCCCACGCCACGTTGGAGAGTTGCAGCATCGTCACGGCCACATTACCCACCTCGATAGGCGCATGCAACTTTGCACCTGTGCGAACTCCTGCAATGAAATTGGCAAAATGCGCATCCGTCATGGAATCGGCTCCCACCAGGTCCGCCGATGAAGTCTTGCCGCCGACTTTGAACTCGTCGGTCTTCTTGCCGTTCAGGTCATACACTTCGTATCCGTCGCGATCCACAAGCACCGTGCCTGTAGTTCCCATAATGGTTGAACCGCGATCGCGCCCATAGAACTTCATTCCCTGGCAGCTCTTCCCTTCCCAGCTGAGCATTTTGTCCGGGTAATTGAAGTTCGTGATCAATGTGTCGTAGAACTGCCAGTCATCGTGAAACTGATATCGCCCTCCCGATGAGTCAACGCTCTCTGGAAAGTCCACGCCCAAAGCCCAACGGCACACATCCACTTCGTGCGTTCCATTGTTCAACGTTTCGCCCGTCCCCCATCTGCGGAACCAATGCCAGTTATACGGCTGATAGTTGTCGTGATACTCCGTGCGCGGTGCGGGCCCCTGCCACAAATCCCAATCCAGTTGCGCAGGCACCGGCGCGGGCTTGCCCACGCCAATGGACTTGCGCGTATTGCTGTACCAGGCCTTTGCGTAATAGGCGCGTCCAATCAGGCCGTTGTGAATCTTGTCCACAATCTCAATCGTGTGCGCAGATGAGCGCTGCTGCGTGCCCATCTGCACCAGCTTGCCGTACTTCCTCTGCGCCGCAACCAGCAATGCCCCCTCTGCGGGATTGTGGCTGCACGGCTTTTCCACGTACACGTGCTTGCCTGCCTTCAGTGCATCAATCGCCATCGGTGCGTGCCAGTGATCGGGCGTGGCAATCGTCACCGCATCCACATCGTTCTGCGTCAGAATGTTGCGAAAGTCCTGGTCGGTCTTGGGTGCCTCGCCCATCGCCTTCGTGGTGGCTTCGGCGAACTTTTTCATCGTCAACGTATCCACATCGCACACGTGTGTCACGCGCGCTGCGTCCTCATTCGCCTTCAAGCTTGAAAGATGTGCGTAAGCGCGACTGCGCACACCGATAATGGCGAAGTTGAGCCTGTCATTCGCTCCCAGAATGCGCGCATAGCTCTTGGCGCTGGAAGCAATGGCAAGACCTGCTGCTCCTGCCGCGGCGGTGGGGATAAATTCTCTGCGTGTCAGCATCGTTCTTCTCCAATACAAATCTTTGTGAATTACTGGCATCAGCCAGGGAGCCCTTAGAACTAACCGAGCGCGCCCGCATTCTCCAGACACTTCTTCATTCCAGCCCAACTCACGCGGCTTGACGCCTCCGGTGTGCCTGCGCCGCGCCAATGCGTCTCCAAACTCGTGGCATCGTGATACCCAATTGCCTTGAGCGCCTTGAACTGCGCGGTCCAGTTCACATAGCCTTCGTCCACGGGGGCCCATTCCAGCTTGCCCGCCGCGTTGCGCTTCGTGTTCTTCACATGGCAGTGGTGAATGCGATGCTTCGGCAGCGCATTCCATCCGCCCGGATACGCATCCAACTCTCCGCGCATCACCGCGTTGCCGGGGTCCCAGTTCAGCGCAAGATGCGGAGTGGGCACCGCGGCCAGCGTGCGCGCCGCCTCGCGACCGGTCCCCGTATTGCACTCATGCTCGTTTTCAAGCACCAGCAGAACGCCGTGTCTGCCTGCCTTCTCTGCCGCTTCATGCAACTTGGCATCGATGGCCGCGCGATAGGGCTTCTGATCTTCAAGCCGCCAGAAATCAAAGCAGCGCACCTTGTCTGTGTTGAAATGCTTCGCCAGTTCAATTGAGCGATCGAGAATCTTGTCCTGTTCCTTGAAGGTTGTCTCCGCGGCGCCATGCATATCGCCTGCGGAACTGAACTTCGATTTCGGAGCGCCGGGCCAGTCGGTCTTGAACAGCGGACTGCCAATATCCGTCACTGCCAGGTCATACTTCGCCAGAACCTTTTTGGCGCGTTCCACCTCGTCGTCGCTCAGCGAGAGCACATTCTTGCCCCACATCCCGCGAATCTCAATCCACTTCATGCCAAAGTCACGCGCGGCCACGTGGCAGGCATGGTCAAAATCCTCTGAGATTTCATCGTTGATCACGGCAACGCGGAAGGGAGAGCGCGATACCTGCGCGCGGATGAATTTGGGATCGAGCGCGAGGGCCGCCGTCATTACGCTGGCACCCTGCAGAAAACTGCGCCGGGAAATACTTTGCATGAAATTCCTTTCTGCTTGTTCCGGTGCTCATCGTTCCGGCTTGCATTGAGCGCCATTAGTTGAATCGAAATCGGGTTCCCTGCACTTCGGCGGCCATTGGTCGCCGTCTCATATATTTCGCGTCCACAACAAAGTAGCTTTTTGATGCACCGGAATTGTACAAGGCGAGGTTGCCCTTGTGGAGTGCCGCGTCTCTTTCGCCGCAATGCGCTCAGCGGAGCACGTTTCTTACATTGATTTCAAAGACATTCGCTTTTGTTCATCTGTCACAGGACAACCGAAGATTCCTTGTCTATCCTTATTACGCAGCCGAAACAAGGAGAAGCCAAGCGCTGATGAAAGCCAATGCCACCACACTTGAATCACTTGTTGCGCAATCCCAACCGCTCACGACCAACAAACACCTGGTTCGCTGGGTCGAAAAGATGGCTGACCTGTGCAAGCCTGACGCCATCCATTGGGTAGACGGTTCGCAGTCAGAATACGAGATGATCTGCGAACGGCTTATTGAAGCCGGCACATTCGTCAAATTGAATCAAGAAAAGTGGCCTGGCTGCTTTTATGCCCGGTCCGTTCCCAGCGACGTGGCCCGCGTTGAAGATCAAACCTATATCTGCTCGCTCTCGCGCGATGGAGCCGGTCCCACCAACAACTGGGAAGATCCTTACGTGATGCGACGCCGGCTCAAGCAGCTCTTCAAAGGCTGCATGCAGGGCCGGATTATGTATGTACTCCCCTTCAGCATGGGCCCGGTGGGCTCACCCATGGCACGCATTGGCGTGCAGCTCACTGACTCGCCTTACGTGGTTGTGAACATGCGCACCATGGCACGCATCGGCGCACCGGTATTCGCGGAGATCGACAAGGACGAAAAACGCGTTGTGCCCTGTATGCATTCGGTGGGCATGCCGATTAAACCCGGCGAAAAAGACGTGCCCTGGCCTTGTAATGACACCAAATACATCGTCCACTTCCCTGAAAGCCGCGAAATCTGGTCCTTTGGCTCTGGCTATGGCGGCAACGCACTCCTCAGTAAGAAATGCTTCGCCCTTCGCATTGCCTCCAACATCGCGCGCGACGAAGGTTGGATGGCCGAGCACATGCTCATCCTCGGCGTAGAGAGTCCGGAAGGCGAAAAGACCTATGTTGCCGCTGCATTTCCTTCTGCCTGTGGAAAAACCAACTTTGCCATGCTCATTCCACCGAAAGAGATGAAGGGCTGGAGAGTGTGGACTGTAGGCGATGACATCGCCTGGATTAAGCCCGATGGAAACGGCCACCTGCGCGCCATCAATCCTGAGGCGGGATTCTTTGGCGTTGCGCCAGGCACAAGCGTGAAAACCAATCCTTCGGCCATGGCAACGCTCGCGCGCAATACCATTTTCACCAATGTTGCACTTACCCTTGATGGCGGTGTCTGGTGGGAAGGTATGACCGATAAACCGCCAGCCGAGTGCATCGACTGGCGCGGCGAACGCTGGACCCCCGAAATCGGCAGGAAAACCGGAAAGACCGCTGCCCATCCCAACGGCCGATTTACCGCGCCGGCCTCACAGTGCCCATCCATTGACCCTGACTGGGAGTCCCCAGAAGGCGTACCCATTAGCGCCATCATCTTTGGCGGACGCCGCTCTTCCACACTCCCGCTCGTCTACCAGACCTTCAACTGGTCGAGTGGCGTTTACGCAGGAGCCACCATGGGCTCGGAAACCACCGCCGCTGCAACCGGCGAAGTGGGTAAAATCCGTCGCGACCCCATGGCCATGCTGCCCTTCTGCGGCTACCACATGGGCGACTACTTCCGGCATTGGATCAAAATGCAGCGCGAACTCGAAATGACTCCGCGCATCTTCCATGTCAATTGGTTTCGAAAAGATGCAAATGGAAAGTTCTTATGGCCCGGATTCAGCGAAAACCTTCGCGTGCTCCGCTGGATCGTGGAACGCGTGCATGGCCACGGAAGGGGTCGGGAAACGCCTATCGGCTGGGTTCCGCACTATGAGGACATCGACTGGTCTGGCCTTGATTTCCCGCGGGAGACCTTTGAAGAACTGATGCAGGTCGACCGTGCCGCATGGCGAAAGGAAGTCATCGCGCACGAGGAGCTTTTTATCAACCTGCACGACCATTTGCCATCGGAAATGATCTACGAACGAGAACTCCTCATCTGCCGTATGTAAGTCATTCAAATGGCTCCCATAAAAGTTCCTTTGGGTGAATCGATTTTTTCGATATAGTGAAGGGTTCACCTCTCTCCCGTTCTCCTCGGGGATTGCGTGTCCGGCCCCCAATCCGAAATCCGGCCTGACGGCTCCCCCGACCGCCGCGCCGGAAGTGTCTTTATGGCAATTTACTAGCTGTTCGCAGTCATGCACGTTCATCAGGAAGGGATTCAATGAACAGGAAGCAGAGCCGTCGTTTCACACCGCAGGCACAGGGACTCTACCACCCGCATCAGGAACACGACGCGTGCGGTATGGGCCTTGTTGCCAACATCCGCGGCGAAAAAAGCCACGACATCATTCGTAAGGGTCTTGAGGTTCTCATTAACCTCACCCATCGCGGCGCGGCAGGTTGTGACCCGGAGACTGGCGACGGCGCCGGCATTCTGATTCAGATTCCCCACGTCTTCTTTGCCCGTGAGTGCGGCGAACTCGGCATGCAGCTTCCCGAGCCCGGAGATTATGGCGTTGCGATGTGTTTTTTGCCCGTAGATCGCCAGGACAGACTGCAATGTGAGGGCATTTTTGAGCGCATTGCGCAGGAAGAAGGCTTGAAATTGCTGGGCTGGCGCGACACCCCCGTCAACGGGGACGCAATTGGCCGCGAAGCACGCGCCTCACAGCCCTATATTGAGCAGCTTTTTGTAGCCAAACCGGAAGGCCTGGAAGAAGAGACCTTCGAGCGCCTGCTCTACCGCGTACGCCGCCGCACGGAGAATGAAGTATGCGCCTCAGACATTGAAGGCAAAGAGGATTTTTACATCCCCTCCTTCTCCTGCCGAACCATCATCTACAAGGGCCTCATGCTGGCCCCGCAGATTGAGAAGTTTTACTTCGAGCTGGCCAATCCGCTTGTCACCAGCGCCCTCGCCCTGGTCCACCAGCGCTTCTCCACCAACACCTTTCCCAGCTGGAAGTTGGCGCATCCTTATCGCTACGTCGCGCACAACGGCGAAATCAACACCATCCGCGGAAACGTGAGCTGGATGAATGCACGTCAATCTGTGCTTAAAAGTCCGCTCTTTGAGAGCAAGATTGACGACGTATATCCCGTCATTATGCCCGGCGGAAGTGACTCCGCCTCTCTCGACAACGCTGTCGAATTCCTCTACCAATCCGGTCGTTCGTTGCCGCACGTCTTGGCAATGCTGATTCCGGAGGCCTGGTCCGGTAATCCGGATATGGATGAAGACAAGCGCGCGTTTTACGAGTACCACGCATCGCTGATGGAACCTTGGGACGGACCAGCTGCCATTGCGTTCACAGACGGCAAGGTCATCGGCGCAACATTGGACCGCAACGGTCTGCGCCCCGGTCGCTACATCGTTACCAAGGATGATCTCGTTGTTCTGGCATCGGAGGCCGGCGTCATTGAAGTTCCCCCTGAGGACGTTCTGAAAAAGGGTCGTCTGCAGCCCGGTCGTATGTTCCTCGTGGACACCGAACAGAAGCGCATCATTTCGGACGCGGAAATCAAGAAGGATCTCGCTTCACGCCAACCTTACGGCGACTGGCTCAAAGAGCAGCAGGTCACTCTCGACGTGTTGCCTGAGCCGGCACGCATCATCGGTTCGAACCAGGAAACTTTACTGCGCCGCCAGCGCGCTTTTGGCTACAGTGAAGAGGACCTCCGCATTTTGCTTGCCCCCATGGGCGTGCAAGGTGCTGAGCCGATCGGTTCGATGGGCACAGATGTGCCGCTTGCCTGTCTTAGCGACCGCCCGCAACCGCTGTTCAACTACTTTAAGCAGCTCTTCGCGCAGGTCACGAATCCTCCCATTGACCCCATCCGCGAAGAACTGGTGATGTCGCTCATCAGCTACATCGGCACTGAGCGCAACATTCTCAAAGAAGCTCCCGAGAACTGCCACACGCTCAAGCTGCCGCATCCAATTCTTACCAACCGCGACCTGGAAAAGCTGCGCCGCATTTCTTCGGGCGATCTGCTCGCAACCACCCTGCCAGCGCTCTTCCGCGCGGCCGATGGCGAAGCCGGCCTGCAACAGAGCCTCGAAGACTTGAGCGCACGCGCTTCGCATGCTGTGCAATCGGGGTACTCGCTGCTTATCATTTCCGACCGCGGCGTCGACCCAACGTACGCTCCGATTCCTTCACTTCTGGCCATGGCTGCCGTGCACAACCGTCTGGTCAAGGAAAGGACGCGTACCCAGGTAGCTCTGATTATCGAGAGCGGAGAGCCGCGTGAAGTCATGCACTTCGCCCTCCTGATCGGATATGGCGCCAGCGCAGTCAATCCCTATCTGGCGATAGAAACACTGCAAGACTTGAAGCGCCGGGGTCTACTGGCGCCAAATGTCACCACCAAGCAGGCTGAAGCGCATTTCATCAAGGCCATTAATAAGGCTTTGCTGAAGACCTTCTCCAAAATGGGCATCAGCACTCTGCAAAGCTATCGTGGCGCGCAGGTGTTTGAAGCGGTGGGACTCAACGAATCACTGATCGAAAAGTACTTCCCAGGCACTGCATCGCGAATTGAAGGAATCGGGCTCGACGTGCTCGCGCTTGAAGCTCAGATGAAGCACCAATTCGCCTTCCAGCCGCTCACGGACTCTGAAACTGACCTGATGGTTGGCGGCCAGTACCAGTACCGTACCGGCGGCGAGTTTCACCTTCTCAATCCGCAGACCATCAGCAAGCTGCAGCAAGCAGTGCGGACAAACAATCCCGCCACGTTCCAGGAATACACCGACCTTCTCGACGAGAAGAACCGGACACTCTGCACGCTGCGGGGTCTATTCAAACTCAAGTACGCAGAAAAACCGATAGCGCTGGAAGAAGTGGAGCCCGCCAAGGAAATCGTGAAGCGCTTCACCACAGGCGCCATGAGTTACGGTTCCATCAGTAAAGAAGCGCATGAAACCCTCGCCATCGCCATGAACCGTCTAGGGGGCATGTCAAACACAGGCGAAGGGGGCGAAGACGAAGCGCGCTTTACGCCCGATGCCAACGGCGATTCACGGCGTTCCGCTGTGAAGCAGGTTGCCAGCGGTCGATTTGGGGTGACCGCCAATTATCTGGTGAATGCCGACGAACTGCAGATCAAGATGGCGCAGGGTGCAAAGCCCGGCGAAGGTGGCCAGTTGCCCGGCCATAAGGTGGATGAAGTCATTGCCAGGACGCGCCACTCCATCCCCGGCGTCGGCCTCATCTCTCCTCCTCCGCACCACGACATCTACTCCATCGAAGATCTGGCCCAGCTGATTTACGACCTCAAGAACGTCAATCCCAAGGCAAGAATCGCGGTCAAGCTTGTCTCGGAAGTGGGCGTGGGCACCGTCGCCGCGGGTGTAAGCAAGGCACACGCAGACGTGGTTCTCATCTCAGGTGACAGCGGCGGCACCGGCGCATCACCACTCAGCTCAATCAAACATGCCGGCCTGCCCTGGGAACTCGGCCTGGCCGAAACACAGCAGGTGCTTCTGCTGAATGACCTCCGCAGTCGCATCAAGGTGCAGACGGATGGCAAGCTCCAGACGGGCCGCGATATTGTCATCGCTGCTTTGCTTGGCGCGGAAGAATATGGCTTCGCAACAACACCCTTGATCACAATGGGTTGCATCATGATGCGCAAGTGTCACTTGAATACCTGTTCGGTAGGTATTGCCACCCAGGACCCGGTCCTGCGCGAGCGCTTCACAGGTCAGCCTGAGCATGTCATCAACTTCTTTTTCTTTATCGCCGAGCAGGTTCGCCAGCACATGGCCAAGTTGGGCTTCCGCACCATGGACGAGATGATCGGCCGCGTGGAGAAGATTGACGCCGCGATCGCCGAGGAACATTGGAAGGCCAAGGGTATCGATCTTTCCTCCATCCTCTATGCGCCCACGGTTCCCTCTCGCGTGGCACGTCGCAAGATGCAACAGCAGGATCACGGGCTTGAAATGGCGCTCGATCACCAGCTCATCGAAAAAGCCATGCCCGCTCTCGAATCCGGCTCACCGGTTACGGGCAGCTTCGCCATCCGCAACGTTCACCGCAGTGTGGGCGCCATGCTGGGCGGTGAGATTGCGCGCCGCCACGGCTCGGCCGGTCTGCCAGACGGAACCATCCAGTTCCGCTTCAAAGGTTCTGCCGGCCAGAGCTTTGGCGCATTTGTTCCCAAAGGCGTCACTCTCCAGCTCGAAGGCGACACCAACGACTACCTCGGCAAAGGCCTTTCCGGTGGACGGATCATTGCCTATCCTCCGAAGACATCATTCTTCCTGCCGGAAGAGAGCATCCTTGCAGGCAATGTTGTCCTCTATGGAGCTACTGCCGGCGAGGTCTTCCTGAATGGCATTGCCGGCGAGCGCTTCGCTGTCCGCAATTCCGGAGCGACAGCGGTTGTAGAAGGCGTGGGTGACCACGGTTGCGAATATATGACAAACGGCATGGTAGTCGTGCTCGGTTCAACAGGCCGTAACTTTGCTGCCGGCATGAGCGGTGGCCGCGCCTTCGTATATGACGAGCAAGGGGACTTCTCGACTCGCCGTTGTAACAAAGCGAGCGTCGATCTGGAGCCACTGGCAACGGAAGCCGATATCGCGGAAGTGCGCGCTCTCATTGAGCGCCATCGTGATCTCACCGGCAGCCCGCGCGCAGCGTGGATTCTCGAGCACTGGGCCAATGCGCAACCGCACTTCATCAAAGTCTTCCCACATGAATACAAACGCGTGCTCGGTGTGGAGCGCGTGAGTACCGTCTACGCTCCGCCCACAACATTGTCGCCTCTGGTGGCGGCCGCCACGGAGGTGCAGCATGGGTAAGGTCACAGGCTTTCTGGAAATCCAACGCGAACAGCCAACCCGACGCGCAGTCAATGATCGAGTTGAGGATTGGTTCGAAATCTATCAGCCATTCCCCGAAGAGAAGCAACGCGACCAGGCAGCGCGCTGTATGGATTGCGGCGTGCCCTTCTGCCATACCGGTTGCCCGGTCAACAACCTCATTCCCGACTGGAATGACCTTGCCTACCATGGCCGCTGGCAGGCCGCAATTCGCCGCCTCCACGCAACCAATAATTTCCCCGAGTTCACCGGACGCATCTGCCCCGCACCATGCGAGGCCGCATGTGTTCTCGGCATTGACCAGCCCCCCGTCTCCATCAAGGTCATCGAGCGCAGTGTTGTCGATCGCGCCTGGGACGAAGGCTGGATACGTCCCGAGCCGCCAGAGTTTCACACCGGCAAGCGCGTTGCCGTGGTTGGCAGTGGCCCCGCGGGACTGGCTGCAGCGCAGCAGTTGCGACGTGCCGGCCACTCAGTCACGGTCTACGAGAAGAATGACCGCATCGGAGGCCTTCTCCGCTATGGCATTCCCAACTTCAAGCTCGAAAAGCGCGTCGTCGACCGCCGTATCCAGCAGTTGAAGGACGAAGGTGTCACCTTCCTGACCAACGCACACGTCGGGGTCAACGTTCCGGTGGAAGCGCTCACGCAGCATCACGATGCGATTCTTCTTTGCGGCGGCTCCGAACAGCCTCGCAATCTGAACGTCCCCGGACGTGAACTGAATGGCATTCACTTTGCCATGGAGTTTCTGCCGCAGCAGAACCGCCGCAATGAAGGCGACCGCCTTGACCCCGCTCTCGACATTCTCGCCACCGGCAAGCACGTCATCATCATTGGCGGCGGAGACACGGGCGCGGATTGCCTTGGCACCAGCCTTCGTCAGAAGGCAGCCAGCGTACATCAGTTTGAAATCATGCCCAAGCCGCCTTTGACGCGGGCAGCCTCAACCCCCTGGCCCATGTGGCCGCTTCAACTGCGCACTGAGAGCGCGCATGAAGAAGGCGGCATCCGCGACTGGAGCATCAATACTGTTCGTTTTGAGGGTGATGCCAACGGCAACGTCAAGAAGCTGCATGGCGTGCGCGTGAGTTCGCCGCCGAAATTTGAACCAGTGGCTGGCTCAGAGTTCACGCTCGATGCCGATCTTGTTCTACTGGCGATGGGCTTTCTCGGGCCTGTGCGAAATGGCATGCTTGAACAGCTGGGCGTGGCTCTGGACCAACGCGGCAACGTGGCCACCACGGATTACCAATCGTCGGTGCCGGGCATCTTCGCCGCTGGCGATATGCGTCGCGGTCAGTCACTCGTGGTCTGGGCCATCAGCGAAGGGCGCAAAGCTGCGGAAGCGGTCAACACATATCTTGCCGAAAAAACAGTCCCAGTGGCACATCTGCAGCGCGCGTAGTTCCGCGCGCTGCACCATGCTCTAAACGCGTTCCACAGCAAGCGCGACAGCATTGCCGCCGCCGAGACACAACGCAGCAATTCCTTTGCGCTTACCTGTTTCGGCCAGCGCGTACAGAAGAGTCACAAGTACGCGCGCACCACTTGCGCCAATGGGATGACCGATGGCGACCGCACCGCCATGAATGTTTACCTTGGCAGCGTCAAGCCCCAGCTCGCGATTCACCGCAAGCGCCTGCACACTGAAAGCCTCGTTCAATTCGAACAAATCCACTTCATCCAAGGACCAACCGGCTTTCGCCACAACTTTGCGCACGGCGTCGACCGGAGCCAGTCCGAACCACTCCGGTTCGCGCCCGGCAATGGCCTGCGCTCGAATTACCGCCATCGGAACAGCGCCCATTGCCTTCGCGCGCTCCGCACTCATCACCACCACTGCGGCGGCTCCGTCGCTCACTCCCGGAGCATTTCCCGCGGTCACGGTTCCCTCTTTTTCAAATGCAGGTTTCAGCTTTGCAAGCACCTCAACTGTGGTTGAAGGGCGGACCGACTCATCGGTCGCAAAGACCTTCCCTTCCTTCTCGCCCTTGGCTAACGGCAAGCTAATAGGCAAAATCTGCTCCGTCAGCACACCCTCTGTGGCAGCCCATGCGGCGCGCCTGTGCGACTCCGCTGCAAATGCGTCCTGCTCGTCGCGCGTGATCTTGTACTTCTTCGCAATCATCTCCGCGCAATTGCCCATGTGGACTCCGTTGTAAATCTCCCACAATCCATCGTGAACCATCGCGTCCACAATCGAGCCATTACCCATGCGATAGCCACTTCGCGCCTGCGGCAAAAGATATGGAGCATTCGTCATCGACTCCATGCCACCGGCAACTACGATCTCCGCATCTCCCGCCTGGATAGAATGCGCGCCCAGCGCTGCCGCCCGTAATCCAGAACCGCAAACCATATTCACCGTGAGCGCGCTGACTTCCTTTAAAAGGCCGCCATACAGTGCCGCTTGTCGCGCTGGATTCTGCCCCAATCCCGCCTGAAGCACACAACCCATCACGCACTCGTCCACCTGATGCGCTTCAATTTGCGCCCTGCGCACAGCTTCGGCAACCACAAGAGCGCCCAGTCGCGGAGAAGAAAAACTCGAGAGAGATCCCTGAAACTTACCCACGGCCGTCCGGACAGCGGAAACAAGAACTACTTCCTTCAATGCACTTTTCCTCATCGGGGCGCACCAGTTGCCGTGCGCCAATCCCGCTCTCATCATACGAGCGCAGGTGCGCCATGCGCACCCGTCGCCTCTTTACTGGATTGTGTTGGAAGTATGCGTGCCCCGAAATTGGGGTGGTTTGTCAGACAAGATATGGAGTCGCAGTAGTGCTGCCCTGTGTACCTTCGCAGCTCGACCACAATTTCTGCCCCAGCGCAGTCGGTACCACATTTGCTTCCCTGTCTTCCATGAAGAACGGTGATTGCGCGCGATGCTCAAGCAGACCCAAGTCGGCCAGATGCTCTATTTCGCGCTCGATGCGCAATTTGTCGCGCGCACCGGTCACCTTCATGATCTCTTCAAGAGTGCAGCCTGACAGTTTTGAGAAGCTCCAACCGAATCCGGTGGCCGTTTGACTCGCCCGCGTGCACGCAGCCGTCAGAATGCGGAAGTGCACCGTGGTCAATTGTCCCAGACTGTTCACGAGAAGCAGATTGGAGTCGTCCTGGCCGTCAGGAGAGAGGCTTGAAGCGAGTAGCCCTGCCCACATAAGTCGGACCCAATCATCTTCCGCCCACGAACCACCCTCTAAAATGCGCAGAGCCACTTGTGGATGGACCTTCAGTGAATACGTGTCCGGTCGAGATGCGGCAATATTCTCAGCCTTCAGCGCGATATTCACCGCACTCTCCACTCGATAATTGCTCAGACCTTCGCGCAGCAACCGCCGAATTTCAATAGCCGATGCAGGAGCAATGCGACGGATAAAAGCCAGCGCACTTGCCACGCGAAACTCCCGCAATAAATCTTCTGGTTGCGTGTGCGATGCGTCGGTCTTCAACGGACTATCCCACAGGCACAGATCCTTGTCGTCAAGCATGTCGAAAACGAGTCCGACTCCGTCATCCCCCCAACGAACTGCCTTGGTTTTGAGCCGCACGCAGTTATCAAATCCCATAAGTGGCGGACCCTCGCGTTGCAAAGTCAAGGACACAATTTCACCTGGCTCCCAGCGGTCAGGCGTCTGCAGATACACGCCCGTCGAACTAATGTTCCGAACCCGGTTGAGTTTGGGAACCCTGCCCTCCCAGTGGTACGCCGCCAGGCCTGGTAATGGCCTCCGTTCGGCTCTGCCACTTAAGGCAGTTGAGGCTCTATTGCCGTTCGTACTCATAGAATTAACCTGCCTTCATTTAGGACAGATACAGAATTGGTGAGAACGCAAATCGTATGCGCCGGGTTGCCCGCAATCCCCTGAAAGTGGCATTTCCCCACGCAGCATTTTCAGCCCAAATTGTACTCTTTATTAACTAATCGGTGTAAAGTGACCATCCCCAAAGGCTTAGTAGAGACTTTGGTGCTCATTCCCAAGTGCCTGGGAAGAAAGTGCCATACGGGCAGGGGAATAACGTTCCCCCCTGCCTTTTACACCGGAAGGTCACCCCACCCCATGGTGCCTGGAGCCTCTGTGTGAACTAGTCTTCGTCCCCTTCACTCGGCATGTAATCGGGCTCCCGTCGGGCGTCGAGCGTGGGCAAATTTGCGCCCGTCAGAATGCGGTCAATGGCAGGCTTCTGCGTATTCAAGTACTTCTGCCATCTCACTTCGATTTCCTCGGCCTCCTCGTGCACATGAGCAGCTACTTTCAGCTGAGCCTGGGTGGGCGGATTGTCTGATTGCTCAAGTTGGCCATAGATTTGGGACGCCTCCCGGGCGAGGTCGTCCAGACCAGCAGATACTTCCCTGCCGTCCTTACGTTCTCCCTCCACCAGAGCGTTCAGCTTATCCATGTACGGTTTCAACTGCGCGGCCACGGGTGCATTCTGTTCCCGCATCATCTGCTCCATCATGGAATGTGCCGCCAGGTCCGCTTTGGATGTCTTATCCAGGACGTCCGCAAGTCGGACTTGTTCGCTATGCAAAGCGGCCAGTTCCGCAGGTGCAGTGTGAATTCGCGGATCAAGCTTGACCGTGAATGACTGCGTTTCACTGTGACCATTCGACTGTCAGGCGCGCCTTATAGATTCCCGGCAGCACCAGCGGTCCCTGCGGTGTCAGCGGAGTGCGATGCGGCACCGCCGAAATCGGATATTCGTAGCGGGTTGCTGTAGGCGTTGTTGCGCGCAAATCCCACACCCACCGGTGCATGCCTGGCGTTACCGGCAGTGGTGAATGGATTAGCGGCCAGTATGCCGGAATCAGGTTCGTGCGCAATTCCTCCCGAGTTGGCTTCGCGGGATCGGTACTCGCATAGCTGCGAATCAGCTTTCCGGCTTCGTCCAGAATCTCCAGCTTCACAACCCCGTGCACATCCTGCGGAAGCACAAAGTCGATCGGTGCTCCATCCGGCGGATTCTCTCCCATGGGCTCATCGGCAGGTAATGGAGTATCCGTGTACTCGTCGCGGCGCACGCGCCACGCTGTTCCAGGCTTCAGCAGCATTGCGGACAACTGCCCCCTCGAAGCTGCAATTTCGCGCAATGGCGCCACATCGTCAAGAATCCAAAAAGCACGTCCATGCGTGGCAACAATCAGATCGCCATCGTGCACCAGCAGGTCGCGCATCGAGGTATGAGGTAGGTTGTATTGCAATGGCCGCCAGTGGTCCCCATCGTCAAATGAGACAAATACAGATCTCTCGGTTGCGGCATAAAGAAGTCCCGGCTGTTCTGGATCAGATCGCACTGCATTCACGGGTGCATCTTCAGGCAAACCCGCGGCAATGGATTGCCATGTCTTTCCCCCGTCATGCGTGCGGAATGCATACGGATGCATATCGTCAATGCGCATCCGGTTCACCGCAACATACGCAGTGCTATCGTCGAAATGAGACGCGTCGATCTGCGCAATCTTGCTCCAAGGTGTTACTCCAGGTGGCGTAATGTCGCTCCAGTGTGCCCCGGCATCTCGTGTGACCCAGACCAGCCCATCGTCGCTGCCAGCCCAGATTGTCGTCGTGTTTTTGTAAGAGGCTGCCACCGCGTAGATGGCTCCACGTCTGCGCTCTTGTTGGGCTTCTGAAAGCGTAGGAACGGATGCAGGTTGTCCAGTCTTCGGTCGTGATAGGTCAGGGCTGATCGTCCGCCAGGTATGCCCATAGTCTGTTGTTCTGTAAAGCTGATTCGCTGCGTAATACAGAATGTGCGGATCAACAGGCGAGAACAGAATTGGCTCGGTACGATCAGCACGTGCGCCAGGCTCGCGCAATGGGATCGGCGTGATGTTCTGCACTTCGCCGGTCACGCTGTCGTAGCGCGAAACTTCAGTTCGTCCCGCGCCGTAAATAATGTCAGGATGCAAAGGGTCGGGCGCCGCATACCCATATTCAATAATGCCTGCGGGATGCCACTCACGAAAGGTAATTGCACCATCGTTGCCGCGGGACGAAATACACACGGAACCGCTCTCCTGTTGTCCGGCGCAGACCTTGTATGGAAACGTGTTGGTTGCTGCCACGTGGTAAAGTTGCGCGGTCGGCTGGTTATACCACGAGCTCCAGGTATCTCCTCCATTCACGCTCACCAGAGCGCCCTGGTCGCTCACCAGAAGAATAATGTCCGGATTGTTCGGATTGATCCACATGTTCTGGTAATCGTCGCCACCAGGTGCGCCACGCAAACTGACCCACGTCTTACCACCATCGGTTGACTTGCACGTCACAATACTCGTGCTGTACACAACGTCTGGATTTTTCGGATCTACCACCGGCACCGGCAAATCGCCGCCGCCAATCTTCATCGCCGGCCGCGGATCATCCGTAATCTTTCTCCAGCTCTCACCTGCATCATCCGAGCGATACACGCCAAGTCCTTCTGCGCTGGCATAAGTTGTGTCCAGGGCTGTTGTGGAAAGTGTGGCGTACATGCGCTGAGGATCGCTGGGCGACATTGTGATGTTGATTTGCGCGAGATTCTTTGGCAATCCATTCTTCAATTGAGTCCATGTTTCGCCGCCGTCCGTCGACTTGAATAATCCGCCACTCGCACCGGAATACTCATTGCCGTCCTCCCATGGACCAAGCGTCTCCTCCCACATCGACGCGTACACGACATTTGGATTCGCCGGATCAAGAAGTACCTTCGATCCTCCGGTACGGTCATTCTTATACAGAACCCGAGTCCATGTTTTTCCACCATCCGTTGTACGGAAGATGCCACGCTCTGTGCTCGGCCCGTAAGGATGCCCCATTACCGCCGCAAAGGCTCGATCAGGATTATGTGGATCCACAACGAGCGCTGGAATCTGCTGGCTGTTCCTGAGCCCGAGGTGCTGCCACGTCTTTCCACCGTCATCAGATCGATAAATGCCGTCGCCCGTGGAAAGATCCGGCCGATGCAATCCTTCACCACTCGCAACATAAATGATGTTGCTGTTCGAAGGCGCTACGGCAATCGCTCCGATCGATTGTGTGTCTTCCTTGTCGAAGATCGGATTCCAGGTCCGTCCGTAGTCGGTCGACTTCCAGATACCGCCGTCAACCTGGCCAACAAAGAAGACGTTCGGTTGCCCAGGGATACCCGTCGCTGCGCGCGTTCGCCCTCCCCGAAATGGGCCAATATTGCGCCAATGCAAATCGGGCATCATTGGCGTGCTTTGCGCTTGAGCGGAAACAGAGGGAAGAAAGACTGACAGCGACACAAGACAACCTGCAAATACACGCAATACGATGCGACTCATCATCGAAGAAAAGCCTCCTGAAAATGTGGGCGAACACGTCGGGCAGTAGAGCCATTGTACTGCCGCACCCATCCGCCGTTTCACATCTCAGATCAGCAGCTCACGCCTGGGTATGTGAGTCATTCAGGCGACGTTGTCGATTCCCTGGGGAAATGGACCAACATCAATACAAAAAGGCAGGAAGCGGCGAAATGCCCCTTCCTGCCTCCGTTCGCCTGTTCTTGTCGAAGCCGCTAGAACATCACTTTCAGTGCAAGCTGAATAATACGTGAGTCCGCGGAAGTTCCCTGTGTTCCACGAATGCTTCCGAAGGCACCGTTGCTGACCGTTGTGTTCGGATCTGCCAGAAGCGTGTGATTGAAAATATTGAAGAATTCGCCTCTGAACTGCACCGTTAAGCGCTCGTGCGACGGAATCGGCGCAAAGTTCTTTAAGAGACCCATATCCATGTTCCAGTTTGACGGTCCGCGGAATGTGGCTTTGCCCACGTTGCCATAATTTCCAGCAGTGGGAAGTGCAAACAATGACGTGTCCAGCCACGGAACGCAGTGCGCCACACCAGAAGTACAACCGCTACGGTCGCTCGACGGCGCAAGCTTGCCAAACTGACTTGCGCTACCGATGAAATCCGCACGATCGCCGCCCAACCCCGTTGCCGAAATGTCCTTACCCGCAAGGATCGTAATCGGCTCGCCAGTCGTATACGTGTAAATTCCAGTCCAATCCCATCCGCCTACCGTGTTCTTCACAAAAGCATTGGACTGGCTCATGCGGGGAAGATTCCACACATAGGAAGCGACAAACCGGTGCTTATGATCAAAGTCTGAATAGCCTGTCTCAAACATCTTCTGTCGCGGGTCGTAGTACGACATTCCAGAACCTTTGCTTGAGCCAACGTCTGTAATGCCGCCGTTACTAGACAACCCATACTCGAGCGCCTTCGAGAAAGTGTAATTCGCCAACAAGGTAATGTTGTGCAGTAGCCCCGTCGATCCCGAGCTGGGCCTCTTCTCGATATCCAGTTGCAATGCGTTGTAGCCAGAATTGCCGTTGTTGCGATTTTCGATGATGTCGCCAAACGGTTGATAATTACGCCTCTGCTGAAGAGTGAGCGAACTGTTGGCAATATATTCACCGGGATTTAGATCGATATCCTGACGAAGATGGGTGCCGCGCAAGCCAACATAGGACGCATGGAACACCGCGTCGCTTGACAGTTGACGCTCCACTGTCACGTTCCAGTCATAGATCACAGGCGTAGTCCACTTAGCGCCCGGCTGAAGGCCATACACGCTCACAATGGCTGGGAACGCAACGTCCTTCGGAACAGTCTTCAAGGTAAAGTTTTGTGGGAAGTTGGCCACAAAGTTCGGGAAGTTCACCAGCGGATCTTCCAGTGGACCGGTCTGCGGTTCAACGGGGTCGAGGCGCAGGCTGAACGGAGCCACGATCGCCGCATCGTTCAGGAACAGTCCGGGTAGTCGCGAGTAATAGAACATGCCGCCGCCGGCACGAATTGCCGTGCGGCCGGAACCTGTCGGGTCGTAGGCCACACCAATGCGCGGGGCAAAATTATTAAAGTCGCCTGTTTGCCCCGTATCCGGCACGCTGACGCCGTTGTATTTGTCACCAATGAAGAACAGCCCCGCGGGAGCGCTTGGAATCACAGTTGATTGCACGCCCGCATCGTAAGCATCAGGACGGAACTGCTGGATGCGTCCGTATATTTCTTTCATCGGAACCTGAGGCTCCCAGCGGGCGCCCAGGCTCAATGTCAAATTACGAGTCGCTTTCCACTTGTCGTTGACGTACAGGCCCCATACCTTCTCACGCGAATCAGAGTAATCTCCCGAAGTCTGACTGAACGAATGAATATGCCCCAATACGAAGCTGGCCGCAGCGTATCCAGTTACGTCTGCTGTGATGGAAAAGCTCCCATTTTCCAGATCTGTATTACGAATATTGGATTGATCAGCTTCGTAGTCAACACCGAAGTCAAATGTGTGCGAACCGCGAATCCACATCAGGTGGTCACGAATGTTACCAGTGTTGCGAATAAACTTGGCGTCGGTGAAGCTGCCGATTGTGAAATTGCCGGAGACAGCAAAGTTTCGAATACCACCCTGTGCCTGTGGAAGTTGCCAGATGCTGCTTCCTAAATCGCTCAGCTGCGGAACACTTCCTCCCTGACCGCGATCTGAGGCAGCCCGCACAACATCAACGACCAGGTTATTCACCAGTGATGGAGTAATCACCATCGTATAGCCCGCCGCATAGTTTTGCGTCTGTACGGTGGACCCCGTACCAACCGTCAACAAGTCCTTACCGTCGTATGAAGGTGCATGGGCATAGCGGTCGATATAGGCACGCGCGAATATATGATCCTGTTGTCGAACCTGTTGGTCGAAGCGGCCAATATACTCGTTAAAGTCTTGGCGAATCGGCGTTCCGAATGTGACCTGTCCTGATGCATCTTCCTGATCGATTGGCAAATACTTCGCCATGTTGACGGCAACGGTGCTGATAGGGCCGATGTTCGATTGATCTGGAAATGGCTGGCCAGTGCTGGGGTCGATAATTGTTCCCGAATAGTTCGAGAAATCACCCTGCATGTTTGCAGCCGTGGGAAGAATCGCATTGGTTGCGTTGTTTTGGGAACGAATACGCGTTCCCTGATATCCGAAGAAGAAGAAGCTCTTGTCCTTGACGATTGGTCCGCCGATCGTACCGCCAAACTGATTACGCTTGAGGGGATCGACTTTGTTCGCAAAGTAATTGCGGGCGTTGAAGTATCCATTGCGCACAAATTCGAACACATCGCCATGAAATTGGTTTGTGCCGGACTTGGTAACCACGTTGACAACCGCTCCGGCGTTTGCACCATACTGCGCATCGAAGCTGTTCGTCAGCACACTGAATTCCTGAAGCGCATCTGGGAATGGAAACGGGTTGTTCGTGTTACTCATCAGGTCCTGGTTGTTTGCGCCATCCAGGTTGTAGCTGATCTGGTCAGGCCGCGCGCCATTTACTGAAATCGATTCCGCGCCCGGAACCTGCTTGGTGTCTCCTTGCGTTGCTCCATGGCCATTTGCAGTATTCGCGCCCGGAACCAGTAGTGTCAGGTCGGCTGCGTTCCTGCCATTTAAGGGAAGGTTGATTACCCGCGACTGCTCAATTACCTGGCTCAGAACGGGGGCAACCGTGTTCACCTGAACACTCGATTCAGCCACCGTAATCTGCTGCGTCGCCTCTCCAATCTCAAGATGGACGTTAATCGTGCGAATCTGATCGGCCAGAAGCACCACGTCCTGGACATACTTTTTGAAACCTTGAGATTCAATTGCGATGGTGTACGCTGCTGGCGGAAGCGGCGACACACTATATTGCCCATCGCTGTTGGTCGTGATTGTTCGAGTCTGCAGCGTGTTCTTCTGCGTCACCTTTACGGTAGCGTTGGCCACCACTGCACCGGCAGGATCCAGAACTGTTCCCGTAATAGCTGCGTTGCCGCCACCCTGCGCCATCACGTTTGGCACAGCCGCAAGAACTATCAAAACAAAAAATGACCACAAGAGTTTGATTGATCGATTGCCCCCGGAAAATGATGCCTTCCTCATGGTTCCTCCTGTTGTGCGTACACGGAGTTTCGTGCTGCTTTTACTTCACGACGTGGAGTAAAGATTCATCAGGACGCGACTCTATCCTTGAAGTTGAACAACTGTCAATGATTTTCATGCGCGATTTAGAGAATTATCTGACTTCAGAAAGCAAACAAAATAAGCTACCCCGATGACTCCATCACAGCCAATCAGGGCAGTCTTCACGCACTCTGGCCTCAGCCATCCACAGCTATTGGTCACTCGCAAGGTGGAACTGCGAATCCTCTTCTGAAAACGATAGAGTTATCAACTAAGTGGGCCACGCATCTCCGCTTTAGAGACGGCAATTGGCTCTTCTCAATTTCTACAATCTATGAAAACTAGCTGCCTCGAATTATTTCAATTTCTGTATATTTTGCCGATTGAGCAGATCGAAATATCTACACCAGAAACCTACTCCGGGAACGCGCATTAATCTTTCTCGTAGGACCCTTCAGAGACCATTCCCTAGGCGTCCTTGGCCACTTCCTTGTTCGGGCTCCAATTAATCACGTGGTACGTTGCCGGTGTCGCTCCGATATTCCGAAAGGCATGCAAGCTGTTCGAAGCGTTAAAGACCACCGAACCTGGCCCTGCCTTTACCCACTTCCCGTCCGAAAGAGTCTCGCACTCTCCCTCATGAATGATGATCAACTCTTCATTCACGTGCCGATGTGGCTTGTGCGACATCATCCCAGGATTCAATGTGCTCACATGCATCTCCAGTTGATCCAGGGTCGCCGTGGGTGCCTTACACAGGTGGCGCACTTCACCCACGTTGGTCTTCTCCACTTTCATGTCTTGCCACAGGAATACAGTCGGACCCATGATCCCTTCTTTGGCACCTATTTCCGTCTCGGCCGCAACCGACGAAACAGTCAGTGTGGCCGGCATGGCAAGTAGACCTGCAAAAACATCGCGTCTTGAAATCATCTCCGTCCCTCCAGTTAGCTCAATCTGTACGGCGCGCGTTGCGGCCGTGAGAGCATGCTGTTCGCTTCATCGTCGTTTATGAAATGCTCCATCACTGGATCCCAATGGAGTTTCCGCTTCAAGACCATTGCCATGTCATGTATCAGGCAAGTCGAACATGCACGATGCCCCATCTCCACTGGTGAAATGGGTTCCTTGCGGTTGATGATGCACTCCAGCCAGTTGCCGTGCTGCTCCTTGCTCTCATACAGATGAATCTCGTCCGGCCCAATCGCAGAAGAGATAATCGCCGGATCGCTCGCTGCAAGCGCCGAGGCATCCTTCAGCTTTGCCTCCGGGTCGCTTTTAGTTACGCGCTCGTTTCCGCGCGAAACAAAGATCCATCCTTTACTCCCATAAAACTTCACACCATTCGGAAAATCGCCGCTGATACTCATATGAACTCCGTTGGCATATAGCGCTTCCGTTTTGAATGGTCCGTGCACATCCCAAAGGCCGTGGTCTGGAAATTCGGCATGCCCCCAAACCTCTACTGGTCCCGTGTATTCCGTGTTCATACCCCAATGAGCACTGTCGATGTGGTGCGCGCCCCATCCAGTGATCATTCCCGCGCCAAACTGTCTGCAGCGCAGCCAGCCTGGCCTGTCATATCCATCCTGCGGATGCACGCGATCCACCGTGTAATGCACATACGGCGTTTCACCAAGCCACATCTCGTAGTTGAACCAGTCCGGTGGTTGCATTGGAGTCTTGCTTCCACCAGCCGGATCACCAGGTAAACCAACTTCCACACGTTGCAGTTCACCAATGCGCCCGTTGCGCACCAATTCTGCCGCATACCGAAACTGAATCATCGACCGCTGCTGGCTTCCAATCTGCAGAATGCGTCCCGAGGCTTGCACAGCATTACTCAATGCGCGGCCTTCAGCAATCGTCAGAGATGCCGGCTTCTGCAGATACACGTCCTTGCCGGCGCGCACTGCATCCACACCGATCAATGCATGCCAATGGTCGGGGGTGCTCACAACCACTGCATCAACGTCCTTGTTCGCCAGAAGTTCGTGATAGTCTCCATACCCGGCCACACCGTCGTAAGGCTTGCCGGCTTTCTTCGCGTAATAATCGTTGACCAGCTTCTTTCCGTCTTCCACACGATGCGCGTCCAGGTCACAAACTGCCATGATCCGCGCATTGTCGTATTGCATGATCGACGGCATGTCATGCACGCGCGATATCCGGCCCACACCAATGGCTCCCACATTGATCCGCTTGCTGGGCGCATACTGCCCAAACACGGAAGAAGGCACAATCGTCGGCATCCCAAGTGCAGCAGCAGTTCCCAGGGCGGACTTCACAAATTTGCGTCTCGACACCTTAGCCTGAGTCATCAGATTCTCCGTCCCTAGTCTTTGAGCGTGACCAATTGCGCGTTGCGCTGCGCCTTGATGGAAAGCTCCGCAGCCAGCAGGCATCCTTCCTGGTCTTGTGCAACGTGCGTTCTGTGCACAATGTCTGATACAAACTGTGGTCCGAAAGGCAAGGGCATTTGACTGCAATCGATGGAACGCGCCTGCTTCTGATCGACAATGAATAGGTTGTTGCCCTGGTGTTTAACTGCAACATCGGTGTATTTGCGCACCTCGATGTACCCTTCAGTTCCCAGGATGAAAAGGCGACCGTCTCCCCACGTTCCCAACCCATCGGGAGTAAACCAGTCCAGCCGCACATAGCCCAATCCTTTGTCTCCACGCAGCATCATGTCGCCAAAGTCCTGGAAGCGTGGCCTGTCATGATGTCGAATGTTCGCGATCTGCGACGCAACAACTTCAGCGTGGGTTGAACCGGTGTAATAGAGGAACTGATCCACTTGATGCGAACCGATATCGCACAAGATGCCGCCATATTGATCTGGATTCCAGAACCACTCCGGCCTTCCAGAGCCACCTCCCGCCTTTCCGCCATGCTGGAAAATCTGATGCGGAGCAATATTAATGGTCTGCACCACTTTACCGATCGCGCCCTTCTGGATCAGATCTCCGGCATACACAGCCGCTCTCACTTCCAGCCGCTCACTGTACATGATTCCGTAAATCCGCTTCGTCTCTGCGATCGTCTTGCGAACTTCCGCCAATTGTTCCAGCGTTGTAATACCAGGCTTGTCCGAAAGGTAGTCCTTACCGCGCTTCATTACGTTCACGCCAAGTGGTGCGCGCTCATTCGCAATCTGCGAGCTCAGCACAAGCTGTACTGAGGGATCATCCAGGATTTCCTCCTGCGTCTTTACATACTTCGCGTCGGGATAGCGTCGGCGGAATGCAGCCAGCTTGTCCTCTTCCCCACCCCAAACGGCAACCATTTCTCCGCCGCCTCGTTGGATAGCTCCAGCCATGCCGTAAATATGGTCGTGGCTCATTCCACACACGGCAAACTTGATGTGCTCTTTCGGCGCCTCTTCCTGCTGCGCGGGCACAACAGCGTCTTCTGTCACATGCGTTATGTCGCGACCCAGCGCCCGCGCCGTTTCTGGCGCACCCGCCATCATGGCCATTGATCCCATCAATCCTGCCTGTTTCAGAAAGTCTCTCCTGCCCCGGTATACGCCGTTCATTCATCCTCGCATTCGGAATTCGACAGTTCTCGTAAATCCAACTCGACATTCTCTTCCGCTGGCATGCCAAAGGTCCATCTGCATACTCAACTTGGACACATGCGCTCTTTATAGTTGTCGCCGCGAAATTATTACGTATCTATCCGTTCTGTCAAGTTTCTACATATTTGGCGGCATTCTCCTCTGTGTCCGTGTCGCTTGACATGCTTGCTCTTTCATTACTAAATTCGCGACGTGTAGAAATTATTGGATATCCACCCACGCACAGCATTGCAGGATAGCCTGCACGAAAGGGCAAACCCATGGCGCCGTTACATGAAGATCGACTCTTTCCCGCAGACCCCGAAACGCGGACGATCGCTCGCCGTCTTTATGCTTCAATCCGTTCCCTTCCTATCCTTAGCCCGCATGGGCACACATCGGCTTCATGGTTTGCGCACAATACTCCCTTCCCGGATCCGGTTAAGCTCTTCGTTCAGCCGGACCACTATGTCTTCCGCATGCTCTATAGCCACGGAATCTCGCTCGAAGAACTTGAAATTGCGAATAACAAGATTTCTGACCCACGCAAGGTCTGGCGGATCTTCGCGCGTAACTACTACCTCTTTCGGGGAACACCATCGCGTCTTTGGCTCGATTACGCCTTCCAGGAGAATTTCGGTCTCACGGAGGGCCTCTCGGATGAAACGGCCGATCTCTACTACGACGCAATCGAAAAGCGGCTCGCCGCTCCGGACTTTGTCCCGCGCACACTCTATGACAAATTCAACATAGAGGCCATTTCAACCACTGATTCGCCTCTCGACTCGCTGCAGGATCATATCGAAATACGTGCGTCTGGGTGGAAAGGCCGTGTCCTGCCAACGTTTCGCCCGGACTTAGTGGTAGACCCATCTTCTGAAGGCTTTCTCAGCAACATTGCGCAACTCGGCGCAATCACGGGCGAGGACACACAATCATGGAGCGGATATCTTCGTGCCCTTCAGAACCGCCGCAACTTCTTCAAGTCGCTCGGAGCAACCGCCACTGATCACGGGCACCCCACCGCACGCACCGCTGACTTATCTTCCTGCGAAGCAGAAAGCCTGTTCTCCCAAATCGTCACAGGCCACGCCGGGGCAGACGAACAGGAAATGTTTCGTGCGCAGATGCTCACTGAAATGGCACGCATGAGTATCGACGATGGCCTGGTGATGCAGCTTCACCCCGGCTCTTTTCGGAATCACAATCCACTTCTCTTTGAGCGCTTCGGCTCCAACATGGGAGCAGATATACCCACACCCACCAACTATGTGGAGGCGCTTCATCCGCTATTGAGTCGATTCGGGAATGAGCCCGATTTTACGCTCATTCTCTTCACTCTCGACGAGTCCGCGTACAGTCGTGAACTTGCGCCGCTCGCCGGTCACTATCCATGCCTCAAGTTAGGCCCACCATGGTGGTTCAATGACAGCCCCGAAGGCATCCTCCGTTTCCGAACAATGGTGACCGAAACTGCCGGCTTCTACAACACAACCGGATTCAACGACGATACGCGCGCGTTCTTATCCATTCCCGCCCGGCACGACGTTTCACGCCGTATGGACGCCGCCTTCCTCGCACGGCTTGTAGCCGAGCATCGCCTTGAAGAAAACGAAGCAATGGAACTCGCCCATCAACTCACGTATGACTTGGTAAAGAAAGCCTACAAGCTCTAAATTCGCCTGCATGAAATGCATGCGCCTGCTGTCTATTGAGGAACCGTGCCTGCGAGTGCGACAGGCCGACCTTCGCGGCAGGATGTATAGATGGCCTTCACAAGTGCAAGCGCGCGATACCCATCCTCTCCGGAACAGGCAGGCGCTCGATTCGCTTTGCAAGCAACTCCAAACTCGGCGAATTGCCTTTCAAACGGTGTGAGTGCAATGAACATCGGCTCCGACGCCCCTGATTTTCCTTGCTCTCGTAGAGGGGGTCTTTCGCCAGAATCATCTTGCACGTCCCACGTCGTCAGTTGATCTCCTGTAACTATGGCCGTGCCTTTCGATCCATGAAGCTCAATGCGCTCGGAGTACCCAGGCCAAATTGATGTCGCCGCTTGAATCACACCCGTCGCACCAGAAGCGTAGCGCAATACAGCATGCACGCAATCTTCTGACTCAATCCGATGTAGCGTACCAAGTTGCCAATAGCCAAACACTTCCTCCACCGCTCCGGCCAGATAGAGAAGCAGATCCACCTGATGAATGGCCTGGCTTATCAATGCTCCTCCACCTTCCACTGCCCAGCTTCCCTTCACCGGTCGCGCATAATAGGCATCGCTTCGATACCACTTCACATAGGCATCCGCTTCAATGATCCGTCCCAGACGGTTCTCGGCCAGTGCCCGCTTTAGAAACCTGGTCGCATCATCAAACCGGTGCTGGCTCACCACCCCAAGCTGAATCCCTGCTTTCGCAGCCACTTCCAGCATGCGTGCTGCCACGTCCAAATCGACAGCCATCGGCTTCTGCACCAGGATATGCTTTCCATTTCGCGCGCCTAGTTCCACCGCTTCTAGCCGGTATGCGGGAAATGTGCATACGTCCAGGAAATCCACTTCGGGCAAGGCTGCCAATTCTTCTGGAGTAGAAACAAAGCGCGCTCCCACATGCTGCGCAAAGCTTCGTCCCGTTTCTTCAGTTCGATTGGTGCATGCGACGACTTTGTATCCGATGTTCTTGTATGCCTGCGCATGTTTTGCGGCAATGGCGCCCGTCCCAATGATTCCCACATTCATTCCCTTTTACCCTTCCATCCGTACCGTCGCGCGAACTCCGCATTCCTGGAGAAGAAGAACGGGCGAACACCATTCATCCAGATAACTTTTTCAATCAAGTCAGCAGAGTTTGGAGAAATTCGTATTGGTCGTGCGCATTCTTGGAACAGGAGCTGAAAATGAGCATCTTTTGGATACTCTGAAGTCGTTTTGCCGATCCAGGCAGTCATAACAGCCAACAAAGACTGAACAGAGCTTGAATCTTTTCAGCAATCGGACGACCTATTTCAATTCGGCACGGCGAAACAGCACTTTGTGCAGTACCAGAGCGGCGGCGCCTCGCAAACGAGCAGTGTCCCCTTCCAATGCGGCCACCACACGCGGCGTGCGAACGGTGAAGGATTTCTCAATAAGCTTGCTTTCAATAATCGGGCTGATGCGCGGCCATAGCGCCGTGCAGTCTCCCACGATCAGAATCACCTCGGGAGCCAGACCTGCATTCAACATGGCCAGGCCTTCTGCAAGCTTTCCAATCATCCGGTCAATCGCGCGCATGGCCTGCAAATCTCCGCCCTCTGCAAGATCCAGCAGCTCTTGGTACGTTGCAATGCGCGCTCCCGGTACAAGCTCGCGATAGTAGCGCAGGCCTGCACGATTCGAAGCGAACGTTTCCCAGCATCCCTTGTTGCCGCAACCGCACGTAGGCCCTGATTCATCGAACTGCATATGGCCAAATTCGCCAGCCATGCCGTCACGCCCGCGTAGTAATTGCCCGTCCACAAGCAACCCGGTTCCAATGCCTTCTGAAACTGAAACCGCCAGCATGTTCGCCGCATCGCCAAATTGCCCAAACCAGCGTTCCGCAAACAGACTCGCATTGGCCGCGTTATCCATTTCAATGGGAGCTTGCAAGATGGCGCGCAACTCCTTCTGCACGTCAATCTGTGCCCAGGGGCCATTGGCGTAAAACTGAAGCTTCTGGGTCCTCTGGTCTACGCGTCCTGAGATGCTTACCCCTACGCCGTCGAAAGTGCGATCTCGATGTGCCGCACGCAGCGCACGGGCCTGCCTCGCCACCTTCAGCAATATCTTGCGTGCTTCACCTTTTGCACCCGTCAGCCGAGGAAAGTCAACAGTCTCCCTGCTCAAGATCTTCCCGTTAATATCCACCACCGCAATGTTTGCGTGTGCGGGCCGCAAATCAACAGCCAGAATCACATGCTTGTCATTCAGCCGGACAAATGTGGGACGACGGCCTCGCGGCAGGCGTCCAAGAACGCCGGGCAGTATCCAGCCTTCTTCAATCAGTTGGCCAATAATCACGGAAACTGTACTTGCCTGCAGCCCGGTCATGCGTGCCAGGTCTGCGCGGCTCACAGGTTGCTTACGATGGATGGTTTGCAGAATGATGTCGCGATTGATCTCGCGAGCGGTCTCGCTTGAAGCAACTTTACGCAGAGATTTGGTTGGTTTCGTGGTCACACGTTTCTCGTTCCAGCCTGAAGTGACATATTGATTGCGAACAAAATCGACAAGTAAGTCTATTCAGTCTTCAGAGTTTTCGCTGCATTCGAGCCCTTCTCCGTCCCCCTCTTGAATTCCTTTGAGATTTGCTCGAACCTTGTCTTGTAGGCACTCTACCACAGCCTTTCTGGGTCCGAACAGACGTTGAGCATGAACAATACAGGCACGTTTATGTATAATTCGCGCCACAAAGTAAAGAGCCATTCGGTCAGGCCAACAAAGCGGCAACCTGCAAGAGAGCGGCCAAAGTATTCATGGAGGTTCCATTGCCATTCCGAGCCCAATTCGTCACAAGAACTGTCCGCACACTCCTCTCACTCTGCATATTGGCACTTATCGCCAATCTCGCTTCGCCGCAGGCGCCAAAGCTTTCCATCGACGGCACAGTCACTCTTGTTGAAAGCCCTCAGGAATCTGGTCCCGTCCATCGTGCCACCCAGGATCTACAAACAGACTTCGGCAAGGTCTTCGGCCAACAGCCAAAGATCGTCCCTTCACTCAAGGACGCTGGCTCAACCGCAATCCTGATTGCCCAAAACGGCAATGTTCCCAAAGAAACGCACTGCGTGATTACCAGCAACCTGGAAGCCTTCGCCTTTTCCATTGCAAAAGGACCGCTGAAACATCAACAGGTCATCTGCCTCACGGGCGCTGACACGCGCGGCACAATATACGCCATTTATCAGTTCTCGCAATCCGTCCTTGGCGTCGACCCAATGTATCTCTGGACCGACAACGAACCCGCGAAGAAGTCGTCCATTCCCCTTCCCTCTGATTTCGCGCACACCTTTCCCAGCCCGGTCTTTCGCTATCGAGGATTCTTCCCCAACGATGAAGATTTGCTTACAGGCTGGATCCCGGCTCCGAAAGGCGCACACACTGGCATCTCCCTCCAGGTTTGGGACAACATCTTTGAAACCATCCTTCGCCTGAAGGGCAACATGATTGTTCCAGGGACATGGATCTTCCCTGACGACGCGCAGGTTGAGGCGGCATCACGCCGCGGCCTTATCATCAACCAGCACCACGCCATTCCGCTCGGTGTCAACGTCGCCCGCTGGCCGCACGATGTCCCCTACAACTACTCCACCCATCCTGAAATCCTTGAGCGCGCATGGACCAATGCCGTCTCCACCTACAAGCCAGATGAAGACATCCTCTGGAGCGTCGGCCTTCGCGGACTCTCTGACTCAAGCTATGCCTCGCTCGACCCCAGTGTGCGCAATGACGATCCTCTTCTCGGCAAGCGTGTCAGCGACGCCATCACTGACCAGATGCGCATCGTCCGCGCGCGATATCCAAATGCGCACTTCGTCACGGACCTCTGGCAGGAGGGTGCCCGTCTCATGCAGGAAGGCTATCTGAAGATTCCCCCGGAAGTGACGCTCGTCTGGGCTGACACCGGATATGGAGATATGCAGGATAACGGAAAAGTCGCAACCGGACAGGGCGCTTACTTTCACGTTGCAATGATGAATGGTCAGGCCAACCAGCTTTCTGAAATGGTTCCCGTCTCCGTCATCCAGGAAGAACTCGGACGCTACATCAAGGCAGGTGCCACGTCTTATTTCCTCGTCAACACCAGCGACATTCGTCCCGTCGCTATGACCACTGAGGCCGTCATGGACATCGCCTGGGGTGGGGTTTCCAAGACAGAGTCCGATTCCGATGGTGCCTACTACCGTGCTTGGGCCACGAAAGAATTCGGAGCCAACTCTGCGGACGCGGTGGCAAAGGTCTACAAGGAATACTTCGCCGCACCGTCTCCGCGAACCAACTTCCGCATGCCTCGGCTCACCTCAGCCGGTAATGCCCCGCCCCCACCGCCCGTGTATAGCAACGTTCCTCGCGAAGAAGGCGACCAGCATTATCACTCTGAAGCTCGCCGGCTCATTCTCGACCTGCTCAGCGAACATCAGGTCATCGCCATACCCAGCCAGTCTCCCAAGTGGACACAGCCGCGCGTAATGCCAACCATTCCGGAAGAGTTCAGGCAGAACGCCATCGATCACGACATCGAGCAATGCACAGAAGCGCAATCCCGCTGGGACGCAGTGCAGCGTGACGCCATCGCTGCGGAGACTCTGGTTGATCCCCAACGCCGCCACTACTACCAGGCGGGTGTACTCACCATGATCACCATCAACAGTGAGAGCAATCGCATGCTGCTGAACGTGGCTCAGTCCATCAAAGACTACAACTCCGGCAATAACACCAAGGCCGCGCAGGAGGCGCAAGCCGCACTCCATTCACTCGACCTTATACAGAACTCCATGGCGGCCGCCGAATATGGCAAGTGGAAGAACTGGTATCGCGGAGACTGGCTCACGGGCGTCTATCGTACGCATGAGCTTGTGCAGGACTACGCAAATCACATCGCAGATCCCATGGCAAAACTGCCTGCACCCGCGGCATGGACCGGATGGGAGGCATATTTCCATATCATGCAGTACGAGGGTGATCGATCCGTCGACATACACTAAACCGGCTCACGTCCAGGCCTCGAGCAACCGATTGCCGCCGAAGAGTGCGAAACCTATTTACTGGTAGGCTCGCAACCTGCGGCTGCATTACCATGTTGGGCATTCGTGCAATGCCGTAATTGCCGCATTGAGTTGCGTGCCTTGCATATTCCTTCAAAGGGATTCGTCACACATGGCAAGGCATTCAGGAATTGATAGAAGAGATTTCATTAAGCAGGCTGCCGTTGTGCTCGGTGCAGCCGCTCAGCCCGCTGCGGCCATGGCCAACGCAACTCCGGCAGAGCAGCCTGGCGATACGCAAAAGACGGATCAAGCAAGCGTCAACTTCCCGCGCAAGTTCAGTGGCCCCGCGCTCAAAATGGTTGCATTTCCGCTTGGCGGTGTCGCCGCAGGTAGCATTGCTCTCGGAGGCCGCGGCCAGTTGCGCGATTGGGAAATATTCAATCGCCCCAACAAGGGCTACCGTCCCGGTTACGCCTTCCCATCAATCTGGGTGAAGGCAGGCAATGAGCAGCCCGTCGCACGTGTTCTTGAGGCCCGTATCGAGCCACCGTATGAAGGTCAGGACGGACTCGGCTCGGCAAACGTCCCCGGACTCACACGCCTTGACTCCGCCATATTTACCGGCGAATATCCTCTCGCGCACATTGAGTTCTCTGACAGTTCACTTCCCGTGCAGGTAAAGCTGGACGCATTCTCGCCGTTCATCCCGCACGAACCGGACGACTCCGGACTTCCCGTCACAATACTTCGCTATAGCGTCACGAATCCAGGCCATAGCACAGCCTCGGTCAGTATCGCCTTCTCTCTTGAGAATCCCATCAAATCGGAAGATGGCGACAAGTGCATCAACGAACCCCGATCAGCGCACGGAGTGGAATCCCTCCTCCTTCACAACACCTCGCTGCCCGCAGACCACCCCATGCAGGGAACCATCGCGCTCGCCACCGTTCCTGGTGTCGGCGGCAATGTCACGTCATGGGCAGGCTGGCCCGCAGGCCGTTGGTGGAACTCCCCTCTTCTCTTCTGGGACCAGTTCTCCGAGCACGGCACTCTTGGGCCAACGCCAGATCCACACAACACAGTCGGTGCTCTCTGCCTGCAAAAGCAGATTGCTCCCGGCGCAACAGAAGACTTCCTCTTCCTGCTCGGTTGGCATTTTCCCAACCGCACTCCTGACTGGTGTGGATGGGATGCGCCGCCGAATCAGGGCAAGTCGAATATCGGCAACTATTACGCCACACGCTTTAAAGATGCAGGTGAAGTCGTCCAATACACCGCGTCTCATCTCGACGATCTCGAATCGCGAACCCGCGCTTTTGCTGCCGCTCTGCGCAACAGCACTCTTCCCGCCGCTGTGAAGGATGCTGCCAGCGCCAATCTCTCCACTCTCGCCACCACTACATGTTTCCGCACCGCAGACGGAGAGTTCCACGGTTTTGAAGGGAGTGACGACACGCGAGGCTGTTGCTTTGGCAACTGCACCCATGTTTGGAACTACGAAACAACAACGCCCTATCTATTTCCCTCGTTCGCTCGATCGCTCCGCCGCAGTTCTTTCGGCTATTCCATGGACGAAGAAGGTGCCATCCACTTTCGCCAGATGCTACCTGATCGCCAGAAGCGCTGGGGCTTTGCGGCCGCCGACGGCCAGATGGGACAAATCGTCCATGCATGGCTCGATTGGAAACTCTCCGGCGATAACCAATGGCTTCGCGAAAACTGGCCGCGCATCAAGAAAGCTCTCGAATTTGCCTGGATTCCCGGTGGCTGGGACGCCAACCGCGACGGCGTCTTTGAAGGTGTGCAACACAATACATATGATGTCGAGTTCTATGGCCCGAACCCCATGTGCTCCATCTACTACCTGGCGGCGCTGCGAGCCTCTGTAGATATGGCCCGTGCCGTCGGCGACACATCTTCCGCCGCGACCTATCAATCACTCTTCGAAAGCGGCCGCACTTGGATAGATAGCAATCTCTTCAACGGCGAGTTCTTCATTCAACAGGTGCGCGGATTTCGTAAAGACCAGATCGCTCCCAACCTTCGCAGTGACATGGGCTCTGAGAATACTGAGACTCCCGAGTATCAGGTCGGTGCCGGTTGCTTCGTTGACCAGCTTATAGGTCAATATCTGGCCGACGTAGGCGGTCTCGATTCCCTTGTCTCCCCCGCTCATATTCACGCTACGCTTGAGTCCATCTTCCGCTACAACTACAAGCCTGACCTCTCCCATCACGACAATGTGGCGCGTACCTACGCGCTCAATCATGAAGCGGCAGTGGTTGTCTGCGACTACGCGAATGCCAAACGTCCCCGAATCCCATTTCCTTACTTCTCAGAATCCTGGACTGGTATCGAATACCCCGTCGCAACGCTCATGATGTGCCGCGGCATGGTAGAAGAAGGCATTCGTATCGTTGAGAGTTCCCGCAGTCGATACGACGGTGAAAAGCGCAATCCATGGGATGAAGCCGAGTGCGGCCATCACTACGCGCGTGCCATGTCGGCCTGGTCCACGCTCGTCGCGCTCAGTGGATTTAGGTACAACGGCGCCAACTCTTCCATCGAAGCGTTTCCGCTGCTCGCACAGGATGACTTCTCCTCCATCTGGGCAACCGGAACCGGCTGGGGAACCTTCCGTTTACGGAACCGCACCGGAGTCACTCACTTGGAACTGCATGTGCACGAAGGGTCCCTGCGCTTGCAAACCTGCACCTTCACCACACACGGCGAACATTCCACCGTCACCTCAAACGGAGCATCGCTTCCACATCGCATCTCCGGCACAAGTAAACATAAATCCATCACTCTACAGAGTGATCTCATGCTTCATCGCAATGAGCAAATCACAATTGAGGTGCGCGCTTGAGCCAGATCGACAAATCCACGCGTCCCACGCTTGTTCTCGTCGGCGGATTCCTCGGCGCTGGAAAGACGAGCCTCATCCTGGCTGCTTCGCGTAAGCTCGCTGATCGTGGCGTCCGTTGTGCGGCAATCCTCAACGATCAGGGCCAGGAACTCGTCGACACGCGCCAGATGCAGCTCAATGGAACACCTGCGGCGGAGGTCACTGGCGGCTGCTTCTGCTGCCAGTTCACCAGATTGCGCGAATCGATTGACGACCTTCGCAGAGCCAATCCGCAAGTCATCTTCGCCGAACCCGTCGGCAGTTGCACTGACCTTGTCGCAACGGTGCTCAACCCTCTCCGCCAGGAATTCGACCTCTGCCGGATTGCACCGTTCACCGTCCTCGTTGATCCCATGCGCGCCCAACAGTTGCAACAGCCAGGTGCAGATCCGCACATGCTCTTCCTCTGGCAGAAGCAACTCCAAGAGGCTGATGTCGTTTGCACCAGTAAGTTCGACCGGTATCCAGATGCCGAACCCATATCTCAGGCTCTTCGCATCAGCTCAACAACGGGAGAGGGCGTCGCTGCATGGCTCGATCTCATCCTCGGCGACAATCAAACAGCATGCCCGCGCGCACTCGAAATTGACTACGAGCAATACGCTGCCGCGGAAGCCGCCCTTTCCTGGACCAACCTCAGCGTTCAACTCGAATTGCATTCGCCCCAGGCGCCGTCCACGCTCGTCGGCCCTTTGCTCGATGAGCTCGAATGCGCCCTAACCCGCGAACGCATAGAAATCGTTCACCTCAAACTCATCGATACAACACCCACTGGCTGGCTCAAAGCAGCAATCTGTACTCCCGGAGAAGAGCCTTCCGTGCAGGGTGACCTCGACGCCTCTCCAGCTCTACAGCACGATGTGTTGCTCAACCTCCGTGCCGTAGGCGACCCCCAATGTGTCCGCTCCATTCTTGAACATTTACTTCAGGAAATAAGCGGCAAACAGCTGAATCTTCGAATGGATTGTTTCAGCCCTCTCGCACCTCAGCCAGAGCGGCGCATTCCGGCATTGGCAGTCCACTAAGGCCGGTTCACACGCCCGTTGGCCAGCCAATTGCCGGATCACCCATCTTGCCTTCTACGGTAATTCCTTAATCATGATGTTCCGGAACCACAACTTGTCGCCCGGCTCACCTTTTGGCTCTGTTCCCTGCAGGGCAATGTGTCCTGAGTGATATTTGCTGTACCCGGGGAAATGCGCGAACTTCGTTCCTTTAATCAGGTCGTTCCACTGCTTATCCCACAACTGCGTTTCAATTACCTGATGGCCATTTTGGAATAACGTCAGATGCCCGTGGTTCTGGATGATTTCGAACGAGTTCCACTCGCCCGCATCCTTCACGTATTCCACCTTGTCTGAAATCATGTCGAAAATGTCGCCCGACCGCTCCATCAGAATCCTGCTGTCCGGAACCGTGCACGCCAAATCCGCAATCTGCATCTCCACACCCGTATCGTAGGTGTTGTGGTACTCCGGCGCTTCGTGCACGTCGAACATCACACCGCTGTCGATACACGGCTTCGCCTTCCATTCAAGCTTCAAATCAAAGTTCTTGTACTCGCCATCCGTCACGATATCCGCATAATCGGCTTCAGGGTCCTGGTTCGTCTTGTTCAGTTGAATCGAGCCATCCACCACGGACCAGTCCTTGCCCGTCCCCTTCTGTAAGTACGAGTGCCATCCCTTCAGGTCATGCCCATCAAAAAGCAGTTTCCATCCGTCGTGTTGCTCCTGCTCAGTGAGCGTATTAGGCGCTTGCGCGTGCGCAATTCCCGCAACGGCCAATCCGGCAACCATCATCCCCAGCATTTTGCCGAGCTTCATCCATTCCCTCCAAATTCACTTTGCACGTTGTAACTGCCCGAAGTTGGCCAATTGTTCTCTGCCACCATCGTCGATAAGCATATAACCTCAGTGTTCCAACGGCATCCGAATGAGTACTCCAGAGTTCTCAGGAATTGGATGCCGGCTCACTCTCCGCTTTTCCCGCCCGCGCATGAATAAAGCGATTTATTCCGTTGCAACCTCTGATTTCAATCTGTATATTGGGCACGCCGAAAGAAGAGGACCCATCAAAGATGAAAAAGCTCATTTGGCTCTCAACTCTACTGGTAAGCGTTTACCTCATCCCCAAAGTCTCCGCTCAAGTCCAGACCATCGTTCCGCCCGTAGTTCAGGGGGCCAAGCCTGACATCGTTCAGCACATTAAGATTCACGGCAAGCATCTTGAAGGCAATCTTGAAGGCGACGCCGTAGATCGCGACGTAATTGTTTTCCTTCCACCCAGCTATAACAAGGACACTCACCGCCGCTACCCCGTCGTCTATGCGCTCCACGGGTACTCCATCGGTGCCGAGCAATGGACGCATGAAATCCACGTGCCCCAGACGATTGAAGGCGCCTTCGCCCAGGGCGCACATGAAATGATCGTCGTCCTCCCCGATTCGAAGACCGTCTACAACGGCTCCATGTATTCCAGTTCCGTCACCACCGGCGACTTCGAAAACTTCATCGCGCAGGATGTCGTCTCCTATATCGACGCGCATTACCGCACCTTGCCCAATCGCCTCAGTCGCGGACTCGTCGGTCACTCCATGGGCGGCTACGGCGCAACCCGCATCGGCATGAAGCACTCTGATGTCTTCGGTGCGCTTTACATCATGAGTCCCTGTTGCATGTCCTCAATGACGGGCAACCACGGACCCGGCACACCGGAAGAGCAAAAACAGCACGCCATCGAGACTGAGAAGAAAGTCGCCGCCGCAAAGTCGCCGCAGGACCTCGCCGCCGCTTCGCCCGGCTTTGCCTCCGCGCAATTCGCGCTCGCTGCTGCCTGGTCCCCTGACCCCAAAAATCCTCCACTCTACTTCGACATGCCTACCAAGGACGGCGAACCAAATCCCGACATCGTCGCCAAGTGGACCGCCAACTCACCCCTCGCCTTCATTGACCAGTACATCGGCAATCTCCGTCAGTACCGCGCCATCTCCATCGACGTGGGCGACGAGGACGGTCTCCGCTTTGACACCATCAAGCTCCACACCATCCTCGACAACTACGGCATCGCCAACGGCTTTGAACTCTACCACGGAACGCATACCAGCGCCGTGGCAGACCGCTTCCAGAATCACGTCATGCCGTTCTTCAGCAAGAATCTTTGCTTCACGGCGAAATGTCAGTAATCTGCCAGCGATCGATCGAATGAGCAACACGCGCCTTGAACCATAATGAACGTCGAACCACGCGGCCCCTGCGGCTGCACAACTTGAAGGAAGTATTCCCATGCGTTCACTCATCGAACCTCTTCACAGCCCATTCCTGCGCGCCGGCATTCTGGCATGCGCAATTACCGCGCTACCTGCAGCATTCGCACAAATGCCTGGTCAGAAATTCCCCGGACCTCCTCCGGCAAACGTAGTGGCCACGGAACACGGCTTGCGTGCGGAACAAGGGACCGAGACGCTCGAACTCACTGTCTGCTCTCCGGCAATTGTCCACGTGGTTGCCTGGCCCACGCAGACCGGCACACCCACGCCGCATCGTCCGTGGATGCTCGACGCGAAGGAATCCTGTCCGGGAGCGCCCTTCACATTCTCCAAAGACGATAAGTCCGCATCGATTAAGACATCTGAGCTTGAAATCCACTTCAACTTCGAGCGCGGCAATCTCTCCTTCCATACCGCATCGGGCGATCAACTGCTTAATGAGGGCGGCAGTATTCCACGCACCTATGAGCCCGTCGAACGCAACGGGCAGAAAACCTTCAAGGTGACGGACCGCTTCTCACCAACAATTCAGGAAGCCTTCTATGGTCTCGGCCAACACCAGAGCGGACTCTTCAATTACCGCGGCGCCACCGTCGAACTTGGGCAAAACAACACCGACGTGGCCATGCCCTTCCTCGTCTCCAACAAGGGCTACGCCGTCATGTGGAACACCGCCGCATTAACATACGTGGACAACCGATTTCCGCTTGACCTCAAGTTCTCCTCCATTGCCGGCCAGTCCGTTGACTACTACTTCCTCTACGGTCCCGAGATCGACACGCTCATCCACGAGTACCGTTCCATGACCGGCCATGCGCCCATGCTGCCCAAGTGGTCCTACGGCTTCTTCCAGTCCAAAGACCGCTACGTTTCGCTCGACGAAATCCTCGGCATCGCACAACGCTATCGCTCGGAACACATCCCGCTTGACGCCATGGTGCAGGACTGGTTCTGGTGGAAGACTGAAGGCGACCCAATCTTCAATCAGAACTACCACGACGTTCCCGCAGACCTCAAAAAGCTGCACGACGAACACGTCCACGCCATGATCTCCGTCTGGGGCCTGCTCGATCCTGATTCCCAGACCTACAAGGAACTCGACGCACAGCACCTGCTCATCCCCGGCGCACACGTCTATGACCCCAGCAGTCCCACAGCGCGTGACATCTACTGGCAACGCCTGCCCGGCAAACTCCTCGCGCAAGGGTGGGACGCCTTCTGGCTCGACAGCGCGGAGCCGGAAGAATACTGGCCGCACATGGGCGACGCCATCCTCCAGTCCCGCAACATCGCCATGGGCAACGGTGCGGAATACACCAACGTCTTCCCTCTGCTCCACACACTCGGCGTGCAAAATCACTGGAAGGCCGACAACAGCAACAAGCGCGTCTTCCTGCTCACACGTTCAGCTTTCCTCGGCCAGCAGCGCGTCGGCGCCACCGTCTGGTCAGGCGACGTCTACGGAACCTACTGGGGACTCAGCCATCAGGTGGCCGCCGGCCTCAACTTCGCGCTCTCCGGCTATCCCTATTGGACAACTGACATCGGCGGTTACTGGCCACCGCATGACAACCCCACCAAAGACCCCGCCTTCCAGGAGCTCTACGCGCGCTGGTTTGAGTTCGGCACCTTCTGCCCCATCTTCCGCACTCACGGGCATCGCCCAACCAATGAGCTCTGGGCATATGACAAGGTCGAGCCCATCCTCGTCAATTACGATCGCCTCCGCTACCGCCTCATGCCGTACATCTACTCACTCGCCTGGAAAGTCAGCAGTCAGGACTACACCATCCAGCGCCCGCTCATCATGGACTGGCGCACCGACCCCGAGGTCTGGAACATCGGCGACGAGTTCATGTTCGGCCCTGCCCTTCTCGTCAACCCGGTCCTCCATGCCAATGCCACAAAGCGCAGTGTCTATCTGCCCGCCGCGCCCGCCTGGTACAACTTCTGGACCGGCAAATCCATCAACGGCAGCCAACAGATCGATGCCGAGGCACCCCTTGCGCAAATGCCTCTCTTCGTCCGCGCCGGCTCCATCATCCCCATGGGCCCGCAAATCGAGTACGCGTCACAGGACCCTGCCGGGCCCATTGAGCTTCGCATCTATCGCGGAGCCAACGGCAGCTTTGATCTTTATGAAGACTCCGGCGACGGCTATGAATACGAACGCGGCCAGCACTCCTTGATTCCCATTCACTGGAATGACAAAGACTCCGCATTGACCATCGGCGCGCGCCAGGGCTCTTTCCCCGGAATGATCGAGAAGCGCACCTTCCGCGTCGTCCTCGTCGGCGCCAGTCACGGAACCGGAGTCGACGTCTCATCTAAATTCAACGCGGAAGTTCATTACGACGGCAAAGAACTCCACATCCACGTCAAGTAAGACATCACCGCATCCGCACGAACACTGCTCGAGAGAAGACTTGAGGGAGAACAATCGATGAGAATAAAGACAGCACACTACGCAATACTCGCAATAGCAGCAAGCGTCTTCCTCGGCGCAACGGCGCATGCCCAAAGCGCATCCCCGCAACCTCCTTCCCCCATCATCGTCAACATCGATGCGCAGCAAACCGCCGCGCCCGTCTCCAAATATGAGTACGGCATGTTCATTGAGCACATCGGCCAGCTCATCTATCGCAGCCTCTGGGCTGAAATGCTCGACGACCGCAAATTCTACTTCCCCATCAACTCCAAGCCCGAAGAGAAACCCGCGCGCGGATTCCCCGGCATGGCCATGCGCAAATGGCGTCCCATCGGCCCGGACGAAGCCATCGTTCTCGACAAGGACAATCCCTTCGTCGGCGATCAGAGCCCGCGCATCACACTCGACAGTTCCACACCGCACGGCATCAGCCAGTCCGGCCTCTGGCTTGTACAGCAAAAGCACTACGTCGGCCACGTCTGGCTCCGCGGCACACCCGGAGCCAAAGTCGACGTTGCTCTTATTTGGGGTGAAGGCCCAGCCGACCGCCAGACCATTCACATCGGCCCGCTCACCGCTGCATACAAATCCTTCCCCTTCGAGTTCACTGCCAAATCCGCCACGGAAAAAGCCTCGTTTGAAATCACCGGTACAGGCACCGGCGACTTCCACATCGGCACTGTTTCGCTCATGCCCGCGGACAACATCAACGGCTTCCGTCCAGACACCATCGCCCTTCTGCGCGAAGTTCATTCCGGCTTCTGGCGCCTCCCCGGCGGTAACTTCCTTTCTGACTGGAACTGGTATGACGGCGTGGGCCCGCGCGACAAACGCCCGCCCATGTTCGACTACGCATGGAACGCCATGCAGACCAACGATGTCGGCCTCGACGAGTTCATGACACTCTGCAAACTCATCGGCACTGAGCCCTACATCACCGTAAACGCAGGCTTCGGTGATGCCCACTCCGCCGGAGAAGAAGTCGAGTATATGAACGGCTCCATCCATACCCGCCTTGGTGCCGAGCGCGCTCGCAACGGACACCCTGAGCCCTACCACATTAAGTTCTGGGACATCGGCAACGAACCCTACGGTGAATGGCAGCTCGGTCGCACGGATCTGAAGTACTACGTCCTCAAGCACAATGAGTTCGCCAAAGCCATGCGCGCGGCAGACCCAACCATTACGCTCATCGCTTCCGGCAACATGCCGGAGGACATGGACCTCAAGGGCGAATACCGCGCCAAAGACATCGGCAACCCCAAAGCGCTTGAAGGCTCACCCATTGACTGGACTGGCGGCCTGCTGAAAGACAGTTGGGGCAACTTCTCCGGCATCACGCAGCACTGGTACGCGCAGGGCGGCCGCCACTTTGACATGGAGAAGGCAAAGACGCTTCCTCCTGACGCACCCACCGACGACGGATACGACAAGGTCGATCAGACTCTCCTCCAGTACGCGCGTTACCCCGCCAACATCGTCCATCTCAAAGCGCAGGAGTGGAACCGCTATCAGGAGCGCTTCCCCGCCATGCTCTCCAAACACATCTTCCTCTCCATCGACGAGTACGCCTACTTCGGCGGCGGCTTCGGCCGCGCATCGGATCTCAAGCAGGCGCTCGCCTACGGCATGATCTTCAATGAGATGCTGCGCCACACTGATTTCCTTACCATGTCGGCGCATACCATGGGCGTCTCCTCCATTGACTACACCCCCACCGCCGCCGTCATGAACACCATCGGCCTCGCCTTCCAGCTGTATGACTCGCACTTCGTCGCCGGCTCCATCCCCGTCGCGCTCACCGGCAACTCGCCGCAGCCCGCGCCGCAATATCCCATCGGGGGCGACCAGCCAAAGACTAACTCCGGCAGCCCCACTTACCCGCTCGATATGTTCGCCGCGCTTACGCCTGACCGTAAATTCCTCACCCTCGCTGTCGTCAACGCAACAGACTCCGAACAGAAATTCAATCTCAATGTCGCAGGCCTTCACCTCGCCGGCCCGTCCACGCTTTGGCAAATGACTGCCAAATCCGTCGACGCCGTCAACCGCGTCGGTCAACCGTCACAAGTCGGCATCAAGGAAATCTCCATCGGCAACGCTCCCGGTTCTGTCACCGTCGCCCCCATCAGCCTCAACGTCTACCGCATTCCCATTGCGCAATAGAAGGAGCACGTTCAGAACAACTTCATCCCGGTCACCTGTCCGCGCGCCGCATCCATGCACTTCCTCATCGCGGCGCGCGGTGTGTCTCCCACCATCACAGCGCCGATGAACAGCAACAATAGTGCGCTGGTCAGGCTGGCGTGTGAAAAGTAACACAACAGAGCAACTGGATTGCACATCAGGAGAGAAGCGATGAATTCGATCCCCGCCCCCGCGCATCATCACGGGAAAGGACATGCGCCGCTAAGTAGATTCGCGGTGCTCCTCATCGCCTTGTGCGCCTTCCATCCGGCTCTTTCAGCGCAAGACACTTCCTCGCATCCCAACTGGCCCGGCCCAGGACAGCTTTTTGTCGGCACCTGCTATCAGCCGATTGATCGCACGCCGGCTCAGATTGATCACGACATCGCCATCATGAAACGCGCGGGATTCAACATCGTGCGCATGGGTGATCTCTCCTGGGATTCCTTCGAACCAGCCCAGGGAAAATTCACCTTCGAATGGTTCGACAAGATTGTGGACAAGATGCACGCCAACGGCATTCGCGTCATTCTCGACATTCCCGGAACACCGGCGCCCATCTGGCTGCACCGCAAGTATCCGGGAGTCGACATCGTGAACCAGTATGGCGAAAGGCGCCCTCCCGCAGAGCGTTATATGGACGACATCAGCGATCCCGACTATGTGCGTGAAGTCACTTTGATGGCGGATGCGCTGACCAGGCACTACGCGCATAACCCGGACATCATCGCGGTCGGCTACGACAATGAAATCGGCAACGGATATATGTCTTACTCCTCTGCTGACCGGCTTCGATTCATTGCATGGTTGAAGAAGAAATACGGAACCGTTGAAGAACTCAATAAGGTGTGGGCCACACAAAGATGGTCGCGACGCTTGAACAGCTTTGACGATGTGGACATGCCTCTTGCTGAAGGCCCCGGACCCTCGGAACGGTTTCTGGATTTGCATCGCTTCTGGTCCGATGTAGCCGTGGATCGCCTGCGTGAACTTGAGGCAGTCCGGCGCCGCAATATGCCAGGTATTCCCTCCATCTCCAACCTATGGGATACGGCCTCCCGTCGCGGATTCGATTACCTGAGCACCTACAAATCATATGTTTCCTACGGAGCTGAAGGTTTCTATCCGGGCGATCCGGTAAGCGGAGTCATGGGAGCCTTGCTCACCAAGGGAGATCTGGCAACGCCCATGTGGTTTAACGAGTTTGTCACCGGCGGCGGCGGATACTACGGAACTCCGGGCAAAAGCCGCATGTATGCCTATCTCGGTCTCATGGCAGGTGCGCAGGGTTTTCTCGCATGGACCTTCAATAGCCATCTGGGTGGAGAAGAGCAGGCTCTCTTCGGGCTGCTGGATCATGACGGCACGCCTTCTTGGAAGGTGGATGAATTCGCTCGGATCGCCTCGGAATTCTCGATGCTGCAGAAATACGGCTTTCCGCGTTACACGCATCCAGAGGTTGCCATCGCCTATTCATTCGATTCCTTCGTCGATTCGCACCCCAACGGACCTTCGAATACCACGCTGCAATATTTCAGTCCTTCTTACACCGAACAGGTCGAGGGCGCCTTTGAGCCTTTCTTCCGCGACAATATCGACACGGCATTCATCCATATCGGACACGCAGACCTTTCGCCCTACAAACTCGTGGTTGTCCCGGCCGATTACGTCATGGACGCTGCCAGCGCCAATGCGATGCGCAACTATGTAAACAGCGGCGGCACAGTGGTGATGACTGCTTTTTCGGCAAAAGTCGATGAACATGGCCAATGGTTCGATACGCCTCTTCCAGGAAGACTGAGTGATGTATTTGGCTTGCGAACTTCCCAGTTCTATCGGCCTGCGGAGAAGCCGGAATTCATCCTGGGGGGAGTAACGGCGAAGGCAGACATCAACTTCTATGAAGTGCTGGAACCCAGAACCGCGCGCGTACTCGCGAGTTTTTCCAACATCCCAGGCCATCCACCTGCAATCACCATGAATACATTTGGCAAAGGGCAGGCCATTTATCTGGCAACTCCTGCGCAACCTTCAATGGTCGCTCCGCTGGTTCGCAGCCTGCTGGCACCGCTCGGAATCAAACCCGGCCCAACAACTCCGGAAGGCGTATATGCCCGTGTCGTCGATGGCCGCACGCTCTATGTGAATACAACGGATCAGGAAAAGGATGTCGTGCTTGGCGGCAATGCACACGGAGTCCTTTCGCATCGGGCATACCAGGGCGATATGAAACTCGGCCCCTATCAGGCTGACCTTGTGGAATAGTGATGCCGCAAGCTGTGACTAAAGGTGTTGGTGAATAACTGTGGCAGGTGGGACAGGTGCCCGGTGGCAAGCCCCGCGATCTCCGCTGCGACGTTCGCCAGAGCAAAGCCAAGCCGCTCATCGACAACCTGCGAACCTGGATGGAGAGCGCGTTGCACTCGCTGTCGAAGAAGAGTGAGACCGCGGGTGCGATTCGCTATGCGCTCTCGCACTGGCGCGCTCTTACACGCTACCTTGACGACGGCCTGCTGGAGATCGACAACAATAGTGCCGAACGGGCGCTGCGCTGCGTAGCCCTGGGAAGAAAGAACTATCTCTTCGCCGGTTCCGACTCCGGCGGAGAACGCGCCGCCGCTATGTACTCGCTCATCGGCTCGGCCAAGCTCAACGGCCTCGATCCGGAGCTCTATCTGTGCACTGTGCTCGCGCAGATCGCCGAACATCCAGTAAATCGCATCGTCGAGTTGCTGCCCTGGAACCTTACATCAAGTCAGACAAAGACAACCAAAGCTGCCTGATGAACACTGACATGTAGTGTCCACGAAAAAGAAGTGGACACTACATGTCACAGTCCAATTCCGGTGCAACTCGCACCAATGTCAACATGGACTCACCACACGCTTACCTCTACAGGAAGTTCTTTGGACAAATGTTTAATGAGCCAAGATGTGGGGTTTCGCAAGATCTATCACCACGGGTTCGCAAGGTGGGAGTTTGATTTCCCGTGCGTCGAGAATTCCTGATCTGCCAATTGTCAGCAAAATGTATAAGCCGTCAGGATTAAAGCCTGCAAGTGTAAAGTCACCGGCGCTGGCTGTGCCCTTCACTAGGTCGTCAAGGGTGTGTTCAAAATACAATCCCATCAATCTCACATATACTCGTCTTTCTCCATTAGGGATGTTAACCACTTTGCCTTCAACCATTGCCCTTGGCCCCAGAAATGCAGGATATTCGCCAAATGCCAATAGTCCCGAAAGCACCCAAACGCTCGGCTGAAATACATCCACTTCGCGACGAATTATCCCCATAAAAGAGTCTGAAAGTTTTATTTGATAAATTCCATATGGGATATTAAAAACAACACCTGCCGCAAATGAATTGGAAAAATCTGTTCCATTTTAATCAGTGAATGAGATTACTTTTATAATGCTGGTTCAAACCATTTCATTTCAGTACCACTGTCATGACCAACTACAATGTGAACAATCGCAATCCAATAAAATCCTGCAAATAATTCTCAGAAGAGCTTATCTGAACAGGTTACTCGATTAACTTATTCCCTCGCCGTTCAATAATTACACTGTAACGCCCATAGGGGATACTTTTTGCGCACAATCCACATTCGCGACTGCTACGAAAGGCATGGGCTTCATCTTTACCATTGTCTTGGTTAACAAACTTTGACACAGTATCGGCCCCTTCCTCAACCGAGTGCCCTAAACCATCAGTAATCCGAATAGCCACATAACCACACTCATGTAGTTCGGTTGCGCCAGCGGTCTGGCAAAGAATTAGCAGCATGAAAATAAATGACCTGAATACAATACACATCCCCTGTCCTCCCTCAAAAAACTGATGTGTTCAGAAGCAATCCTTTTTGAGCTTCTGAGCTGATATTGTAAGGAATACTGTCGTCTCCGGGAGTCCAAGATTTTTTTTTTTTTTTTTTTTTTTTTTTTTTTTTTTTTTTTTTTTTTTTTTTTTTTTTTTTTTTTTTTTTTTTTTTTTTTTTTTTTTTTTTTTTTTTTTTTTTTTTTTTTTTTTTTTTTTTTTTTTTTTTTTTTTTTTTTTTTTTTTTTTTTTTTTTTTTTTTTTTTTTTTTTTTTTTTTTTTTTTTTTTTTTTTTTTTTTTTTTTTTTTTTTTTTTTTTTTTTTTTTTTTTTTTTTTTTTTTTTTTTTTTTTTTTTTTTTTTTTTTTTTTTTTTTTTTTTTTTTTTTTTTTTTTTTTTTTTTTTTTTTTTTTTTTTTTTTTTTTTTTTTTTTTTTTTTTTTTTTTTTTTTTTTTTTTTTTTTTTTTTTTTTTTTTTTTTTTTTTTTTTTTTTTTTTTTTTTTTTTTTTTTTTTTTTTTTTTTTTTTTTTTTTTTTTTTTTTTTTTTTTTTCCGACCGGGCAGGCGGGTGGCACACCCTTTTCTTTTACAACTCTAGCCTCACTCTTAAAATGGGTGGCCCATCCTTGCGCATCCGTTCTGGACGAAACGCGCCGGTGCATCGGAGTCGGGCTGGGTAGAAGCGGAGGATGATACGCCTCGGCGATCTGTTGAGAACGGCCGACGGGCATTGGCGGAAAATCACTTCCATTGAACGACTGCCGGGCGAGGAGACAGTCTACAATTTCACTGTCGCCAAAGATCATGACTACTTCGTCGGCGAGACCGGGTTCCTCGTTCACAACCGTGGCTCCCCCCCCCCCCCCCCCCCCCGGCGGGTGGCCCGCGTCTAAAAAACTAACTCAACCCCAAATCTCGGGTGCCCCATATCTCCCGAAGGGAGATGTGGGATAGGCTAGTACTCAACTCACCACGAACAAAGTGTATCCTTACCCATGCCGCGCGGTCTGGTCCGTTTTCAGCAAACCGGAAACTTTCACTTCCTCACCTTCAGTTGTTACCAGCGCAAACCATTCCTGAGCCCATCACAAGCTAGGAACACCTTTGAAGCATCGCTTGAGCAGACACGCATCCGCTATCGCTTCGTCATCTCCGGTTACGTCGTCATGCCCGAGCATGTGCATCTTCTCGTCAGCGAACCACGCAACGGTGAACTCATGAGGGCGATCCAGGCTCTGAAGATTTCTGTCGCACGGCGTCTGCCCCAGCGGCCCTTCTGGCAGCGCCGTTATTACGATTTCAACGTCCACTCCGGTGAGAAGGTCACCGAGAAGCTGAACTACATTCACAAGAATCCGGTAAAGCGCGGACTCGTCACCAAACCGGAAGACTGGCCGTGGTCGAGTTATCGGCACTACCAGTCGGGAGAACGCGGAACGGTTGAAATCGAATCCTTCTGGACGGCGGCGCGGCGCGGCGCGGCTTTGAGTTACCCAAGGGATGGGAAATACGAAAGACCGGCGATTGAGTTTTGTGCTCTCCCACATCTCGAACAGCAAGCGAACGTCCGCCGCACCGCAGGTGCCGAGCGTCTGCCGCATGCAATGCCCGAGGTGACGATATTTCGTCACTCAATCTGCCGAACAGCATCAACGATATAGGTCGACCCATTTCCGCACTCTTAAAAACGAGCAAATTTGAGCAAATTTCGCTAATCTGCACCCTCCCAATGAAGCCTTCGGCCACACTATGCACGCTTTCGCGCACCCGAACCGCCACATAAATCACGCCGTTTGCACCGTCCTCCACTTCGCCCATCCAATTGGCCACAATTGTCTCGCCGTTCCAACGCACTTTGCCCACAATAGACACGCCGTTCTGCCGGCACCAAGGCCCTGGCACCGGAGACCGCTGACCACCGGCCACCCTTCGCTGGTATGGTTGAACGCAGGCGCCAGTCTGGAGTTTGCGTCCACCAAGTGCACGAGCTATCCATCGTTCAATCGGTTGTCCAGTCCGTTACCGAGTGGCTGCAAACCCAGCCCGCCGCTCGGGTTAAGACCGTGAATTTGCGCGTCGGCGCCCTCAGCGCCGTGGTGGAAGACGCCCTCCAGTTCGGCTTTGATGTGGCCACCAGGGACACGCCCCTGGAAGGCTCCACGCTGGTCGTGCACACGCTCCCCATCGTCATTTATTGCCCGCAGTGTAAGGAACTTCGCCAACTGCCCGGCACGCAGGCCTTTCTCTGCCCCCAATGCGGCACGCCCGCCGGCGACGTTCGTCAGGGCCGCGAAATCGAGATAGAATCGTTGGAAATTGAGGATCAAGAGTGAGCACAACCACTCGCATTGTTGAACTTCGCAAAGGCGTTCTGAAAAAGAATGATGAACTGGCCGCCGTTCTCCGCAGCCGATTCACAGAAGCCGGACTGCTGGCGATCAACCTTGTCTCCAGCCCAGGAACCGGCAAAACGGCTTTCCTGGAGCGCACTTTACGTGAGTTGCGCCAGCGCGGCTACAACCCCGCCGCCCTCGTCGGTGACCTGGAAACAGACAACGATGCCCGCCGCCTCGCCGCCAGTGGAGCCCCCGTCCGTCAGATCAACACGCACGGAATCTGCCACCTCGAGGCCGAGATGGTCGGCAAGCACCTTGAAGGCTGGAACCTCGCGGACTTCACCCATCTCTTTATTGAGAATGTCGGCAATCTCGTCTGCCCGTCCTCCTATGACCTGGGCGAAGAAATCCGCATTGCCCTTCTCTCCGTCACGGAAGGTGAAGACAAACCTCTCAAATATCCATCTATTTACAACTCCGCCGACGCTATGATCATCACCAAAATTGACCTCGCCGAGGCTTGCGAGTTCAATCGCACCGCCGCCCATGCCAGCATCCAAGCCATCCGGCCCGGTGCGCCCACCTTTGAAACCTCGGTCAAGACGGGCGAAGGTTTTCCCGCCTGGTTGGATTTTCTGGTGTCTCGTACCCCTCGCCGCCCCTAGCACCTGCTCAATCCCATCGAAATTCCGCCCTTCATCCGCCAGCGCGGCCCTAATGCTGTGTGAGCGCGCTCACATTCAGCGGACCGCAATTGGGCGAGAATCAAAGTGCAGTCATGTTCCATCGCGCTGATTGGATTGCACGCTTTTGCATTGAATCAGCGTGAGTTAGGCAATGCATCACGTGTCCTGATTTCTTGACAACCGGGCAGCACGTGGGCAATTCGCGTTTCTCAAGGGAGCAAACCATGTGCTTGGCAGTCCCGGGTCGTGTCGAAGAAATCGTCGAAACCAACGGTATTCTCATGGGCAAAGTAAACTTTGGCGGCATTGTGAAAAACATCTGCCTCTCCTACGTCCCTGAAATTGCTGTGGGTGACTACACGATTGTGCACGTTGGCTTTGCGCTCTCAAAGATTGACGAAGAGTCGGCGCTCAAAACCCTCGATAACTTTGCCAAAATGGGCTATTTGGAGGAAGAACTGGGTCCCACCACGGAGGCCGGCGATGAAGTATCTTGATGAATTTCGCGACCGCGAACTGGCCGACCGGATCGTACGCGAAATTAAGCAGGCCGTTACGCGTCACTGGACCATCATGGAGGTCTGTGGCGGGCAGACCCACTCCATCATTCGCAACGGAATCAATCACCTGCTCCCTTCCCAGGTGGAAATGATCCACGGTCCAGGCTGTCCCGTCTGTGTCACGCCGCTTGAAGTCATTGACCGCGCCCTGGCCATTGCCGCAACACCCGGCGTCATCTTCTGCTCCTTCGGCGATATGCTGCGTGTCCCCGGAACCGACCGTGATCTCTTCCACGTCAAAAGCGCCGGTGGAGACGTGCGTGTTGTTTACTCGCCGCTTGACGCCCTCCAGATCGCGCAAAAAAATCCTGACAAACAAGTAGTCTTCTTCGGTATCGGATTTGAAACAACTGCTCCAGCCAATGGCATGGCAGTCCACCAGGCCAAACTGCAGAATATTCGCAACTTCTCCATGCTGGTGTCCCATGTTCTGGTGCCGCCGGCCATTGAAGCCGTTCTTCAATCGGAAGACAATCGCGTGCAGTCCTTCCTCGCGGCTGGCCATGTCTGCAGCGTGATGGGTTACTGGCAATATCCGGCAATTGTGGAGAAGTTCAAAGTCCCCATCGTCGTCACTGGATTTGAGCCGCTCGATCTCCTTGAAGGCATTCGCCGCGTAGTCCTGCAATTGGAGCGAGGCGAAGCCAAAGTCGACAACGCCTATGCGCGCATGGTTTCGTTTGAAGGCAATCGCACCGCGCAGGCACTGCTCGCTGAAGTATTCGAAGTCTGCGACCGGACCTGGCGCGGCATTGGATCCATCCCGCAAAGCGGTTGGAGATTAAGTGAGAAATACCGGGACTTCGACGCAGAGCTCCGTTTCGATGTGGGCAGCATTCGTTCTAGTGAATCAACGCTCTGCCATAGCGGCGACGTACTCCGCGGCGCCCTGAAACCCAACGAGTGCCCCGCATTCGGCAAGGAATGCACACCACGACATCCCCTCGGCGCCACCATGGTGTCTTCTGAAGGCGCCTGCGCAGCATACTTCAACTACAGCGGCATCATCCCCGCAGAGAGCCTGACGCATGCCTGATTTCTCCAACTGGAGTTGTCCTCTTCCCCTCAGAGATTTTCCCAATATTGTGATGGGTCACGGTGGTGGCGGACGCCTGTCTGCAGAGCTGATTGAGAACATCTTTGTGCCAGCGTTTTCAAACTCCACTCTCGTCCAGCTCGCTGACTCGTCCGTTCTGGAGCGTCCCGCTGGCCGCATCGCCGTCTCTACTGACTCGTTCGTCGTACAACCACTGTTCTTTCCCGGCGGTTCCATCGGCGATCTCGCCGTCAATGGCACCGTAAATGACCTCGCCATGTCCGGCGCGCGCCCACTCTATCTCAGCGCCGCTTTCATCCTCGAAGAGGGACTGCCTCTGCCTGACCTTGCACGCATCGTCGACGCCATGGCACAAGCTGCGAAGACCGCCGGCGTCACCATCGTTACCGGCGACACAAAGGTGGTCGAACGCGGCCATGGGGACGGGTGTTACATCAACACATCCGGCATCGGTATTGTGCCAGATGGCCTGCAAATTGGCCCCGCTTGCGTGCGGCCCGGCGACAAAATCATCCTCAGCGGCACTATCGGTGATCACGGAATGGCCGTGCTCAGTTTGCGCGAGGGCCTCACCTTCGAATCTGAAATCCGCAGTGATTGTGCAGCACTCTATGGCCTCGTTGAGGTTGCACTGAGTGCGGCCGGCACACATGGTCTACACGCTATGCGCGACCCCACCCGAGGCGGTCTTGGCGCAACGCTCCACGAGATCGCATCTGCATCGAATGTCGGAATTGAAATTGAAGAGTCGCGCCTGCCGGTTCGCGACGACGTAAGTTCAGCATGCGAACTGCTCGGAATTGACCCGCTTTTTGTTGCAAATGAAGGCAAAATGGTCACATTTATAGCGCCAGAACATGCGGATGCGGTTTTATCCGCGATGTGCGCTCATCCTCTCGGTGCCCACGCCGCCATCATCGGGCAGGCCGTTGATCAACATCCGCGCACACTCGTTTCCAGAACAACAATCGGAGCCATGCGCGTCATTGCTCCGCCTCTTGGCGAACAGCTGCCCCGTATCTGTTAGACAGGAGAACCTGGGGAGATTCAATGCACATGGGATCGATTTTTGGTTCTCACATTTCCAGAGTCCGCGGATGAGATGATGCCTTCGACCACAGCGACAAATCGGCAACAGATTCGAGTCTCCGGACTTGTGCAAGGCGTTGGCTTCAGGCCGTTCGTCTTTCGCCTCGCCCATGAACTCGGGCTCACAGGCGTGGTGGGAAACGATGCCTTGGGTGTGGTGATTGAGATTCAAGGCTCATCCCATTCTATTGAGGAGTTCACAAAAAGACTGCAAAGCGACGCTCCGCCACTTTCTCAAATTCTCGACATCGCTTCGGCTGAGGTCGAATCCATTGACGAGTCGAGTTTCCGCATCATCGAGAGCCGGAAAGACCAGTCCGTCCATACGCTCATCTCGCCCGACGTCACAGTTTGCCCGGATTGCTTGCGCGAGATGTTCGATCCCGCAGATCGCCGATACCACTACCCTTTCATCAACTGCACCAACTGCGGCCCCCGCTTCACCATCGTTCGCAATATCCCTTATGACCGGCCCTTCACTTCAATGGCCAAGTTTCCAATGTGTCCCACCTGCCAGGCCGAGTACGATGACCCGCGCAGCCGCCGCTTCCATGCCCAACCCAATGCATGCTGGCATTGCGGTCCGCAACTGGAACTTTGGGGGAACGAAAATAATCGCATCGAGACCTCTGCCCCAATCGCCTCCACCATCGAACTACTCCGTGCTGGCCACATTGTTGCCGTCAAAGGCCTGGGAGGCTTTCATCTCGCCTGCGACGCCCTCAACTCTGCTTCCGTCGCACTTCTTCGCCAGCGCAAACGCCGCGTGGAAAAACCGTTTGCCATCATGGTTCCCACTGTCGATGCCGCGCGCAGCTTCTGCCATGTCAGCGATGCCGAACATGATGCACTCGAGTCAATCCAGCGTCCAATCGTACTCCTTCGCCGTAAACAGGATTGCGCCATTCCGGACGAGGTCGCTCCGCGCAATCGTGAACTCGGCGTTTTTCTTCCTTACACTCCAGTCCATGCGCTGCTCTTTCATGAAGGCGGTTTCAAAGCACTGGTGATGACCAGCGCCAATGCGAGCGAAGAGCCCATCGCAATTGGCAATGAAGAAGCACGTGAACGCCTGAAAGAACTTGCCGATTACTACCTCGTCCACAATCGCGACATTTTATTGCGATGCGACGACTCAGTTGTCCGTGTCGTGGAAGATCGCCGCCACCAGTTGCGCCGTTCACGCGGTTTTGTTCCCGTTCCCATTCAACTTCACAAGGAACTCCCAGCGGTACTTGCAGTAGGCGGCGAACTCAAGAACACTATCTGCCTCGCCCAGGGAAAGCAAGCCTTTCTCAGCCAACACATTGGCGACCTGGAAAACCTGGCCGGCTATGGCTTCTTGCTAGAAGCCATCGAACACCTCAAGCAGATTCTGGAAATTACGCCGCAAATCATTGCATACGATAACCATCCGGACTACCTCTCGACACAGTGGGCGCTTCAGCAAACCGGCCATACACTGGTCGGCGTTCAACATCATCATGCTCACATCGCAAGTTGTATGGCCGAGAACCATCTTGACGGCCCGGTCATTGGCTTCGCGCTCGACGGCACAGGTTACGGCACCGATGGAGCAGTCTGGGGTGGTGAAGTTCTCGTCGCAGACTATGCTTCCTTCACCCGCGCCGCACATCTTGAATACCTTCCCATGGCTGGCAGCGCCGCAGCTATCCACGAACCCTGGCGAATGGCCATCAGTTATCTGCACCACATCTTCGGCCCAGAGTTCTACTCGTTGCCGCTTCCTGTCCTCACGCAGATCGAACCCACTCGTATCACTCTCGCCGTACGGATGATCGAGCGCCGCATCAACGCGCCTCTGACCTCAAGTTGTGGTCGGCTCTTCGACGCGGTTGCCTCCGTCATCGGCCTCCGCCAGGAAATTAATTATGAAGGTCAGGCCGCGATTGAACTGGAGAACGCCTGCGCCGACTGCTCTGATACAACTGCCTATCCCTTCGAACTCGCGATGTCCGGCGAAACACTCGTCCTTGGTGCGCGACCGTTGTTCCAAGAACTTGTAAACGACCTTCGCGACGCAGTCCCCATCGCCATACTCAGTGCTCGCTTCCACAACGGACTGGCGGAAGCCCTCGCGCAAACTGCCACAATCATTCGTCAACGCTCCGGCTTGCGTCGTGTCTGTCTGAGCGGCGGATCCTTTCACAATCGCCGGTTGCTTTTGCACCTGAGCCAACTACTTGAATCAGATGGTTTCCAAGTTTTCACGCAAAACCAGGTTCCATCGGGTGATGGTGGTCTAAGTCTCGGCCAGGCCCTTGTCGCAGCGCATCGTTACAATCAATAACCGCGCCTTGCCCGGCTTCCTCGCAACTTCCAGAAGTGTAAGCGACTTTCTTGCTGTGTCTCCTTGCTCACGTCTCCTGGTGACTCGAATCACAGCCCTTGCCAACCGCGCGTTCTAGCCTGAAAAGTAGCCCGAACCATCGCGGCTACAGTCAAGAGGTGATCATGGCACTCTACGGAGCAGCGCCTGCACCACCCAGCGACGATAAGCGCTGGCGCATTGTGAATGGCACCATGCGAAAGAATGGATTTGCCCGTCACGCACTGATTGAGACTCTTCACACTGTCCAATCCTCTTTTGGATATCTTGATGAAGAAGCGATTCGCTTTGTAGCGCGCTCGCTGCGCGTGCCGCTCAGCCAGGCGTACGGAGTGGTCACTTTCTATCACTACTTCAGCCTCAAACCACCTGGCAAACACACCCTCACCATCTGCGCTGGCACGGCCTGCTACATCAAGGGGACCGACAGACTGATCGCCGAAGCGGAGAAGCATCTGTGCATCAAGCCTGGCCATACCACCGCGGATGGCAAGATCAGTCTGATGACGGCGCGTTGTGTAGGTGCTTGCAGTCGGGCTCCCGTAGTCCTTGCAGATGGCGTGGTCTCCGGTGAAGTGAGTCGCGAAGAGATGGTGGCTCAGCTGGAAAGGTGGGCAGTGGAATGACACTTGAAGAACTGGAACAGATTGCCAACGACGTCCATCGGGAGAACTCCAAGTTCGACTTTGAAATTAACGTCTGCATGGACTTGGCATGTGCCAGCCGAGGCGCTGATCATTTGCGCGATGCCCTTGCGGCCGCCGCTGAGACAACCGGCAAGAGCGTCCTCATCCGCAGAACTGGCTGCATGGGTCCTTGTTCCTCAGGACCTCTGGTTCGCGTGGATCCACAGGGGACGCTCTATCACAAGGTTCCGGAGAGCAGTGCCGGCAAAATTGTTGAGGCTCTCGGAAGCGAACCTGTTGCCGAGTTGCAATGCGACTTGAATGATCACTTCGACAGCCAGGTGCGCGTAGTGCTGGAGAACTCCGGGCACATCGACCCGGAGAAGATTGACGACTACATTGCGCGTGACGGATATAAGGCGCTCGTCAATGCTCTCTCTGAAATGACACCTGCCGATGTAATACAAGAAGTGACGGAAGCAGGACTGCGCGGCCGCGGAGGCGGCGGTTATCCCACAGGCTTGAAGTGGAGCACCGTTGCCAAGGCCATGGGCGACATTAAGTACGTGATCTGCAATGGCGACGAGGGCGATCCCGGTGCCTTTATGGATCGCAGCGTGATGGAGGGCGACCCACACCGGGTGATAGAAGGCATGGCGTTGGCCGCATTCGCTGTTGGCGCAAGGCAGGGATATGTCTACGTGCGCGCTGAGTATCCCGTTGCGGTTGCACGGCTCACCACAGCCATTCGAGAAGCCCGCCGCCGAGGCCTGCTCGGCAGTAACATATGCAATACACCTTTCAATTTTGACGTTGAAGTCCGCCTTGGAGCCGGTGCCTTTGTTTGTGGCGAAGAAACGGCTCTCATCGCGTCCATTGAAGGGCGTCGCGGAACCCCCAAACCTCGGCCGCCTTATCCGGCCGTCAGTGGATTGTGGAACAAGCCCACCCTCATCAACAACGTGGAAACCTTTGCCAATATTGCACCCATCATCCGCAACGGCGGCAAATGGTTTTATGACATGGGCTCTGAACGCAGTAAGGGCACCAAGGTGTTTGCTCTCTCCGGCAGAATCCGCCACACCGGCCTCATTGAGGTTCCTCTCGGCATCAAGCTGCACGAAATTATCGAGAAAATTGGCGGCGGAGTGCCAGAAGGCCATACTTTCAAGGCGGTGCAGACCGGCGGACCTTCCGGTGGCTGCATTCCTGCGGACATGCTCAACCTCGGCGTCAGTTATGACGCGCTTATGGCGGCCGGTTCCATTATGGGATCCGGCGGCATGATCGTCATGGACGACACCTCCTGCATGGTCAGCGTCGCCCGCTTCTTTGTGGAGTTCTGCATGACGGAGTCCTGTGGCAAATGCATTCCCTGCCGTGCCGGTACGGCGCAGATGTATCGGCTCCTCACCAAAATATGTGAAGGCGAAGCTACCATGGATGACCTCGACCTGCTGGTCGACCTCTGCGGCACCGTTAAAGAGACGAGCCTTTGCGGCCTGGGTATGACAGCACCGAATCCGGTCCTCAGCACTCTCAAGTATTTCCGCAATGAGTACATCGATCACATTGTTCACAAGCGGTGCACTGCGGGTGTCTGCACTATTCGCAGTGCGGAGGAGGTAACGGCATGAGCGCGACCGTAGACATCAAAACACTGGTTATCGACGGCAAGGAAGTCAGCGCGCGCGCCGGCCAGACTATCCTCGAGGTTGCACGCGAAAACGGAATCGAAATCCCTACTCTCTGTCACCTGGATGGATTGAACGATGTGGGGGCCTGCCGTCTCTGCCTGGTCGAAGTAAAAGGCAATAACAAACTCTTCCCTGCCTGCGTAACTTCGGTCTTTGAAAGCATGGAGGTTTCCACCCAATCCGAGCGCCTGCAAAAGCACCGCCGTACCATCCTGGAACTGCTCTTCACTGAGCGCAATCACATTTGCTCTGTTTGCGTTTCCAATGGCCACTGTGAGTTGCAATCGCTTGCTCAGTCTCAGGGGCTAACCCACGTGCGGCTGCCCTATCGCAACCCCGACCTGCCCGTTGATGCATCGCACGAGCGTTTCACGGTCGACCACAATCGTTGCATTCTCTGCACACGTTGCGTACGCGTCTGCGCGGAAGTGGAGGGCGCGCATGTTTGGGATGTAATGGGCCGCGGAATTGACTCAAAGGTGATTACGGATCTCAACGATCCATGGGGTGAATCAAGCTGCACACGTTGCGGGAAGTGCGTCCAGGTCTGCCCCACTGGCGCGCTCTTTGACAAAGGCAAGGTCGGCAATCCGCACCCAAAGTATCCCGACTTCCTGCCCTACCTGAATATGATGCGGGAGGCGAAATGAGCAAACTGAAACTTGCAACCGTCTGGCTCGATGGCTGCTCCGGCTGCCATATGTCCTTCCTCGACTTGGATGAGCGCTTGCTTGAAATCGCGGAACATGTCGATGTGGTTTACAGTCCCATCGTCGATACCAAGGACTATCCCGACAGCGTTGACATCGCGCTGGTTGAAGGCGCCGTCGCCTCAGTCGACGACGAGAAAAAGATCAGGAAGATCCGCGCGCATTCCAAACTCCTGGTTGCCATGGGCGACTGCGCAGTCACAGGCAACGTACCTTCCATGCGCAACCCCATTGGACCCGAGGCCATTCTGAACCGCGCCTATATTGAAAACGCATCCGCACAGCAGCAGATTCCCTGCGTTATTGTTCCGCAGTTGCTCAAAGTTGTGCGCCCCATTCACGAGTTCGTGAAAGTCGATGTCTACCTGCCTGGCTGTCCACCCTCCGCGGCAACGTTCTACGCCGCGCTCATGGCACTGGTCACCGGAGAGCCACTCGACGTTTCCGCACTCACACGCTTTGGAGCCTGACAGGAGACTGCCATGAGCAAAACCATTACGATTGATCCGGTCACACGCCTTGAAGGCCACGGCAAAATCACCATTCAGCTCGACGCGCAGGGCGAAGTCACCGACGCGCACTTTCACGTCACCCAGGTGCGCGGATTTGAAAAGTTTGCGGAGGGCCGCCCCTATTACGAGATGCCCAGTCTGATGGCACGCATCTGCGGCATCTGCCCTGTCTCGCATCTCATCGCCTCAGCCAAGGCATGTGAAGCTATTATGTCCGTGCGCATTCCGCACACTGCCGCACAGTTGCGCCGCATGCTCAACCTCGCGCAAATGGTGCAGTCGCACGCGCTGAGCTTCTTCTATCTCTCCTCGCCGGACCTTCTTCTCGGCCTGGACTCCGACCCTGCCAACCGTCACATCTTCGGCGTCGCACAAGCCAATCCCAAACTCGGCCTTGCCGGTATCGGCTTGCGCCGCTTCGGTCAACACATCATCGAACTGCTCGGCGACAAACGCATACACCCAGGCTGGGTCATTCCCGGCGGCGTTACCGAGCCTCTTTCTGCCGCGAAGCGCGAGGAAATTCTCGGTCTGATTCCCGAGGCTTTCAGCAACATTAAACTCGGACTCAACTGGTACAAGCAGATAGCTGACCAGTTCCAGTCTGAAATCGGAATCTTTGCCAACTTCCCGTCGCTCTACATGGGTCTCATCAATGAAGACGAGACCGTTGAGTTCACAGACGGCGCGCTTCGTATCATCGACGCACGCGGCGCCATCCTCGAAGATGGAATCACCGCCACCCGCTTTACTCAGATCATCGGTGAAGCCGTTGAGTCATATAGCTATACCAAGTTTGCCTACTACAAGCCGCTCGGCTATCCCAACGGCAGTTATCGTGTTGGTCCATTGGCTCGCCTCAATATTGCACGCTCCATGGGAACGCCGCTTGCCGACATTGAGCTGAAACAATTCAAACTGCTGGCCCTCGGTCCCGTGCAAAGCTCATTCCATTACCACTACGCTCGGCTCATCGATATGCTCTACGGTATCGAAAAGATTGAGCAGATTCTTACTGACCCGCTCATCCTCGACACGCACGTGCGTGCCATTGCAGGCGTCAACCGTCTGGAAGGCGCAGGTCAGGCTGAAGCGCCACGCGGGACACTCATGCACAATTACAAAGTGGACGAGAACGGCCTCATCACCTGGGCCAACCTTGTCATCGCCACAGGCCAGAACAACAACGCCATGAACAAGGGCATTGCACAGGCAGCAAAGCATTACATTAAAGATGGACAATTCACTGAAGGCATTCTCAATCGTGTGGAAGCAGTCGTGCGCACCTTTGACCCGTGCCTCAGTTGCTCGACGCATGCCCTCGGCCAGATGCCGCTCGAATTGCAATTTGTCAACCCAGATGGAGAAATAGTGAAAGTTCTTCGTCGAGGCTGACGTAAAAGGAGTTTCCGTGTCGCCTGTTCTCGTCGTCGCTTACGGCAACACACTTCGTTCCGACGATGGAGTTGCCTGGCGCGCGGCGGAACTTCTGCGACCTCGCCTCTCACCATCGACGGCAGATTTCGTCTGTACCCATCAGCTCGTTCCGGAAATTGCCGAAGACATCTCGCGCGCGGAGCACGTAGTTTTTATCGACGCCACAGTGATCGGCACTCCGGGCGAGATTGACTGCACATCAATCGACACGAACGCAATCTGGGATCCGTCATCCCATCGACTTACTCCCGATCAACTCGTCGCGCTTTGTAAATACGCATACGGCGCAGCTCCAGGGGCAACAGTTGTCTCGATCGCAGGCGAGTCCTTCGACCACGGAGAAGGGCTTTCTGCCTCAGTCGAATCGGCGCTGCCCAAATTGATTGATACGGTTGTTGAAGTGATTCAGAAACAGCGTGCGAGTACAAAATCGCAATCCGCGTCCGGCTAGGTTTAAGCCGCTAACGAATACTTCGAAACACTTCGAAAGAGTTCTGACGAGATCCGGTTATTCCGAATTAGTCCGCCCCTCATCGCATCGCTTGCCGCTGTGCCGGTGCCACTTGAAAGCTGAGCTTCCATTTTCAAGCATTCCTTTTCTGGATCATTGTCGGTTGGCTTCGGTGATTCGGCAGATGAACTTGCACCTTCGCACTGATTGCAGGGTGGCTTTGATTTAGATCACAGTCTCCGTATAGCGGACAGTAGCTCCGCCCAGTGCGATCTGATCCTGAGCAGTAACAGTGCCCCCCCTGGGCTCGATGGCAGCGTCAGAGTCACCTTGGCAGATCGAATCGATCAAGATCTTCAACAGTCTCTCCGCAATGTCACATCTAGTGCCCGCGCTCGCTGCGCATCAATTTCACCAGCACAATGTCGTTGCTATGCATGGGCAGTGTGATCCTGGTCATTCCAGATGAATCAATCTCGATAGTCCTGTCAGTTTCAGGCAGATCACGCGTGAGTTCGTTCAGGTGTGCAAGCTCGGCTTCGCTGAGATCTCTGGGAGATCCCATTTCGAGGTAGGCCGAATATGCATCGTTAGCGTGAAAGCCCGTCCGATACACCATCAAATGGTAGGAGGCTTCGGGCTTCAGATGCGAGAACTTCAGCTCAACCGGTGCCGCGGGATGATTGGAGACAACTCTCGTGTAGAAGGAACGGTTGCTCACCTTCTGCGCGGGCTGCTCAAAGTCCCATACAAGTCCAGTGAAATTTCCATCTTTGGTCGAGAGCATGGCCTGAGGATCGCCTGTTCGGATGCTCTCTCCCTTTATGGCATGGAGGTACTTGTAGACGAAGTACGCAGGCTTGGGGATGCCTTCGGGATTCAACAGGCCGAATCCGCCCTGAAAGGGTGCAGTCGGTGGACCTGGTTCTTCGAACAAATCCGTGTACGTCCAGTAGCTCATCCCTTGCACCATACCCTGGCAGGCTTTCAGCTTGCTCAGAATGTATGCGGCGCTGACGTAGGAGTCGTGCACGGAGTCGCGTGGCGTGTAGCTGGTGCTCCACTCGGAGATGTAGAGCGGAAGATGGGGAAATGGAGAAGCAGTTATCTCTGCGCGAACGCGCCGCACGTCCCCGACAATCGCATCGGGCGAGGGATCAAGCTCCGTATCTGCCTTGCCGTGTTCATCAAGGAACCCACCCTGAACGCCATAGGTGTGCGTGGTCACAAAGTCGACTCCAGCCCCGCTCTGCTTGACGTGTTCCAGGAACTGAGGTATCCATGCCGTGCCTGCCGTAGCCGGGCCGCCCACGCGCAGAGCTGGATCGATGCTCTTGATCGTCTTCGCCGTTTCGTCGTAGAGCTCAAAGTAGGCTTGCTGATCCGCCCCCTCCCAGAAACCGGACAAGTTGGGCTCATTCCATACCTCAAAAAACCAGCTGCGCACCTCGCTGCAGCCGTAGCGCTCCTCGATATGACGAATGAATGCGTCAATCAGTTCGTGCCAGCCCTTGGGGTCCGGGTGCGACGTATTGCCATGCCAGTAAAAGATATTGTTGCTGGACGTAGCCAGCGCCTTCGGAGTGAACCCCAGTTCGACAAAGGGCTTGATATGGCGGGCCAGCAGGTCATCGTACAACTGATCGATCTTCGACCAGTTGTAGACCGTCCGGTCGTTCTCGACGCGCACCGTCCCGAGAACGTCATGAAAGATGGCATGGAAGCGGATATAACGAAAACCCAGCTCTTCGGTCACGCGCTTCAACTGTGCCTGGCTGTCGTCACGGATCAGAGTGCCCGGATAATCAGAGCCAACAGATAAATCAAAAAATCGATCGATGGGCCCGTCTGGTTGATTGAGATTTATTTCAATATGGCGAATCGAGCTCGGTTGCACCTGGGCACCTGCCGGCGAATAGAACGATGCAAGCAAACAGATAAGAACGAACAGCGAACGCCCGGTCGGCGGAATGCTAGACGTCAACATGGGCTCCCTCAAGAGAGCTGTTGTGCAACTTGAAACGGGTGTCGCGTTGATTCGATTCGGTAGTCCGAACCGAGCAACATGAGGACGATTCGAAATTGGGCTGGGATGCGGAACCTGTCGATAGAGGATGCAACAACTCGTGGGGCCCGGAAGGTCACGAAGGGGCCCCACGATCGGGGAAATTGCTCAGCCCGTCGGACCATCGCCCGTCCCCCAAACAGTCTTGTCCCCGCATAGGACCTTCAAGCCTCTCTCTCCACCCAATGTGCAGCGGTTACAGCCGCGCATGGAGATTGGTGTCTCCGAGCACGCCTGGTAGCAATGCGATAGGGAGAGTGTTCATAATTGAGATAATGGGCACGCTGGAATCTACCGCGGCGCCAACTTGCCCTGGCTTCACCGCTTTGTATTCGGTATCCTACCGGCGGTCTTTGCACCCCATCGTGGCCGTAAAACGAGTCGAAACGAATCCTCTACAGAAACGACAACTGAGTGAAGTTCAATTTTGTACGCATCTGCCGAAACGCTGTACTTAATTGGAAATACGGGATGTACGTAGGGCAAAGTACGTGTTACACGGTGCCTGGGCGACAAGCAAAACCTGGATACCGACGTGGCGTGGACGAGGGATAACTCATGATGAGCTTGCCCGACTGTGAACCCAAGGAGCACTGCAGGACTTTTCTTTGAACAGGTGAGGTGAAACAGGCCACCGAAGTTCAGGGAGTGGGTGGTCAAACCTGGAATACTCACACCTGGCTTCCTTTTGACCAGGGAGCAGTTGGCAAAGAGAAGCCTGATCCAAGCACCCTGGCCAGGCAGAGTAAAAAATGGGAGATTGTGAACGTCGCCGCAGTCGCAATCCAGGAGACCAACGAAGAGCGTGGATTAGGAAAGTAAGCACCCTCGTTCCGATTTCTTGAAATTGAGAATTCAAGCGGAGAGTGGAACAGTTGCTCCACTACAATGGGGATGCTTGATATGCGCCGCCAACAGCAAACCCTCACACGGCTTTTAGCCATGGCCCTCGGAGCTGCCATCGTTTGTGGCCTGCGACTTGCCAGTCAACAGGTCACTCCGCAATCTCTCTATGACCAAGCTGGCAAAGCGCTCGAAACGGGTAACGCCACACTTGCCGTCAAGTTGTACGAGCAACTTCTGCGGCAGGTTCCCAATTCGAACGACGCCCGTATCAATCTGGGTGTGGCTCTTGCGCAGCAGGGACGCTACGATCAAGCAGCGCGAGAGTACCGCACAGTGCTTTCGCGCGACCCTGAAAACGATACGGCGCTACTCAACCTGAGCCTTGCCTTGTACAAGCAAGGCGATTTCAGAAGGGCGCGCGACGGATTTGAGCAGCTGCACGAGCGACGGCCGGATAATCAGCAGGCCTTTTATCTGCTGGCTGATTGTAACTTGCGACTGGGGAGACTGAAGGACGCGATCGCACTCGTGGAACCTGCGTACGCAGCTCATCCTGACAACCAGGCGGTCGATTACATTCTGGGTACCGCGCTGATTCAGGATGGGCAAACACAAAAGGGCGCAGCAGTGATCGACCGCATCATGCGCAACGGAAATCCTGCAGTGGCCAACGCGTTGCTGGGCGCCGCACAGTTTGCCGCGAGAGATTATAAGACCGCGGCGGCGACGCTTGAGAAGGCTCTTGATCTGAATCCCGATATTCCTGGAGCGTGGTCAATCTACGGGCGGGCACTTTTAGGCAGTGGCGAGAACAAGAGGGCCGAAGACGCATTCCGTCACGCACTCGTAGTCGACCCCAATGACTTCGACGCATGTCTGCATCTGGGAGCGGTACTGCGTCACGATGGAGATGCGGAAGGCGCGCGACCCTATCTGGAACATGCTATGACGTTGCGTCCGGACTCGGCTACCGCACAGTTTCAGATCTTTGCCTTAGACGCAGAAACTGGACATCTGGAGGAAGCCAAAGCCGGGTTTGAGAAACTCGTCAAGCAATGGCCGGATTTCGTCGATGCTCACCTCCAACTGGCGATGGTCTATTCCCGCCTGCACCAAAGTGAAGACAGCGAACGGGAGCGTCAGATCGTGGTCAAGCTGAACGAAAAAGCACGTATCAAAGGACCGCAGCCTGAAGCAGTTCCATAAGTCATTCAGTGTCGTGTTCTAGAGCCAGATCAGCGCGTGATTACCGAGGCTCTTTTGCCTTCAGGATCTGGTCGGCGGCTACGTTCTTCAGCGTCTGTACCGTTCCAGAGGGCCATCGGATCTCAATCTCGTCGGCAACGCGCGCATCGGCGAGGCCGAAGTGTACTGGTACGCAGCTTGAGGATGCATAGCCGCTTGCGGAGGTCATGTGATTGTATTGGACGCTGCCTCCGGCGGTGAGCTTGATGCGGGCGCCGATGCCATCGCGATTGCTTTTCGTTCCCTCGAGTGCAATTTGAAGCCAGTGATTATTGCCAGGGCTGTCATTGATCCAGATTTCAGCCGGAGCGCTCAGCGCTGTGACAACCAGATCAAGTTTGCCATCACCGTTGAAGTCCGCGACTGCGGCGCCTCGATGCCTGCGCGGAGGAAGCGCGGTGAAGCCGGCTTCCTCGGTGAGGGCGGCCCACTTCCCACGTAGATTGCGAAACACGGTATTGGGCTGGTCTACGTGCTGCCGATCCGCCATGTTGGGAGAGGTAACATCTCCGCGGCTGACAAAAATGTCCTTCCACCCGTCATTGTCGAAGTCGGCAATATTCACGCTATACCCTGCCATTGGATCGCTCAGCAACGTCATCCCGCTGCTTGCAGTGATCTCCTCAAAAGACTTTCCTCTGGCATTCTGATACAAGGGAAAGGTCTCGTTCTGGAGCGCTGACAGCGCGATATCGGGATACCCGTCGTTATTGAGATCACGGAAGTCGCTCCCCATCCCCGAAATTACGTTTCCGAATCCAGGCAGAGCCACGCCAAGCTCGAATCCAACCTCCTCGAATCGATTGTGTCCGAGATTGTGATAAAGGAAATTGAAGAGCTTGTCGTTGGTGACAAACAGATCGGGCAGACCATCGTTGTCGTAATCGGCAACCGCCACCGACATCCCTTTTCCCGGATGCGCCCGGATTCCGGCCTGTTCCGAAATATCGGTAAAAGTGCCGTTGCCGTTATTTAAGAAGAGTTGGCTTGGCAGGGCTTTATAGAATTTCGGATGACAATATTCGGGCTTGCCATTGTATTTGCAGTCTGGCTCCTTTTTGCCGTCCCAGGAGAGATAGTTGACGACGAATAGATCGAGCAGCCCATCGTTATTGATGTCGACCCAGGCAGCGCCTACCGACCAGAGCGGTCCAAACTGACTATCGGGTTTAGCCAGGCCAGCCTTTTCGGTCACATCAGTGAACGTGCCGTCGCCATTGTTGTGATAGAGCGTGTTGCGGTAGACACCGGCCACGAAGATGTCGCCGTAACCATCGTTGTCGTAGTCGCCAATGGCGACACCCACATCGAACCCGGTTCCCTTCACCCCCGCTTTTTCTGTCACGTCGGTGAAGGTTCCGTCGCCATTGTTGTGGAAGAGGCGATTCCAGTACTTCGGAGAATCTTTCTTGAGAGTATCGATATTCGCGCCGTTGGTGAAGAAGATGTCCGGTTTGCCATCGCGATCGTAATCGAAGACCGCTACGCCTCCGGCCATGGTCTCCGGCGCGTGCCGCAGTGGCGTCTCGCAACTGTCCAGAGAGAACGCGATGGGGCGCGGCGAAAAATGAATGGGTGCTGGAGGACGCCCTTGAGCAAGCGCTCCGGCACCAGATAGCAGCAGAGAGCCGTACGCGCCGGAGCACAAATAAAGGAAGTCGCGCCGCGTGACCAGAGAGGAAGCCACAGTTGCATTGCTCGCATTTGATTTTGAAATAGGTTGCCGTTGCAAGAAACCCTTCCTCGGAGGCAAAGCTCAATCCTCTTTTTGATGGTCGTTTCAGAATCGGGAAGTCACCGACGCCGTTGTGGTGCAGATGGTTCACGCGGAAGGTTTCCCGATTGCGGTGGATGGCTCGGAGAACTGCTATCACTCAATTTTTCAATCGTTCCCTTCTCTCGATCCGCTTCCTCTTTCCGCCCCAAGGCCATGTAGGCACGCAGCAAATCCCAATGTGTCCTGACAACGGAGGGATCGATGTCGCGCGCGGTTTCCAGTTCTTTGATGCCCTCGTCAGTATCGCCCTTGGCCAATAATGCCTCTCCGGCAAGCATATGAGCCGAGGCGCGCTTGGGATCGAGTTTGATTACCTGCCGGACAAGCGAAAGCGCACGATCATAGTCGTGCGACGTCATCAGTAGGTCGGCAAGGCGCACCCGGGCAAGCACATGCGAAGGCGAAATCTCCAGTTCCCGCTCAAACTCATGAACGGCTTCTTTGGGATGCGACCGGGCCAGGTATTCCCCATCGAGAAAAGCAACGCCAGGTTGGTTCGGATACGCCGCGACGAGATGCGCGAATTTCGATTTGGCTTCTTCGTCATGGTCTGTCTCCATCGCCAGCACCGCCTGGCCGGCTTGATCAACCAGGTCATGGAGGTCTGGTGGAATTTCGGCGGGTAGCAGCGGCAAACGCAAACCGACAAGCCCCGCAGGCTCAACGAACGCAGGGTCCGGCGGCCCGGACGAGAGCACCTTCTCTAGCAGCGCCATACTGTCGTCATAGCGCTCGAATCGGGTGAGCAAAATCACTACGTGATAGAACACCGACTGTGCAAGCTCCTTTCGGTCTCCCATGCCTTCGGCGATCGCGCGCTGCAAGTGGTCCAAGGCGCGTGGGTACTCCCGCGATTGGAACTCCGAAAGCCCAAGCAGAGCCCACGCCGGACCCGCATCGGGACGAAGCGTCACAAATTGACGCAACCAATCGCGCGCTTCGGCATATTGCTGTTCTTCATAGAGCAGGGTGCCGAGGTACCAAAGAGCCTGCTCCGACTCCGGCTGTTCGGAGATCGCACGCCGAAACAAGCGAATGGATTCCTTCCTGTGGTCTTGCTGGCGCGCCTTTTCCGCGTCTTCGATCAACTGATCGAAAGTCCGTTGCTGGACTGCCGAAGGTTGTTGGTTTGCGACCGCGTAGGGGACGCAGACACCTGTGGCAAGAACAACGATGAGAAAGCCCCGGCGCATCAACGGATATTCTCCTGCTGATTGGTACCGAGTTTCTGCCGTGCCATAGCCATCACATCTTCCTTGTTCTTCAGGGCGAGAAAAGCCGCGGACTCGGCCTTAGCTTCCCGCACGCGGCCGAGCTTCATGTAGACCATGGCCAAATGGGAGCGGACTTCCGGGATATCCGGAGCAAGCTGTTTTGCTTTCTCGAGTTCGCCTACACTGCCGCGCAGGTCCCCTTGGGCAAGGTAAACACGGCCCAGCAGATGATGAGCTTCTGCATTGTCCGGTCCGGCGGCGACAGCTCGCCGTGCAAAAGCGCAGGCCTCGCTAAGATCGTTCTTGTCCAGGTCGAGCCCAGCAAGAGCAACCAAAGCGGGCACATGCTCCGGCGATAGCTTAAGTTCCTCGCGGTATTCGCGCTCGGCCTCAGTATTTTCTTCCTCAAAGCCGAAGAGCATTCCCCGAAAATAATGGACCTCCGGCTGGGTTCCATAGCGCGATTCCAACCTTGACGCGAATTCATCCGCGCGCTTGAAGTCCTTGGGAGATTGCGACGCATAGAGCGCAGCTTTCCCTGCCAACCAAATGCGTTCGCGCAACCGGGGAGGGTAATTCTCTGGCAGGTAGCGCATGCGGAGTGAAGCCAGTCCCATCGCTTCAGAGAGTTCAGGATTGTCACCAAGACGTTGCGCAAGAGGAGCAAGCAGATAGAGTGACTCAACAAAGCGTCCGTCCCGCGTCAGCAGGAGAGCGAAATGAAAGATAGCAACATCGCGAAGCTCTCGTGGTCCCGGCCAGCCGGCACGAGCCCAGGCGCGAAACTGCACCAAAGCGGCATCGTAGTTGCCGGTTCCATAGTCGCACAATCCAAGAAAGGCGTGAACCGGTCCGCCATGAGAAGTGCTACCTAGAAGGTGCTGGAAAGCAATGGTCGCTTCGGGAAATCGATCCTGATCGTATAGCAAGCTGCCCAAATACCACCAACCGTCGGCCCACGATGGACGCAGGCGGGTGCCCTCGCGGTACAAATGGATCGCCTCAGCAGTGTGTTCTTGTGAGCGTGCGGAGTCTGCTTGTTTGGCAAGCGTCGCAAAGCGGTCGGGGGCCACCGCGGCGGAAGCGAACACGGAGTAGCTGATTGCAAGGACGAAAAACAAATACCGCATGGATGAATCATAGCCGGGACGTCATAACATGCCGCCCCGGCTCATTGGTTTAAAGGTTAGAAGGTGTATTTGGCCGAAAGCTCCAAAAGGCGATGGCCAAAGTGTTTGGTTGCAACGCCAAAGGTGCTGGCATTGAGCAGGGTGCCAAGCGACGGATTTCCCGACTGTCCGTTACTGAAGTTCAGAACGAGACCCGGGTCGCCCGCCGCGAACGACAGCAGGTCGTGGTTCATAAAGTTCTTCGCGGTAAGCCGGAATCGCAGATGCTGACGCTCGGTAATCGAGAACTCCTTTTCTGCAGCTGCATCGCTGCTCCAGTACATGGGGCCATGGAGAGCAGGCATGCGTGTGTTGCCGATGCCAGCGCCTTGCACCGGAAGCGCAAAGCAATTGGGATTGGCAAACTGATTCTTCTTCAATCCCAAGCCAGGATTGCAGGTGATGACGGGCGCTACCTGGGCATCGGGCGTGCCGATACTGTAAACCGAATTCGGACCATTTGCCATGTTGAAGTAATAGCCATTAACTGCCGACAACATCGCGCCCGATTGAACCTGTGTGATTCCAGAGAATTGGTAGCCGTCGAGGATGCCCGCAAGGAGTCGACTGCCATAGTGTCTCGTCGGCAAAGTGAAGACGTACGATGCATTGAAGACGTGGGTGCGGTTATTGCTGTTAACCGTCCAGTACTCGCTCTTGCCCCAGTCCTTGAATGCGCCTGAAACGGTCGGGTTCCACATACTTTTTGACCATGCGTAATTAAGGTTGAACGTAAGCCAGTTGGTGCTGCGCTTCAAAACGGCCTGGAGCGAATCGTACTGGGCAATCTGGTCGCTCTCATTTGCGTTGATTTGCTGGTAATAGGAGTACGGGCGGAATCGCTGCTGGCATTGCGCATCCGCCAAGCGCGTCTGTTCAGGATTTGTGGCGCTCGTATCCAGATCCGAACATTTCGTATCCACTGTGGAGTTCGTCATCGCTCCAATCGGAACCGCATTAAAGTTGACGCTGGTCTGACCCAGGGCGGAGTGGTTGCCGGTATAAGAGATTTCGGCCATGAACTTTTGCGGTAACTCCTGGTCGATGGTGAGACTGTACGTAACGGTGTACGGTTGATCTTGGTCCGTCGAATCCAGCGCAGTGACGTTGCCGTTAGCAAAACTCGTCTCGGTGCCGAACTTAATGGCAGGTGCGCAGTCACTGTTATTGTTTGCATCTATTCCGCCAGCCTGCGCCGCCGCGCATGAACCGCTCCCGTTGCTCTGGAACTGATCGATGTCTTCCCAGGTTGCAGCGGCGCCGGGAGCACCCCAACCAACCGATCCGAGTGCGGTGTTAGCCGCGCCCAAATGGCTGTCCTGCAGGTTGGTTTCGTAGCGGTACATGCCCCATCCCCCCCGCAAAACGCTCTTGCCGTTTCCGTAAAGGTCAATGGAGGCCCCCACGCGCGGCGAGTAAACCAAGAAGGTTTGTGTGACACCGGAAATAGGAGTGTGAGAGCTAAGTCCGTGCCACGAGATTCCTGGATTCATTTTCCCTGCTGCAGCTTCCGAACTGTATTTCGATGAATCGAAGACTGCGGCGCCAAATTGGTTGTCCGGGTGAGGCGAGGCATAGTTTTCGAATCGAAGACCATAGTCGAGGGTTACCCGGCGATTCAACTTCCAATGGTCGGTCGCATAGAATGACTTCACCACCTGCTGCATGTGAACCGCAGGTGGGAGCGCCTGCTCGTAATATCCCTGGCTCGCACCCATCAAAAGGTCGGCGTAGTTATTGCCGGTAAAGAACCTGCTCCAGATACCGTAACTGAAGACGCCCTGGTACTGTCCCCAGGCATCCTGCGCGTTGTAGATATTCTCCCAGAGAAAACCAAACTTGGCGGTATGAGTCTTGTATACCTTGGTAAGGTCGGCCCCGGCGCTCGGAATTCCTTTCTCGGCGTAGAAGTTCGGATGATAGTCGTGTCCGATGTCGCCAATGTTGGGGATAGATCCACTCCAGCTCGTTGCAATCGGCGCATTTGGATTGTTGAAGACCCCTTTTAATGGGAAACCCATATCCTTGCGGAGTACGTTAGCCTTGTTTTGCGGCGAACCCGGCATGTCCATGTGCGTATAGCCAACACGAGCCTCCACCGTTAAAGTCGGAGAGAAAACGTGCAACATGTTGAACGTGTACATGTCAGAGGTGTTCTTGCTGAGATCCGGACTAGGACCAGGGACGACCCAGTCTCCCGATCCCTGCCACAAGCCAAGTGGTTCGGTGGCGCTTTCGCGCTCGCGGCTCCAGGTGATATAAGCCTTGGTGTTGTCGCCAAAGTTCATATCCACCTTGGCCATGTTCTGGGTTATATTGTCCGGTTGTTGAACAGTCGATACATAATTCCAACCGTCGGCATTCGGAACGGAGAGATTCGCAGCCGGGAGGCTGTGCTGCAACCAGAGCTGTGCATTCGGATCGATACATGCCGCATTCATTGTACCGTTTGTGATGGTACAACCGGGTCGCTCGGCAAGGAATGCCGCGTCGGTTGGTTGCTGCGGAACACCGATAACTCCGTAACGACCGTTCACTGACCAATATGGCTGCGCCCACCCGCCATCTTGCACACTCGTATAGGGTGTGGTGCCCAGGGCGCTGAAGTCACCTGTCTTGATCATGTCCGCAGTCGGAACAAAAGCGTCGTTGATGCCGCCATCGATCAATTGCCGGTAGTTCTCGAAAGCCTCATGGAAGAAGAACTTGTTTCTGCCACGGCCGTTGAGGCGGGTGTGTGGAATGACCAGCGGCCCCCCAAAAGTAAAGCCGGGATAGTAGTAGTGGCTCGGAAGAAAGTAGGCACCCTTCGGTTTGCCGCTCAAGATTTCTTGAGCCTTGTTATCGGCTTCTTCCGCATTCATCACCGAGTTGCGGGCAAAAAAGTGGACATCTCCGTGGTACTGAGAGCCGCCCGACTTACTTAGAGTGTTGATCACCACTGGGCCCTTGGCGTTGTCGGCTCCATAATTCGAAGTCATTACCTGGATCTCGGAGATCATATCGGGATTGGGATTTACGGGGTTACCGCCGCCGGGAGCGCCCGGGTCTTCGACATTCTGGCCATCTTGGTTGATGGAAAGTCCCGTTCCAGACTGTCCGTTAATGCTGATACCGGACATTCCGGCCATGTTACCGTTCACCATGAAACCGTTGACGCCGATATTTTGGCCATCGGATGCTGGGCGGTTCGTGCCGCCGAGCGTAATTTGCGCGGCACCTGGGATGATGCGGAGGATCTCCGTCGCGTTGCGGCCGATCAAGGGCTGTTTCTCCAGGTCTTCAGAGGTGATCGTCTCAACCTTTGCGCCAGAGTCGGTGATATCCATTTGGCCCGCGGTAGCGCTGACCTCAATCGACTGGGTCGATTCGCCGAGACTCAAACTGATCGAGATGGACCTTACATCGGAACCGTGCAGATCGATCCCGGTACCGCTCCATCTTTTGAAACCGTTGGCTGTTACCGATACGTTGTAAATACCGACCGGCAACTGTGCGGCCGAAAAATATCCGGACTTGTTGGTGGGAATTTCCCACTTCACCTTAGAGGCCTCATTCTCAATGGTGACCTTCGCGCCAGGGACCACGGCTCCCGTTGGGTCCGTAACCGTACCTGAAAGGCTCGCAAAGATGGATTGCGCAAATGCCGCCGGAATGCCCGTCAACAACAACCCGATCGCGCATGCGATGAGGCAGGCCCTGAAACCTGTCCGTACTCCACTGGCCTGTTTTGTAAGATAGTTTGACTTCATCGCTGTCTCCCTGTTCGCTGCTTTGCGCTTTTCCAAGGACTTTCAATCGCGGCGCAAACCTCACCTAAAGGGTTTACGGTCGCCTGAGAAGCCCCTTCTCTCCTGCAAGGCGCTCTATGCAGGAACATTTGAATGAAAGTAAATCGACACGAATCCTCCACATCGGGAAAACCGCAGTGAAGTTCAATCTTGTACCGGCCGCGTGAAACGTTGTACGTGGTTGTAAATAGAGAACGTACGCAATGCGAAGTACTTGTTTCATCGACCACGGAAGTAGCTATCGCCTGAACTCGGGAGAAGAACAGGAGGCCTGACAACAATTACCGATGTGCGAAGCCATGCTCTCTGTGGATTTGGCAATTCGCGCCACGTCACGGAAATTAGGACGACTGGAGGTGGTCACTCGCCAAAGCTGACGCAGTCAGAGGTTGTGTTCCCTCCCGGCATCAACGGGGATGTCTGGTAGATTAGTGAGCCATTACGAACGGGGAATTTCGAGCCACGGGCGCATTCAGGCAGAGCAACAAAACAAAGAGACTTCACTCATTGAGACTCGTCCAGAACCTCAATGCCCGAGACGGTCGCATTGTTCGCGATGGGCTCGAAGGTGAGATTCAGCTTCCCTTCTGCACTGGGTTTCAGATGATAAAAGGTTTTTGAAATCTCGTGGAGACTCCCGGCTTCACTGTAGACATCGAAGTTATCGAGAAGTGTCTGCCCATTGCACATTACCTTGAACAGCCGGCTGCCTGCTCCACCGTCCGCAGAGGTGCCCGATCCAAAGTAGAATTCGACGAAATGGAGGATTACGGTGTATTGATCGCCGGGAATTGTAGGAATGGCGTAGGAGAAATGCCCATAACGCTCTTCGGAAAACAGGTCAGGATCGGGGGAACCGGCAAGCGGATGCATAACGGATGACAAACGACCGTTCAGGAAGTAATTATCCGGTTGCCAGAACTGCCCCTTACTGTCGGTAAACGGCGTGGATTGCATGACAAGACGAATGGGAAGTTGCGCGTGAGGCAGACCCGGCAAAATCTCAATTGCATTCAGGGCCGGTGGTCCTGTTGCTCCGGCAAACCTGATTCGCAGAAATCCATCATTTCCAGGCGACACATCGCGGAAAACGCGCTCATCGGCTACATCTTCTCCATCGGCGTCCGAATTAATGTCAAATCCCCGCAGCGCCCATTGCCCATTGATCCATACATTAAAGGTGTGAACGGCTTCGAAGTACTGAACGGGAGTCGAAAAATAGAGATGCAATTCATAAATGCCCGGCTTAAGCGGAATGCGATAAGAAAAATCACCTGTTCTCGACTGCTCGAAGAGAAACGGATCACTGGTTCGTGCGATAAATCCTGGTGAGCGTTGCCAGGCGGCCCCTTCGGAAAAATACTCGTCAGACCTCCACACTTTCCCGGCGCTATCGGTCCTGGGTGGGCCACTATATCCGGCCAGTATCCGAATGGTTGAAGACGACGCTCCCGATTGCGGAGCGGAGGATGCTGATGTCGGTGCCTGACTGCTTCCGATGATTGAGTGGGTGGAGTTTGCGATGCGATGTCGATATACATAAAGACCCAACGCCACCAACACCAGAACCGCCGCGAAGGCCAAATATTTCCAGTTTGAAACCAGCCAATGGGATGTCCCCTTCTGCCGGCCGACAGTTTCCGATATCGCTACTTGTCCGGACACTCCTGGGACAACAGATGGCTTGTCCACGGGCTTATGAATGAAAACCGGAACATAACTTCCCGCCGGAAGAGTTACTTGAATGAGATGATCCCGTCCCTCAGTCTCATAGAACTCCGCAAGGCGTTTCCGAAGTCGGTGCGTTTCGACCCGCGCAATCGCATCCTCTGCGGCATTAAAGACGGTCTTCGAGCGACCAAGGACTTCGGTCGCGATGTTGTACTCATTAAGATGTTCAGAATCACCAGCAACGAGCTTCTCCCCCATATATCGGAGCAGATGGGAAAGCCGCGGCCATTTGGTCAGCGCATCGACAACGCGTTCCAATTCGGCACGTTCGGCCTCGCTGGTTTGCGCATTGGGTTCCAGAGGCATCGCCACAGTTCAAAAGAGAAAAACCGATTATACAAGTATCCGATGCCGCGAGCGATTCTCGAGTGCTGACCGAAACCGGGATCGGATCGAAGGCCACCGACATCCTTGGAGTCAAGATCGCATGCTGGCAGAATTCGCGGCCCTATGCAGCGGCGCCTACTCTTGGTGAACATACCTACGCTCCGGTCGCAAGGCTCTTGCTTGAAACAATCACTCGAATTACATGACCGCAGTCGTGCACGCCAATCGGGCACTAGTCGAACCACGCAGGCCGAAATTTCCAATCTCTATTTGTCTGATTTTTGCTAGTTACATCTGTTTTCTTTTATAGGTAATTGATTTTCTTATACTTACGCAGAGCGGCCAAGTTGAGAAGGAGCAAGGAAATACAATAATGGCTGCCCCAGGCAGCCCCAACACATTGATTCTACTACTACTTGTCGTCGCACCTTGGCCAGATACCCAAAACTGTACCCTAAAACATTTTGGAAACCGCCGAACGAATTCAAACTGCGTCCTGCATGTTACCCGCAAATATGCTCGCAGTGTTTCTTGAGGGGGAACGCCCTTCGTTGAGACAGTTTTCTACGGCTAATCCAGCGTCTTCGATTCTGGAACCCGCAAATGAAACAAGTTCGGCTCATACCGGCTGCTTCATGCCTTCTTCGCAAAAGTCATCCTGTTAATTCACCGAACAGTGCATGAGTGGGGGGGGCGCCATCCAACGTCCCTCCCCTTCCAGCATTCTTGTATTTTTCTGCGGGTTACTACTGAAATTCCGCAGTGTCGGAGAAACCAACTCCGCATTGCCTTTGTAGTTCATTTCGTTTCCGAACTCCATCGGCGTTTGATAGTCAAGAGCGGAATGTATTCGCTTCTGGTTGGAACACCATCAATGAACTCACCGTTCTGACGCAGGGATGTTCCATGTTCCGGGTTACAACACCCTTTGGGATCGATTTCCTCGATCTTAAGTGACCTGATGAAGCTCTCTTCACTGGCGTTGATACTCGACGAGGCATACCGGAGGCGCATGGTGACGGGACCGCTGATGGCAAAGCAATGTCTTCTTGAGGCAGTCCCTGAGTGCGCAGTGCAGCGACTGAACCGAAGCTCATGGTGGCGACGGCGGTCATTCTCACCCTCGCGCCTATTCTCTGAGAAACCGGCATTAGCTCCGATGTGATGAAGCCGATTGCCGCTCCCACCGTGGGAGGCATGATTGCGCCGACAATGCACCTACTGACTTTTTTGCCGGCCTTCATACTATTGATCTGAGAAAGAACAATACGGCGATGCTGATTGCCAAGTTGACTCACTGTCATGCTGCTTCTGCCCCTGTACTACTATCCGCAACTTTCCCAGGCAGCAATTGGTTTGAATCGAAAGCCTAATTTTGCGCGCTGGAACGAAGTCAACTCTACGGGCGCAGTTGCGTTTCCGTTTGCCGACTCGAGATGTGATCAGCGAATTCAAGTGCAGAGAGTTGCACGAGGTTTTGCGTTGACGGGTTGGAGTTAAAAGGCATAAAGTGCGTCTTCGCCGAGTCTAGGAAATATGTCTCTGAGGCCGAGATGAAACAAAGTGGGAAAGCATTCATTGTGCGTGGTCTGACGCGCCGCCAATTTATAGGGACTGCAACCGCGATAGCCATTGCCGGGCGTTTCAATGTTGCCGCGGAGCCGAGCGCATGGACGAATCCACACCAGGAAGTGGAATTGGTTGAACGTCGGCGTGTTTTGAGAAACGCTCAAGCCTTTCTAGCTGCACAACCGAAGACAATTACTGCTGTGCGTGCGGCACGCAGCACAGGCGATCTCCACGACTACTTTTCCGAAGGCGACTATTGGTGGCCTGATCCGAAGAGTCCAAATGGGCCGTATATCCGGCGAGATGGGGAGTCGAACCCAGATAACTTTGTGGCGCATCGCGAACTACTCATCCGTCTGAGTCTCGTGGTTCCAACATTGACCGCAGCGTGGATATTGACGGGCAAGATCGATTTTGCCGAGCATGCAGCATCTCATTTGAACGCCTGGTTCGTTGCCGCTCCGACGCGGATGAACGCGAATCTCGAATATGCACAAGCAATTCATGGGATTACACCAGGACGGAGCATTGGCATTATTGACACTGTGCATCTGGTGGAGGTGGCAAGGTCGGCCCAATTGCTGGAAGAGAAGAAGGCAATAGATGCCGACATTGCACACGGTACTCGACGCTGGTTCAAGATGTACCTCAATTGGCTTACGACATCCATCCATGGGCGTGAAGAACGCGATGCAAAGAACAATCACGGATCGTGCTGGCTGCTGCAGGCGGCGACCTTTGCCACTTACACGAAGTCTCGGGAAGTGCGCGCATTCTGCCTAGATCGGTTTGAGCGCTCGCTCATCCCCTCTCAGATTGCCGCGAATGGCAGTTTTCCTCTGGAGCTTGCCCGCACCAAGCCTTACAGCTATTCACTATTTGATCTGGATATACTGGGTATGTGTTCTCGTGTATTATCCGATGGCGAGCATGACCTTTGGGCGTTTCATCCGGATGGTGGTTCTGGCCTGAAAGAGGCATTTGCCTTTTACTACCCTTACGTGAAAGACAAGTCGAAGTGGCCTTACAGGCATGACGTTGAATATTTCGACGACCTGCCGGTGAGGCAGCCATGTTGGCTGTTTGCAGGCCTTGCTTATCGCAAGCCCGAGTATCTTGCGCTTTGGCAGGAACTCAATCCGAATTCGAAGGTTCCGGAAGTGATCCGCAACAATCCGGTGCGACAGCCGTTGCTTTGGATGTGAATGGAAGTTATTCGCCAGCAGTGCATCCAAGCAGGCGACGCATCTGCGTCTGTCTACCAGGCATAGGCATCGACGATCGAAGGCGCACCGGTCTTGCCGTCGATGACATTCACTTTTAGAACAGCCTCGACATTCCGGTTCGCGAGGCTTCCCCCCAGCCGATTGCGCAGCAACTGCATATAGTGTGAGCTGGTCGCGAAGTCCGCGGCTGCTTCTGTTCCGTTACGTCCAATTCCGGCCAAGACAACCACCCAACTATCTGTGACTGGATCGCGATAACGGGCGATCAATGCATAGTCGTCGGCGCTTGAATAGGGCTGAGACTTGTCACGCTCGAGGTGAAATTGCGGCCGACGGGTGTCGACAATGCCTTGGTTCGGTTCAGGTGAAAAATGAAAGCGGTACGGCTCCAGAAGACGCATAGTCCACTGATTGTTGTATCCACCGATCAGTGCGATCGAGTGCTCACGCAGATCCGTAAGTGGAGTGGACGGGCTAGGGATGAGTTGAGCGGGGATACCGTAGCGCTCAAGCTGTCCACTGACGCGTGCAATGGCAGCCGCATTCTGCAACGAGATGAACGGATACTCAACATCGCGATTTGCGGTGCGCGTACCGGAGTAAGTTCCCTGATTGAAAACAACACCACCGGTGCAAATGAGAACTTGCTGCTGCCCATTCACCACGGGAGTCCAGAATTCGGTCAAAGCATCCTCAATCGGTGTCGGGCGATGGAGCCAATTCCACACTCCATAAGCCCCTGCCACGAAAACTGCGAGAGCGAGAGCGGTGGCAAGCGGTATGAGCCAAGGCCGACCACTCGTTGAAGACGAGTGAACCGCGACTGGTTCGGGTGTTTCCAACTTAGCTGCTGTATCTGGAAGTGCCGTTGTAGCTTCGGTGGAAGAGGTGGCAATCTCGTGCCCGACAGAGTTTGAGGTTGAAGCGGTTATCGAGCCTAGGTTCGACTTTTGCGGTATCTCCTGAAAATCGGGGACATAGGAGCCCGGAGCGAGCGAAATACGAATCGCAGAGGTGTGACCCTCTTCCGAGTAGTACAGCAAAAGGCGCTTGCGAACCTCTCCTGCCGTATAGCGGACGATGGTGTCGGAGTTTGTGTCGTAATCGGGTGGTCGTCCAAAGATCTCAACGCCCAAAGTGCGCTCTTTAAGAGAGTCAGCTCTACCGGAAAGGGTGCTTTCAACAATGTAGCGGAGCAATGCTGGGTAGCGCTTGCTGTTGCAGAAGTGTGGACTGGACAGAATGTGATCAAGCTCGTCGAGAATCATATCCCGATCGAGATGAACGAGTGCTGAACGCATCTCGCGCCTTGAAGAGTCAATAGACATGGGCCTCCTGCAAATCATAAGCCCTGCGCTGATTGAAAGCCAACACGTTTATAACGTTGGAGCGCTCATGCGCAAGCTATTTTAAATCATCCAGTTGGAGAAATATCGAGGGTGCAAACCGTAAGTCACTTGCGGATGGCTCCGGTTGGGCCGGAGGATCACACCGCTTCAATGGAAGAGGCTCGGGTTCGTCCTTCGTGGTCAGATTGGGAGCCAAGTCGATTCAAACAATTCTGATTTTTCAGGCTTTTCTCGGCGCGAACACGGTTTTGAACCGAGCGCAATTCCGAGCTCAGGACACTTCATGGTGAATTCGTCGCGCCGGCGATTTTTGCGGGCATCCACGCTATCGATTGCCGGAGCAGTACTTCAGTCTTCGGTTCAAGATTTTGCCGCGCAGATTGCCGAACAAACAGAAGGTGAGCAAGTCAACTTTTATCGGCTCGATGAAGGTTGGCAGTTTTGCAGGGAAAGGCTGAGCGGAATTGATCAGGTTTGGGAACCGGAGGAAACGGCTGCATGGCAGCGGGTGACCCTGCCCCATTGTTTCAATGGAATGGATGCATGCGACCCGGACAGGTCGTATTGGCGTGGAACGGGTTGGTATCGGACGCGGTTGACGTCAGGCAATCCTTACCCGAACGGAAGAACGGTTTTGCATTTTCAAGGCGTGGGCCAAAGCTCGACGGTGTGGGTTGGAGACCGCGAAATCGGCAAGCACAAGGGCGGATATGACGAATTCTTATTTGACATCACAGATGCTATAGAACAGTTGCCATCGGAAGCCAAGGCACATGGAGTACCGGTCGCGGTTTCATGCGACAACGCGCCTGATCGCGAGAGAATACCTTCAGAGGCGAGTGACTTTTGCCTGTATGGTGGCCTGTACAGGCATGTGAACCTAGTGCATTTACCCGCCGTCGCGCTGGACACGGTGCATGTTCTACCGTCAGTCGAAAGCCGAGGTCAGGCGGGAGTTGTCATCTCTGCGCGGCTCCACAATCCAATGGGGGAGCAAAGACCGCTCAGGCTCGAAGTGGAAGTACTCGATCCGCAGGGTGTAACGATTCATCGCGCTTCGCAAACGATGAATACCTGGCAGGGGCTCGCACAGGTGCATGCATTCAGCATTCAGCAACCAGCGCTCTGGTCCCCGGAAACACCGAATTTGTATCGCTGCCGGGTAAAGCTGATAAGTGCGACTGGCGCGTGCGAGTGCGAAGAGCGATTTGGCATTCGTTACTTCGAATTTGAAGAGCACGGCCCATTCAAGCTGAACGGCAAACGACTGCTTTTGCGGGGAACGCAGCGCCATGCAGACCATGCGGGTGTCGCGGCCGCGATGACGGACGAGCAGGTTCGCGAAGAAATGCGACTCATTCGTGCGATGGGAGCGAACTTCATTCGACTCGCGCACTACCAGCAAGACAGGCTCGTGCTGGACCTTTGCGACGAATTAGGCCTGCTGGTGTGGGAGGAGCTGGCATGGTGCCGGGCTGGTGTCGGCGATGCGGCATTCCAGCAAAACGCAACGGATATGCTGACCAACATGATTGAGCAGCATTTCAATCATCCGTCGATCATCTTTTGGGGTCTTGGCAACGAAGATGACTGGCCGGGAGAGTACCCGGAAATGAACAAGGAACGGATTCGCGCCTTCATGAAGCGGCTGAATGATTTGGCACATGAACTTGATCCGTCGCGCATGACCTCCTTCCGCCGGTGTGATTTTGCGCGTGACATTCCCGATGTTTATTCGCCTTCGATCTGGGCCGGCTGGTACAGCGGAGACTTTCACGAATATGAGCAGAGTCTGGACGAACAGCGCTTCCGTGTGAAACGGATGATTCATATCGAGTGGGGTGCTGACAGCCAGGCCGGTCGCCACTCGGAGAATCCTGAAGCGGTATTGAAGGGAGTCCTCAAGACTGGAGATACTGCCGAGCGCGGGTTCGCATACAAGATGACAGGGGGCGATCCGCGTGTATCGCGCGACGGAGACTGGTCAGAAACTTATGCGTGTGATCTGTTTGATTGGTACTTGAAGACACAGGAGACATTGGACTGGCTCCCGGGATCGGCGCAATGGATATTCAAGGATTTCGCATCGCCCCTGCGCGGAGACAATTGTATTCCGCGTGTGAACCAAAAGGGTGTTGTGGAGCGGGACCTGAAGAAGAAGGAGTCGTATTACGTCTTTCAGTCCTATTGGGCAGAGGAGCCTATGGTGCACGTCTACGGGCATAGCTGGCCAATCCGTTGGGGGAATGAAGGTGATCCGCGGCTGGTGCGTGTCTATTCCAACTGCAGCGAGGTTGAGCTATTTCTCAATGGGATTTCACAAGGCAAGCGTAAGCGAGACAGTCAGGATTTTCCATGCGCCGGGTTGCGATGGGATGTGGTCTTTCGATCAGGAAAGAACCTTCTGCGCGCAGTGTCAAGTCATGGCACTAGTACTTTGAGCGATGCAATTGAGCTTGTCTACCAAACCCAGCCGTGGAGCAAACCCACAGTCGTACACCTGGAGGAAGAATCGCGCGAGGATGGAAAAGTTACTGTTGTCGCGCGAGTCCATGATGAACATGGAGTGCAATGTCTGGATGCACGCAATGTCGTTCGCTTCTCGCTAGCTGGACGAGGTCGGCTCATCGACGATCTAGGTACGACGCGTGCCTCGCGGGAATTGCAATTGTCCAACGGGAGAGCACAGATTTCTCTGATTCATGAAGGCAAGTGCAGCCTGAGTTCAGATGTTATGGGTGTCGCTACCGCGACATTGGATATTGAGTGAAACACGTGAAGGATGCGAATGGTGGATCCGGCACTCAGATTCGCAATGCGTGCGAGAAGGACTAGACGAGCTAACCTGATTTCCGATCCGTGATCGCCTCGGGCAGACCGCAAGAGATTCAAAGGGCAAATTGCAGTGAAGAAAGGGACAGCGATGAAACAACGCGAACTGACGCGACGCAATTGGTTGAAGGGGGCAGGGGCAACTGTCGCCGCGCTGACAGGAGCAAGCCCGATAATGGCGCTCTCGTCTCAAGAAAAGCTGCCACCACAAACTCCGTCAAATCATCCTTTTACAGGCGCACCACAGCCGGGAGACGCGACGCGCACCGAACGGATGAAATGGTGGCACGAGGCACGATTTGGAATGTTCATTCACTTCGGGGTCTACAGCTCAATCATGCGGCACGAATGGGTGATGGAAAACGAAGCCATTCCAATCGGCGAATACACTGCGCACGCAAAGACGTTTAAGCCGGCCAAGGGGAGCGCACGCGCATGGGCCAAGTTGGCGAAGAGCGCCGGGATGAAATACATGGTGTTGACGACCAAACATCACGAAGGCTTCTGTAATTTCGATACCAAGCTAACGGATTACAACGCGGTGAAGCAGGGGCCGGGCTATGACATTGTGGCTGACTACGTCGAGGCTGCGCGCGCAGAGGGAATGCACGTCGGATTCTATTACTCGCTCATGGACTGGCATCACCCAGACGGCGCAAAATGCGCGACAGATGAGTCAGCACGCAAACGCTTTGTCGAGTACACGCATGGGCTTATACGCGAGCTGATGACGAATTACGGGAAGATCTCGGTGTTGTGGTACGACGTGTCGTGGCCACTGAATGCGGAAGGCTGGGAGTCAGAACGAATGAATGAGATGGTCTTCGGCCTGCAACCGGAGATCATTGTTAACAACCGAAACAAGCTTGACGGCGACTTCTCGACACCCGAGCAGAAGATTGTGGCTGCCGAGGGTGGCCGTGCCTGGGAATCGTGCATGACGTTGAACGACAGCTGGGGCTATCAGCGTGCTGACGATAACTGGAAGACATCGAAGACAGTCATTCGTAATCTCATCAGCTGTTCACGCGACGGCGGCAACTATTTGCTCAATATTGGGCCGGAGCCGGACGGATCGGTTCCACCGGAGTCAGTCAGGATTCTTACCGAAGTGGGAAAGTGGATGAATTCCGGCGGAGACACGATTTACGGATCAGATCCTTGCCAGCCGCGGCGTTCCAATTACGCATCGTTCACGCGCAAGGGCAACACACTCTACATGCATGTTCATTTCTGGCCGGGTGATTATGTGGCGATAGGCGGGTTGATGAACAAGGTGTTGAGTGCGCATGTATTGAAGTCCGGACAGAAGCTGAAATTTGCGCAGGACGGCTTCAGGACCAAATTTACGGGGCTACCGACGGAAGCGCCTGATTTTCCAGTGACCACTATTGCGATCGAGTGCGACGGAGAGCCGCGTCAGGACAACATCTATGTGCGTGTCAACAAGCCGCGTGGAAATGTTTAATGCAATGCGGGCAAATCTGAGCGGCTCGTCTGTCACGCGTGATATCGCGCTGCGCGTGCTGCGATATTGCACCACCGGACTGGTGATCGCAACCACGGTGAATGCGACACTTGCCTGTGCAACGCAGCTTCGTTCGCCCTGGGAGGCTCGGCAAGTCACCCTGTCGCATGATCCGTATGACTGCCCTGCCGTCGTCCATCTATCCCCGGACTTGAGGTTAGAGGGCTACTACGTTGATGCGCAATCGTCAATCGTCGATCCGCAGAGGTGGGCGGCGTATGCCGAGGCATCCGGTCCCTATCGCAAGCTTGCGGAGAATATTGTGCTTGCCGCAGACAGCTATCGGAGGACGGGAAGTCGCGCAGCGGCAAACTGCGCGCTGGTCCTAATGACTGCAGCTGCACGCGACGGCATCTTCGCAGGAACCATGTCATCGCGGCAAGACTTCTATGTACAGGGATGGTTGACTGGAGCCATTGCCATTGCCTACCTGAAGGTGCGCGACAGTACACTTGTGACCGGCCAACAGGAGAAGGTACTCTTTCCCTGGTTCAGGCGTATCGTGACGCAAACGAAGCATTTCTACCGTCAGGGTCACGCGAAGAACAATCATCTGTACTGGGCAGGTGTGGAGATCGCGGCTGCCGGAATAGCCACAAACGACCAAAAGCTCTTCGATTGGGGCGTCGAGGCTTTCCAAACTGGTGTGGAGCAAATCGACGCCAACGGAACGATGCCGCTGGAAATGCGACGGGGCCGGCGCGCCCTACATTACCACTTCTACGCTCTTGCACCACTCGTCTATCTCGCGGACTTCGGCCAGGCAAATGGTCTTGACCTTTATGCGGAAAACCACAATGCCTTGCAGCGCCTGGTGCACTTCTGTATTTCGTCCTACGTTGATGGCTCGCTGATCGCAAAGCTGTCCGGTGCATCACAGGAGACACAGAGCGGGGCACCTGCTGCTGACCTGGTGAGTTGGGCGGTCATCTGGAAAAGCCAATTTCACGATCCAGAAGTGACCACCTATCTCCAAAAAGCAACTTCATTGAATTCCCTGTATCTGGGAGGGCTGCCTCCCGGATTCCAATCCACATTTGCATCCCAGGAGGTGAACAAAAATGGCGAGCGTAGTCACAACCACAGCCGCAACGGCCGAACTGGAAAATAACGCTGAGGGGCCGTATCAGTTACAAAGTCTGGTTCGAGCGGTCGCAGTTCTCGAGCTAGTGGGTGAGAGCGAAGTTCCGCTGAGCCTGGCGGAGATTTCCCAACGCATGCAGATTCACAAGAGCACGATCCACCGCTCGTTGATGGTCCTTGAAAGGATTGCATTAATCGAGCGCACTGCCAATAATCGATTTCGCCTGGGAATGCGGCTCTACGAACTAGGTAACCGTGCAGTGCAGCAGGTAGATTTACGCACGCGTATACGGCCTTTTTTGCAACGCCTTTCCGCGCAACTTGGCGAGACCGTCCATTTGGGAATGCTGCAACGGACTTCGGTCATCTATCTGGATAAAGCAGAGCCTGGACGCCACGTCTGTATGAGTTCGAAGACCGGAAGCTCAAATCCTGTGTATTGCACCTCGCTCGGCAAGGCGATATTAGCCTATATGCCCGAGGATCAGTTGAAAGAGATCATCGACAGGATCCAATTTGCGCGCTTCACGCCCAAAACGATTTGCTCACGCGATGAACTCATGCATGTTCTGGACCGTGTGCGTAATCGCGGGTTCGCGGTGGACGACGAAGAGATTGAAATGGGCGTGCGATGCGTTGGTGCACCTATCTTCGACGAAAACAGCTTACCGGTTGCGGCTCTCAGCATGTCAGGACCAACGGCACGGGTGCGCACGCAGAATACACCGATGATTGCCGAGAGATTGACCCGTTGCTGCGCCGACGTGTCGGCCTCGCTGAGGATGCATCCGCGGAAGAAGAACCAGATTCTCCATTCCTATATTTCCCCGGGCTCGCAGCGGTTGCAATAGGCGGCAATAAGAAATCGTGCGGATTGTTAGCTGCGCATTACCGAACAAGGCACGGCATTTTCGGGTCAAATTTCCAGTCGGGGATGAGGAATTGCATCCCGATCGCATCGTCGCGGGCGCTTGTTCGGACTTCGAGATAGCTTCGGTGCGCCGCCTCGATCTGCTCTCGATCAATTTCGACACCGAGGCCTGGCTGGCTGGGTACATCGATGAAGCCATCGCGGATGATCAGCGGTTCGTGGGTAAGCCGTTGGCCATCCTGCCAAATCCAATGCGTATCGATAGCGGTGAGTGAACCAACTGCCGCTGCGGCCACATGGGCGAACATGGCAAGTGAGATATCGAAGTGATTATTCGAGTGGGAACCCCAGGTCAGACCGTGCTCAAGGCAGTATTGTGAGGCGCGCACCGAGCCTTCCATTGTCCAGAAGTGCGGATCCGCAAGCAAGATATCGAGCGAGCCCAATTTCACGGCGTGATGGAGTTGCCGCCAATCGGTCGCAATCATATTCGTTGCCACCGGCATGCCGGTGGCAGAACGAAACTCGGCCATAATTTCGCGGCCGGAGAACCCCTGCTCTTCTCCGCACGGATCTTCTGCATAGGCCAGTACATCTTGCTTGCTGCTGCACACCGAGACAGCTTCTGCCAGTGACCATGCGCCATTGGGATCAAGAGTAATGCGCGCAGTTGGAAAACGGTCTGCAAGGGCCGCGGCCGCCTCCATTTCAAATGCGGCCGGGAAGACTCCGCCCTTGAGCTTAAAGTCGCGAAAGCCGTAGCGCTGCTGAGCAGACTCTGCGAGACGAACGAGTGCGGGAATGGTTAATGCTTCCAAATTGCGCAATTGAAACCACTCAACTGAGCTCGCGATCTCGTTACGATACTTAAGCGGACTTTTCTCCTTTGAAGCGACAAAGAAGAGATAACCGAGTACGTCAACCTTATTGCGCTGCTGGCCTTCTCCGAGAAGTGCGGCAATCGGCAGTTCTAGATTCTTGCCTAGTAAATCGAGCATCGCGCATTCAACCGCCGTCATTGCGTGAATCGTGGTGCGCTGGTCGAAAGTTTGCAAACCGCGGCCACTGGCATCACGGGAGCCGAAGGAATCCTGGATCAACCCCAGCACGGTCTGAACGTCGCCAATCTCTGATCCGACAACCAACGGGCGCGCCTCTTCCAAAACCTGGCGAATTGGTTCCCCTCCGGGAACTTCACCAACGCCTGTGTGACCGGTTGCGTCATAGAGCAGAACGATGTTGCGGATGAACCAGGGTGCATGCACTCCACTTAGATTGAGGAGCATGCTGTCCTGTCCGGCAACGGGAATGACCTGCATTTCAGTTATCTTCGGAGTGCTACCGGGTGTGGAAAGGTGCATCATTGTCTATCTCCCTGCGCAGGAGCAACTTCCAGACGTTTGATCTCACCCACAATCGGCAGATAGGCAATGATGGCGAGAAGAGCAGTAGCGGCAACAAACACGAGCGCACCGCCGAACGATCCGGTCGTGCCAACAATGTAACCGATGACAATGGGGGTTGTAATTCCGGCAAGGTTTCCGAACAGATTGAACAGACCTCCGTTGATGCCGACGAGATGTTTAGGAGATGTGTCGGAGACGACTGTCCAGCCAAGTGCACCGAAGCCTTTGCCGAAGAATGCCAGCGACATGAGCGAGATGATGATGGTGCTGGAATGCGCGTAGTTGCAGGCAACCATCGACATGGCAAGTGCCATACCAATAACAATGGGTAGCTTGCGCGCGAAGGTCAGACTGTGGCCCGTGCGGAGCAGATGATCTGAAACCACGCCGCCAAGAATTCCGCCAATGAACCCGCAAAGGGCTGGAAGCGCGGCAAGAAATCCGGCTCGCACAACGGGGATGTGGCGCGCACGGGTAAGGTAAATCGGAAACCATGTGAGAAAGAACCAGGTGAGGGTTGTAATGCAGTATTGGCCCATATAGATGCCGACCATCATCCGGCTGCCGATTAGCTGCCTCATCGCGAACAAAGTGAGCCCACTGCCTTTGCTCTGTGAATGAGCATCCAGGCTTGCGAGCCCTCCTCCCTCTTCGATGTGTTGTATTTCGGCAGGACTGATGCGCGGGTGCTGGCGGACGCCATGGACAGTTCTAAACCACATCAGTGACAGCAGTAGCCCAATTGCGCCGGCAAACCAGAAGCATTGCTGCCAACCCCAGAGGTGATCGATCCACCCCATTATGGGAGCAAAGAAGACGAGCGAGAAATACTGCGAGGCATTGAAGAGCGCCGATGCTCGGCCACGCTCGACGGTTGGAAACCATGCAGCGACGATGCGGCCGTTACCCGGGAAGACAGGTGCCTGAGCGAGGCCAGATAGCAGCCGGACAAAAAACAGAGCGAAGAATGCGATCTGCACAGGCAGACTGCGGGTGAATCCGGCAAGAATGGCAAGCGTCGACCAGCAGACAATGCTGATGCCGTAAATGCGCCTCGATCCAAAACGATCGAGCAGGCTGCCCGCAGGAAGCTGAGAGACGGCATAGGCCCAGCCGAAGCCGGAAAGCAAATATCCGAGGCGGATGGGATTGAGCTGTAAGTCGCGTGTAAGGGTGTCAGCAGCGATGGAAAGCACGACGCGATCGCCGTAACTGAACGTACTTGCCACAAAAAGGACAAGGACGATGATAAAGCGGACGTGTGTTGTTGATTTTTTCGCCATCGCACCCCTGACTCTGCGGCTTTTCTACCTCTTGAGGGCGGAGATCAACCCTTGCAATTCTTCCAGCTCAGCAGGCAGGAGGTCAGTGAGTGGCGGGCGCACAGGGCCCGCATTGCGACCTATGGCTTTCATGCCCGCTTTGACGATGGATACGGCAAAACCCTTCCGGCGGCTCCGAATGGCAATGTAAGGGAGAACAAACGCGCGCAGCAATTCGAAGACTTGATCGCGATTGTGGCTCCGGACGGCGTCATAGAATTTGAGCGCAAATTGCGGAACAAAATTGAAGATTGCAGAAGAATAGGTGGTGACGCCGATTTCGAGATACGGCAGTGCAAACGTTTCTGCCGTGGGCAGTCCGCCGATGTAAACCAAACGATCGCCAAGGTGGGCGCGAATGCGGGTGATGAGTTCGATGTCGCCGTGTCCGTCTTTGAGACCTACGAGATTCGGACTTGTTTCACATAGCTGCTCCAGGTCGGTTTCGTTCAGCACGGCATTGTCGCGATTGTAGAAAATTACGCCGAGGCTGGTGGCAGCGCATACCTGACGCACATGTTCAACGATGCCTGCCTGCGTTGCGTTAACAAGATACGGAGGCAGCAACAGGATGCCATCCGCGCATGAGCGCTCGGCAGCTTGCGCGAACTGAATGGCAGTCCGGGTGCCGTATCCGCATCCTGGCACGACGGGCACGCGGCCACTGGTTTCCTCTGCGGTCGCTCGAACAATGGCTTCATATTCCTCTAGCGTGAGAGAAAAGAACTCACCCGTGCCGCCAGCCGGAAATAGCGCTGAAGGCCCATGATCGAGCAGCCAGTTCACATGGGAACGGAAATCATGCTCTGCAAAATTAAAGCCATCGTCGAAATGCGTAACCGGGAAGGAGAGCAGGCCGCGTCCGAGACGTTGAGCCATATCCTGCGGAGACATGAGTGCCTTACCCATCGAACGCTCCTGAATCACCTTGCTTCGGCGAGAATGTGGTCGAAATGGACAAAGGGTAGTCCGATTCGAAGTTTACCTCTGCCACGCTGTGCATGCGCTGCGATGAAACCGGAGTGGTCCAATCATCTCTCATAGCGAGAAACGCCTCGAGCTCACGCAGGTCGTTCATCATTCGTTTACGTTTCCAATCGAAGGTCGAACCACGCACGAGATGTGCCCTTCTAAACACCGGACGGACTTATCAGGCAAGCCGCACCTTGACTCACTGGAGAATCGGACGGCCGAATCAAGCTCGAGTCAATATGCGAAATCTCGCGCCGCATGCGGATTCAAACCACAGATGGATCTGTTTGCTTTGCCAAGCAGATAGTTTGATTCTGTTTTCAAAGCTTCTCAAACGGACGGCGATTCAGCACAAAGCCGGTTTGAGGACTTCTGACCGTCTCTCCCACTGCGACGGTTCGGCCCCTTTGTGCTTATCCCGCACAATGAACGGCGATTGGCGCCAGCCGGAGACGTTTGGCACAGCCAAATGAAAACTCATAATGCATTGAAACTAAAACACATCATAAGAAGACCGCTGTACAAACGGTGAGACACTTGTCAATTCTGCACCGCAAGTAGAGCATCAGGCCGCTTTGATGGGGTGTCTCCAATTCGAGCGCTTTGAACGCCCTACCTCTATAGAGCGAGGGGCCCTCACACTTTCCTTACGTCGTTCCACGGTCCCAGAGGGTCGTCGACAAGTTTGTATCCGGGAAGTGAACCGTGGAAAGCAGTTTGACCCAGCCTTGGTGAGGTTCGTTCAGTCAACGCAACTCGGATTGCGAATTGCTCCTCACCATCTCAATCCAATTGTTGCTTCATGTTGGCCTCTAAGTGCCGGTATGGAGATGTGATTTGAAATCTCCGGCCCTCGAACAGCAAATATTCAAAAAGAGCACATAGGGTCGTTACGAACGAGTTGTTATTTGAAAGGAGGCGTCATGAAGGTTCTCACGGGCATTTGGGGTATCGAGAGAGTTCTGACCGCTTTTGCATCTGCCACAGCAATTCTTGTTCTGATGTCTGTCGCCGCAAACGCGCAGCTCACCACCGCCACACTGGTAGGGACGATCAGCGATCCGACGGGAGCCGTCATTAGAGGCGCCCATGTGACTGTCGTGAATGACGCTACGAACTACACCGCAAAGGCCATCTCCAATGCCAGTGGTGGTTATCGAATTGACCTCCTGCCGATCGGGATGTATACGATGACGGTCGAGGCTCCGGGCTTCAAGAAATTTGTCCAGACCAATATCTCACTATCGGTGAATCAGCAGGCCAACGTCGGTGCGATATTGCAAATTGGCGCCACGGATCAAACGATCACGATTTCGACAGAACCGCCTCAGATCAATCTTGAAAATGCCACGGTCGGTCGAACAATTGAATCGCAGGAACTCACCAACCTGCCGCTCGTCGATCGAAACGCCTATTCATTTCTTGAATTGGTTCCTGGTGTGCAGAAAAACTCCTCGGGCAACACCCTTGGTTATCCGCAGCAGGTGGTGCAAATCAACGGCAGCACGCTTGAAAACAATACCGGTTCGGTAAGCTATTACCTGGACGGCGGTCTGGACATGACGGGGGTCCGCATGACCGGCAACCAATTGCCTAATCCTGAGGCGCTCGCTGAAGTCAACGTGCAGACGAATAACTACAACGCATCGTATGGACGCATGTCCAGCGGCGTTGTCAGCGCCATTACCAAGTCCGGCACGAACAGATTTCACGGTTCACTCTACGAGTATCACCGCGAAACAAACTTCAATTCAACTCCATGGAATGCCAAGGGTAGAGAACCTGTTCACCGCCACATGTATGGTGGCGTGATCGGCGGTCCTATTATCCGCAATCGGACGTTCTTCTTTTTCGACTATTCCGGATTCCGCAATCAATTCAGCAAACTCGAAAACAATGCAATTCTCCCCACTGCTGCCGAGGCTGCTGGGGACTTTAGTGCCTACTTGCCCACCAGCAGCGGCACAATCACTGCATGCAACCAGACGATCTCGGCGGAGGACAAGAGTGCGGGCCACTTCATCGTCTGCAATCCTTCCACTCGCACACCGTATGCGGGAAATATCATCACCGCTCCGCTTGATCAGACCGCGCTGAACGTCATCAAGGCGCTGCCTGCAGCGAACATAGGAACGACCGATGCCCCCGGCTGGTCTGGATACGTGCCAACGCCGCAGAGCTACAACGAATATATGGGCAAGATTGACCATAAGCTCACGGACCGGCAGAGCTTGAACGGTTCTTACTTCTTTCTCAAGGGGCAGAACACAGTAACGCCCGGCAGTGGTAATTTACCCTGGTCGCTTCAGACCCAGAAATATTCGCTTCATGTCATCAATCTGAGTCATACGATTACTCTAAGTTCCAATAAGGTCGATCAGACCTGGCTGACCTATACGCGCAGTTTCGGGGGCCGTGTAAACAGCCCCGAAACCTGGTTGAGCGACTTCGGTTCCGCATTTGTTGGGCAGGGCAAACCCAGCCTTCCCGATATCAACGTGTCGAACTACTTCCACGTATCCGACGCCATCGATGGGCCTACCGCTGGTACCAACTTTTACTCACTTCGCCATCTGTTCATCTGGACGAAAGGAAATCACTCTCTTTCAATTGGCGGTGAAGCGTCGCTGAATAAAGACATCCTTCTCACCGACCTGAACAACTATGGAGTCTGGTCCTTCCAGTCGAGCACGACGGCCCGTACGGGCAATGCGCTTGCTGATTTTGTACTCGGTCTCCCTGTTAGTCAGAAACAAGATGCGCCCGTAACCGCGCTGGACAACTCGTTCTTCTATTCCCTCTTCGTGCAGGATGACTGGCATGTACGGCGGAATCTTACTATTAACGCCGGTCTACGTTGGGACATCCAGACTCCTCCCACGGATCCACAAAACAAGACCTCTACTTTTGTGCAAGGTCAGACCTCTGGCATCAATCCGAATGCCCCCGCGGGACAACTGTTCCCCGGAGATCCGGGAGTAACTCGTGGAGTTGTGAAGATTCCCTACAGACACTTCTCGCCGCGACTCGGTTTTGCCTGGGACCCATTTGGCAACGGCAAGACCTCTGTGCGCGGAGGAGCCGGCATCTTCTGGGGCGGCATTTCGGGGAATGAATGGAACGCCACCTCCAACTTCTATCCCTTTACTCTTCGTTATACCTTTGGTGTTCCTGGCACTCTTTCACAGCCATACGTCAATACGCCTTCGCCATTCCCTTTCAATTACACTCCGGGTCAAGTTCAGCCTGCTCCAGCTGGAACATCTTTGAGTGGCGTCGGTCCCGATTTCCGCTGGCCGTTTACCTACCAGGTAAATGCGTCGATCGAGCAGGAGATTATGCCGTCGACTGTAGTCAGCATTGGCTTCGTCTCCACACTTGCGCGAGCCCTTCCCTTTGAGCCTGACATCAACTATCCAGTTTTCAACACGTCGAATCCCGCGTCAAATACGACCAAGAACGTAAACAGCCGTCGCCCCATTTCCAACCTTGGCAGTATCGCAGAACTTGGCAACGGCCCTGGCGGAATTGCCCGCGCGAATTCCAACTATAACGCCATGCAAATTACCTTCTCGCGCAGAATGACGAGGGGCCTCAAATTCCGTGGGCACTACATCTGGTCCAAGACACTCTCCAGTCAAGGGCTCGACAGCAGCAACGTCACAGTAGAGGATGGCTACAATCTTCAGCTTGAAAAGGGGCCCTCAAACAATGATCAGCGACACATTTTTGTGACTTCGCTTGTGTGGAAGCCGAATTACTTCAGGAGCAATCGACTTGCGAATGCAGTGCTTGATGGTTGGACAATTTCTCCCATTGTCAGCATCAGCAGCGGAACACCATTCACGGTGACAACCGGAACGGACAACAATCAGGATGGGGTCAGCGGCGACCGTGCAAACCAGATTGGAAGTCCTTATGACTCCACGATCGATCACTCGAGCAGGGCCAAAGCCAAGGTTCGGTGGTTTGATACGGATTCGTTCTGCAGCTACAGCGTTGCAAATCCAACTCAGTGCCCTGGCATTGGACCGGCCAACTCGGATGGCACATCACAGCGGAACGGCTTTTATGGACCCGGCAACAGGAATGTGGACCTTGCTTTGCTTCGCGACTTCCGAATTCGCGAGAGTCTTATATTCCAGCTACGTGGTGAAGCAACCAATGTCTTCAATTTCGTGAACCTGAACAACCCCAACGGAGCTATTAATCTCTCCGCCACGACTAATCAAATTACCGGCGCAAGCGGCATGCGGCAAATCCAAATTGGAGGAAGACTGACGTTTTAGCTCTGGATCGACATCAATGAATTGTCGTGCATCGACATCCGCTGGCAGACCGGTTGCCGGTCCACAACAACACGGTGTCTACCTCGGCGGTCAGCAATATTAACCAGAAGGCCAAGGTCAAGACCGACGAGTGACGTCAGCGTTCCTTTGGACAACGAGTTCTCGTGCGTATTTCTCGATGGGTGGTGGTTGAAGCGCAGTGGCTGCGATGCGTGGTTCATTCTAATCGCAACCTGTGGATTGCGATGCCGAGTGACATGGTGTAGGAAGTAGCCGCGATGCTAAAGACCACCCACGCGAAGGAAGACGCCCATGCAGCTAAAAAACAATACCTGCAGAAGAACCGATGGACAGAATTCCAGGCCATCGCTTGGGCCCCTTTGCTTCTGACTCTCATGGGACCAGAAGCAAAACCACCTCAACCCAACAACCTACCTCAGTTAGGTGGAAGATCGAAAGTACGAAATGAACTGGACATTATTCAATCGTCAGCCAGTTCCCTGCTTTGTGATTCATCAAACAAGCTGCAGCAACAAATGGCCGGCAATCCTCGCGGCCAAATGGCTGGGTAGCACTTTGGCAACAACCCGCATGAATTCGCCTCAAGGAGATTGTCATTGAGAAGCTCCTCAATAGACACAATGATTGGCGCGTTGGAGCAGGCGAAGATGACGTTCCTATGGAAGAGTTGAACTGCAAAATCGAGAAGAGGTAGTGGCGGTATGTCGAGATCTCTTCATTGTGTAGTCGATTTGAACTGGATCCGGTACGGAGCAAGCAACTGTCCCGTTGCATGTTCGACAGCCGCTAATGCCACCCGATAATTCACCTCCGTTTGAAGCAGCGCGAGCTCAGCCTGCGCAAGACGTGTTTGCGAATCAAGCACGAAGAAGTTTGTCTCGGCACCGAGTTCATACTTGCGCTGATCGGCAGCGAGAGATTTCTTTGCCAGGTCCAGGGACTGCTTCGCGGCTGACATGGCCCGCCTGGCCGCTTCAAGTTGAAGCGAGGCCGTACGCACGTCACGCACAATCTGTTCTTGTGTCTGTCGTTGGCTGTAGAGGTCCCGCGAGCGAGAAACCAGGGCATTGCCCAATTGCGCTTGAGCAGCGCTGTTTCTCACCGGCAGTCTGAGTTTGATCTGGCCTCCGTATTGCGGATAGCCGAAGCTAAAGAGCTGCGAATAAGACGAACCAAGCCCGCCTGGCTGGGTTAACTGACCGGTGTTGAGGTCGTATTGGTTACCGCCAAGTCCATTGCTCTGATAGAAGCCGGTAAATGAAAGATCCGGAAGCAGTTGATTATGTGCTAAACGAATATTGGTCTTGTCGATGGCCAGCGCATCTTCTGCCACCCTAGTTTCCGGTCTCTGGAGCAGCGCTCTTTTAACGGCAGCTTCGATATCGACCGGGGCACTGGCGCCGTCCGGCTCGGGATTCTCCGTGAGATCGAAGTGCATCGTTCGCGTCTGCACATCCAGGTCTGCCCCAATCAGGGACCGAAGCGTCTCCTCGGCCTGCGTGAGAGCGACCTCGGATTGAATCTCCTGCACATTGCGCGCAGCCACTTCCGATGCGGAGCGATTGATATCCAGGGGAGGCAATGCGCCAAGTTCGAGTGCACGCTTGTCATGGTCATAGCTCTTTTGCGCAAGTTGCAGGGAACGCTGTTGTACGTCGAGCGCGCCGCGGGCTTGCACAACCGTCCAGTAGCTGTTCACGGCAAGGAGCACGGCGTCGTTTACCTCAGCCTCAAAGCTCGCGCGTGACTCGTCGAGCGACTTGCGCGCAATAATCAACGGTGCGGTGTTCGCAAAGCGGCCGGCATTCCTCAACAGTGGTTGGGTGAACTGAAGATTGAGATCTGAGGTGAAGAAAGGATTGAAAAAGTTGAAGGAGCTGTTGGTCGAAAGTTTGCTGCTCGAGATCGTCGCCTGAACATTAGTCCCTGTTGAGAAGGTCTGCGTGTAATCCACCGTAGCCGATTGATTGAGTGCATTCAGAGCGTAGGCGCCTGTTGTTCCCACGCCCTGCAACTGGCTGTAGGTGGGCGTCGAAGAACGATTCACGTTCCAGTCGCTCTCGATGACGGGGTCAAAGGGAGCATGCGCCGCGAGAACACCGAACTTCTGAGTTTCGATCTGTGTCTCGTCGACACGTATGGCACTGTTGTTCTCAAGTACCAACACGATTGCGTCTCTGAGGCTCAAGCGAAGTTTTCCGTCGGCGATAAACGCCTTCATATCCGGAGGAGGCTGGATTTGGCTCAAAGCCACACGCCGATTGAGAAGCGAGTGATAGCGCTCCGATGACTGCGGGTGCGCACTTGGACTTATGGTTACTACGAGGCCAAGGCACAGAAGAACAGCGAATAGTTTCAGACTCATTCACAACACTCCACGAGGTGGCTTTCACGTCAGAACGCGCATGAACTGCCGGGTCAACAACCGCGTCTTACTCATATCGGATTGCCTCGACAGGGTCGAGGCGTGCAGCCTTGGTCGCCGGATAGATACCAAAGATGAGACCAATTGAAAATGAGACAAGAAATGCAAGAGCAATTGAACTAAATGTGACAATCGTTGACCAACCAGCAAGCCATGCAATGGCGCGTGAAATGACAAATCCGAAGACAACGCCAATGGTGCCACCTGCCAGCGAGATGAGCATCGCTTCCACAACAAACTGGCGCACGATGTCCGAGCGTTTTGCACCGAGCGCTCGCCGCAGGCCAATCTCGCTGGTGCGCTCTAGAATGCTGGCCAGCATGATGTTCATGATGCCGATACCGCCAACCAGAAGCGAGATCGACGCGATGGCCACCATGACCGTGTTGAAGAGCCGTTCCGTCCTCCGTTGCTGGGCCAATAATTCGGCGGGAACCACGATGCTGAAGTCATTGGCGCCGTGGTGCGACGCGTCGAGAATGGATCTGACAATCTGTGCCGCAGCCGGAACGCTGCCGGCATCGCGCAATTCAATATAGATTCCGTCGATCTCGTCGCGGACATCGCTGTAGCTGTCCTCAAGCCGCAGGAACGCAGCCTCGAGCGGAACGTAGACGATGTTATTGACGTCCTCTGCGCCGACTCCTGCCCCACTTCCTTCAGAGCTAAGCTGGGGGCTCACAACACCGATGATGCGAAACCATTGCTCGTTCACTTTGAGGTATTGCCCCACCGGATTGGCCGCGCCAAATAGGCTCCACTTGGCTGCGTTTCCGATCACGCAAACGGGTGCGGCATCTGCGGCTTCCTGATTGTTGAAAAAGCGGCCACTGACCACATGCAGACCGGCAATCTGCTGGTAGTTTGGCTTCACTCCATACAGAACGGGCATATCCTGCTGCGGTTTGGGGAACATTTTTGTTGGCGTAAAACGCTTGCGCGGAGTGGATGCGACGATGTCCTCCAGATCATCGCCGATCACACGATAATCTGACAGTGTGAGGCCAGGGGAAATCTTGCGGATTTTCTGGTGCGCCTGCCATTCAGTGGTTTCATGGGCCTCCACAATCAGGTTGCGGACTCCCATTTGCTCAATGAAGGCCATTACCCGCTGGCGGGCACCTGCGCCGATAGAAAGCATGGCTACAACTGCAGCGACGCCAAAAATCATGCCCAGCATGGTAAGCAGGGAGCGCAAACCATGGAGCATGAGATTCTGAATGCCCAGTTGAGCATCGCGGCTCCATTGCTGCCATATGGAAGAGGCGTGCATTTTGATTTGCTCGGTGTCCGTTGAGCTCATGGCGCACCATCCAATCCGGCAGCCCCATTGCCCGGAACAGGCTTTCGCGCAATTGTCGGGTCCATCATCGCCACCTGAGCACCCTCCTTCAAACCTTCAACAACGGCACGGCTTTCGTTCTGGTTTACGATCTTGACGGCTTCGATGTCATATCCGCCGTTGGAGCGCACATAGGCTACCCATTTGCCGTCTCTACTGAACACCGCCTGGCGCGGCACACTCAGAACGTTGCGCAGCTGACTTGCTTCAATTAGGACCTGCGCCGTGAGTCCGGGGCGAAGGCGGGCATCTGCATGCTTGAGTTGAATGGTGCAGTCAAACTTGCGGTCCCCAACGGCGTCGAAGAACTGATTGGCAGGAGCACCCGATACGGATTTGACTGTACCCTCCATTACGACGCCTGCCAATGCGTCAAAGCGTACTTCCACTGCCTCACCTTGCTTGATGTTGACGCGCTCCACTTCTTTGATATGGGCTACCAACTCAACATTGTTGGGATCCAATACCTGTGCGATCGCTGTGCCCGGTTGAACCTGATCTCCAGGGCGAAATTCCGGCAACGCCATGCCGGTAAAAAAGATCCCGCCAGCCGCATTCATATTCTTCTGCAGCGATACGATTCCATCGACCGGGGCAACCACACGCATCTTTCCCAGATTCTCCTGCGCCTGATCCATCGCAAGTTTCGCTTTGGCGTACTTCTGTTGTGCAAGAAGAATGGCCGCGTTGCCCGTGTCGTGATGCGATTGCGCATCGGATTGAACTTCTGCTAGTACGCGCTTTGCCTGGTCCAGAGCAAGGAGGTTCTTTTGCGCGTCGATCCGACTCAGAATTTCGTTGGTCTGCACATCAAGCTCTGCTTTTCTTACGGCATAGCGTGCCTTAAGCAACGCCACCTTGTCTTGTGCGGCAAGCACGGCCTGATCCGCTTTTGCCTTCACAATTTCTTGTTGGGCTTCCTGCAACTCTGAGCGGCTCTGATCAAGGTTATAGTTCTGCTCGCTTGGATCAAACTCGACAACCAGATCACCTTTCTTCACCAACTGGCCACTGTGCGCAATCTGCGTAATCTGCAACACACCCCCGCCCAGCGTGGGGGCATTCACCATCGCCGTGCTCTGAGGCCGCAGTTCTCCAGTCGCATGAACGTCCAGCTTGAGATCACCTCTTGTCACAGGGGCCAGCGGAATCTCGTCCTGTGAGGTCGAGGAAGGCGTGTGTCGCATGGCCGCCACAGCGACCGCAGCTGCCGCTAGAGCAACCACCACTCCTGAAACAAGCGCGATCCGTCTTCGTTTCATGCAGTTTCCCTCATTGCTTAACCGTAGGATCTTTCAATGCAATGCGGTCGCCCGCATTCAATCCACTTGCAATCAGAATCTGATCGCGACTGCGGCGCGCCACTTGAATCGTGCGCTCGACAAACTTCGAACCCTGCCATACGTACGCAACTGTGTGCCCTTCGCGCTGAAACGACGCTTGCGCGGGAATCGAAATGGCGTTTGGAACACGATCCACAATGACCGTGACTTGGACGTTCATGCCGGGTCTCAAACGCTGGTCCCTTTGATCGACTGAGACTTCAAGGTCAAAGTTGCGCGGAAAGGGCCAGCCGGCGCTGAAATCCGAGGTAGCAATTGTGCCAATGCGGTCGATGTGCCCGGTGAACTGGCGATCCGCGATTGCGTCGAGTTGGAGAGATGCGGGCTGTCTGAGCGAGAGGCGTCCACGATCGGTTTCGTCAACGTGCGCCGTAATCAAGAGTGACGAAAGGTCGGGCAATTCCGCCAAGGGAGCTCCGGGCCACACCTGGTCACCGGGCTTGAAGGGTGCGACACTTCCGTTGTGCCAAATGGGAGTGAGGCCGATTACTCCCTTGGAAGGTGCCTTCAGAGTCATTGCCTGCAAAGCGCTTTCAGCGCGCTCGACATCTGCGCGCGCTTTTTCACGGGCGTGCTTGCCGCTCGAAATGGTTGCTTCAGCCTGTGACTTGTCTGCTTTCAATTTAGTTTCAGCCTCATGCAAAGACTGCACTGCGTCCTCGACCTTCAGATTGGCTTCAGCGCCTTCAATGCGTGAAACGATCTCCTGTTTGCTTGCATCGAGCTTGGCGGTCTTCACATCGTATTGCGCCTTCATCAGCGCAGTCGTGTCCTGCTCCTGTTGCAGTAGTCCCTGGGCCCGTGCCTGGTCGATCTGCGCCTGTGCCGATTTGAGTGCCACCCGGTCCTGAGCGAGTTCCTGCTGCGTCTTTGAGGCATCAAACTGTACTACGACATCGCCTTTTGCCACATGGCTTCCGTCACTTGAGATCTTTACAATCTGTAACATTCCCGCATTCGCTGGCGCGGAAAGTGTGATGGTGCGCTGCGCCTTCAACTGTCCCTGAAACTGCACAGTGTCCTGAAACTCGCCTCGGACTACCTGAAACACAGGCACCGTGGGTCGCCTGTTCGAATAGTGTCCCCACACGAACGCGGCCGCGCCAAGTAGGACGATCACAACAGCAACCACACGCAATGCACGTGATTGAGCGAGGGAGCGCAGTTTCACATTCATTTCGTTGCGTTCCCCGTTGTTGAAGTTTGTGGCTTCTGCAGATCGACGGCCGCAGAAAGATCGGGCATGAGCCGCGGATCCGCGCCTTCGATCGAAAACGTGGCCGAAAACGTGCGAAGCAATGCTGAGAAATCGCCGTTCTGACCCATGGGATCAATTGACTCAAGCTGGCCGCTGAATTTCAGTTGAGGATATGCGTCCAGGCGCACAATTGCTTGCTCTCCCACTTTCAGCCAATTCAGGTCTTCCTGGTTCACTTTGACGTGGACTTCCATCGCGGACGGATCTACGACCTCCATAAATGAATTGCCGCCGCGGACCTGATCGCCTACCTGCACTTCCCCGAAGTTGCCGTTCTTCCAGATCGTATTGAGCACAACCACGCCATCTATAGGTGAGCGGATCTGCATGAGCGCCGCATTTGCCTTGGCGTGCAGCATGGCTTCGCGTGTCCGGTCGTGTTGAATTTCCAGAATTCGAATGGAAGCTTGCGCCGCCTTGCGCTTCAAAGCAAAGGTCTCCTTGAGCTGCGCAAGCGTAGCGCCAGCCTCATCCAAAGTTTCCTGCGCCTTCTCGGCATCTATCCGCGAGAGCAGTTCCTTCTTCTGCATCTCCAGCTGAGCCTTCTGCAAACTGGTTTCGGCCTGTTCAATTTCAGTTTCGTCCTTCGCCTTGGCGGCGTCCTCTTTGGCCTGTTCCTCTTGCACCTTGCTCTGCTGGTCATCGGCATCTGCCTTTTTGTCCATGTAGTCGCGCAGTTGTGACTGCTGATCAAATTCGACCAGCATGTCACCGCGTCTTACGCGCGCACCAGCGGGCGCAAGATAGGTCACCGTCAGCGTGTTCATCTGTTGTCCGGTGAGAATAGGTACCTGAATGGAACGGGAACGGACGGCCTGCGTCTTTCCCGCAAAACGGATTGTGCGCAGACTGGCATGATCAGTTCCGGTATGCGCCTCTGCGGCTGACCTTCCCCGATGGGCCCGATCGCAGGCTAGAAGCGAGCCTATCAAGGCAAGCACAAGCACTGCCATGGCAATCGGCCTCAGCCCACGCTCGAGCTCTATGGGTGGCGGGCCATCTTTCCCCCATCCATGCAATCTCTGAAAGCGACCAGTTCCAGCTCTCATCCAGCATCCCCCCCTGTCAACAACCTGTCTGGACGCGCCTAAACGACCACGGACTTTCACTCAACGTGATCGTGAAATGACCTGAATACGAGAAGCACAACAGCGCTTTCCTCGCAAAAGCCATCATACTGTAGAGTTATTACCCAAGATATGAGACGTATGAACTTCGAATTCTGCTCGCATTGAATTCAAGAAATTTAAAGAATGGAGATATTTCCTTGAATTAATCGTGGCATAACCCGATCTCTCGAATAGAGCGAAATCATGCAATCCCCTGACTCCGCGTTTTGAGCTCAAATGGTTGAAGAATCAATTGGGTCTTTTGTTCACCTAAAGCCTCAACAACTGGGTCGCTTTGAAGCTGATTGATTGTTTTCTGAGTCACATTCTGATGAGAAAAGGAGAAGCCTGGAGTTAGCGAACCAGGATCACCCTCTTGAGAGATCGTGTAGTTCGATGGGGCCAGATCTTAGATCTGAGCAAGCCCCAAGACGCCTAATATCGATGGCGCGCAGGTTGCCTGCGGCTTTGGCACGGTGTACGAAGGGCTCAAGAAGATGGGAATCTGTGGAAACGACGCAGTTCTGATCACGGGACTTGGGCCGGTTAGACCGGCCGCCGGAGCTTTGTGCCGCAAGTTGGGTGCCGGGAAGGCCTGCGACACGAAAGACTTCGTCAGCATTGTGCGGGAGCTGAACGTGACACCGCATATGACGAAGAACAACAAAGGCCGCACCAGCAACCTGGATCGCAGAACCACGCGCCAGCCCGGCTATGTCATCGGCCTGAGCCGGCGATGGCTGATCGAAAAGGGGTACAGATGGCTCAAACAAACCGGCCCGCTGCGTCAGGACAAATTGCGAGGCCTGGAGAAAGCGGACTGGCTGCTCATCTTCGGTTGTGCGGCGCACAACCTGATCTGCCTACCAAACTTGATGGCTCAATCTCCGGGAACTCTCACGGTATAGTGTGCGTGAACCACAATTGCGAACTTCGGAGATGATTCCATGAGGCTCGCAGGTTCCTATAAACGCCGAACAGAACCACATTTCAAACAGGTTTCGGACGGGAAGAAACGACCATCGACAAAAGAGACGCAGCAATCAGACGAATTTCAACGAGTTTCTTGAAGCTTGTCCCGGATCTACAATATGCGTCTTGCTAAGAAAGAAGGTACTCAAGAAATGACGAACCGAATCGTGTTCCTGTTGGCTCTTGCCACTTGCGCTACTGCCCCTTGCCAATCACAAGTGACAAATTCCTGCGAGAGCCTCACACAGTTGAGGCTCCATGGAGTTGAAATCACGAAGGCCGAAGACATTCCAGCCGGTACCACGATTCCGGTTCCCTACGTTGGTCCAATCGGCCCCTTGCCTGCGCACTGCCGTGTGGATGGCGTGATACATCGCCGCACGGGCATCGACGGCGAAGAATTCGGCATCGGCTTTGCTCTGGCTCTCCCTGCACAGGACGCATGGAACGGCGATTTCATGATGCAGGGTGGCGGCGGCGGCAACGGTATTGTCAGCTATCCCCTGGGAGCATCTTACACAGGGGACAAGAGCGCGTTGGCTCGTGGATTCGCCGTAGCCAGCACCGACACTGGGCACAAGGCAAAAACTGGACCGTTTGATTTCTCGTTCATGCGAGATCAGCAAGCCTACCTTGACTTTGCCTTTGAAGCCAACGCCGAAGTAGCAGAACTTGCCAAGCAAATCATCGCGCACTACTACGCGAAGGCGGCCACCTATTCCTATTTTGTTGGATGCTCAACAGGCGGCCGTGAAGGCATGATCCTTTCTCAACGCTATCCCGCTATCTTCAACGGCATCGTCGCAGGCGATCCGGCCATGCGCACCGGCCTGTCGAATCTCGCCATCAGTCAGTGGATTCCAGTGGCCTATAACCAGGCTTCCCCGAAGGACGCTTCGGGACGGCCTGAGATCGAAAACTTCCTCTCCACCAGCGAGCGCAAGCTGTTTATGGATGCGCTGATGCAGAAGTGCGACGCGCGTGACGGCGTCCAAGACGGAATGATTTTTGACCCTCTGGGCTGCAACTTCGATCCTGACGAGATTGCCTGCAAGAAGGGCGAGACCGAAGGATGTCTCGCGCCAGCCAAGACGGCCGCCATCAAAAGAGCCTTCGCCGGGCCGAAGAATGCATATGGCACACAAGTGTATCCGGGCTTTCTCTACGACTCGGGTATCGCATTGACCGGTGCGGTTCCGGGTCTGCTCGCTCTCGGCCGGAATGGGCTCTTCGGCCCCTATCCAACAGCGACGGCGATCGACGTCGACAAACAAGCGCTTCACGCGACCGATCCGCTTGTCGAACCGGCATCGACGAATCTGTCGACGTTTTCCGAACGTGGCGGCAAGCTCATCTTCTTTCATGGTGACAGTGATCCGTGGTTTTCACCGCTCGATACACTCGGATATTACAAATCTCTCGCGGCGGAAAATGGAGGGGCCGGCAAAGTCGCCGAATGGAGCCGGATCTTTCTGGTACCGGGCATGACGCACTGCGGAGGCGGGCCGTCGCTTGATCATTTTGACATGTTGACCGCTCTGACAAACTGGGTAGAAAAGGGCATGCCGCCTCAATCGGTGATCGCCACCGGAAAAGCCTTTCCGGGCCGAAGCCGTCCACTCTGTGCCTACCCGAGACACGCCCAGTACAAAGGTAGCGGCGATACCCAGGAGGCCAGGAACTTCGTCTGCGAGTAGATGAGCTAAGTCCCCGCACGAGAGAAGATCCGGACAGAGACCGTAAGCAAGAACAGACGCGCTCGATGCACGCATTCACACGGTTGCATCGGCCTCAGCGTCAATCCGGGAGTCTTTCGCTGCAAGGCGAATCAAATGGTTCCAAGATGTCGCAACCTGGCATCGGACTCTTCCTATGCTTTTAGCCAGCGCACACGGCCTTCTTCCCGCTTTGCCAGCGCGCAAAAAACCTCAAGACATTCTGTTGTGGGAACCAATACTGCCGCGCAAAGGAACTGCCTCCTGCAGTGCCTGGACAGATTCCAGTCCAGCTACTCTGAGAGCAAGCAGACCTCTATGCGAGGTTGGATGGATATGCCTGCAATGGAGAAACGACAAATGGTTCCCTCAGACTCCAAGCGGGCCATCATCGGCACTCAACGAAAGTCGTGACTAATCTGCTCGCCTCAGCCAGCTTCACGGTCGATTTCCACTCGTTCAAGCTTCGTCGACATTGGCGCAGTGGGCTCGTGGGTCAAGAGGAGAAGGAGAGATCGGACCACTCTCCACGTAATTCAATCTGGAAGACTCTTTCTCAGGAAAGGACCAGCCGTGTCGCGCGAAGCGATTCCTTGTGGGTCTGCTTGTCGATGTACATGGATGCATCGGCCACACTCAGAAGTTCGTCCTTTGTCGTGCCGTCTCGAGGATAAAGAGCACATCCGAAACTTGCCGACCCAGCGACGACGTAGCTATCGAGCGCGAATGACTCGTCGAAAACACGTGCCAGCCGCTTTGAGATCTCGTTCACCTCTTCTCGATTGTGCACGGAAGGCAGCAGTACGGCAAACTCATCGCCTCCGAGCCTTGCCAGCACATCTCGATCGCGAAGCTGATGTTTCATGCGGGTCGCGACCTGTTTAAGAAACATATCCCCTACCAAGTGCCCATAATTGTCATTCACTCTTTTGAAGTCGTTCAGGTCGACGAATATGATACCGAACACTCCACCCTGCAGTTGCGCCCGAAGGACATTCTCTTCAATATGCTTTTCAAAGGAAAACCGGTTCTGAATCTCCGTAAGCTCGTCGAACTCGGAACGATGGACGAGATCCGAGAAGAGGCGTCGCGTCTCCATTGCGAGCGCTGCCAGGGCCGCAGCGGTCTTCAATGCCTCGGTCTCCTGTTTAGGCATTCTGTTTTCACTCAGTGCTACCGATATGGTACCGAGCACCGACCCGGCGCGATCTGTAATATCCTGCTGAGCCACACGGAACGAATCGAGCGTGTGGGGGTGGATGCCGAAGCGCCGACCATCGGCAAGATCGCACCAGCAAGGAAAGCTGCTGAGCTTGCTCGATACAAGTTGGGTGATGTCCTCCAGAATCTCCACGAGGGGGCGCGTCCCGTTGATGTCTTCTAGGATTTGGCCCCGCTTGCGTTCGATCCACGCGGAAATGGCTGTTCGATGGACTTCTAGCCGCTCTTTTCTCCAAGCCATCAGTCCTCCAAGAAACAGAAGGGTGATCAAAATTGCAACAATGTAAAGGAGGTTGCGAGTGTTGACGAACGGAGGGCCCTCGACCACCGCAATATCGTCATAGGAACGAATGAGCAGGGTGAACGGCACTTCCTGCCCGGTGTGAATAATATTCCCATCCTCGATCATGCAGATTCCAGTAACCCGTATCTTGGAACTGACGGGAACTTGACGCATCGGCGGGAGCTGCTCGCCGCCGCGGCTGTGTCGATAAACCGCCGTGAAAAGATGACCTTCAGAGGAGAGTAAATACCGGTCCTCGAGGCCTTGCCGCACTTCTGCAAGCACTGTACCCTCGGTCGTAATCAGGTCGTACTGATGGCCGACCGGCTTACTTTCGTCCCAGAGTGCCAACTGATTCCATTTGGCTATGTGCGGTGGAATCGGATCGAATACCCCACTGTCCTGAATCTCCCCATCCACAAGTGAAAGCGCGCGATTGCGTGCGTTCGGGAAACCAGTTGCCGAAGCGATGTCCCCGACTCGAATTGGCTCATGCGTATAGGTTGATATCCAAAGGCTCTTCTTTCCGCTCTGTAGCACAACCGCTGATCCTGGTTGAAAGTAGGTCACCGTACCTACGACGCGCACGCGTTTAGACAGGTCATTGACGTCATACGTTGAAAGGATCTGATCCATGGCCACTGGAGGAATGGACCACGGTTTTGTCGCTGCACTATGGATCAGTTGAATGTCGGCGAGCCGAGATACATACAGAACCACACCGGTCTTTTGCATCTTGTCGTCGAACTTTCCCGCGTTCACGCCGGTCATCTCAACTTCAGCATCCAAAAGTGCGCGCATCGCTTTGAGATCGTGGCTGTCCACATATGCTTCCAGATGTCCGCCCTCGGTGGTCACCTGGAGGATGGCGCTCTCCACTGGAGGGCTGGTTCGACTCGAGACCAGGTCGGCGGCACGCACTTTGCCTCGCACTCGAACAAGGCGTGCATCAAGACTCGGCTCCAGCAACTGGTTGAATCGAACCTGCACCGGATCCGGAGCCTTACCGGGGCTAATCACACGGATCGACTTCGCCACCAGATTCGGCTTGAAGCTTGGAGCGGTCGTTCCAAGGATCCGAATTCGTTCACCAGGTGCATAGGCAGCAGTCGAGGGAGGATCGACAAAAATCGCAAAGTTATGGTCTTGCACAAAAAGGAGCCGCTGATAGCCGCGCGAATAGATCACGGTCGCCTCAAGGGCAACTGGAATCCCGAGACTCGCATGCAGGTTGTCGATGGTCTGCAGCGATTGCATTGAAGTGACCACAGAGGGAACAGCAGTGGCCTTCTCCGCACCCCATGAAAGGCCGGCGCCAAGAACCATACACGCCGCCAAAAGCGCTCGACTTCGACAAGTGAAGGAGCTGCTACGAGGGATTGCGCCGATCGGGTTCATCTTTCCCGCCTCTGATCACGGGGAGAAGTTGCAATTCCCAGATCCAACTGCCGGCGTAGAAGAAACTTCTGGCTCACCACTCCCCATAGATTGAATGCACTGTACTTTCCAGAGAATGCCACGTGCAATACCACCTTGGCATCATCGTTCTACGATCCGATATCTGTCGCTTACGAAAGTAACGTATGAAATCGCACATTGAAACCAATGTGCAATATCTACTTTCTCTAAGCGAACTGAGTATGGGGCGTGAAGAGTTGAAATCGGTGCATCGTTATCTTTCCCCGGCCGATAAGAAAAACAGGAATCGACTCCGGGCTGAGGTACGGAAACTTGACGATCGCAACCATGCCGCTACTCACGCAACTCGCGTGGATTCGGATTGTGGGTATCTGCGGAGACACGCGCTATACGAATCTGCGCTAGGAGCCGCCGGCGCAGTTCATCATGCCGTACGTGCAGCAGAAGAGTGTGGACGGTATGACCTATGAGGTGCGTACGCGGCTGGCTCCCGATGCGATTGTGCCAGAGCTGCGTAAGGTAGTGCGGAATGTCGACCCGGATTTACCGCTCGTGGATGTGCGTACAGAGAACGAACAAATTGCCGCTGACATGATCCAGGAACGCATGTTTGTCACCCTGACGTCGGGCTTTGGCCTGCTTGCGCTAGCTCTTGCCGCCGTCGGCATTTACGGAGTGATGTCGTATTCAGTCTCGCAGCGGACCAATGAGATTGGCATTCGCATGGCGTTCGGTGCGGTTCCTGCGCAGGTACGCAGTATGGTGCTGCGAGAGAGTACCTGGATCGCGCTCACGGGCATCACGGTGGGACTCGCTGGAGCTCTGGCGCTGACGCGCCTTGTGAAGTCGATGCTTTATGGCATTTCGCCGAACGATCCACTTTCGATCGCCGCAGCGGCCGCGGCTCTTCTCCTTGTGGCGCTTGCCTCCAGTTGGATTCCGGCACGGCGTGCGGCGCGTGTGCAGCCGATGGATGCGCTGCGACATGAGTAATCACGTAATCTGGAACCAAAGCCGAAATGATTCCCCATGGAAGTGGGAGCAGTAGCGATCAACAAGAAGAACATGCGCTCCTCGCTCGGCCCGCGGAACATCGACGAGCGAATTGTCGAGGAGACTACGCGTGAACAAACTGCAACTATTCTGTGGTGTAGCGGATTTCGAGGCGGCGCATGCGGAAACACGAGTAGGTGAGCACAACGGCAGTGAGCAGCGCGAGTCCTACGGCAGCCACCCATCCTTTCACGGGTTCGGTCTGGACCGTGAGAAGTGCGAAGATTCCGTCGCCCGGTATGGTGATGGGCATCAGGTGGCGTAGATAGGATGCGACGCTGATCTTTTGAAGGATCGAGGGCATGATCGGGTTGATTGCCTCCCATCCCAAGACGACCATTGCGGCAGGCGTGGGATTGCGGAAGATCATGCTGAGCAGGAGAAAGACCGCGCCGTATCCAAGACAACCGAGAACGGTGACGGCAAGATAGGCTTCGAGCTGACCGAGTCCCGGTCCCTGAAAGACATAGTCGCGGCCCGCAGGACCCAGTGCAAGGTAGATAAGCGCGAAGTCAGCGACGATTGCAGTCACAAACAAGCTCAGTGCGCTGCATGTGCCGGCAGCGTATTTGGCAAGCAGCAGGATTTCGCGGCGTACGGGAGCAAGCAGATAAAAATGGATGCTACGCTCCACCATTTCCCCGCGGATGAGCCGCGAGAAGATCCCAAGACACCCGAAGAAGATGCCGAGCCGTATGTAGTAGAACTGCACGATTCCTGCGAGGATATTGGTGTCCTCACCAAGCGATGAGGCAGGGTGCGTATCGAATGCAACATGAATGAGGATGATGAAGGTGGGTACAAAGGCGAGAAAGTAAACCCACCACGCGCGCCATGAGAACAGGTTGCGGCGCAACTCGATGCGTACGGCGCGGCGTGTTTGCAGCCACCATAGACCCCAAGGCTGTCGGATGAATAGACCTGCGGGTGCATTGGAATTCTGACTCATGACAGGGCGCTCCCTTCCGAGCCGATTAGGTATTGGTAGATGGCCTGTGTGTCGTCGTCGACTGGAGTCACGGAGTCTATGTTGATGGACTCGTCGGAGGCGATGCTATTCAGGAGCAGATAGAAGGCATCGATATCTCCGGTACGCAGAAAGACGCCGCTCCCATCGGCATGTAGTCTTGCCTCGACGCAGTGATTGAGAGAGAACATGCGGGAGGCCAGCCACTGCGGCCTGTCGCAACGGATGAGCACCTGCATTGGCTTGTCGTGCACCTCCCGGCGGACATCACGTATAGCGCCCTCGGCTACCACGTAGCCGCCAGTGATGAGTACGACGCGGTCGGAGATGCGGTCCACTTCGTCCAGAATATGACTGGAAATAACCAGATGCATGCCTTGCTGGCCCAGCTCCTCGAAGAGCGCAAGAGACTCAGCGCGCGCGATCGGGTCCAGACCGTTGAGCGGTTCGTCGAGGATCAGGACACGCGGGTGATGAGCGATGGCCTGGGCGAGACGGATCTTCTGTCGCATGCCCTTGCTGTATCCTGCGATCTTGCGGCTCACTGCATCGCCGAGGCGTACCCGATCGGCGGCATCCTGCGCGAGCCGAAGGGCGTCGCTCTGGCTCATGCCATAGAGCAGAAGGCTGTCGAGCAAGAATTGCCAACCGGTGAGCCCGCGCGGGAAGGAGTCGAACTGCGTGCAGTAGCCGACGGAGCGAAAGAAACGGTCAGCGTCGGCAGGTGTGAGCCCGAGTACGGAGATACTGCCGCTCGTCGGCTGCACAAGACCGGTCATCAGATTCATGAGAGTGGTCTTGCCGGAGCCGTTCGGGCCGACCAGGGTGGTGATGCCGGAAGAAATGCTTAGCGACACGCGATTGACGCCAAGTACCTCACCATAAAACTTGGAGACGTTGTCGAAGAGAATACGGTCGGTCATCCCGTTCACCCCCGCACCACTTCGCGGGCACGAATGCGAGCGTTGAGCATGGCACTGCAGATGAGGAGCACAACCATGAACATGATGAGAATCGCCGAGGTGGGCAGAGGTTTGAGGCGGACGAAGACGGGCGACGCCCCCAGCATGCGCTGCCAGAGCTCAGTCATCACAACGGGCAGGTTAAGCAGGAACCCCCAATTGGAGCGCAAGACGGCGGTAATGATGCCGCCAACGCCGGCGGGAACCAGAACGGCAGCGAAGATAATGCCGGTGGCAACCACCTTCCATTTGACGAACGCCGAGAGCGCGAGACCGAGTAAGGCGAGCAGCGTAATAAAAAGGATCGAGCCGATGAATAAGCCACATGCGATGCGCAAGTTGGCCGCAAACCATGGTTGCGGCGACGAGTAGCTTTGATACGCAAAGAGCAGCAGACACGGAATCCACGTGGCCAGTGAGAGGAGTGAAAACATGGCCAGAAACTTCCCCGTCACGTATCCGAGGCGAGAGATAGGATGACTGAGCAGGATGGGCAACGCATTGTCCGTGAGATCAAAGGAGATCATCCGCGGCGCAGCCCAGGCCGTGAGCGCAAGCGAGATCCAGGACTGGAAAGAGAGCACGCGGAGAAAGTAACCGGCGTCAATGGCAAACGGCGATGAAGAACCACGCATGAGGACCATCCGGGCGAGCGGATTGTTGGCCAGATAAATGCCGACAAAGAAGACCAGAGCCGGTATATAGCAGACTAGGAGCAACACGACGGTGAAGCGCGACGACATTGCCTCAAGATAGGCATAGCGGGCAACGACACCGATGCGCGCCCAAAACGGAGTTATGGGGCCGGTATAGGCCTTGTACTCACCCTTATAGACCGACAAGCTGCCCCCTCTCCGACGCTTCGTCCATGGCACGCAGGAAGATGTCTTCGAGCGAATCACCCCGTCGATTGATGCGGCGGATCTGTACCTGATTGCCGGCTGCGACGGAATAGAGATCACGCATCTGTATGTGGTCCGGCATGACGAGCTTGATTCTGTTGCTGGAGAACGACGCACACTCACAACCGAGCGCGCGCAGCGCGTTCGAGAACTGTTCCACCGGTCCAACTGCTTCCAGCTCGACAAAATTCCGATTTGCGCCACGCTCCTCCTTGAGGTTGCAAAGGCCCGCCAGTCGACCCTGCTTGAGCATGAGCACTTCATCGCATGTGTCTTCGATGTCACGCAAAAGATGCGAAGAGATGAGCAGACGGATGCTGCCCTGCTTGCGAATTTCCTGAAGCGTATGAATCATGCGCTGGCGCGCCAGAGGATCGAGACCATTGGTGGGCTCATCGAGAATGAGTAAGTGCGGCCCGTGCGCCATGGCCTGAGCAAGCTTGACAAGCTGCTTCATGCCGAGTGAGTAGGTGCTCACTTTTCGATACCGTACCTCTCCGAGACCGACATAGAAGAGAGCTTCATGCGCGCGTTCAAGAGCCATGCGCGAAGGCAGGCCAGCGAGCTCGGCCATGTAGCGGACGAAGTGTACCCCGCTCATGTTGCCAATGAACGAGTCGTTCTCAGGCATGTAGCCGATACGCTGGCGGATGAGCGCGCGATGATGACAGACATCAAGGTCGAAGACCCGCGCCGCTCCCGCGGCGGGCTTGTGGAAGCCTAGAAGCGTGTTGAGGAGAGTGGATTTTCCTGCGCCGTTCGGTCCAAGCAGGCCAATTGCGTCACCGCGCAACTGGCCCGTCAGCCCGTCGAGGACGGCCCTTCCGCCTAGCTTCACCACGAGTCCATCGAGTTCGATCACGGCCATACTATCTGTTTACGGACAAAGTATCTGTTTTGTTCCTATGGAGCGCAGCACCGAGGGTGAAAAAGTCGAAACCGAACAGGCTGCTATCGCTGGCAACTTCGATGCGATCTTTGTGTCCCCAGGCGCAGATTACCGTGGGGTGCGAGTCGGCGGCGAGCTTGCGCAGAGCATTCGCCGTCTCTCCATCGGATTGCGCGAGCAGTGGTGTCAACTGAGGGCCGAGGTTCTGGTAGCCAACCGCGGAATAGTTTTCGTTCTCGTCGCGTGGAAGTAGAGCGCGAAATGAAGCCGAGCGCGCCAGAGAATCACCGGTCGCGTGTGAATGCAGTGCATCGGCAACCAGCGCCCGGCTCGGTGCAACAATCATGTAGCCATCGGCAAACGTGTAGTACGCCAGGATGTTTCCCGATTTGCTGTCGCGCATATCGTACATGCGCCGCCCCTCGTCCGTGCTCGATTCAATGATGAGAGGATGCGCCCGGTGTCCCTTCAACTGGCTGCCTATCGCCGTGGTCAAGCGCTCGAACGCAGCCTCAAGTGCGCCGGGGTTGTTAACGCCCACCACCATCTTCCAGGAGGGCGTAGGCAACACGGGGCCGTCGAGCGCAACCACAAACTCTCCACTCAGGTTCGCGAGCAGGTCGTTGCGCACGCTAACCTGGAGCTTGGAATCGAGATCGTTCCAGTCGACCGTTTTCCCTTTCTCCTCGGTCGCAATCTGCATCAGGTCGTCGGCGATGGCGGCAGGATCCTTGGTGAGGACGCCAACAGCCACGGAGGCATGGGGCGAAACAAAGTCGAGCGATGCCATCGGTGCCGGGCTGGCAAGCCAGGATGGGATACGCTGCCGCATACCGGCGAATTCGACGTTGAGGTGATTCTGCGGCAGCCCGTTGACTTCGCGATGCTCGGCGATCAGGTATTGCAGTCCATTCAGACCCGTGCTTTCAATTGCGAGCCCCTTGTTGCCCGTTCGCGCTTCCTGGTTGATCTTGCTCTGAATCATCGCGTGGAGATTCGCTGCAAGAATGATTCCGGTACCGCGATCGTATGCCGCGCCAATCTGCTTGCCGAAATCTCCGGCAGCGAATCCGCTGCTTCCAGCGTTCAGCTGCGCATTGACCTGGCGAAGACACTCCAGCGTTTTAGAGAAGACGACCTCGTGATCTCGCACAAGGACGTATCCATGGCCACCTGTTTTGGTGTTCATCGAGGCTGTGGCCAAGGTTGCAGGGTCGAGCACGACAAGCTGCTTGGGATCCTGGGACAGCAGTTGCTTCATCTCCTGCTCTAACCCACTGCGCTGCACGTCGGCGATGACCGCGAGACCAGATTGCTTCTCGTTTCCGAAACCAACCACCACCACTTCGTTGCCGAGATATTGGCTTAGGTCGTAGATCTTGGCCACCGCATCGTTCAGCGCGTTCGGGTTGTTCCCGTGGGTCTTGCTCCACCACTGCTGGAGCTGCGGACTTTGACTCAGTTGGTCCTGGAAGACGTTGTTGGCCTGGGATAGATATTGGCCTAAATTCGGAACGCTGATGTAGAGCAGCGTGTCCTTTGGCACGCGAGCTAGTAGGTCGCTGCCATAACGGGGTTGTGGAAATGGAACCTGGGCAATCTGGTGCTGAATATTGGACAACTCTGCCAGCAGACCGATGTACTGGTTGCGATTCGGGCTCCAGGCAATCTGCTGTTCAAGAGGTTCGGGCGCCAACGATTCGCTGGTTGCCAGCTGCTGCCCAGGCTGTAGCAGCGAATGGATACCGGCATGAACCACTTGCACGGATCCCTTCAACACAGCGACTCGCGAACCCTTCAGTCCGGTATCTACCGAAAAGACTGTTCCTTTGACCGCGACACGGCAATCAGGAGTTCGGACATAGAGATGCCCCGAGGAGCGATGCGCTGCCTGAACAATGACGGCACCATGATGGAGCGACACCGTCGTGTTTTGTCCGCGCTCTCCAACGTTGAGAACGCTGCGCTGGTTGATTTCGACGATCGAGCCATCGGCCAGGCGCAGAACGGCGCGCGAGCTGCCACCTGTACGCAACTGCTCCCCTTCCCTCAATTCGGTTCCCGGTCTGGCAGGTTGGTCCGTGTTTCCAGAGATCAGATAGGCCGTGCCGTCAACTGTTTGCACCTCGGCACGGACGCCGACGGGAATCGCCCAGTAGGTCCGGTACAGAACTACACCAAAGACAAGTAGGATCGCGGTGGCGAAGGCCCAACTCCAGCCGATGCGAGGACGACGGGCGGATACAACGCTCGGAGCCGACCAGTCCACAACTGCGCCTTCGGAACCCTGCCGGAACTTGCGAAGGCAGATACCGCATTCACGCAGATGGGAGCTCACGAGGACGGATCTGGCTTCGGAAAGCGCACCGGCGCGATAGGCACCGAAGAGTCGCTGGACGTCGTCACAGCTGTGGATGATACGCTGAAGCACCTCCGTACTTGTGGAAATTCCAAGGGTATCGGCCACTCTCCTGGCAGACGCCTCGGTCAAATTCGCATCCGGCAGATCTGCACGCACGCCAAGCACGGCCCGTTCGAACAAAGATTTCTCCTCCTGATTCATCCTGTCCTCCCATAGAGCTCAGAGAGTCGTTTCCTCAGTTTGGATCGCACCTGGTACAAGGTGACGGCCACAAACGCCTGCGATCTCCCGACAGAATGTGCGATCTCGCGGTTGTCCATTTCCTCGAAGTAGCGAAGGACGAAGATTTCCGCTGCCCTTGGGCTGAGTTCGGCCAGTGCCTGGCGCAGATGCCGCACCAGTTCGCGGTTGTCGAACTCAACGTCGGGGCGAGATCCAGGCGCGTCGGATGCATACGGCTCGGCTACTTCCAACGGCTCCGATAGCCTTCTCTTGCGGCTTCGGACCAGATCGATAGCGCCGTTAATCGCAGCCCTATAGAGGTAACTCCCCATATTCGATGGCTCAGGAACTAAACCTGTACCCAACCGTAGAAAGACGCTTTGCGCGATGTCCTCCGCATCGGCCAGCTCGCCGGTTATGCGATAGGCGGCATATAAAACGCGCCGGTAATGCGCCGCGAACAGGCGCGAGACAGTTTCGCTCTGTTCAACCGCCGGAGGATGGGCGAACGCGGTACTCACGGGTTGGGGCTCCTGAACCTTCATATAGATGACGTGCCTGTTGGTGAATTATGAATGCCAAAGATCTGCAAATTTAGATACGCATGCAGGATACTCGTCTGTTCCACGAGGGCTGTCGCAATCTTGTGGAAGAGTGCGGAGCAGAAATCGCCGGAAAATGGCTACGAGCCCTCCTGCCTCGGCGGATTCCGACCCATTCGGCCGCACTAAAGCGAGCAACACTCTCTCCCCTTGACAGCTTAGGAGAGAGGCTATACATTCCTAATCTATATAGGAGAGATCCGACATGCCCGATCAGGCTCAACTTCTTCCAGGGACTCTCGATCTGCTCATCTTGCGGGCAGTCTCGCTCGGTCCTTTGCACGGATATGGCATTCTGCTGCGCATCGCGCAGATTTCAGGACAGGCACTTATGGTCGAGCAGGGTGCGCTGTATCCGGGACTGTTCAGATTAGTTCGTCAGGGACTATTGAAGACGAAATGGGGTGTCTCCGATGCGAATCGACGCGCCAAGTTTTACGAACTGACGGCTGCGGGGCGAAAGCGGCTGCAGGCTGAAACAGAAAGCTGGAATCGACTGGTCGCGGCCATTGCGTGTGCGCTTTCCGCGCAACCGGGAGAGCTATGAGAATCCTCGACGCAGTGCGGGCCTGCTGGTCCGGCCTCGTGCACCCCTCGGCAATGAGGGATGAACTGGAAGAAGAACTGCGGGTCCACCTTCAGCATCGCGCGGACGACCTTGAACGCAACGGGATTTCACGGGCGGAAGCCGAGCGACAGGCACGCATTGAGTTTGGCGGCTTCGAACGCTACCGGGAAGAATCGCACGAAGCCCAGGGCTGGCACTGGGCAGAAACGCTGTTGCGGGACGTGCGGTTTGGGCTGCGGATTCTGAAGAAATCGCCGGCATTCACCGCCGCCGTCGTCGTCACTCTGGCGCTGGGCATCGGGGCAAATACAGCCGTCTTTGCGCTGGTGCGCGGAATTCTTTTGCGTTCATTGCCCGTACGCGCCGCCAGTCGCCTGGTTGTGATCTGGGACAGCAATCCAGGAGCGGGGTTAAGCCGGGTTGGACCAAGCGGGCAGGACTACCTCGACTGGAGAGAGCAAAAGTTCCATGCGTTTGAGGATCTCTTTCTCTTCGAGCACGGCACCGGCACGGTGACGGGGAATGGGGAGCCGGAGCAGGTGGCCGGACTGCGCGTCACCACCAATTTCGGAGCATTTTTCGGAATCGTCCCCGTGGTGGGAAGAACTTTTCTGCCCAAAGAGGAAAATGCGCGGCACACTCTGGTGGTTCTGAGTTACCGCTACTGGAAGCGGAAGTACCAGGGAAATCCAGCCGTTTGCGGGCAGAGCATGACGCTCAACGGCGAGGATTACACCATCATCGGCGTGTTGCCCGCTTCCTTCGATCAGGTGTTCCCGGTCGATGTTGTGGTTCCATTTGACAAGGGATGGCTACATCGCGCCGATTCCGACCTAGGTGTCTTCGGTCGGCTGCGGCCGCACGCGACCGTCCGCCAGGCGGCAGCCGAGATGAGTGCGACGATGGCGCGGATCGCCCAACGGCGGCCCGACCGCAAGGGATTCGGCACCGTTCTGGTGCCGTGGGAATCTGTGCGCATGGAGTACATTCGGCCAGCACTGCTGGTGCTGCAGTGCGCAGTGGGATTCATTCTGATCCTCGCCTGCGCGAATGTTGCCAATCTGATGCTGTCGCGCGGCATGAGTAGACGACAGGAAATGGCTGTGCGCATCTCACTCGGAGCCACACGAAAGCAGATTGTCCGGCAATTCCTTGTGGAGAGTTCCCTGCTGGCGATTCTTGGAGGAATGCTGGGCCTGCTCCTGGCGCTGGGAAGTGTGCATTTGTGGGCCCACTATGGACCGGCCCAGATACCTGTTCCCAATGCGGCCTACGAAGTGACAATGCCGGCGATCCATCTCGGGATGAGCGAGATCGTGTTCACGCTGGTTGTATCCCTCGCGACGGGGATCCTGTTTGGATTGATTCCCCCGCTCCGGCTGTTGGGCAGCAATATGCAGGATGGGCTGAAGAATGGAGGACGGGGAACGATCGGTGAAGTGCGGGGACGGGGAACACGCACCGTCCTTGTGGTTGTGGAGGGCGCGCTCGCGCTGGTGCTGGTGGTAGGCGCATCCCTGATGATCAAAAGTTTCTCGCGCTTACTATCCATCAATCCGGGCTTTGAACCGAACCGGCTTCTGACTCTGCGGATCAAGCTGTCCGAGGATGCCGCCGGTTCACCCTATCGAGACCCTTGGAAGCGAGGCGCAGCATTTCATGACTTCCTGGAACGTGTTCGCAGTGTGCCTGGCGTGCAGTCGGCTGCGTTGACTGAGATCGTACCGCTCAGTCAGGACGATATGGACCGCGGACCCTTCGTCGTCCGGGAGAAGCCCGGATCCAACGTGACACCCTCTGCCGATTATCGGGACATTAGCCCTGGGTACTTTCAAACCATGCGGATTCCTTTGTTGCAAGGCAGGAGCTTCGCAGAGAGCGACGACCTAAAGCATCCGCAAGTCGTCGTCATCGATCAAACTCTCGCGCGGGAGTATTTCGGAACCGAAGACCCCTTAGGAAGACACATCGTCCTTCCCTACGGCTCACGCATTCCCCGGGAGGTCATTGGTGTTGTCGGCGCGGTACGCGACTCATCGCTGAGCGCAGCACCTGAGGCTACCATCTACTTCCCTTATATGCAGGCGCCAGACCAAACCATGAGCATGGTCGTGCGAACGGCGCTCCCGCAGGACACGATTCTTCCCGAAATCCGTGATGCTATCTGGGCAGTGGACCGGAACCAACCTATATTCGAAGTCAGGTCCATGCCGGAAATCATGGGCAATGTCACCTCGGCTCCCCGGATTGCTTTTATCCTGCTCGACATTCTGGCTCTGGTGGCCCTGGTTCTGGCAGCGATTGGAATCTACGGCGTCACCTCGTATAACGTCGGTCAGCGGACGCAGGAGGTTGGTGTGCGACTGGCTTTTGGCGCTCCGCCGAATGCGATTCTCTATATGCTGGTGCGTCAGGCAACAACGCTCACTCTGCTCGGCGTCGCGGCCGGCCTGTTTTGTGCGTTGCTCATGACTAGGCTTATGTCCAGCCTTCTTTATGGGGTTAGCAGCACCGATCCGGCCACGTTCCTGGAAGCGACGGTGTTGGTTACGATCGTGGCAACCATCGCGTGCTATCTGCCTGCGCGCCGCGCGATGCGCGTCGATCCGCTGGTAGCCCTGCGTTCTGAGTAGAGTTTTTTCACGTCCCGGCGGACGACCGCCTTCTGGACTGATGCCTCATCGCCAAGTCGCTCATCGACGAAGGCCATTACTCCACTTATGTCGGCATGGCGACGACAATACAATGTGAATCGTCCTCACGCAGCCCTGGTCGATCGTAAACAGGCCGAGTTCGCCAAACTGCCACCGTTCGCTCAGGAGATCGTTAATTGCCGCTGGCTCGGATAATCCTGGAGGCAGATTGGGCAAGACCTGGAAATGGACTACTCGGAGGTTCACGAAGCGTACTCCGATTGGAGACGCTATTGCAAAGGACCGGCAATTCCGCACTAAATTCGAGTCGCCATGTCGATATTTCGGAACTCATCTTCACCTTGATCATTCCGCAAACAGCGCCAGATCCGATTGTCAGCGTAATCGCATTAAATCTTTATCGATAGTCGAAAGGTTTCCGGGACGGATCACAAATTTCAGTCACGCTAGCACGTTCCCAAAAGGAGCATCAAAATAGAGAAGATGGACCGAATGGTCCATCCTGATTCTTGTGAGCTATCGCATGCCGTCCAACGATCCATTCCTGATCCACATTCCTGCCGGCTGGTTCTCCGTCGGTTCCGAGACCGGACAAGCTGCGGAAAGCCCTGTTCATCGTGTCTGGCTGGATTCCTTTGCCATCGCTACAACCCAGGTCACGGTCGGTGAGTATAGCCGGTTTCTTGACGCTACCGGTACTATGCCGCCGCCATTCTGGAGCGATCCCCATTTTTCTCATCCTCGGCAGCCCGTGGTTGCGATCTCGTGGTTCGACGCGATGGCCTATTGTGCGTGGATAACTTCAGTGACGGGTTCGCACTACCGGCTTCCTACAGAAGCTGAGTGGGAGCGGGCCGCGCGGGGCGGTGCGGAGGGAATGTTATTTCCCTGGGGCAATAGTCCTCCTACATCGCGTCCGGGCTACCACGACCGTTGGAAGACAGGCCCGGAGCCGGTTGGGCAGTCACAACCAAACGCCTACGGCTTATTTGACATGTGCGAGAACGTGCATGAGTGGTGCAGCGACTGGTTTGGTGCCGACTATTATGCGATTTCACCTGACCGGAATCCTCAGGGACCGAGAGAAGGTGAGCGAAAGGCTTCGCGCGGAGGTTCATGGCGACATCAAATCAAGATTTCACGATGCTCCACAAGGTCCAGCATACCGCCGGAATTCAAATACTCTGATTATGGATTTCGCTTGGTCTGCGATAAGGTTCCTGAATCTGGAGTTGCCTGACACATCCTGCCTGTCGGCTTTTGAATCAACTTCGACGTGCGCTTCGCGCAAACGAACGCAACTGAGAATTGTGATTTATCTCTGTATCTTTGATACCAGCTTGAATGTTCGACCTCGACCACACAGGTCTCTTTTGAAAAGACGACTTGTCCATTGCGACAGAAATCAGGGCGACGGCTCCGCCATTGCTCGCGCCAGAGGAGTGCTCTTGTTCAGTTTGATTCCAAGGATTCAAAGCAGGGCCAGAAAATCCCACCCTCTTTACTTCGGCGCCCCCGCTACATGGCTCCTCAAAACAACACGGCCAGGTTCCGTCTAAGGTTGGGGCTCGTAGCCTGTTCACCGCAGCGTGAGCCGAGGCCCTCAGCCGCCCTGCCATGAAGCCCTGGGAAACGAGGCGCACGGGAGGGAAAAGTAACTCTGGCCCGTTCTCTTCGTCTTGAGGGGTTGTGAAAGAGGTCAATGCAGGAAAGCGACGACCCTGATTATCGGAGCACTGAAAGACGCCGACACCCAGACTCTTTCTCCCCTTGGAAGCACCGCGGGCTTGCCATTCCGGTCAGATCTGTGAAGCTTCCACTCTCTAGCAGATGGTGGCCTGCGGTCACGGCTGGTAGGCGGACCAATCGGCTATTCGGCCGTTCACACCAGGTTGAAATCATCGTCTGGCGTTAGAGGTTGTTGCTTCTCGACCTATGGCCACCACAGCTCAACCGCCACATTGCCACTCGTCGAAACTGAGCGCCCGCGCGCCCACAACTGCCGGCCCCAATTTCGTCTGCGAAGAGGCGCGCGTATTCGTTCAACAGGCGATGAGAATTCTTCCCATTCAGATACTGCGCCCGAGACACCTATACGCTCGGCGGAATCCCGATCGGCACGGGAATATGGTCGCGATTGATCGACTCTGCATAGATCAACATTTCCATGTTCTGAGCGACTCCCTGGAATCACTCACGCCTTCGCTGGCCGGCCTCGGCGCAGCACCGACTATAGATATTTCCTCTTCCATCCAAGTGGTACTTACAATCCGAGACTGCGCAGCGGCCGCGCTTTTCGTCTTCTGTCCCTCCAAGGCCTAGCCCGATCCTTCGCCTAACGGAGAGAGTGTTACCGTTCCCCTATCGGGGACTCTAATGAGTGGATGCGCGCCCTCGGCCCGCGATTTTGCTCTGATACATAAGCTTATCTGCCCTGGAAATGAGCTCTTCCGCTGTCTCTCCAGGATAGGCCAGGGTGGCACCAGCCGAGATCGACATGGAAATGGCTTCTCCGTCATCAGTTGGGACCGAAATCTGAGCGACCATCGTGACGCAACGTTCCGTCAGCGTAGCCCAGAATTTCGTGATTCACGTTGCGAATGATGGCCAGGAATTCGTCGCCGCCCCAACGCCCAACGATGTCAGCGGGGCGCAGCGATCCAACAACAGTCTTTGCCACTTCCTGCAAGGCGCGGTCACCGCAGGCATGACCGAATGAGTCATTTAAGGCCTTGAACTTGTCCAGATCGAATACCAGTACTCCCGAAAGGATCATTGTGCACGCTGAATTCAACAAGTGCCGTTGCAAGAGACATCTCGACAAATCGTCGGTTTGGGATCTGAGTCAGATGATCGAGAAACGCGAGCCGTTTCATAGCCTCGGTCTTACGGCGAGCCTCCGTCTGAGCTGAATCGTCGCTGAAAATCTCGATTGCACCGACGACGGATACCGAGCTTCGCGTCGCGATACCAATCCAGACAGCGGTAGGCCTTGAGCGATTCCCAGTCTGGATCAAGAGGCCCGTCTGGAACCTGCCCGCGAAACATCTGCGCATGTCCCGTTTTCGTCAATGCAGCCCAGGCGAGGGCTGACGCGCCCGTTCCCAAAAATGATCTGCGGTTCATGAACCTTGTACCTCCGCGTACCAGTCACTCGGTAGTGCCTCAACAACCGAGAGAAGAGCTGCTACTGGATCTTCTGCGTAGTATGGAGCGGTTTCGAAAACAGCATCCAGGTGGCGAAATCTATAAGCAGCTCGTGCGCCAAATCCGCAACGAGTTTTAGGACCTCGCTCGAATTCTGGTTTCTCGGCTATTCCGCAGTTTGCGCTAACTGTATCGTCAACTAAGCCGCAATGATCGCGAAGCCATTGGATTCCTTGACTCGTCCAGGAAATGCGGCTATTCACCGGATTGGGAAAAGTCCGGACACGAGGTTTACGAAGCTTCGATTGGCAACCGGGATGCACATGCTGCCGCGTTCGCGGGCATCGTTTGCTGGCCAACGTTGGTGATGTGTGATCTTTCGCCACCCTGCGCCAGTTGCGCATCAAGATAATCGGTCCACCGCCACAAACGCCATATCAAGTGGTTGCTCAATTCCCAACACTTGAGACGCAGTTCTGCCGCGCCTCCACTTCCTCTAGGCAGTGATGATCTCCTTCCTGTGTCTCCTACAATTGTGGATTCACTGCATGTTTATTTGATTCCGCACCGCATAGCAACTCGACCAATATCGAATTGTGCGGAGGCTTGAGCCCCATCAGTGACATTATTGATTGGTAAGCGCTTCGATCTGATCGAAGCGCAAATTGCTGCTTCCCTGCCCTCTGCCTGTCTCGCGGTTACGTCCGATCCAAGTGTAGGTGCGCCCATTGAACCAGCGGGCTCTTTTCCAGTGCCGCGTCAGGATTGTGCCCGAGTATGGCACCTCTTCTTCATTGACATAGTAGGGTGACGGCACTTCGTTCAACATGACGCCTTTGGCCTTGATTACGTCGCGTGGCGGAGAACCGAGCTTAGGCATTGCGGCTCGCTGAAATTGGATGTCCTGAACACTGCCAGGCCGGTGCATGGGCAGAAAAGGAATCCAGTTTTCCGGCACCGTGGTTCCGAGCACGTAACGGATAGGTGCTGGAGATCCGATAATCGGCGGCGGCACCACACCGGTTTTATCGGCTGCGTCATTGCCGTTGATTCCCTGATCGGTGGCATCCGGGATGTAGTCCTCAACAGCCCACACCATATTTGCCATCTCATCACGCAGGAAGTTGACCTGTTCGATGGGATCGCTTTCGAGCGATTGGGTCAGCGCGGCGGGTAGGAAGAACTGGCGGTTGTAGCTGCCGATTTCGTCCTTGTTGCTCAGGTTGAACATGCTCCAGTGCTGCCAGTTGCTCTCTTCTCCTTCATCGGCAGCCTGGATGAGCGTACGGTCTCCGAAAACGTCCGTGATGACTAGGCCGGCAATCTGGCAGAGCGTGTTCACCTGGAGGGCATAGGGAATGACGAACCAATCGTTTCCGTAGATGAGTCCGAGCTCGGCGAAGACGAGCAGAAGTTGGTCGGTGGTTTTCGCATTGAGATTCCCAAAGTTGATCTGCTGGTCTTCCATCTGCCAGAAGCGAGGATTGGGCATTCCTTTAAAGGAAGCCGCAACCGGAAGGAACGATATCGGATTTTCAAACTGGGCCACCGGAGCAGGATTGTCGATCTGGATCGACTGGCCTTTGGGATCGACTTCGAAGGAGAACCAGTCCATGGTGCCCTCGTGATAGCGGTTCGCCTCAAGCACCAGCTGTGCCTGGTCCGGCAAGGGTGCCGCGGCGGTGAACTCGTACGTCAGCCGTTGCGGATCCCATGCACTATCCGCTGCCGATTCCGGCTGAGCGTACTGACGCGTGAACCATTGCGATAACTGATTGGCATATCCTGCGATGGTCAGCTGGTCGGGAACATCAATCGACGCATCCGCATTGAGCGTGCCGGCGTTGATTGAAGCGAGCAGCAGCTGGCCGTCCAATGTGCGCGATTGAGTCGCCGTGTAGAGGGCGAGACCGTCGGTCTGACCGCGGAAATTGTCTTCTTTCCCGGCGGGAATTGGGAAGGCAGACAAATAGAGAGTCTGGTATTTAGTGCGCAGAGCAGGCGTGTGCAGCTTGAGAAAGAACTGTCCAACGATTACCTTGAGCGAGTGTGTAAACGGAATAGTTTCGCGCTCGACAATGGTTTCCAATGGAACATCCAGCGTATAGGAACGAGCAGGCGATCCGCGCAGCGAAATCCGGTCCAGATGTGCATGCGAGGTGAGCAGGCGTGCGTCAATGGCAGACCCCGCATCTTCGGCCTGGAATTCGCCCATTTGCCATTGTCGCGTCAGCATCCACATGGGATCGCGAATCTCAGCACGAAGGCTCCGCGTGAAGTCTTCCGTGCGGGCGCGGGGCTCGAGCCGGTTGTAAGCGGTCACGGCCGGGTCGCGATACTGGTTGAGAAACAGACTCGCGCCCGAGGTCTGGCTGGCTTTAAATACACTCTGCAGCAATGTCGGCATAGATCAGCTCCGGACTGATGCGGCAGTGAGGGTCGCAACGGCCTCTGCCACGAAGTTGATGTTGAGCAGGTAGTCCAGCGAGATACTGCTGCGGCTGGTGCTGAACTCGGATAGTGTGGCCGGCAGCAAGGTACTGAACCCTCCCATGGTATCGATTATGTCCGGCTCGATTGCCCGCAACCTGGCGCGCATAAAGGTGTCGAGAACCGTGGATGCCAAATTGTCCCAGGTCCAATGGCCGGCTTCGAGCGGAGTGACGGCGAGAAGAATCGCTGAAGGGGGTGCGCTGTTCGGTTGATCGAAGTTGAACGCGATACCGGATACTTCTTCTTTTTGCGGAAGCGTCTCCGTCCATTCATCGATCAGCAGGCCTGTTAGCGGGCCGTTGGGGTTGAAACCCTGAGGTAAGCACTGGAGCAGAGCGACGGTGTCATGCACGATGGTTGTGCCTTCTGCGAATTCGATGGCGAGCCAGCTGTCCTGATCTCGGTACGGGACCTGTATCGGGCGGCACATGGGACTCTGCTGATTGAAGGCATCAGAGAGCATCAGCACCGTCGCAAACGTGTGCATGTTGGCACGCACCAGAGAAACGCCAGAAAGCCACTCCTCAACGGGAAGAGGCATGTTCAGTGTGGTGCGAGCATAGTTGAGAAGCTGGTCGCGGTTTAGATCAGCGAGGCTGACATCAGCCGGATCATCGAGGGTGAAGCGTGGGAGTAGGACGAAATCCTCCCCCAGGAAGGCTTGCGCCATGGCCGTAAGTTCGGTGAACTGCTGCGGAGCTTTGGCGCCAGGCGCATTCACGGTGGCGAGACTCAGGTCATAGGCGACCTTCACGGCTTCGTAGCGATCATGAAGTGACTTGCTTTGCGCCAGCAGTGAATTGCGTTCTGTATCTCCGAAGCCGGTTGACGAGAGTGGGAAGGCGTGTGGGATTCCGGCATCGGCAATCGCGAGCAGCTTTTGCCGAAGGGTAGTGACGGCAACTTGTGTCTTCAGCGCATCTGCGGCCGCTGCGGCCGTATCGAGATCACCAAACAGTCCGTCGAAATCGGTGCGAATGCCCGCGACGCGCGTTTTCAGTTCCGCGATCTGAATGTTGCCAGGGTTATCCGACGAAGCAGCGACGGTTTTCGACGCAGACGCGAAATCTTTTGCCTGGAGCGGACGTCCCTTGCCGGCCAACTCTCGAATGGCGTTGGCGAAGGGCAGAATTTCGGCGAACGAGCGGTCGCCCGCCGCGCCACCGCTGTCTGCAAATGTGATCTCGACGACGGTTGTATCCGGCAAAGCAAACGCGTTCGCAAACTGGTAACGCACCCGGCTCTCGATTTCCGAGTAGCCGGTCGAATCGACCTTCTTTCGAACAAGATAAACAAAGTCCAGCGGCTGAACTTTGAAATCGGCAAGGCTGACCACACCCTCGATCGGATTACCTCCGCCGTCCAGCAGGGTAGCTCCTTCCGGATTAACGGCCCTGGCGACGCATTTAATGGTCGACGGGGTACCGAGCAGATCGCCAGCCCATTTGTTGAAGGCAGTTTCCGTACGTGCGCGGCGGGTCATTGGGATGCCGGGCCAAGGATTCGAACTGATTGAGGGATCGAGTTGAAGTGCGACGCGATTGGTGAAGCCGAGATCACTGCCTCGGGAGGAATGAATTACCTCGAGCTCTACCGGAAGTGCGCCGCCTGAGACAGCCTGCATGACAGCGGCGGCGCGATCGAAGTTGCCCAGGGCGAGCTGGTATGCAGATTCGGCTGAAAGCACGTCGCGCAGCGCATCCAGCGCGCCTTCGAGGCGGCTCTTTTCAGTCTTGATCGCTGCAATCTGCGCAGCATCCAATGGGGGCATATTCGAGATTCCATACGGAAAATCTGCGGTTATGTTCGCCAGGTCGAGCCCATTGGTGACGGAGAAGTCGTCAATGACCTCAGCCGGTTCATCGCTGAATCCCTGACGGGGAAGCTTTGTGCGCCGAATGGGGAACGCCGCGCGAAACACCGGCTTGAGCTGGTCGAGAATCACGGGGGTGACCGCACGTGTCGTCCAGTCGTGCAGGCCCCGTTCAAACAGATAGCCGAGAAGCGCCTCGAGCGATTGGCCGTTGCGAACGCCGTCGATCAGATCCTTGGCGAGGCGCACGCGATCGGACGACATATTCACGGTAAGCTTCTCGCGGTCGGCCGGAGACGCATGCGTCAGATACCCATTGCGCAGAATGGCAGCGGCGGTGGCGTGGTTCATCGAAGGCGTATGGACATAGCCGCCGTTTTGCGGATCGACGAAGAGGTTGTTGTTGCCCCCGCGCAATGGTTCAGGCAGAGTGTCGTCCGGTACCTGCAACCGTCTGCCGGAAGCCACCTTGACGTTTTCAAGATACCCATAAGCGCCCATGTAAACGCCGGTGCGCCGCTGGTTGTCGGCACTGAGTTGTCTCTGCAGGCGCACGCGACGATCAAACAGCGCTGCCTGCCAAGCGTCGAGCCGGTAATTCAGCGTGTCGACATGCTCGGCGAAGACGCGTTCCAGCCTGGCCGTCGGCAACGGCGCCAGCGTGGTGAGAGCATCGCGCGTCTGGTCCAGGTAGCGGCCCACGTTGACGACCTTGAATCGGTCCTGCTGCACATAGCTCAGCAGGGGCTGAGCCGAGGATTCGTTGTTGAGAACACGATTAGCCGGCGCGCGAAAAGCCTCCCAATGCGCGATGTCGGGTTGCGTGCTGATGTTCATAAACTTCCGGCTACGCAGTAACTCCTCGGCAACAATGTCCTGGGAAGCAAGAAGCCAGTACACACTGTTCGACGCTTCAACCAGCAGCGCATTGCGCAACATGAGATAGAGCAAGGCATTCGGCCTGGTCACACCGGCGCCAAAGTCCTCTTGTTCCAGTTTGTCGACAGTGGCAAGATTTTCGAGAAGCCAGTTGATATAGTTCTTCCCGCTTGCCGGGTCATAGGGCTTGATTCCGCGGTCTTCAGCCAACGGCAGATTGTCAATCAGGTTCTGATTGTCGAGGCGCGTTTGATAGTGCTGGTAAATAAGCTGAAAGATGAGCGGTGTCGGCTTCAGCGTTCCGTCTGCGTGTTGCGGCTGGTATCCAAAATTGGCGAGCAACTGCCGGCCCGCGATGCCCTCCAGCATGCTTCCGATAACGTCGCCAAAGTCCTTGCCGCCAAGTTCAAATTGATCGAGGTTCCGTAAGTAGTCGTAACTATAGCCTACTCGGTGGTAGTAGTCGGCCGAGGTGGGCTGCAGACCGAGGACCTTCATCAAGTCAGAGCTGGCGTTGCCTGATTTTCCGATCTGGGCGAGGCTGGCCTGCGCATTTTTCCATTGGCTCTCAAGAAAGAACAGGACCCTGCGCACATATTCATCAATTGGGGTGAGACGGGCTATTCCGGGGCCATACGCCCACTTCGAGAAGTTGCTCGTAAGTAGCACTCCATATGGCTGGCTGCCTACGCGGACGGTGGCGATCGGACCTCGACCAGTCACGTAGTCGGTGGAAAATTCGCGGAGATTTTCCATGGCGGGCACACTCATTACCTCATTGAGCATGCTGTTCAAGTAGTAACCTAATGTGCCTGCATAAAGAGCCCGGTTCATTGCCACCGCTTCGCGATGATCAGTGGCGTCGGCATTGCTGATGTGCTGGAGCGGTCCGTAATCGATTCCGATATACTCGGCAAGCCTTTGTCCATCGGTCGCCAACTCGGGATCGCTCACAGGCGAGAACAAGGGATCGCCCGCCTCGGTGAAATAACTCACTCCGTGCATCCAGTCGCTGGAGCTAAATTGCGCATCCTTGAGGCTGGTATTGTTCGTGGCGGTGCCCTGACGGACAATGCTGAAGCCTTTGGTCGAATAGTGATGATCGTCAATCAAGTCTTCGAGCAACTGCTTGCCATCGCTATCGTCCGTCGCGAGCTTGAGCCCAAGGACAAGCAACTGATCAAAACCGGCCTGCACATCTGTGGCATTCAGGCCGACCGTAAAGGCCATTCCATTCGCGACCGCCGTCGGGAAGTCACGCACCCATTCAAAGTCGGGGCCATATTGCAGCTGATTATCGGCTGGGTCGCGCGCGATGGAAGGATTGCCTTCGTCCTCAAGGGGAGCAGGACCGACGATGAGGCGATCCGCAATACGCTGCCCAATTTGGCTGTAGATCAATTGCCCACCCCGATAGAGCATCAGCACGAAGCGCTCAGGCATTACCCGGCTATGCGGTGCCTCGGTCCAGTTGTCCGGTTTGGTGGAGTTTATCTCAGGAAACTCTAACAGGTCATCGCTTGCGGGCGGCGGTGTGCCCCAGTTCAGCGGCTTGGTCTGGAGCGCAACCCAAGCCGCTCGATTGGCGCCGAGCCTATCGGCAAGCGAGCGCCAGGCATCGGCGCGGGCCGTTTCACTCGCTGCACCACGCAAGGCCTTCCAATACGCGAACCCGCCGTCGACTTCGCGATCGGTTAGGACCTTTTCATGGGTCGTGATGGCAATCTCGTCCGGATAGACACGAACCCACAGTTGCTTGGCCTGATTCACATCCTTAAACTTGGTCTCGACACGCAGGGGAAGCAGCATGATCGGAACCGAGTCATCCCACTGTTCGACCAGCGTCTGAGGCGTAAGTTCAACAAACAATCCATCGATCAACGCTCCAACTGCACTCTCCTTTGCAGACAGTTGCTGGCGCTGCGCGACAATCTGTTTGCGGATACCTCCCAGCTGATCGTTGTTTGCGTCCGCCGCTTGATCGGGCTTGCGGAGCAAGCGCAACTGCTCGACGAGTAGCGTCTGCAAGTGCTCGCGGCTCTGCTCGCGCTGACTGCGCGCGGCGCGGATATCCTTCAACTGATCGGCGTAACTCATGGGCGTCTCACGACACGTTCTCCAACATTTCTTTTGCGTGCACGGCGATCATCACCGGCTCCTGATACAGAACGAACGCCATATCGGCCGAATGGCTCCCCCATTGAGACCTTTCCGCAGACGTCAAATGACCCGTAAACGACGGCTGAGGAGACGTTGTGGTACTGATGAACGTCATGCCTTGATCAAAGTTGTCCCATGCCAGGTCATTCCAGGTGATATGTGCCGGATCATCCGGTGAGAAGTTCACATCCATGCCGAAGCGCGGCTCGCCCGGAATCTGCTGAATGATGAAGTAATAGCCCCAGTTGTCGTTCTCATGCTGCGGATTGTCATCGCCGCGCGCCGCAGCAATGGTCATGTCGAAACCGATGAATCGGAAGTCTGGCTGGATCTCAGCACGGAAGATGGGGAAACTGCACCTCGGTCTTCATATCGGCCTCGGTCTTGATCTCGAGAATAACGGGATCCTTTGACGGATCTGCAACGCCGTGCGCGTCTTTGAAGATGTGCGCTTTTTGCGCATAGATGATGGTGTTCGGGTATTTTTTGAGTAACTCGCCGCGGATGACCAGCACCAGCTGCTCGCCTTGGGGCCGTTTCTTGTTGCGATGCATGCCGATGTCGGAAGCCGAGGGCCATTGGTCGATCGGATCGATATCCTTGTAGATGTCGGCGATCTGCTCAGGAGTCAGCGTCGGATCGGTCTCACTGATGATGCCCTTCACATCCCAGAACTGGCGGAAGTAGCTGCCCCGCTCATCGGTCGGATATTCGCGCCACAACAGTTCGCGTCCGAACTCGTGATTGAGCCCTACCATGTAGGACTCGATAAATGCGGGGTTGGTCGTAAGCAGTGAGATTGTATTGGGCGAAATGAGCTGGAGATTGGGCAGAAATAGTTCACTCGAAATGTCGCGCAGATCTTCGTACATCGGGTCCGGGAAATCGGGATATGCCATGGCCGGCACCAGGTGTTCGGGCTGGAGTAACCAGCCCGGGTCGAAAGAGAAGCGGACCCGGGTGGCAATGAGGCGCGTGAAGGCATTAGAGGCATCGATGGCCGAGGACAACTTCGATCCCGCGTTAGCAAGGTCAAACTCCGTGATAACCCGCTCGGGAGCACGGATCGCAAGGCGCTGGTTGAGCTGAACCGCCGCGTTGCGGAAGTTGGCCGCCTCTACGCTGTCGGCTCCGGATGCGGCAGGCGTGTGCAACTGAACGTCGTTGAATCGAAGTGCCTGGGCGGAACCGGAAGTGACGGTGGTCGCGGTAGTGACCGATGTGGAGCCGCTCGCTGCAACCGGAACCACTGGATCGCTCACGGTGAAGAAAAAAGCGGATTGCGGTGGAGCTTTTGCAATGTCCGTGGCGAGCGTGCCTGGGTTTTCAATGGCAAGGCTGATTGCTTCTTTCTGAGCCTCCTTGCCCGCGTAAATGTACGCCGCGATTGCGGCGACCGCCACTACGGCAGCCAGCGCAAACAGACCCATAAACAACCCGGCGAGGAGCAGGACAAACAGAACAGCAATCAGGAGGGCCAGCCGGTAGTTGATGAGCAACTGCAGCCAGCTGGGCAAATGCGACCCGGGGAGCTTGCTGATTACCCCCTGGTCGGTGATCAGTTGCGGCGGCACCTGCTTGGGTGGCGCTGCGCTGACCTTGCCTGTGTTCAGATCCGTGATTAAATTCGCATGGGTGAAGCTGGGGTCTGCGGACCGTAAACGCTTCCCGTAGGCGCCACGCGGACGGATCATGCGCCGCATCGACGCGTCAACTGCTGCAACCGGAAGTCCGCTGTTGGCAATCTGGTGGGCCAGCGTTGTCGGAGAACCCTTTACCTTCCTGAGAACCGGCGAGAACACGGCCAGCTTTTCTGAGATCGCGAGGTGATCGACGAAGTTGACTTGGATTGCTTTTACCGCAGTCATCGCGAAGACCGAGAGGCGAATGCGGATATTCGCATCCAGTATCTTTCTAACCTGGTCCCAGGCACGCGCAACGAAATCCTCCTGAGTCTTCTGGATGACATTGACGCCGAAGCCGGAGGGGACGCGGTTGCGCGGATCGCGGTTCAGCTCATTGAGCCAGCCGTTGCCGGCAACGTCGATGGTGTGTTTGAGCGCATGGTTCTCGCCGTAGATCGGCGGGCAGATAACAGGATCTGTCGCGACATTGCTCGATGCAGCCCAGTTTGCGGGAAAATTGACGATATTCTGCAGCTCATTGAAGAACGGTCTGGAGGTATCGATTGTCTCTGGCTTGGGCAGAGTCTGCGGGGATTTTAGTGCGCCTTCAAGACCAATAATTGTCTGGCTGTCGGTCAATGGAGGAATCGGTCCTATATCGGATCCGTTGACCATTCCGAAGCCGGGTTTCGAACCATCCATGTCCCGCCGCCCCACACGCGCGTCCACGGGGTTGGGGACCAGCAGTTTGACGAGCGACTCGAAATCCTCGTCCTCTCCGGTTCGGAAACTCCATTCGTAGTAGATGGGCAGTTCAATACTGCCCGCAGCAGTTGACCACGATGGCTGCTGTGCGGCTACATTGGTCACGTCCTGGCCGAGTCCAGCAAGGCGGCCCGTTTCGAAAGCGGGAACGATGAAGGCGCGGTACGGCTGGTTGGCTTCAAGCTTGCGAGGGTTGACCAGCCGGCAGATGATCTGATCGGCATTGGGGTTGTTGAGATCGTGAAGAGAGAGCAGGAATTGCTCGAACTCTGTTGCACTGTTGTATCCCTGGTTGGTATGCACATGGGCCCAGGCCCATGTCTGGTCATGGGGTGGCAGAGAGCCCGCACTTTTGACACTGACGCTTGCGATCGGCAAGCGATTGGTATTCCGGGTAAATTCAGCCTCATCCGGCTTGTCGCTGTCTTTGAGAACCAGCAGGGCAACCCAAGGTCGCAGTCGCTTGTCGCTGGGGCCGGCCGGCGTATAGCGCCAGAGGAAGTCCTCTTCATAGAACTCGACAAACGGGAGATAGTTGGGCTCGAAATTGGTAATCCAATGCAAAGGCTCGGTTCGGACCACCACTGCGGGATTGATGCCGATGATGTCGCCTGGACCGATTAGAGAAAAGTCCTTGTGTATGCCTTCGCTGTTGAGCACCACGTCGATAGGAACGGTGGCGCGCTCTTTGGTCGCTGTGGGGCTCGCTCCCAGATTGTCGGTCTCGGTAATGCGGTTACCGATGCCTTTGCGCAGCCAGGAGCTGAAGGTGTAGTTGGCAATCGTAATCGTCATAGTCCATCCAGTTCGTGGCTGGCGAGGACCATCACCTTGCCTCGCAATGACGGGTCGGCAGCGACCAGCTGGTCGTGCAGTGCGTACGCCTCGGTGGACGTGGCAGCTACAGCAGCGCCAGACACCAGACTGAGGTCACTGGCATTCACTACCATGTACTCGGCGTCGGCCGTGGCAATCGGCGAGGGAGGCGTGAAGCCGTTGTATTTGCTCACCGAGTAAGTGTTCTTGCTAATGGCGGTGCCTTTGGAGAATATCGAGAACATCGTCCCGAGTATCCCCAAGCGCCCGGATTTGATGGTTACACTCTTTTTGCGGTGAACGTAGCTCAACTCGTAGTCCACTTGCTTCTGCACATTGGCGCCATACTTTGAACTGTTGCTGTCCGAGAAACTCAATCCGCTGCGCAGGTCTTCGAAGGATGGGCGCGAGAGCTTCTCACTATCGCTGAAGTTAAGGAAATTGGCCATGGCGAACTCCTCGCGGACCTCGCTGGTTCCGCCATCGCCAAAGGTTAGTTCGAACGTGGTGGCGCCGGTTGGCTGCTGGTTTCCGAAGCGCTGGATCGTGATGCCGAGAGGAACGATCTTCTGACTCACTGCGAGCACGCCGAATGGATGCAGCAGGGGTCGATCTGTCGGCTCGTTCGTCGTGCGCAGCGTGACGGTGGCATGCGTATTGGCTGGAATAGATGCATTCCAGTTGCGATTGTCGTCGAGCGCAGCTTTCACCAGGGGTTCGACATCAACCGTCTGCCCGAGCTGCGCCGGCCCCTGATCTCCCCAGGTAACGTCGAAGCCAATCGAGACAGAGAAAAAGAAGAAGCTGATGCTTGCGGATCCGCGCGCGTGCCATGGGGTGGGCCCAGAGAGCTGGCCGCTGACACTGATGCCGCAGATGACGTCGGTGCCGGAACGGAGCGCGAGTCCGGCACCGATATCTGCTACGAAATGAAATGGATTGAACTGGATGAGCAGGTCGTAACCAAGGAAGCCATAGATGTTGAACCCGGCAGCGGCCGCATAGAGCTCTACTTTGGCGCCGTTCTGCACCGAGTTCGAAGTAATGGCGAAGTAGGTGGAGACGGTCAGTCGCGGGTTATCGCCCGACAGCAACGAAATGCTGATCCGCTGCATGCTGCGTAGATCGGGCGGAATTTGATTGAACGCCGGGTGGAAACCTCCAACAGAAAGGATGAAAATGGCCTGCGCTCCCCATCCGATGCGCAGTGCCATGTCGCCGGTAAGCGTGTAGATCAGCAGATGCGAGTCGAACAGGCTGGCGTCAAACCAGATCAGCCCTTGGCTGAAGTCGATTCCGCCGGCGAAGTTGACCTGCAACTGCAGAATCGGCGCATCCTCGGTCGGCAAGATGCAGCTCAGTACGCCGAGGATTACGAACATCGGTTGTGGGATGTCGAGAATGACACCGATCTTGAGCGAAATAAGGGTGGGAGTGCCCCAGCCAAGCTTGCCCATCGGCCCGATGACAAAATGTGCTTCGACGATGGGGAATACAGTCTTCAGGTCGCTGATGATCTTGCTGATGTTTGCAACGATATCCTGTGGAAAGAGGATGCTGTTGACGGCGCCGGTCCTGACCCCGGCTCGCAACGCCTCTGTGTCGAGCGATCGATTGAGCGCAAGCAATCCACCGACTCCGATTAATGTGAATCCGAAACCCAGTTGAATGGGCGTGAATTCGGCTGTCACAAGAATCAGCAGAGCAAATCCTTTGCTGCCGTCAGGCATCTTGGTGTTGATGATGCCGATGGCCTTAAGCGTAATCACGTCTTGAAAGGAGAGCTCCAGGGCACCAAAATACTCGCCGGCGTCAAAGTTAAGGGAGAGGAATCCTCCTCCTTTGATCACGCCGGTATCGATCGACAGACCGACACCGTCCGGCGGCTTGAAGTCGATGTCGAACTGCAGCGGGCCGAGGTTGCCGCTGTTGTTGGGGGGAAACGAAAAGGTGGCCGTTACGCCCATGTTCTGCACCACACCGGTCATGGGGCCGAGTGCGGCCCTGATATCGGCGCCGACGCTGATGGGAATCTTCCCGTTGTCGAGCTTGGCACCTAGCGTAAGAGCGTCAATCGATACGGGCCCAAGATCGATGTGAGCCGGAAGCCTTACCTGTAGAGCGCTGCTGCCGCTGAAATAAAGTCCGCGTGCGGTCGAGACGCCAACCTGAATGCTGAAATCGCCCTCGATTTTCGTGGAAGGCAGAATCTTCGAAAGGAAGCCATCGCCGGAGGTGGTATCGATCACAATCTTCAGCGCGTCGGCATCGGCCTCGAACAGGAACTCTCCGTTGGCCCTGCTTCCGTCCCAGCTGAGCTGCGTGCCTGTCGTCAGGCTGAACTTGCCCATCTCCAGTCGGCTGGCGCCGGTCTGCCCAAACAGAATGAATGGCTCGGGAGGATCTGTGCGCTGCGCGATGATCTGCGCGGTGAATTGTCCACTGATCGGGCTGCCTGGAGATGGCGGCGTGAACGTAATCTGGCCACTGGGAAGAACGGAAAGGCCCACGTTGGAAGGGGTATTGGCTTCAAAGTTCAGGATCAGTTGTGCATCCGTACCGAGTGCAATGGTGATGGGGCCGGAGTTGATCTGGCTCCTCAACTTCAGTTCCAAGCCATGGGGCGTTACGTCGGTCTTCGGAATGGCCTCGATGAGGACAACGTCGAGCTTCGGCACGGCTGGGTTCGAATCGTCCAATACGATCGGTGCACCGGTGCGTGCGATAATCTGCTGAAGTTTCTGGAATAGCTCAATTCCCATAAAGCCATTGTTTCCCCACCCGTAAAGAGACTTGATTTTGCCGGCAGGGTCCGAGAACCAGTCTCCGATCTGGTCATAGCGATAGGTCGTTACGGTAAACGGGGGGTTGGCAGGATCAACCGAGTCTTCATTGTGATCCTCACGATCCAGTAGACCCATCAGTTCCAGTCCCTCATTCACCCCTTGTGCACCTTCGAGATAGCGGAACATCAGGAAGTCAAAGATGCGTTTTGCGACCTGATCGGCGGGAATACCTACGTGGATCGATACGCCATTGCCGAGCGGAGCGAGATTGTCGAGGACGTCGGCGATCTTCTGAATTCCCGCAATGCCCTTGGCAGCGATGGTGGCCAGATCCTCAGCGTCAATGGCGACGATCAAATCTTGAATGATTTCGATCAGGTCTGTTACGTCACCGGCAACGGCGGAAATCTCAGCCGACAGGCCGCCAGCCTGCGCGTCGCTGAGAACAAATCCCATGCTGGCAAGGAAGGGTTTGGCCTGCCCGGCAGTGGCAAGTTCATCCTCCAGGGGACGGAGCAGCTTCGAGAGCTCAATGGCAATCAGCTCGAGGGTGCCAGGGGCGGCGCTCATGGATACTCACTTTCACGCAGGAAAGCGATGCACTCCTGAGCGTTGTGGAGCCGCGGCGCCGCCGCGGTCAACTCTGCACCATACCGTTCGATCGCCCGGCGCAGGGCGTTACCGCCGTGCCGGTGTAACATTTCGCCCATCCGCGTGACCAGCCGCTCGAAGCTCACCCCCTGCACCTGGTCAGGCACGGCTGCCGTGTGGCCTTTGATGTGATTGAGAACATGGGCCAGAAACGCAGGGCCCTGGCTGCGATGCCATGCCACCTTCACCGGCCTGCAGTTTCTGATCAGATATCCGACTTCGCGCCGCACGTCACGGAACGCGCGATGAAATTCCCTGCCTCGTTCGGTCTCGCGCAGAGCAGCCAGCAACTGGCTCATGTGCGCCGTTTCTTCTTCAGAGAGCGGCACCGGGCTGGGAAATCCTGGCAGGGATTCGCCGGTTTCTGCCTCCTGCTGCGATACGAAGACGATATCGCCATCGGGGATGGGAAAATCCCCGACCGGGAGACTGGACGGATTCACGCCGCTGCCATCGGTTGCCAGGCTGCTGCCATGCGACGTGCCTGTCGTGCATGGAATACAGATGTTGAGATAATCAAGCACCGGAACGATGTGGCAGGAGTGCGATGGAATCAAAGGCCCCAGGGTTGCCTTGCCACGATGCGTGTGCAGTCCGATGGCATTGTTGCTTTCGTCCACCACCAGCGATCCGGAGTCTCCCTCCTCGGTAAAGCGCGCATCGCTCTTGCAATTCAGGCCGTTGGGCGTCGAAGTGACATCGAATTCGATGTAGATCGTATTTTGTGCAACAACTCGAGGCGCTCCGGTCTGGTCAGGGGGAGGGTCGGCATCAAGCGGCGCATTGACGAGCCGCACGATGCCCGTGGTCCGACCGGTGGTGCGTCCCACCTTGAATACCTTGTGACCGATGATTGAGGGGTCCAGGCTTACATCACGAACATCGCCAATTGTATTTACCCCGTTGACCTGCAGATCGACGATAGAAGTCTCATCTACATGCGTGGTGTCATGGGTGCAGGTAGATCCGCAGCACCGGCTGTCCAGATCAATGCGCGCAATTGCAGCATCAAGGAAGAACAGGGTTCCGGCCGGATTGGACGCCGGTTGCGGGAAATTTCCGTAAATGCCTCCGGGCTGCACCGGTCCCAGGGTGTCGTCGTCCTGTGTAGGATGCTTCACATCGGCGCCAGCACCCTTTCCAGGCGAGTAGAGCACGTGCTTATTCGTGAGCAGGTACACATTCTCGCGGCCGCGATCGTTTCGGCGCTTCACAATACAGCCCAGCGTGCCTTGCGCATATCCGTCGCTGATCTCGACCATAATCTGAATGCCGCCCTGGATATGGTCATACGCCGTCTGGTTGTCACAGACTTCTGCTGTGCCCTGCTCGAGGATCCGCACGTCGGTGGGATAGCCTTCGAACGACTTTGGAATGATCTGCTCAGGTGGGATCTGTGCTTCATCCTTCTTTTCCACCACGTACACGACGATCGAGATATTGTCCTGGAAGTCGGGTCCGACCAGCTTCTGACCGAATGCGACCCCCACCACGCCGTCGAAGGTCATGAAGTAGTCGCGTGCGCGCAGGTACGCCTCGCGAAATTGCTGCTGATTGGCCAGAACGTGCGCCTTATCCTTCATCGAGTCAGGCATGGCTCAGAGTCTCCCAAGAGAGGTTGACGGACATCTCGAAGACGGTCAATCAGCTCGTCCACGGTGCCACATGCACAGAACAGGCTTTCCACATCGAGTTCGATCGACTGGAGGGATTTCTTTAGTTCCGCACTGCCGTGAGTTAGCAGAGCATCGCGCATACAGAGAAGCAGCTGATGGAGCCGAACGCCTTGAACATGCTCAGGAATCTCGTTCCGCCCGTCACGAATCGAACTCATCATCGTTGCCAGAATGGCCGGCCCCTGATTCCTCCTCCAAGCCACTGTGACTGGTCGGCAGTAATTGACCAGCCGTGTCACCTCGTCGGCGTGCTCTTGTGCCATGCGTACGAGAGGCGCTGTCACCGGATCACTCTCAAGCCGGGCGCGCAACGCCCGATAGGGCTCAGGAATCGGAGCCTCGAAGGTTGCCGGCAAGCCTGCGGAGGCCAGCGTGCCGGAGGTGACCTTCACGTCGGGTGAGTACGGTATCTGTATCTTGAGCGCAGTGAACACGTCGCTGATGTGGTTGGCGATGGAGACGTAGGGCTGCTCGACACCCTTCACCATTACCTTCTTTCCCGCGGCAAACAGGAGTCCGACGATCTTGTTGTTCAGATTGATCACGACCGAACCGGAATCTCCGTGTGTACTGAAAGCCGAGAGTGGATCCTTGTTCTGAATCGCGATTTGACCGCTGAACGAGTAGGTGGATCCGCCTCGGCTGATGCTGAACGTCGGATGATTGTCGTCGACCACAACGCCTTCCGAACGCCCCGTCGACTTGCCGACTTTAAAAACTACCATGCCGCTAACGGCCCGTTCATCGCCGACGATGGTGTTGCGGGGTGGCCGATTGGCAACGCTCAGGCCGTTGATTTCGTTCGAGAAGTGAATGCCGCAACAATGACAGCAGGAGGACACATCGATCGCGGCGATCGCTCCATCTACGCTGGAACTGATCTGGCTCCGACGCAGGATTGCAATTTTGTCCGTATTGTCATCGGGCCGCAATGGCAGGTCCGCAAGATCTGTGGGCGGAATCGACGTCGGAGGCGGCTGATACACCTTGTCACCATTCCGCCCGTCTTCGCCGTAAAGAACGTGCCAGTTGCTCAGGATCACCGGAGCGTTGTCAGTCGTATCGATGGCAATGCATCCCAGCGTGCCGCGCGATATCTGGGTCCCATTACCGGCTTCGTTCAAATCGATGATCCGATTCGTGATCTGGATGCCGCCCTTAATTGGCCGATAGCGCGTGTTGTCCTCACTAAATTCGAACGCTCCTACGACATGCACATCGGTGGGAACGCCGTGCACCTGGCGTGGAATTGTCTGTTCAACGCGGAGTTCCGAGGGAGGTAATTTCCTGTTCACGTAGACACGTACGCAAAGCTGATCGCTAAGGCGGCCGCCAGACTCCTTCAGGCCAACACTCACATGGAGGACATTAGGGAACGAAAGCAGGCTGCATTCGACGCCCTCAGCAAGCATCGCGCGGATCTGCTGGTTCTCTGCCCGTAGCTGCTCATTTGACTTCATAGCAATCGAGTGTCTCCGATCGAACGCACTGCGGTTCTGCGAAAGCTCTTTGTTCGGCCTCGCAAAGCAGCGAGATGTTCAACGCAAACAGTATTGGATCAATGGGTGCGACCAGAGCCTCCCCTGTCGAGCAGGTACTCCACAGAACGCCGATCGCACGGCCCTCCTCATCCCGAACCAGAGCTCCAGAATCTCCCTCCGCGGCAAAAGGTCTTCCCGGTTCGACATTCCTCACCAGAATCTGGCGCTCTGCGACCCACGATTGCGCTCCTGCCATCATCGGTACGGATTCAATACCGGTGATCGTGCCGCACGTCGTACCGCTTGCTGCACCTTCCTTGCGGACAAATGTCCCCATGCGAGGCAAACGGAACTCTCGCAACTGTGTGGTCGGGGGAAAGGTGTCTGGGGTCTCTATTCCCAGGGTGAGCGATCCGACAGCGCAATCGATGTAATGACTGTTCTGGCCGTCGCCAACATTCCCTGCTTTGCCGTACATTGAACGGCCGATGACTCGCCCCGGCTTTCCGGCCTCAATCAGGCGGACTTGTTGTCCTTCAAGAGCCTCTCTGCCCAAGAGCACATGCGATGCCGTGATGAAAACCGTTTTGCCACTGTGTCGCGTGCGAGCCAGGCATCCGAGGGTGCCGGTAGCACCGCCCGCACTCATGATTCCCCGGCCAACGAATGAACATAACTCCAGTTCGATATCGCAGCCGGTTGAATCAGCAGCGCTTGGGAGTGCGTGGGCAGACAGATTGCCCCGTTCGTCTAGGCAACGATCGTGCTTCACTGGGGGACTGAACTCCAATGCGAAGTGATACCCGTTCAATTTGATGAAACTTCGCTTTTTTTGACTGGGGCAGTTGAGACAGATCGAGAGACCAAGGACAAGTGACGCAAATTATGAGTATGTGCTCGAATGAAGTCAAGAAGAAACTGCCCCCCCAATGCCAGCATCGCAAAGAAGGGATCGATAGGGGCTTCGGTTGACCGACGCCCAACTCAATGAGCCATGGCAGGATAATTCCGAGATCGCCCGAACACGGGACGCGATCGCCGCACATTTCTGCTCGAAGTTCAGTTCAGAGACCTCGCAGGCGAGAGCGATGGCACAACGGACTTCGCAGCCTCTGCAGTGAAAGCTTGGTGCAAAGCGGACTTGAGCGGTGATTGGGGCCTAATTCTTCCCTGTAAAGTGGTATCGCGTTCAAGAATGGGCTACCCATGTTGCCGGTTAAGATCGCACTCGATCAAGGCCGAACGAGGGCGCAGACGGGTAGGGACGAATCTGGAACAATGCGCTCGGCTCGAATTTGTTGGCAAGCTCGGTCAGCAAAAATCGCGCTCCCATCAGGTTCATGAAAGACCGCAAGCCCAGCGTCTTGTGATTGATAACAGGTCAGGAAATAGTAATCGAGGCACCATTTGACGGGATATCGAAGCAAGCGTATCGCTGGCTTATCGCGGATGGAATGTAGTCGGTTCCAAGCCGCGCTGGGAGATCAGCCGTGCTTCAAATTAAGGTGCATGAACATCCTGCGAGCGTACTACCTAAAACAGGCCCCATTGGAAAGATCACCGAACTCGGTCGGCACGCCTGCAGGGGCAAACTTGTCAGTGGCGGCGTGCTTACAACGCACAACTTCCGGCAAATCCTCGCGTTCTTGCACTGTCTTGCCGTGAGCTCCTTCCTTTGCTGCGCCAGCGTTGTCGCCGCGCAATCGCCACCAGACGCAGTAATGGCTGCTGTGGGTCCTCTGGGAGTTCAGATCAGCTTCATCGCCTGCGAGTTCTCTACGGAAGGCAATTGTGTGTACCCTTTTTCGATCTATCGCAGTTCCCCACCGGGAGCCACGCCGTCCTGGATCGGCGAGGCGGCTCTTGGGAACAACGGGTTCAGTTATCAGGGACTCTTTAATGATCAGAAACAGTTGACGAAGGGGCAGACTTACACCTACCGGGTATGCAGTGGAGCTTCAGCCAACAGTAGTGCGAGTAACTGCCTCACCACCAGCCCGGTCAAAATTCCCCAATCGCCGCCCGCGACGGCTCCCCCGGCGGTAGCCCTGACCGCTGCAGCGACGACCCTCGTCAAAGGCACGGAGACGAACCTGAATTGGACGTCTGCAAATGCCACGAGTCTGGATCTGGAGCCTGGCATCGGAAAAGTGAACCCGTCAGGCTGGGTCTCTGTAACTCCGGCACTCACGACGACCTATACCTTGACTGCCACCGGCCCGGGCGGCAAAACCCAGGCGAACGTTACCATCACCGTACCCTGCTTCGTCCCTCCACCTCAAAACGTGACCGCATCCGGTGGAATAGCGGGTATCGATCTGAAGTGGACCAATCCAAACACAACTTCATCAGGCACATGCCCGGCCCCCACTCAGGTTCTGGTCTATCGGCTCGAAAACAACGAGTTCGATCAGCTCGCCGCACTTCAGAAGCCGTCCAGTACCGGTATTTTGCCCGCCCACTATATGGATAACGGACCATTGCAGCCGCATATGGCATATCTCTATGACGTATGCGAAGGCAGCTCTCCAAATTGGGTGAACCCCACCAATTGCGCGCAGCCACGCTTTCTTGGCGTATCGTGGGGCGTCGATCCGGTCCTCACCGCCACGCGAGTGAACGCGAACACGGTGCAACTGAGGCTCGGCCTTGATCAGAACACGGTTAGTTCAATCGTAGTAACTCGCCAGGCCTCTGATGACCCCTGCCGCCAGGGGCAAACGCTTGGCAACGGGTTGCAGGGCTGCGCGGACAATCCGGTAAAGCTCGCCCAGAATGCTCTCACTTTATACAACTGGACTTTGTCCGCCGCGTCACCGGTGGCACCGGGATTTCAGAACCCTCAGACGGCTCCCTATGTCATCAATATTCCCGACGACACCTCCGTCAAGCCCGGTGTGCAGTATTACTATCAGGCGGCAGTGATCTGGGCATCGAGGGTGGAGCAGGATTCCGGTATCGTCACGGTTCCGAGCATGTATGCGACGATTCCTGCCCAAGGCAACATCGGCAGCGGTATCAAACTTCTCAAGCCGAGTAGCGGAGCACCGCCACCTCAGTCTGAATCGCGTCGAGCGGCAGCAACCATGGTTGGCCCGAGGACCACTCCGCCGCCACTCAATAAATCAGTGACGGCAGTAAGCCCGATGATGGCGCCTGTTTCGACCCAGTCGACTCCGATGCTTCGTGCAAAGGGTCCACTGCTGAGTTCAACAGGCACAGCGGCCACGCAGTCTGCGGCCCAGCTTGCCACACCACCCCCGCAGGCGCTCACCTCCTCGAAAGCGCCGGCAATGCGAATCATGCCTCCCGGTCGGCCGGTCGAAGAGCCTCCGGGCGCAGCGAACCTAAACGCCGCGGTGAAGCAGGTTCAATTGAAGCCACGCGATGCTCAGGCGCTTTACGCGCTCGGGCAAGCCTATTGCGTGAGTGGGCTGAAAAACGCCGGCGTGAGCGATATGTACATGGCGTTGTTGATCGCCGAGCAGACAGCCAATGCGCCCCTGGTATCTCAGATCAAAGCCAGTCTCGCCGCGCAGGGGGTGAATGCCAAATAGCCGAGCGAAAGCAATTCCGATTCATCTGTCCCGATTGGATCGGAAAGTCGAGACGGATTGTCCTACAATGAGCGATCGAGCCGGTCTTTGAAGGTTCGGCAATCCGGAAACAGAGGCGGAGACGGTCCAGCATTGCTCGAAAACAACCATGAGCGGAAACCTAAAGCTCAGTCCTGCGAGGTTAGAGCGTTCAGACCTTAACCTCGATCGTTCGCGGGAATCTACAGTCAGACAAGATTGATCCGCGCATCTCTCGGTGGGAGAGAAGCCTGCTATTTCAACTCGCTCTAAGGCGATCCCGCCGATCAGTAATGCTTAACTGCCGATGAGGTTCCATACTTTTACATTCTTTACCGAGTTGCGCATCCAGATGATCGGCCCACCATTGCATCATGGCGGCGCGTTGGTTCAAATATTTTGCATGATTGTAGGCCGCTGCCACTTTGTTGCGTTTCTGATGAGCCAGTTGCAACTCGATGTGTTCATCGGCGAAGTCGTATTCATGCAAGACCGTGGACGCAAGTCCGCGAAATCCATGACCCGTCATGCGGCCCTTAAAGCCGAGACGATAGAGCGCAAACAGAATCGTGTTCTTGCTCATGAGCCTGCCGTTGTCTCTGGCTCCAGGGAACACCAGCCGGCCACGCCCTGTGAGAAGCTTGAGAGCCCGCAGAATTTCGACTGCCTGTCGTGAAAGGGGAACGATGTGCGGAGTGCTCATCTTCATCCGCTCGGCGGGAATGTCCCAGCAAGCAGTCTCGAGATCGAGCTCCAGCCATTCGGCCTCAATCAACTCGGTAGTGCGCACAAAGGTGTAGGCCATCAGCCGCATGGCAAGGCGCGTCAGAACATCGCCCTCGTACCGTTCCATCTTTTGAAGAAGCGCAGGCAATTGCTTGCTGTCGACTCGGGCAAAGTTCACTTCCTTGGCTTCGGTGAGAATGTCCTTGGGTTTGAAATCGGCAGAAGGGTTGCGGCTGGAGATGCCGTGAGCGATGGCGTAGCGGATGATCTGCCCGGTAGTTTCGTGCGCACGTTTTGCCACATCCCTTGCGCCGCGGGCTTCGATTTCGAGTAAAAGTCGCCGCCTCGTATGTCGGCGGCCGACACTGCCTCAATATACGTGTGGCCGAAAGCCGGGAAAACGTCCGCTTCCAGGCGGCGCAAGACGTAGTCTGCGTGGCGGATTGACTTGCCAACAGACCACCATTCCCACCATTGTCGAGCCACATGCTCAAAACTGTTTCTGACTTCGCACTCTCTGACTTGAGCCTCTCTCTGACGCGCTTCAGTTTCGGCATTGCGTTCGGCCATCGGATCGATTCCGGAGGCGAGCTGTTTGCGCGCGGCAAGAACGTGTTCGCGGGCTTGAAGAAGACTCCTAAACGGATATCGCCCAAGCGCCATGAGCTTTTCTCTTCTCTAGAATCGATACCGCAAGCGCCAGAGCTTTGACGCATTTGGACTGACTAGCAAATAGAGCCCATCGCGGTCAGGCACCTTGTACGGCTTTGCGCCCGGCTTCAATACTCGAATTGCCGCATCTGAAAGCGCAATTGATCTGCTCCCTGGAGGCCCATTGCGACGATACCCCCCACCTTCCGGGGTTCCGTACCTCCAAATAAACCCCGCTCTCAGAGTGGCTTCAGGCGTGCCTCCGCGTACCCCCAAAACCGGGAGATTTCAATAAGCTATTGATTTTATTGCGATTATTTGAATCGAGGAAGTTCGGGAAAGAGCGAGGGAATACGGGAATGGCTGCCCCCCAGGGATTCGAACCCCGATATGCCGCTCCAGAGGCGGCTGTCCTACCATTGAACGAGGGGGCAACACATGAGAAACGCCTCAACTGCTGCCGTCAGCCCGGTTCGCTGCAGAATGCCCAAACCTGATAGCCAACCCTTTCATCATAAAGGGATTCCACCCAAGGGTCAAACCCCGCGCACCTCATTCTTCCCGAAGCACTTCCAACGGTCTCAACCCCAGAATCCGGTAGCTCGCAATCCATCCCGTCGCCGTCGCCAGAACTGCAGTGCCAATCAGCGCCACAGCCGTCGCGCGCCAGTCCACATGGAACGCAATCTCCATCCTGCGCAGCAGAACCCGTGTCAGCACGTTCGCAAAAATCACACCCACTGATCCCGCCAGTAGCCCCAACACGCTGAACTCTACGCTGAATGTACGCACAATCCGCATCCGCGTTGCGCCCAGAGTCTTCAACACCACCGCCTCGCGCATCCGCCTGAAGCGCGCACTCGCAATGCTCGACGCCAGAATCATCAGTCCCGCCAGAATCGAAAATCCCGCCAGGAACCGCACCACGAATGTAATCTGCACCACCACACTTTCAATACGATCCAGCACATCCGCAATATTGATCACGGTCACAGTGGGATACGCCGAGAAGAGTCCACGCTCCATCTCACCCACTCGCTTGGGGTCGATATGCGCGCCGCCATACCACGTGGCAACTTCATCTTTCAGAAGTCCGGACGGCAACTCAAATGAAACCCGCGCGCCCAGGTGTTGCCCATCCGCTCGATAAATCGCGGCCACCTTCAAGGTGTGAACGGTTCCGCCAATCTCCATCTGCATCGCGGAACCCGCTTTAATGCCGAGTCTCTGCGCCAGCCCTTCTCCCACAGCAATCGACTTTGCGTCTCCGCTCTTCCACCACTTGCCCTCTCTGATCTTGTCCCCGGCGGGCAATGTGTCGGCCCAACTCAGCGCGGCATTCTCCAGCATTCGCGTCGGAAAATGCTTCCCTTCCATCTTGTCCAGCGGCTGTCCATTGATCGTCACCACGCGCCCGCGAACAACCGGCAGAAGATCAAGTGGCTCTTTTACGCCTGGTTGATGTTGAAAAAAGGTGCGAATTCCATCCACTTCGTCCGGCGTAATGTCGATCAGAAACACATTCGGCAACTTCGGCGAAGCCGTCTCGCGCAAATCCCGCAGCAGCATTCCCTGCGTCAAATACACAGATAAAATCAGCATCACACCTGTGCCCAGCGCCGCCAGCACCGCAGCCGACTGATTCCCTGGCCTGTACAGATTCGCAAGACCGTGACGAAGAGACGAAGGCAGCCGCAGCCGCACCCGATTCAATGTAAATCGAAGCACGCGCAGTGCAATCGCAGCCAGCACCAGCAGCACAACCACCGTCACCGCAAACATCGCTGCGAAGCGCCACGCCACATCCACTGAATCCGACAGCGCCCATGCAATTCCGCCCAGCGCCACCACCGTACCTGCGCTCAAAAGAATCTGCACCCAGCGCGCCATCCATTTTCTCAGCCACTCGCGCACGGTTGTAGGGCCCTGCTCCACCAGCCTCCGCAGCACCAGCACCGGCCTCACACTGCGGACATCCAAAAGCGGCGGCAAACAAAACAGCAGTGTCGTCAACAGTCCTGTCCCCAGGCCCGCCGCAACTGCCTTCCACGGAAACGCGAGCTGTGTCTTGAGCGGTAGAAGTTGACCAAACACCGACGGCAAAAGCAGCATCACGCCCGCTCCCGCTGCCACTCCCAGCAACGCTCCAGCCAGCCCCAACCCCAAAGTCTGCACCAGAAAAATCCGCAGCAAATCCGACGACTGCGCGCCCACCGCTTTCAGAATTGCCAGCATATCCATCCGCTGTTCCAGGTGCGCATGCATCGCCATTGCCACGCCAATCGCACCCAGCACCATCGCCACCAGGCAAATCAGGCTCAGAATCGCCGTCGCATGATCCAACCCCTCACTCAGCGCCGGATTTCCCTCGCGAAAATCCATCACCTGCGCATCCGGTAACGCGTCTTCAATTTCCTTCCGCACAGCCCCGGTATCCGCCGTCTTCGGCAACTTCAAGAGCAGTCGCTCGCTCGCGCGGCTCCCCGGCGCAAGCAGTCCTGTCTCATCCAGCGAGGCGCGCGAAATCATTACCCGCGGCCCCAGTCCCGCTCCGGCACTCATGCGGTCCGGTTCCTGCTTCAGCACCGCCGTAATCTTGAACTCCCGTCCGCCCAGCTTGAGCATCTGACCCACATGCGCATGCAGCCGGATAAGAAACTCATCCGCCACCACTGCCGAGTCGCCTGCCAGCGCCTGCGTCAACGGTATAGATGGATCCAATTGCGCAGTCCCGTAAAACGGATACTTTGCAGGATCGACAGCTTTCAATGACACCAGCAGTGGCACCGGATCCGGCGCCACGGACACCATGGACACCGTCTCCACCGCCCAGGTTGACTCAGTCCCTGCACCGCTCTTCTTCACCACCGCGGCCACTTTGCTCAGTTCCGCGTCAGTTGGTTGTCGAAAGATGCGCGCGCTCAGGTCGCCCGCCATCAGTGACCGTGCCTCACGCGTCAGCGTCGTGCGAAAGCTCTCGCTGAATCCGCGCACGCCCACCAGCGCAGCCACGCCCACCGCCACGGACAGCACCACAAACGCAAACTTTCCCGGCGCAGACTTCAGGTCCCGCCATCCAATCGCCGCCGCCCGGCGCCAGCTCAAGGCACGCTGCGCCATCAGGCCTGTCTCCAGGCTTGCGGTTGCCGCGCTCCCTTCAAGCGGAAGCGTATCTTCCACCACCATTCCGTCCTTCAGCACAATACGACGGTCCGCGCGGCTCGCCACTTCCACGTCGTGCGTTACCAGCACCAGCGTCGTCTTCGCTTCGCGATTCCGTTCCAGCAGCAGGTCCAGCACCAGCTTTCCATTCGTCGAATCCAGATTGCCCGTCGGCTCATCGGCCATCACAATCGGCGGCTCCACCACAAAGGCGCGCGCCAGTGCCACACGCTGCTGCTCGCCGCCTGAAAGCTGAATCGGATAATGCTCCATCCGCTCGCTCAGCCCAACCGCTCCCAGCAAACTGCGCGCGCGCGCAAGTCCGCTTCCCTCGGCATTCAGCTCGAAAGGCAGCAGCACATTCTCCAGCGCAGTCAAGGTCTGGATCAGCTGATACGACTGAAACACAAAACCGATCTTGCGCCCCCGCACCGCGGCAAGCTCCGTCTCATTCATGTTGTGAATCGGAGTTCCGTCCAGCCAGATCTCGCCTTCGCTCGGCGTGTCCAGCCCTGCCAGCAATCCCAGTAGTGTGCTCTTGCCGCTCCCGCTCGCACCCACAATGGCCACAAACTGCCCCGCGGGAATGCGCAGGGATATTCCCTTCAAAATCTCCACACGGCGTGAGCCGTTCTGGATCGACTTCTTTACGTTCCGAACCTCAATCACCAGCCACACGCCTCCAGTTGCAATACGCCGGCGCCTGGCGCCGCGTTTCCTGCTCGTTCCAGCTACACTACACTTGTGGACGTTCGCCGCTTCTTAATCGTCTCACTCTGCCTCGTCTTTCTCCCCGCGCCGGCGGCCCTTCCCCAGCGTGCCGCATCCCGCCACCTGCTCGTCTGCTTCGGAGACAGCATCACCGCAGGCTACGGCCTGCGTGAAGGCCAGTCCTATGCCGATGCACTACAGCAGGAGCTCGACAGCCTCGGCTACCACTACAAAGTCCTCAATCGCGGCACCAGTGGCGCCACCACAAAAGACGCGCTCGCTGACCTGCCCTCAATCCTTCACCTGCACCCCGACATTGTCATCGTCGAGTTCGGCGGTAATGACGGCCTGCGCGGCGTGCCCCTTACGGCAACGCGCCAGAACCTTGACACGGTCGTCGGCTCGCTCGTCGCCGCGCACATCAAAGTACTCATCGCAGGCATCACACTTCCGCCCAATTACGGTCCTGATTACATTCGACAGTTCAATGCAATCTTCCCCGCACTCGCCCGCAAACACCACACTGCGCTTGTGCCCATGATTTACAAAGACCTCGTACACGTTCCCGGTACCATCCAGGGCGACGGTATCCATCCCACCGCCAAAGGATCGCGGATCATCGCAAAGACACTCCTGCCCGCACTCCGCCCGTTGCTCAAACGCTGAGCAGATTCTCCCATTCTCAGTTCGCTGCCTCTCATCCCATCACCGCCACCGGCTGAAACAGCGTTCCCGCCACCCGCCGTGCAATTCCCACCAGCTCGCGCTGTCCTGCAAACACCTTCACTAGCGGAGCGTCGGAGAACTCCGGCAGATTCGCCTGTGCTCCATTGCGTAGTCGCCCCAGTGCGTACATATCGGCTCCCACCGCAGGCATCTCCGGTAAAAGCGTTCGCGGATGCACGCACTTCGCCTCCAGCCCGGCCACGTCTGCCAGTTCGCTCGGCCAGCTCATCCAGCGTATGCGCCTCCTCCAGCGTGAACACTCCCGCCTGCGTCCTGCGTAAACTCGCAAGGTGCGCGCCGCATCCCAACTCCTGTCCCATCTCGTGCGCCACGCTGCGCACATACCCGCCCGCGCTGATCCGCATCGCAAACGCGGCCACCGCGCCTTCGCAGCTCACAATGTCAAACGAGAAAATCTCCACGCGCGCCTTCTTCAGCGCCACCGGCTTGCCCGCGCGCGCAAGTTTGTAGGCGGGTGTTCCATCAATCTTCTTGGCAGAAAAGGGTGGCGGCAGTTGCTCCATCACGCCGTGAAAACGCGCTCCAGCCGTGCGTACCTGTTCAAGCGTCAGCGCCGGTTCCACCATCTCGCTGATGCATTCGCCCTCAGCGTCATAGGTATCCGTCGCAAACCCAAAGCGAATTGTGCCCGTGTAACTCTTCTCTGCAGTCGAGAAGTATTGCGCCAGCCGGGTAAACTTCCCCAGCAACATCGGCAGCACCCCGGTCGCCATCGGGTCCAGCGTGCCCAAATGTCCAATGGATTTTTCGCCGGTTATCTTGCGCAGGCGGTTGACCACGTCGTGGCTCGTCATCCCGCCCGGTTTGTCGATCACTAAAAGCCCGTTCACTCAACTACTCTATTCGAGCCGAACGCCTCCCGTCACAACCAGGCTTAAGCCTGCTCAAATTCGTCACAGCGGAGAATGCACATGGAGAGCTAAAATCGGTTCTCAACGGGGTTCTCGCTGTGGATTCCATCTCGATTCAACGGCCAATCCGGCAGTTGCGCAAGCAGCTCAAGGACTTCCCGCGCGACCCTGAACCTCACCAGATTCATCGCCTTCGCACGCGAATCCGGCAAGTCCAGGTCACTGCATCCATCGCGCCCCAGTTTTCCCGCAAATGGGGCAAATCGCTCGCAGCTGTGCGCAAAGCCGCGGGTCGTATCCGTGACCTGGACGTCTTGTCGCAGATTACGCAAACTCTCTCACCGGAGCCCGGCAGCGGATCAATCGAACGTTTGCAGCGCCGCATACGCAAAGATCACAAGCAAGCCAGTAGATCTCTCGAAAAAGCACTCAGGGGCCAATCCAGGCAGGCGCGCAAACAACTGGACGAATTTGCCCGTCAGCTCCAGTCCGCCTCCGCCTCACCCACGGTCGAAGAACAAGCCGGCCCGCTCGCAATAGTCGCCCACCGGCAGATTGCGCAGCTCCAAGAACAAATCGCTCAATGGCCGCAACCGGACGAAGTGAACCTTCACGACCTTCGCAAGAACATCAAAACACTCCGTACGCTCCTGCAACTCATGCCGGATTCGAACCCTGCTGAAATCAAGTCGCTTGGCTCAGTCGCGTCGCGTATCGGCCAATGGCACGACTGGCAGCGCCTTGTCGCTCTCGCAAACAAATGTCTTGATGATTCCAGGGATTCACTGCTGCTCGGTCAAATTGCCAGAAAAGCTGACCTGCATCTCGACCGCGCCATTGAAGCAGCACACTCTCTGCGTGTCCAGCATCCTAGGCCCGTCAAGCCTGTCCCAGCTTCCGCCGAATCAGAGAACCAGCATCGCGTCGCTTAAGCCTCAGACAACTAGACCTCAAACCATGCCCGTTCCCGGTTGCCGCACCAGGCTCAAAAACTCCGCTCGCGTCTCTTTCTGCCGGAAGCAGCCCACCATCGCGCTCGTCACGGTTGAAGAGTGTTGCTTCTCAATCCCACGCATCATCATGCACAGATGCCGAGCCTCAATCACCACGCCCACACCTTGCGGCGCAATCGCATCCTGTATCGCGTCGGCAATCTGCCGCGTCAGCCGCTCCTGCACCTGCAGCCGCCGCGCAAACACCTCCACCAGCCGTGGAATCTTGCTCAGTCCAATCACTTTGCCTTTCGGAATATACGCAACATGCACCTTCCCGAAGAATGGCAGCATATGGTGTTCGCACAGGGAGAACATCTCGATGTCCTTTACGATCACCATCTCGTCGTAATCCACATCGAACATCGCGCCGCGCAGAATCTTGGTCGGGTCCTGGTCATAACCCTTCGTCAAAAAGGTCATGGCCTTTTCCACCCGCTCGGGCGTCGCCAGCAGTCCGTCCCGTGCAGGGTCCTCGCCCAGCCGGCTCAGAATTTCCCGATACATCTCCTGCGTGCTGAACTCGCTCAGCCCTTCATCCGCCCCTGCTCTGCGCACTGTCTTCGTCACTGCAATCGGCTGAGCCATTTTCGTCCATCCTCCCGCCCGCTCACCGGGCGAAACCGCGTCCCTCAGGCCGCGTAGCACTCAAAGAAATTGTTCTCCGTCTCTTCCACTCGCACATACTCCAGCATACCCGTGGGCAGGCCGTCTGCAATAATCCGGAAAACCTCTCTACAAAGATTCTCCGTAGTCGGTACTTGATTCACAAACATCGGGTCATGGTTTAAGTTCATGTGGTCAAACCGTTCCAGCACCTTTGTTTGTACCACTGCATCCAGATCCACCAGGTTCATTACCATGCCCGTCGCCGGATCAACTGAGCCACCCACCAGTATTTCGAAGATGTAATTGTGCCCGTGCCCGTGCGGGTTGTTGCACTTTCCATACACGCTGCGGTTCTCTTCCTCGCTAAGCGCGTCCACGTGCAGCCTGTGGCTCGCACTCAGCATGTATCGCCGCCCAAAGTACGCCTTCACGCCTCCCCCCTGTACTCGGCAAAAATCTCCGGCGTCTCATACACACGTACGCGGCTCAGCCTGGCGCCACCCGTCGCGTTGACTTTCGGCTCCAGCCGCTTCCACGCCGCAATCGCAATGTTCTCCGTCGTCGGCACCGCCTGCGCAAACTCAGGTACCTCATGATTCAGGTGCCGATGGTCAAATGCCGCCAGTACCTCACTCTCCATCACATCCTTCAGCCATTTCAGATCAACCACAAATCCAGTCACCGCATCCGGCTCGCCAGCAACAGTCACCTCAAGCGTGTAGTTGTGCCCGTGCCCGTTTCGGTTGGCGCACTTGCCAAACACCGCGCGGTTCTTCTCTTCCGTCCAGTTCTCGTTCCAGTAGTAGTGCGCAGCCGCAAACGTGGCTCGGCGTGTCAAAAAAATCATGCGTCCCTCAATCCAATCGATGCTCGCATATCCGTTCCAGCTTCATCGCTTTCCGTCGAACTCGCTGCTTGGCCTTGTAAGTCCCTTAGTCAACTCGTTCCTTGATCGCTGGCGATTCACAGCTGAAACTCAAATTCGAGCAAATTCGGGCAAATTTCGCTTAGTTGCTGCACTCTGCAAAGCACTTTCGAGCATCATAGACTCGCTTTTCTTCACAGGTATAGCGATAGATATCCCGCAAGTTTCATCGCGCACCGCTTACCCTGCACAATTGGCTGCCAATTCCCCGCTTGTCGTTGCCACTTCGGCCACACTATGCACGTCGTTCAATCACCAACCGCGAGTTCCCTGCATCCTACACACTGCCCTGATATTCCCGTCCCTTCCACGACACCCGCTTCAAGATCCGGTTCTGGAACCAGCTCCTGTAGAGCAGCCAGACAAACAACGGCAACCCCAGCGGAGACAACGCGCAGTCCATGAACCTGAAATTCGACTTCCCCACCCGCGTGTAATACCGGAACAGATTGCGCGCCCAGATCAGCAGCAAAATCCATCCCACGCTCAACCATTGAAATGACTTCGGCGCCAGTTGCGCATTCCACAGCCTGTAGGCCAAAACCGGCAGTCCGAACAGAAGGAAGAAATCCAGTGTCCGCCAGGCTGCCAGCGCCAGAGGGTTCCCGAACAATACCGCCAGGTTCTTCGTCCAGCCCTCAATCATCGCGCCTGTCGTGCGGTACATGTGGGTCGATAGCTCCTCCGGCGCATAGCGCAGCCGAAGTCCCAGACCCCTCTTCTTGGCCAGCATCGCAAGGGCGACATCCTCCACAACCTCGCCCCTTACGCTTTTATGGCCGCCAATCTTCCTGTAAGCCTCACGTTCCACCAGCAAAAACTGCCCATTGGCCGCGGCCACCCGCTCCTTCGGATTACTCACCTTTTCATAGGGATACGTCATCGCCAGCTCTGAGAAAACCAGCGGCATCATCACCCGTTGAACCCAGCCCGTCGTTAGTTGCTTTGCCGAGTAGCTCAGCATCCCCAGCTTGTTCCTGGTCGCCTCATGCATCGCACGATGCAGATTTCCCGGCTCATGAATCGTGTCCGCATCGGTAAACAACAACCACTTGCCTCTCGCCCGCCGCGCCGCCGTCCACACCGCATTGCACTTGCCCGTCCAGCCGGGCTCCAGCTTTTGCGCCTCCAGTACTGTCACGCCTTCAAAGCTCCGCGCAATCTCACCTGTCCGGTCCGTGGAACCGTCGTTCACCACAATCAGTTCCCAATCGACGCCAATTTTGAATACTTCCTCGGACTGAACCACCAGTGATTTCAGGCATTTTCCAATGCAATCCTCTTCATTCCGCGCCGGCACAATCACCGTCAACCCCACCACTTCATTCGGCTCCGGCTGGTCGAATACAGTCGCATGCGCACGCAACGACTCCAGGTCTGGCTTTTCAACGCTCAACCCCAGGACAGGCTTCCATGCCTTCACCTGGGCCCCCTGCTCAGCTGCTTCCTTCTCTGTCTCGTCTGTACCCATGTCTTCGTGCAGTTGCCTCTGCGGTTACTCTTCTCGTCTCACGTCTGTGACGGCCGTCTCGCCCAAATCGCTGCAACTTCGTATTATAGAAGTGTGCGGTTTACTCGCTGTATTTCGCTGATTGCCCTCGCTGCCCTCGCAGTCGTTCCCGGCTGCAACCGTGGTGACCATCCTGAACAAACGGGTAAAGTCGCACCGGAATTCAACATCAGTGACGGTAGCACCTCGATTAATCTTGCCAATTACCGTGGCAAGGTCGTGCTACTCAACTTCTGGGCCACCTGGTGCGGCCCCTGTGTTGCTGAGCTGCCATCGCTTCTGCAGCTTCATCACGATGACCCCAACCTCGTCATCCTCGCAGTCAGCATTGATGAAGATCCCAGCGCGTACTCCCGATTCCTGAAGCAGCGCCACGTTGACCTGATAACCGTCCGCGATCCCGACCAGACCGCCGCAAACCTCTTCCATACCGACATGTGGCCGGAAACCTACCTCATCGACCGCAAAGGCATTATCCGGCGCAAGTTCATCGGCGCGCAGGACTGGACCGACCCCGAAATCCGCCAGTACATCGGCAGCCTCTAATAAATAGATCAAGGCAGTTTTCCCTGCCGCTTTTCCCCATTCTTGCGCTACGTGTGATTTTGCACTTGAAGTCCCCTTTGTTTCAGTGTATTAGTTATCTAGTACACATAAACGCCCCATGACCGCCGCTACCAACTCGACCTTTCGCTTCCACCTCGATTTGCACAGCGGAGTCCCCGTTTACCGACAGATTATTGACCAGGTACGTGGCGCCATTGCCTCCGGTGCGCTCTCTGCGGGCCATCAGCTCCCCACCGTCCGCCAGCTTGCCGTTGATCTCGAAATCAATCCCAACACTGTCGTCCGCGCTTACCGGGAGCTGGAACTCGGTGGGCTCCTTGAAACCCATCAAGGCACTGGTACCTTCATCGGCGCCAAAAAGCTGGTCCATGCTGACGCAGAACGCGATCGCCAACTTGCTCAGATCGCTGCAGACGCCATATCGCGCGCCGGTGCCGCAGGCTTCACCTTGAACGACCTCATCGAGCAGTTGCGGGACATGGCCTCTGAGCCGTCCCGCAGGAGATAAACCATGCCACGCATCAACTTGCAGCAAGCAAACAGCGTCGCCTTCACCACTTTCATCATTTGCTTCCTCGCCGGAGCAGGTGTCGCCGCGCTCATCAAAAACCCCTTGCCCGCCGCCGTCGGTTTCCTCGTCGGACTCTACTTCCTTTTCTCCATCAAGGTTGTCAGCCAATGGGAAAAGGTTGCGCTGCTTCGCCTCGGCCACTATCGTGGTCTGCGCGGCCCCGGAATGTTCTTCATCATTCCCGTTATTGATACCCTCAGCGCCTACGTCGATCAACGAGTCCGCGTCACCGGCGTCAGCGCAGAGTCCACCCTCTCGCGCGATACGGTCCCAGTCGATGTCGATGCCATCATCTTCTGGCTTGTATGGAATGCAGAAAAGGCCATCCTTGAAGTCGAAGAGTACCTCGATGCCATCACGCTCAGCGCACAAACCGCACTCCGCGAGTCCATCGGCCGCCACGAACTCGCCCAGATGATTACGGACCGCGAGACTCTCGGCCATGAACTCCAACGAATCCTCGACGAAAAAACCAACCCCTGGGGCATCACCGTCCAGTCCGTTGAAGTGCGCGACGTCCGCATTCCGCAGGGCCTGCAGGACGCCATGTCGCGCCAGGCACAAGCCGAGCGCGAGCGCCAGGCCCGCATCATTCTCGGTCAGGCTGAGACTGAAATCTCCAACAGTTTCGTCCAGGCCGCCGAAGCCTATGCCTCCAACCCCACTGCTCTGCATCTGCGTGCCATGAACATGCTTTATGAGGCCATTAAGGAACGCGGCTCGATGGTGATCGTTCCCTCTTCAGCGGTTGAAACCATGGGCCTCGGCGGATCGCTCGCCGTCAGTTCGCTGGCCAAGCAGTGATAAGTACGCCCCCATTTGAGGTGACATCGTGAAATTTACTTCGCTCCTGCTCTTTGCCCTTCTCCTTGCACCCTTCGGCGTCTTCGCGCAATCTCCCGCTCCATCCTCCACTGCGCCGCAGTGGGATGGAGTCTGGCGCAGCCAGCTTGACGGCCAGCCAAACTTTGACGTGGTCATCAGCCAGGAAGGCCGACAGATCGCTGGCAGCATCCTCTTCTATCTGCACAAACGAAAAGACGCCCACTCCCCCTGGACAGTCACAGCCTCCGGTCCCAGAGAACCCATGTTCAACATCGAACTGCACGGGAGTACTCTGAGTTTCGATGTCAGCCATCGCCGCGCGCATCCGCCGCGCACTCTGCATGACCAGCCAATCCATTTTGTCATCCAGCTCGACGCTCCCGGAAAGGCCGAACTCCTCAATAGCGCCCAGGAGACTGGTCACAATTTCACATTGGTCCGCAGCGACTACTAAGGGTGCCCGCCGCCACACTCAGTAATCCGCTGGGCTGCTATCCTAGAGGACATGACTACGGTCGACATTGTCTTCCGCTACGCCGTGCAACCCTCTGAGGTGGTGGCTCGCGCGCTCGCCGGAACAAAAGACGTTTACGGCATCCGCGCACTCCACTTTGACCGTGCCCAAAGCACGCTCACCGTCGAGTTCGACGCAACCCGCCTCAACGAGGCCACCGTCACCAGTCTTGTTCGCCGCGCTGGCCTCCAAGTGGTTGAGCAATTGACGCTTGCTGCAGCTGCTCCGCCACCCGAACCGGCTCCCGCAACGTAGTCCACCTACGTTGCGCCATCACCGGTTCCCTGTTACTCTAATTGAGGTTCAGCCCTGAACCATATGCGCCCGTAGCTCAGCTGGATAGAGCGACTGACTACGAATCAGTAGGCCGGAGGTTCGAATCCTTCCGGGCGCACCATTCACAGTCACAATTTTAAAGACTTCAAAAGCCATCCGAGAAATCATCTCAGGATGGCTCTGTGGCGTTGTGCCTGCCTTTCTCATCGGACGATGATTTCTGATTTCAATTTCAGATACGTTTGGGTAGTGCGCCTCATCAAGCTGTTCGGTTCAGGGAATCTGCTTGAAATTGATTGGCTTCTAGGTCGCCCTCATTCCCCACACCCTGCACGAGTGTGCAGAGCGCAATGGGTACACCATCCAAGAACGAACCAGAGATTCACTGCAATTGAGAGTTGTGGCGATGTCTTTGATGGCAAATCGCGATATACAAAGTCCTATGATCTTTCGCGCCCGCAGATCGGTGCGCAATGCAGCGTCCGGCGAGTTTTCGCTCAGAAAGACCGATTTCACAGTGACCATGACTAAACCCGCTGTCCGGGTTGGTGTTGACGGGTAGGCCGGACGCGATGAGCCGATTTGTGCGCAATCAGGTCAGAAAGCTAATAGACGCCGCGGCAAGCGCCTCCATAAAGGAAACCCACACAGACTTACGCGAAAACAGCATGTTATCCCTATTGCGGTCCCTCGAAGATTTGCGCTTCCTGATGGGAGGATAGAAGTACACCTGCGCGATCAACGCGGCGTAAGCTCGGACCGTATCAACCCGTGTTTCGCGTTTCCTGTGTTTGCCGGTGTTCGAACAGCGTGCCGGCAACGTCGAGGGAAGCTCAGTCGGAACGAAATCGGGAGGGTCGCCACCCATCCTGCTAATGCTCGACAGACTTCACTAACAAACACGACCACACATCTCGCACACAAAACGCAGTCCAAGCGCGAAGCTGCAAAGGGCTCTGAAAGCAATGACGCTGATCAGTTTCTACCGATTCAGTTGATCGCCGGCGCCCGGTATCATGGATTTTCCGGGCGCGGGCAAGTGGTAAGGAGTGCCACAACGTGCGGATCGGAGCACCAACTAATGCTCAATAGAAGTTCCCATTATGAAAGTCATGTGATTCCATGTACCCTTTGCCCACCTGCTAGGTGATCGGCTCCGGTATTTCTGAACCAGCTTGAATGTTGGTCTTCGGCAAATTGACCTTCACCTGTACGAGGAGCATCTTTACAGCGGTATTTGCGGCAATGCCGTGCGGCAGCATAGGCGGCATGTAGATGAATGAACCGCTTCGTGCATGCACTGTTTCTGAGCCGAGCTGGACCTCTGCTTCACCTTCAAGAAAATAGAGAACCGCGGGAGTGGGCGCAGAGTGGGCTGTAAGCTCTTCTCTGGCTGCGAAGGCGAACAAGGTTACATTGACATGATCATCCTTGCGAATAATCGTGCTCAGGATTCCTTTCTCAGGGATCGCCACTTCCTGAGGAAGATCGGGAATAAATGTGTGAATCAAGTAGTTCTCCTTTGACAGCTTGTAAAAGGGGCCGCACATGCGTTGAATTTGCATGCATGGCCCCTTTCGTTTAGCGGACGGTTTCCATCAATTCTCCGGCTGTCTTCTTTGAATCAGAAGCGGAGTCATTGCTGTAAGAGTGCCCTGTGAGGAGCCCGAGCACAAACCAGCCAAGCAGTGCGGCTCCCAGAGCGAACAGGATGTCGCCCGGAACGCGCATCCAGCGCAGCGTCTGCATCGTGTTGGTCTGCATAAATTCCGCCGAGCGCGCATACCAGGTGCCCTTTTGGATGGACGCCATGGCCTGCATGATGCCGATGGGAAGCATGCTCAAAATCACCATGAACGACAGGCCGATGTTGATACACCAGAATGAGAGCCTCAGGGTGCCCTCTTTCCATTTCCTGCCCGGTTGCAATACGCGCAGGCAGAAGAGTGTGAGTCCCAGCCCGAGCATTCCGTAAACACCGAAGAGTGCGGTGTGGCCATGTACGGGCGTGAGATTCAAGCCCTGCATGTAATAAAGCGCAACCGGCGGATTGATGAGGAATCCGAACATTCCGGCACCAACGAGGTTCCAGAAAGCAACGGCCACGAAGAAGAAGATGGGCCACTTGTAATTGGCGATCCATGGGGCCGTTTCCGTGGGCCTGGCCAAGCGAAGATTCTCCCACGCTTCAAATCCAATCAGCGTCAGGGGTACCACTTCCATTGCACTGAAAACGGCGCCCAGAGCGATGACGGCAGGGCCGGAACCAGCAAAGTAGAGATGATGGAAGGTGCCGATAATGCCACCAGTAAGAAAGATGGTTGTGGAGAAGAGCACAGCGCGTGTGGCGCTGCGAATCTCAAGCAGCTTAAGGCGCGTGAAGAGAAATGCGATGACGACCGTTGCGAAAACTTCAAAGAAGCCTTCCACCCAGAGGTGAACCACCCACCAGCGCCAGTATTCCGCTGTGACGAGGTTGCTGCGCTGCCCATACATCAGGCCGGCCGCATAGAACATGGGAATGGCGATACTGGAGACCATGAACATCGATAGTAGAGAGCGGTCTTCAGGATTGCGTTTGAATGCCGGCTTGAGCACGCGCACCATGAGGACAAGCCAGAGGACGAGGCCGACAAAGAGCAGAATCTGCCAGAACCGGCCAAGGTCGACATACTCGAAGCCCTGGCTGCCGAACCAGAACCACGCATTGCCCAGCTTTTGCTGGATGCCCAACCACTCACCCGCCAGCGAGCCGCCGACCACAAGTACGAGCGCGACAAACAGGACATTCACGCCGAGCCGCTGATACTTGGGTTCGTGTCCGCTGACGGCCGGGCCAACATAGAGACCTGTTGCCAGCCATGAGGTAGCGATCCAGAAGATGGCAAGCTGCAGGTGCCAGGTACGCGTGATGGCGTAGGGTAGATATTTGTCGAGCGGGAATCCGTAAAATCCCTGGCCTTCCACGCCGTAGTGTGCGGTGAGCACGCCCATTAAAATTTGCACAGCCCATAAGGCGACGACCACGAGGAAGTACTTGATGGTTGCCCGCTGCGAGGGTGTGGGCTTCAGGCCGAGAAATGGGTCCTGTGCGGGGAACGGGCCGCGCACTAACTCCTTTTCCTGCGATGAATACCACCAGACCAAGCCGCCAATGCCGGCTAGAAGGCCAACAATGCTTATGATGCTCCAGAGGATGGCGCCAGGCGTTGGCTCATTGGCAATGAGCGGCTCATGAGGCCAGTTATTGGTGTAGGTCACGTTCGTGCCTGGCCGATCCGTGCTTGCGGCCCATGCGCTCCACCAGAAGAACTCCGCCATTTTGTGCTGCTTTGTGGTGTTGGTCAGCGCGCCCGGAGGAATTGCGTAGTCTTTACGGCCTTTGCCAAAGATATCGGCATAATATGTTTCCAATTGCTGCAAACGCTGCGGCACGATCCGCATCGACAACAACTCTGTTCCGTACTGCGTCATATGTGTTGGTGCGCATTTCGCGCACCAGGCGCGCCTTCAAGACAGCCTGCTGATCCGCGCTAAGTGCCGCGAAGTTTGGGGCGCCATCTCTTTGCGCCCAGCGCTCCAGCAAGAAGTCAGATTCACGATGAATCCAGTCTGCGGTCCAGTCCGGTGCAACGTAGGCGCCGTGACCCCAGACTGTACCAATTTCCTGTCCGCCGATCGACTGCCAGACACCCTGCCCGTCCGTGATGGACGAGCCTGTAAAGAGAAGCTGTCCGCTGGTGGTGTAAACGTCGGGCAGTGGCGGCGCTGCACTGATCATCTTTCGCCCCACCGCTCCTAGAACGGCAAAGGACGCGATGACGACGATGGAAAATGCCAGCCAATATTTCTTGTAAGTCATTAGGATTTCCTCATTTATTACGACTCAATGGCGTATGCGAACTTCTACTTGTCAACTTAGGCTTTGTTCAATTTGCACGCAGGGACTTTAGTCACTCGACGGGAGAAAATTCAGCCAAGAGACACCAAACACAAAGTTTGCGCGTAATGAGATTCATGCAAATGCGATTCAATACTGTTAGAGTGAACAGCGTTCCGCACTGGCACAAGGTACCGCAGCCAGTGAAGCGGTTCGCTCGCCCAGTTCCCCGGGGGTCAGTTGCCTATGTCGTTCCGCTCGGTTTTTGTTGCGGTCGTAGTTGCGTTTGCGCTCATACTTTCAGCCTTCCTGATCAATCGCGCCCGACCTCGGGTTGAGACACAGCAACCCACGGCGGACTTTGTCCGCGCATCTGGGAAATGCGCTGAGTGCCATGCGCGGTTGCAATACGCGGTGGTGCATGAATACGAGATGTCAGCCCATGCCAAGAAGGGCGTGACCTGCCTGGACTGCCACCAGCCAGCTCCGGGCCAGAAGAAGATAGATCATCACGGATTCGTCATCAGTACTCATCTAACAGCAGGAAACTGTCGTTCCTGTCACGAGGGAATTTACGAGGAATTTCTTCAGAGCCGCCATGCGGCTCCCAGTTGGGCGGCAGTTCATGGCGCGCAAGGATTCACGCCGGAAGAGATCGCATTCAGCGAAACTTACCAGCCAGGCGGCGTGAAGAGGCCAGCAAACGCTCTTACTCTGCCCGAAGGACATCCCGCGGTTACATCCGGCTGCGAGCAGTGCCATTCAATTGGAAAACCGAATGAGGACGGAACTATTGGCACATGTACTGAATGCCACTCGCGTCACACCAGTTCAGTGGCGCTCGCGCGACTGCCCACGACCTGTGGGCAATGCCACATGGGGCCCGATCACTCACAGATGGAGATCTACAACGAGTCGAAACATGGCGTGATGTTTGCCGCGCAACGCAATCTGCTCAATCTGAATGCGGATCCACGCACGTTGACCACGCGTGACATGTTTGTGCCCACCTGTGCCACCTGCCACATGAGCGGGATCAATGGCCTGAAGGTGACACACAATCCGTCGGAACGGCTGAGTTGGTATCTTGCGGCGGCAGTGAGCACCAAGAGGCCAAATTACCTTCAGGCCCAGACGAACATGAAGCAAGTCTGCACGCAGTGCCACACGCGGGCACTTGTCGACAGAGTTTACACACAGGCCGAGCAGGTAATTGCAAGCACCAACCAAAAGGTTCTTACAGCAAAGGCGATTGTCGACGGTTTGCGCAAAGACGGCGTGTTGAAGGGGCCGCCTTTCACGCAGCCAATAGAATTCACGTACTTCAACCTCTGGCATTACGACGGACGGACCAGCAAACACGGCGCATTCATGGGCGGAGCGGATTTCGTTCAGTGGCATGGCAACTACGAGTTGCTGGCCAAAACTGTGGAGCTGAAGCACGATGCCGCGGAATTGCGGAGGGAGAATGCGCACAAGTAATCTGCTTGCCACAATTCGCCGATTGCTGACCGACCCGCGGCTATGGTGGGCGCACGATCCGCAACTGTGGATCGAATTGTTTGTGACCGCGAACCTGGCAATTCTAGCGGCCGATATTTACATTGCCCACTCGGTCAACAATTTCAGGAAGACCGCTGAATACATTCCACTGTATTTTTCACTCGCTGCGCCGCCCGTGCTGGGAGTTGTGACCGCGCTGTGCTGGGTGTGGAGCCTGCAAAAGCTATGGCGCATCGTCGGGTACTTTGTCGGTGGAGTCTCGGTTGCCGTGGGTCTGGCGGGAGTTCTCTTCCACCTGGAAAGCCGATTCTTTGTCGACCACACGCTCAAGAGCCTTACTTATGCTGCCCCCTTTGCTGCACCGCTGGCTTACACGGGCCTGGGCTTTCTCTTGCTGCTCAATAGAATGCTCACTCCACGCAGCCATGATTGGGCGCATTGGGTCATTGTGATGGCGCTCGGTGGATTTCTGGGTAACTTTGTTCTGTCACTCACAGATCATGCTGAGAACGGCTTCTTCCTTCGCACCGAGTGGATTCCAGTTGTCTCCTCTGCATTTGCAGTTGGGTTTCTGGTTGTTCCGCTGTTTCTTCCTGTTACTCGCCGGTTCCTCGACCTGTGCCTGCTGGTAATGATGGGGCAGGCGTTTGTAGGAGTACTTGGATTCTGGTTTCATATCCGAGCAAATCTCGTGGAGCCCGGCTACAGTGTCTTTGACAAACTTGTTAACGGTGCGCCCCCGCTCGCGCCGCTCCTCTTTCCCAACCTGGTCGCACTTGCTTGGGTTGGCATCTGGGCACTTGTTCCGTACCTTCCAGAGCCTCAATCCGGTGTGTCGTGGATCGGTGCGGTTTATGACTGGACCCGTCCTAAAGCGCTGAAATACGTGATTGAGTAGACTGGCGCAGTGCTGCCTCGGATTTGACGGAATCGACGCCGCCAATGGCGTGAGTAGTTAGGCGGCCTTTGCGCGCTCAGCATGCTGCCAGAATGACCTGCCGATGATCAATGTCAGCGTCATGTTGATTGCGAAGATGACCACTCCACTCAGCTCAAGTACGCCGGAGATGGGCAGTGTTTTCCACGCAAGTGTCTGAATGCCTTCGTAGGCCAATGGTTCAGAGAGCACGCGCAGCGTGCAGCCAGTCTGCAGAATCAGGAGACTCAGGAGCATCAGGCGCTTGCTGAAGAGGTTGTAGATACCGGAGAAGTGGGGCAGAATCCTGGGGCCGATGGTGAACACCATGGTCGCTGCAAAGCCTACAGTCAACGCATGACGCGAGGCACCCCAGATGCCGCCGTGCACATCAGCAAATGCCGCCCAAATTCCCAGGCCGCCGGCGATGATGAGCCAGAGGTAAGAGAGCCGGGCGAATACTGGAAAGCTACGATGGATCCCCTGCGTCTTTGCAGGTCCATGCGGAGTTTTGGTCAGTCGCAGGGCGGATCCAATACAGAGTGCACTTGCGAGCAACAGAATGGTTGCAGGTTGTGTCCAGCTTGCCAATCCGCAGACGACACCAGCGATGTCGAGAGCCAGAGCGGCGCCAAAGAGTCGCGCATCCGGTTTTGCAATGGCGAGAAAGGAAGGGAGCCAGCGAGCCGAGAATCCCCATACAACCGGAACCAGAAAGCCCCAGGCAAGCAACAGGAGAAATCTCTGATCGAGTGCATGCGGAAAGGCGCGGGATGTTCCTGCAAGAGCAAGACGCAAGCACTCAACGAAGTTGAAGATGACGAGCGCCGCCAGTCCAGCAGTGCTAATCAGCACTGAAACCATCCACAGTTCCATGGGCGCCCTGGTTCGGGTGCTGCCGATTTGTTCAGGCATTTTGTGGTGCGAGGAAGCTTTAAGGAAGAGCAGCAGCGCAAGCAGTTCGAAGGCTGAGGATACTACGAAAAGCGTGCGCCAGTGCCAACCGTAGATATCGGCTGCCCACCGCATGACGACACCTGATGTCCAGAGCACGAAACTTGTCAGGGGTATGCGAAGCACAGAACGGCTTCGCCCCGGCTGCGAGTAAAAGCCGATGCCGAGTACGAAACTCCCTATCCAACCGAAGACTTGCGCATGGCCATGCCCCTGAATCCATGCCGCCGGCAGGTTGCCAAGCCCGTGGTGGGTGCTGATAGCCAGCAGATTCGAGAAGCCCAGCACAGTGCCGGGCAATGCCATAAAGAAGAGCCCGGCGAAGATCCATGCACGCAACACAAGGCTCTTTTGGCGTTCAACGCCCGCCATGGTCTCAACGTTTCTCTCCACCGGCAAAACAACCAAACGTTTGGCATAAGCAGTGGCCGTCATTTTTGCCTCCCGTTGTCCGGGTTCGCTTCAAGTGCGATTGCGCGCGGAAAGAGCACCTCGTCTTCCAGATAGATGTGCCGATGAAGGTCACGCTCAAATGCCTGGAGACCGGCAAACAGGGCCCTGTGCGTCGTACATGCCCAAACGGGTGGCTCGAAGTTGTTCGTCAGTTCACGTAATTCAAAGAGCAAGGCGCCAGCATCGTCGTGCTCACGCATCATCATCGTGATTGGCTGGGTAATCGATCGGAAGCAAGCGTGCGCCGTGGCACCGCCGAAGTCGAGTTGTTCCTCTATCCGCATGATGTACGGAAAGAGAATCTGCTCTTCTTTTTCAATGTGCGCGAGCAGGTCATCACGAAGATCGAAGACAAGCTCTGCCACCTTCTTCAGTTCCGGCGCGCGGTCGCCGCGTTTGGACGCGAGTTTTTGGGCCATGGCGGCAAGGCTGGGTGTCTCCTGCCGCACTTTGCTGTGATGTGTACGTACAATGTGCTGAATAAGCCGTGCGGTGTTCATCTGCAGAGGGTCAGGCGCCGGAGCACCGCGATCGGTCGCAGCGCCCTCAGAAAGGCGTTCGAGCACCTGATCCACTGATAACTGCATTTCGGCGCAGGCTTGTTCCAGCGGCAGTGCGGCCTGGCTACACACATCAATGTCAAACCGCTCAAGAATGGCGGCGGCGGACAACTGTTGCGCGACAATTTCACGAATCGATTGAGTTGCGGTGGCCATACATCATCTCCACCTGCAACCCTAGCGGAGGCCGGATTTCCGCTCAGTAACTTATGTCACTCGGTGGGAATTGTTTCTTCAGGACGAACTTTCAAGCAGCGCGGTCAGGCCCTTGAGATCCTTCACGACAATCTGCCTGGCGTCCACTTCCAGCAGCCCTTCGGCTTGCAACCGCATCAGGTTGCGCGAGATCAACTCTCGGACAGTCCCAAGTTGGTGAGCCAGCTCCTGATGGGTTGCCGGCAGCATGAACGCGACACCACGTTCCGTGCTGGTTCCCTCGTTTTGGGCAAGTTTGACGAGTACTGCGATAAGCCGCTGGCGAATGGTGGTGAAAGAAAGCTCCTCAATGATTCCGACAAGACGGCGCAATCTGGCTCCCACAACCGAAAGTACCTTCAGGGGCACTTCTGGATGCTCGACACAAAAGGCATGAAAATCGCGACGTGAGATGAAGGCAATTTCTGCATCTTCAATGGCCATGGCCGAGGCAGGATAGGGGCCGCCGTCGAATACAGGCAGTTCCGCCACTGACTCGCCGGGAACATTGACTGCGAGCACCTGCTCTCGGCCGCTGGCTGAAGTTTTGAAGATGCGCACCTTTCCGCGGGCAATGATATGCAGCCCGCTGCAGGGCTCACCTTCTGAGAACAGCAGCTCGCCTTCATTGAAGATCTTTCGGACAGTGCGCGCCGCCAGCAGTTGCAACTCGGGCTGTGACAGACCGGCAAGCAGAGCGGCCTTTTGAAGTACGTCGGCAAGGTTAATGCGAGGGGAAGTCACGACCGAATTCTACCAAGATTGGGACTTTGGTCACTGCCACTTCTTTCGATTCGCGGTTTGATGAATGCATGAATCCGCTCATACGCTCGATCGATTTCAACGAAAGGCCTTTCATCGCAATCTGGGAAGTAACCCAGGCATGCGATCTGGCATGCGTCCATTGCCGTGCCTCGGCCCAGCCAAACCGCCATCCTCTGGAGCTATCAACGGAGGAAGGCAAGCACCTGATCGACCAGATTGCGGAGATGAAGGTCCCCGTCTTTGTGTTGACAGGTGGCGATCCAATCAAGCGGCCAGACCTCTTTGAACTGATCCGTCATGCTCGTGAAAGAGAGGTGCGTGTCTCTCTTACGCCGAGCGCGACGCCGCTACTTACGCGGGAGATCGTAGAACGGCTCAAAGATGCGGGGCTCGCCCGGCTTGCCGTCAGCCTGGATGGCGCCAGCGCGGAAACGCACGATGCTTTTCGAGGCATGTCGGGCTCATTTGCCCGTACGCTCGATGCCGTACAGTGGGCCAATGAAGTCGGCTTACCGGTGCAAATCAACACAACTTTTAGCCGTCGCAACATCGGAGAGATCGATGCAATCGTCGCGTTGATGGAGAGACTACGGATCACTCTCTGGAGTGTCTTCTTCCTCGTGCCGACGGGTCGTGGCAAGTTGAACGACCTACTCAGCGGCGACGAATTTGAACAAGTGTTCGCCCGGTTGCGGCAGCTCTCTATGACATCGAGTTTCGATATCAAGACAACAGAGGCACAACACTACCGCCGCTTTTTGCTTCAGCAGCAAGTGGCCGAAAGAGCATCTGGCCATCACGATACGACTGCGGAGAAGGTCGCGGACGCCATCGGCCGGGCGCCACGCGGCCTGAACGACGGAAAGGGATTTATCTTCATTTCCCATACGGGCGACGTATTTCCCAGCGGATTTCTGCCCCTCAGCGCAGGGAACATACGCACGCGACCTTTAAGCGCGATCTATCGCGAGTCACCTTTATTCAGGGATTTAAGAGATACGTCGAAACTGGGAGGAAAGTGCGGAGCATGCGAGTTTAAGAACATCTGCGGGGGCTCACGTTCGCGGGCCTATGCTCTCACCGGCGATCCTCATGCCGAAGAACCCTGCTGCTCCTATGTTCCGTCAGGCTATATTCCGCCAGCGCCCGTCTTGAAAAGCGCAACCACCCTTCACGTGCTTCAGGGAGCCTGAGGGAAGAAGTACTCAGCCTTCAGTTGGCCGGGTTAATCGACAATATGTCCCCTCATTCGTAGATGTTCCTTTGAGAGCTCATTCTCGAGTACTGGTGGAGATAAGTTTCGTAGCCGCTTGCTTCGTCGCTCCTTGTTGTTCCCGTCGAAGTGCCCGCATTAGTTTAGTCCCATGCCAATCCTGATTTTGCTATAAAAGGTTGGCGGTAGAGATCGCCCAGATTGACCATTGAAAGGGAATGAACAATGAGACCCATAACGCGCCGAGGGTTCGGCAAGGGAGCGGCAGCCGCGGCCGCGATGTATACGGGGATTACGATGCCGGAGTTCCTGCTGGCAGAGCCAAAGCCGGCGCGGCTTGCCTTTCCGAAGGGTTTTCTGTGGGGTTGCGCTACAGCGGCTTACCAGGTGGAGGGTGGAGCGACGGAGGATGGGCGCGGCCCGTCGATCTGGGACACCTTCTCGCATCAGCCGGGCAAGGTAAACAACGGGGACACGGGCGACGTGGCCGACGACAGCTACCACCGGTGGAAGGAGGATGTGGAGCTGCTGAAGAGACTGGGAACGAAGGGTTACCGATTCTCGATTGCATGGCCGCGGGTGTTCCCAACGGGCAAGGCTCCACTCAACCCGAAGGGGCTGGAGTACTATGACCGGCTGGTGGATGAGCTGCTGAAGAATGGGATTGAGCCGTACGTAACGCTGTTTCACTGGGATCTGCCGGAGGCGCTTCCCGGAGGCTGGCAAAGTCGGGACACGGCTTATGCGTTTGCCGACTACGCGGGATTCATGGCGAAGAAGCTGGGCGACCGTGTGCAGCACTTCATGACCACCAACGAGTTCGATTCGTTTACGGATGCGGGTTACAAGACCGGCGAGTCTGCGCCGGGAATGAAGCTGGATGCCAAGGGCGTGAACCAGGTGCGGCACAACGCCATTCTGGCGCACGGACTCGGGGTGCAGGCGATCCGCGCCCAAGCGCCCGCAGGGACTAAGGTAGGACTGGCGGAGGATCCATCGCTCTATTGCCCGGTGATGGAAACGCCCGAACATATCGAGGCCGTGCGGAAGGCATTTCACGATCACAATGCGCCGTTCCTGGTTGCGATTCTCGACGGCAAATACCCGGATAGCTACCTGGCCCACGAAGGCGCGAACGCTCCGAAGGTAGAGGAGGGCGACATGAAGGCGATCGGAAGCCCACTCGATTTCGTGGGCATGAATTGCTACCATGCCGACTATGTCCGCGCGGACGGCTCGCAGCAGGGCTATGCCATCGAGCCGATTCCCACCTCGTACCCGCACATGGCTTCGCCGTGGATTCGGCTGAGCCCGGAATGCATTTACTGGGGAGTGCGGACGATTTGCGAGCTTTGGCCAGAAAAGGCGCCTTTGCTGTACATCACGGAGAACGGCACCTCTTCAAACGATGTGCTCACTGCAGAGGGCCGGGTGGAGGATGTGGACCGGGTGATGTACCTGCGAGCGCACCTGACGCAATTGCACAGGGCGGTGGAGGAGGGCTACCCCGTGAAGGGCTACTTTCTGTGGAGTTTGATGGATAACTTCGAATGGTCAGACGGGTATAGCAAGCGGTTCGGGATTCATTACGTGGACTTTAAGACCCAGAACCGGACGCCAAAGCTGAGCGCCGAGTGGTATCGGGCGACGATTGCGGCGAATGCGGTGGAGTAGAGATCGATTGTGTTCATCATCGAATGCCCCTGGTTGAGCTTGAGCGGCGGGTGTGCATCAACTGCAGGATGGAATTCCAGACTTCACGATGGCCGCCGCAGTTTGTTTCCACTTGTTCGTTATCGGCCAGGCGGCTGCGACAGGTCTTCATTGAGGACGGCCTCGAGCGTTGAGCAAAACAAGTCCGCGTCCGCGTCCGAGAAGATCATGGGCGGCCGCAGTTTGATCACATTGTGATGCGGGCCATCGGTTCCGGTCAGTACGCCATGTTCGCGTAGCCGGTTGACGACGTAGGATGCCTCTTCGGCCGCCGGCTCTCGCGTGTCGCGGTCGCGAACCAGATCAAGCCCGAGAAACAGCCCCATTCCGCGCACGTCACCGATCAGCGGAAAACGTTCCTGCAAGTCCTTGAGATGGGTGATCAATCTGTTTCCGACACGGTGAGCATTTTGCTGTAACTGCTCAGCCTCGAGCACATCGAGCACGGCGAGGCCAGCAGCGCAGGAGACGGGATTGCCACCGAAAGTACTGAAGAACTCCATGCCGTTATTGAAAGACGCTGCAATTTCCGGACTGGTGACCACAGCAGCCAGGGGAAACGCATTCCCGATCGGTTTGCCAAGGACGACGATATCGGGCACGACAGCTTGCGTCTGGAATCCCCAAAAGTGCGTGCCCAATCGTCCGAATCCAACTTGAACTTCATCTGCAATGCATACGCCGCCAGCATTTCGAACGCGACTGTACACCTCCGCGAGATATCCGGGCGGGAGCACAATTTGGCCACCAACACTGGGCATGGTTTCCGCGATGAATGCTGCTGCTCCCCCTCCGTTGGCCACGAGGTTGTCCAGAATGCCGGCAACATGCGCAGCGTACTTTGAGGCCAGGTTGCCTTCTCCACGCCGGTATGGGCCACGGTAGTCGTCGGGGAGCGGCGCCACATGGACCCAACTTTTACAACCACGTCCACCCGGCCCGTTGAACTTGTAGGGACTGATATCAATGAGCGTGCCGGTGTGGCCGTGATAGGCATGATCGAGAACGACGATGTCGTCTAATCCTGTATGAGCTCGGGCAAGGCGCAAGGCAAGTTCGTTCGCTTCACTGCCCGAATTCAGGAAGAAACAGACCCGCAGTGGTTCAGGCAATGTGCTTGTCAGCCGTTGCGCATAGCGTAGAACGTTGTCATGAAGGTAGCGCGTATTTGTATTGAGCAGCGCCAGCTGTTTCTGTACAGCACTCACGACCCGCGGGTGGCTATGACCGACCAGCGGGACGTTGTTGTAGACGTCGAGGTAGGCACGCCCCGTGTCGTCGTAAAGATATTGTTGCCAGCCACGCACGATCTTGAGCGGACGCTGATATGAGAGGCTGAGACTGCCGCCCAACAGCGTTCGCCTTTGCGCCAGTGTCTTGTCAAATGAAACTTCCTCGGGAAATGTTTCGGAAGGAATACCGAGCAGCAGATTCGGATTCGGGCAGATCGCCGTCCAAATCGTTCTCTCCGAGGCCAGAGCTACGCCCGGGAAGCCCTCGTTCATCTCCAGTAAGTCAGAGATGACTTGAAAGTGCAGGTGAGGCGGCCAACTTCCGTTCTCTTCTGTGTCCCCAATCCTGGCAATCACTTGGCCCTTGTCGACCCGCTGTCCTATCGTTAGCTTCACGGTACTGGCGCGCGAAAGATGTCCGTAGAGCGTGAAAAATTCCTGATCACCATTCGCGAAATGCTTCAGTATTACAAGCGGTCCGTAATCAAATCTCGAACTGTTGTCGGCGATCGTATGGACGATACCGTCAAGCGGGGTACGAACGTTCGTTCCCGGAGCAACAAATAAATCGATTCCAAGGTGAATAGTGCGACGTTCGTCGGTCGGGTTGTCGCTTTCGCAGAATGCAGCAGAGGCGTAGATTGTTCGCGCTTCGTTGTACCTGCCGACGCCAACGGATGCGCCCGCAAGATTGAGTTCGCGATCGATTGCCTGCGACAGTGCCGCCGTGTCGGCATTACGCGGGTCGGCGCCCAGAAGCGTGCTCCCGACGCTCAAATCCAGAACGAGAGAAGGTGCGACACGAAGATCCGCGTCCAAAACCGAAGCGGCAGAGTTGCCGTGACGCACCAGCCATTGGCGCAAACGGTCGGAACCGGATGAAGGCGACAGCCCGCAAGCCTGCCGAAAGACGCAATGCGCGAAGCGGGGATGGATGCTGGAGAGCCGTTCAAGTGCTTCCCAGGCTGGGGCCTCCGAGATCGTAACGTAAGGATCATCGGGTACATGGACCTTGCGTATTGCGGAGTTGACGACACTCACCGCCAACCGCATTACCATCAGCGGAAACAGGACCGATATCTCGGCTTCGTCCAGCGGGAATTTGCTGTGAAAGCCAGCGACCAGCGATGCTGCCGCCGCCAGCGGTTTGCGCTTGCCCAGAATCGCATACGCTGCGGCTATGGCCACCTCGGATACGACGAGACCGTGATGCATGTCTCCGAAGTCAATGACGCTGACAGCGTCATGTCCTGACGCTCGGTCAACCAGGACGTTGTAGTCGTTCGCGTCTCCATAGACGACGCCTTTGCGAAGGCTCGGCAGGAGAGGCATGACCTCAGATTCGTAAACTTGCAGAATCTTCTCCAAAGAGCACCGGCGGACTTGATCCTCAATTGAGCCGAGGTGTTCGGCGATCCATCCTGCTTGTGCAAGGTCCCATTTCAGGGGGCGCGCTGCTGCCGGATGGGAAAAGCTCTGGAATGCACCGTCCATTTCGCCCAGGAAACAACCCAGCTTGTGGAGAAGTTCCTCGGAGTGCGGCCGCACTTCCGCCAAAACCTTTCCAGGCAGAAAGCTGAGCATCCAGACAAAGCGCTGCTCACCAGTTTCAAGACGGACCTGCGTGAATGCCGCGCCATCCTTACACAACTGAACACGGGGTAGCACGAGTTGGGGAGTCCGCAGTTCGAGGTGCTGGAGCACCCTGCATTGCATATCAATGAATGCCGGCTCACGGCTGGGATGCATCACCTTCAAGGTGAATGCACGACCGTCTGCAGTGGTGATTTCAAAATTGTTGTCGTACTCTCCGGGCAAGCCGCGCGCTGCGCTGCTCACTCCGTAGACAGATTGGACGATCCGAGCTGCTTCGTACTGGGAAACAGGCAGCGGTCCTGGCATTTCGTCTTTCATCCGGAATTTCTGTTTGCCTCTAGGTTGCGAACCAATATATCGCATTGCCTTCGAACCTGGTCTCAGGTGCATCCATTTGCCCCAAAGCTCCATTGGTCTGCCCAGCAATTCCTGCTCCAGCAGTAATGAGACAAACGAGTATCCAAGGTGAACTCATTTCTACGCATGAATGCAAATCTTCAGCGTATTGTGTCTGCTATTTAGTTGTAGGAAGTATTTGAAGGACGCTATTTCCCACCGGAGGTGATTGGTATGTTTACCGCGGCAGACTCAGACGGAGGACCGAGCGCTCCGTCGGCCGAGCGCAGCACGACGCGGTAAGCCGCTTGACCATTATCTGGAGGGTTGGCATCGATGGTTTCGGCGGACGTGAGCGGAGCAGTGATTGAGAGCCATGATGGATCCGACCCTGCACGCCGTTGCACGATTGCAGTCATGCCGGATTCAGGTTGCGTGAAAGATACACGCACATGGGGAAACGGTTTGGCTACGAATTCGGCAGTAGGCGCTGGAAGTTGCGGCATGCCTGGGTGAGCCACTTGCACCACGACAGCACGAGTAGGATCACTTCTATTTCCGGCCTCGTCGACTGCAACAAGCCGATACCAATAACTGTTCCCGGGCTGCACGTGCGTGTCGTCAAAGCTGCGCGCGGAAGCTGGGAGCGGATCTCCGATGACGAGGCCCGGGTCGTCCTGTGAACCGCCACGCACAACAAGGAATTGCTTTGTGTCTTCGACCGGTAGGCCGGGAGCAAATGTGAGTGTGACTTTGCCCGCAACGCCGCTGACATCGAGGAGGTGGGGAACGGAGGGCGGCTGTCTATCGGGCAATGTCACTTCTACGGGTTCGCTGGGATGGCTCTCCTGATTGTCAAAGCCAACCGCCACAACGCGATATGACAATTTCGAAGCCTGCGAAGGAATCTGACGATCGTCATAGAGAGGCTCGGGTGTGACCTCGCCGTTCAAACGGTTCCAGGGCGCGGCGGCGTCAGAACGCCGCTCGACAAAATAGCCTGCCACCGGCGCAGAGACTGCATCCCAAGCCAAGCGGATGCGGCCGCTTTCGGACTCAGTGTGGAGATTGCCGGGGATCGGAGGAGCAGTCGCATTCTGCACCGTGGCTTTCACGACCCTCGAGGGATCTCCGAGATTGCCACGCGGCCCCATGGACCGCACGCGGTAGAAGTAAGCCGTGCCACCGTTGAGCTGTCGATCGACGAAGTTGTGCGTGCCAGCGGAAAGAGCGTCGGGTGTCAGCGCTTCAAAGGGCCCACCGGCCAACAATGCCCGCTCGACGATATATCCAGCTGTGTTGGGGCTGCTGTTGGGAGACCAGGTCACCGTTGCCTGCTCACCACGCGTCTCGACAGTAATGGTTAACGGAGGATCAATCGCTGACAGATCGGGGACAAACGTTTTGACGCTGACAGGTTCGCTGGCGCGCCCGAAGAGATCAATGGCGTGAACAGAGTAGGTAATTTCCTGCTCGAGCTGTGGATTTGCATCCGTAAATGCTGGTTGCGAAGGTTTCCACTGCGCACCCAATACGACTGGGTGAGGCGTGAGAGCGTCGGCGCGGGCGGCAGTAGCTGCGCGCTCCACGCTATAGGCGATCACAGGAAGCTCGCGGTTTGCGGGCGCGGGCCGCCAGAATAGAGCCACGCCGTGAGGCAGGGTTTGCGCAAGCAATCTTTGTGGCGCAGGCGGTAGAGGAGTGGCAACGGCTGCGTCCACCTCGGGACTATTCAGGGTAACAATGGGTTTGCCCGCTTGATCGAGACCGACAAGCCGGTACTTGTGTTGACCGGGAGGTACATTTTCCAGCGTCCATGTGAGTCCCAGTGCGTGCGCAATCTGCGGATCGCTGAGAGCACGTACACCCATGAGTCCGTAGGCAGACTGTATCTGTTCCGGGCTCGCAGCGGCCTGCACAGTCTGGATAAATCCATGCACTGATTGCGCATCCTGTTCACTCAGCTTCTGAAGTGCTTCGGCGGTTGCCGCTGTTACGTGGTCCACCGCGACATTACCATTTCCGGCGTCTTCAATCCGCCATCCGCCTGCAGGCCATCTGCCGGCCGGAGGGAACCAAAAGAGCTGTACGGAACCGTGCCCGTCGGAAGCAGCGAAGACCGCACCAGTCGCCTGACCGGAATCAACCGCAGCAGCGGGGATTGCCAGCATCGCAACCAGTAGCATCGCCAACCATTGCAGATTTCGTCCAGTACTCATTCGCGTTCCAATCATAAGTGCACGTTGATGCATGGATCAGGTATCGGCCAAGGCATGTCAAGGCATGCATGAGCGCGCACACTTACGGGCGGCGCCTCGGCGTGCACACTGGCATTGACTCCCATCGAGACGCAGGCGCCCGACAAGCATCCACCGGCTTCGCAACCTGCATTGAAATCGCCACTAATTTTAGGTTGAGGCGTCACCTGCAGTCCTATATCCATCCAACCCTTGACGTATGCATTAGCAATCGATCCGCCTGCGCCAAGGTAGACATTCGTCGAACCGCCGATGGCCAAACCTTCCTCAGACCCGAGCATTACGTAGGAGTCAGCGTTGGCTACCAATAAGTGACCCTTGATGCGTGGACCCTGCTTTTTACCGAAGTAGATATGCCAGGGCCCATTGCCGAAGTGCATGCTGGCTGCGCCCTTGGGTACTTCAATCGATGCCGCGCCATTCAACAGATTCAGCTTGCCCCACATTTCGCCGTCGAAGCTACCTGAGGTGTATTGGAAATAACCCTGAAAGTCCCCTTGACCTGAGTGATCCGATTTGAGAACCCATGAGCGGAAGTCCATCCGCGCGCCCGCGCCCGGACCGGTGGGTTTGACCGTAAAGTCACCGTCAAGCATGTAGGTGAACTGATCGGGCATGCCAACACGCATTCCCGCAAAGAAAATATAAGAGCCATCAATCTTTGGCTGCGCATTGGTGAGCGAGCCTTCCTGCTTGAAGGTGTCAAGCGGGAAATTATGCCCCAGGCCACCACGAAGCTGGTAAAGATTCATGATTGGCGGCACCAGCGTGACACCGTTACCTGGCAGAGAATAAGTGATTCGAGTGAGCCAGTAGTCGCTGCTTCCCTGATAGCCGAGCAGAAACTCAGCTTTGACCGGCGGACCGCCAAACATGCCCAGGTCGACACTGCCGTGATAGCGTGTGCCTGAACTCGATTCATAGACCGGATTGAAGGTACCTGTGATAGTGGGTTGCCCGGCGGGAAACGCGACCTTGACGGAAAATGGCGAGTTGAACGGACCAGCTCCCTGGTAGGTGTTGCCGGCGTGACTGATGACGTAGTTCACCTGCATGTCGGCGGCGGGCATCACCTCAGAAAGCCGTGCAAGTGTGGCAACGTTGAATTTCAGCCGTTCATCTCCGCTGGGGGTGGCCTGCACATGCACAGACTGCAAGTCGAGGGGTGTTTGACCAAGGGAACTCTTGCCGCTCAGTGAGATGTCCGATGTTGTTTTTCCTTGCGCAAAATACGCGCGGCCATTCATTGCAAAAAAGAGTCCGGGCACATCGAAACTGGCGAATGGCTTGCTGTCGGCCTTGAAATCGAAGTGCGTGTCGGTTTCTACTGCCCAGCCGACATTTTCTTCTTTGCCAAAGACAAGATTTGAGGTCTTCATGGCAAGATTCCCGTAGCTCTTAGCAACAACGGCACTGGTACCCGGAAAGACCAGAGTAGCCTGCTTGCCACCGCCGGACTGCAACTTGGCATCGCCGGATAGATCGACGTCCAGCCACGGCACGTGAATCTTCATGCCCTTATAAACCGCAGCAAAGGTTCCACCCTGAGCCGTGGCCTGGAGCGCATCAAAATGCACCGTTCCCTCTTGCACCTTCGCGTTGAATGGGCCGGTACTGAGCTTGCCGCAGATACCTCCATCCACAACAGCCCAATCAGTTACGTTGGAAGTCAAATCCGATGCCGAAACCAGATCCATGGTGTAAGGAATAACCTGCGCCTTCCCCAGATGCACACCAGTCCAACTGGTTCCCGAAGCTCCACCGCAAGCAGAGTTTGCAGCATCACCTTTCTGGTGGCTCAAGTCGATGCGCACGTCCGACGACTTCACATGGAATGCGCTCCATCCAATGATGCTTTCGGGGAGAGTTTGGCCATCGATGTACCAATCTCCATCCGCGGTGACCGGCGCAGTGAGGTTCGGCCATTCCTGCGGCTTCTCGCTGCCGACGCGTCGCAGCGTCTGATCTTTGAGCGACAAGGACAGGGTGGCTTCCATCGCGGACTTCGCACCTGCCTGAAGATTCCCCGCCAGCTTCACGAGCTTGCCCTGGACGGCTGGCAGGGTGAGGCTGGTGGCGGAGGGTGAGACGCTGAGTGAACCAGCCGAAACATGTTCTCCGTCAGGAACAGTCCAGTTTTGAAAGCTGACCGGAACGTCATATTTAGAAGCGCCGTTCGGGCTGCCGTCTACAAACTTCACCTGCAGCACGCCGTCACCACTGTAGCCTTGAGCCGTCTTCTTCAGTTTTCCCTGGAAGTCGCTAATGCGGAAGTCGCCGCCGGTAGTGGCGAAGACGAAAACACAGGGCACTTTGGGATCGGAGGCGTTCACCTGATAGGTGCGCGGTTCGGAACTGACGAAGAGCGGTGGCGCTTTCATTACAACGACGGCCTGCAAACCGGGCACGGGACTCTTTGGGTCAATCTGTGAGAAGGCCGGCATTCCCCTTGCGGCCACTTTGTTGGGTGAAAGTAAGCCAACTTTCAGAGGATTCTTTCCCAATGCACCGAGGACTGCACCGGCGATTGCCTTTTCCTCGGGCTGGTTATTTTGACCGCCGACTGTGCGAATCATGCCCAGGACACTCTGAGTCAGATTCATGGACGAAGCTTGCGGCATCACCTCCGCTTCCACAGAGACTTTGTGCATCCCGAGTTCCTTGCAGCTTAGCTCCGGCGAATTGATGGCAGCCACACTTTCCTTTGGTGACCCCCATTTGGATGAATCGGAGCCGAGATTCTTGCGCTGCTCCGAACTCAAGCCGTCCAATTCACTTTCGTCAATGACCACTCCATCCAATTTCCAGCGCACACGCGCCCTGCCTGTTCCGTAGTAATGGAGTTCGCCGACGGCTTGCAGAGCTTCATCGCAACTGCTGGCTCGGGCTGTCACTTTGGGAGCAGACCCACCCTTGTTTGCTGTGCCAGGTTTCACCATCTGCATACGCCGGCCTGTATTCTCGACATCATGTCCCGGGAAGCCGGTAATCTCCACGCTCACCAGATGCAGTGGACCGCTTGCAGCCAGATCTTCGCGGTTTGTAATGGTCGTGTGTCCGCAGAAGAGCATGTAGGCACGGTTGGCGACATCGGATGGCGAAAAACCCTGAACCGTCATCTTGAGTCCGCCTACGACTGGCTGATTGCCTCCCGATGCACTGCCGTTCTCCGTGGACATATGCGCCAGCACGAGGTAAGGGTTGTTGGAAGAACCATCCACCGACATGGCAAGCTGCGACGCGCTTACCCGCTGTAGATCTTCGTCAGAAACCTGGAAGACTCTGACCGTGTAGCTACCCGTCCATGCGTACTGATGCGTGACAGGTCCCGGATCTGTTGCGTTCGGCCCCGGTAGATCCATCTCTTCGGATCTTGACCAGTCGAGTGTGTTCGATTCGGCGGGCAGATTAAGCGGTTCTATCGTGCCGTCTCCCCAATCGACAAACAGATTCGTGAACTGAAACTCGCGCACGGTCGCCAGCAACTGCTTGGGATTGCCGGTATTTTCGATCTCGTTGGGATGGGCCGCGTACGGCGAATTCTTCAGGCTGATCTTTCCAACCAGCATGAATTTATCGCCAGGATAGCTATTGGGATCATTGCCGGTCTTCTTGCTGATGTTAACGACTTGCAATCCACCTTGACTCAATCCTCCCGTACCGCACGCCATTCCTGTTGGCCGCGCAGGCGTGCCCAAGGGCCAGCGTTCAGACGATTCCACTTCCAGTTCAACAGGATTGGACGGTGCTTGGCCTGGCTGCGTCTTGACTCCCCCTTTATCAAACTGCCGCAGACCAACCACCTGCCATTGGAGATCGCCATCGCCAAGTGTAGTGCCGTCGTCTTTCGTTGGTTTATCTGTTCCCGGCGCCGTCCCCTGGGTCGCTCCCGAAGTCGAAATGCCCGAAACCTTCGTGGCCGTCGCTTGCTTGGAAAGTCCCGTGTGGTTTGTCGGAGTTTTACTCAGCAGATCAGCGAGAAAGACGGCATCTGGTCGGTAATATGTCGGAACCCAAATGAGTTTGCTCCCTCCCCAGGCCACCACGTTCCCCTCGATTCGTTTTGTCACAAGGGGCGTCTTCGAATCCCGGACAAAGATGCGCAACTCGTAGACATCCGCTGTTCCGGGGTTCTGCTCCTTCCACTTGAAAACCAAGTCGTCATCCACCAGCGGTACACCGTGGTCGGTGATGATCTCTCCACTTTGCCCGTTTTTGCCCCATTCAGGTGCCGTCAGTTGGATTACTCCCTTGGGGAAAGTGACGTCAGAGGAAATGGGCTGCAGCTTGGGCCTTGGGGGCTCGTTCTTCTTCGTGATGGTTGGCGGCTTTACAATTGCCGACACTACATTCAACATGCGCTGGCCGGTACCGATCGTCCTGTTGGGATTGCGCACCGTGATATCGCGAGGTCCGAGCGCTGCGCTTGCCAGCACATTGACCTTTATCCTGATGTCCGTTTGGTCGCGGTACTGGGCTGGGCCGAGTGGAAAGACTCCAGTTCCGCTGAAACTCACCTGCGCTCCCGGCGCAAAGTTTCTTCCCTCAATCCGAATTTCGAGGTTCTGTGCTCCGGCAGACACCTGGTTGGGTGTGAGGCGCAGAATAGTAGGTTGCGGAAACTCCCGTTCCACTTTGATCGATCCTGCGAGCACGGTGAAGATGAGTGATGCAAGAGGTTGCCCGTCTGGCGTAGCTACGCGAACTCGTTTAGGACCAACCGCCGCATTGGATGAAATTGCAATCGTGGCGAATAGCTGATGAGAGCCGGCGATTCTTACATCGCTGACAGTAATACCTGCGGCGGGCTCGAAGCCGACGATTACTTCTGAAGGAAACTTGTTCCCCGAAATCGTGACCTGGAGTGTCTGACCCTGTGTACCTTGTGCAGGGACTATGGACTCGACTACCATGCTCTCGACCTTTAGCTGCGCGACACTCGGCAACGGAATAAGTAGGGCCGCGGCAAGCAGTGCGCCAATGCACCACCATGGAGCCATGTTTGCATTTTGCCGTTTCATCGTGCTCCACCCGCGTTGGAATGGCTGAATCCCCAGCTAATCGTCCAGACTAATCCGATCCGAGAATCGCGCACATCCGTGCCTTGTACCGTATCGCGCACCCAGCTCGAGTTGCCTTCCAGGGCGAGTGTACTGAGGCGCAGTGGACCAGGCATCCGCCAGTTCAGCCGACCCCCAGCGTCCACGTTGCGGGAATCGATCGTCTTCGTGCCGGATGACAGATGACTCTGTGCGTTGTTGAGAGTGACAAGGGGCGTTACGGAAAGACCCGTTTTCTGCGAAAGCAACAGGGGCTGAACATAGACCGTAATCAGCCGTTGCGTGCCAACGAGCGCCGGATCGGCCGCTATCCAGCTCACACTCACGTTGCTCTGCAACTGAAACCATGATGCCGATTGCAAAGCGAGACCAGCATTAAGTGCGGAGGTGATAGTGTTCGCGCCTTGCACAATCTGATTGCGGAACCAATCTCGAGTGGCCTGGAAACTAAGGGAGGTGGAACCCACTTGTTTTGTGAAGTTGCCTCCTATGCCTCCGTCACGAAGATCGGCCATGAGCGCCTGCTGCTGCGAGGCTGGTAGAGTTAAGGCCGCCGGTGGCAGTTCACCAGAAGTTGTGCGCATGAAGTGACCGTTCAGTCCCACCATGGTGGTCGGCGTCAGATTTTTGTTCCAGCCCACCATCCCGTTATGCAAAGTCAAAGTTGGATGGTCTACGCTGTTCACATCGCTCTGCATCAGTTGGTATGTAGCATTGAAAATCCCGATGCTGCTTGTCTGCACAACGTCCGCATCCACCTGCCTGCGGTCTGGCGCGCTGCCGATGCTGAGAGAGGGATTTGCGGGACTGGCGAAGTCACGGCTCACGTCGTGATAGACAACGTTCAAACTGGTGCCGCGAACCGTGCCGCTCATTCCGCTTCGCCATGCCCGTCCAAAGAGTCGTCCCGGCTGCGCCATGGTTGTATCTGAGTTGTTGTAGCTCCAGGCATATTCTGAATCCCAACTCCAACCTGGAGCCAACTGGATGTGCAGCAAGCCACCGTATGCATCGCCGCGTCCCGGTGCCGCCAGCGGCGTATTGCCCTGCACAGGTGTGCCGCCTGGAGTGAAACTGATGGTAGTCGGCGCTCCCTGGTCTGCGGCATACAACCACATCAATCGAAAAGTAGCGTACTTTTCAGGAATCGGCGCCTTGAAGCCAGCACCAAGAATCTGCTGATGAAATGCTACGCCGTTACCGCCGCCAAGGGCTGCATCGGCTGTATTTGCGTAAAATCCGAAATCGCCTACCGGCGTCCGCAGAACCGGTTCGACGCCCTGTCTCGGCGTAGCCGTCGTCACGAACTCCGAGTTGGTGTAAAGGCTGGGAGCCACAGTTCCAAAGCGCAACTCCCCTCCCCACGGTTTGCTATTCACATTCAGACGAAAGACTGAATCGTTGAAGCGTCCAAATGCATGCCGGGGTTCCGGAGCGAAGGTGGAATTCAGCAAACCACTTCCGTTTTCTTCGAAGTGCAACGGTCCGTTCTCGTATCCCATGCGCGAAGCAATTGAAGTAACATTGGTATCCTCTTCGCCTGGCGCATTCCCCGAAATCCATTGAGTGGTTGAACTAATTTGCGTGTCAAAATCTGTGATCGGTCCAATCATTGGGGGCATTTCGGCCGGTTTGGCTGTCGCCTTGGAGGAAGTTGCCGATCGCTCTGCCTCCGCGTCCGTGCCCGGTTCAAACGCAGGCGCCCCTCCCGAAGTCTGTGTGGAGGACGGAGAAGACGGAGCCGGAGCATCCACATTGAACGACCATTCCTGAGTATCCTGATCAACCTGAAGCGTGATCTTGTGCACGCCATTGCTCAACTGCGTTGGAGGAGTAACGGAGATGGTGTCTGCGGTGAACTCTGCAACACCGGTTACATCTGTGTCGTCCACCGATACGGCCGTGAGCCCGGCCACCACAGGATTCTTGAGCTGTAAACGAATTTCAGGCTGACTTTCCTTTACGGTTTCACCTGGTCCAGGTACGCGCACTTGCACTAGATCTGCGGGTGGCGGAGCCGCAAATCCGATCCCGAGCGATGCAACCTCAAGCTGAGTCGACTTGCGATAGGCACCCGTCTGATTGCCCAACCCCGCCACAAATTCCTGTGGAGGTGCGGCGATCAGCGGTTCTCCGTTCGTGCTCAGTGCCTCTACCCGCCAAAAATAAGTATGCCCCGCGTCGAGCTGAGGCAGGATCGTCCACAGATCCACTTTTGGTGTTTTGGTGAAGAAACGTCGCACAACATCGCTGCCTTCCGCATCGCGGCTGATGGTCACCCGATAGAGTACCGGCTGCTTGATGCTCTGCCAGACCAGCAAGGGAGCGCCATTGCGCCCATGCTGCGGCGTGGCGCTGAGCGGCTGCAGTACACCAGCTGGCAAGCGCTCAATGCGCCGCATCGGAGGAGGATGTCGCACCTCGCCCGATGTTTCCACGACACGCACCGTCCAGTAGAGTTCACCTTCAGGAAGAGCGCTCCAGATTCCCATAGGCACTTGCCATTCCGTGTCGTGGATGTCGTACCAATGCTGAACTGAACTGAGGTACGGGCGGGCGGCAAACCCAACTTGGTATTTCGCTGCGCCGGGAATAATCGCCCAGCGAAGTCGAGGAGGATTGTCGTTGAGGAAGGGTGCTCTCGAACGCGGCCCGAGCAGTCGTTGCAGGCTCCAACCGCTCGGATTGACTACGAGCGTGATCGTGCGGCTCTGCAGCAGGTTAGGACTGGTAATGCGAAGTTCGAGATGATGAGCACCCAGCAGGAGACTGGGAAGCGATTTGCTGGTACGCAGCTTGACTGGCTGACCTCCCGTCATCACCAATGAAAATTGTTCGCTGATGTTTCCGTCCCAGATCCACTCACCGGTGATCGTTCCGTTGCCGACGCCGCCAACGATGGCCTCTGCGAAGAGTTGGTCGCCCTGTCCGACCGCGGTGCCATCGCGTGGATGTGTGATGGCCAGAGTCTGTGCCTGAAGAGGAGAAGAAAGCGACGTTGCAGCAATCACCTCGACAGGCATTGGCGAATCGCTTGTTGGAAAATCGGGGTACACTCCCGTATTGCTGCCGTCGGAGTTAACAACGTTCACCATGCGCGTTCCCTCTACCGCGTCAATGCGTGCGCTCACAGTAGCCACAAGCGTGTTGCCATTTACGAACAACACGGTGTCAACTCGGACATCTTCTGCCTGCGGTTGCTCTACTATGCCGTCAATCAGGGGCGCAGAAATCAACACCACCGCACCGGGTCGGAAGTTACTGCCGAGCAATGTGAGTCGCAAGTGTTGAGAGTTCTGAGGGATTCTACTGGTCGCCACGCTGTTCAGAACCGGCGGAGGCGCGGCCACCTGAGCACACATTAAAGTGGGCAGAAGAATTCCGAAGGCCAAAGCTACCAATCGGTAGACTGGACCGCGAAAAATGACGTACACGAAGTTTCCCGTGCTGGAAGATTTGGCATGCGACCGCAGTCACAACACGCCAGCCAGCAACATCACGCGGCCGAAAAATCTCAAACTGAGGCCGACAAATGATTCTGTGCTGCCGAAACGACTTCGGTTCCTCGAGTGGGACCTTGAATGTACGCCACGATAGGTGAGCCGACTTCCGATGTCAACCAGATAACCACCTCTTCACCATCCGCACAGTGGCTAAGGTAACAGTGCAGAAATAGCTAAGCCGTCTAAATGACTGACCTCACATTTCTTAGTGTCCGAGACTATATCTCATCGATCTCCAAAGATCCATTGAGGCTGATCTGATATCACATCAACATCGTCTTTGAGCAATTCCACTCCAGACGATCGTGTCGCTGCAAGTTCATTTTCCTTTAAGCAACTTTAATTCGTAGGTGGATGTGTGTATTTGAAGGTTTAGGTTTTGAGACAAAGGACTGCCTCGGAATCTGGCTGGCTCCTCGATAACTCGAAGTCGAGTGCCGATCCTGAGCCAATGAGCGGTCTCCAGTAGCCCTATGAATGCTCTGCGCCGTACGCCAATCGATAACCGCAATTGCACCGGCGGTGTCATGCTCGTTCCTGAACACAAAAAAGAGACTCTCAGTAGTTGTCAATCTCAATACAGGTGAGCATAGATCGAAGTACAGTTGCTGAGAGTGATGGCAATGAGTCAATTTGGTAATCAACTTCGCCGTATTGCTTTGCGCCGGATCAATAGGAAGAAGACCGGCACAAGAATCAACACATGAATGGTCGATGTAATCATGCCTCCGACGATAGGTGCCGCAATCGGCTTCATTACGTCTGAGCCGATACCGGTTTCCCAGAGAATGGGTGCAAGGCTGAGGATGACTGCGGTCACCGTCATGAGCTTGGGCCGCAGACGCTGCACGGCGCCTTCGATCACCGCTTCAAGAAGGCTCTCATCTGTCATGGGCGTACCAAGCGCCTTGCGCTTTTGGTAGGCCTCGTCCAGATAAAGAACCATAACGACGCCTGTTTCGACGGCGATGCCGAAGAGAGCGATATAGCCTACCCAGACGGCCACGCTGAAGTTGAAGCCCAGTAGCCACTGCAGCAGCAACCCTCCTGACATTGCGTAGAGAGTGGGAAGGATGAGCACTACCGCTTCAAGTGCGGACTTGAAGACCAGATAGAGCAACAGAAAGATGACGAAGAAGACGATGGGCAAAATGATCTTGAGTCGTTCTTTGGCTCGAATCTCAAATTCATATTCACCTGCCCATTTCCACGTGTAGCCCGCGGGGAGATTGAGTTGCGCGCTGAGTCTTTTCTCCGCGCGGTCGACAAAGCCGCCGTAGTCGTGGGAGTTGAGGTCGAGATAGACATAGCCGGTGAGCGATCCGTCTTCATCGCGAATCATGGCCGGGCCACGAGTGAATGAGATGTGTGCTACTTCGCCAATTGGAATCTGTGCGCCAACCGGGGTGGGAATAAGCGCCTGTGACAGGGCGCGTGGGTCGTCACGGAAATCACGTTGATAACGGACTGAGACCGGGAAGCGCTCGCGGCCTTCGACGTTCTCGACAATGTTGGCGCCGCCGATTTCTGATGTAATCACGCGCTGTACGTCGCCGACGGTGAGTCCATAGCGCGCCGCCTGCGCGCGATCTACATCTACGTTGACATAAAAACCCTGCGAGACGCGTTCGGCAAAGGCGGAGTTCGTCTCCGGCATGGACGAAAGTATCTTCTGCATCTGCGCGCCAATGTCTTCAATGCTCGCCAGGTCCGGCCCCTGGATCTTGATGCCGACCGAGGTCTTGATACCGGTCAGCTCCATGTCGAGCCGGTTGCGGACCGGCATCGTCCAGGTGTTTGTGAGGCCGGGAAACTGGAGCTTCTCATCCATCTCACGGATGAGCTTTTCGTAGGTTATGCCAGGACGCCACTGGTCGCGCGGCTTCAGCATGATGGTGGTGTCGAACATGTCGAGTGGCGCGTTGTCCGTTGCGCTGTCTGAGCGACCGACAGCGCCGTATACGGTCGCAACTTCGGGAAATGACTTGATGATGCGGTCTTGCTCCTGCATAAGAGCGACGGCCTGCGTGATGGAGATGCCGGGCAGAGCGCTGGGCATGTAGAGAGCGCTGCCTTCGTAGAGTGCGGGCATGAACTGGCTTCCGAGGCGGAAGTAGAGCGGAATGGTAACGACGAGAAAAGCGAGGTTGAGCGCGATCACCAGCTTCCAGTGGCGTAGGCACCAGCGTAGTACTGGAAGATAAATGGCTTGCGAGATGCGCGCTGCGGGGTTCTGCGACTCGGGGCGCATCTTGCCTCTTAAAAAGAACGGCATCAGCGCTGGGACCAGCGTGATGGAGAGCAGCGAGGAAGACACAAGCGCCAGCGTTTTGGTCCACGCCAGGGGCCGGAACATGCGCCCTTCTTGTGCTTCAAGCAAAAACACTGGCAGGAACGAGACCACGATGATGATGAGCGAATAGAAGAGTGCAGGACCGACCTGTTGCGCCGCGCCAACGAGAATTCTGCGGCGCTCGTCAGGTCCTGGTACGTCTGGACGCTCGGCGAGATGACGATAGCCGTTCTCCACCATCACAATTGCGGCATCAATGAGAACGCCAATTGCCAGCGCCAACCCGCCCAGAGACATGATGTTAGAACTGACGTGCAAGTAATACATGGGGATGAACGCTGATAAAACTGCGATGGGCACAGTGAGAATGGGCACGAGTGCCGATCGGAAATGAAACAGGAATGCGATGCTGACGAAGCTGACGATGATTGCTTCCGCAATCAGATCGCGCCTCAGCGTGTGGATGGCCTGGTGTATGAGCCAGGAACGATCATAGCCGGAGACGATTTCAACGCCGGGCGGCAGGGACGGCGCGATCTCGCGTAATCGAGCCTTTACACCTTCGATGACATTGAGCGCGTTCATGCCGTAGCGCATGACCACGATGCCACCGACGGCTTCGCCCTGACCCTGCCAGTCGACGGCGCCGCGGCGCACATCAGGCCCGAATGTAACGGTGCCGAGATCCTTCACGCGCACAGGCGTTCCATTTTTTGTGGCAACCGGCACATTCTCAAGATCGGCAAGAGACTTGAAGTAGCCAAGTCCGCGCACCATGTATTCGGCGCCACTCATCTCGAGCACATCGCCGCCGACTTCATTCGTGCTGGCGCGCACGCGCTCGATCACTGTGCTGGCCGAGATGCCGTAGGAGAAGAGTTTGTTCGGGTCGAGATTCACCTGGTACTGGCGCACAAAGCCACCAATGCTGGCAACCTCAGCGACGCCTGGCACGGTTTCGAGCTGGTAGCGCAGATACCAGTCCTGCAGAGCGCGCAGGTCCGCAAGGCTGTGCGTGTGCGATTTGTCGATGACGGCGTACTGGAAGACCCATCCGGCGCCCGTGGCATCGGGACCGATGGACGGATGCACATCGGCGGGTAACTTCCCGGCGATCTGCTGCAGGTACTCGATGACGCGCGAGCGAGCCCAGTACAGGTCTGTGCCGTCCTGAAAGATGACAAACACGTAGGAGTCGCCGAACATGGTCTGGGCGCGCACATTTTTTACCTTCGGCGCAGACAGCATGGCGGAGACGATGGGATAGGTGACCTGATCCTCAATCACATTGGGCGGCTCGCCCGCCCAGCCGGTATGGATGATTACTTGCACATCGCTGATGTCAGGCAATGCATCGAGAGGGACATGCAGCATGGACCAAGTGCCTGCAGCGATAAGCAGAGCGGCGCCGGTAAAGACCAGAAACGGATTGCGTGCACACCAGGCAATCGTTCGTGCGATCATCACATCCCTCCTGTCGCATCCAGCGCGAGCTGTTGAACCGCAACGGTCTGACCATTGAGCTGCGCGGTGACAGTGACCTTCCATGTGCCGCCTGAACCGAGTGTGAGGGGGCCTTCATACTGGCCGTTGCCTTTGTCGGCGAGTGTCGAAGTGGCACGCATCGCCGCCATGCCCATTGCGGGCATTGCCGCCATGTAGAAGATGACCTGAACTTGGGCGCCTGCGACCGGCTTGCCGTCCGCACCAGTCAGCTTGACGTGTACGGTATTGGCGCCTTTGCGAGGAGGCGATGGTTCCATGGTCAGATCGACTTGCGTCTTTGGCGCATGCGCTGTGGTATCGGCAGGCGAGGCCCCCTGTGCGGTGGGAGAGAATATCTGCATCGCGGCCTGCAATTGCGCTTCTGAGTCAACAAGAAAGTTGGCCGATTGCACGACGCGCTCACCGGCCTTTAATCCACTGATCACGACGACCGAGTCGTCAATCTGCGGTCCGGTCTGCACCACGCGCGGCTCAAGGCTGCCGTTGCCGTGATCGACGAAGGCAACGCTGCGCGCACCCGACTGGAGGACGGCTGAAGCAGGCACAACAAGCTGCCGCCCGAGGCGTACACCGATGGTAACGTTCACAAACATGCCCGGCTTGAGCGCCAGACCCGGATTACTGAAGACAAGCCGCACGCGTACGGTGCGCGTGGTGTTATCGACCTGGGGCAGAATCTGATCGATGCGTCCTCTAAATGTGCGCCCCGGATAGGCATCGACTGTAACCTGCGCGGGGTCTCCTGGTTTAAGACGGCCAATGTCGCTCTGAAAAACGTTGGCATAGACCCAGACGCTCGAGAGGTCTGCAACGGTATAAAGTTTTGTTTCCGGTTGCACATAAGCGTTGGGGAGTGCGTTGCGCTCGAGAATGTAGCCAGAGGCCGGCGAATTGATTTCGATTTCACGTCTGACCTTGCCACTCTTTTCCAGATTGGCAATTTCCTGCTGTGGAACATCGAACTGATGCAGGCGCTCTTCGGCGGCTTTCAGCAGCCATCCGCTTTCTCGAACCGCCATTCCATGCGAGTCTTTATCGAAGGCCATCTGGTTCTGACGTGCGAGTAGGTACTCCTGCTCGCTGCTCACCAGATCGGGACTGTAGATGGTGAACAGAGGTTGCCCCTTGCGCACGTACTGATACGTCGCATTGGCGTAGACCTTTTGAATCCACCCGGAAAAACGCGTCTGTACATAGGCGAGGCGCTGCTCGTTCACATCGACATTTCCCGGCACTTGCAACTCGTCGCTTACCTCCTTCTCTTCGACCTGAGCCATCGTTACGCCGATTTCCTGCATGCGCTGGGGCGACAGTTGCACTGGAGAAAGTACGGGCCCTGCAGATGGCGCGGAGCCGGCGCGAGCCACAGGTATTGGATGGGAGCCCGCGGCGGGACCGCGCGCAATCACGGGATCTTCCGAGGCGCCGGGTTTCATCGCGGTGCCTTCGGAGAGCAGAACATAGGCCAGTGCCGCAGCGAGCAGCACACCGGCTGCTACGGCGACAGCCAGTGCAATTTGATAGGTGCGTGTCTTCATGGCTTTACCTCCGGCGCGGAGTTCTTGGTTGGGTCAATGACGCTTCCCGTGGCAAGCTCCAGGTCGGCGAGGCGCGACTCAAAATCGGCGCTTGCCTGCAGCCAGGCGAGATCGACATTGATCACGACCATCTGACTGTCCAGCAAATTCAAAAAGTCGGTCTTGTCGTTTTCGTAGGCAATGACGCTTGACTGCAAGGTTGCCTCGGACTGCGGGCGGAGAAGATCCTGATAGAGTGCAGCCAGCTTCTGCGCTGCGCGCGCTTCCACGAGTGCTTCCTGTACCTGGCCGAATGCTTGGTTGCGCAGCGCGTCGAGGTCAGCGTTTTGCTCGTTGACTCTTGCCGCCGCTTCGGCAATCTCCGCATTATGCTTGCCACGGTTCAACCAGGGCAGGCTCATCGAGCCTTCCACCATGTAGGCATTGCGCATCGCCGAGCCGGGTTGCATGAGCATATAGCCAGCGGCGACCGTGAAATCCGGAATCATGGTTTTGCGTGCGAGTGCCTGCTCTTTGCGCGTCCGTTCTACCATCTGTCCTGTTGCTTTCAAATCAGGCCGATCTTGCAGTGCAAGTGCCTCAAGCTGCTCCAAACCGGGCAGAGGTTGTGGGCCTCTGTACTGCCCCATGGCATGTATTGGCGTGTCAGGATCGCGGCCGAGCAGTGTGTTCAAGCGCGCACGAGCCAGATCCGCATCCTGATCGAAACGGATCATATGCTCGGCCAGCGCCGTGAGCGTGACCTGCGCCTTCAGAATGTCCTGTTGCGTAACCTTTCCCACGGCGTACTTGATGCGAGCCGCTTCAATCGCCTGCCGCGCCAGGCTCACGTGCTGGTCGTGGATGCGCATCTCTTCCTGCGCCAGCAAAAGATCGTCGAAGGCCTTCCGCACTCGTACGCGCACTTCCAGCCTCACCTGGTCAAGCTCGGACTGCGCAATATCGACTCCGGAGCGCGCAATACTGGATTGCAGCGCGCGCTTCCCCGCACCGGGTAGCGTCTGGCTGATACTGAACATGTTTTGCGCAGCGTTGAAGCTTCCGGGTTGGTTCAATGGCACGCCCCACCCGCGATACATCACCGTGGGGTCGTCCAGCGTGCCGGCTGTCGCCACACGCGCCTGACTCGTTGCCACTTTGCGCGCCGCTGCGGCGATCTCCGGATTCCTCTCGAGCGCAATGCGCTCTGCCTCCTCCAAGGTGATTGCGGGGCCACGGGCTTCGGCCTTTGATTGCGCGGCAAATAGCACGGCAAGATGCCCAAGACCGTCGCCACCAGCAGACTGCGCTTGCACGATGTGCACCGGTACAAGTGGCACAACAGCCACAAGAAATACAAAAACCAGAGATCGCATTTGTTCCTCCAGCGAATCTTGAAGACAGCCTGAATGCGTGCGTGCACGGCGCGTAGACACACGAAGGCTCAATGTCAGATTGGAATGGAGAAACGATTAAATGCGGAGAATGGTACTTCTACCGGGCGAAGTGTCAGGAACTGGTTGCTCAACTGCTCCGGTGAGGTCGCCCTCACCATTGATCTCAGATAGTGGCTCGATCGAATTCGCCGCCAGAAATAGGTGGTGCGACTGTTCGGGTGAAAAGGGCGTAATGGTTTCCACTGCCGAGTCCTGATGATTGAACTGGCAGCAAGAGCCGTCCATGCCCATCATCTGCGTACAATCGGGAGCCATGCCCTGGCAGCACTCTGGCCGGTCCGCCTGGCTGGCAGGCAGCGCACAGGCAAACGAGGGCGCTGTGGTCCAGGCCACCAGGAACACCATCATCAGCCATGTGCATTTTCTCAACCAGTTCATCGCGGAACTTCCGTGCTCCTATTGTAAGCATTTCCTGGCCGAGGTGATTTCCGCAGTGACTGAAATCACCTGAGGTCGTCGGCAAGATGCCACTGAACCCGCCGGGAAGCCGCCGCTAAGTCTTGGACTTGCTGTCGAGGAGCTAGCCAGATTCCGAAGTAGTTTTCTGTCTCAATACCATAGCTTGGGTCACACGCATCCGCACGGCGATGCCGGCGCATCGATAAGTGGCTCGGTTTGTTGGCAACAATCGGCAGCCGTTTTGCTGGAGATTCCTGCACGCTGGCCGGTTAGCGGGATTGGTCATCGGCTTCCCTGTGCTCCATTGGTGATGCCTCACTCCGCTCTCAAGCAGCGCGACAAGTCCGGCCCATCCATCGCCGAAATTCAAGGTTTGTATTCGACCATTCCATGGACCCGTGGCGCCGCCTGCATAATCCACCTTTCGATGGAGGCACTCATGAACTGCGGACGGGTAAGCTCACAAGCATTCCCCGGAGGTTATTCAATCCAATGCCGCATATTGCTTTGCCGGAAAACCAGCCTGGAATTCGTGGCGCGCTGGCATTCCGACCCGAAACTGCACGTCCGTTGAACGATCTTGCTGAAGTTCTGCTGCACGCTCCCAACAGCTTGTCGCCGGGGGAGCGTGAATTGATCGCAACCTACGTGTCCTATCTGAACGACTGCCACTTCTGCCAATCGATCCACGGTGCCGTAGCTGCGGCACATCTGGATGGCGACGAGGACCTCGTGCGCCGCGTCAAGGCAGATTTTCAATATGCCGACATATCGGCGAAACTGAAAGCGCTGATTGTCATTGCAAGCAAAGTCCAACGCGGGGGCAAGTACGTTTCGAGCGACGATATTGCAAACGCCCGCAGTCAGGGCGCGACGGATATAGAGATCCACGACACCGTCCTTATCGCAGCGGCTTTTTGTATGTACAACCGCTATGTCGATGGACTAGCAACCGTTCAACCGCGCAATGAAGCCATGTATCGTGAACGCGGCAAGATGGTGGCGCGCGACGGCTACGTGAGTGTAAGTAAAACCTACCTTCCGGCAGAGCCGGTAGAACGCTGAGGGACTTCGATGGCGCATATTGCTCTTCCTGAAGATTTGCCTGGCATAAGCGGCGCGTTTGCTTTTCGTCCGGAAACAGCCAAACCGATGCGTGAACTTGCGCACGTGTTGCTGCACGAACTCAACAGCCTCACGCCGGGTGAGCGTGAACTAATCGCCACCTACGTTTCGTCGCAGAATGAATGCCATTTTTGCCAGGCCAGCCACGGCGCCGCCGCAGCCTGTCATCTGGGCAATGAGGATACAGTAAGGCACGTGAAGACGGATTTCGAGAGTGCTCTCATTTCATCGAAGCTCAAAGCCTTGTTGGCAATCGCTGGCAAAGTGCAGCGAGATGGCAAGCTTGTGACGGATGGAGATGTGGAGAGGGCACGACGTGAAGGCGCGTCCGACCTTGAGATTCACGATACGGTGCTCATCGCCGCGGCCTTCTGCATGTACAACCGCTATGTGGACGGTCTTGATACATGGCAGCCGCACGAAGCTGACATGTATGCCCAGATGGGCCAGCATCTAGCTGAGCATGGTTATCTAAGATCCTCACGCGAATAGCACAGATCGATTGTTGTCCTGATCCTGATGCAAGCGCTTCGCGGGCATGCGAGCGCGCGTGCGCAAAAGAGAGACGTTCGCACGCATGTGCCGCGAAGGACTCCACCGAACGGTTGAGCAAGTTCCCCATCGACCGATGCAGGACAACGCGATGAAATAGAACTTATTGTTCAGTGGTGCAACCCGCCATACGATTTCTTCCCCTGAACGTTGGTGGATTCCTGCTCCTGGTGTTCCCCGCCAGCATTTTCTAACTTATGGAGCCATTGACGATGCGACGCGATTTCGCGCGCACACGTCATGACCATCGATGTAAATGTGGTGTCGCGTGCACTGCGGCATCACTCTGTTTGTAGCGCTAAATCTTTTTGGAGAGGCCGAAAACTACATGAACATGGTTCGTAATGTGCTGGCATTTGTCGCACTTTCCTGCCTCAGCCTGTCTGCTCAGCAGATCACAGGAAACATACGCGGAACGGTCACAGACCCTAGTGGAGCTGTGATCCGGGGTGCTGTGATTACAGCACTGCAGGCAGAAACAGGTCTGTCTCGCAAGACGACCACCGATCGAAACGGCAACTTTGTCCTTCTGGAACTTCCAATCGGACACTACCGATTGAAGGTCGCTGCGAAGAGTTTCCAGGAATATGTGCAGGATGGCATTACGCTCAACGTGAATGGGACGGCTTCAGTGTCGCCACGGCTCGCGGTCGGTTCGGAAAAGGAGCAGGTGCTGGTCAGCGCCGATGCCGAGCTGATTGAACCTACCGTCACCAGCATGGGCAAGGTCGTACAGCAGCGTGAGCTCGAGGACCTGCCGCTGAACGGACGTAACTTCGCGCAACTTGGCCTGCTGCAGCCTGGAGTTGTTCCCTTGACCCCTGGGATAGCCGAAGCGGGCGGATCGCTGCGCAACGGACAAGCGTATGCTGTCAATGGCCAGAGACCAGAGTCGAACAACTTTCTCATCGACGGCGCGAATAATTTCAATGGAATCGATGGCGGATTCGTTCTTAAACCGCCGGTGGACGCTATCCGTGAATTCCGCATCATCACGCATAGTGCGAATGCCGAGTTCGGAGGCGCGCTGGGATCGACGACGAACATCATCACGCGGTCGGGTACGAATCACGTCCACGGAACCCTGTGGGAGTTTCTGCGCAACGACGCATTGGACGCGAACAATTATTTTGCGCAGACGAAGGAACCACTAAAGCAAAATCAGTTTGGTGCCACGATCGGTGGGCCAATCAAAAGGAATAAGACCTTCATTTTCGGTTACTATGAGGGCTTCCGCAATCGCCAGGGAGAGACAGCGCTTACAACAGTACCGTCAGTGAAGCAGCGTTCCGGCGACTTCTCCGAACAGTGCCCGGAAGGCTTCACCGGTGGCTTTTGCAATAACCCTGCGCACCAGCTCTTCAACGTCTTCGCGAATGCACCGTACCCGGATAACCAGGTGCCGGAGGCCCAGTTCAACTCGGTTTCACAAAACCTGCTTGGCTTCTTCCCGCTTCCCAATGCCGGCACAAATCTGTTTTCTACTACACAAACCTTAAGAAACGATACCGATCAGTTCGGCACCAAGGTGGATCATTATCTCGCTCCACACGACACGCTGAGTTTCCGTTACATGTTCAACCAGCTCTCCCAGTTCGATCCGTTGTCGCCAGGCGGCGCAAGCGTTCCGGGTTTCCCGGTAGGCGAAGACCAGCGTGCGCAGAACTTCGTCGCAGATGAGACGCATACCTTTTCACCAACTCTCATTGCCATCGGGCGGTTTTCATTTCTGCGTAACAAGTTCCTCTTCGGGGAGCACGAAGATCATGAGCCTCCTTCGGACTTTGGATTCCAATACACGCCCAGTCTCGATATCGCTTCCGGACCACCATTTATCCAGGTAAATGGATACTCCACGGTTGGCGACCCGATTACCGGTCCGCGCAACACATACGAAGATGTCTTTGATTACTCCGGCTCGCTGACCTGGGTGCACGGCAAGCACGAACTGAAATTCGGTGGTGGATTCCAGCATCAACAGATCAACGTTTTGCAAGGAATTGCAACCAACGGCTTCTTCGTATTCGTGCCATTCCCAGTAACGGACGCGTTCGCCAGCTTTCTCGTCGGGCAGCCAATCGTCTTCCTGCAAGGCATTGGTGACTTCTCGCGCGGCATTCGCGGCAACAATGCCAACTGGTACGTTCAGGATACTTATAAGGTCACGTCGCGATTCACAATCAATGCCGGAGTGCGTTACGAGTTGCCCGAGCCGTATACGGAGATTCATCACCGGCAATCGTTGTTTGAGCCGGGGAAGCAGTCTCTGGTTCTGCCGAACGCGCCGGCGGGATTGCTCTATCCCGGCGACCCCGGTGTACCAGCTGGCCTGATCCCCACCGATAAGAAGGCATTTGCACCTCGCCTTGGTATCGCGTGGGACCCGGATGGGCATGGCAACTTGCTTATTACGTCGGCGTACGGGATTTTCTATGAGCCGTATTACACCGGACAGGGCGGGCCTTTGCAGACGCCGATCAGTGCTCCTCCGTACCTGGGAACCCCGCAAGTTAGCTTGCCAAACTTCGCCGATCCGTTCAATGGCAACCCTCCCGCCGTAGGAACTTTCTCCACACCGCTCACGAACCTGACTCTGTCGCCGAAGCTGACGCTCCCTTATACACAGGATTGGGACTTGAACCTGCAACGCTCGTTCGGGGCCGATTTGTTGTTCGAGATTGGATATGTAGGCACTAAGGGCACGCGCCTGCCGCGTTTTATTGAAGCGAATCCGGCGGTATTCGTTCCCGGATACGTCGACGGCCAACCAATTTCGAATTCCAGTAATGCGGATCAACGGCGACTGTATTCCGGCTGCACGCTCGCCGATTCGCCGAGCAGTTGCCAGTTTTCTTCCACCGGCGAAATTGCAAGCATCGCCAGCTCGTCTTACAACGCGTTGGAAGCGTCCTTGCGCAAACGGTTCAGCCACGGACTGTCGTTCCTTGCATCGTATACGTGGTCGAAAGCGATCGACGACGTTTCGTCCTTCAACATAACCGGATCGGCGGCCAAGCCCGTCGCAGGCGAAAACGACCTCGCCCAGAACCCATTCAATCTCGGAGCTGAGCGCGGGCCCTCACTGTTCGACGCGCGCAATCGATTTGTTGGGAGTTATGACTGGGTGCTACCGTTCTGGACCCAGGGGCAGAACTGGTATCAGAAGGCGCTTGGCGGATGGCAGTTGGACGGAATAGCCACGCTGATGAGCGGCACACCGTTTACGGTATTTGACTCGAATGACGTTGCGGCGCAAGGCAGCGCACCCGAAATCACCGGATTCTCCGCGCAGCGGCCCAATCTCGTGGGCAACTCCAATGACGGACCGCGCACTGTAAACGCGTGGCTCAACGCCAGCGCCTTCCAGCGGCTCGACCCTGTGGCGAACGCGGGGCAGTTTGGTACCGAAGGCCGCAACGTGAACGTTGGTCCGGCTTTTGCCGATTGGGACTTCGCTGCACTTAAGAATTTTGATGTGACCGAATCAATGCACATCCAGTTCCGCGCGGAGTTGTTTGACGTCCTGAATCGCACGAATTTTCGGTTACCCGACAGCGACATCAGTTCACCAACGTTCAACAGTATCCTGGCGGCGGAGGCTCCGCGCCAGGTGCAATTTGCGTTGAAGTTCATGTATTAGAAATTCCGAACAAATTGAGGTAAAAATGGCAGCCGAAAAACGGTGCATTGGTGAGACAGGTGATCCAATGTGAGATCACGTCGAGGTCTATTGAGATCATTGCGCCGGTTTCGAGGGCTCGTGATCGTTCTGTCTCGCCAAGCGAATGGAGTTCTCAGCAATGAGTGCAGATTTTTCATCCAATGTTGCCGGGGTAGGGCAGTCTAAACCTCGTGTTGCGCCGTCTTCCACCAATCTGCCGTTGGTGGACGAACCTACAGCTAACGACGAGGTGCGGGCTTTGTTTGCGCGCTATCGAGAGCACTTTAACCGAGCCGAACTTCCGGGCATTTTGCTGTGTTTTGCCACGAACCCCGCGCTGCTAAAGGGCATGTTGGAGATCGCCGAGAACCTCTTGTTCGGCGAAAGCCTTCTGAGTCGCCAGCACAAGGAAATGATCGCCACGTATGTCTCACGGCAGAACGCATGTCCGTATTGTGCAGACAGTCATGCGTCTTCGCTTGGAGCGCAGGGCGGGTCAGCAGAAATGATTTGCGCTCTGCAAGACGGCAATATCAGCGCGCTGACGTTCACAAGCCCGGATCTGGCTTTGCTGAAGTTCGCTGAAAAGGTCAATGCAAATTCGTCGGCTGTCACCCGAGCCGATGTCGACGTAGCGATGCGTGCCGGCTGGACTGAAGCGCAAATCGCCGAGGCGGTACATATCGCAGCTCTTTTCGCTGCATTCAATCGGGTAGCCAACTGTTTTGGGCTACCTACTCCCTATCCTGACGGCTTGTGAGACCAGTTATGACCGAACCCATCAATCCGCGGCGGCCAAAACGCGGCGCATGGACCCCGCAATCAAAGACTCTCGCGCTCCTGCGGGTCTCCGGCAATGAAATCAACGGCGTTGGCGAAGCCACGCCCCGCAGGCCTTCCCCCTTTTTCTGGCATCCTCCGGATCAGCATCCGTGGGGAGATCTGCAACTTCTTGCGCGCGAGAACTCGCGCAAATGTCCCGGATCGATGGAAGCATTTCAGGGTGCCTACGCCTATCCCGAACTCATCCCTGTTGCGGAAGTGCGCAGTGAATTGCCGCCTCAAGACCATGCTGAGAATATCAAGAGGTTTGCGCACTCTCACGAGGCTGATGATATTGGAATCGCCGCCATGAGTGAGATGTATGTCTTTGAGGGCTACGCGATCGATCACCCGTGGGTTATCGTACTCGCACTTGCTCATAACTACGAACGCCTCCGCGAAGTGCCATCCGATGAGACAAATGGCGTCGGTGTCTGCGATGTAGGCGATCAATATGCCAGAGGTACAAGATCCTCTTACGCGGTTGCCAACTGGATTCGTTCTCAGGGCTATCACGCCGATCCTTACCCAGGTCCAATGGCCGGTGCCTTACTCCTTATTCCGCCGGCAATTGCCGCTGGACTCGGCGAACTTGGCAAACACGGATCGCTGATCAGTCCGAGTTTTGGCGCTGGCGTCCGCCTCGCAGGCGTCACCACGGATATGCCGCTAGTTCCGACGTCTCCCAAACGTTTCGGCGCCGACGAATTCTGCACAACTTGTCAGATTTGTACCCAGGCCTGTCCGCCTGGCGCCATCATTCCGAACAAGCAAATGGTACGCGGCATAGAGCGATGGTATGTCGACTTCGACAAATGCATTCCCTATTTTGCTGAAGCTGCATCTTGCGGCATCTGCATCGCCGAATGTCCCTGGACGCGACCGTCGGTGCGGCCAAAACTTCTCACCACCATGGCTCGACGGACCAGTAAAGAATGAAATCGACCTCGCATCCTACAGACGAAGAGATCTCATTGAGATATCCCGGCTGGGGCGTTCTCGTCGCGGCATTCACGGGCGTCATGGTGAGCTTTGCTCCGATCGTTCCTTACACGTTCAGCCTGTTCCTCGATCCATTGCATGCTGCTTTTGGTTGGAAGCGTGAAGCGATGGGCGGAGCATTCGCATTAGCTGCCATCACGGTCGCTCTTGTCTCGCCTCTCATCGGCCTTTTGCTCGATCGCTTTCCCCCGCGCCGCATTATCCTCCCCGGGATTCTGGTATTTGCCGTCGGACTTGCTGCACTCAGTCGACTGACACCGCATATCGTTCAGTTCTATGCCACGTTTTTTGTAATCGGGTTGGTGGCCAATGCCACCGCGCAATTTGCGTATACGCGCACGATATTGACCTGGTTCTCAACCCACAGGGGTTTGGCACTCGCATTGTTGCTCACCGGAAGCGGAATTGGCTCCATTCTCATTCCACCACTCACCGAGTGGATGATTCAACATCACGGATGGCGCAGTGGCTTCCTATTGTTGGCGGCTATTGCCCTGCTTGGACTTCCTCTTACTGCGCTATTCGTGCGAAATCGCCCTGAAGCTGCAATCGTCCGCGCGGAACACCACGTCGACAGGGGAATGACCGTCCGTGCGGCGATGCGGACCGCCGCATTCTGGATCCTTGCATTCATCACCGTCCTATCCGCATTCAGCGAAAACGGTCTGGTCACCAACCTCGCCCCCATTCTCACTCAGCATGGCTTGCTCGCAGCCACCGCAGCGCTTGCCCTTTCAGTACGCGGGGGAGCAGGCATTATTGGCCGGCTCGGCATCGGTTTCGCGATCGATCGCGTCTCTCCGGAACGGATTCAATCACTTGTTCTCGCCTTAGCGGCCGCAGGGACGCTGATTCTCGCATTTGCCGGTAGCGCGTGGGTAGCTCTGTTGGGTGCGGCAATCCTTGGTGTAGGGCTTGGCAGCGAAGCTGATGTCGGCCCTTACCTACTCGCTCGCTATTTCGGACGTCGCCATTTCTCAGTGCTGTACGGGCTTACCTGGACCGCGTACGCCATTGGCGGGGCTACCGGACCGCTCTGGATTGGGCATCTCTATGATCGTGCCGGCGCGTATTTGCCGCGATTCATCGTCTATCTCGCGGCAGTGGCATTTGGAGCGGTAATTCTCAGCTTTTTCCTGCCCACCGACCGTGAGAACCTCGCGTCTCAACAGGAATTCACCGCAAATGCGGATGTCACGCTTGAAGGCTAGTGACTGGAGGACGAGCACATCGGTCCCTCAGATCTGCTTCGCATATTCAACTAGCGCAATATCTCTAGTGCACTCATCGACACAGATTTTTACTCGAAAGAGGGCATGTGTTGCCTGATTTACGACGCTGGGTCTCGACTGTGGCCATCGCACATATTGAGTTCGGAAAGCAGTCGAAGTGTCTTAACGCATAGGTTTTGACACGGTCGGATCCATGCGATCCGGCCGATGATTACCACGATGGCCCTGCCCAGCGGGCCCGACGTGTCGATCTGCTCGCGGAAGCTGACGAACTCGACGTGGAGATGATTCAGCTCGTCGAGGATCTCCAGCAGATGCCGTGTCGAACGGGCCATGCGGTCACAAGCACAGTTCAACACTACAAGGCAGCACCTCGCACATTTCACGGCCTTCATTTAAGCGCTGACCTATTCATTCCACGAATTCAAATGGGGTTGGGCAACCTGGCAAGAATCATCTGAGAGGAGTTCAGAACAGAGCCTTTGAGCGTAGCCTTTCGCACTGCAAATTAACCGGCCGAATGAAGAGTGAGGGGGCAAATCCGCGGTCATTCTGGTGCCTGTTTAGATTTGAATAACGTGCACCGGCATGCAGCCATGTGCAAACAATAATGCTACAAACTCTGATAAGAATGGATTGATGCAGGCTTTTGCTTCTTGATGCAGCCCCGTGCAAAATGCTCAAAAACGGACTGCGAATCGGTAGGCCGGAGGTCGCATCCTTCCGGGCGCACCGTAAGACCCCAACAATCTAAGACACCTGGAGCGTTTTCGCGGACGTTCCTTCAAGCCAATTCAAATTGCTGTGGCTGTTTGGATGAATGTCGAAGCATTGACAACGACAAACGATCGAAGATGGAACGATTCGCAAATCATTTATATCTGGAGTGTGCTCATATCAGTTCGCGTCGTTTGCGATCAGGACGTTCACCGGTGGAGTATTCAGCAGCTTCTGGTCGACGATGAGCATAGTCCTGACCTGCCCGCCTGTGAATACCGTTGACGTACTCGTAAAGGCTCCCTTTGTGGTGCCCGCTGCGGCAACAGCAAGTACATACGTTCCTGCCGGAATACTGAGGTACACTGTCTTGTCTCCAGGCGCCAATGCTGAAACCAACGGCTTCGCATCGGCGATATCTGCGCCATCGGGAAGCATATAAATATCGACAGGGCCAGTTTGATTAGCCTGCTGCAGAAATCTCAAGGAGACCGTCCCTGAGGGCGCTGAAACGCTCTGGTCAGTCAGCAGTGTCGCGACAAAGGTGGAACCCTTATCGGTAATGTAAACCGTATGCTCTTCACCTGCGGCCAGTGTGCCGCTCAGTTCAGCAAGCACATTCTTCTTGCCCTGCTCATCAAGCCGGATTGTCGCGGAACCCAGGCCCACATAGGCGTAATTACTGATGTTCGGTCCCACAATGTTCATGGCAATAGGAATTGTGCCCACGTAGGCGTCCAGGGCGGGAGCATTGGATGAAGCATCGATAACTCGAACCAGCGTGACAGGACTTGACCCTGTAACCGTCGTGCAACCATTCAGCATCGTTGCCAGCAACAAAATTGCACCCAGTGCACACAGAGTGCGCGCAAGGCCGCGAAAAGGAACCATATACCGCTTCATAGTGTCATCCTTTATGGAACCCGCAACGGTCGAAATCCGGTCACAGGAAAGAGTCCGGTCGGTCCTGAATCCACACCTACCGGTTGTCTCCGGAACAGGTATCGAACAAAGAAGCCAACTTTTGAGCTTTCGTAGTCGCGCGTATTGTTGAATTCCATAAACCCACCCGTATACCAGTGATCAGCGATGGCGTAGGAGCCTTCGCTCTCAAAGTTGTAGTTACCTCCAACATTGGTTGCCGAGGGATAGGAAAGATTTCCGTTCGCAGTCTGCACCGCGGGATCGAGTGGATAGTAAAGCGAAGACGCTTCGTTAAATGCCTGTAAGCCCAGACTGCCAGAGATGCGGTAATGAAATTTCTGCTGGTAGTGTCCGTTGAATGTGAACGGCAGGCCCGCAACCACATAGGCATCAGGGCTGAAATAGCCTCCCTGCCCGTAGGTGAAATAGCGCAAATTGTGGGCGTAGTGCATGGCGAAGAAATTCATTCCCGCCGTCAGGCTGCCATACTCGGGACTGTTCCAAAGGTTCCAGTACGCTCCAAAATCGCCATCAAATCTTTTGTTGTTCGGCACGTGTGTTCCGGAAATATACTGGCCGCCGCCCTGGATGTACCATCCGGAGCGACCACCGCCAGACGCCACTTGAAGCTCGCCGCCATTCGAGATGACGCCGCCCCACACGTTCCCCTGATAGATCGGACTGATACTGCCTTCATCGCGAAGTCCCGCATAGGAGAGTTGCGTATCCACAATGGGTTCGCGTGACAGTGTCAGCGTGAAATGACCGGAAGGCGGATGGACGTAAACCCCGCCCGTCAGATTCGAAATCAGAAATCCCCTCGGAGTTGTACCGATGGCCGCAGCGAAGGACGGGGTGCGCAGTTGCACTTCATCCGCGAGACCGGATGCGGATTGGGTTGTGGGAATGGCCGTTGCGGAAAGTGTTCCCTGCCGCACCGTCTCAGCGCCGGTCGCGGCCCCTGCATCAAGCAGAACCGGCATCGTCAGCAGCGTTACGCGCGCTGCGGAACCAAACATCGTGGACGCTTCCGCTTGAGCGGAATAGGTCGACAACCGGTCGTAACCGGGCTGGCCACTTCTATATGCGAGGGTGGAGGTACCACCCAGCCAGGCGCTCGTTGAGCCCTCAATCAACGCCAACTGATTGCGGATATCTTCGCGCGGAGTCGTCTTTTTCTGATTAGGAAAATCCGGACCAGTCAAAGGCGGCAACGGAGTCGTTGCCGTAAACTCCTGCTCTTGCAGTGGCGTTGCTTGAAGAGTGGGTGTGCTCGTGCTGAATTCCACTGCTGGTGGAGGGCTCGCACTCTGTGTCAAGGCCTTCTTTTGCGCGGACAGGTCCTGCGTGCTCGGATCCGGCGCGGCATCCTGCATGGTCGAATTCGAATGCGCAACCCCTGCAGTTTCTTTCGAAGATTTATCATGCGAATTCCGATGATGTCTAAATAGCGAGAGAAGCGAATGCTCGTGTTTCTTTCCAGTAAGTGCATGCGCTCCACCACCACCGTCTCCAGCTTGCCCTGCTGAAGTTGCGCCGGAATCATCGTCCTTATCGGCCAAGGCATTTGTCGCGTCCTGCAACTGCGCAACCGCGTGCGAATTGCTTCCATCCGTGCTTGCGTTCGCATTCGGAAGGTTAGATCCCGGTCGATCTTCAGGCCAACTGAGCGGCTTGTTTGCATTCTGCTGCGGCGTGGCAAAATCCGCCAGGCTGTTCCCGCGTTGGTTGCCATTTCGCACAGCTACGGTCGGATTGCCTGCTGAATTGCCGTCAGTATCCGCAAAATCTCCCAGTGAAGAGGTATTGGAGTTGTCAGTGTCCTGCGGCCATGCGCCACTTGGCGCGCCACTACGATTACCGGAATTTGAAGCAACGTTGCCTCTTCCGCCTGGTGCCAGCAAATTCATCAGATTACGGGTGGGAGAATCGATATTCTCAGGCTCACCCATTCCATCTGTACCGTTCCCTCCATGCGAAAACAAACCCGTCGAAGTCTCAGGGCCCATGGCGGCCAATGCCGCCCGGTAATATGCAACCGCGCGTTTGCTGTTTCCAACAGCTTGCTCGTATTCCGCCGCCAACCGCAGGATCGTTGCATCGTTCTGAAAGCGGTCAAGCGCACTTTCCAGCCAGGCAGCAGCTTGCCTGTTATCGCCAGCCGCCAAAGCAGATCCAATCGCGCCCTGATATTGACCGAGATTGGCCTGACTCATGTCGAGCGACTCGTAAATGGCCACCGCACGCTTCGGCTCTCCAACTCTTAGGTACCCGCCGGCAAGAGCTTGAAGCACATCTGCGTTTCCCGGAATCGCACGGGCAGCGGCCTCCAGAATCGCGATCGAGCGACGTTGATCTCCGGCCGCAAAAGCATTATCCGCCCTGCGAACACTCCATGCAGCCAAAAGGCGGCCTAGTTCCGCCTGTTCGTCATCCGTGACATCGGGTTCATGGCTGATAGTCCCAATCAACGTATACAGCTTGCGGTCGTCACCCGATTTCAGCAGCGCCCATCCGTACTGAATCTGTACGTCGACTGGTTCAGGAGTGTTTTGGTCAGCGTAGATCGCGGAAAGACGCTCAAACGTCCTCAGAGCATTGCGATTCTGACCTACTCCCAGCTGTATTGAAGCAAGTGTTTGTAAGAAACCCGCATTGGCTGAGAGGCGAAGCCGCGTGGATTCCGGCATCGACGACAAAATGCGGTAGGCATCGCGGTCTCTTCCTGCCTGATGGAGCATGCCCAGCAAACCACGCCATGCATCGGGATTTTCCGGATGGTCTTCAGTCTCGCGATGATAAATAGCATAGGCCTGCTGTTGCTTTCCAAGAGAGACATACACGTCCGCGAGTTGCAGTTCCAGTGACGCAGTCGGTGGATTCGAGGCCGCCACAGCCCGCTCCAGATAACTGGCCGCTCGCTTCCATTCATGTTGTGACTGATAGATGGACCCGACTATCCCCAGAAATCCCGTATCCAGTTCAATCTTCTGAAACACATCCTGCGGTATGCGGCCAATGGTTGCCAGCGCTTCATCATCGCGGTGGAGCTGGTGTTCAAGAGCGATGAGTGATTTCCATGCGTTGAGGTTTTGAGGATTCGACGCAAGCACTCGACGGTAAAGACGCACAGCGGGCTCATCGCGATGCACCGATGCCAGCAGCGCGGCATATTGCATCAGGCGATCGGCAGTCATGGTGCGCCCCTGATCGGGAAACGGCAATGCCAAAGCCTTCTTGGCCACCTGATCGAATTCAGCATTACGACCCAGGGCAAGATCGTCCTGCGCCAGAGCGCGAAGGTAGTCTGGATCGCTCTCCAACCCGGTGCGAACCTCTGGCGGCATACGCTTGTTGGTGGCCAATGCCCCCTCCGCGTCGCCTAGAGTCGACTGCGCCTGAAACAAACCGCGCCAGGACAATGGACGATTCTGATCGATGGCCAGTGCTCGTTCAAATAGGTCCGCGGCATCTGTCGCATTGCCCTTCTGCAAAAGTGCTCCGCCTAAAGCTTCCAGTGCTTCGGGGCGTGTTGGTTCCAGATTCGTCGCCTCGCGATAATCCGTGATTGCGGCATCGCTCTGTCCATTGGCAAGCTCTGTATCGCCCTTCGCCATCCGCTGCCAGAAGCGCGACAGAGCAATTGCACTATCGACGCCCTTTGCACCCGCGCTCCTTGCCCGCTCCAAATAGCTTTCTGCGTTTGAAAAATCTTGCTCTTTCATGAGCACGTAACCCATGCCACTCAGCGCTCCCGGGTTCTTGGGCTCCTTGGCGAGCAGCAATTGAAAACGCCGCTTCGCCTCATCCAGGTGCCCGCTATTCAGTGCTCGATACGCCACGGACTCCGGTGAATTAGCTGGGCTCTCAGTGTGCGTGGGTGCCACAGCAGGCCCTGCTACGGCCGCGGTTTCATTCCAAACAGATGCCTGCTGAAGCGCATCCTGAGCTTCCGTGCTGGAAGGAAACTGCTTTAAAAGAGAAATTCCTTCAGCCCTCGACTTCGGATCGTATGTAAGGACTCTGCCGAGCGTAATCGCATATCTGGAATCCGCCGGGAATCGCTGCGCCAGCTTTCGAAGACCATCGACGGCATGTTGCCTGTCGGCAGGAATGGCGGCTTCCGTATCGTAATAGGCAAGAGCGGCATCGCCGGCTGGAGGCTCATCGCCATAAACTCCTCGGTAGATGCGCATCGCATCGTCATACTTGCCATCCTGGGCCAAGCGTCTCGCCTCTGCAAGACGCACACCCTGCGGCTCAACGCGTGGCATTGATTCGATCTGCTCAATAGAAGCTGCGTCGGCTCCGAGCGCACGGAGTCGATCCAGATATCTCTGCGCCTCATTTGGCTTGCCCAACTGCATCTCGGCCCGGGCAATGCCCGTCAACGCCTCTTTACTCTCAGGATTGGAAAGTAGAACCTGTTGCCAGGTTTGTATCGCCATATCCAGATGTCCGTGGGAAGCGAGCGATTGGGCTTTCGTCAACAACGCCTGTTCTGCCGGAGAACTCGCCAGCAATCGACAAGGGTAGCCGGCCATGGCTACTCCCATAACTGCCAGCAACAACCATCGAAAAATTGTGCGCTCTAGTTTTTCCATCGGACCTTCAATTCTCCGTTGGGTGTGAATCGAAAACGTTGTTCCTGCCAACCGAGTGCGAACAGCGCAAGATTCTGGTCGTAATAGCGAGGGTGTATTCCCAGCAATCCCGTTTGCTTGTCGAACTGCGCGTTCACGATTCGAAGTTGTGCCATTGCCGCGGACTTATCCCCTGAACTCAGCAGAAACGGAATAAGTGCGGCAGAAAAGCCCACTGGAGCATTATGACTGAGAACTCTTCCCTCCGGACTGATGATTTCGGGCGGTGTCCGCACAGTCATCATCATCCGCGCCATCGGCGAAAGGATATGAAGAATCTTGTCTGCCCCTGGCGTCTGGCTGTCTGTCATGCCCGCCCATAAATACACCCGAATTGCGTCGTAGCTTCCGCTCGGCGGCCGTGAAGCATCCCCGGGATTACGCACTGCCACAAACTTTCCATCCGTGTATGCCACCCAATCCATCGCATAGCCGCTCGGATTGGCTCGCTGCATCCACGCAGGCAGCCCTGCCGCCATTTGTTTCCACGGGCCATTGGGCGCAGCGTGGGCCGCCGCAACAAGTAGCGGAAGCGGCAGATAGCTTTCATTCAAAACCCAGTGGTCATCGCTCGTAAATAAATCCGCGGGCCCCGGCATGAGCACAGGTCCCACACCGGGCAAATCGGCAACTTCCTTGTTGGCAATCAGGCCCAGGAGTGCCTCTCCCGTTCGCGCGTAAGCGGGCTTCTGCCAGAGCCTGCCCGCCTCAATCAGGCTGTAGGCGATCCATAAATCGGAATCCGCGGCGGAGTTCTGATCAAGTACATGCCACGAGCCGTCATCCCCTCGCCCCCAACTCCAGGCTGGAAGGTTGCTGGCAAGATTCCCGTGCGCCAGATTGCTCTCCGTCCATGCTCGAATTCGCTCGAAACTTGAAGGGTCGTTTGCAACCAGTGCGAAGAACAGCGCATAGCTCTGCCCCTCAGACGTCGTCATGGAATCGCGATTTGGATCGAGCACGCGGCCTTCCGCACTCACGAACCGCGCCTTGTAGCTCGTCCAGAAAGGCCAGGTACGCTGCGCGCCCGCCTTCCATGCAAAAGGAAGAGCGAGAGCCACCAGAATCAGGATTCGCGCCTTCATTCCTCACGCGCCTCAAGCCGCGCCTGTACGCGGCGGTCAAGTCTTGCCCGCATCCACGGAACCACAAACAAGCCCAGCACGAACGTGAGCACAACAATGAGCCACGGAAACTCCCTCAACCGATACCGAATCAACACCCACCATTGCAGGTGTCCCACATAATAGACCGCATCTCCAATTCGAAAAGAAGAGAATCGATTTCCGTGCAGCACGCTGACGGATTGGCTCATGTCTCCTGACGCCGACGCTTGTATGAAGGCCGATGTGAATTCCGGCGCCGCCTCGGCATCTCTGAACGTGATGCTGATAATCGATCTCTGAGGATTCCAGGGCGACTGAATCCCTTGAATTAAGGCTTCTGGAGGTCGAGCAAGACTGGCCACCAATGCTGCCCTGTCTTTGGAAGCGCCAAGTTCGCCCCACCATTTCGGCCGCATTTCAGCAATCTGCCACCAGATATGACGAACCGAAGTAAAAACACTCTCAGAATCGGTGACGGAAAATTCGTTTCCATTTAAAGCAACCGGCAAATTCTGGTTGAGCCGTTCCAAAGCAGGTTCATTGCCCGCTGTCCCAATCAGCAGATAGTCCGCATCTTGACCGAGATGCGCAGAATCCACAACCTGAACCCGCAATGCGGGGTAACCCGTCTGGCCGCCGAAGTAGGCCAGCAGCATCAGATAAACTCCAACCTCCTGTGTGGACGCGCGCTCCGGCAAAACCACCCTGGTCTGAGAGAGGTCCGCGTACCGGGTGAACGGAAAACCGGCGTTGGCGAACAGCTCAAGGTCAGGCAAAATCGCCCAGTGGTGCAGTCCGTGCATTTCCACATGAGAACTGCGCCCAATGGTCCCGCGCACATCGATCTGCGGAATAACCTGGCATTTCTCCGCAATGGGCATTTTGGGCTGAAAACGAAAGAGAAACGAGTTCGCGAAGGGACGAAGATTCTCAAGCGGAATCTCAATGACGCCCTGCGCACTTTGCTTCGATTGTGGTCCCGGTATCAACGGCAGCTCACCGACGTCCGATCCGTTGGCGCTTACCTGTAGTGTCGAACCGCGCGTCGCTTGCGTCGCATCGTAGGTGTAATTGATATGCAGCGGCACAGAGGTCGTATCGCCGTAATAGAGGTCGGGAGGGAGACGGAGATAAACCGGAAGCGGGTCGGAACCATTGCTCTGCAGTTCTGCATTATTCGAGTACTGCCAAAGAGGAGAGGTTTGTTGTGTGCTCACCCAAAGAGGCGCATCGTCACTCTTTCTTACCGGCGGTAGAGGAAAATCCGGAACAGTGACCGTGCTTCCCTGCAGTGTCAGCTTCTCCAGTGCGAGCGCTTGAGCAGCGTGGAGTAACTGTGCCGCGTCCGTGCCCGCAATCACCAGGACCTTGCCGAATGGGTCACTTGGGTTTGTCCGCAGCGCGATGACCGGCCCAGCAATATCCACGTTGATTCCCGCAGGCAAATCTGAAGGACTCTCAACCATGAGAATCAGGTTTCCCTGCGGCAATCGGTTGCCGAACGTGACGGGAAATTCCAGCGGCTTTGATTTCGCCCGCACGCCCAGCCAGGACGCAACAACACCGGCAGCCGTCAACGCCTGCAAGCTCGGCCGCCGCGCAAATGCAATGGGGATGGACGCCGTTGGCCCGGATGCATCGCTGTCATAAATGGGCAGCGGCAATAACTTCAGATTGTCCGCAATCGGCAGCAGTGAGCCGGAGAGATCAATGTTCGAAAGCGCATCTACACGTGCCCACAATGCCGGATTGGACGGATCCTCGCAGGTCGCCGCATAGTGCCCCACAAACTGAAACTCCAGGGTGTTATTCCGAACCAGCAAATCCGCGGGCAAATCCAGCTCTGCCTTTAACTCCTGCTGGTCGCTCTCCTCATTCGACGGCACAGCCAGAGTAGCCACAAGCGAACCATTCAGCAGCACGTTCAGGTGGCTCTGTTTGGCAATCAACTCAGGTGAAAACGAGTAGTAAAGATTGAGCGTCGCCTTTTGAACCACTTCCGTGTAAGGCAGAGTAAAAGGCACGTCGCGCGTGTACTGGTTCCCGTGGAACTCGATGTCTGCGGGAATTCCTGCATCCTTGAACGTAAGAGCTGAGTGAAACGTACCGGCACCTGTTTCCGTGGGTGCTGGATCAGCCTTCGCCTTCGCCTTCGGCTGCGCGTGGAGCGTTGCTGCGGCGCCTCCCAGCACAATCGCAAGGAGAAACATGGTGAGTTCCGCACTCGCTGACACAGCCGCACGCTGCGCCTTGCTCTTAGGAATAAGCGAAGCCAGCGCGTAGCGAATGCCTCGAACTGAAAGGCGTACCAGGCGCGCAAAACTTCGCAGCGGACGGTCGATCTGGCGATTCTCTAAGTGGCTAAGCCACGTATCGGCTCCAGAGAAGAGCACCAGCGTGAGCATCTCTTCTTCTTCCAGCGTCAGCTCATCAAACTTCATCCTCAGCTTCATGCCTTCAGCGCCAACCACCGTCGCTGGAAAGCTCGCCTTGGTTCCACGCAATGGATACACAATCCGAATCGATGTTCCAACCGGAACTGCTGGCGGGTCCTCAAGCATCACAGCTGAGCCACCCAATGACAGATCGCGAGTCTCCCCTACGATGGCTGGTCTTCCGGGAATCTGAACTTCAACCGGTATTTGCGAATCAACGCGAACATCCTTGCGCAGTTGCCGCGACTCCAATGCAACTGCGTTTGCTGTGCCAATGATCACTATGTTGAAGAGAATCCAGACAACGTTCATGATGATCGTTCCTGGATGGTCGGCGTTCCAGTAGAGAAGCCGGACCGGCGCGATGGCAAGACCAAGAAAGTTCAGCAGGAGAAGAAACACATAGGGACGCGCAATCTTGGAATCGAAAGCACTCTCCTTAACAATGCCACCCTTTGCTGTCACATTGAACTTGCCCAGCTTGGGATTGACCATCGCAAGAACAGTAGGTCCCAGAATGTACGGCGCCAGAATTGTTTCATACACCTCGTTCCAGAAGGAGTAGCGGAACTTCCCCTGGATGCGGAAATTCACCACGTTCGAGAGAAACAGGTGTGGCAGTGCATAGGCCAGAATGGCGATCCAGTAGCCGGGAATATTAATACGCCCAAGCAACATGAAAACCAGGGGCGCGGTCAGAAATACCAGGCGCGGAACCGCATACAGGAAATGAATCATCGCGTTGAAATAGCAAATGCGCTGCGGCCACTTCAGACCTTTAACAAAGAGTGGATTGTCTGTGCGCAGAATCTGGACCATGCCGCGGGCCCAGCGAATTCTCTGGCCCACATGGCTCGCCAGGTTCTCTGTCGCCAGGCCACCGGCCTGCGGAATATTGATGTACGCCGTACCCCATCCCCGCATCTGCATGCGCAGGGATGTGTGGGCGTCTTCGGTCACAGTCTCGGTGGCAATTCCACCAATTTCATCCATCGCCGTTCGCCGCAGCACTGCGCAGGAACCGCAAAAGAAGGTCGCATTCCACAGATCGTTGCCGTCCTGCAGAACTCCATAGAAAAGCTCGCCTTCATTGGGAATGGAACGAAACTGGTTCAGGTTTCGCTCAAACGGATCTGGAGAGTAAAAGAAGTGTGGCGTTTGCAGCATCCCCAGCTTCTTGTCCCGCAAGAACCATCCCAGCGTCATCTGAAGAAAGCTGCGCGTGGGCACATGGTCGCAGTCGAAGATCGCGACAAACGGTGACGAGAGCGTGGTGAGCGCGTGGTTGATATTGCCCGCCTTGGCATGCTTGTTGTCCTTGCGGGTGATATAACCCACTCCTGCCGCACGGCAAAACGCGCCGAATTCTTCCCTTCTGCCGTCGTCCAGCACATAGACATGCAGCTTGTCTTGCGGATAGTCAATATTGAGAGCTGCAAAAGCTGTCGAACGTACCACGGAAAGCGGTTCGTTATAGGTGGGAATCAGAAGATCAACATGCGGCCAGTCTTCGATTGTCCGCGGCAATGGATTCGGAGGCCGGCGAAGCGGCCGCGCCGTCTGCACATACCCCAGATAGAGAACCAGCCATGCGTAGGTCTCTGCGGAGAGCAGAATCAGCATGAAGATAAGGTCAATCCACGTCACATGCTGGCTTCCGCCGTAAATGGCATGAATGATTGTAACCAGTCGCCAGTATGCATACCTCGCTGTCGCCAGCATGGAGGCAAACATCAAGGCCAACGTCACCATTTCGGTATCCGAGATGCTGTTGAGCGCGAAGGCAAGCCCAATCGTCAAAATGCCAAGAAGGGCCTGCTCTGACCAGTTGAAATCAACGGTGATGCACTCAAATGCCAGAAACAGGAGTACGGAGTAGACAAGCAGGCGTACCACTCCGGCAATGAATCCCGAACCAGTACCCAATGCACTCCAATGATGGAGGAGTCTTTTCATGCCTCATTCCAACGAAAGGGTCTGCGATGGGAATAGCTGGCTGTCACAGTTCTCCGCAGCAAGGCGGCCAGCCTCACGCTGGCTCTTGCAATCTCCGCTCCGGGTGCGTGATCAAGCACTGTTTTCCTCATCGCAATGGCCCTTGCTGCTTCAATATCGTGGCGAATGGACAATGGCAGTAGGCGCCCCCCGCATTCCCTTAGGACCAGTTCCCGCGCCTCCTGATCCACTGGATCTTGCGGATCGAATTCATTGAAGAGATAAAACGGAGAAGGGATCTCAGTTCCATTGGCAGCGCCCTTTGTGCGCATCGCCTGGATCGAAGATTCAATCCGGGAAATAGTTAGGATCGAATTCACATCCGGAAGCAAGGGAACAATCAGAAATGAGCACATCGCGAAAATCTGAGGCAATAAGTTAAGAGAAGCAGCCCCCAGGTCAAAGATGGTCCAGTAAGACTCCTCCATCTCCGACCTCACGCGGCCACTCAGCCATTCCGCGCTCACCTCGCTGGTTTCAATCACCCGCAATGACGCCTGATTCTCTCGATCATCAAAAAATGCACGTACCGCAGGTTTGGTATCGCCGGGCCCAAAGTAATAGGGCAGAATCCCGCTGCCGGATGCATCCACAAGTAGGACATTATCTCCGTGAAGGCTCAGTGCCCGACCCAGATTTGCGCACAATGTGGTTTTACCCACTCCGCCGGCAAGCGAGTACACGCCAATCACCGGACGAAATTCGCCCGAGTCCGATACTTGCAGCTCTCCCTTATTAAGAATGACTGCAGGAATTTCGATATCCGACGGATGGAGAACCGGCACCGAGGACTCTTCGTCAGGCAGTGAAATCCCCTTATCCCCCATGTCCTCGCCAGGAGCGGTGATGGGAGGCTCGGGGATTAACGGCGGTTCCGCCGGCAATATCACTTCAGAATGAGCTTCAGATTCTGCGCGCCCCTTGGCCGAGTCCTGAGTAGCTTCAGCGCCTGCGGTTGTCGCGTGACGCGGCCTCTTCAACCGCGAAAAATCACGGTAAGGCGCATCCTCAACATTCGCCCAGGAATAGAGACGTGCTACGTCCTTGGCGAGTTTGTCGTCTGCGCCATGCACTTCAACGGATTGGTTCTCACCATTTACCAAAGTCAGGATGGGTTCTGTTGAGGGAAGTTCACAGCCGTCGGCAGGTGCCAATCAGTTGCTTCTCCAATGTCGCCTCGCCGCTTTTAAAGGCCTGCAAAGACTGCAAATCCTTGTTACGGCACATCGTATTTAGCAAGTTTAAATGACCTTCTTCCGCATTTGGGACAAATGATGTCAATGGTGATTTCCAAAGTTACCCCTTCCCTTCCCATTCACTTTGCTTCATTACGCAGGGGATACCAATTCAAGACCATTTTGCGCATCTCAGAAGACATTACTTGCAGGACCATGAATCGGGCCTCGTCGTCCCAGCAAGGTTCGAAAAGGCCCGAAAAAACTACCCGTGGCGGCTTAAGCCTTCACCTTCTGCATCCATCTCGCATGCGCTGCCCGGTGAAGCCGGCGGCCCCGTCGGAAAACAAGAAGCCCGCGTGCGGCATCCAACAGAATTAACCGGCGCTGCATTCAATCCGTGATAAACGAGGGGTTATGGACAGGACATTTGACTCGATCATCATTGGCTCAGGACAGGCCGGACCATTTCTTGCCGCAAAGCTCGCCTCCGCGGGGCACAAAGTTGCGCTGGTGGAGCGAAGATTCCTTGGTGGTACGTGTGTGAACACGGGCTGCACGCCAACCAAAGCAATGGTCGCAAGTGCGAAAGTGGCGCATACGGTGCGCCAGGCAGCGACGTTTGGAGTTCATGTTCAGAGCGACATGCAAGTCTCACTCGCTGAGGTAAAGTCTCGCGCTGCCACCATCGTTCAGAATTCTCGCTCGAGCCTGGCCAAGATGCTGTCCAACGCCGAATGCACCGTGGTTCAGGGACACGCGAAATTCATCTCCCCGCATGAAATACAAGTCGGCGAGGAGACCCTTCGCGCAGATCGATTCTTCATCAATGTTGGTGCCCGCGCCGCAATTCCAAAACTTCCTGGTCTTGAAAACATCAGCTACTTGACGAACTCATCATTGCTCGAACTGACCGAACTCCCGAAACACCTGGTTGTGGTCGGTGGAGGTGCGGTCGGAGTGGAGTTCGCGCAAATGTTCCGGCGCTTTGGCAGCGAAGTAACCCTGGTGGAGATGAAAGCAAGCCTCGCGCATCGTGAGGACGCGGCAGCTTCAGCGCTGCTCGCCGAACTGCTCCAGCAGGAGGGAGTGCGGCTTCGCCTCAATGCGGAATGTATCTCCTTTTCAAAGATCCCCGATGGAGTCTGTGTACACGTGGGTTGCAATGAAGACGACACGGAGATCCACGGGTCTCACGTTTTGCTCGCCATGGGACGCACCCCCAATACGGACGATCTCGGATTGGACGCAGCCGGAGTGAAGGTTGGCGCATCCGGATACATCCAGATAGACGAACAGTTGCGCACCAACATCGCCCACATCTGGGCGCTGGGCGATTGCAATGGGCACGGCGGCTTTACCCACACGGCCTACAACGACTTCGAAATCGTTGCGGCCAATCTGCTTGAAGGCGGCAGCCGCCGGGTTTCCGATCGAATTCCCGCTCGCGCGCTCTATACCGATCCACCCCTCGCGCAAGTGGGTATGACGGAGGAAGAGGCGCGTGCCACAGGAAAAGACCTTCTCATTGCCACGCGTCCCATGCGCTCAGTTTCGCGAGCGATTGAGAAGGGCGAGACCTTCGGCTTGATGAAAGCCATCGTCGACGCGCAATCCAAGCGCATTCTTGGCGCAATGATCTTCGGTGTCGGCGGAGATGAAGCCATTCATTCCATTCTCGACATCATGTACGCGGACAAGCCCTACACCACCATCACACACTCGGTTCACATTCATCCCACGGTCGCGGAATTGATTCCGACATTGCTCGGCGCGCTTAAGCCGGCAAGCTGAAGAATAGCCACCTGCCGAGAGCAAACCTTGCCATGCGCAAAAAGTCTGGTCCATTCGGGAACTGCTCTAGTGTTGCAGCGAGTTCAGCTTGTTGATCAACGTCTTCAATTCGTCCAGCTTCTGTCCGGCCTCGCCCAGCTTCCCTGCGGCAGTAAGCCGTTGGTAATCCTCCAGGTCTTTGGCCGCCTTTGCTATCAGCCCATGCACATCGGTTCCGGCGTTGGTCTGGGTCCCGCTCCCGGTCCCGCCGCCGGATTCCGCCGTATCCTGCTGGCCCGCAGCAGCCGTCAGTGACGAGGTTCCCCCGCCAAACAGCGACGACAAGGCCGCTTCATACGTTGGCCCGTAGGCAAGTTTGTCCTGTAGTGCAAGAACCACCAGGCGCAACTCCGGCATGGGGCTGCGTTCGGCCTGCAAATAGATAGGCTCGGCATACAACAGTGCGCGGCCCGAAGGGATCACCAGCAGACTTCCGCGCCGCACATGCGACCCCTGCTGGTTCCATAACGTCAGTTGCCCTGAGATCTCCGCATTCTGGTCGATGCGCGCTTCAATCTGCAAAGGCCCGTCCACCAGCTTGGTCTTGGGAAAGTCGTACACCACAGCGGAGCCATAGTGCGCGCCATCGCAGCGCCCCGCAATCCAGCCGATCAAATTGTTCCGGTTCACCGGCGTAAAGGGAAGTATCTCCACAAATTCTTCACTGCTTTCGCCCGGCAGTTTCATCAGCACGTAATTCGGCTGCATTGACTGCGTGGTCTGGTCGCCGCTGTCCGCCATGCCCACTTCGCTGGCAACTGTCCACAGGTCCTCTCGGTTGTAGAACACTGACGGGTCAGTCATGTGATACAACCCGTAAACCGCGGCCTGCAGCGTGAGCAGCGACTCCGGGTAGCGCACATGCTTGCGCAATCCAGCCGGCATCGCAGATGCATCCTTAAAGAGACCGGGAAAGACCTTACGGTATGCCGCGATGATGGGGTCCTCAGGATCGAAAACATAGAAAGTGGTCGTGCCGTTGTATGCGTCAATCACCACCTTCACGCTGTTGCTCATGTAGTTGATGACCCCGTTGCCAAATTGATAATGGCTTGCATCGGGGTAGTGGTCTGACGTGGTGAAGGCATCAATCACCCACTCAAGTCGTCCATCGGCTCCCACCACAATGTAGGGATCCTGCTCAAAAGTGAGAAAGGGCGCAATCGCCGCCACCCGTTCCCGAACATTGCGCCGCATCAGCAGGCGGCTCTCCGGTGTCACATCGTCGCTGAAGGGCAGCTTGGTCAAATCGCCGCGGTCAAATGCCAGCAAAATGCGCCGCACAAAGCCGCCAATCTCAATTCCTCCAGTTCCCTGGTATGAAGTTAGATTGTTGTCCTGTCCGTGCGGATAGTTGAATTCCTGTTGCTTCGTCTTTACATAGACATCTGTGTCGGTCAGCTCGCCGAAATAAATCTCCGGCCGCGTCACCTTCAGGCTGGGCGCCGTGCTTTCCACCGGCATGTTGCTCAAAATCAGGTTCGGCAGTCCTTCCGGCGTAAACCCATTCACCGGATTCATGGTCACGCCGTAGCCGTGCGTATAGATCAATTTGTCGTTAATCCAGTTGCGGCTGCTCTCGGGCAGCTTGTTCACATTCAGCTCGCGTGCCGCAACCATCACTTCGCGCGGAACGCCATGAATGTCGTAGCGGTCAATGTCGATATCGGGAAAGTCGTAATACGTGCGAATCTCCTGAATCTGGCGCAGCGTGTCCTGCAGCGCATGCCAATCCCACAGCCGAATGTTCTGGAGAGTTACCTGGTTGTCCGCCGCATCCAATGCCGCAATCGTGGTGTCCGCAGAAAACTCGTGCCGCATAAACCTGTCCAGGCCATACGCCTGCCGAGTCATCTCAATGTTGTGAACGATAAATGGCCGCTCGCGCACCAGCTGGTTGGGCTTCACAATGAAGTTGCCCACGTACCAGCCAACCAGGCTCACTCCCACATAACAAACTGCGGCCGGCAACACAGCCGCAACCAGCCAGCGCCCGCCCTGCTTCCGCACCGCATTGGCGGCGGCCATCGCTGCGCCCAGAACCAGCGCGGCGCTGATCAGCAGCATCCCGCGCAGCATCACGTGCGCGTCTGTGTAGTTAACTCCGTCAAAAATCGTGTGGTGCTCAAATATCTGCTCAAACCGGCCCAGATACTCGCGCAATGCGAGAACCAGGAACAGAAATGCGACTGCAATCGATAGCCCTTGCCACGACAGCCGCATGGATCGCCCGCTGCGTTCCCCAAATGCTCTGGATCCGCCGGAGAGCAGAAGAAGCATGACGGCAAACAGGCAAGTGACCACAGCCAGTGTCAGAAGCCATCCCGCCAGCAGATCCCACGCGGGAAGCGAGAACAGGAAAAAGTTCAGCGGCTTTCCAAAAATTGGATCCACAATGTTGCCGCTCGCGTGCGGAGCGAACCAATACAGCGCCAGCGTGGTCCACTGGGCAGACATCGCGACACCCGACACAATGGCAATCACAATCGACACGCCCAGCGCCATAACCTTCAGCACCGGCTTCACGGAAAGATTCACGTCGCGCCCGGCAAGAACAATCGTGTGATCGAGCGGAAGATCGTAGCGGTGCATCCGCTTGAGCAGAGAAAACGCTCCATACAGCAGCACAAATGTCGCCACAGCGAAAGCCGCGAAGATTCCCCATTCAAAGAGCAACGTCCGGAGAAACACCGGCTGATACCCAAGTGACCGGAACCACAACAGGTCAACCCAATACGACAGTGCGGTCCTGCCGCCCAGAATTACGGTCGCAAGAATGAATAAAACAAATAGGAACCCGAAATTGCGGCGCCGCGGCAAATCTGACCGCTGAGGCCAATCGATCGACTCGGACATACATCACCTTGTCTTGCCAGTAGCTTGTTGATGAGTTTTCAAGAGGTGGCAGGCGCGCAAAAGCAAAGAGGCAACCCGTTCAGGATTGCTGCATCCCAACAATCGCGCCACAACCACTCTAGTTCCTTAGATCAGAGATCGCAAACGCAGGACGGCGCAGCCTTTCGTATCACCCTGCCATCTCCACCCCCAGAATCTGCGCCTCCCCCAAGCATTGCTACCGGTCTCCAACTGCTTGACCGGCGCTATCTACCGCCCCTTCATGTGATTTCTCATCTAGATCTCCGCGCCTCCTCAATCGCACGATTTCGTACTCAGACGTAGGTAGATTTTGGAGAGTAGGCCACCACCACTTCAAGAATGTGGTGGGGATAATGCTGTTTGAGGAGACATTTATGTGGGCAATTACGTTTCCTGGTTCGAATCCATGGCAGACTTACCAACCCTCGTAGTTCTCTCGATCAGCCTGAATATCCCGCAGACGATGGCAAAATCCAATAATGCAATGGGGAGGAGCACGACGCCAGGATAGTTCCTATTCGTCCATGGATTGAACGCTACAAGTGGAATCTGGCCAGCTATTGCAACAATTAGGGCTATCCAGAACAGGATGTGTTTCCTAAGGCTCCAGAAAATCATTGTGCACGACATCACTACAAATGCGCAGATTCCTGCGGCTCTACCTCTACCGGGATCGCCAAGAAATGCAAATAGAAAATATAGCGGTGACGCGCACAGTGCCGTCACAATCGCAGACTTCATATTGAGGTTCTGAATAACTTGATTTGGACTTTGCTCGCTCATTAATGCCCATCCATACATGCTTTGTAAGCGCGGTGGCAAACCCCTTCTCCTCCGACTCTGCCCTAACCCGGTAAGTGGGTGCCCTCGATAAGGGCGAAGGCGCCGTGAAGGGGCGCCCGCTTCTGAAATGAATGATCTTCGTGAAAGGAAAGATTGTGCCGTCCGCCAATAATGGCCAACAGGGGAACCCCACGTGCGAGCCCACCTGTTGGCCTTCTGACTTTTCAGAATTCGATTCGCGCAGACAATTGCATAACGCGCGGTTGAGTCAGCAAACCGAATGCATTTCCGAAGCTTGCGGCCTCGTCGAGGCGCGAACTTACCGATTGCGGATCGAAGCGCACGCTATTTGTGATGTTGAAGGTTTCCCAACGAATCTGGAGCCGGGTTTCCCTGGGGAGCGTAAACGTCTTATTCAATCCGCTATCCCAATCGTAGAACCCATCGCCACGCAAAGGATTGCGAGTTCCACTTTCGCCCGGGTACGCCATCCTGAAGCTGTTGTAGACCGCCACCGGATCAGCAAACATCTGCTGTCCGCGTCCGCGCTTTAGCGCAGAGGGTGGGGCCTTATGCGCCAGAGTGGCCCAGCCTTCGATGTCCCAGTTCGTCGGCCAACGCGAGCCATCGTCCACAGCGTAAGGCAGTCCGGAAGTCAGGCGCAGAATTCCTGTGAGCTGCCATCCGCCCAGAATGGCATCAGCAAGACGATTGGCAGAGTTCATCCAGTGGTGGCCACGCCCTACAGGAAGGTCCCAAATCCAATTGGCGTTCAACTGGTGCGTCATGTCGAAATCGGAAACGCCGCGTAACTGATCGGGCTTCCAGCTATTGATAATCTGTGCGCCATTATTTCCACCGGAGGTACCCAGACGCTCTGCCTGCGAGGTCCAGTCGATCGATTTGGAGTAGGTATAGTTAATGTCCGCCTCTAGACCGGCGGCCAGATGCTGACGGAACGTTGCCTGGAATGCGTTGTAGTTCGAGGCGCCGATAGACCTCCAAGCGTACAGTGCGGAATATTGATCGTGGTAGAAACGGTACGCGGGATAAAGGACTCCAGCGCCGGTTCCGTTATCCGGCAAGTCGAGCACAAAAAGCGCGTTGGTTTCGTTGCCGAGATTCTGCTGGATGAGGCAATACACGTTCTGCGTGGCCGTGGGGTTTGAGGGGGCATCGGGCCCCGCGCAAATTTGATTATTTCCTGCGAGCGGACCGAAGAGCGTGTCCCAATAAGGGTCATTCGCCACAGCCGTAACCGGAACTCCTGCCTGTGCCTGCATAGACAGATTGGCAGCTGCGTGAAAGTAGTCGGTTCCTGCAGCGTGCAAATCGAGAGGCATCGCCACGTCTTCTTGCTCCAGCAGGCGGCGGCCAATGCGCCCTACGTAAGAAATTTGTAGAGTTGACGAGGGAGTAATCTGCCGCTGGATGGAAAGGTCCATCAAGTGCTCGTAAGGTGTCTTGAGCCCCGAGTCCAGTCCCCAGCTGATGGCAAAAGCGCCAGTATCTGGCGTTGCCGGAAAGCCTCCCGGAGGAGCAGGTGGCAGCAACGATTCGGGAATCGTGTTAACGTCCACAAAGCGCGGTGCCGTAGAAACTGTCTGATTGCCTGCCGGATTTTGTACGTTGCTCGACAGGCCAAAGGATCCGGCCGTGTCAAACGAGTTCACGATTCCTGAACCAAAGTGGTCGAACACGAGGGAGTAACCTCCGCGAATAGAGGTCTTGCCTGCGCCGCCAAAGGTCGGAGCCCACGCAAAGGCAACACGTGGTGCAAAATCCTTCTTCTCCATATTCCAGAAATCCGGCCTGTGGTTGGATCGCCCGTTGAGATCGAACGACAGCGTGGGCACATTGCTCGCGGATCCTCCGCTCAGTCCCTCAGCTAAACTTGCGTCGTAGTACTGGCCGAGTGAATACGGCGTGCAGCTGCCGTTTTGTTCTACGCAGGTTGCCACCTGATTGCCATGGCTCTCCGTGGGCGGCTGCAGCAGTGAGTAATGCAGGCCCAATGTCACCGTAAGATTATTTGTGATCGTCCAGGAATCCTGCCCGTAGAAGTCGTACTCATTCCATTTGTAGTCGCGTATGAGTGGCTCCCCCAAAGGGATGGATTTGCCGGTCTTGTCGTAGTTGTAGACAGCATCCACTTCGCTCACCAGTCCCACCAGGTCCATCATTCCATTGTCATAGTTGCCATTAAAGCTATCGGCCACGGCGGGATATCCATAGTTCGGCGGATCCAGCGGTGCGCCAGTCCCGGCAAAGCCCGAGGGCTGCATCCATCCAATGTTGATGTCCGCGCCCGGAAACGAATTCTGCGTGCTTGAGCGCGCGTCATCAATCATGCGAACGTTTACGCCGAACGAGAAGTTGTGGTTGCCCTTCGTCCAAGCCAAATCATCCACAAGGTTGTTGACCGGAATGTGAAAGCTGTTTCCTCGCGAAAAGGATTCGGGAGCCGAAATCTCCGAAAGGGAGACCTGTGTCTTCGACGAGATGCCGGCATTCGATCCACCCTGGCGGGTGATGCCCCATCGAAAATTGTTGACGAGCTGAGGCGTGATAACCCAGGTATGACCAACCGCGAAACCCTTGTTGTTGGCCAGTGCGCGTGTCGAGATCGGCTGGCCGGGAAATTGTGATACACCCGGAGAATCGTCGTTGATCAGGTTCCCGCGCCAAAAGACTGTTTGGTTCGCCTTCAGATTCCAGTCGAAACGCGCGATGTAGGTGTTGTACGAACTGCGAACCGGTTGCGAGAAGCGATAGCCTGCAGTATTTAAACCGTCGCCAGTCGCAGTGTCATTCGGCGCAGGATAGCTTTGAAGTAGTGCCAGCATCGGAGCACTCACTCCGATGCCCAAGGGATCCATGGAGCGGATAATATCCGGCGTAAGCGCGTAAACATCCCCCGCCGAGGTTCGATACTGCAAAGTTCCCTGACGCATTGACTCCGTTGGTACGGTGCGCTCCGGGAAGCTGCTTTCAATGCGCCGGTCGCCCTCATAGTTAAGGAAGTAGAAGAGCCTATTCTTTAAAATTGGACCGCCCACAGAGACGCCGAACACATTGCGGATGTACTTGTCTGGCTTATTCGGCAAACCGCTGGCAAGCTGCGTCTGTTTGTTGAAGTAGTCGTTGGCCACGAACGCGACGTTTCGGTTGTACTCATACACGCTGCCGTGTAGCTTGTTGCTGCCCCCCTTGGTGACCAGCGCAACCTGCGCGCCCGAACCTCTTCCTCCATCGGCAACCGGATTGCTCGTTGTTACTCGAAATTCCGCAACGGAATCCTGCGTCATGCGCAATACGCTGTTGAAGGCATACCCGCTGTTCTCGTCGTTCACGTCGATTCCGTCCAATGTCACGTTCGATTGATCGCTGCGTGAGCCATTTACAGCACCCGAACGCGAATCAGAGGCAGTGTTCCCAACGTCTTTCCCGAGAAAGGTGACTCCCGGCTGAAGGCTGAGCAACTCAACCACGTTGCGGCCTTCGATCGGGAGAGTAGAGACCTGTTGGCTGTCGAGCGTATTTCCCAGGGTCGCATCTTCCGTGTTCAGCAAGGGTTCATCAGAAGAAAGGACAACGACCTGCTGTTTGGCAGCCGCAACGATTAACGGGATATCGAGTGTTGCCGGTGTCGCCACTTGAAGCACGAGACCCTGCCGAACAGCCGAAGCGAAGCCCGGCGCGTCAACACGGAGCGAGTATGTGCCAGGCGCAAGCTGTGGGAACCGGTAGTTTCCGTCTGAGTTAGTCTCAACGCTGCGTACGGCTCCGGTACTGTTTCGCGTGATCACCAACGTCGCATTTGGGATGACAGCACCGGACGGGTCTGTGACGCGACCTTGGAGAGAGGTGACTGACTGTGCCAGCAGGTTCAGATTGCAGGCAAGTACAGCAATCAAAAAGAGTGAACTCAGCTTCATAGGGCCTCCTTTGAAGGGAATGTGGTTGCGGGCTCGAAAAGCCTTTCCAAATCTTTGAGATGGGGAGCACAAATGGAATTTGGAGAGGAAAGGAAAAATCAATAATGAATCAGGTTTTTACCAGAAGAGGGGATCACCGCGGCGGTCGCGGGGACGAACGCCATCTCGTGGCTGAGTTGCGGATTCTTCAAGGGGGGAAGTTTGAAGTGTGGCTAGGCGACAGTCCATCAAAATTCTAAGCCCGCATCAAGGTCTATCAGAGCATGCGCTGCTGTCCTTCTGGGAATTCTCAACCCGAGTATTTAGGAGTGATTAATTCTTGTCAAGAAGATAGTGCACACCTCTGCATCAGCTCGGCCACATCCCCGCACTTCATTCAATTGTGAGTATTACCTGGATCACCTGTATTGGCGCGCCCCAATCTCCACAACTGTACTCCTCGGAGGGCCAGCTTCTGAGGATCCAGGTCACAAATCCCAAGCGAGTGAACCACGAGCGTCCGCTGCCATGCGATGCTCCAACGGTATAGGTAGACCCATTTTCGTACCCTTAAATTCGAGCAAATTTGGGCAAATTTCACGAATAGGCAGCTCCTCAAAAACGCCTTCGCGCGCAATAGGCTTGCTTTTCCCTCTCCGGATCACTGGATAAATCTGGCAATTGCGCCTTGCCACTGCCTCCCACTCAAGATCGACCAATCATCATCGCAACCCTCCACCGGATTTCATCAAAAACCGCCAGTTAAACCTACCGCTTTGTCCAACCCTGCCGCTCCGCCGCCTCAATACTCCATGGGCCGCCTGCTCATCCCGTGCGCGGAGAAACGTCCATCAGGTATCCTGTGGTCCGCGTCAGCTTTCCGGCTGCGCATGGATAGCGATGGGTTCCAATAGACGAGAGTTTCTCCGCGACGTCACGCTCCTCACTTCCGGGCTCCTTCTCCCGCCGCACGCCCGTGGTCAGGCCAAAAGCGCGCCCCTCCGCATGAACTGGTCTCCCGCTCCTGGCACCAGTACCATCCGCTTTAGCGATGTCACTCAGGCCTCCCAGTTGCACTTCGTCACCAATAGCTGCATGACTCCCAACAAGAACCAGCCGGAAACCATGGTCGGCGGCGTGGGATTCATCGACTATGACAACGACGGCTACTTCGACCTCTTCTTCGTCAACGGCGCAGCCATTCCGTCTCTCAAGAAGGACTCCCCGAAGTATTACAACCGCCTCTTCCACAACAATCGCGATGGCACCTTCACGGACGTCACAGAAAAAGCTGGGCTTGCCGGCGAAGGCTATGACATGGGTGTGGCCGTGGGCGACTTCGACAATGATGGCTGGCCCGACATTTTCATCGCCTCAGTCACCAAAAACCGCCTCTATCGCAACAATCACGACGGTACCTTCACGGACGTGACGGATAAAGCGGGCGTGGGCTCGCCCATGTACAAGGGCGAGAAAATGTGGAGCGCCGATGCCGGCTGGTTCGACTACGACAACGACGGTAAACTCGATCTCTTCGTTTCCAACTACTGTGTCTGGCACGTCAACGGCGACCCCGTCTGCCTCGACGGAGACCGCGAGCGCGCCTACTGCCATCCCAAGTTTTATGAGCCACTTCCCTGCACTCTCTACCACAACAACGGGGACGGCACCTTTACCGACGTCTCTGAGAAAACCGGCATTGCAAAGGTTCTTTGCAAGGGAATGGGCGTTGGCTTCAATGACTTTGACGGAGACGGATTTACTGACATCTTCGTCGCCAATGACACCATGCCCAACTCCCTTTTCCGCAACATCAAGGGACAGCGTTTTGAAGAGGTTGCGCTCGAGGCAGGCGTTGCCTACCCCGAGTCGGGCAAAGCCGTCTCCGGCATGGGTGCCGTCTTTCGCGATCTCGACAACGACGGCCTTCCCGACATCTGGCACACGGCCACCGAGATGGAGACCTTCCCCCTCTTCCGCAACATCGGCAATGGCATGTTCGTCGACTACACCGGCCCCAGCGGTCTCGCGCGCGAAACGCTGCAAATGTCCGGTTGGAGCAACGGATGCGGCGATTTTGACAACGACGGCCTGAAAGACCTGCTCGTCTCCCGCGGAAATGTGCTGGATAACATCGGCGATTTCTCCGAACGAACCTTCGCCGAACCGCTCTCCATCTTCCGCAACCTCTCCCACCTAAAATTCGAAGAAGCCTGCAGCGACAAGGACTCACCAACACAGTTGTCCATGCCCTATCGCGGTTGCGCTGTAGGCGACCTGTGGAACAGAGGGCAGCTCGACATTGTCACAACCGCGCTCAGCCATCCTGCGCGCGTTCTGCGCAATTCCACGTCGAACGGCAATAACTGGATCAAATTCCACTTGGTCGGCACAAAGAGCAATCGAATGGCCATCGGCGCTCAGCTCAAAATCATCACCGGAGACGGAAGCGCGCAATACGACATCGTCTCCACGAGTGCAGGCTACCAATGCTCGCGCGACCAACGCGCACACTTCGGTCTTGGCCCGTTCAAATCCGTCAAGCTGGTTGAAATTCATTGGCCAAGCGGCATTCGGCAAACGTTGAAAGAGCTGCCCGCAAACCAAATTCATCGAATTGAAGAGGCCTGATTCCCAGCAGTCTCGCTTTCCTAACTTCAAATTTGAGCGAAGCAGTTCCGACCTTTCATCGGATGCCAACAACTTCCGGCTCGTACCAATCTTCGCGAGTAAGCGGCAGTGCATCACGCTTCTCCTGGTACCGCCGAAGCAATACCTGATACACCGCAATGTCGCCTCTGTCGAAGGCAGCCGATGAACCGGCCATGTAAAGCAGCCAGATTCGGTAGGTCTCCTCTGAAACATGTCGCAATAAATGTTCGTGATGCGCGCGCAGCCCATCCACCCACTTGCATAGCGTCATCTTGTAGTGCTCGCGCAGATTCTCCACATCGCGCACTTCCAAGCCCTGTGACTCCGCCGCGTCCAACGTCTCTGTTAACGTAACCAGCCTGCCATCCGGAAAAACATATCGATCGATAAACGACGACTTTTTCACCTTAGACAGCGGAGCGCGCGTAATTCCGTGATTAAGAAACACTCCGCCCGGCTTCAGCAGATCGCGCGCAATGCGAAAATACCGCGGAAGATTGTTCAGCCCCACATGCTCACACATTCCCACGCTGGCAATCTTGTTGAACGTGGGTCCCGTATCTTCAAGAGTTCGATAGTCGCGCAACTCAACGGAGCAACTGTCACCCATTTCCGCACGTTCAATCCGTGCCTTCGTCACCGCTGCCTGCTCTTTGCTCAGAGTAATCCCGCGTGCCTTTGCCCCATGCCTGCCAGCTGCGTGAAGCAGCAGACTTCCCCAGCCGCATCCGATATCGAGAAAGTCCTCTCCCGCCTCAATTCTAAGTTTGCGGCAAATGTGCTCGAGCTTCTGTTCCTGCGCGCGGTCAAGAGAGTCCGACGGGTCGCGAAAATACGCGCATGAGTACACCAGCGTCGCTCCGAGCCATGGACGGTAGAACTCAATTGGCTGGTCGTAATGGTAGGCAATCGACGCGCGGTCGCGGCTCATCGAGTGTCGGGTTCCGTGCCGAAGCCGTTCTCCCGCTCCAACAAGTGTGCGCACCAGGCTTTCTCCAAAGCGCTGCCGCCAGGTAAGCGGCCGCTTCAAAACGTACTCTCCAATGGAGAAAACCGAAAAGATGTCGGCCTCTACATCAAGGTCGTTGTGAATGAATGCCTCACCCAGGGCGACTTCGTTCGGTTCGATAATCAGTGTGCGCAGTGCTTCCTCGCTGCGCACAATGAGAGTGCATGCCGGCCGCTCGGCACTGGAGGAGTTCCACTGCCATCCATCCCAGAAGCGAAGCGAAAACGCAGGCCCTCCGTAATTTGAGAAGAGCCCATTTAATGTGTTGGATCTCTGCGCGTGAGCAGTTGGGGACATGGCTTCCTCCACAATTCTGCTAACGAAAGCTGGCCCGGCCGGAGTTCTGAATGACTCAGCCAGCGCTCAATTCAATAGACGTTCCACAGATAGGCTTCTCCAAATAAAGGTCAAGAAACCCACTTATGGAGCATACTCTCCTTCGCCTGTTACTTCCACATTGGCATGCACAGGTAGGTCGTCACTTGAACCGCCCACCATCACCTGCACCGCCTCTTTCTCCACTTTCCACTTGTGGTTGGGCGTGTCCCAGTAGGCAAGGTCATGCGCCTTCAGCTTCATCGTCACATTTTGGGTTTCTCCAGCGCGCAGGTGCACGCGATCAAATCCTTTCATCTCCTTAATAGGACGCTCCACCTTCGAACCGAGATGTCTCACATACATTTCCACCACGTCATCGCTCGCGCGCGTTCCCGTGTTCTTCACATTCACCGTTACGTCCACGCTGCCGTCCGGCCCCATCGTCGGAGAGCTCAGAGTTAAATCCTCATAGGTGAACGTCGTATAGCTCAACCCATAGCCAAATGCATACAGTGGCTTGCCTTTGAAATAGAGATACGTCTCGCCATCGCGAATGTCATAATCCATCTTCGGCTTGAGTTGATCGTCGCCTGTGTACCACGTCTGCGTGAGCCGGCCTGCAGGCGAGTACGCGCCAAACAACACATCCGCCAGTCCGTGCCCTTCCTCCTGACTGTTATGGACCATGTGCACAATCGCCGGCACATGCTGCTGACTCCACACTATCGCGTACGGGAAGCTCGAACGCAGCACTTCCACTGTCCGTGGTTGCGCCGCCATTACCTTCTTCACCAGCGATTCTTCCTCGAGCGAAATCGTCTTGCGGTCCACATCTTCTTTGCCGTTCGATGGTGTCGGACACTTGTCCCATCCGGCGTTACACTCCGGATGATTCCCTACCACTACGATCGCGACGTCGGCTTTGGCTGCCAATTTCGCCGCTGCGTCTTCATCCGCGCCATCACTGTAAAACAGCTTCACATCAGGCCCGATTTCCTCCTGAATTCCCTGCAAAATGCTCACCGTATAGGGTGGCGTTCCGCTGTACCAGTCCAGCAGGACCTGGTTTGCCCATGGGCCAATCAGCGCAATGGACTTCAGCTTCGACTTATCCAGTGGAAGCGTTCCGTTCTCGTTCTTCAGCAACACAATTGACTCATCCGTCGCCCTCCGTGCCAGTTCCCTGCTCGACGCGCGATCCCACGGCGCCAGCTCTCCATCCGTTTGGTGTCCAATCTTCGCGTATGGATCCACGCCTGGAGGGTCCATTTCGCCAAGCCGCAGATACAACCGCAGTAAATTTCGAAGCGACGCATCCATGTCCGCTTCCGTCAGCAACTTATCCTTCAACGCCTTCGCCAAATCATCCTTATAGGTGTCAAGAAAGTGGTTGATTCCTGCCTTCACTGCCGCTGCCGAACCATGCTCCTTGTCGTCGAAGGTTTTGTGCGCTGTAATCAGCAATCCCAGCGCACCTCCGTCCGTGCAGATCAGCCCATTGTTGCCCCACTCCTTGATCATTACGTCCTTCAACACCGGATGAATCATCATTGGAATGCCGTTCCAGGAGTTGTACGCAGCCATCACCGCGCGCGAGCCACCTTCTTCAAATCCCATGCGGAACGGCACCGAGTAATACTCCCGAAACAGCCGCTCGTCGAAGTCTGATGAGGAATGCGCACGCCCGTCCTCATTCTCATTCGCCAGAAAATGCTTCATCAGGCTCGCAGCCTGCCAATGCTTCGCATCCGGACCTTGCAGGCCACGGGCAAAAGCGACCGTCAGTGTCCCCACCAAAAACGGATCCTCTCCATACGACTCTTCCGTCCGTCCCCACAATGGATTCCGGCTCAAATCCGCATTGGGAGCGCGCACAACCACGCCGCCACGGTCGATGATCGGATTCTGATAGTCGTACCGCGCCTCATATCCTTCCAACGCGCCAATCTTCTCGATAAGCCCCGGATCCCAGGTCGCACCCAATCCCTTCTCCTGCGGGAATGTTGTCGTCGGCTGATCCAGCCGGTCGTGCCCACCCCAGTTGGCAGGCCCGCCCAGAGCCAGCCCGTGCAGCCCTTCCACCTGGCCAGAAAACTCAAGCCCCAGCCTGGGAATCTTAGGATGGTCCGACATCAATTCGATCTTTTCCTGGATGGTCAGCCGCTTCAACAGGTCGTCAATGCGCGCTTCATCGCTCAGCTTCGTGTCACGAAACGGATAATCCGCCTGCGCCCACGCAGCAGAGCCGCAAAGGCCGGTAACAGCCAGCCCCAACACCCAACGAGCAGTCAATCCTACACGCATTGCCATCCCTCCTTCTCCTGGAACAGCGAAGGTTACCACACGTCACCGGGGCCTGCTCAATCGATTCACCTGCCTGACTTTAACGTTGTGCAAACTCGTCAAGCTTGTTCATACCCGATCGAGTGGGAGCGATAGATACGTTGAACTCAACCGGCCTTCAGGTTGCTCCAGCGCGCTCTGCCGATAATTAAGTCGCCCCATGCTACTCTCACATCACCGCATGAGTTCAGCTCCGCGTTCTGCTCAACAACAGCCTCCAGCCGACCTGCCTCGCGTACTCGGTGCAAGCCAGGCCACAGCCATCGTCGTTGGCACAATCATCGGCAGCGGCATCTTTCTTGTGCCCACTGAGATGATGCGTGACACCGGCTCGTCTGCCATGGTTTACCTCGCATGGATTGTCGGCGGCCTGCTCTCGCTCTTCGGCGCCATGACGTACGCAGAGCTCGGCTCCATGTTGCCGTACGCCGGCGGTGAATACGTCTACCTGAGGGGTGCCTATGGCAACACCACGGCTTTCCTCTATATGTGGACCTGGTTCGCGGTTGCCAAACCTGCGTCCATTGCCGCGGTCACCAGTGGCTTGGCCCGCACACTCGGCGAGTTTCCTGCCTTCCACGGACTTACGGATCATGTTCCCGGTCTACCAATCCTCTGGTCGCAGGTCTTTGCAATTGCGGTCACATGGTTCATGACCGGATTGAACTATCTGGGCATCAAAAAGGCTGGTGATTTCCAGTTAATCTTCACCATTCTCAAGGGTGTTCTCATCCTGATTGTGGTGGTGGTCTGTTTTGGTTCAAGCATCGGCACATGGAACAACTTCGCCACCGGCCTGCCGCATGCAATGGGAGGATTTGGCGGCTTCATGCTCGCGCTCATTGCCACTCTCTGGGCGTATGACGGCTGGAATGACCTCACCATGGTCGCCGGAGAAGTCAAACACCCCGAACGCAGCCTACCCGTAGCGCTCATTGGCGGATTGTTCATTGTTGGCGCACTGTTTATGGCGACGAATGCGGCCATTCAATACGTGCTACCCGCCTCCCAGATCGCCGCAAGTGAGCGTCCTGCTGTCACTGCGCTGCACGCCGTCGCAGGCCCGGGTGGCGCTATGTTTGTTGCCGGAGCAATGGCTTTGAGCATTTTTGTCACGCTCAACGGCACGGTTATGTCCGGTGCGCGAGTGCCCTATGCTGCCGCACGGGACCGGCTTTTCTTTCCGCGATTCGCCGATATTCACCCGCGATTTCAATCGCCATCCACATCGCTGATTGTGCAGGGACTGCTCTCCACCATTTTGCTCATCTTTCTCAGCCAGTTTCAGCAGCACTTTGAATTGGCGGTCTTTGCTGAGTGGCTCTTTTACATGCTCACCACCACCACGGTTTTCTACTATCGGCGCAAACATCCTGAGCTCGCCCGGCCGTATCGCGTATGGGGCTACCCGGTGTTGCCCGCCGTCTTCGTCCTCAGCGCCGGTGTGGTGCTCGTTTGGAGCTACACGGAAAACCTGCGCGGCTCCCTTCTTGGCACGGCGCTGATTCTGTTGGGGCTGCCCGTACTCTGGTTTGTGCGCAGACGCTACGGGAAGCCTACGGATACGGCAATTTCACACTAGCCTCAGGACGGCACAAATCGCATCGCGCAACAAACCCCGGACATCCAAACACCAATGCCCGACTTTGCACTGCTCGACAACCCGATCTGGAACGCGCTCATCACGGAGCAATCCCCCATTGCACGTGGTGGCGCGCTAGCGCGCAGCTTTCCCCACGAGATTGGCCCACTGAGCGGCACTGCGGAATTTGCGCCTGCAAACATGGCGGAACTCGCATCAACTGTTGGCCCTGCCGGCGTGATTGTGCTCTTCCTTCCCGGCCCGCAACCGGCGCCGAATGGCTGGTCGATGGTACGGGAGGGGCCGCTGGTACAGATGGTGCAGGAAAAGCCGCAGCCTTTGACGGTCATTCCACCGGAGATTGCGCGCACTTTGCGACCTCTTACGTCTGCCGATGCTCCCGCAATGCTCGAACTGGCGACACTCACCGAACCGGGTCCCTTCCGCATCCGAACGCATGAGCTTGGCAGCTTCTGGGGAATCTTCGAAGGCGACCGTCTACTGGCGATGGCCGGCCAGCGGCTGCATTTGCCGGGACTCGTCGAGGTCAGCGCGGTCTGCACGCATCCCGATGCGCGCGGGCGAGGCTACGCCAATATTCTGATCGGACTATCCGTCGACGAGATACGTAGCCGCAACGCGACGCCTTTTCTGCACGCATGGGCCGATAATTACAACGCCATCCGCATCTATGAGCGCATGGGTTTTGTACTGCGCAAAAAGCTGTACGTCATAGCCTTGCGCAACGAACAAGGTGAGTAATTTCATTTCGCTGGTCTAGGATCAAGAGAGCCCATGCCAGCAAAGACCAAACTCGGCCAGAATTTTCTGCGCGACTCGGCTGCCATCGAGCGCATCGTGGCGGCAATCGGCGACTGCTCTGCGCGTACTGTCGTTGAAATCGGCCCCGGCGACGGAGCCATCACGGAGTTGCTCGCGAACCGTGCAAAGCACGTTATTGCGATTGAGGTGGATACGCACCTCGCAGAGGGTCTACGCGCAGCAATGCCCGCGGAACGTGTCGCCGTCGTCGAGCAGGATGTGCTTGCCTTTGACTTTGATGCTGCCGCGACCGATGCCGGGGAGCGCCTGCTGGTGGTTGGCAACCTGCCCTACTACATTACCTCGCCCATTCTGCACCGGCTGGCCGCAAGCCACGCTGCAATTGAACGTTCGGTCCTGATGGTGCAGCGCGAAGTGGCCGATCGCGTGACGGCTGAGCCGGGCACAAGTGACTGGGGCGTTTTGAGCGTGACCACGCAAATGTACGGGCCGGTGACATCGTTGTTCACGCTGCCACCTTCTGCCTTCGCGCCACCGCCGGAGGTGCATTCCACGGTATTTCGCTGGCGATTTGCGCCGCGTTTTGATGAATTAGGCGTGGAGGAGGCAAGCTTTTTGCGGCTGATAAAACAGGTGTTTGCGCAAAAACGCAAAACGCTGGCCAACAATCTGCGTGCGGCCGGATATGAGCCTTCCCGCATTACGGCCATGTTGCAGCAGTCCGGTGTGGAGCCTTCTGCCCGCGCCGAAGCACTGAGTCTGGAACAACTGGCCGCATTGTGGCAACAGCTCCAAAAAATGAAGGCTGCTTCGAAGAACGAAGCAGCCTCTTGATTTCTGATTCCAGCTTTTATCTGTGAGGGCTTCCGCCACCGGAGCTCACATGCGGTGCGCTTGGCGCGGGCGCACTCATACGTGGCGCGCTCATGGGTGGAGCGCTCATTCGGGGTGCACCCATGGATGGAGCATTCATGCGGGGTGCGCTCATGCGCGGCATACCCATGGAGGGCGAACCCTGAGGACGAAACGACGGCATGGACACAGACGGCGCACGATTGATGACCGACGACTCAGGCGGACGAGGCATGGAGTAATGTGGCGCTTCAGGCCGCGGCATGTTGATGCCCGCCCCTGAACGCTGATGCACAAAGCCCGCACTCTCATTTGCTGAGCCACTAAACACGGGCCGCGCCGGTGTCATACGGGGCGGAGCCTGTACGAAGCCGTTGTACTGGCCACCACTTCCGGCACCATGATTGGCGAGTGATGTGCGGCGATTATTGTCGAAATTCGAGAAGCTTGCGCGCTGCTTAATAGCGACCGGACGCACCGGCGCAACGGTCCTGCCGGCGACTACCAGCGGTGCTCCCTGCGGACGGATCGGCCTGGCGTTCTCCGCATGCTTCATACGGTCGACGACGATAATTTTGTGCGGTTGACGAGTTGGCTGTTGCGGGAAGACAGAAACCTCACGGGGCTGAATTGGTCCGCCGCGTGGCCGCTTCGGCGGCTCATATCTGAATTTGCGTGCACCGGCCACTGCGCCGCCGCCCACGTTGCTGGACCATCCGCCCGAATTCCACCAGGGGTTATAACCTGGTGACCAACCCCAGCCAAAGCCGCCATAGTAGTTCCACTGGCCGAACATATACGGCATGTAGCCCCACGACTCGCAAGAGACCCAGATGTAGCCGAAGCTCGGCGTCCACATCCAGCTTCCGCATCCGTACGGATCCCATGCGGAGCTTTGCGCCTCGTACGGTGACCAGACATAGCCCTGTCCGGGAACGTTGTACCAGTTGCCATTTGCATCGAGATCGTTGTAGGCCGGGTTATTTCCTTCAGGCAGCGCATTCTGCGCTACGGCGCGGTCGGCCTCTGCTGTGGTGAGTGCTTCATCGCGATCGGAATTCCATTCATCCCAGGAGTCCGGATCAATGGATTCGGCGAGCTGATATTTGTCTGCATTGGCCGCGTTTAAATTGATTGTTTCGCCGCCATGCAGGTCCAATGCAAGGGCTGTTCCCGAAGCGAGGTGCGCATTGCCGGAGAAGACCGCCAGTTCTCCGGGCAGCTGGTCCAGACGAACGCGCATCACGGTAAAGCCGCTGGTGGTGACCACATTGTTGCCAAAGTGGACGCGAATGCTGTCGCCGGAGTCACTGGGCTGCAACTCGAAGTAGGCCATGCCGGTCTGAATATCGAGCTCGGACTGGTCGGCGCTCCCCTCTTTGCGCAAAACACGGACAAGCAATGAGCTATCGGGCGGTATGCGCGCAACGCTGCCATCGTCAAACTGGAGTTCAGCGCGCCCGTCGTCGCCTGTCGTGATCAGCGTGCCTTCAAAGACCGGTGTATTCACCAAAGCCTGCGAGGCAAGAATCATGTTGCCACTGGAAAGCTGAACCGCCCCTTCCACATCGCTAAGCCGGACGGCAGCCGTCTGGCTGGGCGCAGGCGGAGACATCTGCGGCGCGTCACCGGCATTTGAATCCTGCGCCGCAAGCAGCGGAACAGCCGCGAGCGTTGCAGCCAGGGCAAGGGCCGTGATGAAACGGGATCGAGCAGCGTACAGAATGCTGAAGTGTTTGGAGTTGGGACGAGCCGTACGAAGGACCGGTACAACCAGCAGAGAGTTCATGGAGCCCCCCTTCCATTCCTGTTGGGAGTGATTCCGTGCGTGCGGAAACACATGTCACCTAAAGCCCAACTTGATTGTGACACCATTGTCGAACATAAAGTCGCGCAAAAATATCACGGGAGTGAGCTTAGTCTCCCTTTTCGGCTCTTGCAAGCAGCGTACGTGCACGCTTGCGCACACGGTCCATCACCGTCTGGTCGGATGCAAGGCGCTCAAGAATTCCGCGGATGGCGCAGATTTGGCGGACTCTGCCGTCAGCCGATGCCTCGATGAGAAAGCCCATCTCCTTGTCGAGACCAAGCGGATCATGCTCGAGAAGCATTTCCAAACGCTCCCCTTCCACAACGGTGTTTGCAACTGCAATTAACGCATCAGAAAGAGACTGTATCTGCCTGTTTTTGGAGAAGTTGAACTTACAAGTACCCTGCGTGTCGCCATCCTGGTAAGTGATGGTCTTCCAACCCTGGAAAGCGACTTTGGAGTGACTTTCGCAATTGTCCTTAAGCACCGTGCGCGAGGATGCGGCGGCGAAAACCTGGTCAGCGAACGCCGGATTGAGCTGGATGGGCCGATTAATAGCCGGAGGCTCCATATTCTCCTTCGAGGGTTCACCGGGGTGCGAGGAAAAGTGACCCGATCCGTCCGGACGCAGGACGAGCGTCCAGGAGGAAGGAGAGAGGGCGGGATTTGAGTAGTCGACGCGGACGGTAGCTGAAGAGTCTGCGGCCGCGCCTGACAGCGGCAGGCAGAGAATTGCGAGGAGCGCAAGGAACGGCTTCAACGGACGGCCTCCTGCCGGCGTGCCGCGCGACCCGTCAGATGAGCAACTCCAGTCCGTTCCGCAGTTTGCGCGGTGTGGATGTGGCAGATGGCGATGGCCAGTGCGTCGGCCGCGTCAGGCGGTTCAGGAATCTCCTTCAACGCAAGCAGCCGAGCAACCATGAACTGCACTTGCTCCTTTTTCGCCAGGCCGTAGCCCACAACGCTGGACTTGATACGCAGCGGCGCGTACTCGGCTACTGGACGGCCGCAGGATGCGGCAGCGAGCAAGGCGACACCGCGCACCTGGCCAAGCTTGAGCGCGGATTTGGCGTTGACCGAATAGAAGACTTCTTCCACTGCGACCACGTCGGGTTGCCATTGTTCAATGGCAGCAATGAGTTCGCTATAGACCTGGGCAAGCCGTTCAGGCAGGGTGCGAACTTTGCTGAGACGAATGGCGCCAAGAGCCTGAAACTCAAGCCGGGGGACAGGGGCGTCGCTGTCGGCGTCAACAACACCAAAGCCGGTAATCTCAGTGCCGCAGTCGATCCCGAAGACGCGCATTTCCGACAGTGTAACCCAGCGATAGGTGCACGGCGACGTGAAGACAAACCGCCGGATTGACCCGGTGAATACCTGCATCAATCAGGCGGCAATGTGTGGCGGAATTGATGGGTAAATCCGTGTGCGTGAACTTGTGCCGGATTCATCTGGCGATACAGTGCGCGAAAAACGAGAACAAGCTGCTCAAAACGCGCCGGCAAAGGTTGGAAACAATGTGAATTTAAGCGAAATTAGCCCAAATTTGCCCAATCCAAGCGAGCGCCTGCAGTTCAGCGGGTGCTCCGTCGATGGGGAGCACCACGGTGCCGGTGGCCAGCGATCAGGGATGGACGGGAATTTCCAGAGAGCCGGAACGGCTGGTGTCCCAGTCGTAAACGGCGGTGACTATCTGGGCGGGCGTGTTGGCGGGCAGGTCGATATCGAGCTTGATGGGGAGGCCGTTCTTAAGGATGGAGGCGTACTGCTCAGGCGTTAGCTGTGCGACCTGTCGGTTGGCTTGCCAGTTGAGGGCGGCTCCGTTCCGGCCGTAGGCCTTGACGCCGATGAGGAGCTTGGCGACGCGCGTGCCATTGGGGGTTTGGATGAAGGAAATGTCCTGGGCGCGCACGTTGAGGGAGACGGCGTAACGCGTGAGTGGGCCCTTGAGGTCTTCGTTCTGGCCGGCCGAGGCGCTCTGCTCAGACGCGGACTTGTCGTCCGGTGCGGGTGCGATAGCGATGGTGGCGCCGTAGAAGATTCCGGTGGCGCTGGGAAGCCCTAGCCGAAGGAGCGGCGCAATTGGGTCCTGCGCCGGGGCACTTTCAGCGGAAGCGGAGACCGCGTTGTAACCCTGGCGATACGCGAGCTTGTATTTGCCGCCGGTAACTTTGACGTTGATACGGCGAAAGGCGCCGTCTGCGGCGGGAGTGCTGGGCGCGTAGCCAACGGTGTAGTAGATGTCGCTGTCATGAATGATGTGGTGGAGGGCGGCGTCGATGTCATTGGTGGTGAAAGCGCGGCCGCCTGTGGAAGCGGCAAGTTGTTCCATGCCGGCGACGGCTGAGCCGGAGTTCATGGCTTCAGCGGTCAAAGAAGCCGTGGGACCGGCGGCAGTTCCAAAGTGGCCAGTACCTCCGGCGGAGCCTGCGTCGGCGGAGTCGGCCATACCGATGTTGGAGTTCATGACGCCCGCGCTGCTCACGGGATATACGGCGATCCTGGAAAGCGTAAAGAGATTGGCAGTTTGCCTGACGTGGTTCACGTAGCCAGAGAGTCCTGGATTGCTCTTGAATTGCTTCATCTGCGAGGGCGTGGGGAAGATGGAGACGGGGAAGGAACCCGCAAACCAGATGAGATTTTTACGGCCCGGCATGCTTTCGAGATAGCGCGCAAGGGCGTTGAGGGCTTCAAAGGTCATGGCGGCGCGGGTACCGAAGCTGTAAGCCTGGGGCGTTTCAGCGCGACTGTATTTTTGTAACGACGGTACGGCTGATTGCATGGCGGCGAGATTGGCCATGTGTTGTGCCTCATCGGCGTTGTCGCTGCGCGTCTGGGCCATCGCGTCGCGTTCGGCCTCATTGCCGCTGACGGCAGCGAGCAGTGCAGTAGGGTCTGACGTGAAACCTTGCAGCAATCGAAGCTGCGATCCGAGCGAGAAGACGGCGACCTGCGTTCCGGGGTCGAGCTTGTGAAGGAAGGAGAGAATCTGCTGGCGCACGAATTGCTGGTCCTGGGGCTCGGTATTCAGCGAGTCAAGAAGGAAGACGTAAAGGACGGACGAGGGTGGCGCGGTGGGAACATTGGTGACGGCTCCGGGCGGAAGCGGTGGCATGGCGGGCGCGGCGACGGGTGTGGGCGCGGCGGCTGAGTGCTCTTCGAAAAAGTCAATGGTCTGAGGCTTGCCGTCTTCTTCAACGGAGAAGTCGGATTGGGGTAGCCCGGAAACGGGAGTGCCGTTTTTCTTGTCCACAACGACGTCGACAAGGACCTGGCGGGCAGTGGCGCGAATGACGGGAGTGCTGGGGATGTCAGAACTTGTGGAGGCCGCGGGTTCGGGCGTTGGCGGCTGATTCGATGGCTGCATCGTTGACACAGGTTGCGGGATAGCGGGTTCTTCCCCGTCCGGCGCGGGTTTTGTGGCCGGCTGGGATTCCTGGGCGGGGGGATTGGGCGCATTTGCAGCTGAGCTTACAGTGGAATCGGCTTGAACATTGGCCGGAGGAAGTTGTTCTGCGGAGTTCGCGGTGGAAAGAGCGGCGGTATCTGCTTCCACTGATTGCTTTGAACTATCGCTGTTTGGAGTGGGAGTGGGTTGGCCCGTTAGCTCGGCCGCTTCGCTATCCGTCACTATGGACGCATCCGAGCGAAATACGTGAAAGTCCTTGAAGTCCACATCGTTGAGCGAAGTCTGAAGGCTCGGTGATACGGAAAGGTAACTGCAGGAGGTCCCGCCGCCCAGAACCAGCAGGTGATGTGCGAGCGACGAGGTGACACTCCTGACGGGCAGAAAGTAGTCTTTACCGCCAATACGGACCTGCGCGTATTCCACCTCAATGCCAGACTTGACGGTGAATTGCCCCGGTTTCAAGTCGGCCAACAATTCAGTCGAAGTATGGCTCCAGTAGCAGGATCGATGGCCATCTCTCCGTGATAGGCGACAACCACTTTGAAGGTCTGAGGTGTGGTGGAACAAGGTTGGGGATCGGCGGAGACGGATTCGTACGTAAGGGAGTAATGCGAGTTTTCATCCGGTACTTCGTAGCTGAAGACTGCCTGCAGACCGCTCGAACCCTGTTCCCAGTGACTCCATGTGAGCTTGCTCCGGGCAGCATCCACCAGCACCGTACCGAGAATCGGCCCAAAGACGCCGGAAGTGCTCAGGCTCTTCACCCGCCCTTCGAATTTAGTTTTCTGTACAACCTCGCGGCCTTCACGGAATGTCACTGTGACATGCGAATTGCTCACCAAATGAATTGGCCGGTAGGAGGTGGCTGAGATGGCGCCCTGAGGGGATATTGCACCGGGGGTCTGTACTGCCGGCGTATCTTCAAAACTTCTGGTGTCACGTGTGGCAAAAAAATTAGGCAACTGATGAAGTGTTTGCGTGACGTAATTCACAGTCAGAGCCAGAATCTTGCGCTGCGTGGCCACGTCCGGGGCTGGCTGGTTGGGAATCTCGGCTGCGGGAGGATCGAGGAAGGCCGACGCATCCGCCAAAATCATGATTGCCTGTCGGGATTTCTCGCCGGGCAAGTCCGTTTCAAGTCGATCAAGCTTTGCCGTGCTCAACCGTTCTGTTAATTCGAGGTCCAACAGCCGTCTGGCAACCTCTGCATCCGGCAAGCTTCGCGCCGCGGCAACGGTCCGCTCCAACTCGTCAACCGTGACACGCCTGGCGCAAAATGCTGGCGCAACGAGAGCAACCATAGCGAGCAAAAGAGCCAGTACGCGCAACCCAATCTCCTGAAGGAAATAGCCTTAAGACTTCCCATTTGACACCGAAAGTTCGCGCATGGCCAGTGAGGTTTACTCATTCGATATCATTTCTTGCTGGTGCAGCATACCCGGTTATGTCCGAACTGGCGACGATGGAATTCCGAACTGTCTCACCACCTGCCGGCTACTCATTCCATTGGAAGATGACGTGGATTGTCGTAGCCGCTTCAAGCAGCTCTGCTTGAGGAAGTAGGACGTGTACTGTTCTTTGCTGATCGCGTCTGGGGCAGAAACGGACACTACGGGCGCCTGGTTCCAGCGGCGCGAGAGACGCGCTTATATCGCTTGGAGGCGAATTGTGGCTATCCCAGGTCCGAAGACCCGGACCCGGGATAGACGGAGTCAGTCCTGCCTAGAAGTTGACCTTGGGGGCGTTTTCCGCTCCGGGGCTGGCGTTGAAGTAAGCCGTGTTCTCTTTGAAGCCCGAGAGGCCTGCCCATATGTTGTTGGGGAACTGCAACAGGAAGGTGTTGTATTCCTGAATGGAAAGGTTGTACCGGCGGCGCGCGACGCTGATGCGATTTTCCGTGCCGCTGAGCTCATCCTGCAGGCGCATGAACTGGTCGCTGGAGCGTAGCTGCGGGTAGTTTTCAGTGAGGGCGAGCAGGCGGCCGAAGGCGGAGTCGAGGGTGCCGTTGGCCTTGATTTTGGCTTCAGGACCCTGCGCGTTGAGCAAGCCGGCGCGCGCGTTGGCGATGTCGCCAAAGACGGTGCTTTCTTCCTTGGTGAAGCCCTTCACCGTGGAGACGAGGTTAGGGATGAGATCTGCGCGGCGCTGGAGCTGCACATCCACCTCAGACCAGGCGGATTTAACGGCCTGATCTTTGGCGACCATCTGGTTGCGCGCGGAGATGTAGCTGCCGCCGATCATGAGCGCGACGAGTACGAAAACGCCGACAATGCCAAGGACAATCCAAAGTCCACGACGCATATAAGTGATTTCTCCTTTGGCCCTCTGGTTGAAGAGTGGCCGGTACAACAAAAGCAGGTAGGTACTGCAAACGAGTGGGGACTACCAACTGCCTCCGGCGCCACCTCCGCCGAAGCTGCCGCCACCAAAACCGCCGAAACCTCCGCCACCGGAGGAGCCACCCCCACCGCCGCCGAAGCCTCCACCACCCCAGCCGCCGCCACCGAGCCAGGGACCCCCGCGCCATCCACCGCCGCCGAAGGGGAAGATGAACAGAAGGAGACGGAAGAGGAACGAGCCACCGAAGATGAGGAAGAAGATGATCAGGAAAATAATGGGTCCGATGGAGACGTGGCGCTGCGGGCGCTGCTGCGCGACCTGGGGTTGACCAGTGAGCGTGACGCCGGCGTCCTGAGCGATGACGTTGCCGACCTGGACGGCGGCAAGCTGGACCGCGTTGTCGTAGTCCTTGTCGCGGAGATAAGGGACCATGTTGCGGCCGATGTCACCGACCTTGCCGTCGGGCAGTATGCCTTCAAGGCCATAGGCCACGTCGATGCGGTATTTGTGGTCGTCGACGGCGAGGAGGATGAGCACACCGCGGTCCGTTCCCTTCTTGCCGACTCCCCACTTGTCTTCGAGCTGATTGGCCCAGTCGGCTGCATCGTCGCCGTCAAGGTTGTGGACTGTGACGATGGCCATCTGCGCGTTGGCCTTGGTGTGGTCGAGCTCTGCGCAGAGCGAGTCAAGCTGGGCAATGGCCTCAGGCGAGAGGACATGCGCGAAGTCGCTGACGTAGTCGGTTGGCTTGGGAAGGTCGGAGACCTTTTCCGCGTGGGCAACGGGAAGGTAGAGCGCAAATAAGAAGAAAACGGGCAGGGCTGCCAGGAACAGCCGGGTACCGGTGGTGCAGGCGCGGCGAAATTGTTTCATCGCACTCTATTGTACGGAAACGGGCAGCGAAAGGTTCCCATTGCATGGAGCGGACGCGAGGGGCTTTGCATGGGGCGGACGTTCGCTCACCGCTCGCAGGAGATTTATGGCTTCCCATTCATCGCGCACAGTTCGCACGATGAATGGGCCACAACTTTGTGGTGCGCTAAATAAGGCTGATTTCGCGGGCGTAGCGCAGGGCTTCAATGGCTGCGCCGCGCGCGCCCGCCGTGTCTCCGTTAGGCATGACGTGGATCGGGATGTCAGCCTGCTCTTCTCGCTGAACGCCCATGCCGACGCGAATCTCCTCAAAGAACCAGTTGCGGAATTCAGGGCCAGTCTCCACCACGCCGCCGCCAACGATGAGAGCGTCGGGATCGAAGGTATTGACCATCTGATCGAAAAACAGCCCAAGCGCACGCGCCTCCACACGGAAGATGTCGCGGCACATGGGGTCGCCTTTTTCGGCCAATCCGCGAACTGCGTAGGCCGCCTTGTGCGGATCTTCAATTTTGCCGAGTTCGTGGCCGGGATATTTCTTGAGGAAATGCGGCAGGAGATAGCGGCGAATGGAAGTGAGCGAGCAGAGGGATTCGAGGTCGCCCGTGCGACCGCAGTTGCAGACGGGGACGAGTCCTTCCGTACCGGGAATCATGTGAAAGGGGATGAGGACGTGGCCCAGCTCGCCGCCGAAACCCTTGCGGCCTTTGATGACCGAGCCGTCCATGATGATTCCGCCGCCGTGGCCCGTGCCGACAACGCAGGAGATGGAGGTGGTTCCTTTGCCCGTTCCGAAGAGCGCGACATGGCCCCAGAGAGCCGCGGCATTTGCGTCGTTCACGTAAACCACGGGCTTGCCGAGGAGCTTTGAGAGGTTACCGCACATATCAAAACTTGCCCAATCGGCATGGACAAAATTCGTGGAACCCTTTGCGCTCAGTACGCCGGTGGCGCTTGCGGGGCCGGGCGTGTCAAGACCTACTACGGCGATGTCATCGAGAGAGACGCCGGCCTTTTCGGTGGCCACTTTGAGACCGTCGGCAATCTGCTTCAAACAGATAGATGGCCCCTCAGTGGATCGGGCGGGATGTTCACAGAGGTCCTCGATGAGAAACTTTTCGTGATTGTTAAGCAACGTATAGTTGACGGCGGTTCCGCCAAGATCCACACCAGCGACGAGCATTCTTATCCTCACTTCTATTACTCATGAATTGATCTAACCAGGGCCTGCATTTCATCCGCTTGAGTTGCTATTTCTTCAACTTCTCCGGGCAGCCGCGACAGTCTACAAAACCGTTTGACCTACCTATGCGTGGACTTTTTGGAGTAACGCACAAGAGCAGTTTTCCCGGACCAAGCATTCTCCCACATCGATGGCCATTCTGGCTCAGACGGATGGGTCCGGCCTCGACGAAGATTGAGCACGGACGGTTGCGCTGGGGAAAATAATCATGACCAAAGACCCACCCAGGCGTACGAGGTGGCACCCATTCGCGTACCATCAAGGGATAGGAGCAATTCCATGCAAAAGTTGTCTAGCCTGCCCGGCTGGCCGCCCGAGGGAGGCGCTGGACCATTTGATACCCGCAAAGCAGCTTTTGCGCTTTCCCCGGAGCTTGTGAAGTTCAGGAGAGTGGACCGGGTTGTGGGCAAACGCATTGACATGACTTGCATGTTCGCCGAACAGGTGGTCACGTTCCGATTCTTCGCCTCAGATGTGGGAATGGCCGAAAATGTGGCCGAGGTCCTGAAGAAAAGCGAGGGCAAGAGTCTGTTCGATCTGGGCCTGCTGACGGTGGAAGAAAGCGAATAGCGGCGCCGTTTTCGGTTTTTCAAAATAGTGCCAAGTACCAATGAAATGAGCGGCCAGCAGACGCCGCACTTTTAGTGGCGCTGTGTCCTGTTTCAACTCGGTTTGAAATGGGACATCCAGGGGCACACTACACTAATTCCATGACAACTGAAGAAGCACTGAAGCCGCCGGTTGCACGGCGGGAACGCAAAGAAACTGCGTTACACGGCGTGACGCTGGTGGATGACTACGCGTGGCTGAAGGACAAAGAGAATCCTGAGGTGATTGCGTATCTGGAAGCCGAGAACGCGTATGCCGAAGCGCAGACGGCTGATTTGGCGGGACTGCGCGAGACGCTGTACCAGGAGATGTTGAGCCATATCAAGCAGACGGATGTGTCTGCGCCGTTTCGCGAGGGGGCGTGGTGGTACTACTCGCGCACGGAGGAAGGGCTGCAGTATGGCGTGAGCTGCCGCAAGCGCGGCGGCGAGGCGGGCCCGGCCGAGGACGCGGATGAAGAGGTAGTTCTGGACGGGAACAAGCTGGCCGAGGGGCACGCGTTTTTCTCGATTGGCGATACGGCGATTACGGACGATGGTCGGTGGCTGGCCTACACGACGGATACGACGGGCTTCAGGCAGTACACGCTCCACGTGAAGGATCTTGAGACGGGCGAGACGTTGCCGCTAACGGTGGAACGCGTGGGAAGCGTGGTGTGGGCGGCAGACAACGCGACGCTTTTCTATACGGTGGAGGATGAGGAGCAGAAGCGGCAATATCAACTGTTCAGGCATGACGTGCTGAACGGCATGGACGCGGTTCTGGTTTATCAAGATGACGACGAGCGCTTCAACCTGGGTGCGGGTCGGACGCGTGACGGTGAGTGGCTGGTGATGGTGTCAAGCAGCCACACGACGAGCGAATGCCATGTGCTGCGCGCGAAAGAGCCAGTGGGTGCATGGACGCTGATTGAACCGCGCAGCGATGAGCACGAGTATGCGGTGGACCATCGCAATGGCCAGTGGTTCATCCGCACGAATGACAAGGGGAAGAATTTCCGCCTGGTGACGGCTCCACTGGAGACGCCCGGGCGCACGCACTGGGTGGAGCGGATTGCGCATCGCGCAGATGTTGCTCTGGAAGACGTGGACCTGTTCGCCGACTTCATGGTGACGACGGAGCGCGAGGCCGGTTTGCCGCGGCTGCGGCTGTGGCGGTTTACCGGCGAAGGGCCGGAGGCGACGCAGGCGGGAGAGATTGCGTTTCCGGAACCTGCCTACAACGCGTACGGCGGCACGAATCGCATCTGGCAGACAGGAAAATACCGGTATGGCTATGAGTCACTGGTAACGCCTACTTCCGTGATGGAGTATGACCTGGCGACCGGTTTGTCTGCGCTCTTGAAACAACAGGAAGTACCGGGCGGATTCGATCGCAACCTGTATGCGAGCGAACGCGTGCATGCAACTGCAGCCGACGGCGTACAGGTTCCGGTGTCGCTGGTGTATCGCAGGGACATGCGCGAAGCGGGAAAGAATCCGCTGTACGTCTATGGCTATGGATCGTACGGCTACACGCTGGGGATGGGCTTTCGCTCGAACCGGCTGAGTGTGCTGGATCGCGGCGTGGTGATGGCCTACGCCCATATTCGCGGCGGCGGAGACCTGGGTGAGCCGTGGCACGACGCAGGCAAGATGCTGACCAAGCGCAATACGTTTACGGATTTTGTGGCCGTGGTGGAGCACCTGACGGGGAGCGGCTACGGCGATGTGAAGCGTGTGGCCATGGAAGGCGGATCGGCAGGCGGACTGCTGATGGGCGCGGTGGTGAATCTGCGACCGGATCTGGCGCGGGCTGTGGTGTCCCATGTGCCGTTTGTGGACGTGATGAATACGATGCTTGACGCTTCCCTTCCCCTTACGGTGCCAGAGTATGAAGAATGGGGAAATCCCAACGAGAAGGAATATTTCGATTACATGCTGAGCTACTCGCCGTATGACAATTTGAAAGAGGCGAGCTATCCGGCTATGTTAGTCAAGACCAGTCTGTATGACAGCCAGGTGATGTATTGGGAGCCGGCAAAGTATGTAGCGAAGTTGCGCACGCTGAAGCGCGATTCAACACCGCTGCTGCTGGTTACGAATATGGAAGCGGGCCACGGCGGTGCAAGCGGGCGCTACGACTACCTGAAAGAGATCGCGTTCGACTATGCGTTTGTGCTGCGGGAGCTGGGAGTGGTTGGATAGAAAGTTCGAAGAGAGACGAACCTATGCAATCTGTCGCAATCGGTTTAGTAGCTATTTGGATATTTGGAGTGCCTTGTGCGCTGACACAGGCCGATTCCGTCAACACGGAACAAACGACAAAAGCGCTTTCCCGCATTTATGACAGCCGCAGCAAGATCGTCGGACCTGTATTCGTATCCAACTCACTACAGGTACCGGCCGACGTACATTGCGCGAGCACAGGGTCAGGAAAGGCTACTCTTCTTTTTTATGTCGATGAAACGGGGATGCCGCGCAATCCGATTTTTGACGATCCGATCGGCAACGACCTAGACGAACTGGCAATGAAGGTTGTCGAAGCAGACCGATTTACTCCGGGAACTCTCAATGGAAAACCTGTCGCGGCCGCGCAGAAAGTCATCGTAAAACTGCGCGGCTGCGTGGTTGAATGGCGCGGACAAGATAAGAAGATGCTACAAGCACTCGTATTGCACGCACCTCCGGAGCAGAAGTTTTTCGATGCAAAAGCAGGGGCTCTTCATATCGCAAAGAATCTTACCTCGGACTCGAACAAGATGACTGGAAATACCGCTCCAAGTACACGCCCATCGCCGCCGCAGGTCATCTTTGCTCCAACAGCAGAACCGACTCCCGAAGCAGAGCGAAACCATGTATCAGCCATTTGCCTTGTTTCCCTGATTGTCGATCAGGAAGGAATGCCGCAGAAAGTCGCACTACTCCACGATGTGGGCTACGGACTTGGGCAAAAAGCAATAGAGGCAGTAAGCCGTTATCGCTTTCGGCCCGCCATGCAGGACGGCGTGCCCGTGGCTGTGATGATTCACATCGAAGTAAAGTTTAAAGTTTATTAGCTATTGGGAACAGAATGACAACTTACTTTCCCGCAGCTTTTATGCGTTTCGACAAAACATTTCCACCTGCCTGCGCTTTATTCGAATCGCGCGATCCCATTATTCACTTGAGGTAATTTCGGGCACATATGGCACTCTTGTGCTTCGGCTCCCCCAAAGGGGGTAGAAGTTGACGGAGAAGTGTCATTTACCCGAATTATGCAGACATTTAGCGTGCCAGCATAGCCCATTTGGGCGGAGAGTTAAGCTGCACAGGGCTGGAGGCTGGCGATGGAGATGGAAATCATCAGCAGAAAAGGCGGAGGCCTACCGCGGAATTATGCTGAAAACAGCAGCTGGCTGAATCCGTCACCATGGCGTGCAGTGCAGTCTGCCCGAGCGGCTCTTGTGGAATCATTGCGCCAGAGCGCGGCTACGACGGAACCACCTGCCGAGTCTGCACCTGTGCAACCGCTCAAACTTACGCGCCGCGAGCGCCGTATGTTTGCCCGCCGTTAGCTCCACTTAAATTCCCCATCAACAATCGGTCCGTATCAATGCGGGAAGCGTGCGCGTATTACCTTCGCGGATGCGCGATCTCCTGAGCTGTCTTGACTGCACAACACAGACACATAAACGCCGATCGGTTTCTTCCTCGCGCATATGGATGCAGGCTTGAGGGACCGTGTGCACTGGTGGTGCGCCGCCGTACAATCAAGACGCAAGTGATCAAGGGAGAGAGCCCAACGATGAGAGATGAGATTGCCTACGCCGCAGCGCTGTTCCAAATCAATACTGGCATGCTGGCAAAAGTGACCGATGGAATTGCGGCGGACGAATGGACTCGCAGGCCGAGCGAGACGACCAACTGCCTGCTCTGGATTGTGGGGCACATGCTGTGGGCGCGTTCTCGCTGTGCGCGAATGCTTGGATCACAATGGGAGCGCGAGTGGGTAAAACAATTTGAGCGCGGTGCAAAACCGGGCGATGGTGCGAGCTATCCTGCGCCGGAAGAACTGATGAGTGCATGGAAGGAAGTGACGGACGAACTGCATGCCGGCATGGAAAGCGCGACCGAGGAGACTCTGGAACGCGAGGCGCACAGACCAAGCCTGAATGGCAAGGTGAGTGGCATGGTGTATTTTCTGGCGTCGCACGAGAGCTATCACACAGGACAGGCCGCCTATGTCCGCTGTTGGCTGGGCAAAGGCGGAGCGATGGGGTAACTTGCGGCGGATCAAAGCGCTGAAGAAGATGACGAAGATTTCATCTGCCTGACGACTGACGCTTGCAAGCAAGGTGCGTCTACAGAGCAGGTGAAAAACTCAAAACGAGATTACCAAGGTCCAATTCGAAAACCTGTACGTTCCATCGCATTTTCATGGGCGATGAGTGCCAGCATTTTTTTGATACTGGCGTCTACCTGTTCGCACTCGCTTGCGCAGGAGAATGAAACCGCCGCTCTGCCTGCTACGGACAACTCTTCCAACCTGGATTCAGCTCCCTCCCCCAAACTTCCGCGTGCCAACAGCAACGGAGTCATTTCCGGCACGCTCCTGGATGAAAACGGCGACATTGTGCAGGGCGCGCGTGTGGATTTAATCAGTCCGACTTCGCAACAGCTACAGACCGCTCAATCTGGCAACGACGGCCAGTTCGCCTTTCACGGAGTTGCCGAAGGCACCTACACACTCTCTGTGCACGGGGCTGAAATGGCTCCTTATAGCTCTGCGCCCATCACACTAAGCGACAGCCAGGTGCTGATTGTTCCTCCGATTCATCTGGAAATTTCAGGCGGCGTAACAAGCGTGACAGTTTCGGGCGACCCGATAACGCTTTCAAAGGAACAGGTACAGATTGCCGTGCAGCAGCGCATTGGAGGCGTGATTCCAAACTTTTACAGCACGTATGACTGGAATGCTCCGCCAATGCTGACCAAACAGAAGTATGTGCTGAGCATTCGGTCGATTCTGGATCCGGTTTCATTTGCATCAGTAGCGGCAATTGCGGGCGCAGAGCAATACAAGAATGTGTTTCCCGCCTATGGCAGCGGCTGGGAAGGATATGGAAAGCGATACGGCGCTGCGATGGCCAATCACGTCTCAGGCAACCTGCTGGGAAAGGCGGTGTTTCCCAGCCTGTTTCACGAAGACCCGCGTTACTTCTACAAGGGAAGAGGAAGTATCAAGTCGCGTGCGTTGTACGCAATGGCAGCCGCCGTGATTGCACGCGGCGACGACGGCAAGTGGAAGCCGAACTACGCGAATGTGCTGGGGAATTTTTCGGCAGGCGCACTGTCGAATCTCTACTATCCCGCGGCGGACCGTGGTGTATCACTGACGCTGCTGAATGGTCTGGCGGATACGGGTGCGGATGCGGCGTCGAATCTGGTGCGCGAGTTTGTACTGAAGCGCTTCACAAGTCACGTGCCGAAGGATTCACACTGACCGCGCATTAATAAAGATAGATACATTGCTATAGAACGAAGGGCCGCGGCGAAGCAAATCGCCGCGGTCTTCTTTTCCCCCTGGTGCAAATTGTTTTTTGCTGCGCTGACTTAGAGTTGAACGGGCTGCGCGGCAAGCATGGCTTCGATGGACTTGAGCGCGTCGATGGCCGACTGCGGCGCGGGCGCATCGATTTGCACGACAGCGAGGGCCTTGACCGGCGGCTTCCCTTCCCGCTCGCGACCCAGCGCGAAGTTGGCGATATTGACGCCCTGCTCACCGAGCGTGGTGCCGATTTTGCCGATAACGCCGGGGACGTCGAGGTTGCGGCAGACGAGAAGATTGCCCTCGAGCGGCGCTTCAATGTCGATGCCATCAAATTCAAGTAGACGCGGCTGCTCACCGTGAATCACCGTTGCGGTGGCATGGGCGGAGCCTTCAGCGGAGAGTAACTCTACGGCGAGAACTGTGGACGCGCCTCCACGCTGGCTTCGCTCCTTCTTTTCCTCGTGAACGCGGATGCCGCGTTCCTGCGCGATGGCAGCGGCGTTGATGCGATTGACAGCCTCAGAGCCCTGCAGCAGTCCGGCGATGAATGCGTTGCGCACGAGCTCAGTTTTGGCTTCGGCGAGACGGCCGCTGTAGCGCAGATTGATGGACTCAATGCCACCCTTGCCGGTTTGCGCGAGGAAAGAACCAAGGCGACCTGCGAGATCGATATAGGGAGCGAGGACGACGTACTCCTCATGCGAGAGCGAAGGCAGGTTGACGGCATTCTGCACCACGCCGAGCTTGAGGTATTCACGGACCTGCATGGCAATCTGCACGCCGACGGCTTCCTGTGCTTCACCAGTGGAGCCGGCGATGTGAGGCGTGAGGATGACATTTTCGAGGCCGAAGTAGGGCGAGTCTCTAGGTGGCTCTACGGTGAAAACATCGAGCGCGGCACCGGCGACCTGGCCGGATTTGAGTGCTGCGGCGAGAGCGACTTCTTCCACTAACTCGCCACGGGCGCAATTAATAATGCGGACACCTTTCTTCATGGTGGCGAGGGTCTTCTCATTGATGATGCCGGCGGTTTGCGGCGTGAGACCAACATGGAGTGTGAGGTAGTCGGACTTGGCGAAGAGTTCTTCGACCGAAACGAGCGTGATGCCGTTTTCGCGCGCGACAGCAGCGGAGACGAAAGGATCGGAACCGATGAGTTCCATGCCGAAGCCGCGAGCACGGCGCGCGACCTCAAGTCCGATGCGGCCGAGTCCGAGGATGCCGAAGGTTTTTCCGCGCAGCTCAGAGCCCTGGAGAGATTTCTTTTCCCACTTGCCGGCGTGCATGGTTGCGTTGGCCGTGGGCACCTTGCGAGCGAGCGAAAGCATGAGGCCGATGGTGAGCTCTGCGACGGCGACGGCGTTGGCGCCGGGCGTATTCATCACAACGATGCCGTGGCGCGTGGCTGCTTCTGCATCGATGTTATCGACACCCACTCCGGCGCGGCCGATGACACGGAGCTTCGGCGCGTGTGCGAGCAAAGCTTCATCCACCTGCACGGCTGAGCGAACAACAAGTGCGTCGGCGTCGGCAAGAGCGGCGGGCAGGCCGTTGGGCAGCTTGTCATGCGTGAGAACTTCCCAGCCGGGCTCAGCGGCAAAGACGGCAAGCGTTGCGGGTGAGACTTTTTCGGCGAGGACGATCTTCATGGCTTCTCCCTGGGTTTGCTCGGCAGACTGGTAGTCGTCAAAGCGGATGTCATTCTGTTCACAGAACAGATCGAACATGCGCAGCACGGCGGCGTGGGGTTTTCCCTCGCCTTTTTCGTACTTGGTGAGCGAGTTGGGATGCACGCCAAGCTTCTCGGCCATCTGGTACTGGAAGAGGTCGAGTTGCTTGCGGGCGATGACGAGTTTTTCGGCAAAGGTGAGTTCGGGCATGGTGGCTTCAGTTCCGAGATGCTTTACTTCGCGGCTTCCGCGTAGATTTTTTGCGCAGCCGCAACGGCCGAACCGTAGACGACAGGCAGGCCCAACGTGTCTTTCGCGATGTGCTCCATGGCACCGAGCAAAGCGACCGTGTCGAGGTAGTCAAAGAAGCCGAGGTGCGCGACGCGGAAGATCTTGCCCTGCATCTCACCCTGACCGTTGGCAGTGACGAGCGCGAACTTAGTCTTGAGCGCTTTGACCACGTCGCCCGAGTTCATGCCCTCAGGCACTGCAACCGCAGTGGCAGCGGCACCGGGAGCGGTGGGTGCGAAGAGCGTGAAGCCAAGTGTGGTAAGTCCGGCGCGCGTGGCAGCAGCGTTCAACTGTGCATTCTCAATAAGCGCGATGCGGCCCTTCTCGAGATCGCCGCCAGCCTGGCCGGCGATGTAATCAAGCGCGGCGCCGAGACCGGCAACGAGCGCGACGGCCGGTGTGTAGGCACTTTCACCCTTGACGGCGTTTTTGCGCTCCTTGCGGAGATCGAAGTAGTAACGCGGATTCTTGCTGGTCTCCATCGCGGCCCAGGCCTTGTCACTGACAGAGAGATAAGCGAGGCCCGGAGGAATCATGACCGCTTTTTGTGATCCGCCGATGAGAATGTCGATGCCCCAGGCATCCACGTCGAAGTGCGTAGTGCCGAGACCAGTGATGCCGTCGACGACGAGGAGAGTGTTGGGCGAGACTTCATAAATGAGTTCGGCGATGGCCTTGATGTCGTGTCGAACGGTAGTGGACGTTTCCGTGGCCTGAACGAACAGAGCCTTATGCTCCGGCTTGAGTGCGGCGCGGACCTGCCCGAGGTCGAAGGTTTCGCCGTAGGGCGCGGTAACCACGTCCACTTCGCATCCAAACGCCTTGGCCAGGCCAACCCAGCGCTCGCCGAATTTGCCGGCTGTGAGGACGAGGACCTTATCGCCGGGCGAGGTGAGGTTGGAGACCGACGCCTCCATAGCACCGGAGCCCGAGCTTGAGAGGAGCAGAACATCGTTCGCGGTGCCGACGAAGACCTTGAGCTGGGCGAGAACCTTGGAATAGAGGGCGCGGAATTCCGGAGTGCGATGGTGCATGTCGGCCGCTGCCATGGCGAACTGTGCGGCGGGCAGCAACGGAGTGGGTCCGGGCGTATACAGGCGTGTTTTGCGGAACATGTTTCCTCTCTTCTCTTCTGGTTCTGGACGAAGGCAATGGCAGCGCCGAGGTCAATGGGCAATGCCAAGACATATCTACAATCACATAATACACATTTCTGTGATTTATGTGATTTCAATAGCTGTGGAAAACTAGCCGCACTTCGCGCAACCCCGGCGCGCATTGGAGTTAACTTCTTTCTTTTGATACGCGACAAGCCGGGCACGTCAATGGTCTGCTCTGCGATGATGTTGGGCGTGCGGAAGAATACTACTTGGTTGAGACGGTGTTTCCTGCTGTTGGCGTGTGCCCTGCTGGGGACGGCCGAGCTGCGCGCAACGACTGCGCCGACATCGGTGATTGTCGGAAATCGCGGTGTGACAGTGACGCTTCGCGCAGAGGCAGATGGGCCGCGGCTGGTGTCGATTTGGGGATCTGTGGGGCTGCAATTCAGCAACCTTGCTGGGGAGAAGCTTCCGGCGTCAGTTGAACTGAATGGCAGGAGCGTGCCAGTGAAGTGGCGTCTGCGGCCCGAGTTGGGGCAAGCAGAAAAGACCCGCGCGGTCTTTGTGTATGAGTCCGACGGAGCTCCGAAACTGCAGTTGATCTGGGAGTGGGAGGCGCGTGCGAATGAGGGACCTGTCGAGCATCACGTGACAGTGAAGAACCTGGGCAGCGAAGTGGTGTGGCTGCCGATGATAGATTCGCTGGCCATGAAGATTCCGTATGGACCGAAGAAAACGCTGCGGCAGCTCTACGTGGAGAAGGGCGCGGATACTCCATCTGCGGTGGGAACACACATTGACGACATTGCCGATGGCTACACGTGGGAGGGACTCTCTTCGACGTATGCGTTTCCGCAGAAGGGCGAGGCGCGCGAGATTATTCCCGCTGAGTTCGTGTACGGCGCAAATGGAAAGCAGGCCGGCTGGTTTGCGGGAATTGAATTCAGCGGACGTACGCGTATTGCGCTGAAGCGAACTGCAAACGACGTGGAGACGGTGCTGGGGCTCAATCCTGAGCCGGGACCTTTCCGCACGCGGCTTGCACCGGGAGAGACCTTCACAACGCCGACGGTTTTTCTCGGGACGTTTGCCGGCGGCCCCGACGGCGCGGCGAATGAGCTGCACGCGTGGGTGCGTGCGGTCCTGGGAAACGCAAGGACCTGGAGCGATCCACACTATCCCTACACGGTGAACAACAGCTGGGGAGGAGGGATGAATGTGGATGAGGCGATTGCTCTACGGATGATTGGCGACGCGAAGGAGCTCGGCCTCGAGATGTTCCACATGGATGCGGGCTGGTTTCGCGGCGTGGGCGACTGGTATCCAGACCGGAAGAAGTTTCCGCATGGGCTTGCGTACGTGGCGGACGCAGCACACCGCGCGGGATTGAAGTTTGGACTCTGGGTGGACTGGACTCAGGCTGGCGTGGATACCGAGCCGGGCGCGCTGAATGTGCACGACCCAAAAGTGCACGACTGGCTGGTGACGGAACTGCCGCCGGATTGGAAACCCGAGGAGTTCAAAGGGCAGACGGCGGATGTGGGTGTACCGGCGGCGCACGACTACTTTGCGCGCGAAGTGGAGCGCATTGTGACTGACTACCACCTGGACATGCTGGAGCACGACGGCTACCTGGTAGCGCAGGGTTGCATGAAGGCTGATCATCCGCATGCGCCGCCGGTGGCGAGCCGCACGAAAATTGTGCACGACAGCGGATTTGATTTTGCGCTTGGGCCGAACTCGACCGACGTGAGCTACCACGCGGTGCGCGCCTACTACGACATCTACGAGCAAATGCGGAGAAGGCACCCCGGGCTGTTGTTTGAGATTTGCAATGACGGTGGACGGATGGTGGACTTTGGCTCAGCCGCGCACGGTGACTATTTCTCCATCACCGATACGTATGATCCGCTATCGAACCGCCGTGCGTTTTACGACACGAGCTACATGCTGCCGCCAGCAATGCTGGAGAGCTACGTGGAGAAATGGCCGACCCCGCGCATCGAGAATTTTGTCTACATGCTGCGCAGTGGCATGATGGGCTGGCTCTCCGTAATGACGGATACGACGAGCTGGACACCCGCGCAACACGACGCTGCGAAGCGCGAGATTGCGTTCTACAAGCAAACACTGCGGCCGCTGATTCGCGATGCAAAGTTGTATCACGTCTCAGATAGGCCAGACGGCGTTCACTGGGACGGGATGGAATATTGGGACCCGGCGAAGGGGAGCGGCGCGTTGTTCGCATTTCGCGGCAGCGTGGCAGATGAAGCGCAGCACGCGTTTATGCTGCGCGGTCTAACTGGCGATGCGAAGTACCATGTTCATTTTGAGGATGGGAGCGCACGGGATTTTGAGGTGAGCGGATCGGAGTTGATGCGCGAGGGAGTGCGCGTGCATCTGAAAGATCCATTGAGCTCAGAAATTGTGGTCATTGAGCGAAGCGTACGCTGAGAGTGCGCAGACCGTATTTGACTCAGAGGTAGTTCCCTTCTCCTGCACGTGCATGGCAAGAAAGAGCATCCGTCGATGACAAGACCGGCGGATGCATCCAATCACTTAATCGAAATTGCCATTAGCGACCAGGTCTGCCACCACCGTGAAAGCCACCTCCACCGTGGAAGCCGCCGAAACCGCCTCCATGGAAACCGCCACCGGAGAATGCCCTTACGGATCCACGGCCTGCAAAGCCAGAGTGAATCTCACCGCCCCTGTAGATGGGCCTGGCCACTCCGTGCGTGCCGGCCGGTGGGTTGGCCGCGACGAAGTGGTGGCGGTGATACCATCCTCCGCCGTAGTAGCCGAAGCCTCCGTACCAGCCGGTCCAGCCAAATGGATAGAAGCCAAAGCCGAATGGGCTATAGAAGGGACTCATGCCGATATAGGTGTAATCCCATGCATAGGGATCCCAATACCAACCCGGGATGAAGCCGGCGCTCGCCCCGTAATAGGACGCCATCTGGTTGTTGTCCTGAGCCAGATACTCTGAACGCAGACTGCTCCAGTTGTAGAACTCACCCTCGGCGTTGTGCACATTAAAGCCAACGGGCTTCTGCTTTGCGAGAGGACTGCTGTCGCTTTGCTCTTCAAGCGTGAACATGTGGTGTGCTTTCACAGTGCGATACTTGCCGCCGCCAATCTGCACGGCTGCCTTGCCGTCAAAGACCATGACGGCGGGCTGGTTGGTAGTGAATTCGTATAGTCCTTCCTTCACCAGCTCGGTGTAGACGCCGTTGTCGCCGATGACGATGTCATTCTGCGGGAAGAGCTGATCAACTTCAATAGCGATGCGGCCACTCTCGACGTTCACCTGGGTGCGGGCAAGGTCGGGCGCAATCATTTTGATACGGGTGGCGTGGTCGAGGCGTAAAAAGACGCCGGGCGTGAGAAGAATCTCCGCTCTTCCATTGCTGGTGGAAAGGGTGTCTCCTGCCTGCAGCGTGGCTATTCCCACCTGGCGGCTGGTAATGGATGCACCATTCAAATCGACCGCTCCTTCGACGTAGTTGAGTGTTCCCGGGTTGGCGGACTGCGGGACAGAGGACTGCTGCGCGCGGCCACGGGGAACGGAGAGAAAACCAAGCGCTACGAGCGTTACGAAGAGCAATACACGTTTCATCGAATTCAACTCCTATCTCTAGTAATGCAAAAGGCCACGACAGGTTGCGGGCGAGTGCGGCGTGTGTGCGAATTGAATTGCATGAGACGAAAGTTGCGTTGGAAATTTTGGGCAACCATTTACTGGAACTCGTTTCGTGAGCGAGCGAAAGCAAATTTTGCGGGATAAATTCGATAGAATCAACGAGGAATGAGAGGAATACGATGATTGATCCGGGAGCGCTGGCAGCGCAAATCACGAAGTTGACTGTGGAATCGATGAAGGCGCGCGATGCCGAGCGCACGGGGACGCTGCGGCTGATTAAGACGGCGCTGATGAACAAGGCAGTGGAAAGGAACACCTCGCTGACACCCGCTGAGGAGCAGGCCACGCTGGCCATGATGATCAAGCAGAGGCGCGACTCGATTGAGCACTTCTCGAAGGCTGGACGGACCGAGCTGGCGGCGAAGGAAGAGGGCGAAATCAAGGTGATTGAGGAGTTTTTGCCGAAGGCGCTGGATGAAGCGGGACTTAAGGCGCTGGTGGCCGAGACCATTGCCGAGCAGGCAGCCGCGAGCGGCACGAAGCCGACTCCGAAGGAAATGGGCGTGGTGATCAAAGCTGTGCAGGCGAAGATTGCCGCACAGGGTGTGCGCGCCGAGGGACGGCTGGTGAGCGAAGCGGTAAAGGCGGGGCTGGCAAGCTAGTTTGAACCAACCAAAGAGTCTGGGCACGACCGAAAGTAAGACTCTCATGTTCTACAAAAGGTGCGTGCATGAAGCTGATCCGAAACTTCCCTTCCGTCGTCCTGGCATTTCTTTGCGTTGCAGTTTCCGCGCACCGTGTGCTGGCGCAGGGACCTCCATTCCAGACCGACGATCCCGTGCCGGTGGACTACGGGCACTACGAGTTCTACATTTTTGGCGGGATGGATGGGACGCCGGTGGAGGTGGACTCCGCGGGCCCTGCGTTTGAGTTCAACTGGGGCGCTGTGCCGCGGGTGCAGTTGCATGCCGTACTGCCGTGGGGAACCGTGAATCCGCTGAACCACCCCGTGTATGCGCCAAGTGGACAGGGACCGAGCGCGTTGGGGCTGACGGATATGGAGCTGGGCGCGAAGCTGGCATGGATCAAGGAGTCAAAACATTTTCCTCAGATTGGCAGCTTCACCATGTTTGAGATTCCGACGGGAAACTATGACAAAGGTCTCGGCGTGGGGAAAGTCTGGTATAAGCTGCCGATTTGGGCGCAGAAGAACATTGGCCACTGGACTCTGGATGGCGGTGCGGGTTACCAGGTGGTGCCTCAGACGGACTTCCATAATTTTCCCTATGGTGGATTTCTGGTGAAGTACGGTTTTGGCGAACGGCTGGAACTGGGCGCCGAGATTTTTGCGCACGGAGCCGAGGGGCCGGCACCGGCACAGACCGAAAAGTCAACAATGGTGGACCTGGGCGGCTATTACCATTTCAAGTCGCACCCCGGAATGCAGTATTTGTTTGCGTATGGGCACTCCGTGGCGGGGCAGACGGAGAACTATGCCTATACGGGCCTTTACTGGACATGGGGTAAAGACAAGAGTAGCGCCGCGGGAACACCGATGAGGACTCCCGGCGCGAATTAGATTTGATCTGAAAGTGCAAGAGGCTTAAGGAGAGACGACCTTGCGGAATCACACGACGATTTTGCGGAGCAAAGCGTGGCCGCTGTTTGCATTAGCCTGCGCGGTGATTGGCGTTAGCGGCTTATGGGCGCAAAGCTCCACAGCGGCGCCACGTGCATGTTTTCTTTCATGTGGAAGCTGGCGCGAATGTGGGCGCGCCGATCAGCGGTCGGCTGCTTGTGTTTATGAAAGCGGGCGTGGGCGACAAGAAAGTGGAGGTCAGCGAGTTTCATCCTGGCGACGTTGCTGTAGCGGCGATGGAGATCCATGACCTTAAACCCGGTGCGACGCTTGAGTTCGATGCGGACCAGATTGCCTTTCCCAAGCCGTTCGACGAAATGCCAAAGGGGACCTACGAAGTACAGGCATTGCTGGACGTGGACCATACATACAACTACAGCGAACGCGGACCGGAGGACTGGATCAGCGATGTGGTTGCGCTGACGGCATGGACGCCGGGTTCGACGGAACCTGTCCTGGTGCTGGATCATCACCCAGAAGAGGGCGGACAGTTGGCAAAGATGGTTGCCGACGCCAGGAAAAAGGCGACGCAAGGTACCGCTCGGCTGGAGGAGTTCGAAAGCCCGGTGCTGACAAAGTTCTGGGGTAAGCCAACGTTTGTGAAGGCGTGGGTGATTCTTCCGCCGGGGTATGAGGACGACGCGAAGCAGACATGGCCCACGGCGTATTGGACCCATGGGTTTGGCGGGACGCTGGACTATGCGCTGGTGGAAGGATTGATGCTCCACAAGCGGATGGCAGAGGGCAAGATGCCGCCGATGATTTGGGTGATGCTGGACGAGTCACTGCCTGAAGGCACGCATGAGTTTGCCGACAGTGTGAACGATGGGCCGTGGGGCACGGCACTGACCACGGAGTTTATTCCCTATCTTGAGCACAAATACCGCATGGACGCCAGGCGCAACAGCCGACTGCTCAACGGACACTCAAGCGGTGGATGGGCTACGTTGCAGCTTGAGGTGAATTATCCCAAGGTGTTTGGCGGGACGTGGTCCACGTCACCGGATCCAAGCGACTTTCACGACTTCACCGGACCAGACCTATATGGGCCGCATCCGAACATGTATCGCAAGCCCGACGGGACGCCCTGGCCGATCTTTCGCGATCATGACAAGGTAATTGCAACCATGAAGCAGATGGCGCAGATGGAAGCGGTGACGGGAGATTACGGTGGACAATTGTCGTCGTTCGACTGGGTGTTTTCCCCCAAGGGGCCGAGCGGCGCGCCTGAGCCGATGTTCGATCGCGTGACGGGCGATGTGAACCCGAAGGTGGTGCAGTACTGGCACGACCACTACGACCTGGCGCATATTGTGGAGTCGACCTGGGCTGAACGGGGCGCAGATCTGAAGGGGCGCATTCATTTGTACGTGGGTACTGCGGACACGTTTTATCTGGACGGGCCAGCGCACAAATTTGAAGCGGTGCTGAACAAGCTGGGAGGCGATCCGCACTTTACGTACATTCCTGACCGCACGCACTTCGATCTCTACAAGGTGGGCAACGACCGGATGGGATTGTTCGACACGATAGGCGAGCAGATGTGGGAGACAGCAAGGCCGGGTCAGAAGTGGGCAAACCGCGCCGCGGACGCGCACTAGCAGCGTATGAGCGACCTGCCTGTGTCGTGTCGCCATCGGGCAACTTTTGACATTGGCGAGGTATCGGGCCCACGGTCCACGCCCTGTGATGAAACTCGGCGGCAGCCCGTCTGCAGAGCTCCGAATGGCACCTTTCGGCAGAATGAACAAATTCTGGGAGAAGATTTCAAAAAAGACCGCGGCCGCACGCCCTTGCCTCTCAAAGGCGGCCAGGTCAAGGTGGTAGAATAGACTTGCTTGTGCTATTGCGCATCTTTCACAAAATAAGATAGTTACACAAAGATTGATGGACTTTCCGGCCGAGCGGCCATAAACAATCGGAAGAAGATGCAGAATCTAGAGCAAGCACAATCGTAAAATATGAGTGAATTGCGCTAAGATTTTCCCTTAGACCCTTGACAGCTTCACTCCAGTTGCCTATCTTTAGCAATTGGAGGGCGAGAGTGCTAAACACTCCGGTTGGAACTGCATTGCGCAGTCCGCCGCTTGGTTGTCCAGAGTCGCAAACCGCAGGTTATTCAGTACCACTTTCCATTTGAAACTCAGCGGATGGGCGAGGCCTGTCCGTGTGCAAAGGAGAAGCAAAGCGATGGCTGCAACATCGGTAAAGACGACCTTCACCCCACTTCATGATCGCATTCTGGTTCGCCGTGTCGAGGAGACGGAGACCGTTCGCGGCGGCATCATTATCCCCGACAGCGCGAAAGAAAAACCGCAGGAAGGCGAAGTAATCGCCGTAGGCAAGGGCAAGTCGAACGACGAGGGCAAGGTGTTTCCTCTCGACGTGAAGGCTGGCGACAAGGTGCTGTTCGGCAAGTACTCGGGCACGGAGATCAAGATCGACGGCGAAGAGTTTCTAATCATGCGCGAAGAAGAAGTGCTCGGCATCATCAAGAAGTAGTTCTGGCCGAACAGGCAATGCGCTTTCAGGCGCAAACAGTTTCCGGGGTAGAAGCAATGATGCCCCTGACCATTGAAACCGAATAGACAGTCAACTGATTGAGGAGAGTTTGAAACATGGCAAAGCAAATTCTGCATGGTGAGGATTCCCGCCAGGCGATTCTGCGCGGTGTGAACACGCTGGCAGACGCCGTGAAGGCGACGCTTGGTCCCAAGGGCCGCAACGTCGTAATCGAGAAAAAGTTCGGTTCTCCGACCATCACCAAGGACGGCGTGACGGTTGCGAAGGAAATCGACCTGAAGGATCCGTTGGAAAACGTGGGCGCACAACTGGTGCGCGAAGTTGCTTCGAAGACAAGCGACGTTGCCGGTGACGGCACCACGACGGCGACGGTTCTGGCACAGGCCATCTTCCGCGAAGGCGTGAAGACGGTTGCTGCCGGCGCGAACCCGACGGCACTGAAGCGCGGCATCGACAAGGCCGTTTCGGCAGTAATCGGCACTCGCGACAAGGAAGGCAAGTGGAGCGAAGGCGGCGCACTTGGCAAGCTGTCGAAGCCGGTGAACGAGGGATCGGTTGCGCAGGTTGGCACCATCTCCGCCAACGGCGACGCAGAAATCGGCGGCATTATCGCCGAGGCCGTGAAGGTTGTGGGCAAGGACGGCGTGATCACGATTGAAGAGTCGAAGACGATGCACACCGGCCTGGAAACCGTGGACGGAATGCAGTTTGATCGTGGTTACCTGAGCCCCTACTTTGTGACCGACGCAGAGCGTCTGGAAGCAGTACTCGACGATCCGTACATTCTGATTTACGAGAAGAAGATCAGCGCGATGAAGGATCTGCTGCCTCTGCTGGAGCAGGTTGCTCGTGGCGGAAAGCCGCTTTTGATCATCGCTGAGGACGTGGAAGGCGAAGCGCTGGCAACACTGGTTGTGAACAAGCTGCGTGGCACGCTGAACGTGGCTGCGGTGAAGGCTCCTGGCTTCGGCGATCGCCGCAAGGCCATCCTGGGCGACATCGCGATTCTGACCGGCGGCAAGGCGATTACCGAAGACCTCGGCATCAAGCTGGAAGGCGTGAAGATCGAGGATCTGGGCCGTGCGAAGCGCGTGACCATCGACAAGGACAACACGACGGTTGTGGATGGCGCCGGTAAGTCGAGCGACATCGAAGGCCGCGTGAAGGAAATCCGTTCGCAGATTGAGAAGACCACTTCTGACTACGACAAGGAGAAGCTGCAGGAGCGGCTGGCCAAGCTCGTGGGCGGTGTGGCCATCATCAAGGTGGGCGCTGCAACCGAGACCGAGCTGAAGGAGAAGAAGGCTCGCGTTGAGGATGCACTGCACGCGACCCGTGCGGCGGTCGAGGAAGGCATCGTTCCGGGCGGCGGCGTGGCCCTGGTGCGCGCAGTTCCCGCGGTTGCCGAGCTGATCAAGTCACTGGAAGGCGACGAAAAGATCGGTGCGCAGATCGTGCTCCGCTCGCTCGAAGAGCCGCTGCGGCAGATTGTTGCCAATGCAGGCGAAGAGGGCGCAGTGGTTGTGGCAAAGGTACTGGAAAGCAAGGACCAGCACTTTGGCTACAACGCGGCAACGGGCGAGTTCGAGAACCTGGTGAAGGCTGGCGTGATCGATCCGACCAAGGTGACCCGCACAGCGCTGCAGAATGCGGCGTCGATTGCAGGCCTGCTGCTGACCACCGAAGCTCTGGTGGTGGAAATCCCTGAGCAGAAGGCAGCTCCGGCTGGCGGCGGCCACGGCGGCGGCATGGACGGCATGTACTAAGCACCTGCGGTGCGGCCAAACGCGCCTTCGGCGCATAAGGCAAATCCCCCGGCTTCGGCCGGGGGATTTTTTTGTTGTGCGAATGATGTTGTAGAGTGGCGGCGCTTCCCTTACCTGTTGACGCGGGTCCACTGGAATTTGAGACCGATGCGCGCGTTGTAAGGCAGGCTCTGGTAGCCAAGGGGCGCGATGTGGCTGTTACTGGTGAGGTTTTCCATCTGCGTGTAGATACTGAGCCAGTTGAGAATCTGGTAATTCGTGCCGAGCGAAAGTTGCGCGTAGCCGTGATCGAGGTTGCGGTTGGGCAGCAAAAGCGATGTGCCGAAGTTGGAATCGGTGAGAAAAGTTGAGTCGTCACTGCGGCTGACAAAGGCTGCCGTAAAGAAGCTTGTGATGCCGCGGCGCGTGTACGTGGCGGTGAGAAAGCCCGTGTGCGGAGGACGCCGGAAGGGGCGTGCACCCTTGAGTGGCGAGTATGCTCCGACCGGTATTCCGTTGTAGGTAGGCTCATAGCCACCGTTGAGGGCTTCGTTGTCGCTCGAAAAGGAGCGCTGCACAACCGAGTCAAGCCAGGTGTAGCCTCCGCGCAGAAAGATATTGCGACCAATGCCTCCTTCGACGGTGGCTTCAATTCCCTGCGCACGGAAAGCCTCCGTATTCATGTACACACCGTAGTCGTAGGTGTAGTAGTAGCCGAGGGCATTGATGAGGTCGGTTTCATTCTGCCCTGTGATTCCGAGCAGACCGGGAAGCAACTGCGCTCCGACGGATTCGATCTCCTTACCGAACTGGTTGTGGAAATACGTGGCGCGGAAGAGGATGTGCTCACTCAGGAAGCTCTGTTCGACGCCTCCCTCGTACGTGCGCGTGGTGGGCGCGGAAATGGGGCCGATGCCGAGTTGCTGTGCGGTGGCCACGTTGCCGCTGGTGGCAAGAAATTGGTAGAGCGAGCCGAACTGGTCGGATAACTTGGGCTCTCGGACCGCATCGCCGAAGTTGAAGAGCACGCGCGTGCCACTGAACGCGCCATCATGCGGGCGAAAGATATAGTAGGTTGCGCCGGCACGCGGGGTGGTGGTCGTTCCGTAAAGAGTGTCGTGCTGAAGACTACCGCCGAGGTTGTAAAAGAAGCGAGTGCGGAAATCGCCATGCACGGCAGCAAGATAGTTTTGTTGCGTGCGCCCGGTGGACTCATTGATTGCGTACGACGGAATGATTTCGACGCCGCGCTCGTCCTGATACTGGAAGCCTATAAGGCCGAGCAGATGTGGCGTGACGCGATAGTCGCCCTGGTAATCGAACTCATCACGGTTGTTCACGAACGATTGAGCGAACGGGTAGGTTCCGGCATAGTCGAGAATGGCCTGGCCGGTGGCGGAGTAGCCGTTCGCGCCCGTGATGGTCACTACCTGGCCAAGGCTGTCGCCGTAGGCATCGAAGTCTCCACTCCCTTGCTGCGACCACTGGTGGTACTGCTCACGTTTGCGCGTTGCGCCGTAGCGAAGCAAATTGTGGAAGACAGCGCTGGTTTGATGTTCGAGCGAGGTACTGAGGTAGAGATCCTGATCTTTCTGCGTGGCATCGTCGGCAACGTGAAAGAAGTCCCACGCGTTGGGCACGCCGGTTGCATCCACTCCGTAGTGAACGGTACCGCGAAGCTGCAGGCTTGCGCGTGGCTGCCAGCCAAAGTTGCCGACCGCGGTGCCAACGTGAAACCGGCTCTTGGGCAGAGAGTTGTCTGTCTGGAACCAGTTGTAGTTCCCGAGGTAGTCGAATGTGTCGTGTGCGCCGGCAATTTCTCCGGACTCATGCGACGTATTGAAGTTGCCGGCGTCTCCAGAGAGGAAAAAAGAAGGAAAGCTAGTTGTGCCACGAGGCGTGGTAATACTCACGACACTGCTTCCGGCATCGGCTCCATACAGAGAGGAGTTGGCTCCGCGAAAGATCTCTACGGATTCAACACCCGTGGTGGAGAAAGGGCCGAAGTCAAACTGGCCCCCAAGTTCACCGGCGTCGATGCCGTCAACGAGAACCTTGTTCGCTGTGGAGTTTCCACCGCGCACAAAGAGAGAGCTTTGGGCGCCGCGCTGGCCAAGTTGCGCGACAAATGCTCCCGGTGTGGTGCGAAGGAGGCCGGGCAAATCCACGCTCTGCGCAAGCTCAACGGGGCCAAGGACGGCAGTAGACTCGCTGGTCTCTCCTTGCGGTGTAGGTGTACCAGTGGCGGTAACGACGATGGACTGGCGCACCCACTCTGGCTCGAGGACAAGGTTCCGATCCACGCTGTCAAACCGCCCGGCGAAGAAGCTGGGCGTCTGCAACTGGCGGAAGGTTTTGGCTGTGACGACAAGATAGAAGCGGCCCTGAACGCCGGTTAGAATCTGAAAGCTGCCGTCTACGCCGGAGACGGTGGTGGATATGATGGCGCCCTTGCTGATGAGCGTCACGGATGCGCCGGAGACAGGAGTACCGGATGTGTCAGTCACGACACCGCGGACTGCGGCAGCACGTGCGGAAATTGGAACAGAAAGGCATGCTGCTGCGAAAAGCAGCGCGGCGAGGCATCGAATGTGCCTGAATGCGGGCATAGGAACTCCTCCGTTCCCCTCGGAACGTAAGCGGTTGGAAGCGTCACGGACCGGTCTCCTGACTTGCGCCGCCGCCGGCATCCTTCCCGGAAATCATTCCAGTGGATGGAGACTCGTGTTGAACTGCGAAACGAGCCTGCCGGACGTGTGCACCCGCTCAAAGGACGGAGCGGAATACAATTGCGCTTACAGTTGCGGGGCAGTGGCGGACTTTCACCGCCTTCCCGAGCATCCTGACGATTGCAGTGAATGAAGGGAGACGCGCCGAAGTGGGCACGCCTCAGGACCAGAAGAATCTCAGACAACAAGGTTGTTTATAAAGGGAGCAGCCGCCCAAGTCAAAGTGGAGATTTTTTCTAGGTCCTGGATCATGTATCCGCGATGCGCGTGCTAAAGTGCGAATTCAACCGGAACGCCCGAGCGGGTCGCGATTTCTTCACGCGTAACGCCATAAGCAAGTTCAACGACCTGGACACCCTTGGAAGAAATGTCCATGACACCGAGATCGGTGATGACGCGATGGACAACGCCTGCACCCGTAAGCGGAAGTGTGCATTGCGGAACGAGTTTGGGGCTGCCGTCGCTCGCATTGTGTTCCATGAGGACGATCACCCTGCGCACGCCACAAACAATGTCCATCGCTCCGCCCATGCCCTTCACCCGCTTGCCGGGAATCATCCAGTTGGCAAGATCGCCGCGCTCGGAGACCTGCATTGCGCCGAGGATGGCGAGGTCGACGTGACCTCCGCGAATCATGGCGAACGAGTCACTGCTGGAAAAGATGGAGCCGCCGGGCAACACGGTGACAGTTTCCTTGCCCGCATTGATGAGGTCGGCGTCCACTTCGCTCTCAAGCGGATATGGCCCCATGCCGAGAAGGCCGTTCTCAGACTGAAGAACAACGCTGATACCCTTTGGAATGTAATTGGCGACGAGCGTGGGCATGCCGATGCCGAGGTTGACATAGTAATCGTCTTCCAGCTCGGCGGCAGCGCGCTGCGCCATTTGGTTGCGGTTCCAGGGCATGGTCAGACGCTCCTCACGGTTCGGCGTTCAATGCGCTTTTCCGGCAACGGATTGTGCACTAGACGCTGCACGAAGATACCGGGCGTGTGAATTTCGTCAGGATCGAGCGCGCCTGGTTCGACAACAATTTCCGCTTCCGCGATGGTGACTTTTCCGCACGTGGCCACAAGTGGATTGAAGTTGCGCGCGGTGCGGCGATAGACCAGATTGCCGTGCGTGTCGGCCTTCCAAGCCTTGACCAAGGCAATGTCTGCGCGGAGTCCACGTTCAAGCACAAATGTCTGTCCATCAAATTCCTTCGTTTCCTTGCCTTCCGCAACAATCGTGCCGAAGCCGGTTCTTGTGTAAAAGCCTGGAATTCCTGCGCCGCCGGCGCGCATGCGCTCGGCCAGCGTGCCCTGCGGGACGAATTCAACTTCCAATTCACCGGCAAGGTACTGTCGCTCGAACTCGGCATTCTCACCCACGTAACTGGAGATCATTTTGCTAATCTGTCGCGATTCAAGGAGGATTCCCAATCCCCATCCGTCCACTCCTGCGTTGTTGCTGGCGACAGTCAGGTTGCGCGCGCCTGTGCCGCGCAGGGCCTCAATAAGCGCTTCAGGAATACCGCAGAGGCCGAAACCGCCGACGGCGAGGAGCATTCCGTCCGATACGATGCCTTCGAGTGCGGCCGCTGCGCTGGGGTAGAGCTTATTCATCGGTTCAAATTCACAATGCGAATGGACGATATCACGAATTCCTGCGCGAAGAAAAATCCGTGACTTCTGTCAGCCATAAGTTGTGCTGCATAACAGACTGATGCAATACTCATTCGTCACGCCTGCCTCACCGGGGCGGACTAACCCGGCTGTTCGATCGCCGTCCTATAAGGAGCGGTGCATGACGATGGAGACCGAGGACCCACAATTTGAACTAAGCGAGGAGCAGGTGGAGCTGCGGCGGGAGATCCGCCGCTTTGCGCAGCGCGAAATCGCTCCGCATGTCCGTGAGTGGGATGAGAAGAGTACGTTTCCCTCGGACGTGGTGAAGCAGCTTGGGCGCATGGGCCTGCTTGGAGTGATCTTCCCGCCTGAGTTGGGCGGAAGCGGTATGAGCTACGTGGACTACGTGCTCGCGATTGAAGAACTGGCAAGTGTGGATGGCTCCATTGGCATCATTGTGGCAGCGCACAATTCGCTTTGCACAAACCACATTTTCCTCGCCGCGAATGAAGACCAGAAGAAGCGCTGGATTCCGCGGCTGGCCAGCGGCGAGTGGCTTGGTAGCTGGGCGTTAACGGAACCTGGTTCCGGTTCAGATGCCATGGGCGCGCGCACAACGGCGGTGCGAACCAACGATGGCTGGGTCTTGAATGGAAGCAAGACCTTCATCACGAACGCAAGCCACTCTGACTGCTCTGTGGTGATTGCGGTGACCGACCGCGCAAGGAAAAGCCACGGCATGACGGCGTTCCTCATCGAGAAAGGCACCAAAGGATTTCGTCCCGGCAAGAAGGAAGACAAGCTGGGACTGCGCGCGTCAGACACATCGGAGCTTATTCTTGAAGACTGCTTTGTGCCCGATGAAAACCGCCTGGGAGCAGAAGGTGAAGGATTCATCGACGCGATGCGCGTGCTCGACGGTGGACGCATTTCCATCGCAGCACTGTCGCTGGGGATTGGTCGCGGAGCCTATGACGCGGCGGTGAAATATGCCAAGGAACGCCGTCAGTTTGGCAAATCGATCAGTGAATTTCAGGCGATTCAATTCAAGCTGGCCGATATGGCCACACAACTTGAGGCTGCGCGTCAACTCACACTCAGAGCCGCACGCATGAAGAGTGCGGGCAGGAAGACGTCGCTTGAGTCGTCTATGGCGAAGTTGTTTGCCAGTGAGGCGGCGGTGCGCATCTGCGACGAGTGTGTGCAGATTCACGGCGGATACGGATTCATCAAGGACTACCCTGCGGAGAAATTCTACCGGGATGTAAAATTGTGCACGATTGGCGAGGGAACCAGTGAAATCCAGCGCATGGTGATTGCGCGCGAGATTCTGAAGTGAAGGATGACGGAGAATCGATGAGCACTTCCCTGCCCTCAAAGCTGAACATAAATGCACCTCGCTACCAAAAGAATCGACAAGCATTGACGGACCTGCTTGCGGCAATGGGCACGGAGCAGGACGGCATTCGCAAGGGCGGCGGCACAAAAGCGATAGAGGCACAGCACAAAAAGAATCGGCTGACCGTGCGCGAGCGGCTGGATTTGCTTCTGGACCCTGACGCCATCTTCCTGGAATTGGGGCTGTACGCCGCGCACGGAATGTATGAAGAGTGGGGTGGCGCTCCGGCAGCTGGGGTTGTCACTGGCGTTGGCCGCGTGTGCGGGCGGCTGGTGATGGTGATAGCGAACGATGCAACGGTGAAGGCTGGCGCATTTTTCCCAATAACGGCAAAGAAAGTGATTCGCGCGCAGACCATCGCCCTCGAAAATCGCATTCCAACCATCTATCTTGTCGATTCCTCTGGAGTCTTTCTTCCATTGCAGGAGGACGTGTTTCCCGACCAGGATGACTTTGGCCGTGTCTTCCGCAACAACGCGGTGATGTCCGCACGCAACATACCGCAGATTACGGCGATTATGGGCATGTGCGTGGCCGGGGGCGCATATTTGCCGGTAATGACGGACACGGTGTTGATGACGGAAGGCAGCGGACTGTTTCTCGCCGGACCGGCTCTTGTGCAGGCGGCAATTGGCCAGAAGGTAGACGCAGAAGAGCTGGGCGGTGCAACCATGCATGCGGAGATCTCAGGAACCGTCGATTTCAAGGAGCCGGACGACGAGGCATGCATCCATCGCGTGCGTTCACTGGTGGACAAGCTCGGCCACCGTGAGCGTGCCGTCTTCGATGCGATACCGTACGATGCACAAAAAGACGCTCCGCACTTTGACGCAGAGGAGTTGTACGGATTTCTCGATCCCAATCCAGAACAAGCCGCAACGAATACATATGATGTGCGCGAGATTATCGCGCGACTAGTCGACCGCAGTGAGTTTGACGAGTATCGCGAAGGCTATGGGCGCACGCTGGTGTGCGGCTATGCGCGCGTTGGTGGACACGCGGTCGGCATTGTCGCCAACCAGAAGGAACATCAGACATTGACCGATGCGCACGGCACGCGGCGCACGGAATTTGGCGGTGTGATTTATGCCGAAAGCTCCGAGAAGGCCGCGCGCTTCATTCTGGACTGCAACCAGAGCCTGATTCCGCTTGTCTTCCTTCACGATGTGAACGGCTTCATGGTGGGCCGCGATGCCGAGCAGAGCGGGATTATCCGAGCAGGCGCAAAGATGGTTTCCGCTGTTTCCAACTCTGTTGTACCAAAGATTTCAGTGATTCTGGGCGGAAGCTTTGGCGCCGGTCACTACGCGATGTGCGGCAAGGCCTACGATCCGCGCTTCATCTTCGCCTGGCCAACCGCGCGTTATGCCGTAATGAGCGGCACATCTGCGGCGAACACGCTTGTCGAAGTGCGAGTACGGCAACTGGAGCGCAACGGGCACGCAATCAGCGATGAAGAGCGCAAGCAGATCTACAACGAGATCAAGAACACCTACGATGCACAGGCCGATCCTCGCTATGGTGCTGCGCGTCTTTGGATCGATGCAATTCTTGATCCGGCCGACACACGCGCTGCCTTGATTACGGCACTTGAAGCGGCAAACCTGAATCCAGACGTTGCGCCGTTTAATCCGGGTGCGCTGCAAACATGAAGCGATGACCAATTCCGTCCAACTCGTCGAATGCCCGCGTGACGCATGGCAGGGACTGCCCGCGGTGATACCCGCCGAGGCGAAGGCAGCGTATCTTCGCGCACTGATCGACGCGGGGTTCACGCGGATTGACGCTGTGAGCTTTGTCTCTCCTCGCGCAGTGCCCCAGATGGCCGACTCTGAAGAAGTGCTCGCGCTACTGAATCCGCCTGAAGCGGTCGACATTGTTGGTATTGTGGTAAACAGAAAAGGCGCTGAGCGAGCGATTCAAACAGGCAAAGTGCGTACACTCGGATTTCCGTATTCCGTTTCTCCTGAATTCCTTGAGCGCAATCAGCACCAAACACAGAGCGAAGCGCTCAGGGAACTGGAGAGCATTGCGGATTTGGCTCGCTCAAACGGACTCTTTACCGTTGCGTATCTATCGATGGCGTTTGGCAATCCGTATGGTGATGCGTGGAGCACGGAGACTGTCATAACCGGTTGCGATGCGATTCTGCGTACCGGCGTTCAGCAGATTTCTCTGGCTGATACGGTGGGAATGGCGACTCCCGAACACGTGAATCATGTCTTTTCAGCCGTAAGATCTGCTCTTACGATCGAAGTATCGCTCGGACTTCATTTGCATGCGCGACCCGACAACGCCGCCGCGAAGATTCGAGCTGCCTATCTTGCCGGTTGCCGGAGCTTCGATACTGCATTGGGCGGATTCGGCGGCTGCCCTTTTGCGCAGGATCCCTTGTAGGCAACCTGGCAACCGAAACCGCGCGCGTCGAGCTTGCGCAACTCGGGGCCAACTTGCCGCCGATCGACTCGATCGAAGACTTGTCCCAAAGCGCGGCACGCCTGCAGGCAGAGTATGGACATTCGCAGGAACAAATCGGAATACAGGAACGGCAATGAATTACACGACGCTGATAACCGAAGAATCCGATGGGGTTCTTACCATCACGCTCAATCGTCCGGAGCGCAGGAATGCACTGACGCCAGCGATGCGTGAAGAGCTGATCGACGTGCTCGATGAGGCGCGGGAGCGAGCGGCGATTGTCATCCTGACAGGATCTGGCGCTGCATTTTGCGCGGGCCTTGATCTGAGCGCCCTGGAAGCGCTCGCAAATGCATCCGCAGACGAACAGACGGAGGACGCGAAACAGATCGCCAATTTGTTCCAAGCGCTCTACACATTACCTGTTCCAACCATCGCCGCGGTCAATGGAGCGGCCATTGCGGGTGGAACCGGTTTGGCAACCCTGTGCGACTTTACGCTGGCTGTGCCAGACGCGAAGTTCGGCTATACAGAGGTGCGCATTGGCTTTGTACCCGCGCTTGTATCGGCTTATCTTTCCATGCAAATCGGAGCCAAGCGAGCGAAGGCATTGCTCCTTTCCGGCAGGCTTTTTGATGCTCATGAAGCACATTCACTCGGGCTGGTCGACGAGATTGTGGAATCCGATCAACTGTTGCACCGTGCACGAACGCTGGCGCAGGAGCTGAAGAGGAACAGTCCCGCAGCGATGAGGCGCACCAAGCACCTCATTCTTGATGAGACGCGAACGGAACTCGATCGACGCATTGCCTTGTCACTGGCAGCGAACGTGGAAGCCAGAAAGCATCCTGATTTCCAGGAAGGTGTACGTGCATTTCTAGCCAAGCGGAAACCTGAGTGGCAACGCTGAGCATTTCTCTTTCCAGACAGAAGGTTGCCCACAAGACCGAAGTGACAGTTGGATTGACACGGAAAATTGGAGAGTGATAGGGTCCGGGCTGGAAACGTTTCCGGGGCCGATGTGCCCTTAACTGTTGATTAACGATTGCAGCCCCTTCGACTGCGCCCAACGCACATTACAAGGAAAGACTCCGCCATGAAGACTTTTGCCTCTGCCTTGCTTGTTCTCTGTCTCGCACCGTTCACCTGTCTCCATGCGCAAAGTACGATTCCGGCACTGACTTCGCCCAATGGGCAACTGGAGATGCAGTTCGCCATTACGACGGCCAAGGGCGCCGCGGCGGACGATGGCGGACAGCTTACCTACTCGGTGAAGTTTCACGGCAAGGCGATTCTTGAGCCATCGCCGCTGGGGCTGGAACTCGATCTGAAGCCCGCGCTGGGAAGCCATGTGGTGCTGAAGGATGCGAAGGCGGGAAGCGGTGTGGACGACTACGCGCTGCTGTTCAGCAAGGTGAGCCACGTGAAGGATGCGTACAACAGCATGACGTTAACGGTGGCGGAGCCGGGCTCGCCGCTGGCGGCGCGCACGCTGGTGGTGGAGGCGCGCGCGTATGACACCGGAGTTGCGTTTCGCTATGTGGTGCCGCGGCAGTTCGGCATTTCAAGCCTGCATCTGCGCGGCGAATCCACTGAGTTCAACTTTGCCGAGGACGATCCAATCTGGGCACTGGAACTGCCGGGTTACAGATCAAGCTACGAAGCCGAGTATGTGCCGCTGACGATCTCCGCGCTGGGCAACCAGGGTGGTGTGACGAGCCACATTCTGGTGGGCATGCCGCTGCTGCTGCATCAGCCGGGCGTCGCATGGATGTCGCTGATGGAGTCGGATCTGGAAGGCAACAGCTCAATGTATGTGACCAACGCGGACGGCGGCTGGATTGGCCACGGGTTGAATGTGCTGCTCTCGCCGCGGTGGGACGAGCCACATGATGCCGTGATCGGCGACCTGCCGCATCACTCGGCGTGGCGCGTGCTGAACGTGGCCGACACGCCAGGCGAGCTGGTGGAGTCGAACCTGGTGACGGACCTGAGCCCTGCGAATCGCGTGAAGGATACGAGCTGGATCAAGCCGGGCAAGGCCTCATGGAACTGGTGGAGCGACAACATCGACAACGAAGGACACGCAGGCGACGCCAACTTCACGACGGCGACGATGGAGCAATATGTGGACTTCGCGGCCGAGTCAGGATTTCCCTACTTCTTCCTGGATGCGGGCTGGTCGGACGGCATGGACATCACGAAGATGAACGGCAAGGTCGACATTCCGGAACTGGTGAAATATGCCGCCAAGAAGAACGTGAAGGTGTGGATCTGGCTTTACTCCGAAGCGGTAATGAAGCAAATGAAAGAGGCGTTTCCGCTCTATGAAAAGTGGGGCGTGGCGGGCATGAAGATTGACTTTGTGAACCGCGACGACCAGGAGGGCATCCAGTGGTTCTATGACACGGCGGAATATGCCGCCGCGCATCACCTGATGCTGGACTTCCACGGCTGCCACACGCCGTGGGGCATCATGCGGACGTATCCGAACGTGATGAGCTACGAGGGCCTGCTGGGCATGGAACAGAACAAGGCCGGGCGCCGTGACAATCCGTTTCTGCGCGCGGAGTATCCCTTCACGCGCATGCTGGCAGGGCCGCTGGATTACACGGCGGGCGGCTTTGACAACGTGACGGAAGACCAGTTTGTGCAGCGCAACACGTCGCCGATGGTGATGGGCACGCGGGCGCAGCAACTTGCGCTCTACGTGGTTTACGAGAATCCGATTCCAATGGTGTCCGACGCGCCCATTCACTACAAGGGGCAGCCTTCATTCCAATTTCTGAAGGACGTGCCTGTTGTGTGGGATGAGACGCGTGTGCTGGCAGGCTATCCCGGCGAGTTTGCGACAGTGGCGCGGCGGCACGGCACCGAGTGGGACCTGGGCAGCATTACGAACTGGAATGCGCGGACACTTGAAGTGCCACTGAAGTTTCTGGGCGCAGGCAGCTATACGGCCGAGATTTATGCGGACGGACCAGATGCCGCGAAGAATCCCAAACAGGTGACGATTCACAAAGAGACGGTGACGGCTGCTACGGTTCTGAAGCTGAACCTGGCCCCGGGCGGCGGCGCAGCGGTACGGATGACGCCGGTGGACAGCGACCAGTGATCAGTGGCCAGTGGCCGAGGGCAAGGGTTGGCTGCCCGTTGTTTGCTGCAGCGATCGGGCGGGTACGTTGATTGCCTTGCCGCAGTGAGGACACTCGCGGCTGGCAATCTTCAGGGTTATGCGCTGCCTGGCGACGCGCTCGGCGAGCTTCATCACTTCAAGCATGCGATTTACCCGCCGGCTGTCCGCAAAGGGATTGTTGACAAGATTCATCAGCTTTGCAATGGCGAGCTGAATACCGCGCAGATCGTCGACGGGCGCCATTGGGAGACGCGGACTCTTCTTCTTTTCTTTCTGGATGCGTTTTGCCTGGAGCGGAAGTAACACAGGTACGAGTCGCGCATGGCGATGGAGCGGCATGCTTTCCAGTGGGCATGATGTGGCTGCATTCGCGGATCATAAAAAACTATTTCCTTTGCTCTATAGTCTTGATTTAAATGACTTTCCAAAACACCTATCCGGATCTATATCTGATTCCAAAGGACTTGAAGGTCTGTATTTGATTTCAAAGGCAGTAGGCGTGTGAAAAGTGGGAACGCCGCGCCAAAGAAACAGATTTGCACCTTGAACCAGTGTGCGCCAGAACGCGGAAATTCTTTGCACCATTGCATGGAGCAGACGGCGCTTGCGCCACGAGATTTGTGGCTCCCGCACCTGAAGTGCGCGGTAGTTTGCTCTTTGCCCGCAAGCGGGCGATCGGGCCCCATCCAGACATACAAAGAATGGAGCCGCCACCTTGCTGCCCTGCCCAGGCCGACTACGGCGTAACTGTCAATGAGATTGTCGCGGTGTGCTGCACCTGCGTGTTCGCGGCCGTAGCGACGATATCGATGCCGTACGCACCTGCTGGTGTGGACGGCGGTGCCGTGGGCGGAGGATTCGGCGTGCCGCCTCCACTACCGCCGCCTCCGCAGGCGCTCACGCCCATTAGAGCCAGACTTACAACAATGAGCAGCATAACGGGACGGACTCGCTTCCGAAACAGCACGAGCACTCCGGGCAGAAGGAAGGCCAAGGAGAACGGCAGGCAGCCGCATGCGCGGCTGTTCTGCGCGGTAGTGCTGGAGCTAGTGCCGAGAGTAATTTGAACGTCGACGGACTGACCGGAGGACAGGCTTGGCGACGGGTTGGAGAACGTGCAGGTCGCGTATGCCGGGAGACTCCCACAGGAGAGGGAAAGCGTGTCGGCGAAACCGTCGATCGACGTAAGCTGAACGTCGATCGTCCCCTTATGCCCGGTCTGAACGCTGAGGCTCGAGTTGACTGCGAGCGAGTAGTCCATCACATGGTGTACTGTGCTGAACGTTGCAGGAGCGAAAGTGCTATCTCCCGCCCAAGAGGCCGTGATGACATGATCGCCGCCGGTGAGAATTGCGGAGACTGTTTCGGTAGCGATGTTGTTGTCGAGGCTGGCCGGGGGAATTGGCGTTCCATCCACGGAGAAACTCAAATCACCAGAAATGCTGGCGAGCTGAGGCAGGAAGGAAGCTAGTCCGGCTGTAACGGAATAGGGCTTGCCGACAAGCGACGGCTGAGGTGCGGTGGTGATCATTCCCCTGACTTGCACGGGCTGATTGAGAAGAGCGGCGAAGGAGTTTGCGCCGAGCTGATATGGATACCAAGCGCCATCAGAGACAAACAGGTCAGGCTTGCCATCGCGATTGAAATCGGCGATTTGAACCGAACTGACTCCGGCTCCGCCATTAACATAGCGGGGAGCGCCAAATGTGCGCCCGGCAAGCGAGGGAACGAGAACGAGTGGCGAAACCTGCGGTGCGCCGATGTTGCCAACACCGAATGCGATGAGATCGGAGGAGCCGTCCGCGTGCAAGGCCGCAGCGCTCAGATTCGAGAAGTAGGTGTCATAGAAGATTCCGGCGGAGACGGGCTGCGAAAAGGTGGTGTCCCCGTTGCCGTAGAAGGTCCAGATTGCAACGGAGGAGCGAACCCCAGAACCGCCTAAGTACAGATTCGTTGTGTAGTTGTCATAAAGGCCAAGCAAGGCTACATCGTTTTTGCCGTCACCGTCGAAGTCGCCGATAGCGATGGCTGGCACGACCTGGCCCGACTGATCGATGCCGCTGATGGCAGGAACGGTCAGAGTCGTCGCCGTGCTGGTAAAGGAGCCATCGCCGTTGCCGGTGAAGACGGTGGCGTGATCGGCAAAATTGACGACGGCATCCAGGATATTGTCTCCATTGAAGTAGCCGAAAGCGATGGCGGTGTTTTCGACCTGGGGGTTGGAGATGGGAGTCGAAACCAGGGTGAAGGTTCCGTCGCCTTGCGACAGATAAACGTTGATTGCCGTTTGACCAACCTGCACGATGTCAGCCCTGCCATCTCCATTGACATCTGCCACGACCGAACCGCCGGCGGAATACGAGGCGTTGGGGAGCATGGACGCGGGAACGGGAATCGCGGTCTGGAAAGTGCCGTCGCCGTTGCCGAAGAAGAGCAGATTATCCGAAACGATGTTGAGCGGAATGAGAAAGTCCTGGTTCCCATCGCCATTAAAGTCACCAACGAGTAGATTGGCAGCACCATTTGGATTGGCAGGGAAAGAATAGCCGGCCTGCAACGGGACCAATACCGGGGCGGCGAAGGTACCATCGCCGTTGCCGTGCAGGAAGTTGATGGAAGACAGCCCGACGGTGAGCGCGTCCGGGATATTGTCGCCGTCGAAGTCGGCCGCCCTGGCAACGTAGATTTCGCTTCCGGACTGGCTGGGGACAGGAGCGCGCAGAGAGCCGTCGGCGTTTCCGTAGCTAATATAGACGGATCCTGGACCGGTACTTACGAAGTCGGGATGCCCGTCGTTATCCATGTCGGTGAAGAAGCCGAAGGGAGTATTGATGGAGCTTGTGGAGCCGGCGAGGTAAGGAACCGGGGTGCCGAACTGGAGACCGGATTTACCGGGGAATACTTCGAGGCCATCACTTGTGCTAATGGCCAGATCGAGAATGCCGTCGCCATTGAGATCGATTGCCTGCAGGGGGGCCTGGAGCATGGGAAGGCCCGTTAAGGAGATGGTCGCGAGGGGGTTGATTGTATCGAGCGTGCCATCGCTGTTCTGGTGAAAGATTCCGATCTGAGTGTTACCGCCCATCTGACAGGCGGCGTCGAGTCCGTTGTTCTTTTCAAAATCGGCAAAGACACAGTGTCCGTTGAAGAACTGATAGCTTCCTGTTTCAGAGAAGGTTCCATCGCCTTTACCGAGGAAGATATTGGGCCCGTTGGCAATGATCAGGTCGGGGATGGTATCGCCATTGACGTCGGCCACGGTGGCGGGACCGTAGTAGAGCTGGCCGAAGAAGGGGACAACGGTGAAGTTTCCGGTTCCATCGCCGAGGAGGGTGAAATTGAATTCGGCCCACGCGCCGGTTGTGCCTGTGGTCATCACGACATCGAGGTGACCATCCTTGTTGACATCGGCCACGGCGATGATGTCAGGAACCGCGCCAGGATTCCAAATCTTTCCAAGACTCGTGGAAATTGGGGTCTGAAGCGTGCCATCGCCGTTGCCGAGGTAGAGCAGGACGTCGACCTCACTGGTGTCTGTATGAGCAGTGGCGCAGACAAGGTCCATCTTCTTGTCGCCGTTGATATCGGCGGGGACGCACGGAAACGGAAAGATGGAGGTGGCGGAGACCTGCGAGGCCACTGTGTAGTTTCCGCCCGCGTCGGCGAGAAAAATCTGGATGGTGGTGGGCGTGACCGTGTCGCCGCTTTGAACGACGAGGTCCTGTACACCATCGCTGTTCATGTCCGCGACAGAGACAACAGGTGAAGGACCGTCCACATGGATGGCCCGAGGACTCTGAAAAGATTGACCAGAAGCAACAACAACCGACAAGACACAGAGAAGCGACCCTAGAAAACGATGCATACTTACCACTCAACAATTGAACTTGGAAAGCGTCACCAGTCTAAGCCAAGCCGGCAGCACTCAGTGCTCCGGGAGGTCAAAAGCTACGGACACGATCACGCAAGCGCAAAAAAGGACGCCCCCGAAGGAAACCGTCGCTTCAGAGGCGCTTGCCTTATTCACAAGAGATGTAGTGGGGCCAGTAGCCGACGTTGGAGGTCGGTAACGTTCGGCTACTGGGCACCCTTACCAAGACGAAGCGAGCGGCGGCTTCCCCTTTCCACTGCTGCCTCGTGCCAGCCGGCTCAAAGAGGTCAATTACTGCTGATCCCCAAGCCTTGGATGACAGTCACAGTGTCGCCCAGCTCTGAAATAGAGTCCGTGACCGCCGTCACAATGGTGGTTATTTCTTCCGGTCCGGTGTGATGACGTGGAAAGTTTGCGCATTGGGCTGGATTCATTGACAAAGCGGGGCGAGGGCTAGAGAATCGGAGCTTCAGGACCTGCCTGAGGAAGACATTCCATGACAGCACTACTCGAGACCGATCTGGGCGATCTTCCTTTGCTCGGACGCGGGAAAGTTCGCGATTTGTATGCCGTGGGCGATTCGCTGCTGATGGTGGCGACCGACCGGATTTCCGCTTTCGATCATGTACTTGGATCGGGGATTCCCGGCAAAGGGATCATACTGACGCAGATTTCGCTCTTCTGGTTTGACCTGCTGAAGGACGTTGTGCCGAACCACGTCCTCACGGCGGACGTAAACGACTATCCGGTACGACTGCGGGTGTATCGCGAACAACTGGAGGGCCGCTCAATGCTGGTGAAGCGGGCGGAGATGTTTCCAGTGGAGTGCGTGGCGCGCGGCTATCTGGCGGGCTCTGGTTGGAAGGAGTACCGTACAGAGGGCACGGTCTGCGGCATCGAGCTGCCGGAAGGACTGCTGGATGGATCGCGGTTGCCTAAGGCGATCTTTACGCCGGCGACGAAGAGCCAGGACGGCGCACATGACGAGAATATTTCCTTCGAGCACATGGAGACGGTGGTGGGGCCCGAGGATGCGAAGGAGCTGAGGAAGCTGACGCTCGAGATCTATCGCGTGGCCGCAGAGCACGCGGAAGTGAATGGTCTGATTCTTGCGGATACGAAATTTGAGTTTGGCAGGACGGCGGACGGGATTTTGCTGGCCGATGAGGTGCTGACTCCGGATTCGTCGCGGTTCTGGGAACGCGCGCTGTGGTCTCCGGGTGGCCCACAGCCATCTTTTGACAAGCAGTTTGTGCGCGATTACCTGGAGCGAATTGGATGGAACAAGCAGGCGCCCGCACCGAGCCTGCCGGCCGAAGTGGTGCAGCGCACGCTGGCCAAGTATCTGGAAGCCTACAGAAGGCTGACAGGACAGGATTTGCAGATTGTGGTTTGAGCAGTGAAGTTGCGCAGGCGCGAAGCAAAGAACGATTACCGAGAGTGCATCCGACAAATAACTGCGCACGGAGAAGAAGGATTTGAGCAGCCTGAGCCTGGTGGACTGGATTTTTATCGCAGTGCTTGCGGCATCCGCCATCGGCGGGCTGGCCCGCGGCTTCTTTCGCTCAGTGTTTGGACTGGGCGGGCTGTTTGCAGGCCTGCTGCTGGCCGCATGGAACTACGCGCATGTGGCGCACATGCTGGCGTTTGTGCACAACGAGTCTGCCGCGGACGTGGTTGCTTTTGTGCTGATTGCCCTGGTGGTGATGGTGGCGGCGCATATTGCGGGCAACCTGCTGGCCAAGGCAATGCAGAAGATTGGGCTTGGTTGTCTGGACCGATTGGGCGGCGCTGTGTTTGGATTAGTGCAAGGCGCGTTACTCCTGGTGCTGTGTGTATGGGTGACTGTTGCGTTCCTGCCGCAGAGTCAATGGTTGACCGAGTCAAGGCTACCGCGCTATTTTTTTGGCGCCTGCCACCTGAGCACACATGTGAGCCCAAAAGGGCTGAGTGAACGGGTGCGCACAACATTGCAGACGCTGGAAGAACGCACTCCGGAATGGATGCACCAAAACCAGATTCCGCGATAAAGGAATTTTTTAGAGAGCAGTCGCCGCTCCGATGTGGCAAATTAATAAGAGCAAGAGGTGGACGTGAGACGAGAACTGGATAGCCTGGTGACACAAATGCACTCGAGCGGTGTTCGATACGAAGACGCCGTGCGGGAGTTTAAAAAGCAGTATCTGCGCGAAGTGCTGATCGCAAACCGGGGCAACCAGTGCAAGACCGCCGATGAACTTGGGATCCACCGCAACACGCTGAGCCGTACGATGGCCGAGCTTGGACTGAGCCTTGCAGAAGTTCGCGCCTGCCTCAAGCGTCCGCCACGCAGCGAACGTCCTGTATTTGGAGTGGCCGTACGCCCGGGATTCCGCCAGGGATAACCGGGGGACAGGCCGTACGCCTGAGGCATGCAGACGATTCAGGACAACAACGAGATACGCATCGCAGTGGACCCGCACTTTGAGTGGGATGGGCAGAGTGCATACCTGTTCGACATAGACGGCACGCTGCTGCGCAGCCGCGATCGCGTGCATTTTGAGTCAGTGGCCATTGGTGTGCAGCGCGCAATGGGCATTGAAGTGTCCCTTGCGGGCGTTCCGATCCACGGCAACACGGACACGGGAATTTTGCGCGAGGCCTGCCGCCAGGCGGGCATTGAGGACGACGCGCTGGAGCCACAGGTGGCGGCGATTCGCGCGGCGATGTGCGCGAGCGTGGAGGAGCGCCGGGGCGAGCTGGATCCGATCCTGATGCCGGGAATCACGGAGACGCTGCAGCACCTGGCCGAGCGGGGAGCGCTGCTGGGCGTGGCGACGGGCAATCTGGAAGCAATTGGGTGGATCAAGATTGAGGCCGCGGGTTTGCGCGAGTGGTTTCGCTTTGGCGGTTTCAGCGATCATTATCCGGACCGCGCGGAGCTGATTGCGAAGGCCGCGGAGAAGGCGCGTGAACTGGCCGGAGCACAGGCAACCGTGTGCGTGGTGGGCGATACGCCGCGCGACATTGCGGCAGCCCACGCGAACGGATTGCCGGTGATCGCGGTGGCAACGGGACACTACAACTTTGAGCAACTGGCTGAGCACCGGCCGGAGGTGTGTGCGACGTCGCTGGCCGACCTGCTGGCAACGAGCGTGGCACGACCATGAGAGCGCGCAGCGGCCTGTGCTGGGCCCTGGCAGGCGTTTTGTGCGTTGCAAGTGCACTGTGCGGGCAGGAGAGCACGGCGGCTCCACAGGGCGATGGCGCGCAGGGGGTAACGGCGCAGGGCCAGAAGCAGGACGACGCTCCCAAATTGAAAAAGAAGGTGAGTCACCGCGACCGCAGACGCGCGGTGGACCTGTATCTGGAAGCGGGCAAACTGTTTGAGGCGGAGAAGTTTGCCGAGGCGCAGCAGAAGTACGCGCAGGCGGCCGAGCTGGATCCTGGGAATACGAACTATGCGACGGCAGCGGAGGTGGCGAAGAGCCATCGCGTGACGCAGCTGGTGCAGGAAGCTGCAAAGGATAGGCTGCGCAACGACGCGCCGGCAGCGGTGAAGGCACTGGAGCAGGCGCGCGCGCTTGATCCGCACAGCGCGCTTGTGACCGAGCACATGTACGAACTTGCTCGCGACACGGCACCGGAGCAGCAGGGCATCTACTCAGAGACGGGCCGCGGGCTGGGACCGGCACCGGAGCTTGCGCCGACTACAGGCACCAAGAGCTTTCACATTCATGCGGACGCATGGCAGGTGATCCAGCAGGTGTATCGTGCGTTTGGCATTGAACCAACGCTGGACAACAGCGTGAGCAGGCGGCAGGTGCGGTTCGATATTGACGATGCGAACTATGTGAATGCGATGCAGGCATTGCACATGGTGACGGACACGTTTGCCGTGGCGCTGGATCCGCACCGCGCGCTGGTGGCAGGCGATACGCCCACGAACCGGCGCGAGTTTGAGCGGCTGGAAATGGAAACGGTGTATCTGCCGGGCCTTTCCGCGCAGGAGCTGCAGGATGTGGGCAACCTGGCGCGCACCGTGTTTGGCGTGCCGCATATTGCGCTGTCGCAAGCCACAAGCACAATGACGCTGCGCGCGACGCGCGATACGGAAGAAGCGTTCAATTCGACGCTGCGCGCTCTGCTGGACGGAAAGAGCCAGGTGCTGCTGAATGTTCGGATCATTCAACTGGCGCACTCGCAGGGACGGAACACGGGCATTACGCCGCCCCAGCAATTGACTGCTTTCAACGTGTACTCGGAGGAGCAGTCGATTCTGAATGCGAACCAGGGGCTGGTGGACCAGATTATTGCTTCCGGGCTGGCGTCGCCGAACGATCCGCTGGCGATTCTGGGAATACTGATTGCGTCGGGGCAGGTGTCAAGCAGTCTGTTTGAGAACGGCGTGGCTTTGTTCGGCGGAGGCATTACGCTGTCAGGTCTTTCACCGGGACCGGCAAAGCTGAACCTGGCACTAAATTCGTCGAAGTCGCGGCAACTGGACGATATACAGCTTCGGCTGGGCGACGACGACGATGGAACCATTCGCAGCGGATTCCGCTATCCGATTGAGACGTCGTCGTACTCGAGTTTGTCCAACAGCGCGATCAATATTCCAGGGCTCACGCTGCCGGGAACGTCGAGCAGCCTGACTTCCCTGTTGTCCTCGCTGACGTCTGCGGCTCAGTCAATACCGCAGGTGCAGTACCAGGACCTGGGGCTGACGCTGAAGGCGCGACCGCGGGTGATGCGGAGCGGCAATGTGGCGCTGACCCTGGACTACAAGATGACAGCGCTATCGGGTTCGACGATCAATGGGCTGCCGGTGCTGAATAATCGCTCGTATTCAGGCGTGGTTCAGGTGAAAGACGGCGCGGCGGTGGTGCTGGCGAGCGAGATGAACGAGCAGGAGAGCCACGCAATCAGTGGCGTTCCGGGCTTGTCAGAGATTCCCGGCATGAATGACGTGACGAACAAGACCAACCAGAAGGACTTTGCCACTCTGCTGATTGTGATCACACCGCATGTGATTCGCGAGCTGCGGTCGGCCGGACACACGCCGATGATGCGGGTGGACCGCGACGTGAAGTAGGCCCTGCGAACCGGATTCACGCCCAAGCGGCTGCAGACTCTCGCAGTCAGTCTCGTTCAAGCAACCGTTGAAGGCTGACCTCCCAAACCATCTGTTTCAGGCCATCTACTCCACACCCTCTTCTGTTCACCATCTATGCCTGAGCCGCCGGCTGCGGCTCGGGATCAGGTTCAATCGTCCTGGCGCGGACGGTTGCAATCAGGCCCAGGCCGTTGGTAAGCAGGATGAGCGCGAAGATGAGCGAGGGAAAGAAGTGCAAGTCATTGGGCATGGCGTTGATGGCTTCGAGCCCGAGGACGGCCGTGATGAGTCCGCGCGGGATGAGGGTAGTGGCCAGCTCCTGCTCATGCCAGGCGAGTCCGCGCCAGGCAACGCGGCTGAGCTGCACCGAGATGAAGCGCGCGACGAGAATGACAAGCAGGATCTCGAGGCTGGGAATGAGCTGCTCCAGCAAGCCGCGGAACTGAATGGATGCACCCAGCATGACGAAGAAGAAGTTGCGCACGAGGAAGGCTAGTTCAGAGTGGAAGGACTGAATCTGGCTGCCCTCGTCAGAGACGTTGAAGTCAATCTCCAGGTCGCGCCAGAAGCTCTGCGGACCGAGCAGGCTGGTAAGTGTGGCGCCGAAGACCATCACGGCAAAGAGATCACTGCCGCCGATGGCATGCGTGCCGGAGTAAATGATGAGCACTGCGCCGAAGGTGAGCACCTGCCAGAACTGGCGGTTGGAGATTTTGGGCAGAAGGCGCGCCCATAGATAACCGGCAACGATGCCGATGGCGAAGGCAAGCGCAAAACGGAAGAGGAACTGGGTAAGCATTCCACTGATGATGGTGCCGCCGCTGGTTTCGCTATTGGTCCCACCGGCGATAAGGCTGAGGAGAACGCCGACGACGAGCGCACCGAGGCCATCGCCGAACGCGGACTCAATGACAAGCGTGGTTTTGAGCTCGGCACGAAGGCGCATCTGGTCAAGGATGGGAAGGACTATGGAGCCGCTCATGCAGGCCAGTGCCGCGGCGGCTACCAGGGATGCCATGCGGCTCATGTGGAGATACCACATGCAGAGCAGGTGAACGCCTTCCATGGTGAGGGCGTAACTGACGATGGCGAGCAGTGTCCCAGCAAGGAATTGCTTGCGCGCGCGACGCAGGTCGAGTTCGAGACCAGCGGCAAAGAGGATGAGGATAAGTGCGAGGGTGCCGACACCGCGAATGAATTTCGGGAAGCTGTTGACGTCGACCCAATGGAGGACGGGGCCGAGGATGATTCCGCAGACAAGCAGGACCATGACGTCAGGCACGCGAGTGCGATGCGCAAAGCGATTGGCCAGATAGGCCAGGACGAGAAGCCCACCGAGCAGCCCGAAGAAATTCGCCAAAGTGATCGTCATTCCGGCTCCGTTGCTTCACTGAACATACAACACAAGACGGCAATTCCGGGTTGGACGGGGGGCAAGAAGTTATGGTTGCCGCACTGTTTCACGCTGCTATTTAAAGTTGGTGACCGAGCACAAACGGAAGCGCCATCCTGTGAATTGAGGTGGCTATTTATTCGCTGCCGCCAACACCTGCTTGAGTTCTTTCAAACTGCCATTGCGAACAAGGTTTCCGTCAGGATCAATGAGCGCGGTGGTGGGAAGCTCGTGGATACCCCACGAGGTAGTAACTTTGGTTGTGGTGTCGTAAACGATGGGAAACGGTGGCACTTCATGCCACATACTTTTCTCAAGTCGCTCAGTTTTGCGTTTGAAGTCGTTCCAGTCACCTGACTCAGAGAGACTATTGAAGCGAATGGCGACAATGCGGAACTGACTGCGTTCGGAGACAGGCGTACGGCGAACAAAGTCGCTGAGCTCGGGGATCCCCTTTTCGACACACGGCTCGCACCAGTCGGCCCAAAAATAGAGAAGGGTCCAATGTCCTTTGAGCGCCCCTAAGGAAAATGGCTCACCTGCAAGGTCTTTCATTGTGTACAAGGGTGGTGTTCCATGGCCAAAGTGCGACGCCATGGCCAACGTGTTAACTGGAACAGGCTTGTGCTGAGCGAACGCGGGAGACCCGGAAACACCAGCCAGTAAGGCTGTCAAAGTGATCACGAAAAGCAGTTTCATAAATCCTCGCTATATGAACACCTGGTAGATGAAATCGAGTTTTCATTTTCGAAACGGATCTAGAACCAAGCCCGGGGACTGACTCAACATTCTAATCATCACAGTAAGACCTATTTTTAGCAGATCCTCGTATTCAGTAGAAGCTTGGAAAAGCTACAAATATCCTCGCGATCTACGCTTCATTTGATTCAGATTGGAATACGTATTCAGCCGCAATATCCGCGGGCAAGTGGATGACTTCGCGTGGCGAGTGGTATACGTATACCCGACGGATTTTTGGATATTGGCGGGCTGCGAAATGCAGTGCACCTCCTTGCCTACCGCAGTTGCCCTTCATCACCCGAACATGGCGAACAGGATACCGATGAAAACGAGATTGCAGTTTACAGGAATGCTGGTGTTGTCTTTGGTTGCGATGAGCGCAGCGGCGGCGATGGCCGCGACGAATGGCGCGGGAGCGGACGGGACACCATCAAGGCCGCAGGGACCTTGCGATATCTATGCGGCCGCGGGCGACCCTTGCGTGGCCGCGCACAGCACCACGCGGGCGCTGTACAAAGACTACAACGGTCCGCTCTACCAGGTGATGCGGCAGTCAGACGGCGCAAAGCTTGATATTGGCGTGGTGCAGCCGACTGCGGGCGATGCGGGCGGCTATGCGGATGCGGCCGCGCAGGACAAATTCTGCGCGAATACCTATTGCTGGATTACGACGATCTATGACCAGTCGCCCAAGCACAATGACCTGACGCAGGCGCCACGCGGCGGATTCAACGGGCCGGCGTTGGGCGGATACAACAATCTGCCGGTGGCGGACATGGCGCCGGTGAGGGTGATGGGGCACAAGGTGTACGGTGCGTTCATTGAGCCGGGCATGGGTCTGCGGCAGGATGACCCCAAGGGCACGGCGGTGGATGACCAGGCCGAGGGGCAGTACTGGGTGGTGAACGGGAAGCACTTCAACAACGGATGCTGCTTTGATTACGGCAACGCGGAAACGGACAGCCGCGACGACGATAACGGAACGATGGAGACGGCGTACTTTGGCAATGCGACGCCGTGGTTCAGCGGCGCGGGCAATGGCCCATGGATTATGACCGACCAGGAGAACAACCTGGTGGGTTGCGTGAACACGGATGGCACGAAAGGCTGCCCGAATTTGCCGAGCCTGGACTGGCGGTTTGTGACGGCGGTGGCGAAGGGAGAGCCGCACCATTGGACGTCGATGGGCGGCGACGCGCAACAAGGCGACCTGAAGGTGATGTTCACGGGGCCGCGGGTGAATGCGACGTACGACCCGATGCGCAAACAAGGCGCAATTCTGCTTGGTAACGGCGGGGATAACAGCAACGGATCGCAGGGAACGTTTTATGAAGGCGCGATGACGGCGGCGGGGACGTTTCCGACGGATGCGACCGACCAGCTTGTGCATGCGAATGTGGTTGCGGCGAAGTACGCCGAAGCCCCGGTAAGCATTGCGCCGGCGACAGCGAAGGATGCGCCGACAGGACTGCAGACTTTCACGCCTGGATCGTGGCAGGAAACGACGGTTACGTTTACCAACACGACAGGAGCCGCGGCGAAGAATGTGACGCTGAGCCTTTCCCTTCCCTCAGCCTGGAAAGCAGTGGTTGCGGATACGAGTGAAGAGGCGAAGACATTTGACGAAGTGGCTACGGGCGCGAGCGTGAGTGCGACGTTCAAGGTGACTTCAGGCGATGAGCCCTACAACGGAGACCTGGTGGGCAATGCCGCGTGGACCAATGCGGCAAGCGGCGAGAAGCAGATGGAGATGCAGGCCGAGAAGGTGCGTAACGTGAGCCCGGTGAAGATCAACGAGTATCGCATCAGCACGGGCGCGCCCACTAATCCAACAAACTCCTTTATCGAGCTTTACAACGCAGGATCAAAGAGCGTGGACATCTCCAACTGGACGCTCACTGAGCATCCCACGCAGCAGGCAATCTTTTCCGCGGTGACGATTCCGGCGGGGACGGAGCTGAAGGCGGGCGGGTTTTATCTGCTGGGCCTTTCGAACTCCGGGCTTGTTATACCGGCAAGCGCGGGAGACAAGACGATCCACGTGCGCGACGTGACGGGCATGAAGGCGGGCGACACGGTGACGATTGGAAACGGCGCCGATGCCGAGACGCGCACCATTGCGAACGTGGGTACAGCGGCCAGCAATCATACGACGGTGTGGCAGCCGCTGCCCGATGGTCCGATGATTACGATTCCTGCGGGCTCGACAAATGTGCCAGTGACGCAGGAGGCCGGATTCAAGGTAGGCGAAAAGATTGCGCTTGGGTATGGCGCAAAGTTCCCTTCCGTTGGGCTGGGCGCGGAAAAGTATGAAGTGGCCACGGTGACGGCGGTGGGCAAACAAGGCACCCAGGCGTATCTTGCGGCCGACGCGAATGCCGGCGACACGAACATCAAGGTGACGCAGGTGGAACACATTTCTGCGGGAGACAAGATTCGACTCGACATTGACAGCAAAGGTCACGGAATTGAGACGGTGACCGTAACACGCGTGGGAACAGCCGCAAAGCGTACACATGTGGACAAGACTGCGAGCGCGGGGGCAACGAACATCAAAGTGGGTGATGTGCACGGATTTGCCGTGGGCGACAAGCTGGTGGTGGGTACGCCCGCAAACAAGGAGACCGTGACGATCACGAAGGTAGGAACGCGTGGGCCGGAGGGAACGGGCTTCAACATTCAGCCGGCGTTGAAAGCTGAGCACATTGCAACCGAGGAAGCCGTGGTTGTGGGAACAGGGCTGGATATTGCCGAGCCGCTGAAGTTCAATCACGCGGCGAATATGCCGTTCAGCGATCGCGGAACAGGCATCAGCTTTACGCCGGCGACAAAGTATGCACACTCGAGCAATGAGCCGGTGCAAGCGCTGGGAACGGGCATTACGCTGGAAAGCGCGCTGAGCAAAGAGCACGGGATTGATGCTGTGGTACACGATGCCGCAGTGAAGTCCGCCGGCTACCAGGGTCCGCAACCAAATCAGTGGTTCGGAGGGCCGGAGTTCTACACCGTGGACGTTGCGTTTGAGAGATTTCCCGTGACATTCCGACAGGGCGCCATGGTGCTGCGCGATGCGCAAGGGCTGGTTGTTGACAGCCTGAATTACGGCGGCATGGTGGATCCGTGGGCGGGTGAAGGCTACCAGGGCATGTCTGGTACTGGCGCGGAAGGCTGCATGGCTCCAGCACTGGGCGAGGCCACGCACTACGGTCCGGATGCATTTGTCGGAAACGCAGCGAATGCTAGCGCGGGGCGTTTTCCGGACGGCGCGGATACCGACAGTAATTGCGACGATTTTGTGACGCAGATTGCTGCCAACCTGGCAGCGGCTTCAGAGGCCGGTGCAACCAACCTGAAGGTTGCCAACGTGGAGGGATTCAAAGCGGGCGAGAAAGTGATGATCGACGAGGGAGCGAATGCCGAGTCGGCTGAGATTGCCAGTGTTGGGACGGCGGGAGGAACGATGGTGCATTCTGCCACGAAGGCAGGAGCCACGGAAGTTCCCGTGAACGATGCATATGGATTCGGCGATGGCGGGACTGTCACGATTGGAAGCGGGGCGGATGCGGAGAAGGCCGAAGTTGTTTCAGTGCGACGTTGGGGACAGACAACGCTGGTGCTGAAGGCTCCACTGGCGCACGCACACGCCGAGGGAACGGAAGTCGCCGGCAGCGGCATTACGCTGACTCATCCGCTCAAGCATGCCCACGCAAAAGGTGTTCAGGTGAGCGACCATTTGCCAACTCCAGGTGCGGCGAACGAGTATGCGAAGCGCCCGTAGGGGCGTTTCGCAGGTGCTTTGTTTCTTGTGAAATGATTGCGACCGATGCATCTATGGATGAGCAAGGCTCGTGCTCTATAGTCGAAAGAGCATGTACCCGAGTGAAAGCAGCACGACCCTATTGATTCATTTTTCCGGGCAGGACAGGCCCGGTTTGACGGCGGAGTTGACGCAGACGCTCGCTGCGCACGATGTTGTTGTACTTGACGTGGGTCAGGCCGTTGTACACGAAACGCTGTCATTGGGAATTCTGATCCAGCTGAAGAATGCGAACGACCTTGCGGCGCTGGAATCTGCGCTAAGTGACCGAGCCACCTCACTCGGGCTGCAGGCACGATTTTCATTGGTGGCACCGGACGCGCTGGAACACTGGCTGCGTGGACTACAACATCAGCATTTTGTGATTACCGTGCTGGGTCGTGCGCTGCGCGCCGAGCACCTTGCCCGCGTAACCACGATTCTTGCCGCCCACGAAATGAACGTGGACCGAATTGAGCGGCTGTCAGGTCCGCTCGCGCCGGAAAGCGCGAGTTCGGGCGCATGTGTGGAGCTGGCGATAAGCGGTGACGATTCGCGCGAGGCTGCGATGCGCGCGGAGTTTCTGAATGCGGCGCAGGAGCTTTCCATTGACATTGCATTTCAGCGCGAGAGCGTGTTCCGCCGGAACAGAAGGCTCTTTGTCTTTGACATGGATTCTACGCTGATTCAGGGTGAAGTCATTGATGAGCTGGCTAAGATGGCCGGCGTGGGCGACCAGGTGGTGCGGATTACTGAAGCGGCGATGCGCGGCGAGCTGAATTTCGACGAGAGCTTTACCCGGCGCGTGGCGCTGCTAAAGGGGCTGCCCGAGGAGCGCGTATACAGCCTGCTGGATTCGATTCCGCTGGCCGAGGGTGCGGAGCGACTCATGAAGACCTTGCGCATGCTTGGATACAAAACGGCGATACTTTCCGGCGGATTTACCTTCTTTGCGCAGAACCTTCAGAAACGGCTGGGCATTGATTACGTCCACGCAAACCAGCTGGAGATTGCAGACGGTGCTGTGACAGGGCGTGTAATTCCACCAATCATGAATGGCGAGCGCAAAGCAGCCAAGCTCAGGGAAATTGCGCAAAGCGAAGATATATCGTTAGAGCAGGTGGTTGCCGTGGGCGATGGAGCAAATGATATTCCAATGCTGCGGCTTGCGGGTATGGGGATTGCCTACCGCGCAAAGCCACTGGTGCGCCAAAGCGCGCCGCAGTCGATTTCGTCACTGGGACTGGATGGGTTGCTTTATCTGATCGGTCTGCGGGATGGGGATCTGACTCAATAGCGACCGCGATCAATCAAACAGCGGATTCATGCGAACAACAATGCGGCCGTGATTGCTATGCGAGGCAGCACGGCGGAGAGCCCGCCGCATGGATTCAAAGTTAAAAGGCACGGTGGTGTCGATAGGCGGTAGAACACCTTCGACTGCCGCGGAAGCGACGTCGTCAAGCGCCTTTCCGCCACCGGGTCCTGGACCGGCGAGGATATAGCGCGGCCCGCTGAAGCGAGAGCTGACGATTTTCCAACCGATGCCGAGCAGGAGCGGAAGTAATCGACTCCAGCCGATGGGCTTATCACCGATGAAGCGCTCAGGGCCGACGACGGTGGCGAAGATTCCGTCTTTGCGGAGCACGCTTGCAGCCATCTGCTCGGTGTCGCGTCCACCGACTGTATCGAGCACGCCGTCGATTCGTTCGCTCCTGTTCGCGAGCAGGGTTTCATTCCACGGGCCGCGCTTGTAATCGATTACGCGCGCGCAGCCGAGCTTGAGAACCCGTTCAATGTTTGAGCTGCCGCAGATGCCGATAACTTCCACCCCGGCACGCCGAGCGAGTTGTACGGCCATGGCGCCGATGCCGCCGGACGCTCCGACAACGACGATGCGCTGGCCTTCCTGGAGTTTAAGCGCGTTCATTGCCGAGAGTGCGACCAGGCCCGAAACACCGCAGGCGGCAGCATCTTCAAAGGAGAGGGATTCCGGCTTCATTGCGAGCCAACGTTCATCAACTGCGCAGAAGTCTGCCCACGTGCCATGTGGACGAAAGGGCGTTTGCACGCCGAAAACTGCGTCTCCTGGCTGGATGGACCGCACGTCCCTTCCGACAGCAACGGCGGTTCCAGCCAGATCACTGCCGGGAATGACGGGGCGAGAAGGACGCGGTCGCGGACCGATGGGAATTCCGCCATAGAAGGTACCTTCAGCAACATGGATGTCGTCAATGTTGATGGTGGAAGCATGCACGCGAACGAGGACTTCACGTGGACGCGGATCGGGCTGCGCGGTTTCAGCCATCTGAAGCACGTCAGGAAGAGTGCCGGGGGCGGGACGTCGCGTTAGCTGAAGGGCATGCACTCTGAGTTGGATGCACAGCATGCTTCTGAGGTGACCTATGCAGCGCACGAAGGTACTCTGGCAACACTATAAGCCGCATACAGAAACGTGAATGCTCTGATGTTCTGACAGCATGGAGTTATTCGCGACCAGGCCCCCTAATTACGAGGCCTGGCGTCCTGGGGGAGGAAAGACTACTACTCGATGCGCAGCGCACGTGCCGGATCAATGGATGCAGCGCGCTTTGCAGGGATGAGCCCGGCGATGGCCGTGGCAGCGGCGAGAATGAGGATGGCGCCTGCGAGAACTCGTGGATCGACAGACGTGATGTCGTAGAGCTGCGACTTGACCCAACGAATGCAGACGATGGCAATGGGTGCGCCAATGAGCAGGCCGACCAGGGCTTGCAGCATGGCTCCGCGCATGACCATGCCGATGACGCGGATGCGCTCCGCGCCGAGTGCCATGCGAATGCCGATTTCAGGCGTGCGGCGAACGACGGTGTAGGCCGTGACACCGTAAAGCCCGATGGCGGCGAGAAGAAGCGCAAGCACACCGAAGAGCGAGGTGAGTCGCGCGATAAGCCGCTCCTGCGTAAAGTTGTCGTCAATCTGCTGCTGGAAGGTTTGAAACTTCACGATGGTCAGGTTCGGATTGATGCCGGTGAGCGTGGCGTAGGCCAGCTTTTCCATGTCGGGCATGGGGCGCGCTGTTTGAACCACGACGGCGCCTGCGTACATGGACAGGTCTTTCTCGATCGGCTCTTCTTCATCTTTGGGACGCTGCGTCATGGGAACAAAGAACATGGCGTGGTCCTTCCAGTAGACGCTGGTGTACGTGGTGTTTTCGACGACTCCGACGATTTCAAATTCAGCATCGTGACCTGGGTGGGGATTTCCAAAGCGGTGACCGATGGGATTTTTGCCCTTGAAGAACTGCTTGACGAACTCCTGATTGACAACGGCAACGGTAGGAGCGGAGAGCGTGTCATCAGGAGTAATGCCGCGCCCCATGACGACGTGTGTGCCCACCGCATCAAAATATTCCGAAGTTGCCTTGACCCAGGATGAGCCCTTGTCTGGATCGGGCTGCCCCTGCACTTTGACGCCGGTCCCCCAATTGTTCTGCTCCATGGGCGTGTACGTGGCAAGGCCGACTTTAACAACACCTGGCAGCGCATGGAAGTGGTCAATGATGGTTCGGTAAAGCTGATCAACCTGGGTGGTGGCGTATCCGGCCGCCTGCGGATTGATGTGAATGATGTAGCGGTTAGTGGCGTCGAGGTGCATGTTGGTTCCCTCAACCTTGTTGAGGCTTTGCGCGAAGAGGCCGGCGACGACCAGAAGTACGAGCGAGAGCGCGGCCTGCAGAACGACAAGGCTGCGCTGAAGAATGGATGCGCCCTGCGCGGTGGTACGCGCATTGGAGCGAAGCGCCTCAGCCGGGTGGGTGCGCGCTGCGATGACCGCAGGCGCAAGACCGAAGAGGATGCCGGTGATAAGAGCAAGGCCAAATGCAAAAGCAATGACGCGCAGCGAAGGTGCGGCGTTGATGGGAACCGCCTGGTCACCTGGAAATGCGAGCAGAAGGAGCGCGTGCGCTCCAAGATAAGAGACCACCAGACCGAGCGCGCCACCCGAGAGTTGCAAGGAGCACACTCTCAGTAAGCAGTTGGCGGATGATGCGCATACGCGGCGCGCCCAGTGCAGAACGAACGGAGATTTCCGCACGGCGGCTCATGCCGCGCACGAGCATGAGGTTGGCGATATTGGCGCAGGCAACAAGGAGCACAAGCCCGGCAATCCAGGTAAGCAGTTGCAGGTGATCCTTATACTGCTGCTGCATGTTCTGGATGCCCGCGCCACCGGGCGTTAGCTTGACGTGCGCGAGAGCGAGGTACTTCTTGTTTTTCTGGTCCTGGTACATCTTCTGGCTTGCAAATTGCTGGCGCAGCAGACCGCTAATCTTCTGTTGCAATGGCGGGAGCGCAACTCCGGGCTTGATGCGGCCAATCAAGTAGGCCCATGTCACTTCGGGATCGTGCAGGAAAGGCGCGCCGCTGATGGCGTCCATGGATTCAAGCGGAAGATAGTATTCGGGTGGATTGCTGGAGATGCGATCGCCAAAGAAGCCCCTGGGCGCAATGCCGATGATGGTGACAGGCTTGGTATTCATGTAAAACGTACTGCCAATCACGGCGGGATCACCGGCGTAATCCTGCTGCCAGGTCTCATAACTCATGACTGCTGTGTAGGCCGCACCCTGCTTGTCGTCGGCGTCGACAAAAAATCGTCCCGTAGCCGGCGTGAGGCCGAACACTCGGAAGTAGTTGCCGGAAACGAACGTGCCCATCACCGACTTTGCGATGGTTTGCGGGCCGGCACGGCGAACCGTGAGCGGGCGCCATGCATAACCAGACTCCATGGCGGCGAGCTCTTGAAATTCGGGGAGGTTCTTCTTGAAGGCGTAGTAGGTCTCGGTGGAGAAGAGGGAGTAGTCGCCGTTGTCATTGACGCCGGAGTTGACGCAGCAATCGTCGGTGTCGCCAATGCGGACGAGGGTACTGGGATCAGCCACCGGCAGGCTGCGGAGAAGAACCGCGTTTACCAGCGTAAAGATGGCGGCGTTGGCACCGATGCCGAGCGCAAGCGTAAGCAGTACGGTGATGGTGAATCCCGGTGTTTTGCGCAACTGGCGCAGACCATAGACCAGATCCTGAAGCAAAACCCTCATTGAGCGAACCTCCCCAGGGCACACGGATACTTACGCAAGGCAGAGCACGTAGAGTTCCACGGATTTCGTCCAATCTGCGTGCTTTGTCAATGAGATAGCGAATTGCCAACAGGAAGCGGGTGTTCGAAAGCGGAATGGAGTGTCCGAAAATGGCCACAGCCCGCGCGGGAGCACACGCACAGCGTGTGTGCTCCCGCGAGATTCTTCCCTTGCGAGATTATTCCTTTGAGACGGCCTCCGCGGCGTTGGCCGCGAGAATCCAATCGCCGGCGGCGCTAACGGTGTATTCGTCTTCAAACCAAAGGAAGCCGAAGTTGTCGATGCACTCCGGGAAGTCCGGCTTGATGATGATGTAACCGGGAATCATGCCACCGGGGATAAATGCGCCGTCGGCACGGTTGTTGCCGTAGCCTTTGAGCTTGGAGACGGCGCCAACAGAAGAGATGTACGAGGTGCTGGAAACCGGATGCGTGCCGAGCAGATAATTGGCGGCGCGCAACGTGTACTCCGGACCAATGATTCTTGGGAAGGCGCGGTGCAGGAAATACATTTCCGCACCAAAACTGGCCACGGCGCTGGAGCCGCCCCAACTGCCGAGGCTCGGCGGAACGCCAAAGGGAGTTTTCGCCATTTCAGTATCGACTTCTGTTTTGTAGGCTTTCACCTGTTCTTCAAACTGATGCTTGAAGTCTGCATTCATATATGGAAGAGCGAAGACGGCCATCCATCCGCCGAAACGGAAGTTCTTGCTGACGGTGGGATATAGCTCGAGGAAGGCCTTCTTGTAAGGCTCGCCGCCGTTGGTGGCAATCATGAGCTCAAGTGCGGCACGCCACTGGCCAAACTCTTCCATGCCTGGAGGCCCAAAACGGCCCCCCGCAAAGGGCGTGGGATGTGCGCGCTCTTCATTGAAGAGTTGAATGGCGGTATCAAGGCATTCTTTGGAGAGCGCGTTGTCATAACCTTTCAGCGTTTCTGATGCAGAGGCCAATGCGGTGGCGGCACCGTACTGAAGGAATGGCAATTTGGTGGTGAAGGCCCAACGATCGTCGGGCTTGCCAGAGTAGTTGCCGTCAATTTGATTGGGACCAAGTTTGCTGGAGTAGATGCGGCCGTCGGTCTTGGAGGCTGCGTCTCCGAGGTGGGTGTACTGGCGAAGATTGGGCGCGATGATGCCCATGAATGGATGGCCGACGGCGTGGACCTGCGCCAGAACCTGCAGGATGCCGTGCTTGACTTGTTGCACGATGTCGGGAACGCCATCGGGGCGATGCATCTCAACGGTGCGCGCGGTTTCGTCGACAGAGAGCTCATCCCACTTGGGGTGAAATTCGCGCCAGGTAATGGAGAGATTTTCCATCACGGAGTACTGACTGGGTGCGATGTTGTCGTAGTCGCCTGCATCGAACCATCCGCCAACGTTGAGACCGGGGATGTGTTCGCCGGGCTTAAAGGGCGAGTCGGTGTTGGGGCCCATGCGATAGCCGTCGAAGTGCTGCTCGTTGGGCGGCGCCTGGCGCGCGTCGTCCAGATGCGAAACGCCATGCCAGAGTCGATAGGCATCACGCACGGAAACGTGATCCATTTCCACGGCGAGGAATCCATCCAGCGTGGGCTGCCATATGCTGCTGTACACGTCTTTCGCAATGGGAAAGAGCGCTGTGCGTTCGCCCGCATATTCGATTGCGTACAGGCCGGGCTGCTTGACCGAGGAGAAATCGAATTTAGCGTAGCGATATCGTAGCCACGGCTCCGATGGGGTAACGGGGCCTTCAAAGACCTGCTTGTAGGTGCCATCTTCTTCGAGACGGAGAACTTTTGCAGTTTTCGGCGCGTCAAAATTGGGATCAAGTTCGATGACCGCGACCTTCGGGAAGTCAGGCGCGTAGCCAACTTGAGAATGCGCAATCATGGGAGGACGTGTCCAGTTGGGAATGTCGACCGGATGGATGTGCCAGACGATTGCGCCGGAGGTTTTATCTGCGGGAATGAGCGAGCGCAGAACAAACCAGCCATTCTGTGCGCGGTCACGGCCGTCAAAGAGCGAAACGGGGGCGGTCTCCGAACTGACGCTGACGCGGTAAAGCGGATCTTCAGGTGCAAGCGTGATGCTGTTTCCGGTAACGATGGGATACGGCTGCGTGTAGCCCTTTTCCTTATCCCACTCTTCCTGGAAAGGAAGTTTCTTCGGCTCGTCGGGATCGGGCAGCACAACATGCATTGCGTCTTCCGGACTGCGCGGAATCACGCCGAAGGATTTGTCATCGGCTGCGTAACTTTTGCCCATGTAGATGGAGGGCAGGAACTCAAGATTAAATCCGGCGCGGCCCACCAATTGCGCAGGCAGGGGCTTATCCAGATTGATGGTGACGCGCACGCCGCCGGGCTCTGCGGCAACCTCAAATGTGTAGTCGACGTGATAGGTGGGATACGAGAGGCGTGCGGTCAAGCTGTCATGCTGCTTGTCGGCCTTGGTGCTTTCGAGCTTGGCTACAAGGTCCCACTGCTCAGGCGTGGGCATCAGGCGCACGTCGCCGTTCGTCGCAATGCGATGACCGTGAAGGATCATCTGCATGGCCGTGTCCTTCTGATCAATGAAGATGGGATGGTACGTGTCCTGATAGAGGACGACGCTGAAGCCACGCGCGTCGAGATAGCCGTTATCGGTGACATGCATTTGCATGGGCTCGGACTGCCCGAAGGCGACACATGGGGCGAGAAGGAGGAATGCGGAGAGTGAACGAAGGGACATGGGTGGAAGTCTCCCATTTCTGCGATGTCGGCACATCTGGAGCTGGAAATACTCAAGAAAATGAGCTACCTGCACCGTATGTGCGCGGAAAAGACGCTGGATTTAAACCTCAGAAACGATACTCTCTCCCATGCTGTCTTGCATAGGAAAATCGCTTTTCCAGAGGACTTTGGAACCTATCGAGAATCCGGCAGGTTCGGTGTACACTTGATGCGGCGCGCAGGGCGCCACCCGTCCGCGGAGAGGACTGAGTCCACCTGTGAAGAAACGAAGACAGCAATTCGAGCGAATCTCCTTTTATGCCCGACGCGGCGGACAACGGGCGCAACCACGAAGGAGGTTTGTGTATGGCGAAGCGACACTTCCCTGTTCGACCCAATCTTGAACAACTGAAACACCAAGCTAAGGATTTGCTGAAGGCGATGCGCGCGGGCGAACCTGAGGCGTTGGACGATCTCTTCAAATTTCACTTGAAACCAGTGGAGCCCAGTGTTGCCCAACTTGCAGATGCCCAGCTCGTGCTTGCCCGCAGTTATGGACTTGCGAGCTGGCCGCGGCTGGTGACGGCGTGCCAGATGACGGACGCGATCTGGCGCGACGACGTGGATGCAGTACGTGATCTGGTACTGCGCGAGCCGGAACTGCTGGAAGAAGACGCGCGCGGCGTGAAGGGCAACTGGGGCCCGCCGCTGAGTTACGCGGCGAACCTGGGACGCGATCGCGTTATTGAGATGTTGCTTGGCCTGGGTGCAAAAGATGTTGAATATGCATTTGGCCGCGCGTGCCTGCAGGGCAAGGTCGAAACGGCTCGCCGACTGCACGCGATGATGAACAGCAAGCGGCCACCAGACGAGATGCTCGGCTGGTCAGCTTACACCTTGAACGTGGAAGGCACGCAACTGCTGCTGGAACTTGGATCCCGGGTGAAGGACGAGCAGGGCCGACGAGTTGCGCCAGTGGATGTGGCGCTCGAGACGGACAGCAGGAAGCCGAAGGCGCTGCATCGAATCCTGGAACTGTTTGAGGAATACGGATTCAAGCTGCCAGATACGCCTGTGATGGCAGTGTATCGGGGACGGATCGATCTGCTGGAAAAGCATTTGAAGCTCGATCCGAAGATGCTGGAGCGGACATTTGCGCATGAAGAGTTTTATCCGCCGGAGCTTGGCTGCCATGACGAAGTGCTGGCGACCCACGGAACGCCGCTGAAGGGCGCGACGCTGCTGCATTTGTGCGTGGACTACGGCGAACTGGAGACCGCCGAGTGGCTGCTGAAGCGCGGAATGGATGTGCATGCGCGAGCGGCGGTGGACGCGGAGGGTTTCGGCGGGCACACGGCACTGTTTTCAGCCGTTGTGGCGCAGACGAATTTCTGGCCCAACCACTGGCGCACGGAAGACGACGCGCGGATGACGCGACTTCTGCTGGATCACGGCGCAGAAGTTAACGTGCGCGCGTCGTTAAGAAAGGAATTGCATCCGGGCTATGAGATTCCCGGCGTGCATGTGTACCGTGACGTGACGCCGCTGGGATGGGGACGGCAGTTCATCTTCAAAAAACTGGTGAATCGAACAGCAATGGACTTGATTCGAGAGCGCGGGGGTGTGGAATGAGCCTTAGCGCGAGCCGCTCGTGCCTAGCGCTGATTTACCCACCCGCAACTACGACTCGAGAATCTTGAAGGGCGACGTCACAGGTTGAAGTGACTGCTTGCGTGAGAGCGATTCCCGCAGGCTACGCCATGTTCGGCCGATATTGTCTGATGCGAGAAACAAGTGGCCGGCAGTGAGTGGGCCGAGAACGCGATGATGGCCGACGGCGGCCAGCCCCATTGAGGCGAAACATCCGCATTGAGAGCAGTCAGGATCGCCGCCAAACTGGCATGGAGTGATGCGCGTGGTGAGGTCGGCAGAAATGGTTTTTGTGGTGCGCGCGAAGATGCATTCACCGGGGCCCTGGGGCGGCGACTCGATTTCCCGAATGAGCTGCTCAGGCATATCCAGCCTGGGATATTTCCTCCGCAGATTGCGCAAATCGCGCACGACAGATGCACGTTGCGTGGATGAGAGGATTTCGATATCAGTGGCTCCGCGCTGTGGCGTAAAGACACTGAACCAGACCTTTACGATTTCGGGCTTGCTGGTCCAGAAGGCGAGAAACTCGTCGAGGTAACCCGGCCGATCAGCAATTTGGGATGTGATGGTGCAGTGGACTGTAACGCGGGCGCCCTGAATGTTGGAGAGGATGCGTTCGTAGGTGGCCGGTTTACGGCGCGCATCGTGCTCGGGCTGAAGTCCGTCAATGGAGACGACAATGTTGAGTTTACGAAGGGCCATCCAAGCGCGTGGAATTACGCGGAATGCACTGGTGACAACCTGGGTGTGCACGCCACGGCTTTCCAGTTGAGGCAGGAGCACATCGAGTTCGCGATAACGAACGAGCGGATCGCCGCCGACAAGAGAGACGTGGAGCGGCTTGTGCTCGTCGACCAGAGCGAGAATGCGCGTGACGAGCTCATCGCCACGGAAGTCGGAGAGGTCGCGCAGCTGCGTGGTTCCGTCCAGGTGCCCAGCATCGAAGGCGTAACAACCGGGACAACGCAGCGGGCATTCCTTGGTGATCTCGATGGAGAGTGAAGGTGCACGGCCAGCAAGAATACTGGCCCATGCCCGCAAGACTTCAGACTTGTTCACGATATCTCCGATCCATACAACTGGGGGGCTGAAGGAAAGGCGGCGAAACGTTCACATATTCGCGGGAAGCAAGCGAATTGCAGGTCTTTTGACTGGACGAATTAAGTGGAAAAAAGATAGCCGCACAAGAGCCGCTGCCGGAGAAAAGACGGCGAACATCCTTCCGATGGCAAGAGGAGAGTGCGACTAAAAGCAGAGCACCATTCGCGGGCGCGTGCCCTGTTGATGATGATGCGCGCGGGACTAGTCGAGTTGCTCCGGATGGAGCGCGAACTTTTCGCCAGCGGCTTTCTTCTCGTTGTAAGTCTTGACCCAGTCTTCCCAGTGTTTGCCTGCGGCGCGGTCTTTACCGGAGAACTCGAGGCGGGCTATCTGGTCGTAGGTAAGCTTCTGCTTGCCGGTTTCATTGGGAGCAAAGTACTGGACCCAGGAGTCCGCGAGCGTGGCGCCCGTGGAACGGTTGAAGACAAACGCCTCAATGCGCTCACCGGACTTAAGCGTGAGGGTGATGTCTCCTCGATAGTCGAATGCCTTTTCGAGAGCGTCCCTCAAATCGTCTTCGTTGGCAAGGTCAGGGACCCAGCCCTCGAGTTTCTCGTGGACGGTGCCGGGAGCCAGCTCAAGGGACTCGATCTGCTCCATTGTGTATTTTGAAACTTCGGCGGTCATCTTTTCCTCGGCACTTTCGATGCATTCCTGCCCAGTAAAGGAGATGTGGGCTTGAAATTCACTTCCCCACGACTACGTTGGGGGGCTGGCCCACCTTCTCAGTTCGCTTCTCCGTGGAGGCCAACTTCATTGCGCGTGCCACAGTCCTGGCAAGTCCATCCGCCCCACAACCCTTCATGGATGGTCTTGGGCATGCGAACGAGCGGCGGTGCCTGGCCGCAGCCATGGCAGTAAAGATCGTCGCCATTCCGCTTGGTTTTTCTCTTCGGCACACCTGTCATCACAAGGGCGGGAAGCATACCAGCAACGACGAGGAAGAACATTGCAGTCGGATTCATTTACTCTCTCCCAAACGACTGCATTCCATAACTTCCATGCAGCTAGGTTTCTTTCTGGGGAAAAGGCACCTGCGGTGCGATTTACATTTGCCGCAGAAGATGAACATTCGGTGTTTCGTTCTTCTGTACATCGGCACAACTCATGCCACAAACTATTACAAAACAATTCGGGCTCAAAACGCCAGTTACCATTGGATGAAATTTTCAGGGGCCGAACAACCAAGAACCATCCCCTTAAAGTTGAGCCATTTCGCGCTCGGGCTGCTCAATCTGGACAAGCGCGGAGGGGCCGTGTGGCGCAGGCTCATTCAGCAGACGAAGGGCGCCTTCATCCTTATATGTGGAGAAGGTGCCGCGAATCATGCCCCAGAAGCCGCGCAACGAGCCAAAACCGTCCATGACAGCCGTGGGCTCGTACCCGCAGGAAACCATGCAATTGGCACACTTTGGATTTCCTGAAGCAACGCCGTACTCTTCAAACTTTGTGGTCTCCATCATTTCCTTGAAGGTATCCGCGTAGCCATCCTGAAGCAGGTAGCAGGGCTTCTGCCAGCCGAAAATGTTGTAGGCGGGCGAACCCCAGGGAGTGCACTCGTAGCTGCGCTTGCCCATGAGGAATTCAAGGAAGAGCGGAGACATGTTGAACTTCCACGACTTTTTGCGATTTGACAGGATGGCGCGGAAGAGGCGGCGCACGCGGGCGCGACCGAGGAAGCGCTGCTGGTCGGGCGCCATCTCATAGCTGTAGCCAGGTGAGAGGACGACTCCCTCCACACCCATTTCCATCACTTCGTCAAAGAACGAGCGGACAGAGTTGGGATCCGTACCGTCAAAAAACGTGGCATTCGTGGTAACACGGAAGCCGCGCTTGACTGCTTCTTTTATGCCCTCGACGGCGATGTCCCAGCCACCCTCACGGCAGACGGAGAAGTCGTGATGCTCGCGCTGGCCATCAAGGTGCACGGAGAAGGTGAGGTACTTGGACGGCGTGAACTCATGAATGCGGCGCTTGAGTTCGAGCGCGTTGGTGCAGAGATAGATGTACTTCTTGCGCGCAATAAGTCCGTTGACGATTTCAACGATCTGCGGATGCAGCAGCGGCTCACCGCCGGGGATGGAGACCATGGGCGCACCACACTCTTCCACGGCGTGAAAGCATTCCTCAGGCGAGAGCATGCGCTTGAGTACGTGGGGCGGATACTGCACCTTGCCGCAGCCGGCGCAGGCCAGGTTGCAGCGGAAGAGCGGCTCCAGCATGAGCACAAGCGGGTAACGATTTTGCCCGGTGAAGCGCTTCTTCAGGACGTAGCTGGCTACGGTCCACATCTGTGAAATAGGTACGGCCATTGTTGTGGTCTAACCTCCGGCGCCGGTTGAAAGGCGCGTGGTGGGGCTCAGCCCCTATTTTAGTAGTTTTCCGCTCGCACGTCGCGTGGTGAGGATATGGTTTGGCACCTCTGGTGCGACATATCTACCCAGGCTTGCGCGATTGCGCCACAAAATCAGGCGGCGCGCTCCATGGCCCGCTTGTACGTGGTGAGCGCCAAAAGCGGGAAATAATGCCGGTAATAGGTGTACGCAAGGTAGAAAACCTTGGGGAATCCCGTACCGGTGATGATGGACTCGCGGCGAGCACCTTCTCCCATGGTTTCATCCCATGATCCATCTTCCTGTTGATGTGTGAGCAACCAACGGACGCCTTTCGCAATGGAGTCGGAACGGTCGTCGCCCGCGGCCAGCAGAGCCAGTAATGCCCATGCAGTTTGCGAAGGTGTGCTTGGACCAACGCCGCGCATGTTTGGGTCGTCGTAGGTACCGCAGGTCTCACCCCATCCCCCGTCGGAGTTCTGCACCATGCGTACCCACTCGGCTGCCTGCTGTACCTGCGGCTCAAGGGGATCAAAACCGATGGTCTCGAGCCCGCGCAGGACGAGGAAGGTGCCATAGAGATAGTTGACGCCCCACCTGCCGAACCAGCTACCGTCGGGCTCCTGTTCTTTGAGGATGAAGTCGATCGCCTTCTGCACACGCTTGTCATCGCGCGTATACCCATACGCGGCGAGCATCTCAAGCATGCGGCCGGTGATGTCCACAGTTGGCGGATCCAGCATCGCGTTGTGATCAGCAAACGGGATGTACTGGAAGATCATCTTGGTGTTGTCTTTGTCGAAGGATCCCCAGCCGCCGTTGCGGCACTGCATGGCGAACTCCCATGCGATGGCGCGCTCCGCAACCTGAATCTGATAACGCTCGCGGGGATTGTCGACCTGCTTGAGCGCGAGCAGAACCTGTGCGGTGTCATCGGTGTCTGGATAGAACTCGTTGTTGAACTCGAAGTACCACCCGCCGGGCTCGACGTTGGGAACTTTCACACACCAATCGCCGGGATTGCGGACTTCCTTCGAGAGCATCCAGTCAACGGCCTTGAGCATGCGCGCGTCGTCGCGTGGAACGCCGGCTTCGCCCAGAGCATACACCGCCTGTGCTGTGTCCCACACGGGAGACATGCAAGGCTGCATGCGGAAAGTTGGCTCCGGCATCTCTTCCGTCGGACCCTCTTCGATGCCGAGCTTTTCAAACTCATCGCGCGCGCGGATGACCTGCGGATCATCCTCGGAGTAACCCAGGCAACGCAGGGCGATGATGGCGTTCATCATGGCGGGATAAATGGCTCCGAGACCATCCGACATTTCGAGGCGCGCGAGCATCCACTTCTCCGCGCGCTTCAACGCAAGAGTGCGCAGAGGGCGGATGTGGACGCGCTCGGAGAGATGCGTGAGGCGATCGAGGATGAGGAAGAAATTGCGCCAGCTGAACAGGTTCCTGCGATCCATGCGCAGGCGCAAAATGGAGTTGGCACGGCCACCCACGAAAAGCTCATCAATTCCCTGCTCCGGCGGAATCTTCTTGAAGGGCTTTTTGGCATACATGATGGCGAGTGGTACCAGGATGGAGCGCGACCATGAGGATATTTCGTAGATGTTGAAGTAGAACCAATTGGGAAAAAGAACAATCTCCGGCGGAATGGCGGGGACTGCATCGTAGTCGTATTGGCCGAGCGCGCAGAGATACATCTTGGTGAAAGTGTTGCAGGCCACTACGCCACCGTTCGCGAGAATCCACTCTCTGCTTTTGACCAACCGGGTATCGTCGGCGGTGAGACCCATCAGCTTTGCGGAAAAGTAGCACTTGACGGTGAGCGAGATGTTGCCGGGACCGCCGGGATACAGGCTCCACGATCCGTCGTCTTTCTGAAAGCGCATCATCTCAGTGAATGCACGCTTAAGGCGGCCGGGGTCACCGGACTCAAGAAGGACGTGAAGAAAGATGTAGTCGGCCTCGAGCATGGCGTCAGCTTCCAGTTCGCCGCACCAGTAGCCTTCAGGGTGTTGCAAGGAGAAGATATGGTCCTTCGACCTTGAGATGGCTTGCTCAACTTCGGAGAGATCGGAATCGATCCGCCCAAATTTTGGAATCGCGGTTTGCGACTTGCCTTCCGCTGCACTCATGGGATTTCAAAAACCCTCTGTGTCTCTTGGGGCAACGAAGCCGCCCGATTGCCAAGCGCCGGGATGGGGAAAATTGAGTCCTGCCACCCGGGCCGATACCGCGATGCCGCGCGAGCGCATTTCAAAACGGGCTCGACGCCTTTAGCTAGTTGACGGGAACCGGCTCCGCGCCGTTGGCTCCGCCAATTGCCTGAACAATTTCAGGGGGTAGGCCGAAGCGCACATTCTCCGGCATCACCTCTACTTCTTCGACGCTGGAAAAACCGTTTTGATTCAGATAATTCACCACATCTTCGACGAGAACTTCAGGCGCGGACGCTCCAGCGGTAACAGCAACGGTGCTGATATTTTCAAGCCACTTTGGATCAATGGCCGCGGAGTTGTCGATCAGATACCCCTTGGTGCCGAGATTGCGCGAGACTTCGACGAGACGATTGGAATTGGAACTGTTGGTGGAACCGACCACAAGAACCAGCTCAGCATTGTGTGCGACATTGCGCACGGCCACCTGACGATTCTCCGTGGCATAGCAGATGTCCTGCGAGTGAGGACCTACGATGTTGGGAAACTTCTCTTTGAGCGCGGTGATAATGTCGCGTGCTTCGTCAAGAGAGAGCGTGGTCTGCGTGAGATATGCGACATGGTCGGGATCGGGAACTTCAAGCGTAGCCACTTCTTCCGCGCTGGAGACAACCTGCGTAACGTCTGGCGCTTCCCCGAGTGTGCCCTCAATCTCGTCGTGATCGCGATGACCAATGAGCACGAGTGAGTAGCCCTGCTTGGCGAACTTTACAGCCTCAATATGGACCTTGGTGACCAGCGGACAGGTTGCATCAATCACTTTGAGATTGCGCCCCTTAGAGCGATCGCGCACTGCAGGCGAGACTCCGTGCGCCGAATAAATGACTCGTTGACCGTCGGGCACATCGTCAATTTCATGCACGAAGATGGCGCCCTTTTCGGCAAGCTCATTGACCACATACCGGTTGTGCACAATTTCACGGCGGACATAGATGGGCGCGCCGAAGGTATCGAGTGCAATTTTTACAATGTCGATGGCACGAACGACACCCGCACAGAAGCCGCGAGGCTTGAGGAGAAGGACTTTGCGGGTGGCAGCAGCCGGACCGTTTTGGCCGGAGTTCGATACGGAGTCAAGGACGGTTGTGGTCACTCATCAAGTATACCAACGGGCGAGATGGAGCGCACGGGAAATAGGGTTTGCTTCTAGATTCCGTGGCACTTACGGGAAATGTGCGCCAACACGTTTGGGCTGAGACCTTTGAGCGATAAAGGCACCCTGCCCCGTGGCTCCTGGGCGCTGAGAAAGCGGTCATGAAAGGCAAAGATGGAGCGAAGGTGACAGTGACTTTGGCGTATGGCACGGAACGTGCTGCCAAATACATAGCGCTCATGTGTCCAATGGACTTCAGTGGGCGGTGCAACCAAGGAGGAACAAAGTGAAAATCAAAAAGCACTTGTTTGCAGTTGCAGTTGCGGTTCTGGGAGTTGCTCTTGCCTCAACCTCCGCGAAGGCGCAGATCAGCCTTAGTGTGCAGATTGGGCCGCAGCCCGTTTGTCCCTACGGGTATTTTGACTACGCTCCGTATCAGTGTGCTCCGTTTGGGTACTATGGGCCGGCATGGTTTGCGAACGGGGTCTTTCTCGGGGCCGGACCATGGTTCCACGGTCCAGTTGGATTCCGCGGCTACATCGACAGAAGATTTGACCCCCGCTTTGGCTACCATGGACCGTTTCCCCATCGCGGCGCACGAGCCGACTGGGGTCGTCATCGCGGCTGGGAACACAACTGGCATGGCTCCGAAATGCGCGAAGAGCACCGTCATGACAATCGTTATCGCGACGGAGACCACAGGGATCACGGAAATCCGCATGACAATCATGGACGCCCCAATCCGCACGATGACCATGGACACCCCAATCCGCATGGCGATCACGGGCACGGGCGCGAGCACGCCTAATATCTTTTGCGCAGGTAAGTCCGCGCTGAAGTTGTGATAGCAAATACAAGCCCCGCAGGTGAATTTCCGGCGGGGCTTTTTGCGTGAAGTGGGGTGATTTTCGTTCGCGAATTATTGGCTCGATTGCAAACAACTGCATTCAGCTCAGAAGTAACTTTTGATTCATTCGATGTGCTGAATTTTGCGATAGGATGGCATTTAATCCCGTAAGGAAAAGGTATGAGCCTCCGCAGCGCCTTCAAATCGATCCGCGTCCGTATTTACGACGAGTTCTTTGCCAGCGACGAATTTGACAAGGCCCACAATACTGAAACGACGCGCACGGTCCACCGAAAGCGACTCCGGGTCAGTGACTCGGCGCAAAGTTATTTCGCAACTCAGCCGGAGTTTTTTGAGCGGGCCTGCTCGTATCTTCCCGAAGAAGCCAGAAGCTATCGATTTTTCGACCTTGGTTCCGGTAAGGGTCGAGTGTTGATCATGGCCCGTGAGCATGGCTTCCAGCATGTTTCGGGAGTCGAACTCTCCCAGAGCCTGATCAACATCTGCAAGCGAAATCTGGCAAAGCTTGGCATGACGGACGTGGAAGTGCGTGCGGAAGATGCTTCTGCCATTCAGTTTCCCGATGCGCCGCTTGTGATCTTCATGTACAACCCGTTCAAGCCACCTATCTTCAACAAGGTGATTGATCACCTGACGAAACACCCGCACCCGGTCTATCTGGTGTATGTGACTCCCATGTATAAGAGCGTGATCCACGAGTCGAAGCACTTCATACCGATTGTGGAATTACCTTTTCTCGCGGTTTATCGAAACCCAGCCTGTCCTGCTTCCAATTAACTACATTGGTTGAAAGCTGAACGAACGCTTGATGCGGCTTGATAAGCCACTCAGCGGCTGGCGGCGATCATTTGTGCGGCGTGCTGCAGGCTGGTATCAGTCACCTTGGCGCCGGAAAGCATACGGGCCACTTCATAGGTGCGTGCGCGGTCGTCGAGGACGCGAATCTGCGTCTTGGTGCGGCCATGGTCTTCCTTCTTCTCCACGGCAAGATGTTGCGTAGCGAATGCAGCGATTTGCGGCAGATGCGTGACGCAGAGAACCTGCTGGCCTCGGCTGAGCGCCTTGAGCTTCTGGCCCACAGCCTCCGCCGCGCGGCCGCCGATGCCAATATCGATTTCGTCGAAGACCAGCGTGCGTGGCGTGGGGAGCTTTTTTCTGGCCTTGGATGAGCTTTCTTCCACTGCCACCTTCAACGCCAGCATCACGCGAGACATTTCGCCGCCCGAGGCGATTTCATGCAGCGGCTTGAGCGGCTCGCCCGCGTTGGTGGCAATGCGGTATTCAACCGTATCCCAGCCTTGTGAGGTCCAGGCGGCCTCGTTTTCACTGGCTGTAAGTGCTATCTCAAAGTGAACTTTCATGGCGAGCGAGTTGATCTGCGTCTCAGCCTGTTTGGCGAGCTTGGTGGCAGCGGCCTTGCGCTCGGCAGTGAGTGCTTTGGCTAACTTCTTGTAAGCTTCAGAGGACTTGGCCACTTCACCGCGCAGCTTCTTGAGGATCTCGTCGCGGTCTTCCACTTCAGAGAGCTTCTGCGTGACATCTTCTCCGAAGGCGATAACCTCGGCGACCGTCTGGCCATATTTGCGCTTCAGGCGATCAAGCAGGGCCAGGCGATCTTCAATCTCCGCAAGGCGCTCGGGCGAGGCGTTGATGCCCTCGGCATAGTCGCGGAGGGTGGTGGCAATATCCGAAATGGTTGCCCTTGCGGAGGCGAGCTGCTGCGCGGACTCCATGAAGCGCGCGTCGTAGCGGGCAAGCTCATCAAGATTGCGCCCAGCGGCACGCAGCGCGGTTTCGGCCGAGGCTCCGCCCTCGTAGAGCTGATCGAATGCGCCCATGGCCGCGGCGTAGAGCTTTTCCGCGTTGGCCAGGACGCGCTTCTCAGTTTCAAACTTCTCGTCTTCTCCGGCTTCCAACCGCGCGGCGTCAATTTCCTTTTTCTGATAACTCCAAAGATCGACCATGCGCAGGCGGTCCTGCTCTCCCTGGAGCAGATCGTCAAGTTTGGATTGCGCTTCGCGCCAGCGCGCATAGGCCTCGGCGGTTTCGTCCGTGGAAATGCCACCAAAGCGGTCAAGCAGCATCCGTTGCTGGGCCTGGTCAAATGAGGAAAGAGTTTCCGACTGGGCGTGGACCAGAGCCAACTCCGGTGCGAGTTGGCGCAGGACTGCGACAGTGGCAGGCTGGTTGTTGACGAAGACCCGGCCCTTGCCGCCGGATTGAATTTCGCGGCGGAGGATAATGTCGTGCCCCTCGGAATCAATGCCGTTTTCTTCGAGGACAAGCTCGGCCGAGGGAGTTGACTCGAAGACGCAGGAAACGACGGCTTTTTCCGCGCCATGGCGCACCAGGTCGCTTGAGGCCTTGCCTCCCATCAATAAGGCCAATGCATCCACAAGGATGGACTTGCCTGCACCGGTTTCACCTGTCAGCAGGTTCAAGCCCGGGCCGAAGGTGGCGATAGCGTGATCGATGACGGCGTAATTTTCTGCGCGAAGTTCGACGAGCATTCGTTTGAAACCATTATCCCGTGCAGATGGCGGCATTTGCGCATCCAAGATTGCAGCAGGAGTCCGAGCGCAGCATAGCATGAAGTGCCCCCAGACCTGGGCGGGTGGGGACCAACTCGATAACTTGGAGGGGGACTTGGCGTCTGATACCGTGAAGATTGCGAGGTGAACACCGATTCCGACCTCTTTATTGATGTTTCTATTTCAGGCTGATGGCGGCGCTCCGACAACGAGCGGCGCAACATCGAGCACGAGCGCACTGTTGGACATGATGCACAACATCGGTCCCGTTGCCATCTTCGTGCTCCTGGTACTGCTGGTCTCGAGCCTCTACTCATGGATGGTGATCCTGAGCAAGATGGGCACGTTTGGCCGCGTAACGCGTGACAGCCGGAGCTTTATCCGCGGCTTCCGCAAAGCGACCCGGCTCCACGAGGTATCAGCATTGGCCGCGCAGTTTAAGGCGAGCCCGCTGGCGCAGGTCTTTGAAGACGTGTATGAGACCTACAAGCGGCAGACGGGCGGCAGCGGCCCGCCGAAAAACATCACCGCCCTGGAGCGCTCGGCACAGACGGCCTCAAGCGAATCCATCACCGCACTGGAACGGCGGATGACGTGGCTGGCCACGATTGCCGCAACCAGTCCATTTGTGGGGCTGTTCGGCACGGTAATGGGCATTGTGGAAGCGTTTGTGGGGCTGGGCAAGGAAGGCAGTGCCACCCTGCACGCGGTGGCGCCGGGCATTGCCGAGGCTCTGATTACAACGGCTGCCGGCTTGTTTGTGGCGGTGCCGGCGGTGGTTGCCTATAACCAGTTTTCCGGGCGCATTCGCCTCTTCGCATCGGCAACCGACGACTTCTGCCGCGAGCTGCTGAATTCGCTCGAAGAGATTCCGGTCCGCTCGTCTTCCAGCCGAGGCATTCCCGCCGATGATGAAGCGGAACGCGGCGTTCTGCGCTAAAGAGCGCGGCGAGGTACGAATTGGCCTTTACAACGAACAACGGCAAAACGCAGTCGTCCCTGGCGGAGATCAACATAACTCCGCTGGTGGACGTGGTGCTTGTGCTGCTGGTGATTTTTATGATCACGGCGCCTGTGCTGCAGTCAGGCATTGAGGTTGCGGTCCCAAAGACGCGTACGGTCAAGGCCATTACTCAACAGCGGATGGTTGTAACCATCGACAAGGACCAACAGGTGTTTCTGGACGACAAGCCGGTCAATATCCACGACCTGCCACAGGTGTTGCACAAGCCGAACGCGGACCAGACCAAGCAGGTGATCTATCTGCGCGCGGATGAGCGCGTTCCATTCGGAGCATTTGCAACGGTGATGGATGCGGTGAAGCAGGCCGGAATTACCAACATTTCGATTGTGACGCAGCCCCTGAACACAAAATGAGAGCCAGTCACCAACGACTGCTGATGATGGCGCAAAGAACGGTACGATGAGCACTTTTCTGGATGGAACCGATCAACTGGAACGCGAGTTCTCGCGGGAGCCGGTGAAGGGCCCGGCCTTCGGGTCGATTGCGCTGCATTCGCTGCTGTTTGGAACGCTGCTCTTCTGGGGTGCGATGCAAGGCTGGTTCAAGCACAGCTTGTGGGGCTCGGAAGGGTCAGGTTCGGCGATCCAGGTAAATCTGGTCAGCAGCGCGATTCCCCTGCCGTCCAAGCAGCCAGTCAATCAGAACGTGCTCTCCACCGAGACGCCGAGCGAAGCGCCGCAGATCCCTGAAGTGAAAACCATGCAGAAGATTGATACCGAGGCGATTCCCATTCCAGGCAAGGAGAAGAAGCCCGAGAAGCAGACGCAGAAGCGCAGTGTTGTGAAGCCAGATAAGCCTGTTCCGGAGAATCGTGCACAGTACGGTGAGCAGTCCGGCTCGTCGATGCCACATGCGACGACACAGAATTTCACGGTGGGACAGACGTCTGTCAGCGATGCGAGCTTTGGAAGCCTCTTTGGCTGGTACGTGAGCCAGATTGACCGCCAGATGAATGCAAATGGCTATCGCAATATGGCCGATCCACGCACGCCGAAAGGCGCGAAGGCCAGCATCGACTTCAAGATTTATCGCGACGGCTCACACGGTGACGTACAGCTGGAACAGTCAAGCGGCAGCCCCAGCTGGGATAATGTCTGTATTCGTGCGGCACAGCGCGTGGACTCGTTTGGACCCCTGCCTGGGCAGTATCGGGGCAGTTATCTACAAGTGTTCTACGATTGCACATATTAGTTGCGACAACTTTAGCCTAAGTACAATGGATATGCAGGCAACCAGCGCAGGGTTGAGCCCATCACAAGAAGAGACGTCTTCGAAGACATCCGCCTCCGCTGCGCAGATTCCGCACGACCTTATTGAGGAAGGATTGCGTACTGCATGAAGTTTCGTTTTTCCCTTTATTCCCTCGCTCTGTTCCTGCCGGCACTTTTCGCTTCCCTCTCTGCGGGCGCGCAGGACTGGGTACGTACGGGCTCGAATCTGGGCAGCCAGCCCATTCGCCTTGCCGCGGTGGACTTCAAGCCGGTAGGCGCCGATCCGCAAACCCCAACCCTGAAGGCTGCGTTTGACACAACTCTCTACAACGACCTGAACAATGCGGGCATCTTTGACATGGTGTCGAAGAGTTTTCTACCGGCAGGAACGCCGGGCTCTCCGCAAGAGATCAACGTCGCGCAGTATGCAAGCGATCCCGTGAATGCCTCCATGGTGGCGTTTGGTGCGCTTTCCGCAACCAACGGACGGCTGGTGGTCTACGGTTGGCTGTTTGACGCGCACAATACTTCGAATCCGCAGGTGCTGGGCAAGCAATACAACGAGGAAGCGTCCGTGGACATGGCGCGCACCATTGCGCACCGCTTTGCCGACGAAATCATTGCGCGACTGGGCGGCGGTATCAACGGTATTGCCGAAACAAAGATCTACTTCGTCAGTTCGCGCTCCGGTTCGAAGGAAGTGTGGGCGATGGATTACGACGGTGAGAATCAGCACCAGATCACCCATCTGGGAAGCGTTGCGCTATCGCCGCACGTCTCACCCGACAATTCCAGAATCGCGTTCGAGTCGCTGGGGACTCACGGTTGGCAACTCCGCATGTATTCGCTCGATCTGAACCGCATGGTCAGCTTCCCCGGCGGTTCGGCCGGCTCGCTCAACCAGTCTCCGGACTGGTCAGCCGACGGAACCAAGATTGCGTTCTCGTCAACCCGGTCTGGCGACTCTGAAATCTGGGTGGCGGATGCCAATGGATCAAATCCGCATCGCGTGACCTTCTTCAAAGGCCCCGACGTTTCACCGGCATGGAACCCCAAGACCAACGCCCAGATTGCCTGGGCTAGCGGACGCACGGGGCTGCCGCAGATTTACATCATGGACCAGGACGGCTCCAACGTTCACCGGATGACGGATCAAGGTTATGCCGTTTCGCCGTCATGGTCTCCTAATGGACAATTCTTGACTTTTAGCTGGAACCGCAAGTATGGACCGGGCGCACCAGGCGGGCAGGACATCTACGTGATGGACATTGCAAGCCTGCGCTTTATTCAGTTGACGCACGACTCTGGCACCAACGACTTTCCGTCGTGGGCGCCGGACGGGCGGCACATTGTGTTTGAACGGATGGTTGGCGGAAGGACGCAGATCTGGTCGATGCTTGCCGATGGCACGCAGCAGCACCAACTAACCAAAACGGGCAACAACTTTATGCCCGACTGGAGCTGGAAGTAAGGTACAGGACCGCGCGAGCTATCGGGATCAATGAGTCGTTCGCGGGGTTGGGTCTAAAATTGTTGTGGTAAATGCGGAATCATTTTTTTGAATTTCAAAAGGAACGTGAAGGAGTATTGCATTGAATTTGAGAAATCGTGTTGTGATTCCTGTTGCCCTTGTTGTCGCGCTGACTGCCGTTGCCGGCTGCAAGAAGAAACAGCCACCGCCGCCCATGGCCACCGCTCCGGCAGTCTCTGCTCCGGCCCCGACGGCACAACTCACCGCATCACCGACTTCGGTTTCAGCCGGTGAGCAGGTGACCCTGACATGGCGCACGACGGACGCAACCAGCGTGTCTATCGACGGAATTGGTGACGTTCCCACTGCGGGCGTCAAAACGGTAACACCGACTGAGTCGACGACCTACCACCTGGTGGCGCGCGGCGACGGCGGAAGTGCCGAGGCAAGCGCACGCGTAACTGTGAGTGCGCCTCCTGCAGTGCAGGTTCCCACCAACACGATGAGCGCCGAAGAAGAGTTCCAGGCCAATGTGCAGCCCATCTTCTTCGACTACGATTCCTATGACATTCGCAGCGATGCGCAGTCTGTGCTGTCGAAAGATGCGTCGTATCTGGTCAGCCACCCGAACATCAAGATCGTGATCGGCGGCTACTGCGATGAGCGCGGATCGAATGAGTACAACCTGGCGCTGGGCCAGAACCGTGCGGATTCGGCGAAGACCGCGCTGGTAAATGCAGGCGTCGCGGCAAGCCGTATTCGTGTGATCAGCTACGGCAAGGAGAAGCCCTTCTGCACCGAGTCCAACGAGTCGTGCTGGCAGCTCAACCGCCGGGCCGGCTTCACGATGGATCAATAAACGGGTGAACGCTAACCAGCCGGACCACGGCAGCGTCCACACTTAAGAACTCCAGCGGCAGCTCGCGCTTGCAAGTGCGAGTTGCCGCTGCTTTATCTGCGATAGGTGAATTATGAAAATTGCTCGCAAGACCGTTCGTACCGCAACCGTATCCGCAATATTTGGTGCACTGCTTCTGATGGCGCCGCCCCCGGCACACGCCGTGTCAAAGGAAATCATCGCACTGCAAACGCAGGTGCAGCAGCTGATGGACATGGTGCAGCGCCTGCAGTCCACCGTGGACTCGCGCTTTGGCGTGCTGCAGCACATGGTGGAGCAGACCGCCGACGAAACCAACCAGATGACGCAAGTGGTGAACGATTTGCAGCAAAAGGTCAACAACCAGGGTAATGGCGTGAGTGGGAAAATCGATGCGGTCTCAGGACAGGTGCAAAGCCTGAATGACTCGATTGACGAACTGAAGACCCGCATTGCCAAAGTGGACAAGCAACTGCAGGACATGCAGAGCCAGTTGCAGAATATCCAGAACCCGCCGCCCGCAACCGGAATGCCGGGCGATACGGGCCAGCCGGGTACGCAGCCTGCGCCTCAGGGCGATCAGCCCAACGGGCCGGGAGGCGGTATGGCTTCCGATGGAAAGCCGATGGCGGGGACGCCTGCGGTGAATGCAGCCCCGCCCTTGCAGGCGACTTTTCAAGCCGGGCTCCGCGACTTTAACGCGGCGAAGTATTCCGTGGCGGAAGGCGAGTTCAGCGATGTGGTGCACTACTACCCGATGGACGACCTCTCGGGAAGTGCGCAGTTCTATCTGGGTGAAATTGCCTACAGGCAGAAGAAGTATGACGATGCCATCAAGGCGTACAACGGCGTGCTTGAAGGTTTCAGCGGCAGCGTGAATGCGCCCACAGCGCAGTTGCACAAGGCCGATTCTCTATTCAAGACCGACAAGCGCCAGGCTGGCATCCAGGAGTTGCGTTCGCTGATACATCGCTATCCGCAGACAACCGAAGCCGCACAGGCCCGGCATAAGCTGAACTCAATGGGCGTGCGGATCAATCCGAAGTCGGGGGAATAAGCTTTGGTCGATTGAGTCTTCATTTCGAACTTCTCGAAAACCAAGGTAGGACAGGGGGCCCCGCGGCAAGCGGGGCTTTAGTTTTGTGAGGCGAACGCGATGCTTCACCTGCCCTGGGAACATTCGCAACGACTTCTCAAACTGTCAAATCGGCAGTGGGTAAAAACTTCGGCGGCTTGCGGAAGTGGGTAGCCTGCTCGTAGGCATAGGCAATCCTGATGAGCGTGGGCTCCGACCAGGCTCGACCGAAGAACGAGATTCCAATGGGCATGCCGAAGATGAAGCCGGCGGGCACAGTAATGTTGGGATAGCCTGCTATAGCCGCCGGGCCGGAGCTGCCGCCGCTGTCCGCATCCCCATTGATGAGATCAGTGGGCCATGCGGGCCCTGCGGTGGGCGCAACAAGGGCGTCAAGCTTGTACTTATCCATGGTGGCGTCAATGCCCTCAGCGCGCGAGAATTTGTGATTCGCGGCCAGACCGTCGATGTATTCCTTGTCCGTGAGCGGCCCTTTTTTCTGCGCATCAAGGAAGGTGTCCTGGCCGAAGTAAGGCATTTCCTTTTCGCGGTTGCGCTCGTTGAATTCGATGATGTCCTGCAACGTGTGAACAGGCGCATTGGGTCCAAGCCAGGCGAGATACGCGTTGAGGTCGGCCTTCAACTCATAGAGCAGAACGGTAAGCTCATGCTTGCCCATCTCGCGGCCGGTGGTCGATGTCCGCAGGATCCACAATTACGGCACCCAGCTTCTTCAGCACGTCAAGCTGCGCCTCAATGATGGGATCAACCTTCTCGCTGAATCCGAAGAAATGCCGCGCCACGCCGATGCGCATGCCGCGCGCACCGTTGGGGTCAAGGAACTTGGTGTAGTCGGTGTGCGACTTCCCTGCACTGGCTGCAGTGTACTTGTCGTCCGGATCCACGCCGGTCATTGCGCCAAGCAGCGTTGCCGCGTCGCGCACCGTGCGGCACATGGGGCCAGCCGTGTCCTGCGAGTGCGAGATGGGGATAATACCTGCGCGGCTCCACAAGCCAACGGTCGGCTTGATGCCAACCACTCCGTTGATGGACGAGGGGCAGACGATGGAGCCATTGGTTTCCGTGCCGATGGAAAGCGCAGAAAGATTCGCCGAGACACCGGAACCGGAACCCGAAGACGACCCGCACGGGTTGCGATCCAGCGCGTATGGATTCTTCGTCTGTCCGCCGCGGCCGCTCCAGCCGCTGGTGGAATGGCCGGAGCGAATGTTGGCCCACTCACTGCAGTTGGTTTTGCCCAGAATCAGCGCACCGGCCTCGCGCAGCTTTTTCGCGACAAATGAATCCTTCGGCGGCTTTGAACCGACCAGAGCCAGCGAGCCAGCGGTCGTCTCCATGTGGTCGGCTGTGGCGATGTTGTCCTTGATCAGCACGGGCAATCCATGCAATGGACCGCGCGGACCGCGCTCCTTGCGCTCGCGGTCAAGCTCTTCGGCTAATCTTCAGTGCATCAGGATTGGTCTGAATCACAGCTTTCAGTGTCGGACCATTCTGATCGATGGCTTCGATGCGGGCCAGGTAGGCCTCGGCGAACTTGCGCGCGGTGAGCTCGCCCGATTGCATCTTCGCTCTGCAGCTCGGCCGCGCCCATCTCCTCAAATTCAAACGCAGGAACGGAAGGCGCATCGAACGAGGAAGGCGATGCAGAGCCATGCCCAGGTGTGAGGGCGGCAGCAGCTCCGGCCAGCAGGCCGGACTTGAGGAGATTGCGGCGGGAAGGAGAGCGGAAAGATTCGGCTGAGTTTTTCATGGGTGGAGATAGTGTAATGGGTCAGTTGGAAGTCGGAAGTCGGAAGTGGTCAGCGAACATTGGCCAGGCGTGATGTGGGTGCATTCGCGGATCATAAAAACTTTTCCTCTAGATCTATAGTCTTGATATCAATAACTTTCCCAAACAGCTATCCGGGACCATATCTGATTCCAAACGACTTGGCAGTCCATATTTGAATTCGAAAGCAGTTGACGTGTGAATACGAAGACGTGCGGCGTTGTCGAAGAAATGATTTTGCATTCCAGACCAGTGTGCACCAACATGCGGAAATTCTCTGCAGGCATTGCTGGACGGAGCCTTGCATGGAACAATCGACGCTTGTGCGCCGCGAGAGTGGCCGAACTCCCCAAGCACCCGTAGTCAGATACCCTAGGATCAAGTTCATCGCACCGGATTGGCTTTAGTCGCCACCGATCTGCGAAATCCGGGTCATGCGCAGAGGTCATCTTTCGGATACGCTACGTTTCGTAATTGATTTTGGTGAGAACAACAAGCGCCTATGACCATTTGCTGCGCCACCTCCAAATTCAAAGAGAAGGCGTCAATTGCTAGATCAACTTGAATTGGGTGGAAAAGAGCGACTCAGTCAGGAAGTTCTCAATGGTATTTGTCGCGGGGCGACTCTCGAAGGTCTTGAGGCAGCAACAAACTGCTGTTGGTCCCTGTCTGGACCAACCGTCTTCGGTTCCATGCGCTCAAAGGCTGCTTGAGGCCGGGTCCGAAGACTCGACATCGAAGAAAGCGTCGAGAGCTCTACTTCAATCTCTGGACATGGTCGCGTGACCTGTCCCGGACGATACCAAGGGCACTGAAAAACTGATTTATACCTGTTTACAGACGCAATTCGATACTTTGCACCACCATACAATGGCCGCAGAACGTAACCCGTATAGAGGTCAGAGATCGCGAGAGACACGAGAATGGCGTTTACGGTATTGCTTGGACATCAAGATACCAAATGGCTGAGCAGTTCTCACGACTGCGTGACACGCCCGGGATAGTAGTGAAGATCGACGCTTCGCAAGACGATATCGTCGTGCGCGTATCTCAGCATATTTCGACACTTAAGACATCGACCCCGGGAATATCGGAGAATATGAGGATGAATATCTAACTCGACCCCAAAAAGGTCGCGGGTAGAGTAGTTCTTGCAAATGCTTAGGTCTTCCCGCAATTTAGGCCATGATCTTAATTTGCCAATGTCTAGATTCACCGGTGCCCCGCTTTTGGGAGTGGATAGATGTAAAAATTCCGCTCATCGCTTCGCGATGAATTGGGTACAACTACAAGCAAAAGCCCCGCTCGACGCGGGGCCTTTGTGTGGAACGAGGAAGCCGACTATTGCAGGTTGCTCATCAGCTTGTCGAGCATCGCCTTCGGAGGACGCGTCATCGACTCGGGCAGTGTGGCCAGCGGCTCATCCACCATGTTCAGCAGATCCGTGAAGCTGGGCTGCTTGGTGTCGATGTAGAAGACGCCGGTGAGCACTTCGTTGTTGGCGTGCGACTCCATCAGCGTCTTCACGGCCTTCACCTTGTCGGTGGGGTCGTAGTCCTCATGCAGCTTGCGCAGGCGCAGGCTTGAGCCGTCATGCATCTCCACGTCGTAGACCTCGCCGGAGTCGTAATCGACTTCGATCTCTTCGAAGCTGGGCACAAAGCCGACTTCGTTGATGGGCTCGTCGTTCTGCTGCATGAACTTGTAGCTCTTCGTGGAGCCTTCGTGATCGTTGAAGGTCACGCAGGGGCTGATGACGTCGAGCATGACCGTGCCGTTGTGCGCGATGGCAGCCTTCAACATGGCGAGCAACTGCTTCTTGTCGCCCGAGAACGAGCGGCCCACGAACGTTGCGCCGAGCTGGATGGCAAGCGCGCATGTATCGATGGCCGGAAGTTCGTTGATGATGCCGGTCTTGAGTTTGGAGCCGATATCGGCGGTGGCCGAGAACTGGCCCTTCGTCAAACCATACACGCCGTTGTCTTCGATGATGTAGATCATCGGGATGTTGCGGCGCATGAGGTGCACAAACTGTCCCATGCCGATGGAGGCTGTGTCACCGTCGCCGGAGACGCCAAGCATCTTCATGGTGTGGTTGGCCAGGATGGCGCCCGTGGAAACCGATGGCATGCGGCCGTGCACGGAGTTAAAGGAGTGCGAGCGGCTCATGAAGTAGGCAGGGCTCTTGGACGAGCAGCCGATGCCGGACATTTTCATGACGCGCTCGGGCTCAACGCCCATCTCATACATGGCGTCGATAATGCGCTCGCTGATTGCGTTGTGTCCGCAACCCGCACAGAGCGTGGACTTGCCACCGCGATAGTCAATGATGGGCAGTCCGATGCGATTGACCTTGGGAGCTGGTGCTGCGGTCGCCATTACAATCCCTCCCGTGTAACAAATTCTTCGGTGATGGATTCGGCGTCGACCGGTAATCCGTTGTAATGCAGAATGCTGCGCAGCTTGGTGGTCTGCTCTGCCGGAAGGTCAAGCTTGAGCAGGCTGGCCAATTGTGCATCGCGATCCTGTTCGACGACGTAGACGCGCTCATGCGCGGCCACGAAGTCATGAATCTCATGTGCGAACGGGTATGCACGGATACGCATGTAATCGACCTTGGTGTTGTATTTCCGTTCAATCTGGTCGATTGACTCGCGCAGCGCGAAGTCCGTGGTGCCGTAGGCGAGGAAACCGATCTTGGAGCCGGGATTCCTGACCGTGACGGGCGCCGGTACCAGTGTGCGCGCGTTTTCGAACTTGCGCGTCAAGCGGTCCATGATGGCCAGGTACTCTTCCGGCTTCTCGGTGTAGCCGGCCGCATCGTTGTGTCCGGAACCGCGTGTGAAGTACGCAGCCTTGGGATGCATGGTGCCGGGCAACGTACGCCAGCCTATCGCATCCCCATCCACGTCCTTGTAACGCGCAAAGCCGCCCAGGCGATCAAGATCCTCCTTGGTGAGAACCTTGCCGCGATCGAAGGGCTTTTCGGGATAGTCGAACTGCTCGGACATCCAGTTGTTCATGCCCAGGTCGAGATCGGTGAGCACAAAGACGGGCGTCTGCAGGCGCTCGGCGAGATCGAATGCGCTATAACCAAACTCGAAGCACTCCTTCACAGAACCAGGCAACAAGACGATATGCTTGGTGTCGCCATGGGAGAGGAAGGCTGTGGAAAGAAGGTCAGCCTGCGAAGTGCGCGTAGGCATGCCCGTTGAGGGCCCAGTACGCTGTACGTCGAAGATGACGCCGGGAATCTCAGCGAAGTAGCCGAGACCAGCAAACTCTGCCATGAGCGAGATGCCGGGGCCGGAGGTGGAGGTCATGGAACGTGCACCGGCCCAGCCTGCGCCGAGCACCATGCCGATGGCTGCCAGCTCGTCTTCCGCCTGAACCACAGCAAAGGTGGCTTTACCCTCATCGGTAACGCGGAGCTTCTTGAGCATGTCGGTGGTGGCTTCAATCAGCGACGTGGAAGGCGTAATGGGATACCACGCAACAACGGTGACGCCAGCGAAAACCGCTCCCATGCCGCAGGCCGCATTGCCATCAATGATGATCTTGCCGGCGGTCTGGTCCATGTGTTCCAGAACGAACGGATCCTGCTTGGTCAGGTTTTGCTGGGCGTAATCAAAGCCAGACTTGACGGCGTTGAAGTTGAGATCGAATACCTTCTGCTTTTTGGCGAATTGCTTTTTGATATTGGTTTCAATGACGTTCAGGTCAATGGAGAGCAACTGCGCCAGTACACCAACGTAGATCATGTTCTTGACCAGCTTGCGCAGCTTGGCCTCAGGGCAAACGGCAGCGGTCAGTTTGTCGAATGGGACGGGGTAGCAGACAACGTCATCGCGGTATTGCTTGAGGTTCATCGCCTCTTCGTAAATGGCGCAGCTACCGGGGGGGAGTCCGAGAATATCCTGCTTGGCAGTCTCGGGGTTCAAAGCCACCAGTACGTCGATTTCGCGCTTACGGGCCACATAGCCGTCCTTGCTTGCGCGAATGGTGTACCAGGTTGGCAGTCCGGCGATGTTCGAGGGAAATAGGTTCTTGCCACTTACGGGCACACCCATTCCAAAAATACTCTTCAGCAGAACGCTATTGGCGGATTGAGAGCCGGATCCGTTAACCGTTGCTACGATAATGCTGAAGTCATTCGTCACGCGAGAGCGTGAGGGTTTTGCGCCCTGTGCTTGACCCAGGGCAAGGTCTCCAGTCGCCATTTGGCGGGAATCCCTTCAGATAGATTCTAGAAAGAACGCATCTTTCAACTACCCAGTTATTATAGTCGCCACTCAATGTTGCCGTACCGCGTGCTGACCCTTTGGTTTGGGCCCAAAGTACCGAGTGAGACAACAGCGCAAATCTGTGCAAAAAAGGAACTTCCCTTTGCGTTTGCGTGGACCTGAGCGGAGTACGCAGAGCGTAGAGAGGTCAGTTCCCCATTACGGCTCCGGTCACGGCGTTTTGCGAGCCATGCCGATGAACTGTCGCTGATTCAAGGCGTTACAGTGGAAGCGGGCGCGGCCGAGACAAGGCGTGAATCGCGATTCCATCGGCTCAATAGGCTGAGGGCAATAATGATGAGGGCGAGCGTGAGCCCAATCCAGAGGCCGTAAATGCCGCGATGCGCAAGAAAGCAGAGCGTGAGGCCAAGCGGCAGGCCGAGCACCCAGTAACCCACCAGATTGGCGAGCATGGGAATGCGTGTTTCACCCAGTCCGCGGAGAGCTCCGGTGGAGACGGTCTGGACTCCGTCAAAGACCTGGAAGACCGCCGCCAGGCCAAGCAGGCTCGGTCCCACCGCCATCACCGCGGGGTCGCGCGTATACAAAGCGATCAGCGGCACCGGCGCAATGAAAAATACCAGTGCCGCGCAGAGCATGAACGACGTACCAAGCCCCAGAGCAAGCCATCCCGCGCGACGCGCGCGATGGGGATCGCCCGCTCCCACGGCATGGCCCACGCTGACCGCCGCGGCTGAGGAGATTCCGAGCGGCACCATGTAGGTCAGACTTGCGTAGCTCAGCGCGATGGTGTGCGTGGCCAGTGCAACTGGAGTGAGATAGCCCGCGGAGAAAGTGGCCAGATTCCATGCGCCGACTTCAAGAACAATCTGTCCTGCGGCCGGCAACCCAAGCTTCACCAATGCTCGAATGCGCTCAATCTGCGGCCTGGCCCAGTGCGCAAACAGCGGATGGCCACGCTTACGCTCATACCGCCACGCAAAAACAAACAACCCGCCGGCCATGCCCACACGCGCAATGCATGTAGAGAGAGCCGAACCATTCACGCCCAGAGCAGGAAAGCCCAGCTTGCCATAAATCAGAACCCAGTTGAAACCCCAGTTCAGCAGGTTGGCCACAACGTACGTTATCGTGACAACGCGGACCTGCCCTACTCCCTGCAGGTAACGGCGCGCTCCGCTGTACAACAGCAGCGGCAATGTGCTGAAGCTGAGGATGCGCAGATATCCGCCGGCCAGATGCGCCACCTGCGGTATGACACCGAAGCGGACAAAGCCGTAGCTTGCCCCAATGGTGAGCAGCATCAGCGGCGGAGTGGCGACGAGCGCAATATAAACGCTCTGCGCAAACCAGCGATGACACTCATCGTGATCGCTACGTCCGTACGCCTGCGCCACCAGCGTATCCAGCCCCAGCAGCAGGCCCACGCCGAAGAGCGAGGGCGCATAGTACACGGCGTTCCCCACGGCAACGGCGCCAATGGCCACAGGTCCCAGGCGTCCCACCATGATGGTGTCCACCACGCCCTGCAGCATCCAGCCCAGTTCGCTGAGCACCACGGGGACTGCGAGCGCGACCATGGCGCGGAGTTCAGTTTTCCATTGTGCCCGAGTGGTGGTTTGCGAACCCATTTCCCTACTGTACAGGTCCATCCATTGGCTCGCAGAAGGTGCTTGAAAGCCCCGATCAGGCCGGGACCGGCGATAAAGCGGGAGGCTTTTGAAAGGCCTTCTCGAATTCATCCGAATCCCTGCGCGTAAGGGATAGGACCGTAATGTCATCTTCCTGACCAAAAGCTTGCGCGGCCTCTGCAATCTTTTCCGCGGATTCATCAGAAATGGCCGCGGTGCGCTCAAATCCGAAGAGTTCGCCGTTGTGGGAACGGGCCTCGACAACACCATCGGTAAGAAGCGTCAGGTGCTCCTCAGGCGCCAGCGAGACTTCCACTTCGGCATAGCTGGTGCCGGACGTCAAGCCGAGTGGCAGTCCGTTCACAACCTGAACTTCGTGGCTCCCCACATACGGGGCAATGTGGCCAGCATTGGCAATGGTCATCTTGCCATCCGGGTCGAGACGCAGCACCAGGCATGTTGTGAATCCGTCTTTGCTGCGGGCGAGCATGCGCTGGTTCATGGCGCTGAGAATCTCTCTCGGGCTGCTGGTGTAATGCGCAAGGGTGCGGAATGTGCCGACGAGCAGCGATACAGTCATGGCTGCAGGCAAGCCCTTGCCGCTGACGTCGCCGATTACGATGAGAGCTCCGCCCGTCTCAAGTGGAATGACCTGGAAGAAGTCTCCTCCAACCTGGCCTGCGGGCTTGTAGACGGTGTGGACCTGAAATCCGGCGATGGGTGGAATGTCTTCAGGGATGAGAACCTTCTGGACTATGCGGGCAGCTTCGAGTTCAGCCTCCAAACGCTCTTCATCTCTGCGGCTTCGCGCATAGCGGCGCACCAGCACAACGAGGACAGAGAACATTTCAAAAGCACCAGCCAACTGGAATGCGTTGATGACAAATGGCCAACGAATTGTCGCGTACAAGAACTGCCCGAGATTCTCCGTAGCCAAATAGGGAAACCGGAAGCGCGCACTCAATATACCGACGAAGAGCATGATCGAGTACGGGAGAAGAAGAAAAGGTGCATCCAGGTTCTTCTGTACGCTGCCAACTACGAGCAACGCGAGTTCCCCGCTGAGCGTACCAACGGCAGCGATGGCGTATAGGAATCCGTACGAGGTCTCTCCTACATAGGCGGAATGAAGATTGGCGGCGGTGGACAACAGAGCACAGGCGACAGTCGCCCAATAGATGGGGCTTCTGCGCTGGCGCAGAAAGGCCACGAGGAACTCTATCTGAAAGAGGGTAGCAACGCCATAGACGCTGGTGTTAATTAAGAAGTAGCTGTAGTATCCCGTGGACCGGAATGCGACAATAAACCCAATCGCACCGTAGATTGCCCAGACGAGTTGGCTTATGCCGAACCAGAAGTATTCCTTTTCTCCGCGTCGCATGACAAACAGACCCAGCCCCGCCAATGCAGTGAGGAAGTTACCGTAAAACTCCACGATGTAGCCGGCATTTTGCCAGGACATTGCGCCGCTCTGCAGCCTGTTCCATTCTTCGATCGTGCTTTTGCTGCCTATGCTGGGCGCTGGATAGACACCGCCTCCGGCTACTCCTGCAAATATCGGCGAGTGCCACACTCGGACAGCGATGAGCAAGGGTTGACCGGGAACTAGTACCTTGTCGGAAATTGGAAACAACGTCCGGCTTTGTATGACCAATCTGGGGTGGGGAGGCAAACCGCCAACCTGACCGATGAGCTGACCATTGGCGAAAACCTGGCAGCTTTCATCGACATTCGGAAGATAGAAAGCCAGTGGTTCGTGCTGCGCCGGGACCACAACATGCAAGCGGTACCAGCCCATCCCCGTATAGCCCTGGTATCCCTGCTCTGACCAGGGCTTGCTCGCGGTAAGGAGCGACCAGTGGGAGTCGTCGAAGGTCGGATTGGCCCACGCGGGGTTGTCCCCCGTGTGGAAACGCCATGGACCCGAGAGCTCGTTCATCGCTACGCGACTGCTCTCCATGTTGATCATTTGCGCGTGCGCAAATTCGCACAGACAAAGCAAGCATACGAAAATGGCAAACGATTTGGCGCGCATGGCAGACCCCGGAAAAGTCGCAAAAGATTGGGGAGCGTGTTGCGCACCGATTCTAAACGCCCAATCTGCGCACAATCCAAGAAAACCATGTGGTTGAGGCGAAATTAAGCGAAAAGCAGGAAAAAGATGGCATCTGCCGTGCTGCGCGGTGTCCGAACGGGAGACGGAACACAGAGCAGAAACCAACTGCGGGCGCGCGGAAAGTTGTAGTGAAGATATCCTTCAGCGCGCCGGCGAACTTCATCAACCAATGGCAGGGGTGGCTCAAAAAAGCGCATGCGGAATTACGAAAGCGATGACTCCCTATGCGGGCTAAAAGAGAGAGACTTAAAACGCTCCGCCAATGTCCGCCGGGAAACAGGCTTGCGGCTTTGCGGGAACTGGAATGCAAAAGTCGGGAATAAGATCGCGCAGTGAGTAATGCGCCTTTTCAATCCCCGCCTTGTCATGGCTCGGTTCACCGCGCTTCACGTGCACCCATTCATGAAGAGTGGCGCGCGCCATCGCCTCTCCCATGGCTTTGATCTGTTCCTGGCGGCTAAGGTGGAAGAAGACGGGTGAGAGCATGCGCACAATGTTGTCGCACTCGATATGAATGAAGGGTTCGATGGATCCATCTTTATCATTGACCCATCCCAGACGGCCACCCTCAAAGCGGGGACCTGCGTTGAGCTGAGGCGTGCAGTCCCCATGCAGAAAGACAACAATTGGATCGTCAATATCGAGACCGACAACGAGTTCGTTGTCAGGGAGGATGACCGGGTTCCTGTCGATGTTAGCCGACGCGTCTTCGGCCGCATGCAAGTTGGCCTTTAATGCGGCGACAAAAGCATCCCACTCTCCCGGCGCAAGCCGGTCCGTGCCGTTGACGACGATGGTGGTATGCGGGGCAGCTATGGGATCAGCCCATAGAACCGAGGTGGACGCGAGGAGTGCACCGATAACCAGTAGTGAAAATGAGAGCATTGCGGCGACGGTATAGCGAATGTTCATGCCACGGATTTTGCCGCGAGCGGCGCACGCAGCACATTCCGAATCTTGCGAGCAACTTGTGGAGTTTGCGACTGGCTGGTTGTCTGAAACTGTTTCGCGCTGTTCAACTTTCGTTTGCGACTGCATTTCCGACCTCCGAGGCATTGGAGGAGTGCCTCATGAATGAAGTCTGCGGAAAAACTACGCATTCGTCCAATAGATTGATAGAATGCATTCCATCTGCAGGAGAGATGGCATATGGAAGTCCGGCAACTACAAATCTTTACTGTACTTGCGGAAGAGCTGAACTTTACCCGAACCGCGGAGCGCGTACACACTGTGCAGTCCAATGTGACCTCACAGATAAAGGCGTTGGAACAGGAGATTGGGGTTCCGCTGTTTGACCGCCTGGGCAGACGAGTGACACTGACAGACGCGGGACGGAGATTTCTACCCTTTGCTGAGAAGGCCCTGGAGTCCATGCAGCACGGGTTGCGTGCGGTGCAGAGCGGCGCGGAACCGAGTGGGCCCTTGCGCATTGGGGCACCCGAGAGCGTGGTGACCTATCGGCTACCGCGCGTGCTGAGCGCATTCCGCAAGCGGTATCCTCGCGTGGAGATCATTTTCAGGCCGGATACGCCAGATCCACTCCTGGTCGATCTGGAAACCGGCAAGGTTGATCTGGCCATCTATATGAAGGACGAAATCGCGAATCCCGCCATTCACGTCATGCCACTCCGGACCGAGCGCATTTTTCTGTTGTGTCATCCATTGCACCCTTTGGCGAAGAAACGCACGGTAAAACCAACCGATCTTGCCGGGCAGACTTTGCTTCTCACTGAAAATGGTTGTGGGTATCGCGCGAAGCTGGATCGAGCACTCGCGATGCAGAATGTGAAGCCCGGTCACATTACGGAGTTCAACAGCGTGGAAGCGATCAAGAAATGCGTGGCAGCGGGACTCGGACTCGCCATCCTCCCCGCAATCGTGGTTGCCAGTGAACTACGCTCGCAGCAAATAAAGGCGCTGCACTGGGCCGGACCAACCCTGGATATTTCGACCCACATTTTATGGCACAAGGACAAGTGGGTTTCTCCGGCGATGAAGGCCTTTTGTGATCTGGTAAAGGACAATTTGGAGACGGCGGATTCGCGCGACGCGGCGTGAGCGGATTGACACGGAATGGCGGAGCGGACTAGCGTAGATATTAGCGCGTAGGGCGCATCCAGTCCGCGGAAAGGGCCGTGCCCACCTTCATTGAAGACAATTTGACGAATCTTCTTTCAGCCTGACGCATGCGGACTCCAGGCACCCAACGAAAGGAGCTTCGTATGTCTCAGAAACAATTCCCTGCCCGTCCCAACCTTGAACAATACCGTAAACAGGCCAAGGAACTGAGCCGCGCATGTGCGCTTGGCAATGCAGAGGCGTTGGAACGCTTGCGGCAATTTCATCCGCGACCGCCAAGCCGCATCGTGACCCTGGCCGACGCGCAGTTGGTGATTGCGCGCGAACATGGAATCGAAAACTGGCCTGAATTTGCCCGCGCAATCGAACGCATTCTGATCACACAATCCATGCAAGCCATTCATGATCCGGTGGAGGCATTTCTGATTGCAGCCAGCGTACCGCGCGAGGGCGACCATGCAGCTGGAACGCTGGAAGAAGCCGAAGCCATTCGGGGGTTGTATCCGCAGGTCTCGCGCGCCAGCATCTACACCGCAGCGGTGCTGGGCGATACGGAAGGCGTGCGGGATTTTCTGGCGAAGGACCGCAGCCTGGCGAAGGCAAAGGGCGGAGTGTACGCGTGGGATGCCGTAACTTACCTTTGCTTCTCGCGCTATCTGCGACTGGACAAGGCGCGGAGCCATGGGTTTGTGGCAACACTGCACGCGCTGCTCGATGCGGGCGCGGACGCGCAGACTGGCTGGTACGAAACCATCGATCATCCAAAGCCACGGAAAATTCTGGAGAGCGCACTCTATGGCGCGGCCGGTCTTGCACAAAACGCCGATGTGACCCGGCTTCTGCTGGAGCGCGGCGCCGATCCCAATATCGATGAAGAGACTGCTTACCACGTGCCCGAAAGCTACGACAACAGCGTGATGCAGGTGTTGCTGGAGAGCGGCAAACTCGATGCGACCAAAAAATGCTGGCTGCTCGTGCGCAAGGCTGACTGGCATGACTTCAGTGGCATGAAGATGGCTCTTGAATTTGGCGCAGACCCCAACCTCATGCCCCGCTGGGGACGCAACGCACTGCAGCACGCCATCCAGCGTGACAACGGGCTTGAAATTCTTGAGCTGCTGCTGGATCACGGCGCCGATCCATTGCTGCGGAATGTGCACGACGGCAGGACTGCCGCCGCGATGGCCGCGTACAAGGGGCGCGGAGATTTTCTGCTCGCCCTGGATAGGCGCGGTGTCGATCCGCAGTTTGTGGGTATCGATCAACTGGTTGCAGCCTGCGCCCGTGGCGAAATGGAGCAGGCACGCACTCTGGCCTCCGCGGACAAGGAGCTTCTCTTTCTTATGCGTCCTTTGGGCGGTCAACTACTTGCGGAGTTCGCCGGCAACGGCAACAGCGAAGGCATTGCCTGTCTCCTGGAGTTCGGTATCCCCGTCGATGCCCGCTACACGGGCGACGCCTACTTTGATGAAGCTCCCGAATCCACTGCGCTGCATGTGGCGTCATGGCGTGGCTGTCCTGAGACCGTGAAGCATCTGCTCACTCGCGGAGCAGATGTGAATGCGAAGGATGGGCGCGGGCGTACACCGCTGCAACGGGCTATCAGCGCCTGCACGAACTCCTATTGGAAGCGGCGTCGCACGCCGGAGTGGGTTGCGCCATTGCTGGAGGCGGGAGCCTCTTTGGAAGGCGTGGAGATTCCGTGCGGCTACGACGAGGCAGATGCACTGCTGAAACAGTTCTCTCAATAAAAAACCACCCTTCGCGCACATGTTGCGGAGCGCGAAGGGTGGCCATCACTTCCAAACTTCTACGCGCCGCGCACGCGCGCAACCGCGGGCCGCAGCTCGACCCGCTTCGTCGTAATGGTCAGCTTGGCTGGTGTCAGCTCCGCTCCGTCCCAGCCTTCCTTTGCAGCTTCAATACGAATCTCGCCCGGCCGCTTCGTCGACTGCAGAATCACCTGCGCCAATCCGTTGAAAAGCGAGCGCTTGGGCTCCTTGTCGCTCTGCTGGCAATTCGGATCGCCATTGCCCACGCCAATCAGCTTGCCCTCACCGGAGACCTTGAAGCCGATAAGATTATCCGCCGTTGGCACTGGACGCCCCTGCTTGTCCAGCGCTTCCACGGTGATGAAGGCGAGATCTTCTCCATCTGCGTCAATCTCCGTCCGGTCGGCGGTAATGCGAATCGATACCGCATCGCCCGTGGTCTCGCGCTTGTCCGTTGCCACCACCTTGCCGCCCTTATATCCGCGGGCTTCAATCGCGCCCGGCTCGTACTTCACCTGCCACGCCACATGCTCCAGGTTCGGAACCTTCTTTCGTCCCATGCTCTTTCCATTTACCAGCAGCTCCACTTCCTCCGCATTGGAATACACCCACACCGGAATCTCGTCGCCTTCGCGCCCGTGCCAGTTCCAGTGAGGAAACACATGCACCGCCGGCTCCTTCCGCCACCACGCCTTGTAGTAGTAGAAGTAGTCCTTCGGAAATCCGCACATATCCACAATGCCGAACTGCGAATTCACGGATGGCCATCCATACGGTGTCGGCTCTCCGCGATAGTCAAAACCCGTCCACGCAAATCCGCCGGCCAACCATTCCTTTCCGCCATACAGAGTCCACCAGCCCTGCGGCGTCTCGCCCCACGGCACCACCCCGTCATAGCAGTTCACCGTGTTCCGCTTCGGGTCAGTCGAGTACTCCCCGCGCGTGCAGATCGCGCTTGATGTCTCCGACCCATAAATCGCGCGCTCCGGATGCTCCTTGTGATACTTCTCTGGGTATTCCTGGTGATAGTTGAATCCAATAATGTCCAGTGCAAGCGAAAGCCCTTGCTCGTTGTCGCCGTTCACCGCAGCAGACACCACGCGCGTCGGATCAAGCTCGTGGCAACGCCGCACCATCTCCGTCGCAATCTTGAATCCTTCCTCCGCCATCGGCCCATTCTGCAGTCGCCCCTCCTCGTTGCCAATCGACCAGATAATCACGGACGGCGAATTGCGATACCGCTTCACCATCACCTCAAGCTGCGCCATTCCCTCCGGGCTCGACGACATCTGCCGCGTCTCGCACATCATCATCATGCCCATCCGGTCGCACGCTTCCACCCACTCCGGCGTCGGCATGTTGTGGCTTGTACGCACCGCGTTGCACCCCATACCCTGCAGCACGGCCACGCGATAATACTGCAGCCTGTCCGGCAGCGCCGCGCCCACGCCCGCATGGTCCTGGTGGTTGCACGTGCCTTGAATCTTCAACGGCTGCCCGTTCAGAAAGAATCCCTTATCCGCCGTAAACTTCGCCGTGCGCACGCCAAACGTAAACTGCTCCGCATCGCGCGCCTTCCCGTCCGTCTCCACTGTCACCACCGCCGTATATAGATACGGTTCCTCGGTCGACCACAGCTTCACTCCCGCCAGCTCCGCCGTCGTGCTGTAGGTCGCCTTCCCATCCGCCGCAACTTGTTGGGCCGCCGCCTCCGCCGTCGCCACCGTCTTTCCGTCCGCGTCCTTGATCGTCCAGGTCACGCGCGCCTGTTCGCTCTGCGCGCCGTCGTTCTCTACAACCGTCTCCAGCGTCAGCGCGGCATTGCTTCCCTTCACTTCACTGCGAACAAAGCTCTCCCACTTGCCCAGGTGCAGCGCATCTGTCTTCGTAAGCCACACGTGCCTGTAAAGCCCTGCGCCCTCGTAAAACCATCCATCGCCAAACGCCGCATCCACGCGCAGCGTAATGCAGTTCGGCTTGCCCAGCTCAATAAAGTCCGTAATGTCAAACCGGAACGGCGCATAGCCGTTGTCATTCCGGCCTACAAAAATGCCGTTCACCCAAACCAGCACGCTGCGGAACGCGCCGTCGAATTCCACCGCCAGTCGACGCCCCTTGTCCGTCTCCGGCACTTCAAACACACGCCGATACCAACCCACCGACGTCTCCGGATAGCGCCTCCCCAGCGGCTTGAACCCATGCGACGCCTGCTCGTCGTCCCACACAAACGGCAGCTCCACAGCCCAGTCATGCGGCAGATTCAGCTCACGCCAGTTCGCGTCGTCATACTTCACCTTGGCAAACTCAAAATCGCCCGTTTTGGAGAAGTCCCCCTGCCCCATGCCAAAGCCCAGGTCTTTGCGTGGATCGTTCCCGTTGCCAAACGTGAACTTCCAGTCAAAGTCAAAGAGGTACTGCTCGCGCGGAGCCACAGCAGGCAGCGCACCCGCATGCGCCTTCTCCACTTCAGCGGCCAGGAGCGCCGCTGCCCGTGCAAAGGCGGAGCGCGAAGCAAACGTGGCGGCAGAAAGCGCCACACCGGAAGACAGCAGCGAACGACGAGAGATACCAGACATAGATACTCCTATAAAGAGGGGGTTGAATTTCTCCTGGAAAGGGCGACGAGCCTTGCGCCCAACAACCGGCCACTATAAATCAGCGCGGCAACGCGAGTAAACGATTACATTCTCTTCGCGCAGAGCCGTGGTTCTCTTTTCTCTGCAGCTCACTACAGGTGCTCCCACCTGCGCACCGCTGTCCCGGAACCAAGCGCGTCGCTATGGTACATTCAAAAAGGCGAAACCGACCGGGAGAGATGGCCGAGTGGTTGAAGGCGCACGCTTGGAAAGCGTGTTTAGGGGAAACTCTAACGTGGGTTCGAATCCCACTCTCTCCGCCAGCAATTTTCCTTTCCGCTCAAAAAGCATAAATACAAGCCACTAAGTCTTGGGCATTTATCGGGAATACAGCTTCATCTCAGCACGTTGAAGAAGATTTCCGAAGGCATCCTTGCGTGGTGTGGCCGTCGTCGCCAACTCCTCTTATCGTGAAAAATACTCCTCGACTTGCACGCGTGGGCATATTACTATCACTGCTGTTCCCCTCATCACCATTGGAAATTCAATTGCCTCAACGAGTTGCAGTTCATCTACGCATCATTCAGCGTGTCTTGATGGCGATGGTGCTCGCTCCCATCGTCACGGCGCAGACCAGTCAGCACGTGCCGACAGCTACTCCAGGCTCATACGGCGCGGAAGTCGGCATGCCCGTCATTGAAACCCATGCGGCAAAAGCGTTCTCTCAGGCCGGCCAGATTTGGAGCATCCGTCAGGGGCTCAACGGTGTCATCTACTTTGGTGTTTCCGCCGGTACGGTCGTGGCCTACGATGGGGTTTCCTTTCGCAAGATTGAGACCGGGATGGATATTGCCCGTTCTCTCGCCATCGATGATTCCGGAAGAATCTGGGTGGGCGGCAACGGTGGCTTTGGCTATCTGGCGCCGGATGCGAATGGGACTCTCAAATACATTTCCTTGTTGGACAAGGTTCCGGCGAACGCACGCAGTTTCACGGATGTTTGGCAGACCCTCGTCACGCCGCAAGGCACCTTCTTCCGTTCCTATGAACTCCTCTTCCGGTGGGATGGCAAAAATATGCAGGTCTGGAGATCACCAGCTCACTCCAGATTTGAGGCACTTGCCTATGTCCGCGGCCACATATATACAGCACAAAGCGGGATTGGCCTGGAAGAGGTTGTGGGGGATGAGCTGCGCCGTCTGCCGGGCGGCGATGCCTACAGCAATGCGGCAAAGCTATACCTGCACCCTTACGACAATCATCAGATTCTTGTCTCGCAACGCGATGGTCTTTTTTCTCTCTACGATGGACAGAAGGTTACTCCCTTTCCCACACAAGCCGATGACTATCTAAAGAAGAATAAGGTCTACAAATCGATCCTTCTGAAAGACGGAAAGATCTGCGCCACAACGCTGACTGGCGGCGCGGTTATCCTTGATCACGACGGTAAACTCAGCCAGATTATCGATGTGCCGGACGGGCTCATTGATTCGGACGTCCTGAGCGCCTACGAAGACCGCGATGGGGCACTTTGGCTGGGTAGCACCTTCGGCATTTCACGCGTCGAGATCTCATCTCCCATTTCAATTTTTTCCCGCCCAGGAGGCCTGAACGCCACCCTTTTTCAGGGATCGGTGTACATCTCAAAAGGCGACGGATCTGTGCCGCTTGAAAAGCTCGTCTTCAATCCACAAACACATCGCCCCACGGTTCAGCCAATTGGATCTGCCGTGCAGGGTTTTGACGCGAAGGTATTCAAGGACCCTTCAGGCAAGACTCCGGATCAACTGCTTGCCGCTACCGGTGAAGGCGTCATGAGATTGGTGGGCAACATCTCTGGTTCCGGTCGCACCGTCCCTTCACGGGTTCACCCAGCAGGTCTACACGGTCTACCAGTCTCGGAAGACTCCAGACCGTGTCTTTCTTGGTCATTCCGACGGTGTGGGTTCAATGCGCTGGGATGGCCACAGGTGGATCGATGAAGGAAGATTGCCGAATACTATCTACGTCAGCCGGTATCTGGCCGAGGACTCGGATGGCAATCTTTGGGTAGGAGGCACAAGAGGATCAGTACTGCGCATCAAAGTTGCGCCAACCGGACTAAAAGACTCCAAGGCCGAGGTCATCTCAAGCGACCAGGGGGTACCGAACCGTTTGACCGGCGTGAGTTTTGTACTTGGCCATATTTATTTGGGAATGGACCACGACCAGGATATTCGTCGCTGGGATGCTGCGCAAAACAAGTTCGTCATCGACAACCGGTTCCAGTTGCCCGTCGACGCACCGGACGCTTACCCTACTCTTTTTCAACTGAGTGACGGAAGTGTTTGGACCGGCATGTTCTCGTCGGAAAACAACAGAATTGCCCGTATTTATCCAGAGGCGGATGGGAAGTATCGTATTGACGAAGACACCTACCTGCCCCTCACCAGGTTCAGAGACTTTCCCGCCTTTGTGGATCCCGATGGTAATGTCTGGGCCGTAGGCGATGAACTGCTCCGCCTCAATCCCCGTACAAAGCCTCCTGCAACAGGAAAGTTCCCGGCGCTCATTCGGCAGGTCAACGCAGGGTCGCGCATCATCTTTGGAGGCACGGCCATTCCTGGCGCCGCCGAACTCCGCCTCTCGCCTGACAACAACGCGGTCCGCTTTCAATTTGCGGCTGTGGCCTACGGAGATACAGCCGACGTCAATTACCAATACAAGCTCGATGGAGCCGACAAGAACTGGTCAGTCTGGGAAAAGCAAACAGAGGCAAACTACAGCGGACTTGGTCCAGGAAGATATGTATTCCACGTTCGAGCTCGTGGATACGACGGTCACGTTGGCCCTGAAGGAACCTACGCCTTCATTATTCTTCCCCCGTGGTACCGAACCAACCTTGCGTATGCGGTATACCTTCTTCTCTTCATCCTGCTGGCCATTGCGGGCTGGCGGTTGATCAGCATTTACGAGCGCCAGAAGGCTCACCGTAAGACCGAGGCCCTGGAAGCCCAGGCTCGAGCCCTTGAAGCCACGGTGAACGAACGCACCGAGGAAATTCGTGCCCAGGCCGCTGAAATCTCTGCGCAGAAAGACAGCATTGAACTGCTGAGCGAAATTGGCAAGGAAATCACAGCCTCGCTCGATCTCAATACCATTCTTTTCAAGCTCTACGAACGCGTGAATCAGATCGCGGATGCAAGTATCTTCGGAGTCGGCCTCTACCGCCCGGAAAAGCATCTCATCGAGTACAGCCTGGCCATCGAAAACGGTAAGCGCTACGCACCGTACACACGCAGCACTGACGACAAGAATCAATTCGCAGTCTGGTGCATCGAACACCGGCAGCCGATTCTGATCAACGACGTGGCTACCGAGTCATCGAAATACATCTCCGACTACCTGCACACCGGAGGAATGCTCGATGACGGCAGCATTGCACAGCCGCCCATCTCAATGATTTACCTGCCGCTCATTGCGCAGGAGCGCGTCCTTGGCGTACTCAGCGTGCAGAGTTTCAAGAAGAACGCATACACCGAGCAGCATCTGAGCCTGCTTGAGAATCTGGCCGCTTACACCACCATCGCGCTCGACAACGCCAACGCATATCTCACCATCAATGAGCAGGAAAAGTCTGTTCGAGAGCGCGCAGCCGAACTGGTCACCATCAACAAGATCACACAGGCTCTTGCCACCCAACTCGACAAAGATCGCCTCATCCAGCTTGTCGGCGACCAGGTACGCGACCTCTTCCATGCCCCGATAGCCTATGTTGCTCTGCTTGACCGCGCAACCATGACACTCCATTTCCCTTACGCATTCGGGGAAGATGCCCCGTCGCGGCCCTTCGGCTCGGGACTCACCTCGCAAATCATTCGCAGTGGCGAACCATTGCTCATCAATGAAGACATGGAAGGCAATCGCGCGCGACTCGGGGTGGAGCAGATCGGCCGTCGTACGGCCTCGTACCTCGGTGTTCCAATTCCTTCCGGGGGACAGGTGATTGGAGTAGTCAGCGTTCAATCCATCGATCAGGAAGGTCGATTCACGGAAGCGGACCAGCGTCTGCTTTCCACCATTGCCACTGCGCTCGGTGTCGCATTCCATAACGCACGACTCTTTGAAGAAGCTAGCCACGCACGAGCCGTCGCCGAGCAGGCTGACGCCGCAAAGAGTTCGTTCCTTTCCACCGTCAGCCACGAATTGCGCACACCGCTCACCTCGGTACTTGGCTTTGCCAAGATCATTCGCCGCCGGCTCGAAGAGCGCCTCTTCCCAATGATTCCGGAAGACGACCGAAAGGTGCAGCAGGCCAAACGTCAGGTCATTGAGAATCTCGATGTAGTCGTAAGCGAGGGAGAGCGGCTCACCAAGCTCATCGACGATGTGCTCGATCTGGCAAAGATCGAGGCCGGCAAGTTCACCTGGCACATGGGCAGCATCTCCATGAAAGAAGTCGTCGAGCGTGCAATCTCTGCCACCTCATCCCTGCTCGACGCCAAGAAACTCGAACTGGTCCGCATCATCGAACCCGACCTGCCCGTCATCACGGGTGACCAGGACCGCCTGATTCAGGTTGTAATCAATCTCATCTCAAACGCCGTTAAGTTCACTGACTCCGGCTCCATCACCTGCTCGGCGCAACGCCAGGGCAGCGAAGTACTTGTTCGCGTCAAAGACTCTGGCATCGGCATCGCTCCGGGTGATCAGCCCATCGTCTTTGAGAAATTCAAGCAGGTCGGCGATACGCTGACAGACAAACCAAAGGGCACTGGCCTCGGACTGCCCATCTGCAAGGAAATCGTCGAGTACCACGGTGGGCGAATCTGGGTTGAGAGTGAGCTGGGGCATGGCAGCACATTCTCCTTCACACTTCCCATTCTTGAGCCCTCCGCGCAGCTCGAGTTGCTGCCCGTTCGCCACTCTATAGACATCGAGTCCCTGGTGAAGCAACTCCGCGAGAAGGTTACTTCGCACCAGACACGCGACAAGTCTGTTCTGGTCGTCGACGACGACTCCAACATTCGCTCTTTGCTGCAACAGGAACTTACCGAGGCCGGCTATTCCGTGCGCCTTGCGGAAGATGGCCGCAAAGCACTCGCCCTCATTCGCGAAGAGACACCCGGCCTCGTCATCCTCGATGTGATGATGCCGGAGATGAACGGTTTCGACGTGGCAGCCGTACTGAAGAACGACCCTGCCACAATGGACATTCCGATCATCATCCTTTCAATTCTCGAGGATAAAGAGCGCGGCTTCCGGCTCGGCGTGGACCGCTATCTCACCAAGCCGATCGATACGACTTCGCTCTTCCATGAAGTTGATACCCTGCTCGACCAGGGCAAGTCCCGGAAGAAGGTCATGGTGGTTGACGAAGATGCATCCACCATTCGCACACTCACTGACGCTCTGGAGACTCGTGGTTACCAGGTGGTCGAATCCAGAGGCTCCGAGCTGGTTTCAAGAGCGGTCGTCTCCAAGCCCGACATCATCATTTTGAATTCGCTGCTATCCAGTGATGAATCCGTGCGCGCACTGCGCTTCGAGAAAGGAATGGAGAACGTACTCTTTCTCATTTATCAATGACTTCTATGAAAATTCTTATCGTTGACGACGAACCGCACTTGAGAACTCTGATCCAGCAGACCCTGGAAGAGCTCGAAGACGATGGTGTTGAACTGCTCACGGCGACCAACGGCGAGGAGGCGCTTACTACAATCCAAAGCGAAGAACCCAACCTCGTCTTCCTCGACGTCATGATGCCCAAGAAAAATGGCTTTGACGTGTGCAACGCCGTGAAAAACGAACTCGGCCTGGGACACATTCACGTCATTCTGCTCACCGCGAAGGGGCAGGAATTTGATCGCCAGCGAGGCCAGGAAGTTGGCGCCAACCTGTATATGACCAAGCCCTTTGATCCCGATGCTCTCATCGCAGAGGCTCGCTCAGTTTTGGGTCTCCCCGCGCCCGGATTGTGAGGCGTATGCCCGGGCTCACTCTGAAATCACTTCTAAGCCGCAAATCGGGCAGCCTTCCTGCCGTAACCGCTCTCTTGAACACCGTAAGTCCAGGGGTCGGTATATTCGATCCGCTCGGCAAGCTTCTCCTTGGTGAGGTAGCGGCTGAGCAGCACCCTGCCCCGGCTCGTGTTGCGGTGAATTATGAAGACACGGACCTGGGCTATGTTGTCGGCCCCACCGAGCAGGCGCAGGCAATTGCCCTGCTCCTTGCTCACTTTGCGGCGCGTGAATCTGAGGGCCGCGCTCTCGCCGCGGAGGTCCTGCATTTCTACCGCGAAGTCCACCTGATTGAACAGCTCTCTGAACAGCTCGCTGCCCTGCTCAACGCAGACGCAGTCAGCCAGTCTGCACTCGAACAGGCCCAACGTCTCATCCCCGCGACTAACGGCTGCGTGCTCATTACCGACAAAGAAGATGGCGTGCTGCGAAGCGCGGCTTCATTTGGAGAAGTGCCCTGTGACTCCACGGGAATCGGCGGTCCTCTCGCACCGAACTCAAACTTCGCGGCATCCGTTCTTGAGCGTGGCACAGGAGAGATTGTCAACGACTGTGCCGCCGATCCACGCGTCCTTCAGGCGGAGTGCGCGCTCCATGCCTTGATCTGTGTTCCTCTGCGCGCTGGACAGCGCACCGCCGGCGTCATCGCACTCGCAAGTACCAATGCCGATTCGTCGTACACTGCGGCCGATCTCAAACTGCTCAACACTATTGCACTGCAAACTGCGGCGGCCATTGAGAATTCGCTTCTCTGCGCGGAGATGGTGGAATCCGCTCGCGAGCGTGCTGCTTATGCTGCCGAACTGCAGGCTGCAAGCACCGTTCAGCAGTTGCTCCTTCAGAGCGCATCGAGTCCGACTCCCGGCTTCTGCGTGGAGTCTGTCTATGTGCCTGCGAGCGAAGTGGGCGGAGACTTCTTCTTCGTATCTCCCGCGCCTGACGGTTCTCTTACCGCAATCATCGGTGATGTCTCAGGAAAAGGCCTCACTGCGGCAATGCGCGTCGCCATGATCCTCGGCGCACTCCGTCGTGAAACGGCGCATGACCCCGGCAAAATTTTAGCGGACCTCAACAATGTCCTCATCGCGCAAGGTCAGCTTGGCTTTACCACGGCTTGCTGCATCTGCATCGCTCTTTCAGGCGAGTTCACGCTCGCGAACGCCGGTCACATTGCTCCATATCTTTCCGGACGCGAACTCGATACGCCCCCGGCACTGCCCCTCGGCCTCGTCCCCGATCAGGCCTACGAACTGGTGCACGGCCGGTTAAAAGCTTCTGACCGTCTTGTGCTGCTTTCGGATGGAGTACCGGAAGCTCGCTCCAAAACCGGCGAGTTGTATGGCTTCGATCTCCTGCCCAACCTCACGCTGAAGTCTGCACAGGAGATCGCCGACACCGCACAGTGCTTTGGCCAGGAAGATGACATTACCGTTCTCACACTCAATCTGGCACTGACCGGCGAATCCGCTTCGGCGCATCGCCAACCACCGCAGTGACAGCACGCTCTATTTGCGATTTCTTTCGCTGAGCTGCTCACCGGTGCTCCGATGAACACGAATGAGTAGGCAAATGTTGTGCCGCTCGCACGGGAAATGTGCTTGAGCGACCATCACCTTTCAGACGTCAAAATACTTCCACCGCCACCGGATGGGTCGCGCAGACTACTCCGAAGCCACCATCCGACAACGCCTCTGCCGTAAAGTGGCAGATGTGTTCGCCCACGTGCGGCGAAAAACAATTCAGCTCAAGGCAACGGTCAGAGGCCCGTTCCAGTGTTCCAAATCGCTCCTGACTCTGAGTTGGGTCGTATCCCAGATCCAGAACGAAACTTGTCGGGTCGTCGAAGAAGTGTAGTCCAATCAAAAAAGCTTTCATATGGCAAGCACTCGAATATGTATGCCTAAGGCAAAGGTTGTGTAAGGGTCCTTATCGGCACAATGTGCCTCAGAGTCCAGCTTGATTGTTTCCAGTTGCGTATTTAGAACCGCCTTGTCATGCAGACTCTTCGCTCCGAAATTCGCACTGCAATCGGAGCACTCCCACTCGCAAGCCCTCGGCGGAGAACTCTCAAAAGTAAAGTAAGAAGGAATAAGTATGGGCAATGTCGGACCCTTTCCGAGAGACCCCAGACTAACTAGAGCGATAAGCTATTGGTGTGACTTAAATCACAATCCGGGCCTCTCACACAAACTTATGTAACTCTGCGGCATAACTCCATCATGCTCAGCGCAGATCATCCGAATTTGTTGAACGATTTGCGCGCAGGAGCCGAGCTTCCCTTTCCGATGTCTCCGATGAGCCTGCTGTCATTCCGGCGCCCATGCCCAAGTCTCCTGCCAGCCTGGCCTTGGGAATCTGGGACACCAACTATATCAATAGTCGATTTCTGGAAGAGACAGACCGTTGATGATCGATGTCGCGGCAGATAATTGCTGCTGCGCGTTGATAACAGAAGCACTTAGAAAAGGGCTATCCTTTTTCCTCAATAGATGGCGTGGCCTCGGAAACGAAATTCGCAGGTCGTTTTGAGCAACTGGGCAACATCAAGCATTGAGTCCTCCCCAGGCAAGAGGTATCTTGTCAGCAGTGAACATCAAAGTTGCCCTTCTACTCATTTTGACCGGAATCGCATGCCCGGCATTCGCCCAAGAGGTTGCGCGACCGCCCATAACCGGCCTGTCGCACATGACTCTGTATTCTGACAATCTGCAAAAGTCGCAAGCGTTCTATGCGGGGCTTCTCGGTTGGGAGCAGGTGCCGTCGGGAGCCGCTAAATCGGGAGTACGTTTCTACGCAAACCACGCACAGTACATCGAGCTGAAGCTTGCGCCAACCAAGGGAATGGTAAAGCGGTTCGTCTCGATCGGATTTTCGACGAGCAATGCAGAGCAATTGCGTACATATCTTGACGAGCATCACGTCGCCGTTCCCGCGCAGGTGAGTAAAGACCAGAATGGCGACACATATTTCGATGTAAGTGACCCAGAGGGCAATGATGTTGAGTTCCGCCAGACGGGTCCAAACCCGCCAACAGGTGGAACAGCAGTGACAGAGCGTGTGAGCACGCACATCATTCATGGCGGCTTTGTGGCCCACGACAGGGCAAAGTTGGATCACTTTTACAAAGACCTGCTCGGCTTCCATCTATATTGGGAAGGCGGCTCCGCACCAGGCCGCACTGACTGGGTGATGATGCAAGTGCCCAATGGAAGCGATTGGCTCGAATATATGTTGTACCTTCCCGAGAATGCTTCGCGACAGGAACTGGCCGGCGCATATCACTTTGCCCCTGGAGTGGAATCTGTAACGAAGCTGGACAAGAGACTTCGGCAACGCGGATGGATACCCTCGCCGCAGGAAAAGCCGCCATTACTGGGCGTAGACGGAAAATGGCAGTTGGATTTGTATGACCCCGATGGCACAAGAGCCGAGTTTATGGAGTTTCGACCGGTGAAGACCGCCTGCTGCTCAAAATATACGGGCGAACAACCCGGCCCTTACCCCTCGTGGTAATGGTTCCGGTAGCGAGTCCCGCGTGAATCTGTCTCAAGTCCAGCCGCTACAGATGATCGGATAAATTACAAGAAATGGCGAGATTGGGAGCATTCTGTTTTCCAGGGACCGGTCATCTCAATCCGATGACTGCACTGGCACGCTCGTTGCAGTTGAGAGGCCATGAAGTTGTGATCTTCGGGATAGCGGACACGGAGGCGCGGGTTCGCTCAGCGGGTATCGAGTTCCATCAGATCGGCGTGGATGACTATCCGCCGGGTACGCTTCAAAAACTGGACGAGCATTTGGCTCAGCTCAATGGGCTGGCTGCCCTTCGATTCACATTGGAGCGCGTAAGAAACTCAGCTCGGATGGTATTGCGCGAAGGGCCAAAGGCCGTGCAGGCGGCCCGGGTGGAAGCACTTCTTGTGGATGAGGCAGATTTCGCCGGAAACGTTGCAGACTACCTGCGTTTGCCCTGGATATCGATTGCCTTGATTCCTCCGTTGGTTCAGGACGACCGTTTCCCGCCATTCTGGTTCGGTTGGGCAGCCGGACAGGATTTGCTGAGCCGTTTGCGTAACCGCATTGGAATTCGGCTGCTCCTCTGGATTGCCAGACCGATCTTCAAGGATGTGAACCAGCAGAGAATCGCATGGGGACTGAAGCCCCATCACCGATCAGAAGATGCGCTCTCTCCATTGGCGCAGATTACCCAGTTACCAGAGGCGCTGGAGTTCGAATTCACCGGCGAGAAGCCTCCGGGGCTTTACTACACCGGGCCATTTGTGCACCCCGAACAGCGTCCAGCCGTTGACTTCCCATGGGAGCGCCTCGACGGGCGCCCACTCATCTACGCCTCGCTCGGCACACTTCAGAACGGGTCTGAAGACATCTTTAGAACGATTGCGGACGCCTGTGCCGGCCTCGACGCGCAGCTGGTGATCTCGCTGGGGGGTGGTATCGATCCTGCGAGGCTGGGAAAGCTGAAAGGCGACCCAATTGTGGTGAGCTATGCTCCCCAGCTTGAATTATTGAAGCGCACGGCCCTGGTGATCACGCATGCCGGACTCAATACCGTTCTTGAATCGCTGTGCGAAGGAGTGCCGCTGATCGCAATCCCACTCGCCAACGATCAACCCGGAGTGGCGGCACGAGTGAAGGCACGCGGGGCATGTGTGGTCCTTCCACGGTACGGACTAAAGACTTCGAGACTTCGCAAAGCGGTGATGAAGTTGTTACAAGACCCCGCATTCCGTGAGAAAGCTCAAGCCTTGCAAAGGACCATACGGCAAATCGACGGACCGGGAAGCGCTGCAACTCTCATCGAGCAGGTATTGCAAATCCATGAAACGTGAATGTGCACCCAGTGTCCGATATTTATTGCCCAGGCCAGCTAATGCCTTAGCCTCGAATTTGCGACAATAAGAGGAGTTGGTCACGGCAAGTGTTGTCCGTAGCATCGTGATGGACTCCGTGCCACGATGGACAGAAAACGAGCGAATATATTTTGAAGATTATCCCTGTCGTTTTTGCACAATCCGGAAGTCCAAAGCCATACCGCATTTGTCTAAGAAGCGCGACGCGCTTTCGAGCGGTCCGCGAACCGAGGCCCATTACCAAATGAACGAGCAAGACCTCATCCTCGTTACTGGCGCAACTGGATTTCTTGGCACGCAACTTGTGCACGAATTGCTTGAGCGCCAGCCGCATGCCAGGCTGGCATTGCTCATTCGCGACTCGCACGGCAAATCCGGCCAGCAACGTGCTGACGCAATCGTCCCTCCGGAGGCACGGACCCGCGTCCTCGTCTTTTCAGGAGATGTAGGCAAGCCGAACTGCGGACTCGACCCCGCAGCATTACAACTTCTTTCCGCAGAAACGACCCGCATCATTCACTGTGCAGCAACGGTTCGTTTCGATCACTCGCTCGATGAGGCGCGCAACATCAATGTCGAAGGGACCCGCCGCATATTGGATTTTGCAGCCGGCGTGCGCAATCTTAAGAGCCTTGCCTACGTCGGCACTGCGTATGTTGCAGGCGAACGAACAAACCTTGTGCGCGAAGATGAACTCGACGTAGGTCAGCGCTATCGCAATTCTTATGAAAAGACCAAAGCCGAGGCTGAGGCACTTGTGCGCTCGCGATTCAGTGCACTGCCCATCGTGATATTGCGGCCCAGCATCATCGTCGGCGATTCACGCACGGGCGCTACATCCAGCTTCAAGATGATGTATTGGCCTTTGAAAATCTACGCCCGCCGCCTGTGGCGGACTGTACCAGGCTTTCCCGATGCAGTTTTGGACATCGTACCCGTGGATTTTGTCGCCTCTGCCGTCGCCCAGCTTGTTTTTGATGACGCGGCCCATGGCTCCGCTGTCCACTTGTGCGCTGGTCCAAAAGGCAGCGCCACAATTCAGCAAATTGCGCACCGCGCAATGGAGTACTTCAAGGCTCCTGAGCCGCGCTTTGTCAATCCCAGGCTCTTCTTCGCCGCATTGCGACCTCTGCTGTTTTTATCGTTATGGGGACGCAAACGGCGCGTCCTGGTCGATGGCAAGGTCTACCGTGATTACTTCACAATGCGCATGCAGTTTGACACCAGCAACGCCGAACGCCTGCTGCGACCCTCAGGAATCGTCGCCCCGCCCGTTATGGATTATCTTGACCGATTGTTCCAATATTGCGTCGCCAGCGATTGGGGCCGCAAACCGGTTTCTACGCAATGAATATCCTTCGCCGCATTCAAATCTCGCGTGATCGCAATGTCACGGTGGCCAATCTCGTCGATGAGCTGGTGCGGCGTAAGGGCAATTGCGAAGTCTCCGTCGATGATGCAGGTCCTTTTCATCTTGCAGATCTCCACGCCGACATACGCAACATCGACGCATTTCTTCGGCAGGAGGTGGGGTTGCAGCCAGGTCAACCCGTCGCCATCTATCGCAGCAACACTCGCCAATGCTTCCACTGGTTCCTGGCAATCATCCGCGCGGGTGGTATCGCAGTTCCACTGAACCCGCTGCTTTCGCTCGCAGAGGTTCGCAGAATTCTGGCGGACAGCGGCACTGAGATTTTTGTTACGGACAAGGCTGTCTTCGAACGCAGCATTTGCAGCCGTGAGGCACTGAACGTTCGCACCTGGATACAGGCGGATGAGGAGCCGGAGACTCTGAACGGGTTTCTGCGCGTAGGTGAACCAGGCGCAGCCTTTCCTCCTGTTGCGATTGATGGCAAGGCAACCATTGCAGTTTTCCATACCTCGGGCACAAGCGGATTTCCCAAAGGTGCGGCACTTTCAAGCAATGCCCTCCTCGGCGCTCGCGCATCCACGGTCCTTGCCGGGCTCTTCCTGGGATCAAAAGACCTCGCCCTCATCGCTTTGCCGTGGTCGCACATCATGGCCGTCAGCATTGCGCTCTACGGCTTGATGGCTGGCATCCGCGGTTGTTTCCTCAACCATTTTGATGTCGAAGAGGCATTGAATCTTGTCGAGCGCTTTGGTGTCACCGCTTTCGTCGGGGTACCCACCATGTTCGCCAAGCTGGTGAACAGCCATCCTGAACCAAAGCGATTGGCAAGTGTTCGACTGTGGCTCTCTGCCAGTGACCATCTTCCCTCTGAGGTTAGAAAATCCCTGCGACAGTTCGGCGCGCTGGCAAGATTGCCGATGGGCAAGCGCATCCCGCCGGTCCTGCTCAATGGGTACGGCATGGTGGAACTTGGTGGGCTCGCAATGATGGGGCTGGAGATATCGGGATTACCTGGCAGCGGCGACCTATGCTTCCCGGTTCCGCCCTTTCACATCCGCGTGGTCGATGAGAACAACCATCCTGTGCCCTCAGGTGCAACGGGAGAGTGCCAGATCCGCCGCAGAGGACTGGCCCCGCATTATTGGAAAGACGCGGGCAATGGAAGTGGCCTCCTTACAAGCGACGGTTGGCTTCGCACGGGCGACCTTGCGACGCGAAACCGCATTGGCCTCATCCGTCTTGTGGGGCGATCGAAAGACGTGATCAAATCGGGTGGCTATTCCGTATACGTCCGTGAACTGGAGGAGGCAGTCATGGCACATCCGGCCGTGTCACGTGCCGTCGCCTTCGGCCTGCCTCACACTGAGAAAGGTGAGATTCCAGCCGCGGCTGTCGAGCTTCTTCCTGGCTCCCATGCAAGCGAAAGCGACCTGCTGAATTGGTGCAGGCAGAATCTTGCAGCGTACAAGGCTCCGCGTCGCATCTGGGTCCTGCAAAGTGGGGAGTTTCCGCAAAATCACACAGGCAAGGTTCTCCGCCGGACCTTGAGAGACAAACTTTCCGCTGAAATTCAATAGTGTCTTATGCGAAGTGGCCCTGCGGCCATGGCAGCCTTATCTTCATCCTGCAGAGATCGCCACCCCTGATGGGACAGGCGTGAGAGTCGCCGCAGGAACGGTCGAGGCTATTGATACTTCGGTTGTCGCCATTCCCTCAGGCGAAGCCGTCACCATCTCCCGAATCGCCTGAATCACCAGTTCAGGCTCGTCCAGGTGTATCCAATGTGCGCTTTCCGGCGCAATGATCTGCGTGACAGTGTCTCCAATTCGTTGAAGGCATTCATTCGACAGTGGAGATGACTTTCCCGGTGTCAACAACGTGACGGGAATTCCGCGAATGGGCTCGGCATCCTGCATTTCCCGCACGGTATCCGGCACTGCCGCCACATGGCTCCGCATCCCGGCGTAATAGCTTGGTCGTGACCAGTGAGCCGCAATCACCGGCCAAACTTCCCGCGGCATCTTACTCACCTCGCCTTTAATGCGTCCAAGGACGTGTTTGCCCCCATCTCCTGCGGCCCCGGCCAGTTTGTCGGCAATTCGCCCGGAGCGGCAGAGTAGTGAGGTCACGGCCAGGCGGGCCAACCCCAATCGCGCAATCGGGATTGCAAAGCTCGAAAGCTTAACTCCTCGGTCGACCGATGCCTGCTTCGCTGGATCCAATGGCGGCCACTCTTCGCAGCGCATCGGGTCCACCAACACGATGCTGGTTACTTCTTCCGGGTACAAAAGCGCAAACCGCCGCATCACCAGTCCGCCAAATGAGTGGCCGACCAGGATGTAAGGGGCCTTGAGACCGGCGTGACGCAGCAACTCGTGCAGTTCCGCTGCAATATTGCTCGGCGTGCGCACAGTGCGCGAGGGGCTGCTCCAACCAAGTCCGCCGCGATCGTACGACGCGGTGGATGCAAAGCGTGACACCTTTTCCTGGACGTGACACCAATTCAGATTGGTGGCGGCGATCCCCGCTTCAAACACAACTGTGGCTTCGCCAGTCCCCTTCTCCAGAATGTAAAGCCGCTGTCCATCGCCAATGTCAATAAGCCTGCCCTGTGCCGTGTACCGCCACCGGTCAAAATGTGAACCTAGCCATTGGTAAATGAAGCCTGCTGCAACCGGCGCCACCATTAAACACGGAATCGAGACTAGATAATCCATGGTTCGTCCTAGAAATGCGAGAGTTGTGTGAGGCTGAAATCTTTTAGTCCGAGGTGTGCCTTTGGTGATCCTCGATCGATGATGAGAAGCATGGACCCTGATTGGCCTTGCGTCTTTTCTTCCACCTGGCTTGCCGACCATACACCGTCGGTCTGGCGCAGACCAAAATAAGTGAACTGCTTCACCATACCTGAACCCTTCAGCGTCTTCTCCACGTAGACTGGGAAGCCGCTTTCATTATCCAGCCAGCTCTTTACATGGGAAGTATGCGTCCTATCGCCAGCCCCCGGGGTGCTCACCACCAGGTCGCATAGGCGGGCTCCATACTTCACCTCACCCAAGTCTTTTTGTGCTGCCCAGAGGTACGGCACATCCAGAAAATCTTCAAAGCTGAATCCCTCTCCCAGCGGCCCGTCATCCCATTTGTCGAAGGGCAACTCAGATGCATTGGTATCTCCAGGATGCGCTATCAATATAGTGCTTCGTCCCCCTGGCCGCGACTCGAGCAGAAGATGAACCCTCGCATTGGCTGGCGAATTCACCTCGAACAGCACACGAAGCATATGCGGAAACCAATGCGCCTTGATGCTGACGCCGATGCTGGTACGCTTTCCATTCCCGTCCACGCGCACAAGGCGCCCTTTCAGGCTATAGTCCGAAGTTTCCACGCTTTCGCGTGCCTTCTTCAGAGCGCTTTGGGCCATCAAGGCCGGTGCCGCCACTCCCGGCAGCATCAATAAGCCCAGCACCAGGACTCCAGCCTTCACGCCTCCACCTTTCCGTCGCGGAAACGAATGTGCCGTGGCGCCGAATGCGCAATTTCGATTTCGTGGGTGACAATCACCAACGTCATCCCTCGCTGTTTCTGGATTCCGATGAGAATCTCCATAATATGCGCTGAATTCACGCTGTCCAGATTCCCTGTGGGCTCATCGGCCAGAAGAATCTCCGGATCGTTGGCCAGAGCGCGCGCAATCGCGACCCGCTGGCGTTCTCCAGCCGAAAGCTGGCTCGGATAGTGCATCATCCTGTCCGAAAGGCCCATTTCCTCCAGCAACATCTTCGCCTTAGCCAGCCGATCCAACCCCTTGCGACCAGAACTGATCATGGGGATCTGGACATTATCGATGGCGCACAAAGTGGGCAGAAGGTGGAATGCCTGAAAGATAAACCCAACGCTTTGAGAGCGGTAGGTGTCCAGATTAACTGATTTTCCGAGCTCGGCCTGTTTGAAGAGAACTTCGCCGCTCGTCGGGCTGTCCAATCCTCCCAGCATGTGGAGCAATGTTGACTTCCCGCTTCCACTTTGTCCGGTTATCGCGATAAATTCTCCGGGCGCGATTGCCAGGTCCACCCCTCGCAGGGCTTCAATTCTGCCCTCGTCGTAGGACTTGTGGACACCACGAACTTCGAGTGCAGGGCTAGTCATAGCGCAGCGCCTCCACCGGAGAAAGGCGCGCCGCGCGCCAGGCGGGCAGAGCTCCGGCAATCAGGCCTGCCAGAATCGCAATGGCAAGAGCATTCGCCAGAAGAGAAATTGAGAAGGAAGTCGAGACGATGGTGGCGGTCTGCGGCAGAGCTGCCAGCAGGTGCAGGCCGGCCCAGCCGAAGGCAATCCCAAAAATACCACCGCCCAGGCCAAGGACCGCTGCCTCCAGCTGGATGAGCAGCAATACGTGTCCCCGATTCCATCCCAGCGCGCGCAGTATTCCAATTTCACGTGTTCGCTCGTGGACCGACATGGCCATGGTGTTCGCAATCCCAAGGATGCCAATCAGCAAAGCGATCAGAGAGGTACCCCAGGCAGAGGAGTGTGCCAGCTGTACGAACTGATTGTTGCTTGCGCGCTCTGCCGCGGGCACCGCACGCAGTCCCGGCAAGGCAGCTTCAATCTGCGCTTGCGCGCGCTTCAGATAGTGTTCCGGTAATTCCCCGGCGGGCGCAGGGCGCAACCGCACATCGAAGGTTGAGACCTTGCCCTGAAGGCTGCTCAGTTCCTGCAGCTGGTCCAGCGGCATAATAACTGCATCTGCCTGCAACCCGGAACTGGCATGGAAAATGGCACACACCTTGAAGGGAGAGCTTTGAATTACCAGAGTGTCGCCAACCTTTTTCTTCAGCTGATCGGCAAGCACATCGCCCAGCATCAACTCGGGATGGCCATCACGAAAAGTTTGACCTGACAGAATCTGCAGCGAGCCCAACTCATAGGAATCCGCCTTCCAGCCATAAACCAGGGCATTCACCTCTGGCGTCAGATCCATGAGATTGAAGATGACGGGCGCGGCATTGGCTACCAGCGGCAACGATTTCAACTTTGATCCGTTCGACTCATTCATCGACGTGCTCAAAAATGTCTGTTGAATCACCGCTATGTCAGTGCCACTGCTTGAGTAAATACGAAGCCACTCGCTTTCAAATGCGTTGGAAAAGCCAACCAGCCCCACGAATGCGCCTATCGCCATCCCGATTCCGCAGAGCGTCAATAACGTCCTTAAGCGGCGACGCCATAAGTTCTTCCACACAAACGATGAAAGCGATAGTGGAGAAGCTTTGAAGTTGGAATCGGCCATGATGTTTTGAGGAATTATGGGTCTAGGATGTAAGTGTATTGGTCCTCAATCCCCATGTCCAACTAGTTTTGAGGCGGACGGCATATTCCGTGCCGGTTGCCAGTAGACATCCTCGCTCGGAATGGGCAGGACACGGACCATGCGCTGAAAGACCCTCCCTGACGGAATATCACCCACAAGCCACAAGCCCGGACAGGAACTGGATATGAATATTCGTTCATCTTCTGGCGGACTTTTGTGGACTCTCCAGTCATATCGACTCTGCAATGGCCCCGATACACATGTCAGCACAACCACCGCACCATATGAAGCGAAATCACATTTGATCACTTCTCGCAACAACGGGGCACTTGCTGAGCGACGCAAGCCACTCCTGAATCCGTTTGAGCGTAAGTACAAACAGGGCGCCCTTTTCAATAAGTTACGGACAGGTTCCAACTGGAATAAAGGAGGACGTCAGTTCGAGTCCAGTCGTCATTTAAGCAAACGTTTGAGAAGCGCGTCGAGGCCATTCTTGATCTCCGTATAGTCCTTCTGTGCAAGAGTTCCAGTCAGCCTCTCACTTTCAATAGCAAACATCTCTTCCTTAATTCTGTTGAGCAACAAGTCCTTCCCAGCTCCGGACGACGCTTGAAAGGTCGAGATCGGACGATGTTCCCCGCTTCCATGCAAATCCGCAGTGACTTCCGGCCTTAACTCAGTTACAGAATGGCCTGCCGCCGGCAACAATGTTCCCTGCCTTCTCAGAAAGAATGCAACCCCTCCAATGAGGAGTAGGCCAAGTGCGGAGAGAATCCACCACTTGTAGCGCGTGAGCGGATCGGGAGTGTTAATGGGCGCGCCAATCCCGCCGCCGGGGCCTCCAGCAACTCCGGTGCTCATGCCAGAAGACTGCCCCATGCCACTTCCCTGCGAATCGCGCGCCATCTGGCCTTCGCCTGAAACCATGAAGCTAATCTTTTGGCCCGGGCCGACGTTCCTTGCGACATAAGTCTGCACCCGCGGATCCTCTTGAGTAGCCTGAAAATCTGCTCCGCTCGCATGAGAGAAATGGATTCCAGGAGCCAGATATACCACCAGATGATCAGCGTGCATCAGCGGCGTGTGTGTAAATGTGTATGAACCGCTAAAGGGCAGGTGGTACTGCACCTCGAACATCGTTTCTTTTTCGCCCTTATTGGGCTGGATCGGAGTATTGAATGTGTAGTGCCCCTTTTCCTTCAGAGGGATGATGCGCGTGGTTGTTCCGAGACCGCCTGGTCGCGTTGCAGAGGCGCCATCCAATTCGGCATCCGCGGGAATGGCTATTTCGAAGGTTTTCTCGCTGAATTGCGCGCGCGGCGGCAAGCTCGTGTTGCGGACGAGGAAGCGCTCCTGCACGCGGAGAACGCCCCCGCCGGATTCAACAAGCAACATGTCAGCGTCTATCCCGACGCCGTCCACCTTTGCCGCAACATCGTAAACCGAAACGTCGCCCGAACTCCCGCCCTGTGGCGCGGCAATAAAATACCCCGCTCCCTGATGACTGACGCGAATCAGATAGGGTCCCATGCCCGGCCCGGTAATCGAATAATGTCCTGAAGCATCCGTCGTGGCACTGCCCACATCGGCCATTCCTGCCTGCACATCCACCAGGGTGACTGTGTCTCCTGGCGATGGTTTGTTGTTCGTCTTATTTGTGACAACGCCGGTAAATGTGGCGGCGGACAAACTGAGCGCAAAAAGAGGCGCCATACAAAACGTGAGAAAGGAAAACAACGGAGTCTTACGCATTCACAATATCTCCTGTTAATCTGCGGCTGTTTGAGCCGTCGAATCATTGGAGCCGAAGGCTACGCCAGCGGCTTTCAGAAAGTCTGAGGGAGGTGTTCCACCCGCAAATATCCAAACAAAATCGTTGGGCAGTACTCGTTCCTGCCCCTCGTGATCTAGAACAACGCTTCCTGTCCTGAATTCCTTCGGCATCGAATTGAACAGGACATTCACTTTGCCATTAGCCACGTACTCGGCGATACGTTTTGCATTTCTATCCTTTAGCCTGCTGAATTCACCGCGACGATAGGAGAGCGTGACCGTATTTCCTGATTGATGAGCCAGGCCCATGGCCGCCTCAACAGCGCTATCGCCTCCGCCAACAACGAGGATGTGATTGTCGTTATAGTGATCCGCTTCAATCAGCCGGTAGAGGACATGAGGCAGCTCTTCGCCTGTCACTCCCAGCTTCCGTGGCGTTCCAGCCCTGCCCAGCGCCAAAATGACGGCACGCGCTTCATACGATTGTTTCGATGTGCGCACCATAAAGTGACCATTAGCCTGCTTCTGCACGGTTTCAACACCTTCTCCAGTATGAATATTGAGGTCGGTCCGTGCCATGATCTTTTGCCAGAAGGCGAGAAGATCTTCTTTGGAGAGTGCCGTCTTACTGAAGCGACCATGCAGCGGAAACTCCACGGGACTTGTCATCACCAGTTTCTGCCGCGGATACTTTGATACGGTTCCGCCTACGCTTTCGCGTTCCAGCGTAACGACCCGCAATCCCCGTTCAGCCGAACGCAATGAAGCGCTGATGCCCGCCGGACCGGCACCAACAATGACAACATCCCACACGTGATTTTCAGCTGCTGGCTGTACTTCAAGACGCTGCGCAATTGCGTCGATACTGTCGCGCCCTTGATTCACGGCATTCTTGATCAGTGCGAGCCCACCCAGCTCTCCAACAATGAACAGATTTTCGACGCTGGTTTCATACTCACTGCTCAGAATGGGTATATCGGCACCGGAACTTGGTTTCGCCATCGCCATCGTGATGGCACCAACGGGACACGCCTCCGCACACAGGCCATGCCCTATGCATTTGTGGGCGTTGATGATGGTGGCTTTACCACCGACAAGGCCAAGCACGTCGCCTTCAGGACAGACTTGAACACACGCTCCACAACCAATGCATGCATCCATCGCGACCCGCGGGTGCTGCGCGCGAGGCCCTTCAGAAAACAGCGGGCCGCTTTCAATGCGCTTTCTGGCTGCCTCTTCGTTCTGCTTGTGTTCTCGCCAGTACCTGCGGACAAAGAAGCTGAGAACAGCGAGTCCTATCAGCCATGTGAGCAATGTATCCATGTCTCAGCGAAACCCCATTACCGCAAATCCCAACCCCATCACCACAACAATGTGAATCACAGCAAGCACTGCAAACGCGTAACTGAATGGACGGTGAATGACATGCCACAGGTGAAAGACTTTCTGGGTGTGATTGAGAAAGACAATTCGTTTGGAAAGCGACGCCTTTTGCCGGACCAGTTGCACAACACGTTCCACTTCAAAATTGTCCGTCGAAAGGAGTCCGCCCAGAGAACGAATCTTCATCCCAAGCGAACTTGGAGCGCGGCGCAGTCTGGCCACCCTGAAAGGCATTCCCAAGTCGAGAAGGATCATCTCTGTTAATGAGCGCAATGGCCCAATTCTCCGAATATGCTCCGGTGAAGGGACACGCAGGGCGCGATTGAGTTGAATTGCCGAATAGGTAGACTGTCCGACCAGCGCCGCGGCCAGTTCCCTCTCGCTGCCTTGGAGTTCATTCATTGTTAATTCAGCGGCAGACAAAGAACGAGGAATCTGTGCGTACAGGTAGCGCCCCACCACGCCGCTACAGGCAACAGCAAGCATGATCCAAAAGGCGACTCCGGCCAGTCCATGGAATTTGAATGACGCATGAAACGCAATTACGATTGGTGCTGTGACACCGGCAACCACATGGAAATCCATCCAGTGGCGAGCGGTGCCAAGTCGTCCAAGCCAGGGAATGACCTTGCGAAGGGCGTACAGAAAAATAATGAAGAAAAGCGCCGTGCCCAGAATGCCGAGCTTCAATCCTATGGTTCCACTGGGGCGCAGGAGTACGTACTTGGCGGAATACGGCCGTTGCTCCATGGGCAGAAGGTAGTAATTGGCACCATAAATTGCCAGCGACGCAAGCAGGACGAAAGACGTGGCGGCAGCCAGAAACACACGGAATCGATGTCCGCGATCCTTACTTGCAGTTTTGCGCACTGCTGCGGGCTTTGTGGTTTCGCGTTGCAGAATGGACATACTCATTGTGGTTTTGGAACTCCCTGCGTCGATGGATTGGCGGTGGTAGTGCCGTCCGCGCCCGATTGACTCGAGCGAATTTTGAAGTCCGAGCCCTGCTCCACATCGGTGGAGAAGCTCTTGTAATTGCTGAAGGTGTGCCTGTTGCGCCAGTGTTGACGGGGCGTGGTCACGTCCACTACTGCTTCGGTCGGAAGGCTGATGCTCGAAAGACGTCCACCTACCAATTGTGGTTTGTAGTCCACCTGTATCTCGAGTGATTTAAGCCCAACATCGCTCATATCGTGTTCAAGGGCTGCCTCCACCTTCACCACTTCCTTGCTCGCTTCATCAAGCCATGCTGTTCCTTCTATGTCGAGTGGAAATTCCCGGCCCCTCAGTGATAGCGCAATTGGAGTGCGACGGCCTTCAATATGCGTGAAATGAATTGGAATGGCGGGCCTCCCGTCAACGAGCTCTACTGGACGCACCTGGAATTCAAATCCGCTTCGATAGTAAGGATGAAAGACCAGAAGTGCCGTTGACATGCCATTCGTGACCAGCATTGGCACGGCGAGCAACTTATGATGCGTTTCCTTTCCTGCCACACGTGACTCATTCAACTCGAACTGATCATTGCTTCCGCTCATCATGATGAGGTAGTCATACTGATCTCGCTCAGAGGCCATCACATGGCCCTTGCCGTTCAACTTCTCTTGCGTCACGGTTTCTGTGCAGTGCAAATCTGCCAGCTGTGCCAAAAAGGTTGTGATCTGCTTCTGTGCCATTGCCACCGCATCCGTTGTGTCCGCAGCGCTGGTAGCTGCTAAAGCCATCACCGGCGTCAACACTGTGCATGCGGCCAATACGATGGCTTTACGGGTGAATCCCATGAACCTCCTTCCTCGACCGGTTATTGAATCGATAGCCGAGCGTGGTCGTCCACTGGTTGTAGTTCAACGAGCCGCCTCGTTGTGCCGTGAACTGACTTTCGAGAAAGAGGCGCGATCCAAGATTCGTATCGACAAAGAGATTGATGAACTGCGACTTGCTATTAGCCGCAGCGGAAGAGACATACGAGTAACGGCCCGCCTGCAGATTGACACGAAGGTTATCCAGCAGATCGCGTGTCAAGGTGAACGTTGTATAGGTACCGGAAGCGAAGGAGCTATCGAACTTCGAATAGCGCGCATCGGCCTGGAGACCGGTTCTCCAGATATTCGACATGGTTGCTCCAAACATCTTGTTCATCGAACTCTTCGGATCAGACGAATTACTGCTCTGTCCCAAGCTGAAATAACCGGTGATGTGTTTCGGAAATTCGATCCGTGCTCCACCATTGATTCCTTGATACAGGTATTTATCCAGCAAGCCTGTCCCAACCAGAGTCGGATCGTAAGTCGGAACATCACGAAAATAGGTATCTGTGACATCGAGGACAACTCGAGGATGTACCTGAACCCTCAATGACAGAAGGCTCTGCCCCAGCCCTGTGCCAACTGCAGGCATTGAGGGATTGGCGGTCGGTCTATCCACCTGCATTGCGTGATAAATAGAGAAAATGCGCTTGAAGGAGAATGAATTTTCCGTAAATGCGAAGGGACGATTAATGGTCCACTTCATGAGCTCAACTCCCACTCCCGCAGTCGTTGAGTAGCGGAAGCTGTCGAAGTCTCCTCCGTGAACATTGAAGAGCACTCCGCCAATCCGTCGCTGCGGATTGTAATTCCAGGCGGTCGGATCTGGTGTCGATCCCGCAAAGACACTTGCCACTGTGTGCCCGCCGAATTGATCAGCCACGTAGGCTCCGTCTATGGCCTCCAGGCTGCTGGCCCATGGCAAATAGAGACGGCCTATGCCCGCAGTCCAGGACGAGTCTGGATTCACGTAGGTAAGGTTCATCAGATAGGTACGGTTCATCACGTCCTGCAATGTGCTCTGCGTCGCAGAAGAACTGGTCCGCAACTGCCCGCGCCAGTAGCCATTCAGGTTCCAATGAGTACCCAGGATCCGCGTGAAGTCCGCGCGGAACACTCCGCCATATGCAGTTGAGGTGAATGGCGACTGCCCCAGTTGATGAATGGTACTCATGTCAAAGCCGATGCGCCCGCGAATCTGATTCACTTCAGGCAGGGGAGGCCGTGGCACCTCTTCACGCACTTCTTCATCAAGAGGGTCTCCCGTACTGAAACTGACCACCATCGGGTACTTACGCGTATTGCCGAGCGTATTCTCCGCGACGATCTTTTCCACCTCGGCATTGGGTAGCGACACGACATCGTTCGTATTTAAAGCACGCGCAGAGGCGTTAATCTCGCACACAGCAGAAGACGATGCCACCGAGATCACAGTGAGACGCGCAATCACACCAGGCTCGAGAGCCTTGTTCATTGGATCGGTAGCCGGCTTGTTCGGATCCTGTTTCAGGACAAGCTGCATATTCGCGGCAATACCTGCATCCCGTCCACCGTCAATGTAGACGTCGTTTCCGTTGATGTAGCGCACATGAAACTCTGATCGGACAGACGCCTGCCCAGTGCTGGCGGTCGGAACGTCTTGCACAGGAACTTGAGCGGAACAGAGTTTCAAAAAAATGAGCGCGAGGGGGAGGACAAACTTTCGCGCCAACTCTAACCTCCTCTTCCATTACGGTGGCAGGCATAGCAGTTCACGCTGTTGTACACGTAACCAGATACGCCGCTGTGCCGCGGGTTCGTGGCTGACGCTGTGTGACAGCCCGTGCATTGGAAGACTGAATAATCAGACGAATTTGTGTGGCACGTCGCGCACACACCGTTCGCATTTCCATGATTAACAGGAAAGAAGGTGTGATAGCTCGACGGCAACGTTGCCGGAACCCAAGCAGTGGTCGTGTGGCACGTAGTGCATGTGGTTGGCCATCCCGCCGTCACGTGATTCGGACTTGTGGTCCCTGTGAAGTCTGCCTTGTGGCACGAGTAACAATCGGTGGGAGTTCCTGCAAATACATTGTTGATATGGCAGAGAGTACACGCTACGGTAGTGTGCGCGCCTGTCAGCGGGAAAGGCGTGTTGTTGTGATTGAAGGTCGCAGTCGTCCACGACGTTGTTGAGTGGCAGGTCTCACATGTGGTGGGGAATCCTGCAGACGCGTGGTTGGGATTCGTGGTGCCGTTCCAGTCTGACTGATGACATCCGTAGCAATTCGTGGGCAGTGTTGTGTAGTTGTTATTTACGTGGCAAGTCGCACACGCAACGGTGGTATGCGCACCGGTCAGTGGGAATGAGGTGTTGTTGTGGTTGAACGAGGACGGACTCCATCCGCTTGTCGTGTGACAGATGGAACAATCCGTGGGAAAACCTGAGGTTACGTGATTCGGGTTCGTCGTTCCATTGAAGTCGGCCTGGTGGCAGCTGTAACAAGCTGTCGGCGTGTTGCTGTAGTTGTTATTGGTGTGACATTGCACGCAGGTCAGTGTGGCGTGTACACCGGTGAGCGGGTAGTTTGCGTACACCGCGTGATTGAATGTGATGTTTGTCCAGTTGGTCGTGGTGTGGCAGGTTTCGCAAGTTGTCGGGAATGCCGCCGCGGTGTGACTCGGGTTAGTGGTCCCATTCCAATCGCTCTGATGGCAACCGTAGCAGTTTGTGGGGAGGGTGGTGTAGTTGTTGTTGGTGTGGCACTGGAGACAGGGCACGGTTGCATGAGCACCGGTCAGTGGGAAGAACGTGCTGTGATCGAACTTCGCGCCCAGCCACGAAGCTGTCGTGTGGCAGGTCTCACACGTGGTTGGAAACCCTGCAGACACGTGGTTCGGACTTGTGGTGCCATTCCAGTCGGCCTGGTGGCATCCGTAGCAACTGGTCGGTAGTGTCGTGTAGTTGTTGTTGGTATGGCACTGCAGGCAGGGTACGGTTGCATGCGCTCCCGTCAAAGGAAACACGGAAGAGTGGTCGAATGTCGCCGGCGACCAGCCTGCGGTGGTGTGGCAAAGCGAGCAGTTCGTCGGAAAGCTTGCGGCCAGGTGATTCGGATTTGTCGTGCCATTGAAATCGGCTTTATGGCAGGAGTAGCAGTCGGCCGGCGTGCCCTTATAAACGTTGTTAATATGGCAGTCCGTGCATAAGAGCGTGGCGTGCATGCCGGTTAAAGCGTATCCGGTGTACTTCAAGTGATCGAACTTCGCATTGAGCCACGTGTCCATCGTGTGGCAGCTTTCACAGCTTGTAGGAAAGCCTGCAGACACATGATTAAATACGGGCGTTTGAAAATCTTTCTGGTGACAACTAATGCACGCTGTTGACAACCCCGCAAATTGCCCCACGGCCGCGTTCTTATGGCAGTCCTCACATTGCAGTAGCGCATGCGCTCCAACCAGAGGAAAGCGATTCTGGTGATCCCGGATCTGGCTGATGGAAACGTGCCAACCCTTCACGGTGTGGCAGCTTGCGCAATTGGATCCAAACTGGCGGCGATGTATATCTGCATGGCAGTCGGAGCATTGCGTTCCAACTTTCTTGAAGACCAGGTTGCTGTGGCATTGCGTGCAGGCCACTTTGGCATGCATGCCCCGTAGCGGATAGCCGGTCTGGTCATGATTGAACTCGGGATTGGATCGGATAGGCTTCCAACTTGTGTATGAATGGCAGTTCTGGCACGGAATTGATATGGGGCCATGCGGATTGGTGATCTTGGCTTGAGGACCGCCAACCTGCGGTCGAGACGTGTCACTTCCCTGTTGGAGGGATGCGCCTACCAACAACGGTAGTGAACTTATGAGAGCTGCCAGTATCCAGTTTCGAAGCTGCATTACTTTCTCCGCATCGCTTCCCGCATCCTTCATTGCGTCATGTGACGACGGTGCATCCGGCGCACAAATTCCCTCTACCTGGCGGCATCCTTTCCCGCAGGCTTAAAATCGCGTACCACAAAAAACTCTTCTGACTCTGGGCATACAGTTCATGCGTATGAGACAGCGGCGTGGTCCACTCTCATAAAAAACTCTGGAAATCAATTTGGAACCGGATGATGTTGTGCGCGGCCAGTGAAGATTGAACTGTCTTCGGCAGGATGGCCCAGCTTTGCTCTAACAGGCAATCGATCCGGTGAGGTTTCTTCTAAGGCAACTGAACTTGAAAGTATGCAGACTGCTTCATGGACGCACCGCGAAGAAACCAGTTAGCAGGTTTCTGTTGAGCTTGAGTGTACAACGAAAAAAATTGACTGGTCTAGCGCTTTTGGCCTGATTTCATGCGCCCTAGATGAAGATTTGTTCATTTAGAACCCCGGCTTCTTGGCCGGCACTTTTCCGCCATGACAGTCTTCACATCGCGTCGGCGTCGGCTTGTAAAAGAGCACCTGATTCCCATCGATCATCTTCGTGCTCTTATGGCAATCCGAGCACGCGACATTTTCGTGACCTCCCTTGAGCGGGAACTCAGTGGTGTCATGATTGAAAAGCGAAGGACGCCACTTGTTTGTGTTGTGGCAGCCAGCGCAGTCATTAGCCCGCACTCCGAACTGATCCGCATGGGGGTTTTCATGACAATCGGCGCAATTGACGGGGGTTTTCGCGAAGTTCACATGAATCATTGTTCTTTCAAGATTGGGCGGACGATGGCATTCCGCACATGCAACCGCACGATGCGATCCGGTGAGCGGAAACTTCGTTTGCTCGTGATCAAACTTCGACACGTCTGTCCATCCCTTGGTTGAGTGGCACGCCTCGCAGCTGAGAGCAGTACCCTTGGCGCCGAGCTTCTTCATCTGCTGCGCAAACTGCCCTTTGTGTACGTCCTCATGGCAAGTTGTGCAGCTTAGATTGCGCCAGTGATAGAGCGTTACCTTTGTACCGGGCACCGGCTGGTGGCACTGGTTGCAAGGAATCGCTTCATGCCCACCGATAAGTGGAAACGGGGACTTCTGGTGCTTTGTGAGCGTATAGCTTGACGTCTTGAATGTCGCTCCGTTGTGGCACTGCTCGCAGCGGTTACGCCAGGGAACGCCGGCAAACTGGCCCTCGTGCTCGTCCTTGTGACAGTCCACGCATTGCGCGAACTTCAACTTGAAGCGAGTCTGCTTTCCTGCCGGAATATGGCATGATGCACATTTCACGTCTTGGTGCGGAAAGACCAGAGGATACTTTGTCTTCGCATGATCCGCCACTGTGAAGGTAGAAGGGCTCCAGCCTTGAACCGTGTGGCAGCTCTCGCATCGACCTCCGTCGGCTCGTTGTGCAAACTGGCCGCCATGCGGGTCAGGCTTATGGCAGTCGGCGCACTGACTATGCGGAATCGGCGCCTTGAAGTCTCCAGCTTGATGACAATCCGAGCAGGGAACATCGATGTGCTTGCCTAGCAGAGGAAATGCAGTCTTCGAATGATCGAATTTCGCGGCAAACGACGACTTCTTCCACGTAGTGGTGGTATGGCAGGAGTCGCACCCCTGCTTGAATTCACCTTTATGCGGATCGCGATGGCAATCCGCGCAATTCTGAAACTTGAGGCCTTCAAAGCGCTGTTGACCGTCCGGCCCCGGTGTGTGGCAGCTCTTGCACAGCACGTAGCGATGTTCTCCCGTTAGAGGGAAACGCGTCGTTGAGTGGTCGAACTTCTTCGGATCGAAGCTGGTCGCCTTCCAATCGGTAGTCGAATGGCACTGCGCACAATTGCTTCCGAAGCGGCCCTGGTGTTTGTCTTCATGACATGTGCCGCAACTCGGTGAAAGCCCCATCCAGGTGTGATTCAGGTCTTTGCCTTTGATGAGCGAGCGGGCCTGCGGCGCAATGTTGCGTGCGGTGTGGCACGCTCTGCAACTCACCCCAACATGCTTCCCATCCAGCATGAACCCAGTCTTGGAGTGGTCGAATCCCTGCGCTGTCGGATTCCAGTGAATCATCTGGAAGTCCGCGCCGTTGTGATCGGAGTGGCATTTCACGCATGATGCCCCCTTTGGTCCGGAACGTGGAAAGCTTGCATGCAATCCTTCGTTCGTGCGAATCTCCGCGGCAATTTCCTTATGGCAATCGATGCAGCGAAACGTCGGCGCCTTTGTTGAGACCTCATGACATTGCGTGCAGTTGGCGCTTCCATTAAGGCTCTGGTGAGCTCGCGCCAGGGGCCCGGGAGAGATCTGCGCTGAAGCGGGTCGCACGAATAGTCCCCAACAACCGCACAATAGGGCCAGAGAAAGCATCCACGGCCGGCGAAGGAGAAACCGAAATACGTTAGTTATTGGGTCTGAATTATCTGCAAGTTCCCGCTGGCTGTGCATCGATTCGTTCCTTGAGCACGGGGTCTCCAGTAAGGCTCAGCTTTTCATTTAGAGCACTGCCTCAAATGGAGAAGACCTTTCATTTCTCACAACAAAGAGCCCAAAGCGGCAGGATGCAAAGCGGAACAGGTGAGCAGGGCGACCGAACCGGTCATTATCGACTATGAAGAGTACAAAAACTGACTACCAGGGAAAGTATGCATGTTTGCGACAGATTCTACCATCCAGCTTTTCTTGAGACGCGTACAAGAAGTAACGGTGAGCGCAATCCTACGCGCAGGTCGAATGTGAAGTAACGCTTTCGGGATCGTACTTGACACGCATTGTGTTCGCAAGGCCCCCTTAGTCTGATTCGAACCGCACTCCACCTCCGTACCTCCAGGGGCTCGGCAAATTTTACGGTTTGCAGCTTTGGCATCATCTTCCAGATACTACCCTGCTTTCGTTTGAACATTGTGATCACTTCAAGTTCTGAAAGCTCACGAATAGACGTTCTTTGTGTCCTCATTTAGAACTTAGCCAGCTCTGCTTCGATACCTCACTGTTTTGGATCCGGTTATTCCTAAATGGCCCGTTCGGCTCACATCCAAAAACTGAATCAATGTTCCCGCAGAAAAGTGGCATTTGAATTTGAGCCGTGGAAATCAACATGGCAATCGATGCAAGATTCGGATTGCTCCCTGTGCACCTTCAATACATTTAAGTCCACTTCCGCCGTTGAGTTGAATGAAGGCATGTGGCAGGTGAGGCAGATGGCATTTTCATCAGCCTTGCTCAGAAGGTGTGGGTTCGAGCCTCCGTGTGGAACGTGGCATGCCGAACATCCCTCCGTTTTCATGACTGGATGCTCGAACTTGAAAGGTCCAGCCATTTTCGTGTGGCAATTCGTGCAAACCGAGTCCTCCTGCGCAGGCATCAGCCTCGAATACTCCGGGACAGTATCGTGTGGATCGTGGCAGTCCGTGCATGCCATGATCCCCTCCTGCACCTTGTGGTGATAGCGCATTGAGAAAGCTGGCTGGACATCGGCATGACACTGGAAACAGAGTTGCGGCTCTGCCGCCTTGAGCAGAGCCTTCTGTCCGTGTGCGGCGTGAATCGAGTGGCAGCCGAGGCAACCTATGCTGCGTGCGCCATGGGCCGATTGCTCAAACATCGAGTGCTCACCCCTGTGACAACTCAGGCACATCTCATCGGCACGCCCAACTGGGATTTTCAAAAGGTCATCGATCTTCGATCCGTCACCGCTTTGGATGTGATCCTTCCCTTGGCCGTGGCATCTTGTACATATCACCGTAATCCCGCTTTTCGCCTCGTCAGAAGTAGCGTGAGGATTATTTGTAAAGCCGCGGACAATCTCCTCATGGCATTTCGCGCAGGCACCCGCCTTGTCCATGATGCCGTGCATGGAAGTATCTACCTGCACATTGCCAGATTCCGCCCGGCTGGCAGTTGTTGCGACGACTGCAAAAGATAGCAAAGCCAAAACGGCCAACCGCAAGGTGGTAATTCTCATTTGGGTTGTCCCAATGACGGTTGTTCGGAATTCGAATTTGTAGCTGGAACCGCTGACGCAGGAGGAAGGATCTGCTCTGGTAGCGTGGCAAACGGCTCTGGGCCCAGGTTGCCGCGGTGGCACGTGCCGCACGTTACAGGCAAGCCTGAGCCATCAACTCGAGCGATGAACTTTGAGTTGATCGCCTCCGTCATTGTGTACATGAGGCGAGCGGATTCTTTCATCGGTTTCGAGTCATCAGCGAAGTTGGATTTCACTGGCCCATCGGAAATGATCCCTTCGGGTTTCCCGACGTGGCATGCGACGCATCGAACTCCAAGATCACCGCTCCACTGACGCATGATCTGGCGGACTTGTCTACCCGTAAGGGTTTTGGGAAGTACCTTCAGGTTTATGGGCGCTTGATTCGACGCGAGTGATGCAACCGAAGCAGGATCGAAATCGTCCTTCGGATTGTTTGGCGCCTGAGCAGCAGCAGCGGTTGCCAGACCACTCACCACGAATACCTGAAGAATCCTTTTCAAGGACAAATGGACGAGAAATCTCACGCACCTACCCCGCAATGCAGTGCTTCATAGAGAGACGAAGTACGTTGTGGCCGGTCTCGTCTATGCGGAGCGCCAATTGCATTCTGTTTGCCTTCCACAAGGATTAGTCAGGTAAGACTCGGAGGCATCTTCACGCCGACTCCTGGTCAAAATATACCCACGGAGAGGACCTGGCTCCGAGACCGTCCCTCTACCAGCTCTCCTTTGATTTCTGTTGTTTCGACCACAGAAACTCTACGATCTGATGAATGTCTTCATCTGTCAGCGTGTGTTTCCACGAGGGCATGTATAAAGGTGGTGTCGGGCCCTTCAAGTTGTCCAGCGGAGGCATTCGCCCGTCACGAATCACAGCGATCACTTCGTCTTTTGTGTAATCGTCGGCCAGGTGAAGCAGTGAGGGAACTTGTCCACCCTGTGCATTCGGATTGGCAAGGCCACCCTGTAGCTGGGTACCATGGCAACCGGCGCAGCCAAAGCGCGCAAAGTTTTGTTGTCCGGCCTCGATGGCTGCATCTTCCGGCGTAAGAGCTCGGTTCCGATGAGCCAGTATCTGCTGAGCATCGCTCGGAGTCGCAGAAGACATGAAAGCAATCAGCGCTTTCCTTGCGTTCGTTTCCAGATCATATTCAGGCATCGTGCTGCCTGGGTACACAAGTTGTGGATTCACAAGTTGTTCATCAAGCCAACCCAGGGAGTGCTTCTTAGTCACGTCGAGCAAGTCCGGACCTGTTTTGGCGCCAACACCGCCAATCGCATGGCATACGATGCAATCTTTCTCTACAAAGAGCTGCCGTCCAAATTCCGGACTTGGAATCAGACGCACACTCGAGTAGTAGCTACCCATATCTGCGTTCGTGAGTGACAACATGTAATACGTGAGCGACCGCGCCTGTTCACGTGTGAAGTGAAAGTTTGGCATGGCAGAGCCGGCTGAGACCTTGTTCGGTGCAAGAAAATGTTGTTCAAGCCATTCGGGTGAGCGGTGACTTGCTCCCTCTTCGGTTAAATCGGGTCCGATACTGCCTCCCACTCCATTTAGCTTGTGGCATCCACGACAGCCTTCCGTCTCAAACAGGTGGCGCCCTTCTGTTAACTCCGGGACACCCGGAACGTCGCCCTCCTTGTGGCATCTTCCACAGGACGCGCGCACATAGTCCGGCGAAAGTAATGGATCTTTCCAGAACGCTACTCCGCCGTGCGCATCTTTCACGTCGGTTGCCAGGCCCTGGCCTCCGTGGCAAATAGTGCAGCCAAACTTGGAAGGAGAGTGCGGCCCGAGTCCGGCGTGATAGCGAAAGGGCTCCGGTGCATTCTTCATGGTGGGGTCGTCAACCCCGAGATGGCATGTCGTGCAGCGGTCGACGCGCTGCAGGCCCGGCAAAAGAATCTGGTGAATCTCCGGTGGCGTGGCAAGAACTGCAGCTTTCGTCACCGCGTTCGGTTCGCTCATTGCCTCAAGTTGAAGATAGGCTCGCTGATACTTCTTCCAGGAAGGAGTCATCGCCTGCCAGATGGCGGCAATCAGGAGCACCAATGAAAGAGTGCTCAGCAGAAAGAATATTTGTGGAAGTCTCTTTCCCATTATTCTGGCCCCGCTACGACATGAACCCAAGGTGGAACAAACGCCCAGCCAGGACCCCGGAAGAACGTTCCGATGATGATCAGGGCAAGATTGAGGACAACGAATGCAGTGAAGAGCCCGATGGCCCATTTGCGATCGCTGGGACGCCGGCTTGGATTTCGGTCAATGTAGGGAATGACGAGAAGCGCAATCACCATAAGAGCTGGCGCAACAACTCCTCCCAGTAGTGCAGAGTGGCTTACCAGTTCCTGCAGGCCAAGAAAATACCAGGGGGCCTTGGCAGGATTCGGTGTCTTCGCGGGATTGGCCAGCTCTTCCAAAGGCGCGTGAAAGAAGAGTGAAATAGCCATAATTCCGGTGACAGTGACCATCAGCGCAACTGCTTCGCGGAAAAAAGCATAAGGATAAGAAAAGACCGTATCTTCTTCCTCCTCAGGAGTGACGGTCTCAAAGATGGGTTTGCCGGTTACCACCTCCATCAACCCATAGGTTTTATCCGTTGAAGCCGCTACTGTCTGCAACGCCGCAATTTCCGGTTTAGCGCCGATGGTGACCAGTGGCTCTTGCGAAGGTGCTTTCAGCTTCCATACAGGTCGCGATAGACCACCGTCTTTTCGCACGCGCCAGAAATGCACAATAGTCAGAAGAATTACGAGCCCGGGAAGAATCGCAACGTGCAAAACATAGAAGCGAATCAATGCCGCTTCTCCCACAGTATGGCCGCCAAGCAACAACTCGCGCAGGCGCCCTCCGACGATTGGCGCATAGCTTCCGATGTTTGTTCCTACCGTAATCGCCCAGTATGCAAGCTGGTCCCAAGGCAAAAGGTAACCGGTAAATGAAAGGCTGAGAGTCAGCAGCAGGAGCACTACGCCGACAACCCAGTTGAATTGTCGGGGCTTTTTGTAGGAGCCCGTATAGAAGACACGGCACATATGCAGGAAAACGCAGATGACCATGCCATGCGCCGCCCACCGATGCATCCCACGAAGAAACGGGCCAAGAAAGACGACGAACTGCAAGTCCTTCATGTCCTGATAGGCCTGAGGCGGGTAAGGTCGGTAGTAGAACATCAACGCGATGCCGGTGGTGATTAATACCAGAAAGAGAAAGAAGGTTATGAAACCGAGATAGAACGAATGTTTGAAGCGAAGGTTTTCCTTCTTCACTTTGGCCGGATGAATATGCAGCCACACGTTGTGAAAGACCAGCTCCGACTTTCCCTTGTCAGTGGAAAGCGGATCGCGTCGCACGATTGACTGCCAGATTTCTTGGATCAATTTCATCGTTACACCATTAACCGGTAAGAAGACGAAACTACCTTGTCTTTGTCCACACGGAGCTGTCCGTCATGTGTCAGAGTGACTTCAAACCAATTGAGCGCTCGGGGCGCAGGTCCGTGCTCAACCTTTCCATTCGCGTCAAATACGCTTCCATGGCAAGGGCAGTGGAATCGGTCGTCACTATCGAAGAACTTCACCGTGCAACCCAGGTGTGTGCATACAGCACTTGCCACCGCAAATCCTTTTTCATGGTCCCGGAAAACATAGATCTTTTCGTCTGCCAGAAATGAGGGCGGCCCATAAGGAAAGTCGGCAGGAGTGCCGATTTTGAACGATTGCGGTGGCTCATAGAACACGCTTGGAACCAGGAAACGGATCATGGCACCGAGGCTGACGACCACCCCTGAGCTTAGTGCGACGATTCCGGCTGTTCCCCAACTGAGAAATCTGCGACGATTCATTCCCAATCTCCCCCTACTCGAATACTTCCCGTTCCTGACGTTCAAGTGATTCCATAGTGATGGCCCCCGTTGGGCAACGGTCTGCACAAAGACCGCAGCGGATACACTTCTCCTCGTTCTTGATAATGGCTCCGACTTGACCCTTCTTAAGTTCTGCGGCAGGTAGTCCGTATCGGTTCTGGATTAGCGTCTCGTATCTTTCGTCCCCGGTAACCTGCACAAGATCCACCAGACGCAAACAGCTCTCCGGACATATGTCTATGCAGCCCGCGCAAAGAATGCATTTTGAGCCGTCAAAGATTGTGTTGACTTGGCACTTGAGGCAACGACGCCCCTCAGCGCGTCCCTGCTCTTCATCAAAACCCAACTCAACTTCAGCGATTCCAATGCGGCGATTCGCCGCCAACACCGGCATTTTTTGCCTGGGCGTGGTAAGAAATCCCTGCGGCATCTTCCAATTCGGCAATATGCGGAAGCGGCTCTTGACCGTCTTCTCCGCCTTTCCGCTCAGATAGGTATGAATAGAGCGCGCCGCTCGATGACCATTTGCGACGGCCTCCACCAGCACGCGAGGGCCGAATGCCACATCGCCGCCGGCGAAGACTCCTGGAGATGTTGTGCTCAGATCCTCATTAATCTTCAGTATTCCGCGTGGCGTGACGTGCACCCCATCCTTCTGGTCCAAATAGGAAAGGTCTGCCTGTTGACCAATGGCAAGAATCACACTTTCACAAGGGATGATCTTCTCTTCGTCGCTGAAGGCCGGATTGAATCGCCCATTTTCGTCGAAGACGCTCAGGCAGCGGCGGACTTTGAGCCCCTTCACAACTCCGTTGTCACCGACAATCTCAGTCGGTCCCCAGCTGTTTTCCACGAATATGCCCTCGTGCTCGGCTTCCTCAACCTCACCTTTCCATGCCGGCATCTGGGCGCGCGACTCCAGGCTCACCATGTGCACTTCTTCAGCACCGGAACGCATCGCCATGCGTGCTGCATCGAAGGCGGGCTGCAGGCTTTTGTCCTCTTCCGGTGTGCCAAATTCCGCGCCTTCATGCACAAGCCGTACCGCAGCGCGCGCCACATCAATCGCCACATTGCCGCCGCCCACAACCGCCACTCGTTTACCAAGCTCGATCTCAAAACCAAGATTCACATTGATGAGAAAATCGATGCCGTTGTAGACGCCTGCCAGATGCGCACCTGGAATATTCAACTCACGGCCTTTGTTCAACCCCGTGGCCAGCAAAACTGAATCGAACTTCGCGCGCAGTTGCGCAAAGGAAATATCTCTCCCAACCGTCACTCGAGTATGGAGCTTGACGCCCATTGCGAGAATATTGTCGACCTCCATCTTGATGATTTCCCGCGGAAGCCTGAACTGCGGAATTCCGAGATAGAGCATGCCGCCGGGCACAGGAGCTGATTCAAAAACCTCAACCGAATAGCCAAGCAGAGCAAGATCGTGCGCGCACGTTAGACCGCAAACACCTGCGCCAATTACTGCAACGCGCTTATCCCGCTTTGCTGCAGCTGGCTGCACTTTTCGAGCAGGGTCATGCCCCATCCCGAGATTGTGTCTTTCCGTGGCAAAACGCTTGAGCGCGCAAATAGCAATGGGTTCGTCGATCTTTCCGCGACGGCAGTTATCTTCACAGGGATGTGCGCAAATACGGCCAAGCACATAGGCAAAGGGATTGGGCGCGCGCGCCAACAGGTAGGCTTCTTCGTCCTTCGATATCCCAATCGCCTGCACGTAGCGCCCGCACTCGGTGTGAATGGGGCATGCGCTCTGGCAGGGGATATTCTTGCCGAAGTAGTCGCGATCCGGAATGGTGACGGAATAGCCCATCAGTTAGCTGCTTTCAACGTGCGCATCGCTTGAGTCCTTGTTCTCATGCCAACCTCAAAAAATTACCGGCGAGCCGACATCGAACCCGCCGGCATATTGAGGTGGCGCCTCAAAGTGCATTTCGAATTTGCTACTGCTGCTGCAATTTCAGTTTTTGGATTTCCTCATCACTGAGCGACTTGAAAAACTTCGAAGGATCCTTGTCTTTGCGGGTCGCTTGATCGTAAGCCAGGAACTCATAGATCTCCTTACCCTGGTTGTCGCTGATGCCGGAATTTGGCTTGTGCATCATGCGCTTCACATAGCGCGCCCACTCGTCCTTAGTCATGGCCGTATTAATAGGCCGGGCAATCGTATGGCATTTGGAGCATTTGCTGTCAAAAAGCTTGTAGGCCTTTTGCATGGGCACAGGATAGGACGAAACATCAATCTTGCTCGGCCCCTTGTCTTGCGGAAGCTTAACGTTACTGGACTGCGCCACAATGGCTAATGGCGAAGCAAGAAGGAATATTGCGATCGATCGAAGAATCATTTGCATTGCGGCTCTCCTTACCACATGAATCGAAAGTCAAGACGTAAGAGTTTGTCAGTGGTGCCGAGCACAGCCACCGGGTCTGCGTCGTGCTCCTGCGTATAGGCGGCGCGAGCTACTACATTGCCCCGCTCTGTCAGCGCATGTTCAATTCCGACTCCCCATGACCGTGTATGCACCGTCGGATTCGGAGCGATAGTTGCGGTCCCGCGATCCATTCGTGCCATCACCGCGGTTCCTGTCTTTATGTAGTAGTCGGCTTCCGCGCGATAGTTGTCGGCCGTGTAGTTTGACATCGGCGATGTTTGGTCCCAGCGCCAGTCATCTCTGCTGTGAATGAAGCCTCCCAGCAGATCGAGCTTGTCGAAGAACAAATAGTTGCCAAATACGCCTGCTCGATAGAACTTCGGCCGGTAGGTAAAGTCATTGCCAAGTGGGTCTGTCTGATCCTGGTCCTTCGAGCCGTGATAGTAGATTGCGGTTACGCCTCCGTCGGGCCCGAACCAGTAGTCCGCATCCACCCATACATCCTTTGAATTCTTTGTTGAAGACTGCAGAATTGTGCTTCCGTCGGCAGCCAATCCGTTGGTCACTTTGGCTGAGATGCCAAAAATATGCTGGAAATAGGGCGAGGCCCACGTATAGCCCACATCCACGCCAACAGGGGCCTGATCGAGTGAGAAGTTGATTGGATCAGTATTGGTCAGAGTGGGGGCAGGATCCGAGAACAGGTTGTAAAACATCGCGGCCCGGGTTCCCTCACCCTCCTGCATATGAATCTGGCCGCCTTTAATGAAGAAACTGGAGTTTGCGCGTCCTCCGGTCCACACTCCGAAACCCTGCTCAAGACCGCTTCCTCCATCCTGATAAAGCTCGTAATGTCCAAAGTATGAAAAACCGGAATCAGGGATGGGGCCAGCAACAAATAATGCCGCTTCATCCAGGTTGAAACTGGAATCAGTTGAACTCGTTGTAGGTGGGGTCGTTCCCGTTTCAGCAACGTTCTTATCCTCAGTCACGCTTCCCTGCATCAACAGCGCAAAGGAGTTGATCAGTTGGAAACGGATGTCCTTGTCCAATGCAACAACTTTCGGCGCAGGCTTAGTGCCGTCCATTTCATCCGGCGGCATTCTGTAGCCGAGCCGCTTGAACATGTAGCCATTCTTGTTGAGCGCCGGCGGAATCGTATGGCACGTATAGCACTTCACTCCGTACTTCCGCGCAAATGCAGGAATTGCGTGTGCAGGTACAGGCAGGAACAACGCGGAAACGGCGAGTAGAAATATAGATTTAGTCGCAAACGTCCAGGGTTTCATTTCTAGCACTCCCGCCTCTAAATAAGCACTCTGAAGGCCAAACCATTGCTCTAATACTTTCAACAAGATAGGTGTCATCTAAAGGCGAACGTGGGGAATCTACTCCCCAGAACGCACGGCTACTTGGGGACCCGATTCCCCACTTTCCAGATCGCGCTCTCGTTTCAATAACTGATAGAACGTCTTGCGATCTACCCCTGCCTCACGCGCGGCGGCGCTTATATTCCCGCCACAGCGTGACAGCACTTGTTGCGCATACGACTGCTCAAAGCCTGCAAGATATTTCTCCCGGGCATCCTTCCAGGGAAGCTTCGCAAGGTCACTCGTCTCCTTCGCCGCGGGTGTGTCTTCTTCCATATCTTTAGGACCCAGAACTCCACCCGGATGCAGAGCAACCATCCGTTCCATCGAGTTCTTCAACTCGCGCACATTGCCAGGCCAACGTTTGCGCAAAAGAGCCTCATAGAATTCCGGCGAGCCCGAAATGCTCTTCCCATACCTCCTTGAGAAGCGTTCCAGGAAGAATCGCGCCAGGAAGGGAATGTCGTCGATACGCTCACGCAGAGGCGGAAGCGTAACCGTGACTACACTCAACCTGTAATACAGTTCTTCGCGAAACGTGCCGGCTGTGATCTTTGCTGCCAAATCCTGGTTCGTTGCGCACAGAATGCGGCAATCCACTGGAACCTGCGTCAGTCCACCCAATCTGCGCAGTGACCTTTCCTCAGCAAAGCGGAATAGCCTCGTCTGCAATTCCACGCCGAGGTCGCCAATTTCATCCAGAAACAGCGTGCCGCCATTGGACGACTCAATCAGTCCCTTCTTCATCCGCTCGGCTCCGGTAAAGGCGCCTTTCTCGTAGCCGAACAATTCACTCTCAATTAGCGAGCCCGGCATTGCGCTGCACTCCACCGGAACAAACGGTCCGTCCTTTCGCAAGCTCAGTGTATGAACCAACCGGGCAGTGACTTCTTTACCCGTTCCGCTTTCCCCCAGAATCATCACTGTGGCATCGGTGGCTGCCGCACGCTTGCACTTTTCCAGCTGCTCCAGCATGGCAGGGCTGTGCGTTTGCGCACCATCTGATTCGCCCAGCTCTTCCAGGCGCCCTTTCAGTAGCTTGACCTCGCGCTCGAGACTTGCATGGGATAGAGCGCGTTGCACCACAAGCAGAAGATCTTCTCGCTTGAATGGCTTTTGCAGATAGTCGAATGCGCCATTGCGCATGGCCGCAACGGCTCCCTCAACTGAACCGTAGGCGGTAAGGAACACAATGGGTATTCCTGGATGGATTTCATGCATCCGCGCAAAGAATTCTTCACCGGTCATACCCGGCATGCGCAAATCCAGGAGAATCAGATCTGGTGGGTATGCGAGCGCTTCTCCGAGCGCTTTCTTGGGATCAGCACTGACTGAAACAGTTACGCCCGGGAGGCGCACCATCCGCTGAATGTTCTCGCCAAGAGCAGGCTCATCGTCGACTACCAGAATACGGCTCACTCACTTGCTCCAACAAACCAGTGGTACGGCTGGCCTCGCGTAAATCGAGCAGGAGGCAGCTCAATCACAAAGCTGGATCCGCCACTATTCTTCAATTCGTATCGAATGCGGCCATCATACATATCGAGAAGACTGGCTGCCAGGAACAGTCCCAGACCAAGTCGCTCCCGGCCGCCGCTGTGAGAGACGAACGGCTCAAACAGGTGCGAACGAATTTCCTCCGGTACCCCCGGACCGTTATCCTCCACGCGAACGATTACGTGATTGCCGGCTGTCCGGTAGGGGTCAATATGAACCTGGATCACAGCATTCGGCCTGCCCTTGAGCGCTTCAATCGCATTGCTGAAGAGGCCGCGAACCACTTCCAGAATCACGTGCTCGGGTACGTCTACGCGCGGCACTTCCTGAAATTCTGGTTCAATCCTGATGCCCTGCTCCTCCGCTTTTCCCGCGAATGCCGAAACTGCATCTTCAAGGGCCTTCCGCAGCTCACAGGCTTCAAAGACACCGCCACTTCTCTCACGCCTGAGAGCCTGTAACAACGTGCCGGCAATCTGGCCCATGTAGCGGGCCTCTTTCAGCATCTGCTCCAGGTCGGCGCGTAACGTTGGATCGTCTTTTCGTTCCTCCAGCAAGACTTCTAACCTTCCCACCACAATGGCCAGCGGATTATTGAATTCATGCATGAAGCCCGCAGTAAATTGTCCAAGAAGCGTGAGCTGATGCGAGAGCCGTGCCTGTTGATCGGCGGCTTTCAACTCTTCCCTCAGGCGTGCTGTTCTGTACCTCACAGTATCTAGTTGCAATCGGAGTTGCTCTGCCTCTTCGCTCGCATTTTCTGACGCCACTTTGAAGAGTCGAACCTTGCGTCCTGATATGAAGATTGCCGGAAGAGGCGACAACAGGAGCGCAACGGATACCAGAATCAATTGAAGCAATTCAAATTGAGGAGTCAGCCAGAACACCAACCCTAGCAGTGGAATCACCCACAAGCAACTTATCCAGGCGAGAAGCGAAGATGAACGATTGTTCATCTTCTGACTGATTTGTGTTGACGCAACAGACATGTCGACTCAGTGTAGTCCGCAATACACTTCTCAGCGAACCTGCCGCAAATTATGAATTGAATTCACCACTGGTCGACCTCGCGCGCGGCTCTGACACGGTCTACCTGCTCGAGGTTTCATTGAAGGGTGTAAAAGAAAATGGCAAGTACCACCGCATTAAGATCAAGTTGAACCAAAGCGGGTTCAAGATTCAGTCACGCAGCGGATTCGTCGCGCCAAAACAAGACAAGCATGATTAGTAGCGTGCGCCTCCTGTTGAGGGCGCCAAGTCTATCTCCTCATCACGCACCGCAGGTGCCTCGTCGCTCCGCCACAAACTTAATGCGAGCGACTAGCGAGCGTCTGCCGCACCGCAGGTGCCGAGCGTCTGCTGCATGCAAGGCACATACCGCAGGTGTTTACGGTTGCAGCGGCAGAAGCCAGGGATGATCGGGTCGCGAACGGCTCATGAGATGGTTGCGGTGACCGGCACATCCCACGCCCTCTTGGACTCCGGTCAGGCGTTCCTTGCGCGACGCAATTGCAGACTGATAGCAGCTTCCCACAGAGTCCTTGAACTGCACCGTCTCCTGTCCCGATTCGTGATGGTCAAAGTCCGTGCGATCGATCGGCGGCGGAATGGTCTTGCCCTCCGCTAAATCCCGCGCAGCAAGCTTCTCCTTGAGATCCGCCTCGTAAACCTCGCCCGCCGCGTTCGTTCTGCGCACCGTAATCGCGTGTCCCTGCACCAACCGCCACCTTTGCCGTGAAATCCTGTCCCGTGGTCACCATCGTCTTGCGCGACGTGACCGTCAGCGGATCCTCCTGCTTGAATTCCACGCTGCTCTCCATCGTCCCATTCAGCGCGCGGTCCACCTTCATCGAAACCGTCGTACTCTGCTCAATCGTCTCGTCGTACTGCTTGTCTCCCGGCCGCTCAAACCTCTGGTGATTGCGAAAGCTCCCTGCATACCGCACCGTCGTCATCACGTCTCCGCGCGAAGTCCGCAGCACGCCGCGCGTCACGTACGCCTGCGCAACATCGGTATCAATTGTGCCCACCACACGTCCCGCCTTGTCGGAATGGAGCGTGTCCCGCACCGTCATCCCAGCCGGCTGCGCGTCACTCAACGTATCTTCCAGCAACTTCCCTTCCAGCCGTTCGCGTTCGTGATCCTCGTACACCAGCAAATTCGCCGCCACGTTAAAAAAGCGATTCGCACCCAGCACACGCACACTCACCGTATGCGGTTTCCCATCGTCCAGCACTCCCGCAAACGGCGTCAGATCCACGCGGAACGGAATGAAATTCAACGTCTGAATCCCCGGCGTCGGCAGCCACAAGTGCGGCGCAATCCCACCGGCAAAAATCCACGCGCTCACCGGCGCCAGCCCCGCCGGCCTGTTATCCACCAGCACCTCCACGCCGCGAAAACTCCCGCCATCGCACGCCTCAAACGACTCCAGTGAGTAGTCCCGCGTCCGCTCCAGATACCGCTTGTCCACGCACGTATACCAGCGCTCATCGTTCGCCTGGCTCTGCGCAATCACATCCACATACGCGCGCTCCACATTCCGCGGAAAGGTAAACTGCCGGGACAAAATCTCACTCTGCGATGCCAGCGCCTGCTGTTCCCCGGCCGCATCGCTGCTCAACGCGTAAACGCCGTCGGCCACATCCGGCTCCGTGTTTCGCGCCGCGCCCTTCGCCGTCTTGCCCTTCCCCGCCTCTTGCCCTTCCCCGACCCGCCCGGATAAAACAGCAAACGCGCCGTCACATAAATCGGCTGGTTCGTCTCCGCGCTAATCCAGTTGTTCAAAATCATCTGCCCCATCTGTCCCTTCCGGAACAGCGAGCCATACTCCGTCAGGTCGCGCGCCACCTGCCAGTGCAGAGCCACGTCCGGTTGCGGCTCCATCGTCGTGGCAAAGTACAGGTTCACCCCGCCCAGCCAAAGCGCCACCGTGCGGTCATACTGCCTCCCCGCCGGAACTGAGAAATCCACCTCCAGCACAACCTTTCCCCATGCGTCCCCACATCCCCGCGGAGGAGAAAACTTGAATGGGTGCGGATGCGCCGCCATCGACGAGCCATCTCCGTGGTCGTCGAATGCTTCATGCTCAAGCAGGTTCACCACACACGGACTGCTCAACGGCCGCGCCACCGGCGGCTCCACCTGGGCCACACCCCGCGATCCCACCACAACCGGCACCCGCGTCCGCCTGCGCACCTGCACGCGCCCAACCACCGCCCGCCGCCAGCAACACGGCAAGAAACCCACTCAGCACAACTCGCGCGCCACCCAGCCGGGCCTTCTTCATCCGCATTGGTATTCGCAATCCCTCTCCACGTCATCCCAACGGCGCCTCCCCTCGCAAAAACACGCAAGTGCGGCGCGTTGAAAACTCAAGTCTAGCAAGAGGTGAATTCTGCGCAACGGGTAGGCAGGCAGATAGGTTGGCAGGTTGATAGGTTGATAGGTTGAAAGGTTGGTCGCAAGTTCCAATCCCTCACCTGTCTCAGCCCCGAACAACGCACTGCCCCAACCAGAAAAGCAGCGTCAGACCGGGCGCACCGCAGACGGGGCACTCACATTCCACGCCACCAAATCTCTGTCATTCCCTGTGAACGAGGACCCAGGCGCTCTTACAAGCCCGGGGGTGGTAAGCGAGAAATCTGCTTTTAGTTTTGCTCCTGTCTCCTCCGCCAGGTGGCCCACATCTTGTGCCGGGTTCCCCAACTTAATTTCACTTCAAAGGAGAAACACATGGCCCTGTAAAAGGGCCCGACTTCAGTCGGGCCGAAACACGCCATTCAAGACTTTGGGGCTTTAGCCCCTGCGGCTACGCGCGCTCTGCGCGCCACAGTTAGCTAGTAGGAGACGGAATGAACCTGCACAACATAAAAATGCGTGGCGGGTGGCACGCCCTTCGCCGTTAAAACTCTACCCTAACCAAAAATTGGTGCCGGTCGGACAAATAAATAAGGAGGGTGCGCCACCCGCTCTTCGACTTATTTTGAAAGTTCATAAGCCTTATACAGATGTAATCCAATAAGAGCAAAACCAAGGAGATAATACGTTCCGACTTCGAGCCAATACCGTTTCGGGTCGTCGGCGCGGTTGACCCAACCGTGAAAGCGTATCCACGCCTTTCCAATGCAGCGTATAAACCACTGCCAGAACGATAAGGAATACCCCAAAAATAAACAAACTTCATGCTTGTGCAAATCTTACTGTCACGGGCGGGTGGCACACCTTTGCGCCGTTAAGAACTTTACCCTAACCACAGAAGTGGGTGCGCCACGTGGCACCCAATTTGAATCCCGATCCTTAGCTATTTGTACCCCTTACTCTTTCTTCGCCAAGTTTCTTCATTAGAAGATCAGAGAACTCGTTGATCTGCGCCGCAATGTCTCCGTCACGATCAAGCTTCATTCCACCCACTCGAGTAGTTTCGTCAAAGATGCCCGGCTCCGCATCTGAAAACCAAATGGGAATTACGCTGTTTTCGCCGAACCGCTTCTTGAAGTTGTCGGATTCGAATTTCGTCCATATCCTTTTCGGATAATCCGGACCGAGAAGAGCAACTACAAACTCCGCTTCTGATCGGTATATGGGGGCGAGATAGTCCTCAACGTTGTTCGCAAGTATGCGGAATTGTTCATTCCTGTCATAGAATACCGCGGCCTCAGGCGGGTGGCCCACATCTAAAACCTAACTCAGCCACAAATCGCGGGTGCCCCACATCTCCATCTTTTGGAGATGTGGGATAGGTAGGCCCTCGCCCCGCCCCACTACCCAGACACCCGCCGTCCGCGCAGGACCGCCGTACGCGCAGGACCGCCGTGCGCGCAGCACCGCCGTACGCGCAGCACCGCCGTACGCGTAGGACCCGACCACGAATGCGCGTAGCACATCAAAAAACAATTCAGTCACAAATCGCAGGCCCCACATCTCTTGTTCTGCAGATTGGACGACAGGCAACTCCCTCACCCCGCCACTACCCAAACACCCGCCGTGCGCGCAGCACCTCACCAGCTAGTGCAGCCACTCCTCATCCCGCCCAATCCGCACCGGCGCATGGAACAGCGCGCTCAGCCGCTCCTCGGTCAGCAACTCCCCGCGCGGTCCGTCGGCCTCAATCCTTCCCTGCCGCATCAAGATGATCCGGTCAATCTCCGGCGGTATATCGCCTAAATGGTGGGTCACCAGCAGAATCCCCGTGCCCTGTTGCGCCAGTCGGCGCATCGTCTCCCGCAGGCCCCGCTGCGCCGCCAGATCGAGAGCATTCGAGGGCTCGTCCAGCAGAAGCTGCCGCGGACGGTGCACCAGCGCCCGCGCAATCAGGATCCGTCGCTTCTCCCCGGCTGACATCTCGCCCACCAGTTGCGTGGCCAGGTGACTGGCCTCAATCCGCTCCAGAGCTTCGGCGGCGCGCGCCCGCATCTCATCCGTTACATGAAGATTTGGCCATAAAGTGGACGCGGAAAAGAATCCTGCAATCACCGCATCCAGTCCCGTGGTCACCGCCGTGCGCTCGCCCGGCAGTTCCGTTCCAAACACTCCCGCCGTCACCACCCCGAAGTGCCGCCGCAGTTGCGTCAGGTCCCACCGCTCCCGCCCAAAGATGCGCACCTCCATCCCCGGCTCCACCATCGGGTAAATCTGGCAGGTGATGGTCAGAATCAGCGTGGACTTGCCGCACCCGTTCGGTCCCAGAATGCAGACGTGCTCACCCGAGCGGATCCGCAGGTTCACGTCGTGCAGCACCGTGCGGTCGCCGCGGGCCACGTTCACGTTCGTAAGCGAAAGAAAATTCTCCGCATCAAATCCGGGGGGCGTATCGGCCGTAGTCACAAATCTAGGTTAAAGCAGGGGACACCCCTGGCCCAGGTCCGCTCGTCAGCCCCTCGCCCCCGCCTGTTTCTCTGTTTCTCAGCTCCTCTGCGGCAACGATATAGCTTGGCCTTTTTTCGTCCCCTTCAATTTTGAGCAAATTCGGGCAAATTTCGCTTATTCGCAATCCCCCGCAAACACGTTTGCGCGCAATAGGCTCGCATATCCGCGCTCCAATCCAGAGGCAAACCCGGCAGTTTGCAACCCTCACCGGTCACTATCTCGGAACGGCAAGCAATCTCTCGCCTGCGAGGCTTGTTTTGCCCACAATAGCCTCGCATTTCGTTGTTTCTCCGGCACTCTTCTTTTCTGCCCCTCCAGCGATACACTACGGCTGATGAGTGATGTTTCTGAGTTTGTGATTCCAAAGGGTTTTCGCTTCGGCGCCGTAAAGGCGGGGCTAAAGGCAAGCGGGCGCACGGATTTTGCCCTGATTGTGGCCGATCAGCCAGCCAGCGCGGCCGCGCTTTTCACGGCCAACAAGGTGCAGGCCGCCCCACTTGCCGTGGATAAGGACCACCTGAAGGCAACCGGCGGCCGTATCCGCGTGGCCGCCATCAATGCGGGCAACGCCAACTGCGCCGTGGGCCAGCCCGGCCTCGACGCCGCGCGCCGCACCTGCGCAGCCGTTGCCGAATCGTTTGGCTGCAAGGCGGAAGAGGTCTTCCCTTCCTCAACCGGCATTATCGGCGTCCCCCTGCCTGCGGAAAAGCTTGTCGCCGCCCTGCCTGAACTGATGGCGACGCTCGGCGCCGACGGAGATCATTTCCAGCAGGTGGCCCAGGCCATTCTCACCACGGACACAGTGGAAAAAACCGCCTTCGCGCGCACCACCATCGGCGGCAAAGAAGTGCGCATCGCCGGCGTTTGCAAAGGCTCCGGCATGATCCATCCGCAACTGGTTCCCCACGCCACCATGCTGGTCTATATCCTCACCGATGCTCAGGTGGAACCCGCTGTGCTGGAGGCATTTCTGCGCGCCGCCGTGGAGGTGAGCTTCAACCGCATCAGCGTCGACGGCGACACTTCAACCAATGACACAGTGCTGGTAATGGCCAGCGGTTCCAGCGGCGCGGAAGTCGCCGCAAAGGACAAGGAGTTTGCCGCGGCGCTCAAATCCGTCTGCACCTCGCTGGCAAAACAGGTCGTCGCCGACGGTGAAGGCCTGAGCCACGTGGTGGAACTGCAGATTGAAAGTGCTGCGTCTGATGCAGATGCCGTCAAAGTGGCCAAAGCCATTGCCCATTCGCCTCTGGTGAAAACGGCCTGGGCCGGAAACGATCCGAACTGGGGCCGGCTCATGGCGGCCACCGGCTACTCAGGCGCGCAGGTCGACGCCGCGCGCATCGATATTTGGTTCGGCGACCTTCGCATCTGCCGCGACGGCGGACGCGCAGCGGAGTTTGACGAAGCGGCGGCGCATGCCTATGTGAGCCAGCCGGAGTTCTCCATCCGCATCGCATTGCACCAGGGCGAGGGCAAGTGCACCTTCTGGACCACGGATCTGACCCACCAATATGTGAGCATTAACGCCGATTATTCAACTTAAACACTCGGCAAACTCAACGCGATTTACAATGAGCGACGTGAGCAAAAAAACCGTGAGCGCGATTGCAGACGAAGAGCAGCGGGAAATTCATGCGGTAGAGCCGGAGCCCGAAAGCGAGGGCTTCTCACTGATCAAACAGGTGCGTTTGTGGGAGATGTATGCGGCCATGTTGAAGTGCCGCATGACCGCCGACGCAGTAGCCTCTCTCCGCAACCTTTCCCTCGCAACCCTTTTGGAAACAATGGGTTGGGAGGCTGCCGTGGCGGCGGTGGCGGTGGATCTGCATACCGAAGATGGCTTGAGTTTGACGACGGAAAGTGTGCTGGCCGCACTTGTGAAGGGCGCCAGGCTCGAAGCTCTGCTGACGGGTCCCAGAAATTCCGCCGGGCAAAAGAGCGCGATGTTGCACGGGCTGGGCGTGGGCGTATTGCCGCCGGAAGGCGGCAATGCCGCGCGGCTCCACACGGCGTGTGGCGTGGCGATGGCGCACAAGATGCGCCGCAGTGGACGTGTGGTGGTGGCCTTCATGGAAAGCACTGCCGACGCGGTCACGAGCAACCGCGAAGCGCTGGCATTTTGCGGGCGGCACGAGCTGCCTATGGTTCTGGTCGACCTGCACGCCACGCAGGAGCGGGAAAGTCTGGTGCAGGAAGGCGACGAGCGGCTGGCGCGCTTTGCCCACGGAGTTCCAGCAATTACAGTGGACGGAAGTGACGTAGTGGCGGTGTATCGCGTGGCAAGCGAGGCACTTGGACGCGCCCGGCTGGACCGGGGCGCCACCCTGATTGAATGCCTGGGTCCGAAGCATGAAGCGACGAAAGCCTGGCGCAATGAAGGCCAGCCTCATGACCCGATTGAAGCAATGGAAGCCTACCTTGGTGCAAAGGGAATTTTCCGCGAGAAACGGAAGAACGAAATTGCTGCTGAATTTCGGCGTGAACTCGAGGCAGCGCTCGGAATTTCCCCCAAAAAAGTGAGATAAACCAGCGCAGAACAGGCAAAAAATGCGCTGTTTTTGCTGCACATATGGCTGATCTGAAGGTCAGAATAGCGGAGTCGGGATGAGTGTGAGCAGTTGCGCAGAAGTGGCGGCACGGGGAAAGTTTCGTCGGGTTGGTTTTGCAGTGCTAATGGCCGCTATGTGCGCGGCGGGCGCGACAACGTCTGCGGGAGCTCAGATCAAGGGTGATCCAAGCAGGCCCGCTCCCCTCTGCGACCCCGCCACACTCGATTCTCCTTTCATTCCGGTAGACAGTTGGATCTACCCGGCAATGCTCAGACTGTATGGACTTGGTTTCGTTGACAACGTGTTTCTGGGAATGCGTCCGTGGACGCGCGCGAGTGTCAGCAACATGCTGGACGAGGCTGGGGCGCGGATTGACGACGCGGACCCGGGACCTGCCACGGATGAAGCGCAGTCGATCTACGACGCGATCAATAAAGAGCTTGAGGCGGACATGGAAGGGCCGTGCGGTCCGTTCAAGGGCATGAGCCGTATCGAGTCGGTCTATACGACGATGCGCGCGGTGAGCGGTACTCCTCTGAACGACAGCTTTCATCTCGGCCAAACGGTGATAAATGACTACGGAAGACCAGTCGAAAACGGCTTTAATAACTACACAGGTGTGAGCGGATATGCAGCTGCGGGACGGTTCCTGCTGTATGCGCGCGGCGAGTTTCAACACTCCCCTTCAGGGGAAGGCTATTCCCCGGCCCTGGCGCAGAGGCTTGCTGCCAATGACATTGTACCGTTTTTCAATCCATTAACTGGACAGCCGTACAACAACGCGACGATTCCCATGGGGCCGATTGACTCAACGACGACGGGACGAGTTGTGGAGGCGTACGTGTCGACGCACGTGCTGAACCACGAGATTGCGTTCGGCAAACAGGACGATTGGCTTGGGCCGGGAGTGGGTGGGGCGATGGCCTACACGAATAATGCAGAGAACATTTATTCGTTCCGCATTGACCGGATCGAGCCGCTGCGGATTCCCCTGCTGTCGCGGCTGACTGGACCCTTCCGCTACGACTTTTTGGTGGGTTCGCTTAAGGGACATGTGGCACCGAACGATCCGTGGATTCACCTAGAGAAGATCAGCTTCAAACCGACGGAGAATCTGGAGTTTGGGTTTGAGCGATCGGTGATCTGGGGCGGCAAAGGGCATGTGCCAATCACGCTGCACACGTTTCTGAAGAGCTTCTTAAGCGTTCAAAATGTGAGCGGGTCGGAAAAGTTCAGTCGGAACGACCCGGGCGCGCGATTCGGGGCGTTTGATTTTTCTTACCGGCTGCCGCGCCTGCGCAGGTGGGTGACCTTATATGCGGACGGTGAAGTACATGACGATGTGTCACCGATTGATGCGCCACGGAGAGCGTCGTGGCGACCGGGGATTTATCTTTCGCACGTGCCGCATGTGCCAAAGCTTGATATCCGTGTGGAAGGAGTGACTACCGATCCACCGGTTTCCACCAGCAATTTGGGGCGCTTTATGTACTGGGAGACGGTACAGGTGCAGGGCTACACGAACAAAGGCCAGATTCTTGGCGACTGGATGGGCCGCGAGGGCAAAGGCGGACAGGCGTGGGTCACGTATCACCTGAGCGGAAATGAGTGGTTACAGGCCTCGTATCGCAACCAGAAAGTGGCAAAAGACTTTGTGCCGGGCGGCACCACGCTGAATGATGTGAGTTTCCAAGTGGTTAAACGGCTGGGACCGGACTTTGAATTTAATGGGAAGTTCGCGTATGAGCGGTGGAAGGCCCCTGCTTATAACTCGGGCACGCCTGTGTATCCGGCAACGGAGCACGACGTGACTACGACGACGATTCAGCTGACGTGGTTTCCGGGAGAGAAGCGGACGTATTGAAGTCGCTGTCAAACACGTCGGTTACTGGCGAACTTGTTGGTAGAGCTCTAAATAAGGTCATGGCAACCTCTTCGCTTCCCCCGCGATATTAAGAAGAGTTCAGTAAATCCTTCCGCTCCGAACGAAATAGCCATATATGGCGTTGACCTAGCGGGCGCGGGGATGGGTTTTGTCGTAGACCTGGGTTAGTTGCGCAGTGGTGAGTTGGGTATAGCGCTGGGTGGTGGAGAGGCGCTCGTGGCCAAGCAGTTCCTGAATGGCGCGAAGATCAGCACCTTCTTCAAGTAAATGAGTACCAAAAGCGTGACGCAGCGTATGCGGATGAACGTCTGAAGAGAGTCCGCGCAAAATGGCGATACGTTTGACGATGCGGGCGACCGAGCGCGTGGTGAGGCGTGCGCTGCCTGAACTGAGTCCACGCAGGCGTCGATTTAAGAAGAGCGCAGGCGAAAAGCGAACTTCGGTCCGCGATGAATTTTCAGACGCAGCATTGAGCAGAGCGGCACGCTCTGCGAGATAGTCACGCAAGGCGACAGCGGCGGCATCGCCAAGAGGGACGTAGCGCTGCTTCTGCCCTTTTCCGCGGATGAGAATGGCTTCATTTGCCCAGTGAATATCGTCGAGGTTGAGTCCAACAAGCTCGGCATTACGGATGCCACAGCCATAAAGCAGCTCGAGAATAGCTCGATCGCGCGCAGGCCAGCTTGCTGCGTCCGATGAAACAGCATCGACGACGCGGTTCATCTGCTCGATGGAGGGGACGCGTGGAAGATGTTTGGGCAAGCGCGGCGTTGCAACAAGTGAGGCGACATTCTGCTCGACATGGCCGGCGCGGGCGAGCCACTTGAACCAGGAGCGAATGGAGGCAAGTGCGCGTGCGGCAGAGGCTTTGGAGAGTCCGCGCTGATAGAGAATGCCAAGGTATGAGCGAATGTGCGTGTGTTCGATGGCGGACGGAGCCAGGTCGGGGGCGATGGTGGAAGCAAGCCAGTCCGTGAAGCTGTGCAGCTCACGATGATAAGCGCGCAGCGTGTGCACTGACGATCCGCGCTCGGCTGTGAGCACATGGAGATAGTCTTCAACGAGCCCTGAAAGCTGCGTGGTGGCCGCAGTGGTCATGCGGCATCTCCGCTGTCATCGGAGACTACGTCGCTCTTGCTTATGCTGGGGCGAGATTGGGCACGAGGATGATGCATTCGATGCACGGCTTTGAGGCGATTGAGCGCCAAATGCGTATAGACCTGCGTTGTGGAGATGTCTGCGTGGCCAAGCAGAAGTTGAACGCTGCGCAGGTCGGCGCCATTTTCAACCATATGCGTGGCGCAACTGTGGCGCAGACGGTGCGGGCTTGCCGAGTTGTCCGCAGCCTTGACAAGGTGCCAGATCCACTGGCGCGTGAGCGGGCTACCGCGCAAAGAGAGAAAGAGGTACGGAGCGTTGACGCGGGTCTGACTCAAGTTGCGGCGCGGGCTAATGCGCGCAAGATGCGGGCGCCCTTCGCGCAGATATTCTTCGAGGGCGGTAATCGCGGTACGGCCCAGGGGCACGATTCGCTCTTTGTCGCCCTTGCCGCGGACATGCACGCGGCCGAGGTCGAGCGCGAGATCCGCCGTAGTGAGTGAGGTAACTTCAGAGACGCGCAGTCCTCCGGCGTAAAGCAACTCAAGGATGGCACGATCTCGGAGCGCGGTGGCGCGGGCCTTGGGATGATGCGCGGCGAGCGCAGCTCGCTCAAGCATCTCAGTGACTTCAGGCTCGGCAAGCGACTTGGGCAGAACCTTCCATGCTTTGGGCGACTCAATATTCACGGTTGGATCGTGATGAATACGACGATCGAGCAGGAGCCACTTGTAAAAGCCGCGCAGACAACTAAGCTTGCGCGCACAAGAACGGGCATCAATGTTGTGCTGGCGCAGATGTTTGAGAAATGCGGAGACATCCTGCTGTGCCGCATTGAGAAGAACGCCGTGGCGCTCTTCTAGAAATTCGGCGAAGGTCTTAAGGTCGCCGTCATAGGCCTCACACGTAAGCGGCCGCAACCCTTTTTCTACGCGGAGATAGATCTGGTAGTCACGAAGCAGTGCGAGATTGCCCGAGTCAGCCACAGTTCTGATTATGCGCACAGGGGAGCACGCGTGGCGCCGCATCCGCAAGATTGCGAACCTGCAGAATTACGGAATCAGGGTCGTTACTAACTCCTTTGCGAAACAAGAGTTGACGGAAAGGATCAACGCTTTGCATGAGGCTGCTCGGCGAGGAGCAATTGGATGGCTTTGTGGAGTTCGTCGAGATTGGTTTCGCCTTCAAAACGGCGGACGATGGTGCCGTCACGCGCGATAAGAAAGGTGACGGGGAGTCCGAGAACGCCGCCGTAGGAAGCGGCAAGTTTCAGATCGCCCATAAGGACGGGAAAGGTAAGCGGTGATCGCCTGAGAGTGGCGCGGACCGGAGCAGGAGAGTCGTCCATGGAAACGGCGATCACCTGGAAGCCCGAGGAACCGAGTTCGCGTTGCCATTGAGCAAAGCGAGGCAACTCCACACGGCAAGGTGCACACCAAGTGGCCCAGAAGTTAAGCAGCACGACCTTGCCCCTGTATGAAGTGAGCGAAACGGAGTCGCCACTGAGCGCGCGACGCGTGAAGGCAGGCGCCTTGTGATGAAGGAGCGGCGATGGCGGCGCGGATTGCGCACACGCAGAGAGCGCGGCTGTGGTGATGATGGCCGCGCTCACAAACAACAGCGCGGCCTGCGCAAGAATTGAAATACGGAATTTCATGCGGTTCATTGTCCGGGATGCTATTTGCTGGGCTGCGTGGGATATCCCTTGGCTATCCAGTCATCACCGAAGTTATTGGCCAAGTAAAGCGCTTTGACGTTGGTGAAACCGAGTTGACGGAGCTTGCGAAATGCTGGAGCGATGTTAGGGCAGTGTGTCCAAGGGCAGCAACCGCAATATATGACAATGAGTCGGTTCTTGGGAATTGGCGCAACAGTGAGCGTGAGTTGCTGAAGGCCTTGAGGCGTGGAGCCGGCGCCCACATACGTTGCGTATGGAATATGCGCCTGCTCAAACATAAGGTGCGAACCGACCTGCAGAATCAGTGGTTGGGCTACGAGCGACCCAGAGAGCATGTGCTGCAATTCCTCAGGGGTGATCTGGTTGGCGAGTGGAATTGAAAGAGCGCTGTTTTGATCAGCAGATGCGGAAAACGACTGCGCCAAAGCGGGCCGAGCCAGCAACAAAGTGAGTACGACGGCGGCAAGAATTGCGATGTATCCGCGAAGGAGGATGTGAGTGCGCATGATGCGACTCCTTTCCTATGCACATATAGCAATGGACGGCAGTGGAACGCAAATGTCTACGTCACAGGAGTTTGCGTGCCAGATGCGGAGCTCACTGTAAATAGGGCGTACATGTACGGTAACGTGTGCGCGACGGTTCATTTACAGGGCGTTCACGTGCAAAGGCGCATGGAGATGAGTGAGAATAGAGTGGGACTAATTTTGAAAGATTGAGGGAAGCGTGATTTCAACGCAGATGGATTTGAAGAAATGGAGCGCCCAGGAACTGGAAGAGCTGGTGCTGAACGCAAAGCCCCGCGTGGCGGTGTTTGATTGCGATGGGACTCTCTGGGGCGGCGACTCCGGACATGGGTTCATGGACTGGTCGATTGAGCAGGGGTTGGTTTCTCGCTCAACGAGCGACTGGATTGACACGCGATATCGCGCTTATCTTGCTGGAAATGTGAGTGAGCTGCAAATTTGCGGCGAGATGGTTCAGATTTACGCTGGATTGCGCGAACAGGAAATTCGCAGCGCCGCAGCACAATACGTAAACGAGTTTGTGCGACAACGTGCGTTCGTTGAGATGGAACAACTACTCGGCAAGTTGCGTGAAGCAGGCGTGGAACTTTGGGCAGTGAGCTCAACGAACAAGTGGGTTGTGGCTGAAGGCGTGAACTTGTACGGCATTCCCGATGAGCGCGTGCTGGCGGCGGAAGTGGCCGTGACGGATGGCGTGATCCAAAGTGAGCTGGTGGATGTACCGACCGATGAGGGCAAAGCCGCTTCGCTCAAGCGCGTGGGGTTGGCCGTACCCGATGCAGTATTTGGCAATTCAGTTCACGATCTTGCGATGCTGGAGATTGCGAAGAAGGCGTATCCGGTAAATCCCTCACCGGCTCTTCTGGAAGCAGCCGCTAAAAATGGATGGGGCTACTTTGTGCCTGCAAGCGCAGACGGTGTGGACTCCGCTGTCGCCGGCGAGCCGCCTGCCGTTGGGTAGTAGATCGCCAGTCGCTGTCAGTCGAATACCGCTCATTCTTCGGGCAAATGGTTATGACTGTTGGTCACATTGATGCCCCATAAGAGTGCAGACACGCCGGAGGCGATTACACTAAATGCGTGGAAAGTCAACGGAGTGGGAGTGATGCGCGTCCACCTGGTCCGGCGCTGCGGTTTGTTGCAGCCGCGTTGATTTTGCGTGGCGGTGAAGTGATGATCTGCCAGAGGCGGCCGGAGCAACCAATGGCGTTGCAGTGGGAGTTCCCAGGTGGAAAACTGGAGCCAGGCGAAAGCCCCGAGCAGGCGTTGCGCCGCGAACTCAATGAAGAGCTGGGAATTGAAGCGGAGATAGGTCCTCGGGTGACACGCATCCGGCACAACTACCGGCATGGCGGGGCTGTGGACCTGCAGTTCTTCGCAGTGCACTCATTCACCGGCGAGGTGGAAAACAGAATCTTTCACCAGGTGAAGTGGGTAAAGCTGGAAGAGCTGCCCGAGTACGACTTTTTGGCGGCGGACCGCGGTCTGATAAGGGATCTGGCAGCGGGCAAGTTACTGTAGCCACTTACGGTGGAACAGACCGTCCTTTGGGCGCGGGTTCTGTTTGGTTTGAACTAATCAGAAATGGATAAACCATATGCAGAGTGCCACACCGGTGTTTCGGGCATATCGGATGGCATGGTGGCTCAGGTTCTTCTCGCTTTTCTCATTGAGAAATGCAATTTGCTGGGAAAGAAGACACTGCCTATCTCTGCAATTCGCGGAAGAAGAGAGTACGTTGTCAGCGGTGACGGGGAAGGCGGACGCACACGATACCTGCGTCTGGTTTCGAATGATGATCGCTATCCGACGATTGACTTCATGAAGAATGGCTACAACTGGGACGATGCCTTCCGTTCGTGGTTTGACTCGCTCGACGATCTGGATGCAAGGGACAAGGAGCAGGCACACAAGGCCTCGAACTTCGGACCCGTGTGACTAGTGGCCGGGGATCATGCCCCAGAGCATAACGCCGGTCATGACGATGACGATGATGCTGGTGGTCCAGGCAATTATGTTGAAGATGCGCGAGTTCTTGTGTTCACCCATCAGGTCGCGGCGATTGATTAAGAGGAGCATGAGGATGATGACTACGGGGAGGAGAACTCCGTTTAAAACCTGCGAGAGAACGGCAAAGTTGATCAGTTGCGAGCCTGGCAGGATGAGGACCGTAGCAGCTCCGCCGACAATGAGCGCTGTGTAAAGCCAGTAAAATAGCGGCGCCTCTTTAAAGCTCTTATCCACTCCGGATTCAAAACCCATGCCCTCACAGACGGTGTAGGCCGTGGAGAGTGGCAGTATGGATGCGGCGAAAAGCGAAGCGTTGAAAAGCCCGAACGCGAAGAGGATGAAGGCGTAGTCGCCGGCCAGCGGACGCATGGCTTCAGCCGCATCGGACGCGACTCTGATTTCGCCCATGCCATGGACGTAGAGCGTGGCGGCGCAGGCCACGACGATGAACCAGGCAACGATGTCGGTGAAGAAACTGCCGACGACGACATCGAGACGCGAGGCGGCATAGTCTTTGACCCGAATTCCCTTCTCCACGATGGACGACTGCAGATAGAACTGCATCCATGGCGCAATGGTGGTGCCAACAATTCCGATGGCCATGTAGAGGTAGGCCTTGTCGCGCCAGACCGAGGGCTTGGGCAGAGTAATGGTTGCCTTGATGGCGTCGTGCCAACTGGGCTGGGAGAGCACGCCTGCAAAGATGTAGGCGATGTAGACGACAGACGCAACAAGGAAGATTTTTTCCGTAGTTTTATAGTTTCCACGCACAATGAGCAGCCAAACAAGCAGGGCGCAAATGGGCACAGAAATGAAGCGAGAGACGTGGAAGAGCTGCAGCGATCCTGCGATGCCGATGAATTCGGTGACGACGTTGGTGTAGTTGACGATGACCAGTCCCACCATGAGGAAAAAGGTGAGGCGGAGGCCAAATTCCTCGCGGATGAGATCGCTAAGTCCCTTGCCGGTGACGACGCCCATGCGGGCGCACATTTCCTGGGTGACGATGAGGGCAAGTGTGATTGGAATCATCATCCAAAGCAGGGTGTAACCGTATTGCGCACCCGCCTGGGAGTAAGTGAGGATGCCACCGGAGTCGTTATCGACGTTGGCGGTGATGAATCCGGGACCGAGCACGGCCAGGAACAAAAGAATACGGATTCGCCAGCGCTTCCACATGCCCGGTTGGGTTTCCTAATGGAGGATTCATTGCGTAGTCCACCCCGAACATAACAGGCGGGGGGGGTGCTTTGCGACCTTGCCAGATACGTTTGTTCCGGATTGCGAGTAATTGGTTATCTAAGTACATTTGTACCTATGCAACACGACAAGTCGACTTCAGAACCGATCGAAGTGGAACGCGTGCAGACGGGTGTCCGGCTGGAGAAGCGGATGCTGAAGGTGCTTAAGGCTGTGGCCGAACAGAAGGATATGTCGCTGGGCGACCTGCTGGAAGGCATTGTTCTGCATGCATTTGAAGGCAAGGTACCTTTCAGCCCGCAGACGTTGAAAGAGATTGAACAGTTTCGCTCGCTCTACGGGATGATCCTCCGTGCGGCGGACAGCCACAATCTTAAGGAGAAAAAGAAGTAGACACCGATCCTGAGCCACCATTCAGATCAAACCCGTCAGCACTCTCTCGACGCCACCGGGCTCTGGGTTAGGAGTATTCTGAAACATGGATCGCGCGCGACGGAAAGTATGCTGGCGGGGCCAGCAAACTGGTCTGTAATGCCCTATTTGAGCTGCATGCAAGGGGGAGAGTTGGTCGGGCACCAAATTGGGCTAATCGTAGATCCATATCTTCTTTTGAGGATGGTCGACGGCCGAACACTGCTTCTTGCCGCAGCGCTCGCGGCGGGGGCGTTTTCTCCGTTGATGATATTCGGCAAACGCAGCCGCAAGATTTGCGCAGGCTGTTGGCGGTTGGCCTTTGCGGAGTTTTCACTCGGTGTTCTGTTGTTCCTCGAAGCCGTCCGCGACCTTGTTTGGGATCTAATTCCGGTTGTGCTGGGCAATCTGCTCTTGTGCTGCTCCATGGTGCTGCTGGTACAGGGAATGCACCAGTTCGCAGGCCGGCGATTGAAGAGCATTTGGCTATATGCACTCTCGGCAATCTACCTGAGCGCAATCGCATATTTTTACTGGGCAGACAACAACCTGAGAATGCGGGTCATAATCATTGGCACCTTCCTGTGCATTGTGCTGGCCCTTGCCGCAAAGCCGCTGCTACGCGAAGCGCCGGAAGGTTGCCGATTCAGCTATACGTTTACCGCTGTTTTTCTACTATCTGGTTCCCTTATGGCTCTGACCCGAGCTTGCGTAGTTGGCGCAACGAAGAGCATGTATTCCTTATTCTCAGGCCATCCTTTAGAAACCGGCTTCTATCTATTTGACATGATCTTCGTCATCGGGATCACACTTTCGTTCTATTTTCTGACGAACGAGCGTGCGCTGGCCAATCTTAGAGATGCCAACATTGCTCTTGCGCTTGAGATTGAGGAGACATCCAAGACCACGAGTGTACTGCTAAGCGAGGTGGAGGAGCGCAGAAGGCTTGAGCGCCAGTTGAATGAACTGGTAAAGACAGATGAACTCACGGGCATCCTTAACCGTCGCGGATTGCTTGCCGTTCTTCAACAGGAAGTACAACGGGCCACTCGATTTGATCACCCGCTCACCGTATTGATCCTTGATCTGGATCATTTCAAGAGAATCAACGACGCCTACGGCCACGCTGTAGGTGACAGTGCCCTTCTGGCATGCGTGAGCCGGTGCCGGAAACAAATTCGTGCAATAGACACGGTGGGACGATTGGGCGGAGAGGAATTCGCAGTTATCCTTCCCGAAACAGATGAAGTTGGCGCCAGAGTTGTTGGCGAGAAGCTGCGCCTTGCCATAGCGAATGAGGAGATCGTCTGCGGAGAAATCCAATTCTTCACAACTGCCAGCATCGGCATAGCCGCATGGACCAGGGACGATGATTCGGGCCTTGCGGCCATTGCCGATGCAGATCGCGCCCTTTACCAGGCAAAGGCCGCGGGACGCAACTGTGTGCGTATCGCGACCTAGACTGGACCCAAATTACATCGCTGCGTTCTGAAAATTCCTTTCACAGAACTGACTGTTTGCTGGTCTGCGCGACAAAACGTGCTGACGCAGGCTGCGTCAATTTCCAGTGGTGAGGACGACGCGGAAGCGTGCTTTGCCGCTCATCATGCGGGCGTACGCTTCTTCCGCCTGTTCGAGTGGATAAACCTCATTCATCGAACGTACCCCTGTGAGCGCGGAGAAGTTGAGTGTGTCCTCTGAATCCATACCGGTCCCTGAAGGCCATCCGGCCACGGTGCGGCGTCCGAGGAGCATTGGGAACGGGCTCACGACGACGGGCCCGTCGGGTGCGCCGATCAGGAGAAACTTGCCCGCTGGTGCGAGACCATCGACGACCCACTCGAGGGCTTTAGCGCTGGTGACGGTGGAGAGGATGATTTTGGCGCCGCCAATCTTTTGCAGCTCTTTGGCCGGGTCCTGTTTGGTGGAGTCAATGTAGAGGTGCGCGCCAAGTTGTTTGGCAAGCGGTCCTTTGTCCGCTCCACGGGCGATGGCGATGGTGCGGAAGCCGCTTTTTGCCGCGTACTGGATGGCGAGGTGGCCAAGGCCGCCGATACCGAGGATGGCGGCCGTGTCACCTGGGCGCGCGCCCGCGTTGCGCAGGGCGTTGTAAGTGGTGATGCCGGCGCAGAGCAGCGGCGCGGCATCAGAAGCTGTGAGCTCTTCCGGCATGAGGGCGAGTGCGTTGGCCGGTGCGATAACGTAGTCGGCATATCCACCATCGAAATTAATGCCAGAGATGAGCTGATTCTGGCAAAGGATGAAGTCGCCGCGACGGCATGGCTCGCAGTAATTGCAGTGGCCGCCGTGCCAACCGAGACCGACCCGCTGGCCGGGCTTAAAGAGCGCTACGTCAGGCCCGACGGCATCCACAATGCCGGCAACTTCGTGCCCGGGTGCTCGGGGAAACTGGATACCGGGCCATTGGCCTTCTTTGGTCAGCGAGTCAGAGTGGCAGACGCCACAGGCTTGGACCTTGATGCGGACATGACCGGGGCCAGGTTCGGGGAATTCCTTTTGGATGAGTTGGAAGGGTGCGCCGGGGGAAGGCACTTGCATGGAACGGCCGGTAACAGATGGCATCAGTTTTGTCTCCTTTGGTGATTGAGATGTGCCGAGTGAGTAATGTGATGCAGGTTGCAGTGTGAATTTGCAATGGCAAACAACCTGGAGCAGACTCTCCATGGGGATTTCGAGGGTGCATTCAGGAAGGCCGATGCAGGCTCTTGGCTCGGCCATTGCGATGTACACCAGAGTTCGCTCAGGAGGCGAAATGGAGTGCGGGTTGTTTGAATAACGACCTACCCATGTCCCCTTGGCGGAGACATGGGAGATTCAGTTTTCTTTGTTAAGAACAAGCCGTAATCGCTTCTATTTTGCGGTTGCGTCGGCGTGAGCCAGTGCGAGTGCGGAACTGCCTGCAGATTTGTCGAAATATGAGACGAAACGTTGGGTTTCGTCGGACTTGTAAGGCGCGAGGTTCTGCGCCCAGCGATAACCGATGGGCTGATACAAGAGCTCTGCCTTGATTTGGAACGGACCGCCGGTTGCAGCAGGAACTTCGTATTTTGTGGTGGCGCTGCCGCCGATAAACGCCGCATCGTCGGCTGCTTTGCCACGGACGGCGATGTCGTCGCTTGCGGTCTTCTTGTCAAAGCCTGCGGGAAGAATGCGGTCGTCCTTGATGTAATGCGTGGCGGTGAGCAACGCCGTCGTGACGTGGTTGTCCTTGTCGCCCAGAATAGGTTCAAAGATTTCAACTTCGGCGGGCGAAGTGATCGTGGTGTAATGCGGTGAATATTTTGCTGCGTCGGCATCATTCATATTGCCGGCAATCGATCCGTTGGCATTGAGCTTGCCGGACTCGAAGATAGCTTTGCCGGACGCATCCGTTACGACCACGTGGAGCCAGGCGCGACGGGAGGGGAATGCCGTAGGCAGCTTGTGACCTGTGAGGTTCTGGACGGTTACAGCGAAGGAGAGTTTGCCAGAGGCGACGGACGGAGCAGAGATGGAGAGTTTGGCAGCCCTGGACTGCAGGAACACGCGCGTGTCATCGGCGGCCTTTGTTAGGTCTGCGGGAGTAGCAGTAACCGATAGCTCATCATGGTGCTCATTGAAGACCGTCTGCATGAAGAAGTTGGCACCGGTGAAGGTGTGGAGGCGGACGTCATTGTGCATGGGACTGCCAAGCGTGGCGACTGGCGCGGGATCTCCAACAGCAGGCATGTGGCAGGACTGGCAGGTCTGCTTGTCGTTGTACTCGCTGTGCTGCCACTCAAGGTAGACCATTTGTTCGGGAAATTTGCCCGCGGGTTTGCCATTGGCGTCGAGCGTGGTGGTGTAAAGCGTGTGGCAGGAACCGCAAAGTCCGGCCTGGCTGAGGTGATTCGTTTCGGTGGTGTTGAGGCTGGTGACGGCCTTGTGAATGGCGAGTGCGCGTGCGCTGGCGGCGTAGGGACCGTACAACTCAGGCTGCGTGCCAGCCGGCGGCGCGTAGCTGAGATTGCCGTTATACGAAGCGGGCGTGCCAAGACCTGTGGGTTGAGCCTCGTGGCAGACAGCACAACTCACACCATCTGCGGCTTCGGCATTGTGATGGGCACTGAATGGAAGCGTGGAGAAGACAGCAGTTTCGTGGCCGGCCGCCTTGTCAGCCTGAAATTGAATAGGCATGTGGCAACTGGCACACTCAGTTTGGATCGCTGCGGAGGCTGCCGGATGGTCGAGAGTTTCCCGGCGGACGCTTCCCTGCCAATAGGGGTCGCGCGCGGAGTTGGCCATAAGGCTTGCAGACCAGAGCCTGCCAATGGAGACATCCTGCCCTTTTGAGGAATTGAGATTGTTGTGGCAAACCAGGCAGCGTGTAGAAACCGTAAGTGTGGAGGACTGCTGCGCGTAAAGCAACGCGGCCGGGGACACGATGAGAATAGCTGCGGCGAAGACGAGTAGCGTGCGCAGGCGGACGGACATAATTTCGGTGCCTCCAGCAAAGAGAATCTGTTCAGGCAGACAGGATAAAGGATGACACCGAACCTTGCATGCAGACGCTGCTGCCTTGCCACCTGCAAGAGTTCTGATTACGTAACACCCATTTCACACAAAACGGAGGATGATTCGGCAACCGGGAACCATACCAGGGGCTGTCGCGTAAATGGTTATGCGGATGGGAATACCTTTCTACCCATGAACATCACATCTTGACAATCATCATGAAGAAGACTACCTTCCGCGTATGGAAAATGCGAATACCGACGTGATTCAAGGAACGATGGACATGCTGATTTTGAAGATGCTGAGCTTGGAGCCGATGCACGGATTTGGGATTGGACGGCGCGTGGAGCAGGTGTCTCGGGGCGTATTCAAGGTGAACCCTGGATCACTACTTACGGCGATGCAGCGGATGGAGAGGGCCGGCTGGATTGAGGCTGAGTGGCGGCAGACGGAGAACTCGCGCAGAGCAAAGTTTTATAAGCTGACGCGCACTGGCCGCAAACAACTGGACCTGGAAACAGAGGACTGGGCCCGACGCGCTGGAGCAGTGGCACGACTGATGAAGGCAGAGGGTTAAGAGATGGCGTTGTGGCATTCGTTTCGATACGGGTTGCGCAATCTGGCGAGCACGCAGAATCGTGCGCAGGACGTTGCCGACGAGGTGGAACAGTACTTTGCGGAGGCAGAGGCCGCGTATCGGGCGCGTGGGCTTTCACCGGAAGAGGCACGGCAGGCCGTGCGAAAGGAGATAGGCACGATGAGCGCTGCGCGCGAAGAGGCAAGAACATTTGGCTGGGAAAACGGCCTGCGGGCGACTTGGGCCGATGCGCGTTATGCGATTCGGCAGTTGATCAAGCATCCGGCATTTACTTGGACGGCAGTACTGACGCTGGCGTTGGGAATTGGTGCGAATACGGCAATCTTTACGGTGATCCAGTCGGTTCTGCTGGCTCCCCTGCCCTACGCTCACGCAGATAAGCTGGCGATGCTAAAGACGCACTGGATGGACAGTGGCAGAACGACACCGCGCATGACAGGGCCGGATGCGGTGGATGTGCGCACGCAGACGAAGAGTCTGGAAGCGATGAGTCTGTACGGGGGAGGCAATGAGGGCGTGGTACTACGCAATCACGCGACCTACACGGTTGTGACTTGGGTGGACGAGAACTTTGCACGCGTCTTCGACCTTAGGCCGATTGCAGGAAGGCTCTTTACCAATGCTGAGTCGCACCGCGCGGTGATGGTGAGTGCGGACTTTGCGCGCGACAACTTTGGTGGTGCGCAGGCAGCTCTGGGACAGGTTCTGCACATTGAGAACGAGTCCGAAGAGATTGTGGGCGTGTTACCGGAAGGATTTCACTTTCCAGATAAGACGCAGGTGTGGGAAGCGTCTCCACTCCAGCCGGAGTCGATGTCGCGTACGGCGTTCAACTATCGAGCAGTGGCACGGCTACGTGATGGTGTGAGCTTCAAGAATGCGCAGGCGGATTTGGACACAATAGCAAGGCGGCTTGAGTCCGCGTATCCGACAGAAAACAGGAAGAAGGTCTTCGAAGCGATCCCCCTCAGCGAAGCGCTGACAGGCAATGCGCGACCCACTCTCATGCTACTTTGGGCAACGGCAGGAATGATTCTGCTGATTGCGTGCGTCAACGTCACGCATTTGCAACTGGTGCGCTCCATGGAACGGCAGCGAGAGATTGCGATTCGCAAAGCGTTGGGATCAAGCGGTTGGCAGGTCATGCGGCCAGTAGTGCTGGAGGGGTTGCTTGTATCGCTACTGGGTGCGGTGGCGGGGGTATTGGTGGCGCTGCCGACGGTACGCGTGCTGGTGGCGATGGCGCCGAAGGAACTACCGCGCGCAAATGAGATTCATTTGAACGGCTGGGTACTGACCTTCACGCTGGGGATTGCGGTGGCGACGGCGCTGATTGCGAGCCTGCTGCCGGCTCTGCGCGCGGCGAAGGCAAATGCGGCCGAGGCGATGAAGCAGGATGCAGCGCGTGGAATGGAAAAGCGAGGTGCGCAGCGGCTGCGCGACGGATTAGTGATTGCCGAAGTGGCAGCGACGTTTGTTCTGGCAGTGGGCGCGGGCATGCTGCTGCGCACCATGACAACACTAATGAAGCGCAACATGGGCTATCAGACGCGGCAGCTGCTGGTGGTGGATGCGGATAATCCGGCACATACGGCGGACGACTACCACCCCGTGTTGACTCAGTACGCGAGTTTGTTCAACGAGTTGGGTCAGATGCCGGGCGTAGTGCGTGCCGCGGGCGTAATGGGATTGCCTACCAGCGAATACGGTTCGAATGGATACTACGGGACGCGTGGCGGTTTACCTGTGGATGCGCAGCATAAACCGTATGCAAATTTCACGGTGGCAAGTCCAGGCTACTTCCAGACGATGGAGATTCCACTGATACGTGGACGCGGCTTTAGTGCGGATGATACGTATGACGGTCAATTTGTTGCGGTGATCAGCGAGAGCCTGGCCAAGCAGAGCTTTGGCAATGCCGACCCGATTGGCAGGCAGATACAGTGCGGACTTGATTCACCGAAGTGGATGACGGTTGTGGGCGAGGTGGGCGATGTTCGGCAGGATTCCCCCGCGGAAAAGCCCGGACCAACTTTATATATGCCGATGACACAACATCCTTATTACGCCAACCAGATTCACATCGTGCTGCGTACGCAGGTAAAGCCGCTGTCGCTGGTCAACGCAGTGCGCGCGAAGATCATGCAGACGAATCCCGCGATTGCCATGAAGTTCACAACGATGGATGCGATGGTGAACGACTCAATTACGGTGGAGCGGTTCCGCGCGGTACTGATTACGACATTTGCCGGAGCAGGTCTGCTGCTAGCGATGCTGGGTGTGTACGGGACGATTGAGTACTCGGTGGCGCAGCGAGGATTTGAGATTGGGATTCGCATGGCATTCGGCGCGGATAAGGGCACAATTCTCGCCGGCATCCTGAGGCATGCGGCGCTGCTTGCCTGTTTTGGGATTGCGATTGGCGTGGGAGCGAGCCTGATGCTGACGCGCCTGGTGACTGCGATGCTGGTGGGCGTACGGCCGATCGATCCGGTGAGCCTGGGCGGTGCAGCGGTGTTGCTCTTGCTCACCGCAGTGTTGGCAGCAAGCGCACCGGGATGGAAGGCAGCGCATGTGAATCCTATGCGAGCATTGCGCGCCGAATAACAGGGAATGCGTCAGATGAAATTTGCTCGCTGGCTGAGGCGCAAACTTTATACTCATGAAGGCATGCATACGTACTTACCAGTTGATGAGCAGATGGATTTGCTCGAGAAGGGCGCTGCGGAGATTATCCGCGTAAGCGACCTGCGAGAGCGTTTGGAAGAGAGCCGCAAAACAGGACGCCCCCTGCGCGTAAAGGCCGGGTTTGACCCCACTGCGCCTGATTTGCACTTGGGCCATACGGTGCTGATGCGCAAGCTGCGTCACTTTCAGCAGTTAGGTCACCAGGTCATTTTCCTGGTGGGCGATTTCACTTCGCTGATCGGCGACCCGACGGGACGTAACGTGACCAGGAAGCCGCTGACGCGTGAGCAGATTGATGCGAATGCCGAAACATATAAGGAGCAGGTATTTAAGATCCTAGACCCCGAGAAGACCGAAGTTCGCTACAACTCCGAGTGGCTGGGCAAGCTGGATTACGAGAAGACGATCCGGCTGACGGCGCACTTTACGGTGAGCCAGATGCTGGAGCGCGACGAGTTCCACAAGCGCTTCCAAGCCGAGCAGCCCATCAGTCTGCATGAGCTTCTCTATCCGGTCATGCAGGGCTACGACTCCGTGTGTCTGGAATGCGATGTGGAACTCGGTGGTACCGATCAAAAATTCAACCTGATGTGTGGCCGCGAACTGCAACGCCACTACGGACAGAAGCCGCAGATCGTCTTAATGACGCCGATTCTGGAAGGACTGGACGGCGTGCAGAAGATGTCGAAGTCGCTCAACAATGCCATCGGCATTAACGAGCCGCCGAGTGAGATGTACGGCAAGCTGATGTCCATCAATGACGAGTTGATGTGGAAGTATTTTGTGTTTCTGACGGATTTGAAGATCTCAGAGATTGACGCGCTGAAAGCAGGCGTGGCTGCCGGCTCTGCGCATCCCATGTCCGTGAAGAAGCAGCTCGCGCGCACCATCACCGCCGGCTTCCACGGCGAAGAAGCAGCAACCAGTGCAGACGAGAACTGGGCAAAGATGTTCCAGCAAAAGGAAACAGCCGAGAATCTCGAAGAAGTAAACGTGGCCTATGCAGACGTCGCTGGTCCTGATCCGGGAACGATTAGGCTGCCGAAGCTGCTAGTGGCGCTGGGGCTGGCAGCAAGCGGCACGGAAGCAAACCGGAAGATTGCCGAAAAGGCCGTGAAGATTGACGGTGAGGTTGCCCCCAGCAACATCATTTCCGTTTCGTTGCCCGCAAAGATCGTCGTCAGGCTGGGCAAGCGCGCAAAGGTGGCAGTGATTTCGTAGTATTTCCATCCATCAGACAAATAGAAGCTCCGGGATTGAAGCCCTGGAGCTTTTATTCTTGGTCGAAGCAATTAGTATTCCGTTGCGGAGGATTTTCTCAGTGAATCGCAGGGAGTTTGTAGCAAGCGCCGGCGCGGCGGCCGTGCTGGCAACGACAGGCCGCAAAATGTTCGCGCAGAATGCAGCAGCTCTGACCGTAACGCTGCACGAAGACGACGGCATGCCTGACGTACCCGAGGACTTTACCGGCCTCAGCTATGAACTCGCCCAGTTAACCGACCCCACCTTCTTCTCCGCCAAAAATCACGCGCTCGTGGACTACTTCAAACTCCTCAGCCCGCACGGAGTCCTGCGTCTCGGCGGCAATACAAGCGAGTTTTGCTGGTTCAAGGCAAATGCGAACACAGAAGCTCCCAAATTGCATGTACCTCCCGGCGACCTCAGCAAGAACTGGATGCCGCATGAGCTCTTCGCAATTGAACCGCATGCCATTGACGAGCTGGCAGGATTCCTGAAGGCCACCGGCTGGCGGCTCATCTACGGCTTGAACTTTGGCAACAGCACGCCTGAGCGCGCGGCCATGGAAGCCTCATATGTTTGGAAGGCCGTCGGTGACCGGCTTGAGTATTTCCAGGTGGGCAACGAGCCAGACCTATATACAAAGGCCAGTAATGGAACACGCCCCGAGGGCTGGACGCTCGTCAACTTTGTCGAGGAATGGCTTGACCGCATTCGCGCCATCGGCGCAAAGGTTCCCGCTGCGCGCTTCGGCGGCCCGGATGTTGCCGCCTCCAGTGACTGGGTTCTGCAATTCGGAAAGATGGTGGGCGGCGAACGTCTCGTCGCTCTCACCGGACACTACTACGCCGAGGGCCCGCCCGACGATCCCACCGTGACCATCGCCCGCCTGCTTGCCGGCAATGCAAAAGTGGCCAGAGACACGCGTGAGATCGCTGCAGCCGCCAGGCGCGAGAACCGCGTCTATCGCATGACTGAAGGCAACTCCTGCTACCGCGGCGGCAAGCCCGGAATGAGCAACGCGTTCGCCGCATCGCTCTGGGGCGCGGACTATCTGCTCACGCTCGCCTCCAACTGGTGCGCGGGCGCAAACCTCCATGGCGGGCAGAGCAAATATCTCACTGCCGGGCTGGGTGGGCACACGCCGGGAATGAACGTGGCCAAGGGGCCGCAGGCCATGCCCAGCGGTTTTTACACGCCCATCCGCACTGAGCCAGGACTCGACGTGAAAGCCATGCCCGTCTACTACGGCATGTTGCTGGCACAGCAGTTCGCCGGCACCACCATGCTCCGCTGCGACAAGAGCACGGACTATCCCGACCTGAGCGCCTATGCCGGCCGCACAAAGAAAGACATGCGCGTGGCCCTCATCAATAAAGGTTCTGCTGCCGCAGCAGATGTCACCCTGCGCGGCGTGAATGGAAAGCGTGCCCGCATCTGGCGGCTTGAAGGACCGGCGCTCGACGCAACAGAAGGAGTAACACTGGGCAGCGCGGAGATTGCCGATGGCGCAAAGTGGAAACCGAAGGATGAAGACATCACGATGACGGACGATTCCGTACGCGTGCAGGTTCCGGCAGCAAGTGCATTGGTGTTGTTTGTGAGCTGATGCCGGGAGCGCGAGATCAATCGCCGCCCAGCGGCGCGCTCATCCCGGAAAAGATGCGCCAGGTGCCATTCTCATCACAACGCCAGGTGTGCAGCAGTCGAGCGGAATCAACTGTCTCTTTGCCGGCCTTATCCACCCAGACAATCCGCGCACGATACGTGGTAGTTGCCAAGTCCCCTGACACCTGCACAGTGAGCCGCTCGAGCGCATAGCTCTTCAAGTGCTCTCCTTTCGAGGTGTGCATGGTGATCCAATCGGTGATGTGCGCCTTGCGTGCCGGATTATGACTTGAATATGGCCAGCCCAGAAAATCATCGCGCCAGAGTTTGCGGTAGGCATCAAGATCATCAGCCTGGACAGTCTTCCAGTAGATAACCTCGCGCGACCAGACCGCATCTTCAGCGGCTTTGCTTGCCTGAGCTGTCGCAAAAGCTGACACGGAAAGAAGTGATAGCGCGATCAGCCGCCCAATTTGTTTCACTTTGCCTCCAGGCTCGCTTCACAGCAACATGAATTACTTTGCGGGCAGTATGCGGCGTTACGCCTCCAGGTCAATCTCCACCGCCTCAATCAGTGGCACAAGCCACTCAAGCAGTGCGGTGTGCGCAGGATGCGGCACGTAGGCATAAAACGCCGCGCGGCTCGTGAACTGCATGCACCCGCCGAACGTGTAACCCTGCGCCCGCTCTGAAAGATTTGGCCCGGCCACCACTTCCTGCAGACCGGGAATAGTGCCTTTGAAGGCGAGAATCTCCTGCGTGGCGCGGGCAACATCGGCCTCAGTCGCCTCCGGCTTCCAGCGAAATCCGAATATATGTATGAACATGCAGCCCCCTCGAGGGATTCTAACGCGCTTTTGCGGGGTTTTACTTTAAGGTTTGTTCACTTCTAAACGAAACGCAGTTTAACGGCAATTTGTGTTTGCCAAGGCAGGGATAGGTTCATGAAAATGCCTTGGAGCGTTAGCGCCCCCAAATTCCGCTTTGAAGTTCGCGCAAGGAGCTACGATGACTGAGAAGAATTCCCCTACCACCGGAACCACCCGCCGGAAGTTGCTCAGCGGACTCGCCACCGTTGCGGGCGCCTCAAGCCTGCTTGCTGCGCCGGCACTTGAAGCCCAGATGACCAGCGCGGAGCATGGGCGCATAGCGGAAGAGCTGTTTGAAGCGGCCCGTCTGAAGAGCTACAAGTCGCAGCGCTCATCAAGCTGGGACCGAACAGGCGGCAATGCGGATTCCGTGCCGGTGGAGCCGGGCGCAACGGCGACGATTCTGGATGTGAAGGGCGCGGGCGTGGTGACGCATCTGTGGTTCACCATTGCATCGCCTGACCCGATGCATCTGAAGAACCTGGTCCTGCGGGCGTGGTGGGATGGAGAGTCATCTCCTTCAATTGAAACTCCGATTGGAGATTTCTTCGGACTGGGGCTGGGAAAGTATTTCACCTACCAAAGCGAGCTGACGGCGGTGGCGCCGGTGAAGGCCCTGAACGCCTATTTCAAAATGCCATTCGCGACCGCGGCCAGGATGACAGTAACAAACGACGGTCCGCAAAAGACGGACGCACTCTACTTTGCCGTGGACTATGTTGCGCTCGACAAGCTGCCGGAGCATCTGGGGCGATTCCACGCCCAGTACCGGCAGGCCGCGCCATGCAAAGGCACAACGAACGACTGGGTGCACAACTGGGACAAGGCAGCGAATGCAGCTAAGAATCTGGACGGAAATGAAAATTACGTCTACATGGAGGCCACCGGGCGCGGACACTTTGTTGGCGTTACGCATGCCGTGCTGCAGAACCAGGAGGGCTGGTTTGGTGAAGGTGACGACATGATTTTTGTGGACGGCGACGCAATGCCGACGATCAACGGAACAGGCACTGAGGACTACTTCAACGGTGCGTGGGATTTTGGCGGAGAGGCATTTGCAAATATGCACCAGGGTTCGCCGCACATGGTGAATCCGGAGCGCATAGGCGGCGAGTATTGTTTGTTCCGGTGGCATACGGAGAGTCCGATAGCGTTTGAGAAATCGATCAAGGTAACTATTGAGCACGGACACGCGAACTGCCGCTCAGACAACTTCTATTCGGTTGGCTACTGGTACCAGACCGAACCGCATGCGGCCTTCCCAGCCTTACCGCCTGCAAAGGAACGCGAACCTCGTGTGGTGGCCGTCGGCGGAGGCGCAGGGCCGGAAGAAGAAAGGTAAATCAAAGCCCCACCCCCTACAAGCTTGATTGACTTGCGCGGGTGGGGCTTCTTGTGGGCTGGGGAAATTGAGCTCGAGTCAATCATTCTTAAGCCCGAGATCGTCTCCCATCTTCTTGAATTGATTCTGATAGGCCTTCATTTCGCGTTCGGTGGCGCGCGCCTGATCTGCCACGCGCTTGCCATTTATCTCGGGTCCGGAAAGTTCTTGCTCCATCGTTTGGAGCCTGCTCTGAATGCGCTCGTGAATCTGATTCATTGTCTCTATGCGCTGTTGAACAGCGGCCTGCTGATCAATATTCAGGCTTTGATGGAGCTGGTTTCGTGTCTCCTGCATGTTGCGCAGCTCTTCCTGCAGTTGTGTGTGCTGGCGACGGGCTTCCTCAACCTGGAAACCACTCTCTTTTGCAGAATTCGCCATGGATTTGGCACGCGTGCGCGCGTGATCCATGGTGCCAGTGCAGGTTTTGAACTGATCGCGTTGCTGGTCAGTCGCCTGCGTCCGCAGGCGATCGCGGTCTTGTTTCGAGAGTGGGTCGCGGGTTCGATCCATCGATTGATCACGGGTTCTATTGATGGTTCCCTGTCCAGTTCTTTGCGAGGCTCCCGCAGTAGGCCTCTGGGATTGCCTCTGTTGGCCTCTCGCGCCTTGTTGCGACCAAACAACTGGGGCGGCGAGTGCGAATGCACAAGTGCACGCAAGTACGAGTTTCCGATTCACAGCAGCTCCTTTCTGGAAGCCTTCATCTTCGGTTGCGGCTTCCTCACTGCTGGCGGTTAAGACACTAGAATCAATGAAGAAGTTGTTCTTCATCACCGCTCGGGCGAGTAAATTGCACCTATGAACATTGACATGTGACAAAACTGCATCGAGGGGCACCCACAAGTGCCGCTCCTGTTTTTTATGCACCTCTTGTCAAGGCTCAACGCGATAACAATCCACAAGCATGAACTCACTCCACGCGGCGAGATCGTCTGATTTTTCCCCGAGCCACGTGAAATGGTCAGGATCGAGTGCCGTGTAGGTGGCGCGCGTGAAGGCGTGACCTGCGACCGGCTCGCGAAATGTATAGGTGACCGTATTCTCGCCGAAATGCGCACCGCCGAGCTCATCGGAACACAAATCAGTCCACGAACCCGAGAGTGCATTAAGCCAACGAATGTTCCAGCGTTGCTGTTCGGCGTCGTAGCTGCGCAGATTGAGGCCGAGAACGATAGGATCTCCGTCAAGATTCTTCATGCAGTATTCGTCAGCGACCACAAAGCCGTCGAGAATGTAGCGCCCGGTCCAGATTGCGGGGTAGGTCTGCCTGCGTCCGTCCTTCAGGAGAATGTCGGCAATGCAGCGCCACTTGCCAATCAGGAAGGCAAAGCGTGCGAGCTCCGCCGGAGCGTTGAGGTTGGGAGAGCCGAAGTTTGGATTGTGCATGGCCATGCAGAGTTTTGTAACGGGCGAATGCTGCAATGCATGAGATTGTACCCGGAACCGAGCGAAGTGGGCGGTTTGGTCCGGTGGAAAGGGCGCGGCGCGCTAGCTTGTGTACTCGCTCGGCTTCACGCCTGGAACCGGTTCACGCGGTGCCATCGGCATGTTGCAGAAGCGTTCACCCGTGGCAGCGAAGATTGCGTTACCAACCGCCGGCGCAAGAGCGACAATGCCGGTTTCACCAGCACCGGCAGACGGCAGATCTTTGCGGTCGACCAGGATAACGTCAATCTGCGGAGTATCTTTGAAGCGCGGCAATCTGTACTCTCTAAAATGCGGATTCAGAATGCGGCCGTTGGAGAAAAGCATGCGCTCAAAGAGCGCGCCGCCAATGGCCTGCACCATGGCGCCCATCACCTGATTGCGCAGGCCGTCTGGGTTAACAATGGAGCCGCACTCCCATGCTTGCACCACGCGCACAACGCGCACACTCTTCGTCGCGGGATCAATTTCGACTTCCGCGCATGCGGCGACGTAACCGCCCTTGTCGGTTCCGCCGGCGATGCCGTAACCACGCTCAGGTGTTGACTTTGCTTTGCTCCAACCGAAACTGTCTGCAGCTCTTTCGAAGACAACACGCAAACGGGGATCGGTCAGATTTTTCAGGCGGAAGGCAAGCGGGTCCATGTTGACAGCGTGCGCCATGGCATCGATATGGGACTCGCGTGCGAAGTGGTTGGCTGTGGCGGCAAGCCCACGATAGGATCCCTGGCGCAGCGGCGACTTAGTGGGGTGATACTGAATGAGCTGATTGGCGACTTCGTACGGCGTGCCAATGGCGGCGGGGCCTGAATTGTAATTGTGGTGCTCCCATGCAACGAGGGATCCGTCGCGGCGCGCACCGGCCTTGATTTCAATAAGACCGGCGGGGCGAAAATAACTCCACGTCATTTCGTCCTGGCGAGTCCACTCGACCTTCACCGGCTTCCCCACAGCCTTCGCGATGCGCGCGGCTTCGACCGCGGCTTCGCCGGTATGTTTTCCGCCATAGCCGCTGCCCATATCGGGCTGGATGACGCGCACCTGTTCGGGCGAGAGATGGAATGCTTCGACGAGTTCATCGCGCACGCCGAAGGGGCGCTGTGTTCCAGTCCACACGGTGACTTTGCCGTTGTTCCATTCGGCGACGGCTGCGCGCGGCTCGAGTGGTGCGTGCGCAATGTATTGCACCGTGTACTGCTGCTCGAGTTTCACGTCTGCTGCAGCCAATGCCTTCTCGACGGAGCCTGTGCTGTGCTGCGGCCCGCTTTCGTGGCCGTCTTCGGGATTGTTCTTGAGGTAGTCGAAAAGCTCTTCGTTTGAGGGTTGTTCGGGTATCTCCCACTTTGCATGGATTGCCTGGATGGCCTTTCGCGCGCTGTATGCATCGGGCCCTGCTACGGCGACGAAGTCTCCGTCATGGACGATTTCGACACCGTCGATCTTTTCAGCCGCGCTGGTATCGACGGATGTAAGCGTTGCGTTGAAGCCTTCAGGGCGAAGCACAGCACCAAAAAGCATGGAAGGACGAACAATGTCGGATGGAAATTGATGTTTGCCAGTAACAAAGTCCCGTATGCCGACTTTGGCCACAGGTGTTCCAGCTATCTTCCACTCGGTTGCGGGAGTGAGCGCAAGATCTCTGGAGACGACGCGGACAATGTTTTCGCCTTTGGTGAGTTCGCCATATGTAAGCGTGCGCGTGCTGTTTGGGTCGGAGATGCGGCCATGAGAGGCGACGAGTTTGGCGGCGTCGATGTTCCACCGCTTCGCGGCCATCTGTTTCAATGACTCGCGCGCGGCCGCGGCCATGTTGCGCAGGATTGGAGCCATGGTCGGCGTGGTTCGACTGCCAAACGTGCCCATATCCCATGGAACGAGGTCGGTGTCGCCCATGGTCATGATGATTGATTCGAATGGCACACGCAGCTCTTCAGCCACTTGCTGTGCAAGCGACGTCCGAATATTCTGGCCGACCTCAACTTTGCCGGTAAAGACTTTGACCTGCCCGTCGGCCGCAATATGGAGCCATGAACTGACGTCTTTCGGCAGTTCATGGCTGCCAAATGCGCGGCCAGACTCCTGCGCGAGTGACGGCAGATCAGTCAGGCAGATAAGCAATCCACCGCCAAAGACTTTGAGAAAGTCCCGCCGGTCGAGTTCGCGCGGCTGGCAAGGACGAACGTCGTTTGTTGGACCCTGACCATCATTGGAGGCGTCTATGGGGAGGAATTTCATTGTCCACCTCCCTGCTGCGCGTTGCCAGCCGCCCGTTGAATGGCCGCAAGTATGCGCGGATAGGTGCCGCAGCGGCAGATATTGCCGTTCATCGCAGTGAGGATGGCGTCATGGCCAGGCTGCGGATTGCTGTTGAGCAGCGCGGTAGCCCGAACGATCATGCCCGAGGTGCAGTAGCCGCATTGCATCGCGCCTTCATCCACGAAGGCCTGCTGCACGGCGTTGAGTTTGCCGTCTTCTTCCATACCCTCAATGGTGACGATCTTGCCCGGCGCCGCAGTTGCAACCGATACCTGGCAGGAGTGCATGGGATCACCATTGACGAGCACCGTGCATGCGCCGCACTGGCCTTCGCCGCAACCGTATTTAGTTCCGGTGAGGTTGAGGCGATTGCGCAGCACCCAAAGCAGACTCTCATCGGCGGGAGCATTCACGTGGAATTGACCGCCATTTACGTGCAAGACAAATTCACTCATCGCATTCTCCGCAGCAGGCCGCGCTCGGCCGCCAATCGTGGTCCAGCATAGCGCGCTGTGCATACCAAGCGGAAGACTCCGCGCGGTTAATGTACGCAATGTCCTTTGATGCGAAGAACTTTGGCCAGTAGAAGATTCCTTGTAAAGGGGCAGAGGACTGCTGCACGTGACGTTGCCTGAACGAAATCTTGAATGCTTGACAACTCATAACCATTTGGTTATTGTTTTGCCTGTGACGACAACCAGGGCCAATCATGTATTTCGTGCTCTTGCAGATCCTACGCGACGGGCGATTTTTGAGGACCTGACGCGGCGCGGCGAACTGACGGTGCATGCGCTCACGCGCTCGGCCGGCGTATCGCAGCCGGCGGTGTCAAAGCATTTGACTGTACTTAAGCGGGCACGACTGGTACGGCACCGGCGCGAGGGGCGAGAGACGCACTATCGGGCGCAGCCCGATGCCCTTGCGCCCATGGTGAACTGGCTTGAACAATATGGCGCTTTCTGGCGCGAACGTTTTGACCGGCTGGAAAACCTCTTGGAAAGGATGGACGGATGAGCGAAGCAACGGAGGGAACACAAAGTGTTGTGGTGGAGCGGGTCTTCCCCCATCCGCCGGACAAAGTGTGGCGCGCGCTGACCGAGAGTTCGCTCTTGGCCCAATGGCTGATGAAGAACGATTTTGCACCGGAGGAAGGCAGGAAGTTTCAGTTCAGGCTGGATCCAATGCCCCAATGGGATGGCGTAATTCACTGCGAAGTGCTCGTAGTGAAGCCCATGAAGCAACTCTCCTACAGCTGGTGTGCACTGGGGCTGGACTCGGTTGTGCTACTGACTCTGACTGAAGCTGAAAACGGTACGCACCTTCGCATGGAGCATTCGGGCTTCCGGGCAGATCAGAAGCAGGCGTATGGGGGCGCGAAGTATGGCTGGAAGGGACACTTCGATGGCCTGGAGCGGCTGCTCGACGGAGGCGCGTTGTGAAGGCTTCAAAGGGGGTGATAGCGGGCTTCTGGATTGCGACAGTGCTGTTCTGCTTGCAGATCGGCTTCACGGCGTACGCGCAGCTCAAGCTCCCGCAGGTGGCACAGGAATTCGTGCACATGGGCTTCCCTGCGTATTTCCGCGTCGAGCTCTCATGGGCGAAATTTGTGGGCATTTTGGCGCTTCTTGTTCCGATGACGCCTCCTCGATTGAAAGAATGGGCCTATGCGGGCTTCGCAATTACTCTTTTGTCCGCCGTGATTGCACATTTAGCAGTGGGCGAAGGACCAGATGCGTGGAGCTGGGCCGTGGGGACTGGTGCCTTGTGGGCTGCATCCTACTTGTTCTGGCGCAAGATGGAGGCCGAGCGACCCGTTCCAATGGAGCAGTCCTGAGATTTTCAAGATCGTGAGGGTTCAGCATGGCTACAAACAAGACTGCAAAGAAAACTGATGGTGAAGCCGATGTGTTGGCGGCTCTCGTTAAAATGACACGTTCCGATCGCACGATCGGCGAACGGCTGCATCAGATTGTGAAATCCAACGCACCGGAACTCGTGCCGAAGCTTTGGTACGGAATGCCTGCCTATGCGCGCGACGGCAAAGTCGTGTGCTTCTTTCAGAGTGCAGGAAAATTCAAGACTAGATACGCAACATTTGGATTTATGCATGAGGCAAGGCTGGACGAAGGCACGATGTGGACTACCCATTTTGCGATGATGGGCCTGAGTGCCGCGGATGAAGCAACCATTAGCAAATTGGTGAAGAAAGCAGTGCGCTAGAACCTTGTGAAGAGGAAAGTCGTCAGCCCTGGAGTTGAACACGATATGCAAAGCCGTCAGGCAATGTAGGAAAAACAAACACAGAGAAACCCCGCAATAAAATGGGCCTTCGGCAATCACCGAAGGCCCTCGCGTTCCAGACGTTGAAGTGGTCAACCTCTAGTTGCTGGACACGCCGTCCAAACCCTCCTGATACTCAACAATCTTTTTGATGGTGGCGTAATCGACACCGCCAATGGGAACCTGGCGGCCATTGATCATGAGCGTGGGTGTCTGGTCAATGTTCAGAGACTGAGCCAACTTTACAGATGCCGCGACCTTGGCAGCAGTGGTTGGATCTGCAACGCACGCTTCCACCTTGGCGGGGGTGAGACCAGCCTTGGTTACCGCGCTGTTTAGCGTGAGGGTAGCGCCGTCTGCCGTGACAAGACCCTCCTGGCCGTCAAACACGGCAGCTGCAAACTCAAAGAAGGCTGTGCTGCCGCCCAACTTGGATACGCACACGCCGTACTCGGCCGCCTTTTGTGCCTGCGGATGGATCCGCTCCAGAGGATAGTTCTGGAAGACGATGCGCGCCTTGGGAAAATCGACGGCGAGCTTGTCCATATTGGCCTGCGCCTCTTTGCAATGCGGGCATTCAAAGTCGGCAAACTCGACAATCTCCAGATTCTTTTCCGCGGCACCCCGGAAAGGACCGTCGGCTTCAGCCTCCAGTTTGGCGCGTGCATCGGCATAAGGATGCTCGCCGAAGGGGATGATATCGTTGCCTGCAATGATGTGCTTGCCATCAGGCAGCGCGAAGAACTGGAGCGCGGCGGGTTTCTGCTTGCCGGTCTTATCACCGATGAATACGACCACTTTGCTGAGACCTTCCACGGGCGTCGTGAGGATTGCCTGTACCTGCCAGACGCGGTTCGTGTCGTAGCCCCAGCTTGACTGTAGGAATTTGTTAACGGTCTCGACCGTGGGCGACGAAGCAGTGAAATTCTTCGGGTCGGGTTTGGGAAATACCGGTGCCGTGGTGGGAGCGGGTGCCGCAGGAGCCAGATTTTCGGGCGCGGGCGGTACTTCGTGGGTTGGCGCGGCGGGGGCGCTCTGTTGAGCGTCAACACTTGGCGAAGTAAAGGATAAAGCGGCCAGTGCAACAACGCTGGCGACGAAAAGCGACGGACGAATCAAGCTGAAATCTCCTTGGATGGTTGGGAAGAACGATGCACTTCTAGCTTAAACCTGCACCTTCACGGCGATGGGGAACCTCCGGCCCATACCGAAAGACTTGGCAGTGACTTTGAGAACGGGCGCCGCCTGCTGACGTTTATACTCGGACCGCTCAATCAAGCGCACCACTTGTTTGACGAGAGTGGGGTCAAAGTTGTGTGCAGAGGCGATCTTATCGGGCGACTCATAGCGCTCGACGTAAGCCTCTACGATGGGGTCGAGCACGTCATAGGGCGGCAAAGAGTCCGTATCCATCTGGCCGGGCCGGAGTTCGGCTGAAGGCGGTTTGTCGAGAATCGCGCACGGGATGACTTCGCGTTCCCTGTTGAGCCAGCGGCAGACTGCGTAGACGCGAGTCTTCATCAGATCGCCGATAACAGCAAGCGCACCAACCATGTCGCCATAGAGCGTGCAATAGCCAACTGCCATTTCGGACTTGTTGCCGGTGGTAAGCACCAGCGCATTGAATTTGTTGGAGAGCGCCATCAACAGCGTGCCGCGAATGCGGGGCTGGATGTTCTCTTCGGTCAGGTCCTCAGCAAGTCCGGCAAAGAGCGGAGCCAACGCGTGGTTGAAACCGGAAAAGATTTCGCTGATGCCGATGAGTTCGAAGCGAATGCCAAGATTCTCGGCGAGATGGCGACTGTCGTCCACCGAGCCCTGTGAGGAATAGGGGCTGGGCATACCGATAGCGAGCACGTTTTCCGGCCCAAGCGCTTCCGCTGCGATGGCGGCGACAAGAGCCGAATCGATTCCACCGGATAGACCTATGAGAGCCTTGCTGAAGCCGCATTTGCGAACGTAATCGCGCGTGCCGAGCACAAGAGCCTGATAGGCGGCTTCGTTTTCGTTGTCGGCGGCCGCGGGAATGGGTGTGGCGGCGAAAGGATCGACGAGGACAAGATCATCGCGGAAAGATGCGGCCTGCGCGACCAGTTCTCCTTTGGAATTGATTGCAACAGAGGAACCATCAAATATGAGGCTGTCATTGCCGCCCACTTGGTTCACCATCACAACGGGAATGCCGTCTCTGCGGGCGATGGCCGCCAGCATCTGGCGCCGCACATCCCGTTTACCGTGCCAGAAGGGCGAAGCTGAAATGTTGAGGTGGATGGCAGGCGACTGGCGCATCAGCTCTTCCATGGGGTCGATGGAGTAGAGCGGCTGCTGCCAGAAGTGCTTATCGTTCCACGCGTCCTCGCAGATGGAGATGGCGAGACGGAGGCCATCGAGATCTACAACTCTTTGGGATTCGGCTCGGCGAAAATAGCGCTGCTCGTCAAATACATCGTAGAAGGGCAAGAGGCGCTTGTGCTGCTCAAGAACGACCTCGCCTCGGTCCAGCAGAACTGCCGCGTTTACGGCAGGCTTGCCTGATCCAAGTGGAGCGGGAAGTGCCGTACCGACGAGGATTGCAGTGGAGAGATCCTTGGTGGCATTTACAAGCTCATTGAGAGCGGAACGGCAGCGGACAAGAAAGGCGGGTTTTTCCAGGAAGTCGGCGGGGGGGTAGCCACAAAGGGCTAACTCAGAAAACACTGTCAGACGCGCGCCAGCGGTGGCCGCCCCAGTTGCAGAGGCGACAATCTTCTCCAGGTTGCCGGTGAAATCCCCGACAGTTGGGTCAATCTGGGCGAGCGCGATGATCACGTTCTCAGTTTAATGGAGCGGGCTTCAGTTAATGGCTGGGCGACCATCGCGATCGATGGAACCGCGAAAATATCAGCTTCCTGTACCGGAGAGGACCACGCCAAAAGTGCGGATAATGATTTTGAAGTCGAGCCAGATGCTCCAGCTTTCAATGTAGGTGACGTCGAGCGATACGTAACTGTCAAAAGAGGGATCGCGGCGACCTTGCACCTGCCAGAGGCCAGTAATGCCAGGCGTAACGTCGAGGCGGCGCAAGTGATCGAGCTTGTATTCGCGCACTTCAGACGCGATGGGCGGCCGGGGCCCTACGACGCTCATGTTGCCAACGAGCACGTTGAAGAACTGCGGCAACTCATCAAGCGAATACTTGCGGAGAATGCTGCCAACGCGAGTGATCCGCGGATCATTGGTGACTTTGAAGAGCACGCCATCGCGCTCATTGAGATGAGCGACTTCTTCACGGCGGCTCTCTGCGTTCTGCACCATGGTTCGGAACTTAACGCAGCGGAAAACGCGGGCTTTTTTGCCAATGCGTTCGGAAAGGTAAAAGACCGGACCGGGCGAGTCGAGCTTGATAGCGATGGCAATTACCAGCAGAATCGGGCTCAAAATGACTAATGTTACGAGCGAAAAGACGATATCAAATCCGCGCTTCAGCAAGAGCGCAACCTCAGGCGCCCTGCCGCGATGCAGCGGGATGGTGGGAAAATGGCCAACATATTCAATGGGCGTAGGCCAGGCGATACCGTCATAGAGATCGGGTACGACACGCAGATCGATGCCGTAGGCACGAGCGAGATGAAAGACCTTTTGGATGAGATCACGCTCGCAGGGCGCGGTGAAGAAAATCTCGTCTATAAAGTGCTTGCGCGCCTGGTCGAAAAGCGAATCGAAGGAGCCCAAAACTCCTTCAGCATCGTTGTCTGCACCGCACGCCTGCCCCGGCGCGACGATAAAGCCTTTAAACGTGTAGCCGAGATGGCGAATGCTGTCGAGGTGCTGGCGGAGGGCGTGCGCCTCCGCACCGGTACCAACAATCAACGCGTTGCGCGTATCCAGTCCACGCTCAAACCTGCGGTAAAGGAAATACCGGCTGATGAGTCTACGAATGCTCACCGCAATGGTGACCATAAAGATCGTAACCAGGACGATACTGCGTGAGATATCTTCTGCGCGAATGAGATAAAGTGTGCCGGCCAGGAGCAATCCTGCATTCAGACAGGCTTGCACGCTAAGCCGCTGCTCATTAAGAAAACTCGATAGCCGCGTTGGTACGTAGAGATTGAGCCTGCGACTTATGACAATGAGTGCGACTGTATAGCCACATAGCAGCGCCAGCAATTCACCTACGGGTCGGCCCTGAAAGAGCGTCCCTTGAAAGAAGGAGCGAGCTCCATGAAGTGGCGATAAATCAAAACGGTAAAGTGTGGCAATTACAGCGGCAAGCGCAACTGTCAGAGCATCAAGAAACATCCCAAACTTGGCCGACTGCTGCGACCCGCGAGGCGAAGCATTTCTGGGGCCAGCGATTAACTCCGCCGCATCGGCGGTAGCTGTTCGTTGCCAGAAATTAGAGGTTGCCATGAGTACCACCTGCTTCAGAGTGGCCGCATTCCGACCAGGTACGTTGCTACGGTGCGGTTCATGCCAGCCAAGACTCAGCCGGCAAATGAGTGAAGGCGTGTTCGAAACTGTTCGCTCTGACTCTATCCACGTTCCATTACACGTAAGGAAACAGCGAGTCTGAAGTGCAATATCGAGTGAACTGTCCGCCTACTTGGCATATGCGCCGATCTATTTCAATTGCAATCGACTGAACTCAAGAGGATACCTGCATCCCATTGACCCATTTAGAGAAATCCTTCCGCCTCCTCCCTAAGGGGAGATAGCTGGTTGAAAAAAGCCAACCAGATGAACAGAATTTAGGGCCCGTTGAGAAGAACCGGCAGAACTGAACCAATCAAAAGCAGAGACTCAACAGCAATAAAGAACTTGCGTGCATTCAGTGTGCGCCATTGAACCATCGGCGCTCTAATTAGATCGTCTCAAATACAGGATGGCGTGACAACTAAGATTCAGGCAATGAAAAACATACAGACGTCTCTTTACTAGTTAGACACGCAGGGCGGACTGCCGTCAAGTTACTCGAGGCACCAAGGATAAGAAATGGCTGGTGTTAGGCACGGGGGATTTCATAGGCGTCAAATTCGAGGAACTGGCGAATTTCAGGCACAGGCGATTCGAGAAAACCCTTGAGCGGACCGAAGTATGCGGCGCGCCCCTCATGCAGAAAGAGAACAAGATCGGCAAGCCGCTCAGCGAACCGCATATCGTGGGTGACGACAATGGAGGTAAAACCGAGCTGACGTTTGAGGCGTTGAATCAGATCGCCGAGACGACGGGCAATGAGCGGATCGACCATGGTGGTGGGTTCGTCGTAGAGAACAATTTCAGGCTGCGAGGCAAGCGCACGCGCCATGGCGACGGCGCGGCGGCGGCCAGTGGAAAGGCTCGCAGGAAGATCGTTGCGCACATCATCCGCTCCAACCATGGCGAGGAGGGGGTTGACGATCTGTTGAACCTGCTCGTCGTCAAGATTACCGCGCTCGCGGATAGGAAAAGCCACGTTTTCGAAGACGGAAAGTGAGTCAAAAAGCGCGCCATTTTGGAAGACCATGGTGATACGTTTGCGCATTTCGTTCATGCTCTCTTCGCTGAGCAGATTGAGCTCGGTGTCGTCGACGCTGATGGAACCAACTTCGGGATGAAGGAACCCCATCAAGATGCGCAAGGTGACAGATTTGCCGACGCCGCTTCGGCCGAGGATGCAGAGCGTCTGGCCGCTTTGAACGAAGAAGCTGACATCCTTGAGGATTGGCCGGTCGTTCAGCGTGATTGAGACGTGATTGAAGGAGATTTTAGGCGAAGGCGCAGCGTTCTCGTCGTCGAGCGGCGTTGGCGGTGAGACAACGTGAGGAAATTCAGACCTGTGAAGGGGTTCGGTCATGCGCGTAGGTTTAGCTTAACCCTTCCGGACATCGGAGCAGGGATGCAGCATGTTCAAGATCGCCTGGGGTGTTGACGTTGATGAACCAGAGGTAAGCGGGAAGTGCAGCAGGATGTTCAACATGGCGAGATTGGAGCAGGTTCTCAACGGGCAGGACCGAGAGTGGGAATGAAAGCGCGTTTGCAGCAGATTTGAAGGCGGCGAAGCAGCCGTTGTTGGGAGATTGAAGGGCGGACTCGAGTGCGGGCAATGCGCGGCGGTGGATGACGACGGGAAATGTCTGAACGAAACCTGTTACGGAGGCAAGCGTTATGGCCGAATCGCTGACGCGCGCGTGATGAAGCATATAGCGAATGAGTGAGGCGGGGATGAGGGGTGCGTCGACCGAAAGGAAGACAGCGAACGACGTGGACGAAGATGCCAGGGCGGCGCAGATTCCGGCGAGCGGGCCGCGATCAGATTCAATGTCCGGGATAACGGGCGCGTATTGAGCGAGATCCGGATTACGCGCGCCGGCGATGGAGGCGGTGAGACCAGAGTCGAGAAAGATCTGGAGTGCCTGCGCAATGAGTGGACGGCCAGCAAGTTCGACAAGGGCCTTATCAATGCCCATGCGGGAGGATTGGCCGCCCGCGAGAACAAAGCCAGCGGCCCTTTCCTGCTCCGGACACAGTGAATGCCCGGTCGAGATTTCAGTCACTTCCCTGCTTCCTGAAAGAAGCGAATGAGGGACTGAATACCGAGGCGGAAATTCTCAAGGTTGAACTTCTCGTTGGGAGCATGGAGGTTGTCATCGGGAAGGCCGAAGCCCATCATCACGCTGGGCAGGCCAAGATGCCGGTCAAAATCGCCAACGATGGGGATGGAACCACCGGAACGCATGAAGACCGTGTCCTTGTTCCAGATTTCATGGAGGGCGCGCGTGGCGGCCTTGATGTACGGATTATCGGTGGAGATCACGCACGGTTCTCCCGAATGGATAAGGCGGATGTCGATTTCGACGCCTGCCGGAACAATGGACTCGACGTAGGACTTGTACTGTGCGAAGGCTTTGGCCGGCGTCATGTTGGGCACGAGGCGCATGGAGATCTTGGCCGTGGCCTTGGCCGGTATGACGGTCTTTGCGCCAGCGCCGATAAAGCCGCCGGGAATGCCGTGCACATCGAGCGTGGGGCGGGCCCAGGTGCGCTCGAGAACCGAGTATCCTGGTTCGCCGACCAGGGTGGGTGAGCCGACTTCGGTCTTGCGGTAGTGCTCTTCATCGAAGGGCAGAGTCTTCCAGGCTGCGAGTTCGTCTGCGCTGGGCGTGACCACGTCGTCGTAGAAGCCCGGGATGAGGATGCGGCCATTTTCGTCCTTTAATTTGGCGATGATTTGCGCGATTGCGACGAAGGGATTGGGGGCGGCTCCACCATACATTCCGGAGTGCAGGTCGGTCTTTGCGCCGCGGACCTCAAGCTCGGTGTAAATCATGCCGCGCAGGCCGACAGTGAGTGTGGGCAGGCCCGCGGTAAACAGCTCGGTATCGCAGACAAGGGCAAAGTCAGCAGCCAGTTGGGGCGGCTTGCTGGCCACAAACTCGGCAATTCCCTCTCCGCCAACTTCCTCTTCCCCTTCAAAGATGCAGCGCACGTTGATGGGAAGGCCGCCGGAGGCAAGCAGAGACTCCAGCGCCTTTATCTGTATCCAGAGCTGGCCCTTATCGTCGACGGCACCGCGGGCATAGATGTTGCCGTTGCGCTCAGTGGGTTCAAAGGGCGGTGAATGCCACTCGTCGAGCGGCTCGGCGGGCTGGACGTCATAGTGGGCATAGACCAGGGTGGTCGGCTTACCGGCGGCATGGAGCCAGTCGGCGTAGACGAGCGGATGGCCCGTGGTCTCAATAAGTTGCACATTCTCCATGCCGATGCGCTTGAGCTCGGCGGCAACGGTCTGAGCGGCCTTGCGGCAGTCTGCCTTGTGCTCGGGCAGTGTGGAGACGGAGGGAATGCGCAAAAGCGCTTTAAGTTCATCGACAAAACGGGAGTGGTTCTGGGCTGCGAAATCGAGTGCGGAAGACATGATGAATACTCCAATGAAATCAACACAAAGTATAGGGCACCACTCCATGGGGCATTGCATGCAGCCACCGCTCGCTGTTCGCTCGCAAGAGAGTATTGGGCACCACTCCATGGGGCATTGCATGCAGCCACCGCTCGCTGTTCGCTCGCAAGAGAGTATTGGGCACCACTCCATGGGGCATTGCATGCAGCCACCGCTCGCTGTTCGCTCGCAAGAGAGTATAGGGCACCACTCCATGGGGCATTGCATGCAGCCACCGCTCGCTATTCGCCCGCAAGAGAGTGGAGGAACTTAAATGTTCAGGAGCCTTGGGGAAATGCTTACGCGAAAATGCCGGGTTAACCCGGCGGCTTTGCGCGGAACATCGCCGGTGACGTGCGGTGAAATTGAGCCAGCAACTGGTGAAGAGGATAATTGCCAGATCTATCCGGCGACGAGAGTGCGCTTAATGAAGCATTCTGTGGGCAATTGCATTGCTGGAGGTCCGCCAACAAGCGAAATTTGCTCAAATTTGCCCATTTTTAAGGGTGTGAGAATGGGCTTACTAAGATCGTTGCCACAGGTGACTCTGGCACGGCTGAAGGCGAACGCCCGCTCATGGCGATGAAACTGCGATGAACGAGGCACAGCTCTGAGCGTCTGAGTATCAGCTTCAGGTCTGGTGAGGGGCCACGCATGAAGTGCCAAATTGCCAGACCGTAAACTGCCGTTGTTCGATTATCTATCCGCTCGATAAGTGCGTTGCCCTGTATGCGTCATTCCAGCACCGCGCGAACATCAGGTGATGGCCGGCTTGACTCGCCAGGGTCAAGAGGGACTTACCACCTGAAAGTTCGTAAACAATCCCTTGGCCGCCAGCTTGTTCAGCCGTGGATCACGGTCGGTCCCGATGTATTCGCCGAGGAAATCCAGGAGGACCTGAACTTTGGGCGTCAGCCGCGCAGCACCGGAAAAGAGCGCGCACAGGGTGATCGGCTCGGGAGACCAGAGCGGCAGAACCGGTTGCAGGTGGTCTCGATTCTCTACGCTCTTCGCCATCCATAAAGGAAGAATGGCGATGCCGAATCCCTTGAGGGCAAGCTCAAGATGAAGAGCAGGATCGCTCGCAACAACCTTGAAGACGATATTGGGCGCGGCCACTTTGGAGCCTCGAGACAACCTCCAGGTTCCGGAACCGACGCAGGTATGCTCCAAAAGGTCGTCGGGAGTGGTCGGATTCCCCCGCGAAGCGAGGTAATCCCGGCTTGCGAATAACCCTCTCTTGGTTCCCGGATAAGGCCTGATTCTTCTGAGAGAATCTCGAGGAGCGCGCACTTTGAAAAAGACATCGATATCTTCTCGCGGCTCCTGATCCCACCCGGAGGCATACGCTTCGATCTCGACGCGCAGGTCCGGATAGCGATGCAGAAACTCGTTGAGCAACGGAGCAAAGATTGAACGTGCCATTGTGATGGGGCAGGCGATCTTCAACACGCCGGTCGGACACTCGCGTCGCGACTCCAACAGCTCATTGCCTTCCTTCAGAGTTCGCATCGCTCGTCGACAGGTCTGGAGGTAATCTTTTCCGAAATCGGTAATCAACAGTCCGCGCCGACTGCGCTGGACGAGAAGAACGCCGAGATGCTTTTCCAGTCTGGTTAATGCGCGGCTCACGGTTGAGGCGGGAAGCTTCATCTCCCTTGCGGCGGCGGTCAGCGTACCTGCCTGACCGACCTCGACAAAAATGCGCACGTCGTTGAGATCGGGTAGTTGCACGAGTTTCCTCCTGACTGCCAGCCGGTCGCGTCGAAGCCGGGTGTAAGGGCCAACGCTGTTCATTTTACGAGAGTGTTGCATTGTCGCAATATTGTCTTGCGTCAATGGATGATTCGCCACCCACTCGGCGTGCGTCTCTTATAACGAAACCAGAGCTTTCCTGAACTGCTGAGCAACGAAGGAAGGCGAAACCGGAACACAAAGGAGATGGCATGAGAGTTCTTGTAACGGGCGGAACTGGCAACGTGGGCGGTGAAGTTGTGAACGAACTGCTCAAAAGAGGCGCTGAGGTGCGTGTATTGGCCCGCAAGGAGCCAGTGGCCGGAAGGCTTCCAGCCGGAGTTGAAGTGGCGATCGGCGATCTGCTGGACCCCGTCTCGGTAGAAAAGGCGATGCACGGAGTCGACAAGCTCTTCCTGCTGAACGCGGTGGTGACTGACGAATTGACGCAGGCGCTGATCGCATACGGCGTCGCGAAGCGAGCCGGATTAAAGCATGTGACCTATTTGTCGGTCTTTAAGGTTGATCAGTTTCGGGATGTGCCGCATTTTGCCTCGAAGCTGGCGGTGGAGAATGCCCTGCGTGAATTCGGTGTGCCTTACACCATACTTCGCCCCGGATACTACATTCAAAATGATCTCAACCTGAAAGAAGCGCTGACAGGCCCGGGCATCTACCCCATGCCAATCGGTACTGCGGGAATCGCGGCTGCTGATATCCGCGATATCGCCGAAGCGGCCGCAATCTCTCTCACCGGGGATGGGCACGATGGACAGACCTATGACATCGTTGGACCAAAGTTGATCAGCGGTCCTGGCAACGCCGAACTCTGGAGCAGGCTGCTGGGCAAAGAGATCAAATACACTGGCCACGATTTTGACCAGTGGGAGCAAACTATGCGCACTCGTATGCCTGGCTGGAGCGCATTCGATCTTCGCATGATGTTCCAGGGATATTTCGACCGCGGCTTCGCGTCCACCGAGACAGAAGTCCTGCGCCTGACCAATCTCCTCGGCCATGCCCCGCGCAGCTATGAGGATTTCGCGATTCAAACGGTGGCAACCTGGAAAGCATAAGCTGGCAGCGGTTGATCAAGCCGTTTAAGGAGAAAATTCATGTTCGATCAAACACCTGAAAATTCAATCCTCCCCGCCGACGATCTAAACCGAACACTGGCGTACTCCAAGGCGGGCGGGGAGACGGCTCCGCACATCGGTTTGGTTGGGGACACTTACACCATCACTGTGGCCGGAAACGACACCGGTGGCCGCTTTTGCGTGATTGACATGTATGTGCCGCCCGGTGGCGGTCCGGGGCCACACCGTCACGATTTTGAAGAGACTTTCATCGTTCTCGAAGGCGAAATGGATGTGACATTCAGGGGTAAAAGATCTACCGTCCGCGCTGGCGAAACGGTCAATATTCCCTCTAATGCGCCGCACCAGTTCCATAATGCCTCCTCCGGACCCGTCCGCATGATCTGCGTTTGCGCGCCGGCAGGGAATGACAGCTTCTTTCTGGAAATCGGTGTCCCTGTAGCCACGCGTACGACACCACCACCGGCTCTGGATGCAGATCAGATGCGTGAATTTCTGGCGAAGGCGAAGGCCATCGCCCCGAAATACCACACGGAACTTCTAGCGGAAGCGTGAGCTGCTTCGCGAAACGCTTGAGTTCACCTGTCTTGCACTATCTTCATTCAGCTTTCGACTTACAAACCAGTTTCCCTTCTCGCGTCCGTCACAGACAGGGCACGGTTGCACTTACCCGCAAACCGAGAGGGGACGGCTGCCAAACGCATGCTCGTCTTCGATGACAAGACAATTCTGAAGCACATTTAGTTCAACCGCCGGTCATCAAGAGCGGAACGAGACCTCACCGGGTCAATTTGTCCGGGGAGCGTACTGTCAGGACTAAAGCGATTTATTTGCTTGTCGATTGCGGACCAGGATGAGTAATATTGGGCGTCCTCTGGCAGGACTTCGAGGCCGGGCGGAAGATGCGCTGTGCCCCCCGAATCGGACTACAACCTTTCGAAGCTACTTTCGAATCAGCAAAGGAAACCGCAATGTCGAAATCGAAAACCGAGAATCGCGTTCTTTTGAGCCGACGCGACGCATTGAAACTTTCTGCCACCGCCGGAGTTGCCGCCGCGATTGCGACACCGGCACTCGCGTCCGACAGTATCAAGACTGGAGTCCACCAGCAGCAGCCGCCGTTCTGCTCCACGCCGCCCTCTGCCGTGGCCCATACGAAGTACGGCAAAGTGCGCGGCTTTGTGTCCGGCGATGTCTTCACCTTCAAGGGCGTTCCGTACGGCCAGGACACGGGAGGAGAGAATCGCTGGCTTCCGGCCAAGCCGCCCGTACCCTGGGAAGGAGAGTACCCCGCACTGATTTACGGCGCCAATTGCCCGCAGCGCCTGCATGACTGGCACAGCCAGGAGCAGGTGTTTCTTCAGGACTGGGACGATGGCTGGCAGAGCGAGGACATGCTCAAGCTGAACATCTGGACACCCTCACTTACGGGCAAGCGCCCCGTGATGTTCTATATCCACGGTGGCGGCTTTGAATTCGGATCTTCCTATGAGTTGCCCTCACACGAAGGCGCAAACATGGCTCGCTACCACGATGTTGTTCAGGTCTCGGTCAACCATCGTCTGAATGCATTGGGATTCCTCGATGTCTCCGAGCTAGGCGGCGCCGCTTATAAGGACTCCTCCAATGTGGGCATGACAGACCTTGTTGCTGCATTGCAATGGGTGCGGGATAACATCGCGAACTTTGGCGGCGATCCTGATTGCGTGATGATTTACGGGCAGTCCGGCGGCGGAGGCAAGGTGGCCACGCTCATGGGAATGCCCTCAGCGCAGGGACTCTTTCACCGTGCGGCCATCCAGTCCGGCGGCGCATTTTTCGGGTCAGCGGAGGAAGGCAAGGAGCTGACGCGGCAAATGGTCAAGGACCTCGGCATCGCTCCAAACGACATTGGAGCACTGCAGAAGATGGACTGGAAGGACCTGATGGCGGCCGCAGATGCGGCGCAGGGAAAGCTGCCGGCCAATCCAAACTCGCCCTTCAAAATGCATGGGCCGCCGCGGCGCTTCTGGATGCCGCTGATGGATGGAGACGTGATTCCCACAAGGCCATTTCAGGATGGCGCGCCCGAGATATCCAAGAACATTCCCTTGATGGTTGGATCGGTGAGCGAAGAAGGCAACTCAATGGCGTCGCGGCCCACTGAAGAAGAATGGCGCGCCAACCTTATCAAGGCCTATGGAGAGGAAAAGGGCAAGGCTCTGGCCGACGGTATGCAAAAGGCGTATCCGCATAAGAGCGCGCGCACCCTCTCCTACATGTGCGGCGGCGGAGGCTTCCTCAACGGGCTCTCCATGCGCAACGGCGTTGTTCGCATGGCGAAAATGAAGCACGACCTGCATGCAGCGCCGGTTTACACCTACTACTTCACCTGGCAAACCAAGATGCTGGACGGGGTTCCAGGTGCATGGCACACAGCCGACCTGCAGTTCTGTTTCGACAACACTCTTCGCTGTGAGCAGGGCACCGGAAACACGCCGGAAGCGCAGGCGTTGGCGAAAAAGATGGCCACTGCCTGGGCAAATTTTGCGCGTACGGGCAATCCGAGCCAAGCGGGCATCCCATGGGAACCAAGCGATCCCGAGTCCAACAAGACGATGGTCTGGGATAACGAACCGCGCATGGTCGATGATCCGGATGGCGCATTGCGGAAGATCATTCTTTGAGGATGTGATCCGGAATTGAAGAAACAGTCAGAGGCCTGCCTGCAAACTCCGATGCAGGCGGGCCTCTTTTTTGACTCCCCAATCCCGGGTTCAATGGCGGTAGTCGTCCAAAGCGCTCACTCCAACAGAATGGGCCGGGCGAATCAGTAGCGCGGGATTTGAGGGTCAATTTCGCGCGACCATGCCTCGATGCCGCCAGCGAGGGACTGGGCCTGCTCGAATCCCTGATTGCGGAGCCAGACGGCGACGTTGAGCGAGCGCTGACCGTGGTGGCAGAGGATGATGAGCGGCTCGTCGGGGTCGAGTTCCTGATGGGCGCGCGAGGGAACGTCGCCCATGGGCATGAGAATGCTGGGCTCGATGTGGGCGGTTTCAAACTCCCATGGCTCGCGCACGTCGATGAGTCGGGCCTTGTTTTCACGAATGAGTTCCGCAGCCTGGGCAGCGGTCAGTTCAAGATCGAGCATGAGATCAGTTTAGCGGGGCGGGCACGGCGGCACCCGGTAAGCTGGTAGGGATGCCTCCCATATTGAATGCACAATCGATTACGAAGCAATTCGGCGCGACGCCGCTGTTCAAGAACATTTCGATGACGGTGGAGGATGGCGCGCGGATCGGGCTGATTGGGCCGAATGGCGCGGGCAAGTCGACGTTGCTGGCGGTACTGGCCGGGCAGATGGAGCCGGATGACGGCGAAGTGGCGGTGCGGAAGCGGGCTAGGGCGGCATTTGTGCCGCAGGAGTCGCGCTTTGACGCGGGCATGACCGTTCGCGGTGTGCTGGAAGCTGCGCTGAGCGCGGCGCATGCGAGCGAGACGGAACGCGAAGGGCGATTGCGGGAGCTGGCAGGACGCGCGGGCTTTACGGATCTGGACGTGGAGGCCAGTTCCCTTTCCGGCGGATGGAGGAAGCGACTGGCGATTCTGGAGGCGATGGCATGGGAGCCAGACGTGTTGCTGCTGGATGAGCCGACGAACCACATGGATGTGGAAGGGATTGAGTGGCTGGAGGGGTTGCTGACGGCGGCAAGCATTGCGGTGGTGACGGTGAGCCACGACCGGTATTTTCTGGAGGCGACTTCAAGCGAGGTAATTGAGCTGAGCCGCGTGTACGCCGAGGGGTTACTGCGTGTGAGGGGTACATTCAGCAAATTTCTGGAGGAGCGGGAAGCATATCTGGAGGCACAGACGAAGCAGCAGGACAGCCTGCGCAACCAGGTGCGGACGGAGATTGAGTGGTTGCGGCGCGGGCCGAAGGCGCGGACGACGAAGTCAAAGGCGCGTATTGATACAGCGCACCAGATGATTGGCCAGCTTGCGGAGATGCAGACGCGCACGACGACGAACACTGCGGGCATTGACTTTGCGGCAAGCGAGCGGAAGACGAAGCGGTTGGTTGAGTTCAACGATGTGGCATGCAGCGTGGGTGGGCGAAAGCTGTTCGACGGGCTGACATTTGCGCTGACGGCAGGTACGAAGGTGGGGCTGGTGGGTCCGAATGGCAGCGGGAAGACTACGCTGCTGAAGCTGCTGCGCGGGGAGCTGGAGCCGCAGGCTGGAACGATCAAGAGGGCGGATGCTCTGCGGCTGGTGTACCTGAGCCAGATGCGCGAGTTGGACGACGGTGTAACCCTGCGGCGGGCATTGGCTCCGGAAGGCGACAGCGTGATGTACCAGGGACGCATGGTGCATGTGGCGAGCTGGGCGGCGCGGTTTCTATTTACGGGTGAGCAACTGAACCAGCCGGTGCGCAACCTGAGCGGCGGCGAGCGGGCGCGGGTTTTGATTGCGCGGCTGATGCTGGAGCCCGCGGACGTGTTGCTGCTGGACGAGCCGACGAATGACCTGGACCTGGCGACGCTGGAGATTCTGGAGGAGAACCTGCTGGAGTTTCCGGGCGCACTGGTGCTGGTGACGCATGATCGCTATCTGCTGAACCGCGTGGCGACGACGGTTGTGGGGCTGGACGGCAATGGACGCATTGGCCTGTTTGCGGATTTCGGACAGTGGGAGAACTGGGTCGCCGAGGGCTCGGATGAAGTGACGGAGGAGCCGGCGCGACAGGTCGAGACTGAGAAGCCGGAGCCGGCGAAAAAGAAGCTGTCGTACCTGGAGGCGCGGGAGTTTGCCGGAATTGAGGAAAAGGTTGCGGCTTCAGACAAGGCGCTTGTTGCATTGAGGTCAAGGTTGGAAAGTCCGGAGGTTGCGACAGATGCGGCGGCTCTTCAGGAAGCGCTGGCGGAGCTTGAGAAGGTGCAGCGGGAGAACGATGCGCTGTATGCGCGGTGGGCGGAGCTTTCAGAAAAAGCAGGATAGAACAATTGCCGTGGGAACGCCGGGATTCTGAAACCGGACATTGAGGGCTGGTACTGCATAGAATGGCGGATATGGAGAATTCGACCAAAGTACTGATTGTCGAAGACGAACCCCATGCGTTGATGGGACTTGCGGAGCTGATTTCCGGCTGGGGCTACCGGACGGAGACGGCGCGGGACGGCATTGAGGGCTGGGAGAAGGCGCTGCAGTGGAATCCGGCGATTGTTGTGACGGATTTGAAGATGCCGCGGATGGACGGGATTGGATTGCTGAGCAAGCTGGCCGAGGAAGGCACGGGCATTGACTCAAACCTGGCGGTGATTCTGCTGACGGCGCAGGGGACGATCCAGACGGCCGTGGATGCAATGAAGCTGGGCGCCTACGACTTTCTACAGAAGCCTGTGGACTCGGCACGGCTGCGGACAACTCTGGCGAACGTGACCAAACAGCGCGAGACGGCGATTGAGCTGGAAGTGACGCGGCGTCGGTTGCGGGATACGGGCGTTCTTGGGTCGATGGTGGGCACGTCGAAGGCGATGCGCGAGATTTTTAGCCTCATTGAGCAGATTGCGCCGTCCAATGTGTCGGTTTTGATTACGGGCGAGAGCGGTACGGGCAAGGAGATGGTGTCACGCACCCTGCATGAACTGAGCCCGCGGAAGACGAAGCCGTTTGTGGCGGTGAATTGTGCCGCGATACCCGAGTCGCTGATTGAGAGCGAACTTTTCGGACACGAGAAGGGCTCATTTACGGGTGCTGCGGAGCGGCGCGCGGGGTGCTTTGAGCTGGCATCGGGCGGGACGCTGCTGCTGGACGAAATTGGCGAGATGCCGGTAGGCACGCAGAGCAAGCTGTTGCGCGTGCTGGAAGAGCGAAAGCTGCGTCGGCTGGGCGCGAAGGCCGAGCAGGAAGTGGATGTGCGAGTGCTGGCGGCGACGAATCGCGACCCGGCGTTGTCGGTTGCGGAGGGAACGTTCCGCAGCGACCTGTATTACCGGTTGAATGTGTTCCAGATTCATATGCCGCCGCTGCGAGAGCATCTTGACGATGTGCCTGCGATGGTGGAGGCGATGGTGCAGGAGATGAACCAGAAGCACAACAAGCGCGTGACCGGCGCTACCCATGCGCTGCTTGACCGGATGATGGGCTACAACTGGCCGGGCAACGCGCGCGAACTACGCAACCTTGTGGAGCGCGCGGTGGTGCTGTGCACGGATGGTTCTGCGCTGGACCCAGGGCACCTGCCCTCAGGATTTGGGTCTGCGCAAGCAGCTGTTGCGATGCCGGGCGATGCAAGCATAGTGCAGGTGCCGGTGGGCACGACGGTGGATGAGGCGGAGAAGATGCTGATTCTGCGGACGCTGGAGTCAACCGGGCAGAACAAGACGCGCGCCGCGGAGATTCTGAGTGTGAGCTTGAAGACGCTGCACAACAAGCTGAAGGAATACAACCAATCCGGAAGTCATTCAGCAGTGCGGGACGAGTAGCGAGCCCAGGCAAGACGGAGCAAACGACCGCAAGATGCAATTAAGAACCAAACTCGTGCTGGCGATTACGAGCCTGGTGTTTTTGATTTCGGGCATGCTGTCGCTTGTGTTCATCAGGCAGATGCTGCACTACCAGGTACGGCAGAGCTACGACACCGACAAGATGGTGGCGAGCGAAGTGCGGTTTGCGGTGCAGGACGCGCTCGAGACCGGCTTGCGGAACCGCGAAGTGAACCCGAACGATGAAGCAGAGCTTCGTGCACTGGCGGCCGAGGCCATTCGAAAAAGCCGGGTGATGCAGTCGACCCTGGACTCGGTGAATCGCTACTCGTTCACGGTATATGACGTGAACATTGGCGATGCGCAGGGCAAGACGTTGGTCAGCACGAATCCGGACAACCAGGACAAACCGATGCCGCAGCGGCCGGACTATGCACAGCTGCTGGATGCGAACTTTGTGCAACTGCTGCGTGAGGTGTATGGCGACCCGCATGTTTTTGATGTTTCTGCGCCGCTGGAGCGGAACGGCGAGCCGTTTATCAACGTGCGTGTGGGTGTGAGTACGGCATTGCTGGGCGCCGTATACAAGCCGTGGATTAGCGAGACACGCACGCTGATGGGATTTGCACTGATTACGGCACTCCTGGTGGCCTTCTTTTTGAGCAATCTGGCGCTGCGTCCGTTTGAAGCCATCAGCCTGGAACTGGAATACCTGACCATTGCAAACGGGGAAGCGAACAACGGAGACGCTGGAGCCGCAAGAGAGGCGAGGCGGTTGGATCCGGCACAGCGCGTAACCACGCAGATTCAGCAGATTGGCCAGCGCATGCGCAATGTGGAGGAAGTGTTCTCTGCGTTGAAAGAGAACCTGGACCAGATTCTGGGCAATCTGCAGGACGGCATCGTGCTGCTTACGCGCGATGGGCGCGCGGTGCTGGTTTCAGAGGCGGCGCGCAGGCTTCTGCAAATCAAGAATGGCGATGGGGTTGGCCTGCACGCGGATGAGATTTTCGACAGCGGAAATGTGCTGGGTTCAGCGCTAAAGGTGGCCTACGACGCGGGCGAACCGATGGGGCAGCAAGAACTGCGCACGGAGACGGGCCGGCGCGTGCAAGTGTCGCTGGACTTTATTCAGGACGACAAGACACGCCAGGGACTGGGCGCGCTGGTGACGATGCACGACCTGGAGTCAGTGGAGGAAATTGAATCGGAGCTTGAACTTTCGCGCCGGATGGCGGCGATTGGGCGGTTGACTTCCGGCGTGGGCCATGAGGTGAAGAATCCGATCAATGCGATTGTGGTGCACCTGGAATTGCTGAAGAACAAGATCAGCGCAAACGGTGAAAATGCTCCCGCGACGCGGCATCTGGACGTGATTGAAGCGGAGATTCGCCGCCTGGACCGCGTGGTGCAGACGCTGGTGGACTTTTCGCGACCGGTGGAGGTTCACTTCAAGGAGCAGGATTTGCGGGACGTGGTGGGCGATGTGCTGACCTTGTCGTCAGAAGAGTTGACGCAGCGCCATGTAACGGTGGAGAGCGTATTTCCGTCCAATCCACAGGTGGTAAACATCGATTCAGATCTGATTAAGCAGGCTGTTATCAACGTGGTGGAAAACGGTGCGCAGGCGATGCCCGAAGGGGGCACATTACGCATCCAAATGGAAGAAGATCGAAAGAATGTTGTTCTGCGAATCAGGGACCAGGGACAGGGGATACCGGCAGACATTCTGGAGAAGATTTTCGATCTGTATTTCACGACGAAGTCGACGGGCAGCGGGATAGGGCTTGCAATGACTTATCGAATTCTGCAGTTGCACAATGGCAGCGTGGAAGTAGAATCGGAAGAAGGCCGTGGCACGGAGTTCCGGTTTCGGATTCCACTCGCCGCCGCGGAATGGGGACGCCGACATCCACTGTCGGCGGTTGCAGAGAACAACAAGGAAGGGATACGAGGATGAAGTCAGTCTGGCGCAGCGTCGCGTGGGTACTACCGCTGATGCTGGCGGGGTGCTTTCACAAACAGCCGCAAGTGATTAATCAACCACTTGCGCCGCCTATTGTGGATACACCGCCACCTAAGCCAGTTCCCTCGCCATCTGCCAGCGAACTACCGCCTCCGGTAATTTCGCAGCCGGCGGACACGACCCAGACGGCGGAACAGAAGCCGCCCGAAAAGCCTGAAGAAACACCCAAGCCCGCACCGAAACACAAAAAGCAAGTGAATCGCAATGCACAAGTGGCAGCAAATGGTGAAGGCAATTCGGTGAGCGCGATTGGTCAACTCACCGCAGGCGATGGCGGAGACTTGCGCAGCCAGACGGATACCTCTATCCAAGCGACAGACAAAGCGCTCAAAGAGATAACTCGCCCGCTGAATGACCAGGAAAAGAAGGTTGTGGCGCAGATTCAGGAGTTCCTGAAACAGGCTCGCGCCGCATTGGGATCAGGCGATGTGGACGGAGCACATACGCTTGCGGCGAAGGCGAAGGTGCTGCTGGGTGAGCTGAATAAGTAGCAGTCGGCAGTGCTTAACAATTGAGGGCGGGGATGATTCCCTGCCCTTTTCTATTGCTCGCCCCAACTGAGCTTGCTGCGCAAAGCCTCAAAAAAACCACTCTCGCTAATGCGAACGAGTTTGACTGTGAGCGCAGAGCGGCCGCAGCGGACTTCATCACCGATGGCGAGATCGACAGGCTTTTGTCCGTCAACGATGAGCAACGCCTGCGTGGGCATGGCTTCAATGCTCACCGTGAGCACCGCGTCACCGGGGACGACGATGGGGCGCAGAGTGAGCAGGTGAGGACAGATGGGCGTGACAACCATTGCGTTCACATTCGGCGTCAGGATGGGACCGTTGGCGGCCAGGGTATAGGCCGTGGAGCCGGTGGGCGTGGAGACGATGACGCCGTCGGCACGGAAATGCGCGACGGGCTTTCCGTCGAGGACGACCGAAAAGTCGCCCATGCGGGCCATATCTGCCTTGGAGACGACGGCTTCATTCAGCCCTTCGTGCGAGGAGCACATGGCTCCGTCGCGCCAGACCTCGACGTGAAGCATGGCGCGCTGTTCAATGGAGTGGCAGTTGTCACACCAGCCTTCGAGCGTGCTGTAAAGATCGGAAAGACGAATCTCCGTGAGGAAGCCCAAGTAGCCGAGGTTCACACCGAGGATGGGCGTGCCGGACTCCGCAAAGATGCGGGCGACCGAGAGCAGCGTGCCGTCGCCGCCGAGGACAATGACGAGGCTGGGGTTGTGTGCCGGCATCTCAGAGTGCTCGACAACGGGCGCTTCTGAGGTGCAGGTGCCGCCGACTGGATCCACGATGGGCTCATAGCCGCGTTGCCTGAGCCAGGCAATGAGTTCCGGCACGAGATGAGTGATCTCTTCCTTGTGAGGCCTGCAGACGATGGCGACGCGGGACATGCGGATTTAGTGTATCGGATGGCGCCACTGTGGAGCAGTTGCGCTTGGGATTTGGAACCTCGGATCTGGTGCGCCTGGGGCGGATCTCGGCCACTTCTGGAGCCAACTGTGATGGCCGTCATACGAGCATTTCCAGATTCGCAACGAGAATGGGGGTCGTGCCACGAATTTTGAGATCGTGCTATTCTTCGGGGTCCTTTGGAGAGCGGGTTCTTATTGGAGGAGTTGAGTGGGAGTGCTGAGCAGAATTGGCGTTGCACTGGATTCCGATCTACTGCAACGCTTTGACGATTTCATCGCCCGGCTGGGTTACACGAACCGGTCGGAAGCGTTTCGTGACCTGATTCGGGATCGACTGGTGGCCGAGCAGACGGCAACACCGCATGCAACCGTGGTTGGCACCGTGACTCTGATTTACGACCACCACGCGCACGGCGTGACGGAGAAGCTGACCGAACTTCAGCACGCCCATCACGAGCTTGTGGTCTCGACCAGTCATGCGCATCTGGACCATGATTCATGTCTCGAAGTGCTCATCGTCCATGGACAATCCGGACGTGTGGAAGAGTTCGCAGGACGCCTGATTGGCTTGAAAGGCGTGCAGCATGGGCGTCTGGTAATGACGGCTGCACAGGCCTCATCCGGAAAAGCTCGCCGCAGAATCGCAAAGCCTCACACGCACGCACACTAATGCCAATGAACGGTTTTGGGAAGGACGTTGCCTTGAAAGCGAGTAACACGAAGTCTAAATTCGTAATACTCACCGCAGTCTTTTGCGCCTTGGCCGCAACTCTTTTCAGCGAAGCAAGAGCGTCAGCACAAATGGGGAATGCCGTTTCGAGCGCGACGAATGGAACGACCTAATTCGACATCGCTCACCGGAACGGTGATTGACGCCTCCGGCGCGGTGATTGGCGGAGCAACTGTACAAGTCAGAGATTCGAAAGGCATCTTTCTTAGAACGACAGAGACGGACGGGAATGGCATCTTTTCGTTCCTGGGACTTAAGGCGGGCACGTATGAACTCCTCGTATCAAGTCCGGATTTCGAATCAAAAATATTGCCGATTTTCATCGGATCCGCGGAAGTGCAGCCGTCACTACGCATCGTTCTGGCTGTGAGCGGCGCGAGCACCACCATCCATGTGCAGGGCCGAGAAGATGACCTAATCGGAATTGCCGATTCCGCCACCGAGGGAACTGTGGGCGCAAAGGAAATTGAGGATCGCCCGATTCTTCGTTCGGGAGAGATTCTGGAGACGGTGCCCGGTGTGATGATCACCCAGCACGCAGGAGGTGGGAAAGCCAACCAGTATTTTCTGCGCGGATTCAGTCTGGACCATGGCACGGATTTCGCAATCTTCCTGGACGGTATGCCGCTGAACCTGCCTACACATGCGCATGGCGAAGGCTATTCGGATATGAACACGGTCATCCCGGAGTTCGTGCGGCGGGTGAATTATGAAAAGGGGCCTTACTACGCGGACGTAGGCAACTATGGCTCGGCGGGAGCGGCGCACGTGGAATTTTTCAAGACGCTGCCGCGGAACTTCGTCCAGGTGGAAGGCGGCATGTATGGCTATGGGCGAGCCGTTTTCGGCGCATCGCCCAAGCTGGGCGCGGGCACTTTGCTCTTCGGCGGAGAGGCGTATCACGATGACGGCCCATGGACGCATCCGGACAATTATTTCAAGTTCAACGGGCTTTTAACTTACAGCCGGGGAGACGATGCCGATGGGGTAAGCATCACGGCGCGCGGCTACCACGGAAACTGGCATTCAAGCGATCAGATTGCCGCGGACGCTCTACCGCTGGTTGGCTTCTTCGGCACACTGAACCCGACGGACGGGGGACATTCCCAGCGCTACAGTCTGCAGATTGAGGGACATCGACTAGAAGAGAATTCCGTCTCGCGCATCATGGCCTATGGGTTTTATTACGACCTCGATTTGTTTTCTGATTTCACGTATTTCCTGACGGACACGACACGCGGCGACCAGTTTGAACAGAAGGACCGGCGCTGGGTGGCGGGACTGGATGCGCATCATACGATTTTCGGCAAATGGTTGGGACGGAAGGTAGCGAACACGGTAGGTGTCCAGGCACGCAATGACTGGATCCGCAACGGCCTGTATCAATCGGAAAATCGCGAGCGGGTGGAGAAGACGGATTCCGTCACCGGCAATTCCCTGCCGGCAACCACGCAAGCGGATCGTGTGAGAGATACGCAGGCTGGGTTCTATGCAGAGAACAAAATTCAATGGGCTGGCAAATTCCGGTCAGTGGCGGCTGTGCGTGGCGACCTGGAGCACTTTGACGTTACAAGCCTGGTGACAGCGGCCAATTCCGGCACGGCTTCGAAGTTTTTGCCCAGCCCGAAATTGAATTTGACGTTTGGCCCGTGGTTGAACACGGAGTTTTATGTGCAGGCCGGGTTCAGTTTTCACAGTAATGACGGCCGCGGCACAACGCAAACGGTCCAGCCTGTTTCAGGAGAGAATCCTTACCCAAATACACCTGCTGACAAAATTCCGCCGCTGATACCGACAAAAGGCGGAGAGATCGGTGTGCGCACATTGGCCCCATCCCATTTGCAAAGCACACTTTCGGTCTGGTATCTGCACAGTCTTTCTGAGCTGCAACAGAGCGGTGATACGGGAGGCACAACTGCTTCGCGACAACCAAGCAACCGGTACGGATTTGAATTTGCGAACTACTACACGCCCTTTGCACATCTGGCGTTTGATTTTGATCTCGCGAACTCGAAGGCTCTCTTCACATCAATCGACGAAGACGATGCCGCACCGGGGAGTGCGGGCGGCAAGCGTGTTCCGGAAGCAGTCGGGCTGGTGATTGCAACAGGCGCAGCCTTGCACAACTACAGGGGATTTTCGTCGAGCCTGCGGTTGCGCTATTTTGGTCCGCGCGATTTAACTTCGGACGGAATCTTTCGCTCAAAGGCGACGGCATTAATAAACGGAGAGATTGGCTATGAGATTGGCGAGAAATGGCGTATTTCTGCCGAATTTCTGAATCTGTTGAACCGCAGCGATCACGACATCGACTATGCATACGAGTCGCGGATTTCGCCGACAGCAACGGCAGCATTCACGGACGTCTTTCATCCTGTTGAGCCGTTTCAAGTGCGATTCTGGCTGGGAAGAAGTTTTTGATGTGGTCTCGCAATCAGTCGGGCCGTCGGGCGTAGAGGAGAAATTCCTGATTGCCTTCTGCGCCGGTGATGGGCGAGGGGATGGTTTCGACGACTTGCCAGCCGAGCGAGGTGATACAGGCAGCGACTTTGTTGATGGCGAGCTGGTGCGCGGCTGGGTCGCGGACAATGCCGCCTTTTCCGACGTGTTCGCGGCCGGCTTCAAACTGCGGTTTGACGAGGAGAACGGCTTCGCGCAGAGCTGGAGCGGCGGCGAAGACCGGGCCGAGGAGAAGCGTAGCAGAGATGAACGACACGTCCATGACCAGGAGCGTGAGGGGCGGATCGGCGAGAGTGTTTGGTTCAAGCAGGCGCGCGTTGGTGCGCTCGATGAGGGTGACGCGGGGATCGGTGCGGAGCTTGTGGGCTATCTGGCCAAAGCCGGTATCAACGGCGGTGACGTGGGCAGCACCGTGCTGCAAGAGGCAATCGGTGAATCCACCGGTGGAGGCGCCGACGTCGAGGCAGGAACGGCCTTTGACTTCGATGGGCCAGTGCTGGAGCGCGCCGGCGAGCTTGAGTCCGCCACGAGAGACGTAGGGCATGTCGTCACCGAGGAGACGGATTGCAGAGCCGGAGGGAACTGAGACGCCGGGCTTGTCGATCTTCTGCTCATTGACCATGACACGACCGGCCAGGATGAGAGCGCGGGCACGCTCGCGGCTGGGAGCGAGGTTGCGCTCGACGAGAAGCAAGTCAAGTCGGGATTTCTCAGGACGCGATTTGGGTGTTGCCGCCATCAGGCTAGTTCCCTTTCCGAGGCTGACAAGGATGCGGCCGATGACGGCATCGCCGACAACAGAAAGGGCCACTTCCTGCCGAGGAAATGGCCCCTGAAGACTGTATTACGCCGCATTGTGCCTAGGGCAGCGTCTGGCTCTGGCACTGCGCCAGAGTGGGTGTGGTGACACCGTTATCGGCCATAACGTTGGCAGGCAGGTAGCAGGGCTCGCCGTATCCGGGCACGCGGCTGGTGTTGATGTAGTTGCCGCTGATTCCGTTCTGATTGCCGGTCCGCACATCCATGATGTTGCCCTGGACGAGGACAGTGGTATCGACGACGTCCTGATCGGTGCTGATGACGGTGAGGTAAGGGCTGTCAGGTGAGGCGACATAGACCTTGCCATACAGCGAGTTGGAAATGGAGACCACTGTGCGCGGATGTCCAACAACGGCGAGGGTCTTTTCCACGGAGTGGCTGCTGAGATTGACGATGGTCACGGTGCCGTCGGACTGATTGGCAGTGTAGGCGCGTGTTCCGTCGTAAAGCGCGGTGACGGAAGCTGGGTGGCTGCCGACGGGAATGGTGTAGGTGGTCCCAAAGGTATCGCTGTCATTGCCATACCGGTCAAGGCTGACGTCAATGACGGTGATGGTGCCGCCGTCGTAGTCAGCAACGATCAATTGACTGGTGGCCGCGTTGTATTCGGCGTAGACGGGACCGGCGATGGTGGGTGCGTTTGCGCCGGTGAGGCCGGCCGTGGTGGACAGGGGCAGCGATGGATGGCAGGTAACGGTGCGGCCGCTCTGGCTGACAAAGGGCGTGCAGGCGTCGAGCGTGTTGTTCTGGCTGTTGATGACGGTGATGGTGTCATCGCCTCGATTGAGAACGAAAAGCCGCCGGGCGTCGGGAGACTCGACACCGAAGACGGGGCATCGGCCCAAGGGGATGGATGCGGAGACCGAGTAACTGGAGGTTTCCATGGCGGTGGCCGTGCCAATGGGGCCCGTGGTGGGCGATAGGTTGCACTGCATCTCGCTTGAAACAGCGCCCTGGCTGATGGCGTAATTGCGCTGACCCACAAAACTGGAACCGATGACGGTTACCGGCGTTTGCGCAACCGGAATGGCAAGCTTAAAGGTTTCCGGGCTGCCGGTGAGAACATCACTCACGTTGTTATTCAGGTTCGCGGTCCAAATGCCTGACGTTGGCGTAAAGAGGTTTACGGTTTGAGCGGCGGCGGGCAGCGTGGAATAAGTGATGTACTTCTCCTGCAAGCTGGTGGTTGCCGGGAAGTAGGTAACGGTTCCATCGGAATTCAGCGTATAGCCGGAACTACCGGCCTGATCCAGGCTGAACGCCACGGGATTCAGGCCGACGGCGGCAGTGGCCATGATGGTATCGCCCGAATAGTCAACTATCGTGGCGATGCCGTTGGAGGTGGTGGAGGGCCTGGAAATGACGACAGCATGGCCGTTGGGCTGCTGAGCCGGTCCACTAGGGTTGACGGGGGTGACGACGGGACGATACCCGGCACCACAGCCCTGAACCAAAGCGGCGATGGTGATGGCCGCTCCTACTTGCACCAATCGCACACGCGCCTGGCCTGAAGGGAAAGAAAAAAGACTCATTCCGATATTTTCCTGCTTACCTGCTGATTGTAAATCAGCGAGCCCGGTGCAGCGGCGCGCCGGGAGCCTACTCCGTTGACACGTAGTTAACCCCTGCGCATTAGACTGCGTGCACTTGAAATCAGTAGTGCGCAGCGAGCGGATTGGCACGCATTGAAATCAATGCCCGGCGCCTACCACCTCGACGATTGAGTTGTCGGGAGCAGTCCAGGCTGCGGCCCCAAAGTGGGTGAATTTTGCAGAGTCGTTATCCCAGTGCAGGTGTGTGAAGGAGCCAGCGCCTTTTTCGTAGGCGTAGGTCATGCCGTCATCAGAGAAGAGCGTGAAGTTCGCATCTGCGCCGGGGTAGACGCGGACTTTGGCTATGGACTGATGTTCGTGGGTGCTTTCCACGGGCGAGCCATAGGGGACGATGGAGCCGGCGCGGACGAAGAGTGGAAGCGTATCAATGGGTGCGGAAACCTCAATGGTTTGGCCGCCATGCACGCGCTCGTTGGTCCAGTAGTTGAACCAGTCGGTTCCGGCGGGCAGGTAGACTTTGCGGCTGGTCATGCCCTGGCTGGTGACTGGAGCAACAAGGAATGCGGGACCGAACATGTATTCGTCGCGAATGTCGGCGGTCTTTGGATCGTTGGGGAAGGCTATGGGGAGCGCCTGCATGAAGGGTTCGCCGGTTTTCCAGCTTGAGTAGCCGAGCGAGTAAATGTAGGGCATGAGGGCGTAACGCAGGCGGAGATACTTCTCAAGTATTGGTTCAGCCTGTTTACCGTAATTCCAGACATTATTGAACTTGCGGCTGCCGTGGGTTCGGAAGATAGGCAGGAAAGTGGCGTACTCAAACCAGCGCGTGTAGAGCTCGGGATAGTCGTCGTAGCCTCCGACGTTGTCGCGGGCGTCAGACGGATCGAGCAGCGGCGGGTGCTCCGGGTGATGGACGGCAGGAAGGTATTGCCAGCCGCCGGTATCGTTCGACCAATAAGTGAACCCTGAGGCCGCAACATTCAGACCTGTAGGAATTTGGCGCCGGAAGGCATCCCAGGTGGGAGAAATGTCAGAAGACCAGACGATGGTGCCATTGCTCTGCACGCCGAGGTAAGCGTCGCGAGAGAGAGTCAAGGCTCGCTCCTGCGGCTCATCTTTGCGGAAGCCGTCATAGAGCGCTTTGGTGTGGAAAAACGGGTACACATTGAAATAGCGCGTGCCAGGCCCGATGTAGAAGTAGGCGCCGTTTGGCGGCAAGTCAGGCTCAGTTTCGTCGGCCCAGAGAGAATCGAACCCCTTGGAGAGGATGTCGTCCTTGATGGTCTTCCAGTACCAGGCGGCGGCCTGCGGGTTGGTGGTGTCGATGTCGGAGCCCGCGCGATCGTAAGGCAGGCCATCAATGGGCGTGCCGTCATCCAGGTGGATGAACCAGCCGTTCTTGCGGAGTTTGTAGTAGTAACGCGAATCGCGGGTGAAGCGTGGCCAGACACTGATCATGGTTTCAAAGCCCATGTCGTGGAGTTGCTTATTCATTGCGGCGGGATCGGGGAAGAACTTCGGATCGAAGTCCATCTGGCCCATTTTCGTGTAATAGAACCAGTCGAGCACAATGACGTCGGCGGGCAGATGGCGGTCCCGATAGCCCTTGGCGACGCCAAGCATCTCCGCCTGGCTGAGATAACGCTGCTTGCACTGAATGTATCCGTAGGCAGCTTTGGGGAGGAGATGCGTGGGTCCGCTGAGGAGCTTGTATCCGGCGAAGAGCTTTGCGGGCTCGGGTCCGGCGATGACGAAGAAGGAGACGCGGTCACCGACCTGGCTGGAGAATTTGGTCTCGTTGTTGAAGCCGGGCTCAATGGTGGTCTTGGAAGGGTTGTCCCAAAGAAGCGCGTAACCCCGGCTGGAAATCATGAAGGGAATGCACCAGGTTGGCGCAGCCGGAGCGAGGTAGTCATTCCAGCAGTGGATGGTGTGTTCGCGGAGGTCGAGGAAACCTTCCTGGTTCTGGCCGAGGCCGTAATAGTGCTCACCCGGAGGCGAGGTGAAGCTGGCGCCGACGGTATAGAAAGGTGCGTCCGTCGAGCGGCGGTCGCGGTCGACCGAAGCTGTGCCGTCTTTGTGGTTTGGAACGGCCTGTGCCCAGCCGGTGAGGTCCGTGAGATCTGCGCCCTGCGGCGTGCGGAAACTGATGTGTGCGCCGGGAGTGGAGCCGCCGAAATATCTGGCGATGCTGGCGATGGTGGGAGGCATTGGGCCGCGAGGACCGTTGTACGGGCGATCGACAGTGACGACGAGCTGATCGGATTTGTAGATGTCTTCCGTGGCGGTGTGCGAAGCTGTCCAACCGGCGGCGTTGGGTTTGCCGGAGATGCCGTAACCGGGCGCGGAGAGCGCGGCGGGGCGCTTGAGGGCGAGCGTGACGCGGATGATGTTGGGCGCGTAAGGCTCGAGAACGATGGTCTCGCCTTTACGGTCAAGCACGAGATGCTGCGCAGCAGATTGCGACGAGGCAAGTGCAGGCGAGATGGCAATGGCAGCGATGAGGGCAAGACGGGCGAGGCGAGCAATCATTTCGAACTCCGTAGCATTTCGTACTCCGTAGTGAACCGTTGCGGCGGCGAATTTGCCGCGCACTGAGTGTAAATCGATTAAGTGCGGAGGCAAAGTGACGATGCTCAGGCGGAGGCAGCTGGGGTTGCTGGCGCGGTATTCCGCAGAGGCGGCAAAGGTTAGGATGAGACCGTGACGCAAACGCCGCTGAAGGGTCAATCGAAGGCTGTGCTGCTGGCCGTGCTGCCGTATATATGCGCATCGCTGGTGGTGCAGGTGCACTTCTGGGTGCTGCAGGACTGGCCGGTGGCGGTGTGGTCGCTGGGATTGAGCGCCCTGCTCGGCACGGTGATGCTGGCGCTGCGTGCGGCCGACCTTGGCGCGGCGGCGACGGGCTTTGCCATTTCAGCGAGTGTGATGTTTTCAACCGCTTCTCTGCCCTATGAGCCGTGGCGGACGGGAATGATGCCCATTCTGGCGGTTGCGTTGCTGGCGCATCTGGCAACGCGCGTGGGCCGTTCGCGGAAGGAAGAGTTGGGAATTGCCGAGGCGCGGAGCGGACGGCGAGCGGCGCAGGTGGCAGCCAATCTGGGCATGGGAGCATTGGCGATGAGTCCGCTGGTGCAGGCCTGGTTTGCGGATGCGGATTGGTTTCCAAAGGCGTGGCTGGGAACGGGCGCGATTTTCGCGATGGGTGTGGCCGCGCTGGCAGAAGCCGCGGCGGACACTGTGTCGTCAGAGATTGGGCAGGTGCTGGGAGGAACTCCGCGGATGATTACGACTCTGCGCGCGGCAGAGCCGGGAACGGATGGAGCGATCAGCGGGATGGGGACGCTGGCCGGTGTGGGCGCAGCGATTTTGGTTGCAGCGGTGGGCACATGGGCGCTGCATGGAGACCGGTTGCTGTTTGGCGCGAGGCATTGCAGGTGGCGTATTCGGGCTTTTCTTTGACAGCGTGCTGGGCGCGACGTTGGAGCGGCGCGGCTTGCTGAATAACGATGCGGTGAATTTTCTGTCGACGGTGAGTGCGGCGGGATTTGCGCTGGGGGTGCTGGCAATTATGGCGGCTGTTACGCGCTAGTCACTCGGCTCCTGCGGTGCGGCAGCCGTCGCTTTTTCGCTCAAATGGTGGGCGCGATCCCCGGGTCTGAAATGTCAGGAATTCAGCCGGTCCGTACCCTTTCAGGTACCCCCCCTCCCCCCTACCTTTCATACCTCTGTATCTGATTCTAAAGGACTTTCCGAGGTATATACCTACGTCCTATTTGATTCTAAAGATGTTACGGGACCTATGGGCGAGGTATGCGTGCCTACTTTCCCGTCTTGCGACTATCGTCGCGCGCACACGATTCTGAATCCAGTTTGCACTGGAAGCCAGTAATTCTCTGCAGGGCATTGCATGCAGCGGATGCTTGCTTTTCGCCCGCAGGAGGGTTGTGGGAAATGAGAGGGTGGCTGGTTGAGGTTCGATCTTTCCCGGGTACCCAAATGCGAGGCACCCTCACCCCAGCGTGCAAAGGTCGCCCGCCGGGGACCCCGGTCCCGGGCACCCACATTCTGTGGAGGATCTCACATCTCTCGCCCGGCACCCGGGCCACCCGCCAATGAATCAAAGTGGAAAACAATCTCGGAGAGTTACCGTTTGGGAGGTTCCAGTTGGTCGTCCCCCACTCAGAAGCCACGCCCGAATTGGCTCCTGGAACCAACCGCGAATCCTTCCTTCCCCAGCGTTAGAAGAGTCTCCATCGCTAGTTGTCTGACCGAGGCCCACGCCAGCAGATCATAGGACGAGCAACGGTGAGGTGATCCACGCCGCCTACAGCAAATTCAGGCCAGCCGAGAATGCCTTGAAATCGCCGTCCCGGGTGATGAGGGCAATAGCGGCGTCGATGCAGCATTGGGCGATCAAGGCGTCTCCAAGCCGAGCTTTTCTTTTTCGGGCAAGGACCTTTGCGCGAAGCCTTCCGGCACGATCCCAAAACCCATTTTTCAGCGGCACCAGCGGGAGTTCCAGGAGACTTTGTGCCACAGAAACAGAGAGTCCAGGGTCGCTCAGCAATTCTGTCAGGACCGGAGGCGGCATTACCACCTGGCGGGATTGAAGCGCCTGAGCCAAGGCGACAACATCGTCTCCCTGCTCTCCCTCAAAGAACGAAATCCAGGTACTGGTGTCAGCCGCGATCATCGGTCTGCCTTCAACTCCTCAAGTGTCCTTGAGAATCGGACTTTCCCCTGAAGTTGAAGAAGGCGCTGGCAGGCTCTCCCTGCCGCAACCAGTTCCAGCCCAGTACGAATGGTTTGAGTGATCCCGGCGCCACTTGCCTTCTGTGCCTTGCTCAGAAGCTCCGCGGGAACTTCGACGGTAATCTTTCTTGCTGCGGGCATTCCAACCTCCCCATCTACCATAGTCTATACCAGCATCGAGTATGGGGTATGGTTCCTGCGAGAATAGGGTCGAACGGACGAAGCGAGACCCTGCAAAAGCATCGCAGGTGGATTGTCCGCTAACCGGAAACTACTCTACCGCTCAAGATCTCTATCAATGAAAATGCAGGGGTGCCAGAGGACAATTCTTTAAAAACGGTTGCTGCACACTCGTCTTAGCATGCATCACCTTGCGTCTCGCTCGAGTAGAATCGGCTTGGAAATATTTCCGCGAAATGCGAATTTGGCGATTCCATCCCGTGCTACTCGCGTTTGCCATTGGGGCGATGATTGGGCTTTTGATCGCCGTTGTTTAGTGGCTCAAAGTGGGGTTGTTTGAGGATTCGAATAATCCCGTGCTCTCTCTACTCTGGCCAGCTATGGCGATTGGAAGAGAAGACGTTAGTTGGTCTCCGATTTCCTTTTTGTTCAGCATCTTCGGCCCCATTGTGGGCAATGCCGTGACATATGGAGCTGTGTTCGCTGCAATTGTGGCTGTCAGCGGATCGTTTCGAAAACCGGAAAAGCCGCCTTCGATTCAATAAACCTGATTCCAGTAGAGGCCTACATAGGGCACTTGGAAAATAGCCACAGCTTGCCGTTGCCCCATTGTTGCTTACAAATTCGAGTGCAGACGATGTGCTCAGTGCAGATGCAGGCGCCAGGCCATGTAGCCGAGGACTTCGTGCGAGACGCTATCAGCGCCTTCGGTTTTGCCTTCAATGGGTACGACTGGGCGCGGCGAGGTGAGCACGTTCAGTCCGCTTGCTGAGCAGATGGCGTGAATACGGAACATGTGGGTTGCGTCGCTGACGACCACAATTTTGCGCAGATTGTTGGCGCGCGCGATGACGGCGAGATGGCGAACGGATTCCTCGGTACTTTTGCTGACGGTCTCCGCGATGATGTCGGAGTCGGGCACGCCCTGGCCAACCAGATAGTCGTGGCCTACCCCGCCTTCGGAGTACTCATCGCCGCCGTCGCCACCGAGCGTGATGATGAGCGGCGCAATGCCACTCTCGTAAAGGTCGCGCGCGTGGTCAAGGCGGGCGCGATAGACAGGTGAGGGCTTGCCGTCGTACTCGGCAGCGCCGAAGACGGCGATAGCATCGGCAGGCGCGACTTGATCCAGTTCCGCGTAATGATCAATCTGAACGTAGATCCAGTGGGTCCACAGCACAAGGGCTATGGTGAGACAGACGAAGAGAGCGAGAATCAGGCGGGGGATCCATGTACGCAAAGAGCTTTTGGATCGTGCGCTCATGCAAGGATTTTATCGCTCCAGCACCATGACCACTTCATGAGTTGGAATGGCGCCTTCGCGGAGAATCTCCCAGCGGCCGTCACCGAGCGACAAATCGACGATGGTTGTGGGCTGCGCACGACCGGTTGGTCCGCCATCAATGATGAGGGGCAGACGATCACCGATCTGGTCGCGCACGCAGGCAGCGTGCGTGCATTCAGAGGCACCGCGCAGGTTCGCGGAGGTGGCGGTAATGGGAAGACCGAATCGCTCAACGATGGCGCGCGGAATGGCGGCATCTGGCACGCGCAGAGCGACGTTGCCCGTGTTGGCCGTGGAGCGGAGCGGGAGCTTGGTGCCGGCACGGACGATGATGGTGAGTGGACCGGGCCAGAATTTCTCAGCGAGCTTGTCGAGCATGGAGTCTGTGTCGCGCGCAAGCTCATAGGCCTGCGAGACCGAAGAGATGAGAAGCGAGAGCGGCTTATGCTTCTGGCGTGTCTTGATCTGGTAAATGCTCTCGACGGCGAAAAGATTCACCGGATCGACAGCCAGGCCGTAAAAGGTGTCAGTGGGAATGGCAACAACGTCGCCCTTGCGCAGACAGGAGACAACATAATCCACGCGGTCTAGTTGGGGCTCATCGGGATGAATGCGCAGAATTTCCGCGGACAAGAAGGTCTACCTCGGTTCCTTCGATGTTCGATTCAGCGCCATGGTGCGAGCGCATTTGCGCCCCAAATCCATGATGCGAAAGGCGCTTCCGGTTAACCCAGGAGCCGCAGGAAGCCGGCTTCAGCGAACATCCGATTGAAAAGACGCCACAAAACCGGAAACTATCACAGCCCCGTGCGCGGTGCAAGTTGGCCCGGACACAAGAGGCACCGGATTGGAGGCGAGGCAGCATAGAATCGGGGCAGGAATTGACTCGGACGGGGTGAAAAAGGGGCAGAATGCCGGTACGCAAAGTGGCAAGCAAGCAAAACAGCCGGCTGAAGGAGCTGCGGCATGCTCTGGCGCAGCCGGGGAGGAAGACGGGGGGGCTGGTTGGGCTGGAGGGTCCGCACCTGGTGGCAGAGGCGGTAAGAGCCGGGCTGCGGATGGCATGCGTGTTTGTTGCCGAAGGCGAGGAGAGACTGCTCGATGGAATTGCGCTGCCGGATGCCATGGAAGTATTGGTTGTTCCGCAGGACATTTTGGCAGCTTCTCTCACCACGGAGACGCCGCGGATGGTGGCGGCAATGGCGGAGGCGCCAGACTGGATTTGGCGCGATGTGCTGGAGCCGGACGATGGACGGGCACCACTGATTGTTGTGCTGGCGGGGCTGCAGGACCCGGGAAATGTGGGGACGATTCTGCGTTCAGCGGAGGCATTTGGCGCAACGGGCGTGGTGAGCTTGCCGGGTACGGCGAACGAATGGAATCCGAAGGCGGTACGTGCATCGGCGGGGAGTGTGCTGCGCATGCCGGTGGTGAGTGCCAGTGCGGATGAGTGCTTTGCGCGATTGAGCGAAGCAGGCGTAACGGCGCTAACGACGGCGGTGAATGGCGCGCAGGATGCAGCGAAGATTTCATTGGGAGATGCGACGGCGCTGATACTGGGCAATGAGGGCGCGGGCGTGCCACGGGAGATTGCGGCAAAGGCCGATGGAGCTGTGATGATTCCCTGCCCTGGGCCGGTGGAGAGTTTGAATGCGGCGGTGGCAGCGAGCGTGCTGCTGTATGAGGCGGCACGGCAACGAGCAGAAGCACTGGGCGGAGCAAAGCGATGAGCCTGTTTGACGGTAAACCGGATGGTCCAGAGATTCTGACCAAAGGCACGCACCATGCTGCGGCTGGCGCTCCTTTAGCGGAACGGATGCGGCCGCGGACGCTCGAGGAATATCGCGGACAGGAGCAATTGCTGGGGCCGGGCAAGCCGCTGCGCGTGCAGATTGAACGCGAGGCCGCGGGACGTGGCGAGCTTGGATCGATGATCTTCTGGGGCCCGCCTGGAGTGGGCAAGACCACTCTGGCGAAGATCATTGCGGAAGTGACCGAGGCGAACTTCATTGAGTTTTCCGCGGTGATGAGCGGGATCAAGGAGATCAAGCAGGTTATGGCATCGGCCGCGCAAGCGGCGGAGATGCACTCGCGGACGATTCTTTTCATTGACGAGATTCATCGCTTCAACAAAGCACAGCAGGATGCGTTTCTGCCGTATGTGGAGCGCGGAACGATCCGATTGATTGGCGCGACGACGGAGAATCCTTCGTTTGAAGTGATCTCGGCGCTGCTCTCGCGGTGCCGCGTGTATGTGCTGAAGCCATTGAGCGACGAAGCGATTGCGGAGTTGTTGCGTGAGGCGCTGGAGAACAAGGAACGCGGGCTGGGCGAAATGGGCATCACAGCCGATGACGAAGCTCTTGAGCTGATGGCCGGTTATGCGAGCGGCGATTGCCGGAGCGCCTACAACACGCTGGAGGTGGCGGCACAGCTTGCAGCGGATGGCGCGAAGCACATCGACAAGCAACTGGCGGCGGACGCTGTGCAGCAGCGCGTGCTGCAGTATGACAAGCAGGGCGAAGAGCACTACAACCTGATTTCAGCGCTGCACAAGAGCGTGCGGAATTCAGATCCGGATGCGGCGCTCTACTGGCTGGCGAGAATGTTTGCCGCGGGCGAGGACCCGCTTTATCTTGCGCGGCGCGTTGTGCGCATGGCGGTGGAAGACATTGGGCTGGCCGCACCGGAAGCGCTGAATCTGTGTTTGTCTGCAAAGGAAGCAATTGAGTTTCTTGGTCCGCCGGAAGGTGATCTGGCGCTGGCCGAGGCGGTGGTGTATCTGTGTCTGGCGCCAAAGTCGAATGCGGTGTACGCGGCGTGGGGAAAAGTTCACGAAGAGGTGGAACACACGCGACAGGAGCCTGTGCCACTGCACCTGCGCAACGCGCCAACGCGATTGATGAAGGAATTGGATTATGGCGCGGGCTATCGCTACGCGCATGACGAAGAGGGCAAGGTTGCGGATATGGACTGCCTCCCTGCGTCGCTGAAGGGGCACAGCTACTACGTACCCACGCAGGAAGGGCGCGAGAAGTTGCTGGCGCAGCGAATGGAAGAGATACGGAAGATTCGGATGGGGAAGCGCGGCGGAGGCTAGGAAGTGCAGAACTAAACGCGTTCGAAGAAGCGGCCGCTCTGAACGACGCGGCGCGACTGACGGACAATGCGGCGGCGGAGCGCGGAAGCGCTATGATGGCGCAACAGCTCAAACGCGGGCCATCCAGGAATTCGCGCATAACCGTGGACATATGAATTGATCGGCGCCGGTTGGCTTTCCCATAGCCGTTCAACGAACCCAACCGCCTGCTCCGAAACGCGCTTCTTGTGAGCGGCCCACCACACCAGGCACTCGGACTGCAACTGATCGAGAGCGAGCAGATCGCGACCCATGGATTGGACGAAGGATGCTGCGGTCTTCCAGCTGGAAAAAGTGGGAAGCGGATGATTGCCGAGCAAGCGTCGATGAACGTCCATCGACCAACGACATTCAAGGATAGGAATGGCGCCTGCTTCAAGAGCACTGTAAGGGCGAGTTGTTTCCTGACTGACATTCCCCATGGGAGAAGGGCAAAAGGCGGAGTCCGCTGTGATCTCTCGATAGTTGCCGGTGGACTGATTATCGCGTGTGTTGGTTGCTGCTGTGCTTGAACCGGGAGTCCAGCCATCAGAGGCGTACCAGTAACCGGGCTCAACGGAGAGGAGCGCCTCCAGCGCATCAGGGCGGCTGGACTTGTTGATCTGACCGAGCATGGACCAAAGGTAGGTTCGCTGACTGGCGGGCTTGATGGTTCCTTGCGCGCCTAGTCCATTGTTGTAACCAACGGGAATCTGGAGAACGCGCTGAGATGAAAATGCCGCCGAGTGGTGCATTCGAATGACACCGCAGAAATTCGAATAGACCGTGGAAGTAACGTCGCGAAAATACTCGTCCGGCTCACGCAGCAGAAAAGCATTCTTGCCCCTGAATTGCGGATAGTAAGAAGGATCGACGAGGTGAACGTTTGAGTCGACGACGATAGTGTTGTCAAGAACGATGGAGTGTTGGCCGTCTGAGACTTCTTCCTGAATGATTGGCGCAAGGATTTCGCGCAGCCAATCCTTAAGAGGGCACTCAGTGGTTTGCCAGAGCAATGTAAGTTTCTTCGGCATAGTGCTGGAACTTCATGCTGTGCAATACGACGCCCTCAGAATACATGCGATGCATGCAAGATTCGCAGGGAGCCGGCAGGGGATGCGTAAAGCAGTTCAGCGGGGCAGATTGCTGAGAGCGTCCGTGACAATGCCCGGCGTGAGAGCTTCCGGCAGGAGCTTTGGGCTCTGTTCACCTGGGACATACAAAGCGTACGTAGGCACGCCGCTGCGGCCCAGAGCAGTAAGTTCATCGGTGATGGCGTCGTCGTGACGTGTCCAGTCCGCCTTGAACAGGACGACATGATGGGCGGCGAAGGCGGCTTTAACTTCAGGACGCGAGAGCGCGAGGCGCTCATTGACCTGGCAGGAGAGGCACCAGCTTGCCGTGAAGTCAATGAATACGGGTTTGCCCTGCTCGCGCGCGTCGGCGACGGCTTGTGCCGACCACGGTTGCCACCCACTCCCTTGGTTTGAAGTTTCGGACGAAGGTTGTGGGTAACTGAACAGTCTGCCCGGTGCGAAGGCACAGATGGCGAGGACGCCGAGTATGACGAATGTCGCAACCGTTGTGGCCCATCCCTTTGCGGGCCAGCGGCCAAGGAACCAGCCTGCAATGGCGAGGAGCAGCAACGCGACAAGTAGAGCGACGAGAACGCTGGCTCCGTAGCCCTGCGTGACCACCCAGGCGAACCAGATGACTGTGGCGAAGATGGGCACGGAGATGGCCTGCTTGAGCACATCCATCCAAACGCCGGGACGCGGGAGAAAGCGGGTCCAGGCGGGCTGGAGCGTGAGAGCGACGTACGGCGCGGCGAGGCCCAGTGCAAGCGCAGTGAAGACTGCAAAGGTGACGATAGCCGATTGCGTGAGCGCGTAGCCCAGTGCGGCGCCCATGAAGGGTGCTGTACATGGCGTGGCAACGACGACCGCGAGAATACCAGTAAAGAAGCTGCCGGTAAGGCCTTGCTTTTGGGCAAGCGAGCCGCCCGCACTGGTGAGTGTAAGCCCTATCTCAAACTGTCCCGCGAGCGAGAGGCCGAGGAAAAAGAGCAGGCAGGCCATGAGCATGACGAACTGCGGCGACTGGAACTGGAATCCCCAGCCAAGCGTGTGGCCAGCGGAGCGCAGGACGAGAAGGGCGGCTACGAGTGCCCAGAAGGAGACGAGAATTCCGAGCGCGTAAACAAAACCGTGTTTACGGAGCGTAGAGCGTTCTTCCCTTCCCGACTGCACGAGCGATAGTCCCTTGATGAAGAGGACCGGGAAGACGCAGGGCATGAGGTTGAGAAGGATTCCGCCAATGAAGGCGAATAGTGTGGAACGCAGGAGCGAGCCGGATGCGGGCTTGCCAGCTGGCGCGATCGGGGACGTAGATTGCGCTTCAGCCGGTGCGGGTGAAGTGGTGCCGGATTGGGGCGCGGTGGAAACGGCTGCGACAGTTCCTGGCCTGGCGGCGATGTCATAGGTGCGGCCGCCGGAGAGCTCGATAACGCCGTTGAGGACTTTAGGTGCGTCCGAGTAGTAGGGCGACCTTTTCAGATCAAGAACGAAGCCCGAAGCGGTGGCGGCGATGTTCTGCGGCGCAGGATTGTCGATGAAGTCCTGATCAGCCGGAAAGAAGATCGCGGAGCTTTCTGGCTGGCCGGTGTCGACGGAGAGGCGGAAGCCTGTTGGCGTGGCCTGGAAGACTGCCTTGTCTGCTGCGGGGAGCGATTTGGGCAGCAAGCCAATGAATTTACTGATGAGCGGATTTAACAGCACGGGCGCCGCAGAGGCGCTGATGGTCCGCGTGATTTCAAGATCGGCCTTGCCAGGGATGCAGGAGTTCTGACAGACGATCCAGTCAACCTTGGCGTGGAGTTTGCTGGAACCAAGCGGCGCTGACGATGAGGCAGTGATTGTGAAGGGAAAGACGACCTCATTCTCGTAGCCGAAGTCCATGAGCGGGCCGAGCGGCAGGCGCTTGGGCGCGGGAAACTGAAGCGCCGATGCAGTGATGCCCTTCGGCATGGTCCAGGAGACGTGAGGTGGATCTCCAGCATCGCCTGCGTTCTTCCAGTAGATGTGCCAAGTGGGGTCGAGCTTGAAATGAAGGCCAGCCTGCACGGGCTGGCCGCCGCGCTGGATGTTTTGCGAAGGTACCAGCAACTCGACTTGAAGGTGCGGAGCAGTGGCCGAGGCGGAAGCCTGCTGCGCGAAGACAACGGGCGGCGCAAGCAGCAGCGTTACTGCAAGGGCGATAAAAGCGGCAATGGAACGCGGGGAACGCACGATAGGCAAGAGCATCAGACTTATAGAGCCAGTGTAACGGAGCAAGGTTACAACGTGCTGCTCCAAAGGAACCTCAACCTATTCGATGAGGCGGGCGTGCTGGCGGAAGATGCAGTCGTTCTGAACGGCTTTGACGCCCGCTGCTCGGGCGCGGGCAACCGCTTCATCATGAATGACTTCATCCTGGAGCCAGAGATAAGGAATGCCGAGATGAAGGACATCATCGACAATATCCGGGACATGCTCTGACGCGCGGAAAACGTCGACGAGGTCGATTCCCTTGCCTGTTTTCTTCAGTGCCGCGGCAAAGGCCGCGTCGAGCGAGGGATAGCACTTGAGACCGACGACCTCAGTAAGCGAGGGGTTGACGGGGTAAACCGCGTAACCGTGGGATGCAAGATAGCTGCCGATATTGTGGCTGGCGCGCCAGGGCTTGTCACTCATGCCGATTACAGCGATGGAACGCGCAGTGTGGAGCATTTCGTCGATAACAGCGGGATCATTCATTCCTTGTGACCTTATGAAGGGATGCTGGGCATAGCGCGGAGGATACATATCTGCAACCTGCCCAGCCTTGCCTATATGTCTAAATCGTCGTCATCGGTGGCTGCGACAGCCGTGCCACGGCGCTTGGCAAGTAAATAGCCTCGCAGGAACGGTTCGAGATACCCGTCGAGAACCTTGTCTACGTCGCCGACTTCAACCTTGGTGCGGTGGTCTTTGGCCATGCGATAGGGTTGCAGGACGTAAGAACGAATCTGTGAACCGAAGTTAATTTCGAGCTTGGAGTCTTCAAGCTTTTTTGTCGCGGCCCGCTTCTTTTCGAGTTCGAACTCGTAGAGTCGTGAACGGAGCATCTTCATCGCCTTTTCGCGATTCTTGTGCTGCGAGCGTTCGTTCTGGCACTGGACGACGATGTTGGTGGGCAGGTGCGTGATGCGAACGGCCGAATCGGTGGTATTGACGTGCTGGCCACCCTTGCCGCCTGAGCGGTAGGTATCGATGCGTAAATCGTCCTGCTTGATATCGACCTCGATGGAGTCGTCGATTTCCGGCGAGACGTAGACGGAAGCGAACGAAGTGTGGCGTCGTTTGGCCGAGTCGAAAGGCGAGATGCGTACCAGACGATGGACACCGCTTTCGCCTGCGAGCATGCCGAAGGCGTATTCACCGGTGATGGTAAAGGTGGCGGACTTGATACCGGCCTCTTCGCCGTCCTGATAATCGTTCATCTCGGTCTTGAAGCCTTGCTGCTCAGCCCAACGCAAATACATGCGCAGGAGCATTTCAGCCCAGTCCTGGCTTTCAGTGCCGCCGGCGCCGGGATGCACGGTAACGATGGCATTCAGCGGGTCAGTTTCACCTGAAAGCATGATCCGCGCTTCCAGTTCTTCCGCAAATTTCGCCAGTTCACTGATGGCGGGATCGAGTTCGCCGAGAACATCTTCTCCCTCGCGCGCAAGCTCAAAATAAGCTTCAATGTCACTGGTCCGCCGCACGAGTTCGTCGTCGTCAGCAACAAGCTGCTCGAGACGCTTGCGGTCGCGCATCAAGGGCTGCGAGGCAGCTGGATTCGACCACATGGCAGGGTCGGCCAGTTTGGTTTCTATTTGAGACAGTTCCTTGCGGATGCGAGCGGGGTCAAAGATACTCCCGCAGGTCGTGCACCTGGTCGCGGATGGGGGCGTAGGTGAATTCGAGATCGCTTATGGACACGATGGATTCTCAGGACCTGACTTAGTTTGAAGTGCGAGCTTGAGATTGAGCTTTAGGGCCCAAAACCCAAGTCCTAAAGAAAGTATGGCACAGAGCCAGGCGAAGACGTCGCCGTGCGCGGTGTAGAAGGTGATGTCGTCGCGGAAGCCGAATTTTGCGTCGAGCGCGCCAACCTGATGGCGCGGAATGCTCTGGCGAACGCGGCCGTAGGGATCGATGACGGCGGTGACGCCATTGTTGGTATCGCGCAGGAGCCAGCGGCGGTTTTCTATGGCACGCATGCGGGCGATATTGAGGTGCTGCCAGGGTGCGCTGGTGTTGCCGTACCAGCCGTCGTCGCTGAGGTTGACGAGGACTTCCGCACCGAGGCGCGGGAACTGGCGGACCTCACTGGCGAAAGCCGATTCATAACAGATGAAGATGCCGTATCGATGGCCGTTGAGGCGGAAGACCTTGCGCAAGTCTCCGCGGGAGAAATCACTGACCCGGCCGGTGAGCTTGCGGGCGAAGAAGAGCAGGTTCTTAAAAGGCACATACTCGCCGAAGGGGACGAGATGGATTTTGTCATAGCGGCCGACACGCTGGCCGTCTGCGCCGATGACGAGTGCGGAGTTGTAACTGAGCCAACTCCGCTGATCCGGCGCAATATTCATGCCGATGGAGCCAACCATGAGCGGCGCGTCGACGGAGTGCGCAACGGAGACGAGTGCCTGCTGAAATCGTGGCTCGGACTCGAAGAAGGGAGCGGGCGACTCAGGCCATGCGACGAGATCGGGAGGAGCGGTGGGCGGAGGGCAATTGACCTGCTGCATTGGCGCGCCGGTTTGCGGAATGCCGGCGACGTCAGTTTGGCAGGATTGCTTTGCGAGACGGGTGAATTCAGCGATATGCGCGTTCCACTCGTCGGGGCTCGCCCAGAGATTGTTGTCCCCTACATCGAGATTGGGCTGGATGAGGACAGCGGTTGCGGTGGGCTCGGGTTGCGGTGGGATGAACGGAGCGCGGACGATCCCTGTGGCCGCAAGGCCAAGGCCGACTAGTCCAAATAGCCACACGCGGCGATGGCGGCTATGGAGCAGCACCGGCGCGACGAGCATGCCATTGGCGCAGACGAGGACAAAGCTGATGCCGTACACGCCAGTCCACGGCGCAAGGTGGGTGAGGAGGCCGTTATCGACTTGCGAGTAGCCGAGCTGATCCCAGGGGACGGAAGTGAGATGTGCGGCGAGATATTCGAACGCGACCCAGAGAAGCGGCGCGGCCGCGAGTGCCTTGCGCACGCTGCCTGAGGCGCGATGGACGAGTGCGACGAAGAAGCCGAAGAGCGCGAAGTAGAGTCCGAGAACCGCACTGAAGCCGATGAGCAGCAGAGTGGGCGCAAGCGGCGGCATGTCGCCGTAGTGCTGCATGGTGTTGCGAATCCAATAGCAGTTGCCGCAGTACCAGAGGAAGCCGGTGAGATAAGAAAGCAGGAACGCGCGGCGAAGCGAACGGGGGGCTGTGGTGTTAAGCGGCGACAGGATGGCCCAAAGTAACGGTACGAGGCCGAACCAGGCGAATATGGAACGCCAGGGCGGCATGGGGCCTGCAAGTGGGAACGGCAACTCAAGAAGGGCCGCAGAGAGCGCCGCTGCAAACCACAGCTTCAAGGATATGCGCTGCATACAGTGGCGAGTGTAAAGCATGGATCCTGAGTGGAGACGGAAGTCGTGTAGGCTGGACCGCAGCCGGACGAGGTGTGCGAGGGGGCATTCGCCCGCAAAACTTAGGCTTCATCTGCTCAAAATTCCATCTGGTACATGTTGATGGCGCACTGGAAAATCCGAAGACGCATAAAGAGCGCATAAGGAGCATGGGTGATTTTGTGCAAATGAATCAATGAGTTAGTCAATTTCGTTGACTCACCCGTGAATCAGCACTACACTCAGCCGAGGGCGACGAGGAAAGCGCGCTCGTTCAACTCTTTCAGTCGACATTTACGTCGCATATTTGTGCAATGGCATCTTCTCGAACGACCGTAGCCCCGCCTACCGACCGCGTCCGGCTCATTGTGGCATCCAGCGTGATGCTCACATTCATTTCCTTCTGGCGCGCGGCAGCCATCGTTCTCAACGATCTGGGATCATCAGCCTTTTACGTGGGCGGTATTGCAGAGCAGGCCATTGGCGCCTCCGCGCCGTGGTTCATTATCGCCATCATGCTGTTCAGCTTTGCGGTACGCGCGGTGTACATCGAGAGCTGTTCGATGTTCACGCGCGGGGGCGTGTACCGCGTGGTGAAAGAGGCGCTGGGTGGAACTTTTGCCAAGGTGAGCGTTTCCGCGCTGATGTTCGACTACGTTCTGACGGGTCCGATTTCAGGCGTGTCGGCAGGTCAATACATCACCGGTCTCATGAATGAGTTGATGGGTGTGCTGGACCAGTACCACTGGCTGCCACCTGCCTTGATGGACCAGCACGGCAATCCCTTCCAGTTCGATATGAATCACACTGCGGCCGTATTTGCCGCAATTGTGACGATCTACTACTGGTGGGAAAACATCAAGGGTATCGAAGAGTCGAGCGATAAGGCGCTGCGGGTTATGCAGATCACCACCATCATGGTGGTCATCTTGTTTCTCTGGGGCTGCTACTCGATCTTTGTGCGCGGCGTCCATCTGCCCCCGGCGCCTATTCCATCCAATCTGCACTTCAGCGAAGATGCACAAGGCTTCCTTCTACATTCGGGACTACCTATCTTTGGCTTGTTCGGCGTGGTGATGGCGTTTGGCCATTCGCTGCTGGCCATGAGCGGCGAGGAAAGCCTTGCCCAGGTGAACCGCGAGATTCAGCATCCGAAACTGAAGAACCTGAAGCGTGCGGCCATCGTCATCGCTATTTACAGCCTGGTATTCACCGGTGGCGGAACACTGCTTGCCTCAATGCTGATTCCTGACGGGCCGCGCACGCAGATCTACCAGAACAACCTGATATCCGGTCTTGCCATGTATATGGTCGGACCCATGTTCTGGCGTGTGGCGTTCCGTATCTTTGTTGTGTTTGTCGGATTCCTTATCCTGTCGGGCGCAATCAACACTTCGATGATTGGGTCGACGGGTGTGCTGATGCGCGTGGCCGAAGACGGAGTGCTGACCGACTGGTTCCGCAAACCGCACAAGCGATTTGGAACCAGCTATCGAATCATCAATCTCGTCTTCGCGCTGCAGATATTCACGATCGTCGTCACGGGCGGCAATGTGATCACGTTGGGCGAAGCGTACGCATTCGGCGTGATCTGGTCATTCACGTTCAACAGCATGGCGATGCTTGTGCTGCGCTGGAAATACCATGGCGAGCGCGGCTGGAAGGTACCTCCGAACATTCAGATTGGAAAGACGGAAGTACCTGTGGGACTTATTTCCGTCTTTCTGGCTCTGTTTTCGATCGCCATCGTGAACCTCTTTACCAAATCCGTCGCCACGGTGAGCGGCATCGCATTCACGGGGACGTTTTTCATCATCTTCACCATCTCCGAACGGCAGAACATGAAGAAGCACGCGCAGACTGCACGGCAGATGCGCGACCACTTTCAGCTTGAGCATCAGGACACCATCGACCGCGAGTCGGTTGCGATTCGCGCGGGGGGCGTGATGGTGACGATGCGCGACGCGGAGAATCATCAGGCGCTGAAATGGGTTCTGGCCAGTACCAAGACAGAAGACCGCGATGTGATTGTGATGAGCGTGCGCATTATGGGCGCGGGCGGACCGGAGTATGTGAACGCCGAGGACCAGAGCTTCAGCGAGCACGAACAAATGCTCTTCACCAAGGCCGTTGCAATTGCGGAAAGCTTTGGCAAGAAAGTGTCGTTGCTCGTTGTTCCGGCGGGCGATATCTTCTCGGCGCTGGTACAGAGCGCCAATTCGCTGGAAGTGGAATCGGTTGTTTCAGGAATCTCCAGTTCGCTGACTCCAGAGGAGCAGGCATTCCATCTGGGGCAAGCGTGGGAAGCACTGCCAGAGCCAAAGAGGCAATTCAATTTCTGCGTAGTGGGTACCGATGGTGAAGTGAAGATTTTCTATATCGGACCGCACGCGCCCTCACTTGGCCCGGACGATGTGCAGCTTGTACATCGCTTATGGCTCAATATGCGTCGCGATCCGTCCATGCAGGAGTTGCATCACAGCGACATCATTACGTATGCGTTGACGCGCCTTGCAGGGCAATATGCACGCGAGAAAGCGGACATTCTGCGCGACCTTCGCAACTTCCGAGCAGCAGAACCTGTAAGCATGCGTTTAGGGGGCGAACCACCTTCACAATTGCCGGACTCGACAACGAGCGGTTCGAATCAATACCCCTCAAAGCCGAATTGAAAAACCGTTCCATTCCTGAGCGCTGATTTATCTGCCAAGCTCGAGCCTTTCTTCACGACATGTGGTCTGGTGAGATAGGGACACGGACGAGAATTCCTATAGGGGAATGTTAGCTTTCAATCTGCAACTGCAACTGCCGTGGGGCAGTTATGCGGGCCTATCCTATTTACATGAACTATGAAGATAGATAGATGTTCTTTGGCGTTCTCTCTTGCGCTCATATTGTTGATCGCGGAGGTCACCGCCATTGCGGCGTGAAATGGCTTCATTGCCCCAAAAAGAAACGTTACGAAACGGGCTTTCGGCTGCGGTTTTTGAAGCATGCAACGTTACTTATTTTCAACCTCGAGCGCAAAGCGCACACCCATCGGTAACGTTCGTGAGCAATTTCGCCGAGATTCTCGCCACAACTCAATTCATTCCTTGTGTAGACGCGTTGTCTCGCGGGCTGCAAGGTATCTATCTAATTTCCGCTAAGTAATCTTTACTTTTCATGCACACTCCCTAGTCGTTGACGGGCAGTTCAGATTTTTAAATTGTCATTAATGTGAATTGATAGGTATGGTAGTAGTCAGATAAGCGGAAGCCTACGGTGTACTCAGGGTAATACCGACGGGATCGAACCACTTATCAAATGCAAGAGGAGGAACCGTGGGAGTCTCGGAAATCCTATATCAAATCGACCGTGAAATAGCGCAACTGCAGCAGGCGCGTGCATTATTGAGCGGCGGAACAACCAAGTCCGGTGCAACAGTGGCTGCGAAGAGAGCCGGTAAGAAGAAGAGAAACCTAACCCCTGAAGGCAGAAAGAGAATCGCCGAAGCAGTTAAACGGCGCTGGGCGGAACAAAGAAAAGCCGCATCTGCCAAGTAAGTTTCTGGAGTCGGTAGGACACAAAAGCCAGCCTTCGGGCTGGCTTTTGTCTTGGCTGCTTATACCTGAAGCGACCGGCATGCGTCTCCACGTATGACATACGCAATACCTGTGACGGATTTCGTGTTTCTCATCATTGAAGCGCAATTGCGCAACTAGTTTGCACTAAATTGATTGTCCTGGTTGAAGGCGCGCCACTTTGATCTCAGGATCAATGAGAGCAGCAAGTTGTTCAGGTGTACCTGTAAGTGGTGGAAAGGTTCCAAAGTGCAAGGGGAGGATCAATTTGGGAGCCAGAAATTTTACCGCGAGCGCGGCTTCGCGCGGTCCCATGGTGAAATGGCCGCCAATGGGCAGCATGGCAACTTCGGGATGATATAGGTCAGCTATCAACTTCATATCGCTGAAAACAGTAGTGTCTCCGGCGTGATAGAGAGTCGGACCATTGTCAACGGCAAGCACCAAACCTGCTGCAACCCCAACATAGTGCGTGCCATCTTCGTCCGTTGCTCCTGCAGAATGCTTTGCCTCAACCATCGTGACGGCTACATCGTCGAGCTGTACCGTTCCACCGATGTTGCAACCGATGGTTTTGGATGCACCTTTGCGACCTACATAGTCGGCCAATTCATAGATCGCCAATACGGTGGATCCATGCTTTTGCGCAACTGGAACGGCATCCGACATATGGTCCCCGTGTCCATGGGTCAGAAGAATGTACGGTAATTGTTCAGGTAGCGAAAAATTACCCGGATACTTTGGATTGTGTCCAATAAAAGGATCAATTAGAAAATTGGTGCCCTTCGGCGTAGTTACAAGCACTGTGGAGTGACCGAGCCAAGTAATGCGCGTTCCTTTGAGCATATCCATAAAATTCTCTCCCCATTATTGGAATGTTTGATTGCGCGAGAGGATGTATCGCGCGGCGCGGATGGAGCTTAGCGCGTAATGATGACTTCGGAAACCCCATCCTTGGCAAGGAACTGGCGAAATCCTGACCACTTACCGAAGAGGTTTTCGATGTTTCTGTTGCTGAAGGCGCGCTGAATGGGAAACGAGGGAGAGTCCTGCACCTGAACGTCGTCGCCTTCGGTGACATGGAAGCGGCAAAAATCAGTCCAGCCGCTCTGCGTCTTGGTGTGAAAGAACGCCAGGACCTGGCCGCCGGGGTTCACGGCGCCAAAGAGGCGGTCGACCACCGGCTCAACAAATGCTTCAGGCAGATAGTCAAGCACTGTCCACAGCAAAACGATGTCGAATTTCCAGCCTGAGAAACTGAGTGTTTGTTCGAGGAAACCCTCGACGTTGAGGATGGGTTTTTCATCCTCGTCCAAGCCGGTTTGCCAATCGCTGCCGTAGGCATCGCCGACAAGATCTGCCATGAAGATGCTATGGCCGAGAGATGCCAGGTAATTGATATTCGTTGGCGATGTACCGCCCGCATCGATGACGCGCATTCCGGGCTCGGCCTGCATACGCTTGCGCAAGGCAGCCCAGCCGCTGGAGTGACGCGGCACGCGTGGTCCTGAGCGCGCCTGCTGCCCTGTTTGAGGCGAATCGCCTTTTCGTTCAAGAAAACGGCCAAGCACTTCGAGAGTTTCCTTACTGCGGAGCGCGGACGGTGCGACTGCGCTCCCGGTATGTTTTTAGCTGGCGGGCGATGCCTTGGCGCCCTGCGTCAGATCCACTTTGCCGCGAAAAACTGCGTTGTCTTCAATTGCGAGCCTATGCGCCTGGACGTCGCCCTCGACGACACTACCTGCGCGCAGTTCGACGCGGCCACCAGCGACAATGTTGCCCTGCACTTTGCCCATGATGAGCACATCTTTCGCATTGAGGTCGGCGGCCACATTGGCGTCAGGTCCGATGGTAAGCCTGCTGTCGGTCAAGGTGATAGTTCCCTCCAGACGACCATCTACGATTAGATCCTCATTTCCGGAGACCTCACCACGAATCACCACTGATTTGCCAATACGTGCAAGTCCATTTTCATTCGCCATTGAGTATGATTCCTCTTCAAAGATCAATAAGAAGCTGGCTTTCTTACGGTGCACAAAGGGGAAAACCTAAGCGCAGGAGGAGCATAGCAGGGCAACAACAGCCGGCACACAGTGGCGGCAAAGGACCAGAGGCCCCAAAATAGACCGTAAAGTACCTGTCCGCACTATACGAAAATGGGCCGGGATGCAGCAATCTTGCGCAACCGGAGCAAGTGTGAGACGTCTAATGTGGAACAGCGCCAATTTAGGAACCGGGGGCGGGTAGAAAGGACGGAATGTCGAATGTCTGGCGTATCGCTGCCGTCTTCTCGCTGGCCCTTTATGGGGCTGGAACGGCGGATCTTACTGCCCAAACATACAACCAGTCGCTGGTGCAGCAGGCGCTGGCCAACGAGCTGAACAATGCGCGCGACCCACATCATCCCATGCGGTACAAGCTGCACAAGTCAAGCCCACGACTGAGCCAGACGAAATACATTTACGAAACCCGCGATGGAGGCGTGGCCGAACTTGTGGCCGTGAATGGACAGCCACTTAACGCAGACGATGCGGCGAAGGAAAAGGCACGCCTGGATGCACTGCTGGCCGACCCAAGCAAACAGCAGACCCGCAAGGCGAATGAAGAGAAGGACGCGCAACGTGCTCTTAAAGTGCTGCGTGCATTGCCGCAGGCATTTCTGTACGAGTACGTCGGGACGGAGATGGGTAAGGAGGGTTTAATGGCAAAGTTCAACTTTCGCCCGAACCCTTCATACAACCCTCCTGACATGGAAACACGGGTTCTGGATTCAATGCAGGGCGACATCTGGATTGACGTGAAGCAGGAACGCGTGGAACGGCTGGAAGGACGACTCATCCACGACGTGGACTATGGCTGGGGTTTACTCGCAAGGCTCTACAAGGGCGGGTGGATCGAGATGGAGCAGGCGCCTGTATACGGCAATCAATGGCGCATTGTGCACTTTCAAATGGACATGACGGGACGCATTCTTTTCAAGACCAAACGGTTTCAGACGGTGGAAGACACTTCAGATTACGTACCGCTGCCGCTGGGAATAACGTATGCGCAGGCGATAGAGATGATGCGCAACCACCGCGAAGAAGTTGGGCAATTGAGGAAGTAGTGAGAAATTGGGAAAAAAGTAAATGGCCCCGCGGATTTGCGTCCGAGGGGCCAAATTGTCTTGAAGCGACGTTATCTTACTTCACCTTGATGATGATCATGGCGAAGGTAAACAGTGTAAGCGACTCAATGAAGGCAAGGCCGATGATCATGAAGGTCATCAGCTGGCCGCGGGTTCCGGGATTGCGTGCGAGCGCTTCTGTGGTGGAACCGACGGCGCGGCCCTGACCGAGGCCACAAAGGCCGGCGGCAAGTCCCATGCCGAGTCCGACGCCGATGGGCGCGAGATCCATGGCAGCCGAGCCGCCACTCTGCGCGAGCGCAGGCATGGCGAAGCAGAGCATGGACAGTGCGGTGAACAGATATTGAAGTTTCTTCATCGTTTCTCCAGCTTCCCTGAGAGTTTGACCGCCAGTGGGTGGTTGAGGCTCACCGAGCTGACATCATCGGAAACAAAGACCTGTTCCCGATGGATGTTTTTGGCCCCCTCACGCTTGCGGTCTATCCGTTTGCCCGGAGCGGAAGCTTTCCCCGGCGGAATCTTTTGCTCGCTATTGGACGAGCGTCATGCAAAAAACTCAATGTTCGTGCGAGATGGCCATGGCGATGTAAATGGCTGAAAGCAACATGAACACGTATGCCTGAATGATGGCCACAACAAAATGCAGCCCAAGAAATGCCGTAGGCGCGATGAGGGGCAGCATCGAAAAGCAAATGAGCGTCAGCAGGTCACTGGCCAGCATGTTGGCGTAGAGACGAATCGTAAGCGACATGACGCGGGCGAGGTGGGAAATGACTTCAACCGGGAAGAGCAGCCAGGCAATCCACCATACTGGGCCGGCGAAGGTCTTCAGATAGCCCACGGGGCCATGCACACGCAAGCCATGCATGTTGTAGTAAAGGAACGAGAGCAGCGCAATACCGAGCGGGACAACCGAGATGCTGGTGGGTGTCTCCACGTGCGGCAACAGGCCCAGGAAGTTGTTCAGGAGCACATAAAGGAAGATGCAGGTGATGAATCCCTGGTAGCGCTCGTAGCCGTGGCCAATGACTTCATTGCACTGGTCGCCGACAAAGCCATGGACCATCTCAACGACCTGCTGCGCGGCACTGGGACGCTCAACAGAGAGCGAGGCGCGCACAATGACAAAGACCGTGATGAGGCCGAGGACAACCAACAGCTGCCACTTGAATTTAGTGTCGAACCAGACAGGGAGACTGCTGGTGGATTGCAGCATCAACGCGGGTGCGTGGCCTGTCAGGTGGTGCATCGCAGAAGAGAGTACGGTTGAATCCAGCATGTAGTCGCGTTCTACTCCCGCTGCACGGTGTAACCCGCACATCTACGGGGCTTTGCCTTTCTAATCGCGAAGCATTCTAAGTGCTTCATAGCCCATGGTGGTCACTGCAAGGGCGAGTCCGCAAAGCAGTGCAACACCAGTGCCATGGATAAGCTTCAGGCTACCATAAATGACCCCTGCAAACAGAGCCAGACGAAACAGAAAGAACAACACTGTGACAGGTGTGTTTGCGGCGGATTTCTGGTTGTCGAGACGGGCATTGATGATGCGGGCCAGACGAAGCCACTCCCAGATGCTGGCGGCAGAGATTGCCGAGCCAGCGAGGAGCATGGCGGCATTGCGCCAGTTGGAGCCGATCCAAACGGCGGCAGCGCCCAAGGCACCCAGAATGAGAGTGTTGCGCATGGCGCGCTTGAGCATGGAGTAAAGTGCGTCGGGGCTGACATCCGGGACGGGCTGTGTTTCTTCGGTCATTCTGTGGGGCCGGAATCCTTGTCTTGAGATGAACGGGTTTGGGGCGAGTTGCTTTTGGGATCGTTGGAGATGGAGATGGCCAACTTGATGGCTGAACTGATGCCCGCAATGCAGCCCAGCATGAAGCCCGTGAGCGTCATCCACTTCTGGTGAAAGTATCCGTCGAGCCAGGCTCCGCCCAGCCAGCCAATGACGGCTGCCGTTGGGAGGATGAAAGCAATCTGACCTATTTTCTCCACCTGGACAATGGACTGGAGGCCGGAGAACAATCCGCCGCCTGAATCGGAGTTGCGTTTGCCGTCGTCCGGAATGGGTTTGTGATAGGGCATAAGACGTTCCATGACAAGGATACAGGTGAAAGGAACGAGCGGGTATACTGCCCTTTTGGACAGACGACGCAATGACCGCACATAACATCCGTTTCGAATCCGAGTTTGAAGAGAATCTTTTCAAGCTGCGCCGGGAGAAGCTGACCGAGATAGAGAAGCTCGGCCAGGCCGCTTATCCCAACCAGTTCCCTGCCTCGCACACGCTTTCAGAAGTGCGCTCAAAGTGGGGTGAGACGACCGGCGAGGCGCTGGAAGCCGACCGCGTGACGGTAACGGTGGCTGGCCGGATAATGCAGATTCGCGCACAGGGTAAGGCGGGCTTTGCCACGCTGCAACAGGGCGGGCAGAAGCTGCAAATCTACGTGCGGCTGGATGCAGTGGGCGAGCAGGCATTTGCGCTGTACAAGCTGCTGGACCTGGGCGACCACATCGGCGTGAGCGGGTATCTGTTCCGCACGCGGACGAACGAGCTGACCATTCATGTGGAGACACTGACGTTTCTGGCCAAGGCCATGCTGAGCCTGCCGGAAAAGTTTCACGGCCTGGCTGACGTGGAAATTCGTTACCGGCAACGGTATGTGGACCTGTTTACGAACCTGGAGAGCCGCGAAGTGTTTGTGAAGCGGGCAAAAATGTTGAATGCTCTGCGGGAGTTTTTTGATGGGCGCGGGTATCTGGAAGTGGAAACACCGATGATGCAACAGATCGCAGGCGGCGCGGCGGCAAAGCCCTTCAAGACGCATCACAACGCGCTGGACATGGACCTGTTTCTGCGCATCGCGCCGGAGCTTTACCTGAAGCGGCTGGTGGTGGGCGGACTGGATCGCGTGTACGAGATCAACCGCAACTTCCGCAATGAAGGCGTGAGCACGCAGCACAATCCCGAATTCACGATGCTGGAGTTCTACCAGGCGTACGCGAATTACCAGGACATGATGCAGATTACCGAGGAGTTGATGGCATTTGTGTCCATGCAGGTAAACGGAACGACGGTGACGGAGTTCAACGGGCACACGATCGACCTGGGCAAAGTGGCAACGGCTGAAGATGAGCGAGGCGATCCAGCAGTACTGGCCAGAAGAAGCAGGAGCGAAGCCTGAGCAAGCGGTGTTCGACGGACGCAAACGCTCTGCAGACGCGGCTGAAGGCAGCAATGAGCTCGCTGGAGGAAGCACAGAGCGAGACAACGCGTATCCTTCCTGAGCGCCTGGCAGAATTGAAGACGATTCTAGGCGCGGTTTCTGCCGTGTACTACGACTCGGTGAAGGGCGCTCCGTCCGGCAAGAGTGTCTACAACCTGTTTGAAGCGGTGGTGGAGCCGTTCCTGATTCAGCCAACGATCATTTACGAGTATCCGACGGAGGTTTCACCTCTGTCGAAGGCTAAGCCGGACGATCCGGAGCATGTGGAGCGGTTTGAATTTTTCGCCGGCGGGTTTGAGCTGGGCAATGCCTTCAGCGAGTTGAACGATCCGGTGGAACAGCACAAGCGTTTTGCCGACCAGCTGGGCGAGCGCGAGCGCGGCGACGATGAGGCGCACCAGATGGACGAGGACTACGTGCGCGCGCTTGCCTATGGTCTGCCGCCGACAGGCGGCGAGGGCATCGGCATTGACCGGCTGACCATGCTCTTGACTGGCTCGAAATCGATTCGGGACGTCATCCTGTTTCCCTTGATGAGGAACAGCGGCCAGTGAACATTCTTTTCGTCGGCGATATTTTTGGCAGCGCGGGGCGCAGGATTGTGCGCGAGCACGTGGGCCATGTGTGCGCAACGCACAACGTGGAGTTGCTGGTAATCAATGCGGAGAATGCCGCGGGGGGATTTGGCGTGACGCCGCAGATTGCCGAAGACATGTTCGACCTGGGCGCCGATGTGCTGACAACGGGCAACCACGTGTGGGACAAACGCGAACTGATGGAGCATTTGAGCTCTGTGCCTGCGGACAGCCATGAGCGCGCGCGGCGGATTTTGCGCCCCGCAAATCTGCAGAAAGGCCTGCCGGGCTACGGCATCTACGAAGGCACAACCAGGAGCGGCGTGCCCTACGCGGTGGTGAACCTCATGGGACGCGTTTTCATGAGTGGAACCAACGATCCGTTTCAGGCAGCGACAGACATTATTGCGGGCCTGAAGGCGCGCGTTATCCTCGTCGATTTTCACGCAGAGGCCACGAGCGAGAAAGTTGCGATGGGCTGGCACCTGGACGGCAAGGTAACGGCGGTGCTGGGCACGCATACGCACATTCCTACGGCAGACGAGCGAGTGCTGCCGGGCGGGACAGCCTACCAGACAGACGTGGGCATGAGCGGGCCATACGACAGCGTGATTGGCGTGGAGACGGAACTGGTGTTACATCGATTCCGGACGGGGTTGCCGGGGAAGTTTGAGGCGGCGAAGGGGAATCCAAAGATGTGTGCCGCGCTGGTGCGGTGCGATGCGGAGACGGGACGCGCCACTGGAATTGAACGGATCATGCTGGGCGATTGACACGCCGGCAGATTCTCTAGTTCTGGACCTGCGGCTGATTCCAGGTTTTGATAGTGCCGGATGTTTTCGGGACCGGCTGAGAAACAACCATTTCCGCTGGAACATGCGTGGCCTTCACGAGCTTCCCCTTCGCGTTGAATGTCATGGACCACTCCATGGGCCTGGGTAACGCAGCCGCATCGGCAAAATGAATGACTTCCCCGCCCTGCGAATGTACGTCAAGATGCGCTGTTTGAAGAGGTACGTGCGCACCAACAACGAACTCAGGCTGCGGTAAGGGTACGCGCGGATGAGCGCCCGCAAGCGCAGCGTAGCAGAGTCCGGCTCCAAGCCAGTCAGATGGATGCAAATCGGCTTCTTCAGCGCGAATGTGGTTAAAGGCAGAGATGGTAAGCGCGTTGATGGGCGCAGGCGAGAAGAGCGAGTAGCTGCGCTTGAGGATGGGCACGATTCGTACGCGACCTAACTGTCCACGCGGGATGGATGCTGAAAAGACTGTAACGTCACCCACACCGTTGTTCCGCGTGTATTGCAGAAACAGGTGGCCGGGCAATGCGGGACAGACAATCTGCTGATAGGACCAGCTGCCGGAGTTCATGTCGAATCCGGAGTGGGAGGCGTGTTCGGTAACCGCAGACTCAGCGTTGGTGGCAAGTTCGCGATCCGTTTGCGACATGTGCTCGACTGGACGAAATTCGATGGAAACCGCCGGATGCGCGCGCTCGTGGGATGGATCAAAAGGAGCGGGAGGAATTCCCGGTGGAACGATATGAGTGCGGTCCTTCGGCAACGGGTCCACCGACTGAGCGCGAAGAGCAGCGGACTGCAGCGGGGTCACGGAAATGGCAAGGAGCAGAAAGAGGGAGCCGGGACGCGTCATCACGACCCTAGAGTATCAAAGTACGATTCGGCGCACGATAAATTGGTTGTGTTCAATTCGTGCAAAATGGCGAAGGCAGCCCGTAGGCTGCCTTCTTTCAGATTCCCAGGAAGTATTTGCCGGGCAGTCTAAATGGATCGGCTGCCCGGACTGTTACGAGTTGGAGTTAGCGCGAACGCGAGCGCGACTTGTGATGGGACGCAGCGGGCTTGTGCACGGGAGCTTTCTTTTTCTCCTGGATGAAGCCTTCGCGAAGAACGATCTCCGCCCTCTGCGACAGCGTGGCAGTGGCCGGAATCTGCGTGTAGCTATCGTAGGTTCCGTCAAGCTCGTCCGCCGCCGGCAATAGTCCATAGACTGTACCGACCGCCGGAATTTCCTTGTCTGTGAGCGGCTTCTTCATGTTCACGATGAAGTCCGCAACGTTGGCATCCTTGGCATCTTGCGAGACCGCCAGCTTGATGGTGTTGGCATCAGCCGAGACGACCGTGCCCGGGACCGGCGTGAGCTGATCCTTCATCACCGCCCAGAGCGTATCGGCATCTTCCTTGGTGCCGTTGGCAAGGATGAACTCCTTGTCGCTGAGGTTGAGTGTCTTCAGGTCAGGCGTGGAAGTAATGGCCTGATGCGCCAGTTCCGCAGGTGTAGGAGCCTTGGCGATTTCGAATGATCCCGGAGGAAATACCGCAGAGGCCGTCTGGGTCTTGATGTCGTCGAGACCTTTCAGGTTGCCGTGGTAGACCTTGTAGTAGTACTCCAGCTTGGGCTCAATCTGGGCCTTGAAGGAAGCCGGCACAAAGTTCCATGCGCGCGCATAGAACCAGACCGCCTGCACCAGATCCTTGACGCCGGGCTTGGTATAGGCCTCTGCCAGGCGAATCGTGTCGACCAGCCCCGGCCCCTTGGTTGTGGCCTCGGCCGGATAGAGCATCAATTCCTTGCGGAACTCGTCAATCGCTGTCTTGTAATCCTTCTTGCCGATTTCAGCAGCGACAGCGATGGTGCCGTGGAACATCGGATACGTGGCAGCGGTTTGTTGCTTCCACGCGTCATCTGTGACATCAGCCGGCTTTTGCGCGGCGAGACCCTTTTGCGCGAGAGCCGAAGCATCTTCGCATGCCTGGGCATCCTGCGTCTTTTCGCACTGGGCCTTCTTGATGAAGACAGAGATGAAGATCGCCTTCATATTGTTGGGCTGATCCTGCAGGAGGCGGCTCGCCGCACTGAGAGCCTTGTCGTTCTCTCCCAAGCCCTGATAGGTGTCAATCAGCATGTTGAGGACAGCATCCTTGACAACACTCTGCGGATAGGTGGTTAGGAAGCTCTCCAGTGCCGCGGATTTCTGGTGCGGATCCGTCTGCTGGGTTGCCATCTGATACGCGTTGAATTCGGCTGGATCCTTGATCGTGATGGAATCTTGCGCGTGCAAGGCAGGCGAAAGGACCAAGACAGCGGCCACCAAAGCTATCGCCATTTTGGAAAGAAATTTCTTCATTGAATGCTCCTGGGATTCGCAGAAATGAAAGTACACAAATTTTGCCTCGTAGACGCCAGCAACTTTTCGAATCTTAGGCGTTCGAGCACCGCGCCAGCAATATTGCCAAGCAACGGTGTCCAATGTGGTGTTGCGAGGATTATAAAAATCCGGGACGTGCCTGACAAGCGCGGAATGTCGGATAAAGGCTCCGAACCAGTCGCCCGAAATGCTCTGCAGGCAATATTTTGAACAAAATAGGCCCTCTGTAGCGTTCTGCACAGGTTCCGGGCAGGTGACGCCTCACCAATCCGCCAAAGCCGGTGTTGAGCGACCATTTGCATACGGACTTAGACACCACTTGGAGAGAATGTGTTTCTGAGAAAAAGGTGGCCCGCCTACATCCTTTTGGGCAAATCAAAGGTTTCACGCTCAAATCAGACTATTGGAGGAGGCGCACAAGTTCGACCTGCTCCGCGAGAAACGCGTCATGGCCATGCGCGCTGGTCATTTCACGGTAGTCTGCGTTGACTCCGGAGGCACGGATCAATTCTGCAAATGCCCGGACTTGCGCAGCGGGAAAAAGCCAATCTGAGCTGATGCCAACGAAGGTCAGGCGCGCGCGAATGCGGCTAAAGACCTCCATGGGCGACTCATATCCGGTAAGCGGATCCCAGGTGTCCATGGTGCGCAGGATGGCAAGATACGCATTGGCATCAAAGCGATCGAGAAAGCGATGCCCCTGGTAATCGAGGTAGCCGGCAATGTCGAACCGTCCGCCCGTGAGACCACCGCCATCCGCATTGAGGGCCCACGGATTTTCGCCGTTGCGGTTGGGATTGCGACCGAAACGCTCCTCGAAGAGTTCCGGCGACTTGTAGCTCATCATGGCAATCTGGCGGGCCAGTGCGAGTCCGGCACGCGGAGGTTTCTGCGGCAAATAGGTGCCGTTCAGCCAGTCGGGGTCATTCTGAATGGACTGCCGCTGGAGGTGATTGAGGGCCAGGCCCATGGCGCCGAGCGGCGCGACTGCAATAATGACGCCGCGTTCGACGCGAGCCGGATCGTGAATGGTCCACTCGAGAGCCTGCATTCCGCCGATGGAGCCGCCGAGGACGAGGCGAAGGCGGCGAATGCCGAGCGAGTCGAGAAGGAGCGATTGGGCGCGGACGTTGTCCCGAATGGAGACAAGGGGAAATTCGGCACCGTAAGGTTGGCCGGTTTCAGGACTGTTGGTGCTGGGCCCCGTGGAGCCGTAACAGGAGCCCAGCATATTGATACAGATGACAAAGTCGTTCTCAAGCGAAAGCAAGGCGCCGGGGGAAAAGACCTCGGGCCACCAGGAGCCGACCAGCGCCGAGCCGGAAAGCGCGTGGCAGACGAGAACGGCATTGTCGCGCGCGGCATTGAGCCGGCCATAGACGGCGTAATGCAAGGTGGGGCTTACGAGCGTGCGTCCGCTTTCCAACTGGAAGTCACCTTCGATGACAAAATCGCCTTCGTAGGTGGGCTCCAATGGAGGAGCTGCCGGCGGCTTGTCGCCGGCACCGGCTCCGGTTTGGGACGCAGTCATAGTCTTCATTGTGCAGCAAGACCCGCCGTCTGGGGTTTACACGATTTGGTTCCGTTTGCAGACTCGATGGCCTGGTCGAGATCGGCCAGGATATCCCGTATATCTTCAATGCCGACAGAAAGGCGGACCAACTCCGGCGTAACACCAGTGCCAGCCTGCTCTTCAACCGACAGTTGCTGATGCGTGGTGGATGCGGGATGGATGACAAGCGACTTGGCGTCGCCAATGTTCGCAACCAGTGAAAAGAGCTGAAGCGAGTCAATCAGCTTCTTGCCTGCGTCGTACCCGCCCTTAATGCCGAAGGTGATTAAAGCGCTCTGGCCATTGGGCAGATACTTCTTCGCACGGTCGAAGTATTTGCTGGACTCAAGGCCCGGATAGTTGACCCACTCGACACCAGGATGCGCTTCAAGATACTTGGCGACGGCCAGCGCGTTCTGAGAGTGGCGTTCCATGCGCAGGTGCAGCGTTTCAATTCCTTGCAGAATGAGAAAGGCATTGAAGGGTGAAAGCGCGGCGCCGGTATCGCGCAAGCCCTGCACGCGCGCCTTGAGGATGAAGGCGAGGGGGCCGAAGGCCTGCGTGTAGTTCAGTCCGTGATACGACGGATCGGGCTCAGTGAACTCCTTGAAGCGCCCGGAGGCTGCCCAGTCGAATTTGCCGGCGTCTACGATGACGCCACCGATGGATGTGCCGTGGCCGCCGAGGAACTTGGTTGCGGAGTTTACGACGATATCCGCACCGTGCTCAATGGGACGAACGAGAGCGGCGGAAGCGGAGGTGTTGTCGATAACGAGCGGCAGTCCATTTTCATGGGCGATGGCAGCGATCTTTTCGATATCGACGACGTCGAGCTTGGGGTTGCCCAAGGTCTCCGTGTAGACGGCGCGGGTCTTGGAATTGATGGCGGCACGCAGGCCGTCGAAGTCGTCGGCATCGACAAAGCGCACGGTGATGCCGAGGCGCGGAAGTGTGTAGTGAAAAAGATTGTAGGTGCCGCCGTAGAGAGACGTAGTGGAGACGATCTCGTCCCCTGCCGCTGCCAGAGTTGTGAGCGCGAGCGTTTCTGCGGCCTGCCCAGAGGCCGTGGCCAGCGCAGCGGCTCCCCCTTCCAGTGCAGCAACCCGCTTCTCAAGCACATCCGTGGTGGGGTTCATGATGCGCGTGTAGATGTTGCCAAATTCCTGAAGCGCGAAGAGGCGGCCTGCATGGTCCGCGTCCTGAAAGAGGTAGGACGTGGTCTGGTAAATGGGCACGGCACGCGAGCCGGTGGCGGGGTCTGGGGATTGGCCGGCGTGGACGGCGAGAGTGGCGAGTTGCTGCTTCGTCTCGGACATTGTGATACTCCTTTTAGCTTCTCGTTCAGATAGGTTGCGGTTGCGCGGTGGGAAGACTCTGGTGACCTCAAGCACACATACGACGGCCCGAGTCCTTGGGAGAACCCGGGCCGCCTGACATCTGGAAATCGGTTGCGATTAACGCATGCGCCGCTCCACAGCCACACGGACGGGTCCGCCCTGCATACACATGCACATGGCCATGAGAGCGATGCCGAAGATGACTGGGTAAGGCATAGGGGAAGTATCTACAAGGGGAGATGGAGTGTCAATTGCGTTTTACTTCGTCGCAAAACGAAAGATTGGTCTTTGGAGGGGAAAGTGGCAGGTTTCCCTTACTCGTCGTCCGGCTTCCAGACATAGGCCCCGAGTTGCGGGAGGCCAATGTGGGCGAGAACACGGTGGACGAATGTGCGCGCCATGTCGTCTGTCGTGGTCGGCTGGTTGTAGAAGGCCGGGATGACAGGGAAAATGGTGGCGCCGGCCTCGGCGGCGAGCGACATGTTGCGTAGATGGATGCGATTGAAAGGTGTCTCGCGGACACAGAGGATGAGTGGACGGCGCTCCTTGAGCGTGACGTCTGCTGCGCGGGCGATGAGTGAGTTGGCGAGACCGTTGGCGATGGCCGCGAGCGTGCCCATTGAGCACGGCAGAACAATCATGCCGCTGGAAGGATGACTGCCGGATGCAATGGGCGCGCCGATGTCCGAGTCGGCGAGACTGATTATTTTCTTAGCCTTGAAAGAGAGCAGCTTCTCTATGAGATCGTTGCGGCCGGAGACGCCGAGTTCTTCGGCGATAACGCGAAGTGAGTTCTCGCTGGCGACGCAATAGACGCGCTCGACGCGCTCGTCGGCTTCAAGGCAGCGGAGCATTTCCCGCGCGAGAACGGCACCTGACGCTCCGGTGATGGCGAGGGTGAGATTCATTGCGCCGAACTTCCCTTCTCTGCTTCGCATGCCAGCGACATCAGAAGCCTTTCCACTCGTGCATCATACGCACGTACTCTTCGGAATAACCGACTTGCGAAAAGCGTTCCATCTCCTGAAAGGCCTGCTGATACTCATGTGCGCTCCAGAGGGCGCGGAAGAAGATGAGTGATGCGCGCTCGGATTCCGGCTCATTCTTGACGGCCACTTTGCCATGCTGAATGGCCTGCCGGTGATCTCCAACGCTTGAATAGACCCAGGCGAGATAGGCGTGCGCGAGCGCCGACTGCGGGAACTCATTTACGAGCGCATTCATTAACTGCACGGCTTCATTTTTCTGGTCATTTTCGACCAGATCGATGGCCTCGCGGACGGTGCCCTCCACGCGAAGCCGTGCGGCCTCGGGAAACTGGTCCATCAGGAATCGGCTCCAAGGACGCGCTTAAAGATGGCGTTGACGTTGCCTAGCTGGCGCGTGTAATCGAAGGTTTTTTCGAGCTTCGCAGAATCAAGAAGTGTCGAAATTTTCGGGTCGCGGGCGACCTCGTCGCGGAAAACCAGATCTTCCTTCCAGGAACGCATGGCGTGGGACTGAACGAGACGGTAGGCGTCTTCGCGGAGCATGCCGGCCTCGGCCAGATCGAGGAGCAACTGGCCGCTGAAGATGAGGCCACCGGTGGATTCGAGGTTCTTCAGCATGCGCTCGGGGTAGACGAGCAGGCGGTCGATGAGGTCGGTCGACTTGGCGAGCAGGTAGTCGACGAGGATGGTTGAATCCGGGAAGATGACGCGTTCCACGGAGGAGTGCGAGATATCGCGCTCGTGCCAGAGGGGAATGTTTTCAAATGCCGCCTGCGCGTTGCCGCGGAGCACGCGGGCCAGGCCACTGATCTGCTCCGAGGTTATCGGGTTCTTTTTGTGCGGCATGGCGGAGGAGCCCTTCTGCTTTTCGCTGAAGTACTCCTGCGCCTCACGCACTTCGGTGCGCTGCAAGTGACGGACTTCGACGGCGATTTTGTCGAGCGTGGAGCCGATGAGCGCGAGAGTGCTGATGTATGCGGCGTGCAGGTCGCGCTGGATGACCTGCGTGGCAACCGATGCGGGCTTCAATCCGAGCCGCTCGCAGATCTTTTCTTCATGCTCTGGTTTCAGGTGGCCGAAGGTTCCTACTGCACCGGAGAGCTTGCCGACGCGGATGTCTTCTGCCGCAGCATCGAAGCGGGTGAGGTTGCGCTCCATTTCGGCGTACCAGTTGAGCATCTTGAGGCCGAAAGTGGTGGGTTCGGCGTGGATGCCGTGGGTGCGGCCGATGGTGGGGGTGTGCTTGAACTCGAGTGCGCGGCGCTTGAGGACAGCGAGCATGGCAACGAGCCCCTCGCGGAGCAACGCGGAGGCTTCCTTAATCTGGAGGGCCTGTGCCGTATCGACAATGTCGTTGGAGGTGAGGCCGTAATGAAACCACCTTGAGTGCTCACCATATCCCTTTTCTTTCAATACCTCCGCAACGGAAGTGTTGAAAGCAATCACGTCGTGCTTCACCTCGGCTTCAATGGCCTGAATGCGTTCGACGGAGAAACCTGCATGGGCGGCGATTGCTTCGGCGGCGGCGGCGGGAATGACGCCGAATTCAGACAGAACGGTACTTGCCGCCGACTCAACTTTGAGCCAGCAAGTGTATTTGTTTTCTTCCGTCCAGATGGCGCCCATGGCGGGGCGCGTGTAACGCTCGATCAAAGCAGACTCCTGAAAAGTAGCTCTCAGCCGTCAGCTCTCCGCTGTCAGCTTGTGCGGGTTCAGCAGACTTCAACCCTTTATTGTACGTGGAGTTAGCGGCTCAGTTGTAAGGAATGTGACGGCTACTTTTTGGGAATGCCGAGCTTTGCGTGGAGCTCTTCGTAGAGGAGGCCGCGGCCGGGACGGTAGGGCTGAAACCATTCGCCGTCGATGACCAGCTGCGGGATGGCGCGTTTGCCGACGTGGCGGATGAGTTCGGCAGAGGCGACAGGGTCCTGGTCGATATTGATTTCGGTGTAGGCGAGGTTGTGGGTGTCGAGGAATTGCTTGGCGGCGCGGCAGTCTCGGCACCAGGCGGCAGTGTAGACGGTGATCTTCACAGTTCAAGTTTAACTTGGCTGCGCTGGTAGCATCGGTGCCATGACTGCCGATGAGATCAAGCAATTACTTGGACTGGAGCCGCATCCCGTTGAAGGAGGGTTCTATCGCAGGACCTATACGGCACCGGGAGCGGTGGAGCTGGCGCAGGGTGTGCGGCCGACTTCAACCGCGATCTACTATCTGCTGGAGGCCGGAACGTTCAGCGAGATGCACGTGCTGGATTCAGACGAGATGTTCCATTTCTATTTGGGCGATCCGGTGGAGATGCTGCAACTCTGGCCCTGACGGGCGCTCCGCGCTTTTGACTCTTGGGCAGGATCTGGAAGCCGGTCAGGAGGTGCAAGTGGTTGTGCCGGCTGGGGTATGGCAGGGGACGCGGCTGAAGGGCGACGGCCAGGTGGCGCTGCTGGGCTGCACGGTGACGCCGGGGTTCGACTTTGCCGATTACCGCAGCGCCCCGGCAGACGAGCTGATTGCACGCTGGCCGCAGGAGGCGGAACGGATCCGGGCGTTGACGCGAAGGTGAGCGGGGGTAGCGGAGGTTGGTTTGGCAAGGATTTTGTGGCCGATTCCGCATGGTTTGACGAGCATTTTGCAGCCGTATGGCAAACGCAGCCGGTACGACCGGGAATGGCTTGCTTCTTGCAGCGGTCGCGAGAGGGTTTGGCGAGTTTCTTGTGGCTAAAAGGCTCCTCGCGAGGCTGCGCAGCGGTGTGTATTTAGCGAAATTTGCCCGAATTTGCTTCGCGTAAGAAAAAGCGAGGAAATGCTTGTCAAACGGAGGACGTGGGAGATTGGCGGTCTGGAAGCGGCGCATTGAGAAGTTCGGGCCAGGAAGTGGAAGTTACCGGTTTGTTGATAATGGACCAGACCGCGCGGCATGGGTAAGGATGCATCGCGTTCGTGGCTGAATGAGAGCTTACCTCTCCCACATCTCCCTTCGGGAGATATGGGGCACCCCGATTCTGTTATTGAACGGCCATCCCATAGAGACGGGGAACCTCCTCCGGGACACCCGCTTGCACTAGAGGAACGCACATCAGTTCGCCGGCACCTGGGCCACCCGCCAACCAAGCGAGACCGTTCAGTGGATCTCTCGACATCAGCCGTCCCGTGAGCAGGTTGTAGTATCTGGCGCGCAGGCAGTAGAGGCTGAGATATCTGTCCCACTCCTCGCCGCGGTACTTGTATACGTTGGGCGTGGAGCCGGTTGAGTTGAGGAGATTTCCGAAGGCGTCGTAATCGTAGGTATCCGTAATATCGTATCGGCTCAAATATCTTTCGAGCACGAGTGGTCGAAGCCGTCATAGTTGAGATTCGCCCGTCGCAGCGTCATTTTTGGCCTCGGAATGACGCCCCAGTCCCGAGTACTCTTGCTCAATCTCGGCCAATAATTCCTTCGCTTCCTTTGGCGATTTGTACTTGTGGCGTGTAAGTAGCCGCCTGCAATTGGGGCCAAATCCAAGATGAATCGCCTGGAAGAGTAATTTACGTCCTTCCTCGCCAATATCTTGCGAAGTCCCTTTCCAAAACCCATTCAAATCCAAGTTGGAATGCGCTTCGGGCGAAATGACTATCGAAGGACATTCCCGAGCGATTTGCCCGAGAAAAGTTCGAATAGGGGGATGGCACCATTTCCACCCTATGACGAGGCGTCTGCCTTCTCGGGATACCCACATTCGATTGTTTGAGCCTAGCGTTCTAAATTCTCTGAGAGATGTCGAGATTCTTGCAAACGCGGCTTCCGGAACCATTTGAGCGGGTTCAATTACTAACCATTCATCAGTTGTTGACTCAGGGCCATATAGGAATACTTCAACAGTTCGGATAGACAAAGAGGCAATTTCTGAAGCCTCGATCACAATGCCTTCCGATGGCTTCACACTGAGCCGAATGTAGACTCTCGCGGAACAGACTGCTATGCACCAGTTGCGTCGAGAAGACATTCTGTTATCCAGAGCACATACGCGTTCCATGCAAGAAAAACAGTAGCACCGAACCAGATCGCGGCTCGCATAGAAATGTAAGCACCTAGAAACACGGTGAACAGTAGAGTGAATAGATTTACAACAAAACCGTAAAGAAACGCAGGCCAACGCCGACAAGCACGAAATCCTGTTGAGTTTAGATTGCGAATTACTTCTGGTCTATCAAGTCTAACGAGTTTCATCGTTGCAATACCTTCCAAATTTCCTTACAAGAAGCCGAGTGCTTGACAAAGAATTTTGACTCCTTGTGCAGGCGCTAGTTGGAGCCCAGTAGGGTTGGGCTGACTAGGTATGCCAAGTTGGGTCAAATTGGCCAATTCGATGGCTGCGTCACAAAAGAGCTCTGCTGCGGCATGACCATAAGAAAGTACAGCCTGCGGCACTTCAAGCAAAATGTCGTAATCAAGGGCGCCCTCTTGAAGGATTGACCCGCGACCCGTAGGATCGACACCATTCACTGGATCCCCGCCTGCATACAGATACTTGTGCAGTTGATTCGGGTCGGTGGGCGAGTGATCCTGTGGATCTCTGCTCATGAATCGGCCGATCAGTGGGTTGTAATATCTGGCGCGCAGGTAATACAGCCCTAGGTCCTTGTCCCACTGTTCGCCGCGATACTTGTAGACGTTGGGCGTGGAGCCCGGTTGAGTTGAGCAGATTGCCGAAGGCGTCGTAGTCGTAGGTGTCGGTAATGGTGCCCAGCGGTGTTCGTCAGCTGCCTTACGTTCCCGCCGCCATCGTAGCCGTAGAAGCTCGGCGTCCAGGTACCGCTGATGGACTGCGTCCTCGCTGATGCGCTGCAAGCCATACGTGTACTGTCCGCGTGACAACACCTGACGACGAGCTCTTCCATAACCTGAGCATAGCCCGTCGGGTTCAAATCATCGACCAGATACTTCGTCGTCATGCCATTCACTGTCTTCGCAACACGGTTGCCATCGCCGTCGTAGGTAATGGTCACTGCTCCACCGTTCATCGAGACCAAGCTGATTCTGCGAGTCGTAGGTGAAGCTCTTGCCGCCCGTGGTCTGGACGTTGCCGTTCGAGTCATACGTTTCACCAGACAATTAATCGTCAGCGTTGTACGTGCCGCTCACCGGACTCAGTCCAGGGATTGACGATGTATCCGAACTGCAGTTGGCAGTTGGCCCGCATCTGAAAACTAACTCAGCCACCAATCTCGGGTGCCCTGCATCTCGCGCTGTTCCAGACGTGAGAGAGCCAGATCTCAACCGCCGGTCTTTCGTGTATCCCAACCGCTGGGTAGCTCAAAGCCGCAATTTGTTGCTGCGCAGAAGGATTCGATTTCAACTTTGCCGCGGTCGCCCGTCTGGTAGTGGCGAGAACTTGACGAGGGCGAGCCTTCGGGGTTGGTGATGAGCTTTCACCCATCTCTCTTCGAGTGATTAGGGAGGCGCGACGGATGGGGTGGTTTGAAGGGATTCGCAAGTCAGCGGGTGAGCGAGTTAGCAGGTTAGCGGGACTTGTGGTGGGTTGAGATTCGATCTTTCCCATGTCCCAACTTCAGGGACATGGGGCACCCGATTTTTGTTGCGGGGATGCTTTAGAAAAAGCAAAGACTGAAACTGTGGTGGGTTGAGATTCGATCTTTCCCATGTCCCAACTTCAGGGACATGGGGCACCCGATTTTTGTTGCGGGGATGCTTTAGAAAAAGCAAAAACTGGAACAGTGGTGGGTCGAGGGTCGATCTTTCCCATGTCCCAACTTCAGGGACATGGGGCACCCGATTTTTGTTGCGGGGATGCGCATGAAGACCATTCTTCAGAACTGATCAGAAATCCTGCAGGACGCGGGAGGGGATGGAGGCGCGGACGGCGTTGAGGACGACGATGAGATCGATGACTTCCTGTCCGATGGCGCCCCAGAGCGGCGGCAGATAACCAAAAGCCGCTGCGATCATTCCCAGGGAGCTGAGCACCATGCCGCCAATGGCGCTTTGCAGCGCGATGCGGCGCATGTGCTTGCCGATGTGCAGTAACTCGTCCACTTTGCCGAGAGTGGGATCAAGGATGACGGCGCCGGCGGCTTCAGCGGTGATGTCGCTGTTCTGGCCGAAGGCGATGCCGACGGTGGCGGCCATCATGGCGGGGGCGTCATTGATGCCATCACCGAGGAAGAGCGTGGGGGCCTTGGCGGTTTCCTCGCGGACGATCTCGAGCTTTTCTTCAGGGGAGAGGCTGGAGCGGACGTCGGTGATGCCGACGATGTGGGCCAGGTGCTGGACCTCGGCCTCGCGATCGCCGGAGAGGATCATGAGGCGGTTGACGTTGTGGCGCGGCAGCAGGTGGCTGATGAACGGTTGACCTTCCGTGCGTGGGCGGTCATGAAAGCGGAGCAGGCCGGAGACGCGACCGTCAATGACGATGATGCACTCCATGCCGGAGGCAGCGACGGGCAGGATGGCGGACATTTCCGCAGAAAGTTTGCTGCGACCGGTGACGAGAATCTTGTGGCCCGCGATGTGGCCGGTGAGGCCTTCGCCGGGTTTCTCACTGATGTTTTCGACGTTTTGGAGAATGATGTTGCGCTGATGGGCGGCGCGGAGGATGGCTCCGGCGAGCGGGTGCCTGGAGTACTGCTCAAGGCTGGCGGCAAGGCGGAGTACCTGGAGATCGTCTGCACCGTTGAAGCAAAGGACGTCGGTCACGTCGGGCTCGCCGTGGGTGAGGGTGCCGGTTTTGTCAAAGAACATGGTGCGGATACGGCCGACCTGCTCAAGCACGACGGGCTTTTTGATGACGATGCCGCGCCTGGCCGCGAGCGAGATGGCGCCGATGATGGCGACGGGGATGGCGAGCAGCAGCGGGCACGGCGTGGCGATGACGATGACCGAGAGGAATCGCTCAGGATTACCACTGAGACCCCAGCCGGCGAGCGCGACGAGGACGGCGATGGGCGTGTAGATGGCTCCGAGTTTGTCTGCGAGGCGGCGGATTTGCGGTGGATTTTTTTCGGCAGACTGAATGACCTGCATGATGCGCGCGTAACGGGAGTCGACGGGGAGTTTGTCTGCGGTGATGGTGATGGCCGCATCTTCATTGAGTGCGCCGGAGATGACCTGGGAGCCGGCGATTTTGCGGATGCGGAAGGGCTCGCCGGTGAGGAAGGACTCGTCCATGGTGCCGGAGCCGGAGAGGACGGTGCCGTCAACGGGGCAGATTTCATGCGGGAAGATGACGAGGCGGTCGCCGATGGCGATTTCTGAGAGGGCGATGTCCTGGGCGGTTCCTTCGAGGACGCGATGGGCAATGCTGGGCATGCGTTTGGCGAGCTCATTGAGGACGGAAGAGGCGCGCTTGGTTGCGTACTCCTCAAGCGCCTGGCCGCCGGAGAGCATGAGCACGATGATGGTGGCGACGAGGAGCTCACCCATGAGGGTGGCGGTGACGATGGAGAGGCCGGCGAGAAAGTCTGCGCCGAACTGGCGCTGGAAGATTTGGCGGATGAGGGTGTAAAGCAGCGGCACACCGCCGGCGAGGATGGCGAGCCAGAGCGGGAGGGCGGCGAAGGGTTCAGGCTTGTGGAGGAGGTAGCGGAAGACAAGATGGGAGGCGATGGCGAGGGTGGAGATGGCGACGGAAACGTAGTTCCATTTGAGGGACCAGTTACGGTGCGGCGGAGATTTCGTGTCGGCCATTGCGCGTCTCCCTGCGGACCTGGAAGAGACATTGTTGCACTGGGGGATGCGGGGCGGCTGTGACGGGGGATGCGGGGATGTTGATTGTGTCGGGCTGGATCAGCGGCGTTGGCGGAAGAAAGATTTGAGTAACTCGGAGGATTCGTCGGCGAGGGGACCTTGTTCGACGGCGAGCTGGTGGTTGAGCTGGGGGTGGTTGAGGACGGAGAGGACAGAGCCGCAGGCGCCGGCTTTGGGGTCGGGGGCGGCGAAGACGAGGCGGTCGAGGCGGGCGTGGATGATGGCTCCGGCGCACATGGCGCAGGGCTCGAGCGTGACGAAGAGGGTGCAACCGTTGAGGCGGTAGTTGTTGACAGCTTCCGCTGCTTTACGCAAGGCAACAATCTCGGCATGCGAAGTAGGGTCGTTGTCGCGGAGGACGCGGTTCTGGGCGCGGGCGATGAGTTCGCCGTTGTGGAGGATGACTGCGCCGATGGGGACTTCACCGGCTTCGGCGGCGAGGCGGGCTTCAGCGAGCGCGGCGGTCATGGCTTCGAGGTCGGTCATTGTGTTCATGGTAAGGGGTGCCGGCATTGCATGCAGCAGGCGCTCGCTTTTCGCTCGCAAGAGGGTTGTGGTTCTCACCCTTGCTACGCAAGGATGAGGCACCCCTTTCTTGTGGTTGGGGAGGAGTTTTAACGGAGTCGATGTGCCACCCGCCCCAGGTGATACCGGTTGTGCTGATTGGCACGAGTAAACTCGTGCCCCGATACCCGTGAGTGCCGAATCAGACACGGCTAGTTCAGTTTCTTGATCCAGACGTCGCGGACGGAGACTTTGGAGGGTGAGCTTTCAAGCTCGATGCCAATCTGGCCGGTCTGGTTGTTGACGGAGTTGGGATCGTCGTCAATGTAGACGGCCATGAGGTGTCCGTTGAGGATGTGGATGAAGGTGCCGCCGCGGGCGAGGATGACGTACTGGTTCCAGCCGTTGATTTTGACGTAGCCGCCGAGGGCGTCGCGATTGCCGATGATGGCCATTTGTTTGGCGTAGTTGCCGGGTGAGGACTCGACGACCTGGCCGCGCCAGGCCTGGATACCGAGGGGCGAGTTTTCGGTGTAGAACTGGCCGGTGAACTCGGAGGTGTTGGGGTTGACGGGATACCAGAAGTCGGCCTGGGGACCGGTCATCATCCAGTCGAGTTTGGGAGCGTCGAGGCCGGGGCGCAGGGGGTGGCGCCAGGGCAGGCCGGTTTTGGAGCGGTACTGGATGCCGCTGCCACCGCCGTTCTCAACTTTGATTTCGAGTTTGAGATCGAAGTCGTGGGCTTCGAGTCCGCGATAGACGATGTAGGTGTTGCCGACGGGCTTTTCTTTGGTGCTGGTGCCGACGATGGCGCCGTCTTCGACGTGCCAGACGGAGGGGTCGCCGTCCCAGCCCTTGAGGTCTTTGCCGTCGAAGATCTGCGTGTAGCCGTCGTGATCGTCGAAGTCGATGGGCTCGGGTTCAAAGAAGCCGTACTCACGGCGGATGCGCTTGTCGGGCTTGTCAATTTTGGCTGGCGCGGAGGATTGCGGCTGGGTTGTTTTTGAGGGGGCGCTCGTTGTTGTGATGGGCGGCGTGGATTTGGCGGGCGCGGCGAGAAGGAGTGCGCTGGACGCGAGTATGAAGGTGGACGTGAGAATGATTGAGCGCATGGAATCCCCCAGCTTGAGCATGGGGGGATTGTACTGGCGTGGACTGGAAGTTTGCGGCGCGCGTTGTTGCCTGTTGCGACAGATGCAGGTTGCGCTTCGCGCACATTGAGGCGGTTTTGGATTGTGGCGGGTTGGGTGATGCGCTTTCCACTCATCGTCCTCAACCACCCCAAGGACGAAAACCTGTCCTTGGGGACCCCGGTGTGCGCGATGAATGGGGCACGGCGAGACTGTGGGCTAGTGAAGTCCTAAAAAGTAGCGGTTGCGGCGGGTTGTTGCTGGGTCATGCAGTGGAGGGTGCCGAGGCCCCAGACCAGATCGACGGCGTGGATGCCGATGACATCGCGATCAGGGAAGAGCGCGGCGAGGGTGTTGAGGGCGATGCGGTCGTTTGGATCATGGAAGGTGGGCACGAGGACGAGGCCGTTGGCAATGTAGAAATTGGCGTAGCTGGCGGGCAGGCGCTGGCCGCGGAAGACGACTGGCCTGGGCATAGGCAGCTCGGCGATGGTGTACTGCTTCCCTTCCCTGGTGCGCGCGGCCTTGAGACGGGCGAGATTTTCGGCGAGTATTTCGTGGTTGGGGTCGCGGGTGTCGGGTTCGACGGCGGTGAGGATTGTGTCGGGCGCGACAAAGCGGGTGATGTCGTCGACGTGGCCGTGGGTGTCGTCGCCGACGATGCCGCGGTTGAGCCACAGGACGTGGTCGATACCAAGGTAGTCGTGGAGAACGGATTCCAGTTGCTCCTGGCTCACGCCGGGGTTGCGCTGCTGGACTTCACTGAGGAGGCATTCCTCCGTGGTGAGGAGAACGCCTGCGCCATTGGTGTCAATGGAGCCGCCTTCCAATACTATGCGGCGCGGCCTGCCGTTCTCGCGTTTCGCGGTGGCTTTGGCCGAGTGCGTTGGCTGCCACGAGGGGACCTGGAGCAGCTTTGCCACGCGGGCGGGAAGCTTGTCGTCGTTGTGCCAGTCGTCGTATTTGGCCCAGGCGTTGAAGCGCCAGTCGGTGAGGGCGACCTGGCCCTTCTGGTTTCGGATGAAGATGGGGCCGGAGTCGCGGGTCCAGACACGGTCGGTGGGCCAGAGGTGGAATTGGACGCGGTCGAGATTGGCGCCGGCGCGGGTGAGGCAACTGGTGGCGCGGGTGCGCTCGGCGGCACTGGCAACGATGAGGTGGACGATTTCGCGCGCGGAGAGGAGGCGGACGATTTCCGCGTAGAGCCAGGGGATGGGCTGGAATTTACCGGGCCAGTCCTCGCGGTTGTGCGGCCAGGCGAGCCATGTGGCCTCGTGCGGCTCCCACTCGGCGGGCATGCGGTAGCCGAGTTGTGCGGGGGTCTTGTTGGGTGTGGGCATGGGTTGTGCTTGCGGTTCCCTCGGGGGCTAAAGCCCCGGAATATTTTGCTGAACATACCGTACGGGCTAAAGCCCGTACCCTTCAAGAAAAAGGGCGGATGGATGGCCCGACTGAAGCCGTGCCGTTGTTACAAAGCACCAGTTTCCGGATTTTTCCAGCGAGCTATGAAGTGATGCCCTTTCAAAACGGGTTTAGGTTTGTGCTTTCCCATGTGCCCGAATGCGAGGCACCGGGGGCTCCCGGTTTCAGTAGTGGCTTGAGGGTTAATCTTTCCCATGTCCCAACACCAGGGACATGGGGCACCCGAATTTGGTGTAACTGCGAAGCGGTTACTTCTCGAAGGCTTCGCTCTTCACGTCGAGGAAGCGTTGGGTGATCGGGGTGTAGGCGTCGATGCGGCGGTCGCGGAGGAAGGGCCAGTTGCGGCGCGTGTCTTCGAGCAGCGCGAGGTCGATTTCTCCGAGGAGGACTTCTTCGGCGTCGTGTGAGGCTTTGGCGATGATGCGGCCGAAGGGATCGGCGAGAAAGCTGCCACCCCAGAACTGGAGGCCGGGGTTGTTGGAGCCGGTGCCGAGGATTTCGCCGCTGGGGAGTTTGACGTCGCCATTTTCATGTCCGACGCGATTGACGCCTGCGACGTAGACTCCGTTGGCGATGGCGTGGGCGCGCTGGATAGTCTGCCACGCGTCGTATTGGGCGGCGCCGAACTCGTCTTTCTCTGCCGGGTGCCATCCGATGGCGGTGGGATAGAAGAGGACTTCCGCGCCCTGGAGAGCGGTGAGGCGTGCTCCTTCCGGATACCACTGGTCCCAGCAGACGAGTGTGCCTATGCGGCCGAAGGATGTGTCGACGGCCTTGAAGCCGAGATCGCCGGGCGTGAAGTAGAACTTCTCGTAATAGAGCGGATCGTCCGGTATGTGCATTTTGCGGTAGACGCTGAGGATGGCGCCGTCCGCGCCGAGCGTAACTGCGGTGTTGTGGTAAAGGCCTGGGGCGCGGCGCTCAAACAGCGAGGCGATGATAACGACGCGCAGCTCGCGAGCAACTTCAGCAAGGCGCTGGGTGGAAGGGCCGGGGATGGGCTCCGCGAGATCAAAGAGGCGGATGTCTTCGCGCTGGCAGAAGTACTGTGTCCGAAAAAGCTCGGGCAGGCAGACGACCTGGGCGCCGAGTTGCGCGGCCTGGCGCACGTGCTTGATGGCCGACTCGAGGTTGGCCTCGGGGTCCGGGCCCATGCGCATTTGCACAAGGCCTACGTTGTATTTGCGTTTTTCCGCCATATTTCTCCGCCACGTTGTACTGGTGACAGCATAAGGCCAATCCTCGCTGGAGGATTGGCCTCAAATATCCGACTACCGCAGGGGCTACTCTTCGAGGATGAGCACGGCGGCGGCGATGGTGGTTGTCCAAAGGCCGCGCTTATCGCCGACTGCCGACTGCGTAATGTTGCTGGTGCGGACGATTTTGTTGGAGATGCGGTAAATCTCCTTCTTTTCGTCCCAGCTCTTGTCGGGATCGAAATCGACGTCGAGGGTGGTGGCGAGCATTTCAGCCGCAAGCTCCTCGGCGTATTCGCCGGCCTGGTCCTCGGTTTCACCAAAGCTGTGGTGCTCGCTCAGATATCCGTATGTGTCTCTGTCCGCGGGAATGGCGACGCCGATACTGGAAACGACCAGGCGGTGCGGCTCGCGGGTGGAATTTTCAGCGATGACGGCGAAGACGACCTCGCCGTGGTTGAGGTACTTAAGCCCCTCTTTGCGCGTGATGACTTTGCAGCGCGGCGGAAAGATGGATGAAACGCGCACCAGATTCTGCGAGGCAATGCCCGCATCCCGAAGGGCGAGCTCGAAGGAAGTCAGACGCTCTTTGTGCTTACCCACGCCCTTGGTGAAGAACAGCTTCTTCGGGACCATGTTTTTTCCCAATTTCTATGTACCCTCCATGCAATCACAATATTGATTTTTCGACAGTTCCCGCATGAGTTTATCGCACTTGGGCCGTCTTCCAAACAGTGAAGAAAGAATTCATCAGTGATTTACACGCAGCGGGGTTTTGCAGCGGCTTTTTGGGTTGCCCCTGGGAGCCAGCCGCAGGGATGAAAATAGGCGCAACTTCGGATTCGGCAAGGGGTTTTTACGGCTATGCGAAGTCTTGCCGTAACCGGAAGTGCGCTGGTGTGCCTGGGTTTGAGCTGTGGCCTGGCGGCAGCTCAAGGGAATTCCCCGTCAAAACCCGCCGCAGGCGTGGCTGTGTATCAGCCCGTTCCGAATGAAGCACCTGGTCCGCAGCCGATTGCGCCGCTGAATCCAGTGCCGCTGGACTGGACGCCCCCCGCGCTGGTGGAGCTGAGCCGGTTTGCGGCGATGAAGACCAGCTTTACGCTGGACCGCGACATGCTGGATGCAGCAGCGGCCGTACTGCCCGATGACGATATGGATACACGCCAGACTCTGCGCAAGCTGGATGGTGTGAGCGTACGCATTCTGCGTTTTGGGCAGGAAGGAATGATTGATCCGGCGGCGATCCATTCGATTCGCTCGGAGTATCACCTGCGCGGATGGAAGCATCTGGTGACGGCGGAAGATCGCGGCGGTCCGGTGCACGACAATACGACCGACGTATGGCTGGTGCTGGATGGAGTTACGGTGAAAGGCGCCGTGGTGCTGGCAGAGACGCCTAAAAGTGTGACGCTCGTCACGGTTGCCGGCAATCTGAATCCCATCGATGTGATGCATTTACGCGGGCATTTTGGTATTCCGCGCTTTGATCGTGACGCAATGCGGGACGAGCGGCATTAATTGAAGTTTGTTGAATTGCGCCCTTTAAATTTGAGGTGGTAGCCTTCTCTTGCATCTATCTAGATGGAAGGAACCGCACCACCCATGCAGACAAATTACAACGGGCTTGAACTGCCCAAGGACGGCGCGCGGATTGAATACGCGAATGGCGCCTATACGATTCCTGACAATCCCATTATTCCCTTTATTGAGGGCGACGGCACGGGCCGCGATATCTGGAAGGCCTCGCAGCGCGTTTTTGACGCGGCAGTGGAAAAGGCCTACGGCGGCAAGCGGGCTATCAAGTGGTTTGAGATTTACGCCGGTGAGAAGGCGTATCGCCAGTTCAACACGTGGCTGCCGGACGACTCGGTGGCGGCGGCGACGGATTTGCGCGTCTCCATCAAGGGACCGCTGACAACTCCGGTGGGCGGCGGCATTCGTTCGCTGAACGTGGCGCTGCGGCAGATTATGGATCTGTACGCGTGCGTGCGGCCGGTGAAGTACTACCAGGGCGTACCGAGCCCGGTGAAGCATCCGGAAAAAGTGGACATTGTGATCTTCCGCGAGAACACGGAGGACGTGTACTCGGGCATCGAGTTCAAGCAGGGCACGGAAGAAGCGGCGAAGCTGATCAAGTTTCTCAACGAGGAGATGCTAGGCAAGACGAAGAAGCGGGTTCGTGAGGACTCGGGTGTGGGCATCAAGCCAATTTCGATTTTCGGCACCAAGCGCCTGGTCCGCGTGGCCATCAAGCATGCGCTGGAAAGTGGCCGCAAGACGGTGACGCTGGTGCATAAGGGCAATATCCAGAAGTTCACTGAAGGCGCCTTCCGCGAGTGGGGCTATGAAGTTGCCACACAGGAGTTCCGTGAGCAGACGGTGACGGAACGCGAGAGCTGGATTCTGGGCAATATTGAGTCGAATCCCGGACTGACGATTGAGCAGAACGCGGCGATGATTGAGCCTGGCATTGAATTTGCTCCGGCAAGCTTCAAGGAAGAAGTTTGCGCCGAAGTGAAGGCGGTGGTGGACTCGATTGGCAAGTCACACGGCAACGGCGCGTGGAAGACGAAGATTCTGGTGAACGACCGCATAGCGGACTCGATTTTCCAGCAGATCATTATTCGTCCGGCGGACTACTCGATTCTGGCGACTTCAAACCTGAACGGCGACTACATTTCCGATGCGGCAGCGGCGCAGGTGGGCGGACTGGGCATTGCACCCGGCGCGAACATTGGCGATGGCTATGCTGTGTTTGAAGCCACGCATGGAACGGCTCCGAAATACGCCGATAAGGACGTCATCAATCCCGGGTCGGTGATTCTGTCGGGCGTGATGATGCTGGAGTTCCTGGGCTGGAAGGAAGCTGCGAAGATGATCGAGAACGCAATGGAGAAGACCATCCAGCAGAAGTTTGTGACGTACGACTTTGAACGGCAGCTTTCAGGCGCGACAAAGGTAGGCACCAGCGAGTTTGCGACGAGAATTATTGGAAACATGTAATTGCAGTGGTCAGGGATCAGTGGTCAGTTATCAGAAGAAGTACTCCGGCTGAGCCAAACTCGATCCCATCACCACCGGCATGGACAACTGACCACTGAATACTGGAGAGAAAAGCATGCGGAAGAAAGTTTCAATTGTAGGCGCGGGCAACGTGGGAGCCACGACCGCGCACTGGATTGCCTCGAAGGAGCTTGCCGACGTCGTTCTTGTAGACGTGGTGGAAGGCGTGCCGCAGGGCAAGGCACTCGATTTGCTGGAAGCGATGCCGATTGAGAAGCGCGACGTGCACGTGAATGGCTCCAATGACTACGCGGCCACAGCGAACAGCGACATTGTGGTGATTACGGCGGGCATTCCGCGCAAGCCGGGCATGAGCCGCGACGATCTGTTGAATACGAACTACAAGATCATGTCGGACGTTGTGTCAAAAGTGGTGGCACAGTCGCCCGAGTGCATCTTGATTATCGTGTCAAACCCGCTGGACGCGATGGCGCAGGCAGCCTACCGGCAGGCGGGCTTCAATCGCGAGCGCGTGATCGGCATGGCGGGCGTGCTGGATTCGGCGCGCTTCCGCACCTTTATTGCCGAAGAGCTGAAGGTGAGCGTGGAGAACGTGACGGCGTTTGTACTGGGCGGCCACGGCGACACGATGGTGCCTTTGCCGCGTTACTCGACGGTTGCGGGTATTCCAATTACCGAATTGATTGAGCCGACGCGCCTGGAGCAGATTGTGCAGCGTACGCGGGACGGCGGCGCCGAGATTGTGAAGTATCTGAAGACTGGCAGTGCGTACTATGCGCCTTCTGCGGCAGTGACCGAGATGGTGGAAGCCATTCTGAAGGACAAGAAGAAGATTCTTCCCTGCGCGGCGTTTCTGCAGGGCGAGTACGGCATCGACGGCTACTACATTGGCGTACCGTGCAAGCTGGGCGCGGCGGGGCTGGAGCAGGTGATCGAGATCAAGCTGACGCCGGAAGAAGACGCGGCATTGAAGAAGAGCGCGGCCGCGGTGAAGGAGCTTTGCGCGGTGATTGGCGTTTAGACTCAGCACCAAGTACAAGCGAAAAGGGCTGCCTGCGGGCGGCCCTTTCGTATTTCAATGGGTGCGCGCACTCATTTGCGGAGAAACTCAACTGCGATGGGAGCGACCTGATCAGCGCATAGATTAGGCGCCAGATGTCCGCAGCCTTCAACGACGTGCAATTGCGCATACGGGATGAGCGCGTGCATTTTTTCGCCCTGTGCAAGCGGAATGATGCGGTCGAGTTCGCCCCACACAAGCAGAACGGGCATGAGCAGGCGAGGGAGGATGCGATCGGTCGCTTCCCTGCCGGTGAGCATGTTGTGCAGCGTGCGGCGAATCACCCAGGCGCGCCTGGCGGCCTCACGCAACACATCGCGGACGACAAAGCCGGGAAGCGGCAAGGGATTCGGCATGAGGAGCGCATAGAGTTCGTCCAATTCGGCGGCATCCCGAGGTATGAAGAGGCCTACGTCCCATGAAGGCCGAACGTAAAGGCCTGCACTACAGAACAGCATCAATTTGCGAATCCGTTCGGGGTGTTGCCCGGCGATGCGCTGGGCAATCCATCCCCCCATGGACCAGCCGCCGAGATCGACGCAGCGCAGACCGAGCAGGTCCATGAAGCCAAGGACGATGCTTCCCTGATCAGACATGGAGTAGGAGAAGCCTGAAGGCTGGTCGCTCTTTCCGTATCCCGGCAAATCAAGAAGGTAGACGCGGAATCCAGCGCGGGCGAGGTACGGCGCCATGGGCATCCAGTCTTCGGAGCGGCCGCCCAGGCCGTGGATCAACACAATGGGAGGCCCGGAAAGCGGCCCCATCACGTAGTAATGAATACGAATTCCTTTGACCCTGAGGTAACGGCTGCTGGCCCCGCGGAAGAAAAGATGCGTGCGCGCGTATGTCTGGTAATAACTGAGCGGCCGCCGCCAGATGTCTGCCGCCAGAATGAGTGCTGCGGGCGCAAGAAGAGCAGTTATCCATACACGTTTGCCGAGCACAGGTTTGCGGTGTGGACTCATTGGTCAGCGCTTCCCTTCCCGCTTGAGGTCCCGTGCCATGCGCCAGGCTTTCTCAAGGACGCGGACCGTAACGGGGTCCAGGTTGAGTGCCCCGGCACGCCACTGTGCGGGACGGAGCCATTCCACAGCGCTGGCATCCGAGCTGGCCTGCGCCTGACCGTCTTCAACCAGACACAGAAAATCTGCGATGACGTAATGAAAGCGAACGCGGCCTGCTCGACGGTCGATGCGGTCGACGATCTCCACCAGAGCCACTGGGCGCACGGCGAGCCTGGTCTCTTCGAGCACCTCGCGCACGATTGCGTCCGCGGAAGTCTCACCGAGTTCGACGGCGCCGCCGGGCAGAGTCCACTTGCCCTTCATGGGCGCATGCGCACGGCGTGCGAGAAGCACCCGGCCACGATGGAGAATTACGGCTCCAACTCCGAAGATTGCCGATTGTGGATATTCGCGCTTCACTTGTCTCCGATTTGCTGGTCCTACTTCAACATAGTGCCGCGAAGCGCTGGAAGCCACTCATATCACTCTGGGTACCCCAATGCGGAACTGGGAATGCACCAAACCGGCGGCGGTATCATCTAATGGAGACAGGGGTATAGCGATGTCAGAATTCACACTGCGAATCGATGGTATGCACTGTGGGTCGTGTGTCCGGCGTGCCACGCAGGCATTGTCGGCGACTGAAGGGCTGGAAGTGCAGGAAGTGCGCATTGGCGCAGCGCGCCTTACCAGCAAGGTGGAGCCTCCTCCGGTCGACTCGGCCATTGCAGCCTTGTCAAAGGTGGGGTACAGCGCACATCTGGAGCAGTAGCGTTAGCCTATGGCGGAAACCCAGACAGAGTCTCTCAGCATTCCAGTTCTCGGAATGAGCTGTGCGGCATGCCAGCATCACGTGGAAGAGGCGCTCAAGGCGACTCAAGGGGTGGAGTCTGCGCGCGTGGACCTGATGGCACATCGTGCCTCGGTTGAGTTTGATCCCGAGGTGGTGGAGCCCGACATGCTGCTGCAGGCAATACGCTCAGCCGGCTATGACGCGGTATTGCCGCGCGTGGGAAGCGTCACCGTTGCCAACGAAAAACATGACTGGCTGCAAGACGTAAAGGTGTGGGTGACGATCTTCTTCGGCATTGTGGCGATGGTGCTGAGCATGCCGCTGATGGCGGAGTCCGGATCGCTGGACCGGATCGCCATGCATCTGCTGCCGCAGATTTACGATCTTCCCCCCGATCTGATTCGCTGGAGCCTGTTGATTGTCACTGTGTTTCTGATGACCTGGGCAGGATGGAGCGTGTACGAGAGCGCGGTGCGCGCGGCTCAACATGGCGCCACCAACATGAACACCCTGGTAAGCCTGGGGACAGGAGCAGCATTTCTCTATTCGCTGTATGCCACGGTGGCCCCGGCCCGGGGTCGCCACGTTTACTTCGACGCGGTTCTGCTGATTCTGGGCTTCATGCTGCTGGGAAAGACGCTTGAAGCGGCGGCAAAAAAGCGCGCACTTTCCGCGCTGGATGCCCTGACGCACTTGCGGCCTAAGACAGCGCACGTGATGCGCGACGGGCATGAAGTGGAGGCGCCGCTTGAAGAGGTACAGGCCGACGACAGCGTGGTGGTGCGACCGGGCGAGCGATTCCCTGTTGACGGCATCATTCTGGAAGGCCGCACGACGGTGGACGAATCGATGCTGACAGGCGAGTCAACGCCTCTGGCTCGCGAACAGGGTGACAAGGTGCTGGCTGGCTCCCTCAACTACGACGGCGCCGTACTGTGCCGGGCGGAGTCACTGGGCGCGGACACCATGCTGGAGCAGATTGCCCGCATGGTGGAACAGGCACAAACGTCGCGCGCACCGATGGAAAGGCTTGCCGACAAGGCGAGTTCTATATTTGTGCCGGTGGTTCTGGCGCTTGCCGGCATTACGTTCATCACGTGGTTGCTTGTGGCGCAGAACATGCAGCTTGCGCTGGCCTGCACGGTTGCCGTTCTGGTGATTGCCTGCCCCTGCGCCATGGGGCTGGCGGTACCTGCGGCATTGACGGTGGCAGTGGGCCGTGGTGCGCAACTGGGCGTTCTGTTTAAAGGCGGCGAAGCGCTGGAACGGCTCACGAAGCTGGATGCGGTTGTGCTGGACAAGACCGGCACCCTGACAGTAGGCCGTCCGACGCTTACGACGATCCGCCCACTTCCCGGCTACGACGAACTGGACCTGCTGGCGCTGGCTGCGTCGGCTGAAGAGCACTCCAACCATCCACTGGCACATGCCATTGTGGAGCGCGCGAAGAGCCGGCATCTTGACTGGCCACCAGCCCGCGATGTGAGCGTGACTCCGGGACGCGGCGTGAGGGCAATTGTTGAAGGACTTGAAGTCATTCTTGGCAATGAAGCACATTTCAACGAGTCGCAGATTCGCGTTCCCGAAACAGTTCAACCGCCTCGGCTGGGCGTGACGCGCCTTTGGATGGCCGTGGACGGACAGCCTACCGGGTATCTTGAAACGCGGGATGTGTTGCGACCCGATGCGACCGCGGCTGTGGCGGCACTGCACCGCATGGGATTGCGCGTGGTGATGCTGACAGGAGACTCCGCAAGCGCAGCGACACCCATTGCCGAGCAGGCCGGCATTCGCGAGCTTGAGGCAGGATTGAGCCCAACCGGCAAACTGGAACGTATCCGCTCACTGCAAAAGGGTGGACTGAAGGTGGCGATGGTGGGGGACGGTATCAACGACGCGGGCGCGCTGGCGCAATCGGACGCCGGCATTGCAATGGGCTCGGGTACGGAGCTTGCTCAGGAGACCGGCGACCTGATTCTGCTGCGCGAGGAGCCGTCGACAATTCCTGCGGCAATCGACCTGGCTGACTCGACTTTGCGGGTGATGCGCCAAAACCTGATTTGGGCAGCCGGCTATAACGTGATCGGAATTCCGTTGGCTGCTGGCCTTCTCTATCCGTGGTTCCACATTTTGCTGAGCCCCTGGGTGGCGGCGGCAGCCATGGCGATGAGTTCGGTCAGCGTAATTTCCAACAGCCTGAGGCTGCGCCGCTGGCACCCCAAGCCGCTTGAGATTGCACCGGCGGGATAGACTAGGACAAGAGCCAGTCCGTGCGCATCCTGACAAAATATATTCTCGGCGAGACCCTCTCTCACGCGCTCATCGGGTGCGCAGTCTTTACCTTCATTCTGTTCATGCGCGACCTTCCGCACATCCTTGAGATGGTTGTGCGCAATTCCTCCACCTTCAGCGCGGTGGCGGAAGTATTTCTCTTCAACCTGCCGAATACCTTTCGAGTGACCATTCCCATGGCCGTGCTCATTGGCATTCTGCTGGGATTCGGCAGGCTTGCCGCGGACAGCGAAATCATCGCGATGCGCGCATCAGGCATGGGCATTGGCTACTTCATTCGCGTGGCCTCCATTTTGGCGATTGGCGGAACTCTGCTGGGGCTGGCGAACACGCTCTACTTTGGTCCTCGCGCGAACCAGGCCATTCTGGACCTGCAGCAGGAGCTGGTGACATCGCAGGCGTCATATGAGATTCAGCCGCGCGTATTTTACGAAGACTTCAAGAATTATGTGCTCTACGTGCAGGATGTGCGCTCGAGCGCGGGGGCTTCCAACTGGCGGCAGGTCTTTATGGCGGATGTCAGCAACCCAGCCAATCCGCTGGTCACCACTGCCGCCTCCGCGACCGTGGTGAACGACTCATCGCAGTCGCTGCTGATGCGCCTGCGCGATGGGACCCGGCATGAGACAGTTGCGGGTAATCCTGAGCAATACAACATCTCCACCTTTTCAAGCTTCGACCGCCCGCTCGTTTTGAATCCGCAAAGCGATATCCACCTGGGGCGGTTGGACACATCCATCTACGCCCTGCCCACCATGGCGCTCATGGGGAAACATGAAGGTCGCGACGGCTTGAAATACGCCGTTGAGTTGCAAACTCGCTTCGCGTATCCAGCGGCATGCCTGGTGCTGATGCTGGTGGGCGTGCCGCTGGGCATGATTTCGCGTCGAGGGGGCAAGAGTTCCGGACTTATCTATACTCTTCTGCTGGTTGTGTTGTATTACATCCTCTCGTACACGGGTTTTTCTCTGAGCCGCCAGGGAAAGCTGCCGCCCTTTGTGGGTGTGTGGTCGGCGAACCTTGTATTCGCGGCCGCAGGTTTCTTTCTTCTCTGGCAAATGGCGACGGGCGGCCGGGTGCTGAATGCGATCGGCGGTCTGGCGATCCGAACTCCCAAGCCGGCAAGTGCGGAGGCTTCGAACGGCACAACCACCTCAGGGATCATGGAAAAGCTGCAGCCACAGACTCTGCGCAGCGCACGCAGCGTATTTCCGCGCATTCTGGATGCTTATGTGATCCGCGAATTTTTGAGCCTGTTTTTGCTGGTTCTGATCAGCTTCGTATTGCTCATGCTTCTGTTCACATCGTTTGAGCTGGTGGGCGATATTGTGCGGAACCACATTCCCCTGACGATCGTGGGTGCTTATCTCTTCCATTTGACACCAAGCATGGTGTACCAGATCACGCCGCTTGCCGTGCTCATCGCGGTACTCGTCTCGTTTGGAGTACTCAATCGCAACAGCGAAATTATCGCGATGAAGGCAACCGGCATCAGCCTGTACCGGCTGGTGATTCCTGTGGTATGCCTGGCGACGATTCTCTCCGCGAGCATGTTTTTGTTTAACGAATATTACGTGCCGCAGGCAAACCGGCAGCAGGAAGCGCTGCGCAGCACGATCAAGGGTCATCCACCGCAGACGTTTCTTCACCCCGAGCAGAAGTGGATGTTCGGGCAGACTCAACCGGGCCAAACCGGGCGAATTTACTACTATCAATTCTTCGACCCGGACAGGAACGAGTTTGCGAATCTGAGCATTTTCGAGTTCGACCCGCACACCTTCTCACTCACCAGGCGAATCTATGCCTCACGCGCATATTGGGATGATGCGAAGGATGCGTGGGCATTCCAGAACGGCTGGGAGCGCAAGATGGATGGCGCGACGGTGACGCAATACTCCGAGTTCGCCCACGCAGAGTTCCCGGAGATGCATGAAGAGCCCAACTACTTCAAGAAGGAGAGCCTGCAGTCGCAGGAGATGAACTTCGGCCAGCTTGAGGATTACATTCGCGACTTGCGCCAGAGCGGCTTTGACACCATGCGCCTGCGGGTGGCGCTGTGGCATAAATTGGCCTATCCCCTGGTAGCCATTGTGATGGCCATTTTGGCGATACCTTTCGCACTTTCGATGGGCCGTCGCGGCTCGCTTACCGGAGTCGCCGTCGCAATCGCCGTCGCATTGGCCTACTGGGTGGCAGAAGGGCTCTTTGGCGCCATGGGAACCGTGAATTATCTACCGGCGGCCGTTGCCGCCTGGACCCCCGACATCCTCTTTGGCCTTACGGGGGGCTATCTGCTGCTCCGTACTCCCACCTAGTGCCGAACATTCTCAGAATCCCAGGCTGCGCACGCGCATCAGTACAATGAAGCTATGCTGCGCGACCTGAAACCCCTCCTCCATTACATGCGGAAGTATCGATGGGGCTATTTGTGGGGATTTCTGTCCGTTATTGCCACTAATGCGGTCTGGGTCTTCTTCCCCAAGGTTCTGCAGGTTGCCGTAGACGACCTGGAGCGCGGCACTTCCCGCCGCATGATCATCTACTTTGCGCTGCTGCTGGTAGGCATTGCGCTGGTGAAAGGCATCTTCCTGTATGCGCAGCGGTGGATCCTGATCGGCATTTCACGCGAGATTGAGTACGACATCCGCAACGATCTTTTCCAGCAACTGGAGCGCCAGGACACAGCCTTCTACCACAAATACCGGACGGGCGACATCATGGCCCGGCTGACCAATGACCTGAACGCTGTACGCATGCTGCTGGGCCCCGCGCTGATGTACAGCGCGAATACGGTCTTCTTTACCGTTGGCGCGCTCTTCTTTCTGCTGCACATCAGCCCATGGCTCACATTGGTGGCGTGGGCGCCCATGCCGCTGGCAAGCATTCTGGTGCAGTACTTTGGGCGCAAGATTCACGAACGCTTCGAACGCATCCAGGAGAGTTTCTCAGAGATTTCCGCGCAGGCGCAGGAAAACTACACCGGTGCGCGGCTGGTGCGGGCGTTTGCCCGTGAAGACTCACAGATTAGCCTCTTTGAGCGGCTGAACAAGTTGTATATTGACCGCTCGCTGAGACTGGTGCAGTTGATGGGAATGCTGTGGCCGACGCTTGAATTCATTCTCGGCGTCTCCATGATCATTACGCTGCTGGCCGGCGGCCATGAAGTGATTGCGCACCGGATTACGGCAGGCGAATTCGTGGCGTTTTACACGTACATGATTCTGCTCACCTGGCCCATCATTGCGGTGGGTTGGGTGGTCAACCTATTCCAACGCGGGACGGCTTCCGTAACGCGCATTGGTGACCTGCTCCACGTACATCCAGCGATTGATGACAGCGCCGCCGACCCGACGATAACGCCAGAGTTCACGATGCGCGGCGATATCGAGTTTCGCCATTTGAGCTTCAGCTACGGCGAAACGCCTGTCTTACGCGATATCTCTCTTACCATCCCGGCTGGATCAAGCCTCGCAATCGTGGGTCCAACTGGCGCGGGCAAATCAACACTCATCAATCTGATTGCCCGGTTGTATGAAGCGCCGGAAGGAACGCTGTTCCTGGATGGACGGCAGCCGAAGGAGTATCCACTGGCGGTGTTGCGGCGGAATATCGGCATGGTTCCCCAGGAGACGTTCCTCTTCAGCGAGACCATTCGTGAGAACATCGCGTTCGGCGCGCCGCACGCAACAGAGGAAGATCTGTTGCAGGCTGCGGAAGCCGCACATATCCGTGCGGAGTTCCAGGATTTTCCAATGGGATTCGATACGATGGTGGGTGAACGCGGCGTTACTCTCTCTGGCGGTCAAAAGCAGCGCGCGGCAATTGCGCGAGCACTCCTCCGGCGGTCTCCGATCATGATTCTCGACGATGCCCTGGCGAGCGTGGATACCTACACGGAGGAGCGGATTCTGGGCGGACTGCGTTCGTACACGGACGATACGACGACGATCCTGATATCGCATCGAATTTCGACCGTGCAACATGCCGACCAGATTGCCGTATTGATGCATGGGCGCATTGTGGAACTTGGCAGGCATGATGAGTTGCTTGCTCGCGACGGCTATTACGCGAGCCTTTACCAGAAGCAACAACTGGAAGAAGAGCTCACAGTCGTTGCCTAATTATTCCATTGAGAGAAAGAGCCGCTGGCGTGCAGGTTCATGCCGTCCAACTGGACGAACCCACCGGCGGTTTCTTGTACCAGCGGGTTGTCAGAGAAGCTGGAGATCAAACTCCTCGAAACGTTTGGCGCACCATTACGGAGAGCGATGCACGCAAACGATGATCCACGATCAGTTCAGTCCTGCATTTCGTCTGCACTGATGCCGAGCACCTTGACAATGACGCGTTTCCTGCGCTGACCGTCGAACTCGGCATAAAAGATGCGCTGCCAGGTTCCGAGATCGAGCTTCCCCTTTGTGACTGGAAGCGTCGTTTCGTGATGCAGCAACAGCGACTTGAGATGCGCGTCCCCATTGTCTTCGCCTGTCTGATGGTGCTTGTAGTCAGGTCGCGCAGGAGCAAGCTCCTCCAGCCACTTTCCGATGTCTTCAATCAAGCCGGATTCGTGGTCGTTTACATAGACAGCCGCGGTAATATGCATGGGCGACACAAAACAAAGCCCGTCGGCAACGCCGCTGCGTCGCACGATCTGCTCCACCTGATCGGTGATGTGCACCATTTCACGGCGCTTTTTCGTATCAAAGACGAGATATTCCGTATGGCTCTTCATTGCGATCATCTCCACTGTCCCGCGTGACCATCGGGTGGCATTGACTCTATCCTACCGAGAGAGATGGCGAATACGTCCACAACACCCGCGAGGGACAAGGCGAAGAGACGCTCACTTGCACCTGATGGCAGAGCCGGCGCGCGTTTGCACGCAATGTACGAAGAACTATACGCGGCTTATGGTCCGCAGCATTGGTGGCCGGCGCAAACACGGTTCGAAGTGATTGCAGGGGCATACCTCACCCAAAATACCGCGTGGACATCGGTGGTGCGCTCACTGGACAACCTGCGCAATGCAGGAGCGCTGACCGTGGCCGGAATGCGACGGGCACGGGTTGAGGAGCTGGCCAGGTTGATTCGACCATCTGGCTTTCAATCGCGCAAAGGTCCGGCCCTCAAGGCGTTCATCAATCTGCTTGATAAAGAGTTCAACGGATCACTGGCTGCCATGACACGAACACCAACGAACGTTTTACGTCCAAAATTGCTTGCCCTACCCGGCGTTGGACCAGAGACAGCAGATGCAATTTTGCTCTACGCGCTTGGTCATCCGGTTCCGGTTGCGGATGAATACCTGAGGCGCATTGTCGATCGGCATGGCCTGCTGCGTTCGGTAAAGGGAGGTTTACGCTACGACGATCTGGCGGGACTCTCCAAAGAAGCCTTTGCAAATGAACCTGAGCAGACACGTGCAACTAAATTGAATGAGTTTCACGCGCTGGTGGTCGCAGTGGGCAAAGCGCATTGCGGACGAGCGCCCGACTGCGCGAGCTGCCCGCTTCGCTACGATCTGGGGAATACTCCGGTTCGCTCTTAAGACCAAATCCAGTTCGAGACCGGGGAGTCATTGCCCCGTCTGGTAACGCAACACTGCGAGTGCGGTCTGGTAACTGTAGCGAGCATTTGTGTAATCGATCTGTGCTTGTGTTTGGCCAAGTTGCGCCTGGCTCAATTCCACAATCCCACTTAAGCCGAGCTTGTAGCGGGTTTGAGCCAGATCAAGCGCCATGTTCGCCTGACTCAGCATTTGCTGGGTTACGCCGATTCGTTGAAATGCATTCTGGGCGTTGAGTACCGCAGTCCGTACGTCGCGGGCGATGACAATGCGAAGCGAGCGGACATGTTCTGCGGCAGCACCCGCCCGCAATTGTGCTTCGCTGGCCCGTGCATTGAAGAGGAAGCCGTTGAAAATTGGAATGCTGATATTCGCGCCCGCCGCACCATACCAGTTGGATTGAATTTGATCGGCACGAACCGGTGTGCCGCCGGCCACTGCCAATGCAGATACTGTCGGCATCCAGAGAGCACGCTCCGCTGAACTGTATTGCTTCGCGGCGGTCGCCGAATCCATAGCAGAAGCCAGATCTGGACGCGCCTGAAAGGCTGCCTGCACCATGGCCTCAGAATCGGCAGGCGCAGCCTGCGACGCAGGAGGCGTGGGATCAACCAGGTCATACCGCTGATCGGTTTCCGCGCCAAGAATGGAATTCAAGTTGGCGAATGCGGCGTCCACAGAGTCTTGCGCATCGAGCTGCATCAGTTTCGCCTGGGATAACTGGACGTCTGCAAAGCTCAGATCAAGCGTTGAACGCAATTGTGACTTTGCCAGAGCAGAAATTTCGTCCACTGTAGTCTGGCGTTCGGACACGGTACCTTTCGCAACCTGGAGAACGGCCTGAGCTGAGAGCGCTTGAAAGAAGGCCTGATCTACCGCCAGCGTGACGTCCTGGCGCGTGGCTCTTTCATTTTCAAGCTGCGCAGCCGCATTTGCCTTTGCGCTCTGGACCAGATGATGTGTGCGTCCAAAATCTGTGATCAGTTGGCTAACCGACAAGCCACCCGCGGCCCGGTCATAGATTGAGGGGTTATTGATCTGGCCTGCTGTAATGCGGCTCAAGTCATGCGCTCCCACCGCGGTGAGCGAACCAGTTGCCGTGGGCAGTTCGGCGGAGCGCACTTCACGGGTAACCTGCACCTGCCCAAGAGCCAGCAAGTGAGCCACACTAATGTCCGGGTTGTGCTCCTGCGCCATGTGCTCGGCATCTGCGAGTGTAAGTCGGGGATATGTGGGAGAATTCCCCGGTGAAGTGGTTGGCTGCTGCTGTGCGGGGGACGCAGGCTGCAGGGCCTGCGCGATGAGCTTGACGGGCGGCGCCGAAGGTATCGAGCTCTGTTGAGCAACGAGTATGGAGGGCCCAAGAATTGCTGCGGACGCCCAACGAATTGCGATGTTCAATTTCGCAGTCTTCATCGATCAGGCCTCCACCGGGTCTGCATGAGATTCTTCACGTCCGTGGATGACCAGGTACACCGCAGGAACCAGGAACATGGTGACCACAACAGAGATGGCAAGTCCGCCTATGATGGCGCGTGCCAGTGGAGCATATTGTTCACTTCCGGCTTCAAGGCCGAGCGCCATGGGAATCATGCCTAGAAGCGTAGCCAGTGACGTCATCAGAATGGGTCGCAAACGCACACGGCAGGATTCAATGGTGGCCTCAAGTAGCGGCATTCCCTGTTCATGCAGAATGCCAGCGAACTCGACGATAAGAATTGAGTTTGAAACGACGATCCCGACCATCATGATGACGCCCATCAGCGACATGATGTTGAGCGTGCTACCGGTGAGCAGAAGGATGATTGCCACGCCAGCAAGACCTGGAGGAATTGCCATGAGAATGATGAAGGGATCAACGAAGGAAGTGAACTGAGCCATCAGAACCAGATAAACGAGCAAGACGGCGATGATGAGGCCGATGCCGAAACTTCGGAAGGCATCGTTCATGCGAACCACTGCGCCACGTACATTGATTACTGTATTGCGATCGTGCGGAGTTTTTGCCAGCAGTTTGTTGATGCTCTGTCCAACCCCCTGCAAAGCTTCCGTTTTGGTGGAGACGTAAATGTCGATGACCCGGCGGATCTGATCATGGTCTACTTCGGTCGGTGTATTAATCCTGCTGATGCTGGCGACAGCGCTAAGTGGGATGTAGCCGGAGGAGTTTCCGCCTCCGCGCAACTGCAGAGAAACCGGAGTGGCGCGACCGCCCTGCTGCATCGGCGTGTATCCCTCTGGCTTGGATCCGCGCAGTGGAATATTCATCAGGTCCTGCATGGACATGTGGTTGATCCAACGATTGGCATACTGCACAGTGACGAGATAGTTATTCCCACTTTTCGGGTCAATCCAGTAGCTTGGCGCCACCATTCCGTCTGAAGTCAGCGCAGTAATGAGGTTGTCGACAATGTCTTTGGTGGTAAGGCCGACCAGACTTGCCCGCTGACGGTCGATATTCAGCTGGAGTCCGGGGAAATCCATACTTTGAGGAACGAAGGCGCTACTTACATTTGGCATTTTCTGAATCTTGGCGGCCAATTGCTGCGCAAGAACATACGAGCCATTCAGATCTTTTGATTGAATCTGAATGTCGATGGGTGTGGGAAGGCCTTGATTGATGACTCCATCAACCAGACCACCAGCGTGAAAGTACGTTCTGATTTCAGGCATTTCTGCGGTCAGTTTGCGCTGCACCCGCCGCATGTACGCATAGCTTCCCACCCGATGTTCCGACTTGAGGCTTACCTGAACAAAAGCCGAATCAGTGGCGGCGTTTGGGGTGTAGATCGACGAGAGGCCCGGCGAGACGCCAATGTTCGAAACGATCATGCCCAGATCCTGGGATGGAACCACACTACGAATTACATCTTCGACCTTCGCGATGTAGTCATTGCTAACCTCAAGCCGTGAACCGCTCGGCATCTGCACGTTGATGATGAACTGCCCGGGGTCCGTCCGAGGAAAATAGGCCCGGCCCACAAAGGGTGCCGTGACAAGGAGCGAAAGGGTCACTCCACCAAGGATCAGTCCGGCAGTCCAACCCGGTCGCTTCATGGCGCGCTTAGCTAGCCCTTCATACCAATCGAGCAATTCCTGGAACTTCTGATTAAAGGCGCGGTCAAAGCGAGCAAAAACTCCTGTCTTCTTTTTTGTGCCGTGCTCTCCATCGTCGTGTACGCGGATAAATTTCGCGCAATAGAGAGGGACAACAGTCATCGCAAAGAAGTAAGAAGCAAAAATGGAAAGGACAACACCAAGTGCAAGCGGAGTGAAGATGTACTTGCTCACGCCGCTGAAGAAGGTCACCGGGAAAAAGACAATGGCGGTTGTAAATGTGGCCGCGAGGACCGCCAGCGACACTTCAGTTCCACCTTTCTCCGCGGCAACGGCGGGCGATTCGCCCGACTCCATGTGACGGAAGATGTTCTCAAGCACAATGACACCGTTGTCAATCAAGCGCGAGAACACGAGCGCAAGGCCGCCGAGAATCATTGTGTTGATGGAACCGCCCATGTAGTTTGAAATCGTTAAGCACACCAACATGGAAAGCGGCACTGCCAGAAGCACGGCCACGGTGGCACGCGGGCTGCCGAGAAACATCAGGATCAAGATGCCCGTTAGTATGAGGCCGATCAAAGCTTCACGCGAGACATTACTGATGGCCAATTTGACAAACATCGATTGATCGAAGACCACAGCGGTTTCAAGGGACTTCGGGATATCAACCAGCTTCTTCAGTGCAGACCTGATTCCGTTGACAATGACGATTGTATTGCTGTCGCCGGCCTGCTTGAAGATCGGCAAACAAACTGAGCGTTGTCCGTCAATGCGAACGATGTTGTACTGGCGCGCACCTGAATCGACAGCTTTGCCAATATCGCCAACCAGAATCGACGAATTGCCGACGGATTTCAGCGGCATCGAATTCATGGCCGTTGCGCTGGGAAACTGACTGTTTGCATAAATGTTGAAGTCTTTCGACCCAATTTCAACGTCGCCGGCAGGCAGAATAAGATTGGAACTGTCGACGGATTTCACCACATCATTCAAGCTCAGGTTGCGGGCCTCAAGCTTGAGCGGATCCACATAAATTTGAATCTGCCGGTAGGTCCCTCCATATGGAGTGGGAATCGAGGCACCCTGAACGTTGGAGATCTGATTGCGCACCGTAAATTGCGCAATATCCTTCATCCGAGCTTCACTCAGTCCTTTGCCCTTAAGGGTGACCAGGCAAACCGGCTGCGAGGAAGCATCCATTCCCAGGACCACGGGAGGCAGCGTACCTCGGGGCAATCTTCGCAGGTCTGCCATGGCGAGATTTGCGATATTACTGAGTGCCGCGTTTGGGTCAGTGCCCGGTTTGAAATAAATCTTGATGAGGCTTACGCCGGTGCGGGATCGTGATTCGCTGTGATCGACATTTGCGGCGAAAGTGAAGAAGCGTTCGAAGGTGTTGGTGATGTCTGATTCGACCTGCTGGGGAGGCATGCCGTTGTAGAACGTTGCAACGACAACTACCGGCATGTCGATCTTGGGAAACAGGTCGACCGGCATGCGCACAACAGTCACGCAACCGATAAGCGTAACCACCAGGCACAACATAATGATGAAGAAGGGATAGCGGAGAGCAAACTTCGGCATTAGTCATTGCCTCCTGCCGCGTCACCCTTTAGATCAATCATTCCGCCGGTTTGCTGGACTGTCTCGGAGGCCTGGGTGGCGGCTACAAGAGGATTCACCTCTTCGCCGTCCGTGTAACTATCCTGTCCGCCAATCAGGACACGATCACCTGCAGCCAGACCATCTTTGATTTCCGCGAGTTTCGATCCTTCCATGCCAACAGTAATGTTGCGGATATGGACATGATTGGATGCATCGAGCACGTAAACCATTCTTTGATCCCCGCGCAGGATTACAGCTTCGACTGGAATGGTTATTACATGCTGAACATGCGCCAGTTGCAGGGCAGTGTTGGCATACATGCCCGGCGCAATGGAGAGATCATCATTCTTTACGTCGATCTCGGTCTCCATTGTGCGCGTTTCGAAGTTTACGTTTCGTGTGAAGCGAACAATCTTTCCCGTGAATGAGCGGCTAATTGCATCGACCCGCACTTGAAGCTGGTCGCCTTCGTGCACATATCTCACATCGTTCTCAGGTACAGGGATTCGGAGTCGCAGCAGATTACTTTGCGAGAGTCGAACGATGGGCAGGTCCTGACTGTTGGAGTTGGTACCACCCTGAATAAGAGCCCCGGTGTCTGCATAGCGCCAGATAACCACTCCATCCAGAGGCGCGGTCACATTGGTGTAATTGTGCAGCGCCTCAACCCGCTCGTTGTCAGCCTGTGCCGCCCCGGAGTGTTCCTTTGCGGCGGCCATGGCAGCTTTCGCCGCATCCACTTGCGCCTCAGACGAGAGGTCCTTTGCAGCGGCATCGTCAAGTTCCTGCTGCGCGATGAGTCCGGGACGGGTGGCCGCAGCCTGCTTGAGCCGCTGATATGCGGCATGCAAGGCAGCGTGATTGGCCTCCGCGCGGCTGATTTCGCGCTGCGTACGCGTTATCTCTTCCTTGCTTTGCTGCAACTGGAACACAGTTTGCTGCAACTGGGCTTTGAGTTCGGGAACATCGAGTACCGCCAGCACCTGCCCCTTGTGCACAATGTCTCCAATATCGACATTGATGCGGGTCATATAGCCGCTCACTTTGGGGTGAACGTCTACCACCTGATAAGGCTGAAACTGGCCGGCGAGCGTGAGCTCTTGAGAAATGCCTCCGACCTTAGCTACGGCGACTCTTGCCGTTGGAATCGCCGCCGCGCGCGCTTTTGTGGCGGGCGCGTTGGATCGGCATCCACTGATGGAAATAATTGCGACAAGTCCCAAGGCAGATACAGGCGTTGCAAGAGATCGTTTGAAGATCATGAAAGAACTGCTCCAGTTGGCATCATTGACGGGAATTCGAACTACATCGTGAATAGCGCGTGAATCCTGCGGAACACAATGCATATGGTGACGATTGGGTTTGACGCTGTATTGCGCGTACGGGTTGGCTTACTGCACGAGAATGAAAAGCAGCATTAAGGGCAATGGCTGAGCGCTTTGAGGGCATACCTCCGCTCTGACGCAACAGCTTTGAACTGGCGCGCCAAATGGCATTGATTTGCATCCATGCAACCACTCATTTTCCCAGCAGAGACAAGTAAACCAGCCGAGCAGATAAACCTGCAGCGGTAATCCAGTCGTCTTGCCTGTATGTCAGGAGTTGAAGGGAGGGGGTAGATTTGTTAACGCAAAGGGAATTTCACCACGGTAGATTTCGCGGGACACGGGCTTCGTCAATGCCCTGTACAACACCTTCACATCCGGCCCTGTTACATGCAGACATATGCCAGGCCAGGATGCGGCGGGAGCGCACCTTACCGGCGCTGCCTCTTGAACGTCACTGAAAGCGACAATCGGAATCCGATCGGCGTCGCAAACCTTGACTGCTGCAATTTCAGTTGGAGTGAATTGATCGCCACTCGCCCAGGCGGTTTTGGCTTCCACGAAGAAGAGCGCCGCGAGAAAGCAAAGAGCCATCCCGAACAGCTTCATTCTCCTTATATGTGCGTCGTCCGCCCCCATGGATTTAGTGTACCATCGGGTAATTTTTGCGCTTTGAAAGGGAGCATTGGATCTCAATGGCGCAAGGCCAAGATTCTGTCGGGCTCAAGAGTCAGGCGCCAAGGCTGGGGCTGTTGCTGCAGTTTGCGCCATTCCGACTTCGGCAGGTCGGCCTGCACGTGATGTGCATCGTCCGGACCGGGAGCGCCGCCCAAACGCAAATAGAGGGTCATCTCATGCGGTGCCTCACTGGTGCTGACCAACCAGCAGGCGAAGGTGTTTGGCGCCTCTTCCGGTCCCTGCAGCGTGAACTGGTGCGAGCGATAGCCGATATGGGTGATTTCCGCACCTGCTTGCGTGAGAATCTGCAACTCGCATCCCCAAGAATCCACCGCCACACGGTTTGCGGTGGTCTGGCGAGCAGCAGCGATGTTCTTGCACCCCGTAAGACGAGCAACCGCAACTCTGCCTGGACTCTCAAACAGTTCAATTCTGGGACCGTGCGCAATGACCTGTCCCTGATCGAGCACGAGTAATTCCGAGCAGAAACGAAAGGCTTCTTCCATGTCGTGGGTAACGAAGATGACCGAGCCGCGATAACCAGCAAGAGCGGCGCGCAACTGCTCTTCAGTCTGACGACGCAGGTGAGGGTCAAGCGCGGCAAATGGCTCATCGAGGAGCAGCAGGTCGGGTTCGGTTGCAAGACATCGGGCAATGGCCACGCGCTGGCGCTGGCCACCGGAGATCTCGCGCGGAAATCTATCGGCGAGGTCTGAAATATGTAACCGCGCCAGTTGATGCGCAACACGCTCTTCGCGCTGCGGGCCGGGAAGATGAGATAGTCCGAAGCCCACATTCTGCGCGACGGACATATGAGGAAAGAGCGCGTAGTCCTGGAAGACAATACCGACCTTGCGCGCGGCCGCTGGCACATTCGCCTTTACGTCGGCATCAAACAGCGGCTTGCCATTGAGTACGATGCGTCCTTTCTCCGGCCTGGTAAGTCCGGCGATCATGCGCAGCGTCATCGATTTTCCCGAGCCGGACGGCCCAAGCAGACCGAGAGTTCCGTCGCCTACGTCAAAGGCTACTTGAAGGTTGAAGGAGTCAAGCTGGCGGTTCACGTCCACGGAGAGGTTTGCGCGAGTCTTGCCTGCATTGACGGCAAGCGAAGGTTGATGTGGCGGCAGTACTTTCGGCAGAGACTCGTACTCGAAGCTGCGGGGATTTTTGGCAGCGAGGTGAAAACGCGCTTTCCTCTCCACGTTCAACAATCGAATGATGGCGAGCGAAAGCAGGACAATCAATGCAACCCAGAGAAATGCGACGGCAGGATGACCGCTTTCAACCGCCGAAAAGATGGCGATTGGCATGGTTTGCGTTCGACCGGGAATGTTGCCTGCAAGCATGAGCGTGGCGCCAAACTCGCCCATGGCGCGCGCAAACGCAAGTACTGTTCCAGCTACAACGCCCGGACCGGCGAGCGGCAACAATACAGAGCGAAACACGAGCCACTCGGAGGCGCCGAGCGTGCGAGCCGCCTGCAGGTAGTTGGGATTGACCTGTTCGAATGCGCCCAGAACTGTCCGGTACATCAAGGGAAAAGCCACGACCGTGGCGGCGATGACGGTGGCCGGCCAGGAAAAGGCCACCTCAAAACCGATGCGCTCAAGAGCGTGTCCGATGGGACTGCGGCGACCAAAAACCAGTAATAGGAAAAAACCAACCACCGTGGGTGGCAGAACCAGAGGAAGGGTCAGAATTCCGTCAATCCATGCGCGTAAACTGCCGCGGCGGCCATACATGAGCCACGCAGCCAGGACGCCAGCAAGAAAAGTTGCCACCGTAGCTGCACAAGTGGTTGCAATGGAAATGTACAGCGGTGAGAAATCGGCCGGCATGGTCACGATGACGCAATTGTAAATCCGTGTTGTGTAAAGATTTCCTTTGCCTGCGGGCTAGTGAGAAACCGGACAAAATCCCTCGCCTGGTTGCTGTGTGCGCTGGCCGCCAGCACAGCCGCGGGATAAACAATGGGCTTGTGCGAGCCGGCTGGTGCCACCGCCACAATGCGGACCAGGGATGTGGACCTGGCGTCTGTCGCGTATACAAGACCGGCATCGGCATTGCCCGTCTGAACATAGGTCAATACCTGGCGGACGTCTTTGCCGAGCACGAGTTTCGGCTTCACCTTGTCGTAGAGATCGAGTGCATCCAGAACAGCCTTGCCGTATTGTCCCGCTGGAACACTTGCCGGGTCTCCAAGCGCAATCAGTTTGACCGAGTTTGAGGTCAGCTCCTGGAAGTTGGCCAGCTTGGAGCTTTGAGGTGCAATCAGAACAAGCGAGTTCTGCAGCACATTGAGGCGCGAGCTTTGAGCAAGCAGATTCTGGGCGGCCAGGCTGTTCATTGGTCCCTCTGCCGCGGAGAGGAAGGCATCCACAGGCGCGCCATTCTCAATTTCGCGCGCGAGCGTGCCCGATGAGCCGAAATTGTTGCGAAAGGCGATGTCAGGATGGACTGCGTGGTAGGCCGCCTCTACTGGCTCGATGGTTCCTTCCAGGCTGGCTGCGACGGATATTGTCAGTGTGGTTTGTGCGTTGCGATGACATGCAGTGAATGGAACTAGGGCCAGAATAAGGATGCAGAAGATGCGCATATACCAAGGTGCTGATGAAACAGAAGAAGCCTCAGCTCTCGAAAACCAGAAGCGACGCATCCAAAAAGGAGAAATCATGCTTCTTTGAGAATAATCCTGCGGCATAGGCATTGCGGTCAGGACTTCACTTCCTCGCCAAGACGAATCGCGGCCATACTCGCGGTTACCAAGGCTTCGACCGGGCAACGGAGACTCCGCGCACCTCGTTCGGCCACTTTCCTGAAACCGCACAGTAGAAGTGGTAGAGCGTCCGGTGGTGATAAAACACGCAGGGCTTATGTGCGTAAGTTTCGTCCACCGTACCCGGAGCACCCACGTCGAGAATGACCTGGTTCACCTTTGAGAAGTGATAAGGATCGTGTCCCAGCGCAAGAAGTTCCCGCGCCCTTCCATTCCAGTCGAGGCCAAAGTAGTACATGCCCCACAGATGGTTGTGCTGGACGACAAATGGGTTACTCGCAAAGCGTGCGTCCCAGGCATCGTGACCACCATTGCGCAGAATTGGACTGCCTCCATAACGGGTCCAGTGCTTCAGATCGCGTGAAGTGGCTACACCGGATTGCTCGTGCCATCCTCCGCCGTTCGATTTGGGAAGTGGATCTGTTTTGGCGTTGTAGTAGAGATAGTAGAGGCCGTCGTGTTCGATGAGATTTGGGCGGTAGAGTCCGCCGTGCTCCCATGGTGCGCCGTCCTGCGGAAAGAGAATAGGATCCGTCAGATCCCAGTGCAACAGGTCGTCGCTCCATGCAAGGCCGATAACGGCAGCACCCTCTTCGTACCCCGCACTCGGATAGGCATGCCATGCGCCGAGAAAGCGCCCGCCCACCTTCTTCACTTCGCCCGTTCCGGTCAACTGATGGTCACGTAATAGACAACTCATGGCCACATTGAACTTTGTGTATTTCGACTTTGGATCTCGTCTGGCCACGCAGGCAACGCGCTCCCAATGAACAAGGTCATGCGATTTGGCGAGGCCACTTTGGTAACCGATGCCGTCAAACCCTATGTACAGCATGTAGAAAGCACCATCATGCAGAAAGACAAAGGGGTCGTCGACTGACTTGCTGTCGAAAGCGCCCGGTTCGAGTGAGGGGCCGAGTATGAGCTTTTCGGATTTGTATGGGGTCAGAAATGGAGCGACCTGTTGATCGCCCCATTCTGCGGCCCTTGTCTTGAACAGTAGAGGGGCACCTGCAAGTGATAATCCCAATTGAGCGTTGAACTCGCGCCGAGTGATGTCTCGCTTCATCTCCGTAACTTTCCCATTGGACTTGACTGGCAATGCCATGATTGAACTGTTGCGGATTCGCCAATCTACGGTCAGACGCTTATCTGCACTACTGATTGGCGAATATCTTCAGGTCGATTCCTTCACCCATTGCCTTGTAGCCCGCATCACCGGGGTGCAGATGATCGCCCGAATCGTCGACCGGATTAAATTGGTCCGCATCGTTTGGGTCTGATGTGATTCTGTCGAAGTCGATGACGCCATCAAAAGTTCCGCTGTGACGAATCCAGTCGTTCACTTCCTTGCGAACCTGCTCGCCCTTCTCACTGAAGTAGCCGGCGCCCTTGTAAGGAGTGAGAGTGGCACCGATTGCTTTGATGCCGTGTTCGTGGGCGACGCTCACAATCTGGCTGAGGCCCAGTTCCAAGTCCTTTGCGTCAATCAGATCGTCAGGGCTGCTCAAGCGGGCGAGCCTGCCAATGTCGTTAATACTTTCAAGGACGATCACGTATTTCACACCGTTCTGTGCAAGCAGATCGCGGTCCAGGCGCGCCACCGCACTTGGGCCGTAACCATCGTTCAGCACGCGGTTGCCGCCGATGCCTTCATTCAGAACACCGACCTGCCCCAGACTCGCATCCTTGACAAGCCGCTCTGCCAGAACATCGGGCCAGCGGCGATTGGCATTGCGCGTGGAGTGCGCGCCATCGGTAATGGAGTCACCGAGAGTCACGATGGAGCGGCCACCCTTTTCTGCTGGCACATCGATACCATCAAAGAAATACCAGGAATCAAGCGATGCCGGCTCTGAAAGAGTCGCCTCACCGGCGACATCACCCTTCGCCATATAGTTGTCCTGGTCGGCAAAGTCGTGGAAGGTTTGCGCACGCATCACCTGCGACGGAATATAGAAGCTGACCGCAAGATCAGAGAGAGGCGCAACATTCATTTGCACCGAATCTGAGTACATCACGGCTCCCGCGGGAATCTTGACCGAAGTAGCACCACTGAAGGTAACCGCATGGTCAGTGCCGGCCTTAGTGGACGAACCGCTCTCGACGAGCGCAACGTGCGCGTTCGATATGGTCAATGGGTCGGTGCCGAACTCGTTGGTAAAGCGCAGGCGCAGAGCTGAACCCCCAATGGAAATGTGGGCGATCTGGCGCAACGTTGTACCACCAAATGCATGTACACGAAAGCCGCCATCGGCGAGCATGGGCGAGGTTGCCCAGGTGCCCACCCATTGCGGTTCTTTGCCGGACTCGGCAGAGCACGACAAGGGAAGCGCCAACAAAAGCGCAATCATTGCCAGAACACAGTTGTTGCGTAGAGCCATAAGCCTCTTCTCCTTTTTCCATTGGGAAGTTGTTTGCGGCGCACTCCAGACGGTGCGCAATCTCGCCAAGAAGAATCTCACCTGCGCTTCGGCTTTGACAATCCCGCGATGCGAGGAGAACGCAGAACTTAGACCAATAATGAGCATATTGCGTGTTTGGAATGGGATTCCAAGCTCTGGCCACAATCAACGCGATGATAAACTTGATATGTCCGGCCGAATGAGCGCCGGCATTTCTTTCTCCATGGATACTTCAGCAAAAAAGGCGGTTGTCCTGTTGAGCGGCGGGCTCGACTCGACCACGGTACTCGCAATTGCGCGGAACGAGGGCTATCTCGTCCACGCGCTCAGCTTTGATTACGGACAGAATCACAGGCTGGAGTTGGATGCCGCACGGCGCATTGCCCAACAGGCCGGTGTCGAACGGCATGTTATTGCCAACGTCGACCTGCGGTCATTTGGCGGCTCCGCACTTACTTCCGAATTACCCGTCCCCAAGAACCGGCAGCCGGACGAGATTGCCACCGGAATTCCCGTCACCTACGTACCGGCTCGTAACACCGTATTCCTTTCGCTCGCCCTGGCCTGGGCAGAAACTCTTGGAGCCACAGATATCTTCATCGGAGTGAATGCGCTCGACTACAGCGGCTACCCGGATTGCCGTCCAGAGTTCATTGAGGCTTTCGAGCGCGTTGCGAATCTCGGCACAAAAATAGGCAGCGAAGATCATCGTCTCATTCGCATTCACACACCGCTGATTGCGATGAGCAAACGTGAAATTGTGGAGACTGGCCTTAAGCTTGGCGTGGACTACTCGCTGACTGTTACCTGTTATGACCCCTCTCCGGATGGCATGGCGTGCGGTGCGTGCGATGCATGCCAGCTTCGCCTAAAGGGTTTTGCCGAGGCGGGACAGACAGACCCAGTCCGGTACGTGAAGGCCGGATAAGAATCATGGCATACGCAGTCAAAGAGATCTTCTATACGCTCCAGGGTGAAGGAGCCAACACGGGCCGTCCTGCCGTGTTTTGCCGCTTTGCGGGCTGCAATCTATGGAGCGGCCGAGAAGCAGACCGCACGGATGCTGTTTGCAAGTTTTGCGACACGGATTTTGTGGGAACAGATGGAATCGGCGGCGGCAAGTTTGTCACCGCGCGTGAACTTGCCACAGAAGTGGCGCGCTACTGGCCCGCGTCGAGCCATGATAAGAGATTCATTGTGTGTACCGGAGGCGAACCGTTGCTGCAACTGGACGCCGACCTGATTGACGCACTGCATGAAGAGCGCTTCGAGATTGCCATAGAGACCAACGGCACGCTGGAAGTTCCGGCCGGTGTGGACTGGGTGTGCGTAAGCCCAAAGGCAGGTGCCGAGTTGGTGGTCAAAGCCGGCGATGAACTGAAGATCGTCCACCCGCAGGCGGACGACCCGCGCCAATTCGAAAATCTGGCATTCCGCTACTTCTACATCCAGCCCATGGATGGACCCAATGCGGCAGAGTGGTTGAAAGCTTCCATGCAATTCTGCGCTGAGAATCCGAAGTGGCGGCTCAGTCTGCAGACACACAAGTTGCTCGGCATTCGGTGACAAGGTCCGCCACGTACAATCGAACGGATTCAGCCGGTACCACGAATTAAAGATTCCCTCCTTCCACGATACGACGCTTCATCGTTTGAAATTCCTCGTCGTTGATGGCCCCTTCTGATTTGAGTGCGATCAGTTCGCGAATATGCTCTGCTGAACTTTTCTTCGTTTCCGCCGGAGCAATCATTGGCTGTGCGGGGCCGGCCATCTGCATTAATAAGGATTGCTTGGCCTGCACACGTAATTCTTTGACCCTCTTGTTGATTTCTCCCACTATCAGGCCTGGGCGCGCAATGAAGGTTGCCTCATAGGCAGAGGTGACACCTTCCGTTCGCCGGATTACACAGGTTCCATATCCCAGCATCTTGGCGAAAAAGCCAAATGTGTAGTACGCCTCAAAGATCGTGTCGTAGGGCAAATCGAAGTGAGACTTTTGCCAGAAGAAAAAGCCGCTGCGAATATCGACACCTTCTTCGGTCAAAGTCCAGGTGAAATTCTTCGTTTCCATGAAAGAGCGAATCGCCCCAAATGCGAAAAACAGGTCAATTGCCAGTACTCCGAGAACCAGCCAGGTAGGTACTCTGTATTGCGTGGTGCTACCCAGCCAGACGAATAATGCCGTTGTCGGAATCAAAAGAAATCCGTAAATGACCAGAATTTGCAGATACGCAACCAAATGTTTTCTGCCAACGATCTCAGAAGTCCCCATGACAATCTCCCTGCAAATTCCGCGTTAGCTCGCTGTATGCATTACGACATTCGCTGGCTGTCTGCCCTGCAATTGCGCACTCGCCAGGATCCAAACTGCCCACTGATGCACCGCCTGCGAGAGGTAGTCGAACTTAGGCTGCTTTGTGAAAACCTCTACATGCCCATGGGTAAAAATGCATGCCACCACTTCACCGTTGTATAGCTTCACACCGATGAATCCGTTCTCCTCCATGCCCATATTCGGCGCATTTCCCGTCAGAATGAGCATGCCATCCTGCACGCCAATGGGCCCGTGCACATCGAGATCTTTGAGGAGATGACTTACTTGAGGACCCATCAGATGGGCAAGCTGCGCCTTGACAATCGGGTCAGCGAGAAGTTTCTGGCCGTCGTCACTGTTCACATAGGACATGAGCCGCTGGTGCTGCTGAGGTGTCAGACGCCCTTGCGCCTGCAGAGAGATTGGAAGCGCAGCCAACAGCAATCCCACAAGGATGGCCGGAAACTGCAACGTTGCAATCAAATGATTCTTGCTCATGACAAAAACCTCCTGAGCGAGTTTTTGGGGGGAGGGTTAAGATGAAACTTCATTCCAGACGAACGAGTACTTTGTCGTCCGTGACAACAGCACTCAGGAAGCAGCCTTGGCGGCCAGAAACTTCTTCACGCTCATGAAGCCGAGATACAAAGACGCCAGGAGCGACAGATAAGCGCCCATGCCGACGGAGATTTGCTTGGAAATTTCCTTGCTCATCTCCGATGCAAACTCCGAAGGCATGGCAGCGGTTGCGGAAGAAAGACTGTGCTTCACCAGGATTGCAACGAGAAACATGAACAGCACTGGGAGCAGGCCACCCAACGCAGCACGCTTGTCCTTCCAGACGGCACTCAAAAAGGGGCCAACCAGTGCCACGACAGCCAGAAAGCCGTAGAATCCGGCACTTCCATTGCCCTGCGCAGATTGGATTGTATCCATCAGGTTAGATGAATTCAGCAAGGCGAGCACATGCCAGAACGTGAACTCAATCTTGCCGGCAAATCCTGTGTTATACGAAACGGTGGCCAGAAAGAACCATCCGATGAAGACGAGGCCCGTTGCGATGAGGGTGGGTAACCCGAACTGCGCCACAGCGCTGGATGCGAAAGCTGCTCCCTTTTCCTTTGCAGCACTCAGGGCCTGTTCGGCCTGTTCTTTGGCCAACTGAGACTCTGCCACGGCGGAAACGGAGGAAATGGCACCGTCAGGCCCGAACTCTACATCCACTACGACACCAGGCTGGGGAAGACTGGAGGACTTCCAGTTACCTTCCAAAGCAAACGTGTACTGCTGACCATCGACAACCACCAGACCCGGACCGTGCGTCGGATCGCGTAGAATCTTCCCTCGTTTTGCCATGTTTCGCCTCCTCTCCAGTTGTGGAGATCAACTGGAGTTGCTGGGTTGTTAGAGAGTTTTGCGAGTGCTACCATGCTCGAAAGCAATCATCAGGGCTCAGCTTCCTCATGTAGTCGCCGGCAATTAACTCTCCTCAACCGCACATTGCGCAGAGTTGCAGGGAAAACCGTCATGGAAACAGAACATTCTGTAATGTTGGCTCGTCGAGGAGACGCCCGGGAGAGTCCTGTGCCTGAAAGACAGGCTCTGGACGCACTGTACAGCGCTTCGTACGAAGAACTGCGCCGTATTGCCACTGCGGTCCGCAAGAGCGATCCAGGAGCGGCGGTGAGCGCCACTACGCTTGTGAACGAGGCATGGATGAAGCTGGCCAGGTCACCTGATTTTGCCTGTGAGTCCAAACTCCACTTCAAACGGATTGCCGCCCGTGCGATGCGGCAGTTGCTGGTGGAGGCCGCGCGACGCAAGAGCGCAGACAAGCGCGGCGGCGATTTTCTTTTTGTGACATTCGATGAATCTTTGGCACATTCGATGGAGCGCGCTTCTGAACTGCTTGCACTCGATGCGGCGCTAGAGGAGCTAACCGAGCTCAACGCGCGGCAGGCAATGGTGGTGGAATGCCGTTTTTTCGCGGGAATGGAAGTGGCCGAAATCGTTCAGGAGTTGCAAATTTCAGAAGCAACCGTGTTGCGTGACTGGCGTGCCGCTCGCGCCTGGCTGGGGTCGCAATTACGTAAGCAGAACAAGGAATAACAGCACAGGATTCCGATGAACCAAGCTGAGTGGGAGCAAGTTCAATCGCTGTTTCACCGCGCGCTGGAGCAGCCGCGGGAGGAACGCGATGCGTTCATTCGGGCCCACGGAGCCGGTCACGAGGTGGTACTTGAACAAGTAAGGGCCATGCTTAACGAAGAGGAGAGAGGCAATCCGCTGGTTGAGGACAATCTGCCTCAGCTGGTAGATGCACTAATCGATAGCAAAGCGAATGCGCATTTTCTTCCAAGGGAATTTGGCCTCTACCGTACCACTCGCTTTCTGGGCGAAGGCGGAATGGGAGTGGTCTATCTGGCCGAGCGTGAGGACGTAGGAGGCCAGGTTGCCATCAAGGTCTTGCGCGATGCGTGGTTGAGTCCGGCACGACGCGAGCGTTTCCTGAGCGAACAACGCACACTTGCCCACCTGAATTACGCCTCAATTGCCCACCTGTATGACGCGAATGTGCTCCCTGACGGAACGCCCTGGTTCGCAATGGAGTATGTACAGGGAGTTCCGATTACCGAATACTGCGCGAAACACAACTGCGCACTTAGGCGCAGACTGCAACTGTTTCGAATGGTGTGCGATGCTGTGCAATATGCACATCAGCAGGCGGTGATTCATCGCGATTTGAAACCATCCAACATCCTGGTTAAAGACGATGGTTCAATCCGTCTACTGGATTTTGGCATCGCGAAACAACTGGACTCACTCGACCTGGATGCGCGCCAAACGGTAACGGCACTGCGCATGATGACGCCCGCTTATGCGTCTCCGGAACAGGTCCGCGGCGAACCAGCCAGCGTGCAAATGGACGTATATTCACTGGGCGTTCTCCTATTCGAATTGCTCACATTGGAACTTCCCTTCGAACTGAAGAACCTGACTCCTCGCGAGGCTGTCACCGTCCTTGTGGAGCACGAGCCGCCGAAGCCTTCTTCTTTGGCGACGAGCAAACGCGACACGGCCAATCACACCTGGATGCGTGCGAGCAAACAACTCTGGGCTGATCTCGACGTGCTTTGCCTGACCGCCATGCACAAGGACCCCGCCCGCCGCTACCGTTCCGTCGATGCGTTGATTCGCGACGTGGATCACTTTCTCCACAATGAACCGCTTGATGTACGAGGCGACAGTCTTTTGTATCGAACAAGCACATTTGTGCGCAGAAACCGTCGAGGCGTCGCGCTGGCAGCGGCGGTCATCCTGTTTGCAGCGGCGCTGATTGGCTTTTCTGCTTATCGCATCACGAAAGCTCGCGATGCAGCACTGGCCGAGGCGGCACGCACCGAACGGTTGCAGGGCTTCCTGATGAAGCTGTTTGAGGGCGGAGACGCACAGGCGGGACCGTCGGATCAATTGCGGGTTGTCTCTCTTGTCGACCGAGGAATTCAAGAAGCAAATGCCCTGAGCGCCACACCCAAGGCGCAGGCAGAACTGTTCCAGACTCTCGGCAGCATTGAAGAAAAGCTTGGCAAACTGGACAAGGCGGAAGGCTTACTGCAATCAGCGCTGCGCATGCGCACGCAACTATTTGGTTCTGAGAGTGAAGAAGTCGCGGAGACGCTTGAAGCTCTCAGTCATCTGCGACTGGACCAGGCCCGCTATGACGACGCGGAGAAGCTCGCACGGCAAGCCATTGAGATCGACACGAAACGATTGCCTCCTGCTCATCCAGCACGCGCCCGGGCCATCTCCCTTCTGGGTATGGTGCTGGAGGATCAAGGCAAATATGACGGCGCCATTCAGGCACTGCAACAAGCAGTTGACCTTCAATCCGGACCTGATGGCGTGGAGAGCGACTTATCCTCCAGCCTGACGGAATTAGCCAACTCTCAGTTCTATGCGGGGCACCTGCAGATCTCCAATGAACTGAATCACCGTGTCCTCTCCATTGACCGTGAAATCTACGGCAACAATCATCCGCAGGTAGCTGACGACCTCATCAATCTTGGCGCCATCCAGTTTGAATGGAGCCACTACAAGGAAGCTGAGAGTTTTGGCCGACAGGCGCTGGCTATCGAACAGCAGTTTTACGGAAATGACAATCCGGAAACTGCATCAGCGATGACGATCCTTAGCCGCACACTCCTGATTGAAAACAAGACAACAGAGGCACTCCCCATGCTTCGCCAGGCGCTCGCTATTGAAGAGCATGTGTATGGCAAGGTCCACCCACGCGTTGCAACGACGCTGAACGACCTCGGTCATGCCGCGCTCAGTGCGGGAAATCTGAAGGAAGCGGAGGATGATTTCAAGCGCATGGCCGATATTTGCCGCGCGGTATACCACGGAAAGCACTACTATATCGGGATTGCACTGGCCAATCTTTCTTCCGTCTATATGCGCGAAAAGTCGTATGAAAAAGCGGTACGTGCTTTGAACCAGGCATTGCAGATGTATGCCGTCACTCTGCCGCCCAATCATCAGAATGTGGGGATCGCCAGAGTTCGCCTCGGCCGCGCACTTCTCGATCAAAAACGGTATGAGAGCGCGAGGGAACAAACCAGCGCCGGTTTAGCTATTCTGCGGGCTCAAGCGAAACCACAGAGAGAGTGGCTTCAAAATGCCCAGGCAGACCTCAAAGTCGAGGACGCAGAACTCGGTTCGGCTCCGGTCTCGGATCGACGTCCTGCGCCTGCAAGAGAGACTACAATCGCCGATAGCAACAAATGAGGCCTTGATTAGTCTATAGAGTGCGTAATTGTCGGTAACGCACGTTCACACTACTCCAACATGCCTGTGAGACAAAAGTAGAGATGCCAACACGTCGCAGCTTCCTCAAGTTTGCCGCAATCCTCTCTGGCGCCACTGGAATTTCCGGCTTTCTGCCTGATTCCATTCAGCGCGCATTGGCGATTGAACCAGCACCAGGCTCCACCTGGCTTGATGCCGAGCACATTGTGATTCTGATGCAGGAGAATCGCTCTTTCGATCACGCCTTTGGGACGCTGCGGGGAGTGCGCGGCTTCAACGACCCGCGCGCTCTGAAGTTGGCAAATGGCGACTCCGTCTTCATTCAGACGGAGAAAAGTGGAGCTTCTTATGCTCCGTGGCGACTCGATATTCGCGATACGCGGGTTACTTGGATGGGTTCCTTGCCCCACTCACGTAATAGCCAGGTGGACGCATGGAGTAACGGCCAGCATGATGGCTGGCTCGACGCCAAGCGCTCCGGAGAGAAAGACTATGCCCACCTACCGCTCACCATGGGCCACTATACACGCGAGGATCTTCCTTTCTATTACACGCTGGCAGACGCCTTTACCATTTGCGACCAACATTATTGTTCTGTGATGACGAGCACCTCGCCAAACCGATGCTTCCTCTGGACAGGCACTATTCGTGAAAAGCAAACCACGGACGCCAAGGTTCACATGCGCAACGAGCAAATTGACCCCGGCGGAATGACGTGGAAAACGTTCCCTGAACGTCTGCAGGAAGCCGGTGTCAGTTGGAAGTCGTATCAGAATGAACTTACGCGCTCCGGACTTTCAGGTGAAAGCGACGCATGGCTTTCCAACTACGGAGATAACACTCTTGAGTGCTTCTCGGCGTTCAACGTGGAGGCTTATCCAGGATTTGCAAAGGCTGCTCAACTGGAGTTGGATCAGTTGACGGCGCACAGTGAAAAGCTGGCAGATGAGCTTGCCGCAGCGAAGGATCCAACCACCTCCGCCAAGTTGCGCGCACATCAAGATGATCTGCAGCAACAGATGAACGCCGTTAAAGCCGCGATGGCTGATTGTGGCAACACGCGCTACGAGAAGCTGACCGACGAACAGAAAGCTCTCCATCACGCGGCATTTGTAACCAACACTCACGACAAGGACTTTCACGCACTTGAGCCACTGCATTTTGAGGAAGATGGCAAACCGCAAACAATGATGGTGCCGAAGGGCGATGTCCTGTATCAGTTCCGCAAGGATGTGGAGGAGGGCAAACTGCCGACTGTCTCATGGCTCACTGCGCCCGAACATTTCTCCGATCATCCCAGCTCGCCCTGGTACGGAGCCTGGTATGTGTCCGAGGTCATGGACATCCTGACGAAGAACCCTGAGGTCTGGAAGAAGACCATCTTCATACTGACATATGACGAGAACGACGGTTACTTTGACCATGCGCCCTCGTTTGTTGCCGCCGATCCAAAGCGTCCAGAGACAGGCGGGGCTTCTGAAGGAATCGACTTCGGACTTGAATACACCTATAAGGAAGATGAACTGCGGATGGGCGTGGCGGAAGAAGAGGCGCGGTCCGGCCCCATGGGACTTGGCTTTCGTGTTCCGATGATTATTGCTTCACCCTGGAGTCGTGGCGGATGGGTAAACTCACAAGTCTTTGACCACACATCTTCACTCACTTTCCTTGAGCGCTACGTGCGAGAAAAGTTCGGCAAAACCGTGCGCGAGGAAAACATCAGCGAATGGCGTAGAACCGCAACCGGTGATCTAACCTCGGTATTTCGCCCGCATGATCCAATGAAACCGGCGCTGGATTTCCTCGATCGCGACAGGTTTGTCTTGAGCATTGAGAAGGCGCGCTACAAAGAGATCCCGTCCAACTATCGAAAATTGACAGCGGAAGAGATTGCAACGATCAACCGCGATCCAATGCACTCTGAATTTACAGCGCATCAGGAGCCGGGTGTTCGTCCCTCATGTGCTCTGCCCTATGAGCTTTACGCCGACGGTTCACTTCGTAGAGATGAAGCAACTTTCGAGATAAGCTTGAGAGCAGGAAGCCTCGTTCACGGCACCGGCTCATCCGGCGCGCCCTTCAACATATATTTGCGCAATCTCAAAGCAAAAACGTCAAGTGGAAACATGCAAGCCTCCACCTACGTGGTGAAGGCAGGAGACACGATCTCGAAACGATTCCCGATTTCCCTGTTTGATGAATCAGGATATTGCATTGAAGTGATGGGCCCCAACGGTTTCTATCGATGCTTCAAGGGAACTCTCGCGGAGCCAGGTAGTGTCGAGACGCAAATGTTCTACGAGGGCCAGGGAGCGAACCTCACCGGAAATGGTTTGATCAAACTGCGCAACGTCTCGGCAAAGGCTGGAGATGTAACCGTGACCGACAATACCTATGGTGCCAAGTCCATCACCCGAACACTCGAAGCCGGCGAGGAGGCAACAGTTGTATTGCCGTTCAAGTCCAGTCACGGCTGGTATGACTTCACGGTGACAGCTGAAGGCTCATCCGCAGAAGCCCGATTTGCAGGCCGCGTGGAGAACGGCGAAGCCAGTTTCAGTGATCCGCTCATGGGTGGAGTCATCAAGACCGCCTAATTCAACAAGTCGTAAATGCACCAGGGTACGACGCAAGGACTGCATATACTACAGCGCATCCCTTGCTTCGTTTCGCCTCACTTTTTGAGATCGAATTTCGTGGTCATTGTCGCCTCGGACGATCCCCCCACCCACACGGTATAAGTGCCATTCTCGACGGCCCATTTGTTGTCCACTCCCCACACGGCCAACTGCTTCTGCGGAATTTTTAGCGTGACGGCTTGTGTCTCACCGGGTTTGAGATGTACGCGTGAAAAACCTGCAAGGGATCGCACCGGGGTCTCCACGCTGCTCACGTCTTCGCGCACGTAGAGCTGAGCGACTTCGTCACCTTCACGTTTGCCCGTGTTTGTTACGTCGAAGGTCACGCGCACATCCTCATTCGTTCCCGCTGCAGGCGCGTGCACGTCCAGATGGTCATAACGGAAGGTTGTGAAGCTCAATCCATAACCGAACGGATAAAGTGGCTTGCCATCATCGTCAACATAGCGATGGTTGCGTGTTGGGTCGTAATTGTAGAAATCGGGCAACTGGCCAGTACTGCGCGGGAAGGTAATTGTGAGGCGCCCCCCAGGGTTGTTCTCTCCGAAAAGAGTCTCGGCAACCGCCTGGCCGCCAAATTCACCTGGGTACCATGCCTCAAGAATCGCTGGTACATGATCTTTCGCCCAGCCAATAGTAAGCGGGCGCCCGTTTTCCAGAACCAACGCCTCGGGCTTGCCTGTCGCAGTGACTGCCTCCAACAACTCCTCCTGCTTGCCGGGGAGACTCAGCGAGGTACGGTCAAAGCTTTCGCCTGAAATTCCCTGCCACTCGCCCAGAGCCAGGATTACAACGTCGGCATTCTTCGCAGCAGCAACGGCAGCCGGAATGTCGTTGCCGTCATTGAAGGTGACATCCGCGCCTGGCAACAATGTGCGGACACCGTCAAGAATGCTGATGTGCAGACCATTCCATTCGTGCTCGTAGTCACCATAGCGGGCAATGTTGCCGTTGGGACCAATCACCGCGATGCGCTTCACGTCGCGCGAGAATGGCAGAACATTCCCTTCGTTCTTCAACAGCGTCATGGACTCACGCGCCGACTTGAGAGAAACGGCGAGGTGTGCAGCTGAGCGATAAACGGTGGCATTCAGTTTTGGGTTGACGAACGGATGATCGAATAATCCTAAGGTGAATTTCACACGCAGGACAGACTTCACGGCGCGGTCGAGATCGGCTTCCGTCAGGGTTCCCTTGCGCACGCAATCCATCAATGAATCTTGATAGACGGAGTGGTTGAAGTCGTAAAACTGCATGTCGACACCAGAGCGAATCGCTGTGCAAACAGCCTCCTCGGGCGTTGCGACAACGTTGTGTCCATCGTAGAGAAGCCGAATGGCGCCCAGGTCCGAGAGTACGAATCCTTTGAAGCCCCACTCACCGCGCAAAACTTGTTTGAGTGCCCATGGGTTGGCGGTCATTGGAATGCCGTCAATTTCGTTGTAAGCGGCCATGACACCCATTGCATGCCCTTCGCGAATTGCTGGTTCAAAGCCGCGCAGCATCATCATGCGCACTTCGCGTTCACCCATGTGCACGGGCGATGCATTGTTCCCACCTTCAGGGGAACCATGTGCCACGAAGTGCTTTGGTTCGGCAACCACGGTGTGGTCGCTGTTGAGACTGTTACCCTGTGCGCCGCGTACGTAAGCCAAGCCCATTTGTCCAGTCAGATAAGGGTCTTCACCGAAGTCTTCTTCCACACGCCCCCAGCGGGGCTCGCGGGCCAGATCCAACACCGGCCCCAGGATCATGTCGACGCCCGTGGCACGCGCCTCGGCTGCAATGGCAGCGCCTGTTTGTTGCGCAACGCTCGGATCCCAGGTTGCGGCCAGGTTGATGGGCGCTGGAAAAACGGTACCGATGTCGAATCCGTGCAGCCCTTCCTCAATGAAGATGGCTGGAATACCGAGACGATTATGCGCGATGACCCAATGCTGGATCGCGTTTGATTGTTCCGGCGTGGGATAGAGATCGTGGATACCGCCGACACCGAGATTTCCAAAGAGCACCTGTGCTCGCTCGGGTAAAAACCTGGCGTCGGGCGAGAGATGTTCACGCGCCGTCGCCTTGTCTTCCATCAGTCCTCCGGCGCCAGCCTGCGGAGTTCCGAAGCCCGTGTAGAGGTCCAGTTGGCGTACCTTTTCCGCCAAAGTCATCCGGCCCAGCAGATCATTCACACGCTCTTCGATGGGAGCGTTGGCCTGTTTATAGAGCGGAGAGGAATCGCCCGGGGTTTGCTGTCCGAGCGTCGAAACCGCGCTGAACGCAAGCAATCCCAGAAAAACACCAGACCCCACCAGATAATGCATGCGGGTTCTCAATCGCTTTTGAGACATTCCTGTGGCTGATGGCACGCGCGAGTCGACTGCTGAAGCTTGAGACTTGATCACTCTGTATATATCTCCCGACCGAAGGTGGAAACGCTACCATCCTAACCGCTCTGGCCTACCTGACCGCAACAGCTCAACTGGTCACGAATCGACCGCTTCAAGTCTATACGTTAAGCAATTGAATTATTTGGCATTACGCAATACCTGGAGTCTTGATTGCAGCCCAAGGTTTAGCGATCTTCCTGAGTGCTTCCGATCTCATCCAGGCAGGACAGGCACCTGTATCCATATATATAGATAGCGGGACAGGAGCGTAACGATTCCCTACTTCTCAATCACTTCCAGATCAATACTCAATTTAACTTCGTCTCCCACAACACTGGTTGGAAATGCTGCACCAATCCCAAATTCTTTGCGACTGATTTCGGTGGTTGCGGAGTAGCCAGCGTGCTGCTTGTGGTCAGGTCCAGTGATGGGACCATTGGGTCCGTCGACGGAAAGCACCACCGGTCGCGTGATACCGCGAAGAGTAAGATTGCCTGCCACCTTGAAGCCGTCCGAATCTCTTATTACGCTCGTGCTCACAAACGTCGCCGTGGGGAATTTGCGCACGTCGAAAAAGCTGGAACTCTTCAGCACAGAGTCGCGCGAAGACATGCCGGTGTCAACCGAGGACACATCAATGTTGAAGTTCGCTTTCGAGTGCGCAGGGTCAGCTTTGTCGAAAACAATTTGCCCCGTGATGTTGCCGAAGCGGCCGCGCACGTTTGAGATCGCAAGATGGAGGATTGAGAAGTCCACTTCGCTGTGCGCCTGATCTGGGGCCCAAGCAGACGTTTGCGCAAACGCCGACAATGACATTGCCGACAAGAGTATCGCAAAGGGTACAAAGCGCCTCACTCCAAATCCTTTCCTGCTGCTCGCGTTATGATTTTGCAGATTCTTGCTTTTTATTTGGACGAATCACATTCTGAATGGATGACTTCGGACTATTGCGGTTGATCCCACTTGTTCTTGATCTGCTCGTCGTGCGTCTTCTTGAAGACTTCGCGTAATTGCTTCCCTTCCCCTTTTTGATTGGGCTCACGCGGCCAAATCGTAAAGTCGCTAATTGCCAGCCGATGCGGCGATGCCTCCATCGACTTGAGCCCGTCTTCCAGCGCAAGCAGGTCGCCGAATGTCAATTCCAGGCGATGCTCGTGGGGATGATAGATGGAACCGATGGGATATTCGAGGAACGGAGTGCTTGTCTCTTCAATGTGATTGCCGAGAATGTGTGCGACAGGCTTTCCTTGAAGAAACGCAATCAATCGCTCGGTACTTGTCTTGTAGGTAGCAAAGTCATGTACGTAGAGACGTCCGGGATAGAGATTATCGCCCGTAAGCACAATTCCAGTCTGCCGGTCGTAAAGCGCGACAGCGTAATTGTCATGACCGGGAATGGGAACAAGGTTGAGCGTGCGGTCGCCTAGGTCGATAGAACCGAGACTTACCGGCCAGGTTTCAATATGAAATTCCTTCTGTGCCGCCTCCACTATTGCGGGAACAAATTCAATCTGAATCGCGGAATCTTTGAGCGATTGAATCGCCGTATCACCCCATGTGTGGTCAGAATGCGAGTGTGAGTGCATCACGATCAAGCGAATCGAGTCGCGATGATTTCGCTCAAGCCACTGATGCACCACATGCTGCAATGTGGGAACAAGGTCACCGTTTCGCGATCCTGTATCCCAAAGCAAGCCGGCATCCTTGCCAAACAACAAGTAGAGGAATGGCATTTCGTAGTCAGTGCAACCCGACTGCCGCAGAATAAAGAAGTTCGGGTTGTACTCGTGCACCTGCCACTCCGGCATTTCCATGCACTTGGGGCCGCCCGTATTCCAGGAAGCAGGCAAGGAACCCGCTTGAAGATCGCCGCCATTTGGTTCTGGAAACTGCGCGCAGAGTGGCAGTGACGACGCCAACAAGAATGCCATGATAAGTAGGTTGTATTTCATGCTCTCGCTTGCCAGGTAAATTTGCATTCACAAACAATGGAACGCTGCTCCCTCAGGCCCCTTGAACTGCCTCAACAGTGTTCGGCTGGCAATGGAGGAGCAGCGCTCCAGGTTTCTTTAAGCTTAGGCGATCAGGTCGTGAACCACGTTACCGTAAAGATCCGTGAGCCTGTAATCCCGTCCACTGTAGTGGTAGGTCAGCTTCTTATGATCGATGCCAAGCTGATAGAGGATCGTTGCGTGAATGTCATGCACATGCACGGGATTCTCGATCGCTTTCCAGCCGAATTCGTCGGTCTTTCCATAACTGAAGCCACGCTTGAAGCCGCCGCCCGCAAGCCACATGGTAAAACCGTGCGGATTGTGGTCGCGGCCGTTGTGCGTCTGCCCACCCATGAAGCCGCTGCCCGTTTCCACCACAGGAGTACGACCGAATTCAGAGCCGGCAACAATGATGGTTTCGTCGAAGAGGCCGCGCGCCTTCAGGTCCTTGATCAAAGCTGCAAATGCCTGGTCGGAATTGTGCCCTGTGGTGCGATGCAGCTCGATGTCAAAGTGGTGATCCCAGGGGTCGCCCTTCGCGTAGTACACCTGCACCATGCGCACGCCTCGCTCGATGAGCCGCGCAGCAGTTAAGGTGCCACGCGCCGTGCTGCCTTCGCCATACATCTTCAAGGTCGCCGCGGATTCCTTGCGTACATCAAACACGTCGGGCGCCTCGGTCTGCATGCGGTAGGCCGTCTCCATCGAACTGATGGTTGCTTCCAGTTGCGGATCGTGAGCCGCACCCGGAACCGACTGCATATTCAGACGGTCAAGCTGCTTGGCGAGGTCCATCTCTTTGCCCTGTTGCTTCAGGTCAAACCGTGCATTATGGACGTTGGCGATAAGCTTCTGAGGATCGAATTCGCCTTTCTGAATCTTGTCTGAAACGTAGGTGCCCTGATAGACCGGCGGAAGAAACGCTGAAGACCACAGCGGCGGACCGACCGTCGTTGGAACATCCGGACAAAGTACCACAAAGCCCGGCAGGTTCTTGTTTTCCGTGCCGAGACCGTAGGTGACCCATGCTCCCATTGACGGACGTCCGGAGAAGTTTGCACCGGTATTCATCATTTCCAAAGCCGGCTCGTGATTCGGAATTTCCGTGTACACGGACTTCACGAAGCACATGTCGTCAACGCATTCTGCCAGCTTGGGGAAGATTTCACTGACCCATTGACCGCTCTGACCATACTGTTTGAACTCGAAGGGCGACTTCATAATGCCACCGGTTTTGCGCTCGTGGGAGAGCTCGCCTCCGGGCATCGGTTTACCGTTGTACTTGGCGAGCGCTGGCTTGTAATCAAAGCTATCGATCTGCGATAGACCGCCGTTCATAAACAGAAAGATGACAGCCTTCGCCTTCGGCTTGTCGGTAATCATCCAATCCTTTTTATCCGTTGCGCTCTCCGCGCGTGCCAGAGATGAACCCACAAGGCTGGCCAGGCTGAGATATCCGAATCCACAACCCATCTTGCGCAACGCATCGCGACGGGTTATCGGGCGGCTGAACGGTAAGTGCGACATTGTTTCTCTCCTCTGCAGGCTGAGCTTTCGTTTCCGTTTACGTTCAATCGACAAACTGAAATTCGTTCCCGGTGAGAAGCACGCGCGCATACTCACGCCATGCGGTAATTGGCTCACCGTTTACCTGATAGCCGGGCTTTTCCGGTGTCGTGCTCAGGAACTTCAGGCCCAGCTTTAATTCATCTACGGTTGGCTTCCGCTGATACACGTATTCATACGCCTTGGTGATACGCGCTTCATCGGTAGGCTCCTCGGAAACGCGGTCCGCCAGTGCACTGGCCTGGTCATAGACGAAAGGATTGTTCATGAAGTAGAGCTGTTGCAGTGGTACGTTGCTGGAGAACCGCTGTTCGGACGTAAAGCTCGGATTCGGAAAGTCGAAAACCTGCAGGTAGTTGTTCAACCGGAACCGGCTGACCTTGCAGTAAACGGTACGGCGCAGATTTTTCGGACCAAACGCTTCTGAAGGCCCAGACGTGTCCTTCAAATCCAGATCGCCGGCAGCGAACAACATACTGTCGCGCAGTTCTTCTGCATCCAGTCGTTCACGATTGAAATGCGAATACAGTCTGTTCGCGGCGTCTTTGTTGTGCGCCTCGGTTGTCTCTTCCGAACTTTGTTGATAGACGGCTGAGAGCAGAATTTCGCGTTGCAGCCACTTGATGGAATGTCCATGTGCAACAAACTGATAGGAAAGGTACTCCAGCAGTTCAGGATTGGAAGGTTTGTCGCCCATCACGCCGAAGTTATCCGGCGTATTGACAATGCCGGATCCGAAATTCCATGTCCATATCCGGTTGACGATTACACGCGTTGCAAGCGGATGGTAGGCAATATCCCTGGCAAACTCGAGGCGGCCGCTGCCATCGTCGAATGGCTTGGCGTCTTTCGGACTGAGTACGGTCAGGAAGCCTCGCTGGATGACTGGGCCGAGCGAATGCGGATTGCCCCGAATATTCAGGTGCACATCCACAGGCTTCGGTTTGTCACCGTATCCGTTCACAAAAGGATAGGTGGCTTTCTTCAGCCATTTGTCGAGTTCCCCAATTTCCTTCTGCTGCTGCTCGATGTAGTCCTGGAAGGCTGGACTCAGACGGCGATTCAGATCCCAGCCGGAGAAAACCAATACGCCAGGAGAACCACGTTCATCGCCGCGCGCGGCCTGGCGCTCAAAGATATCGCCATACAGTTTGGCGTCGTCTGTTGGCAACGCTTTCAGAGAGAGTTGGCAACCGGGACAGAACTCATCGAAGGTTTCGAACTGGCTCGGCTTGGCGTCAATTAAAAGTCTGCGCCGAGGTACATCGTTCTTGTCTTTAATGATTTCGTTTTCTTCATCGACCTTCAGCGCAGCGGCACGTACACGCAGCACTTCATCCTGGAAGGCGTCGGCGATGGTCTTTGCCTGCGCCTCTGTGCTGTCGGGCGACTTGATCATCGCCTTCCAGTCTTTGAGGTACGGGTAATCGTGATCTTTTTTCAGGTAGTCGACCCAACGCTGCAGAACCTCAGGGTCCAACTTTGCCCGCGATGAAGCCTGATCAACTTCCTGCTTTTCAGCTCCGAGCACATGCCAGGCGGCCGTCATATATTTTGAGGTCTGAACGGAGAGTGCTCCCGCCATTTGCTTGCTCAGGTCAGACGTATAAGCACGCAGATCAGACTGAAGTGTGGCTTCCTTTACAATCTTGTCTTCATACTGCTCTGTCTGAGCCGCTGAAAGCACTGGATACGCTTTGTAAGTGGAGCTTGCGAAGATGCTGACAAAACGGTAGTAGTCCTTCTGGGAGATGGCGTCGTACTTGTGGTTGTGGCAACGAGCGCAGCCTACAGTCAGACCCAACATGCCGCGACTTACTGCGTCCACGCGCTCATTGCGCTCATCTGCACGGCCCTGAATCGGCTCAGCCTGATCCCATACCCACGGACCAGCGCCCATATAGGTGGTGGCAACCAGATTGGTGTCGTGCTGCTCCTGGGACTTATAGGGAAGTTTGTCTCCGGCCAGTTGCATCAAGAGGAACTGATCGTAGGGAAGATCATTATTGAAAGCGCTGATCACCCAATCGCGATAGCGGTATGCGCCTGAGAAGGGCATATATCCGCGACGCTTTGGATCAAGACCACGAACATCGTCTTCGGAATAGCGTGCCACGTCAAGCCAATGTCGTCCCCAGCGCTCACCGTACCGGGGAGAGGCCAGGAGTCCGTCGACTACCTTTTCCCACGCGCTGGAAGAGCGGTCATGCAAAAACGCTTCAACTTCCGCCTCGGTTGGCGGCAGGCCAGTCATATCGAGGGTTGCACGGCGAATGAGTGTGCGGCGATCGGCTTCCTTGGCAGGCGTTAAACCAGCTTTGTGCAGACCCTCCAGGATGAAATGATCAATTGGCGTCTTCGCCCAATGCACGTAGCGCTTGTCGGCAATAGCCGGGACCGGTGTCTCCTTCAGCGGAAGAAACGACCAGAACCTGCGCTGTTCATCGGTGATGATGCCGGTAGTGGCTGTCGTACCGATGGGAGCGGATTCGTGCGCGGGCCACTTTGCGCCAGCCTTCACCCAGGCCTTCAACACTGCGATATCGGCGTCGCTCAGCTTGGGCTTATTGCGCGGCATCTTCAGCGCGCCAGTCTGTTCAACAGCTTGAATCAGACGGCTTTTAGCGGGGTCACCCGGCACAACTTCGGATCCGTGTTCACCACCCTTTTCAAAGTTTGTCTTTGTATCAAGTTGGAATCCACCCGACTGCATGTCGGTATGACAGCTATAGCAATTCTCCGCAAGGATGGGGCGAACTTTATTCTCAAAGAAGTCACCATTCACGACGAGCGCCGCTGGTTTGAGAGATGCGCTGGTATTTTCTGTCGCGCCTTCCGCAGGTTTGGGCTTGGTCGCAGTAGTTTTCGCGGTTGCAGCGTCCCCTTCGTCGGAACCCTTGGCGCCGGCCTTCACCCACGCAATCAGAGTATTGACCGAAGCCGAGTCGAGCGCCTTCTTGGGAGGCATGGCGAGATCGCCCGTGCGCTGCACAGCCTGAATCAACATGCTGTTCTGGACATCACCCTTGAGGACGACGTCACCGTCTTCGCCGCCCTTGAAAATAGCCTCGTAGCTATCCAGCTTCAATCCGCCCTTCGCTGGATCCGAGTGGCAGCGCACACAATTTTCCTGCAGGATCGGCTTTACCTGCTTCGCATAGAAGTCAGGTGAACTCGCGTCGTCTGCAGCTTTCTGGGCGGACACAGTTCCATCGGGAATCGTCACGGCACAAACGGAGAGCGCCAACGCTCCACCAAACAGTACAAGAGACCTCATCACAAAATGCCTTCCGCGCTCAGGGGTTGCGTCGCATCCTCGCATTGATGCATCGACGAGGACTTATAGGCGACCTGCTTTACGAACTCGTGCAACTCTTGAAACTCGGCGCTGTGTGAGCGCCGCGCAAAAGGCTGACTGGAAGCCGGAATCTTCATATCGAGAAGCACATTGCTCTTTTCCGCCTGATCATCGCCGTGGCGCCCCAGAAGAATCAGCCGGGTGCCCAGCAACAGAGCCTCTTGCGTGTTATGGGTGACAAAAACGACTGTTGGACGCGAATCGAGCCAAACCTTGTGCAACTGTTCCTGCAGGCTCGAACGCGTGGATGGATCAAGCGCGCTGAATGCCTCATCCATCAGCATCACCGGTGGACGCATCATCAGAGCCTGCGCAATGGCCACGCGCTGCTGCATTCCTCCCGAAAGCTGATGCGGATATTTATCCATGTCTTGACGGCGGAGCCCCATGCTTGCCAAGAAGGCAATTGCTTCTTCGCGCAGCGTCGTGCGGAATCGCCGGTAAGAAGGACGAAGACGCCCGAGCATTCCGCTGCGTGCGTTCTCAGGTCCATAGATAACATTGCCCAGAGCCGTTCTATCGGGGAACAAAGAATATTTCTGCGGCACATAACCGCAGCGTGCATCGATGCGCCTTACCGGCTTGGAATCGACGTCAACCGTCCCTCTCGATGGAAATTCCTGTCCGAGAATCAATCGCAGCAACGTACTTTTACCGCAGCCCGTCTCGCCCAGAATGGTGACGAATTCTCCCTCAAGGATGTCGAGATAAATGCTCGACAGAACCCGCTTCACCCCGTCACGCCCCGCCGGGTACTCCACGCACACATCGCGCAATGCAATCTCCACGCGTCGCGGCATGGGAGTGACTCGCCCGTTCTTCTCGAGTTCGGCTTCCAGATTCAGTGCGGCTGATACCACGGGTGCAATCTCCGATTCGCAAAGCGCAGTAGCGCGTCTATCAGGAAGAGCAACAGCGCAACCCAAAGCAGGTAAGGAAGGATGACGTCCATACCCATGTGGCGGCGCATCAAGGCAATCCGGTACGCCAATCCATCCGTTGAGGCAATCATCTCGCCCGCAAAAAGAAACAGCGCCAGAGGCTTGAGGTTGAGCCGCACGCTGTTAATGATCTGCGGCAACACCTGCTTGAAGACGATGCGATAGGCCACGTCGAGATTGCTCGACTTCAAAGTGAAGGCCTTCACAATCTGTTCCTGCGGGACACCCTTGGCAATATTGAAGGTATCCAGAATCAGCGTGGGGCCCACGCCGATAACCATAAGCATGATCTTTGACCACTCTTCAATGCCGAACACAATAAACAGAATGGGCAGTAGCGAAAGCGCGACGATCTTGTCAAAGAACAGCACAAATCGCTGAAAGACCGCACCGAAGTACGGAAAGATTGCCATGTGCAGCCCAAGAAAAATACATGGGATCAGAAGCGCGATGGCGATGAGGAATCGCTGGGCACTTGCCATGGTGTCTTTCCACAACATGCTGGCGTGCACGCGCTGCCAAAGGGTTGCACTGGCGTCAAGCGGCATGTCTTCTTCAGCAGGCTGCAGGGCGGCGTTCTTCATTCCGGCGTAAAGCTGCCTGGCAGTCGGCACCACACGGTCGTAGGGATTTTCCTGATGACGCACAACCGCCAGATGTACATAGAGTGCAATGCCCGCCACAAACAAGACCCAGCTCAACGATTGCGTCCAAAGCCGCGCCGGTCTCACTTGTATGCCGACCAGATCTCCGGGATGGAATCTTGGCTTCATGACTAGAGTTTTCCCTGTGCTGCCAGCTTGGTGAAGCTGTCGTTGATGCGCAATCGAACTCGGTCCTTGCGCCCCTGCACGGAACCATCCGGATACTGAATGGCCACGTCGTCCGGAGAGCGAATGCCCTGCCCCAGCAACTTGTGTTCGAAACAGAAGCCGCGGACCAGCTTCATCTTGTCCTTGATTGCGGCACCAGTGGCAAACTGATCTGCCATTAAGGCCGAACGGAAAAGGTAAGTGGTCTTGAGCTGATCCTTGTAAGAGGCAACGCTGTCATTACTGGCAACTGCGCTGCCTTCAATGGCCCTTTGCGCATCGGGGCCGGTGCCGGTCAACTGCGCCATGGTTGCGTACCACGCGGCGGTTACAGCCTTTGCAAATCGAATACCCGAGCCATCGGGCCGGTTCAGAACTTCTGTGCGCACCACCAGAAGGTCCAGGATTTCGCCGGGAATTTTCGAGGAGTCAAAGAGCTCTTTCACTCCATTATCCTGCGCAAGAATCTCAGAGACCAGCGGCTTCCATGTCACTGCAACCTGATTCTTCTTATCCCCCAGAAATGCGCCAACAATGTCTGAATCGCTTGTGTTGTAGAGCTTAAGCTGGGGAAGCTTTGAGCCCTGTCCATTCATTTCCATGGCGCGTTGCAGCAGATATTCTGACACTGTTTTCTGAACCAGCAGAATCGGCTTGCCCGGCAACTGCGCTAGCGTTACGCCGTCACGGGCAAGCACTGCGTCATTGCCGTTGGAGTAGTCGCCAATAATGATGGCGGTCGTGTCCACACCTGCGGCGGCAGGCATGTCGAGAGCCTCCATGTTAGTCATGGTGCAGGCGTCGATGTTCTTGGAAACAAAGGCATCGAGAGAAGCGGCATAATCGAACCGCTGTACCTTGATTTTGACCCCGTACTTGCGGCCCCAATAGTCCAGAATCCCGGAGCGGGCCATATAGTAGTAGGGATTCCAGCCCGCATAAACTGACCAGCCGATGGTGAAAGTGGGCGTTTCAGCCCGTGCTGACGGCGCAAGAAAAGCCACTGCCAGCGCGATGAAAACCGGAATAGAACTGCGTAGAGAACACCTGCCTGAAAGAATCCGGTACAAATCCTTCCACCTTTAGTCGTTATGTTGGGTTAGGGTATGGGCCACTGTTCGGCGAAAGCCGCCACTGCTTATCAGAACTCTAGCGTGCTCAACATAAGAGCGGGATAAGCATTCAAGTTATTTATCCGGCGTATAACGCGCTCCAATTGCCCACTATGACCTGGGCACCTTAAGGCGCATCACTTTCCCGTCGCGCAGGCTGGTCAGCCAGACCGTGCCGTAGCCGAAACGGATACTGTCCCCTCCGGCTCCATGCCATTGCGCTGTCACCCGGGCTGTTTTCGCATTCACTTCTGTAATGGGAAATTCAAAAACGGTGGCCCAGACGGCACCGCCGCCAAAGGCAATTTCACCCCCGAAGCCGGGAATTCCAGCCGAAATCAGGGCAGTTCGCTTGCCCGTAGTCGCATCCACACGGGCGATTGTGCCGTCTCCCTGGTTCAACACCCAAACCGCTCCATCACCAACGGTTAGAAAGCGCGGCATGGGGCCAACGGCCGTTTCGCCTGCAACCGAGTTTGTCTTCGGGTTCACGCGAACCAGCACGCCGGTCTCATTGGAGCTGACCCAGATTGAGCCGTTCGCAAAAACCGGGTTATAGGAGCCCGGCGCGATCCGGATATGAGCGATGACCTTATTGGTTTTGGGATTGATCCGAACCAGGTCACTGTCCTTCGTCGTCACCAGCCACACACTGCCCGCCCCAGTCGTAATGCCTCCTTCGGAATTTGCCGGACCGGCATCAATGGTCGCCTGGAGAGCGCCCGATTCTGCATCCACCCGTACCAGTGAGTGATCGCCGCAACTGGGAATCCAAAGGCTTCCAAACCCCAGCGCCAGACCCGAGCAGGGTTTGGCCACCGTCACAACTGTTCCCGACTTGTTGGCTTTTGCGTCCAGCCACACCACGTGATTCGCACTGGAACTTGTGACCCACACACCATTCTTCGCCACGGCCATCCAGTCCGGATGCCCGTCGACCGTGAAGGTCGCTCCCGCCTTCAACTCTGCAATGTCGTGCTGTATACCGGGCGTTTGCACGCCGGTCTTGGGCGGAAATTTGGGCCTGCTCTTGTGCTGCGCTGTTAACGAAACAGACGACAACGCCAATCCACAGATCGTGCAACCAAGTGCGACGTGTTTTGCGACCTGGCGCATGGTCGACGCTTTCATTACGGGCATTCTTAGTCCTCTCAGTCCTCAGTTTTGGCCGTACGGGTGGCACGCGCCGGCGGGTATGTTGCCTGTAAAACACCGCTCTTCGCAATCTCAAGAAATGCATGCGCAGCGCGCGTCAATGTCCGGTCTTTGCGGTACACCAACGCCAGTTCACGGCGCAAATTCATATGTTCCACCTTGATGGTCTTAAGCTGCCCCGTGTGTACGTCATCAAGAACGTTGGCTCGTGGCAGAAAACCCATTCCGAGCTCGGCTGCAATCAGGCGCTTCAACAGTTCGCTCGAGTCCACTTCCATCGCAATGCGTGGATGCGCATCGCGGCCGTGGAACATGTTGTTAATCTGCGTGCGCTGTCTTCCCTGCTTCAACAGCAAGAGGGGGTGCTGCAGAAGCTCGTCGAAACGAATTGACTCCTGCCGCGCTAACGGGTGGGTGGGCCCAACCGCCAGCACAATCTCATCACGATGAATCGAGTGCACAGTGAGTCGCGGATCCTTCACCGGCATGGAAACAACGGCAAAATCCACTTCCCGATTCATCACCAGTTCAAGCGAACGCAGATGTTCCGCACGGACTACATTCAAACTCACGCGCGTGTAATGGCGCTTGTATTGAGCCAACACTGGGGGCAGCACATAGAGACTCGTCGCCTCGCTGGCGCTGACCGACACTTCTCCACGCGCAGAGCGATAGAGCTCATTCACCGCAAGAGTTATGTGGCTTTGGCACTGCAGGCAGTGTTCAGCGAACGGCTCGAAGAGCCTGCCTGCGGCAGTAAAGGTCACCTTGCCGCCGTCGCGGTCAAAGAGCCGAGCGCCGATCTCCTTTTCCAGCGAACGAATCTGGGCGGAGATTGCGGGCTGAGTCATACCGAGTTTTTCTGCGGCGCGTGAAAAGCTCTTCAAACGCGAAACCTTCAAGAATGTTTCCAATTGCTCGAAATCCATGGCGCACATCCGAGTCTCATCGCTCTGCCGCGGCCATTCGCCGTTCCTTGCAAAGCGGTTGAAAGATCCATTTGTGCGGGTTGTTGGACTCACGCGAGGTATGCGTCTGAGCATATCCCGCTTATCTGTGGTCTCCCGCGCTTAAAAGCAAATCGAATAAGGACAAAAAAAGAAATTACTTCCCGAGATTTGCATCGCATTCAGAACGTTTGAATGGCACAATGCAAATAACCACGCCCTCATTGCTCCATCCTTCGGAGATATCTATCAGAATGTCCATTCGCCGTTTGCTTATTCTTGCCTTCCTGTCGATTCTTTTGTTCACGCCCTCATTCGCTGCGCCCAAACAATCCAGACATTCGCGTCCTGATCTTCCCAAGTCTTCTGAAGAAAAGCAGACCGTTTACAACTTCTCACTCGTCGACCAGACTGGCAAGGTAGTGCCCCTGTCGGAATACAAAGGTAAAGTCCTGCTCATCGTGAACCTTGCCAGCCAGTCCGTGTACAGCAAACAGATTGAGTCACTGAATGAACTCGAGAAACAGTACTCGTCAAAGGGTCTGATCGTTCTTGGCATTCCCTCATCGGACTTCGGCGATGAAGAGTTAAAAGACCCCGCTGCCATGCAGAAGTACTACACAGATACCGCTCATGCGAACTTTCCGGTATTTGCCAAAGCCACCATCACCGGGGTCCATGAGATTCCGCTCTATCAATTCCTCTGCGATCCAAATCAGAGTGTTCCTGGCGGCGAACTACGCTGGAACTACACCAAGTTCATCCTCGGCCGCGATGGACATCCACTCAAACGCTTCGAAGTTGATGTCGATCCCTCCGACGTTGATTTCCGGGTGGCGATTGAATCGGCCCTTAAGGGAGGCAAATCCCAAAAACCCGGAGCCGATCACCACCCTGGTTTGAAAAAACCGGTCGACGATTCTGACGAAGACTGAGCCGCATACCTCTCGATATAGATCTGCGTTCCCGACCCTTATGCAGTCACTCCATGCTCTACAAACTTTCTCCATCCGCCAAGGTGTGTAATCTCGAGCGCACCTTCCAGTGCCGCGGGTTCGCACAGAAACCCCTTCACGGCGGATCCATCGGCAAGCCGAACCGTACCGATCACCATAGGCGGCGGAATCATGTTGATGAAACTGCCCACAGTCTCTTCCGGCATGGCCCAAACTTCCACCTCGATTCCCTCACCGTTGCAGCCTGGCTCATAGACCAGACCGGGCTTGGGCGGCATAGTTCCAGCAAGGGCAAAGAATCTGTAGTCCGGTGCAGTCCGGGTGCGCGAAACGAGTCGCGCCTTACGCTGTGTGAGCTGCCAGTTCAGCGGCTGACCTTCAAGATGCGCGCCGGCGACGGCAATCGGAATACAGCCCGGCGGAAGTTCTGTTGGGGTGATCCTCGGTGTAAGTGCGAGCTCGCGCGAAGAACCGCCGAGTGTCGTCGCTAAGGCCCGATGAAGTCGGTCGGCAATCACCAGCAGGCCATCATCCGTAAATGCCGTTCCGATGAGTGACACACTGAAGGGCAATCCGTTCTTTTTCATCCCGGCAGGAATGGCCACTGCGGCCAGATCCAGCAGATTGACAAAGTTGGTGTAGTAGCCAAGATTCGAGTTCAGTTCGAGTGGCGCAGCTTCCACGTCTGCAATGGTGTAATGCGTCGGCACCGTTGGAAGAAGGGCAAAATCGACCAAATTCCAGAGTTTTGCGCACTCCTGCGCAAGTGCTTTGAGCGCATAATTGCCCTCAAACACGTCGGTCGCGCTCAGCATTTGCGCGCCATTCAGAATTTTTCTGACAGTCGGTTCAATCGATTCCGCATTACTTGCCAGAAACTCCTTCAACGCAATGACGCGCTCCGCTACCCAGGGCCCCTTGTACAACAAGTTAGCCGCATCCCGGAATGGAGCGTAGTCAAATTCGACAGCGATACCGCCCAATTCCGCCAGCTTATTCACCGCATTATCAAACGATTCGGCGGCATCTTTGTCGCCAAAGAACTCAAGCCCGTTTTTCGTCGGCACTCCAAAACGAAAACGCTCCGTCCCACTCCACGAAGCCACTCCTTCTCCCGGCTTTGGAACGCGCGAAAAAGGGTCGACTGTATCGAGTCCGCGCGCAATCGCGAACACTTTTGCTGCATCGGCGCTCGTTTCGGCAAAAATTGAGACGCAGTCAAGCGTTCTGCACGCGGGCACGAGACCTCGCGTGCTGAGCCACCCCCGCGTAGGCTTCAGTCCTACGAGCTGATTGAATGCCGCCGGAACCCGGCCAGATCCAGCTGTATCGGTTCCAAGCGAAAAGCTCACCAGCCCCATTGCGACAGCAACAGCCGAACCGGAACTTGAGCCTCCGGAAACGTAGCGTCGATCAAAGACGCTACTGCAATTTCCATAAGGAGATCGAGTGCCGACCAGCCCGGTGGCAAATTGATCCATGTTGGTTTTGCCAATGAGAATGGCGCCTGCGTCAAGCAGCCGCTTGACTACAGTTGCCGTTTCAGATGCTTCATAGGCAAATGCCGGGCAACCGGCCGTCGTCTGCATTCCTACAACGTCAAGATTGTCTTTGATGGCGAATGGAATTCCGTACAACGGCAGCGACTGCGCAGTCGTATCAGCCTCAAGGGCCCGGGCACGTGCAAGGCTTTCTTCCCGATCCACAAGCGAGATCCAGATCGGCCGCGGGCCTTCGCGCTCGATTTCCGCGTAGATCTCTTCCACGAGAGCGGTGGGTGCCAAAGTACTGCTTTGATAGCCCCTTTCGAGCGACGCGATGTCCATTGCCCTCATCCCTTTCCGTTCTGACTGGTCTGCACAATCACTAGTTGCTGTCCCGCGCTTACCATTTGACCGGAACCGCAAAGCACTTCCTTCACCGTTCCTCCTATTCTTGCCGGGATCACCATCTCCACTTTCATTGCGTCGAGCACCAGAAGCTTATCGCCTACCTCGACGCGCTGTCCGGGCTCTACAGCCACCTGAAAGACGCTTGCCGTCAGCGGAGCAGTTACTGCCTCGCAACCTTCCGGAATGGAGCGTGAAACAACTTCCGGTTCAGGCAGGTTAACAAGTGTTTCAACTTCAAGCTGACCATTGACTCGCCAGCGCTCGCGTTCCTCGTGGAAGGCCTGTGTCTGGCGTTCTTTGAACGCGGCAATACCCGGCTGAATCGAGCGAAGAAACGCTTCATGAGAACTGAGGCTGAATTCGGACTGCTCTGTGCGTAGATCGAAGGAGCCATGAAGCAGGTCGCGACGCAAATCCTGGAGCTCTTCCGTGCTGACAGGATAGAAGCGAATTTGGTCGAAAAAGCGCAACGCCCACGGAGTGCCTGCTTCAAAAGTGCGCGACACTCGATTCGTGTTCCACACCTGCACAGTGCGACCTACTAGCTGATAGCCTCCCGGGCCCTCCATTCCGTACACGCACATGTATGCGCCGCCAATGCCAACGGCATTTTCCGGCGTCCAAGTGCGCGCGGGATTGTACTTTGTCGTGACCAGTCTGTGCCTTGGGTCAACGGGAGTCGCAACCGGCGCGCCTAGATATACGTCGCCCAGTCCCAGGACCAGGTAGCTCGCCTCGTACACGACGCGATGCACATCATCAACGCTATCAAGCCCATTGATACGGCGAATGAATTCAATATTGTCGGGGCACCATGGTGCGTCTGGCCGTACTGCCTGCGCGTATTTTGCCTGGGCCAGTTGTGTGGCCGGATCGTTCCACGAAAGCGGCATATGCACAATGCGCGAAGGCACTGCGATCTGCGGTTCCCTGGGAAGTTCGACGTCAAAGCATTCGAGTGCCGAGAGTAACGACTCACGCTGCAACAAGCGATTGTCGTAATGAATCTGCAGGCTACGAACGCCCGGCGTGATGTCAATAATTCCAGGCAACTGTGCCGCCCGCAGTTTCTCTTCCAGCAAATGAACACGGAAGCGCAATGCCAGATCGAGCGTTCGCGGTCCGTATTCCACGAGCAGATATTTGTCGCCGTCGGCGCGGCACACTTTCGCAGGCGCGCGTCCCGTACTCTCCTGCAGAATGGCGGCCTCATCCGTAGCACAATCAACAGGCAGCACAGGCAACGCGCCCTTCAGCGTCGTAAGCATTCGGTCGATTGCGCCTTCCATTACTTCAGCCTGCTTGAGCGTGATCCGCTTGAAGCGCACCACATCGCCAGCTTTCAATTGGCCAAGCTTCCAACGTTCGGCCTCTACCACAACAGCTGGACAGACAAATCCACCAAGGCTCGGTCCATCCGGGCCGAGAAGGATGGGCATGTCGCCAGTGAAGTCGATGGATCCAACGGCATACGCATTGTCGTGAATATTCGATGGGTGCAGACCTGCCTCACCACCATCCTTGCGCGCCCACACGGGCTTCGGGCCCACTAAGCGCACTCCCGTGCGGTCCGACTGATAATGCACACGCCAGTCAGTCGAGAAAATGCTCTCGATGTCCGCAGACGTGAAAAACTCTGGCGAACCATGCGGACCATACAGTACGCCAATCTCCCATTCGCGCCTATACATCGGAATCTGGTCCTGACGCAGTTGAGCGGCGTGTTCAATGCGCTCGCCCGCTGTAGGCCACTCGGCTGAAAGATGCAGTACATCGCCAGCACGCAGTGCTCGTCCCGCATGCCCGCCAAAGCCACCCAACATGAAGGTTGATCGGCTGCCGAGAAAGTCCGGTGCATCCAGGCCACCCGAAACCGCAAGGTAAGCACGCGTGCCGCCACCCTGCGCGAAGCCCAATCGCAAGGTGCCTCCAGCAGGAATTTCAAATGGGATCCAGCGCGCCACGGTTTTGCCGTCGAGTGTTGCACTCATGTCCGCACCAGTAAGTACGGCGAGTGCATCTGCTTTGAATTGCAGATGAGGACCTGTCGTTGCAATTTCAAGCGCAGGCGCGTGTTCCGCATTGCCAACCAGCCGGTTCGCGAGTCGAAAAGCCAGACTGTCCATCGGACCGGATGGTGGAACTCCGACATGCCAATAACCAAGGCGCCCAGGATAATCCTGAATCGTAGTCTGCGTTCCGCCTTCCAGCACGTCGATGCTATTGCTGGCAACCGTGAAGGTGCTCAGGAATGATGTTGCCATTGCGCCGGAGGTATATTCGCTGCACGCTGCAATTGCACGTAAATAACGTAGATTCGTCTCTGTTCCGTAAAGCGATGTGTCCGCAAGAGCCTGCTGCAAGCGCTTTACTGCGGTGGGGCGATCTTCCGCCGTTACGACAATCTTCGCGATCATTGGATCGTAAAACGGAGAGATATCGGTACCGTTTTCAACCCAGGTTTCCACTCGCGCAAGTTCCGCTGAAGGAAAACTAACATGTACGAGTTTCCCCGGAGCTGGCTGAAAGTTCTTCAGCGGATTCTCCGCATACACGCGTGCCTCAATCGAGCAGCCATGTGGCGCAATGCGAAACTCACGGAGCGGCGGCAATTCCCCTGCAGCCTCCCGAATCATTAACTCCACAAGGTCAAGGCCAGTCACCTGCTCTGTGACCGGATGCTCCACCTGAAGTCTCGTATTCACTTCAAGGAAGTAATAGCTTCCCGTATCCGCGTTTAACAGAAACTCAACAGTTCCCGCGGACGCGTAGTTCACGGCTTTGCCAAGTGTTTCAGCAGAAGCACGAATGGCCTGCTCGATTTCAACGCTTAGTCCCGGTACAGGAGTCTCCTCGATCACCTTTTGATGACGGCGCTGCGCCGAACAATCGCGCAAACCGAGAGTGACAATGTCACCTTTTCCATCGCCGAAGATCTGGGCCTCTACGTGCTTTGCGCGCGCAACAAATTTCTCGAGGTAAACACTGCCGTCTCGGAAGCTATTCCTGCTCATGCGCACAACGGACTCATACGCATCATTAAGGTGTTCAGCGCTTGTACACACACGCATGCCTATTCCACCACCGCCCGCAGAACTCTTCAGCATCACTGGATAGCCAAGTTCCTGCGCTTTGTGTAAAGCGTCTTCCCTGCTGGCCAGCAAACCTGTTCCGGGTAGCAATGGAACTCCTGACTCTGTGGCGATTGCGCGTGCCGTGTGCTTCAGCGCGAAAGCTTCAATCTGGTCAGCGCGTGGGCCAATAAATGCGATTCCAAGACGTGCACATGCGCGGGCAAACTCAACGTTCTCGCTGAGGAATCCGTAACCGGGATGAATTGCCTGCGCTTCGGTCTGTACTGCTGCTGCCAGTATGCGCTCCATCGCCAGGTAAGTCTGACTGGCCGGTCCAGGGCCCAGCGCAACAGCTTCATCTGCATCGCGCACATGGCGCGCATCGCGGTCCGACTCCGAATACACGGCAACTGAACGGATTCCCATCCTCTTCAGCGTCCGTGAGATTCGACAAGCAATTTCTCCCCGGTTGGCAATGAGAACTTTAGAGAACATTCTCACTCCAAATGAGAATTTGTACAGGCGTCGGATTGTAAGCGTTGCAGGGATTGTTTAACTGGGGACAATTGCTCACCATCATGAGCACGTCCATCTCCGCAAGCAACTCGACGTACTTACCCGCTTCTGATACTCCATCTTCGAACGTGAGACCGCCATCCGGAGTCACCGGCACATTCATGAAGAAGTTGATATTGCTCGTGATGTCGCGTTTTTCCAGTCCCTGCTTCCAATGCTGAATGGCTTTCAAAAAGCTCTGACGGCAGGCGTGCATATGTCGTTTTTCGATTGCATAACGCACCATGTTGCTTTCGATCGCGCATGCACCTCCAAACGTATCGTGACGCCCGCATGTGTCTGCCACAATGGACAGGAGCACATTCCCTTCTGTTGAAATCAGACGCGTTCCTGTCGTGAGATAGAGATTGCCCTGCTCACGGACTGTGTCCTGCGCGCTATATCTGTCCGCGTAATCGTGCGCGTTGTAAAACAGTGTATCGACCGCCTGATTACCTTCTAGATCGACGATACGAATAGTCTGCCCACGGTGAACTTCATGGACGAACGAGTCGCCTGCCTCCACCACAAAGCTTTTGAGCGCCGCTTCGGGCCGCAAAGAACTGGCTTGAATGTTTACAGTTGCCACGTTGCTCCTCGCAGTGATGCCTAAAGAAAATAGAATTCGGTCAGAAGGAAGCCTCGCATATTTTCGCGACACATCATCCTGCAGGGATCGTCCGGACGAGGAGTCGGCACGCTCTCAATAGCGAGAGACACCGGCTTGGGTGAATAGCTGTTTCCGGGCTCCATTGGATGAGGGCAGCTATTCAGTAATACCAGAACATTCATCTCAGCACGCAACTCAATATAACTTCCAGCCTTTGAATTGCCAGCACAGTAGTGCAGCCCGCCGTCTGAATCCACAGTCACCTTGCTGAAGAAATTCACAGTCGCATGCAGATCACGTGGGCCCAGACCATACTTGCCAAGCTCGATCGACATCGCGTCACGTGCATTCTGGTACCAGCTATTACGCGCCTCCTGGTAGGTGACTTTGCCGTACTTCTTCTCAACAAGTGCGGCGTTTGAGAGTCCTGCGATTGGGTCATGCCATCCCACCGTATCTCCCGTAATCGAGCACAGAATCCTTCCCATATCCGAGTAGAGGACATTCCCCTTGGTCAGGTACCCTGTGTGCTGCGCCTTTAAGGTGTCAGGCAGATTGAATCGCTCCGAAGGCAGATCGAAGTTAAGAAAGTAAGCGGCAACATTTGCGCCCCCTTCCAGATCAGTGATGCGCAACGCTGTACCTCGCTTCAGCACATGCGACCAGGTGCTGCCCGCAGCCAGAACCTCTTTGTACAACTGAGTTGACTCCATCGACACAACCTCCCCGACCTTGCTAACCGCTACAGAAAAGCCAGACTTCTCGGCTGTGCGCGCTTCAGGCATCTGAGCCGCATCCACGATAGAAATCTGCGCTCGTACCGGCTTTCGCCGGCGAGAAGACATTGGCTTTTCATCAAAAAGCAGAACTCCGCGTATTGCGGGAGCGCTGCACGGATACCGATCCACCTGAACCCATTCCGTGTGGAGGGCAGGAAATCAGATCAGTATGGGTGGTTGGGAAGGAAGGAGGCCGGCGGTCCACAGCACACGTCCATATGGTTGATGCGCAATTGCACCTTGATTGACGTGAGTCGAACTGTGCGCCGCTTAGTCACCTGCGCAGAGCGTAGCACGAAATTACAACTCGCGGAAGAAGAATTTTTTCGGTCAATTGAACCACTTGATTTATCCAGCATTTTCTGCCCTTTTCAAAATCCGACGCGGCTTTGCGTTCGCGTTCACAATTCAATTTGCCGGAACAAAAGGCTCCGGGCTCAAATGTCCACGATGACAACTTCCACAGCCCACCGGCATACCTGAGTTGGGAATTTTCGAGATGTAGTTTGCGTTGATCGCCTGCACCATTGTGTACATCACCCTGGCGGTCTTCTTCTCTTCCTTCGAGTCATCCGCATAATTCATGCGCGGATGCCCGTTGGGTGCAAGATCTTTGGCGTTAAGTACATGGCAAGTGTCGCAATCCACTCCGAGCGCGTCTGTCCAGCTATCCATGATCGTACGGACCTGCCTGATTGTCAGATTGGAAGGGAGTACTTTCAGATTCTGAGGTTTCTTTGATTCATGCTGCGACGCGATGGCTGCAATCTGTGAGCAGTAGGAAGTTGAAGTTGCGACTAAAAGTACAGCTACGGCCGGGCCGAGAGAATTCAGAGCAAAATGCAACATCGACTTCTTCAAAGCCTGTTCACTCCTCAAGAAAAATTCAATTCCATGCGTAATGCTGCATCATTCTACGGACACACGCATGAGCACGAGATAAGGGAATGGGCATACCACTCTAAAATTTCGGGCAATCACATTCCGCGTAATTAGCGTCATAGAAATTCTTAATGCCCACTGCAAATCAACCAACCCTCCTCTACATTTGTCGCAGGTAATCCCTACATTCCCTGTCTCAATTGATTTCATTTCTACTGGAGGTCCACTCTTGAACCCCACCCGTATCCTTCTACTCCTGTTGGTGTGCATGTGCTCATTGACTTTGCTGGGGCAGACCAACACAACAGGTTTGAATGGAACTGTCATGGATCCCTCGGGAGCACTGATTCCCGGGGCGACGGTCACTCTCACCAATCCATCCACGAATCTCACCAAGGTTACGCAGAGCAGTACCAGCGGAACCTATACGTTCGACCAGATTCTTCCCGGCGAGTACACCGTCACCGCAAATGCTGCGGGCTTCTCCACGGCAACGCGCAAGGTTCATCTTCTGGTCGCCACGCCGCTTACGCTGAATATCAAGCTCGCCATTGGTGAAACCCAGGTCGTCAACGTCGATGCAACAAGTTCCCTGATGAACGTGCAAGATGCATCACTTGGGACGCCGCTCAATTCGCAACAGGTGCAGTCGCTTCCATATCAGGCCAATAATGTCTTGTCTCTGCTTTCGCTTCAGGCAGGAGTGCTTTCGCTCGACCCCGGCGCACAGGCTGGTGGATTAAACACGGATCAGCGAACTGGCGCCATCAACGGGGCACGCCAGGACCAGAGCAACGTTACGCTCGACGGAATTGACAACAACGACCAGAACAACGGATATGCATTCAACGGCGTACTGCGCTCCACACGTGAATCGGTTCAGGAGTTCCGCGTAACCACGCAGAATGCGAACGCCGATGCCGGTCGCTCCTCGGGCGCACAGGTCTCGCTCGTTACGCGAAGTGGATCCAACGCATTCCACGGTAGCGCGTACTACCTCTATCGCGGCCCAGCTACAGCATCAAACTCCTGGTTTCTCAAACAGTCTCAGATTAAGGCTGGTCTTCCCAACAACTCCGCAAAGGTTCTACAGGACACCTTCGGTGCGAGCCTCGGGGGCCCCATTGTCAAGAACAAGCTCTTTTTCTTCGGAGCCTATGAGGGCTTCAAGCAGGCAAGCGACGTGGTCGTGTCTCAGACCGTACCTTCAGTTCAGAGTCCGCAAGGCGGTCTACCGCAGAGCAGTGACGGTTTCGGTGGTCTGGTGTCCGGTACGGTTACCTACAAAACAGCATCCGGCGGCATCCAGACGCTCTCTCCCTCCGACATTATGACGATGGATCACACCGGACAGGGCGTGGACTCCGCATCCATCGCCTATTACAATCAGTATCCGCGCGCCAATTCGACTTCGCTGGGCGATGGTTACAACACTGGTGGATATGTCTTCACTTCTCCCAATCCGATCAGCCAGATAACCAACATCCTGCGCCTCGACTACATCCTCAACCCCAGACAGATCCTCTTTGTTCGCGGCAACCTTCAAAGCGACAACACCACTGGAACGTATCAGTTCCTTGGGACTGGCGAAGTCCCCAGTTCCCGGTTGTACAGTAACAGCAAAGGAATTGCCGCAGGATGGATTTGGAATCTCTCCAACAGCGCTACAAATAATCTTCGCTACGGACTTACTCGTCAACATGCCATCACCCAGGGCGCGGTCAATGCCGGCTACATCAATATCAGTGGGCTATCGAACCTGAATCCGACGACCACTTCTTCAGACTATCTTGAACCTGTACACGATTTCGTTGACGATTTCACCCTGGCCAAAGGGCGCCACACCATCCAATTCGGCTTCAACGGTCGCTTAATCTTCAACAACCGCTATTACGACTCCACGTTGTATCCAAATGGTCAAATCTCAGTGTCGCTGCTTACCAACGCCGGGGTTGCCGGCAAGAGTGGCAACAGTTTTGACCCCGAAACTTTTGGGTATCCAGCGGTAGCAAGCACCTTCCGCACTTCATACAACAATGCCATTCTGGCGGCGGCGGGCGTCATCACCAGTTCCACTCAATACAACAACTACACGCTTCAGGGCAACAAGATGGTGCCCATCCCAGACGGACAGCGCCTGCCAACACGCCACTTCAAAAACTTTGAGCAGGAATACTACGTCCAGGATCAATGGAAGGTGACACCAACGCTGACCGTCACTGGAGGTCTGCGTTACATCTATTTGCAGGCTCCATACGAAACGGGCGGCCAGGAACTCGCGCCAACGATCAGCATGGACGATTTCCTTAAAAATCGCGTGGCTGCCTCGAATAATGGATCAACTTACAGTGATCGCCTTGTATACGCGCCTGCAGGTAAGGCGAATAATGCTCCGGACTACTGGAGCCCGCAGAAGCTTAACTTTGCACCGCGCTTTGCAGTTGCGTGGTCACCAACTAGCCGCTACTCCATCCGCGCTGGTTACGGCCTTAACTTCGATCACTTCGGTGACTCGATCATTGATGCTTTTGACTCCGCAGGCGGCTTCAAGTTGAATTCATCTTCACTCAATTCTTATGGCAATATTGACAACTCGCCGCGCTTCACTGGGTACAACAATGTGCCAACCAGTGCATCATCGACTGACGTGCTCACACTGCCCTACACACCGGCCGACAACAGCTTCAACTTCACTTCCAACATCAACCGTAATCAAAAAACGCCTTACGCCGAAACTGCCAACCTTACATTCCAAACGGATCTCGGCCGCGGAATGACGTTGAGTGCCGGGTATGTCGGTCGATTCGGACGCCATTTGCTTGCCAGTTGGGACGCCTCGCAACCCAACAATCTTTATGACGCGGGTAGTGATACCACCTACTTTGCGGCGATGGACAACCTTGCCAAGATGGCCGATCAAGGAGTCGATCCCGCCAGCGTGGCTCCCATCAAATACTGGGAGGATGTTTTCCCCAACGCTTCGTATGACTACAAGGGCACAACCTATACGGGAACCCAGGCCATCTACGCCAAGGAACTCAACGAGGATCGCGGAAACGAAACGGACATCATCTATCAATATGATGTGCTGACCTCAGGATGGGCCGATGGCTCGTACTACCACTTCTTCTTCCCACAATATGGATCAATGTTCGCGCAGTCCACATTAGGAACAAGCAATTACAACGCTGCCCAAGTCTCGCTGCATCAAACCTTGCACAATGGCGTTCAGTACGACGTCAACTACACATATTCCAAGTCGCTTGACCTAGGCTCCTATCCTGAGCGTTCCGGTACCAGTTACAACCGCATCAGCAACACGCTCAATCCACGCGGCAACTATGGACCATCGGACTTCGACGTTCGCCATAACATCACCGCCAACTACTTCGTAAACTCACCCTTTGGCAGAAGTGGCAAATTCCTCCACAATGCCAATGGCCTTCTTGATCGCATCGTGGGAGGATGGCAATTGACCGGCGTTGTACACTACAGCACCGGCATGCCATGGACCCCGACCTCTAGCGTGTACGGCACTAACTTTGCAGCTTCTTCGCAGTTGATCGCGTCTGATTCGCTTAAGACGTCGGGACACCACGCATTTGTATCGAAGTCCTATGAGTCAGCTTTCTCCTCCACGGAGGCCGGTTCAGCAGGAGACAATCTGCGTTTCGTCTATCCAGGTGAAGCTGGACAGCGCAACAATTTCCGCGCAGATGGTTACTTTGATATGGATAACGGACTCGCAAAGGATATCCGCACTCTCGAAGGCCAGTCACTCCGCATTGAAGTGGAAGCTTTCAACGTATTGAACACGGTCCGCTTCAACAAGCTGACAACGAATTTCTCATCCGGAAGCTTCGGCAAGTACTCGACTCTTTTGGTCAACCCAAGACAACTCCAATTCTCGGCCAAGTACACCTTCTAAACTGGCGCAACAACAAACACCCTTTCGGACCAAAGTCCACCTCATCGGATCCATGTTTCGTGCGAGCTCCATTTCCGACACGAAACATGGATTCTTTACTTGTGGATCTGAATTGGAGCATTTAGGAGTGTGTCTTTTCCGAGCGGCCGCTGAATTCAACTCGCCAGAACAATACCAGCGCTCAATCCACGGTAAGGAGGCGCTTCAATATGCGATCCACAGGTGAGCTACAGCCAGAAACGTGGAACCCTCGTTTTCATCCTGGAAATTGTTCGTTACATTAAACGAATCCAACGAATACGCCGGAATCCTTCGTCGCAAGCGATTCCGATTTCTCTTCCTTTTTGAGTGGGCCTGATTGGGCCAAACCAGTTCATTCAGCTGACGCATGATTGTGCAGTACAGTGAACATAGGATCCGTTCCTCTCTGCGCTTGCAGGGCAGGTCGAGTAGATCTATAACTTTGTGCAGTCACTACGAGAGGAAATTGATGCGCTCAATCGTGCGTTCCTGGCAGATGTGTATTTGCTTTTGCGTTCTGGTCCTGGCTGGTGCCGCCCAAGCGCAGGTTCCCACTCCCGCGTCCGTATTGGGGCATACACCCGGGGACGATTTCTATTTGGCCCGCTATGAAGACGCTGTAAAGTACTTCAAGGCCCTGGCTGCCAGTTCGGACCGCATTAAGGTGATTACCGTCGGCAAGACATCCGAAGGACGCGACATGGTGGTGGGCATCATCTCCTCTCCGGAAAATCTTGCGCATCTAGACGAGTACAAGCAGGACGCGCGTAAGCTTGCAACGGCGAACGGGCTCGATGATGCTTCTGCACTTGCCCTCGCACGAAAAGCCAAGATCATTGTCCATATTGATGGCGGCTTGCATTCGTCTGAGGTTGCGGGCGGACAGCATTCCATCGCACTTGCCTATAAGCTCGTATCGGCACAGAACGACCCGGAAGTCGACGCCATTCTTAATAACGTTATTCTGATGCTCTGGCCTACCATCAATCCTGATGGTCAGGACATGATTGTTGACTGGTATCGCAAGAATGTCGGCACCAAATACGAGGTGTCGCCAATGCCGTGGCTTTACCAGGACTATGTAGGACATGACAACAATCGTGACGGCTTCATGCTGAACATGAAAGAAGAACAGGTTGTCGCACGTACGGAGATTGAATATAGCCCTGACATCTTTTACTGTCAGCACCAGACGGCGCCCTTCCCCGCGCGCATCTGGATTCCGCCGTTCGCAGATCCAATATCGGGCAACATCAGCCCATATGTGCGAAGCTGGCTGAACGTAATAGGCACCAACATGTCCGCGTACCTTGACCAGCACAATATGCCTGGCGCCATCTCCGAATCTGAATTCGACAACTGGTACGCGGGATTCACCGACTGGATGGGCGTCTTTCGCGGCGAGATCTCCTTCTTTACAGAAACCGCGCTCTATCGCTATGCAACACCGCGCTTTTACACGGTGAATGAATTTCCCAAGAAATTCCAGGATCTGCGCCCTCTCAGCATGTACACCACACCCTGGCAAGGCGGTTGGTGGCATCTCAAAGACGCCGTCGACTATATGGTTGGGGGCTCCATGTCTGTTCTCGATCTCGCGGCCAAACACTCTGAGGAGCTACAGTACAACCGCTATCAGACCGCGCGCGACAACATTCATCGCACCGAACCGCCATTCGCCTACGTCATCAGCAGTAAACAAGCCGATGTGCCCGAGGCTGGCCTGCTTGCGCAGAAGATGATCGACAACGGACTCGATGTTTATCAAACTCAGCCCGGTTTCACGGCCAACGGAGTCTCCTACCCCGCCGGCTCCTGGGTAATCCCATTGGACCAGCCTTTCTCGCCGCTAGCTAAGGAGCTTTTTGAACGGCAGAAATATCCAGCTGTTGCCACTGATCAAACTTCAGCAGGCTCGCACCTTCCATACGACATCACCGGCTGGACACTGCCATTGCAGATGGGGGTGCAAGCCGATACGGTTTCCGATCCATTAGAAGCGGACCAACGTGGCAAGATGACAAAGATCGACAAGGTTGCGCTTCCGGCGACATCGGTTGATGGTGCGGGTACGATGTTTGCCGTTAGCCACAAGCCGAACAACGCGTTTCAGATTGTGAATGCCGTTCTAGACCAGGGTGGCAGTGTTTCTGTTTCTGACGAACCAGTAAAGACTGCTGAAGGCGAAGAGACTGGAGCGTTTCTTGTGAGCGGGATTAGCCGCACGACACTTGGCGACATCGTAAACAAGTATTCGGTCAGCGCGGTTACGTCGTCCGCTCCCAAACACAGTACTCCGCTAAAGAAGGCCCGTATTGGTCTGTATCGTCCATGGGCTCCCTCCATTGACGAAGGCTGGACACGCTGGATCCTTGAGAATTACCACTACGGTGCGAAGAGCATCTACAACGCGGATATGCGCTCTGCTGGATTGCATGATCGCTATGACGTCATCATCTTGCCGGATATGAGCAGCCGACAACTCACGGACGGTTTCCCCATTGGCACGGTTCCGGGGCAGTATGCAGGAGGAATTGAAGAATCCGGCCTCGACAATCTAAAGGAATTCGTTCGCTCTGGTGGCACGCTCGTTGCCTTCAATCGGACGGCTGCCGCGCTAATTCCACTCATGTCTCTGCCTGTGCGCGACAACCTCGAGGGATTACCTTCCGACAAGTTCTACTGCGCTGGTGCGTTGCTGCGCGTTGAACGAGTTCACCCGGATCTCCCCGTCAACTTCGGCGTACCCGACTCACCAGTTGTCATGTTTGAGGACAGCCCTGCATTCGACATTTTGCCCGGATTCAAAGGCGCGATTCTGGCTCGCTATGCCAAGCAAGGCGATTTGCTTGAGAGCGGCATGATCATTCATCAGGAAGTACTGCACGGACAGATTGCCGCACTCGAGGTCAGATACGGAAGTGGCCGCATCTTCCTCTACGGTTTCAAGCCGCAGCAGCGTGCACAAGCGCACGGAACCTACCGCTACCTGTTCAATGCGCTGTATCAGTTTGACGACCCGCCAATGCCGGAGGAGAAGCCGACCGCACCCTCAAAGGCGGAACCGCATGGCGACACGCAAAAGGCCGCGACACATCAAGCGCGCTATGGCCAGGCAGGTGGCAGATAATCAGGCAGCCCAACTTGCCCGTCCCGCCTCGTGCCGCCTGTCCAGCTTGCGCATCGAAAGTAAGAGTTGTTTGCCCCTGACGAACAGCTCTTTGTCGATGCGCAGGTCCCTTAATCAAAGGGATAAAGTTTCTTAATCCGTTTCCCCTTCGAGGAAAGGCCGGGAGCAACGTTTGGCTTCGCTCCCGGCTTAGCTTTTTGGTGCAGTTCCGGTAAGCCTACGCCTTAAACTCATGCATTTATCGTCTCAAGCTGACCACACTCCTTCGAGAGCGATACAATTTCTCCGAATTTGAATGGCGACTTTACACCTAATCTGAATGCGCCAGCCAACTGCTCCAGGAGCTCTTCATGCGATCTAATGCCTTGCTTGTACCCCTGCTCATTTCCATGAGCCTTCCAATCGCGGCTCAGCTCTCTAAGCCGAATTTGCCCGAGCCGACTCCGCAGCAGATACAGGCGGCTGCGTCGATGCCCTTCCGCGATTCGTCTCTGCTCATCGAAAAGCGCGTCGATGATCTGGTCTCGCGAATGTCATTGGAGGAAAAGGTCTCGCAGCTCATCGATCGCGCAGGGCCCATCCCGCGCCTCGGAATTCCCACCTATAACTGGTGGAGCGAAGGACTCCACGGAATCGCACGCGCCGGATATGCGACACTTTTTCCGCAAGCCATCGGCAATGCGGCCACCTGGGATACGCCACTACTGCATGACATTGGCTCTATCGTCTCCATCGAGGCGCGTGCCAAATACAACGATGCCATCGCGCACGATAATCACGATCGCTACTACGGCCTGACTATCTGGTCTCCCAACATCAATATCTTTCGAGATCCGCGCTGGGGCCGTGGTCAGGAAACCTACGGAGAGGATCCGTTTCTCACCAGCAGACTTGGTGTTGCATTCGTTGAGGGCATTCAAGGCGATGACCCACACTACTTCCGCGCCATTGCAACCCCCAAACACTTTGCTGTTCACAGTGGGCCTGAGAGCACTCGGCATCGCGCCAATGTTGACCCCAGTCTGCACGACCTTTGGGACACCTATCTGCCCGCCTTCCGATCGACCATCGTGGAAGGGAAAGCTGACTCCATCATGTGCTCCTATAATGCGGTCGATGGCGTGCCCACCTGCGGCAGCAAGATGCTGCTCGATGACATTCTCCGCGCGGATTGGCACTTCGGCGGATACGTCACCTCCGACTGCGGTGCCATCTATGATTTCTACCAGCCGAATGGACATCATTATGCCCCCTCGAATGCAGCGGGGGCGGCAGCCGCCGTTAAGGCCGGAACGGATCTGAACTGCGGCACTGCGTACCTCGCACTCACAGAAGCAGTGAAACAAAAACTCATTCCGGAGTCGGACATCGATCAGGCCGTAGAACATCTCTTCGCCGCACGTATTCGTCTTGGAATGTTCGATCCGCCGTCAAAGGATCCATATGCGTCTCTCCCTTTATCTGAAGTGAACGCGCCTGCACACGCTGCGATCGCCTTGCGTGCTGCACGCGAGTCCATGGTTCTGCTCAAGAATGAGAACCATTTCCTTCCGTTGTCGCCTGGCAGCGGAAAGACAATTGCCGTCGTCGGCCCGCTCGCGGCCTCGCTCATAGCACTTGAAGGCAATTACAACGCAATCCCCCTTCATCCCATCCTCCCAATTGATGGCATAGAGAATGTGTACGGCAGCAATCACGTACTTTACGCCCAGGGTTCTCCTTACATCAGTGGCGGTGAGTTGCCTGTGCCGCGCACCATGCTGCGTACTGCAGGCAATTCCAATGTTGAAGGACTCACTGCGGAATACTTCGCCCATCCCAGCTTTGATGGCGCGCCTGAAGTAACTCGAGTCGATAAAGAAATCGACTTCGACTGGTCTTTTGCTAATCCTGTTCCGAGCCTATCCAAAGACTCCTCCAACGAAAGCTACGCAGTGCGCTGGACCGGGATGTTGCACGATCCTGCCAAAGGCGTACTCCATCTCCAATTCCGCCTGCCGCACTGCTACCCGTGTGAGGGCAAAGTGAAGTTTGCTCTCTATATTGATGGGAAAAAAGTCGATCCGCTCGCGCCACCCGATATCAGTACCGGCCATTTACCGCCAAGCGGACGCAACTTTGGTGCAACGCAACATTTTGATATCTCCTTTGTGGATGCCAAACCCCGCGCACTGCGCATCGAATACACGCAGAGCGGCCGCGTTTCTGGAGGTGGACTTGCGTTTGAATGGATTCCAAATGATGACACCTTGCGCAAGGCCGCGGTGGCAACTGCCCATAAGGCGGATGTAATCGTTGCGTTCGTTGGACTGACTGCACGCCTTGAGGGTGAAGAGATGCACGTAAACGCGAAAGGCTTTAACGGTGGCGATCGCACCGATATCGATCTACCCGATGTTCAACAGCAGATGCTTGAATCATTGGCGAAGACGGGAAAACCTATCATAGTCGTACTGCTAAACGGCAGCGCGCTTGCAGTGAACTGGGCGCAGCAGCACGCGCGCGCGATTGTTGAAGCCTGGTATCCCGGTCAATCCGGAGGGGAAGCAATTGCAGAGACACTCAGCGGTAAGAACAATCCTGCGGGCCGCCTGCCTGTCACCTTTTATACGGGCATAGATCAACTGCCGCCTTTTGACGATTACGCAATGGCCAATCGCACCTATCGCTACTTCAAAGGAAAGCCGCTCTTCTCTTTTGGAGACGGCTTGAGTTACACCACCTTTGCCTACTCCAATCTGCATCTTTCCACACAATCGCTCCACGCAGGCGACCCGCTCACTGTTGAAGCTGATGTGAAAAATACGGGTTCGTTGGCCGGCGAAGAGGTGGCCGAGCTCTACATCGCGCCGCCTCATACTGACGTCTCACCGATGCTTGCGCTCTCGGGCTTCCAGCGCGTACATCTCAAACCAGGTGAGACCCGCCACCTCATCTTCCAACTTAATCCGCGCACGCTCTCGCAAGTGGATGACAAAGGCAATCGCTCCGTCATGCCTGGAGAATACAAATTGACTGTTGGCGGATCGCAACCGTCAGGCGATGCCGCGACTGGCATTCAATCCGCTACGTTCTCGATCCAAGGTCAGGACCAGTTGCCCCACTAACAGTCCGAGAAGGTGCAGGCGGTCCAGTATGAACTTGAAGGGAGAAGCCAAGATATTGAAGAAGAGACGACGCACTGCACAATCAGTCCTTGTGAGTATTACCGTTGTGTGGGCAATACTGCTCGCCATCATGCCCGCCCATGCAATCGCGCAGCAGTCCAAGGACTCCGTTTACAGACCCGAAGAAATTGAATGGACCTGGGAGGTCCGTCCCGATCGCGCTGACCCTTCGCTTCCGAACGTCGCACTCGTCGGCGACTCCATTACACGCAATTACTTTCCAGAAGTACGCCGCCAGCTGAATGGAGTGGCCAACGTTTACCTGTTCGCCTCCTCCATCTGCGTTGGTGATCCGCGCATGGAGAGCCAGCTTGCGGAATTTGTTCGAATGGAAGGCGTAGGCTTTAAAGTAATCCACTTCAACAACGGGCTGCATGGCTGGGAATACTCGGAAGACGAGTACCGCGAAGCCTTTCCACTGTATCTGAAGGCGGTTCGCGCCATGTCCCCTAAAGCTGCGCTGATTTGGACTTCCAGCACACCGATGAAGACCCCACCTTCAGGTGCCTCGAACGCACGGGTTGAAGCGCGCAACGCAATCGCGCTGAAGTTCATCACTCGGGCTCACATTCGCGTCGATGACCAAAACGCGCTCATGCTCAAGCATCAGGATCTTTATCAGGATGGTGTTCACTTTAATGAAACCGGTTCCAACTTGCAGGGTGAGCAGGCAGCCGAATTGATTCGCGTGTTATTGAAGTGATCACTGCATACAGCGTAGTGACAAATCCTGATTGGACCCTTTGTACTCCTATGGTTTGGACATAAGGGACGTGCGATGCGCCTCCTTATGAAAAACTAGAAGATAAACCCTGATTGGGAGGTAAAGTCTGTTGCAATGGTTCCCTACCTTCGGAGCTAACTGGGCACATGATGAAACAACTTTCCGCGTATGGGCTCCTAAGGCTGATTCCATTGAGTTAATCCTGGAAGAAGTTCACACGGGCACGCGTGCTCTTCCGATGAGATCTGAGCAAGACGGCGTGTTCTGCCTCGAAGTTGCGGGCGTGCAACCGGGCGACCTCTACCGCTACCAGATGGCGGGTCAAAATCCATGGCCAGATCCTGCATCGCGCTTTCAGCCGCACGGTGTCCACGGGCCTTCGCAGGTCGTCGACCCAATTAGATTTCCCTGGTCAGACGCAGATTGGTCTGGCATACCTCGCGAAGATTTGGCGTTGTACGAGCTTCATGTCGGCACATTCACGCCCGAGGGGACATTTGCAGCTGCTACAGAACGGCTTCTGTACTTGCGCGACCTAGGCATTACCGCCATCGAGTTGATGCCGATCGCGGATTTTCCCGGGGAACGTAATTGGGGCTATGACGGCGTTTCACTATTTGCCCCGGCCCGCTGTTATGGCACCCCGGACGAGTTCCGGGTTCTGGTGAACACCGCGCATCAGGTTGGGCTCGCGGTCCATCTCGACGTGGTCTACAACCATCTTGGCCCTGACGGCGCCTATATCGCTGCATTTAGCCCGATGGTGTTTTCCAAGCGACATCGCAGCCCCTGGGGTGCGGGTCTCAACTTTGACGGCCCCGGCAGTCACGTTTTGCGTCGTTTTTTTATTGAGAATGCGTTGCACTGGATCCACGAGTACCATCTCGATGGGCTCCGCCTTGACGCGACGCATGCGATCGTTGATGACAGTCGTACGTACTTCCTTGAAGAACTCGCCGGGGCGGTTCATGCATCTCTTCGAAATACAAGACGCAACGTCCTGCTTATCGCAGAAGATGAACGTAATCTGGCGCGCATAGTTAGGCCTTGCGACAAAGGCGGCTATGGACTCGATGCAATCTGGGCTGACGATTTTCACCATGAGGTTCATTGCTGTCTCACCGGGCAGCGAGACGGATATTTCGAGGACTTTTCAGGCACAACCATCGATATTGCGTCGACCGCACTCCAAGGGTGGTTCTATTGCGGCCAGCACGCGCAGCATTTCGGCAAAAATCGCGGAACTGATCCAATGGGACTGACCTATTCGTCTTTCGTCGTCTGCTTACAGAATCATGACCAGGTTGGCAATCGAGCGATGGGAGAGCGTCTTAATCATCTCGTGGAGCTTGATTCGTATCGTGCTGCGAGCGTGCTCCTGCTCATGTCGCCGGAGACCCCGCTTCTCTTCATGGGGCAGGAATGGGCCGCGAGCTCGCCATTTCTTTATTTCACTGACCATGAGCCTGACCTTGGCAAGAAGGTTACCGAAGGCAGACGTCGGGAATTTGCCCGCTTTGCCAGCTTCAGTGAACCCGCCGCGCGGCGCCTGATTCCCGACCCTCAGGCTCCAACCACCTTCATTGAAAGTCATCTCAGATGGGAAGAGTTGAAGAAAGATCCGCATCAAGGTGTGTTAAACCTGTATCGAGACCTTTTGAATCTGCGCGCTTCCCAAGCAGCAATGCAAAACAAGACCCGAAATGGTTTTGAAATTGTCCCGCTCGGAGCCGATGCACTACTGTTGAAGCGCCAGTCCGGCACGTCGTCGCTGCTTGCGCTCATTCAACTTCGAGGTAAGGATCAGCATGATTTGCAGCAACACACACTGGCGACACTTTCTTCAGAACAGGCTTGGCAACCTGTGCTCACATCTGAGGACTTTGCATATACCTCGAACTCAGTGCCAGTCGAATTCTGTGCCGACCCTCTGCGACTCAGCTTTCGTAGACCAGGCGCCATCATTCTGAGAGCGGCCTCTGCCGCCCGCCATGGAGGTGAAGGAGCTTGATTGGAAAGCCCCAGCATGTTCCAGCGAGTACGTATCGACTGCAACTGCGGCCTGGCTTCGGTTTTCGCGAAGCGCAGGAAATAATTCCGTACCTCAATGCATTCGGAATTACGGACTGCTATATTTCACCGATCCTCGCTCCCCGACCGGGTAGCCCGCATGGCTACGACGTATGCGATCACAATCGCCTCAATCCCGAACTCGGCACCCGTGAGGAATTCGAAGAATTCTGTCACGCGCTTCAGGCCAACTCGATGGGGCTTGTACTCGACTTCGTGCCGAATCACATGGGAGTCGACCCGCAGGCCAACCTTGCATGGCGCAGCGTGCTTGAGAACGGACCATCCTCTCCTTTCGCGCGCTTCTTCGACATTGACTGGCATCCAGTCAAAGATGAACTCAAGGACAAAGTCCTCCTGCCCGTTCTCGACAATCAGTATGGAATTGTCCTGGAGGCAGGCCGCCTGCAAATCCTCTTCCAAGGCGGTGGCTTCTCATTGCAGTATTACGATCACAACTTTCCCCTGAATCCCCGGCAATCGAGATTAATCCTCACCCACAATCTTGACGCGCTGCACACTCTACTGGGAGACGACAGTTCCGAACTGCGAGAGTTTCTGAGCATTGTCTTTCACCTGGAACACATTCCCGCCTTCGTTGAAACAGCGCCCGAACTGGTTGCCGAGCGTGATCGTGAGAAGACAATTGCGGCAGAACGTCTTGCGGTACTCACCTCAGTCAGTGTGCCGATTCGTGAGCACATTGAAAACAGCGTGCGCGCGTTCAATGGAACACCGGGCGATCCAAACAGCTTCGATCTTCTGCACCAGCTACTTGATCTGCAGGCTTATCGACTCTCCTATTGGACTACAGCAGTCCATGAGATCAATTACCGCCGCTTCTTTGACATCAACGAGCTTGCCGGCATTCGCATGGAAGATCCTGCGGTATTCGAAGCAACACATGATCTTCTTCATGAACTGACGCGCAAAAAACTCGTGACAGGTCTACGCCTTGACCATGTGGATGGTCTCTACAATCCGAAGCAGTATTTCTCTGATCTGCAGCAACATTGCGCTCCAGACGAAGCGCCCCTATATGTTCTGGTTGAGAAGATTCTCTCCATCGGCGAAAATCTGCGGCCAGACTGGGACATTCACGGCACCACAGGTTACGAATTTCTCAACGATGTCGCCGGCCTGTTCGTCGACCCGGTGCGCGGCACGACGCTGCAGAAGCTTTACGGTCGCTTTTCCGGCCGTAGCGGCCGATTTGCCGATCTGGTCTACGAGAGTAAAAAGCTTATTGTCGCCACCTCAATGGCCGGCGAGCTCAACGTGCTCGCGCATGAGCTGAACCGCATTTCCGAGTCAGACCGCCGCTATCGCGACTTCACCCTCGACAGTTTGCAGGAGGGCCTTCGCGAGGTGGTCGCCTGTTTCCCCGTTTATAGAAGCTACGTGACGGGCGAAACTCATGACAGCTTCGATGAGCGCGCGGTCGACGCAGCCGTCTCCGACGCTCTGCGCCGCAATCCTGCACTTGAGCCTTCCATGTTCGCGTTTCTTCGCGCCATGCTGCTTCCTCAACGCTCAGCCGGACTTTCTGAAGCTGATTACGAGCGGCGCGTTCGCTTCGCGATGAAGTTCCAGCAATATACCGGCCCCGTCCAGGCCAAAGGCGTGGAGGACACGGTCTTCTATCGGTACGCTCCACTTTCGTCCTTGAATGAAGTCGGAGGAGATCCTGTCCGCTTTGGCCGCACGGTGTCGGAATTCCACAAGGTCAATCAACAGCGCAGAGAGCAATGGCCACTTTCCATGCTTTGCACATCGACACACGACACCAAGCGCGGCGAGGATACGCGAAGCCGGATCAGTGTTCTCTCTGAGATTCCAGAGGAATTCCGTGCTGCTCTCTTTCGCTGGGCACGCTCCAACGCCGGTCTGAAGAAGCCTGTTGACGGTAATCCATCTCCCGATCGCGCCGACGAGTATCTCTATTACCAGACCCTTCTCGGCGCGTGGCCAAATGGTGTGACTGAGCTTCCTCCAGCCGAATTTGTCGAACGCATGCGCAGTTACATGCTCAAGGCAATCAAAGAGGAGAAGGTTCACTCCAGCTGGATTCATCCACGCGCAGAGTATGACGATGCGGTATGTGAGTTTGTACGCCGCACGCTTACTGGCGTGGAGGGGAAGCGCTTCCTGCGTACCTTCCTTCCCTTTCAGCAGCGTGTGGCGATGGTTGGGCTCGTCAATTCGATTTCACAAATGGTATTGAAAACAGTCAGCCCTGGCGTTCCCGATTTCTATCAGGGAACTGAATTCTGGGATCTGACACTCGTTGACCCCGACAATCGGCGCCCAGTCGACTTCAGTGAACGCATTTCAGTTTTGGATCGGTTGCAGCCCCTCCTTCAACGCACTGCCACTGCCGAGCACTTCGAACAGCAATTGCAGGCAATGACTGCCAACTGGTTTAACGGCGAGATAAAGCTCTTCTGTGCAGCCGCCGCTCTCAACTTGCGCCGGCGCTATCGCGATCTATTCCTCTTTGGAGATTACATTCCTCTTGAAACACGCGGTGAGCGCAGTGACCACGTCGTTGCCCTGGGACGCTCAGACGGCTCCGCTGCTGTTGTGGCTCTGGTTCCGCGCCTGTGCGCGCGTCTCGTTACACCGGAGACTCCTTTCCCCGCTGGCGAGAAGATCTGGCGCAACACAGAGATTGCTCTCGCTGAACCGTTCCGCGGACGCCGCTTCCGCAATCTCTTCACAGGCGCAAGGGTTGAACCGGACGAAGCTATTCTGCTCAACCACGAATGGTCAAACTTTCCATTCTCGCTACTAGCCACTGAAGACTAATGCGCGTTCATTGCCCTTTCCAGCGGCATCGGGAAATTCCTTCCAGCTGAAATAGAAACGAAGGCGAGATTCAATCGCGCCAGTGGCGGCCAGCACAGTTAATTCAGAGAAAGACCACGTCTGTTTCTGAATCGGTCGTGTGACTTCGGTCCTCCACGAGGAATAGGAAGAGAGCGCCTGCAAAGAAACGGTCTGCCAAAGCGCGCATGCTCCGCATGTTTCCGCTGCTTGCCGCCACATATTTCAAGGTGTCTGGTGGACCTTACGACGTCGAAGATATCATCGTCTTTGGTGGCTATGGTCACGCACTTCTTCTTCTCTTTCTGCTTCCCTTCATCTGGAGCTTTCCAGCTGCTCTTATGCTCGGAGAGCTTGCCTTCGCCATCCCTGAAGAGTGCGGATTTTACGCATGGGTGCGCCGAGCCATGGGTCCGTTCTGGGGATTTCAGGAAGCATGGCTCTCTCATCCTCTTCGGTCTTTGACATGGCGATCTACCCGACGACCTTCGTTCTCTACCTCGAACGCCTTGCTCCCTCGCTGACTGCGGGCCATCGAGCGCTGGCGCTTGAACTTGCCGTCGTCGTTGCCGCTATCATCTGGAATCTGCGCGGAGCCGCAGCAGTTGGTGAGGGCTCCATCAAACTTTGGATCGTCTCCATATCGCCGTATTTTGTGCTTGTCGGTATTGCGCTGTACATAGGATTTCTCGGCTATGAAGGTCTCTATGGCGGCCACGCATCCATGGCACGCCCCGTGGACAAGGATTTCTCCACTGCCGTTCTTGTCGCGATGTGGAACTACATGGGCTGGGACAGTGCCACAACCGTTGCCAATGAAGTTGAAAATCCGCAACGCAACAGTTGCCGGCATATCTGCTTTCAACTTTTCCATGCTGATCGCCGTGCTTGGACTTCCTCTTCATTTCATTGCACACTCATCTCGTCGGCGGCACCTCGCGCACCAATCTTCCAACTAGTTGAAACGCAGAAATGAAAATGGCTGCTCACCCGCCCCAAAACCGGAGCCGATGAACAGCCATACAGGTCTTTGCCGTAGACGGTTCGTCCACGCATGTAGGTCAGGCGAGGTCGAAACGATCCAGGTTCATAACTTTCGTCCACGCAGCCACAAAGTCCTTCACGAAGGTCTCCTCCGCATCGCTGCTTCCGTAGACTTCAGCAACGGCGCGCAGTTGTGAATTGGAACCAAAAACGAGATCGACAACAGTGGCAGTCCACTTTGCTTTGCTCGTCTTCCGATCAACTCCTTCCAGCACACCTTCAACCTTCGTAGACTTCTGCCACTTCGTGCTCATATCGAGCAGATTTATGAAGAAGTCGTTGCTCAGTGTCTCTGGTCGAGAAGTGAAAACTCCGTGCTTTGACCCGCTGAAATTGGCGCCCAAGACCCGCATGCCGCCCACCAACACCGTCATCTCCGGTGCAGTCAGCGTGAGAAGTTGAGCCTTGTCAATCAACAGATCAGTTGCGTACTTCTCCAGTCCCTTGCTCACATAGTTGCGGAATGCATCGGCCCACGGCTGAAGAACTGCAAACGATTCAACATCCGTATGCTCAAGCGATGCATCTGTGCGGCCAGGTGCAAAGGGAACCTTTACGTCGTGGCCTGCCTTCTTCGCCGCCGCCTCCACGGCAGCAGAGCCTGCGAGCACAATAAGGTCGGCGAGCGAAATCTTCTTGCCACCTGATTGTGCGCTGTTGAATTCCGTCTGGATAGCTTCCAACTTCGCCAACACCTTTGCCAGTTCGGCTGGTTGGTTCACCTCCCAATCTTTCTGCGGAGCAAGACGAATCCGCGCACCGTTGGCGCCACCGCGCTTGTCGCTGCCGCGGAACGTCGACGCCGATGCCCAGGCTGTTGTCACAAGCTGCGAAATCGAAAGTCCCGAAGCAAGCACCTTGGCTTTCAGCGTTTCCACGTCCTTCGCATCCACAAGCGCGTGATCGACTGCGGGAACGGGATCCTGCCAGATGAACTTCTCCTTCGGCACCAGCGATCCGAGATAACGCGAGAGCGGCCCCATGTCGCGGTGCGTCAGCTTGAACCATGCACGCGCGAACGCGTCCGCAAATTCATCCGGATGTTCATAGAAGCGCCGTGAGATCTTCTCGTACACCGGATCAAATCGCAGCGACAGATCTGTAGTGAGCATGGATGGCGCGTGACTCTTCTTCGAGTCATGTGCATCGGGAACACTGCCCGCACCGCCATTGTTCTTGGGCGTCCACTGGTGCGCTCCGGCGGGGCTCTTGGTCAGTTCCCAGTCATATTCAAAGAGATTCTTGAAGAAGTTATTGCTCCACTGCGTCGGAGTCTGCGTCCAAGTCACTTCCAAACCACTTGTAATGGCGTCTCCGCCTACACCAGTGCCGAAACTGCTCTTCCAGCCAAGACCCATCTCTTCTACCGGTGCTGCTTCAGGCTCGGCTCCAACATGGCTTGCCGGACCTGCGCCATGTGTTTTGCCGAAGGAGTGTCCGCCAGCAATCAGCGCAACCGTCTCTTCGTCGTTCATCGCCATGCGAGCAAATGTTTCGCGAATATCGACGGCTGCAGCAACAGGATCCGGATTTCCATTCGGCCCTTCCGGGTTCACATAAATGAGACCCATCTGCACAGCTGCCAATGGATTGGCCAGATCGCGTTTGCCGCTGTAGCGCTCGTCGCCCAGCCACGTCTTTTCCGGGCCCCAGTCCACATCTTGATCTGGCTCCCAAACGTCCGCGCGTCCCCCGGCAAAGCCCAAAGTCTTGAAACCCATTGAATCCAGCGCCACATTGCCAGCCAGAATCATCAAATCGGCCCATGAAATCTTGCGGCCATACTTCTGTTTGATGGGCCACAGCAGCCTGCGCGCCTTGTCGAGGCTCACGTTGTCCGGCCAGCTGTTCAAAGGAGCGAAACGCTGCTGTCCACGACCGCCGCCGCCACGCCCATCGGCGATTCGATATGTACCCGCCGAGTGCCAAGCCATGCGGATGAACAAACCACCATAATGGCCAAAATCTGCCGGCCACCACTCCTGCGAATCTGTCATCAGGGCATGAAGGTCCTTCACCACGGCATCAAGATCGAGGGCTTTGAATTCCTTCGCGTAGTTAAACTCCTCGCCCATTGGACTGGAGAGCGAGGAATGCTGATGCAGAAGGCCAAGATTCAACTGTTCGGGCCACCAATCGCGGTTGCCCTTCGCTCCCGCCTCTGTGTGCTTAAGCATGCTGCCCGAGTACGGGCACTTCGATTCGTTCGACATGATCTCTCCTGGTTTGGCCTGCAACTCACAGGCTCATCCAGTATAGGAGTTGAGCCTCCATAGAGACGAACGATGATATCAATAGCGTCGATAGGTACAAACAATTAACGATTCTCAAGCCGGCTTGCGCTCAACTCATAATCAATCATGGAAGTTCGCTTCAACCTGAGCGAAACTCGGTCATCCTGTGACAACAGATTGATCTGGACGGAATTCTGGGAACTAGACTATGAAGGCAATAGGCGCGTCACAAATGCTTGGCATTTTGAGATTTGTTTCAAGGGCAATTGTCGCCTAGAGCCTCCCTGGGAAACCGCAGTCGGGACCCGCAACGATTACGTAGATTGCGGAAGCACTTAGGTGTTTTCCTGGCGCCGGGTCATCGATTTGGTCGTGGCAGTCGAAGTCGTGCCGCTTGGTGGACCAGTTCAGCAAGCGAATCGGCTTCCATCTTCCGCATCATGCTACCGCGATGCGCCTTTACGGTGATCTCACTAATACCCAGTTCACCTGCGACCTGCTTGTTCGGAAGTCCGGACACCACCAAGACCATTACTTCACGCTCGCGCGCGGTAAGACGCGCATAGCGCGTTCTGAGCAGGCGAAGTTCTTCAGCACGATCGAGCAGAATCCTGCTTCGTTCCAAGGAGCCGCGTATCGCACTCATGAGAGCTTCGTCGCGAATGGGTTTGGTCAGGAATTCGACAGCGCCAGCCTTCATAGCCCGCACGGTCATGGGAATATCGCCATGCCCAGTGATGAAAATAATCGGCATGTCGGGCCGTTCCAGAACTACCTGCTTCTGGAAGTCCAAGCCATTCAGACCAGGCAAGGATATATCCAGAACAAGGCAACTCGGTACAACTGCACGCGGACGACTGAGAAAGTCGAGCGCAGTTGTGAACGTCTCCACACGCAATCCCTCATGCTGAATCAGGAGTTCAAGTGATTCGCGAATGGAGATGTCGTCATCGATGACATAGACGATCGGTGAGGTTTGAGACATGGGACGCAAACTCACGTCACTTACAGTCAAACTCAATGCAGCCATTGTAAACACTTGAGAGTGAAGTGGGGAAGACCCTCATTGATCCGAAACGGCCTTATTTAATGCCTCGAGCAGGGCCGTATCACTAAAGGGTTTGAACAAACATTCGACTGCGCCGTCTTCGATCATGCGCAATCGCACTTCTTCATCATGACGGGCAGTAATGAAGATGACGGGAATTGCAATCCGGCGACGTTTCAACTCCTGGTAAAGTTGCGGTCCAGACATTCCTGGCATGGCAACATCCAGGATCAGGCAGTGGGTCTTCACAACAACGCCCGATGCGAGGAAGCTTTCTGCCGAAGAGAATACGCGCGAATTAAACCCAAATTCCTTCAGCAAATCAGGCAGAGACTCACGTACGGATTCGTCGTCATCAACCACCGATACCAGTAACTGTGACTTCGTCATTGACTTCTCACATTGCGTTGCAACCCGCAATCTGTTTCACCACTTAGGATCGAGTTGTTCCGAAACGCTGTCTGAGGAAGTCGACGAGCACCTTTCCGGCCTGCCCGCCAACAACGCAACTGAGACTTTCTCCATGTGGCCTCTCTCCTGAGACACATCATCAAAGAACATCATGATGCCTTTTGCTGATGCCGCATATTGTACTTAGGTATCGGTATTATGGTTATCGGTGTGATCCGCAAACGAGAAGATTCTGCTAGATTGGCTGGCGTGATTTACACGGAATCGCGAATGTAAAGGTGGCGCCATGGCCATCGTTCTTCGTGGCCCAGAGGCGACCGTGGTGCGCTTCGATGATGGAACGGCTGATGGAGAGTCCTATCCCCATTCCCGCGTCTTTTGTGGAGTAAAAGGATTCGAAAAGCAGTTCGGTATCCTCAGCCGCGAGGCCGACGTCAACTTCTATTTAGCGATCCGCAGTGGAAATAGCGATCACACGCCGCCCGTAAAACCGGCGCACAAAATGAGGCCTTCAAGAGGATTCACCCCCCTTGGACCCAATGCTCACGCCTGCGTTCCTGATTGAGAATTGTGGGTACCGATCACTGATCCATCTGGGTTGATGCCAAATCGCTGATTCACTCATCGAGGTGGAATTGATGATGGAGAGCTATCTGTTTTTAGAAGTGAGCCAGCGCGTGTCGCGGTAAGAATCAGTCATTACCCAGGCGCCAGCGCAGAGCGCCGCATTCAGGATCGTCTCGCTCCATTGGAAGGGACTTTTCGACCCTGTCGCCACAATAGGTATCCACACCAGGAACAGGAACAACGCGAGTTGAATGGCTGAGAGTGTGACGGCCAGCCGTGCACAGAAACCGATAAGAGTCGCGAGGCCTGCTGCAATGAAGGCGCATCCCGTGAAATACGCCCAGAACAGGTGACCCGGAAGCCAATGGGGGACAAGAGAGACCGTGTCTTTTACGTCGACGAAATGGGCGATGCCGAAGAAGATCAAGGAAAGGCCGTAGAGGAAGCGCGCGATGCGCAGGCCGCTGTTACCGAGGATAAGGTGGAGATGGTTGCGCTCAAAGTCGGCTGCGAACCAGACATAGAGGACCCATGTGGCAGCCACCATAAGCACGAGGGGGAAAACGGACCAGCAGGCTGCGAAGACAGGTTCAAAGAAAAAGTTCGGGATCCGCAACAGCACCAACCAAAGCAAGAGAGTGGTGAGTAGCAGGCGCGCGGCGATGGCCGCCATGCGCTGAACAAGCAGACCGACGCCGGCCGCCATGGAGATGAGGGCAATGAGATGAACGAGCAATTCGTGTGCGGGGACGTTGATTGAAACAGGATTCCACAGAGAAACGAGGTCAGGATGGAGAAAGCCCACGGCGCCGAGCAAGATCATAATGACCGCGAAGACAACGTGACCTATGCTTGCGATGCGAATCAAGACGTTCTCCAGGCTGCGCTGCTTCTATAAAGCAAAAGGCCTCAACGGGCCTCGCCTTATGATGACACAGTTGGTTAGAACGGCTTGCCTTTTCGAACCGACGGGCTCTGACGAAAGGGCCAGGCGTTTGACAGCGCAGTATCAGGCAAATCCTGTGTCGCGGTAGGGACGATCATCGCCGACCGCCCACTGGGTGGCCGGAGGCAGTCGCCCACCCCCGGCTCCCACAGAACCCAGCGTGCAGATTTCCCGCACTGGGCTCTTCGGTCGTTGATTCACAGTATGGCGATGGCCTGCAGCTCTTTGTAGGAGTAATGCAGCCTTGGTCGAAGCAGTGGGAACTGTTCCTTGATCCGCTGAAATTGCTCCCACCGGACCGTACCGTGCCAGCTCCGACTGCTCAGCATTTTGCGCCAGTAGTGTTCCACAGCCCTATGGACCCGCAGCAGTGCCCGAAGATTCCCGGCAACGCCGTAGTATGCATAGTGGCCACGGAGCATCTGATTGAGAAGTTTCACCTGTTCCTGAATCGACAAGTGCCGCATCCGTCGCATCTGGTCCTGCAAGCGCATGAGCGCGCGTCGCAGGCGTGATTTTTCTGTAAGCATCCCGATTCGAAAGTTCCCTTTCAGATTACGAGTGCAGTACAGAGTAAAGCCCAGGAAGTAAATCGTCTCCGGGCGTTTACGTCCACGCTTGCTTGCGTGTCGATACGCATACCGACCGAATTCAACGAGCTTGGTCTTCTTCGGTTCCAAGGCCAGACTGAACTTACTCAGCCTCTTGGCGAGCGCTTCCTGAGAACGAATAGCATCCGAACGGAATTGGAAACACAGCACGAAGTCGTCGATATATCGCACCATGCAGGCCTCACCTCGAAGTCGTGGCTTGACCACTCGCTCGAACCACAGATCGAGCACATAGTGGAGATATATGTTACTCAGCAGTACGCTGATCGAACCTCCCTGCGGCGTTCCCTCTTCGCTTGGATGAACCTCTCCGTTCTCCAAAACGCCTGCCTTCAGCCAGCGCCGGATTAAACTAATCAGACGCTGATCTCCCACTCGATGTTCCACGAAGCGGAGCATCCACTCGTGACTGAGACTCCCGAAAAAGTTCTTGAGGTCCGCCTCCAACACCCACTCGATTTTCCCGCCTGCAACTCTCTCATGTAGCGTTGCAAGCGCCTGGTGGGCGCCTCTTCCAGCACGTCCGCCAAACGAGCAGGACAGAAAATCCTGTTCATAGATGGCGGACAACACTTGAGAGACACTTCGCTGGAGTGCCCGGTCGGCAACAGTTGGCACCCCGAGAGGGCGCATCTCTTGCTTGCCGGGCTTCGGGATATACGACACGCCGTATATCTGGCGCGCGGTACCCTTCACGGTGAACGGATTGCAGCATGGTTGCAACCCATTCCTCAAAATCCTCTTTCGCTTCAGTTACGGTCTGTCCATCCACTCCGGCCGCAGACTTGGCAGGTATCTGATTCAGATTCTCCCAGACCCGCTCCTTTGTGATGTGATGGGCAAGCGACGTAAACCGGAGCTTCGGTTCACACCGAGCTTTGACTGCTATTCGTTCGAGTCCTGTTGTCATGACTGGCGGTTCTTCCCTTTGCATAGAAGGCCGTATCCTCTCTTTGAATAGAGCTCATGTTTCCCACGAACAATTCAACTTCCGCTGCCCGCTTCCCCATGTAGCCGGCTTTCCCGACCTCGAAGTACTATCAGGCAGTCTGACTTCCGTCAGGCCTTCGAATCTTCCTCGCTTATTCAGCTTGTCGGACCCTACAAGCCAGGCTTGAACCTGACGGCTCTCCCTTGTTCCCATGAAATCCTTTGGTTGCATGCTGACGGTATGAACCCCGGAAGCACCTCAGCACACTCGCCATGACGCATACTGAGCTTCTGCCTTCCCCGTTACGGGATAGGGTCGGCTACTTCCACCACGATCGATTTCGGGGCTATGTTGCCGTTTACTGCTGTTTCGGCCTGCAAACCTCCCTGTCTACGCTTCGCAATGGCCGTCTCCGGACACCACGCAAGACTTGGTACGCGGCTGCGAGCTAGGCTTTACCGCGGTCTCCATTTCAGGAGACTGAGCTTCATGAGTTGCAAGGCGCAACCCGCACAGATCCGCACGAGCGCGTCTACGCATGCGGCTCTTATGAAGGATGGATGGCGTAGAAGCGAGTCTGAGGGTAGGGGTGCAGGATACGCGGTCGTGGTATCCACCTGTCGAAGATCGGAGTGAGCAACTCCCATTTCTTGCGTGCGCGTTGACTGCGACGAACTAAAACGTTTCGCCACAGCCGGGCCACGCGCTGACGGAAGGTGCGCATCTGATCGAGATTTCCGGGCACAGCATGGTATTGGTAATAGCCATTGACGACTTTCCGAAGCCAAGCACCGACTTCGCTTGAGCGGTGATGCTTGCGGTGTTGAAGCTCGGCCTTGATGCGCGGTACTCCCGTGGGAGAAATATCATTCTTCCGTACGGAGTACCGCGTTCTCGTGTTTGGATTTTTGGGTCGTTACCGCTAAACGCGCCAGCGTCTTGTGTTCGCGCCGGTGGGTCGGAACAGGATTCCTAGCGACATTCCGGTACTAATCTGCCGTCGACGAGCGATTATGCGTCAACCAGGATCATCGCCGGGCCTTGCTTCTGTCCGAGACTCGGATCACTTCCGAAATGCCGGAGACGGCCTACGAAGGGCAGCGATCCCCTTTGGGAAACAGCGACCCGGTTTCGGGCCTGCCTGACATTCCCTGTTGACTGCAGTGAGGCAAAGTTCCCTTCGATGACGCGTACAGAACAAGAGGCCAGATTCAATGGAGGATAACGTATGCGACGGATGGGAATTGTGAACGGGGCGCTGATCATGCTGCTGGTCAGTGCAGTCGGATGCTTCAATGACAAGCCAAGCGCTGCGGCTGCATCACAGCCTGAAGGTTCGGCGACGTCAATGTCAGAGGGTACGCAGGCGCAAAGGTCCTCCCACGGCGGGGTGATTAAAGCCACCTGGAGCGGCACCCACAAAGAAGACATCCAGGACCCTGTCAATCACGTTCCGGCGTTCACGGCCACGGTGCCCAACGGGTGGAAGTTCATCGGCACAATCACCCATCCCCCGGCCTGCCATGGACCTGCCGTCCCGGCCGATGCGTTGTCGTACACGATTCTCAGTCCCGATGGCGTAACTGCAGCTGGGCAACTGCCGGGGTCGTTTTGGATGTGGCAGAGCGACGGCGGTAGCCCTCTGGGCAAACAATGCTCGCCGATGAACCTGACTTCGGCGGACGCCTATCTGCTGAACATTGCGATTCCGATCATGCATCCGAATGCGACGGGGATCAAACCTCTGGAACTGCCCGAAAACCAGAAGCAGTTTTTAGCCCAGGTGAATGGCCAGCAGTCCGGGCCCATGCGCAAGCTGGTCGACTTTGGCCGCGTTCGCGTGAATTATACCCAGTACGGCATCCCGATGGAGGAGCAACTGAACACGATTGTGACCTGCACCGAGACAAATTCGCCGGCGTATCCCTTGCTGCATCGCCCCGCGATGGTCCACCGCAACTGTATGACGCACGGAATCTACTTCAGCCATGCGCCGGTAGGGCATCTGCAGGAGTTGTTGAATGGAAAGCTGCCGCTGGCGGTGATCAACCACGACTGGGACATGATGATCTCCCAGCGCATGCAGCAACAGTTCGATTCCTGGAAGGCGGCCAACGACGCTACATTCCGGAGAAACCTGGATATAGGCAAGCAACAGACCCAGGCGATGCTCGCCAAGGGGCAGGCCTTCATCAGCCAGTTGCAGTCGGAAGGTCAACACGCCATCGCAGCGGACCGGCAGCAACAGGCGGCCATCGACCACGCCGCACAACAGCAGGTGCGCCAATCGCTCGATCGCCAGGACTTTATCGATCCCAACACTGGCCGGCGCATCGAGACGTCGAACCGGTTCAGCAGCAACTGGATCGGTTCGGACGGAACGGTGGTGCTGGGGGACGACCCGACCTTCGACCCGAACGGCGTCGTGAACCCTGTGAGGGAGAGTTTCACCCCGCTGGTGCCGGTGAACTAGAGGTTCGGTGCCCAAATGCCTCTGCGACTTCCTCATTCGCAGTTCAAATCTGTCAACTGATCGGGAGGACAAGCGATAGCAATTTACTTCAACTCAATTTCTGTGTTTCATGGATGAGTAACGGGAAACTAAGGCCTATTGGTTCTAGTCTGTCAAAAACAGCGCTTGAAACATTTGAATTTGCGTCTTTTCCAGTCGTCTAGTCGCGTCGGTTATAGCAGAGCTCGGCGAGCACAACGTACCAGCTTGCCGGGCGCGGTGAAGATGGGGAAGCGCAGTCGTTCTGTTACCGGCCTGGACACCGTACAAGACCAGTTCTCGACATCGGTCGTACATTTCGGCGAGGCGCGTCTCGGCTTGCTGCTGCAGCGGTTGACCTGCACTGGCTGAAGCAACCGGTCAGGCGACCGAACGAAAAGTGATTCTGCTAACGACGTCGACCTGGCTTGCGGTATTAAGCTCGATGGGCCGGGCCGTAGGTGCGGGTCGGTCGAGCATGCATGATGTGACGGATCCGGCGCCATTCAGGATGAACTCGAAAGCGAGTGAGTCATTATTCTCGCCTCTGTCGCCTACCGAGTAGAGGCGTGTTGGGAAGCAAGTGGACTTGAAGCGGCGCGCTTGGTCACTGAGCGTAACTGAGTCGCTGCTCACTGGAGCAGAGAATGTTTGAAATACTCAAAATCCTGTGGGACGTCTTTGTGCTGCGGGATGCCTCCCGCAAAGGCCAGATGAACTGGCGCATCTGGGCGATTGCCATCAGCTTTGTTCTTTTCCTTTATGGAACTGCGCTGCCGGTTACATTGCTTTACGAAAAGAAGCCGGCATACAAGCCTCTCTTTATCGCAACGCTCGCCCTGGACGGACTCGTTTTTGTCTGGTTCATGACTTGGGGAGTGCGTCGTTATCTTCGCCAATTGTCCGCAAGCAAGTCCGTTGGCGACAGTAGAGATTAGCACCGGCGTGTATTTGAAAGGGTGAGCAGCTTATGTGGATCCTTTTAGGATTCGCTTTGCAGATCGTGGTGATTGTTGGGGGCGTGCGCAACGAGCAGCGTGCCGGGCTGTGGAGCTGGTCGAAGTTCGTGTTTACGCTCGGATTCGCGGGACTGGAGTGCGCCATTCTCATTGTGCCTATCAGTGTGATGAACCCGGCGATTAGCTACTTCATTCCTGTCTACGTAGCCTGCTGCGTGCTTGCCGCGCTTAATTTCATTTGGTTCATCATCGCTGCGCGGCGCTGGAAATTGCCGGACGGGCGCACCAGTCTGCAGGCATATCGAGACGAACAGCAGGCGGAGAAGGCGCAGCTCGGCCGCGCCACAGAGCGCAGGTGAAGCATTTTTATTGCGAACAGCGCGTACTCATCGAAGCCAACCCGACGCAAAAGCGAGGATGCAATGTCGACTACTGCTCCACAAGCAATTCAAACGGCGACGCCGGATTACAGCCTGTACGACTCAGGGGCAGTAGCTCTCGCTACCCTGTTTGGCACGCCGGTGGCGGGCGCGTCGCTGATGGCGTTGAACTATCGTCGCCTCGGCAAGACAGGCATGGCGCTCACTACCCTTTTTGCGGGGCTGGCCGTCACCTCCGTCGTGATTGCTTTGTCGTGGAATCTTCCGCGAGCAGTTGACTTTCCCATTGCGCTGGTCCTGCTGATTGCCGTTCGACAGATCGCGCGGATCGCACAGGGCCAAGCATTGAATGAGCACGCGGAGAAGGGCGGACGCTCGGGATCGAAAGGCATTGCCATTGGATCGGGGTTGGCATTTTTTACAGTAATCGTCGCGATGTTTTTTGCCGTCGGCTCAATTTCAGGCCAAGCGACCAGTGGATCATCGCTGACGATCGGAACCAAGGATGAAATCTTCTATTCCGGTTCGGCGACCAGACAAGAGGCCGAGGCGCTGGGCAGCGCTCTGAAGGAAAGCGGCTATCTGAGCGACCGCGGGGTCAGCGTCTTTCTTGCCAAGGGCAGCGAAGGCACAATCATCTCCTATGTCGCGAAGGAAGGCTCATGGAACGCCCCGTCACTGGTCTCTTCATTTGAAGAGATTACCAGGCAGGCGGCACCCTCCGTAGGAGGGTTTCCAATTGTGTTCCGAATCATCAACAAAAGCAAAGAAGTAAAGTTTCAATCGGTGATCGGCCGTGAAGCGTTGGAGGGTGGCGACGTAGTTTACTACTATGGCGATGTTCCGAAGAGCCAGGCGCACGCGCTGGGCCTTACATTGAAAGCCGACCAGTACTTTCAAGGCGCAGGTGCAGATGTGTTTTTGGCGCGGCACAACAACATCACGACGATGTCGTTTGTTGTAAAAGATGGAGTATGGCAAGACCCGGCCATCGTGAAGGAATTCGAGAAGATTGCGCGCGATGGAGCAAACGCAGTTGGCGGTCTGCCGGTGACAGTGCGCCTGATGACTTCGCAACTCGATGTGAAAAAAGATGAAGTAATCCAGTGATCTCTGTAATGCGGCTCGGAAGGCAATTTCTTGCCGCAGGAGCCGTCATGAGATTGTGTTGAAGAAACGCGGGTTTGACCGTAAACTGGCTCTTCCAGTGCAGGAGGGCTTTGCTGCGGATCATGGGCCCCGGGGATCATACAGGCGAAGTCACCGTATTGCTGCGCGACTGGACTGCGGGTAAGCCTGGCGCGCTCGATGAACTATTTGACATGGTGTATCCGCAGTTGCGGCGCATCGCAGGAGCGCTGTTTCGAAGCGAGCGACAGGAAAACATTCTCCAGCCGACGAGCGTCGTGAATGAACTGTTCCTGAGGCTGATCCGGCAGCGGAGCCTTCGCTTCGAAGATCGGGAGCACTTTTACAGTCTTTCTGCGCGGTTAATGCGGCGCGTGCTGCTGGATCAGGCGCGACATCAAAGCCGCAAGAAGCGCGACGGCGATTTAAACGTTCCTTTAACGGAGGAGCTCGCATGGATCGAATCCAAGCCGATAGAGGCGATTGACCTGGATCGCGTGCTGACGGAACTGGAAACGATGGACCCGCGCAAGTGCAGGATGGTGGAACTGCGATTCTTCCTTGGATTTACTTCGGACGAAACTGCAGAACTGCTAAGCCTTTCGAAGGCGACGGTGGACCGCGAATTGCGCTTTGTGCGTGGATGGCTTTATGAACGGCTGGCGCCGGACGAGGTGTGACACACACTGAGCTGCAATGCAGCTTTGCCTCAAGCACCTTTCATTGGATTTGTGTTCCTGGAGAAGACCTCAATGGCCGCCGACGCCGAGAACTGGGAAATTCTGCAACAGCTCTTTGAGCTTGCCGAGGAGACACCCGAGAAGGACCGGGAGCGGGTGCTTGCCGAGCGCTGTCCAGATCCTATTCTTGTGCAGCGAGCAATGAAGATTTTTCGGCGTGCGAATGAGGGGACAACGCAGCCAGAAAGTCCCAAGCAAAAGGCGCCCACTGCACGATTTGGTCCCTACAGATTGCTAAGGCTGGTGGGCTCGGGTGGAATCGGATCCGTCTATCTCGCAGAACGCATCATGGGAGGTGTCCCGCATCGTTCGGCGCTGAAGGTTCTGTCGCCGCATGCGGCTGGACCGTCATTCGTGGACCGATTTCATCGCGAACAGCACATTCTGTCTTCGCTGGATCACCCCAACATCACGCGCATGCTCGATGCAGGTCTGAGCGATTCGGGAGAGCCCTACCTGGTGATGGAGTATGTGGAAGGCGAACATTTTGACGCGTATTGCGACGCGCGCAACCTAGGTGTTCGTGAGCGCCTGCTACTTTTTCTCCAGGTATGCGATGCAGTGTCGTATGCCCACCGCAATCTGATTGTGCATCTTGACCTTAAGCCTTCAAATATTCTGGTGAGCGACCAGGGAACGGTCAAGCTGCTTGATTTTGGAACATCAAAGCTGATGCAGGCCGATAGCCAGTTGACTACAACTGTGCTGGCCACGCCTGCATACGCGAGCCCCGAACAATTGCGCAACGAACCCGTGACTACGGCGTGCGACATTTACTCGCTGGGAGCCATTCTTTTCGAATTGCTCTCTGGCCGGCGCACCACGGATTCGGCGGCCGTAGTTTTTGAACGCGCCTTGAGCGAGCGAGAGCCGGAGCCCCTGCCGGATGCAGTGACTGCGCCTGCCGCTGAAGTCCGCGGCATGTCGGAGATTCGGCTGCGGCACCTGCTGAACGGCGATCTGGCCACCATTACGGCAAAGTGCATGCGCGCGCTTCCATCGGGGCGGTTCGCAACAGTTGACGCGCTATCCGAGGATATTGAGCGGTACCTCACCGATCGCGCCGTGTTGGCGCGCCCGCAAACTGCGATGTATCGCATTAGCAAGTTTGTCCGCCGGAACCGTGGCAGCGTTATTGCCACTGCCGTGTTTACGATTGCACTTCTCACCAGCATCGCCTATGCAGGGTGGCGCCAGCAGCAGGCTCTGATCGCAGGCCAGCGTGCGGTTCGCATGCAGACATTTCTGTACAGCCTGTTCCGGCTCGCAAACTCAAACTTTACCGGCAAACCCGCGGCAACGGTACCGGAGTTTCTGAAGCTCGGAATTCGCTTGTTACCGCAATATATCAAGGATCCGGCAGATCTTCGGCAAGCTCAATTAAGCCTGGCGGAATCGATGTTCGACAATGGCGATCTGGATGGCGCGCAGGCGGTATTCACGCAAACAACTGCAAGCGCTAAGGCGGACCACGATTTACAGTCGGAGGCAGAGTCAGAAGCTTTTGCAGGCAATATCGCTTATCAGAATGGGCAAATGGAACAGGGCGCGGCGCTGACTGCGCACGCTTTGGAGCTGTCACGCAGGCCTGGCATGTCTGCAGCGATCAAGGTGCGCGCCGCAATGTACTATGCCGTCAATCGCGAAAACAATGGCTTCCGAGCGGACGAGAACGTAAAGTTGCTTGAGTATGCGGCCAAGGAGGCGCAAGATAGACACTTGCCACCTCACGAGACTGCGGATGCGCTTTATAGTCTGGCCAGCGATCTGGAACTGCGCGGTTTGATCGACAAATCGTTGCCTCTGTATCAGCAGGCATTGGATATCTACAACCAGGATCCGTCTGAGTTGTGCGATCAATCGCAGGTGTACGGTGATTTTGCTTTTGCCTACCAGATGAAAGACGACCTGAAGAGTGCGCTGCCGCTGTTTCAGCGATCTTACGATGGCTATTTGGCCTGTTCAGGACCCGACAGTCGCGGAGCGCTCGCGGCAGGCGACTATCTGGCGGGCGCTCTAATCAAGCTAGGCAGAGCACCCGAGGCGCTGAAGTTGCTGGAGCCGGAACTTGCACCCTGGAGGAAGATTGCCGGCTCGAGTCCCGACTTGGCGGAGGTCCTGTTCTTTCTGGCCGAAGCGTATGTTGACACGGGAAAGTTTGCAGAGGCCGAGAAGACTGCACGAGAACTGATCTCGGTGCAGGAGGGAAAGATTGCAGCTACAGACCGCCGCATTGGCGCCTCTCACATGATGCTGGCGCGGGCCCTGGCTGGCGAGAATCGCATTAGAGAAGCGTTGCCGCACGCGGAAATTGCGGACCAAATCCTTGCTAATGGTGCTGTTTCGCCGGGGGCGAAGGCCATGACAGCGGAGGCGCATCAACTCTTGATTGATCTCCGCTCAAAAGCTCAAAAGTGATCACTCGTAAGTCAGAATACTAAGTGAGACCAAAAAGATCATTCAACATTCAGCCGTACGACCTTCGCATGAAGCGGCAATGACATCGAACGGTTAAGGTTTCGTCGCCCCGAATCCTTATTAGCAAGCTCTGCTTTGACCGCAGTCAGTCCTCCTTCACCGCGAGTAATGCAGAGGGAGGGATTATGTTGTCCGGTTGGTGTCGTCGGGCAGTGTGAGTATCGGGGTGCGCACTATTACCAAGGCCAGTATCGAGCAAACGCAGTCCACGTGGACGGACGTCGCCGTGTCGTACAACTTGCCAGCCAGAGCAACACTGAACCCGGCGCAACCGCGACAGCATTGAGCGACTCTGTGCGGCAGCGAGTGAACTGTTGGGAATCATACTGTTTACTCTTCGGTTCCGATCACGTGATGAGGTCGTTTGACATCCAATTGCTTCGCGTCCCGTAAGTGGAGGATCAGGATTCGTGCCGAATTGTCCCCTCTCCCATGCGCATTCCCAGGCTTTACATGGAGGACGGTGTGTTGCACACAAGACGAAGAAACAGAGTGAGGCCCCGGGGGTTTTGCGGAACACTAAGAAACTCCTGCATTGCACGCGTCAGCAGCAGGAGAATTGAATCACTCTGCCAGTTGCCGGCTCTGTCCGGCGATATCAGCTGCACCATGACGGTGATAATCGTCGGTCTTACTACCGAGGAGAGTTCGACAGAGAGCCCGTACCCTCAAGAATGCCATGAGTATGAGAATTCTCTGTAGTTGATGATGCAGATTCCCGCAGCCTGACGCGTACGGTGCAGGAGATCTACCGCCATGAATCTAAAAGCTGCTTTGAGCACCACGCTCGCCTTTATCGGCCTGAGGGCCGCCAGGATATTGCCTGCCGTACTGATACTCACAGCACTGCTGCAAATGAGCGTGGGAAGCGTAGCGGCGGAGACTGTTGTCAACTCCAAAGGAACTTCAGCTGTGTGCGTGTCGCTCATTTTTCCACTGGGCAAGAAGTGCGTGTCGCTCTTCGAGCGAGCGGGTCTCATCCCACAGAAAGACCTCGGTTATTCGGGCATCACGTTTACCTTGAGCGGGCCTGACGATGGAGCGATCGCGTCTATAGCAGGCGGATCTGCGGCGGAAGCTGCGGGGCTGCGGGTGGGCGACCGAATACTGGCGGTGAACGGCAGGCCGGCATCGCACTCACAGCCGGAGATCGCCGAGATGATGACGTTTGGCCGGCGAGGGGAGACGGTGAAACTGCGGGTGGTGCGGGGCGGCACGCCGCTCGATGTTGAGTTGGTGCGCGATGCCCGAAAGGCGCCTCCGAGCCCCGAATCGGGTTCCAGTCTCCTGTACGTCAAACCGATGATTAATTGGAAGGGTGAATTTATGCCATGCGTAGGCGCCGGTCCTGCGGGTATGGTAGCGATTGAATATTGCTGGACGCACTTCAAGAACGATGGCTACATCAAGGCAACGGATTTGGGAACGACGGGTCTCACATTCGACATGACAAGGCCGGATGGGGCCTGGATACAGACAGTGGAAGCAGGGTCGGCGGCGGAGAAGGCGGGACTTCGCGCCGGCGACCGCTTGATGCAGGTTGACGGAAAAGATCTGAAGGAAAGCGTAGGCGCGGCAATCGAGGAGTCGCTCTTTGGAGCGAAAGGAACCCGACTAACGGTCACATTTCTACGAAGCTCGGCCCAAGAGACGGCTGAATTGACGCTCGGCAAAAAGAAGTGAGGCGCGAAAGCTCCACCATGCGCTACACGCTGGTCGATTGAGTAATCTTTTCTTCCTGTAGAGTCGTCGGAATGTGCGAGGTCCCGTATTGGCGCGAATTTGATTTTCGATCGGTATACGGCTTAAATGCGGCGGGCCTCGCCAATTCCCAGCCAGGTAATTCAGCCTCCAGTTCACCGAGAAAAGATAGGATGCAATCCCGATCGTTATTGCTTCCAAGCACGTTTACGCCAAGGGTGAGTTCGCCATCGTACGAACTTAAAGAGAGTTGAAAATAGGGTTGGTACTTTATGGAGCCGGAGAAGAAAGCGTCACATGGGCGTTGATCTCCGAACGACATTCGATGTCTGTCCAGCGCGCCCATGTTTGTCATGCTGATAAGGGGATGATTCAGCTTCGCCATCAAGAGACGATTGGCGATCGTCCCGCCGAAGATTCGATAGGCACGGTCGAGCTTGATTAATCCGTTGAGGCCGGCGTTACTGCGCTTCCTTTGGTCCATGATGCTCTTCACCCTTCCGAGCGTGACTTCGAAGCGCTCTCCGGATTCGCAATTCAACTGCGTGCTCACCGTTGAGGTGAGATTGCTCAAAGACAATATGCCATTCGTCTCCGGGAGGTATCGCCGCATATCCACCATCACCGGTATGCGGAGCATGATTCCAGGGCTGAGATTGAGACGCCGAAACAGGCAGCGATAAAAGGCCGTCAACAAGACGTCGTTCAGGGTCGCGCCTCTGGCATGGCCGTATTGTTTGATGGCTGCCATTCTTCCACGCCCCAGCTTGCGGGTGAGGACAAAAGGCCGCGTCTCAGCGCTTTCGCTGAGGGGGAAACGGCTACCTCCAGAGTGGTTGTTTTGGTTGCTTTGTAGAAGCAAGGACTGGACTCTGGCACCCAGGCTGAAGCGTTTCAGAACTCGACGCAGGCTCCTGTCCAATGTAGATTCGCCAAGCCGATAGCCAGGTTCGGGCTTTCCCCCCGTATACATATCAGCCAGAAAATAGATGTACTTTTTGAAATCCGCGGCGTCGCAAACCATGTGATTCATCTTCAAGGCGATGGAGAACGGTTCAGAGTTGAGGATGCAGACTCTGACCTGGGGGCCGATGCCTTCATCGACATTTGTAGCGACAAATTCCTCGAACTCGGTTTCGTCACGCGCCACCATTACTGCCCTGCCGAGGTCGTTGGTTTCCAGACTCGTCCAGTGCGGCCTGCGGCCGCGAATGTAGCGGGTGCCAAGAATTGGAAGGGCCTCGATCGAAGTACGAACAGCTTTCTTCAGGGTTTCAGCATCGAGGCGGTGCTTGAATCTCAGGACGCAGCGCAGTTGGTGGTCATTAAACTTCTTGACCTCCCATAGCAACTGCATCCGATCGAATGCCTCGGCTGTATACTTCATTCCTTCCAACTTTCATCCCCAGACTGAATAGCTCAGGTTGCCGCCCTGAAGAGCCTTTCGTTTCAGAAGCGGAAGACTAGGCAGGTGCTCAAACGGAGGTCGTTCTTGCGATCGTTTGAACCACTGTCGAAAGTCGACAGCAGATAGCTTGCCTTCGCGAGACGAAAGCGGAAGTGATGGTTCATCGACATCGGTTCCGCCGCCCAAATCGGCCGCAAAAGCAGCCCCTACATTGGTAACCTGCGCGCCCGAGCCGCTCATCAAGTCCTGGGAAGAATGGCCAACGCCCGCCGCGAATGTTGAAATCGTGAGGTGATAGTTGTTCGGCGCAATGCTCGCGCTGCTGCCTGAAGTGATATCGCATAAAATTGCAAGCGGCCAGCGAGCAGGTTTGCGCTCTCTGCCCCATGTTGAATGAGACGGCCTGGGCATGGAGGACGGTGGCGCGCGCAAGAAGGAGCGCCAGTGTGAGGTCTGTAGTTTTGCGCGGCACGGGGAATCTCCTGTACCGTACGCGTCAGGCGCGGAAGAAATGAATCACTCCCCGTGGGGAGCCTATTGCGGCGAAGAATGCGGCGGCGCAGCCAGATAAGCGCGGATACATCGATACTCCAGGAATTCATTCCGTCGAGCAGGTGCGAGCGTGGAGCCGAATTGTGGAATCCGTCCATATGAGTGGGGGCCGGATCTTCCTTCAGTTGTGGCATGTTGGACGAATCTCTCATTCGTCCTTGTTGCCGAACAACGCGCGCCCCGTTGCCCCCTCAGCAATCCGTGCCAAGAGTCAGACGCTGATTGCCACGGGTCTGGAAGCGGTTGCGGAGCCAATTGCCCTGACGGCTGGCGGGATAAAAGCGACCCTGGACGACTTTCGGCGGGCAGCAGCCAACGCGAGACAAGCGGGATTTGATGGGGTCGAGATTCATGCGGCTAATGGATACTTAATCGATCAATTTCTACGAACAGGATCCAATCGGCGAACTGATGAATATGGAGGTACGGCGTGGAATCGAGCCCGCTTTCTCACTGAAACAGTCGAGCGCGTGTTGGAGATATGGGACAGCAGGCAGGTGGGGGTGCGGATCTCTCCGACTGGCGGATTCAACGACATGTCGGACGACAACCCGCTCGAAACCTTTTCCGCCGCGGTTGCAAGGCTCAACGAGTATAGGCTCGGGTACCTCCACGTAGTTGAAACGGCGCAGAACAGCAAGGGAAGCAGCGCAGAGGATCTCGCCATGTCGGCTCATCTGAGAACACTTTGGAACGGTCTTTACGTTGTGAATGGCGGATATGATGGGCCCAAGGGAGAGGAAGCATTGCGGAATGGGCATGCTCACGCTGTCGCATACGGCCGAGCGTTTCTGGCCAACCCAGATCTTCCACGGCGGTTGCAACTCGGAGCTGCTCTAAATGAGCCGGACCCAAAAACTTTCTACGGAGGAGGTGCTGCCGGATATACGAGCTATCCCGCGCTCTCCTGAGCTGTGCGGCCTGAGGATACTCTGAGATCCAATGAGGGCTCCCCGTCGCCAAGGCCTGCCGACGCAGGGATAGCCTCCTTATGCGATCGCAGCAATCCCGCGCTTTGCCGCGAGCGAGAGCAGCTTCGCCGCTGGGCCGCGAGGCTGCTTTTCTCCTCGTTCCCACTTGCTGACTACGCCGGTCGTAACATTCAGGTGTGCGGCGAATACGGCTTGACTGATCGCCGCCCTGATTCGAATTTTCCGAATGGCGTCCGGGGACAGCTTGATGATCGGCGTCAGGCATTCCTGATCAAACTCTCGCATTGTTGTGCTATCGATCATCCCGACCTTATGAAGCCCCTCGGCAGCTTCATGGATTGCCGCAAATGCAGCGCTCCGATAGCTCTTCGCAGCGGCCTTCGGTGTCTTGGCCCCGACTGCGACTCTCTTTGTAGTTCCCTTTCTCATTGACTTCTTCACTTGACTCGCCATGCTCGCACTCCTTTGCTTCGATGGCTGCTAATTTGTCTTGCGCCTTACTTTGTTTCGGGCGACTCCTTCGTTTGCCCAGCCTTGATCTCCGTCAATTCGCCGGCCTTGACGAGCGCGTCCATTTGCTGTTCGGAAGCGCTCAGGTACACCTTGGCGAGCTTCTTGAACGCCTTCAGTTCTTTGTTATCGATGTTGGAGAGATTCTTTTTCTCGAAGCCAAACATCATCACGATACGTTGCCCCTTCTTCATCGCAACAATCGATCGGGCACCTGCACTCTTGCCTCCGCCTTCTCGCGCCATCCGAAACTTGAATACCCCACCGCCGAGATCCGCATCCGGAGCCTCCTGGAGGGCATCCCAAAGGTCTTGATCGGAGGCGCCGAACTTCCGTGCAAAGCGTATGAACGGCTTGTTGCCGAAGACGCGCAATTCTGTCGTCATCGGGGACGGTGTGCGTGTAAGGTCGGCTGGAGCTTTCCTAGCCATAGAACAAAGTATAGTCCTAAGGACCATAGACGCGCAAGATTACTACCAGCAAGCCCACGACCTCTGCCCTGTAAACTTCTGCCCTACTCGGGTTGTTTGGGCGACGACGACCGAAACAGTTGGTTGATAATCTCGTGAACCAATTCGATGATGCCAAGCGCCGTCGGGGCAAGGTTGTAGCTGCCGTGCGCATGATCATTCCTGATTCCCGGTAGTGCTTTTTCCAGGGACGCGAGAAGATCCCACTCCAGGTCTCGGGAACGAGCCCAGCGGTCAAACCCTTCGTTTTTCAGCAGCTGATTCTCAACGGCGTACCGCAGCAACTTCTGCAGTCCCGGTCTCTTCTCGTTGAGCTTTCCCGTTCGGATCTCGTTCTCGAGTCGCTCTCGCAATGCGAACACATCACTCAATTGCCCGAGCAGCTGACGCTCGACTGTTGGTGTTGGCACTTTCGACAACAATGCGTCGATGAGAGCCGTGTCTTCCGCGGCAAGTATCTCGCGCTTCTCCAACAGGCGCTCCGTAAGCGCCGCATCGACTGTCCTTCAACACTCGTGCGTACGCTGCTTGAGGATGACTGGGTGGTCTATGCCAAGCCTGCCTTCGGTGATCCCGTCCGCGTGCTGCGCTATCTCGGCCGCTATACACACCGCGTCGCCATCAGCAACCAGCGCCTGCTCAGCTTTGATGGCCAGCGTATAAGCTTTCGATGGAAAGACTACGCACATGGAAACAAAGCGCATCATGACACTCACCGCAAGCGAGTTCCTGCGCCGATTCTGCCAACATGTGCTGCCCAGGGGCTTCGTCCGCATCCGCCACTTCGGCTATCTCGCCAACGCACGCCGAGCTGCTCTCATCGCGCTAGCTCGCCAGCAGCTTGCCCGTCAGACTCCAGCAACTTCGCATCTCACCAACTCTTCGCAGGCTGCCTGGCGTTGCCCGCGCTGCGGAGCCAACATGAACATCGGTCCCAACCTCACCGCCCAACAGTTGGCATTTCGATGTCCCGACACTTCATGACTCCAACTCCATCCAACGGCCCGCTAAGATATGATCCCATGTCTCGGGGCACCTGCGTCTTTAGAGCGAACTTGCGAACTCCTCTCCTATTCCTTCTCGCATGCAGCTCACGAAATCGCTCCCTCCTGAGAGATCTATCGTCCTCGACGTCTCACCCAACTCGGCCTTCCAGCCTCTTTGCCCTATCCATGCTGGCCAATTCGCGCAATTAGCTCCATAGCAGCGCCCACCACTGCCACCGTCTTCCTTCTAGTCTCCTTATCGAAAATGACCCGGGACTGCAGCGAAATCAGCACAGTCTGGCTGTGTGAACTCGCCCCGAGGCATTTCCGATCAAGGCTAACGACTTCCCGTCAAGGTGTATTTGTTGACCTCCCTCGTGACAGGGGGACGTTTTGTAATTCCTCGACAGCACGAGGAATCGAAGATGCGGTCGCTCGAGGTCAACCAGCCATAAATGCACGGGTACAAATTGGAGCAATGCGCCCCCCCGTTGGCCAGCGCTTCTGAGATACCGCACAAACCCGCGCGGCGCAGTGGCAGCAGGATCGTGTTCACCTGCCACGAGGATTGTGTCAAACGTGCGATGCTCATAAGAAACGGTCTGAATCCTGTGCCCAATTGAGGTCTCCACTGGTCCGCCGTGCTCTGAGACCAGAGCGACGTGGTAGACGGAATATCCGGACTGGATTCCTGGCGCCCTGGCGCGCAGCTTGAATTTGGTTGACAACATACCAATTAGTCGGTATTGTCGCCTATCAAATGGTTTCAGCGCAATGATTGCCACGGAAAGACACGAGTCAAAAACCAAATTTCTTCGGGCCGCCCTTCAAGTGATTCGTGCCAAAGGGTATGTGGCCACAACTGTGGATGACGTTTGCGCAGCGGCAGGACTCACGAAGGGAAGCTTCTTTCACCACTTTGCAAGCAAGGAAGAGCTGGCACTGGCTGCTGCGGACTATTTTACGGAAGGGGCGAAGACGCTATTTGCCTCCGCGCCCTATCATGCGGCGCCTGACCCCCTTGAGCGGTTGCTGGCCTATGTGGACTTTCGCAAAGGGCTGCTTGTGGGGGAGCTAACGGAGTATACCTGCCTGGCGGGAACGATGGTGCAGGAGGTTTACAGCACACATCCGGCGATCCGCGAGGCGTGCGACCAAAGCATTTGCGGGCATGCGGCCGCCCTGGAGCCGGACATCGCCGAAGCAATGTGCAGACGCGGCGTGACGGGGGAGTGGACGGCGCGAAGCCTGGCGCTCTACATACAGGCGGTGCTGCAGGGATCGTTCATTTTGGCCAAAGCCAAGGGCGGGCCGGAGGTAGCCGCGGAGTGCCTGGATCACCTGCGACGGTACATCGAAATGCTGTTTCAGCAAGACGGAGAAGGCGCTTAGCAGGACCTGCAGACGGCCGGCACTCTTGAATACAATTCCCATCCTTTTGGAGGGAGAATCGCATGCGAAATTCGATAAAGGTGCTGTTTTTTGTATTCCTGATGTTGGAAGTTGTGCCGGAAGGCATGCAACTCGCGCGAGCGCAGGCGGATTCCTATCCGGCCATGGCTCCTTTGAACGAATATCTGATGCCCAAGGAGGCGGAGATCTCGCTGGCGCGCAGTGCGGCCCCAGCCGCGGTATCAGGCAGCGCGACAGTGATGGTGCTGGGACAGCAGGGATACACGACTGCGGTGAAAGGCACGAATGGATTCGTCTGTTATGTGGAGCGATCATGGGCTCATGGCACGGATCATCCGGAGTTCTGGAATCCGAAGATGCGCGCCCCAAATTGCTTTAATGCTGCGGCGGCCGCAAGCATTACGCCCATTTACTTCATGAAGACACGACTGGTGCTGGAAGGCAAATCGAGGGCGGAGATTGCGCGGGGAATCACTGCGGCTCTCGATAGCGGGCAATTGCCGGCACTGCCGCCGGGAGCGATGTGCTACATGATGTCGAAGGATCAGTATCTCAACGATCAGGTCCATAATTGGCATTCGCACGTGATGTTCTACGCCGCGGGCGACGAGGGGAAGAGTTGGGGAGCAAATCTGCCGGCCTCGCCCTTGATTGCGGCGTATGATCTGCAAACACGCGTGACGACTTTCATGGTGGTGGTGAATCACTGGTCCGATGGGACACCGGCCCCGCCGATGGAACACTGACTGGCAAGCGGAATTTCGGGAAGAGGTCGTTTTCGATGCATGTGGGAGAACTTGAAAGCATCCTTCTGTTTGTTGCCGATCTCGACGCGGCCAAATCGTTCTACGTCGGTTTGCTGGGACTGCCGACTATTTTCCAAGATGGCATCGTGCTGGTGCTCAGAGCCGGGTCGGGACGAGTGGTATTACATCGTAACGACAAAGGGCATGACGACCGTGGGATTTTCCCCGTTGGCGAAGGCGCAGCCGGTCTCGCTGTGCGCTTCAATGTGGACGATCCTGATGCGTGGGAGGTAGAAGCGCATGAGAGAAGAGTTCCCATTCTTTGGAAGACTCAAGAGGCATCCTGGGGAAGATTCGTGGTCATTGGCGACCCAGATGGCAGGCCGATCGTTCTGGCTCGAATGAAGAAATTCGGCTGAGACTCGTGTGAATTGGTTAGATGATGAGTTCAAACCAACCATTGAGCTCAAGTCCACCAGTAATTCAGAACCGACCGCGAATCAGAGACAAAGACAAGGAATGCAGCGCATATGCAAGTCGAAGAGACATTTGTTACCTCCGCATCGCCCGAGCTCATCTGGCAAGTTCTAGCCGACTTGGAGCACTGGAATGAATGGACTCCGACAGTTCTGGTGATCAAGCCGCTGGGCAATACTGGATTAAGTATTGGCGCTCGCTATCGCGTCGTACAGCCGAAACTGCGTCCCGCAATCTATGAGGTCACAGAGTGTGTGCCGAGCCGCAGGTTTACGTGGGTACAGCGGCTTCCAGGTGGGAAAATGACTGCGGATCATCGCATCAACGAGCTTGACTGCGGCACCCAAGTAAAATTGTCGTTTTCCTCAGAGGGCCTGATTGGGAACATTATTGGCCTAGCGTTCTCCAAGCTGGTCAGCGATTATGTGAAAACCGAAGCCCAGAGCCTAAAGAATCGCTGTGATCTCCTGACGGGCTCATTTCCTTCCCCGCCTCTGTTCGGAGCAAAGGGCTGACCTTCTCAGGGAACAGCAGGGTATTGTCGCCGGGGTTGCGGAGCGAGAGATCAGGGCGACCAGCATTGTGCGAGCTTTGCGGGCCGCTGGGCCGTACCGCTGGGTTGGCGACTATGACGTAGATCTGCAAAGCGGCACTGTGTCCAACGTCGCCTGGGATGGACCGAACGCTCCTGCCAACCCGACTAATGAGATGGTCCGCCGCTTTATTCACCCGCGATCTGTGGGTGACCAATATGGCAGCCTTTGAGAAGGAGGATCATCGACATGCAGATACATTCCGTTGGCATCGACCTGGGTAAAACGACGTTCCATCTCGTCGCGCTTGGCTCTGCAGGCAAGGTACTTGTGCGGAAGAAGTTCAGTCGGAAGCAGCTTCTGTCCTATACCGCGAATATGCCGGCGTCTCTGATCGGGATGGAGGCTTGCGCCGGTGCGCATTTCCTTGGACGCGCACTGCGAACTCAGGGCCACGATGTCCGGCTGATCGCTGCCAAGTTTGTAAAGCCCTTTGTGAAGTCGAACAAGAACGACTTCATCGACGCGGAGGCGATCGCTGAAGCAGTCGAGCGGAAGAACATGCGCTTCGTCCCGATCAAGACCGACGATCAGTTAGACCTCCAGGGCATTCACCGGGTGCGTGATCGGCTAATTTCCAGGCGTACGGCGGTGATCAACCAGATTCGGGCATTTCTGCTCGAGCGCGGGATGGTGTTTGCACAGAGGCCAGCGAACCTCAAGGCTGTCATGGCTGACATCCTGGAGAACGCAGAGGCCGACCTGACGCCCCAGATGCGGAAACTGATCGACATGCTGTGGGATGAGTGGAAGCTGGTTGAACAGCAGATCGAGAAGCTCAACCTGGAACTTGAACGGATCTCTGCAGCGGATGCAGGATGCACGCGAATACGACAGATCCCGGGGATCGGACCAATCGTAGCCACTGCCATCGTTGCCGCTATCGGCAACGGCGCCGCTTTCCGTAAGGGCCGGGACTTCGCTGCGTGGCTGGGGATTGTGCCACGCCAGTACTCGACCGGGGGCAAGACCAAGCTGCTCGGCATCAGCAAACGCGGCAACGTCTATCTGCGGAAGGTCTTGATTCATGGCGCACGGGCTGCCGTGCTACGCATCAAACGAGACCGAGCACCGATCGGAGCCTGGTTGGACGCACTAGACGCCAGAGCTCCCAAGAACGTCGTTGTGGTTGCGATGGCTAACAAACTCGCGCGGATCGCATGGGCTGTGCTGTCGAGCGGACAAGACTACCGGCCGACAGCGAACGCGATTGCCGTATGAGATAGTGCGGAATTGACGCCGGCGGCTTGGAAGCGCTGGTGCGCTCCCACTTTCCCGCACTACTACGACGAGCGATTTTTACCCACCGATGTCTGCAAGGAGCAGCAAGGACGAAAGAACAGTCAAAACGGCGTGTCCGAAGCCTGATCCCGAAAATGGTCTTGAAAGAGCAACCGACCGACTTATAAGGACAGACACGCGCGCAACTCATCCTGGCCAGGAGAGCTGATCTCCACTGAAGGCCGAATACATTTGCGCAGACTTGTCTTCTCGCCCACGCTTTTTCCTTGCAGTCGCGCGGCGGACCATACAATTCGGGATGTCCGAGGGACTGACCTCGAGAGCCATTAGCAAGAAGAAGACGGTAAATGTGGGAGACGTCGCAGCGGATTCAAATTACCTCACTGCGTTGGAGAGCACTCGTTCAGAAATCATCGTGCCTGTCATCGATGAGCTAAGCGGTAGCGTTGTGGGCACGATTGACGTGGAGAGTCAAAGATCAAATGGATTCGATTCGAACACTGAAATGCTTCTCGAAGAGTGCGCGAGGGTTCTTAGACCCTTTTGGGGCTTCCCATTACTTCCCTAAAGCTTTATAGACTGGAGTCAATACCATCACGGATGTCCACATAAGCAGCGAGGTTTAACGATGACTATCGACGAGGCCTTCGAGCATGCGCAGCAGTGGGCCGACGCTTGGAATACACACGATCTTGATCAAATCCTATCGTTCTATGCGGATGATATCGTCTTCGAGGTATCAACTGCGGTGATTCGCTGGCAAAAGCCGGATGGGAAACTGCGAGGAAAGGATGAGTTGAAAAGGCATTTCGGCCTCGGCTTGGAACTCGCGCCTCAACTCAGGTTCGAGATCGAAACGGTGTTTCTGGCGCCATCAGGGTATGCGGTTTTATACCGCCGGGATAATGGTAATCGCGTAGTTGATTGCGTGACTTTGAATCGCGATGGTTTAGCGTCCCATGCCATCGCATATTATGCGGGCACACAACGGTAGTGCGCTTCGCTGATGACACAGCGCGGAAGAGCAATGCACCTATTACTACAGGTAAACCGGGTTTTCGGAAGCGATGAAGTTAGATTGATGCATAATCTCCAGTGCGCTCATTGGGGCACGGTCGGCGACGATATGCGGGCGGACGCCCTGGGTCCCGAACGGCCAGGTTGCCGTAAAACGGGCTACTCGTGCTCTTGGAAGACGCGCCGGGCCGCAAGTACAGAACGACGACTAATCGCCCTTTGTTGCTTGGCATTGAAGGTCACACTGGCTGTAGCACTTTCTCCTGTGATGACTACCTTGATTGAACTGTCGGGCTGCGACGCAGCGTGCCTGCACAATGCTACATATTGATGTCTTCGACCAGAGGCGTCCGCTGGTTTGGTCGATGGATCTGAACCGCGTTTGCGACTGCCGCCCATCCGAAGTGGGTCGTTAAATCTCGCGTATCTTTAATCGACGGATAAGTGTGAGCACCTCTTCTCTTCTAGGAGATACTGCCAACGACTCACTCTTGAGTACGGCGAGCGGAGGGTCCGGTAAGCGTTGTCCAAAGAGCATCATGCATCGCGCGGCGTCATCCCGCCGCGAGCCGTAGGCAATTCCTTGGGCGCCGGGCCGCTGTCGGTAAGCCGCTTCTGCCCAAGGCCGTGTTTCCTCATAACAGACCGGAAGGCTGTCGATCAATTGGGCGCGCGAGAGGCCGAGTGCGGGAAGGTAAGGCGTATGAAAGCTGACGCATTCAAGGGGATCGGGAAGTTGAACCTGAGCCAGGTGATAGTACTGAAGCTCTGAGACGTCGAACTGGCCCGGTGGTGAGAGGGGAATCTCGTGGAGGACAGATTCCATGTATGCTCCCTCCGCCGTGCTTGCGGCATAGTACGTATGGACGGGTGAGCCGGTCTCCGTACCGATGGGTGCGAAGCGCGTATCACCCCATCCCTTCGAGAAAGTGTTCGCGGTGGTTGGGTGATTCTTGGTGCAATAAACGTGAAACCACACCGGAACCTCCGCTCTCGTTACATGCACGAGAGTGAAGGGCTCAGACGGCCCTGGTTTCGAAATTCCGCAGCTCACGCTACGTAGCTCCCCTTACGCTTCGCGAGTGCCTTCATGAGATCATCGCGACGGTCAAGGGCATCCTTCGGTGCGACCGGTTTGACGCCTTTGCCCCTTGGCCCTGGTTCCGCGATCCAGCCATTGGGATAGTGGAACCACGAGGCGATCTTCCAGGTGTCAGCGACAGTCCCGAATGCTGCAATGAGTTCGCGCATCACCGGCAGCGGCTGATACGCCGCATCGAACTCATAGCGCGGAAAATATTCCTTGCCGCCGAAGGTGACGCTGAAAATCCTGCCGCGTCGTTTCCAATCACTTGCAGGGAACGATTTGTTCGAGGAGGGCTCCGGCTGCAGACGGTTCAGCATCTCCGCTGTAAGCCACTCTTCCTCATTGAATATCTCTCGAATGGTCTGGAGCCGATGGAGCCGCTCCTCCACCAAGCCGACTTCGGGTCTTATCAGACCAGTCAAGAGCCCGGCGAGTTCGTCGGCCCGCTTGATGACGGTCACATCTCCGGAGGACACCATCAGTTTCAGCGCCTGCTCGATGCTGCGGCGTAACGAGGGAAGAAGAGCTGGGTCAGTCCCCTCAGGCACGGGTACATCGAGCACAAATGCCTGACTCGACGCCTTCGCTGTTTGAGGTGCTCTTGACATGGATGACGCCTCCTGCCAATATTGCTCATATTGTCGCAAAAATTGGCAAAATCAGCAATGCTTCTATTCGGGCGATTCGAACAGGTTTCCGAAGGTCCCATCTTCCTTGGCATCGGACCAGTTAAAAACCGCCCAGCGCCGTCATCCCTTCCGACACGGAAAAGCGGCCCCGAAGGCCGCTTCGATGCAAGATTCATTGGATTCGCTCCTAGCCGATGATGAGGAAAGCGCACTTCCCTTCTGCTGCGGTCTGCATTCTCATCTCCGCAATCTGTTCTACGCACTTCTTCGTTAAGGACGAGAAAATTGCTCGATCCCGAGCAGGGATTCTAGTGCTTGCAGCCCTTCGGTAAATCGCCGAGACCAACTCATGAAGATGATCAAGGCCGATTGTGACACGGCCATCTCCGCGATGCCCGTAAGGCACTACAAGAAAGATGGATAGTCAGAGCGACCCGGAGGTTGAACCAGTTCCTGGCGAGCAGAATTTCAGGGGGACTATGTGATGAAACCGCAACTGCGGTGGGCACAAAAATGGGCACAGTCGGCTAAATGATATTGGGAAGGAATGTTCTAAGTTATTGATTCTATGGCTCCTCAGGTAGGACTCGAACCTACAACCCTTCGGTTAACAGCCGAGAACTAAAGGCCGGAGCATCAGGGTTTTCAACGGAGTAGACAGGAGCGAACAGGCGTTATCGGAGCCTCTTCGGCGCCCAATTGGACCAAATTCTGGACTAAGTCCAGTCAACCAGTCCCGGTTCTCTTTACCTGATCGTGGAGGAATCGGTACGGCAACGGTTGAAAGCCGCGCCATTTCCGCATACCTTCGCCGCAAGCGAAGGACTCATTCTCCTTGCCGGTTCGTGCATAAATGTGTCTTCCGAAGTAGCGGCTTGGCTGTCGACTGAAGACGGGAGACTGATTTACGCATTTTCACCAGCACGCGAGGTGAAGCATATGTGGTGGTCCGGACTTTGTGTCGATGATTTGCGTTTCGATGACCGCTTCGAAGTTGCGCTTCTCGTGGCATGAGCGGTCATTCCGGAGAGTATCCTCAAGCGCACCTGTAGTGATCAGTTCGCTTGCGGCCAAGGTTCCGTCATTTCCCAATCCCGCTTCAATAAGAACCGGAACTCCTGTTGTTGAATCGTCAATGCGCGCCACAATGGCGTAGTCGCTCTTCCATTGGGCGAATGGAACGGCAAGATCGGTAACCCACTTTGCGTTTCCCGGGTGGTTAGAATCGACGATGGACGCGACAGGTTCCTTTGCCGATCCGGAGCCGGGTGGGTTGGCAACCTCGATGCGGTATGGCAGGTTCTGGGTCAAGAGAGTCGTCCATTGGTTATCGATGGCGCCGATGAGAATGAAGGGCTGCCTGCGAAGATCAGCCAGGGAGGTCTGCGCGGCACCGACAACCCGAAAACGGATGCCTTTCCTACCGAGTTCGCTTGCCATGGAGGAGAGAATGGCTGCGTCATCTAGAGAGATGCTTTGGCGGCGGAGAACCAGATCGACGAACATCTTCCCCTCGGCTGGGTTCTGCTGATTGAGGAGCGGCTGAAGATTATGTGTATCGATGCAGACGAGGATGGGGACATTCGCGTGCAGGAACGGGCTCCATAGGTCAGGCCCCTTTCTGCCGTCGCGCACTTTCCAGACTCCGACTCCGACGGCGGCAGACAATACAAGAAAGAAGAGCGCATAGACGAGTGGCCTCATTGGCCTGCTTTGTGCGGAGGAGCTGACTGCCGGTGTCTGGTCGCGAGGAACGGCCGTTTCAACAATTGACTCCGATGTCGATTGCGGTTGACTGGGACGAAGGCCTGTGGACGAAGTGTGTTCAACGTGCGCCTGTTCGAATGTTGTGGCCGGCATTGATCGTTCAGGATTCCACAACGGATGGATGCGGAACTCGGGCACATACGAGCCGCGTGGAAGCTCGATCTGAACCATATGGATGCCGGCGGATTCAGCGTAGTATTGACCGAGGCGCTTGCGGACCTCGTTTGCTGTGACACGCACAATCGAGTCACCGCCGGTATCGTAGTCATTCTTGCGTTCGAATACGTTAATGCCGATGGTGCGCTCTTTGAGCTCTCCTGCATGGCCGGCTAGTGTCTGATGCACCACATGACTGAGGAAGCGCTTGCAACGGTTGCTCTGCGCAAAAATCGGCGCGTGGAGCATGCGGCCCAGTTCCGTACGGACTGCGGCTTGAAAATCCGCGCTGAAGGGAACGCGCTCTACTGTACTGCCTTCCATCATGGCTGCACCCGCATTTCGCCACCGCCTTTTGCGGCAAAAGGTGGCGCCAGCATCTTACCAAGTTTCTGACTGAAGGCCGCACTTGGCCTTAACCCCACCACGTTCAGGTATTGAAAAAAAGACTCTTACCCGTCATTTGGTCTTAGCATCTGGCCAAAACCGTTGCGAACCTTGTCATTCCTTTTCCGCGCGTATAGGTTGAATCCGTTTCTGTGAGTTCTGTCCGCTCATTAGAAGCGCCGGGAAGGATGCCGGGCAATCGCAGACCTGAGCGAGGCATCCAACTCATTCTCAAAGTGACCTTATGTGCTTGGGTTTCCAGGCAGGGGATCCGCACGATCAAGCGCGGGTCTCCTCCCTTTTCAACCTGCTCAGGATGGCCTGCACGATGCGCTCTGCGCCAAAACAAATCAGGGCGGAATACGGAGAAATCTTAAACGATGAAATCCTTCGAAGATGGCAAATCAAATTTCACGCGCCGGGGATTCCTTGCTCAAGGTTCATTGGCCCTTGGATCCATTGCGGCGCTAGGTCCCCATGCTGTGTTTGCCGACAATGCGAAACAGGAATTTGTCGAGGTAGAGACGACCTATGGTCGCATTCGAGGAATGAAGACCGGAGATCTCTCCACGTTCAAGGGCATTCCTTACGGCGGACCGGTTGCAGGTTTGCACCGGTTTAAGGCTGCTCCGCCGCTGCAGCCGTGGAAGGGCGTACGCGATGCGCTCAAGGGCGGAGCGCCTTCACTGCAATCACCCTTGCGACCGTATTTTGGAATCAGTGAGGACATGCCTGCAGAGGATTGTCTGTATCTGAACGTTTGGACTCCGGCGGCGGACGGGCGTAAACGCCCAGTGATGTTCTATAGCCACGGAGGAGGCTTCACGGTTGGTTCAGGAAGCGCACCCTATCAGGACGGAGGCAATCTGGCTCGCGCCTGGGATGTTGTGGTGGTGGCAACGAATCACCGCCTGGGTCTGATGGGCTATCTGTATCTCGGCGATCTAGGCGGCGAGGAATTTGCGACATCAGGCAACCAAGGGCTTCTTGATATTTGCGATGGTCTTAAATGGGTCCGGGAAAGCATTGCGGAATTTGGTGGCGACCCGAAAAACGTGATGATCTTCGGGGAGAGTGGCGGCGGTGCAAAAACATCGTGCCTCTATGCAATGCCGACCGCGGAGCCTTATTTCAATAAGGCCTCCATTGAGAGCGGACCGGGAATCCGGATGTATCCGCGTGACATGGCTGCCGAGACCACGTTGATGGTCTTAAAGGAATTAGGAATTGAGAAGAGCAATTGGCGCAAGCTATTGGAGGTGCCCGGCGACAAGCTGCTGAATGTTCAGGTTGCGCTGGGCAGGCGGCCCGGCGGCCCGCTGACCATGAATGGCGGGCGCAAGGGAATAGGCGGAGGTGGCCGACCGGGAGGATTCGGTCCCGTGGTGGATGGCACGATTCTTCCGCAAAACCCGTTTGACCCGGTGGCACCGGCCATCTCAAAGGATAAGCCGCTGATTGTGGGCTATAACCGTGATGAGACCATCTTCTTCTTCATGGAGTCTCACAACACGGATGTCTTTAATCTGACTGAAGCATCTCTCAAGGAGCGGCTGCAGAAGGAATTCGGCGATCACGCGCAGGAAGTTTACGACGCGTACCACAAGAGCCGGCCCGATGCTTCACCGACGGATCTGTATATCGCGATTTCAACGGCAGGGATGATTGGCCTGGGTTCGATAACGATTGCGGAGCGCAAGTTTGCTCAGCACGGCGCGCCCGTCTACACCTATATCTTCACGTACGAATCGCAACGGATGGTTCCTGGCACAAACCACATTGTGGGCGCTGCGCACGCAATGGAGATCGCCTATAAGTTCGACCTGATTCAACCGGCCGAGCAGACGACGGGCGGCAATGAACCAACGGCTACACGCACGATGATGGACACTGGGCCTGACAGCGTGAAGACGGCACAAAACATGAGCCAGATGTGGAGCACATTTGCGCGCACGGGAAAACCCGGAGCGAAAGGACAGCCGGACTGGCCGGCATATGACACTACGCGGCGCGCCACGATGCTGATCAATGCGGAATGCAAGGTTGTCGACGATCCATTCTCACTTGAGAGAGAGGTCTGGGAACGTCTGGAACCATAAGTTCAACTCTAATCATGAAGACTGGATACCTGTGGAGGATTTCAGCTTCAACCACTTTCCTATTTGCACTTCCGCTATCACTTAACACTGAACATTACATTTTGAGAAAGGGCTCGAATGATCAATCCATTTTCAACCATTGGAAGCATCTTGTTGCTAAGTGCTCCGCTCGCACTGGCTCAAACATCAGTGTGGGTCCCCGACAAGGCTCATAGTGAGGTCGATTTTTCTGTGGTTCACTTGAGTCTTACCAATGTCCGCGGACATTTCGGCAACATCGGCGGAACTGTCGTTCTGGACGAATCAGATATCACCAAGTCGAGAGTCAACATCACCATCGACGTAACTACAGTGGACACCGGAGTTGGAGCGCGCGATGCAGATCTCAAGAGCGCGAATTTCTTTAATGTTGCGCAGTTTCCTACTGCAACCTTTGTGAGTACGAGCGTTGCGAAAGTCGGGAACGGCCTTACGGTAACGGGTAATCTTACACTTCATGGCATCACGAAACCTGTGGTTCTGCATGTTGAAGGCCCCAAAGGTCCCGTGACCGGGATGGACAAGAAGCCCCACAATGGCTTTTCCGCCACCACTACGATCAGCCGCACCGCATTTGATATCGCCTCAAAGTTTCCCACCGCTATGGTGGGTGATGAAGTGAAGCTGACAATTGACCTGGATGTCGCCAAACAGTAGATGCCATCCGGATGAGCCGGATCGTAGGCATCGATATCCAGCCTGGCCAGCTCACCACGACGAAGACCGGTTCCATACAGCAGGGCAAGAATGGTTACCCACAGATGGGCACTGTAGTCTCCACGACGGTGCGTCGCTTCGAGCCACATCGCTTCCATATGTGAACGGTCGATTCGCTTCGGAAGACGACTATAGGGAGAGACCTTCGGCCCCTTCATCCAGCGCAGCGGGTTCAGCTTCCAAAGTCCCTGGCGAACCAGGAAATCGCCAAAAACCCGCATCGTGCTCAAAGTTCCATACACCGTCGACTTCGATCGAAAGCTGCCGCCTCAGGCAATGTAGCTCGTAATCAGATCGACTCCGATCTGCTCAATCGATACCCGCGGACGCCGCTTCTTCAGCCAACGACCCCATCGCTGCAACCGGGACTCCGTGTGTCCCACCGTGGCCTCACTGACCCCGCGTGCCCGGTACTCCTCCATATATATGTCCAAAAGCCGGTCCCACCTCCTCATCGTCTTCCTCCCTAACGCAAAAAACGGCGAGCCTATGCTCGCCGCTCTATACGTTATCGAAACAAACAATATGACCTCCGATATGACTCCCTCGGAGGCCCAAATGAGACCTGAACTGAACTAAATTGGCTATTTGTACATTTCCATCCCAGACATTTCTTTCTGGATCTTAGTCATTCGATCCTGCATCCTCTTCATCTGTGCTGGTGTCGACTTTCCACGGCTCATCATCATGGACATATCCTGAATCTGGTGCGACATATCGTTCATAGCACCGGACATCTTCTTCACATTGCTGGCCGGCATGTCTTTCATCATTTCGGACATCTCGCCCATTGTCTCGGACATCTGGTTCGACATGCCCATCATGCCTCTCATCATCTGGCCGTGCTCCATCATGCCGTGATGCTCGCCCATCTTGTCATGATGCATGGTGCCGCTCTGGTCTTTCATCATTCCACCGCTCATCTGACCGAATGCGAGCGAGCTGCTAAGAAGCAGAACAAGGACTCCGATTGCGGATACTGTCTTCTTCATTTCGTTGATCTCCAAACTTTGTGGGTTGAGCCTACGTTCGCAATCTGAAACGTCACCGCGCCGCCAACTTAGATGATCCACAAGCACGGTCCATCAGCCTGATGCCGTCTCCGTCATGATCTTCACTATGGTGTCCTCCACTTCCTTCGCGACTCCTTCCAGTTACGGCGAGTCGAACATCCCTAGAAGAATGGTTGGCCTGAGAGATGCCAATACAGTCCTGCCGCCCTCCTCGTAAATGGAGACCGTTGTTCTCGCCCGCGCCCGATGAGGCCTCGTAGCATTGCCACGGTGTCAGCTCTTGCCCGGCACAAATAAGTTGTTGGTGACGCTAAACACGTTCGAGACTGAGTTCGCCCGGGCGCCTGCGATCTGTTTATCGAACTGGCCATTGACTACACCCTCAAGCGTCACGTGGCCATTTTCTACAATGATCCGGATCGGCTTCTGCGGATCCATGGCATATTTTTGCAAGGTCGGATCGCCGTAAATCGCACGTCCGATGCGAATGCGGAGCTCATCATCGAAATCTGAAGTGGGCAGGACGTTGATTTCGTCAATCACGTCCTTCACCCCGGCTGTGGTTTCCACGATCGCAATCGCGGAATCGCGGCTGGGGTAATCGTGAACGTCGCCGCTCACCGTGACCGCGCCATCCTGCACCTTCAGAGCCAAGCTGTTGAACATAATCCCGAAGCCAATGCGGTCGTAGCGAAGCTTGTCACCCAGCTTATTCTGGAGTTCTGCATCGGGCACATTCGCCTCAACCTGAACCTGGTTGCGCACGCCTGTCGCGTGCTCGATGTGATCCGCCTTGCGGGCGGCGTCGACTCTATAGATATAGAGTTTCATTGAACCCGTCAGGGTGACGATGCCATCTTCCGTAGTGGCGGAGATTCCTTTCCACTTATCTTTTGAGTCCAGGAGTTTGGTGGCCTGCTGCTGGATTTGCTGGTCATAGCGATCCGAGGCTCTATTTTGCGTGGCCGCCTGCTGTGCCCAAATTGGAACCGCCAGAGTTGCTGCGAGGAGCAAGCTAAGATATAGCCGGCTAATCGATCTCATTTTATTTTCCTCTATCGAGATTGCATTGCAGCCAGACTGGTTCGGTTGGACCGCTAGAATGACCTTCGGAGTTTCCGGTCTCAGCGTAAGAGCTACAGGGCCGCGTGTGGCATTGCATTCAATAAAATATTTCCAGCACTCTTCCCATGAAGCCGGCGTCTTCCTGCCGGATGAGTTCGAGTTCGCCTTTATCCAACCAGAGACCCTCACATGAGAAACACCTATCAACGCGAACGTCGCCGAGAGCAATTTCCTCAAGGCGCATGCCGCACTTCGGGCATTTCATGTGGTGGAGAGCACGCTCTCGCTCCCGATCTTCAATCCTCAGGGCTGCTTGCCGCTTCTTGGCTTCCGTTCGCCTGCGGTCGATCTCCTGGTGTAGGAAGTACTCTTGTTCACCATTGCTAGGCTTTACCGGCATAGTAGTTCCTCACTTGTGCGGACAGGCGGGCGGCTTAATCGGCGCAATAAGACTTCGGGCTGGTCTCTTCCAGACAGTTGTTACGCTGATCTAGACACTGCGACGATATTAGGACTTGCCGTGGGGACTATCTGTGCACTTTAGTCCACTTTGGGCACGAGTTCTCTTCTGATCAACCTACGCGGCTCGTCGTGCGGGAGATTCAGTCTGGGGAACGTGCACATCCGCCACGGGAGATTGGAAGTCGCTCAGTGAACCCACCGGCAGAATCATTCGTAAGGAATTGAGAATCGACAACAGATCGATCACTTCCTGCGCGATGGCTCCCTGAATCGGACTGATTAGCCCAAAAGATGCGGCCCCCATCCCAATCAAGCTCAGGCCCATTCCGCCGATGGCACTGGTAAGTGCGATTCCCCGCATCCTTCGCCCAATGTGCATCAGTTCGTCCACACTCTTGAGCGAAGATTGCAGGATCACCGCCCCCGCTGCCTCCGAGGTAATATCGCTGTTTACTCCTAGCGCGATTCCAGCTGTGGCAGCCATCATCGCGGGAGCGTCATTGATTCCATCACCCAGATAAAGTGTGTTTGATTTCGCGGTCATCTCCCGGACAAACTCCACTTTTTGCTCGGGAGTCTTGCCTCCGTGCGGCTCCGTAATTCCCATCCCGGCGGCAAACAGTGCCACCTCGGCCGGGCGGTCGCCGGAAAGCAGAATTACCTTGTTGATCGAGTGGTTTGTCCCGACATGCTTCAGGAACGACTTGCTCTCCCGCCGTGGCTCATCTTGAAAGTGGAACACGCCAGCCAGGTTGCCATCCAGCAGCAATACGCACTCGAGCCCAGGAGCCACAGGGGGCATTTCCGCAGCCAGGTTTGCGGAGAGCTTTCCGCGCCCGGTCACAGTCACCAGATGTCCTTCGACGTGCCCAAGCAAGCCCGCACCCGGAGCCTCGGAAACATCCTTGACTGACAGCAGCGGTAGATGCTGCGCTTCAGCTGCCGCCAAGACCGCGCTCGCGAGCGGATGCTTCGAGTATCGCTCCAGGCTGGCGACGTATTGCAGCGCTGTTTCCTGAGTCATGCTGCCAAGGCAATCGACGCTGGTCAAACTCGGCTTGCCGTAGGTTAGAGTGCCGGTCTTGTCCACAATGAGCACATGGCAGGTCTCCATTTTCTCCAGAATCGACGGGTCTTTGATGATGATCCCAAACCGCGCGCCAACCGAAATCGCGCCGATGATCGCCACTGGAATCGAAATCAAGAGTGGGCAGGGTGTTGCAATCACGAGCACGGCAAGAAAGCGTGAGGAGTCCCCGCTCAATAACCAGCTTGCAAGCGCAATCGCAATTGCGATCGGCGTATACCACGATCCGAGGCGGTCGCCCAGCCTTTGTATCTGGGGACGATTCTCCTCCGAGGCATGCAGCACCTCGACAATCTTTGCGTAGCGCGAATCGATCGCTACCTTCGTCGCTCGTATTGTCAGCGCCGCGTCGCCGTTGATCGACCCCGACAACACGAACGTTCCCGGAGCCTTGGCAATCTGAAACGGCTCCCCGGTTAAGTATGACTCGTCCATGCTCCCTTGGCCGCTGACTACTATCCCATCCACCGGGCATATCTCGTGCGGATAGACGATCAGCTGGTCGTCCACCGCGATCGCATCAATCGAGACATCGGCGACAACTCCGCCCACGCGATGGGCTGTCTGCGGCATCCGTTTCGCGAGTGTGCTCAATACCGAGTTCGCGCGCTCCGTCGCGTAGCTTTCCAGAGCTTTTCCGCCGGAAAGCATCAACACGACAATCGCGGCCACCCAATATTGTCCGAGAATGAGTGCAGTCACGATGGAGAGCAGCGCCAGAATATCGACGCTGAAATTCTTCTTGATTACCTGCTGCACCAGCGAAATCAGCAGAGGCACACTGGCTCCGGCGATGGCCACGCACAGCACAATGTTGACGACGTGCGGGTCGTGCAGCAGCAGCCTTACGGCCAGCGCTGTCGCCATCCCTGTCGCAATGAATGCGGCAGTAGCGATCTGTGCTGCTGGACCGCTGAGCCACTTCGCAAATGATCCTGGTTTCTTTCAGAAAAGAACTCCCCTCACGAATCCTACCGATCCTTCCGCCGCAAAAGTGAGCACTTTGAAACAGGCGCCACGTGAGTTGCGGAGATAGACTCGGAGCGTATGGTTGAAGCCAACATTTCTTCGGATGACGGCGCGTCCAAGACTCTCGCGGTCTTCGTTGTGCTTCTCGCGGTCGGATTCTCCCTGGTGATCACCCTGGCCTGGCTTGGCCGCGTCATACTCTTACTGCTGTTTGCCGCGATTGTGGTTGCAGTCTTTCTAACGGCCATCGTCGATTGGATCAAGGCAAAGCTAAAACTCAATCAGGGGTGGGCACTCGCTCTCATTCTGTTCACGGCCTCCGCACTTGCCCTTTTGACCCTATGGATCAGCGGTCCCAACATCATCGAACAATTCGCCAAGCTTCAGACTGAGCTTCCACAAGCTGCACAGAACTTGATTGAGCGTGTGAAGGGACAGAGCTGGGGCCGCTGGCTTCTCGCCCAATGGTCAGGTTACTCCCAGCTGGCTGACAACTTCAGCTATGCGCTCACGCGTATCGGTGGGATCGTCGTCAGTACCGCCACTCTACTCGCCGGACTCATCATAGTGGCGTTTCTCGGCCTCTATCTCGCGGCGGAGCCAGGCGTCTACTTCTCCGGAATCCGTCGCGCCACGCCCAACGCTATCGAGCTACTCTTGATGCCTGCGCCGTGAGCGCAGTCCGCAACCTGCGCTGGTGGCTGCTGGCGCAGACTTTGTCCATGGCGGCAGTTGGCATCCTTGTCACACTGGGCCTATGGGCACTCGGGGTGCCCCTCGCCGGAACCCTCGGCATCATTGCCGCGCTGATGACGTTTATACCGAACCTGGGCCCCATCCTGTCCGTGGTCCCCGCGGCCTTACTGGCAGTCGCCATCAGTCCCGGAAAAGGTCTGCTCACCATCCTCCTGTTTGTCGTCGTCCATTTTCTCGAGGGCAACATCATCACGCCCCTGCTTCAGCGGCAAATCGTGCGCCTGCCGCCGGCTCTTACCTTGACCGTGCAACTACTCCTTGCAGTCATTGCCGGCCCTCTCGGTGTGGCCCTCGCGGCACCGATCACAGCCGTGGCGCTTGGAGTCTTCAAGGTATTGCTACCGGCTGACGCGATCCCAACTAACCCTTTGGTGACGGGACCGTTCCCTGTTCCCAGACCTATGCCGGCTGTGTAACCTTCGCTAACCGCCCTCAGCGTTTGCAGCTGGTTGATTGCATAGGCATTGGGTCCTTCAATAACGCGGACATCAGAATCCAAAAGCGGTTGAGCTGCGAGCGGGTCTATTCCGAGCTGTGTTCGTCAGAAGGCTCAGCATTCTGAGTCAGCTGCGACTGCGTGGTCGTCCAGGCACAGACTGACTGGACGTCGCTGTCTGTGAGACGGGTGTTTGCGTGGATCAATGTGTACGAGACTCCTGGCATCTTTCTATTGGTACTCAGCTCGCAGATCTTGCTGAGAAGCTTGTGACGATCCTCTGCAGAGTATGAAGCCCAATCCGAAAGATTGAGCTCGGCTCGTCCCTCATTGACATGGGAAGCGATGATCCAGGAAACCGGCGCTACATTGGTGTACCAAGGCCATACCGTCTGTGACGAATGACAATCGTTGCAGGACTTCCTGAGGATCACGCTTACGCTCGCCGGCATGGCCTCGTGCGCATAGATCGTGCGTGTTTGATCCTCGTTTGGATTCGTCCGTGCTGGCCTGACCATTTGCACCCCGGCGCCAATCACGATAAGCCCGAGAGCGCTCCATCTTAGCCAAGTTCTCATGGGGGAACTTCCCTCTTTCTTCGGCAGTTTGGCGATTACGGCTACTTAGTCTTGGTTGCCTCGAGTTTGGCCAGTGCCGCACTGAAGGCGTCGCGGTGCTTCATCTCATCCTGACGAATCTCTTCAAACTGGACCGCTGCGGCATGATCGCCAGCTTTCTCCGCCTGTTCAGCGAACTCGCGATACATGGTTGTCGTCTCGTAGTTTTCGCCCTTGACAGAGTCTTTGAGGTTGTCGATGTCTGATCCGACGACTCCTGCGAGCTTCGCCTCTATAGAAAAGTGCTCGAAGCGTTCTGTCTTCGCCGTTTGCTCCAGCAAGGTGGCGAGCTTCAGATTTCCGCTCTTCCGGGCATGATCCGCGTATAGAAGGTATTTCGTGTATGCGAGAGATTCACCGCGCATCGCGGTGGAAAGGTTCGCCATGGTCTGCTCGTTGAGTCTCTTTTCGGACGGGGCAACGACTTGACCGATTGCGAAAGCTAGTGCGACTGCGGTTGCTACGGAAACGGCTGTGAGTTTCATTCCTTCTCCTGTGTGCGAAGGCGACATCGCTTGCTGCCTTTGCTTGAGAGTAGGCTCACAATGACCACAAAGATGGTCTCTATTGACCATTGAAGAGGCGATGTGCGGATAGCAACGGGAGTGCCTTCCCTGGATTTCAGCGGTAGCAGCATACGTCGCGGACGGATCACCAAACACAGGCAGCCCGTGAGGCTCAGGCAATGTAGCTCGTAATCAGATCGACTCCGATCTGCTCAATCGATACCCGCGGACGCCGCTCCTTCAGCCAACGACCCCACCGCTGCAACCGGGACTCCGTGTGTCCCACCGTGGCCTCACTGACCCCGCGTGCCCGGTACTCCTCCATATATATGTCCAAAAGCCGGTCCCATCTCCTCATCGTCTTCCTCCCTAACGCAAAAAACGGCGAGCCTATGCTCGCCGCTCTATACGTTATCGAAACAAACAATATGACCTCCGATATGACTCCCTCGGAGGCCCAAATGAGACCTGAACTGAACTAAACCGTACTTTACATCCCGCGGAAGTTCTCAATTCGAAGCTGCCGAATCCACATGTGCCCTCCCCGCCCGTGCTTTGATCAGGGGTTGCCGCTCTGCGCCCAACGAAGGCGTGCTTGCATATAGTAGCACTATGTGCAAGTCTATTTGCTTATGGTGACACGTCATTATTGGATTGATCGGATCGAACAGGGGTGGGAAAAGCGGTCGATCGTCTGGCTCGCCGGAGTGCGGCGGGTACCTTTGCCTGAACCCCTCACATTTATTGGTTACGCTACTCTAACAATGTAAGCGACCTCGCGACCCCTCTTTCAACGATCGTAACAATCCCCAAGTCGCTCATCGATTCCAGTTTGAACGCACATCATTTGAATGATGACGAAAGCTATGTACCGGAATGAGCCATTATGCCTCGGAGGCATAACGGTCTCCCTGGAATTCATTGGACGCGACCTGAAGACCAATCTTAACTTTGCGCCATAGCTGACCTGCGAGGTCAGCGGAGGTGCAAAGTGAATCGAATCGCCCGTCTTCGCCGGTCGGATAAAGCCGCCGGTCGGTTGTCTGTTCAGCCTGCCCGAAGGCTGAGAAAACTCCTCACCAAAGACAGCCTTTTCCACGCCGCTCATGTGATGGGGCCGAGTCTGACTGCGCTCATGTTCGCGGGTGCAATACCGGGCGACGGTTTCTGCTAGAGATCTGTCGTGCGTATCTGGACACTCCCATCCGGTTCAATGTGTCCAGCAAGGTATTTGTTGCGAGCGATTTCTTCGATGCGTTGGCGGTTCGCGCGGAATACATCGAGCTTGTCCTTGTGATCACCGTGAAAGTGATCATCAAGCGCCTCTCTGCTGATCATGCATCGCACTCGTTGCGCTCGGTCTTGCCCCCAAAAGACAACCGATTCTCGAGACTTGTCATATTGTTCGTCCCGAACTGGAAAGATCAATTCTTTGTTCTCCCATACGACCTGCCACGCCTTAAATTCGCTCGGTCGAATCTGGAGGCGCGCGAAATTCCCTTCATGCAGGCCGAGGAGATCGGACTCTACCATTTCTCTGAATGTGACTCGCTTATCTTCTGCGACGTTCTTGTTTACCCAATCGCTAATGAACGCCGCTGCCTCTTTCCTGCCTAAGCGACCGCGGACCACTTCTCCTTCGAGCTGCCGCAGTGCTTGGTGGTGTCGCAGCCTGAATGGATCGGGCTCGCCAAGAGATTGTCGTACGGCTGCGTAACGTTCAGCAGATTTCTCGTAGGCCCAGATGAAGACGTCTTTGAGCAGGTTCACTTTGTTGAGCTCATAAACGCCCAGGATGGCCTCGGTATAAGCCGAACGCGGGACCTCGTTGAATGACAACGGCGACAAATTGCCTTTGATAAACGGAATGTTTGCTGCCAATCGTGAGACGCGTTTGTTTACATCGTCGAAGGGTTGAAGATACGGAAACTGAACCATAGCGAAGAGAGCCTGTTCGTAGGGATCGCGAATCGCTTGCGCTGTGGCCAGAACCTGATCGAAGCATTCCTCGATGAGCTGGGGAACCTCAAGCGGATGGAATGCGGACTGTTGAATCCCCACCCCAATGCGCCGGAGGCGTCCTGCGGCGGTCTCGTCGGCCAAGAGGTTTTGGGCCAGTATCCCATGGAGATTCAAGATGGTAAAGCGATTGAAAGCAATCTCATCAGCCTCACTCACAAGAAACTCGATAGCGTCTTTGTGATTGAGGATCATCTGCGCTTCCAGCCTGTTTCCGTCCTGTGCCTCTTCGCCGAACTCAATGAGTCGGCGTGTATCAAGCAAGGAGTATGTATTGCCTTCGAGTCGGCTGGAATTCCAAGACAAGTCGATGAGCAAGCGACTCAAGATCTGCTTCGCATAGGTTCCCGCTGGCTCTATGCCAGTCTTTGTGGCCCCCACTTCTGCCAAATGGGCCCGTTCCTGGGGTGAGAGATAGAACGTCGTGTTTGGTCGATAGCTGTCGAGAAACTGGCGGTTATACCCAACGTGTTTCCTTGCCTCGACCGGTTGCCGCAGATACTCACGTGTCTGTTTGCTCTTGTCGGAGACAGGTATGTCTACATCGGGAAGCTTTTCTTCTTTGACCGCTGGCTGGTCTGTCGTGGGTTTCGGCTGTGCTTCAACTGGTGCTGCAATCCGATATCGTGCAGCTGGCCCCCGACCTTCTTGAATGAGGCGTCGGTCGTTAACAAGACTCCTAAGCCAAAACTGGAGTGTTCTCTGCGGAACACCGTGCAGACTCCTCGATATCGCTTCGTCGGGCTCCAGTAGGGCTTTTCCGCACGATATCGATGATCGAAACAATCTCGTTTTCTCGTTTTGGTCGCAGTTTGGGCATGAGATATGGGCTCCATTTTGTTGCGCGATCCACCTATCGCGCAATTAGAACAGAGGATTGCGCAATATTCAAGCTTATCGCGCAATAAAAATGGCAATCGCGCAACTAAAATCAGGATCGCGCAATAACACTGTTTCAAACGTTGCGAAGAGGCCATTCGCGCTAAGCGCCGCCGTAGCTTAAGTCAAAAGCTCCAGCTGAACCGCACCCTGCTCCTTCTTGCGCTGCACAGGCTTGCGAGGTCTGGGATTGCTGCCTTTCCGCAGGTGGCGAGCAAGCAATGGCAATGCGAGGTGGTCTGCCGTCGAGTGATGGACGAATGCTGTGTCGGCGGTCCACGTGACGCCAGCAACGGCGCGCGTGGTCAAGGATGGCTCCAGTTTTATTTGTCCGCCGATGAGGGCAAGGCCAAAGCCCTTCTGTACCATCCATTGCACTTCAGCCGGTGTCGCCGCGGCACAGGAAACCTGGGGTCGGACACCGCATTCAGCAAGCAGTTCGAGCAACCGCTTGTGCGCGGAGGGATGACTTTCCGGATCACGGAATACCGTGAGCCGGTCGGCCATTTCTGATGGCCGAATCTCGGTGAGTTGCGCGAGGGGATCGTCGGTTCTCATGCAAACGACCAAGGGCGTGCTGCCGATCTGCAACGCAGCAAGATCATCGCCTTCTACCGGCATGGGAAGCAGTGCGCAATCGAGCGTCTTGTGTCTCAGCCGTTCTACGATCTGGGCTGCATTGCCTCCAGCCAAATGCACCGGGCATGCGGGGAAGACACTCTCGTAGAGCCGCTGGAATCCTTCGAGAACGACGGTGGGCACAAAGCTTGAGAAGCCGAGCCTTAATGGCGGCACTTCGCCCTGGTGGATCGCGCGGGCGGCCTTCACGATCTCGTTGCGTTCGCGAATGGCTTCTTTGGCGTAGCTGACGAGAACAAGGCCGGCGGGGGTGGGTTCCACTCGTTTCCCACTGCGATCGAAGAGCTCAATCCCGAGTCCCTCTTCGAGATTTTTGATCTGCTCGCTCAGGGAAGGTTGAGCCAGATACAGCTTCTCTGCGGCGCGTGTGAAGTTGCCGGTTTCGGCGATCATCGCGATGTACTTCAGCAAACGGAACTCCAGCAAGTCAGACATGCCCACAACCTCCATGGGGAACCAGGGCAGAGACTTCAAAGGGGTCTTACTGTGCTTCGTTCGTGAATACGTATCGATCTCAGGTTGCGGGGATGAATCATTGGCGTCAATAGGTCACCTTTTGGTGACCTGAGCGTGTTGCGCGCAAATTTGCAATCGGTCCAACCTATGGCGCCATAGGTGAGAAGTCTTGGACAGTGGAGCAGCTTCGGCAGACGCTGATGAAAAGGCGGGGCAAAACCGCTCGGGCATCTCAAATCCGGCGGAGCGCGCTCCTTCAATCTCTCCTCATCGAGGTCACTCATGGCCGCTTCAATCATGCAGAATCGCTATCCGTTGGAAGAAACGCCTCCCACATCGTCGGACGCCGAAGATGAGCCTCTCTTGAACGCCCGACAAGTTGCCGTGAGGCTTGGCGTCTCCGAGCGTTGGGTCAGAGACCACACCACGCGGCGGTCGCCACGAATCCGGGGCGTTAAGCTCGGCCCGCTGATGCGGTATCGCAGGCAGGATGTCGATGCCTTTATGCAAGAACTGAATACCACCAGCCCTTTCCCTGTCCGCCGTAGTGGTGTATGAAGGAATTGTTCTCCACGACCAGGACCGGAAGCAGAATACGGAGAACGCAATCGCAATGAAGTACCAGCAAGGCACCGTTTACCTTTGCGGGAAGAAGGTGAAGAAGTGGTACGGCAAATATCTCATCTACGGTCGGGACGCCGACGGGAAGGAGGTCCGGAAGTATCGCAACGTCGCGATCTGCCCCAAGGCGGGAAATCCGAAGTGGAAGGCGGAGCAACTGTTGCGGGAGAAGATTTTGAAGGAATGCGGCATGCTCGCCGAAATGCCGGCAATTCCTTCGGATGACTCGGTAACGTTCCGCTGGTTCGTGAAGGAACGCTACATTCCGATGCGACAGGGCAAATGGAGCCCTGCATACCGCAAGACGAACACCTACCAGCTTGAGCACTATTTGGTCTCGAAATTTGGGGATATGCCGTTGAAGAAGCTGAATACGTTCCAAATTCAGATCTTTCTCAACGAAATGGCTGATAGGGGCTATTCGGATTCAGTAGTTCGTTCTTGCTTCTCCAATATTCGGGCAATCACCCGGATGGCGAAGAAGCACAAGTACATCGCTGAAAACCCGGGAGAAGACGTGACCATGCCTCAGGCTAAGATGGCGGACAAGCCCGTGATGACGAGGGAACAGATCCTCGCTCTCATTGGGGCCATTGAGGACGTGCACGATCTTTGCCTGCTCTGCATCGGAATCTTCTGTGGACCGAGAGCCAGCGAGGTGATGGGACTGCAATGGAAGTCTTGGACTGGCGACGCTCTTTTGCCCCACGGAACGGCCTACGAGGGTCAGTTTTACAAGGGCCGACTGAAAACGAAGCAGAGCAAGACTCCTATCCCCGTTCCGGAGCAGGTTAGACCCGTGATTGAATCGTGGCGGAAGCTCTCCAAGGATTCCTCACCAGAGGCTCTAATGTTTCCGACATTCGGGCGAGGAGAGCGGAAGGGCCAGGCAGTGCCGCGGTGGGGGAAGAACTTCCTCCGGTGGCGCATTCGCCCGGTCTCTCGAAAGCTCGGAATCCCGGATCGCCTTGTTACGTTTCAGGTGATGCGGCGGACGCTGGGAACCGACATGCAGCAGCATGGGACACTGAAGGACACTCAGGTGATGTTGCGGCACGCAAGCATCAAGACGACGGGCGACGTATACGTTCAGACCATCGAACGGAGCGTTCTCGCTGCCGTGAACTCGCGTACCTCAGCGGTGCTCGGCGACTGGAAGATGCCGGATGCAGAGTTGGGCCTGAAGGGGAGAAACCTCAAAGGTCCGAATGCAATTTGGCGAAGTTTGGCGAAGCCGGATAGCGAGGAAGCCGTAGGTTGTTGATTTATTGGCTCCTCAGGTAGGACTCGAACCTACAACCCTTCGGTTAACAGCCGAATGCTCTGCCATTGAGCTACTGAGGAGTGTCTGGCGCTGAATTGTCCTCTACTAAGTTAGCAGACCCCCAGCGCAGCGTCAAAGCCCTGACCGCATTCGATTTCCCCACCTCCCCATCCCATTTCCTGACACCACAGCCGGCCCGGCGCTAGGATAGAAACAGCCATAAAGGAGGCGCCATGTCCCGCATTTCCCGCCTAGACCGCAACGATGTCACACCTGATCTGGCCGCGCTCTTTGACAAGGTCTATGCCCAGCGAGGCAACGTGCCCAACATGTTTCGGGTCATGGCCCACCGTCCGGAAATCTTCTCCACCATGCAGGCGCATTTCGCCGCCGTGCTCAACACCGGCACCGTCTCCACCAAACTCAAAGAACTCATTATCGTCCGCACCAGCCAGGTGAATGAAACCCCTTACTGCCTCGCCAGTCACACAGTCCTGGCCCGCAATCTTGGCTGGTCAGACGAGCAGCTGGAGCATCTTGCTGAGTGGCCCACGCGCGGCGACTTCACACACGCTGAAAAGGCCGCTCTGCGACTCGCAGAGACCGTCACCGTCGACCCTCACGCCGTCAGTGACGAGCAATTCGACGAGCTGAAGAGCCATTACAGCGAAGGCGAAATCGTCGAACTACTCTGTGCGATAGGACTTTTCAATTATTTCAACCGCTTCAACAACGCGCTCAAAATGGAACCCACAAAGCCCGGTGAAGGTGGCTGCGCCGCTCCGACAGAAGACCCGGAAAAGGTCGCAAATTAGCCCACTCTGCAATTCCGGTCTCTGACCGGATTCCATGATGAAGACACTTTAGTGCAAACACAGGAGAACCCTGCACCTCATGACTCTCACCATCCCCAACGGCGACTTTCGCGCTTATCTCTTCGATTGCGACGGCACCATCGTCGACTCCATGCCTCTGCATTACAACGCATGGAAAACCGCCCTCGCCGAGTGGAACTGTCCTTTCCCCGAGCACATCTTTTACTCATGGGGTGGCCGCCCCGTGCGCGAAATTATTAAAGCGCTCAATACAGAGAACGGCCTTTCCATACCCGTTGACGAACTCGCCACCCGCAAAGAAGCTCTCTATCACCAGCAACTCCCTCACCTTCAGGCTATTCCTGAAGTTGTCGAGCACATTCACCTGCAACACGGACGTATTCCGCTCGCAGTTTCATCCGGCAGTCGCCGCAACTCTGTCGTCAACTCGCTGACTACGGTCGGTCTCCTCGATCGTTTCCAAACTCTCGTCTGCGCGGAAGACTATAAGCATGGCAAGCCAGCACCGGACTGCTTCCTGCTCGCCGCCGAGCGCCTTGGCATCGCTCCTGAGCATTGCCTCGTCTTTGAAGACACGGATATGGGAGTGGAAGCGGCCATCGCAGCGGGAATGGCATGGGTTCGCGTTCCTCAACCTCACGAGCGCGAAACGGGAACCAAAGCCGGTGCGCCTGCGTAGTCATTGGCTGGCACGTCCACTTCCCTGCCGGAGACCTCATGCCATCCGCTGATCCTCGCGCGTCCAATTCCTCGCGTTCACGCGCAGACCTGCTCATTCTCATCGCCATCGCCACCGTGTTTGCGCTGGTCCATATAGCCACCAACGGCCGCTACGGCTTCCATCGCGACGAGTGGCAATTTCTCTCTGAAGCCCGCCATCTCGATTGGGGCTTCGTTCCCTTTCCACCTCTCGATCCGTTCCTTGAGCGCATCGCGCTCTCGCTTTTCGGACTCTCGCTTGTCGGCCTGCGCATGTTTTCGGTCATTGCGCAATTCATCGCGCTCATCGTCGCCGGCCTCATGGCGAAAGAATTGGGTGGCAATCGCTGGGCACAAGTTGTCTCGCTCATCTGCGTTGGACTTTCTCCGCTGCCAATTTTCAACGCTACAGAGTTCCAATACTCCAGCTTCGATTTCCTTTGGTGGGTGCTCGCTGCTTACTTCATCATCCGTCTCCTCAAGTCTGAAGATCAGCGGTGGTGGATTGCCATCGGCGTCACACTTGGGCTTGGCATGCAGACCAAATACTCCATCGCTTTCTACATCGCGGGAATTCTTGCAGGCCTTGTACTCACCTCAGCCCGCCGATCGCTGGCATCTGGCTGGTTTTACGCTTGGCGTTGCCATTGGCTTCCTCATCTTCCTGCCCAATCTGCTCTGGCTCATTCACCATGACTTCATCAGTTACGCATTCCTCCAGCACATTCACAAACGCGATGTGAGAATCGGCCGCACAGCCGGGTTCCTGCGCGATCAGCTCTTCATGAATGTCAATCCCGCAGCGGCACCCTTGGTCATCGCGGGCCTCGTCGCTTTCATTCGCTCGTCACGCTATCGCATGCTCGCATGGATGTACTTTGTTACTCTTGCTCTCTTCTTCATTGGCAAGGGGCGCTTTTATTACGTCGCCGCACTCTATCCGATGCTTGTCGCCATGGGCTCGGTCGCCTGCGAGCGCTGGCTCGCCCACATCAAAACCTGGCAAAGTCGCACGGTGCAGGGAGCGCTTTTTGCCGGCGTCGCCATCTGCGGAGCCTACATCGCCGCAGTTCTTCTCCCCATCGCCGCATCCGGCCCACTGCGTGACTTCGCTCTCAAACGCAATGGCGACCTGCGCGAGGAGTTCGGCTGGCATGAACTCGTGCGCACGGTCGCTCAAATTCGCGACACACTCACGCCCGAGCAGCAGGCGCATCTCGGCATTACAGTTGCAAATTATGGTGAGGCCGGGTCGCTTGAGTTGCTTGGCCCGCAGTACCACCTGCCGACGCCCATCAGCACCACCAACACCGCATGGTTGCGTGGCTACCCAACCCCGCCTCCCACCACACTCATCGTGGTTGGCTTGTCAAAAGAAGAGGCAAACTCCATCTTCACCGGCTGCCGCTGGGCTGGCCACAACGGCAATCCGGAAGGCATCCACAATGAAGAGAGCGATGACCACCCCGACATTTTTGTCTGCGGTCCTCCGCGCGAACCCTGGTCAGTGCTCTGGAAGAAGCATCACGACTTCGGCTGAGTTCAATTCAATACAGCAGCACCGCCACGCGGTACGCGCTGAAATCTCCCTGCACACCCTGCGCAGGGCAACTGCCAACAGCGGCCATCTTGTATCGGCCGCTCAGTAGTCTCTCGCGCAGAGCATCAGGTAGTTCATCCAGTGACCCGCTCTGCCAGCGCATCACGAACATCGCCTGCCGGCCTCCGTGTGAGGTGGGCATTCCGCTGTTCGTCATGCATGCTGCGCGCGCTGAAGCCTCGCCGTTATAGATGGAAATCCCGCTCACGCGTATCAATTCCTCCACACGCTTTTCCACCTGAGTGCGTGAGAGCACCTCGACCGCACGCGAGTAATCCGCCGTTGCGTACAACACGCCCCGCGCGCGCACCACAGCAATGCCCACTCGATTTACGTCCTTATTGAGCAGATTGGACCGATGCCCCGGCGAATGCATCCACTCGTCGTGAATTTCCGCAGTCGAAGGTCCCACGGCCACATTCTCTTCAATCAAGCTGAAATGCGCGCCCGCCTGCCCCGCACGATCGGACAGTCCTGGCTCTCCACCGTAGCGGTGCGCAATCGGACCTTCCTGCGCCATCAGCAGGCAATGCTTCCGCGCCGCCTCCGTCAGTTGCGGATCCCACTCCAGCCGACCAGCTCCATTCTGCATGCGCGCACGATTTGCCAGCGCCATCAGCTCTTCGCCAGCACCCGGCACCAATTGTGCGTCCACGCGCTGGGCGTGCATTGCCGCCGGAGCGCACATGATCGCAGCCATCATTGCAGCCGCGCACAAAACAGACCTTTTTACCATCCCCTGCATATTCGCTTAGACACAGGTTACGCCAGTCTGTCGCGTTATTCTTTCTGTGTCTATGGTTACCTCCGCAAACGCAAATCTCGCTTGGCTGCGCCGTCAGCCGCTGGCCGTGATCGGCGTTCTGCTGCTCTCCGCGTTCATTCTCGCGGGCATCTTCGCGCCCTGGATCGCGCCGGATAATCCTTCCACTATCGATCTCACCCATCGGCTTGAAGGCCCGTCGCGCGCGCATCTTGCTGGAACCGATGAGCTGGGCCGCGACACGCTCTCGCGCATGATCTTTGGTGCTCGGCTTTCTCTGACCATTTCTGTCAGCGTTGTGGCTGTTTCGCTCGCGCTCGGAATCTCCATCGGGGGTTTTGCTGGTTACTGGGGTGGATGGATCGATACCGCGCTCACAACCTTCGCAATGAACACCTTCCTCGCGCTTCCCGGCATCCTTCTCGCCATCGCTTTCGCGGCATTTCTTGGCCCCGGGTTTACCAATTTGATTCTTGCCCTCGCCATCGGCGGTTGGGCGGGCTATGCCCGACTCGTGCGTGCGCAAGTTTTGGCCGTGCGCGATCGAGAATATGTCGACGCCGCTCGCGCACTTGGTGCCAGCGGACTGCGCATTTTCTTCCGTCACATCCTGCCCAACATCGTGCAACCAGTGCTCGTGCAGGCCGCCATTGGCATGGCGGGCGTCATTCTTGCCGAAGCTACACTCTCTTTCCTCGGCCTCGGCGTACCAGCTCCCGCACCCAGTTGGGGAGCCATGCTCAATGACGCGCGGCTCCATCTGTTCGATTCGCCGCACCTCGTGCTCTTCCCCGCCATCGCCGTAGCCTCCTCCGTACTCGGGTTCAACCTGCTTGGTGACGCGCTCCGTGACCGGCTTGACCCGCGCGTGCGGCTCCAGTTGGGATTATGATGGGCACATGCAGGTTCTACACAAAGGTGAATGCGAGCATTGCCACCAGCAGTACAATTTTTCGCTCTGGAATGCTCAGCTCGGCGAGTGTTCGTACGCCTATTGCGACTCTTGCGGGATGGTTGCCACCATCGACTACCGTGACCGTCGCATGGCACTGCTGCCCCCCACTGACATTTTGAATCAGGAAATGGATGCGTCGTGGGAGTCCCACCTGGCTCCATGTGCATGTGGTGGCCAATTTCAACGTGGGGCATCTCCCCGTTGTCCCGTTTGCCGGCAACCGCTGTCGGCGGAGAAGGCGGCTCCTTATATTGAAGCCATGCAGTCGCACGTCGCAAGAAACTGGCGCTGGCAGGGCAATTGGAGCGATGAATACTTCGTCGCCATCGAGGATCCGCAAATCGCTGGAGAAGTTCGACAGGTGGCGAATCCATTTCCCGGTTCTGACTCGAAAAAGTCGAAAAAACGTTGGTTTTCGTTCCTCTCCTCTGACGAATGAAGATCGGCGTCATCAGCGATACCCACGGCCTGCTTCGACCTGAAGTTGCTCCTGTGCTCGCGGGAGTCGAGCATATTCTGCACCTCGGCGACGTAGGAAACGATTTGATTCTCGACGAACTTGCACGCATCGCACCGGTCCATGCCGTGCGCGGCAATATTGACCAGTCCGGTGTGCCGGCATCACTCCCCGAGACTGAGGTCGTCCTCTTTGAGAACCAGTATCTGTACTTGCTGCACGATCTAGGTGCGCTCTCGCTCGATCCAGGCGCGGCGAAATTCTCTGCCGTTCTCTACGGACACTCACACCAGCCGCACATCGAGCACCGCAAAGGCGTGCTCTACTTCAACCCCGGCTCCTGCGGCCCGCGCCGATTTGACCTTCCTGTCACGCTCGGACTCCTCGAAATCACGGCAGAATCTATCCAACCGCGCATCATTCATCTGCTTGCTTAGTTTTCTCCGCATCGATTCTCGTTGGTCCCGCATCCCTAATGTGTGCGGATCACTCTTATCGGCGGCCCCACATCACTTCTAGAAATCGATGGGATGCGACTGCTCACCGATCCCACTTTCGATCCCGCTGGCAGTCAAATCTCTTACGGACCAATCACCCTTCGCAAAACTGCTGGCCCAGTGCTCACGTCGCAGGAAGTCGAACCCGTTGACGCCGTGCTGTTGAGCCACGATCAGCACGCCGACAATCTCGACAACGGCGGTCGCGAGTTTCTCCCGCATGTCCAAAGCGTCTTCACAACGCAATCGGGTGCGCATCGTCTCGGTGGCAACGCACACGGACTGAAACCGTGGCAGTCGGTTGACTTCTCATCTCCGCGCGGCAACTCCACAATCCGCATTACCGCTACACCCGCTCGTCATGGCCCTCCAGGCATTGAATCCATGTCGGGGGAAGTTGTCGGATTTGTTCTCCAGCCCTCGGCAAATCCTGACCGCTCCATCTACATTACGGGTGATACCGTCTTCTACGACGGCGTCGTAGAAGTTGCTCAGCGATATTGCATCGGGGCCATCGTACTCTTCGCCGGTGCCGCACGGGTCCCTGCACGCGGCCCGTTTCATCTGACCATGAATGCCGAAGACGCAATCGCGACGGCGCACTCATTTCCCAAGGCACGCATCTTCCCTGTTCATCATCATGGCTGGGAACACTTCAGTGAAAATCAGCAGACACTCATTGATGCCTTCGCGCAGCAAGGACTCTCGCATCGTCTGCGGCCGCTCGAGTTCGGCGTGGCAACTCCGCTCTTCGAGTGAGTACGCTCAAATCCGCATGCGCGGATTCACCAGTCGGTACACAAGGTCCGTTAACAGGTTAACCAGCACATACGTCAGTCCAATTGAAAGCAGACATCCCTGCACCAATGCGTAATCGCGATTCGAAATCGCATCCACCACCAGCCGGCCAAGCCCCGGCCAGCTGAAGATCTTCTCCGTCACAATGGCACCGGCCAGCAATGCACCGAACTGCAAACCGACCACAGTCACGATCGGCACCAGCGCATTCGGCAGCGCGTGCCTGCACACCACCGCGGCCTCGCTCAGTCCCTTGGCCCGCGCCGTGCGAATGTAATCCTGGCTAAGTTCCTCCAGCATCGCCGTGCGCACCATGCGCGTCAGAATCGCCGCCATGGAAACGCCCATCGTGATCGATGGCAACACCAGATATTGCCATTCAATACCGCCGCCGCCCGTATTCGCACCGGATACCGGTAGCCATCCCAGCAGTATCGCAAACACCAAAATCAACACTGGCCCTAACGCAATACCCGGCACCGAAAGACCGAACAAGCTGACGACGGAAAGCGACTGGTCAACCCATCGGCCTCGTCGCACTGCCGCAAGCATACCCGCGGGCAATGCGAGCAAGAGTGCCACCAGCAGCGAAGTCAAAGTCAGTGCCAGTGTGTAGGGATAGCGTTGCGCGATCAAGTGCGACACGCTGTCATGAAGACGTATCGAGTCGCCCAGGTCACCGTGCAACACGCCGTTCCAGTACCGCAAGTACTGCTCGCCGAGCGGAAGATCAAGGCCGTATTGGTGTCGTAGCGCGCCAATATCGGCTGGTGTGGCGCCGTCGCCCAGCATTTGAAGAATCGGATCGCCAGGAACGATATGGATAAGCAAGAAGACAAGCGAAACCACCAGCCAAACGACCGGAAGGGTGAGCGCGAGTCGACCGAGAATCTGCTTCATGAACCCGCTTTTAACAATAAAGGTTCACATCGCCCAGCTTGAAACAAATCCTCCAAATGCGCGCAAAACAAAGAGGGCGTGCGATGCGAATCGTTCATTCGACTCGTCGCACACCCTCTACTGGTGTTCGATGGCGCTTCGTGCGCCTTTTCCCTTAGCGGCGATGCAGGCTGCTGCTGAAAAGACGGCTGTAGTCGCGCAAATCCTTGGAAACTGAACCAACCGGAACCGGCGCTTCACCGCGGCGCTGGAATGGATCCGCCGTTTCCTCGGGAACACTCACTGCTTCCGCAGCGGGCGGCTCAGCCTGAATCGGCGCCTCCACCTGTGGCTCGATCTGTTGGTTCAGATCTACCTGGGATGCAGCCGGCTCCACCACCGCCAAAGGAGCGCTCTGCCCCATCAACGGTCTCAGCACGTCCACCAGACGACCAATCTGTTCCTTCCGGAAACGCAACTGCTCAAACTTCAGCACAAACTCCTTCAACTCGGAGCTGGCCTCGTCATACGCAACGCGATAGGCTTCTTGGCGCATGGCCCTTGCCTGTGGACTGTAATAGCCCTTACCCTCGCGGTTGCCTCCACTGTCAAAGCGCTGTTGAAATGCATCGGCGGCCGATTCCCCTGCCCCTTGCTCGTTTACGGTCCCTTGCACGCTGAAGCTCACAAATGGCTTCAAAACATCGACCACTTTTTCAATTTGGTCCTTCCGGGCGCAAAGGAGGTCGAACTGGCCGACGATGTCCTTTAGCTCCCAGTTGGCTTCTTCGAAAGCAACGCGATATGCCTCTTGTCTCATGCTCTCTCCCAGGGGCGTAGTCTAGCACGGAACAAAATGCCCCTTTTGCAATTTCTTAGTTCGAGTGTGCCCATTGGAGAGTTACTTCCATTCGAGCTTCAGGGCACGCTCACCCCATTCACTTGTCGTCCGCCTTTCGGCGGCATTTACGTCACGAGTGACCATAGCGTGGGCCTTGGTGACCTCCATGTATCACTCTTTAGACGCATTCAGCGCAGGAAAACCGGCAACGGATTCTCGGGTCCACTGCCGGCTCTTCGGTCCTTGGAGGAAGCTGATTGAAACCCGAATGGGTTTCTGTTCAGTCTTTTACCAGCGGGTTATTCCGCCGGTGAATGCCTGGTTGAACTCGCGGTTATCGCGAACCACAGCGCGATGCCGAAGCGCATTCGCAATGCGACGCTTGATCGGATCCGAGCTTGTTTCATCGCCCTGGAATGCGTCTTCAGGCTCACCTTCCGCCATCACAGCCACGGGCTCATCGGCCCCAACTGCAATTGGCTGAGCATGATTCGGCTCTTCTGCCCTTGGCGCTTCTGCCATCATCGGCACTTCGATGGCTGGCCGGCTTTCCACACGGTTCTCTTCTGACCGCGGCCGCGCAAACTCGCGCACATCTGCCACCGGAGCCGACTCATACCGCTTCTCCATGGCGCGATCAAACTGCGCTGACAGACCGTCATCCGGTCCTGAAAGCGGCTCGAGCACGGAAATCATGCGCTCAATCTGTTCCTTGCGCAGACGCAGGCTCTCCATTTCGCTCACAATGTCGTGAAGTTCATTCCGTGCCTGGTCACATGCGGCACGATAAGTTTCTTTCTTCATCTCTCCCTCCAGGCCGGAAGAATAACACGAAGGGAACATGCCTAAGTAACACTTTTGTGGAGTACGGAACGCATATTTACGTTACTTTTAGCATGTTCTGACCGGTAACCCGACAGGTTGAACAAGATCGAAGACATCCGCAGGCAAATTCACCTGGAATGAACCGAGATGTCTCATCGATTCAATGGCTTGATTGCACCATTTTCTGTGCAAACTCGAAGGAGAACCAACACCCGCCCGCATTTCTTATGGCTTTTTTCCCGTCTCGGGTGGATAGTCCCGGTCGACTGCCGTCTGCAACTCCCGCACCAGGGTCACGTCTGGCTCATCCAGCCCATCCTTCTCCTCGCGCATCCATACCTGAGCTCCGGGCTTTCCTTCCGGCAGCATCAACTTCACCTCCAGCAAATCGTCCGCCGGCCCCACCTCGCCACCGCCGCCAAGGGCCACACCCCCGGGCACCGGCCGCGGCCCGGTGCCAATCGGTCCCGGCATTCCCATACCGCCCGTGCCTACGGTGCCTTTCATCGCCGCGACTCTGCCCTTGCGCACGATAAAAAGGAGTTCTGCATCCTGCCGGTTCATGGTCAATATGTATCGATTCCATTTGCGAAGAGCTTTCCACACGTTCGCAATCGCCTGTCGGTCTTGCGGCAACACATTTGGGTTGAATTCGTCGCCATCCATGGCTTCCACATAGACGTAGCGTGCCGTTCCCAGAGCCGCGGGCACAGCTTTCTTCTTTTTGTCCTTTGCTTGACACGGAATCATGACTGTCACCAGCACGATCGCAGGCAGTACCTGCATCCATCGCTTCACGGTTCACCTCCCGCATTTGTCCATCTTCCGGTTCCAAATAGGTGCGTCCCAAGCATAGTCCCGTTGGGTCGCAGCCAACATCTCCGCGCTCCCGAATCAGTCGCTCTCCATCGGTCCGGAAGTGCTTGATTCATCCGTAGCGTCAGCATCGTTTTGAGCACCTTCAATCGGTTGAACTCGGATTTTGCTGATCCGTCGTCCATCCATTTCGAGTACCGTCAGGCGCCGGCCGTCGTACTCCACGCTCTCGCCGCATTCGGGAATATGCCCCAGATGCACCAGCATGAATCCTGCCAGCGTCTCCACGCCGCCATCCCGTGGCAGATCCCATTGCGTCTGTGTTTCCAGATCGCGTAGATTCACGCCGCCATCCATCACCAGTACGCCAGATTCGGTCGACAACAGCGGCCGTGCCGGATCATCGAACTCGTCCTCAATCTCCCCCGTCAATTGCTCAATGGCATCTTCGGCCGTCACCAGACCCACAGTCGATCCAAATTCGTCGACTACGATCGCGATATGTCGCCGCCGCTGCTGAAACTCCTTGAGCAGATCTAATGCGGTCTTCGTCTCAGGAACCACCAGCACATCGCGCATCACCTGCGCCAGCTGCAATTCCACAAATCCAGGTGAGTTGTGCAGTTGTCCCCGCGCCAATCGCGGTCTGAAGTACATCAGTCGCGACAAATCCTTCGAGTACACGACGCCCACAATGTGTTCGGGCCCGCGCGTTTGGTCATACACGGGCACCCGCGAGTGCATATTCTCGATCACCTGTGCACTCGCTTCTTCTACGGGCATGTTCGAAGGCAGCGAAAAGATTTTCTGCCGCGGCGTCATAATCTCGCGCACCGGAACTTCGTCTAGTTCGAGCGTGCGATGCACCAACGTCTCCTGCAGCTTGGGCAACACGCCGATCCGTCGCGCTGCCGTGGCAATCAGCTTCAGTTCCTCTGCTGAATGCACTGCGGCCCGCTCCGTCAATGATGTATCAAAACCCCGCAGCACCAGGGCGGCCGAATTCCGAAGGAAACGTACCGCCGGTCGCGCCATCGTCATGAAGAGCAACATCGGCGGGGCCACGGCCACTGCCAGCGCCTCTGGCCGCCGCAAGGTCAGTGCCTTCGGCACCAATTCGCCAATCAGCACTTCGGCATAGGTAATCAGAGAGAAACCTAGAATCACCGCCGCAATGGCCGTTGCATGCGCGTAAACCTGGGCATGCTGGGTGAAATTGGGTACCGCCCTGAACCAGCCCAGAAACATGCCCGCCGCCAGCGGTTCACCCAACCAGCCAAGGGCAAGCGAACACAGGGTTACCCCCAGTTGCACTGCGGGCAAAAAGTCATCTAATTGGAGTTGTAGCCGCCGCACCGCACGAGCGCCAGGGACACCTGCGGCAATCATCTGCTGTATGCGCGTATCGCGGACGCTCACCAGCGCGAACTCCGCTGCCACAAAGAAACCGTTTGCCAGAATCAGCAGCGCCACCGCGACAATTTCAAGCAGGGCTAGTCCGTGCATCTCGCTGTGAGCATAGCATTCGGCGGCCATGTCCATGCATCGCAGCCCCCTCAGACCGGCTGGCAATTCCCTCTTCTAAAAACGCCGCTCACCGGGGAACCACTCTGTGACTGCCTGCGTATCTCACCCTGACAACATTTTTTGCTGCCGCTTCCGGCTCTTTCCACGTCTCACATGTGGCACACCTTTGGCCGGCTAGCGAAATCTGCAACAAGAGCACCGGCTCTTCTCTATCGCCTTGGGGGTTTTGTGGCACGCTCGCGTAAGAGCAAACGGTTTTGGATTTGGACGGGCCTTCTAGGCTTGATCGTCATTCTGGCCGCGGGTTTTGCACTCGCGCACCTGGTCAAAGGCACACGCATTGACCCCAACCGCATCGCACAGGTCAAGCGGGGAGACGTAACCCGCTCTGTCATCGCTACCGGCAAAATTCAGCCCATCACCAAGGTTGAGGTCAAATCTAAGGCTTCAGGCATCGTCGAGAAGCTCTACGTCGACATCAATAACCGGGTGAAGAAGGGTCAACCGCTCGCACAACTCGACCAACAGGAAATTCTGGCGCAAGTCGACGCCCAGCGCGCGCAGCTTGCCGCAGCCGAGGCCAACGTCTCCACATATCAGGCCAATATTGAGCAGGACAAGGTCAACGCCGCCGCGCCTGACCTTCCCATGTATAAGATCACTCTTGACCGAAACAAGGAGATGCTCGCAGACGGCGTCGTCAGCCAGCAGGCCTATGATGACGCCAACAGAGACTACCTCGCCGCTCTCACTCGCCGCGACTCCGCCAAAGCCCAGGTCCTCGTGGACACCGCGAAACTCAAGCAGGCCCGCGCTCAGGTGCAGCAAAGCCAGGCCAGTCTGAAACAGCTCGAAGAGCAGCTCAGTTACACCACCATCGTCGCCCCAATGGACGGAGTCATCCTCTCCCGTGACGTCGAAATCGGCGATGCGGTCAGCTCCATCCTTATATTGGGATCCACCGCAACGCTCGTCATGACCGAGGGCGATACCTCACAGGTCTACGTGGACGGCAAAGTCGACGAGGCAGACATCGCGCATGTCTATATGAATCAGCCGGCACGTATCAAGGTCGAGAGCTTTCGCAATCGCACGTTCTATGGCAAGGTGACCAAGATCTCGCCCATGGGCGTTGAGAAGGACAATGTCACCACCTTTGAGGTGCGCGTCTCCATCAACAATCCAGGCGGCGAACTCAAAGCAAATATGACCGCCAACGCCGAAATCCTGCTCAATGAGCACAAAAACGTGCTCACCGTGCCGGAGAACGCTGTCACGTACAACAACAAAAAAGACGCTTTCGTCGACATTCCTGACCCCAAGCAGAAAGATGGCATGCGCCGTGTTCCCGTTCAGGTCGGGCTCTCGAATGGTTCAGTAACGGAAATCGTCAGCGGCCTCAAAGAGGGCCAGGATGTCGTCCTGCAGCAGTGAAACGTTTGCTCGTTGATCCGGTTTTTCGTCAACGGAAACTCAAGACTGTTCGGCCTCGCACAGTTTTGTCCGATTCCGGACAGGTCGTTGCATCACAGAACTTCAATGAACGCGCAAGGTGATTGATGATGCAGGGTTTAGCCAATGCACAAGCAAACAGTACTTTGGCCCTGCAAGTGCTACTGAGAGTAGCGCTGAAACATGTTCCGTCGTCAACCTTACCCCAACGCATCACTTTGAAGAGGAACAGTATGAGAAAGCTAGCACTTGCACTCCTGGCCATAGCCGCGCTCACCCTCCCGGCGCTCGGCTCTGAGGCCACGTTTGAACGGAATCTCTCAGTCAACGGCCGCGTCGATCTTTCCGTCGCCACTGGCTCCGGCAACGTTCACATCACGCGCGGCTCAGGCAATCAGATCCACATCTTTGGCAAGGTCCACTCATCCTGGGGTTCGAATGAGGATCGCGTGCGTGAAATTGCGGCCCATCCACCCATCGAGCAGACCGGCAACATCGTTCGCATTGGTCACCAGCACGAGAACTACCACAACATCAGCATCGACTATGAAATCCAGGCTCCGGCAGATTCCTTTCTTGGGGCCAGTTCCGGTTCGGGCGACATCAACGATGAAGGCGTCGGCGCCAACTCCAAGCTCTCCACCGGATCAGGCAACATTCATGCCACCGGACTGGCCGACGGGTTCGTTGCCAACACCGGTTCGGGCGACATTTATATCGATGGCACAGGCTCTGGTGATTTCAAGGCACAGACCGGATCGGGCAACATCGAGTTACGCGGCATCAAAGGCGGATTGCATGCTGGAACTGGATCCGGCGACATCAAGGTCACCGGCACGCCCACCAGCAATTGGAAGCTGGAAACCGGTTCGGGAAGCGTTGAATTCTGGTCGGGCAACTCCAGCTTCACGCTCGACGCCTCCACCGGCTCGGGCACCGTGCACACCGAGCGCGAAATGCTCATGGATGGATCCGTGAGCCGGCATCACGTCACGGGCAAAATCAATGGCGGTGGTCCCACCGTTCGCATTGAAACTGGCTCAGGCGACGTGCGCATCCACTAATTGAAAACGGCCCGCGCTCTGCGGGCCGTCCACAAGTTTGTTCCTCAGGCGGGGTCTTGAATGGCTCCATGGGAAGGCCCCGCCTGCCTTTTTTCTTCGCGTTTTCGTCCGCGATTGAATTCATCCACAATACCCCAAATCCCTCCCCATCGCCCATCCCAATTTCTTCCTTTAGCGAATGAAGTAGTACGGGTTCGGATACTTCACAGAGTATTCTGCCTCCGGCGTACCGCGAAGATCGCTCCACTGGTCGCCCACATTTAGCACAATCCGGTACCCTTCGCGCTCAATCCGGGCACGCTCCGCCGACTTGTACTTGAGCGCCGACTCGTGGGCCTCCGCCGCCGAACGCAGAATCAGTTCCTGCCACTGTCCAAATCCCTGGGAGCGCAGGTCCCTCTCCGTCGCTCCGCGCTCGTTCTCCGGCCTGCCGGTCAGAAAGAACACGGCGACGCCCAGCTTCTGCGCCTCTTTGTATAGCTTCAGCGTTCCAGCAATTGCCGGCGCCGAAGCCTCGTTCTCCCAGGCGGCAAATGCCTGCGCATCATAGGCAAATCCCTTGCTCTCCATTTCTGCGTAATTCGAAAGAGTCGTCTCGTCGATGTCGAGCACCAGCGCCATCTTCTCGCCCTTGTGCACATGCATCGCGCGTCTCCGCAGATACGTCATCGCCTTTGCTGCTTGCTCATCCAGATCGTGCGCATAGCAGCCGCACGTACAAGTGCATGCGTGGTACTTCTCCAGCTTCTCTTTCAATAGATCTAAATTCTCAAGCTTGTCGCCCGGTGCAACGGTCGCAAACCGCGCACTTCTCATCTGTCTCTCGACGTGCCCGATACTCTGCGCCGTTCCCGGCGCGCACAAACCCGCCATGCATGCGGCCAATACTCCAACCGCAATTCGCATTCCATTTTTAGGAATCAACTCAATCGGCTCCACAACTTAATTCAGAATGCCTTTTAACACGGCATTCACATTCAAATCATGGCACGCCGCCCTTACCTTCTGCACTTGCCGCGCAGATAAGAGCACACCATCTGCTCCAACTCCACCTGCACTCCAGGTTTCACGACTCCCGGCGACTCCACCAGCGACCGTCCCACGCCCGCCAGCGCTCCTTGCAGCGCCGCTGCCACCGAGGAGACATCACCGTCCATAGGCTCGGAGGCGCTTTCCAGCATCGCTTCAATGGCTTTGCGCGATCGTGTACCCACCTGACGCGCAATTTTCATGCCTTCCACATCGGATCCCACCGCATAAAGCGCCACACTGGTCTTTACATCGCGCAGCTTCGCACCGAGAAACGCTCGGACCAGCGCCCTTCCCATCGCTTCTGGATGCGCACCCCGCTGATCTCTGCATGCCTGCTCCACCGCATCCGCCACTTCGCCCAGATGCCGCCGCAGTACTTCCTGCAGCACTGCCGTCTTATTCGGGAAATACTGATACAACGTCCCTACGGACACGCCTGCCCGCCGCGCCACCAGAGTTGTCGTCAGCTTCTCTTTGCCCTCGCGCAGCAAAACCTGAATCGTGGCCTCTAAAATGGCACTCACAGTAATCGCCGAGCGTGTCTGCGTCGGCAATTTACGCGGGTTGAATGCCAGTTCTGTTTGTGGATGCAAATGCGAACTCCTAACCTGAAGGTTCCTTCATCTAACCACTCGTAGCAACAAATCGACAATTCTTCGGCAAGGGAGACAAGCATGACCACCGACATAGCGTCCGCAGGCACCTTCAACTTTCCCGGCACCGCGCTCCGTGTCAACCGCATCGGATACGGAGCCATGCAACTTGCCGGCTCTGACGGCGCCAAGCGCGTCTGGGGACCGCCACGCGACATCGATCAAGCGCTCGCCGTTCTTCGTGAAGCCGTCGCCTCCGGCATCAACCATATCGATACCAGCGATTACTACGGCCCGCACGTCACCAATCAACTCATCCGCCAGGCTCTCCATCCCTATCCTGAAAATCTGGTCATCGTCACCAAGGTTGGCGCAGTGCGCGGCCGAGAAGGCGCATGGATTCCTGCGCTCAAGCGCAAGGACATCGTCACCGCCGTAGAAGACAACCTCCGCAATCTCGGCCTCGAAGCCATGGATATCGTCAACCTGCGCGTCGGTGGAATGGCAACACCGATGCCCGGATCCATCGCCGAGCCCCTCTCTGCGCTTGTCGATCTCAAGCAGAAAGGTCTCGTACGCCATATCGGTCTCAGCACCGTCAATGCCGAGCAACTGGCAGAAGCGCAAACCATGACGGAGATCGTTTGTATTCAGAACTTCTATAACCTCGCGCATCGCGACGACGACACCTTCATCGACGCGCTCGCCGCGCAAGGTATCGCCTACGTCCCCTACTTCCCTCTCGGTGGGTTCTCGCCACTGCAGTCGTCCACTCTCAATGACGTCGCCACAGCGCTGAGGGCAACGCCCATGCAAGTTGCGCTCGCATGGCTCCTCGAGCGTTCGCCCAACATCCTGCTCATCCCCGGCACGTCTTCGCTCAGCCATCTGCGCGAAAATCTTGCCGCTGTCTCGATTGAACTCACACCGGAAGCGCGCGAAAGACTCAACTCCATCGAGCAGATCCCTGCACCCGCACACTAAGACTCAGCCGCAACTTATGCGAAGGGACGCCAGCGCTGGACGGCGTCCCTTTGTTCTCTGATTTCTCCACTTGCGCATCATTGACCTGAAGTCCTAACGTGTTCGCCATGCTGCCGCATTCATCTTTTCTTCGCCGGAATAGCCCAGTCCCAGCTACCCTCGCCTTATTACTGTCCTGCGCCGCCCTTCCACTCGCCGCGCAAACCGCCAGACTCAACCCGAAATCCATGCCCGCTATCGCCCATGTCGACGAGCGCTTCCAGTCCTACAACGTCGAGATGATCGAAGTCACCGGTGGCCGTTTCTGGGCGCCGTATAAAGTCAAGGCAGACGCACCCGCCGACACGCAGCAGCCCACCCCCGGCCACATGCCCGCCTCGCTTTATCGCTACCGCCCGCCGGTCGATTTCTCCAATCCAAAGCTGCGCATGCTCGCTGCAGCGCTCGGTCCCGCCTACATCCGCGTCAGTGGCACCTGGGCCAACTCCACATGGTTCGACGACAGTGACGGCCCTGCCCCCGAAAAGCCTCCAGCTGGATTCAACGGCATCCTTACGCGGGCCGAGTGGAAAGGAGTTGTCGACTTTGCCAAAGCTGCCAACGCCGAACTCGTCACATCCTTCGCCATCAGCCCCGGCGTGCGCGATGCCAATGGAATTTGGACCTCGTCCGAGGCCAAAAAAATACTCGACTACACCAGGAGCATCGGCGGCACTATCGCTGCGGCAGAAATGTTCAATGAGCCCACCTTCGCCTCCATGGGTGGCGCGCCCAAAGACTACGACGCCGAAGCGTACGGTCGTGACTTCAAGGTCTTTCACGCATTCATGCAGAAGGCTGCGCCCTCGGTCACCATCCTCGGCCCCAGCGCGGTCGGCGAGCCCGGCCTTGTCGGCGGCATGCCAGGCATGAAGACCCTCGCATCCGCTGACCTTCTCCGCGACGAAGGCCCCGGTATTGACGCCTTCTCCTATCACTTCTACGGCGGCGTCTCCCGCCGCTGCGACCCCACCGGCAAAATGGGATCATCACCCGCCACCGCGCTCAGCAACGAGTGGCTCAACCGCACGCTCCGCGATGAAGCCTTCTACGCCAAACTCCGCGACCAGTTCACCCCCGGCAAGCCTCTCTGGCTTACTGAAACCGGCGAGGCCGCCTGCGGTGGCGATCCCTGGGCCTCCGACTTCATTGATGCATTCCGCTACCTCAACCAGCTCGGCGCGCTCGCTCAGCGAAATGTGCAGGTCGTCATGCACAACACGCTCGACGCCAGTGACTACGCTTTCATCGATGAATCGACACTCACGCCGCGCCCCGACTACTGGGCCGCACTGCTGTGGCGTCGTCTCATGGGCACTACCGTCCTCAACCCGGGCACATCGCCCTCACCCGATCTTCACCTCTACGCGCAATGCTTGCGTGGCACACCAGGCGGCGTCGCCATCCTCGCTATCAATGCGGACCGCACGCATTCCAGCCAAATCATGCTTCCCAAAAAATCCGAGCGCTACACCCTCACCTCGTCCAATCTCGAGTCCACCAGCACGCTCCTTAATGGCGTTGAACTCAAGCTCACACCCGACGACAACCTTCCTTCCATCAAAGGCACGTCACAAAAATCCGGCTCCATCGCCCTCGCTCCGGCATCCATCACCTTCTTCGCTGTGCCCCATGCGAACAACAAAGCCTGCCGTTAGAGCAAAATCAGAGTTGGTCCAACCCGGCAGGCAACTTCGACCTGCTCGAAGTCCACACGCCTCGCATCTAATCGATGGAAACGTTACACTACATCCATGCTCCGCATTCTGCGGCCCATTCCCGTCGAATCTTTGAAGCTGCTGGTCTTTGACCTGGACGGCACACTCATCGACTCGGCACAAGACCTCTGCAATAGCGTCAACGCTACGCTCACTCACTTCAACCGCCCCTCGCTCGACGACGCCACCATCGCCAGCTACATTGGCAACGGCGCCATGATGCTCGTCCGCCGATCCTTCGAGTCGGACGGCGGCATCCCGGACGAAGCCCACCTGCAAGAGGCCTACAAGTTCTTCCTTGACTACTACCGCGAGCACAATCTCGACTTCACCCGCGCCTATGACGGCGTCCTTGAGTCGCTCGCGGCACTCCGCACAATGCACAACGAGCCCGGAATCTCCGAGCGCGTTATGGCCGTACTCACCAACAAGCCAGTCAAACCAGCCCGTGTCATCTGCCAAGGCCTCGGCCTGGCGCCCTACTTCCTCAGCATCTACGGCGGCAATAGTTTCGCCAGCAAAAAACCTGATCCCGAAGGCATGTTCGCAATCATGCAGGAAGCCAATGCCACACCGGAACAAACCGTCATGATTGGCGACAGTCAGGTGGACGTGCAAACCGCGCGTAACGCCGGAGCCTGGTGCATCGGTTGCACCTTCGGTCTTCAGCCCCAAACGCTCGAAGCGTATCCACCCGACATTCTTGTCGATTCACCCATCGGTTGGACTGCCGCGTTGAGTCCGGCAAAGTCTGGCGTACGTCTTTAAACCTGAGAGCGAAAGCACAAGAAGAAAGACCGATTCACGAGTGATCGAAACCCGAGTCGCAGGGAGCGCAATTGCATAAAGCATCTCTTCTCCCTGGTGACTCATCCAAATCGTGAACAGAGTCTTCTGGCCTTCCTCTCAACTGGACATTCATTCATAAGCTTGCGCCGCTTACGCGGTGTCAGGGAGATTTCGCTTCATGCGTTTGCTTGCTCTGCTTCTGGTTCTCGCGGTCCCCACAGCCGTGTTCGCTTCCTCTGATGCGGCTGCCCCCGCCGCCGCGCCTTCGGGTCCATCCGTTCAGGGAGTAGTCGCAGACCCTACGGGTGCCATCATTCCCGGCGCGCAAATCGATCTGGTCGACTCAGCCGGCGCCGTCGCCACCACTGTGCACTCCGGCGGCGACGGCAGTTTTCAGCTCACCGCTCCTCACAGCGGCGCCTACACCATCGTCGTTTCGCTCCCCGGATTCCAGACTGTAAATCACCCCATCACACTTTCCGCCGCCGGCTCCGTCACCGCGCTTAAGGTTCGTCCTCTGTCCGCGCCCCTTCATATCGTTCTGCCCATCGCGGCACTGGCCACCAACGTCCACGTCAATTCGGAAACCAGTGAGGACCTCACCGCCACGGACGACAATCACGATTCCAACGTCCTCACCACGCAGGATCTGAAGAAGCTCCCTATCTTCGACAACGACTACGCCACTGCCATGAGCGCCTTCCTTGATGACAGCGCCATGGGAACCGGCGGCTCCGGTCTGATCGTCGACGGTGCCGAGGCCAATCGCGCCACCGTCTCCGCCTCCGCCGTGCAGGAAGTCCGCATCAATCAGGACCCATACTCGGCGCGCTATTACTGGCCGGGCCGCGGACAGATGGAAATCGTCACCAAATCCGCAGCCGATCACTACCACGGCGAGTTCAACTTTTACTTCCGCGACTCCGCGCTCAACGCGCAGAACGCTCTGGCGCCCTCCAAGCCCTTCGAGCAGCGCCGCATCTACGAAGGCAATGTCACGGGTCCCATCTTCTTCGCACCAAAAAGCAGTTTCCTCGTGAGCTTTAACCGTGCGGAAGAAGATTCCAATTCCGTCGTCAACGCCACCGTCGTCCCCACCGCAGACAACCCCACCGGCAATCTCCAGGCAAACGTCTCTTCGCCCACGCGCAACACGGAATACAGCCTTCGAGCTGCCCACAAGTTCAGTGACAACAACTCCGGCTACGCGCAATACAGCTATCAGGACTGGAGTGGCACGAACCAGGGCATCGGTGGCCAGACGATCGCAGACGCCGGCTACGGGTCCTACTATCACGAAGACGACATCACACTTCACCTTGACTCGACGCTCTCGCCCGTCTTCCTCAACCAGCTCGCTGTCATCGGCGAACATGATCAGCACAGCCACTCCAACAACGTTGAGGCCCCCCACGTCTCCGTCTCAGGCTATTTCTCGGGTGGCTCTGCACAAAGCGACTACAACTCCACCGAGTACAATTTCCGCCTCTTCGACCGCATCACCTGGACACACGGCAAGCACCTCGTTCAGGCAGGTATAGGCATTCCCCACATCGGCCGTCGCGCCTACGACGACAACACCAATTCGCTCGGTTCGTACACGTTCGGGCCCACTGTCGCCGCCGACGGCACCGTCCAGCAGACGGCACTCGACAACTACATCAACAACAAGCCCTCCAATTTCTCCCAGAACACGGGCGACGTGCACTTCATCTATCACCAGCAGGAAATGGGTGCATTCATTCAGGATCAATGGAAGATCAGCGACGTCTTTTCCATTACGCCCGGCATCCGTTATGACTGGCAGAATTTTCTGGCTGAAAAGCGCCTGGGCTTTTCGCCGCGCGTCTCCTTCGCATGGGTTCTCGACAAGGACGCAAAGCTGGTTGTGCGTGGCGGTGGCGGCGTCTACTACGATCGATTCGGTTCCGGCCCCATCCTTGATCTCACTCGCTACGAGAACGCGCGCCGTCGTTCGATCCAGTTCTCGCTCGATCCGGCGGCTGAGCCCGGCACAGGTTGCGTCCCCATCTCCGATTGCGAAACAGTCTCCGAGCAACCGCCAAACCTCGCTCAGCTGGCGCCCGATGCGGCCCTGCCCTACCAGATGCAATATGGCCTTTCGATCGAGCGTGCGATCGGCGAGCGCGCCACCGCAGTGATCAGCATCTACTCAGCGCGCGGCATTCACGAGTTCCGCTCCGTCGACATCAACGCACCCACGCCTGCCTCTGGATACACTCTGCGCCCCGACTCCAACTTCGGTGTCATTCGCCAGATGCAGCCGGCCGCATTCTTTGAAGGCAACGGCCTCGACATCTCCTACCGCGGTCGCTTCAACAAATACTTCACCGGTTTTGGCCGCTACACTTGGTCGCACTACGAATCCAATACCGGCGGCCTCGGCTGGTACCCACAAAATCAGTACGCGCCAAACGACGAGTGGTCCAATGCCAATTGGGATCGCCGGCAGCGCCTCGGCCTGTACGCCATGATCAACCCGGAAAGTCTCTTCAACATTTCCGCCGGAATCTTTGCCAACACTGGCCGACCCTGGACCGTCGTTACTGGTACCGATCCCTACGGCGATGGGTTCTTCAACGCCCGGCCCGCCGGCGTCGAGCGTAACTCCGAAACCAACCCATCGTACGTCGACATGGACCTTCGCTGGGGCCATGAATTCGCCTTCACCGGTGATAAGAACGAAGGGGCTCCGCGCCTCGGTTTCAATGCCGGTGCATTCAATGTGCTCAACCATGAGAACTCCGATGGCATTGACCCGGTAGCCACTTCGCCCACCTTCGGCCAAACCACTTCGGTGCACTCGCCGCGACGCATCCAGCTCGGCATGCGCGTGGAATTCTAGGCAATCTTCACCGTTTTCTCGAAATACACAAATGGAATTGGTGTCTTGAAAGTGCCCGGCTCCTGCCGGGCACTTTCATTTTTCATTCAAACACCGCATGTATACTGGCCTCATCTCAACGTCGGCTTCCTTGACAACACTCTTCCCCAGGAGTTGGACGATGGCTTCCGATTCGGCAATCTCTCTTGTCGCCAATTTATCTGGGCTTAATGATCCCTCGCTGCGCCGTGAGTGGAAAGCAGTTGCCTGGTCGCGCGAAGTTCCTCTTGGATCCATGCTCCCTATTCGGGCCTTGGGACTGGATCTGCTTCTTTGGCGTTCATCGGAAGGTATCCATTGCTGGCGGGATCGCTGTGCTCACCGGGGAGCCCGCCTCTCCCTCGGCTCCATTCGTCTGGCAGTGAGGGAACACGCCCACGATTGCCTCATCTGCCCGTATCACGCTTGGGAGTATGCTCCTTCTGGAAGATGTGTCCGCGTTCCCACACAACCCGATCAGATTCCTCCTTCCAGGGCACGCGCTGAAAGCTTCAAGGTCGCGGAGCGATATGGCATTGTGTGGGTGGCTTTCGCGGAAAAGCCCAGCCCGCTGCCTACCTTCAAGTTTGTGGAGGACCCCACCTACCGGCGAATTCTTGCCGGCCCGTATCGCTTCCGCGCCAAAGGGACCCGCGTCATGGAAAACTTCCTCGATGTGGGGCACCTCGGTGTGGTGCACGCGGGTACCCTCGGCGACCCGACCAACCGGCAGATCGATAACCACAAAGTCAGGCAAGGAACCATCCGGCGAGGGCCGGAGGCTAGCGATATTCGCGTTTGGCAGCCCGATCCGGATGGAAGCAGTATGCCCGCACTCGTTGACTATCGCTATTGGATCATCGGACCGCTGACGCTGGCTTTTGTGAAGACGAGCGAAGACCACAACTTCGGCACGCTAGTTCAGGTTGTGCCCATCGATGAAGATTACTGCGAGGCCCGCTTACTGCTCTGCCTCAATTACGGCCATGAATATTCAGACGAAGAATTGATCCGGTTTCAGGACCGCATCTACGAGCAGGATCTTCCCATTGTTGAATCGCAGCGGCCTGCGTCGCTTCCACTGGATTTGGATGAGGAACTGCATCTTCGCACCGACCGCCTATCCGTCGCCTACCGCAAATGGCTATCAAGTATCGGTTTTACCTACGGAACCACCGGAACTGGTTTCCAGCCCGTCACGCACCTGGATTCCTGAGCAACACCCGGCCGCTCTACTCTCATTCCGCGGTCCTCATCGCTGTGCTGGCCTTCACTCTTTGGTTACATCACAAGTTACTCTAGCTGTAACTTTCCTCTAACTTCTTTGCTACAATTCCTCGCATCCATGTTCAAGCAATGTGCTTCTCTTGCCCTGCTGCTCACGATTCTCACAGGTGTCTCCCTGGCGGCTCCCGATCAATGGATCGAGGTACGAACCGGCCACTTCACCATCTACTCAAACGTTGGCGAAAAGAAGACACGCGAGATTGGCGACCAGTTCGAGCGCTTGCGCTGGATGTTTAAGACCCTTTTCCCAAAAGCTGATGTTGACCCCGTCGAGCCGCTCGTCGTCATCGCCGTAAAAAATCGCAACCAGTTCCGCGACTATGAGCCAGCCGATTATCTGGCCAAGGGCACACTCCACGTTGCAGGTTATTTCGCTGGATCAACTGACCGGGATTACATCCTTCTTCGCACGGACACAGAGACTGAGCACCCTTTTGCCATCGTCTTTCACGAGTACACACACCTTCAGTTTCGTGACGACGCCGAGTGGATGCCCCTCTGGCTTTCTGAGGGTATAGCGGAGTTCTTTCAGAACACGGAATTTCGCCAAAAGAACGTCCAGCTGGGTGAAGCAAGTGTGAATGACATTCTCTTCCTCCGCCAGAACCGGCTCATCCCCCTGACCGACCTTTTCCACGTTGACCGCACTTCTCCCTACTACCATGAGGAGAACAAGGGCAACATCTTCTATGCAGAATCCTGGGCGCTCACCCATTACCTGATGATTACCGGAAAAATCTCCGGGAAAAACCTTATCGGCGATTACATGAACCGCATGAGCCGCCACGAGGACCCCGTCCAGGCTGCAGAGGAATCCTTCGGAGATCTGAAGAAGCTCCAAAGCGATCTCGACAATTACATCCGGAACTCCTCCTACAAGCAATTCGTTCTCAACAGCGCAGTTGCAGCCATTGACGACTCGAAGTTCGTGGTCCGTCCGCTCTCGCAGATTGAAGTTGACGCCGCTCGCGCCGACGAACTCGCCCACATAGGCCGGTCCGAGGAAGCCGCGGGAGCCGCCAATGCAGTCCTGAAAGCTGATCCAAAGAATGCCATCGCGCATGAAACGCTGGCTTATATCGCCTACCGCAAGGGCGATCATGCATCGGCGATGGACCAATACGCGCAGGCCGCTCAACTCCATTCCACCAACTTCTTCGCCTATTTCCTGGCAGGTTTGCAGAAATACGTCAGCGGAAGCGCGGACCAGAAGATTGCTGCGGAAGCCGAACTGCGCGAGTCCATTCGCCTCAACGCGCGCTTCATTCCTCCCTATGTCAACCTTGCCAATCTGCTCATGTCCAACGGCAAATTCGACGATGCGCAAATGGTCCTTGCTGAAGCTCAAATCCACGCGCACACCACGCGCGACCTCAGTGCATTAAGTACAAGCCAGGAACAGCTTCAGAACATGATCACAATGCGCAGTCAAAGCGCTGTCGCGCCGCCGCCAAATCCGGGAGCCTCTGCCACCGTAATCACCATGCCGGCGCCGGAAACTCCTCCCGACATGAAACACCCGGAGGAGCCGGTCACGGGCCCCAAACACATCGCCGTTGGTACCATTCAATCCGTCAGGTGCGGTTATCCATCCGTTCTTGAGCTCACTATTGCCACCCGAACCAGGCCGGTCAAACTCTACATAAACAATTACTTTAAGCTTCAGGTTTCCGCAGTAAACTTCACTCCGGATGGCGAAATGCAACCTTGTAAAGATCTCCAGGGTATGAAGGCGCGCGTACAATACGTTCAGAGTTCTGACAAGTCCGTCGATGGTCAGATCATCGACGTAGAACTGCGGAAGTAATTGCGGAACCTTTTTCACGCCTTCTGCGTAATCCAGACTGGAGGCACCATGTCCTTCTCTCGACTCCCCGTACTTTGCCTGACAATGGCCGTGCTTTCGCTTGCCGCCATTCCCGCCCGCGCCGACCGTGACGTCGTGCAGTTCGGCAGTAGAATCGTCGTCCCGGCAAACTCCTCCGTGCACGACGCAGTCTGCTTCTTCTGCAGCGTCGATGCCCAGGGCCCCATTGATCACGATCTGGTCGTCTTCTTCGGCGACGTAAACATCCACTCGCTCGCCAATCACGATGTCGTCAGCTTCTTTGGCGATGTCCACGTCGACTCTAACGCTTCGGTTACCCACGACCTTGTCCACTTCTTCGGCGACGTAAATCTTGGTGAAAATGCCTCTGTCGGCAACGACATGGTGCTCCTCTTCGGAGATCTGCGCGCCGCCAGCTCGGCCTCCGTCGTTGGCAATCGCGTCATTGAGCCCGCGTGGCTGCTCCTCATTCCGCTCGGACTGTTCGCCGGCTTTATCTGGCTCATCGTTTCGTTCTTCCGTTCCTGGCGCGAGCGCAATATGTATTACCAGGGTTACCCGCCGCATCCTCCCGCACCCGGCAACCCCTCGTAGTACGCTGAAGCGTGGACCCCGCGCAAACCTCGCAACCACGACCATTGCGCATCGTCATCCCCGGCGGCAGCGGCCATATGGGCCGTTTGCTCGCGCGTCATCTGCAACAGAGCGGGCACATCGTCACCGTCCTCACGCGCGGCCCCTACACCGCCAACTGGCAAACAGTTCATTGGGACGGCCTCACGCCCGGCTCCTGGGTTGAGCATCTCAATGGTGCCGACGTTTGCATCAATCTTGCCGGACGGAGCGTCAACTGCCGTTACACTGCCCGCCATCGAAGGGAAATCTACGACTCCCGCATCCGCACCACGGAACTGCTCGGTCGCACAATCGCTTCGCTTCAAAATCCACCCGCCGTCTGGCTCAATGCTTCCACCGCAACCATCTACCGTCACGCGCTCGATCGCGAGATGGATGAGGCCACCGGTGAATTCGGCGGTAATGAAGCGCTCAATCACCGCCGACGAGTCCCCGAGACCTGGAACTTCTCCGTCGGTGTTGCAAGGGACTGGGAGCAAGCCTTCTTCCGCTCCGACACTCCCAACACGCGCAAAGTAGCCTTGCGCACTGCCATACTCTTCGCACCCGAGCCCGGCGGAGCGTTTGCGGTCCTCTCACGTCTGGTCCGCATCGGCCTCGGCGGAACCGAGGGCAATGGTCATCAATTTGTTTCGTGGATCCACGCGGAAGACTTTCTGCGTGCGGTCGATTTTCTCATCGCGCGTGGTGACATGGACGGTCCCGTCAATCTCGCCGCACCCAATCCCATCGCAAACAGAGACTTCATGGCTGCGCTGCGCGATGCATGGCGGGTGCCAAATGGTTTTCCAGCACCCGCCACATTACTCGAACTCGCTGCGTTCCTACTCCGCACCGAATCCGAACTCGTTCTCAAAAGCCGTTGTGTCGTTCCCGGTCGCCTGCTCGATGCAGGCTTTGAATTCGCCTGGCCAAATTGGCCTGAGGCAGCCGCCCATCTCGTCTCTGAGTGGAAGCGTCTTGCACGTTGAGTGCAGCGAATGCACCGCCGGGATCGAACTACCCCATCACACCAGCGATGCATTCGTGCAGGAGCGGGCCCCTTCCTTGCCCGCTTCAATAGCAGCCGGCATACTCCGCCAGTGCTGCTGTATTCGGAATCGTCATCATTGAACCGTTAAACATCACCAGCTTCTGGCTCTTGAAAGACGCCAGAGTCCGTGTCACCGTTTCACGCGACGCCCCGATGAACTCGCCTACCTCTTCGTGAGTCATCGAGAAACGCATGGAGACACCCAGCTGCGAGCGCTCGCCGTATTCGCTCCAGGCAAGTAACAGCCGCGCCAATCGCTCCGGGGCCGATGCGGCCAGACCCAGCGTGCGTAACTGTTCGCAGGCCAGGCTGTATTGCCGGCTCAACTCCACCATCAGCATCCGATACTCCTCAGGATGCCGCACGATGAACCGCATCAGATCCTTTCTGCTGATTGGCGCAATCCGCGACGGATACACCGTCTCAGCCGTCATCTCGTAGGGACAACCGGAGAGTGCCGATGAAAGCCCGAGCACTTCCCCTTTCCGGGCAATATAGAGGCTCAGCCGCTTACCCTCGGGCGAATTGATGGAAAGCTTCACTTCTCCTTCCACCACCACAAACACGCCGCGCGCTTCCTCGTCCTCCGCGAAGAGCGTCGCGTGAGAGGGATAACAGAGTGGACTCTGCAGAGAAATCAGCTCTCTGCTCGCATCGGCGGAAAAATTCGCGAACACATCCCGTCTTCCCACTGAATTCTCCTTGAACTTGCCAACGAATGAGCCACTAAACTGCATGTTGATCCTCCATTGCGTCTGCATCCCTTAGAACCTCCCTGATTTCATCCGACAGAGCCCGAGTCCATGGAGTCGAGGCGAGAATTGCCGCCTTCGTCTCCTTGTAAATCCGCTTGAGTAACAAGGCACCTTCAGTGTTTGCAAAGGTCAGATCGCGAATATCCAATACATCTAGCCTTCTCCCCTGATGGAGAATTTCGGCCTCCCACACGCGCTCCAGCTCAGCCACCCAGAGACCCGCAAGGCGCCCATCTAACTTCAGAGTTAAATGAGCCGTCGTTTCTTGTATTGCGATTTTCAGCATGTGCTCTTTGCCTTACAACACCCTTCTAATTGCAAGAGCAATGCCAAACTCAGAAATTCATTTCCGTTTATCTATCTCTTTATTTTTGAATTGGTTAATTTCCGTCTCTCACAGGTCGTCATTGCCCTGCTCCAAAAGTGACGAACATTAAGAGACGATATTTCGTCACTATGGCGAGATATAGTCACTTTTCCTAATCTTCAGTCTCCGCATCTTGGAGTTGAGCGTTGTGCGCTTTAATCCCAGGCGGACCGCCGCTCCATTCTCTCCCCCGATTCGCCCGCCTGTTTCGCGTAACACGCGCACAATATGATCACGCTCATTCGCTACCAGAAGGTCGCCAGGCTTTTCCGGGTTCTCCACTTCCGCTCGAAGATCGGTAAAAGGAACATACAGTTCCTTGCCTCGCGTTAGAATCACTGACCGCTCAACAAAGTTCTCCAGCTCGCGAATATTTCCCGGCCATTTGCATTGCAAAAGCGCACGCATCGCCTCGGCGGGAATGCTTTCAATGTTCTTGCCCATCCTGCGGCTGTGCATGGTCACAAAGTGCCGCACCAGGGCGGGAATATCGCTCGCCCGTTCGCGTAGTGATGGCGCGAACACCGGAAATACCTTCAGCCGGTAGTAAAGATCACCGCGGAACTTGCCCTCAGCCACCATCTGCTCCAGGTTCCGGTTGGTCGCCGCGATCAACCGTACGTCCACGGATATGGGACGGTTGGAACCCAGCCTTTCAATCTCTCTTTCCTGCAACGCGCGCAGCAATTTTGGCTGCAATTCCAGCGGAAGCTCCCCAATCTCATCCAGAAAGAGCGTTCCTTCGTGCGCCAGCTCCAGCTTGCCAACCTTCCGTTGGATCGCTCCGGTAAACGCACCCTTCTCGTGTCCGAAAAGCTCGCTCTCAATCAACCCTGAAGGAATTGCCGCGCAGTTCAGCTTCACAAACGTTGACTTCTCACGCTTGCTCAGCCGGTGAATCGCGCGCGCCAGCAGTTCCTTACCCGTACCTGTCTCGCCTTCAATAAGAACCGTCGCATTCGTCGGCGCCACAGTCTCGATCTGTTGCAACACCTGCCGCAGTCCCGTGCTCTCGCCAACAATGTCTTCAAACTGGTTTTCGAGGTTGATTTCTTCCTCAAGATAGCGCCTCTGCTGGTCCAGCTTCTCGCGCACGTCCACCAATTGGCGCAATTGTCGGGCATTATGCACGGAGACAGAGACCTGCCTTCCGGCTTCCATCAAAATCTGGGCTTCCTTTGCCGTAAAGCCATTCAGATTGCGGCTCGCCACAGCCATAGAACCAAGAGGCACTCCTGCATAGTTCAACGGTACGCAGCACGCCGAACGCATACCAATGGAGGTCAGATGTTTCAAGGAACCAGGCGCATATTTCCGCGCACTCAAATCGGGGAGCAGAATGGGAGTTCCAGTGCGGTGAACTTCCTCGGCGGGAGTGCCGGCCAACGGGATCGACACGGTGCCATACTGCATTCCACTCTCGCTTTGACTCAAAAAACGCACTTGAATCTGGTCTCGTGTCTCGTTCAATAACCCCATCGTCGCGCAATCGTGCGCAATCAAATCTCGCAGACTCGCAGAGATGGCCTCCAGGAGTGAGTCCGCATCCTGATGGACCAGCAGTGCACTGCTCATCTGCAGCAAAATGGCATCGGTAGCCTTTTTCCGTTCGGTGAAATCCTGCACTACCTTCGAGAAACCGGCAATCTCACCGTCTTTATCCCGGATCGCAGTGAGCACCACATTCGCCCAGAACCGTTCTCCGCTCTTTCTGACTCGCCAGCCTTCTAACTCAACCCGCCCCTCTTTCGCGGCCAGCCGCAACAGTTCTGCCGGCTTGTCTTGTTCCACATCTTCCCGCGCAAAAAACATGCCGTAGTACTGCCCAATCACTTCCGCGGCAGAGTAGCCCTTGATCAGTTCCGCACCTGGGTTCCACGAGAGCACTCGTCCACGCGGGTCCAGCATATAGATCGCATGATTGCTCAAACTCCCCACAATCGCGTGAAGTTGTTCATCCGCACGTCGCCGCTCTTCTTCGGCGTTCCGTCGCTCTGTCTCGTCGCGAATAAAGATCAGCACCATGCTGCCTTCCGGGGTCTCAACCGGCGTCAGCATGATGTCCACAGGAAACTCGCTGCCATCCTTGCGTAAACCAAACAGTTTTAGGCCGGCCCCCATGGGACGTCGTTTCGGATGTGCGTTGTAACCTGCCCGATGCGAAGGGTGTGCACTTCGGTAGCGCTCGGGAATAAGAATCTCGACCGGCTGCCCCATCAACTCCGCGCGTGTGTGACCAAATATTTCCTCTGAACGCGCGTTCGCTGCACGGATGATCCCTTCGGTATCCGTGGCGAGTATTGCATCTGGCGTGATCTCAAAGAGATTGTCCAGTGCAAGGCGAGCGAACTGGGCCCGTTCTTGCTTGAGATCAGACGCTGCGTCCTGGTGCGGGGTACCCAGAGGGCGCATTCTCGGATTGCCTCAGAAAGCACCTTACTAGCTCTATTGCCCGTTAGCAATAGCATTTCGGTGGACCCATGGCCCGCTAGTTAGGAAGTTATTGCCATATCCTTGTGCTCTTCAGTGGATGAACTTAGCGCAGCAGATTCTGCAACTTCCGGCCCCGCTTTCCATCCAATCCTTCCGGAGGTTCCTATTTCATGAGTCAGAAAATTGCATTTATCACCGGAGGCAACCGCGGGCTCGGATTTCAGACCGCACTCGATCTAAAATCCCACGGCGTCCATGTTGTCATCGGCTCGCGCGACCGTGAGCAGGGGGAGAACGCCGTTGAAAAGCTGCGCGCCAAAGGCGTCGACGCCGAATTGCTCGTTTTCGACGTCAACAAGCCTGCCGATCACAAGGCTGCGTTCGACTTCTTCAAAGAGAAATTCGGCCACCTGGACATTCTCGTCAACAACGCCGGCGTCGCTGCCGGTGGCTTCCCCGCCACAGGCCCAGAACACACCACCTCGGTCGACGATGCCACGCTTCGTCGAGTCTTTGAAACCAACTTCTTCGCAGTTGTCGCGCTCACCCGCACGCTGTTGCCCCTCATCAAGGCCAGCCCCGCAGGCCGCATCGTCAACCTCTCCAGCATTCTCGGCTCGCTGGCCCTGCACGCTGACCCCAAATCGCCCATCTACGACGCCAAGTCCTTTGCCTATGACGCATCGAAGACCGCGCTCAACGCGTTTACCATCCACCTTGCCTATGAGCTCCGCGACACCCCCATCAAGGTCAACTCGGCCCACCCCGGCTGGGTCAAAACCGATATGGGTGGCGAGCAGGCTCCCATGGAAATCAGTGAAGGCGGCAAAACCAGCACGGCCCTCGCCACGCTTCCCGTCGACGGTCCTTCAGGCGGCTATTTCCACCTGGGCCAATCGCTTCCCTGGTAATCAAACTTACCTGTGGCTTTTTCAGAATTGTTGAGGCTGCGGAAACTCTCCTCAAAACTCCCTATGGGGCCTCTCAAGTCTCCTCCCGGTGTTGCCGATAGAAGCACCGGGAGGCTTTATGAGAAATTCCTGCCCAAACTGTTCCAGTTCGCAAACCATCGAACTATCGCAACTCGACGCTGCACACAGTTGCAATGGGGCCTGTTTGGCTGCAGCCCAGGAACTGCTTCAATTGGACGCAGTCGCCTCCCTGCGACCTCCGGCGCGTCGCCGCATTAGTATTCGCGTTCTCGTGTTCTTCCTCTCCGCAGTTTTCCTGGCCTGGCCAATTGACCTCCTGCTTGCGCACCATTTCATCGCCACTCATCCCCAGGCAACGTCTGCTGAGTTCAATGGTCTCCCTGTCCTTGAAGAGGTTCACCCCGCGACATCTGTCGCCAGTCCTTCGTCGGCCGATATCATCGCCGCCGTACCTGACCTCGGAACCATTCTTCTGCTGCTCGGCTGTACGCTGGCGGTCGTCATCACCCTGGCCCTCGATCTCCATCAGGCCCGCCGATTCAACCAGACTGTCTGGGCGCCTGCATTCGAACTCTGGAGCCGCTCCCACTTTTGCGTCGACTGTATGAGCCCTTTCACCCAGCAAGAGACCTGGATGGAGCCTGAACCAGCGGAAGCATTGCCAGCGGCACCAGCCAGTCCTTCGGCAGCCTGACGCTCTTACCCCCGCGCCTCTGCGCCACCAACAGTTGCTATGCCGTGTCCCACATTCCGGCCCTTTGGACTCCACGCGCTAAAATGCCTCCGAGAACAGTCTTTCTAGGAGACCTGCATGCAAAAGCGCTGGATCAAGATTGCCGTCGCGGCCATCGCACTCATTCTTCTCATTGCGATTGCCGTTCCACTCTTCATTCACGCAGACGCATTCCGCCCGGTAGTTGAGAATCGCCTTTCCGCCTCACTCGGTCGAAAAGTGACCCTCGGCAAACTCAGCTTCTCGCTCTTCTCGGGCAGTCTCGACGCACATGACATCGCCATCGCCGACGATCCCATCTACAGCAACACGCCATTCCTAGAGGCCAAGACGCTGGCCATCGGCGTTGAAGTTGGCCCGCTGCTCTTCCACCGTCAGGTCCACATCACCCGCCTCACCATCGAGTCGCCTTCCATCCATCTCATTCACTCCGCCAACGGCCTCTGGAACTTTTCGTCCATCGGCGGCGCCTCCACCACCAAATCACCCTCGCAGCCCAGCGCACTGCCTGACCTCACCGTCACGGAGCTCCGCATCAAAGACGGCAGCGCTTCGGTCTCCGCCGTTCCCGCCGTGCGCCAGCCCTTCGTCTACTCCAACATCGATCTCACCGTAAAGAACTTCTCCTTCCGCTCCTCGTTCCCCTTTGAGCTCACTGCAACCCTTCCCGCCAAAGGTTCGCTCTCCCTCAAAGGCAACGCCGGCCCCTTCTCGCAGCAGAACGCCGCCGCCACGCCCTTCAAGGCCACGCTCGCACTCAAGCAGCTTGACCCCGTCGCCGCCGGCGTCATTGATCAGGGCAAAGGCATCTCCATGGTCCTCGGCGTTGACTCTGACCTCGCCTCCGACGGCGTCAACGTCACTTCCAGCGGCAAAATCACTGCGGACAGGCTCCAGCTTGCGCGCACCGGAAAGCCCACCACGCAGCCCATCAATATTGATTACTCGGTCTCGGAAAATCTCACGCAACAGGCCGGCAAAATCGCCAACCTCTCCGTCAAGGCCGGTTCTGCAGCCGCCTATGCCTTCGGAACCTATCAGCTCACGCCCCAGGCCGTGCTTCTCAACCTCCATCTCAAAGCACCCAACATGCCCATCGATCAGCTTCAACAGCTTCTCCCGGCATTCGGCGTAGAGCTTCCCTCCGGCTCCCAACTCCGCGGCGGCACGCTTTCCGCCGACCTCACTATCACCGGCCCGGCCACGGCCACCACCATTCGCGGCCCCGTCGATGTGGAAGGCACCACGCTCGCGGGCTTCGATCTCGGCTCCAAAATCCAGGGCCTTTCCAACCTCTTCAAGAGTGGCGGCGGCACCCAGATTCAAACTCTGAAAGCCACCGTCAACTCCGCTCCGCAAATCACACTGCTCAACGACATTTACGGCAACCTGCCGCAGCTCGGCACCGCCACCGGCACTGGCTCCGTCACCCCCGCCGGCGCAATCGACTTCAAGATGGTTGCCACGCTCAGCTCCAACAACGCGGTCGGCGCTGCCGCCAACCAGGCCATCAATCAGGTCAGCAGCTTTGTCGGCGGATTCCTTCATCCCAAGTCGGCCAAATCCACCCCCACGAAAGCGCGCGGAATCCCCATCAATATCACCGGCACCGCATCCGACCCAAAGATCCGCGCCAACGTCATCGGCTTGCTCAAATAATTCGGCAATGCATCGCACTCGTCTGTGCTGTCAACGGAGTAAACCCTCATGAAACTTGTTCCAATTGTTGCCTGTCTTCTTTTCGCCGCACCGCTCGCCGCTCAGTCACCGGCCTCCACGTCCTCAAGCGCCAAATTCGCGCGCATGAGTGAGCAGTTCATCCATGAAACGCTCGCTCTCTCGCCCGTCTCTGCCTCCTACGCTGGTTATCACACCTATACCGACCCCAAAACCGGCAAGTCCATTGCGCTGGATGCGCAACTTGATGATTTGAGTCCCGCAGCCTTTGCGGAGCAGCGCCGCGTTTACTCCGAATGGCGCAAGCGCTTTCACGCCGAAACGCCGGTCGCCTCGCTCGATCCCGAAGACGCTGCCGACTGGCATCTCATCGACGACCAGATTGGCCAGACACTGCTCGAGCTGGACCGCATTCAAAACTATCGCCACAACCCGACGGTCTACGTCGAGCTCGTTGGCAACGCGCTCTTCCTTCCGCTCACCACCAACTACGCCCCTGAAGACGTTCGCCTCGGCGACATTCTCTCCCGCATCGCAGAAATTCCGCACCTCCTCGATCAGGCACGCGCGGAACTCCTCGACTCTGACCCCATCTTCATCAAGGTCGCCCTCGAAGAAAATGAAGGCAACATCGATCTCATTCAGGACTCCGTCGCGCGCGCCATTCCCGTCGACTCTACCCTCAAGAGCCGCTACGACCATGTCGCTCCGCCCGCCATCGCTGCACTCACACAATTCTCCGCATGGCTTAAGAACGATCTCGCCAAACGCAAGACCACCCGCACCTGGCGGCTTGGTAAAGATCTCTACGACGCCAAATTCCGTCTCGTGATGGAAACCCCCATCACACCCGCGGAAGTTCTCGCCGACGCGGAGCGCGAATTCAAAAAGACTCGCGACGAGATGTTCCAGATCGCATTACCGCTTCACAAGCAGTACTTCCCCGATCACGGTGACCACTCAAACCTCAGCCCGCAGGAACGCGAAACCACAATCATCCGCGAAGTGCTCGGAAAGATCGCCGAAGATCATTGCAAACCGGAAGACTTGACGCAGACCGTCAAGGACGACCTCGTCGGTATCCGTCAGTTCATCCTCGAAAAGAAAATCGTCTCCCTCGGCTCGCGCGACAATCTCAAAGTCATCGCCACCCCGCCCTTCATGCGCGGCATCTACTCGGTCGCCGGCTTCCACCCCGCACCGCCGCTCGACCCCAACTCCGAAGCACAGTTCTGGGTCACGCCCATCGATCCCAGCGCACCTGCAGCGAGCACCGATTCGCGGCTGCGCGAATACAACAACTGGGTCCTCAAATGGCTTAGTATCCATGAGGCGCTCCCCGGCCATTACGTGCAGTTCGAGCACACCAATGACATTCAGCCGCCCACTCGCCGCCTCATTCGCGCCCTTTACAGCAACGGCGCGTACGTCGAAGGCTGGGCCGAATACATGGCACAGGTCATGATGAAGCAGGGCTTCGCCAACAACGATCCGCGCTATCGCATCAGCTATCTCAAAGTCTGGCTGCGTGCCGTCGCCAATGCCATCCTCGACATCCGCATGCAGACCATGAATATGACCGATGAGCAGGCGATGGACCTGATGATGAATCAGGCCTTCCAGACGCGCGCAGAGGCTGAAGGCAAACTTCAGCGAGCCAAACTCAGCTCCACGCAGTTGCCCACCTACTTCGTCGGCACCACCGAGTGGTGGCGCCTCCGCCGCGCCTACCAGGCCGCCAAAGGTAAAGACTTCACACTCGCCGAGTTCCACAACCGCGCCCTCAACGAAGGCGCGCTCCCCGTCCCCGAATTGCAGAAGCTCCTGCTACCCGCAAAGTAGACTGTATATTTCAAGCAGGTCACTCCCAATAATCAAAACCCCGGCGGATTTCCTCCACCGGGGTCTTCGCATTTCAGTCCCCTGACGCTTGACTACCGAACCTCCTGCGAGCGACAAGCGAGCGTCCGCCGCACCGCAGGTACCTACACCGCCACCGTCAGCACACTATGCGACCCTGCCGGCAACTCCACCGTCATCCTCGACCCCGCCTTCGGCGCATCCAATTTCGCCGGCACAACCTTGTTCGGATCGGCAAACGTGTTCCCCGCCTTCAGGTCCTTGCCCGTCAGCGTCTCAAAGCTCACCACGCTTGTCGGCGTCAGGTCGTGCCACACCAATTCCAGCTCGCGCGGCTTTTCCAAATCACGATTCAGCACAAACACCGTCGCCGTCCCCGCCGCCTTGTCCCGCGTAATCACCACATCCAGATAAGGCACCTGCCCAAATCCCGGCGCCGGCAATCCCACCGCCTCAATCGGCCGCCCCAGTGTCGCCACTTCGTAGCTCGGCCCTGTCTGCCAGGTATCCAGCACATCGCCGTGTCCATGCTTCAGCGCCCACGCATACGGGTAGTAGATCGTGTTGCGCAGAATCCCATTCTCATTCGTCATGATCGGCGCAATCACGTTCACCAGTTGTGCCAGACATGCAAGCTTCACACGGTCTGAATGCCGCATTAGCGAGTTCGCCAGCCCACCCACCAGCAGCGCATCCTCCAGGTTGTACGGCTCCTCCAGCAAATGCGGAGCCTCTTCCTATGCCCATCCGTCGCATCCCCGCTCCGCGCCCTGTACCAAACATTCCACTCATCGAAAGAGAGAAACAACTGCTTGTCGGACCGCTTATGCGCTCGCACCACATCGCACACGTCCGAAATTTCCTTGATCTGCCGATCCATCGCCAGATTCATGGCCACATAAACATGGCTGTCGTGATTCGTCTCCTCCGTGTTCCCCCAATAGCGATGCAGTGAAATCCCATCCACCACGTCATAGCACTCTTCCAGCACCGTCCGGTCCCACTCGATATACGTCGGCATGAACGGCCCGCTCGACCCGCACGCAATCAATTTGATCTTCGAATCTACTGCGCGCATCTGCTTCGCCGCGTCCGCCGCCTTCATCCCATACTCATGCGCTTCAAGATGCCCAATCTGCCAAGGCCCGTCCATCTCATTGCCCACGCACCAGAACTTCACATTGTGCGGCTCGGGATACCCATGCGATTTCCTTAACTCGCTCCACTTCGTTCCGCCCGGCACGTTGCAATACTCCACCAGAGCTGCCGCATCCTCCGCGCCCGCAGTGCCAAAGTTCAACCCGAACAGCGGCTCCGTCCCCACTTCGCGCGCCCACGTGATGAACTCGTTCGTCCCAAACTGATTCGTCTCGATCGTGTTCCACGCGCGGTCCAGCACCGTCGGCCGCTTGTCCTTCGGACCCACCCCGTCCAGCCAGTGATAGCCCGAGACAAAATTTCCGCCCGGATACCGCACAATCGGCACGCCCAGCTCGCGCACTTCCTTCATCACGTCCGTGCGAAATCCGTTCTTGTCGGCAAACTTCGACCCCGGCTCATAAATGCCCTCATAAATTGCGCGCCCCAAATGCTCCAGAAACGACCCGAACAGCTCATGACTCACCGGCGCAATCACACGGTCCGAATCAATCTCAATCCGCGTCGGCCCCTCAGCTTGCCCAATCGCAAACCGCCCCAGCGCGCCACTCGCCGCCATCGCCGCACTCGCCTGCCCCGTCGTCCTCAAAAACTGTCTCCGCGAAACGCGCTTCATCGCTTCCACTCCTTCTTCACATGAGTTCTCTATGTTGGTAAACGTTTGCCGCAAAGCATAGTGATACGCCGCGTTCATTGTCAAAAAAGCTCATCTTATGTACGAAAGAGCTACAATCTCGATCACTCGATCATTGAGGCTCCGCAGCCACCCGCGCCCGAATCCCCGCTCCAATCGGCCCCTTGTGATGCAACCGCGCATTCAGCCACTCCGTCATCTCACGCTCCCAGTCCGGAACCCCCGGCAGCTTGTTCCATCCACCCGTGCCATGGTGGCCGCCCGGAATGCGAATGATGTCGCACCGCACGCCCACCTTCTCGAGCGCCGTCTGTAGATTCGTCGCCTCCGAAAATCGGAATGTACTCGTCCTTGTCGCCCAGAATCTCAAGAAACGGCGGATCGTCCTTGTTCACATACGTAATCGGCGACGCCTCGCGAATCGCTTCCTTCATGCCCTTCTTCGCAATCAGCGGATCCAGCAGCCGATGCACGTCCGCATTCAGCGGAACAAACTCAAAACTGCTTTGCGCATACAAGCTCACCACGGCCTGCGCCCGCGCGCTTTCGCGGTCCACTGGATCAACAGCATTCGGATCGCCCGGTAAATTCAGCAGCCCGACCATATTGCTCAGGTACCCGCCTGCCGAGCCGCCCACCAGCGCAATCTTGTGCGGGTCCGCCATGCCATCGCTTCGCGTTGTAGCGGATATAGCGCACCGCCCGCTCCACATCCAGCACCATATAGGGATAGGGATACTTCGGCGCCAGTCTGTAGTTAATGGAAAACACCGCGTACCCCGCCGGCGCCAGAAAGTCCGCCACATACGCCTCGCTGCCGCTCCTGCTGTCTCCTCCGTGATACCCGCCACCATGGATGATGATCGCAATCGGATGCGGCCCGCCACCCTTCGGCGCGTAGTAATCCATCGTCAGCGTCTGCCCGTCCGCCACGCCATACACCAGCCCGCTTTCGGTCGGCGTGCGCGTCTCCGCCGCATCCATCTGCACCTGCACAAGACAAACTCCACCCACCGCAACGAGCATCAAAACTGCCTTCAGCAATCCGTGTTTCATATCCAAATCATCATAGGTGCTTCACGGCATTCGCAGCCGCACAACTTCACTTCGCGCTATTCTGAAGAACCAGAGGAAAGGACCGGCATCATGGCCAAACTCGTCTACGGACTCAACCAATCTCTCGATGGCTACGTCGACCACATGAAGCTTGGACCGCCCAGTGCTTCGGCCTTTGGTCACTTCGTCGAACTGGTCGGCAGCCTCACCGGCAGCATCTACGGCCGCCGCACCTACGAGATCATGAGCTACTGGGACACCGATCAACCGGATTGGGACGACGCCGAACATGCCTTCGCTGCAGTCTGGCGCAAGATGCCCAAATGGGTCGTCTCGCGCACGCTCAAGTCCGTCGGCCCCAACGCCACACTCCTCCCCGATGACTTCAAGACCGGGATACGCAATCTCAAGACTGAGCTTGCCGGCGAGATTCGAGTCGCCGGCCCCGTCCTCGCGCAATCCCTCACCGAGGCCGGCCTCATCGATGAGTATCAACTCTACTTCTACCCCGTGGTGATGGGCGGCGGCTCGCCCTTCTTCGCCGGCCCCCGGCCACGTCTGCGCATTGTGGCCACCGATCTCATCGGTGAAGACATCGTCCGCTTGACCTACGTTCCCGCCTGATTCCGCGCTCACCGGTCCACCAATTCGGGCTAGGAGACAGGAGTCTGTAGCTAAAATCCATCTTCGCCGCATCTTCGCCTTTCTGCTACAATCCCAAAATGGACTTCCAGCTCGTCACCCCCTATAAACCCCGCGGAGATCAGCCCCGCGCCATTGACGAGCTCACCCGCGGCCTCGCCGCCGGCGAACAGCACCAGGTCCTGCTCGGCGTCACCGGCTCCGGCAAAACCTTCACCATGGCCAAGGTCATTGAGCAGTCCAACCGGCCCGCGCTCATCCTCGCCCACAACAAAACCCTCGCCGCCCAGCTCTATCACGAGTTCAAGCAGTTCTTCCCCGGCAACGCGGTCGAATACTTCGTCAGCTACTACGACTACTACCAGCCCGAAGCCTACATTCCCGCCGGCGACCTCTATATAGAGAAGGAAGCCACCATCAACGAAGAGCTCGATAAGCTCCGCCTCTCCGCCACCCGCTCCCTCTTTGAGCGCCGAGACGCCATCATCGTCAGCTCCGTGTCCTGCATTTACGGCCTCGGCTCGCCGGAAGCCTATTACGGCATGTTGCTTCTTCTCGAAAAGGGCCAGAAAATCTCCCGCAAAGACATCACCCGCCGCCTCGTTGAAATCCTCTATGAGCGCAATGACACTGACTTCCGCCGCGGCCAATTCCGCGTCCGTGGAGACATCATCGAAGTTTTTCCTACCTATGATGAATCTGCGTACCGAATAGAATTATTCGGCGACGAGATCGAATCCCTCTCCCAAATCGATCCGCTCTTCGGCACCGTCAAGCAGAAGTACGCGCGCCTTCCCATTTATCCCAAATCGCATTACGTCGTACAGCCCGAGCGCAAAGCCTCCGCCATTGACTCCATCGTCGCCGAGCTCAGCGAGTGGGTCGCGCAGCTTGAGGCTGAAGGCCGCATGGTCGAGGCGCAGCGCATCCATCAGCGCACTCGTTTTGATCTGGAAATGATCAAGTCCATGGGTTACTGCCACGGCATCGAAAACTACTCGCGCCACTTCAGTGGCCGTCTGCCCGGCGAGCCCCCACCCACACTCCTCGACTACTTCCCGCGTGACTTCCTCCTCTTCGTCGACGAAAGCCACGCGACGATTCCACAAGTCCATGGCATGTGGTACGGCGACCAGTCGCGCAAGCAGAACCTCGTTGACTACGGCTTCCGCCTCCCCTCCGCGCGCGACAACCGCCCGCTCAAATTCGAGGAGTTCGAAAACCGCATCCACCAGACCATCTACGTCTCGGCCACGCCCGGCCCGTACGAGCTCACCAAGTCCGCAGGCGTCGTTGTTGAACAGGTCATCCGCCCCACCGGCCTCATCGATCCTGAAGTTGAAATCCGTCCCGTCAAAGGCCAGATTGACGACCTGCTTGCCGAAATCCGCGACCGCGCCAAAAAGAACGAACGAGTCCTCGTCACCACGCTCACCAAGCGCATGGCTGAAGATCTCTCCGGCTATTACACCGAAGTCGGTGTCCGCTGTCGTTACATGCACTCTGAAATCGAAACCCTCGAGCGCGTCCGGCTACTTTCAGGTCTACGCAAGGGAGAATACGACGTGCTCGTCGGCATCAACCTGCTCCGCGAAGGCCTCGACCTTCCCGAAGTCTCGCTCGTCGCCATCCTCGACGCCGATAAGGAAGGCTTTCTCCGCTCCACCGGCTCGCTCATCCAGACCATGGGCCGCGCCGCGCGCCACGTCGAAGGCCGCGCTATCCTTTACGCGGACAAAATCACAGACTCCATGCGCAACGCCATGGGCGAAACCGATCGCCGCCGTGCCATTCAGCGCGCGTATAACGAAGAGCACGGCATCACGCCGCGCTCCATCATCTCTTCCACGGATATGGGCCTCGCGCAAATTCTCAAGGCAGAATATGGCGACATCGCCGAGGAAGAAGCCGCAACGCTCCCCGAATTCAACTCCCAGGCAGATGTGGACGACTTCATCGCCAAGCTCGAAACCGAAATGCGCGAAGCCGCCAAAAAATTCGAATTCGAAAAAGCCGCCAAACTCCGCGACTCCATCAAAGAACTCCGCGAAAAAGAATTCCTCTTCGGATAAAACTCCCCACACACTCCCGAATGAGGAGAGGATATGAAGCCAGCTAGCGGATCCGGAACTGCCGTACTTGCATTGTGGCTCATCATGCAGTCGCCATGTGTC